>NZ_CP109566.1:4800000-8870139 GCF_045040005.1 Nocardia sp. NBC_01377
GTCAGGATCTGCCGATCTTCGAGGGCACCAGCTACGAAGGCGTCAAACGCGGCGGTTACGTCCTCGCCGAGGCGTCCACCGGCACGCCGCAGGTGATCCTGATCGCTACCGGCTCCGAGCTCCAGCTCGCCATGGCCGCCCGCACTACGCTGGAGGGACAGGGCATCGGAACCCGCGTGGTCTCGATGCCGTGTGTCGAGTGGTTCGACGCGCAGGACAAGGCTTACCGGGACGAGGTGCTGCCCCCGACGGTGCGCGCGCGAGTCACCGTCGAGGCCGGAATCGCCATGCCGTGGCACCGGTTCGCCGGTGACGCGGGCGAGATCGTGTCGATCGAGCATTTCGGCGCCTCCGCCGATTTCAAGACCCTGTTCCGCGAGTTCGGGATCACCGCGGAAGCCGTTGTCGCCGCCGCGCAGCGCACGCTCGAAAACGTGAAGGGATAACCCCATGACACAGAACGAAAACGTCGCCGCTCTCTCGGCCGCAGGCGTCTCGGTATGGCTCGACGACCTGTCCAGGGACCGGATCCAGTCCGGCAATCTCGCCGAACTCATCGCCACCCGCGGTGTCGTCGGAGTCACCACCAACCCGACGATCTTCCAGGGCGCCCTGAGCCAGGGTCACGCCTACGACGCGCAGATCAAGGATCTGGCCGCCCTCGGCGCCGACGCCGACGCCGCGATCCGCACGATCACCACCGACGACGTGCGCGCCGCGTGCGACGTCTTCCTCCCGGTGTTCGAATCGACCAACGGGGTGGACGGGCGCGTCTCCATCGAGGTCGATCCGCGCCTGGCCTTCGACGCGGAGAAGACCACCGCGCAGGCGGTCGAGCTGTGGAAGATCGTCGACCGGCCGAATCTGTTCATCAAGATCCCCGCGACCGAGGCGGGCCTGCCCGCCATCAGCGCGGTGCTCGCCGAGGGCATCAGCGTGAACGTGACGCTGATCTTCTCGGTCGCGCGCTACCGCCTGGTCATGGGCTCCTACCTCGACGGCATCGCCAAGGCGAAGGTCGCCGGTCACGATCCGGCCCGGATCCACTCGGTCGCTTCGTTCTTCGTCTCCCGCGTGGACACCGAGATCGACAAGCGCCTCGAGGCCATCGGCACCCCCGAGGCCCTCGCGCTGCGCGGTAAGGCGGGCGTGGCCAATGCCCGGCTGGCCTACGCCGAGTACCAGGACGTCTTCGACGGCGGCGCGCACACCTCGACCTACGCCCATCTCGCGGCGTCGGGCGCGAACCGGCAGCGGCCGCTGTGGGCGTCGACCGGTGTCAAGAACCCCGACTACTCCGACACCCTCTACGTCACCGAACTGGTGGCGAAGAACACGGTGAACACCCTGCCGGAGAAGACCCTCGAGGCCGTCGCCGACCACGGCGAGGTCCGCGGTGACACCCTCAGCGGGACGGCCGTCGAATCGCAGGCGGTCTTCGACGCGCTGTCCGCCGTCGGAATCGACCTGGACGACGTCTTCACCGTGCTCGAGACCGAGGGCGTCGACAAGTTCGAGAAGTCGTGGGAGGAACTACTTTCCGCGACGACAGAGGAGTTGGGCGCCGCTTCGGGCGAAAGCGCCTGATCCATGGCCGGCACAGCAGAGGTTTGGAAGAACCCGCTGCGCGACGAGCGCGACAAGCGCGTCCCACGCATCGCGGGACCGTGCAGCATGGTGATCTTCGGTGTCACCGGGGATCTGTCCCGGAAGAAACTGATGCCGGCCATCTACGACCTGGCGAACCGGGGGCTGCTCCCCCCCGGTTTCGCCCTGGTCGGCTTCGCCCGGCGTGACTACGCGGACGAGGATTTCGCGAAAGTCGTCCTCGATTCGGTGCGCGCGCACGCGCGCACGCCTTTCCGCCAGGAGGTCTGGGATCACCTGGCGGAGGGAATCCGTTTCGTACAGGGCACGTTCGATGACGACGCCGCCTTCGGCCGTCTCGCCACCACGCTGGCGAATCTGGACGCCGAACGCGGCACCGGCGGCAATCACGCCTTCTACCTGTCGATTCCGCCGAATATGTTCCCGGTGGTGCTCGATCAGCTCTCCGAACACAAACTGGCCCAGCCCGACATCGTCGACGCGCAGGGCCGCACACCGTGGCGGCGGGTGGTCATCGAGAAACCCTTCGGGCACGACCTGGAGAGCGCGGTCGAACTGAACGCACTGGTCAACCGGGTCTTCCCGGAGGAGACGGTGTTCCGGATCGACCACTACCTGGGCAAGGAGACGGTCCAGAACATCCTGGCGCTGCGTTTCGCCAATCAGCTCTACGACCCGATCTGGAACGCCAATTACGTCGACCACGTCCAGATCACCATGGCCGAAGACATCGGGCTGGGTGGGCGCGCGGGCTATTACGACGGTATCGGCGCGGCCCGCGACGTGATCCAGAACCATCTGCTCCAACTGCTGGCGCTCACCGCGATGGAGGAGCCGATCAGCTTCCAGCCCAGCCAGTTGCAGACCGAGAAGATCAAGGTGCTCTCGGCGACGAAACTGGTGGCGCCGCTGGACGAGACCACCGCGCGCGGGCAGTACGCCGAAGGTTGGCAGGGCGGCGAACACGTGGTCGGGCTGCTGGAGGAAGAGGGTTTCGACCCGCAGTCCAAGACCGAGACCTACGCCGCCATCACCCTCGAGGTCGACACGCGGCGCTGGGCCGGGGTGCCGTTCTACCTGCGCACCGGAAAACGGCTCGGCCGCAGGGTGACCGAGATAGCGGTCGTCTTCAAGCGCGCCCCGCATCTGCCGTTCGACCAGACCATGACCGAGGATCTCGGCCAGAACGCCCTGGTCATCCGGGTACAGCCGGACGAGGGCATCACCACGCGCTTCGGGTCCAAGGTGCCCGGCTCCAGCATGGAGGTGCGTGACGTCAATATGGACTTCAGCTACGGCGAGGCGTTCACCGAATCCTCCCCCGAGGCCTACGAACGCTTGATCCTGGACGTACTGCTCGGGGAACCGTCACTGTTCCCGGTGAACGCGGAGGTCGAATTGTCCTGGAGCATCCTGGATCCGGTGCTCGATCACTGGGCGGCCGACGGCAGGCCCGAACCGTACGAGGCGGGCACCTGGGGTCCGCCGTCGGCGGACGAGATGCTCGAGCGCACCGGCCGGGAATGGCGGCGGCCATGATCGTCGACATGCCTGCCACCACGACGGGCGCGGTCACCAAACGCCTGATCCGGTTGCGCGAGAACAACGGCGTCATCACCATGGGCCGGGTGCTCACCCTGGTGGTGTGCACCCTGGACAGTTCCGAGGCCGAGGAAGCGATCGACGCCGCCAACGACGCCAGTCGCGAACATCCCTGTCGCGTCGTGGTGCTGGCGCGTGGAGATCGTGACGCCGAGACCAAACTCGATGCCCAGATCCGCGTCGGCGGCGACGCGGGCGCGGCGGAGGTGATCGTGCTGCGCCTTCAGGGCGAGCTGATCGCCCACGAGAGCAGCGTCGTGATCCCGTTCCTGCTGCCGGACACCCCCGTGGTGGCCTGGTGGCCGCGCGGCGCCCCGGAATTCCCGTCCAAGGATTCGGTCGGCCGCCTGGCGACCAGGCGGATCACCGACGCCACCTTCGCCGCCGATCCACAGGCGACGATCAGGAAACGGCGCGGTTCCTACGCGCCGGGCGATACCGATCTGGCCTGGAGCCGGATCACCTACTGGCGGGCCCTGCTCGCCGCGGCCATGGACGAGCCGCCCTTCGAGCCGATCGAATCGGTGACGGTGTCGGGCCTGCGCAACGAGCCCGCGCTCGACATACTCGCGGGCTGGCTCGCGATCCGGCTCGGCTGCCCGGTGCGCAGGCATTCGGGCGCGCTCGAGGTCAGGTTGCACCGTCCTTCGGTGTCCATCGCCATCGAACGCCCCCAGACCGGGCGCACCGCCACGCTGACCCGTACCGGAGATCCGGACCAGCGAATCGCGCTGGCGCGCCGGGAGACTCGCGACTGTCTCGCCGAGGAACTGCGTCGGCTCGATGCCGACGAGATCTACGCCGAGGCGCTCGCCGGAATCGATGAGGTGACCTATGAGTGAGACACCGGGGCAGGAATACGCCGACCAGGGCAAGCGGGTCACCAGGGAATTCCCCTCCGATATCGTCGAGGTGCATCCCGACACCGACGCGCTGGTCGCCGCGGCGGCCGCCAGATTCGTCGAGGTCGTCGTGGCGGCGCAGGCCGCGCGCGGATCGGCGTCGGTGGTGCTGACCGGCGGCGGCACCGGCATCGGCCTGCTGGAGCTGGTACGCAAGGAGCCGGGCGCGATCGACTGGTCGGCGCTCGACATCTTCTGGGGTGACGAACGTTTCGTGCCCGCCGACGATCCGGAGCGCAACGACCTACAGGCGCGCCGGGCGTTGCTGGATCATGTCCCGGTCGATCCGGCGCGCGTGCACCCGGTCGCGACCTCGGACGGGGAATACCCCGACCCGATCGAGGCGGCGGCCGAGTACTCTACGGCGGTGCACGCACATCTGGCCGAACACGGCGCCTTCGACCTGCACTTGCTCGGCATGGGCGGCGAAGGACACGTGAACTCCCTGTTCCCGCATACCGACGCGGTCCGCGAGGAGCACGAACTCGTTGTCGCGGTGACGAATTCACCGAAGCCGCCGCCGGTCCGGGTGACGCTGACGCTGCCCGCCGTGCGTCGCACGAGGCATGTCGTGCTGGTCGTCGGCGGCGCCGCCAAGGCGCAGGCCGTCGCGGACGCCATGGGCGGGGCGTTTCCGGTGGACATCCCCTCGGCGGGCGCCATCGGCACCGAATCGACGACATGGTTGCTGGACAACGAGGCCGCAGCGGCGCTGCGCTAGCTCGACTTTCTGACAGGAGGGGTCGGGGTGCCGACCAGCAATTTCGTCGACGGTATCCATCGAGGGAACATCCGGTGAGCCGTTCCGAAAGTGAACTCGACCAGCGACTACGCGAGGGCATCGCGGCGCTGGTCGGTCCGTCGGCGCCGCCGTCGGATCGTGCGGTCGCGCCGGGGGTTTCGGGCGAGGCGATACTCGAACTGTTCCAGGCGCAGGCCACGAGCAGGCAACTCGATCTGGCGGCCCGGCGACTGAGCAGCGCGCGGCGCGGCTACTACAGCATCGGCTCGTCCGGGCACGAGGGCAATGCCGCGGTCTCGGCGGCGTTGCGCACGACCGACCCGGCACTGTTGCACTACCGGTCCGGCGCGTTCTTCGTCCATCGCGCGCGTCGGGTGCCCGAACTCGACCCGATTCTCGACGTGCTCCTCGGCGTCGTCGCGGCGGCCGCCGACCCGATCTCCGGTGGCAGGCACAAGGTCTACGGCAGCAAGGCCGCCAACATCATTCCGCAGACCTCGACGGTCGCGTCGCATCTGCCCCGCGCGGTCGGACTCGCCTTCTCCCTCGAACGTGCCGCGCGACTGGGCGTTTCGAGCGAATGGCCCGCGGATTCGGTGGTGCTGTGCAGTTTCGGTGACGCGTCGGCCAACCACTCCACCGCCACCGGCGCGATCAACGCCGCCGTCCACACCGCGCACCAGGGCGTCGCGGTGCCGGTGCTGTTCCTGTGCGAGGACAACGGCATCGGACTCAGCGTGCCGACACCGTCGGACTGGATCGAGTCCGCCTACGGGTCCCGCCCCGGCCTGCGCTACTTCGACGCCGACGGCTGCGATCCGGTGGACGCCATGACGACCGCCGCGGCGGCCGTCGAATGGGTGCGCAAGAACCGCAAACCGGCCTTCTTCCGTATGCGCACCGTCCGACTGCTCGGTCATGCCGGATCCGATGTCGAATCCGCCTACCGCAGCCCGGGCGATATCGCCGCCGATCTCGAACGAGATCCGGTCCTGGCCACCGCGCGGGTACTCGTCGGCACCGGAACCGCGACACCGCAGGAGATTCTGGCCCGCTACGACCTCATCACGCACCTGGTGTCGGTGACGGCCCAGACGGTGTGGACCAAACCGAAATTGGCCTCCGCCACCGCCGTGACCGCCCCGATCGCGGCGGCGAACCCGGACGACGTGCGCGCCGATGTGCTCAGAACCACCGAGCCCGCCGACACGGAAGCTGTGGCCACCGAGACTGCCGACCCCGAGGCAGTGGGGACCGAAGCGGTGGCCTCCAAGGCGGTGGCGACCAAGGCAGCAGCCTCCAAGGCAGCGGCCTCCATGCCCGCCGATTCGTCGGCCAACGGTTCCGCCGCCGAACCCGACCCGATGACGCTCGCGCAGGCGATCAATCACACCTTGGCCGAACTACTCGACCGCGACCGCGACATTCTCGTCTTCGGCGAGGACGTCGCCCGCAAGGGCGGCGTCTACGGGGTCACCAAGGGTCTGCGGAAGCGGTTCAGCGCGCGACGGGTTTTCGACACCCTGCTCGACGAGCAGAGTGTGCTCGGCACCGCCCTCGGCGCCGGGCTCGCCGGATTCGTGCCGATTCCGGAAATCCAGTACCTGGCCTATGTCCACAATGCCCTCGACCAGCTGCGCGGCGAGGCCGCGACGCTGTCGTATTTCTCGGACGGGCGCTACCGCAACCCCATGGTGGTCCGCATCGCCGGACTGGCGTACCAGAAGGGTTTCGGCGGCCACTTCCACAACGACAATTCGGTTGCGGCACTGCGCGATATACCGGGACTGGTCGTCGCTGTGCCATCCCGGGCCGACGACGCCGCGGCCATGTTGCGCACCTGCGTCTCGGCCGCGCGCGTGGACGGCCGGGTGTGCGTCTTCCTCGAACCGATCGCGCTCTACCACGCCCGCGATCTGCATCCCGGCGACAAGGGCTGGCTGGCCTCCGGCTCTCCCGCCGACCATGTCGAGATCGGTCGCGCGCGAATCCACGGCGACGGAACCGATCTCACGATCGTGACCTTCGCCAACGGCGTCCCGATGAGTCTGCGCGTCGCCCATCGTTTCGCCGAACGCGGCATCAAGGTGCGCGTCCTCGACCTGCGCTGGCTCAACCCGCTGCCGGTGGAGGATCTGATCCTGCACGCCCGCGCCACGGGCCGCGTCCTGGTCGCCGACGAGACCCGTCGCAGCGGCGGTGTCTCGGAATCGGTCGTCACCGCACTGCTCGACGCGGGATTCGAGGGCCGGATCGCCCGGGTGACCAGCGAGGACAGTTTCGTGCCACTCGGCCCGGCCGCCGACAACGTCCTGCTGGACGAGGCCGCGATCGAATCCGCCGCCGACACGATCCTCGGTACCACGAACCGACGCGGCGTCACATTGATGCGCAGATTCCGGTCGCCGACGCGATCCCGGTGATCGACGGTCGGGCCGCATGAAATTCCCCGGCATGGAAATACAGTGGAGAAGTAACTTCTGACCGGCAGCGGAAGGATGAGGCTCATGACCACGATATCCACGCTCGGCGAGGTGCGTCCCGAGCACGACCGACCCATCGACGGCGAGCGGGTACTGCTGCACTATCAGCGCTCCTACCCGCAGCCCGTCATCGACGTCTGGTCCGCGTGCACCTCCCGCGAGCAGTTGGGGCGTTGGCTGGGCACCGTCGCGGGCGAGGGCGCGGATCTGACCGTCGACCCCGTCGACGGCCCGGTCTCCGGTCCCCTCGACGTGCGTGTGGAGCGTTGCGAGGCACCGCACGCACTTGTCGTCCGTATCGACGGCCGTGAACTGGAATTGCGCCTCACCCAGGTCGGCGTGGTCACCACCGTCGAACTGATCCGTCGTCACCTGCGGCCCGACGAAGCCGAGGCCATCGGTCCGCGCTGGCAGTACCTGCTCGACCGCCTCGGCGCCCACCTCGAATCAAGGCCGCTGCCGAGGTGGGCGGGCTATCAGGAACTGGCCGGGGAGTACCGCTAGCGAGCCCGGTCGGCCAGATCGCGGAGATGGTCGACGATGAGCGCGTTGACCTCCTCGGTCCGTTCCAGCTGGAGCAGATGTCCGGCGTCGGCGATTTCGGTGACCGCGCGCAGATCGGGCACGTGGGCGCGCAGCGCGCCCAGCGGATCGTGGCCGCTGAACCCCTCCATATCGGTGTCCCTGTCGCCGTAGAGGAAGTACGCGGGGACGGTGACGTGGGCGTCGGCGTACTCGGCCGTGAGTTCCCAGTTGCGGTCGAGCGCCCGGTACCACGCGAGCCCGCCGGTGAATCCGGTGCTCTCGAAATCCTGGGCGAGCGTGTCGAGGTCTTCGCCGGAAAGCCACCGCCACGGCAGCCGTGGGGCCTCGGGGAGCACGTCGAGGTATCCGGTCCCCTCGGCGGGATAACGCCAGGTGTCGAGGTAGTGGTAGTCGGCGCTGAGGGAGAAATAGACGCGCGCCAGGAATTCCCTCGGATTCGCGCCGAGTTCGACATCGGCGACGCCGGGCTTCTGGAAGTAGTCCAGATGCAGGAAATGACGTGCGGCGGCCTTGGCCCACAATTGCGAGGGCGGACGAGGCGGACGAGGCGCGAAGGGATTGTTGAGGACGATGAGCCCGCTGACGCGTTCCGAGGCGCGCAACGCCAGCTCCCAGACCAGCGCGGCGCCGAAATCCAGTCCGACGAAAACCGCCCGTTCGGCGCCGATATCGTCGAGCAGCGCGAGCAGATCACCGATGACGGCGCGATTGGTGTGCGAATCGGGTTCGTCGCGCACCCGGGTGCGACCGTATCCGCGGAGGTCGGGGGCGATGGCGCGGTAGCCTGCCCCCGCGACGGCCCCGAGCTGGCGATTCCAGATGTACCAGGTGTGCGGGAACCCGTGGCAGAAGATCACCGGGGGCCCCTCCCCCTGTTCGGCGACGTGCATCCGTCCGCCGTCGATGGTCACGAACCGATGCGCCGACTCCACTATCGCCTCCAAAACTTAGAACGTGTTCCTATTTCACGGTAATGTCCCGAAGTCGTGAACGGAATACCAGAGAAACTCGGCGGCAGCGTGGCCGTCGTCACGGGGGCGAGTCGCGGCATCGGGAAAGGCATCGCTCTCGAATTGGGGGCGGCGGGCGCCACCGTATTCGTGACCGGGCGATCGATCACGCCGGGACACCTGCCGGGAACGGTGCACGGCACCGCTGCCGAAATCAACGAACTGGGCGGCGTCGGTATCCCGTTCGTCTGCGACCATCGCGACGACGACGCGGTCGCCCGATTGTTCGAGCGGATACGTGACGAATACGGCCACCTGGATGTCCTGGTGAACAATGTCTACAACGCGCCCGCCGCGGCCCGCTGGCTCGGCAAACCGTTCTGGGAGGTGCCGCCGGCCGCGTGGGACGAGACTTTCGACGTCGGCGTGCGATCCCATTACGCGGCAGCCGTATTCGCCGCTCCGCTGTTGATCGAATCGGGTGGCCTCATCGTCAATATCTCCTCACCCGGCGCCGAGCGGTACATGCACAATGCCGTCTACGGGGTGGCCAAATCCGCGCTGGATCGGCTCACCGCCGATCTGGCCCGGAACCTGACCGATACCGAGGTCACGGTGGTTTCGCTGTGGCCGGGCATCGTCGACACCGAACTACTCCGGATGGTGCCCGCCGATGCCGAGGGGCGCAGGATCATCACCCTGCCCGGCGAGGGCGCATTCGATCTGGACACCGCCGAAACACCGCGGTTTCCCGGTCGCGCGGTTGTCGCGCTCGCCACCGATCCGGACCGGCGCGCGCGCACCGGATCCGCCTGGCGCGTCGCCGATCTCGCGGAACACTACGGATTCACCGATGTCGACGGGCGCATTCCCCGCAACGACTGAAATCGGCCAGCACCGGCAGCGGACCGCGAACGCTCTCCGGTGCCGATTCGAATTCCCGGCGAAACCCATTGCACCACGCGATAATCCGATCGCGCGTCGACGCGGACCACCGGTGGGGCAATTCGAAGTCGGTGCTAGTCTGGCTGCGGCCGATGACCGGATCGAATTCCGCATGCCACGACCGGCAATTCGGCTCCCCTGTTTCCGTCTGCATTTCCGCAAGGAGCGCTCGAATGCCGCAGGTCGCGTTGGTCTCCCGGGTCAAGGCCAAGGAAGGCAGGGCCGAGGAATTGGTCGCCGCTTTCGGTCCGGTATTCGAGCAGGTCGAACGCGAACCGGGCACGCTGCTCTACGTCCTGAATCGGTCCAAGGATGATCCGGAACTGTTCTGGGTCTCCGAGATCTACGCCGACGAGGACGCGTTCACCGCACACCGCGACAGCGCGGCGATGTCGGCGGCCACACCCGTACTCGGCGATCTCATCGCGGGCGCCGAACTCATCGTCGGCGAACCGGTGGCGGCCAAGGGTGTGCTCGCCCGGTCGGCGAGCACACCGCGCGTCACAGACTGAAGAAGATCGACCGCAGCACCAGTGCCACGATGAACACGATCATGAAGGCCAGGTCGATCGCCATCCCGCCCGCGCGTATCGGCGGCAGCACCTTGCGCACCGGCGCGATCACCGGTTCGGTCACCTTCTGGGTGACATCGCGCGCCCGCAACACCCACGGCGACCTGGTGTTGCCGAGCAGCACCACCCAGTCCAGAATCATCCGCGCGATCAGCACCACGATAAACAGCGTCAGGGCGTAGCCGAGCACTGCTCCGATGAGGCTCATGACCAACTCCTTATGTGTCGGCCGAACCGGCCGTCTATCGGTATCAACGGGCCCGCCCGCGTCGAAGTGTCCGGGTGGCCGTCTTCTCAGCCGACTATCAGGATCGGACAAATCGGGCGAGCGCGAAGGGTTGTGGGGGCGGTCGCGCCACCCACCCCGCCTCTGCCGAGATCGTAGTTCCCGCACCACCCCGCCGCCGGGCGGCGCGTCCATCCGGCCACCCTTCGCTAACTATCCCGCAAACTTCCGGCGAACCACAGTCGGCCTTCGTAGACTCGATCGTGTTCCGCGAGAATCGGAATGCACGGGCGGCCGACGCACCTACGTCGACCACCGACATGCTGGAATTGCACCGGGGCGGGGAGCTTTCCCCGAGCACCCTGATCCCCTGACCCCGGTGCTTTCAGCAATCCAGTGCCGCGGCGCGGCGAACGTCGGGCGCACACAACGATTCCGCGTGCCGTCGCCGCGTACGAGGCTCGTCCGCACCCGCCAGTTCAGCCGATGACCGGCGCGGCGAGACGTTCCTACGACAACGGCCCCTTTTCGATGAGGGGCTCTCACCGAAAAGGGGCCGTCCATATTCGTGGCGACCGATCCGAGACTCTCCGATCGGAGTCACGGAACGCCCGTGACCGAGAGGTGAATTACTTCGCGGGCTTCGGGGCGGGGGTATTGATGGTGGTGAAGTATTGGGCCGCGGCGGCAATGGCAACCGGTGCGGTGATCAGGATCTGGCCGACCAGAGTGCCGAGGAAGCCGATCGTGGCGATACCGCCGACACAGCCGACGGCTGCCGCGGGAATGAACGGGCCGAACAGACCCGCGATGGTGGCCGAGGCAACGCCGGCGCCGAGAACGCCGCCGAGGACACAGCCCACGGCAGCGCCGCCGAGGCCGCCGACGAGGGTGCCGATGGTGGCGCCCATGGCGATGGTGGTGGTCATACGGCTCCAGGCCGCGACCTCACGCTCGTATTCGGTCTTCCACGGCGCCTGATCCTCGTAGGGCAATGCGACGGGCTTGTAGGTGGCGTGGTCGAGATCGAGCTGCGGGGTGAGAGTCGCGGTGTTGCCGGCGATCTGTGCGGCGATCGGGAAGACGAACTCGTCGACCCGGAACGCCAGTTCGGTTCCCGCGACAACGGTGCCATCGGCGGCCTTGATGGTGAACACACCGTTGTCGGCGGCCAAAGAACCCGCGTCGGTGGTGATCACGGTCGAGTTGTTCTCGGCGACGGCGGAGAAACCCACGCTGTCGGACTGCGGCGCGGCACCGGCGCTACCCGTGGCGGCACCGAGCGCGGCGATCAGTAGTGCGGACGTGACGGTCAGCTTGACCTTCATCGAATGAATCCTCATCTCGGGAAATTCGGGCGAACCCGGCTGTATCAGCGACAACACCCTCACCCACCGCCGCAGCCGTCGCGCACACAGTCGAAACCCTCGATTCGCCCGATCGGCGTTGCCTATCGCACCCGCGTGCGCCTGCGCGTCCGGCCGAAACTGTCCAGGTCACTACGGCATACCGAGCGAAGGAGGACCCCCGGTGGCCCGGCTGCAGATCGAAGCGGTGTCGAAGCGATTCGGCGCGACCGACGCGGTGCGCGAGGTGAGTCTCGATATCGCCGACGGCGAGTTCATGGTCCTGCTCGGGCCGAGCGGATGCGGCAAGTCCACGCTGCTGCGCATGATCGCCGGTCTCGAACTCCCGACCTCGGGCCGGATCATGCTCGACGGGCGCGACATCACCGACGTCGCTCCGCAGCAACGGGATCTGGCGATGGTGTTCCAGAGTTACGCGCTGTACCCGCATCTGACGGTGGCGCGCAATATCGGCTTCCCGCTGAAGTCGCGGCGGGTGCCGCGCGCGCGAATCGCCGAACGGGTCGCCGAGGTCGCCGCGACGCTGGCGCTCACACCGCTGCTCGGACGTAAACCGGCCGAGTTGTCGGGCGGACAGCGACAGCGAGTGGCCTTGGCGCGCGCCATGGTTCGCGATCCGGGCGCGTTCCTGATGGACGAGCCGCTGTCCAATCTCGATGCCAGGCTGCGCAGCGCGACCAGGGCCGAGTTGATCGCGCTGCACCGCAGACTCGGGTCGACATTCCTCTACGTGACCCACGATCAGGTCGAGGCGATGACCATGGCCTCGCGGATCGCGCTGCTCAACGACGGACAGGTGGAACAGGTAGGGCCGCCGACCGAACTCTACGACCGCCCGCGTTCGACCTTCGTCGCCGGATTCCTCGGCGCCCCACCGATGAACCTGCTGCCCGCCACGATCACCGAGCGCGCCGGACGACTGCATGTGACGGCGGAGGGACTCGACGCCGCGCTCGGCATCACGGATACCTGCGGTGACACCAGTGTCACCGTGGGTATCCGTCCCGAGCAGTTGCGCGTCACGACCGGTCCCGGCGGGCTGCGCGGACAGGTGCGGATGGTCGAGAACCTCGGCAGCGAGGAGGTCGTGCACATCACCGTCGGCGAGCACGAGATCCGCGCGCGCGTCCCGCGTCCCGCGCGGGTGTCGATCGGCGAGCAGATCGCGCTCACCGTCGACCCGGACGATATCCATCTCTTCCATCCGGATTCCGGTCTCCGCCTGACCTGGCAGGCCACCGAGACCGATCCGATCCAAGATGTGCGCGACGAAGTTCCTGTCGCGTGACAAACCCCTCGCTCGAACAACTCTCAGGAGCACCGTCGTGAAACGTATTACGGCCATCGCCACTCTGGCGCTGACCACCGCCCTCGCGCTCAGCGCGTGCGGCGGATTGGGCAGCACCACCGAGGATTCCGCCGGGCCGACCGCCACGATCCCCGAACTCGGCGCCGACCAGAAGGTGTCGATCGTCTTCGAGTCCTACAACTACGGTCTGGCGGGCGCGTGGACGGATACGTTCGACGCGCTGCTCACCGAATTCCGGGCCAAGCACCCGAATATCACGGTGACCGCGCAGAAGCCGCAGGGCAACAGCCCGAATCCGGCCACCGACACCATCTCCAGCATCCAGAACCAGATGGTGGCGGGGACGCCGCCCGATGTCGCGCAGCTCGGTTTCAGCGATCTGGATTTCACCGTCAACCAGTTGCAGGCCAAATCCCTCGACGGGCTGGTCGGTAAGACCGAGGTGCAGCGCAATTTCGACGGCACGCACCCGTTCGCGCCGCGCGCCCGCACGCTGGCCGACTGGAACGGCGCGACCTACGGTGTGCCGTTCGTCTTCTCGACTCCGGTGCTGTACTTCAACGCCTCGCTGTTCACCGAGGCCGGACTCGATCCGGCCAACCCGCCGAGCACCTGGCAGCAGGTCGCGCAGGCGGCCTCCGCGATCGCCCAGAAGACCGGTAAGGGCGGTGTGTACATCGACTGCCTCACCAAGACCGCGAAGGACTGGTGCTTCCAGTCGATGGTCCGCTCCAACGGCGGCCGGGTGATCTCCGAGGATCGGCGCACCCTCACCTACGCCGACGACGCCTCGGTCGAGGTCGTCGGCATGGCACAGGATCTGGTCCGCACCGGCGGGATGCCGACGCTGAACCAGAAGCAGGGCTACGAGGCGTTCGGTCGCGGCGAGATCGGCATGATCCTGGAGACGAGCGCCATCCAGGGCACCTTCGTCAAGGGCGCCGAGGGCAAATGGGATCTGCGGTCGGCGCCGATGCCGAGTTTCGGCGCGAAGACCACTGTTCCCACCAATTCCGGTGCCTCGCTCTACATTCTGTCCAACGATCCGGCCAAGCAGCGCGCCTCGTGGGAACTGATCCGGTTCCTCACCAGCGAACAGGCCTACGTGAAGATCTCGCAGGGTATCGGCTACCTGCCGCTGCGCACCGGTCTGCTGACCGACCCGAACGGTTTGCAGGAATGGTCACGTCGTAACCCGCTGCTGGCCCCCAATGTCGCGCAGCTGGCGAATATGGAGCCGTGGATCTCCATGCCGGGAACCAACTACCTGCAGATCCGCGACGGCATGATGGATGCCGTCGAGGCGGTCGTCTTCCAGGGCAAGGATCCGAAGTCCACCCTGACCGCCGCACAGGATCAGGGCCGCAAACTCCTCCCGGCAGCATGAGTACGCGCAACGGCGGACCGGCCGGACATCTCGGGCACACCGACACGATCACCGTCGTCCAGTTGACCGATACCCATCTGCGAGCCGAGGGTGAACTGGTCCACGGCTCAATCGACACCCACGCCAACCTGCTCGCGGTGCTGGACCGGCTCGCCGTTGCGCGACGACCCGTCGACGCCATCGTGCTGTCGGGTGATCTCGCCGACAACGGTGCGCCGCAGGCCTATCGGAGGCTGCGCGCTGCTGTCGAACCGGTGGCCGACGCCCTCGGTGCCAGGATCGTCTACGTCATGGGCAATCACGACGAGCGGTCGGCCTTCGGCGAGGAACTGCTCGGGCGCACCGTCGATCCGGACCTGCCGCTCGACAGTGTCGTCGACGTGGCGGGCCTGCGGATCATCGCCTTGGACAGCACGATTCCCGGGCACCACCACGGGCGGCTCTCCGAACAGCAATTGGCGTGGCTCGCCGAGGTATTGAGCACGCCCGCACCGCGCGGCACGCTGCTCGCACTGCACCATCCACCGGTGCCCTCGCCCATTCCCGGACCGGATTTCCTGCGACTGGAACATCCGGATCTGCTGGCGTCGGCGCTCGCGGGTTCCGATGTCGGCATGATCGTCTGCGGGCACAATCACCTCACCGGCGCGGCGGCGCTCGCGGGGATCCCGGTGTGGGTGGCGCCCGCGCTGTCCTACCGGATCGACACCCTCGCGCCGCAGGGCAGGCATCGCGGCGTCGTCGGATTCGGTTTCACCCGAATCGACGTGCTGGGATCGGGGATGGTGGCCACCGCGGTGGAGGCCACCGCGGCGACGACGGTCTACGACCGACCCGAACAGGAAGTCCTCGATCAGCTCGCCGCTCTGGCCGAGCGGCGGTGATCCGGTGTTCGTCGTCGAATCCTCGCTCGCACCCGCCACGCGGCCGGACCGCGATGAACTCGCGGTAGATCGCGTACCCGACGACGGCACCGACACGGTCACCTCGGTCCCGGGCGCGGTTCGCGCGCCCGGGACCGGCCGGTGGGCTTCGCTACCGCGCCGCGTCGGACGCACCGCGGTCCCCTATCTGTATCTGGCCCCCGCGATAGCCCTGCTGGTGATCTTCACCTATCGCCCGTTGGTCCAGGCGTTCGAACTGTCCACCTACTCATGGAATCTGCTGCCGAGCTCCCCCATGAAACCGGTGGGCACCGGCAATTACGAACGGCTGCTCGACCTTCCGGCTTTCCGTGATTCGCTGTGGCGCACCGTCGTGCTGATCGTGGGCCTGATTCCGTTCACGGTGCTGCTGCCCGCGGCGCTCGCCCTGGCCGGACGTCGGGTCTCGCCCCGGGCGAGGACCATCTACCAGGCCTTCATCTTCACCCCGTTCCTCGTCGCGCCCGTCGCGGCGGCCGCCGTCTGGCGCTGGCTGCTGCATCCGGGTGGCGGCGCGGTGGACCAGGTGCTGCGCTCGGATCGCAACTGGGTCTACGACACCGACACCGCCCAGGGCGTGATCATCGTGATCACCGGCTGGCAACTGCTGGGATTCGCGGTGCTCGTGGTCTGGGCGGGGCTGGCCGGGATCAGTCCCGACTACGACGAGGCGGCCCGCGTCGACGGCGCGTCCCCCGGTCAGATCCGGCGCTGGATCACCCTGCCGCTACTCGCGCCGACCCTGATGTTCCTGGTCCTGACCACCGTATTGCTCACGCCGACACTGACTTTCCCGCTCATCGATTCGATGACCCAGGGCGGTCCGTCCCAGTCCACCACCAATATCTACTACCTGCTCTGGGATTACGCCTTCCACAGTTTCGACGCCGGACTCAGTGCCGCGGCGGGCGTGCTGCTGTTCCTCGGTTTCGGCGCCGTCGCGGGGCTGCTCGTGTGGATCTCGGAAAGGCTTTCCTTCCATGACGATTGACCGATTGCGCGGACTCGGGAGCCACCTGCTGCTGGCGGGCACCGCGTTGCTGTGCGCCTTCCCGATCTACTGGCTGTTCGCGACCTCGCTGCGCAGACCGTCGGATGTGATGTCGCTGTCCCCGATCCCGTGGCCGCTGTCGGTGGACAACTACACCGACGCGGCGCGCAAGGTCGACGTGGCCCAGCTGATCGCGAACACCTTCGCGGTGGCGCTGCTGTCGGCCTCGGCGCAGCTGCTCATCGCGCTGCTGGCCTCCTACGCCTTCGCCATGTACACCTTCCCGCTGCAACGGGTGCTGTATCTGGGTTTCGTCGGGATCTGGCTGGTGCCGTTCCAGGTCACCATGCTGCCGAACTATGTACTGCTCAACCAACTGGGACTGATCGACACCCTGGTCGGCGTCGCCCTGCCGACGCTGTGCTCGGCGCTGGCGGTACTGCTGATGCGCCAGCACATGGCCGCCTTCCCCAAGGAACTCGTCGCCGCCGCGAAAATCGACGGGCGCTCGTCGTGGTCGATCCTGTGGACGGTGGTCGTGCCGAATCTGCGGCCCGCGCTGGCCGCGCTGGCGATCCTGCTGTTCATCAACTCGTGGAACGAGTACTTCTGGCCCGCGGTGGTGATGCGCCGCTCCAACGGCGTGCTGCAACTCGGGCTGCGCAGTTTCATGGGCACCGAGGGTGACGACTGGGGGCCGATGATGGCGCTGGCCGGACTGGCCTGCCTGCCGGTGCTGGTGCTCTACCTGCTGCTGCAACGCCATATCGTCAACGCGTTCGTGCGCTCGGGGTTGAAATGACTCACACCGCGACGGTGTCCTCGTCCACCGCGGGGACACTGTCGAGGAACAGACCGACCGCCGGATTGGTCTCCTCGGCCCGCCAGACCGCGAAGAGGTCGAGTGTCGGCACCGGGTCGAGCAGTTTCACCGCGACGGCGGCGGAATCCGGCCCGCCCATCTGCATCGACTGCGCCCTCGGCAGGGACGCGAAACCCACCAGCGGTCGCACCGAGACCATATGTCCGGTTGCCCCGGGATCGTCGGCGGTCTGCACCACGTCGAGGGCGATCCGATTGACGGCGGCGGCGCGGAAGATGGCGTCGTACATGGCCGGACACTGTTCCCTGGCGAACAGCACGCACTGCTGATCGGCGAGTTCGGCGAACCGGACACCGGAGCGGCCCGCCCAGTGGTGGGTGCGTCCGACCACGGCGACCAGCGGAATGCGGCGCAGTAATCGCCGGTAGCGGAATTCCGACGTGGTCGGCTGCCCGTAGATCAGCCCGACGTCGAGAGTGCCCTCACGTAGCGCCGCGAGCTGTGGGCCGGTGCGTTTCTCCCACAGCGACACGGTGATGTCGGGATTCTCGGAAGTCATCCTGGCCAGGGCGGTGGGCAGCACATGCCTGCTCGCGGGCAGGTTATATCCGATGTCGAGCGTTCCGGTCCGGCCCGCCGCCGCGGCCTTCGCGACTTCGGCGGCCCGGTCGAGCTGGGCGACGATGAGTTTGGCCTGTCCCTCGAA
The DNA here is from genome assembly GCF_045040005.1 of Nocardia sp. NBC_01377. Lineage (NCBI taxonomy): Bacteria > Bacillati > Actinomycetota > Actinomycetes > Mycobacteriales > Nocardiaceae > Nocardia > Nocardia sp. NBC_01377. Next base: position 4,818,083 of record NZ_CP109566.1, read on the forward strand.
TTCCCGCCCGGCCGGGGTCAACCGCACTTCGTGGGAATTGCGGGATACCAACTGGACATCGAGGGACCGCTCCAGTTTCTGCAACTGGGCGCTCAGACTCGGTTGGGTCAGATGCAGCCGCTGCGCGGCGCGACCGAAATGCAGTTCCTCCGCGAGAGCGAGGAACGAAACAAGATGCCGGAGCTCCATACCGACTCCTTCCCGGTACTCGCTACCGTATCGGGGGCGGGTAACCGGGAATGAATCACGCGGTAACGGGCGAGACCGGTTGGGTGGCCGACCGGTTGCCGGTCAGGCGAATTTGATCTCGAGTCCGATGCCGAGGATGGCGATGAGCCACACCAGACCGGTGAAGATCGTGACACGGTCGAGGTTCTTCTCGACGACTGTGGATCCCGACAGGCTCGACTGCACGCCGCCACCGAAAAGGCTGGACAGGCCTCCACCCTTGGCGCGGTGCAGCAGCACCAACAGCACCAGCAGCAGGCTGGTGATGATCAGGAGGATATCCAGGAACATCCGCATGCCGGTCAGTCTATGGGGTGGGTTTGCCCAGCACCTAATGGACCCGGCCGGGCGGTCTATAGGGCTCGACGGCGACCAGGTGGGTGATCTGCTCCTCACCGACGGTGAACCGCAGGACATCCTGTTCCCTGAGCTGGTCCTGCGCGGTCAGCCGCACCTGGTGCTGGTGCATGTGCTCGGCCCAGGACCGCACGACGAACGCCTCCACGTACCGGTCGAGCACGCCGACGTCGCGGTAGAGCCGCCATTCCATGGCGCCGGTGCGCTGGCGGGAGCGGCCGAGGAAGGCCATGGCCGCGAGGAATTCGTCGGCGCGCTCGGCGGGCACGTCGTAGGTCCGCAACACCATGACCGGTCCCTCCTCCGGATCCGGCTCGACCACCAGCTGCGGCTCGGGCCAGAACGCCGACGGCGTCAGATCCAGTTCCTCGGCGTTGTGCCGAATCGGCAACCACACGCTGCTCAGCGCGCTACAGGCCAGCAGTGCCGCGGCGATCAGCAAGGCCGACACGGTGCCGAGCGCTCCCGCGACCAGTCCCCACAGCAGTGATCCGATGGCTTGGCCGCCCATGAACACCAGCAGGTAGACCGAGAGCCCGCGAGCGCGCACCCACGCGGGCAACAGCAGTTGCATCGTGGAATTCATCGTCGACATGGCAAGCAGCCAGGCCAGGCCCGCGCCGACGAGCAGCAGCAGCACCAGCGGCACCGAACGCAGCAGCGCGGCGCCCGCCGTCGCGACGCCGAACAGGACCGAGGCCGCGGTGAGCCGCTGCGTCGGGGTGAGCAGGGTGCGGATCCTGGACAGCCCGAGCGCGCCGAGTACCGCGCCCACACCGAGCGCGCCGAGCATCAGCCCGTAGCCGGACGCGGACAGACCGAGTTCGTCGCGGGCGACCACGGGCAGCAGCGCCCACAGCGCGCTGGCGGGGGCGATGAACAGGATCGAACGCAGCAGCACCCGCCGGATGGCCGGGGCGGCGCGGATGAACCGGGTGCCGGCCTGGAGCGCGGCCAACGGCCGTTCGCTGGGCAGTGCGCGATCGGTGGGAGGTCGCCGCCAGAACAGCAGCACCGCGACGATGCCGCCGAAGGACACCGCGTTGAGCGCGAAGACCAGGGTCGGTCCCGATATCGTGACGAGCACGCCCGCGATGGCGGGCCCGACCGCGCGGCCGATATTGATATTCATACTGCCGAGCGCGGCCACGGCGACGATCTGCTGACGCGGGACCAGTTCCGGTTGGATCGCCTGCCACGCCGGGGCGGTGAGCGCCTGCCCGCAGCCGAGCAGGAACAGCAGGGTCAGCAGGATCGCGGGAGTGGTATGCCCGGACGCGGTGGTGATCGCCAGTATCGCGGCCAGCACCGCCATCGCCGATTGCGCGCCGAGCAGCAGCCTGCGCCGGTCGACGAGATCGGCGATCACCCCGGAAGGAATGGAAAGCAGCATCACCGGGAGGGTGATCGCGGTCTGCACCAGGGACACCAGCGTCGCGGCGTTCGGTTCGTCGACCAGGATCCACTGCGCGCCGACGGTCTGCATCCAGGTACCGAGATTCGAGACCAACTGCGCGATCCACAACGCCCGGTAGATCGGCGTTCGCAGCGGCGCCCAGGTAGACAGTGGGCTCGGCGCGTCGGCTGTGGTCACTCGCCAGAGCATATCGCTCGCCGCGCCAGGCCAGAGGCGCCCTGCGACGAACCGAAGGGCCGGGGGTGTGGGCAGCGCGGAGCGGACGAATCGGGCCGTCGCCGTCGCCGTTCGTTTGGCGCGGCACCCATTACCCGACGGTCGCGTGACTACCATCGGACGCATGTCGGCATACTCGGCTCGCCTGGCACCGCTGTTGTTACTCGCCGCGTTCGGTGTGGTCGGCTGCTCGGACAACGACCCGGATGCGGCGACGCCATCATCCACATCGACGACCTCGGCCGCGTCGACCGCGAACACCGCGGGGGCCACTCCGATGGGCCACACCTACATCTCCACGATGGTGCAGGGCACTCCGATTCCCGGCGACGGACCGCTGACTCTCACCTTCGCCGACAATCGCGTCAGCGGGTACGCGGGCTGCAACACCGCGTCGGGTTCGGTGACCTTCGACGGCGACGTCCTGCGCGTGGGCGACCTCGCGAGCACCCTGATCGGCTGCCCCGAACCACAGGCCGACGCGGACCAGTGGATGAACACCCTGCTGACCGCCGCTCCCACCTGGCGCCTCGAGGGTACGACCCTGACACTGCGGGCCAAGGATCAGACAGTCACCCTGGTCGACAGGAAGGTCGCCAGCCCCGACAAACCGCTGAAGGGCACCGACTGGGTGGTGACCGAGATCATCACCCAGGATGCCCGCACGACGTCACGAACCCTCGCCGAGGCCAGGCCGACGCTGCTGATCGCCGAGGACGGCACCGTCTCCGGCACCACCGGCTGCAACAGGATGACGGGTAGCGCCGACGTCGCCCCTTCGGGTTCGCCGATCACCTTCCAGCTCGCGACCACCAGAATGGCCTGTCCCCCGGAGGTCATGGAAGTCGAGTCCGCCGTCCTCTCGGCACTGGACGGCACCACGACCGCGAATATCGACGCCGACACCCTCACCCTGCGCAACCCCAACAACACCGGCCTGGTACTCCACGCGACGTAGCCCCGAAACCCCGCGTTCACGACGTAGCCCGGAACCCCACATCCGCGACGAAACCCGAAAACCCCATTCGCGGCATAGCCCGAAACTCCGCGTTCGCGGCATAGCCCCGAAACCCCCGTTCACGGGTAGCCCGAAACCCCCCATCCCGGCGCAGCCCCGAAACCCCGCGTTCGCGGCATAGCCCCGAAACTCCCGTTCGCGACGAAACCCGACCCCCACGTTCGCGGCCCGTCTCGCGTCCGAGGGGGCGAAGCGAAGCGACGCAGTCGCCAGCTTCGCCCCCTCGGACGCGAGACACAAGGGGGCCGCGAACCCGCGGCCCCGGCCGCCAATTACAGGGGGCCGCCCGCGGCGATGGCCGACAGGGTGGCGAATTCGTCACCCTTCAGCGAAGCGCCGCCGACCAGCGCGCCGTCGATATCGGTCTGACCGACAAGCTCGCCGACGTTCTTGGCGTTGACCGAACCGCCGTAGAGTACCCTGACCTCGGCGGCGATCTCCGGCGAGGCCAATTCGGCCAGTTCCTTACGGATGGCGCCGCAGACTTCCTGCGCGTCCGCGGGCGTGGCGACCTTGCCGGTGCCGATCGCCCAGACCGGTTCGTAGGCGATGACGACCTTCGAGATCTGTTCGGCCGTCAGACCTTTGAGCGAACCGCGCAACTGCTCGAGGTTGTATTCGACGTGGGTGCCCGCCTCGCGCACGTTCAGGCCCTCGCCGATGCACACGATCGGGGTGATCCCGAACTTCAGCGCCTGCTTGGCCTTGGCGAGCACGGTGGCGTCGTCCTCGAGGTGGTACTGCCGCCGTTCCGAGTGGCCGACGACCACGAAACTGCACCCCAGCTTGGCGAGCATCGCGCCACTGATCTCGCCGGTGTAGGCGCCTTCGTCGTGGGTGGAGACATCCTGCGCACCAAAGGTGAGCAGGAGTTTGTCCCCTTCGACGAGGGTCTGCACGCTGCGCAGGTCGACGAACGGCGGAACGACCGTCACGTCGACCTTGGCGAAATACTTCTCCGGCAGCGCGAAGGCGATCTTCTGAACCAGGGCGATGGCCTCGAGGTGATTGAGGTTCATCTTCCAGTTGCCCGCGATGAGCGGTTTACGTGCCATTACTCGGCCTCTCCCGCTGCGTCTTCGAGAACACTGATGCCGGGCAGTTCCTTACCCTCGAGGTATTCGAGGGAGGCGCCGCCGCCGGTGGAGATGTGCGAGAACCCGTCCTCGGGCACGCCGAGGGTGCGCACGGCCGCGGCCGAGTCACCGCCGCCGACGACCGTGAACGCGCCCTTGCCGGTCGCGACGACGATCGCCTCGGCGACACCTCGCGTGCCCGCGGCGAACTTCTCGAACTCGAACACGCCCATCGGGCCGTTCCAGAACACCGTCTTCGCCTCGGTCAGCAGCGCGGAGAACCGGCTCACCGACTCGGGGCCGATGTCCAGGCCCATCCAGCCGTCGGGAATCTCGTTGGCGTCGACCACCTTCGACTCCGCGTCGGCGGCGAATCCGTCGGCCACCACGATGTCGCGCGGCAGATGGATGACGTCGGCGTAGCGATCGAGCAATCCCTTGCAGGTGTCGATCATCTCGTCCTGCTTGAGCGAGTTTCCGACCGAGAAGCCTTGCGCGGCAAGGAAGGTGAAGCACATGCCGCCGCCGATCACCAGGGTGTCGACCTTGGGGGCGAGCGCCTCGATGACGGCCAGCTTGTCCGAGACCTTGGACCCGCCGAGCACCACCGCGGACGGTCGCTGCGCTTCTGCGGTGAGCTTGGCCAGCACCTCGATCTCGGCCGCGACCAGCGTGCCCGCGTAGTGCGGGAGCAGCTGCGCGACGTCGAATACCGACGCCTGCTTGCGGTGTACGACGCCGAAACCGTCGGAGACGAACGCGCCGTCCTCGCCGACCAGTTCGACCAGGGCGGCGGCCAGCTCGGCCCGCTCGGCGTCGTCCTTGCTGGTCTCGCGCGGATCGAACCGCACGTTCTCCAGCAGCAGCACGTCACCGTCGGTGAGGCCCTCCGAGCGCGACAGCGCGTCGTACCCGACGACGTCGCCCGCCAGCTGGACGTTGCGGCCCAGCAGTTCGGCCAGCTTCACCGCGACCGGCGCCAGCGAGAACTTCGGATCCGGTTCGCCCTTCGGACGGCCCAGATGCGCTGTGACGACCACCTTCGCGCCGGCCTCGACCAGCGCCTTCAGGGTCGGCACCGACGCGATGATGCGCCCGGGATCGGTGATCTGTCCGTTGTCGTCGAGAGGGACGTTCAGGTCGGAGCGCACGAGTACGCCCCGACCCTCGACACCCTCCGCCAGGAGATCCTGGAGTGTCTTGACGCCCATATGTCAGAGCGACTTGCCGACGAGACCGATGAGGTCAGCGAGGCGGTTGGAGTAGCCCCACTCGTTGTCGTACCAGGAGACGACCTTGACCTGGTTGTCGATCACCTTGGTCAGCGGCGCGTCGTAGATCGACGAGTGCGGATCGGTGACGATGTCGCTGGACACGATCGGGTCCACGTTGTACTTCAGGATGCCCTTGAGCGGGCCCTCGGCGGCGGCCTTGTAGGCGGCGTTGATCTCGTCGACGGTGGCCGACTTGCGCAGCGTCGCGGTGAGGTCGGTGACCGAACCCGTGGGGACCGGCACGCGCAGCGCGTAGCCGTCGAGCTTGCCCTGCAACTCCGGGAGCACCAAGCCGATGGCCTTGGCCGCTCCGGTGCCGGTGGGCACGATGTTCAGCGCGGCCGCGCGGGCGCGACGCAGGTCGCTGTGCGGGGCGTCCTGCAGGTTCTGGTCCTGGGTGTAGGCGTGGATCGTGGTCATCAGGCCACGCTCGATGCCGAACTCGTCGTTGAGGACCTTGGCCAGCGGGCCGAGGCAGTTCGTGGTGCACGAGGCGTTCGAGATGATGTTCTGGCTGCCGTCGTACTGGTGATCGTTGACGCCGAGGACCACGGTGAGGTCCTCGCCCTTGGCGGGGGCGGAGATGATGACCTTCTTGGCGCCCGCCGCCAGGTGGCCCTTGGCCTTGGTCGCGTCGGTGAAGATACCGGTCGACTCGACGACCACGTCGACGCCGAGGTCGCCCCACGGCAGCGCCGCCGGGCCCTCCTTGATGGCCAGCGCCTTGATGCGCTGGTCGCCGACCACGATGGTGTCGTCGCCGTCCAAGGACACGTCCTGCGGCAAGCGGCCGAGGATCGAGTCGTACTTGAGCAGCGTGGCGAGAGTCGCGTTGTCGGTGAGGTCGTTGACCGCGACGATCTCGATGTCGGTGGTGCCGAGCGCCTTCTGCGCCTCCACCGCCCGGAAGAAGTTACGTCCGATACGACCGAAGCCGTTGATGCCTACCCGGACAGTCACGTTATCGCTCCTCAGCTTTCAAGCGGATTCATTCCGATGCCCCACTCACCCTAATGCCCTGCGCCGATCTCCCCGACATGCACCTGGCATTCATGAGCTCGCGCGACGCGACCGCAACACGGACGAAACACGACCGGCCGGGCGCGCCGCGTGTTCTCACGGTGTGCCCGGCCGGTCATGGCAATCGGTGTGCTGAACGCGGCGCTGCTACGCCTCGTCGAGCAGTTCGGCGGTGACCGCGGATTCGGTATCCGGAATGCCCAACTCCTTGGCCCGCCGGTCCGCCATCGACAACAACCGCCTGATCCGGCCCGCGACCGCGTCCTTGGTCATGGGCGGATCGGCCAGCTGGCCCAGTTCCTCCAGCGACGCCTGCCGGTGCTGTACGCGCAGTTTGCCCGCGGCGGCCAGATGGTCGGGCACGTCCTCGCCGAGAATTTCCAGCGCGCGTTCCACCCTGGCGGCCGCGGCGACCGCGGCACGGGCCGAACGACGCAGATTCGCGTCATCGAAATTGGCCAACCGGTTCGCCGTCGCCCTGACCTCGCGCCGCATCCGGCGCTCCTCCCAGGTGAGGCGGGTGTCCTGCGCGCCCATCCTGGTCAACAGCGCGCCGATCGCCTCACCGTCGCGGACCACGACACGGTCGGTGCCGCGCACCTCGCGGGCCTTGGCCGTGATGCCGAGCCGCCGAGCCGCGCCGACCAGCGCCAGCGCCGCCTCCGGACCCGGGCAGCTGACCTCGAGCGCCGAGGAGCGCCCGGGTTCGGTGAGCGAGCCGTGCGCGAGAAACGCACCGCGCCAGGCTGCTTCGGCGTCGGCGATACTGCCGCCGACCACCTGCGCGGGCAATCCGCGCACCGGACGGCCGCGCACGTCGAGCAGGCCGGTCTGGCGCGCCAGCGCCTCGCCCTCCTTCGACACCCGCACCACGTACCGCGAGGTCTTACGCAGGCCGCCCGCTCCGAGTACGTGTACGTCGGACCCGTACCCGTACAGCTCGAAGATCTCCCGGCGTAGCCGTCGCGCGATGGATCCCATGTCCACCTCGGCCTCGACGATCACCCGCCCGCCGACGATATGCAGGCCGCCCGCGAACCTCAGCAACGCGGACAACTCCGCCTTGCGAGAACTCACCTGCGACACCGTGAGCCTGCTCAACTCGTCTTTCACTTCGGCTGTCATCGCCACGAGACGCGCTCCTTTCCACCCAACCCGGACCGCACATCCGCGCCCATGTGCCGTCCCTCGACTCGAAGCCCTGCCATTTGCGGCCGAGGTTGCCGGATCAGGTGATCCAGTGCGGCGGCGAGCTTTCCGGGGTCATGCCGGGCCGTCCCCGCTTCGGCGACATCGCTGAAGGTTACCCGGGCCCGCAACTGTTCGGCAGCCCTGGCCACATGTTCGCGTTCCCGGCCCTCCGGAACACTGTTCGCGTCGACCAGAACTTCGTCTACCACGAATTCCGGTGCGTGCTGGGACAATACGTGCAGGTGTCGTTCGGCGGAGAAGCCCGCGGTCTCGCCGGGCTCCGCCGCGAGATTCAACACGAGGACTTTTCGCGCTCGCGTGTACACCAGCGCGTCCCGTAGTTCGGGCACGAGCACATGCGGAATCACGCTGGTGAACCACGAACCGGGGCCGAGCACAACCACATCGGCGTGCTCGATCGCCGAGGTCGCCTCCGTGCTCGCGGGCGGGTCGGACGGGATCAACCTGACTCGGCGCACCTTGCCCGGCGTCGTCGCCACCGCAACCTGTCCGCGAATGCAGCGGCTCACCCGCGGATCGGCCTCGAGTCCGGAGACGTCGGCCTCGATATCGAGCGCGATCGGCGACATGGGCAGCACGCGGCCGGTGATGCGCAGCATCTTGGCGACCTCGTCTAGCGCCGCGACCGGATCGCCGAGCACTTCGGTGAGGCCCGCCACGATCAGGTTGCCGACCGAATGTCCCGCCAGCGCGCCGGTCCCGCCGAAGCGATGCTGGACGGTTTTCGTCCACACCCCGTCGGGGTCATCGGCCAGCGCGGCGAGCGCCATCCTCAGGTCACCCGGCGGTAGCACGCCGAGTTCCGCGCGTAGCCTGCCGGAGGAACCGCCGTCGTCGGCGACCGTGACCACGGCGCAGATCTTGCGCGTCAACCGGCGCACCGCCGTCAACGTCGCGTACAGGCCGTGCCCGCCACCGAGTGCGACGACGGCGGGATTCGATTCCCACCCCGTCATTCGCGCCCCAGATCCCGATGCACGATCCGGACCACATCCGCGGAACCGTCCGATTCCCCGCCGATCGCCTCCCCCAGCCTTTCGGCTATCGCCACGCTGCGGTGTTTGCCTCCGGTGCAGCCCACTGCCACCGTCATGTATCGCTTCCCCTCTTGGCGGTAACCATTCGTCGTCAGATCGACCAGGTGGCGGCAGGTACTCAGATAATCGGCCGCGCCGGGACGCGACAGCACGTACTCGCTGACCACGGTGTCCTGTCCCGAACGTTCCCGGAGTTCCGGAATCCAATGCGGATTGGGTAGAAAACGCACATCCAACACCATGTCGGCGTCCAACGGAACCCCGTATTTGAAACCGAAGGACTGCACGGTCAACTGGAGAGCGGCAGGCGCGCCGCCGCCGTATGCCTCCTCCATCTTCCTGTGCAGTTGGTGGATCGATAGTTCGGTGGTGTCGATCACCAGATCGGCGGCGGTCTTGACCGGGGACAGCCGGATCCGCTCGGCGGCGATACCCGCCGACAACGTACCGTCGGCGCTCTCGCTCTGCAGCGGATGACGCCGCCTGGCGAAACCGAAGCGCCGGATCAGCACATCGTCGGACGCCTCGAGGAACAGCACCCTCGTGCGCACGCCCAGGGCGCGCAACTGCTCGATCACCACCGTGAGATCGTCGGTGAAGAATCTGCTGCGCACGTCCATGACCAGTGCCAACCGGGTGATGGGTGGCTCGGCCGAGACACCGAGTTCGACCATGCGGCCGAATAATTCGGGTGGCAGATTATCGGTGACATACCAGCCCAGGTCCTCGAGCACCCGCGCGGCTGTACCACGGCCCGCACCGGACAACCCGGTAACGATGACGACCTCGACCTGCTCTTGGAACCGGTTACCCGCGACCTGCCGCGGGCTGCCCGCACTATTGTTCGATTCGACGCGTGTCATGTCCTACCGGATCTGTGTTTTGGGGGCCTCTCGATCATCCCGCACCGGGTTCCGGTATCGGGCGCAGACACACAACGTACGCGATACCGGGGCCGCGGGTGCACTGATGCGCCCGCTAGGTCTCCCGCAATGCCGCGAGGACGGCCTTCGCGGTTGCTACGCCGATGCCCGGTACCTCGGTGATCTGTTCCACCGTCGCCTCCTTCAACTTGGCCACCGACCCGAAATGGGTGACGAGCGCGGTCCGGCGCGCCGCACCGAGCCCGCGCACCGAGTCCAGCGCCGACGCGGTCATCCGGCGCGAGCGTTTGCTGCGGTGGAAGGTGATGGCGAAACGGTGCGCTTCGTCGCGGACCCGTTGCAGCAGAAACAGCGCCTCGCTGTTACGCGGCATGATGACCGGATCCGGCTCGCCCGGCACCCACACCTCCTCCAGTCGCTTCGCCAGACCGATGACCGCGACATCGGTGATGCCGAGTTCGTCGAGCACTTCCGCGGCCGCGGCGACCTGGGGCGCGCCGCCGTCGACGACGTACAGGTTGGGCGGATAGGCGAATTTGCGGGGACGACCGGTGGTGGGATCTATCCCGGGACGCGAGATGAGGTCCAGGCCCTCGTCCTCGGCGCCACCCGTTCCGACACCGTTCGGACCGAGGTCACCGGAACCGGCGGCGTCGAGTTCGGTGCGTTCCGCCTCGTCGCGTTCCCGGCGCAGACGCGCGAACCGACGTCGGGTCACCTCGGCGATACTGCCCACGTCGTCGGAGCGGCCGTCTCCCGCGGCCTCCTTGATGGTGTAGTGGCGGTATTCGGATTTGCGGGCGAGCCCGTCCTCGAAGACGACGAGCGAGGCCACGACATCGGTGCCCTGGACGTGGCTGATGTCGACGCATTCGATCCGCAGCGGCGCGCTGTCGAGTTCCAGAGCGTCCTGGATGTCCTGGAGCGCGGCCGACCGCGACGTCAGATCGCCCGCGCGTTTCAGTTTGTGCTGGGCCAGCGCTTCCTTCGCGTTGCGTTCCACGGTTTCGGCGAGTGCCTTCTTGTCCCCGCGCTGTGGCACCCGCAAACGCACCGCCGAACCGCGCAGGCTGCCGAGCCATTCCTGGATCTGGTCGGCGTCGGCGGGCAGATCGGGGACGAGGACCTCGCGTGGCACCACCGCCGCCGACTGTTCGTCGGGGCCCTGGTCGACGTAGGAGGCCTGCTCGCCGTAGAACTGGGTGAGGAACTGTTCGACGAGCGCGGCCATCTCGCCGCCGCCCTCGGGCGCGTCGACGGCGTCGCCGGATTTGTCCACCACCCAGCCGCGCTGACCGCGCACCCGGCCGTCGCGCACGTGGAAGATCTGGACCGCGGCCTCCAATTCGTCGGTGGCGAAGGCGATCACGTCGGCGTCGGTTCCGGTGCCGAGCACCACCGCCTGCTTCTCCAGCGCCCGCCGCAGCGCCTGCACATCGTCGCGCAGCCGCGCGGCGGTCTCGAAATCCAGTTCCTCGGCGGCGTCGTGCATTCGGCGCTCGAGTTCGCGGACCATCCTGTCGGTGCGTCCGGCGAGGAAGTCGCAGAAGTCCTCCACGATCCGGCGGTGCTGGTCGGCGCTGACCCGGCCGATGCAGGGCGCCGAGCATTTGTCGATATAGCCGAGCAGGCACGGACGCCCGATCTGGCTGTGGCGCTTGAAGACTCCGTTGGAGCAGGTGCGGGCCGGGAAGACGCGCAGCAGTAGATCGAGGGTCTCCCTGATGGCCCAGGCGTGCGCGTAGGGCCCGAAGTAGCGCACACCCTTCTTCCTGGCGCCCCGGTAGACGAACAGCCGCGGATACTCTTCGTTCAAGGTCACCGCGAGCACCGGATAGGACTTGTCGTCGCGGTACCTGACGTTGAATCGCGGATCGAATTCCTTGATCCAGTTGTATTCGAGTTGCAGCGCCTCCACCTCGGTGGAGACGACCGTCCATTCCACGGCCGCCGCGGTGGTGACCATCTGCCTGGTTCGCGGATGCAGCGACACCACGTCGGCGAAATAGGAATTCAGCCTGCCGCGCAGGCTCTTGGCCTTACCGACGTAGATGACCCGACCGTGTACGTCCCGGAATTTGTAGACACCGGGTTGCACCGGAATCGTGCCCGGCGCGGGACGGTACGTCGCTGGATCTGCCACCGGACAAGCCTATCGACGCGGTCCGACAGCTCCCGCGTCGGCGGCGGACCTACCCGCCCGATCCGGTCGGCGCGTCAGCCCTGTCCGTCGTCGGTGAACCACGCCACGGCCTGCGGACGCCGCAACAGGTAGATCAGCATCGCCGAGGTACCCCACACGTAGAGCACGGTGAGCACGACGATCACCCCGAGGTCGGTAGCGCCGATGATGTGCAGGCCGAGCAGGATCTGTACCGCGGCGAGCACGAGCACGCTCTTGCGCAATGACGCGTCGCCGGAGCGGAAGCCGAGCGCGAGCAGCCCGATCAGCAGACTCGGCGCGAAATGCAATGCCGCGGTGACGGCGGCGTCACCGCCGAGCGTCAGCCCCAGCGCCGCCGGGTAGAGAATTCCGAATCCGGCCAGTCCGAGCGCCGCTTCGCGCGCCTCGCGCACGGGGCCCGGCATCGGTACCGCCGAATGGAATCGAGCGGAATCTGTGAAAGTAACCACGGGCAACTCCCAGTTCGAACACGCCCCCTCGGACGCACGAGAGGGAACGTTAATTCACATCCCGCGTCCGGACATGATAGTCCGCTACAGTGTGATCCAGATCACCTTTCGTGGAAATAGCGTGCGGGATCATCGTCGGACCTGCATGAATCCGCGCGCCGACCTCGGTGCGCTCGCCGGTCCGTCGAGAGTGGAGCATGCGCGGATCAGCGGGCAGGCGGGACGCACACCGTCAACTTCCGGCATCGGCCACGACCAGGGTTCCGGCCGACGCTGGGCCTCGCGCGCGACCGACGACACTCGGCCCCGTGCACGACCACCGACGCTCGGCCTCGCACGACCACCGAGGGCGGTGCCGCCCGGGTGATCCGGACGGACGAACGACGCCCGGCCTCGCGCACGACCAGCGCCCCTCGGCCCCCCACACGACCGCCGACGCCCAGCCTCGCGCACGACCGCCGACGCTCGGCTTCGCGCACCACCGACGCTCGGCTTCGCGCCCCCCAGGACGGTGCTGCCCGGGTGATTCCGGCGGACGAACGGGTATCCATGTTCGGAACCGCCGAGCCTCCACGCTCCGGACAAGCACGAGCCACACCCGCCCACCTCCAAGGATCCGCAACATCCGACGGTGGTGCACAGAAAGACGAGAATTGGTGTCGCACAGATCAATTCGTGCCGCACGGCGACGTGCGCCCGCGCGCCGCGCCGGGGATCCGAGCGCGCCCCGGAATGCCGCCGAAACCGACGTCCCCACCGGGAGCCACGGTTACAGTCGGGGGATGACGCGAGCACGGCACGCCTGGACCGGGATGACGGCGGCCACGCTGCTCACCGTGGGACTGCTGAGTGGTTGTTCCTCCGAGGACGATTCGGCGGCCGAATGCGTCGCGACACCGAACGGCACCCCGGTGTCGGCGGCACCGTCGGCGGGCGGCGCGAACACCTCCACGAACATCAGCACCAATCCCGAGATCGCCTCCGGGTACCGCTCCGGGATGAGCGCGGTGCGCACCGGCAGTTTCGCGGTCTCCACCGCCAATCCGATCTCGACCAAGGCCGCCTGCGAGGTACTGCGCAGCGGCGGCACCGCCGCGGACGCGCTCGTCGCCGCGCAGATGGTTCTCGGATTGGTCGAACCTCAGGCTTCGGGAATCGGCGGCGGCGCGTTCCTGCTCTACTACGACGCCGCGAGCCGCAACATCGAGGCCTACGACGGCCGCGAGACCGCGCCCGCCGCGGCCACCGAGAACTACCTGCGCTGGGTCAGCGACACGAACCGGACCGAACCCGCGCCGAACACCCGGGCCAGCGGCCGCTCGATCGGCGTGCCCGGAGTGCTGCGCCTGCTCGAACAGACGCACCTGGAACACGGCAAACTCACCTGGCGCGAACTATTCGATCCGGCCGTCGGGCTGGCCGACCGGGGTTTCCCTATCGGCGCCAGGCTCGCGGGCCAGATCGCCGAATCGGCGAAGGATCTCGCCGGTGACGATACCGCGAAGGCGTATTTCCTGAACCCCGACGGCAGCCCGAAAACCGTCGACACCATGCTGACCAATCCCGCGATGTCGAAAACCCTCGGCGCCATCGCCTCGGAGGGCGCGCAGGCCTTCTACACCGGCGCTATCGCCGAGGACATCGTCGCGGCCGTCGGTTCCGGCGCGGGCGGACGCACCCCGGGACAGATCACCGCGGCCGATCTCGCCGGATACCAGGCCAAGAAACGCACGGCGCTGTGCACCGAATACCGGGGACGCGAGATCTGCGGTATGCCCGCGCCCTCCTCCGGTGGATCGACGGTCGCGGCGACGCTCGGCATCCTGGAGAATTTCGATCTCGCCGCGCTGCGGCCCGACGGTGTCGACGCGAACGGCGGTAAGCCGCGCGCCGAGGCGGTACATCTGATCTCGGAGGCGGAGCGGCTGGCCTACGCGGACCGCAACAAATACGTCGCCGACACCGATTTCGTTCCGCTGCCGGGTAATTCGGCCCAATCACTGGTGAACAAGGACTACCTGAGGCAGCGATCGGGGCTGATCGGCCTCGGACGCAGTATGGGCACCGCGCAGCCGGGTGATCTCGGTCCGGTCCCCCTCGGCGTCGGGCCGCAACCGCCCGAGCACGGCACCAGCCATATCTCGGTGGTCGACAAATATGGCAACGCCGCGGCGATGACCACCACCGTCGAATCGGCCTTCGGCTCGTTCCACATGGTCGACGGCTTCGTCCTGAACAATCAGCTCACCGACTTCTCCGCCGATCCGCTCGGCCCCGACGGCATCCCGGTCGCCAACCGGCTACAGCCGAACAAACGTCCGCGCAGTTCGATGAGCCCCACTCTGGTCTTCGATCGCGCGCCCGACGGATCACGCGGTGACCCGATCTATGTCACCGGCTCCCCCGGTGGCTCGGTCATCATCCAGTTCGTGGTGAAAACACTGGTCGGCATGCTGGATTGGGGTATGGATCCGCAGCAGGCCGTCTCGGCGGTGTCGTTCGGCGCGGGCAACGGCCCGGCCACCGGAGTCGGCGGCGAACATCCGGCCATCGATGCCTCCGACAACGGCGATCACGACCCGCTGGTGCGCCGATTGCGGGAATTGGGCCATCAGGTATCGGTCGCCCCGCAATCCAGCGGTCTCAGCGCCCTGCACAGGGACGGCACCGGCTGGATCGGCGGCGCGGACCCCCGTCGCGAAGGTGCGGTGCTGGGCGACAGTCCACGCTGACCCCGATCGGCGCACCATCCAGCGACCGTCACCGCCTACCTCGCGCGTGACATCGGGTCCCTTGCGCAGCCGCGAGGCGATGCGCGATTCCCAGAAGTACGGCAACGCCTGGCGACGACGCAGCGGATCGGGCCAGAACAGTGCCATCAGTGGGTCGGCGGCGAAAGCGTCGGCGAGGATCTGCGCGCCCGGCATCATGGCCGCGAGAATACGGGCCGGGGTCGGTCAGGGGTTGGGATGTTCTTCGGTGATGCCGTATTCGCGGCCGAGTTCGCGCAGCCGGTCCATCGCCCGTGCCGCGCGCTCGCCGTCGTTGGACCGAATCGCCAGCATCGGAACGTAGTCGTCGTTCACGAGTTCGAGGCGAGCCCAGGACTTCCGGTCGGGGAAGCTCACACCTCGAATATGTTCCCACCCGAATTCGTTGTCGCCCAGCACATTACGCACCGAAACACCGCGCTTGCCCGCCCGCACCCGAGGCCGGGTGAGCATCAGCACCCCCGCGGCCAGGAGCAGGCCGATCGACACCATCGCGACCTGGTCGATCACCCGGAAGGTCACGCCGGTCGAGCCGGAACGCAACCAGATCCCGCCGATACCGAACACGATGATCAGCAGCACGGCCACGATCCGGGCGGTCAGTACCGCCCGGCGCGGACGCACCTCGAGATCCCACACCGGCCCGGCTTCGTCCGCCGGGGAGTCGCGCTTCGACACGTCGATGGCAGGCATCCGTCTACGCCGACTGTCTCAGGGCGCGCAGCGTGAGCGCGGCATCGAGCGCCGCGGCGCAGGCCTGCTCGCCCTTGTCCTCGGCCGAACCCGGCAGCCCGGCGCGGTCGAGCGCCTGCTCCTCGGTATTCGTCGTCAGCACGCCGTTGGCGACCGGGGTCGACTCGTCCAGCGAAACCCTCGTCAGACCGGCCGTCACCGCGTCACAAACATATTCGAAATGCGGTGTGCCACCGCGGATCACCACGCCGAGCGCGACGACGGCGTCATGGGTGCGAGCCAACTCCTGGGCGACGACGGGAAGTTCCATCGCGCCCGCGCAGCGCACCACGGTCACCTGCTCGACGCCCGCCTCCTTGGCCACCCGTTCGGCATTCGCCACCAGGGTGTCGCAGATGGTCGTGTGCCAGCGTGACGCCACGATGCCGAGTTTGAGATCCTTGGCATCCGACAGCTCGAAGCTGGGTACGCCGGTGCCGCTCATCGTTGTCCGCCTTTTCGGTACGTGGTTGACATGCTGTCGGCTCCCCTACTGCGCGGTCTCGCCCAGATCGAGTTCGTCGAGCCCGATCAGGTCGTGGCCCATCCGATCGCGCTTGGTCCGCAGGTAGCGCAGATTCTCGGCATTGGCGCGCAGCGGCATCGGCACCCGCTCGGTGATCCGCAGACCGTAGCCGTCGAGACCGACCCGCTTGGCCGGATTGTTGGTGAGCAGCCGCATCGACCGGATTCCGAGGTCGACCAGGATCTGAGCGCCGGTGCCGTAGTCACGCGCGTCGGCGGGCAGGCCCAGTTCGAGATTCGCGTCGACGGTGTCGTGACCGGAATCCTGGAGCTGGTAGGCCTGCAATTTGTGCATGAGGCCGATGCCGCGCCCCTCGTGTCCGCGCATGTACAGCACCACGCCGCGTCCCTCGGCCGCCACCAATTCCAGCGCGCCGTCCAGCTGCGGTCCGCAGTCGCAGCGCAGCGAGCCGAAGACGTCGCCGGTCAGGCATTCCGAATGCACGCGGACCAGGACGTCCTCGCCGTCGGTGATATCGCCGCGCACCAGCGCGACGTGCTCGACCTCGTCGTAGATGCTCTGGTAACCGACGGCCATGAACTCACCGTGCGCGGTCGGGATCCGCGCCTCGGCGACCCGGATGACCTGCTTCTCGTGCTTACGGCGCCAGGCGATCATGCTGGCGATGGAGATCAGCGCCAGATCGTGCTCGTCGGCGAAGATCCGCAGTTCCTCGGTGCGGGCCATGTGGCCCTCGTCCTTCTGGCTGACGATCTCGCAGATCACACCGGCCGGGCGCAGACCCGCCATCCGGGACAGGTCGACCGCGGCCTCGGTGTGACCGGGCCTGCGCAGTACGCCGCCGTCCTTGGCGCGCAACGGCACCACGTGACCGGGGCGGGTCAGGTCGTCGGCCTTGGCGTTGGGGTCGGCGAGCAGACGCATGGTGGTGGCACGGTCGGCGCCGGAGATACCCGTGGTGATGCCCTCCCTGGCATCGACCGAGACGGTGTAGGCGGTGCCGTGCTTGTCCTGGTTCTGCGCGTACATCGGCGGCAGTCCGAGACGGTCGCAGTCGTCACCCATCAGGGGCACGCAGATGTAACCGGAGGTGTAGCGAATCATGAAGGCCACGAGTTCGGGGGTGGCCTTCTCCGCCGCGAAGATGAGGTCGCCCTCGTTCTCGCGGTCCTCGTCGTCGACGACAACGACGGCTTTACCGGCGGCGATATCGGCGACTGCGCGCTCGATGGTGTCGAACCTGGTCACGTCTGTTGCGCTCCATCTCGAAATAGGTGCCTCACTACAGTAAGGCCTTGACCGTGCGCGCGGGTCGGCGCGTCCGCCGGGGTGGGATCGCCCACGGCGGAATCAGCCACGCTGCTGTAAGCGCTCCACATACTTGGCGATGACGTCCACTTCGAGGTTGACCGTGGTGCCGACGCTCGCGGCGCCGAGATTGGTCATCGCCAGGGTGGTCGGGATGAGCGAGACCTCGAACCAGTCCAGGGTGCCGTCGGCCGCCCGCTCGTCCGCGATGCCGAGACCCGAGACCGTCAGCGAGATGCCGTCGACGGTGATGGAACCCTTCTCGACGACATAGCGGGCGACGGCGTCGGGCAACGAGATCCGCACCACTTCCCAGTTCTCCGAGGGCGTGCGGGCGAGCACCGTGCCCGTGCCGTCCACGTGTCCCTGCACCAGGTGCCCGCCGAGACGGCTGTTCAACGCCGCCGCGCGCTCCAGGTTGACTCCCGATCCGGTGTCGAGACCGCCGATACTGGATCGATTCAGCGTCTCCTGCATCACGTCGACGGTGAACGAGTCGCCGTCGACGACATCGACGACGGTCAGGCAGACGCCGTTGACCGCGATCGAATCACCGTGCCCGGCATCGGAGGTCACCAGTTTGCCCTTGATCGTGAGGCGGGCGGCGTCGGCCAGCCGTTCGACCGCGACGATCTCGCCCAATTCCTCGACGATGCCTGTGAACATCGGTGACACTCCTGTCGCGTGGGTGTACGTACGAACTGCGAAACAGCCGGAACCCGTGCCGCTATTCCCGGGGCGCGCGGCGATCGTGGTCCCCTGACCAGCCTAACGACGCCGAGCCGTAGGCGGCGGGCGCGGGTCGGCGTCGATCGCGGAACCACCCGGGGGGACGAAACCGACCGAATGCGTACCGAATTCCCCGGTAACGACCGGACAACTCTCCCGGAACAGGGCGGAGTGTCGCCGTTCATCCGACGGCGATAATCATTGAGACACATTTTGGAAACCGAGCGGATGAATTTCACACACCCGCGCTAGCATCGATTACCGGGTGGTACCCATCCGGAACACGCTTACACTTTCAACTTGCGCGCCGACCGCGACGGACGCAATATTGTTATGTAACCCATTCCTACCGTTCAACTTCTGATCCGAGCAGTTCAGCGTGGAGCTCTTCGCCCCGTGGTGCCGCCACTACCGGGGAGTACGACACCGACGAACACCAACACTCGAGGGAAGTATGAAACCCGTGGGTCCGAACGAGTTCTGCACAGCCGGGGGTGTCGCGTGACCATTTCTCTCGATTCGACGCTGGAAGTGCGTTGCGTGCAGTATCGACGCGAATTCCATATGCCCGCGTCGATCGATCCGACATCGCGGCGAATCCTGCTTCATATAGGAACCCATTACGGCGCGATAACAATGCCGAGCGACCTCGGCGAACAGGTGCGCGCGCACTTGAGCCGGGCGGGCATTGTCGCGCCCGTCGTCGACCATCCCAGGGCCAAGCGCTGGACCTTCATCACCGGCCCGGCACAACCCGAGGGACTCGGGGCGGCGGTCTCCGCCGAACTGTTCCGGCTGTACGCGACCGTGGCCTGCACCGGCTGCCAGGTCGTGCTGCCCTCGCCGGAGGACGAGCGCACCGGCTACCGCACCTGGATCGAGCCGCCGCCCGACAGCGCGGCCGCCCTGCCGCCGCTCGAGGCGGTGATCGAGGCGGCTCGCACCCTCGGCACGCGCAAATCACCGGCGCGCTAACGGAATTCGAGCGACGCTCAGGTGCGTTGCCCTGCGACGCTCAGACGCGGTGCGCCACGGCCTTGCGTCGCAGCGCCTCGACCGTGGCCGCGGGATCTGCCGTGTTGTACACCGCGGATCCGGCGACGAAACAGTCGATTCCCGCCTCCGCGGCCTGCTCGATGGTGTCGGCGTTGATACCGCCGTCGATCTCCACGATCAACCGCAGCTCCCCCGCGTCGACCAGGTTGCGCACGATCCGTGCCTTGTCCAGCACGTGCGTGATGAACGACTGCCCGCCGAATCCCGGCTCGACACTCATCACCAGCAAGGTGTCGAATTCCCGCAGGATCTCCAGGTACGGCTCGATCGGCGTGTTCGGTTTCACCGAGAGCCCCGCCTTCGCGCCCGCCGCGCGGATATCGCGGGCCACCGCGATCGGATCGTCGGTCGCCTCGGCGTGGAACGTGACGTTGTGCGCGCCCGCCTCGGCGTACGGCGGCGCCCACCGGCCCGGATCCTCGATCATCAGGTGGCAGTCCAGCGGGATGTCGGTGGCCTTCAGCAGGCTGTGCACCACGGGCAGACCGAGGGTCAGGTTGGGCACGAAATGCGCGTCCATGACGTCGACATGCAGCCAGTCCGCGCCCGACACGGCGCGGGCCTCGTCCGCGAGATGCGCGAAGTCGGCGGAGAGTATGGACGGGGCGATCATCGGCTCGGCCGGGCGAGAGAAGGTCACATCGCGGGAGTGTACCGAGGCCGGTAGAACCCCGGATCCGCAGGCGCGGACCCGGACATCGACCCGAACGCCGACCGGACATCGATGGGCGCGCGCAGCACAAACGGTGATTGCCCGCGCCGCGAGTGGGTAGCCTTCTCAGGGTGATCAACATTTCGGCGGAACAGGGGATCTACAGCACCCCGGTGGAGATTCGGGTGGCCGCATCGGTCACACAGCTGCCCATCGTGCGCGGGCTCGCCGAAACCCTCGTCCTACTCAGCGATTTCACGCTGGACGAGGTAGCCGACATCAGACTCGCGGTGGACGAGGTGTGTTCGACCTTGATCGCGGTCGCGTTGCCGGAGACGAGCCTGCTGTGCCGGTTCACCATCGGTGAGGCCGAGCTGCTCGTGCACGTCAGCGGAATCGCGGCAAACGAGGGGCTACCCGACCAGCGCAGCTTCGGGTGGCATGTCCTGCGCACCCTGACCGATTCGGTCGAAGCTACCCAGAACCCCTACGACTCGACGGCTTCCGGATATCCGACGACGGTCGAGTTCCGTCGGGTCCGGGGGAAGGCGTAGTGGCGGAGCAGGACACCGAGCAGGAGCACGACATCGAGCACGAGCGCGACGCCGATTCGGTGACCACCGAGGAGCGCGTCGAGATCATCGATGGCGAGGATGCCGAGAACCCGGGACACCCGAACACCTCGAACTCCGAAGACACCGAGGATGCCGACAGCGCGGAGGATCCCGACGAGGCCGAAGATGCCGAGACCGTCCAGGAGGTCGGGTCGGTCTCGGGGGGATACGACGACCTCGCCGCCATCTTCGAACGTCTCGCCGCCGCCGTGCCCGGCACGGCCGAGCACGCCGCGATCCGCGGGGAACTGATCAGCCGCTGCATCCCGCTCGCGGATCACATCGCGCGCAAGTTCAGCGGGCGCGGCGAACCGTTCGACGATCTCACCCAAGTGGCGCGCGTCGGTCTGGTGCACGCGGCCGACCGCTTCGATGTGAGCCGCGGCTCCAATTTCCTGTCGTTCGCGGTGCCGACCATCATGGGCGAGGTCAGGCGGTACTTCCGCGACAACACCTGGGCCATGCGGGTTCCGCGGCGGGTCAAGGAGACGCACCTGCGGATCGGCGCGGCGATCGACTCGCTGTCACAGACGCTCGGGCGTTCGCCGACGGCCAAGGAGATCGCGGCCGAACTCGACGTCGACCCGGACGAGGTGACCCAGGCCGTCATCGCGGGTAACGCCTATCAGCCCAGCTCGATCGACGCGGCCTCACTCGGGCGCGATACCGATGCCTCCCTGCTCGACACCCTGGGCGAAGAGGAATCCCAGTTCGACCGCGTCGAGGAATACGTGGCGATCCGGCCGCTGCTGGCCGGACTGCCCGAACGCGAGCGCCGCATCCTGACCATGCGGTTCTTCGAATCCATGACCCAGACCCAGATCGCCCAGCAGATGGGCATCTCGCAGATGCACGTCTCGCGAATCCTCGCGAAAACCCTCGCCCGCCTGCGGGAACTGTCCCAGCGCGAGTGAACGCGCAACGCCCGAGGTCCTATCGGGTGCTTTCGCGTCGCCCGCGCGGTTTCGCCGGGGCGGCCAGCCACCGGGCGGCGTCGAGCATCTCCCGGAGTTGCTCGGATGCGATCCGGTCGAGATCGATCAGGATGTAGGGATGCCCGTCGTAGTGCGGGGTCGTGTAGAACGCCGGGTCGCCCGAGGCGAGCAGCGCCGCCTTCTCCTCGAGCTCACACCGCAGCGCCAGACCGCCCTCCGCCTCCGTGCGTAATCGGGCGAACCCCTTCCCGCCCACCTTCAACGCCGGACTACGCCACCACGTCGACTCGGTGACCTCGGGGAGTTCGGTCGCCATCGAGACGACCTGCTGCCAACTCAGAGCCATGAACCCAGTCTCCCGCGTCGACGGCGGCCCGGCTTGGACGAATGGAACGCGGCAGTCCGGTCAGTTCACCGGCCCGGAGGGTTTGCGCAGGGCCGCGACGAACATGGCGTCGGTGCCGTGCCGGTGCGGCCAGAGCTGGGCTGCCGGACCTTCGCCGATATCGGTGACACCGGGGAGGAGTTCCCTCGTGTCGAGTTGCACCGCGTCGGTGCGGCGGGCGAAATCGGCGACGATCGAGACCGTCTCGGGCAGATGCGGTGAACAGGTGGAATAGACGACCACCCCGCCGGGGCGCAGCAGTTCCCACGCCGCGGCCAGGAGTTCACGCTGGAGGACGACCAGATCGCGGACATCGGCCGGGGTCCGACGCCAGCGCGCTTCGGGGCGACGACGCAGCGCGCCGAGGCCGGTGCACGGAGCATCGACCAGAACGCGGTCGTAGCCGGGGGTCAGTCCGCTGTCGCGGCCGTCGACCACGTGCACGTCGACCGGCAGATCCTTGGTCGTCTTGCGGACCAGTTCGGCACGATGTTCGGCCGGTTCCACCGCGTCGACGCGGAACCCGTCGATATCGGCCAGCGCGCCCAGCAGCGCGGCCTTGCCGCCGGGACCCGCGCACAGGTCGAGCCAGCGACCGCTGTCCGGGCCTTCGAGCGGGGCGCGGGTCAGCACGAGCGCGACCAGCTGGCTACCTTCGTCCTGCACCGCCGCGAGACCCTCGCGCACCGGATCCAATTTGCCCGGGTCGCCGCCGTCGAGATACACCGCGTACGGCGACCACCGGCCTTCCTCGCCGCCGGTGACCAAGGCCAGTTCCTCGGCGCTGATCTCACCGGGACGGGCGACCAGGTGCACCGAGGGACGGGCGTCGTCGGCCGCGAGCAGATCGCGCAATTCCCCGGCGCGCGCGCCGAGTGCGTCGGCGAAGGCCTGCGCGATCCAGAGCGGATGCGCGAATTCGAAGGCCATGTGCCCGACCGGATCGGCAGGCGCGAGCGCCTCCACCCATTCCTCGGCGGTCTTCTCCCCCGCTCTGCGCAGCACGGCGTTCACGAATCCCGCCTTGCCCGTGCCGAATTCGGCGCGAGCCAGATCCACCGACGTGTCCACCGCCGCGTGCGCGCCGATCCGGGTGCGCAGCAACTGGTAGACGCCCAGTCGAAGCACGTCGAGCAGCGGGCCGTCGATCTCCTCGACCGGGCGGCCCGCGCCCGCGGCGATCACCGCGTCGAGCAGACCGCGTGAACGGCTCGCCCCGTACGCGAGCTCGGTCGCCAAGGCCGCGTCGCGACCGGAGATCTTGCGTTCACGCAGCAGCGCGGGGAGCACGAGGTTCGCGTACGCGTCCCGTTCCCGTACGGCGCGCAGTACATCGCGGGCGACGAGTCGAACGGGATCGCCCGCAGGGCCGCGCTGTTTCTGAACATGCTGCCGCCCCGCGTCTTTCGACGCTCCCGAGCGGACCTGCTGCTTCTTGCCGCCACCTTCCGAAGCCGCTCTGCCGCCGCGTGCGCCATCGTCGTTACCACGCCCGCCACCGGAGGAACGACCACCGGCCTCCTGCGGTCGGACTGCATTCGGACGCCCGGTTGCGGGGCGCTTGCCTTCATCACGCGCCGCGCCGCGCCGAGACGCCTCGGGATCACGCCGCCGGTCGCGGAACTCACCGGAACGGCCGGGCTCGTCCCGGGAACCGCCTCGACGGGCATCCGGCGAATTCGCCCCACCCTCGCGTTCCGACGCTCCCCTGCCCTCGCCGCGCGACTGTTCGTCCCCCGAATTACGCTGTGCGTTCATATTCCACCGCTCCGGTCGGGTTCGTGGCGCGTCGTCGCGCGGGTAGTCGTCTCGTCGTGGTACGGCCGCGCCGGGGCGCGAGCGTGGGGCGGAATTCTTGCCCCGACGTTCCGATTCATGCTGTGCGGTTTCACTTTTCGTGGATTGCGTGCGAGCGCGCCAACCGCCGTCGACGGCGCGTTTTCCCGGCTGGCGGGCGGCGGTCCGTTCTTGCCCGGAGCGGGGACCGCGCGTCGGTTCTCCGTCCGGTCGGCGTGGCGCTTCGGGAGCGCGACGGGGTCGCCGGTCGGGGCGATCGGAGCCGTGTGGTCGATCCTCGGCCTTCACTCGACCACCGCGCCGGGCGCCAGCCGGGCACCGCGTGCCCAGTCCAGCGCGGCCATCATGCGCTTGCCCTGCGGTTGCACCTGGTCGAGCCGGACCGCCGTGGTGGCGGTGCCGACGAAAACCCCGGATTTACGCACTTCGATGGCACGTTCAGGAAGGGCCTCCTCGACCATCTCCACCGGACCGACCTTCAGGCGCAGACCGTCGATCTCGGTCCACGCGCCCGGTGCGGGCGTCACGGCCCGGATGCGCCTGCTGATGGCGAGCGCGGGCTGATCCCAGCGGATGTGACCGTCCTCGGCGACGACCTTCGGCGCGTAGGAAACGCCGTCGGTGGATTGCGGAATCGCTTGCAGCGTATTGTCTTCCACGCCGTCGATGGTGGTCTCCAGCAGGCGCGCCCCGGTTTCGGCGAGCCGGGCGAGCAGGGTGCCCGCGGTGTCGGTGACCGCGATCTTCTCCGTCACGACACCGAAGACCGGGCCGGTGTCGAGTCCCGCCTCGATCTGGAAGGTGGAGGCGCCGGTGATCTCGTCGCCCGCGTCGATGGCGGCCTGCACCGGCGCCGCGCCACGCCAGGCGGGCAGCAGCGAGAAATGCAGATTGATCCAGCCGAAGCGTGGGATGTCGAGCACCTGTTGCGGCAGCAACGCACCGTAGGCGACCACCGGGCAGCAGTCCGGCGCCAGCGCGAGGAGTTGTTCGACGAACTCGGGCTCGGAGGGGCGACGCGGAGTCAGCACCGGGATCCCGTGTTCGTCGGCGAGCTGTCCGACGGGCGACCTGGTGACCTTCCTGCCCCGTCCGGCGACCGCGTCGGGCCTGGTCACCACGGCGATCACCTCGTGACGTCGCGATTCGACGAAGCGCCGCAGCGACGGCACCGCGGGCTCGGGCGTCCCCGCGAAGACGATGCGCATCAGCGACCCCGCCCGAACGGTCCGGCGTTACCGGCGCCGAGCGCGCGCGAACTGCGCACGGTGACGCCCGCGTTGAACCAGTCGGATTCCCGGATGGTGCGCATCGCCTCCTTGCGGTCGGCGGGATCGAGTCGGTCGATGAACAGCACGCCGTCGAGATGGTCGGTCTCGTGCTGGACGCAGCGGGCGAGCAGCCCCTCGGCCGTGAATTCGACCGGCGCCCCCGTCAGATCGAATCCGCAAGCGTGTACCCGTAGCGCGCGACGGGTGTCGTAGCGCAGGCCGGGAATGGACAGACACCCCTCCGCGCCGACCTGCTCCTCGTCGCCGACCACCGTGTAGGTGGGGTTGACCAGGTGTCCCGCCGCGTCCTCGGTGTCGTAGACGAACACCCGCAGCCCCACCCCGATCTGCGGCGACGCCATACCGACACCGCCGTCGTCGTGCATGGTGTCGGTCAGGTCGGTGACCAACTGACGCAGCTCACGATCGAATTCGGTGACCTCCGCCGCACGGGCACGCAGGATCGGATCGCCGAACAGGCGAACGGGCTGAATGGTCACAAGTAGCTCCCGGAAGCGTTTCGTCAGGGTCGTCGTCAGGTGATGGCGGCACAGCGGTCGCTCTATTCTAGAGAGCCACGCGAACGGCCCTTCGTCCCCGACCGCGCCACTTCCGGATGACCCGGAGAATCGGTGTCGTCGAAACGATGCGAAACGCGGTCGCCGCGCTCGGGAGTGGCGCTCGGCGTGCCGTGGGAAAGTTCGGCCGAGGTCCCCACGGAGAGATCGAAAAGCTGGTAGAAAACTCGTGTGGCCGGGCGGGGTGTTCTCACCTCCGTCCGGCTACCCCGAAAATACCTGGTCGACGGTGCGGGAGCGGGGTACGGCTACTTCTCCGGGGAGGCGCTGTCCGGGAGCCCGCATCGGGTGATCCGCTCGAAGCGATCAGGCGCGATCGGTCTCGTCCAGTTCCAGACCGCTGAAGTAGTGGCGCAGGTAGAAGCCCATCAGCACGCCTCCGGTCACCACCGTGACCTTCTCGGCGGTCGTGCGGGGAAGGCGGCGCAGCAGCGCTCCGGAGATCGCCAGATTCATGGCGCCCCACACCATGTTCTGTCCCGGGGTCGACAGACCGACTCCCGGCGGGCTGGAGAAGGGAGTGGGGAATCGTTGTCCGGTCAGGCCTTTGGCCGAGTGCAGCGCGGCGTTGACGAGCAGCGCACCGCCTGCGAACTGGGTGAACCGCCAGGTTCTCGAGCGGGATTTCATAGCGTGTATCTCCTGGATGTCGCGGGAATTTCGAGGGTATCGGACATAGCGGACGGCGCTGTACGCCGGGGACGGCCCCCATCCCACCCCCGAGACCAAACAGCATGGGGGACTTGCTTCCTGAGAATTCGCTGATCGCGGGAACTATCCGGAACCTGTCGCTCGTTGAGCCGGGATGTTCGTGTGGTGGGGTGATCTGGTCTCGCGCATCCGTTTCGTGGTCATCGGACTGGTGGCCGCGGCGATGCTCGGCTTGACCGGATACGGGATCGGACTCGATGACCACCTGACATCGGGCGGAATGTTCGACCCCACCTCGGAGTCGTCGGAGGCCGGTCGGCTGGCCGACACCGCGTTCGGACGCAATCACGACGCCGACGTACTCGTTCTCTACACCGCGCCCGAGGGCCGGACCGTCGACGATCCGGAGTTCTCGCGCAAGGTCGTCGAGAGTCTCGACGATCTGCCGCGCCGTTATCCCGAGCAGATCTCCGGGATCAACGCCGCCTACTGGCGCACCGAGACGGGCCGGATCAGCGGAGCCTCGGCCGCCACCGCGGACCGCAGACACGCCTTCGCGGCGATCGCCCTGCGCGGTGACGACGACACCGCGATGGTGCGCAACTACCGCGCGGTCCAGGATGCCTTCGACATCCCCGGTGTGGACGTGCGGGTGGGCGGCTTGCAACCGGTGGCGGGCGCGCTCAACGACACCATCGCCGCCGATCTGCGTCGCATGGAGGTCCTGGCGTTCCCCGCGGTCGGCGTCCTGCTGTTCTTCATCTTCGGCGGCATCGTGGCCGCGGCATTGCCGTTGATCGTCGGCGGGCTCACGGTTTTCGGCGCGTTCGGCATCGTGCGATTCCTCACCGAATTCACCGAGGTCAACTCCTTCGTGTCACCGGTGGTTTCGATGATCGGGCTCGGTTTGGCGATCGATTACGGACTGTTCATCGTCAGCCGCTTCCGCGAGGAATCGGCCGAGGGTTACGACACCCCCACCGCGGTTCGGCGCACGGTGATGACGGCGGGCCGGACAGTGGTGTTCTCCGCGACGATGATCATCGCCAGCCTCGGCGGCATGCTGCTCTTCCCGCAGGGATTCCTGAAATCCATCGCCTACGGCGCGATCGCGACGGTGTCGATGGCGGCGCTGACGGCGATCACGATTCTGCCCGCGATACTCGCGGTGCTCGGACCGCGCGTGGACATGTGGGGAATCGCACGCTTCCGCAGGACCGAGGCGGCGAAGGAGATCGAGAACGGATTCTGGGGGCGCAGCACCCGCTGGGTGATGCGCCATCCGGTCGAGATCGCCGTCCCGCTGGTGCTGGTGCTCGTGCTGCTGATCCTGCCCATCGGCAATCTGGTCTTCGGCGGATTCAGCGAGAAATACCTGCCGCCCGACAATTCGACACGGCTGGCCCAACAGGGATTCGACAGCCTCTTCCCACTGCGGAAATCCGACCCGATCGAGGTGGTCTTCGTCTCCGATGACACCTCCGCCATCGGGACACTGTGGAAACAGGCGAGCGCCGCGCCCGGTCTCGCCGAACCGTTCAGCGTGCCGTCCCGCTCCACCGCGGAGCCCGAGATCTTCCGTGCCACAGCCGTGCTCACCGATTCCGACGAAGCCGGGCCGACCATCGAATATCTGCGCGGCCTCGACCGTCCGGATTCCACGCGCATGCTCGTCGGCGGTGTTCCCGCCATGCAGAAGGACAGCATCGACGCGCTGCTCACCCGGATGCCGTGGATGATCGCCGCGGTCGTGCTGGTCACGACCCTGCTGATGTTCCTGACATTCGGCTCGCTGGTCCTGCCGATCAAGGCCGCCCTGATGAGCGCGCTCGGCCTGGGTTCCACGCTGGGCATCCTGACCTGGATCTTCATCGACGGGCACGGCGCCGGACTGCTGAATTTCACGCCGCAGCCGATCCAGTCGACCATGCTCGTGGTGATCATGGCCGTCATCTACGGGCTGTCGACCGACTACGAGGTATTCCTGTTGTCCCGCATGGTCGAAGCGCGCGCGAAGGGCGCGTCGACCACCGAGGCCGTGCGTATCGGCACCGCACACACCGGGCGCATCATCACCGCGGCGGCACTGATCCTGCTCGTGGTCGTCGGCGCGTTCGCCTTCTCCGATCTGGTGATGATGCAGTACATCGCCTACGGCATGATCGCGGCGCTGTTCATCGACGC
The DNA here is from genome assembly GCF_045040005.1 of Nocardia sp. NBC_01377. Lineage (NCBI taxonomy): Bacteria > Bacillati > Actinomycetota > Actinomycetes > Mycobacteriales > Nocardiaceae > Nocardia > Nocardia sp. NBC_01377. The sequence continues at coordinate 4,846,606 of NZ_CP109566.1, forward strand.
GACCGTACTACGCATGCTCCTGGTCCCGGCCACCATGAAAATGCTCGGCGACGACTGCTGGTGGGCCCCGGAGTGGATGAAACGCGTGCAACGCGGGATCGGCCTCGGGGAACCGGTCCTCGACGACGAACATCCCCGCAACGCGCACCCGGTCGATCTGGTCGAGACCACACCCGTCACCGACCCGATCACCCTGCGGTTACCGGTGGTACGCGATCCCGGCGCGGCCGAGCGGCCATCGAGGACCGAGACCGCGGCGGCGACCCACCGCTGACGCTGTCGAGCCGCGCGCAGCCTCAGCCGTGCAAGCGACGCGCGGCCGCCGCGCCGGAGCGGAAACAGGCTTCCAACTGCGCGCCGAGCAGGTAGTCGCCCGCCAGTTCCAGGCCCGGGACGGCGGCGACCTGGGTCGCGACCTGGGAGAGGAACTCACCGTGGTCGGGGACGTAGGCGCAGTGCGCGGCCTCCCAACTGCGGGTTCGCATCCGAACACGCCGCGGTGGTGTGGTTTTCAGGTGGTCGGTGACCTGTTTCTCGGCGGCGTCGATCCAGGCGCCGAGGACTCCCGAACTCGGGACCGGTCGCGCCTGCGCGCCGCTGAAGGTGTAGCGGACGATGTGGCGGTCGTCGATTCCGTAGACTCCGGCCGCACTGCACGGTCCGGTGTCGAAGGCGATCGAGCGCACTGCGCTGGTGAACATCTCACCGTCGTATTCGACGACGGCCACGGTGGAAGGATGATAGGCGACCTCGCCGAGGAGTTTACCCAACGCGGGCAGGCCGTCGGCGACGATCGCGGCCGTCGCGAACGCGGGGGTCGCGAGCACCACGCCGTCGTAGTCCGCACGGGTGGCGGCGCCCGCACCGCTGGACAGGGTCAGTCCGCGCACGTGCCCGTCGTCGAGCACGATGCCATCGACCCTGGTGTCGAGTCGCAGGGTGATCCGGTTCGCGAAATCGTCGACGACCGGCTGGAAACCGCGCACCAACTGGTCGTAGCGGTCCATCACCATGCCGAGATGCACACCGAAGGTGCCCGGATAGACTTCGTCCGGTTCGGCGGCGTTGAGCCGTAAACTCATGGGCCGCAAGGCGTGACGGCCGAGCCCCGGGGTGAAATAGGTGTCGAGTGTGGCGTTGTCGAGTGCCGCGCCGACGCGGGTGAAATGCGGTGAGCCGAGGTAGCGGTTACGGGCGGACAGTCGGACCCGCGCGCCGTAGCGCAGCATCGTCACGACATCGGCGGGGGTGCCGATGCGCAGCAGGTGACGGACGAGTCCGATCACGCCGGGGTTGTCGAGTGTGGTCAGTTCGCCGTCGATGATCTGCGAACTGTTGATACCGAACTGTTCGTATTCGGCGCCGCCCATGGCCGCGACGAAAGCCCTGACCTGGGTGTAGCGGCGGCCGATATTCTTGCCGCCCACCATGATCGGGCGTTCGCCCAGCATGTCGAAGCCCATGCGGCCGCCGAGTACTCCGTCGGCTTCGATGAGATCGACGCGGTGGCCCGCCTCGTAGAGCCGATGGGCCGCGGCGAGTCCGGACATACCACCGCCGACCACGGCGAATCTGCGGGATATCTGCGTACGCCTCATGGGGTTCCTGTTCCTATCGGTGGGTGATCGACGGATACGACGACAACTCGACGGTGCCGTGGGCGATCTGCTTGCCGTATTGCCGCAGTCCTATCGACACCAGCGGGAAACCGGGCGCCGATCCGGGCGCGATCTCGGTGACGCAGTCGATATCGACGTCGAGTTCGATGAATTCGGTGAATTCGGCGCGTAATTCGGTGACGGCGGCGATCGGGGCGGCGAGTTGGTTCGCCTCGGTCGCGGCCAGTAGCGCCGCCTGCCGGAAGGCCTCGATCAGCAGCGGGCCCGGCACGTGGTCGTAGGGGTGGTCGAAGAAACTGGGATGGCGCTGGTCGACGACGAGCAGCAGTCGCTCCCCCGCTCGGCCGAGGACGATATTGCGAGGATCCCTGCGGCCCAGCAGATTCGGGTCGAGAGAGTCGACCTCGGTGATCGTGCCGGGGTCGCGGCTGTCCTGTTGCAGCGCGCGTAGCTCGTCGTAGGCGTCGCGGGGGAAGGCGATGCCGCCGCCGTGCACGGTCATCGCCGCCGCGCCGTCGACGGTGACGTCGGCATCGAACGAGATATCGCGGAAGTACCCGGAATCGGCGGGGTTCCGGTCGGAGCGGATGCGCACCACGGCCTCGAGCGGGGCCCGTTCGTCGTCGTGGAAGAGGCTGAGATCCTCCACGCACAGACCCATGCGTTGCAGACTCGCCGGAGAGTCGACCGGAACGCGCAGGTACCGCTGTCCGATCACGAGCAGCGACTGCCTGACGGCCTCGAGTACGGCCAGCGGATCGTGGTAGGTGACGAGGCGGTCGAACCACAGCGAGTGCGCGCGCGGAAGTTGCACGGCCGCGAGGAATTCGTCGCCGACGGCCGCGGTGTCGGTGACGAAGACCTCGGCGACGGCGCTGCGATGCGCGAGCGAACGCGGCACCGCCTGGTCGAAGCCGAGGGCCCGGCGCGCGGCGGTGCGGCCGTTGGTCAGCTGGTTCTCCATGGATTCACCTCGGGCTTCGTGTCACGGTGCGCCCACGACGGCCGGTTCGGCGGGCCAGAGCCGGTCGGCCAGCAGGTCGGCGAGGGCGCGGGGGGTCGGATGCAGGAAGAGGTCCTCGAGGGTGATCGATGTCCCGGCGGTGGCGTTGATCCTGGCCCGCAGTTCCAGGGCCGACAGCGATGTGAGGCCGATCTCGAGAACGGTCGCGTCGAGGGCGATATCGTCTTCCGCCAGATCGACCAGGATCTCGCGGATCTGCGAGATCACCAGTCGCACGGTGTATTCCGCACGATCCGCCTCGGCCACCTCGATCAGGGGTTCGGCGGCTCCGGTCCGCTCGGCGGTATCGACTCGAACGAGGACGTCAGCACCTACGGCGAGCTGCGCGCCTTCCGCGCCGATCAATTCGGTGAGCACGGCGCGATCGGTCTGCGCCCAGTACACCTCGCGTTGGAAGGCGTAGGTGGGCAGGTCGACAGCGCGCGCATCGCTGCCCGCGTAGGTGCCGACCCAGTCCAGCGCGGCCCCGCGCACCCACGCCGCGGCGGCGGCCCTGGTGACCGAGGTCGCCTCATCGATGCCGGGTCGCAATGCGGGAACGGCGACGGTGTCGGGATCGGTCACCGTCTCGTAGACCATGGCCGAGAGAATGTCGGCCGGACCCACTTCCAGGAAGACCGAGACGCCCGCGGCCGCGATGTGGCGCAGGCAGTCGTGGAATCGCACGGGCTCGCGCAGTTGGCGTACCCAGTAGTCGCGCGTGGACATGTCGGCGGGTCCGGCGAGCCGCCCGGTGACCGTGGACAGGATGGGCAGGACCGGCTCGCCGAACCGGATATCCGCGATGGCGCGGGCGAATTCGTCGAGTATCCCGTCCACCTGCGGCGAGTGGAACGCGCGTTCGGTGTCCAGACGTTTCACCCGGCGTCCCCGGCTTCGCCAGTACCGTTCGGCGGCGTCGATCGCGTCGGGCGCGCCGGAGATCACGGTGGCGTTGGGGCCGTTGCTCGCCGCGACCGCGATGTCGAGCCCGGATTCGGCCAGACCCGCGATGGCGTCGTCGTAGGAGGCGCGCACCGAGGTCATCGCCCCGCGCGGCAGACCGAGCATGAGACGTCCACGGGCCGCGACCATCGTGACGGCGTCCGGCAGGGACAGCACCCCGGCCAGATGCGCGGCCGCCAACTCCCCGATCGAATGTCCCACCAGGAAATCCGGTGTCATTCCCCAGGATTCGAGCAACCGGAACAGCGCGACCTCGATCGCGAACAGCGCGGGCTGGGTGTGATCGGTGCGACCGAGCAGATCCGCGGCCGCCGCGTCGAAGATCACCTCGCGCGGCGGGCGCTCCAGATACGGGGTGAACAACTCGCACACCTCGTCGAAGGCTGCGCGGAAGACCGGATAGGCCCGGTAGAGCCGCTGCCCCATCCCGGTGCGCTGGCTACCCTGGCCCGACAACAGCATGGCGACCTTCCCCGAGCCGCGACGGCGGTCACGGACGAGCGCCGCGGAGCGGGTGCCCGCCGCGAGCGCGTCCACGCCGCGCCGCAGTTCGTCGGCGTCGGTCGCGACAACCGCCGCGCGGTGATCGAATCGTGCGCGGGTTCGCACCAGGGAGTACCCGATATCGACGGGGTCGGCGGGCGACATGCTCCCTAGCCGAACGGCCTGTTCCCGCAGCGCGGCTTCGGATTTCGCCGAGAGAACCCACGCCGTGGGGAGGGAATCCCGGATCGTGGACAGTGAATCGGTGGCGGTTTCGGTGGCCTGTTCGACGATGACGTGGGCATTGGTGCCGCTGATCCCGAAGGACGACACCGCCGCGCGGCGCGGCCGGTCCACCTCGGGCCACGGCGTCGGCTCGGTGACCAGCCGGACCCCGGCGTCGTCCCAATCCGCGTGCGGTGTCGGGGTATCCACGTGCAGGGTCGCCGGGACGACGCCGTGCCGCATGGCTTCGATGACCTTGATGAGTCCGGCCACCCCCGCCGCGGACTGGGTGTGGCCCATATTGGATTTGATCGAACCGAGCAGCAGCGGGGCGCCGTCGCCGCGACCGCGACCGTAGGTGGCGAGCAGGGCTTGGGCCTCGACCGGATCGCCGAGCACCGTTCCGGTGCCGTGACCTTCCACGACATCCACCTCGGCGGTGGTGAGCCCCGAGGCCGCGAGCGCGGCCCGGATGACCCGGCGTTGCGCGATCCCGCTCGGCGCGGTCAGTCCGTTCGACGCGCCGTCGGCGTTGATCGCCGAACCCCTGATGACCGCGAGGATCGGATGACCGTTGGCGCGCGCGTCCGAAAGTCGTTCCAGTAGTAGCAGTCCCGCGCCTTCACCCCAGGCCGTGCCGTCCGCGGCGGCGGCATAGGACTTGCAGCGTCCGTCCGGCGCCAATGCCCGCTGCCGCGAGAACAGCGCGAACGGCGCGGGCGTGGCGATCACGGCCGCGCCACCGGCCAGCGCGGTCGCGCATTCGCCCAGGCGCAGCGATTGCACCGCCTGGTGCACGGCGACCAGCGACGACGAACACGCGGTGTCCACGGTGAGCGCGGGACCTTCCAGACCGAGCAGATACGCGATCCGTCCCGCCGCCATCGCGGCGGCGTTCCCGGTGAAGAAGTAGGTCTCCGCGCCGTCCCACTGCTGGGCCGAGCCGAATCCGTACCCCTGTTCGCTGAGCCCGACGAATACACCGGTCGGGCCGTCGCGCAGGGTCGACGGATCGATCCTGGCGCGTTCGATCGCCTCCCAGGCCACTTCGAGCAGCAGTCGGTGCTGCGGATCCATGGCCCGAGCCTCGAGCGGACCGATCCCGAAGAATCCCGCGTCGAACGCGCCCGCCCGGTCCAGGAACCCCCCGGACCTGGTGTAGGACTTCGCGAATTTGTCCGGGTCGGGATCGTAGAGCCCGTCGATATCCCAGCCGCGATCGTCCGGCATGTCGCCGATCAGGTCACGGTCTTCGAGCAGCGCCTCCCACAGCAGCTCCGGTGAGTCGATGCCGCCGGGGAACCGGCAGGCCGACCCCACGACCGCGATCGGCTCGCGGGCCCGGTATTCGATCTCGTCGAGGCGCTGTCGCGTCTCCTTGATGGTGTGTGCCGCGCGCTTGAGATAGTCGCGCAGTTCGGCTTCGTTCGCCACGGTCGCCCTTTCAGCCGAGGCTCGCGGGGCGAACCTGATCGATGAGTTCGAACAGTTCGTCGTCGTCGGCGTCATCGATGTCGTCGACGGTTTCGCCGGTGGCCCCGCCGAGTCGGCGCGCCAGGTCGCCGAGGCGGGCCACGATCACGCCGAGTTGTTCGCCGTCGAGTTCGGCGCAGCCCTGGGCCACGGTCTCCAACTGGACGACGAGATGTTGCACCGGATCCCGTTCCGGTGCGATCTCCTCGCGCAGGTAGCGCGCCAGTTTGGCGGCGTTCGGGTAGTCGAAGACGACGGTGGTCGACAGTTTCACCCCGGTCGCCGCTTTGAGCCGGTTACGGAATTCGACCGCGCCCAGCGAATCGAATCCGAGTTCGGTGAACGCCGTGTCCGGCGGCACCGCCTCGCGCGATTCGTGGCCGAGCACCGCGGCGGCGTGCGACCGGATGACGCCGAGGATCACGCGTTCCTGTTCCACCGGCCCGAGCCCGGTCAGACCGGCCACCAGGGCGGCCGCCTCGGCGACACTCGCGTCGGCGGCACGGCGCTGGGCGCGCAGCAGGCCGCGCAGCACCGGCGGCATCTCGGACGCCTCGCCCAGCGATCGGAGCGCGTCCGGATCGAGCCGCGCGGGCACAAGCGCCGTGTGGCCGGTGCCGCGTGCGGTGTCGAACAGGGCGACGCCCTCGGCGTCGGCCAGCGGGATCAGGCCGTCACGGCGCATCCGCGTGCGGTCACGGTCGTTGAGGTGGCCGGTGATGCCGGTCGCGCGTTCCCACAGACCCCACGCCAGCGCGGTCGCGGGCAGCGACGCGGCCACGCGATGCTGGGCGAGGGCGTCGAGGAAGGCGTTCGCGGCGGCGTAGTTCGCCTGACCGGGGGAACCGAGTTGTCCGGCGACCGAGGAGTACAGCACGAACATCGACAGCGGCAGTTCGCGGGTCGCCCGGTGCAGATGCCAGGCCGAATCGGCCTTGGCCCGCAGCACCCGGGCGAGCCGCTCGCCGTTCTGGTCCGACAGCAGCGCGTCGTCGACGATGCCCGCGGCGTGCACGATTCCGGTCAGCGGATGACGTTGGTCCACCCCGGCGAGCAGCGCGTCGACCGCCGACCTGTCACCGAGATCGCAGGCCACGATGGATGTTTCGGCCCCCAGCGCGGCGAGTTCGGCTTCCAGTTCGGCCGCGCCGTCGGCGGCGCGACCGCGCCGGCCCGCCAGCAGCAGATGACGGACACCGTGCGCGGTGACCAGGTGCTTGGCGATCAGCGCGCCGAGTCCGCCGGTACCGCCGGTCACCAGCACGGTGCCCGCCGGGTCCGGTCCCGGTGCGACGGTGAGCACGTATTTGCCGATATGTCGTGCCTGGCTGAGCTGGCGGAACGCGGCCGGGGCCCGGCGCACGTCCCACGAGGTCACCGGAAGCGGGCGCAACGCACCGGTGTCGAAGAGCCGGACCAGTTCGGCCAGAATCTCGCGCAGACGTTGCGGACCGGCCTCCATCAGCAGGAAGTTGCGGTAGCGCACGCCGGGGTGATCGGTCGCCACCGTCTGCGGGTCGCGCAGATCGGTGAGCCCCATCTCGATGAAGCGACCGCCGCGCGGCAGCAGTCCCAGCGACGCGTCCACTTTGTCGCCGGCGAGCGAGTCGAGGACGATGTCGACGCCGCGACCGTCGGTCGCGGCCATGAATTTGTCCGCGAAGTCGACGGTGCGGGTGTCACCGATCCGATCGTCGGTGAAGCCCATGTCGCGCAGCACTTTCCATTTGCCGGTGCTCGCGGTGACGTAGAGGTCGAGTCCGAGGTGACGGGCGAGTTGCACCGCGGCCATGCCGACACCGCCGGTCGCGGCGTGCACGAGCAGGGTTTCCCCCGGCCGCGCGGCCGCGAGATCGACGAGTGCGTAGTAGGCGGTGGCGAAGACGATCGGGGTGGCCGCCGCCTGTTCGAAGGACCACCCCTCGGGAACGCGGATCAGGGTCCGATGGTCGGAGACCACGGTCGCGCCGACGCCGGTGAAGATGCCCATCACCTTGTCCCCCGGCGCGAGGTCGGTGACGTCGGGGGCGACCTCGACGACGATTCCGGAGCCCTCGCCGCCGACGGGCGTATCGGGGATCGGATACATGCCGAGCACGATGAGCACGTCGCGGAAGTTGATCCCCGTCGCCCGCACCGCGATTCGGACCTGTCCCGGCTCCAGCGCGGCGGTGTCGGGCACTTCGGACAGGATCATGTTGTCGCCGTCCAGGGTGCCCCTGCCCCGTGTCACCAGCTGCCAGGACGGTGATCCGACGAGCGCGGCCGAGCCGACGGTATCGGCTCCGGCGCGCGTCAGGCGGGGGGCGAACAGTTCGCCGTGCCGCAGCGCGAACTGGCCCTCGTCGAAGGATTCGGCGGCGAGGGCGACGGCCGAGCGGAAGTCTGCGCGGTCGTCGACGTCGAGAACCAGGACACGGCCGGGATTCTCGGTCTGCGCGCTGCGCAGCAGTCCCCAGGCCGCCGCGCCCGCCAGGTCGGGGACGTCCTCGGCGCCGTGCACGGCCACCGCGCCGCAGGTGACCGCGATCAGTGCCGGGTGGTCGTCATCGTCGGCGGCGAGCAGATCCTGGAGTCGGGACAGCAGGGTCGCGAGCCGGGCGTGTACGTCGTCGGGCAGATCGTCGCCGGACGGTCCGGTGGCGTCGGAGAACAGGGGTATGACGCGGAAGTCGTTGTCCGAGTGCGTGTATCGGAGGTCCGAGTCGTCGCCGGACCAGGTTCCGTCCGTGCGCGTGCCGTGCGGCACCGGCACCCAGGTGGTCTCGAACAGCGCGTCGTCGGCGACCGGGGCGGCGACGCCGAGTGCCGAGCGGGGGACTTCCCGCATGACGAGCGCGTCGATCGTCGCGACGATCCCGCCCATGGTGTCGGCCAGTTCCAACTCGACGCGGTCCGGCCCGCGCGGCGCGATGCGCACCCGCAGTGCCGCGGCGCCGACGGCGCGTACGCGGACACCTTCCCAGGCGAACGGCAGGCGGATTCCGCCGCTGCCCGAGATACCGATAGTCCCGGCCAGGATCATCGCGTGCAGCGCGGCGTCGAGCAGGGCCGGATGGAGGCCGAAGTGTTCGGCGTCGCCGCGAATCGGCTCGGGGAGCTGAACTTCCGCGAAGACCACTTCCCCCAGACGCCACACTCGCCCCATGCCCTGGAATTCCGGGCCGTAGCTGTATCCGGCCGCCGCCATCCCGTCGTAGGGGTCGTTCACGGGCAGTGCCACCGCGTTCGCGGGCGGCCAGGCGCCGAGGTCACCGCTGACGCGCTGTTCGGCGGACGCGGGAACGAGACTGCCGCTCGCGTGGCACAGCCAGCGGCCTTCGGCCACATTCGTGCCCGCTCCCTGCGGCCGGGAGTACACCGCGACGGTCCGCGCGCCCTGCGCACCCGTCGCGCCGACGACGACCTGTACCTCGACCGCCGCGCTCTCGGGCACGACCAGCGGCGCTTCGAGCACGAGTTCGCCGATGTCCGGGGTGTGCACGAGTTCGCCCGCGTGGCAGGCCAGTTCGACGAAGGCGGTGCCGGGCAGCAGCACCTGTCCGCCGATCCGGTGCCCGGCCAGCCACGGGTGCGTCCGCAGCGAGAGCCGTCCCGTCAGCAGCAGGCCGCCGTCGTCGGCGCGACTGATCGCCGCGCCGAGCAGCGGGTGGTCGGTCGCGCCGAGACCGGCCTGGCGCATATCGCCGCCGGAAGCGCTCTCGAGCCAGAACCTGCCCCGCTGGAACGCGTAGGTCGGCAGGTCGACCCGCCGCGCGGTGGTCTCGGCGAAGGCGGCGGTCCAGCGGACCGGTGCGCCGCCGGTGTAGGCGGTGGCGAGTCCGTGGACGAAGGCGATCTCGCCCGCCGACCCCGGTCGTTGCAGCGGGGCGACGGTGACTGCGTCGGCCCGGTCCTCGGGAACGCCTCCCAGCACCAGCCCGGACAGGGTAGTGCCCGGCCCCGCCTCGACGAAACAGGTGACCTCGCCGGTGTCGTGGGCCCAGCGCACCGCGTCCAGGTATCGCACCGGTTCGCGCAGGTGCCGCACCCAGTAGTCGGGTGAACTCAGCTCGGCTGTCTCGGCCACCCGCCCGGTGAGCGCGGAGACGACCGGGAGTACCGCCGTCCCGTAGGTCAGATTCGCGCACACCTCGGCGAATTCGTCCAGGATCGGATCCATCAGCGGTGAATGGAACGCGTGGCTGACCCGCAGCCTGCGCACCGTGACGCCGTCGGCCTCGAGTTTGCCCGCCACGGCGGTGATCGCGGCGTCCCGGCCGGACAGCACCGTGGCACGCGGCCCGTTGACCGCCGCGACACCGAGGACGTCACCGAATTCGTCGAGCAGTCCGGCGAGGGTGTCGACGCTCGCGGCGACCGAGATCATCGCGCCACCCGCGGGCGGCGACTGCATCAGCCTGCCTCGGGCCGCCACCAGGGTGACCGCGTCGGCGAGCGACCACACCCCGGCGACGTGGGCCGCGACGATCTCGCCGATGGAATGTCCCATCAGGAAATCCGCGCGCAGACCCCACGATTCGGCCAGCCGATAGACCGCGAGCTCGGTCGCGAACAGCGCGGGCTGGGTGTATTCGGTCCGATCGAGCAGATCAGCCGATTCCGTGTCCTCGCCGCCGAGGACCAGGTCACGCAGCGACCTGTCCAGATGCGCGTCGAAGGCCGCGCAGATCTCGTCGAAGACGTTGCGGTAGAAGGGATATCGCTCGTAGAGATCGCGGCCCATGCCGACGCGCTGCGCGCCCTGGCCGGGGAACATCACCGCCACCGAGGCCGGTCCGCCCGCCGCGCCGCGCACCACCGCAGCCGTGCCGACACCGTCGGCCAGCGCCCGCAGTCCCGCCCGCAACTGCGCCCGATCACCGCCGAGGACGACGGCGCAGTGCTCGAATCGGGCCCGCGCCTCGGCCAGCGTGTAACCGATATCGGCCGTCGCGAGGTCCGCTGTCGCGGAGTCGGCCGCCGCGACGAAGTCGGCCAGCCGCGCCGCCTGCGCGGCCAGTGCCGCCTCGGATTTCGCACTCACCACCCACGGCGTCACCACCGGATCGACGGGCGCGGCGGGCGCGGCGACCGATTCGGCCGGTGCCTCCTCCACGATCACGTGCGCGTTGGTTCCGCTGATCCCGAACGACGAGATCGCCGCCCGCCGCGACCGGTCCGACCGCCGCCACGGTGTCGCTTCGGTGACCAGGCGCACCGCGCCGGAGGCCCAGTCCACATGCGGTGACGGTTCATCGACGTGCAAGGTCGGCGGGACGAGTTCGTGACGCATCGCCATCACCATCTTGATCAGGCCGCCGACGCCCGCGGCGGCCTGGGTGTGGCCCATATTCGATTTGATCGACCCGAGCAGCAGCGGATCGCGATCGCCGCGCTGCTGACCGTAAGTCGCGAGCAGCGCCTGGGCTTCGATCGGATCGCCGAGTGTCGTTCCGGTGCCGTGCGCTTCGACCACGTCCACGTCGCGCGCCTCCAGACCCGCGTCGGCGAGCGCGGTCCGGATCACCCGCTGCTGCGACAATCCGTTCGGCGCGGTGAGCCCGTTCGACGCGCCGTCGGAATTCACCGCGGTACCCCGGACGAGGCCGAGCACCGGATGCCCGAGCCGTCGCGCTTCCGAAAGACGCTCCAGCAGCAGCATTCCCACACCCTCGCCCCAGGCGGTGCCATCGGCGGCCGCGGCGAAGGATTTGCAGCGGCCGTCGCCCGCGAGCGCGCGCTGGGCCGAGAACGCGATGAACGCCGACGGGGTCGCCATCACCGTGACCCCGCCCGCGAGCGCGAGCGAACACTCCCCCGCGCGCAGCGACCGCGCCGCCTGGTGCACCGCGACCAGCGACGACGAACAGGCGGTGTCGATGGTGACGGCGGGCCCCTCCAGCCCGAGGGTGTAGGCGATGCGGCCGGAGGCGATACTCGCCGCCTGGCCCGTCATCAGGAACGGGAGAACACCGTGGCGATCCTTGCCCATGGTGTGCGCGGGCGGGGTCTGGGCATCGGTCATCATGCCGACGAAGACACCGGTGGCGCTGCCGCGCACGGTTGTCGGATCGATACCGGCCCGTTCGAACGCCTCCCAGCCGGTCTCGAGCACCAGCCGCTGCTGCGGATCCATGGCGAGGGCCTCGCGCGGCCCGATTCCGAAGAACGCCGGATCGAATTCTGTTGCGCCGTCGAGGAATCCACCGGAACGGACATAGGTCTTGCCCTCGATGCCCGGTTCGGCGTCGAAGAGCCCGTCGGTGTCCCAGCCGCGATCGCGCGGCCAGTCCGAGACCAGGTCCACACCGTCGGCCACCGCGCGCCACAGCTGTTCCGGCGATTCGATGCCGCCCGGATAGCGACATGCCATCCCGACGATCGCGATCGGCTCGTGCGCCCTCGATTCCAGATCCGCCAACCGCCCCCGGGTGGTCTGCAATTCCTTGATCGCTTTTTTCATGTAGGCGCGAAGCTCGTTCTCATTCGCCATGGGCAAACATCTCCTGCATCAGCGGTAACGGCATGCGTCATTACCGTGGAACCAGACACGACGGCGGCAGAATTCGAATCGCCGGCCCCATCGCGTCGCACCGGCCGGACGGCGACGGCGCGACACCGTCGATGCGACACAGTTAGCGGACAAAGTGGGGCGACACACAGCGCGAGCTGCCGTGTCGCTGTGCGTCAGGCTAGGACAGGTCGTGACGAATCGCATTCGCAATCAGGGTATTTGGGAGACACAACAATGGCGGGTGTGACGCCACTGGGGCTTGCCCAGCAACCATTGCTCGGGTTTCGCAGGCTGCCATAGTGTCTGCCCCCATGACGTGGACCCCCGGCCTGATACCGGACCAACAGGGCCGAACTTTCGTCGTCACCGGGGCATACGGCGGTCTCGGCCGAGTCGTCACCGCGACGCTCGCCGACCGCGGGGCGACGGTGGTGATGGCATGCCGTGACGTCGAGCGGGCGCGTGAATTCGCGCGCGACATCGACGGAGATATCGTCGTCGAGCGACTCGAACTGGCCGACCTAGCCTCGGTTCGCGAATTCGCCGACCGGCGTGGCGAAGTCGATGTTCTGATCAACAATGCCGGTCTGATGAACATCCCGTTCGCGAGGACGGCGGACGGTTTCGAAATGCAGTTCGGCGTCAACCACCTGGGGCATTTCGCGTTGACCGGACTGCTGCTGGACCGCATCACCGACCGCGTCGTGTCGGTCTCCAGCATTTCCCACAAGTGGATACGCGCATTACATCTGGATGATTTGCAGTTCGAACGCCGCCGCTATTCCCGATCGGGCGCCTACGCGCAGTCCAAACTCGCGACGCTGATGTTCGCCCGCGAATTACAGGACCGACTCGAACGCACCGGATCGGCCACCAGGTCCTACGCCGTCCATCCGGGAGTCGCCCCCACCGGACTGGTCGCCAGGACCGGCACGCCGCTGGATCTGGTGGCCGAACCCTTCATCGGACTCGTCGGGCAGTCCAGGGCGGCCGCGGCGCGATCGATGCTGTTCGCGGCCACCGCACCGGAAGCCGACCCGGGAATCTATTGGGGCCCGACCCGGCTGATGCACACCCGAGGCCCGGTCGCCGCGACCCCGTCGAGTTCGCTCTCGCGCGATCCCGCACTGTGGCAACGGTTGTGGGAGGAATCCGAGCGGGCCACCGGCCTCCGCTTCCCCATAGCACCTACTGCCACAGGGACCGTTCATGAAGCTCACTAGGACCCGAATCCTGATCTGCGCGCTGATGATCGGCGCGGCGACGGGACTGACCTGTCAGGGCCAGGTCATGGCCCAGCCCGTCTATCCGGACCCGGACCCCGACCCGTTTTTCGCCACACCGTCGGGCATCGCCGACGCCGCGCCCGGTGACGTCATCGATGTGCGTTCCGAGCCGCCGCTGCCGTATTTCCCGACCGCGACGGTCACCCTGATCAAATTCCGTTCGACGAACTCCCAGGGCCGACCGATCGCGGCGACCACGACGGTGCTGACCCCCGCCGAGCACCGGCCGGGGGCTCCCCTGCTGTCGTATCAGCACATCATCAACGGTCTCGGGACCCGATGCTCGGTCTATCACGGGCTCTACGACCACGACCCGAACCTGCTCTACCGCGCCGTCCCGCTGCTCAACACCATGTTGCTGCGCGGGTGGAGTATCGCGCTGCCCGATCACCTCGGTCCCACCGCCGCCTACGGCGCGGCACGGCTGGGCGGGCAGATCACCCTGGACGGAATCCGCGCGGCGCAGCGCGTTCCCCGACTCGACCTCGCCGAGAGCCCGGCCGCGATGCTCGGCTATTCCGGCGGCGGCATGGCTACCGCGTGGGCCGCCGCGCTCGCACCGCGATACGCCCCCGAACTGCGTCTGGTCGGCGCGGCGGCGGGCGGCGTTCCGATGAATATCAATCTCATGGCCCGCGGGCTCGGCCTCGCGCCGCACCCGATGTTCGGCCTGGCGATGGGCGCGGCGCTCGGATTGGAGCGCGAATACCCCGACCGGCTCCCGATCAGCGATCAGCTCAACGAGCAGGGCAAGCAGATCCGGGCGTCGATGGCCAACGCCTGCACCTACGAACTCATCGCGCTCGGCGCCATGCAGAGCGCGGGCGCGCTCGCCTCGACCACGTCGCTGATCGATGACGAGCGGGTATGGCAGGTCAGTGGCGAGAACAGTCTCGAACTGTTCGACGGCACGCCGACCGTGCCGGTTTTCGAATGGCACACCCCGACCGACCCGCTGATCCCGGTCGAATCCGTCGACCGCACCAATCGCCGCTACTGTCAGGCCGGGGTCAGGCTCTGGTCCGAGCTGTATCCGAGCCCCGATCACCTCGCCACCGCAGTACTCGGCTTCCCGTCCGCGGTGAGCTGGCTCGACGCCCGCTTCCGGGGCGAATCCGCGCCGAGCAACTGCTGACCGACCCCGACCTCCAAGGATCGACCTCATGACCGGTACCTGGTTCAGGGCATTGATCGCCGCCGTCTGTTTCGTCGGCCTCGCCATGTCCACCCATTCGACGGCGTCGAGCGAACCCCTCTATCCGACGCCGAACCCCGACCCGTTCTTCCACGCCCCCGACGATCTCGCCGCGCTCCAGCCCGGCGACGTGGTGCGCACACGCAAGGTCGACACCGGCCCGTTCCAGGGCGTCGACTACTGGAACGTCGCCTTCCGGTCCACCAACTCGGCGGGCGATCCCATCATGGGCGTGACGACCGTGCTGATCCCCGAGGGCGCGGTGAACCCGCCGCTGGTCTCCTACCAGGCGTTGATCAATTCCCTCGGCACCAAATGCAATCCGTCGTATTCGCTGTTCAACGAGGAGACCCTGGACGCGCTCGGCGCGGTACTTCCGCTCGGGCGCGGCTGGGCCATCGCACTACCCGACTACCTGGGGCCGACGGTCGCCTACGGCGCGGCACGGCTGAGCGGAATGGTCACCCTCGACAGCGTGCGGGCGCTCAAGCGGGCGACCGGCCTCGGACTCGGGGATTCGCCCGTCGCGCTGGCCGGGTACTCCGGCGGCGCGATGGCGAGCGCGTGGGCCGCCGCGTTACAGCCGACCTACGCCCCCGATCTGTCACTGGCCGGCGTCGCGGCGGGCGGTATCCCGGTGGATGTCGAGGAGATGGCGCTCGGGATCGGTTTCGGACCGCACCCCGGCTTCGGGCTCGCCTTCGCCGCGGCGATGGGCCTGGAGCGGGAGTATCCGACGCGGTTGCCGATCTCGGCCCAGCTCAACGAGACCGGATTGTGGTTCCGGGAGTTCACCCACGACGAATGCAGGCGTTTCATCCTGGCCAACGGCGCCCTGCGCAATGCCGAGCAGATGGCGGCGACCAAGAGCCTGATGGACAACCCGGAGGCACGGGCGGTGTTGCGCGAGAACAGCGTGCGCCGTTTTCCCGACGTGCCGACCGCGCCGCTGTACTACTGGCACGGCATCTACGACGAGCTGACGCCGTTCCAATCCGCCGCCGAGGTCGCCGACAGATACTGCGCGGCGGGGGCGCACCTGACCTTCGTCACCTACGACATCTCCGAGCACATGACCACGGCGGTGGCGGGATTCCCCGGAGCGTGGAATTTCATCGAAGCGCGGTTCCGCGGGGAACCGGCGCCGAGCAACTGCTGACCCACCCGCGCGGAACGGCCCCGCGATTCCGGACGGAATCACGGGGCCGTTCACGTCGGTCGCGGTCAGGAATTGCCCGCGATGATCACCTCGGGAATGCCGGTACCGAGCGGCACCGGACGGCACACCGGCGCGGGGGCGCGGGCCGGGTCGAGGATGTCGAGCAGCAATTCCCCCACGAACGGGTCGTAGACCATGTGGAAATGCCCGGTCAGATCCTCGGGGCACAGGTCCTGGAGTACGAGGTTCTCCGCGCCTGGGCCCCGCAGGGCGATATTCTCGAACGGCTGGATCATCTCGTCGACGCGGCTGCCGACCGTCACGTATCTCGGTCCGGGAACCGTGTCGCCGCCCGCGTTGAGTTCGAGCATGAACGCCGATCCCTGCGCCTGCTGGATCACCGCCTGCGAGGTCACCCGAGCGAAAAGTTCCAACGCCCCCGGGATCATCTGCGCGACCGGAGCCAGCCCGTACATCACCCCGCCGTAACTCGGCGACGCCAGTCCGACCCACTGCCGCACCCGGGACGCACCGCCGAGTTTGTTCATGTAGTACCGAGTCACGTTGGCACCCTGGGAGAATCCGACCAGATCGACCTGGTCGGCGCCGGTCCGCGCCAGCACCAGATCGACGAAATCCCCGACCTGGGCGGCACTGACCCGCATATCCTCGGTGCCATAGGTGGTCGCGCCCGGCGCCGCGCCGTAATTCAATGCGAAAACACAGATTCCGGCGTCGACGAGTAGCGAGCCGATGGCCGACCAATCGGAGTACGCGGTGGAATCGGTGCCGTGCGCGAGGATCACCGGTCGCGAGGACGGGTCAGCGGGTACGCAGTCGACGTTGTTCACGCCCGCGGGAACGACGTTCCAATGGAATTTCTGATAGACGGCCGCGGCCAGGTGATCGGGCTGCGCGGGGGCGCTCGCGGTCGGTATCTCCGGGGGCGCGTGGTTCGAACTCGGATCCGCGTGCACCCGCGCCGCGCCGGAGCCGAACAAGACGGCTCCGGCCAAGACGCAGATCAGCATCGACCTGCCCCACTGTGATAATCCCCGACCCAACACACCCTTCGGATGTTCCATCTCACAATGATGACCCGAAAAGGCGCGAAAGGCACACGCGCAGGACAGGTCCGGGGGTTACTTCTCGGTAGCGTCGTCGTCGGCGAGGATGCGGTAGAGCGCGCGACGCGCCTCGGTCAGCACCTCGGCCGCCTTCTCCGCCTGTTCGGGCGTACCCGCCGCGGCGACCTGCCCGACCGCGCCCATCAGCTGTCCGACGAGTCCGCGCAGGTCGATGGCCTGGGCGCCCACATCGGTCTTGACATCGGCCCACGGGTCGCCCAGATCCTCGCGGTTCTCGGTGATGTACGCCGTCCCGGTCTCGGTCAGTTTCGCGGTCTTACGACCCGCGACCTTCTCGATGAGAACGAGACCTTCGTCCTCCAACTGGGCCAGCGCGGGGTAGATCGATCCCGGACTCGGACGCCAGACATCGTCGCTGCGCTCACGGATCTGCTGGATCAGCTCGTATCCGTGCATCGGGCGCTCGGCCAGCAGCAGCAATACCGCGGCGCGGACGTCACCGCGCCTACCCCTGCCACCGCGACCGCGTCCACGTCCGAACTGCGCGCCCGGCCCGAAACCGGGGCCGAACCCCGGGCCGAAGCCGGGACCGAAGCCCTGGCGTGGTCCGCGGCGACGGCCGTGGAAATCCGGGCCGAATTCGATATCGGCGCGGTGGTGACCATGACGGCGTCCACGCCGTCCGAAATCTTGATTGTCGAGGGTGTTCATCTCGGCCTCCTCAGGCTCTCGCGTTCTCTTCATACTATCGACGATATATCGACAATGCATCGAACGCAAGGAAGTCGGGGATCATTCCCAGTGACGACGCCCACTCGGGGTTCAGCCGCCCGACGCCGCGACCATCACCTCCACCCGCGACGCCATCGCACGCCCCGCGGCGTGCAACGGTTCGACCGACCGGAGGGTGCGACACAGGATGAAGGCGCCCTCCAACGCGGCGAGCACCGCGAAGATCAGCTCACGGGCGTCGGCGGCGGCGAGACCGCGGCGCACGAAATAGTCCGACCCCGATTCGACCCAGGAGCCGATGACCTCGGCGGTGACCTCGCGCAGTCCGGGTTCACTGTCGGCGATCTCGCCCGCGACGGTCCCGACCGGGCACATATTCATCCAGCCCGAGTCCCGGATCTGTTCGGCGGCCGCGGCGAAGGCGGCGGGGATCGCCTCGCGCAGGTCGTCGTACGGATCCATCAGCAGGGGCAGGAGCTGGATGTACGCGGCGCCGGATGTGCGTAGCGCCGACGCCGCCAGCTGTGGTTTTCCCTCGGGGAAGTGGTGATACAGCGACCCCATCGGGGCGCGGGCGGCGACGGTGACCTGCTTGACCGTCGTCGCCGAATACCCCTGCCTTCGCATCAGTTCCGCCGTCGCCGTCACGAGGCGATCCCTGGTGGTTGTTGACATCTGCTCGGTCACACTCCCAGACTAGAGTAAGCACTCTAGAGCAAATGCTCTACCTGCCACCCGGGCAGTTCCGCTCGCGGACACGGCGCGCGGAGCATCGCCCGACAGCGGTCCCAGAATGGAGTCCACATGCCGACAGTCCAGCTCACAGCGGGTCCACTCCACTACGCCGAACGCGGAGAAGGCCCACCGGTCGTCCTCCTGCACGGACTGCTCATCAATCACACGCAATGGGACGGCGTCATCGACCTGTTGCCCGACGGCTTCCGCTACCTGATGCCGGATCTGCCGTTGGGCGCGCATCCCGAACCGATGCTTCCCGGCGCGGATCTGAGCATGCGCGGATTGAACGTGCTGATCGCGGAATTCCTCACCGCCCTCGACCTGCGCGACACGACCCTGGTGCACAGCGATTGGGGCGGCGGCCTGTTCCTGACCGCCTACGGACTCGACGAACGCGTCGGACGCCTGATCGTGCTGCCCTGCGAGGCGTTCGACAACTTCCCGCCCGGCCTGCCGGGTAAGACCGCCACCGTCGCCAGCTATCTGCCCGGCGGAGTCTCGCTGGCCCTGCGGCAATTGCGCATCCGGTGGTTGCGTGACACCCCGGTGCTGTTCGGCTGGATGACGCGCCGGAGCCTGCCCGACGACCTGGTGCGAGGCTGGACCGAACCCGGGCTACGCGACAAGCGCATTCGCCGGGATGTGCTCTCCTACACCAGATCCGGATTCCACAAGGCCGAGCTCGTCGCCCATACCGAAGCACTGCGGCATTTCTCCGGCGACGCGCTGATCCTGTGGTCGTCCGCGGGCAAGGTGATGCCACGCGACCACGGCCGACGGCTGGCCGACCTGATCCCGAAGGCGAGACTCGTCGAGATCCACGATGCCTACGTCCTCTCGATGCTCGACCGTCCGGAAGCCGTCGCCGAGGCGATGAGCGCGTTTCTCACCGGCAGACCGGTCGGCACGCCGTAGCAACGCGTCCGGGACCGCTCAACCGATGTCGACCGGGTCGATCTGCACGCGCAGCGGGGCATCGGTGCGGTGCGTGCTGCGAATGGCCTGCGCGGTGATCAGCGCCTTGGACAGGGCCGCGCCCTCGCGACGGTCGACGCGCAGGATCATGCGTTCGACCTCGACGGGGGAATCACCCGCGAACGGTGTGCGGGCGAAAGGCGGCAGCGGCACCGGGCCGAGCACTTCCACATGATCGGGTAGTGCCGCGGTGGAGAGCAATTCGGCGATGGCCTCGGTGGAGCCGTCGATCGCGACCAACCGGACCGCGGGCGGAAATCCGACCTCGGCTCGACTGTCGACCTCGGCGCGCGCGTGGCCGACGGGATCCCAGCGGACCAGTGCCTGCACGGTCGGGATGGACGGTTCGGCCATCACGATCACCTGCCCGTGCGCGCGCACCAGGGCCGCCGCCGACATCCACCGGCGTAACGCGTCCTCGCCCGCGCGCAGATCGGCCCGGCCCAGCAGCGCCCAACTGTCCAGCAACAGCGCGACGCCGTAGCCGCCGCGCACCGTCGGCTCGGCGCCGACCGTGGCGACCACCACCTGCGGCCCCGGCTCCACCGTGTCGAGCAGCGCGCCGCCGCTCGAACCACGGATGGGCACATCGGGGAAAGCGCGCCCGAGTTCCTCCGCGGTGCGCTGCGCGCCGATCACCACCGCGCGCAGCGCGCGTGACGCGCACACCGGACAGCGGAACCCGGCCTCCACGATCCCGCACCACCGGCAACTCGGACTGTGCGCCACGTTCGGATCATTCCGGCCGCCACGAGTTTCCGGCAGCGCGAGCGGTCCGTTGCAATGCCTGCAACGCGCGGGGGTCCGGCATTTCGTGCAGGCGAGCGCGGGCACATAGCCGCGACGCGGCACCTGGACCAATACCGGCGCGCCTTCCTTCAACGCCGACCGCGCCGCCGCGAAGGCGATGCCGGGAATACGCACGGCGCGGGCGATCGGATCGCGTTCGAGCGCCAGATCCGAATCACCCGGCGCGCTGATCCGAGGGGTGTGCTTGCGCAACACCGACCGGTCGGCGACCAGATCGTGCGCCCAGCCGGAGTCCACCACCGCCTGCACCTCGGCGGTCCTGGCGAATCCGGCGGCCACGAAGGCGGCGCCGGATTCGTGCGCGCGCAGCATCGCGACCTCACGCGCGTGCGGATAGGGCGCGCGCGGTTCGGCGTAGGTGTCGTCACCGTCGTCCCACACCGCGATCAATCCCAGGTCGGCGGCGGGGGCGAACACCGCCGCACGCGTGCCGACGACCACCCGCGCACTC
Organism: Nocardia sp. NBC_01377; assembly: GCF_045040005.1. Taxonomy (NCBI): domain Bacteria; kingdom Bacillati; phylum Actinomycetota; class Actinomycetes; order Mycobacteriales; family Nocardiaceae; genus Nocardia; species Nocardia sp. NBC_01377. Next base: position 4,867,305 of record NZ_CP109566.1, read on the forward strand.
CCCCGCAACACCGCGAGCCAGCGCCGGTAGCGCGCCGCCGGACCCAGCCCCGCCGCCAGTCCTACCGCCGAATCCCCCAGCAGCAGAGCACATTCCGCCAGCACCCGGTCCAGGTCCCGCTGATCGGGCACCAGAAGGATCGCACTGCGCCCGGCACCGACGACCGTGGCCGCCAATTCGGCCAGCCGTCGAGCCCAGTCCTCGCCGGGGAGTGCCTGCCACGCCGCGCGCACACCCTTGCCCTGCCCGAGCGCCGCGAGAAATGCCCGGCCGTGGACGTAGCGGTCCCACGGCTCCGGGGCACCCGGGACATTCTCCACACTCGAACCGTCGAGCGTGTGCGGCGATGCTTCGTGATCGCCGGATTCCTGTCGCTGCTCGTGGGACCCGGGGTCCCCCACCGGCACGCTCGGATCGGGGGCGCCCTTCTTCGCGGTCCCACCGTTCTCAGTGCGGGCGTGCCTGGGTGGAACGGCCAAGCGTAGAACGTCGGCGCGGGTGCCCGCGTACCGATGGGCGACGGCGGTGGCGAGGTCGAGGATTTCGGGGGTGAGCACGCGTTCCGCGGAGACCACGCGCTCGAGTTTCACCATTTTCCCGGTGTGCTCGGTGTGCGCGAGCCGACGCAGCAGATACCCGTCGACGAGTCTGCCCGCGAAACGGATACGGACGCGCACGCCGGGCTGGGCGATATCGTCGAACTCGGGCGGAACCAGGTAGTCGAAATCCCGGTCGAGGTGGGCAGGCGACAACAGCGGGAGTACCCGTGCGATGGGTAGTCCCGCTGCTGTCGATGCGGTGGTCGGCGTGACTCCCTCGGACCCGGGGTCCGAGGGAGGGCCGGGGGCTTTCGCCACGGCCCTCTTCACGCCGGGGCGACCCGTACCCGCCGGTTTCAGAGGCCGACGGCCGCGCGCAGTTTGTCCGCGCGGTCGGTGCTCTCCCAGGGCAGATCGACGTCGGTGCGGCCGAAGTGGCCGTACGCGGCGGTCTGCGCGTAGATCGGGCGCAGCAGGTCCAGATCGCGGATGATCGCACCCGGACGCAGGTCGAACACCTCGGTGATCGCGGTGGAGATGCGCGTCGGATCGACCTTCTCGGTGCCGAAGGTCTCCACGAACAGACCGACCGGCGCCGCCTTGCCGATGGCGTAGGCCACCTGGACCTCGACCTTGTCGGCCAGTCCGGCCGCGACGACATTCTTGGCGACCCAGCGCATGGCGTAGGCGGCCGAGCGGTCGACCTTCGACGGATCCTTGCCGGAGAACGCGCCGCCGCCGTGACGGGCCATGCCGCCGTAGGTGTCGACGATGATCTTGCGGCCGGTCAGACCCGCGTCACCCATCGGGCCGCCGAGCACGAATTTGCCGGTCGGGTTGACCAGCAGCCGCACGTCGGAGATGTCGAGGGTCGGCACGTTCAGGTCGGCCAGCACCGCGTCGACGACCTTCTCGCGGATATCGGGGGCGAGCATATTGTCGAGATCGATATCGGCGGCGTGCTGGGTGGAGAGCACGACGGTGTCGAGCCGGACCGGGCGGTCACCGTCGTATTCGATGGTGACCTGGGTCTTGCCGTCCGGGCGCAGGTAGGGCAGCACACCGGTCTTGCGCACCTCGGTGAGTTTGCGCGAGAGCCGGTGGGCCAGTGCGATCGGCAGCGGCATCAGCTCGGGGGTGTCGACGGTCGCGAAACCGAACATCAACCCCTGGTCACCGGCGCCCTGACGCGCGATGGCGTCGTCCTCGCCGCCGACACGGGCCTCGTGCGAGGTGTCGACGCCCTGGGCGATATCGGGCGACTGCGCGCCGATCGCGATATTGACGCCGCAGGAGTTCCCGTCGAAACCCTTTGCGGACGAGTCGTATCCGATTTCGAGGACCTTGTCGCGGACGATTTTCGGAATATCGGCGTAGGCCGAGGTGGTGACCTCACCGGCGACGTGGACCTGGCCGGTGGTCACGAGCGTCTCCACCGCCACCCGGCTGCGCGGATCTTGCGCGAGTAAGGCGTCGAGGATGGAATCGCTGATGGCGTCACAGATCTTGTCCGGATGACCCTCGGTCACGGACTCACTGGTGAATAGGCGGCTGCCAGACGTGGGCACAGTTGTTCCCTCTTCCTCGACGGATTTCTCGTATCGGGCCACGACAGTAGTGCGACCGCGCCACAGCGCAACCCTTGAACTCAGACTATTCCAAATCTTCGGCGCAAAGTGTGGACCTACCTCGTCCGACCCAGACGGTTCACGCGCGGGATTCCGGCCGTATATCCACAACCCCGGATCCCGACCGGACGCCCGTGGCCGGGATCCTCGGCGTCGCAACGATATCGATCGTCGCGACTCAGGCGTGCAGCAGGACCGTCAGCGCGTCGAGCACACGACTGGCGAGCAAGGCCTTCGATCCGTGATCGAGGGCCTGTTCGGTGCCGTCGGCCCCGAGTAGCCAGCCGTCGTTGGTGTCGACCTCGAACGCCTTGCCCTCACCGACCGCGTTGACGACCAGCAGGTCACAGCCCTTGCGCGCGAGTTTGGCGCGCGCGTGGGTGAGTACATCGCCCTGCTCGTCACCGGTTTCGGCGGCGAATCCGACGATCGAGGTGCCCGGCAGTTGGCCGTCACGTCGCGACTGCACCAGACCGGCGAGGATGTCGTCGGTCTTGGTCAACGCGATGACGTCCGGTTCGCCCGCGCCCTTCTTGATCTTGGCGGCGGCGACATTGGTCGGCCGGAAATCGGCGACCGCGGCGGCCATGATCACCGCGTCCGAGCCGACCGCGTGCTTGTCGACGGCGGTTTTCAGCTGTTCGGCGGTGGTGACGTGCACCAGGTCGACGGCGGCGGGTGCGGCCATCTCGATGGTGTTGCCCGCGATGAGGGTGACCTGAGCGCCGCGCTGGGCGGCCACCCTGGCCAGTGCGTAGCCCTGTTTGCCGGAGCTGCGATTGCCGAGGAAACGCACCGGATCCAGCGGTTCCCTGGTACCGCCCGCGGTGATGACCACCCGGCGGCCGACCAGATCGCGCGGAATCGCGTCGGGGCGTTCCTGCAACAGCATGGCGAGCCCGAAGATCTCCTCGGGCTCGGGCAGCCTGCCCGGACCTGTATCGGTTCCGGTGAGCCGTCCCGACGCCGGTTCCATGACGATCGCGCCGTGCTCGCGCAGCGTCGCGACATTGGCCACCGTCGCCGGATGCTCCCACATCTCGGTATGCATCGCGGGCGCGATCAGTACCGGACATCGGGCCGTCAGCAACGTGGCGGTCAGTAGGTCGTCGGCGCGGCCGTGGGCGGCGCGCGCCATCAGGTCGGCGGTGGCGGGGGCGATGACGACGAGGTCCGCCTCCTGGCCGAGGCGCACGTGCGGCACCTCGGGCACATCGGTGAACACGTCGGTGTGCACCGGGTTCCCCGACAGTGCCTCGAAGGTGGCCTTGCCGACGAATTGCAGCGCCGACTCGGTCGGGATCACCCGCACCTCGTGCCCGGTCTCGGTGAAACGACGGACGAGCGCGCACGCCTTGTATGCGGCGATTCCTCCGCCGACACCGACGACGATCCGTGTGGTCACTGGCCCTCCGGGTGGCTGTTCCCCGCCCACGCGGGGAGAACGACGATCTTATTCGCCTTCGGAATGCTCGAGCAGATCGGAGTGGATCTCACGCATGGCCACCGACAGCGGCTTCTCCTGCAGACCCGGCTCGACCAGCGGGCCGACGTATTCGAGGATGCCGTCACCGAGCTGGTTGTAGTAATCGTTGATCTGACGTGCACGCTTGGCCGCGTAGATCACCAGCGCGTACTTGGACGACGTGCGCTCGAGCAGCTCATCGATCGGGGGGTTGGTCAGGCCGATCGGAGTGTCGTACACGTGCACGGTCTTTTCGCTCACTGAGGAGGCTCCTGCGGTTCGTCGGTGAAATCGATGGGTACTGGATCAGCGGGTACTGAGATCAGCGGGTGCTCGTGTCTCGGGATCGCGGCGCGACGGTCGTCGGCCCGGTTTCGTGCCGACGACGACGAAGAGCGCGCAGCCTATCTCGAAATAGTGCTAACGAACAACGATACCAACTGCTCACAGGCGCTGGTCACCTCGTCGTTCACGATCACGATGTCGAACTCGTCACAGGCCGCCAATTCGATCCTCGCGGTCTCCAGCCGACGTGCGATCACCTCGGGGGATTCGGTCCCGCGAGAGGTGAGCCGGGAGACCAGTTCGTCCCAGCTCGGCGGGGCCAGGAAGACGAGTATGGCTTCGGGCAGCGCCCGACGTACCGAACGGGCACCTTCGAGGTCCACTTCGACGAGCACGTTCTTGCCCGCCGCCAGCGCCTCGCGTACCGGACCTGCCGGGGTGCCCGACCTCTGCAGTCCGCCGTGGATCTCCGCCCATTCGAGCAGTTCGCCCGCCTCGATCATGGCGTCGAATTCGGCTCGGGAGACGAACCGGTAGTCCAGTCCGTCGACTTCCCCGGGCCGGGGGGCCCGGGTTGTCGCGGACACACTGAAGACCAGCTCGGGCAGGAATTCCCGCACGCACCGCACGACCGTGGATTTGCCCACGGCCGAGGGGCCGACCAGTACAACCAGTCGACCCTTCCGCGTGTGTTCGACCACCCTCGTAATCAGGCGTCGAAGTCGAACCGGGCCAACAGCGCCTTGCGCTGCCGATCGCCGAGCCCGCGCAAACGGCGGGTGGGAGCGATCTCCAGTTCGGTCATGATCTCGGCTGCCTTGACCTTGCCGACCTTGGGCAGGGCCTCCAGCAGCGCCGAAACCTTCATCTTGCCGAGAATCTCATCGGTCTCGGCATCCTTGAGCACGCTCTTCAGGTCGGTGCCACCACGCTTCAAACGCTCCTTGAGCTCCGCCCGAGCGCGGCGAGCGGCCGCCGCCTTCTCCAAAGCAGCGGCGCGCTGCTCGTCAGTCAGCTGGGGAAGGGCCACGGTTCCTCCGTCTCATCGTTCATTGCATAAACTCCTGCCGGTAACCCGACAGTCTCAGCGACCGTACCCACGACGTCCTGCAATTGCGAACCCGCCCCCCAGGTCAGCGCATGATTCCGACTGTCACCTCGGCGCGAGCGGTCGAATCCGCACAATGCCTCGCTCGCTGCCGTGATCGTACCGCCATTCCCATGAAACACCCCGCGAGCTGGGGATATACCGGAAATATGAGGGATAGCGGAGCGGTAGCGGTAGCGCCGCGCGGACCCCCAGCAACCACACACCCGCCCGACCAGGAACTTTCTGGAAATTATCGGCGTGTCGGCGCAACTTCCCGCGTGTCGGATCGAACACATGTCCCCATACGTGTCCTGGATCACTCCCCGGGAGCCGGATCCGAGACGACGAAGGCCCCGGATTCCGAGGAATCCGGGGCCTTGCATCCACGTATTCGATGCGCCGAGGCGTCCACCGAGCCCGACGGGCGGGCACCACCGACCACACGTGGTCCGCGAGCGCGCCCAACCGGCCCGGAGTGCCACCTGGCTGCCCACCAGAGGGCCGCGGCGTCGCGGTGGGTAGCTCAGCGGTGGGTAGCTCAGGAACGCAGGAACGCGAACTCGTCCTGAATCGCGTTCAACCTGGCACGCAGTGCCGATACCGAAGGGCCCTCGCGCAGGACCTCGCGAGAGACCGCGGGCAGCACCGAACGCAGCATCGCCTCGGGCACCAGCGCGCGCACGCTGTCGGGGCCGCCGCCCTGCGCACCGACACCGGGCATCAGGATCGGGCCGTTGAGGGCCGACACATCGGGAGCCTCGGTCAGCGTCGCACCGACGACGACGCCCACCGACCCGAATTCCGCACCGACGTTGCACAGCGTCGCCTCGTCGACGATCGACTGGGCGATGGTCCGCCCGTCCGCCGCGACCACCCGCTGCACCTGACCGCCCTCAGGATTGGAGGTCGCGGCCAGCACGAACACCCCACGGTTGTTGGCCTCGGCCAGCGTGAGCGCGGGCGAGAGCGATCCGAATCCGAGATAGGGCGACACCGTCACCGCGTCGGCGCCGAGGGATCCGTCACCGAGCCAGGCCCTGGCGTAGGCGTCCATGGTCGAGCCGATATCGCCGCGTTTGGCGTCGGCGAGCACCAGCGTGCCCGAGGCGCGCAGCACCTCGATCGTCCGCTCCAGCACCGCGATACCGCCGGAACCGTAGGGCTCGAAGAAGGCGACCTGCGGCTTGACCAGCGCGACGGTGCCGTCGAAGGCCTCGACGCAGATCTCCGCGAATTTCTCCACGCCGTCGGCGTCGTCGGTCAGGCCCCACGCGTCCAGCAGCTGGGGATGCGGATCGATGCCGACACAGACCGGGCCGAAATGCGCCGTGGCGCGCAGTAATCGGTCACCGAACGTCTTCATCGAACCGCCTCCTTCATAGGGTCGGAATCAGCCACGCAGCACCGAATGCAGCTCCTGTAGGGAGCGCACCCCGATACCGCCGTTGATACTCGCCTCGATGCCCTGCACGGCCGCGGCGGCGCCCTGCACGGTGGTGATGCAGGGGATGTCGACGCCGACGGCGGCCGTGCGGATCTCGTAACCGTCGACGCGCGGCCCCGAATTGCCGTACGGGGTGTTGAACACCATGTCGATCTCACCGTCGCGGATCTGGTCGACGATGCTCGGCAGCCGATCCCCGGCATCGACGGCGGTATCCGGTTCGGAATGCTTGCGGACCTGCTCGCACGGAATGCCGTTGCGGCGCAGCATCTCCGCGGTGCCCTCGGTGGCGAGGATGCGGAACCCGAGGTCGTGCAGGCGTTTCACCGGGAAGACCATGGCCCGCTTGTCGCGGTTGGCGATCGAGACGAATACGGTGCCCTCGGTGGGCAGCGAGCCGTAGGCCGCGGCCTGGCTCTTGGCGAAGGCGGTACCGAAATCGGCGTCGATACCCATGACCTCGCCGGTGGATTTCATCTCCGGGGAGAGCAGCGAATCGACCCCGCTGCCGTCGGCGCGGCGGAACCGATGGAACGGCAGCACCGCTTCCTTGACCGCCACCGGCGCGTCCAGCGGGACGTGTCCGCCGTCGCCTTCACCGGGCAGCATGCCTTCCTTGCGCAGTTCGGCGATGGTCGCGCCCATGGTGATCCGGGCCGCCGCCTTGGCCAGCGGCACCGCCGTGGCCTTGGAGACGAACGGAACCGTGCGGCTGGCACGCGGGTTGGCCTCGAGCACGTAGAGCACGTCGTCCTTGAGCGCGTACTGCACGTTCAGCAGGCCCTTGACGCCGATCCCCTTGGCCAGCGCCACCGTGGACCGGCGCACCGCCTCGATATCGCTGCGCCCCAACGTGATCGGAGGCAGTGCGCAGGCGGAGTCGCCGGAGTGGATACCGGCCTCCTCGATATGTTCCATGACTCCGCCGAGGTAGACCTCCTCGCCGTCGCACAGGGCGTCGACGTCGATCTCGATGGCGTCTTCGAGGAACCGGTCGACCAGCACCGGGCGATCGGGGCTGAGTTCGGTCGCGCGGGAGATATAGCCCTCGAGCGAATTCTCGTCGTAGACGATCTCCATGCCGCGCCCGCCGAGCACATAGGACGGCCGCACCAGCACCGGGTAGCCGATGCCCGCAGCGATCTTCTTGGCCTGCGCGACGGTGGTCGCGGTGCCGTACTTGGGCGCGGGCAGTCCGGCGGCGACCAGCACCTCACCGAATTCGCCGCGATCCTCGGCCAGGTCGATGGCGGCGGCACTGGTGCCGACGACGGGAACGCCCGCGTCGGTCAGCCGCTGCGCGAGGCCGAGCGGGGTCTGACCGCCCAACTGCACGATGACGCCCGCGACGGTGCCGGACTCGGATTCCGCGTGGAAGACCTCGAGCACGTCCTCGAAGGTCAGCGGCTCGAAGTAGAGGCGGTCGGCGGTGTCGTAGTCGGTGGAGACTGTCTCGGGATTGCAGTTGACCATGACCGTCTCGTATCCGGCGGCCGACAGCGTCTGCGCCGCGTGCACACACGAGTAGTCGAATTCGATGCCCTGGCCGATGCGGTTCGGTCCCGAGCCGAGAATGATCACCTTCTCGCGCTCACGCTGCGGCGCGACCTCGGATTCGGCGGCGGGATCGAGTTCGTAGGCCGAGTAGTGGTACGGGGTCTTGGCCTCGAACTCGGCGGCGCAGGTGTCGACGGTCTTGAAGACCGGCCGGATGCCGAGCCGGTGGCGCAGCACGCGCACGCCGGTCTCGCCCGCCAATTCGGGGCGCAGCGCGGCGAGCTGACGGTCCGACAGTCCGTAGTGCTTGGCGCGACGCAGCAGCGGTTCGTCCAGTACCGGTGCGTCGAGGATCTCACCGCGCAGCTCGACCAGTCCGGCGACCTCGGCGACGAACCAGGGGTCGATACCGGACGCCTGGGCCACCACCTCGATGCTCGCGCCGAGGCGCAACGCCCGCTCTACCTGGTAGATCCGTCCCTCGGTCGGCGTGCGCAGATCCTCGAGGATCGCCTCGACGGCGGCCTGGACATTGTTGTCGACCGGAGCCCACTGCCCGTCGTCCTGGGTCCAGAACCCGGTCGCCTTGGTCTCGAGCGAACGCAGCACCTTGCCGAGCGCCTCGGAGAAATTGCGGCCGATCGACATCGCCTCGCCGACCGATTTCATGGTGGTCGTCAGTGTCGGGTCGGCGCCGGGGAATTTCTCGAACGCGAACCGCGGCGCCTTGACCACGACGTAGTCCAGCGTCGGTTCGAAACAGGCCGGGGTTTCCCCGGTGATGTCGTTGACGATCTCGTCGAGCGTGTAGCCGATCGCCAGTTTGGCGGCGATCTTGGCGATCGGGAAACCCGTCGCCTTGGAGGCCAGCGCCGAGGACCGCGACACGCGGGGATTCATCTCGATGACGATCAGTCGACCGTCGGCCGGATCGACGGCGAACTGGATATTGCAGCCGCCGGTGTCGACGCCGACCTCGCGCAGAATCGCGATGCCCAGGTCACGCATCTTCTGGTATTCGCGGTCGGTGAGCGTCATCGCGGGCGCGACGGTGACCGAGTCACCGGTGTGTACGCCCATCGGGTCCACGTTCTCGATCGAGCAGACGATCACGACATTGTCGCGGCTGTCCCGCATCAACTCGAGTTCGAATTCCTTCCAACCGAGGATGGATTCCTCGATGAGGACGTTCGCGGTGGGCGAGGCGGCGAGGCCGCCGCCCGCGATGCGGTCGAGGTCCCGGTCGTTGTAGGCCATGCCCGAGCCGAGCCCACCCATGGTGAACGACGGCCGGACCACCACGGGGAAGCCCAGTTCGGCGACGGTCTCGCGGACCTCGTCCATGGTGAAGCAGACGCGCGAACGAGCGCTCTCGCCGCCGACCTTGGCGACGATGTCCTTGAACTTCTGCCGGTCCTCACCGCGCTGGATGGCCTCGAAATCCGCGCCGATCAGCTCCACGTCGTACTTCTGCAACACCCCGTTCTCGTGCAGCGCGACCGCGGTGTTGAGCGCGGTCTGGCCGCCGAGGGTGGCCAGGATCGCGTCGGGGCGTTCCTTGGCGATGACCTTCTCTACGAATTCGGGGGTGATCGGCTCGACGTAGGTGGCGTCGGCGAATTCCGGGTCGGTCATGATGGTCGCCGGGTTGGAGTTCACCAGCGACACCCGCAGTCCCTCGGACCGCAGCACCCGGCACGCCTGGGTGCCTGAATAGTCGAATTCGCACGCCTGGCCGATGACGATGGGGCCGGAGCCGATGACCAGGATGTGCTCGAGATCCACGCGGCGAGGCATCAGGAGGCTCCTTCCATGAGACCGGCGAAACGGTCGAAGAGATAGGCGGCGTCGTGGGGTCCGGCGGCGGCCTCCGGGTGGTACTGCACGGAGAACGCGCGACCGTCCACCAGTCGCACACCCTCGACGGTGCCGTCGTTGGCGCAGATGTGGCTGACCTCGGCCTTGCCGAACGGGGTGTCGAAACGTTCGCCCTGTTCACCTTCCAGCGCGAAGCCGTGGTTCTGCGCGGTGATCGAGATGCGACCGGTCTCGTGCTCGACCACCGGGATGTTGATACCGCGGTGGCCGAATTTCATCTTGTAGGTGCTGCGCCCGAGCGCGCGCCCCAGGATCTGATTGCCGAAGCAGATGCCGAACAGCGGCACCCCCTTCTCCAGCACGCCGCGGGTCAGCGCGACCGCGCCGTCCTGGGTGGCCGGGTCGCCCGGACCGTTGGACAGGAAGACGCCGTTCGGATTCAGTTCGAGTATCTGCTCGATCGAGGTCGTCGACGGCACCACGTGCACGCGCATCCCGCGTTCGGCGAACATGCGCGGGGTGTTGGTCTTGATGCCGAGATCGACCGCGACGACGGTGAAGCGGTGATCGCCCGCGGGCTCGATGGTGTAGACCGAATCCGTGCTCACCTCGCGGGCGAGATCGGCGCCGAGCATCGACTGCTGGCCGTTGACCCTGGCCAGCAGTTCGTCGGTGACGGCGAGGGCCGCGCCGGAGAAGATGCCCGCCTTCATCGAACCTCGGGTGCGCAGATGCCGCACCAGGGCGCGGGTGTCGACACCCGCGATGCCGACCACGTCCTGACGCTGGAGCGCCTCGGGCAGGGTTCCGGTCGCGCGCCAGTTGGAGGCGCGGCGGGCCGGATCGCGGACCACGTAACCGGCGACCCAGATCTTGCCGGATTCGTCGTCTTCGTCGTTCCAGCCGGTGTTGCCGATCTGCGGGGCGGCGGCCACGACGATCTGACGGTGGTAGCTCGGGTCGGTCAGGGTTTCCTGATACCCGGTCATCGCCGTGCAGAACACCGCCTCGCCGAGGGTCTCGCCCACCGCGCCGTAGGCGGTGCCGCGGAACACCCGGCCGTCCTCGAGCACGAGAGCGGCTTCGTCGTGCCCGCCGGTCACCCGGCCACCGCCCCCCGCCGAATCGTTACCCGATACCGCACTCATCCTTGCTCATCTCCCGTCATCGTCCTGGCCCACGCCGGGTACACCGTCTTGTCGTCACCTCGGAAACCGGTATCTATCTCGGTTCCGGTCGGCAGCTTCCAGCGAATTACCAGCACACCATCTTGCGTCATCACTTTGCCCGCGTGCCCGCGTTCGGTCCGCACGGCGGTGATGGACTCCTCGGGAATCCAGATCACCGCTGCCCCGTCGCGTTGCAGCAGGATTCCTCGTTCGAACCTGGTGAGTTCCGCCGTCGCGCGGAACCCCAGGTCACCCACCGCTATCCGGTCCTGCCAGCTGGGCGCGATGGTGCTGCCCAGGTAGAGACCGGTCGTCGGCTCCAATACCTGCGCCCCCAGTTCGGCGGGCACGGTCGGCAGTTCGCCGATCCGTTCGGCCTGCCTCGCGGCGCGACGCTGCCACCCTCGGTACATCAGCGAGACGCCGATGACGAAGAACGCCAGCGTCCCGATCACCCACAGTGTTCTTTCCATTACGGAGCTCCCACCGCTTTGCCCTCGCGGGCGGTCATCCGGCCCCGCAGCAATGTCGTGGTGACCTTGGCGGGGAACGTCATATCCTCGAACGGCGTGTTGTTCGAGATGCTGGCGAGTTCGGTGGCGCGCACCGTCCAGCTCGCCTCGGGATCGACCAGTGTGAGGTTGGCGGGTTCGCCCACCTCGATCGGCCTGCCGTGTTCGTCGAGTCCGACGATGGCCGCGGGTCGCTCGCTCATCACCCTGGCCACACCGCGCCAGTCGAGCAGTCCCGGTTCGACCATGGTCGACACGATGATCGACAGCGCCGTCTCCAAACCGAGCATGCCGGGACGCGCGGCCGCGAACTCGCAGCATTTGTCCTGCTCGGCGTGCGGGGCGTGATCGGTCGCGACACAGTCGAGCACCCCGTCGGCCAGCGCCTGCCGCAGCGCGGCGGCGTCGGAGGCCTCGCGCAGCGGCGGATTCACCTTGTTGACCGCGTCGTAGGTCTCCAGGCGCGAGTCGTCGAGCAGCAGGTGGTGCGGGGTGACCTCGGCGGTGATCGAAATACCTTGGGCCTTGGCCCATTTGATCAGTTCGACGGTTCCGGCGGTGGACGCGTGGCAGATGTGAACGCGGGCTCCGGCGTCACGGGCGAGCAGCGCGTCACGGGCGACGATGGATTCCTCGGCGGCGCGCGGCCATCCTGCCAGGCCGAGGCGGGCCGCGGTCGGACCCTCGTGCGCCACCGCGCCTTCGGTCAGCCGTGGCTCCTCCGCGTGCTGGGCGATCAGCACGCCGAGCGAGTTCGCGTATTCCAGCGCGCGTCGCATGATCAGCGGGTCGTAGACGCAGTGGCCGTCGTCGGAGAACATGCGCACCGCGCCGACTCCCGCGGCCATGGTGCCCATTTCCGCGAGCTGCTTGCCGGCGAGACCGACGGTGACCGCGCCCACCGGATAGACGTCGACCAGGCCGACTTCCCTGCCGCGCCGCCACACGTGATCGGTGACGACCACCGAATCCGCGACCGGATTGGTGTTGGCCATCGCGAACACCGCGGTGTATCCGCCGAGAGCGGCGGCGGCGGAACCGGATTCGATGGTCTCGGTGTCCTCGCGACCGGGTTCGCGCAGGTGGGTGTGCAGGTCGACGAAACCGGGCAGCAGGATTTGTCCCGCCGCGTCGATGATCTCGGCGGCCTCGCTCGCGGCGATCCGCGCCGCGATCTCGACGATGACACCGTCGCGCACCAGCACGTCCACCGGTTCGCCCTCGCCGTAGGGCCGTGCGGCCTTGATCAACAGTTCGCTCATACCGCGCCGCCTTCCGCCCGGATCTCGTGGCCGAGGCAAATCTCCGCGCTCATACCGCGACCGCCTCCTGGGTGCCGACCAGCAGCCGGAACAGCACCGCCATCCGCATGTGCACGCCGTTGGTCACCTGTTGCAGGATCGCGGCCTTCGGCGAATCCGCCACGGCCGACGCGATTTCCATACCGCGCAGCATCGGGCCGGGGTGCAGCACGACCGCGTGCTCGTCGAGCAGTCCGAGCCTGCGCTCGGACAGTCCGTAGGTCACCGCGTACTCGCGCGCCGACGGGAAGAAACCGCCGTTCATCCGCTCGGCCTGCACCCGGAGCATGAGCACCGCGTCGGCGCCCGCCAATTCGGCGTCGAGCGCGTGCGAGATCCGCGCGGGCCATGCCTCGACACCGACCGGGAGCAGCGTGCGCGGCGCGACGAGCACCACCTCCGCGCCGAGGGTGGCGAGCAGGAAGACATTCGAGCGCGCGACCCGGCTGTGCAGGATGTCGCCGACGATGACGACCCGTTTGCCCTCGATATCGCCGAGGCGCTGACGCAGGGTGAGCGCGTCGAGCAGGGCCTGGGTCGGATGTTCGTGCGTGCCGTCACCGGCGTTGATGACGGCGGGAGAGGTTCCGCGCCCGGCCGCCGTCCAGCTGTCCATCCAGCGCGCGATCTGATGCGCCGCGCCGGAGGCGGGATGGCGGACGATGAGCGCGTCGGCGCCCGCGGCGTGCAGGGTCAGCGCGGTGTCGCGCAGCGATTCGCCCTTGGACACCGACGAACTGCTCGCGCTGACATTGATGACGTCGGCGCTCATCCACTTGCCCGCGACCTCGAAGGAGACGCGGGTGCGGGTCGAGTTCTCGTAGAAGACCGTCATCACGGTGCGTCCGCGCAGTGTCGGAAGTTTGTGCACTTCGCGGCCGAGCAGCGCCTGCTCGAATCGTTCCGCCTCGTCCAGCATTTCGGTGGCGGCGTCGCGATCCAGATCGGCGACGGTCAGCAGATGCCTCACTGTGCCTCCTCCTGGCGCAGGTAGACACCGTCGCGGCCGTCGTGTTCGGTGAGCAGTACCGCGATGTCCTCCGACCGCGAGGTCGGCACGTTCTTCCCGACGAAATCGGCGCGGATCGGAAGTTCGCGATGTCCCCGGTCGATCAGCACCGCGAGTTGGACCGCGCGCGGGCGGCCGAGATCCCGGAGTCCGTCCAGCGCGGAGCGCACGGTGCGGCCGGAGAAGAGCACGTCGTCGACCAGGACGACGAGCGCGTCCTCGATACCGCCGTCGGGAACGGAGGTGCGTTCCAGCGGACGGTGCGGACGGCTGCGCAGGTCGTCGCGGTAGAGGGTGATGTCGAGTGATCCCAGCGCGGGCCTGACCCCGGAGAATTCCTCGATCTTCTCGGTCAGCCGCGCGGCCAGGGTGGTGCCTCGGGTCGGAATACCGATCAGCACCACGCGCGCGGCGCCGGTCTCCCCCGAGTCGAGCGCGGTCTTCTCGATGATCTGGTGCGCGATCCGCGCGATGGTCCGGCTCACATCGGATGCCGACAACAGCTCGCGCCCCGCCTCCACCCACTCGGGTGCGTGCCGCTGCGATACCTCGGCACCGCCGGACTTGGCGACCCGATCTCCGGGCACAGCCATGCCGACCTCCTTCCCCGCCTCACCGGACGGTCCGTTAAAGGATGTCTTACGGCTAGCAGCCTAACAGCGCCGAACAGCGCCCTCCTACCAGCGGTATCCCCCTGTGAGCCCGGCCACGCGCGGCCTGTGAGCTCTGCCACGCGGTCGACACCGAGCACTACAACGGGCGCACCGCCCGCACGAGACCGGCCCCCGACCCGCCTGCCATTTCCGGTCTGCCGAACGACTCGACGAGATCGTCCCAGGGATGAAAGCGCGTGCGCCAGCCGCGTTCGGCCAGCCATCGTTCGCCTTCCGATCCGAGCCCACGCCGATCGGCGGAAGCCGTCGCTCCCACCAACCGCCCGAGTTCGGCGTAACGCTCGCGCTGGGGCGCCACATCGAACCGTCCGAGGGCGAAACTGCTCGCCGGGGCGGATATTTCGGTCATCCGCTCGGCAAGGCGCAGCGCGTCGGCGTGCGGGAGGTAGTCGAGCACCCCCTCGTCGACCCAGTGCGCTGGCCGATCGGCGCGGTAGCCAGAGGCGCTCAACGCCGACACCCAGTCCGCGCGGAGATCGGCGGCGACGACGTGTCGCGCACAGGTCGCGGTCGCGCCCGCCGCCGCGAGAATCGGTTCCTTGAAGGCGAACAGTTCCGGCAGGTCGATTTCGAACACCCGCACCCGCGCGGGCAGCTCCATCCGGTAGGCGCGGGTGTCCAATCCCGCGCCCACCGCTCCCGCCCCTCCTCGGCGCTCTCGAAGCCGAGTCGCGCGGCGGCGACGAAATCTCGCGCCAGCGGATCGTCGTAGAGGCGGTCGGCGCGTTCGGATTCCGTCGCCCGGATGACCGCGACCCCGACAGCCGTCATCGCCACCCCCGCCATCGGCACCTGATCCTCGGCCACGGCTCTCCCTCCCGGTCAGCTTGTCGCCCAGTCGGCCATTTTCGCCGAAGGGGCCGGGACGTGCCGGCGAAATCCTTGATTCGATACGGCGATCCGCCGCCACCCGGATCGCACTCGACATCATCGACCGGTAGTTCCCGTCCACCGCGGGGACCGGTACGTCCGCGACACCCCAGTCCGAATTCCGCTAGCACATACGTTCGATCGGGCGTACATTCGACGCCATGCCGACGCCACTACAGGGTTCACTGCTCGACGGATTCGGTGAGATCGAGATCGGTTCGCTGGAGGGAATTCGACGGACGACGCTCGGTGCGGGCGCGTGGGTCGATGTGCTGCCGGGTTGGATGACCGGGGCGGATGAACTGTTCGAACGGCTCGCGGCCGGGGTGCCGTGGCAGTCGGAGCGCAGGCCGATGTACGACCGGGTAGTTGATGTGCCGCGATTGACGCGCTTCTACGACGAGAGCGACCCGCTCCCCGATCCGGCGTTGGACCGGGCGCGCACGGCGTTGAGCGCGCACTATCGCGATGAACTCGGCGAACCGTTCCGCACGTCCGGGCTGTGCTACTACCGCGACGGACACGACAGCGTTGCCTGGCACGGCGACACCGTCGGCCGGGGCGCGACCGACGACACCATGGTCGCGATCCTGTCGGTGGGCGCCGCGCGGGCACTGCTGTTGCGTCCGCGCGGGGGCGGCGCGAGCATCCGGTACCACGTGGGCCACGGAGATCTGCTGGTGATGGGCGGATCGTGTCAGCGGACCTGGGAACACGCGGTCCCGAAATCACGCAGACCGACCGGCCCCCGGATCAGCATCCAGTTCCGTCCGCGCGGCGTGCGCTGACCTCGGGCGCACCTCGGAATCAGTCGTCCGCTGTGCGGGCCGGGGTCGGACTTCGGCGGCGGCCAACAGTGACCGTGTGGGCGTGGATCGCGTGGTCGAAATCGGCGGGCGCGATAACGGGCCCGCCGCCACCGTCGCGGGTGCGCCGACGCCGACCGTGACGCACCGCCGTGTCGGCCCCCGAGCCAGCCTCCCGCAACCGCACGGTGATCTCCGCCCGCGCCTGGCGGGCGATACTCACCTTCCTGCGATACTGCCGGAAGATCTGGACCTCCCCGTCGACTTCCGGGTAGTCCAGGTACAGGTAGTCCATGCCGTCGTGGGCGTATTCGCCGAGCCGCTCGAGATCGATCGCCCACTCTCGCAACTGTTCGGGCCCGCCGTAGATCGCGAGAGTGCCACCGACCCGGTCGATCCGAGTCCAGCCGACCGGCTTCGCCACGTAATGCGATGCGGTAGTGCCGGATTCACGTGAATCCCGCTCTCGCCGCCGCGCGAGCGCGGGTTTCAGCCCGAAAGTCTGCCAGCGAACCGTGCCCTGCGAGCGGTCGCGCAACGGCAACCGGGCGCGCAACGCGGCTGCGGAGGCCGCGGTGAATACGGTGAGACCGGACGGCACGAGAACGATCGGATCGGACGGTGCCGCGTCGAACGGGTTCGGATCCAGATGCGCCGGATCGATCACGACCAGCGTGCCGGGCCGACGCTGGTAGGACAGTCCCCACAGCAACCGCGCGGACACCCGCGCGCCGCGCCAGTCCGACAGCACGTGCCAGGTGTCGTGGTAGCGATTGGTGGCGAAGCGGAAATCGTCACCGGGACGCAGTGTGAGAACCGTGAACACACGGCCGTCGAGCACCATCGTGCGACGGTGCAATTTCAGTATGTCGTTATCGGCCGAACCGTGACGCGGCCGTTCCTGTTGCGCGGCCACGATAATCCTCCGTTTCGGCTCGCTGTGAAGGACAGGACACCACGGATGAACTCGGTTCGGCAACGCATTTTCCGTCGCCGACCGGCGGTGGCCGGGGTGTCCCGCCGCACAGCGCGCGGGCGTGTACCCGGATAGATTGGCCTTATGAGCAATCCAGGGGCGGGGGTCTTGGCCGTGATGCCGCTGCATACGATCAGCGAGGTCTACGGCGAAGCGGGGCTTCGGGAACGACTTCTACTCGAAATCGCGGAACTTCCGGACGCCGATCGGGTCGTCGACGCCCTGGAACTGGCCGCCGACCTGCATCGCGACGATCGCTACGGCCGCGAGCCGTATCTGAGTCATCTACTGCGGGTGGCGATTCGGATCATCAGCCACTACGAGGTCCGCGACACCGATCTGGTCGTGGCGGGCCTGCTGCACGATTCGGTCGAGGACCACCCGCGGGAATTGGCGGACGAACAACCGGGCGAACCGAAGTCCGCCGCGCTGGCGGTGCTCGCCGAACGTTTCGGAACACGTGTCGCCGATATCGTCGCGGCCGTGACGAATCCGACCCCGGACCCGGATCGGGACAAGCACGAACAATATCGCGAACATATCGCGGCCGAACTCGATCGAGCACCGTGGGCGCGGATCGTGAAATTCTCCGATTTCACCGATAACGGCGTCGGAATTCTCTACGCGACCGGTCCGGCGATGGAACGGCTGGCCACCAAGTACCAACCGCTGCCCGATATCTACCGTGAACTGGTCAACCGGCCGGACACACCGCTGGCCGATCACGTCAAACAGCTCATCCTCGACCAGTTGGATCGCGCGGACGAACGCTTCGAGGCGATCCTCGACAGCGACTGAACCCCGGCTTCACGGCTGTCGCAGTACCGCCTCGACCAGCGCCAGGACACCCGCGCGCAGCCGGTCCGCCTCGCCCGCGCGCACCATGCGCGCGGCCAGTTCTCCGCCGAGCGGGGCGAGCAGTAGCGCGCCGACGACCTCGGCGTCGATATCCGGCCTGGCCTCACGCAGCAACGCGGTGATGTGCGCGGCCCAGAACGCGTGGAACTCCTCGCTCTGCGGATGGGGCGGTTCCGACCGGTAGGCGACCATGAGTTCGAGATTGCCGACGATGAGTTCGGTCATCGCGCCGAAATAGGCGAGCAATCGATCCTCGGCGGCGGCCCCGGGGCCCAGCGGCGGCGGACCATCCTTCACCGCGTTCATCAGCGCGAGCGCGGGTTCGGCGACGAGTTCGTGCAGCAGCCCCGCCCGGCTGCCGAACCGGTGGAAGATGGTCCCCTTCCCGACCCCGGCGGCGGCGGCCACCCGATCCATGGTGATCGCCTCGCCCCCGTGCTCGGCCAGTAGAGCCCTGGTCGCGTCGAGTATCGCGCGCCGATTTCGTGTGGCGTCGGCGCGTTCCCTCGGACGGTCCACGGCCATCTCACCCACTTCCCGCATTGACAAGTTGACCGACGGTCCATATCGTTCGGTTTCGATCTGGACCATCAGTCAACTTATGGAGTTCTCGATGCGGGCAATCGT
The DNA here is from genome assembly GCF_045040005.1 of Nocardia sp. NBC_01377. Classification (NCBI taxonomy): domain Bacteria; kingdom Bacillati; phylum Actinomycetota; class Actinomycetes; order Mycobacteriales; family Nocardiaceae; genus Nocardia; species Nocardia sp. NBC_01377. The sequence goes on from NZ_CP109566.1 coordinate 4,885,873, forward strand.
AATGACACGTACGGGCGGCCCCGAGGTACTGGTGCCGCGCGAGATGCCGACACCGCGTCCCGGCGCGGGTGAACTGACGATCAGGACGGAGGCGATTCCGGTGCTGTACCCCGAGATCGCGCTGCGGTCCGGCACGTTCCCGCTGGCCGCCGAGCCGCCGCAGATCTTCGGCTTCCAAGCGGTGGGCGTCGTCACCGATACCGGTCCGGACGTCGACACCGACCTCATCGGTCAGCGGGTCGCCGTAGCCACCACCGGTTTCGGCGCGTACGCCGAATATGTGTGCGCACCCGCGGTTTCCGCGACCCCGATTCCCCAGAGCCTGTCGGCGACCGAGGCCGCGGCGGTGCTGATGAGCGGTTCGGTGGCGATCACCCTGCTGGACGCGGCCGCATGCTCGGCTACGGCTTCCTCTCCGGCGCACCGGCCCGGGTCTCTGCCGCCGACCTCATCACCCGCGGACTCACCTTCGTCGGCTGCGCCGGACCGCACTGGCTCGCGATCGTCGCCGCCAACCGCACGAGGGCGCTGGAACTCGCCGCGAGCGGCGATATCGATCCCCTGGTCGAATCCGTATTGCCGCTGGAACGCGCCGACGAGGCGCATCGGCTGATCGAGGGACGAACCCCGCTGGGCAAGATCGTGCTTCGTCCCGATTCCGCGAGTACGTGAATGCCCGATCTCAGAACGGGTCGTCGGAAGCCAGGCGCCGTACTTGCGGCACGTACGGGTCCAGTTCGCCGATATCGAAGCGCGACATGCCGATCACGTGCCAGAACTGGCCCGCGATATTGCCTTCGAACTTGTATCGCCCGTCGGGAGCCAAGGCGGCCCAGCCTTCGGGCAGTCCGAGCAGTATCGCCTTGATCTCCGCGCGCTCGACGGGTTGTTCTCCCATCGCCCAGACGATGACATTGCCGTCGTCACCCCCGCTGGCCAGTTGCCGACCGGCGGGGCTGAACGACAGCGACCATACGCGGCGCTTATGTCCTTCGAGGGTGTGCAGGTGGCGGCCGGTGGCGATATCCCACAGGCGCACGACGAGATCGTCGCCGCCGGTCGCGAGGGTCCCGGTCGCCGGGTCGACCGCGGCTGCCCAGAGTCGGCCGGTGTGCCGGGTCAACTCGTGCAGCAGTGCGCCGGTGCCGATATCCCAGATGCGGGCGGTCCCGTCCCAGGAGACGCCCGCCAGTCGATCGCCGTGGATCACCACCGCGTACACCCGGTCGCGGTGACCGTGCAGGCTCCGCACGAGCCGCCCCGACCGCACATCCCAGATCCGGATCACCGAATCGTCGCAGCCGGTCGCCATCAACGTGCCCCCGGCGTCGAAGGCGATCGACCGGACCCGGCCGCGATGTTCGGCGCACACCGTGTGCAGCGCGCCGGTGGTGCGCACCCAGATGACGACGGTGTCGTCGTCGTTGGCGGTGGCGAGGAATTCCCCGGTCGGGTCGAACGCGAAGGCCCAGACCGGGGCCGATTCGACGGTGATGTGCCGGTCGTAGAGACCGGTGCCCAGGTTGAACAGGCTGAGTCTGCCGTCGTTGCCGACGGTGCCGAGCTGCTGCGGGGCGGCGGCGTTGAACAGCGCGGATTCGAAGGTGAACAGCCGGTCCTCGCTGCCGATCAGCCGACGCGTCAGGCGGCCGGTCGCCGGATCCCACAGCCGCACCACACCGTCGTTGCCGCACCCGGCCAGCAGTGTGCCGTCGGCGTTGAAACTCACCGAGGTGACCTGTCTGCCGTGCCCGGTCAGGGTGTGCTTGCAGGTCCCGGTCACCGGATCCCAGAGCCGGGTGGTGAATTGGTCGTCGGTGACGGCAAGTTGCGCGCCGTCCGGGCGGAAGACGAACGGCCACACCGATCCGGTGTGGGCCGAGAGCCGATGTCCGGCCCTGGCGGTCGCGCCGTCGCGCAGGCATACCAGGCCCGTGCTGTCGCCCGAGGCGAGGACATCACCGGACGGGGAGAACGCGAGCCAGTAGATGGCGGCGGTGTGTTCGGTGGCGGTGTGCAGCGCGTCGCCCGTGACGGTGTTCCACAGGCGCAGTCCCCCGTCGGTATCCCCGCTGGCGAGCACCGGTTCGGTGGGGTGGAAGGCGAGCGTGTACACCCGCCCGGTGTGACCGGGCAGGGTGCGGATCGGGCGCAGTGTCGCCGGATCCCAGATCGCGACCGTCCCGTCGACGCCGCCCACCGCGAGCAGGTCACCGCCGGGGCTGAAGGCGACGCGGAACACCGAACCCGCTGCCCCGGTGAACTTTCCGGTCTCGGCGCCGGTCTCGGTGTCCCACAGCCGCACGGTGCCGTCGCGGTAGGAGGCGGCGACGCGCCCGCCGTGGGAATCCATGCTGTAGATCAGTTCCCGGCCGTCCGCGGGTCGGCAGGTGTGGCGCAATTCGCCGTCCGGCAGCGACCACAGGCGCAAGACACCCTCGGCGTCGCCGGTGGCGAGCAGATCACCCGGCCCGCTCAGCAGCACCGGCCACGGCCAAGCGCGGTGACCTTGCAGAATGCTGCGCAACTCGCCGGTGTCGGCATCCCAGATGCCGACGGTTCCGTCTCCGGACCCGGTGATCAGAACCGAATCGGTGTAGGCGACGGCGAAGGTGCGGGCCCGGTGGGTCTGCAAGGTGCGCAGCGGACGACCGGTCTCGCTGTCGCAGATGAGGACACCGCCGTCGTCGCTGCCGTTGGCGAAGGTGCCGCCGTCCGGGCTGTAGGCGATCGGCTGCGGCAGCCGGCCGTGCCTGGCGTCGAACCCGTGCCGGACACCGACGGCGGCGGGCGCGAATTCGGTCCGCGCGGGCGCGCCCGGCACCTGGGCCGCGCCGCGTAGTTCGGTACCCGCCGGTCTCCCGATGACGTCGAGCAGCGCTGCCCGCTGCCAGGTACTGCCTGCCGCACGGGATCCGGTGAGATCCGTGCGGGCCAGCCGCGCTCGGGTCAGATCGGCGTCGGTCAGATCGGCCCCGGTGAGCAGCGCCTCGTCCAGCCGCGCCGCGACCAGCCGCGTACCGCGCAGGATCGCGCGCGACAGATTCGTACCGACCAGCCGGGCCCCGGTCAGGTCCGCGCCGCTGAGGTCGACGCCGCGCAGGTCGCGATAGGACAGGTCCTCACCGGCCAGCGCGGCGTCGCGCAGATCGGCGGTCGGGGCGGTGCGCAACCGGGTGGTCATTCGCAGGGCGTTGGTGCGGGAATGATCGTCGGCGGCCGAATCCGCCAGCACCGCCTCGGCCCAGGCGCGCGCCATCCGGAGGTCGGCGAGGTCGCACAGGAAATCGATGGACAGCTGCGACAGCTGTGCCCTGTCCAGTTGCGGCGGCGCGGGCACCCCGGCGGCGAACTGCTCGGCGATATGGTTGGCCACCAGCCATTCCATGACCGACAGGTGGATGAATCCGAACAGATTGTCCTCGGTGCGCACCAGAAGGCTGCCGGAGCCGATCGCGTGGGCGGATTGGGGCACCGACATCGACTGCGGGCCGATGAGTTCGACGAGTTCCCTTGCGACATCGGTCAATTCGGACAGATGCAGGTACGGTTCGCCGAATTCCCAACTGCGCACGGCGAACGCGGTCACGGCGAGCCACAGTTCGTGCACGCGCAGGCCGGGCAGTCCGCCCGTCACGGAGGCGACCCGGTCGGCCTCGTAGGACAGCCAGGATTCCAGGATCTCCCGATAGAGTCCGGCCGGTCCGACCGCCTGTTCGGCGCTGGCCGCCGCACGGAGTCTGCGATCGTCCAGATCCGCGATGAAACCGAGCATGCGCGGGTTCTGCGCCAATCCGAGCAGGTCCTCGATCCCGGTGATCAGGCGCATCCTGCCGTCGGCCCGGCCCGCGTCCCCGTCGTAGCGGTTGGCCAGATAGGCCCGGATCTGCGCCGGGGCGAAATCCTCGATGCCGATGATGCGCCGGTCCTGTAACAGTCCGACCCGCTCGCCGAGCGCGGACAGCACCTGGGCGCGCGATTCGAAATGCTGGGTGCGGCTGGCGACGATGATCTTGGCCTTGCCGACCGCCGCCTGGAGCAGGGTTTCCAGATGTTCGGCGGCGAATTCGTAGCTGATGCGGGTGACGAGTTCGTCGAAGCCGTCGAACAGCAGCACCACCCGACCCTCCCGCAGCATGTACCGCAGGGATTTCAGGTCGATCCGGTCCTCGCCGTGATCGGCCAGATGCGCGGCGACGAGCCCGTCGACCGAATGGGTTTTATCCAGGGTGCGCAATTCGATGAGGATCGGGATCAGCGCGGGCATGGTCTCGGTGATGCGGCGGGCGACCTCGCGCAGCGCGAACGTCTTCCCGCGTCCGAAATCGCCCAGGAGCAGCACGAAGCGGCCGTGGTCGGCGGCGACCAGACTCATCAGTTCGCCGACGAGGTCGTCACGGATCAGCTGATCACCGTGGTCGAGCATACGGAAACGCTGCGGCACATACATTTCCGGTGGATAGCGGCGGTCGTTGCGCAGCCGGACGGCCTGTCGCGCGAGATAGTCCTCCAGATCGAGCAGTCCCTGGAACTCGACGAAACTGCGCACCCGCAGGCCGTGACTGGCGGCTTCCTCACGCAGGGAACGCGCGGGCGCCGCACCGCGGTAGACGAGTTCGGAACCGTATTCCGGGTCGTGACCGAGGAATTCCTCCACCACGTGCCTGGTCACCTCGCCGACGTGCACGCCGATGCGCCACTGCGCGACGACCTCGTCGGCCTGATGGGTGACGAAAAGATGCGGCGGATCCGTTTCCACGCGCCGGACTCGTGCTCCCGGATAGCGGGTTTCGCAGACTTCGGCGACCCGCTCCAGCAGTCGGCCGTGCGGGCCGACGATCGCGGGTATCTCCGCGGGCGGCACCGCAGTCCCGATCTCCGGAGCGACCGATTCGAGGTCCGCGGCGGCCATCAGAGCGGCGGCCGAACTCGACCAGGCTCGCTCGAGCCGCGCGCCCGGCTCACCGGGACGGGCGTCGTTGCCGCTGTAGCGGGCCAGCCCCTCGGCGGTGATGTGGATGATCTCGGCGCGCCCCGGTGCGTCGGCGGGCAGCACGGGAAGCCTGCCGTCCAGCAGGTCCAGATGCCTGCCACCGGGACCGGGGCCGTGGATGAGCAGGTGCAATCTGTTGCCCAGCAGTCGTGAGAGCGTGGCCACGTCCTGTAGCAGGGCGGGGTCGCGCGGCCCGGCGGCCGGTCCCGGCACCGGATCGTGGCGCACCACACCGAGCCGCAGCCAGCCCGATGCCTCGAAGGATCGCAGCCGCTCGGCGAACCACGCGGTCTGTGGTTCGCCGAGTGACCCGTAGTCGTCGTCGGCGCGATGGGTCGCCGCCATCGTGGAGTTCAAACCCGCTACCACCACCCGCAATTCGGGGATCGGGAACAGCGTCCACGGCTGGCCGACGTCGAACACCAGGTGGTCCAGACCTTGGTACAGCTCACCGAACAGGCGAGCGTATTGCTCCAGTTTGGGAAAGTACGGCGGCTGCGGCCGCCGGTCGCGGGCCTCACAGCCGAGGAAATACGCGTGACAGGCAGCCTTCGACACATCGTGGTTGCCCGGCACGACGACGAGCCGGTCCGGTTCGAGACCGAGCAGCACCCGCAGGCCGGTCAGGAACGTCAGTGCCTCGTCGACCTCGCGCGGGCGACCGGATTCGGTCAGATCGCCGCTCACCACGATGAGATCGGGTCTGGGCGCGCCCTGATCGACCAGGTAGGTGACATCGGCCCACAGCCGCGCCTGCGATTCCCGCGCGGTCGCGGGTTCGTCACGGCCGAACAGGCCACGGCCGAAACGCGGTCCGGCCACGTGCAGCACCGAAACGCCCTCGTGGCCGTCGCGGGACCGGTCGCCCGCGCCGGGGAAACCGGGCGCGGCGACCGGGGTGCGTCTGGTCATCGGTGATTCGATGGTGCCGCCGTCGTCCTCGACGGCGATCCGGTCCAGCGGCGCGGTGTCGTAGGGGTAGTGCGGTTCCCGCAGCGGTTTGGCCCGTCCGGCCAACAGATGCCCGATCCGTTCCAGCAGGACCCGTCGCGCGTCCTCGGCGGCGCGCACGCCGACGAGATCGAGGTAGGTGATCGTGGCGAGCAGTCCTTCGAGCGTGCATTCGGCGATCCGGACCGGCAGCAGTTTCCCCGGATCGGTCCGAAAGGCCGCCTGCCACTCCATGGTTCCGTATCGCGACCCGACATAGTTGTCCGACAGCACCGCGATGACCACCGCCGACTCACGGACTCCGCGATCCATGAAATCGATGAAATTGGTGCCCGGCACGAAATCCCATGCCTGGATCAGTGTTCGGTGACCCGCGGTTTCCAATTGCCAGGCGATCCAGGTCGCCCAACGCTCGTCCGCGGGCGAATAACTGATGAAGAATTCCCTCGGCAGCCCGCCCCGCTGTATCACGCCCCCAGTATGCCCCGGCCCGATGCGCCCGCCCGCGGTCCCGGTCGAACCGACCGCCCTGAATTCCGGTACCGGCGGCGGGATTGCGATCATGCAGTGGTGCCCGAACAGGTCGGCTCAGCCGCGTCGCACCCACCGTCGAGCCCGTCGGATCGACCGAGTTCACCGCCGCCGTCGCGGTGGGCGAGACTCAGCGTGCTCGATCGGGTCCGGGTCGGACTGCTGCTGGTCGGACTGTTCTGTGTCGCCACCGGACTACTTCCGCGCGCGGAGGCGGCCGACAATATGCGGCGCATCGGACCGCTGCTGCTGTTCCTCGGCAGCGTGATCGTCCTGGCGGAATTGACCAGGCAGGCAAAGGTATTCGATGTGATCGCGCATCGGCTCGCGATCCTGGGGCGCGGCAACTATCCCGCGCTGTTCGGGTTGTGCGTGCTGTTCGCCTCGGCGACGACCGCGCTGCTGAATCTCGACACCACCGCGGTCCTGCTCACCCCCGTCATGCTCGCGCTCGCCGTGCCCGCCCGCATCGCGCCGCTGCCGTTGGCGATGACGACACTGTGGCTGGCGAATACGGCGAGCCTGCTGCTGCCGGTCTCCAATCTCACGAATCTGCTCGCCGCCGACCGGGTCGCGCTCGACGCCACCGAATTCGCGGCGACCATGTGGGCGCCGCAACTGGTCTCGATGGTGGCGACCATGCTCTGTCTCTGGCTCTTCTATTGGCGGCGCGGGCGCCGCGACGCCGATCGCTACGTGCCCCCCGAGCCGGTGCGTCCCGAGAACTCCCGGCAACGTGCGCTGTTCTACACCACGGCGCTGGCCTGCGCGCTGTTCATTCTGGCCATTCCGATACTCGGTGACCGCATCGAGATCGCGGCCACCCTCGCCGCGGTGATCGCCGTCGGCGCGTTCGCGATCTTCGATCGCTCGGCGCTGCGATGGTCGCTGATCCCGTGGCAGTTGCTGGTCTTCGTGGTCGGCCTCTTCCTGGTGGTGCCGACGCTGAGCCGGTTCGGTCTGTCGGATCTGATGCACGCCCTGATCGGCTCGGACCCCGGGGCGGAAGGCGCCTACCGCGCGGCCGGCGCGGGCGCCGCGCTCTCCAATATCGCCAACAACCTGCCCGCCTACACCGCCGGTGAGGCGGTGGTACCGGTGGAGAACCGAGATCAGCTGCTGGCCCTGCTGATCGGCACCAACGTCGGTCCGATCATCACGCCGTGGGCATCGCTGGCCACCCTGCTGTGCCTGGAATTCTGCCGAACCCACGGTGTCCGCGTCCCGATGACGCGGTTCGTCGTCACCGGGGCGATCCTGGCCGTACTCGCGACGACGGGCGCCGTCGCCGCGCTGCTCGTTCTCGGGTGAGCACCGAGCGCCGGTCTCAATCCGGCAGACCCGTGACCGTCACACCGTCCGCCGATTTCACCAGCGTCGCCAGCTCCCCCACGATCTCCGCACTGCCCGCCAGGAAATCGATCTCACCGCCGTCCGGATCGATCCGGTCGTCGAGCGGGGCACCCGCCCAATCGGTGATCCTGACACCGGCTTCGCGGGCGATGATGCTGCCCGCGGGTAGATCGACCAATCCCGCGCGGTAGCCGACGAATCCGTCGATATCGCCGCGGCTCACCATCATCCAGCACAGCAGCGGCGACCAGAGCTGGATCACCCGGCGCGCGTTGGCCTCCAGGGTGAGCCTCAATGCCCGCGCGACCGGGTCGGTCCGTGCCACCGGATATCCCTGCAACCAGGCCAGAATCGGTCCCGCGTCGGCGCGCGGCGGCCGCGCGGGCGCGAGTCTGCCGCGCGGACCGGTGGCGCCGCGATCGCGCAGGGCCGACCACGTGTACCCGGTGGTCGGCTCGTGCACGACGCCGAGTACCGGTGTCCCCAGATGGCACAGCGCGATTCCGATCGAGTACACCGGAAGGCCGACCGCGATGTTGTTGGTGCCGTCGAGCGGGTCGACGATCCAGCACCACGCGCTGTCGGCTCCATCGAGCAGCCCCGATTCCTCGGCGAGGATGTGATGATCCGGGAACGCGCGACGCAACCGGCCCAGGATGATGTCCTCGGCCCGTAGATCGAGGTCGGTGACGAGATCGCCCGCGGTGCCCTTGGCCCGCACGGCGACCGCGCCCTCCAGACCGGAGCGGATCGCCGCGCCCGCCGCGACCGCCGCGCCGACCGCCACCTTCGCGGCGGTCTCCAGCACGGCGGCTTCCAGCACCTGATTCATGACGTCGCCCGATCGCATCGTTCCTCCAGCTCTCGCGGAGCCGCCAGGTCCGCCATCCGGTCCAGGACGAGTTGCGCCGCCCGGACGGCTTCCTGCGCGGCGCAGGGAATGCGTCGCACCCAATGATCCTCGGTATCCGGCGCTCCCAGCGAGCGATCGGGACAACCGGGGCGATATTCGCCCAGAACGACCGTGGCGGCCGGTCCGTCGACGTCGGTGACGTGGAAGACCCCGCGCGGCAGCGTGTAGATCTCGCCGGGTCCGAACACCTCCCGCGAGCGGACGCGATGCGCCACCGAACACGGTGTCGCGCGGACCAGATCACCGCCCGCCTCGCTGTGGATCTCGAAGACGCGATGCGTCGGCGTCGCGGGCGGTTCGGTGACCTCGATGATCTCGTTCGCGACCGTGCCGTAGAGCACCAGGCTGAGCAGATCCCAGCTGTGCGCGTGCATGGCCGAAGTCGTCGGACGCGCGCACGCTCCCTCGAGCCAGACGTGCACGCAGATGCCGAGAACGCCGCCGCGCCACGCGGGAAAGCACAGGAAGCCGAGGGGATGTCGCACCGCGACGGGCTTCGTCTCGCCCGCGACCACACCCGCCAGATAGCCGCGGACCCAGTCGTACACACCCGGCCGCGCGACGCCGGAGGTCATCAGCGTGCGCAGGCGGGTGTAGTCGTCCACTTAGTACGGATTCCTCGGCTGTAGCGCGCGCCGCACGATATCGGCGACATCACGGTCGGTGAACGAGGCCGGTAGGCCGAGCCCGAGCCCGTCGAACAGCGCGCGGGCCTGGTCGACGGTCGGTTCGTCGGCCAGTTGCTGTTCCTGGCCGCGGCCGAGCGGCACCTGGCGGGTCTGTTTGAAGCTGGCGACCAGTTCCCTGCTCAGATCCCGGTAGTAGGGCTTGTCGCGTTCGAACATCAACGCGGGCGTATTCGGATTGTCCTGGGTGACGATCACGCAGCTCGAGGACAGATCCCAGCGGAAGGTCGTCATCACCGACGACAGGCCGACGTCGATGGTGAGAAAGGTGAACCGCTGCCGGTACCAGCAGGCCGCGAGGACTGTCGCGTAGGCCTCCTTGCGAGTGCGCTCGGTGGTCCAGCGCTCACCGGTGCGGTCGGCTTCCGGCGCCAGCGAGGAACGGAACTCCGCGTAGGTCTTGCACAGCGGCTCGTTGCTCGGATCGAGGATCTCCACCTGCATCCGCAGCGGACGCTGCTCGCGCCTGGCGTTCTCCACGCAGGCGCGCAGCGTCACCGCGCGGATGTAGGTTCCGGTGCCGCCCTTGAAGATCCAGTGTTCGGTATCGCGGCGGGCCAGCGTGTGCGCGTGCCCGATCTCCGGGCCGTACAGCAGCCGCACCGAGGACGCGTCGCGAACCGCCTGCGCCGACAGGTGCCGGTCGCGCAGCAACGTGGTGGCCAGCAGTCCGAGCACGAGCAGTACGACCGCGTTCACCGAATCGACGTCGATGAGGTCCAATACCGCGAGCACACCGACGGTCAGCGCGAGCACCAACGCGACGACGCCGTCGATATTGTTCCGCATCCAGCCCAACAGACGAGCCATGCACCGCCCTCCCCAGTCTCGACACCAGGATAGGCGCAAGGACCGGGAGGCGAACGCGATAGCCGAGAAGTACTGTGCGGCAGGACTTCTATCAGGCGGGCAGGCCCGAAGGGGTACGCAGGACGAAGAAGTACGGTTCGGTCATGCCGCGCATATCCATCACGCCGAACAGGGTGTCGGCGTCGACCCGGCGGAAGTGGTCGATGATGGGCAGGTGGTCGTAGACCATCGCCGCGCTGAGGACGCCGCGGTATTCGACGGCACGCAGGCGGGCCGTGTAGCGCTGGGTCCGCAGGGCGATTCCGGTGTAACGCAACGATTTCCGGATGGCGCGCACGCCGGGAAGCGGTACTTTTCCGGTGAGCGAGAGCGGCACCCGGCGCGGATCGACCGCGAAGATCTTGCCGTCGGTGTCGGAGAACAGCAGCGGGTGGACGGAATGCGCGTCGTCGAACTGTTTGCCGTACCAGCCGGACGCGCCGAGTACGCCGTCGAACGGATGGCCCGTCTGGATCTCCGAACCCTGCCAGCGCCCGGTCACGATCTCGTCGACCGCCGCCACCGGCAGCCGATCGAACAGTGCCCACGCCTGCTCGGGCGTGCACCCGTCGGCCTGCAACCGCGCCAGTTCCTCGGTCGCCGACCGGACAGTATTCGATGTCATCCCAGCTCTCCTCACCCAGCACTATTGCGAGAACAACTGTAGCTATCTCTCACTGCCGGTGTCCCACCAGGTCGGGGCAGCCGCCGTGCGCTGCGCCACACCGCTTGACCTCGAGTCCGCTCGAGGAACGAGGATCGAATCCGTGCTCGCTGGTTCGAGCGCACACCGCTCCGGGAACACCACGCCGATGGTCCCGGTCGGCTCCCGCCGGGCTCCGTACACCCACCGGCGGGAGCCTCGGTCACCCCAGAAACAGCGACAGCCGCACCCTCATCGGAGGTGCGGCTGTCGCTGTTTCGGGGGTGCGGGAACTCACGCCGAAACGGCGATCTCCCATTCGTAGACGGTCAGTTCCGAGGAACCGCTCGTGTGCACCGGATCGGTGAAGGCGATCTCGCGCGCGGCATCGAGGCTCTCGGCCAGGATCACGTACGCGCCGCCGCTGCCGTCGGTGAACTTACCGCTCTCCCGCAACTGACCACGCTCGAGCAACGCGTCGAGGAATCGTCGGTGGGGTTCGATCGTCGCGGCGTCGAAATTCGGCGTCCGCATAGCCATGACCAGGTATTTTTTGGTCATGCGTCGGTGCCGGGCCGCGGTGCCCGCGTCGCGGCGGCGGCCGCGCGCACCTGGGGAGCGACCAGCACGACCTGGCCGAGCACACCGTTGACGAAGGACGGCGAGTCGTCGGTGGACAGTTCCTTGGCCAGTTCCACCGCCTCGTCCACCGCGACAACCGGCGGAACATCGTTGGCGTGGAACAACTCCCACACCGCGATACGCAGGATCGCGCGATCGACGGCGGGCAGCCGCGACAGCGCCCAGTCCTGTAGGTAGGACTCGATGGTGCCGTCCACCCGATCCAGATCGTCGGCGACGCCCTCGACCAGGGTGTGGGTGTAGGCGTGCACGGGCGCGACCGACTGGTCGTGCGTCGCCAGGTCGACCCGCTCGGAGAGCAGGTCGGCCACGTCGACATCCCTCGCCTCTGCCTCGAAGAGCAGGTCCACCGCGCGACGCCTGGCCTTATGCCGGGCGCCGAGCTTCTTGAAGTTGGACTTCTTGTCTACCGGCTGTTCCGCCACAGTCACCATTATCCCCGCGCGCCGAACCGGCGATCAGGCATTGACCCGGCCGAGGTAGCTGCCGTCGCGCGAATCGATGCGCAGCTTGTCACCGGTGTTGATGAACAGCGGGACCTGCACCTCGGCGCCGGTCTCCAGGGTCGCGGGCTTGGTGCCGCCGGTGGAGCGGTCGCCCTGCAAGCCGATATCGGTGTGCTGCACGATGAGCTCGATGGAGACCGGGAGTTCCACGAACAGCGGCGCGCCCTCGTGCACGGCGACCTGGACCGCCATGTTCTCCAGCAGGAAGCGGGCGCCCGCGCCGATGGTGCCCTCGGCGATCGACAGCTGGTCGAAGGTCTCGCCGTCCATGAATATGTAGTCGGTGCCGTCGTGGTACAGGTAGGTCATGTCGCGGCGGTCGACGGTGGCCGTCTCCACCTTGACACCCGCGTTGAAGGTCTTGTCGACGACCTTGCCGGACACGACGTTCTTCAGCTTGGTCCGCACGAAGGCGGGCCCTTTACCCGGCTTGACGTGCTGGAACTCGGTGATCTGCTGAAGCTGACCATCGATTTTCAGCACTAGGCCGTTCTTGAAGTCGCTGGTGTCCGCCACTGTCCTCGGATCTCCTAGTTCGTAAACTTCGTTGTCGTAAACACTGTTGTCTCGCGCGACCGTCGTCAGACGACGGTCAGGTCTTTGCTGGTGTGGGTGAGCAACTCCGGGCCCCCTTCGCGCACCACGAGCGTGTCCTCGATCCGGACCCCGCCGCGGCCGGGAAAGTACACACCAGGTTCGACGGTCACCGCCACGCCAGAGAGAAGTGTAGCGGTTCCGGTTTTCGCGATTCCCGGCGCTTCGTGGATCCGCAATCCGACGCCGTGCCCGAGACCGTGCACGAACAGCGCCCCGTGACCCGCGGCTTCGATCACCGCGCGGGCCGCGGCGTCGACGTCGGCGGCCTTCACACCGGGGTGCAGCGCCTTGCGCCCGGCCCGCTGCGACTCCTCGACCAGGGCGTAGATCTCGCGCTGCCAGTCCGACGCCTCGCCGAGTACCAGGGTGCGGGTCATATCGGAGTGGTAGCCGCCGATCACGGCGCCGAAATCGAGTTTCACGAAATCGCCCGACGCGAGCACCGCGTCGGTGGGCCGGTGGTGCGGAACGGCGGAATTGACGCCGGCGGCCACGATGGTCTCGAAGGAGATCGCCTCGGCGCCGTGTTCGAACATCGCCCATTCGAGGTCGCGCGCCACCTGCCGCTCGGTGCGGCCCGGCCGCAGACCGCCGCGTTCGAGCAGCGTCGCCAGACCCGCGTCACCGGCCGCGCAGGCCGCGCGCAACTGCTCGACCTCGTAGTCGTCCTTGACCGTGCGCAACTGTTCGACCAGACCGGGAGCCGCGACGAATTCCAGCCCGGTGCCCTGTTCGACGAAACCTCGATGCTCGTCGACGGTGACGACGTGGCTCTCGTAGCCGATCCGACCCATCTGCCACTCCCCCGCCAGCGCGACGATCCGGCGCGCGGTGGCGCGCGCGATCTCGGCGCGCAGATCGGGTACCTGTTCGGCGATCTGGCTGTGATATCGACCGTCGGTGCCGATGACGGTGCGATCCTCGGCATTGCGCATATCCCAGGAATGCACGAGCAGCGTGGCGTTGGATCCGGTGAATCCGGTCAGGTACCTGATGTTCACCAGATCGGTGACCAGCAGGGCGTCGAGCTCGTTCTCCACCAACAGACTGCGCAGCGCGCTCCGGCGCGCGGCGTAGTCGGGCCAACGGCCGGCGCGATCAGCAGACATGGGTCCAAGCTACCGCGACGCGGGCCCGCTCGGCCCCCCACGGTCCGGACGTCTGCCGAATCCGTGGTCGCCGCGCTACCGCCCCGGCACGTGGATTCCGCACGACGTCCACGTGAGAGCCGAATTACCTTGGAGCGGAACATCACATATCCACATGTGGCGAATCCATCCACATTCCGCGAATCACGCCGGACGGCGGTCATATTTCGGACGAAGCTGATGGTCATGGAACCCACGGCGCTCGCGACACTCACCGCATGGTGCGCGGTTCTCGGTTGGTTCGATCTGCGTCATCGCAGGCTGCCGAATACGCTGACCGCCGCCGGTGCCGCGGCGATCCTCGGATACGCCCTGGGCACAACACGATTCACCGTCGCGGTCACCGGCGGGCTGCTACTCGCCGCGCTGTACCTGGCGATCCATCTCCTCGCCCCCGCCGCGCTGGGGGCCGGTGATGTCAAACTCGCGGTCGGGCTGGGGGCGGCGAGCGCGTTGGGCGGTGCGCAGGCGTGGGTGTGGGCGGCCGTCGGCGCGCCCGTGCTGACGGCGGCGGCCGGGGTGGCCGTACTGGCATCGCGGCGAGTGGATCATGGCATGCCTCACGGACCGTCGATGGGCCTGGCGACCCTGGTCGCGCTGATCGCGACGGCGCCGTGAGATCCGGCGGGTCGCGGGGTTGCGCGCGCACCCCGCGACGACGATGAAAGAACAGAGCGCGCCACCATCGACGTGCCCTCGATCACCAAAGACCGGATGCACCCACGCGGGGTCCGACATGGAAGGATATAGAGCGTGCTGCGCTGGATAACTGCTGGAGAATCTCACGGTCCCGCCCTCGTCACCATCCTGGAGGGGATGGTCGCCGGTGTCGAGGTGACGTCGGACGATATCTCCGCGCAACTGGCCCGCCGCCGGCTCGGGTACGGGCGTGGCGCCCGGATGAAATTCGAGGCCGACAAGGTCACCATGGTCGGCGGTGTCCGGCACGGACGCACCATGGGCGGCCCCGTCGCCATCGAGATCGCCAACTCCGAATGGCCGAAGTGGACCACCGTCATGTCCGCCGATCCGGTCGATCCGGCGATCCTGGCCGACCTGGCACGCAACGCGCCGCTGACCAGGCCGCGCCCCGGCCACGCCGATTACTCCGGCATGCTCAAGTACAACTTCGACGACGCCCGCAATGTGCTCGAGCGGGCCAGCGCGCGCGAGACCGCGGCCAGGGTCGCCGCCGGTACCGTCGCCCGCAACTTCCTGCGCCAGGCGTTCGGGGTCGAGGTCGTCTCGCACGTCGTCTCGATCGGCACCGCCGCCAACACCACCGGCATCACCCCGACCGGCGCCGACCTCGCCACCGTCGACGAGAGCCCCGTGCGCGCGTTCGACAAGGACGCCGAGGCGGCGATGATCGCCGAGATCGAGGCGGCGAAGAAGGACGGCGACACCCTCGGCGGTGTCGTCGAGGTGATCGTGGAAGGCCTTCCGGTCGGCCTCGGCTCGTTCATCAGCGGCGCCGACCGTCTGGATTCCCGTCTCGCCGCGGCCCTCATGGGTATCCAGGCCATCAAGGGCGTCGAGGTCGGCGACGGTTTCGAGACCGCCCGCCGCCGCGGCAGCCAGGCCCACGACGAGATGCGGCCCGGCCCCGACGGCGTACTTCGATCCACCAACCGGGCCGGCGGCCTCGAGGGCGGCATGACCAACGGTGAGGCGCTGCGCGTGCGTGCCGCCATGAAGCCGATCTCCACGGTCCCGCGCGCGCTCTCGACCGTGGACATGACCACCGGCGAGGAAGCCGTCGCCATCCACCAGCGCTCCGATGTGTGCGCGGTGCCCGCCGCGGGCGTGGTGGCCGAGACGATGGTCGCGCTCGTCGTCGCCCAGGTGGCGCTGGAGAAATTCGGCGGCGATTCGCTCACCGAGACCGTCGACAACATCCACAGCTACATCAAGCGGGTGAGCACCCGACCCCACATTCCCGCGGACAGTCGGTCGCAATGATCGTGCAGACCGACCCACGCACCCCTCGCGTGGTGCTGGTCGGACCGCCCGGCGCCGGAAAATCGACGATCGGCCGCAAACTCGCCAGGGAACTCGGGGTCGAGCTGTACGACACCGACGCGGGGATCGAGCGCGAGACCGGACGGACCATCCCCGACATCTTCGCCGTCGACGGCGAGCCCGAATTCCGCAGGATCGAGGAACGGGTCGTTCGCCGGGCCGTTCTCGGCGAACGCGGAGTGGTCTCCCTCGGCGGCGGTGCGGTGCTGTCGGACAACACCAGGGCGCTGCTGCGCGACCGCACCGTGGTCTACCTCGAGATCAGCATCGCCGAGGGCTTGCGCCGCACCGGGGCGAGCAACCAGCGCCCACTGCTCAACGGCGCCGACCCCGGCGTGAAATACCGCAAGCTGATGCGTGAACGCCGCCCCCTCTACCGCGAGGTGGCGACCGTCCGCGTGCGCACCGACGGACGCAGTCCGGGCCGGGTCGTCCGCATGATCCTGGACAAACTCGGCATGGAATCCGTCGCGCCGAGTGCCGATCCCGAGCCGGATACCGCCGTCGAAGCCGCGCCCGCTCCGACCGGTAGGCGGTCGCGCACCCGCCGTCGAGCCCGTGCCCGGGCCGCGGCCAAGCACAAAACCACCGAAACCACCGAGCCGACGCCCGATCGCACCGGCGATCCCGCCCCGAGGCAGCGCTCACGGCGCGCCCGGGGTCGTCGCACCCCGAACAACGGCACACGCGGCGAATCCGCCACCCATACGGCGAACAACCACCGTGCGACCGCGGGTAACGCCGACACCGTGCTCGGTGCCGAGCAGATCGGCAGGACGGGCGACACCACACGCGGTGACACTCGGGTCGGCCGAAAGGTCGACGCGGCGCACGGCGGCACGCAGGCCGGACTGGACCAGGGCGCCACCCACGGCGATGCGCAGACCACCCGGACCGCACGACGAGACGCGACGGAGGCGGGCGTCGACAGATATTCCGGTCCGCCACCCGACGGGATCGCCGACGCCGGGACTTCGGGGACCAGACGTCGACCGCGTCGACCGCGTCGAGCGCAGCGCGCGGCGGGCGCCCCGAGCCAGGTAGTGGACCCGGACGGTGCGGAGACTCCCGACTCGGGGTCCGCACGCCGGGTCACCTCGGCCGGGCTGTCGGGCAGTCCGTCGACGAGCACGGTGGTGTCGAAGGTGACCCGCCGCACCGCCGGTGCCGTGCCCGATACCGGCGCGCTCACCGAGTCGGACGGCCGGGATCGCGCGGCAGACGCCAAGCCGACCACCGGAGAGCGTCAGTCCGGGCGTTCACGTCGCAGGCGTGCCCCGCGCGGTCGCGGCCGGGCCGAGAAACAGTCGGCGGGCACAGAATCGGAGCAGCGCACATGAGCACCGCGGATCGACGCGCGATCGGGCATACCGGCCCGCGTCCGTGGTCGGCCGTACGAGCGGGCCGGATCCACGACCGCGCAGCGCGACATTTCGTAACGAGAGAATCGGAGCATTCGTGACAGAGCCGAGGCGTATCCAGGTCGAGACCGCCGCCCCGTATCCGGTCATCATCGGGCGCGGACTGCTCGGTGAACTCGTCGAATCGGTGACGGGTGCGACCACGGGGGTCCGCACGGTCGCGATCTTCCATCAGCCGCCGCTCGCCGAGACGGCCGAAGTGGTGCGCAAGGCGTTGGCCGACACCGGGATCGACGCGCATCGGGTGGAGATCCCGGACGCGGAGGCCGGTAAGGAACTTGCCGTGGCGGGTTTCTGCTGGGAAGTCCTCGGCCGGATCGGCCTGACCCGCAACGATGTCGTGGTCAGCCTCGGCGGCGGCGCGGCGACCGATCTCTCCGGTTTCGTCGCCGCCACCTGGATGCGTGGCGTGCGGATCGTGCACGTGCCGACCACCTTGCTGGCGATGGTCGACGCCGCGGTCGGCGGCAAGACCGGAATCAATACCGAGGCCGGTAAGAACCTGGTCGGCAGTTTCCACGAACCGGCCGCCGTACTCGTCGATCTGGCGACACTGGAGACGGTGCCGCGCAACGAGATCGTCGCGGGCATGGCCGAGATCATCAAGGCCGGATTCATCGCGGACCCGGTCATCCTGGATCTGATCGAACGCGATCCCGAGGCCGCGCTGGATCCGACCGGCGAGGTGCTGCCCGAGCTGATCCGCAGGGCGATCCAGGTCAAGGCCGATGTCGTCGCCGCCGATCTCAAGGAAGCGAGCCTGCGCGAGATCCTCAACTACGGGCACACGCTCGCGCACGCCATCGAGCGACGCGAGCGCTACCGCTGGCGTCACGGTGCGGCGGTGTCGGTCGGCCTGGTCTTCGCCGCCGAACTGGGCAGGCTGGCCGGACGACTCGACGACGCCACCGCCGATCGGCATCGTGCGGTGCTGACCGCCGTCGGGCTCCCCGTCTCCTACGACGCCGACGCGCTGCCCCAGTTGCTCGACGCGATGCAGACCGACAAGAAGACCCGCTCGGGCGTCCTGCGTTTCGTCGTCCTCGACGGCCTCGCGAAACCGGGCCGTTTGGAGGGTCCCGACCCGACCCTGCTGGCGGCGGCGTATTCGGCCATCGCCCGCGAGGAGAGTCCCAGCGGCGGCGCGGTCCTGCTCTAGCGCTCAGATGCGACGAGGGCGCACTCCACGTGGAGTGCGCCCTCGTCGTCTCCGCGTCAGTGCGCGGACGACACCGGGTGTCGCTCGGATTCGGCACTCACCGATTTCTCCGCCGCGCGTCCGGTGACCATGCGGCCGATCCCGACGCCGATCAGCGCGGGGATGAAGATCAGCAGGATGATGAAGGAAGCGCCCGCTGTCACTTCGAAGAGCAGTCCGTTGTCGCTGAGGTCCATCTTCGGGAAGAAGTCCACGATCCAGGAGACGAGACCGCTGCCGACACCGCCCGCGACCGCCGCCTTCAACCATCGGATGGTCAGGTCGGAGCCGCGTTCGGGGTCCGGGTTGTCGAGACGATCGGCGCGGCCGTCGAGTACACCCCATGCCACGATGACGGCGAGCAGTACGACCAGGCACAAGATCCGCATCGAACTCCCGTGCGTCGGCCAGTACACCATCCCGAACCCGAGCCCGATACGCAGGCCGACGACCAGCAAACCGAGCGCGAAAGCCCGCAGAACCCAAGCAGTCATATCGACTACCTTAACGCCCGGCTCGCCGCAACAGAACTAGAACAGGTATCAGAAATACGGCCGGGACGGGATCACTCCTCCATCGCCGAAGCCATCTCGGCGCGCGGCGCGGGACACCCGGTGAACTGCTCGACCTGGCCGTAGGCCTGATGCAGCAGCATCCGCAACCCGCTGACCACCGTATGACCGGCGCGGGCCACGGCCACCGCGAGCGGCGTCGGCCACGGATCGTAGATCGCGTCGAGTACCACGGGAGCGTGCGCCACCGACGCCGCGATGACCGCGGCCGCCTCCGACGGAATGGTGCTGACCACCGCACCGGCCTCGGCGCACACCGACTCCACGGACTGCGCGTCGAATCCGGCCACCGCGACCGCGATGCCGAGGCGCTCGGCCAATTCCACGGCACCGCGTGCCCGTCCGGCGTCGCGCGCGAAGACCGTCACCGATTTCGCGCCGAGCGCCGACAGTCCGAGCAGCGCCGGACGCGCGGTACCGCCCGCGCCGAGCACCGCAGCGCTGTCGAGCGCGGTGACACCGCCCTCGCGCAGCGCGCCGACCACGCCGTCCACGTCGGTGCAGTCGGCACGCCAGCCGCCCGCCGTGTGGACCAGGGTGTTGGCGGAGCCGACCAGTTCGGCACGCTCGGTGCGCTCGTTCGCGTACGCGAGGGCCGCTTCCTTACCCGGCATGGTGACCGACAGCCCGACCCATTCCGGACCGAGACCGTCGACGAGACCGGGCAACTGCTCGGCCGAACATTCGATCCGCTCGTAGGTCCACGGCAGCCCGAGCGCGTGGTAGGCCGCCAGGTGCAGCTGCGGAGAGCGCGAATGCGCGATGGGCTTGCCGAGCACCGCGGCCTTGCGGGCCGCGGCACCGTCGACCGCGGCCCCGTTCGCCACGGTGCCGTTCACCGCCGCACCGCGTTCATCGGCCACTGTCGAGGATTCCGCTGTCCTCGGCCTTCTCGATATTGCGTAGATGTTCGGAATAGCTCTGAGTGAACAATGTGGTGCCCTTCATGTCGATGGTCACGAAGTACAGCCACGGTCCCGGCTCGGGATTCTCCATGGCGCGCAGAGCGTTCAACGACGGTGCGGCGATCGGGGTGGCGGGCAGCCCGGCCATCGCGTAAGTGTTCCACGGCGTACGGGTGGCACGGTCGCTGTCGGTGGTGGCGACCTCGGTCTGATCCAACGCGTAGTTGACGGTGGAATCGAACTCCAGCTGCTGTCCCACCTCCAGCCGGTTCATGATGACCCGCGCCACCTTGGGCATATCCTGCGGCAGCGCCTCGCGTTCGACGAGCGACGCCGCGATCAGCGTCTCGTAGGGCGACAGTTTGGTGGTCGCGCCGGATTGCAGCAGGCCGGTCGACTCGTAACTCGTGGCGCTCGCGCTGACCAGCTGTTTCAGGATCTGTTGCGGCGACGCGCTCGGATCGAAGTCCCACGTGCCCGCCGCGATCAGGCCCTCGAGCTGCCTGGCGCGATCCGGGACCGCCTTCACCCTGGCCTGCGCCCAACTCGGCACGCCGAGCGCGCCCAGATCGGCATCGGCCCCCGCGGCGGCGAGTTGCTCGTAGGTGACACATTTCTTCGCGGTGGCGGTGCCGATACAGCTGGCGGCGGCGATCTTGGTGTAGATCCCCTCCTTGCGCGCCCCGGTGTTCACATCGTGCTGGTCGTGCAGCAGCCTGCCCTCCGACACGACGACATTGCCGACCCGCGAGTTCTTGCCCAGCAGCGCCGTCACGGCGTCCAGAGCGGGCACCTGACTGGGGAGGGCGTAGAAACCCGGCTGCACCGCGTTCATCCCCGAATTGCGCACCGCCGCTTCGTAGAACGCGCCGCTGCTCTTGACGACGTCCTTGTCGACCATCGACGAGGCGATTTCCTTGGCGGTATCGCCCGGATGGACCTGAACCACCACCAGCGGCCCGCCCGGTCCGGCGTAATCCTCCGGAATCGCCACCGACCTGGCGAATTTCATACTCGCGAAGCCGACCGCGCCGATGAGCACCACGATGAAGAATCCCGCGACCAACCACAGGGTCCTGCGGCGTTTCTTACGTTCCTCGGCCTTGCGCGCCGCCGCCCGCGAGCGCTTTCCCCGCTGGGAGCGCTTCGGCGGCGGACGCCGCCCCGAACGGCCGCGTTCCGGGGGTTCCTGCCTGCCGACCCGGGGGCCGCGCGCTCTCGGCGGCGGTGCCGGTTCGGGCTCCTCGTCCTCGAGGTCGTCGTACAACGGCGGATCGTCGTACAACGGCTCGTCGTCGGTGTACCGAGGGATGACGTTGGTGTCGTCCTCGTAGTCGTCCCAATCGTCGGGCTCGTCCTGGGAAGTGCCCTGCCCGGCCCAGGCTCGGTCGTCTCGCTGATAACGCCGCTCGGCCTCGCGCTGTTTATAGCGTTCCTCGGCCCGCGCCCACCGATCCGTCATGCATCGTCTCCGAACGACGCGTCACCCATCGACGCCTCTTCGACCGACTTCAACACCGCACTCCGTTCGTCCAACCATCCTTGCAGGATCGACACGGCCGCTGCCTGATCGATCACCTGCCGCTGGCCACGCGCGCGAACTCCACTGTCCCGCAATGCACGTGCAGCTGACACGGTAGTCAAACGTTCGTCGGAAAGCCTGATCGGCACGGGATCAATTTCCATTCGCAAACGTTCCGCGAACGCGATCGCGAGATCGGCCGCGGTTCCCTTCTCCCCGCGCAGGGTCCTCGGCAGGCCGACGACAACCTCCACCGCCTCGTATTCCCGCACAATGTGGGCAATTCTCTCGATATCCGCGGCGGGACCACCGGCTCGGGATTTTTTCGCCCGCGCCACGGTCTCGACCGGCGTGGCAAGAATACCGTCGGGATCACTCGACGCGACCCCGATTCGGACGCTGCCGACATCGATCGCGATACGTCTGCCCCGGCCCGGATCGGACGCCGAGTCGGGCCGGTCCGCGGCGCGCGACCGGCCCGACGGCTCGGAACTCTCCGAATCGCCCATCAACCGGCCAGTTCGGCCACCCGGGCACGGACCGCGGCCAAACCGGCCGCGATCCCCGAGGGATCCGAGCCCGCACCCTGTGCCATCTCCGGCTTGCCGCCGCCGCGACCCGCGATACTCGGTCCGAAACTCGCCACCAGATCGCCCGCCTTGAAGCCCAGTCCCTGCGCGCCCTTGTTCACCGTCACCACGAACGGCACCTTGCCGTCGGTGTTGCCGAGCAACACGACGACCGCCGGTTCGCTGCCGAATCGACCGCGGATATCGGTGGCCAGCGTCCGCAGATCGCCCGCCTGCACCCCTTCGGGGGCCGCGACGGCGACCAGCAACACCGCGCCGACACGCTCGGCTTGGTCGACGAAGGCTCCCGCCGAGGACAGCACGGCGGCCATCTTGGTCCGCTCGAGTTCCTTCTCCGCCACCTTCAGGCGCTCCACCAGCTGCTCGACGCGCGCGGGCACCTCGTCGGAAGGCACCTTGAGCGAGGACGCGACACCGGCGAGCAGCGCGCGTTCCTTGGCCAGGTACTTGTAGGAATCCAGACCGACGAACGCCTCGACACGCCGGATCCCCGACCCGACCGAGGATTCGCCGAGCACGGTGATGGGCCCGATCTGCGAGGAATGCCGCACGTGGGTGCCGCCGCACAATTCCATCGAGAAGGGGCCGCCGATCTCGACCACGCGAACCTCGTCGCCGTAGTTCTCGCCGAACAGCGCGAGCGCGCCCATCTGCTTGGCTTTGGGCAGATCGGTAACGAAGGTGTTGACCGGGAAATTCGAGCTGACGGCGTCGTTGGACACCGCTTCGATATCGGCCTTCTGCTGTTCGGAGAGCTGGCCCTGCCAGTTGAAGTCGAAGCGCAGGTAGCCGGGTTTGTTCAGCGAACCGGCCTGCACCGCGTTCGGGCCGAGCACCTGGCGCAGGGCGGCGTGCACCATGTGGGTGCCCGAATGGCCCTGGGTCGCGCCGCTGCGCCACGCCGGATCGGCCTGGGCGAGCACGACGTCACCCTCGGTGATCTGCCCCTGCTCCACCGTCGACTTGTGCACCCACAACTTCTTGGCGATCTTCTGCACGTCGTTGACGCGCAGCTTGATCCCGGCGGCGGTGATGGTGCCGCGATCCGCGATCTGACCGCCGGATTCGGCGTAGAGCGGGCTGCGATCGAGGATCACCTCGACGTCCTGCCCGACCGTGGCGACCGGAACCCGCACCCCGTCGGCGATGAGCGCGAGCACGTGGGCCTCGGAGGTCAGTTCGTCGAATCCGGTGAACTCGGTCGGGCCGCGGTCGACGAGATCCTTGTAGACGGTCAGGTCAGCGTGCGCGTGCTTGCGGGACCTGGCGTCTTCCTTGGCGCGCGTGCGCTGCTCGGCCATGAGCGAGCGGAAACCGTCCTCGTCCACGGCGAGTCCGGCCTCGGCGGCCATCTCCAGGGTGAGGTCGATCGGGAACCCGTAGGTGTCGTGCAGGGTGAAGGCTTCCGAACCCGGGATCGTCTTGCCACCCTTGGCCTTCACCGCGGACGCGGTGTTGTCGAACAGGGTGGAGCCGGTGTTCAGCGTCTTGAGGAACGCCGTCTCCTCACCCACCGCGACGGTCTCGATGCGCCGGAAATCGGTGGCCAGCTCCGGATACGACGGCGCCATCAGGTCGCTGACGACCTTCATGAAATCGGCCATCACCGGCTTCTCGGCTCCGAGCAGCCGGGCCGAACGCACGATGCGGCGCAGCAGACGGCGCAGCACGTAGCCGCGGCCGTCGTTGCCCGGGTTGACGCCGTCCGCGATCAACATCGCGGCGGTGCGCGCGTGGTCGGCGATGACGCGGAACCGCACGTCGTCCTCGTGCTGGACACCGTAGGAGCGCCCGGTCAGCTCCTCGGCCTTGTCGATGATCGGGCGGCAGAGATCGGTCTCGTAGACGTTCTCCACGCCCTGGAGCAGGAAGGCGACGCGCTCGACGCCCATGCCGGTGTCGATGTTCTGCTTCGGCAGCGGGCCGAGGATCTCGAAATCGTCCTTGCCGACACCCTGACCGCGCTCGTTCTGCATGAACACGAGGTTCCAGATCTCGAGGTAGCGATCCTCGTCGGCCTCGGGACCGCCCTCGACACCGAATTCCGGGCCGCGGTCGAAGTAGATCTCCGAACACGGACCGCACGGACCCGGGATGCCCATCGACCAGTAGTTGTCGGCCATGCCGCGGCGCTGGATGCGCTCGGACGGCACACCCATCTCCAGCCACATGCGTTCGGCCTCGTCGTCGTCGAGGTAGACGGTGACCCAGAGACGTTCGGCGTCGAAGCCGTAACCGCCGTCCTCGACGCTACCGGTCAGCAGCGACCAGGCCAGTGCAATGGCCTCGCGCTTGAAGTAGTCGCCGAAGGAGAAGTTGCCCGCCATCTGGAAGAAGGTGTTGTGACGGGTGGTGATGCCGACGTTCTCGATGTCGAGGGTGCGCACGCATTTCTGCACGCTGGTCGCGGTCGCGTACGGCGGGGTTTGCTGACCGAGGAAATACGGCACGAACTGCACCATGCCCGCGTTGACGAACAGCAGGTTGGGGTCGGCCAGGATCAAGGACGCGCTGGGCACCTCGGTGTGGCCGGCACGGACGAAATGGTCCAGGAATCGCCGTCGGATCTCGTGGGTCTGCACAGATATCCAGCCTACCGGTGCCGCGCACGTGGTTTTTCATCGCCCGCCGCTCACACCGGCCGCCCCCGGGCGGGATACGGGCGGCGCGACGACTAGCGGCCGCGAACGATGCGGCGCAACTTCTGCACGCGCGGGCCGATCTCACGCTCGTGCCCGTGGTCGGTCGGGGCGTAGTAATCCGCGCCGACCAACTCGTCGGGCGGATACTGCTGGGTCAGCACGCCGTCCGGATCGTCGTGCGGATATTTGTAGCCCTGCGCGTTGCCGAGCGCGGCGGCCCCGGAGTAGTGACCGTCACGCAGGTGGGCCGGAACCGAGCCCGCCCTGCCCGCCGCGATATCGGCCATGGCCGCACCGAGTGCGGCGGGCACCGCGCCCGATTTCGGGGCGGTGGCGAGATGGATCGTGGCGTGGGTCAGCGTGAGCTGCGCCTCCGGCATCCCGATCAGTTGCACGACCTGAGCCGCCGCGACGGCGGTCTGCAAGGCGGTGGGATCGGCCATGCCGATGTCCTCGCTGGCCGAGATCACCAGGCGACGGGCGACGAAACGCGGGTCCTCGCCCGCGCCGAGCATCCGCGCGAGGTAATGCAACGCCGCGTCGACGTCCGAACCGCGAATCGATTTGATGAACGCGCTCACCACGTCGTAGTGCTGGTCGCCCGCGCGGTCGTAACGCACGGCGGCCTTGTCGACGCTCGCCTCGACCAAGGTCACGTCGACGGTCCCGTCGAGCGAGGATTCGGCGGAGGCTTCCAGCGCGGTCAGTGCGCGGCGCGCGTCGCCACCCGCGATCCGGACGAGGTGATCGAGCGCGGGTTCGGTGACGGTGTAGGAGTCGCCGAAACCACGCGGATCGGTGATCGCGCGCCGCAACACCGACCGGATATCGGCGTCGGTCAGCGAATGCAGTTGCAGGACGAGCGAACGCGACAGCAGCGGCGACACCACCGAGAACGACGGATTCTCCGTGGTCGCGCCGACCAGCAGCACGATCCGGTTCTCCACCGCCGCCAACAGCGCGTCCTGCTGGGTCTTCGAGAACCGGTGCACCTCATCGATGAACAGCACGGTGGACTCGCCCGCCGTGAGCCGACGGCGGGCCAGATCGATGACCGCGCGCACTTCCTTGACCCCGGCCGACAATGCCGACAATGCCTCGAATCGACGGCCTGTGGCCTGCGAGATCAACGAGGCGAGGGTGGTCTTCCCGGTGCCGGGCGGACCGTATAGCAGCACCGAAGCCGCACCGGAACCTTCGATGAGCCGCCGCAGCGGCGAGCCGGGACCGAGCAGATGCTGTTGGCCGACGACCTCGTCGAGCGACGCCGGGCGCATACGCACCGCCAGCGGCGCCGCGCTGCCCGGTCCTCGGAAATCCACGCCCGCCCCGCCCGGCACATCCGACTCGGGACCCGGGTGCCCGGGCACGTCGAAGAGCCCGTCGCTCATACGCGCGCCTCGCCCCGGCGCGCAACCGACGCTCGGCGGCACCCGAATCGCTCGCTCATGCTTTCGACCGTACCGCCCGGGTACGACACCGGATCGAGTCGCCCGTGGCGACGTGGTCGACCGTCCTCGACCGGTCCGAACATGTGGCCGAGACGGGTCATTCGACTTGCCTCCCGCTCGCGGATCGACTGTGATCGGTACTCGTGGCCGAAAACGATGCCGTTTCAGACCCGTCTCTCCTCGGATCCCTCGCTCGACGCACCGTGCTGAAAGGCGGGGCGGCGGCAGCGACGGCGTTACTCGCGACCGGCCCGGCGCGGGCCGCCACCCCGGTCTTCGCCCACGGGGTCGCGTCGGGCGACCCGCTGCCGACCGGCGTGGTCATCTGGACCCGCATCACCGCCTCCCCCGACGCGACCCCGGGTTCCGGGACGGGCGCACCCGCGACGGTCGGCTGGGAAGTCGCGGAGGATGCCGCCTTCACCCGGCCGGTGGCATCCGGAAGTGCCACGGCTACTTCGGATTCCGATCACACCGTGAAGGTCGACGTCACCGGTCTCGCACCCGGCGGCGTCTACCATTACCGTTTCACCGCACTCGGTGAGTCCTCCCCCGTCGGCCGCACCCGCACCGCCCCCGCCACCGCCGATTCCCCGGAACGCCTTCGCTTCGGCGTGGTGTCGTGCTCGAACTGGGAGGCGGGCTACTTCGGCGCGTACCGCCACCTGGCCGCACGCGACGATCTCGATGCGATCGTGCACCTCGGCGACTACATCTACGAATACGGCCGCGGCGAATACGGCGGCCGCACCGGAGCCGTCCGACCGCACGAGCCGGCCGTGGAGATCGTGACGCTGGCCGATTACCGCATCAGGCACGCCCAGTACAAGACCGACCCCGACCTCGCCGTCCTGCACACGCGGCTGCCGTTCATCTGCACCTGGGACGATCACGAATCCGCCGACAATTCGTGGTCGGGCGGCTCGAGCACACACGACCCGGCGGTGAGCGGCGACTGGCGCGACCGTCGTGCCGCGTCGGCGCGCGCCTACCTCGAATGGATGCCGGTGCGCGCCAATGGCTCCGGTGACCAGGCCAAGATCTACCGCCGCCTGCGGTTCGGCACGCTCGCCGAACTGTCGATGCTGGATCTGCGCAGCTACCGTGATCGCGAGGCCGAGGCGGTGACCGGCTGGCGCGATATCGACGATCCGGCGCGCACCATCACCGGCAAGGCGCAAATGGAGTGGCTCACAGCCGGTTTGGCCTCGGCCCCGGTGCAGTGGAAACTGATCGGCAATTCGGTGATGATCGCGCCGCTGGTCTTCCCTCCACTCGAACCGGCCACCACCGAAGCCTTCACCCGGGTGATGGGATTACCGCAGGCGGGCATCCCAGCGAATGCCGACCAGTGGGACGGATACACCGCCGATCGCCGAACCCTGTTCCGCACCCTGCACGACCAGCGGATCAGTGACGTGGTGTTCCTGACCGGCGATATCCATTCCTCCTGGGCCGCCGATCTGCCGATCGACGCCGCGAACTATCCGGGCGGGCCCACCGTAGGCGCGGAATTCGTGGTCCCCTCGGTCACTTCGTCCAGTATCGGCGAATTGATCGGCGCGCCACCGCGCACCGCCGCCGTGCCCATCGAGGCGGCGGTGACGGGCGCGAACCACCACCTGCGCTATGTCGAACTGGAATCGCACGGCTACGGCGTCCTCGATGTCACCACCGAACGCGCCCAGATGGACTGGTTCTACCTGGCCGATGTGGAGAATCCCGATTCCGCTGTGCGGCACGGCGCTTCGTTCGCCGTACCGTCGGGCGGGCGCGTCACGCCGCGCTCGGCTCCGGTCCACTGACGAGCGGCGGACGGGAATAAGTCCGGGCCGCCGCTGTTGGTCCGGGTATGACGAGTGCCGACTTACTGACCGATGCCTTCGGCCGGATCCTGGAGAACGTGCACGGAGCCGTCGAAGGTCTCACACAGCACGAACTGGACGCCGCGATCGAGCCGGGCGCGAATTCCATCGCCTGGCTGGTCTGGCATCTGACCAGGGTCCAGGACGATCACGTCGCCGAGGTGGCGGGCCTGGAGCAGGTGTGGACGGCGGCGGGCTGGGCCGAGCGCTTCGGCCTCCCGTTCCCCGAGGCCGACACCGGGCACGGACACGGACAGACCGAGATCGCTCGGGTCACGGCGACCCCAGAGCTACTTCTCGGCTACTTCGATGCGGTGCACGAGCAATCCGTGAAATACGTCGCCGGTTTGACCGACGCCGACCTCCCGCGCGTGGTCGATATCCGGTGGGATCCGCCGGTCACCCTCGGCGTGCGACTGATCAGCGTCATCGATGACGATATCCAGCATTCGGGCCAGGCCGCGTTCATCCGCGGCGTACTCCTGCGCCGCCGCTGATCGCGACCGTCGACCCGTTGATCGTGAGCGCCGCGGTCGGCGGTACGCCGGGTGTCGGTAGCCGCCGATCGGCTCCTACTCGGCCCAGCGCTCCTCGAGCCGGGCCGACACATCCTCCGCGAAATCGCCGACGATATCGTCGCCGATGCACCGAGCATCCTCGGCGAGGGCGGCCCAGCGATTGATCAGCGCGTCCGAACGTGGCACCGACAGGCCGTGCTCGCGGGCGGCGGCGATGCGCGCGTGATCGGCGGGCAGGAACCAGTAGGTGCTGAGCCAGACCCAGATCAGCCGGGCCTCGAGGATGCGCTCGGCGAGGACGTCGTCGTCGGCGAGCGCGGGCCACACCCCGACGATCTCGGAGCGCCAGGCCTCGATCATCTGCCCGCCGCGTTCACGTGACAGCTCGAAATCGCACAGGCAGCCGGGGAAGGACACCAGCGCGTACGCGATATCCAGGGTGGCGTCGCGGAATCCGCCCCATTCGTAGTCGAGGAACCGCGCGCCCTCCTCGTTGAGGATCACATTGTCGGGGCACAGATCCGAGGGGCTGAATGCACGGAACCGGCCCGCGGAGAACAGCC
This sequence comes from Nocardia sp. NBC_01377, assembly GCF_045040005.1. NCBI lineage: Bacteria > Bacillati > Actinomycetota > Actinomycetes > Mycobacteriales > Nocardiaceae > Nocardia > Nocardia sp. NBC_01377. Next base: position 4,914,954 of record NZ_CP109566.1, read on the forward strand.
GGTTACCGCGCACGATGCGCTCGGCGATCTCACCCGGCACCTCGACGCCGATTTCGCGCTGAAGCAGTCCCGGCACTTCGGCGATGGCGGATTCGGCCTGCTGGGCGATGCCGTCCACCCGGTGCACGACCTCGACCCGGCGCAGCAGCGCGACGAAATCGGCCTCACGTCCCACCGTCGCCGCGTGCATGCGGCCCATGGCCTGTGCGAAGGCCATCAGCGCGTTACGGGTCGCCGGTTCGGCTCCGGTGCGCAGGGCCTGGGTCAGCAGCGAGTTCTCGCCGAGGTCGCTCAGGATGAGCAGCCGGTCCGGCAGACTGTGCGCGATCAGGTAGGCACCCGGCCGCTGGTCACGGCCGAGGGCGGTGGTGAACTGATAGGAGGCGGTTTCGCGGAGGAATGCCGAATCGACGCTGGCCACACCGGGCGCCAGCCCACCGGTCCTGCGATCGCGTGCGGCACCGCGGACCTGCTTGATGATCAGGGTCCGAGGCAACGAGTAGGCATTCTCCGACACACGCACGCGTAGGACTGTCGTCCTACCACTTCCGCTGAGTTCCATCGGATCGCTCAGCTTGACCGCAGCACCCATTCGCTTTGTGAGCAACTGTTGTGCTGCGGACACGACTTCGGCGGCGCGTTCGGCCAATAGTGCGGTCATCGACTCCCAAGCTACTCGCATCAGGTCACTTCTAGCGACCTGTTACACAACCTTTCCGCGTCGCTCGGCGTGTCCGGCCTCCAGCTCGCGGAACCCACGGCGCTTGCTTGACACTATTGCGGCGGTCGGGTTTTCTCATCGTCAACTGCTGTGCGCCACATGGCAAACCAGGTGCCTCGAAAGGTCTGACACTGTGACCGACACTCCGTCTCACGCACCGCGCGATCCGGCACGCGAAGCACCCCCGCAGGGCGGCGGCGGCCAGTACGCGGCCGGCCAGGGACAGCCCGAAGCCGCGCAGCCACATCCCGCGGAGCCGGGCACACCCCACGCCCGTCACGAAATGGCAGGTGGCGCAGGATACCCGCAGTTCGACGGGCCGGGCGCGGCCCAGTACGGCAACGAGCCGGTCGAACCGCCGCCCCCGATCGCCTACTCGCCGCAGCCGACCTACGGGCCGCGGGGAACGGGTCCCGGCACTCTCTCCCCGGACGATTCCGGGGTGGATTCCGGCCACCAGCACACCTATGGGTACCAAACCGTAGGCCAGCCGGTCGACCTCGATGTCGGGAACGCGATCAGCTACGGGCTGGAAAAGTTCCGAGCGAATCCCGCGCCATGGCTCGGAATTACAGCCATGGGTATTGTCATCTATTTGGTTTTCTGGTTGCTCGTCCGGATTTTCGCCCCGAACTCCTTCCTTCCGGTCGTGTTGCTGTTCCTCGCCGTGATGGCGGCGGTCTGGCTGTTGCAAGCGGCCATGGTGCGCGGCGCGCTGTACGAAACCGACGGCAACAAACCGGCTTTCGGGTCGTACTTCCGCTTCGTGAACGCGGGCAATGTCCTGCTGACCGCGATGCTGGCGTTCCTCGGCACCTGGATCGGCTTGGCGTTCTGCGTGATTCCGGGCCTGATCGTCGGATATCTGTGCATGTTCGCCCTGCACTTCGTGGTCGATCAGGATCAGGGACCGTTCAGCGCGATCAAATCCAGTGCCGTGCTGGTGGTGAGCAACCTCGGGCAGACATTGCTGCTCGCCCTCGCGGTCGCGGTGATCACCCTCGTCGGCACGCTGCTGTGCGGCCTCGGACTGCTGGTCGCGGGCCCGGTGTCGGTCATCGCGGTCACCTTCGCCTATCGCGGCCTCACCGGCGGAGTCGTCGCACCCTGATCATTTCTCGACCCAGTTCACCTTCTCGACCTTCGAGGTCATCCCGAGCCATTTCTTGCACCGTTCCACAGGCCCCACGTCGCTTCCCGCGCGGGGCCGCAATTCGAGCACGATCACCCCTGCCACGACAATGCCGGACAGGTTCACCGCGAGCTGTCCGGCCGACATCATGGCGATATTCCATTTGCCCACGGTGGCGGCCACCACCGCGAATCCGGCCGCGGGCACGGTGGTCACCGAGATGAAGACGCCGATCAACGCCGCCGATTTGGACGTGACCAGCGACAGCATGCCCGCCGCTCCGGCCAGGAGGGCCACGATCAGCGAGAACGGCCCGACCTCGTAGATGAAGTCGACATTGTTCGTGTGCTCCACGCCCGTCAGGGTGATCCAGCCGAACTGTTCCCATATCGCGGTGGCGGCCAGGGTGACCACCATCGCGACCGGGAACGCGACCAGCAGTGCCACCGCCGACCGACGGACCAGCGCCCAGTCCCGCCGCACCACGCCCACCGAAAAGGCCGCGAGCGGACCGAATTCCGGGCCGACCACCATGGCGCCGACGATGGTCACCGGCGAGTCGGTCGCCACACCGACCGCGGCGAGCAGGCACGCGATGGTCAGGAACGCCACGAAAGTGGAATTGAGAGAGGACTCCTCGTGGGTCTGGGCGAGCAGTTCCTCCCAGACCACCGCGTCGGTCGGATCGCCCGGCGCCTCGTCGACCGCGCGTTCGCCCGCGTCGGAGAGCACCGTCTCGACCGGCACGAGGGTGAGACCGCCGGTGTGGTCGATGTCCAGCCGCTTGAGCTGTTCGATCACATCGTTGGCGGCCTCGCGGGCGATATCGGCCTGGATCAGATCGCCCTCGGGCTCGATCGCCACCCCACGCGCACAGGTGATGTGGGTGACACCGGGCTCGTCGGTCAGCACTCGCAGCACCGGATCGGTCGTCTCGGGAGGACTGATCATGCGCAGATGGAGCACGGGTATCCCCTCGCCGTCAGCGTCCTCCACGCGGAGGACGTCGAAATCGAGACGAAGCTACCGCACTCCCGGTGCGACCGCGCAACGAACCGACATACGGTAAAAGGTCATGCGTTCCACAGCGCCGCGTCCCGCCGAACCGTGTGCGCAGCCGGATCTCGAACGAGCGACGGTCACAGCGATCCCGGGTACCGGGACCGCTGTGACCGCGGCCGTTCGTTCACTGCGGTGCGGTGGCCTCGGCCTGCGGCTTCGCGGGCTGCTGCCCCTTCGTCTGCTCCGGTTTCGCGTCCAGGCCCGCTTCCCTGCGCTGCTGCGCGGTGATCGGGGCGGGCGCGTCGGTCAGCGGGTCCACGCCGTTACCGGTCTTCGGGAACGCGATGACCTCGCGGATGGAATCGAGACCGCCGAGCAGTGCGACGATCCGGTCCCAGCCGAAGGCGATACCGCCATGCGGCGGCGCGCCGAAGGCGAAGGCGTCCAACAGGAAGCCGAATTTCTCCTGCGCCTCGTCGTGGCTGATCCCCATCACCTCGAAAACGCGTTCCTGGATGTCGCGGCGATGGATACGAATGGAACCGCCGCCGATCTCGTTGCCGTTGCAGACGATGTCGTAGGCGTAGGCCAGCGCGGACCCGGGATCGGTGTCGAAGGTCTCGAGCGATTCCGGCTTGGGCGAGGTGAACGCGTGGTGCACGGCCGTCCACGCCGAATGACCGAGCGCGACATCGCCGCTCGCGGTCGCCTCGGCGGCGGGTTCGAACATCGGCGCGTCCACGATCCACACGAACGACCAGGCGCTCTCGTCGATCAGGCCGACCTTGCGGGCGATCTCGCCGCGCGCCGCGCCCAGCAGGGCCCGGCTGGACTTGACCTCGCCCGCGGCGAAGAAGACGCAGTCGCCCGGCTCCGCGCCGACCTGTTTGGCCAGGCCGTCGCGTTCGGCGTCGGTGATGTTCTTGGCGACCGGACCGCCCAGGGTGCCGTCCTCGTTGACCAGAACGTAGGCGAGGCCCTTCGATCCGCGCTGTTTGGCCCATTCCTGCCAGGCGTCGAGCTGACGCCGCGGCTGGCTCGCGCCACCCGGCATGACGACGGCGCCGACATACGGCGACTGGAACACCCGGAACGGCGTCTCGCGGAAGTACTCGGTGAGTTCGGTGATCTCGACGCCGAAACGCAGATCCGGTTTGTCGGAACCGAAGCGGCGCATCGCTTCCGCGTAGGTCATATGCGTGATCGGGGTCGGGATGTCGTGGCCGATCAGCTTCCACAGCGCGACCAGGATGTCCTCGGCCAGCAGGATCACGTCCTCCTGGCGCACGAAACTCATCTCGATGTCGAGCTGGGTGAACTCCGGCTGACGGTCGGCGCGGAAATCCTCGTCGCGGTAGCAGCGCGCGATCTGGAAGTAGCGTTCGATACCGCCGACCATCAGCAGTTGTTTGAACAGCTGCGGGCTCTGCGGCAGCGCGTAGAAACTGCCGGGCTGCAACCGCGCGGGAACCAGGAAGTCGCGGGCGCCCTCGGGGGTGGACCTGGTCAGCGTCGGCGTCTCGACCTCGATGAAGGCGTGCTCGGCGAGCACGTCGCGGGCCGCGGCGTTCGCCTTGGATCGCAACCGGATCGCCTGGGCGGGACCCTCGCGGCGCAGATCGAGGTAGCGGTGCTTGAGCCGGGCTTCCTCGCCGGGCTGTTCGTCCAGCTGGAACGGCAGCGGCGCGCTCTCGTTCAACACCTCGAGCGAGGTGACGTTGACCTCGATGTCGCCGGTCGGCAGATCGGGGTTCTCGTTGCCGTCGGGGCGCTGCTCCACGATCCCGGTGACCAGCACGCAGAATTCGGCGCGCAGTTTGTGCGCCTGTTCGGCGGGCTCGCCCTCACGGAATACCGCCTGCGCCACGCCGGACGCGTCACGCAGGTCGATGAAGATCACGCCACCGTGGTCACGACGCCGGGCCACCCAGCCGGTGAGGGTGACGGTCTGGCCGGCGTGTTCGCTTCGCAGCGAACCGGCCAAGTGGGTGCGCAGCACGGGATTCCTTTCGACGATTCCGGCACCGGTTGGGCCACCCGGTGCGGTTGCCATCGTAGCGACGACGCAGGCAGGCTCCCTAATCACGCTCGGCTCGTGACACCCCGAAACCGCGCGAATCGCCCATCGTCGCGACACGTCCGCGCTCGATAACGGAATGCGGTTCATCCGTGACAAGGTGTGGATACCAGGTCGCACCGGGTATGTCGGGTGCGACCTTGCGCCACATCCCGCCGTGGATCGTCGTCCGACGACCCGCGGCGGCGCGCGTCCGATCGAACACAGGAAGCGACGACGATGACCTTCAACGAGGGCATGCAGATCGATCCGGATGCCGTCCGGTCCGGCGGTGGTCCCGGCAGGGGCGGCAAGATCGCCCTCGGCGGCGGCGCGGGCGGACTCATCGTGCTGGTGCTGGCACTGCTGTTGGGCGGCGATCCCGGTTCGCTGCTCGGCGACCTCACCGGCGCGCAGGATCCGCAGTCCGAATCCGCGACAGCGGGCACGCCCGAGCACTGTAAGACCGGCGCCGATGCCAACAAGTACGTCGACTGCCGGGTCGCGCTGACCGCGGTCAGCCTCGATGTCATCTGGGGTGAGCAGTTGGCCGCGCAGACGGGTGACACATATGTCGAACCCCAGGTCGTCCTGTTCTCGGGTGCGACGGCGACCGGCTGCGGCAATGCCACCAGCGAGGTCGGCCCCTTCTACTGCCCTGCCGATCGGACCGCCTACTTCGACGTCACCTTCTTCAACGAGCTGACCGATCGTTTCGGCGCGAGCAACGGCCCGCTCGCCCAGGAATACGTGGTCGCCCACGAGATCGGCCATCACATCCAGAACCTGCTCGGGGATATCGGCCGCGCGCAGCGCGATCCGCGCGGTCCCGAATCAGGTGCGGTGCGTACCGAATTGCAGGCCGACTGCTACGCGGGCATCTGGGCGCACTACGCCGACAAGACCCCCGCGCCGGGCGGTTCGCAGCCGTTTCTGAAGCCACTGTCGGACAACGATGTTCGCGACGCGTTATCCGCCGCCTCGGCGGTGGGTGACGATAGGATCCAACGCGCGGCGCAGGGTCGGGTCAACCCGGAGGCATGGACACACGGTTCCTCGGAACAGCGGCAGAAGTGGTTCCTCACCGGATACCGGACGGGCCGGGTCGACGCGTGCGATACGTATTCGGCTCGCGACCTGGACAATCCCGACGCGCTGCGCTGACCGACGTCGCATCTGACCGTCGGCGAATTCGACACAGTGAACGAGGTGGGTTATCTGATGCGCAGAACAATGTCAGCGCTGGTGGTTCTCGTACTGGCCCTCGTGGGCGGTGGGAGTACCGCTGCCGCCGACCCGGAATCCGGTTCGGCGGACGCCGACTCGATCGCCCTGCTGACCCTCACGACCATCCCCGGCGGATGGCAGGAGCGAACCGATCTACGCCCGATTCTCGAGGTCTTCGCCGACGGCCGTGCGATAAAGAAGCCCGACGCCGCTTCGGCCGAGCGCAAGCCGGAGACCCCGCCGCAACAGCTCGAGGGCAAGATCCGCCCCGACGTGGTGCGCTCGGCGCTCACCGAGATCAAGGAACTCGCGACCCTCGACCTCGGCACGCCGTCGATCACCGACCACGGCACCCAGATCATCGATCTGATGCCGCAACCGCCCGAACAGACCGTGCACCTGATCGTCTACGCGCCGGACCTGTCGGAAGGGCTCACCACCGATCAGCAGAGCGCCAGAAAACGCTTCGCCGACCTCTATCGCACACTGCTGGACGCCTTCGTCAAGAACTGACCGCCGAAGGACCGCTGTACGGCACGAGTGCCCCTCCCCGACCCGGGAAGGGGCACTCGTGCCGAATACGGTTGTGCGAGAACGAACTAGAACTGGTCCTGTTCGTAGTCCGAGAGCAGTTCGTCCGAATGCGGCGCGCCGATGACGTCCGGGGTCGATTCCCCGAGCGGCCCGGTCAGGTCATCGTTGCCGATGATGCTCTGATACGGCGCCACATTGCGTGAGTGCTGATCGTCGTCGCCGCCCTTGGCGCCGGCTGCTCCGGCCCCGGGGCTGCCCATGAACGAACTCCCGGTACCCGCCGTCGATGTGGAAGCGCCACCGGCGGCCCCCGATGACGTTCCCGAAAGGCCCGGCATCGAACGCAACGGGGACACCGTCGATCCGAGCGAACCCGTGCCGGGACGAGCCGAGGACGAGGAGCCGGAACCCGATCCGGAACCGCCGCCGCCGCGCCCCGAGCCGCCGGAACCTCCCGGCCGCGCCGTGCCGAGCGCACCGAGCGCGCTCGGACTTCCCGAACTGCCGTGGCTGCCAGCGGATTGCGCCGCGGTCGGCGACTGGCTCCCCAGCGAGGAAAGTCCGGAGGAATCGCCGAGTCCGGCCGCTTTGGTCGCGGTGTCCTTCGCCTCGCTCATCAGCGGCTCGCCGATGTTCTGGATGGCGGCCTGGGCCACGTCCTGCGGGGCGGGCAGCCCGCTCTGCCCGAGCATCTGGGCGACGACGCCGTTCAGTTCGGCGGTCTTGCCCGCGAGCTGGCCGCGCGTGGCATTGACCACCCCCACGGCGTTGCCGAGATGTTCGGTCGCCGAGGCGATGAGCGCGGCCTGTCCGGGCGGGGTGAAGATGACCGGCGCCATGGCGACGGCCTGGGTCACGAACGAGCTGGCGACGGCGACGAGTTCGGTATTGCCGCGTTGCACGTCGGAGGCCGCGAACTCGGTGAGTTTCGCGATATCCGTCCCGTTCGTGCTGGTTTCCTGGCCTTGGACGCTCGCCTGCTGACTCGCCGCCGACGCGCTGCGCGCGGCCTGCCCCTCCCACACCTGCTCGACCGTGGCCATGCTGCCCTTGCCCATCGCCACGGCCTTGTCGACGATCGCGGAGGCCTGGCTCAGGATCTGGGTGGGGTCCAGCGCGCCCATGACGCCGGTGCCGAAGCTGCTGAGCAGATCGAGGATCGGCTTCACCAACTGATCGACACCGGGCAGCGCGGGAACGGAGAGTCCGTTCATCAGCGCGGCGACCGGATCTGCGGGCATGGCGGGCAACGAGGACAGCGCCGTCGGCACCGACGCCGCGGCCTGGGTCGCCTGGGCCGCGCCCGAACTCAGGGCACTGCCGACCACACCGTTCGCCTGGTCGAGCACGCCCTGGGCCGCAGACTGCACCTGTGTCGTCGCATGACTTATCGCGGTGTTCGCCTCACCGAGCAGGCCGGAGACATCGGCGGGCGCCGCGCCGAGAACACCCTGGGTGTCGGGCGCCGCGCCACCGTTGAGCCCACCGGGACCGGCGGGCATGCCGATACCACCGGACTGCGCGTCGTCGCTGATCTTCTTGGACAGGAAGAATTCCGGCGCCTCGATCGGCGCCATATCCTCCGGCAATTGCGGCATCGCCAGATCCTGGATCGCCTGCGGTGTGCTCTGCACCGCCGCGGCGGCGATCTGTCCGGCGTCGTCGGCGGCGTGCTGGGTCGAGGCCGAGGCCTGGTCCTGCGGCATGATCAGACCGGTGTCGGCGGTATCGATGGGCTTCATCGCGCGACCTCAGATCTGTTCCGCGGCGGCGCCGAGATCGGCCGCGTGTTCGGTGTCCTGGCCGTCGAAGCGCAGCGCGGCGCTGAAGGCCTTGGACGACAGCCCCTGGTACTTGGCCGAGAGTTCGTTGATATCCCTGGCCTGCAACACCTGGGCCGCCGCGAAGCTGAGCAGATAATCCGCGCCGATCAGTCCGAATACCGGCGTCGCCGCCGAGACCTGTGCCACCGTGTCGTAACTCGCCGCACCCGCGAGTTCCGAAGCGATACCCGCGTTCTCCGTGGCGAACAGCCGCAGCCCATCGGTATCCGCCGAGAATTCTGCCATCGAGCAACCCCCCAAATCGTCGTGAACGTTCGTGTCGTGCGCTTACCGTCGCCGGCGTCTTCTACACCCTGCCGCGCCAGCTCTACGCACTCCCAGCGCACGAACCGGCACGGTTGGGCCCTAATATAGCCGACCCCCATGCGGGCAGCCAGACGGTCCGCGCCCGTCTCCCACGCGCCACGAACCCGCGAGTTCCTGCCCGCCGCACGGCGATAGGGGAAAAACTGAGAGGCGGACCGTCATGCCCGGGTGCCGTCCTCGCTATATCGCACGAGTTGTCCGTCCTGGTCGTACCACTGGCCCCCTCCCACGTCCAACCTTCGAACTCGGTGCCGACGTGTCGTCGGAGAACTTCCCTCCGAACCCGGGGATGGGGGTTCCTTCAGGTGTCGGACCAGCGGCGAGCCGCGCGGCCGCGAACTGCTCGAATATCAGTTCGTTTTCTGCGCCGAGGAGTCCACAAAAGCGTTGCCGCGCTGGACAAAGACATCAGTGCCTGGATCAAGCAATGGAACGCCGACCCGAAACCCTTCGTCTGGCGCAAAACCGCGGAAGAGATCCTCGAATCACTCGCCAAATATCTTCAACGGATCTCAGGCGCGACACACTAGTGGGCCGTATTGAAGTTCTTCGGCGGTCTGCTTTGGCGAGGACTTGTTCGGCGTTCTTGGTCCAGGCGAAGGGTTTCGCGCGGGGTTCCAGCCGTTGATGAACTCGCGGATCTTGCCGGTCAGCTCACGCACCTTGCGAAAGGTGGGCAGGTGCGCCGAGTTCGGAGGTATGCCGAGGGCATCGCCGACACGTCCCGTCATCAGCCGAAACATGCGCGACGGTTCGATGAATGACCGCAGCCGGGAGTATGTGAATCCGGCCTGCCTGGACCTACGATGCACGATCGCCGCGGAGGCGACGAGGTCTTTATCTACTCTACATCTTCAGCCGAACGCGCCCGAATGCGATGCGCTACAGCATCACTCGGCAGTCGATAGCTTGCAGGTATCCACCCCGATAGAAATAGGCGTACGAAGCGAGTCGCGGAACGCCGAATTGTGTTGGGGCAGAAGCAGAAGTTCTACCGTTGAACTACGTCGGCTTGCGTTCGACCGCCTCACTCCACCCCCGGTTCGACGGCCCCGACGAGCCATCAGCGCATGAACGGGAGGATACTTCTGGGACGCGGCGGGTCCCGACAACCGCTGCGACACGCGGTGAAGGCGCCGAGTTCCTCTGCGGTGAAGTGGGAGAACAGTATCGACGGCCGGGGCTGTCTGCGGAAATCGCTCCACTCCCCGGCGCGGACCTCACGCAGCATGACCTCCGACACTGGGATTGATCGGCCTCGGACTTGGTCGCGGCGGCGGCTCCGAACACACGCATTCTCGTTGCCCGAACGGTGTGGGCCCACCCGATCCCGGAGGCAGGACGGTGGGGCAGGTCAGGATGTCATCTATTCGTGCGACAGCCCCATAGTGAAACAGTAACGTGTGACTGTATGAGCGCATAAAAGGCACGCTATCGCTGCGATTTGCATGTTAGAACAAGTTCTATATTCTCGTTCCCATGAAGGTCGCAGTGACCGGCGCAGCCGGCTACCTCGGTACGAACCTGCTCCGCCTGCTGATCGATCGAGGCGACGAGGTCGTCGCCATCGATAGGATGGCGCCGCAGCGGTCGACCGAACCGAATGTCACCTGGGTCAGCGGCGATGTCCTCGACCCCGCGTCGATGCGGGCGGCGCTGAGCGGCGCCGAGGTCGTGTACCACCTGGTCGCGGTGATCACCCTCGCCGATCGCAACGACCTGGCGTGGAAGGTCAACACCGAGGGTGTGCGCGTGGTCGCCGAGGCCGTGCTGGAGGTCGGCGCGCGGCGCATGGTGCACGCCAGTTCGATCCACGCCTTCGATCAGTACACCTGCGGCGGCCGCATCGATGAGACCTCCGCCCGATCCGTCGCGCCCGCGCTTCCCGTCTACGACCGGTCGAAATGGGCGGGTGAGGTGGCCTTGCGCGCGGTCGTCGACAAGGGACTCGACGCCGTGCTGTGCAACCCGACCGGGGTTTTCGGGCCCGCGGATCTGGGCACGCCGCTGTCGCGGATCAATCGCACGCTGCGCGACGCCGCCCAGGGCCGCATCCCGGCGATGATCGGCGGCGGATTCGACCTCGTCGACGTCCGCGATGTCGCCGCGGGCCTGATCCTGGCGGCGGACAACGGCAGGACCGGCGAGAACTACCTGCTCGGCGGTTCGATGATCTCGATGCTCGACCTGTGCAGGCTCGTGGCGCGCCACGGCGGGAAGAAGGGACCGAAGTTCACCATCTCGCCCAAGCTGGTCGGCGGTCTGATCCCGGTCCTCGCCCCGATCGGCAAGCTGCTGCGTACCGACGTCATCTCGCGCGCGGCGCTGGGCGCGCTGGTCTCCGCGCCGGTGGTCGACCACGCCAAGGCCGAACGCGAACTGGGCTACCAGCCGCGCCCGACCGACGAGACGGTGCGTGACCTGGTGGAATTCTTCGCCGACCCGGAACTCTTCGCCCGGCGCGTACCTGCCGGGTCGCTTGACAGATAATAGAACACATGTTCGACTGGCGGGGTGCGGTGGCAGAACCAATCCCTGGACGCCGACGACGGCGCACTGCCCGGCCTCGGCCGGGCGGGTTTCGTCCGCACCGTGCGGACCCCGGAATTCGACGGGATGACCTTCCACGAGGTGCTCTGCAAGAGCGCGCTGAACAAGTTGCCACCGGATTCGTCGCTGCCGTTCCGCTGGACGATCAATCCGATGCGCGGGTGTTCGCATGCCTGCCGGTACTGCTTCGCGCGCCCGACCCACGAATATCTGGATCTGGACGCCGGACGCGATTTCGACGCCCAGATCGTGGTGAAGACGAATATCGCCGCGGTGCTGCGCAAGGAACTCGGCCGGCGTTCCTGGCAACGCGAGGCGGTGGCGCTGGGCACCAATACCGACCCGTACCAGCGCGCGGAGGGCCGCTACCGCCTGATGCCCGGAATCATCCGCGCGCTCACCGACTCCGGCACGCCGTTCTCGATTCTCACCAAGGGCACCCTGCTGCGGCGCGACCTGCCTCTGCTCACCCTCGCCGCGCGTGAGGTTCCGGTGCGCGTGGCGGTGTCCATCGCGATTCTCGACACCGACCTGCACCACGGGCTGGAATCGGGCACACCGTCGCCGCGCGCCCGGCTCGACATGGTCGGCGCGCTGAGCGGGGCCGGATTCGACGTCAACGTGATGGTGGCCCCGGTCATCCCCTATCTCACCGACAGCCGATCCCATCTCGACGAACTCTTCGGCGCCATCGCGGCGGCGGGCGCGAGTTCGGCGGTCGCCTTTCCGATGCATCTGCGCGGGGCGACGCGGGGCTGGTTCCTCGGCTGGCTCGCCGAGGCGCATCCGGCGATGCTGCGCCGATACCGTCAGCTCTACGGGCGCGGCGCCTACGTCACCCCGGAATACGCGGCGTGGTTGCGCGAACGCGTCGATCCGCTACTGCGCCGTCACGGACTGGCCGGGTCCTCCGCCCGTGTCCCCGACGCCGATCCGGCGCCCGAACCCGACGCCGATCCGCAACTGTCGTTGTTCACCTGACGACGCGCCGCGCCGATTTCGGCCGAGACAGCGCTTCGCCCGCGCCGAAGGCGTCTCGCGGAGTACTTTGGCCACTAGCACCCCTCTCACGCGACGAGGAAGTGGACAAGGCATATGGTCTCGCACCAAAGTGCAATCGGCACAGCGAAATTGGAAAAGGTCGTGATCCGATTCGCCGGTGACTCCGGCGACGGAATGCAGTTGACCGGCGACAGGTTCACGCACGAGGCCGCCGCGTTCGGCAACGACCTGGCCACCCAGCCCAATTTCCCCGCCGAGATCCGCGCGCCACAGGGCACGCTGCCCGGCGTCTCGTCGTTCCAGATCCAGATCGCCGACTACGACATCCTCACCGCGGGCGATCAGCCCGACGTTCTGGTGGCGATGAACCCGGCCGCGCTGAAGACGAATCTGGAAGAGGTGCCGCGCGGCGGCACGGTGATCGTGAACGTCGACGAGTTCACCAAACGCAATCTCAGCAAGGCCGGTTACGCGGGCGATCCACTCGAGGACGGCACCCTCGCCGATTTCACCGTGCACCGCGTTGCCATGACCTCGATGACCCTGACCGCCACCGAACCCGCCGGTGTCGGCAAGAAGGACGCGCAGCGGGCCAAGAACATGTTCGCGCTCGGACTGCTGTCCTGGATGTACGGGCGTCCGATCGGCGGCACCGAGAAATTCACGCGGGAGAAGTTCGCGACGAAACCCGATATCGCCGAGGCCAATATCCTCGCGTTCCGCGCGGGCTGGAATTACGGCGAGACGACGGAGAGTTTCGCCACCACCTACGAGATCGCGCCCGCCGCGCTCGCGCCCGGCACCTATCGGCAGATCACCGGCAATACCGCGCTCGCCTACGGACTGGTGACGGCGGGACAGTTGGCCGGGCTGCCGGTCTTCCTCGGCACCTACCCGATCACCCCGGCCTCCGACATCCTGCACGAGCTGAGCAAGCACAAGAACTTCGGCGTCACGACCTTCCAGGCCGAGGACGAGATCGCGGGAATCGGTGCGGCCCTGGGCGCTGCGCTCGGCGGTGCGCTCGGGGTGACGAGTACGTCGGGGCCGGGTCTCGCGTTGAAGAGCGAGACCATCGGGTTGGCCGTCATGACGGAACTGCCGCTGGTGATCATCGATGTCCAGCGCGGTGGCCCGTCCACCGGTCTGCCGACCAAGACCGAGCAATCGGATCTGTTGCAGGCCCTCTACGGCCGCAACGGCGAATCCCCCGTCGCGGTCCTCGCACCGCGCTCTCCCGCCGACTGTTTCGCCACGGCGGTGCAGGCCGCGCGGATCGCGCTCACCTACCGGACGCCGGTACTGCTGCTCTCCGACGGCGCGATCGCCAACGGTTCCGAACCGTGGTCGATACCCGATGTCGCGACCATGGAACCCATCGATCCGGGCTTCGAACCCGACGCCGAGGACGGCGCGGGATTCCAGCCCTACGCCCGCGACCCGGACACCCTGGCCCGACCCATCGCCGTGCCCGGCACCGCGGGACTCGCCCATCGCATCGGCGGCCTGGAGAAGGCCGACGGCAGCGGCAACATCTCCTACGAGCCGGACAACCACGAACTCATGGTCCGGCTCCGGCAGGCCAAGATCGACGGCATCGACGTGCCTTCACTCGAGGTCGACGATCCGGACGGCGACGCCGAACTCCTGATGTTGGGCTGGGGCAGTTCCTACGGTCCCATCGGTGAGGCGTGCCGCCGCGCCCGCCGTCGCGGCGTGTCCGTCGCCCAGGCCCACGTGCGCCACCTCAACCCGCTCCCGCCCGATCTCGGCGACGTGTTGCGCCGCTACCGCACCGTGGTCGTCCCCGAAATGAACGGCGGGCAGCTCGCCATGCTGCTGCGCGCGAGATATCTCGTCGACGTGCTGCCGTGGACGAAGATCGCGGGCACCGCGTTCTCGGCGCAGGAACTCGTCGGCGTCATCGCCGCCGCCATCGACGGCTCGCTCGCGGAGTTGGAACACGGCAAGGCGTTCGCCGCCCGCGCCAGGGCCACCTACCGCGCGCCGACGGCCGACCGATCACCGTCCGCACGCTCCGGTACCGGGGGTAACTGAGATGACCATCATCGAGACTTCGCTCGTCGGAACCGATCTGGGGCTCACCGGTCTGTCCGGGGTGCCCGCGGCGACCGGTCCGCAGAAGGTCAAGGATTTCACCTCCGACCAGGAAGTGCGCTGGTGCCCCGGCTGCGGCGATTACGTCATCCTGGCGACCGTGCGCGGATTCCTCGCCGACCTGGGTCTGCGCCGCGAGAATCTCATGTTCGTCTCCGGGATCGGCTGCTCGAGCCGCTTCCCGTACTACCTGGAGGCATACGGTCTGCATTCCATCCATGGTCGCGCGCCCGCCATCGCCACCGGATTGGCCGTCACCCGCCCCGACCTGTCGGTCTGGGTCGTCACCGGTGACGGCGACGCCCTCTCGATCGGCGGCAACCATCTGATCCACGCGCTGCGGCGCAATGTGAACATGACGATCCTGCTGTTCAACAACAGGATCTACGGCTTGACCAAGGGTCAGTACTCGCCCACCTCCGAACCCGGCAAGGTCACCAAATCCACCCCGATGGGATCGGTGGACCGGCCGTTCAACACCCTGTCCGTGGCGCTCGGCGCCGAGGCGACCTTCGCCGCCCGCGCCCTGGACTCCGATCGCGCCGGACTCACCGAGGTGCTGCGGGCCGCCGCCGAACACCGGGGCACCTCCTTCGTGGAGATCTTGCAGGACTGCCCGATCTTCAACGACGGCTCCTTCGACGCGCTGCGCCGCGACACCGCCGCCGACCATCTCGTCCCGCTGCGCCACGCCGAACCCATCCGTTTCGGCGCCGATCGCGAATTCGCCGTGGTGCGAGACGGTTTCGGTCTCGCGGCCGCGCGAGCCGACCGGGTGGCCGAATCCGATATCGTCGTGCACGACGCCTATGCCGACAGCCCCGAATACGCCTACGCGCTCTCGCGCCTGTCGGATCAGGATCTCGACCACGTCGTCACCGGCATCTTCCGCAGTGTCAGCCGCCCCACCTACGACGACGGCGTCCGCGCGCAGACCGATACCGCCCGTGAGCGCACACCCGTCGACTCCGGTTCCCTACAGAACCTGCTCACCGGTTCGGAGACCTGGACCGTCGGCGGCTGAGCGGCGGCCGACCGCGGCCGTTGTCAGACGCGTTTGGCGAATCCGAGGTCTATGACCGCGCCGCGTTCCTGTTCGAGTTCGGCGACGCTGAGGTCGACGCGGGTGCGCGAGAAATCGTCGAGTTCGAGATCGCTCACGATCGCGTACGCCCCGTCGGCGCAGGTGACGGGGAAGGAACTGATGAGGCCCTCGGGAATGCCGTAGGAACCGTCCGACGGGACGGCCATGGATGTCCAGTCGCCCTCGCCGGTTCCAAGCGACCAGTCGTGAATGTGGTCGATCGCGGCACTGGCCGCGCTGGCGGCCGACGACGCGCCGCGCGCCCGGATGATGGCGGTGCCGCGCTGCTGGACGGTGGGGATGAAATCCGCACGCACCCAGTCCGGCTCGTCGATCACGTCGAGCGCGCGACGACCGCCGATGGTGGCATGGGTGATATCGGGATACTGGGTGGCCGAATGGTTACCCCAGATCGCGACGCGAGCGACTTCGGCGGCGGGTGCGCCCGATTTCTTGGCCAGCTGGGCGATGGCGCGATTGTGGTCGAGGCGCGTCATTGCCGTGAACCGTTCGGCGGGCACATCGGGGGCATTGCTCATCGCGATGAAGGCATTGGTGTTGGCCGGATTGCCGACCACGAGCACCTTCACGTCGTCGGCGGCGCTGGCGTTGATCGCCTGTCCCTGCTCGGTGAAGATCGGCCCGTTCGCGGCCAGCAGGTCGCCGCGCTCCATCCCCGCCGTGCGCGGCCGCGCACCGACCAGCAGCGCGACATTCGCGCCGTCGAAGCCGACCCACGGGTCGTCGCTGATATCGATGGATTCGAGTAGCGGGAAAGCGCCGTCCTCGAGTTCCATCGCGACACCTTCGAGCGACGCGACGGCGGCGGGGATCTCCAGCAACCGCAGCCGCACCGGGGTCTCGGAGCCGAGCATCGCCCCGGAGGCGATCCGGAACAGCAGGCCGTAGGCGATCTGGCCTGCTCCTCCGGTGACGGCAACGGTCACGGGCGCGTTCCGAGCGGTGCTCACGACGTCGGCTCCTTACGTCAGACGGTCAACTCGTCTCCAACCCTATCGAGTCTCACCGAGCCCGAAGGCCGGGCGTGAGCTAACAGACAGTTGTCGCCGACCGCCCTTCACCGAGCCCAGCGGGCGGTTCACCGGCGTCGCCGTTCGCCGGCCAGGCCGGGTGTCGGGGCGCGGGGAAACCGGCGTGTCCGATCAGCCGAGTTCGGCGACCTCGGAGTCGGTGAGGACGACCGGGGAGACCGTGTCGTTGGTTCTGGCCAGTCGAACGGCCTTGTAGAGGGGCCGATCGCCCAGTGCGGCGTCGCGGGCCTCGGCGCGCAGCTGGTGGACGAGAACGTCCGAGACGGCGATCGCGGCGGCCAATCGGCTCGCGGCCAGAGCGTCGGCGAGCCTGCGCAGACCCAGCAGGTGCAGTTCGCGGCCGCTACCGGTATCGGTGTACATGGCCAGCGGGATGATCTGGGTCTCCGGTCCCGCTGTCACCCGCAGCACGATCCGGCTGAGCCGGGCCGGGTACACGAGCAGCTCGGCCCCGGTCGTCTCGGACAGTTCGACGCGACGCTCGCCGAACACCCGTTGCACGTGAATCGTGGTGCCCGCCATCCAGATCCGCCTGCGCCGGATCGCGAGGGCATAGGCGATGGTCGGCACGGCGACGATGACGCCGATGGCGACCGCCGCCGGCCAGCTCAGCGCCGTGGCCGCCAGCAGTGCCGCGCCGACGCCGACCCCGGTCGCCGCCAGCACCAGCTTGCGCAGCATCGGAGCGTACACCTCGGGTGCGACCAGATCGAGGCCGATCGCCGAAACGGCCTCCGCGCCCTCGGGATTCGACTCCACCGACCCTGCCTCTCCGCGACTTCGCGCACCATCGGCGCGCCGGACACGTTACCGCGTGCACCGGCGTCGCGGGGCCGCTTGTGGTACGCGGGACCGGCCCCGATCGGGGATCTACCGGGCGAGGGCCTCGGCGAGTATTCCCGCCACCTCGTCCAACGGCACCTGACGCTGATCACCGGCGCCGAGATCCTTCAGGCCGATGGTGTTCTCCGCCAGGTCGCGGTCGCCCAGTACCAGCGCGAACTTCGCGCCCGAGCGGTCGGCGGCCTTCATCGCGCCCTTGATTCCGCGACCGCCGTAGGCCAGATCCACGCGGATACCCGACGCGCGCAACCGAGCCGCGAGCACGAACAGAGCCTGTTTCGCCGCGTCGCCGAGCGGCACCCCGAACACCTCGCAACTCGCCGGATTGCCCGCGGGCCTGCCCTCCGCGCGCAGCGCGAGAACGGTCCGGTCGACACCGAGGCCGAAGCCGATTCCGGACAGCGGCTGGCCTCCCAATTCGGCCATCAGTCCGTCGTAGCGACCGCCGCCGCCGATCCCGGATTGCGCGCCCAACCCGTCGTGCACGAATTCGAAGGTCGTCTTGGTGTAGTAGTCGAGTCCGCGGACCATGCGCGGATTCACCACGTACGGCACGCCCAGGGCGTCGAGATATCCGAGCACCTGCTCGAAATGCGTCTTCGCCGACTCCGAGAGGTGGTCGATCATCAACGGCGCGGCGGCGGTCAGAGCCTTGACCTCGGGCCGTTTGTCGTCGAGCACCCGCAGCGGATTGATCGAGGCCCGACGCTTGGTCTCCTCGTCCAACGGCAACCCGTACAGGAATTCCTGCAACAGCTCCCGATACTGCGGTCGGCAGGTCTCGTCACCGAGCGAGGTGATCTCCAGCCGGAAATCCTTCAGGCCGAGCGTGCGGTATCCGGCGTCGGCGATGGCGATGACCTCGGCGTCGAGGGCCGGATCGTCCATGCCGATGGCCTCGACACCGACCTGCTGCAACTGCCGGTACCGTCCGGCCTGCGGATTCTCGTAGCGGAAGAACGGCCCCGCGTAGACCACCTTCACCGGCAGCTGGGCGGATTTGTCCAGGCCGTGCTGGATGACGGCGCGCATCACGCCCGCCGTGCCCTCCGGGCGCAGCGTGAAACTCTGACCGTTGCGGTCGGCGAAGGTCCACATCTCCTTGCTGACCACGTCGGTCGACTCGCCGACGCCACGCGCGAACAGCGCCGTCTCCTCGAAGATCGGCAGCTCGATATGCCCGTACCCGGCCAGGGTGGCGGCACGGATCAGTTCCTCGCGTACCGCGACGAACTCCGAGGAGCCGGGCGGGACGTAATCCGGAACCCCCTTCGGGGCGGAGAAGCGGCTGGTCTTGGTCACGATGGTCCAGTTTCCACCACCGCGGCCCGACAAGTCCAACCGGTTGTCCCTCGGGCCGCACTCACACAGGTGCGGAGCCCGCCTGCGGCCTCGTGGCCGCCGCGCTCACCGGAGGTCTAGAGGAACTCTAAGGAAGAGATGGCACACTGATCCCCCGAAAGGACCGGAAAACGGGAGGAACGTGTCAGTGCCGAGCAACGAACAGCGACGAGCAGCGGCCAAGCGGAAGCTGGAGCGCCAGCTCGCCACCCGCGCCGATCGGGCCCGCAAACGCAAGCAACTCACGATCGCCGGATCCGTGCTCGGCGTCGTCGTCGTGGTCGCGGCGGTGACCGGGGTGTACTTCCTGACCAAGGGCGACGACAACGACAGCAACACCGCAGCCGAGCCCAAGGACGCGTCGCTGACCGCAGCTCCGCCCGCCGCCAAGGCCAAGCCCGCACTGGTCAACTGCAGCTACCGCGACGGTCGCGCCCCCGCCGACAAGCCGGTGCACAAACCCGAACGCACCGCGGTGCCGACCACGGGTAACGACGCGAAGGTCAGCCTCAGCGTGGAGACCAGCGCGGGCCCGATCGGACTCACGCTGAACAACGCCGAGTCCCCCTGCACGGTCAACAGCTTCATGAATCTGGTGGACCAGAAGTACTTCGACGGCACCAGCTGCCACCGGATGACCGCGAGCGAGGGCCTGAAGGTGCTCCAGTGCGGCGACCCGGTCGGCACCGGAATGGGCGGTCCCGGTTACGAATTCGACAACGAGTACCCGACCGATCAGTACGCGGCGGGCGACCCGAACCTCCAGATGCCGGTCGACTACGAACGCGGCGTGCTCGCCATGGCCAACGCCAACGGTTCGACCGGGTCCGACGGCGTGGATGGCAAGGCCACCAACGGAAGCCAGTTCTTCATCGTCTACGGCAATTCGCAACTCCCGCCGCAGTACACGATCTTCGGCACCGTCGACAAGGGCGACATGGGCACCCTGGACAAGATCGCCGAAGCGGGCCAGGACAATTCGAACGGTCCGGGCGACGGCAAACCCACCACCCCCGTAACGATCACGTCCGTTCAGATGGATTGAGCGAGGTTGTCCGGCGACTTACCCCTGCGTGTCGGAATTGTGCGATATATGCTGTAACCGACGCGTCCGTACGGTTGTGCCAGGGCTTTCTCGGGTAATCTCGAAAGAAGGAGCGCGCGTAGCGTAGCCAACCCTAACGGGCCGATCCCCCGGGCGGGGAGTGCTACGCGACCGGCTTCTGATGTCCGCGTTTGCAGACGACACGCTGCCCCTCGGATCACCGCTCGTTCGGTCGTGACAAGGGGCAGAGTTCGTCACCGAGTAGTTCGTCACCGAGTACCACCACAATCCATAGTGATCACCGCAGCATCGGGGAGCAGCCATGTCCGGAGAATTGGACGACATCGCCAAGGAAACAGGCGCGATGATGAGGACCATGTTGCAGCTTGCGACCCTCGTCGCACTGCGGACTCGTGAGCGCGGCCAGAAAGAAGCCGAGGCACGGGTCAAGGTCACCGAGGCCCGCATCAAAGAGGCCAGGGAACTCCAGGTTCGTGAGGCGCGTGACGCCAAAGCGAAGGATCCGCGCAACGTGGAACTCGCGCGGATGATGGAGATGCCGGTGACGAGTCAGAGTCTCGGTATCTCGCTGGAGAAGGATCGATCTTCGAGCATGTCGGTCGCCACCGGTTCGGTTGCCACCGCGTCATCGGTAGCCGCACCGCAGATGCGCTACGACTCCGAAGAACGCCGCAGCGCCATCGCGGCACATCTCGCCAGGATCGGCGTCGAACCCGAACTGGCGGCGGTGCGGATGCTCGTCGAAGCCGGGCACGCGCACCCCGTCGAGGAAGCAGCCCGCACACGATCCAAAGAAGCGCCGACGCCAACGGTAGCCCGCGAACAAGAATTGGGCCGCGGGCTCGAACGTAGCCGCTGAGTAGTAGGACCGATCCGGCCGGACTACCGCTCCGGCACGGGATCGGGCTCGGCAAACAATCCGGGCGGTTCCGTCGTTACCGGAAGCGGACTCACCTTACTCTGGTGCCCACCCCGCACCGTGCAGTACTTGAACGGCCCCCTCGGGTCCAAGAGCTGCTTCATCTGCGGGTCCGCATGTTCCAGGAACCATTCGCTCAGCCCGTCCGATCGGTCATTGCGAGCGAATTCGTGTGCGGTCCACAGCGATTCGATTCTGACCACAGCTTCCCTGTGCTGCCACCACCGCGGGCACCATGCGGTATCACTGAGGTCGGTGACCTGTCGCTGATAGACCTGACCGAGGTACCCGTCAACAAAGTCGACGAGTGTGGGATACCACCAGTCATCGTGACGCTCGGGTGTCAGCTCGGCGAGTACAGCGTTCGGCGGAGCCTCGGTCGGCAGCGGGCCGAGCACGCCGCGGTGACCGTTACGCACACTGCAATATTTGAACGGCCCACGCGGGTCGAACAGTTGCTTCATGTGCCGATCGGCATGCTGGACCAGCCAGTAACTCAATCCGCCACGCTCGTCACGATGCCATCGTTCCCATGCCCGCCACACGGCGGTGAGGCGGGCGGCCGCCTCACCGTGGCGCCACCACTGGTCGCACCAGACCGTATCGCTCGTATCGGTGACCTGTCGCTGATAGATCCCGACAAGATACTCCTCGACGAACGAGTTCACGGTGGCGAACTTGGGCTTCTGATCATTCACAGCGGCCGTGCCTCCTCTGGCTGCCCATGATCCTGCGGCGGCGCCGACTTCACCAACGACGGGGGGTCTTGTCGCGGTGCGGACTTGTCGAGCGCCGGTGATCCGATGAGGTCGATGATCTCGGTCTTTCGTGTCGGATCATGCCGTTTGATCGACTGTTCGACTTCGGCGGAATATTCGCTCTCCCACCATGCAACAGTGCGTACGAGTACCGGCGGTGCGCCCGAAGAGAACACGATGACCCGCCCGCGCGGCAATGTCGCGAGCCCGTTCACCGAGAACGTCTTGGAAGAACCGAGCGAACGGGAATAGCTCTTGCCACTGGAGGACTCGGAGACCGACTGCGAGATGGCATCGTATTCCCCGAGCGCTTCGGAGCGATCGCGAAGGAAGTTGGTGTCATCGACACCACTGCCGAGCACCTTGATATTAGCCGCGGACCAGAGCGCGGACATACCGTCCTCACCCCAGCAGCGAACGCCCTGCGCCCACGATTGGAGCACGGTCATGACGACGATCCCACGCGACCCGAAGTGGCTGTACTGCTTGGGAAGATCCTTCCAGCGCACCACGTTTGCCGCCTCATCGAGGACAGCAAGGAGGGGGATGTCGAGACGTCCACCGCGCGACCTCGACGCCTTCTGCATCGCGACGTCGATCACCGCTTCGGTCAGCGCACTCACCAGCGGCGCAGCCGAGCCGCGTCCTTCCAACGACAGGCTGTAGAGCGTGCCGTTGTTCTCGATGAATTCCAGTTCATCGAACAGTGTTCGTTCATGGCTGCGTCCGTTGTCGAGACGGGTACTACCGGGTGTGACCCAGTCGTGCACATTGGTCAATTTGAGGCAACGGATCATTTTCTTCGCCGTGCCGAAAACACTGCTACGCGTGCGTTCGTCGGCCTGATACTGGGCGGTCAGGCCATCGGCCGTGAATTCGTGGCCGGCATCGCGTAACAGCTGAATGGGAGTTTCGTCTCTGGGGTGGGTCACCCAGTACCACACCCGTGTGATCGGCTCCTTCGCGACGGCTGCGGCCAAGAACAAACCGGCGAGCAGATCCTCGGCCTCAGGATCGAAGAACGCGTCGGTCTTGGCGTCCGATCCGTCGTCGCTGTCGGCAAAGTGCCCCGCAAGACGCGCCGCACGCATCTCGAACCCGGCCCGTTCGGGCGCTACCCATTTCAGCGGATTCCAGTACCACGTCGGTTCCTCGGCCGCCACACCCTGCGGATCGAAGACGAATGTCGGACTCCCCTTCGCCTCCCGCACATCACGGGTCGCGTCGACCACGTCACGCTTGTTGGAGGTGGCCAGCACCGGACCGATCGCGGTGAGAATGGCCGGAATCACGCGGGAGGTCGACTTCCCCTGGCGCGGACCCCAGATGTCGATGTGCAGATCCTCGTACGACCCGTACAACATGGCGCCATCGGCGACGCCGATACCGATCGGCACACCGGGTGTGTCCTGACTCCCGAGCCGAATCCCGAGCTGCGCCGCCTTCTCCCGTACCCCCGCTTCGGTCAGCGACGCGATCGCACCGCCGTTACCCATCACATCGGCTTTGTCATCGACCGGGAGTCTGCCCTTGGACGCTCGGGTCTTGGACTGTTTACGCGTCAGCAGGTAGATCACCCCCACCGCGATGACGAGCAGCACGATCACGGTGGCGGCGACCGGCCATTTCAGTTGTCCCCGTGCCATTTTCGCGATGATCTCGATCGGATTGACCGGGACGTCCTGGCGTGGGGACGACAGCGCGTTGCCCAGGTGCAGGGCGAGCAGCAGTGTCGCGAACACCGCGGCAGCGGCGTAGACGGCGTACAGGCCGAGATCGGGTCCGACCGCGGCCGGATCTTTCACCGGCTTCTTCTTTGCCATCTGTGCCTCCTCGAATTGCCTTGCGGTGGTGAATGATGCGGTGTCAGCGGAACGCGTCGAGCCGCCAGCCCTCGGCCGTGCGGACGGCGGTCGCGATGACCGTGCTCGGCGGCAACTCCTCCTTGCGCCCGTCCGGGTAGACGACGGTCTGCTCTATCCCGATCTTGTACTGCTCGGTGTTCGGGTCCGCGCCCGCGGGCGGACGCTCCCCCGACGCGAAGGTGAAGGCCTGAACGGTGGCTTTCGCCTTCGCCCAATCCGACCACTGCAACGACTGCCGGGGCGTCTCGGTCGACGCGGCGGGGGTGTCGAGCACCCGGATCAGGCTGGGACCGAGCCATTTGCGGGCTCTGGCCAGCGACGAGCCCTGGGGCTCGGCGGCGGGCTGCCAGGTGTAGATCTCCTTCAGCGCCGCGACCGCGACACCGTCGGGGGTCACCGGATCGGGTGCGGGCGCGGCCTCGAGCAACCGGGTCGTTGACGTGGCCCGATCCGACGCGCCGGAATCCGGCCCGTCGCTGTCGCTCCCGCATGCCGCGCTCAGCGTCGCTACGCTCACCACCAGCATCACCACCAGTTTCGCGCGGGCTCTTCCATGTATCTTCCAGGCTAACCGTCGCGGGCCGCCACGTCGCGGTCCGAACGCCGGGTATCGCAGCGCGTGTTCGCTTTTCCGCTCTACATTCACAGCACCCTCCTCGCCCGCGCGTCACCCGGTATCGCCGTTTCGCCGACCCCGCCGCCGCCTCGGCCCGGCGCGGCGGGAGCGGACTGGATCATCCTGCCCGCCCCCGCGTAGATTCCGACCTGCGCCGGGCCGCGTGGACCGAAGGAGCTGAACACCAGATCTCCCGGTTTCGCCCGGCTCAACGGCACTTCGGAGCCCGCTTCCCACTGCTGTTCGGCGGTGCGCGGCAGTGTGACCGCGCCGGAGGATGCCGCGAAGACCGCCGCGGAGGTGAGGCCGGGTCCGTCGAGTCCGCCGCCGCTCGGGCCCTGCGGTCCGCCGCCGCCCCACACATACGGGGTGCCGAGCCAGTCGTGCGCGGCCTCGACGATCTGGGTACCGGCGTCGTCCTCGCCCGGGGTGAAGCGGCCGGTGGAGCCGGGCGCGCGATACTGCGGTTCCATGGTGAGGATATTGCGCACGTACGGCTGGGTTTCGGAATAGTGCGCGCCGACCTGGTTGGGCATTCCACCCGAGGCCAGTACCGCGCCCTCGCCCGCGTTGTAGGCGGCAAGCGACAGCGCGGTGAGATCGCCCTGCACCCGTCCCTCCGCCTGCCACCGCTCGATCTTGTGCGCGATCGCGCACATGTAGCGGCCCTGGCCGATGATGGCGTCACCGTCGTCCCACACGCTGGCCACACCGTTGCCGTCGGCGTCGATGACATAGGGCTTACCGTCGTCGGGATTGATACTCGCGGCGGTGCCGGGCAGGAACTGCGCGAGGCCCTGCGCGCCCGCGGGCGAGGTCGCGCCGCGACGGAAACCCGATTCCTGGCGGCCCTGGGCGGCGAGCAGCGACGAGGTGATCTGCGGGCAGATCGAACCGGCTCGGCGGTACCAGATCTCGAGTTCCTCCGGCACCTTGCCCGAGGCGAGCGCGCCACCGGCACTGCCGAAACCGAGGCTGCATCGTGGATCGGTGGAATACCACTGCGCGCCGCCGAGATCGGGGGTCGGTGCGCCGTCGAGCCACGGCACCGGATCGATCTGCCTGCCGCCGGTGAAACGGCCACCGGGAACGATCTCGAAATGCAGGTGGGCACCGCTGGATTCGCCCGCGGATCCGACCAGTCCGATCTGCTGTCCCGCGCGCACGGTCTCGCCGACGCGCACCATCACGCCCCCGTCCCACATATGTCCGTAGACGGCCGAATAGCCGCGGCCGTTGGTGTCGATCGAGTCGACCACGATCCAGTTGCCGAAACCGGACGCGGGCCCGGCCGCGACGACCCTGCCGTCGGAGACCGAGAAGATCGGCGTGCCGTCGACGGCCGCCATGTCGATGCCCTTGTGGTCGCCCCCGCGCGAACCGAAGACATCGGAGACGGTGAACGTTCCGGTCGCCAGCGGCAGCACGCGACGGATCGCGCCGACGCCCGCCGCCAGCGACGGGGTCGCGGTGGCAGCGGGGTTCGCCGAGGTCACCGTGGCGGAACCGGATGGGGCGGCAGCGGCGGTCGACGCGCGTGGATCGCCCTGCGGGTAACCGCCGAGCGGCGGTAGCGCCGACTGCGATCCGAGCACCGACATACCTTCGCACGGGTCGTCGACCGAGGGCATGATCACCACGAGCACCACCGCCATCAGCGCCACCACGACGCCCATCACCCCCCAGAGCATGCCTTTGGCGCTCACGTGCGACGGCGGGATTCGTTCAGGGTGTCGGCCAGGGTTCGGTTCATCTCGGCGGCCGCGGCCAATTGCTGTTGCAGCAGAGCGACTTTGCGGCGCAGCGCGCCGGCGTCCATCCGCTCCAGTCCTGGCCCTTCGGCGGCACGGACCCAGTTGCGCACCGAATTGGCGTGCACTCCGATCTGATCAGCGACCATCCGGCACGCCTCGGATTCGCTACTGAGCGTGCCGGTCAGCGCGAGGACCTGTTCCACGGCGGCCTTGCGGACCTCCGGCGATACCCGGCGATAGGACCGGTGCGGCATCATCGGACACTCCCCGCACCGCCCGGTTCCGGCCGCGAGGACACGCGGCACCGCACGGACACCGCGTATCCCGGCCGGAACCTCATGCGGCGCTCCCACTCGGCGAATCCGAACCGCGCGCAGTGGATTCGGTGAACTCGCTGAAGCGCTGATTGGTGTCGTGGATCCCGCTCTCCTTCTCCGACACCGTGAATTCCATATGGAACGGGATGCCGGGCCGACGGTCCTCACCGATTTTCAGCAGGAATTTTCCGGTGCCAGGCGGCGACGGCCGTAACTGGCCCGGTTTGAGCGCCTCACCGGTCAACGCCTGCGGCGCCGACCAGCCGGTCACCATCTCCTCCTCGGCGGAGGTGAACGGCACGATGCTGTCGAGGCGTTTGACCTCTTCCGCGGGCAACGCGCCGAAGATCTTGGCGCGAGCGCGTTCGAGGAAGCCCAGCGCCTTGGCGATGGCGCCCTCGGAGCCGAGGGACTGTAGATCCTTGATCGTGTGGCTGATCATGATGAGCGCGGTCGCGATACTGCGCTGCAAACGGGTCAGTTCGTCGACCCGGTCGACCATGAAATCGCCGAGTCCGAGCACCTGCCACAACTCGTCCATCACGACCTGGAAGTACCGTTGCGGGCCCAGATCGGCGTCGGCGAGCACGTGCGCGGCCTCGACCGAGGCGAAACCGTCGGCCCAGCACGCGAGCATGACCGCGGCTTTGAGCTTCTTGTCGCCGGTCGGGATGTGCGAGACGTCGATGCAGACCGCGACGGCGCTGGTATCGATCGGCACCGAGGTCTGCCCGTTGAAGATCGCGCCGAACGGGCCCTGGGTCAGCGCGCGCAGCGAACGGCGCAAACCCTTGATGGCGTTCTGGTATTCGCTCGGATCGTCCGCGCCCGCGTCGAGCATGAGTTCCTCGCCGCCCGCGACGATCACCTCGAGCAGGTTCTCCATGATCGGCGGCTGATCCGGGGTGTAACCGCTGCCGGGCTGGTAGAGGATGCGCAGACCGGTGGAGATCAGGGTCTCCTCGTAGTCGCGCACCCGCGCGCCGCGCACGAGTTCGACCAGTCCCGCGATCAATGTCACCTGGCGGGCCCGCAGATCCTGTAGCACTTGCAGTTGCAGCGCCGGGAGATCGTCGAGACGCGGCACCACCGAACCGAGCACGCCCGCCGCGAGCGGATTGAGTTTGCCGTGGCCGTAACCGAGGTCGATGACCTGGCCGCCGACGAGTTCGACCATCTTGCGATAGTCCGGTTTGACGTCGGCCAGAATGAGCGGGGTGATGCCCTGGGCGATTCCGCCGAGCACGATCCGGCGCACCAGCGAGGATTTGCCGAAACCGTTGAGCCCCAGCACGAAAAGGCTCGGCGCGGTGATGAAACTGCCGCGCAGGAACCAGTTCATCGGATCGAAGCACACCGGCGCGCCGGTGTGCAGATGCGAGCCGAGCGGTGTCCCGATCAGCGGCGCGCCCGCGCCCACCGACCACGGCCACAACCCCGCGACCTGGGCGGTGGTCGCCCGGTATTCGACCGGGCGGCCGACGACGTTCATCCGGCCGCCGCCGGGACCCGCGTACCCGCGATCGGTGAGTTGGGCTGTGCTGCGGTCGAAACCGTCCTCGTAGACCTGTTCGGCGCGCGCGGCGAAGTTGCGGCGGCGGATGTCGTCGGTGCGCACGCGGAAGGTCGCCCATGCCGCGCGTAGACCGGAACCCTCGCGGCTGATCTGTTCGAGTTTGGACCTGGTGACGTCGTCGAGCAGCTGCGGGCCCGAGGTCTTGCGCTTGTCCGCCTTGGCCTTCGCGCGACGCGCGGCCTTGTCCATGGGCGGGGTTCCCATGGCGCGGTCGGCGGTGAAATCGGCCTTGTCCTGGCGTGCCCCGCGACCGGATCGCCCGCTGTTGCGTTGCGCGGCACCGCGATCGGGACGTTGCGGCCCGACCCGGTCCGGGCGGGCGGGCAGTCGGTCCTGACGCTGCGGCGCACCGCGATCGGGACGCGCGGCGCCCTGACGCGGACGTTCCGCCCATCCGTCGTACTCCGAGCGCGGCGCCGACGCGCGTCGGTTCTCCGCTCTGACCCGTTCCGCCCGTTCACGTTCGGCATGCGCCCGATCGGCACGGACAGCGTCGGCCCGCCCGGCCCCGGGGCGCGCCCGTCGCTCGGCCGCGTCGCGCGACGCCCTCCGCTCCCGATCGGACATCTCCCCGACGTCGGACCGATCGTCGCCGTTCACGCTCCGCGCCGGTCGCCCGGCCCGGTCGGGCAGGTCCTCCACGCCGGGGCGCCCGCCGCGCCGGACCGGGATGCCGTCGCGGTCGTGCACCGGTGGCTCGTTCTCACGTGCCATGAATCACTCACCCCGCCAATGCCTTCGGAATTGTCGCGTGTTCCGGCAGGATGACTCCGCACCCGAGCGAGGCCGCGAAGGCCGCGGACTGGTAGCGGTAGCACCGCCGGATCTTCAGTCGCGCCTGTGTGGACAGGTCGCGAGTGATGGCTTCGATACGCGGCAGATCGCCGCGCAGGGGCTCGGTGATGGTCACCAGGGCTCCGAAGCGGGTCACACCGTGACCCCGGGCTTGTTCCTCACGTGCCTGCTGGGTGGCACCCACCCGCAGGGTCGCGGCGGCCGAGACGACACCGCGTTCACTCTGTTGGGCCACCAGCGCGTTCTTGAAATCGTCGTCGACGATCTCGGCGGCGTCGGCGGCAGAATGCGGCCGGTACACGATGGCGATGCGCTTGCGCGGCACTTCGGGATTCGGCGCGAGCAGGCGTTGCAGCACCCGCTCGTCCACCGCGCCCTCGGGAGCGGCGTCCATCTCCCAGGTGACCGAGCGGCCGCCGTCGTGGATCAGGTGATCCCACTTCTCGTCGTGCGAGACCGGCCCGGCATCGGCCCAATCCAGGCCGTGGCCATCAGGTTCGGAGGAGGCGACCTCGAGATCGGCCTGGGAGGCCGGGTCGTAACTGCGCCGGATGAACGAGATCACCTCGTCGGCCGACATCGGCTGCGCGCGCACACCGGCCTCGGCGAGGGCTGCGCAGATACCGGGCAACCTGCGGCCGATCTCCACGGCCTCCTCGGCCGGATTCTTGCGCCGCTCGGCGGTGGTCGCCTTGAAGGTGATCGCGACCCGCGGCAGCAACTGCACCCGTTCCTGCGGCAGTTCGGTCGCCAATTCGTACATCACCTGCTGGGCGAGGTCGGGCGCCTCCGGCCTGGTGATGGTGGAAACCTCGGTCAGCAAGCGGTTTCCGGTTTCCGGCACCGTGTCGATGACGGGCACCACCGCGATGATGTCGCTGGTCTGACCGACCGAGGCGAGGAAGGTGCCCCACGCGGAGACCCAGCGGTCGATCACCGGCTGGTCGACGGCCTCGTGGCCCTGCGGCCAGGCCCGGAGCACGACGGTGTACTGGGCGAACTGCGGCAGGTGGATCATGCCGAAGCTGTAACCGCCCGCGTCGATTCCCTCGTACAGCTTCGACGGGGCGAGCAGACCCGGCAGGCGGGTGACGCCGCCGGGGACCCGCGAGAACCGGCCACCCCGATACACGTGCTCACCGTTGTTGCGTGAACGCATCCAGTTGAACATCATCAATCCCGTCTCGTATCCGGAGCGGCCCCCGGTCCGCCACACCAGTGGAACCATGATCACCACGCCGGTGCCGCCGACGATCAGACCCCACTGGAATCCACCGACCATCGCGGTGATCAGCGCCGTGATCACGACCACGAAGCCGATGACTGTCTCCTCCCAGCGCAGGCCGAAAAGACCTGCGCTGCGGGGCTTCTGCCAGAGGCCGTAGGAACGGCGCTCATAGGTGTCGGTCATCGTCATCGCGGAATGGTGCTCCTCCCGAGGTCGGGCGAACGATTCGCCCAGCGGTCACCGGCGAGATCGCCCATGCTTTCGTCGGCCCGGTTCAATCCGGTGCTCGCGGCGCGGGCGGCGCCGATGCGTCCCGCGGCCCTCGACGCACCGGAGGGTACTCCGGCCTGTGCCTGCCCACCGGAGGCGCGCGGTGGCAGCGCACCGCCGCTTCCGCCGCCGCCACCGCGCGGTGGCGGTACCGGACGGCCGCCGCCGCGTGGCCCCGCGCCGCCCGGACGCGGCCCGCCGCCGCCCGCGACATAGCCGGGCGCACCCGCGCCCGCGGTGGACTTCACGGCCACGGCCTTGGTGCCCATCGCGCCGAGCGCCGCCGCGCCGATCAGGGTGCCGCCCGCCGCGGTCAGACCGGAACCACCGGAGCCGACGATCGCGACGGCTGGGGTGACCAGGCGCATCAGCGCGGGGAGCACGAACGCGACGCTGCACAGCAGCACGATGGCGACCAGCATGCGCTGTGCCTCTTCGGCTTCGGGCAGCGCCGTGGTCGAGGTCAGGCCGTCGACGTGCCCGGCGGTCATGAACGCGATCATGTAGACGATCGCCGCGACCGGCTTGTACAGCATGAACGCGATGATCCAGCCGATCAGCTTCTGATAGGACTGTTTGCCGGTGTTCATACCCGAGGCGGCGGCCGCCAGCGGGAGCACGCCCGCCGCGACGAGCAGCAGCCCCTGGCGCACGATGGCGAGCACGATCTGCGCGAGCGCGCCGAGCAGGCCGACGATCGCGATGATGAGGACGAGGCCCGGCGAGAACGCCTGCAACTTACTGGTCTTCACCATCAGCTCGGCCAGATCCTTGGCATTACCGTTGGTGGCGTCGGTGATGACCCACTCGGAGAAGCGATCCGAGGCCTGGGTGCCCGCGACGATGATCGCCCCGAGCATCCACGAACTGAACACCACCCGGGCGAACATGCGGAACGATTCGGCCGCCTCGCTCACCGCGGCCCCGCGTCTGGCCTCGGCCAGACGCGCGCCGGTCAGGATGACCGAGGCGATGAGCAGCAATATCTGTATCTGATAGGTGTAGTCGTTGATCTTGGTGAACAGCGAGCCGTTGTCGCTTGCCGCCTCGTTGGGCACCTTCATCCAGAACGTCAACGCCAGGATGATGGCCTCACCGAGACCCTTCATCAACGAGTCGACGACCTTGCCGAAGGTCGAGTCCCACGCCTTGTCCTTGACGGCGGTCGCGGCGTCGCCGGGATGGGACGCGGCATTGCCCGCCTTGCATGCGGCCGAGGCCGCGTCGCCGAGGGAGATCCCCGGCAGTCCGACATCGTCGAGCGTGTCGTGGATTTCGTTGCACGTGTCGTCGAAACCGTAGGTCTGGCCGTAGGCCACCGTCGGTGTCGCGATCATCACGGTGAAGATCACCGCGAAGATCGTGAGAATTCGCCTCACCATTATGTCCACCCCTCGATATCTCGCAGGGACTCGATATGGACTTGCTCTTCGCCTGTCACCGGGCGGACCTTCCCCTCGCTGTCCCGCCGCACGACCGTCGGGCACATGCCCGCCCGTACCGGTCGGCCGTCGACTGTTACTCGGGCCTTTCTCGCGAACTCGACGGTCGCGGCCTGCTGACACCGGCTCACCATGCGGTCCACCCTTCGATCGACTCGATCAACTCGGTCGGGGCTCCGCTGGACGCGGACGGCTTCAGTCGCCAGTCCCCCGCGTCCCAGACCATCACCAAACGCAGTGCGGCCCACAGTTGTTTACCGTCGATCACCTGTCCGCGCGAGGCGAATCGGACGATGGCGAGATCGTCGGCGTAGTTCTCCACCTTGAAAGCGTCGGGAGCGACGAAATAGCGAGTGATGCGCTCCGGCTGCTGTTTCGGGAGACGGTCCTCGTCGAGCGCCTTGTCGTAGGCCGCGATCTGCGCGGCGGAGACACGGACCTGGCGCAGATACAGTTCGCGATCGGCCGGGCGGGCGTTGATCCGGTAGGTGATCTGCGCCGCCGCCAGCGCCGCGCCCTGCGGGGTGTGCGAATAGCCAACGGCCAGACCGTCTTCCAGCCGGGTCGGGCCGTCGGAGGTGGAGAAGGGCACCGACGCGCCGTAGACCTTCTGCCAGCCGCGCGGGGCGTTGGTGCCCTCGGGCGCGGCGGTCAGCCAGTCCGAATCGGTGGGTTTGCGCTGGCGGGCCGGATCCTGCGAGAGCGGTTGTCCGGCAGGATTGTTCGGAACATCGATGCGCCTGCCGAAGATATCGACCTCGGGTTCGGCGAACCCCTCACCGCCGGTGGTGGCGGCGACACCGCCGCCGTCACCGCCGTCCGCATCGTCGCTTCCGATCCACATGACGATGCCGACCACCAGGATCAGTGCCAGCAGGGCCGCGGACGCGATGGCACCGAAGGAGACGCCCGAGCGGGCGTAGGGCTCCTTCTGACTCACTGCGGTGCCTCCAATGTCACGATGTCGTCGGGTAATTCGTCGATGGACTCGACCGGCCTCGCGGTCGAGTCCGGACCGGGCAGACGTAATCTCCAGTCCTGCCGAAACCATTCGACGGTGGTGTGGTTCACCGCCTTCGAACCGTCGGAATATTCGGTGTAGATATCCACCGCGGTCACCTGATCGGTGTATTCGGTGATCTTGTAACCGAGCAGCCTCGGCGCGTACTCCGGGGCCGCGGCGCCGGTGATCGACAGCTGTAGCCGGTTCACCGACCACTCGTCACGCGCGACGCCGGGCACGACCTCCCCGGCCACCACCTTCGCCCATTGGCTGTCGGTGGCCACCGACAGCCGGACGGTATGGGTGATGGCGGCCACCGCGGCCCCGGGCGGGCTGCGGTCGAAGTCGACGGCGGCGCCGTCGGTGATCGACCGGGGCCCCTGCGCGGTTCGCGGCAATGCGACGCCCTGGAAGTCCTGCCACCGCACATCGGTCGGCGCCGCGGCCGGATTGGGCGCCGTTGCGCCGTCTCCGTCGGCTTCGCAGCCGCCGCAGCCCGCGACAGCGAACAGCGCGACGCCGAAGACGCCGACCGCGCGCGAGCGCATCACTGTGGAATTCATGTCGGATCCGTCCCCGTCAGATGCCGGCTCACGTCGGCAGGAACGCCAACGCGATTCCGGAGGCGGTACTCGCCACCGAAGCGCCGATCAAACTCATCACGACACCGTGGGTGGCGTCGTTGATCGCCATATCGCTGCGGAAGGCCATCCACAACCGGCCCGCGGACAGGATCATCCACGCCAGGCAGACCAACAGCACGAACCACAGCAGCCAATTCAGCAACTGCATCAGCGGTTCGAGTACATCGGAGGGCATCTGCTTGTAGGCGAGCAGCTCGCTCGCCGAGAGTCGCACGTCGGACATGGTCGACATCAGGTACCGATGACGGCGTTCATGATGGTGCCCGCGCTCGTCGCGACGACACCGCCGATCATGGCTCCGGCGACCATCTTCGGCGATTCGAGACCGCCGCCGGTCCACCGCTCCCACGCGAATTTGCCGCCCGCGTACACGATGCCGCAGATTCCGGACAGCAGGACGAACCAGGTCAGGTACCGCACGAGTTGCAGGATCTTCTCCGAGCCCGGAGGCGCCTCCGGCGTCGGATTCCCGACCTGCGCGAGGACGGCGCCGTAGGTGTCCTGCGCGGCGAACAGCAACATGCTCATCGGCTACCTTCCCGGGAAGTGTGAATCAACGCCCTGTACATCGACACGGTGCACGCCATCACGGCTCCTCCTCATCGAAAGACGAACTGGCATCGAGCTTTTCACGGACGACGGCAACAATATCGGTGCCGAGCTCGCGAACCTCGAGCGGGACCTCCTCGAGCGGGTCGATCTTGCGCTTCTTCTCCGGCATCGGATCGCCGGGCGACCATGTCGGCAGTTGCTCGGGCTCGACCAGCGTCCATTCCTCGTACCACGGCACCTGCCACATCGGCCCCGCCAGCGACCCGACCACCTCGCGATAACGCCGGATCTCCGGCGGAATCCGGCCGGGTCTGGCGGCGACGGTGACCAGTCCGATGACCTCCGACGGCCCACCGAAACCGAAATGATGCTGCCGCAGCAAATCGTGGGCACGCGTCAGCCCGGCGATCGTCTCCCTGGCCACCAGCACGACAAAGGGGGATTCACGCTCGAAGACGCCGGGCCAGCGGCGGCTCGAATCCGCCGCGGGCGCAAGCACATGCGCGAGCGTAGTGGCTCCCGCACCGCCGTGCACACCGAGCAACCAGACCAGTGGCGCCCGACCGACACCGGGTACCGGACGCTCCCATACCGGTGCGCGTCTCGACTCGGGAGGCGCCACCACCCCCGCCGGTTGAGGGTCGTGTTTGCGACGAAGTTTCATAGCTGCGGTCATGATGCCACCCCGGCCAGCAGGCGTGCGTATGCCCGGCGCGTCTCGTCGGCGAGTGCGGCGTGCTCGACCAGTTCGCCGCGGGCCAGATGCGGATCGTAGGGAATCTCCCTGATCTCGCGCACCCACCCGGAGAGATGTTCGCGCAAATGATCGGCAACACGTGAGTCGAACCCCGGATGCTGATGTGAGACAACGATGGTGGTGTCTCCGACGATGCCGGTACCCGGCCCCTCACTGGAATCACCGAACTGGTCATCGAGCCATTCCAGGGTCACCCGCAGCCGATTGGCCGCGTCGCTGCGCGCCGGAATGGCAAGAACGAGAGCCACATCGGCGTCATCGAGCAGCGGACGCAGCTGACGTCCGGCAATCGGGTTCCCGCCGTCGTACACCGCGGTGAAGCCGGCCTCGTCGACCGCCCGCGCCACGGTGAGGTATGTCGCTCTGCGGCGCAGCGGCGCGGCGTCGCGCCACAGCAGTCCCATCCCCGACGTCGCCAGCGACAGGCACTCCTTGAGCGGGGCCGGCTGGTCGTCGCCACGCCCGTACAGCCACGACTGCAGACTGATCGGATGCAGGTGTTCGTCCGCGCCCCGCAGTGCCAGATCGCTGCCCGCCGCCGTCGCGTCCACCGCGACGGTCGGGGTACCCGCCGAGGCGAGTTCACCGGCGATGCCGAGCGCCGTGGTCGTGGTTCCCGCGCCGCCGCAACCGCCGACCACCAGGATCGGGCGCTGCGCGGGTTCACCGTCGATGCCGTCGTCGTCCCGTTTGCCGCGCCGTAGCCGTACTACCGGAGCCTTGGAACGTGCCTGCCGGCCCGACGGTCCGCCCTCCTCGGGCGCCTCGTCGAGCCAGCGGCTCCAGTCCTCTCCCATCGTTCTCAGCTCTCCTTCATCCGGCCGCGATACCCGTGATGAGGGTGCGACCGCCGATCACCGCGGTGGTGACCATCTGCTTGTTGTACGTGGCGGGCACACCACCGGGCCGGTATTCGGTGACCTCCACCGAATACCTGTTCTCGGTGACCGTGACGACCCGCACGCAATGCGTGGTGCCCTCGGGAACGGTGTCGATCCCGCGCTGGATCACCTCCGGGGGCGAGATCGGCGCCTCGGGCGCGACGACGGCGCGCACCTGTTCGCCCGAACGCGCGACGTAGTAGGCGTATTGGAAGGCGAGCACCGCATCCGGCCCGGAATCGGTGCTGCCCGCCTCCGCGCTGCGCAGCACGCTCACACCGTGTTCGGTGGGGCAGTCGGCCGGACCACCGGCACGCGCGCTGCCCGCGGTGAACTGCATCGACGCGGGTGCGGCGCCCGCGGCGCCGCGCTGACCCGACATCTGCACCAACCACAGCGCGCCGACGCCCGCCGCGATCAGCATCAGCACGGCGACGATCAGGACCAGAATCACCCGCGCGCGCCGGGTGGCCGGATGCTGTTTGGCCGCGACGCGCAACGCCGGAGCCGAGCGGTTGCGCGGCGACGGTGGTTCCTCAGCGGGATCGTCATCGGCATCGTTGTCGTCGGGCCAGGGGAAGCGCACGGCGACACCGGAGCGCGGGTCGTAGTCGTCGTCGGGCCCCGGCGCCTGGTCGTCGGCCACCCAGTCCGACCAGCCGCCGATGAACTCACTGCGCCGCGCGGGCAGATCCGTCGGCACCTCGGCCTTGGCGCGCGCCTCCTCCGGATCCTCTTCGCGGATGTAGTCCGGGAAACGGGCGGTGCGTTCGTCCTCGTTCGTCGGCTCCGCGATCGCGTCGCCCCCGGCCACCGGAGCGGAGGTCGCCGCGTCCGGTTCGAGCGCGCCGTACCAGCGCGAAAGATCTTTGTACGAGTTCAACATTCCCCCATTCCCGCAGCGCAGGGCACGTAGCGTCGCATCGTCGGACCTCTCGGCGATCAGTTCGTGGAGAACGGGTAGGCAGTGTTGGTGGTTCCGGGTCGCTCGGTGGGCGGAATCGAGGTCGCGCCGCCGGATGAGGCGCCATCGGCTCCTGTCCCGAACGGAAATTGTCCCGTACCGGAGGAATTCGGCGTAGTCGACGCGCCGGAACTGTTGCCGAAGAATCCGGGTCCCGGCTTGCTACCCTGAGCGGCGGCACCCTGTCCGAATTTCTCGGCGAGATCGCGCGCCAGCGCGGCCAGCCAGTCCGCGACGTAGCGGGTGGGCGCGTCACCGTTGGCCGCCACCGCCGCGGTGCCGTAGGCGCCGTGGGTGCGCACGGTGTCCCAGTACCGCACCCAGGTGGTGAGATCGAGCAGTTCCCTGTTGTCGGTGATGTTCTGCACGACGGCGTCGTAGGACTGCGCGACCAGGCGCGACACCGTCGTCGGCGGAACCAGTTGGGGTATCGCGCCCGCGAGTCGGGTGCCCAGGCGCAGCAGTCCCGCGACCGGATCCGACAAACCGGCGGTGGCCAATTCGGAGATCGCGGCGGGGCTCAGCACCGTCCGCACGACGCTCGCCACCGCGTTCAGTCCGATCATTCCGACCCTCAGCAGCGCCTGGACCGCGCCCGCGAGATCGATCGGCGCGCGCGGATCGGAGGCGTCGGCGATGCGCTGGGAGATCGACTTCTTCGGCGCGATGGACAGATTCGTCAGCGAGGTGCCCTGGACGTCCTCGGCGGCGACCTCGGTGACCGTCTTGATGGAGGTGTAGGCGAGCGCCTGCGAGATCGACATCAGCGAGGCGATCGGGTCACCGCCGCTGAGTGTCGCCTGTCCGGCGACATTGGCGACAGCGCGCAACACCGGCGCGCCGTTCGGCGCGTCGCACGCCAAATCGCCTGCGGCACAGAAACTCGCGACCCGTCCGGTGAGCGCGGCGAAATCGGTCGCCCGGTCCCGGTCCGGGCCGATGCCGCCGCCGTCTGCGGGTGTCAGCGGCAGCGCGGCCACCTCGGCCACGCGCGTACCACTGGTACCGGGAGCCGGGTCGGGGGTCTGTTTGCCCGGTGCGCCGGGGAACAACGGCGCGCCGGGATTGCGGGTGGGATCGGCGAACAGCGCGACCGCGGCGACCTTCTCGGCCGGGATCACCCCCGAACCCTTGCCGATCTCCTGCGCGAACATCGAGACGACATGCGCGCCCTGCGAATATCCGACGAGCGCGAATCTGGTGTCGGCGCATCGGCTCGCGACCTGCGCGGCCATCGTCCGCAACCGGACAAGTCCGGTGGCCACCGATTCCGTATACGGCGTGGCGCGTTTGGCGTCGATACCCCCGAACGCGGATTCGTAGGGGACATAGGCGCGGTCGACGAGTCCCGGTTCGGCCGCCGCGGCCATCATGGGGCTGAACACCGTCGAGAGCATGCCGGTGTCGGTGGTCGGCGCGGCGTCGGGAGAGGACTCTCCGGTGCCCTGGACACCGAGGGCGAACAATGCGGGGCAGGTGCGGATCGACAGATCCGTCAGCGGCCCAACGGGATTCGACGGGTCGGCGGCCGCGGAACCGGCGGGTACGAACGCCGAGGCGACGGCGAGTGCGAGCAGCATCCCCGATGTCCTTGCCGTGTACCCAGTCATAGCGAACCACAATCAATCTCGTGTTGCCGCAGCCAACTTCAACGCCATGAAACCCCTAAGACGGTAACAGATTCCGGCTATGACTGGCGAAGCAGCGAAAAGTTTTCGCGAATCGCCGTGCCACACTTATCGCGCGACGGCGTGGCACCGGTGTAATGTCGGCAAGTTTACGACCGGTCGATACCTGTCGCGAGCGGACTCCCGCGGCAAATATGACCCGGATTGCACGAAATCGGCCGCCCCGGAAACGGAGCGGCCGATGTGCGGTTCCGGCGCAGGGAAACCGATCAGGATGCCGAGGTGACGCGGTAGACGTCGTAGACGCCCTCCACGTTGCGCACCACATTGAGCAGGTGACCCAGATGTTTCGGATCGCCCATCTCGAAGGTGAACTTGCTGATCGCGACCCGATCGCCGTGCGTGGTGACCGCGGCGGACAGGATGTTGACCTTCTCGTCCGCGAGTACCTTGGTGACATCGGACAGCAGCCGGGTGCGGTCGAGCGCCTCGATCTGGATGGCGACCAGGAAGACCGAGGACGGGGACGGCGCCCATTCCACCCCGATGATCCGTTCGGCCTGCGATTGCAGCGAGCCCGCGTTGGTGCAGTCGGTGCGGTGCACGCTGACCGCGCCGCCCCTCGTCACGAAGCCCATGATCTCGTCGCCCGGCACCGGCGTGCAGCATTTCGCCAGTTTGGCCACGGTTCCGGTGGCGCCGGGGATGAGTACGCCCGCGTCGCCGGTGGTGCGCTGGCGTGACGGGGTGCTCGACGGTGTCGAGCGTTCGGCGAGTTCGTTCTCCACGTCACCGATGCCGCCGAGCTGGGCCATCAGCCGCTGGACGACGTGGTGCGCGGAGACCTGGTGCTCGCCGACCGCGGTGTAGAGGGTGGAGATGTCGGCGTAGTGCAGTTCGTGCGCGACCGCGGTCATCGCGTCCACGCTCATCAGTCGTTGCAGCGGAAGACCGACGCGGCGGACCTCCTTGGAGATCTGCT
The DNA here is from genome assembly GCF_045040005.1 of Nocardia sp. NBC_01377. Taxonomy (NCBI): domain Bacteria; kingdom Bacillati; phylum Actinomycetota; class Actinomycetes; order Mycobacteriales; family Nocardiaceae; genus Nocardia; species Nocardia sp. NBC_01377. Next base: position 4,953,783 of record NZ_CP109566.1, read on the forward strand.
CCTTACCGCTCTCCAGGGCCTCCTCGCGACGCTCCTTGGCGAACCACTGCCGGATCTTGGCCTTGGCGCGCGGGGAGACGACGAAGTTCTGCCAGTCCCGGCTCGGGCCCGCGTTCTGCGCCTTCGAGGTGAAGACCTCGACCACTTCGCCGTTCTCCAGCTGACGTTCCAGCGCGACGAGTCGCCCGTTGACCCTGGCGCCGATGCATTTGTGCCCGACCTCGGTGTGCACGGCATAGGCGAAATCGACCGGGGTCGACTTCTGCGGCAACGTGATGACATCGCCCTTGGGAGTGAAGACGAAGATCTCCGGCGATCTCAGGTCGAAGCGCAGCGACTCCAGGAATTCCGCCGGGTCGGCGGCCTCACGCTGCCAGTCGAGGAGCTGGCGCATCCACGCCATATCGTCGACCTCGGTGCTGTCGGTGGTGTGCTTGCCCTTGGTCTCCTTGTACCGCCAGTGCGCGGCGATGCCGAATTCGGCGGTGCGGTGCATGTCCTGGGTGCGGATCTGCACCTCGAGCGGTTTACCGTCCGGGCCGACCACGGTGGTGTGCAACGACTGGTAGACGCCGTAACGCGGCTGGGCGATGTAATCCTTGAACCGACCCGCCATCGGCTGCCAGAGCGAATGCACGACACCGACCGCGGCGTAGCAGTCGCGGACCTCGTCGCACAGGATGCGGATGCCGACCAGGTCGTGGATGTCGTCGAAATCCTTACCCTTGACGATCATCTTCTGATAGATCGACCAGTAGTGCTTCGGCCTGCCCTCGACGATCGCGTCGATCCGTGACGCCGCAAGGGTATTCACGATCTCGGCGCGCACCTTGGCCAGATAGGTATCGCGCGAGGGCGCGCGGTCGGCGACCAGGCGCACGATCTCGTCGTACTTCTTCGGGTGCAGGATCGCGAACGCGAGATCCTCGAGCTCCCATTTGACGGTCGCCATACCCAGGCGGTGCGCCAGCGGGGCGATGACCTCGAGCGTCTCCTTGGCCTTCTTGGCCTGCTTCTCCGGCGGCAGGAACCGCATGGTGCGCATGTTGTGCAGGCGGTCGGCGACCTTGATCACCAGCACGCGGGGATCGCGCGCCATCGCGATGATCATCTTGCGGATGGTCTCGGCCTCGGCGGCCGCGCCCAGGTTGACCTTGTCGAGTTTGGTGACGCCGTCGACCAGGTGCGCCACCTCCTGACCGAAATCGGCGGTCAGCTGCTCGAGCGAGTATCCGGTGTCCTCGACGGTGTCGTGCAGCAGCGCCGCGACCAGCGTGGTGGTGTCCATGCCCAGTTCGGCGAGGATGTTGGCCACCGCGAGCGGGTGGGTGATGTACGGGTCACCGGATTTGCGGAACTGGTGCGCGTGCCGCTCGTCGGCCACGTCGAACGCGTTCTGCAACAGCGTCAGATTGGCCTTCGGGTACAGCTCACGATGCACCGTCGCCAGTGGTTCGAGTACCGGTTTGACCGCGGCGATACCGCGCTGACCGGTCATCCGGCGGGCGAGTCTGGCGCGGACGCGGCGCGAGGCCGAGGTGGGGACGGCGGCCGACGCGCCCTGTGGGCGGGCCGGGGCGCTCGGTGTCGGACGGGGCGCGGAAGCGGTCTCGGACGTCGCCGGGGTCCCCTCCTGCGACGGGGCCGATGCCGCCGATTGCTCGACATTCGCCTCGTCCAGATGTTGCGTCATGCCACCACCTCTCCACGCCGCGGTCGGATCACCCTATCGGACCGCCGCAACCGCCCAGACCACAACTTTAGTCCCGCACGCCGACATCCGTGGGCGTGCGGTTGCGGGAGCGTGGAACTAGCGCCCCGCGAGCGGTCGCTCGAAGGGTGCGGCGCGCATCGATCGCCCGTCGGAGGCGGGGTCGGGCGGCGCTCCGAGCAGGTCCAATACCGTCGGAGTCAGGTCCGCCAGACAGAAACGGTCGGTGCTGACACCCGCGGGGAAATCGGGTCCGCGCGCGATGACGAAAGTCGCGGTCTCCTCGGCCGACATCCCCCCGTGACCACCTTCGGCGGTGTGGCCGTGGTCGGTGGTGACCAGGATCGTCCAGGATTCGCCCGGTTCGGCCGCCGCGCGGGCGTCGACGGCGGCGACGATACGGCCGACGAGTCGATCCACCCGCTCGATGGCGGCGCGATAGTTCCTGGACCGGGCGCCGCCCGCGTAATGCCCCGCGTGGTCGACCTGGTCGAGGTGGGTGAAGCAGAGATCGGGACCGAATCGGGTGATCGCGGTGACGACGCCGTCGGCGGTGACGGCGTCGATCTTCGATTCGTCCGGATCGTCGGGGACCGGGGCGGTGGTGACGACGACATCGGCGCGCGGATCGCCGCTGCCCGCCATCACCGCGATCATCTCCCAGGTCGCGACGCAGTGCGTTTTCAGCGCGGGTTTCGCGCGCTGGAGCTGGGTGAAGACGGTGGGGTATCGGGCGAAGGGCGTCGCGTCGAAGATATTGCCGGTGATGCCGTGCTTGCGATCCCACACCCCGGTCAGGACGGTGGCCCACGACGGGCCCGAGACGCTGATGTGCGGGGCGATCGAACTGCGGCTCAGCAGCCCTTCCGCACTGAGCCGCAACAGGTTCGGGGCCTCGGCCCGTTGGATCCTGTCGTAGCGCACACCGTCGATACCGATCAGCACCACTTTGTTCGTCGTGCCGCGCGCCGCGGCGGTCCCGGTGGCCGTGCCGAGGAACGCGCACGCGGCCAAGGCGGTGGTCGAAAGCAGCTGCCTCCGGTTCATACCCCGAACGATCCGGCCTCGGGCACCGCCCCCGATAGTCCGTCGGCGCGCTGTTCATCGACGTTTCATCGGCCGCGCGACGCCGGGTCGTCTCGCTGAACGCCACCTGAACTCTCGATAGCCTCCAGCTATACGCACTGGTCGACAGCAGGCATATGGCGCGTGAACGCCGGGTACCCGCCCGGTGCCCGGCGCTGCGGTAGCTTCGGCGCATGGTCGTCCGCTCGCTACTGCTGTTCGCCCTGGCCGCCGTCGCCGAGATCGGCGGCGCGTGGCTGGTGTGGCAGGGGTGGCGCGAGGATCGCGGCGCGCTGTGGATCGCGGCGGGCGTGATCGCGCTCGGCGCATACGGTTTCGTGGCGACATTCCAGCCCGACCCGAACTTCGGCCGCATCCTCGCGGCCTACGGCGGCGTCTTCGTGGCGGGCTCGCTGGCCTGGGGCATGGTGGTCGACAAATTCCAGCCGGATCGCTGGGATTACCTGGGCGCGGCGATCTGCCTGGCGGGCATCGGGGTGATCATGTACGCCCCGCGCTGAACCGGAAGCCTCATTCGGCCGATTCGAACGCCCAGACGGCGGCCGGCCGGCCGGTGGCCTTGGTGCGACGGCGCTCGGTGGTGCGTTCCAGGCCGGGAATGGCCGCGAGCGTGCGGTTCAGGTTGGCCGGATCGGGGCGGGCGCCCAGCAGGGCGGTACTGATGTCGACGGCGCGCGTGGCCGGGAATTCCGAGCCGGCGAGCGCCTTGGTGAACGGCAGATCCTTCCAGAGCAGACGTGACAGATGTCCGCGCGCGGCCTCGACGATCCGATTGTGATCGAAGGCCAGCGGCGGAACGTCGTCGAAGGACACCCACCGCGCCGGACCTTCGTGGGTACCGACCACCGCCCACATGGCGATGGACAGGGTCGGGCCGCGTGGGTCGCGGTTGGGTTCGTCGAAGGTCACCAACTGCCCGACCGCGCCGATCGCCGCCTCGGGAACGCCCAATTTCGTGTTGACCGCGCGACGGGCCGCGAGCACCAGCCGTTCACCGCGCCCGAGCAGCACACCCGGCAGCGCCAACTCACCGGTGAACGGTTCGTGTTCGCGCGCGGCGACACCGACCGTCACACCGGGGTCGTCGGGCCAGAAGCGCAGCGTCACCACGTCGACCGAAACCACCGATTGCTCCACGGCGCACTATCCTGCCGCATCCGAGCATCGTGCGACGCCGGCTCCCCCGGCCGAACGCGGTCGGTCAGGCCTTCTTTTCCTCCGGATACGGAAGTCCGCGGTCGTCCAGCAGGATTCGCATCGCCTCTTTCAGCCACGCGAGATCGTTTCGCATCCGGAGTTCGGATTCGGCCGGGCTCCGCAGCCGCGTGGCGAGGTCGTTCTTGTGAACATGTCTCGATATCACTGCGCACATTCTTTCTTCGGGCTGATTTATTATCGCGGCTGCGCGCAGGGTGCCGAACACGGTGCCCGACAGCGGGGAGTGCAGCCGAGCCGCCAACTCGTGGAAATCGCCTTTGGAATTCTACCTCCGTCGGCGGGTGAAAAATCCGTGAACAGTAATACGCGAAACCATTCCGTTCATCGGATTCGCAATCGGAGAATTCCGTCCCGAAATCAGCGAACGGAAACAGCCGACGTCGCCACACGGGCGGCGCGGTCCGCACCGTCGGAGGTCAGCACGACGGGCACCCCCGTCTGTTCGTGGAACCAGCCGACCCGGTCGGCGGGCAATTCGGCGAGCACCGGTTCCGCGGCGTACAGCAGGTCGGTCAGCCGCCGCTGCCGGTCCAGGTCCCGACCCGCACTCGGGGGGAGGTCGGTGAGTACGCCGTCGACGGTGCGGTAGGCCGTCGCGGCGCGCACCGTCGACGGGGCGTCGAGATGGGTGACGGCCAATCCGTCGACACCACCGCAGGCGGCCACGGCGTAGCGCAGCAGCAGGGGGTCGGCGTGGCCGCGACGGAACGATCCCTGGTACGGGCCGTGGGTGTTGTGCGGTTCGGGAACGCGCAACTCGGGATCTTCGGTCGGGAAGGGACCTGCGCCGTGCCTGGTGGCATAGGTCCTGGTGACACCGAGTGTGAACGCCGTGGCGTCGATCTCGGCCAGGAGGGCGCACGCGTTGGCGGGTTCCACCGTCGACCAGGTGGTGTGCGGAGGGAAACCGCGCCATTCGTCGAGCAGTACGCCTTGGGCGCCCTCGAAGATCAGCCTGCCTCGGGACGCGAGGGCGGCCAGCTCGCCGGGGCCGACGACGCGCACGGCCGCGACGAATTCCCGGTACATGTCGACCAGATCCGCGATCGGCTCGTACCGGTGCGCGCCGGGCGCGATGAGCGGACCGTAGTGCGCGGCCAGCAGCAGCAACTTCTCGGCCAGCACCGAGGGGCGAAGGCAGTCCTCGACCCTCGGTGCGTCGAATTCCATGGCGTATCGGGCGGTTTCGCCGATACCGCGTCCGCAGGAACCGTGGCGCGAAGAACCCCTCGCGTCCTCGCGCGCACGGTTCGCCGCGATGTGGATGGGCGTGGTGAGCAGGGCGCGACCGTCGATCCGCACCAGGCGCAACGGATCGGCCACACCGAGTGCCGCCAACTGCCGCGCCTCACCCGCCAGTGCGATGGGCTCGACCAGCATGTGCCGCGACAGCAGGGTCGGCACGTCGGAGAAGGTGCCGGATCCGAACTGCGCGAAGGTGTGGTGTCTTCCCTCGGCGATCACGTTGTGGGCCGCCTGCGCGCCGCCGTTGAATCGCACGACCGCCGACACCGGTGCGCCGCCGTCGCGCGAGCACAGCCAGTCGACGGTCGCGCCCTTCCCCGCGTCGCCGAATCCGAGGTCGACGACGATGACGTGCCCGTCACGCACCCCGCTCAACTCGACCCGCCGGGCAGTGCCTTGGCCCCCGACGCGTCCGCGCCCAGCGCCTTGCCGACCGCACTCGCTTCGCGCACCGACCCGATATCGCGCAGATCGGCCAGCCCGGTGTCCAGGTCGACCCGGTCCTCCTCCAATCCGATGGTGAGCGCGATGAGTTCGCAGACCGCCGCCGGATCGTCCAATTTCACGAAATTCTGACCGAGCAGCGTCCGCCAGTGCGCGGCGATCTCCGGGTCGTCGTAGTAGTTCGACTGTTTCGGCAGGATGTAATAGATATGCCAGCGTTCGGCGAGTTCCCGATAGACCGATTCCACCGAGACATCGGTACGCACATGATCACCGATCACCGCACGGATATGCCGGGACGCCAGCTTGGATTTGTTCAGCTCGTCACCGATGAGGAAAAGGTAGCCCCGTTTGCGACGCTTCTCCCACGCGTCGGTCACTATATGAGTGGCCATGAAATAGGCCGCCAATTCGTAGCTTTCGGATTTCTGCCCGCCCCCGCCGCCTTCCAGCAGGATATTGCGCAGTTGTTCGTCCATCCGATTGTCGGATTCGAACTGCCCGATCTGCAGCGGCACCCGGTCGGTATCGGCGTCACCGATCGCGCCGAAGAGCAGTTGCGGGTCCTCGGTGTATCCCTTGGACCGCAGCAGGCCGTGCAGTTTGCCGAGTTTGTCCTGCATGATGATCGGCACCTGCCCCATCGACCCGGTGACGTCGAACAGCACCGCGATGGGAAGCGAATTGCCGTGGTCGGCCGAATCCCGGCACTCGCGGATGCCCGCGCCGAACGGATCGAGGTCCGGATGCGCCTTCCAGCTCGAGTAGGGCTGATCCCGCATCTGCGCGGTGTAGCCGAAGTCGTCGATCCCCCGTCCGGCGCGGTAGGTCTTGGCCGCCCGGTAGGCGGTGTCGTCCCAATGTCCGTATCCCATAGCTGAACTCCTCTCGTGAAGTAGTTTTAGTTTAATAGACTAAAACATATCGGTCAACGACAACCCGGCGCGCGGCACACCGACGCGGCGCCGATATCGGCTCTACACTGCCGACGTGGACCCGTTGACCCGCATCAGGGCGATCTGTCTTTCCTCGTCCCGCCCTACGTCGGGCACCGCGGCTGGATCGGTGTGCGGCTCGACGTCGTCCCGGACTGGGACGAAGTCCGCGGCATCGTCCGCGACGGCTATCGCCGGGTTGCCCCGAAAAAGCTGTCGGCGCTGATGGACTGAGTCACCGGGTCGGACACCGGCGTGATCGATACCCTCGAAAATTCCCTGTACCAGCGCTTTTCATGCGCGCTGGCGCCGGATTACCACATCACGGAAGCGGTAGTGAACAATTCAGCGGTGCGAGAACTGTGGGACCGGACCTACCTGGCGTTGCTGCCATGGACCGACATTCCCCGACGCGAACTCGATACGCAGTGCAGGCAGGCCGTGACCGCGGCGTTGGCCGCGCTCTGGGGCGAATGCGACGCGGAGTTGCTCGACGGCGCCGCGACCGACGAACAGGTTCACGCGATCGTCGCCGCGCAGACCGTCTACGGGCTCGGCTGGCGCGACGCGGTACTCGGCGATATCGCCACGCGCGCCCGCACGGCCGGTCTCGGCGATGGTCCCGGACGCCTCTGGGCCCCGCCCGAACGCTGGAATCTGGGGCGCGGCCGCGCCTTTCGCGCGACCCTGCGCGACAACCTGAGCTTCTTCGCCAGACACCCCCGGTCCCAGGAACTGCGCCTGGTGCGCACCGTCCGCGCGGCCGTCACCGCCGCCGACGCCGATCCGCGGACCGCGCTCACCCTGCTGTACCGGGCGGCCTGGACCGAACACGCCACCGAACGGCTCGGTTGGAGCGATGCCGAGTGGTGGCAGTACCTCGGCATCGACGAGTTGACCACCTGGGCGGTGATCGCCCTGCGCATCCCGATGGACGAGCCCGACCGCGCGGGCTGGGCCGTCGAGGAGGTCGCCGAGGCCGTCAGCCCGGCGGACTGGACGTGGACCGGCAGCGGCCTGCCCGACGATTTCCTCGAAGCCGCGTTCGACACCCTCGCCCTGCCGGTCCGCGAGTTCTGAGCGCCGCGACTACTCGACCAGACCGTCGGGGGTCAGTTCGAGATGCCGGGTCACCTCGATCGCCTCGAGGAAGCGCTCGTCGTGGCTGACCACGATGAGCGCGCCCTCGAATCCCGCCAGCGCCTGGGTCAGGTGATCCAGGCTCGGCAGATCGAGATTGTTGGTCGGCTCGTCCAGTAACAGCAGCCGCGGCGCGGGATCTGCCAGCAGCATCATCGCCAGGGCCGCCCGCAGCCGTTCGCCGCCCGACAGCGCGGACGCCGCGACGTCGGCGGCCGCGCCGCGGAACAGGAAGCGGGCCAGCTGGGCACGAATCCGTTCGGCTGACGCGTGCGGTGCCGTGGCCGCGACATTCTCGAAGACCGAGAGCCGCTCGTCGAAGAGATCGAGGCGCTGCGCGAGCATGCGCCAGGCCACCTTCGGCGGTTCCTCGACGATTCGGCGTAGCAACGTGGTCTTGCCGACGCCGTTGCGCCCGGTCAGCGCGATCCGCTCGGGTCCGCTGACCCGCAGCGACACCACCGGCCCGCAGCTCAGCCGTACCCGGTCGAGTTCGATGACGTCCTGCCCCGGGTACAGCCGGGTTCCCGGCAGTTCGACACGGATCTCCCGATCGTCGCGCAACAATTCCTCGGCCTGCTGGAGCTGGTCCTTGGCGGTGTCGAGCTTCTCGATGTGGTTGTTGCGCAATTTGCCCGCCGACACCTCGGCGGCCCGCTTGCGCGCGCCCATGACGATCTTGGGTTCGCGCTTGTTCTCGAACATCTTCTTGCCGTACCGCTGTCTGCGGTCCAGTTTGACGCGGGTGTCGACGAGTTCCCTCGCCTGTTTGCGCACATCGCTTCTGGCATCACGGATGGCGGCGCGGGCGGTCTCCTGTTCGGCCGCCACGATCTGTTCGTAGACGGTGAAATTGCCGCCGAACATGCGGAGTTCGCCCTGACGAAGTTCCGCGATCGTGTCCATCCGATCCAGGAGTTCACGATCGTGGCTGACCGTCAGTACGGTGCCGGAGAACTGCTCGACCACCTCGTAGAGCCGCGCTCGCGCGAACCGATCGAGGTTGTTGGTCGGCTCGTCGAGCAGGAGCGCATCGGGTTCGGCCAACAGTTCGGCGACCAGGCCGAGCAGCACGGTTTCCCCGCCGGACAGCGTTTCCAGCGTGCGATCCAGATGTTCGGCGGAATCGGCGAGATAGTGCAGCCCGAGGCGTCCGAGCAGCGCGATGGCCCGCTCCTCGACATCCCAGGCGGTGCCGACGACCTCGAAATCGCCCTCGTCGCCGGATCCGGATTCGATGCGGTGCAGTGACGTGCGGATCTCGGCGATCCCGAGTACGTCGTCGACCCGCAGACCGGGGGCGAGTCCGAGATCCTGGCGCAGGTAGCCGACCGCACCGGAGGTGGTGATCGAGCCGCGCAGCGGGTGCAATTCGCCCGCGATCAGACGCAGCAGTGTCGATTTACCCGCGCCGTTGCCGCCGACCAGGCCGATATGTCCCGGGCCCAGCGCCGCGCCGATCCCCTCGAAGACGGGGGTTCCGTCGGGCCAGGAAAAGGTGAGATCGGAAAAAGACAGAGTGCTCATGCGTACCCCAGAGGTTGCGACGGTATCGCGGCGCGCGGTGTGCGGGCCGCCCGAAGGCGCTACCTCATGAGAGCAACGGCGGACTCCGATCGGCGGGGGCAGGACTCGTCCAGGGTAAACACGAACCCGGGGCGCGCGCCAGTGATATTCCGATCACACGGGATGACCGGCCCGGATACGGGACGTCCCCGGTGCGCCGTGCGCACCGGGGACGGAGTATCGATCGACGCGATCTAGACCCGGACGATCGACGTCACCGGGTAATCGCCTTGCTGATCCCGTCCGCCGAGCGCGGCGAGTTCGAGAACCACTGCCGCGGAAGCGATTTCGGCTCCAGCCTGTTCGAAGAGCGAGGCCGCGGCGGCGAGGGTGCCGCCGGTGGCGAGGACATCGTCGAGCAGCAGGACGCGTCGCCCGGCCAGCTCGACCCCGTCGCCGGGAATCTCCAGGCCCGCGGTGCCGTATTCGAGGGTGTATTCCCGCGACAGGACCGGGGGCGGGAGTTTGCCCGCCTTGCGCACCGCGAGGACGCCGGTGCCGAGAACGGCCGCGACACCCGCGCCGAGCAGGAAGCCGCGCGCGTCCACGCCCGCGACCAGATCGGCGTCGGGAGCGCACGCCGCGAGGCAATCGATGACGGCCCGGAAACCCTGCGGATCGGCGAAAACCGGGGTGAGATCCGCGAAACGAATACCGGGAGTGGGGAAATCGTCACGCCACCTGGTGAGGCGTTCGACTTGCGCAGCCGCTCGACCTGTTCGCTCTTCGACCGAGTAGTCGGATTCGATCGCAGCGTGCTTGCTCATCGGCACCTCTCCATGATCACTCACCCATTCGCACCTGTCACCGCTTCAGCACCCAGCGGTCCATGTTCCAGCCGGAACCACCTTGCGAGGGTCCGGCCACACCGTTCTGCAGACCGTCCGCGAAGCCGATGGTGCGCGGAGTGGCGAACAGGGGGATGCTCGGCATCTCCGACCACAGCAGGTTCTCGCTCTCGGTCAGCAGATTCAACTGGACGGTCGAGTTATCATCGGCCGCAAGCTGATCGGTGATCGCATCGTAGCGGCCGTTCCCGAATCGCCCGAAATTGAGTCCGCTATCGGTGCGCAACGCGCTGGTCGCCGTCATTCCCGACAGGGAACCTGCCGGACCCGGCATCACCGCGGTACTTCCGAGGACGGCGTCGACCGCACCCTCGGTGAGCCGCGAGGGCGTGAAATCGGCGGAACCGGCGTCGGTCACGGTGACACCGGCCGGTTTACACGCCTCGGCGATCATCGCCACGGTGCGCGCCCGTCGATCGTCCGGTCCGAGATAGCCGATGCGGACGGTCGGCGCGGGTACGCGAGCGGAAGCGAAACCGCTGGTCGCACCAGGGATATCGGTGGTCTTGTACCGGTCGGCCGCGCCGGTGGCCGGTGCGTAGAACAGCGAATCCTGCTGCACCGTGCGTGAATTGAGCGGTCCCGAACCGAGTCCCGACTTGGGCGCGTCGTCCACCTTGCCGAGTTCGTCGAACAACGCCTGACGCGGAACGCACAGCGCGAACGCCCGCCGTGCCCCCACCGAGCCGAAGACGCCCGAATTGGACAGCAGCAACTGTTCGGCGCCGCGGCCGGGGACCGTCTTCGCCGAGAATCCGCCTGTGCCCAGCTCCCGCACCGAATCCGCGCCGATATCGAGCACACCGACCGATTTTTCGTCGACCTTGGACTTCAGATCGGCGGCTTTGCCGAACACCACGATCCGGCCGGTCTCGGCCTTGTTGCCCCACCAACGCTCGTTGGCGACCAGCACCACACCGTCTTCGGCACTGAAGGATTCGATCCGGTAAGGACCTGAGGAGGGGAACTTCGACAGATCCGCGTCGGCGCCGAGGGTCCAGCCGGTGTTCCAGAATTCGGCCAACCGCGTGACGGCCCCGGAATCACCGGTCTGCAACGCGGAAACCACATTCGCCACATTCGCCGCCCGCGCCGCGACGTGCGCGGGCACCAGTTCGCCCGCGGCGAACAGGGTTCGCCACGGCACGAAGTACTGATTCGGACGGAAGACCACGGTGGCGTCCTTCGATCCGGGCTGGCATTCCACCCGCTCGATCTCGGAGTACCCCGCCGTGTCCGCCGCGTCGAACATCGGAGCGCCCGCCTGCGCGAACCGGCCGCTGCGGGCCGCCCACGCCAGGACGAGGTCGTCGCACGAGGTCGGCACGCCATCGGAGTACACACCGTCCGGGTTGAGCCGGTACTGGATGGTCTGCGACTCCCCCGGCACCTCCTTCGCGGTCCCCGCGTCGGTGTCGGCCACCTGCTGACCGTCCGGGCCCGTATAGAAGAACCCGGTCAGCACCCGCCCGAACACGGCGGGCGCGCCGCCGATCACCCCGGCGGTACTGCCGCCGTTGTAGCTGGTGATCGGCACATCGATGGCATAGCCGATGGAGGACACCTGGTTCTCACCGGAGCAGCCGACCACCGAACCGACGGCCAAGACTCCCGCGCCAACCACTCCGAGCAGACGCAACACTGCGCCGGGACGAGGTCGCATAGAAACGAAACTCCCTACCGTGTGGTTGTCAGTGCCTTCGTTTGTTCCGTTTTCCGCTAGGACGCGCACCCGGGCGCGGCGAGTAATCGTCGGACTCCCGACGGATTTCCTCGGGAGTCTTCCTGCCGCCGGTCGCGGCGACCGCGCGACGCTCCGCTTCCAGACGGGCACGCTCGGAGGCCGCGCCCGAACGCCGGGCGAGCACCTTCCTGGTGTGCGCCGCCACCGGACCGAACCGTTCCTTGATCGAGACGAGCACCGGCACGGCGAAGAAGATCGACGAGTAGGCGCCGACGATCATGCCGACCAGCTGGACGAGCGCCAGATCCTTCAGGGTGCCGACGCCGAGCAGCCACACCGCGATGACCAGCATGCCGATGATCGGCAGGATACCGATGATCGTGGTGTTGATCGAGCGCATCAGCGTCTGATTCGCGGCCAGGTTCGCCTGTTCGCCGTAGGTGCGTTTGGTCAGGTGCAGGACGCCCCTGGTGTTCTCCTCGACCTTGTCGAACACCACGACGTTGTCGTAGAGCACGTAGCCCAGAATCGTGAGCAGGCCGATCACCGCCGCCGGGGTCACCTCGAATCCGACCAGCGAATAGACGCCCGCGGTGACTATCAGGTTGAAGAACAGCGAGGTGATCGCCGCGATCGACATATCGCGTTCGAATCGGATCGCGATGTAGATCATCGTCAGCGCGACGAACACCAGCAGCGCGATCAGCGCCTGACGGGTGATCTGACTACCCCAGGTCTCGCTGATCTCCGCGATGCTGATCGCGTTGCGGCTCACCGTCCCGGAGGAATCCTTGGGCTGGAATGTCGTGAACAGCGCGTTCTGCAACTGTTCGGACTCCGTGAGGTCCAGCGTGTCCGAGCGGATCTGGATCGTCGCCGCGGCGCCGGAGCCGACCTTCTGCACCGAGACCGGGTCGTGGCCGAAGGTCGCGGAATAGACGTCTTCGGCCTTCTGCGTGGTGACGTTCTCGGCGGCAGGCAGCTGGATCCGCGAGCCGCCCTCGAAATCGATGCCGAGGGTGAACCCGCGAACCGCGATGCTCAGCAACGAGATCACGACGAACGCCGCGCTCAGCGCGTAGTAGAAACGCCGCCTACCGACGATCTCGAAACCGCCGGTGCCGGTGTAGAGGCGCTCGAAGATGCTGTGCTGGGGCGCGTGATCACGCTGCGGCTCGTCGTCGAACCTGTCCAGGGTGGGAGTGCTCATCGGGAAGTCTCCTTCACCGGAACGCCGCCCGCGCCGCGTTCCCTGGCTATCTGTTGCATCGCGCCGAGTCCGTTCACCGAGGGCTTGGACCACCACGGCGAACGCGAGGCAAGCATCATCAGCGGTGCGGTGACCAGGTAGAGCACGATCACGTCGAGCACGGTGGTGATACCGAGGGTGAACGCGAAACCCTTCACCTGACCCGCGGCGAGAATGTAGAGCACCACCGAGGCAATGAGGCTCACGGTCTTACCGGAGAGGTTGGTGCGCTGGGCCCGCGCCCAGCCGCGCGGCACCGCCGAACGGAAGCTGCGGCCTTCGCGCATCTCGTCCTTGATGCGTTCGAAGAACACGACGAAGGAGTCGGCGGTCAGACCGATACCGATGATCAGACCCGCGATACCGGCCAGGTCCAGGGTGAATCCGATCCATCGCCCGAGTAGCACGATGATCCCGTACACCGCGAAGCCCGCCGCGATCAGCGAGAACCCGGCGAGGAAACCGAGCATGCGGTAGTAGGCCAGGCAGTACAGCAGCACCACCGCCAGGCCGATCGCGCCCGCGAGCAGACCCGCGCGCAGCGAGGACAGACCCAGCGTCGCCGAGACCGTCTCCGCTTCCGAGGTCTGGAACGACAGGGGCAGCGAGCCGTACTTCAGGGTGTTGGCGAGTTCCTTGGAACTGGCCGCGGTGAAACTGCCGGAGATGGTGGTGCGACCACCCTGCTGCGGGCCCTGCTGCACGACGGGAGCCGAGACGACCCGCGAGTCGAGGACGAAGGCGACCCGCTTGTTGACCATCTCGCCGGTCAGCGCCGCCCAAGCATCGCTACCGCCGGATTTGAACTCCAGGTTGACCTCGTGCCGGGCCTGCTGCGAGTTCAGGCCCGCACTCGCGTCCTTGATCTCCTGGCCGTCGATGCGGCTGGGACCGAGCAGGTAGACCTCGGGATTCTCCGCACCGGGAATCGAGCAGGTGACCAGCGGCAATGTCGGATCGTCGTTACCGGCCAGCGGGTCGGGCTTGGCGCAGTCGATCGCGAGCATGGCGGCCTGCTGCACGGTGGGATCTGTGCTCTGCCTGGTCGCCCTGGCGTCGGCGATCTCCTTCTGCGCCTGTTCCTGGGTGGTCAGGTTGCCGTTGCCGGGAGGCGCGGGCGGCGAGGTGGGCGCCTGCGCGGGGAACACACGCGGCTGCGGGGCCGGGACGTCGGCGCCGGGGGCTTCCGCGACGGCCGGGGGCTCGGCAGCGGGCGGGGCGAGCACATCGCCCGCCGGGGGCGCGGGCACATCGCCCGCGGGCGGCGGAGGCACGTCGGTCGCCGGGGGCGCGGCGGGGTCGGTGGGCAGCGTGGCGGGAAGCTGCGGTGTGCCGGTGCCGGTACCCGCCGTTCCGGTCGCGATCTTCCCGTTCACCGTCTGCTTGGCGTCGAGGACGGGGCGGATGTACAGCTTGGCGGTGGTCGCGAGCGACCTGGCCTGCTGACTGTCGTCGCCCGGCACCGTGATCACCAGGTTGTCGCCGTCGATCAGGACTTCCGAGCCGGACACGCCGAGGCCGTTGACGCGGCTCTCGATGATGTCCTGGGCCTTGCGCAGGCTGTCCTGGCTCGGCTTGCTGCCGTCGGGCGTGCGGGCCGTCAACGTCACCCGGGTTCCACCCTGCAGGTCGATACCGAGTTTGGGTGTCGGGGAGTTGTCACCGGTGAAGAACACCAGCGCATAGATCACGGCCAGCAACGCGGCGTAGACGCCGAGCAACCGGAGCGGATGCGCCGATCCCTGAGAAGGTGGCACAGTACGTATCTCCTAGGCGGGAAGTCGAGGGTGGAACAAGCGGGCGCGCGTCGAACTCGCGATCGGCCACCCGCCGGAACATCGAGCGACGGCGGCGGACACGCCCCGCGCTGCCTGCGGGCACGGCACCCGCACGGCGACGTACCGGCGCGAACGCACCGGGACGGGCGATCTAGTCCTTGGTCAGCCGGGTCTCGGTCTGCGTGGCGGACTCCTCGACGGCCGGGATCTCGTCGCCGTCGTCGGCACCGGACTCGTCGGTACCGGACTTCGCGGAGATCGCTTCGTCGGCGCCGGTCTCGTCGGTCGTCTCCGCGGTGCGCACATCGCGGACGGCCGCGCGCAGCCAGGTGGTGACGACGTCTTCGGCGATCTCCAGATCGATGGTCTCGTCATCCAGGTCGATGACGGTTCCGTACAAACCCGACGTCGTGGTGACCGAGTCGCCGATCTTGAGGCTTTCCTGCATCGTCGAGACCTTCTCGGCCTCCCGCTTCTGACGGCGGACGCCGAGGAACATCGGCACGAGCAGGGCTACCAGCAGCAGCGGAAACAGGAGTTCCATCGTCGAAGTCAGTCCCTAGTTATCGGTGGGGATGGGCAGGTACTCACACAGTCTGCCAGTTCGTGTCACCGACGCCACACCCGCACACCCTCGACATCCCGCTGGTCGAGCGCACGCGGCTCGGCGGGCACCCCGGCGCGCCGATTCCGCCGGTGCGCTCGGACGATCTCAGGCGGAACGCGACGGCGTCTCGGCGCCGAATCCGAAGGTGTAATCCTCCAGCGGGAACCCGACCGCGCGACGATGGGTGCTGACGGTGCTGTTGGGGCGCAGCAGCGCCGCCTCGCCGTGCGGGTTGAAGTAGTAACTGCGGGCGGTGGAGCAATCGCCCGCGTAGAAGACCGAGGATCCGAGGCGTTCGGTGACCTCGGCGAGGAATCTGGCGTTGGCCGCCTCGGTGACCTCGAAGGTCTTCGCCCCGCGACGGCGCATCTCGCCCAGTAACCGGCCCATATGCTTCATCTGGGCCTCGATGGTGGTGAAGTAGGACAGGCCGCTGTAGGAATACGGACTGTTCAGGCTGAGGAAATTCGGGAACTCGGGCACGGTGATGCCCTCGTAGGCCTGGAAGCGGTTGTCGCGCCACCACTTTCCGAGGTCGCGCCCGTCACGGCCGATGATCTCGATGGCCGGGAAGTTCACGTCCCACAGGTCGAAGCCGGTGGCCAGGATCAAGGTGTCGATCTCGGTCTTGCGCCCGTCGGCGGTGACGATCCCGTCCACCTCGATGTGGTCGATGGAATCGGTCTCGAGCCGCACATCGGGCCGGTTGAACACGGCGAAGTAGGAATTCGAGAACGTCGGCCGCTTGCAGCCGAAGTCATAGTGCGGCGTGAGTTTCCTGCGAATCTCCTTGTCGCGCACCTGCACCCGCAGATGCGCCTTGGCCAGCAGTCCCGCCGCCCGGTTCAACGGTCTTGCCCGTTCGAAATGCAGCACGCCTAGGACCATCACCGCCTCGAGCAGGGAGGTGTTGACCATCCGCGCCACCTTCTGCGCGGCGGGCACCCTGGCGAACAACTTCTGCACCGGGGCCGGGATGGCCACATCGACCTTCGGGACCACCCAGATCGGTGTGCGCTGGAAGACGGTCAGCTCGGCGACCCTCGCCGCGGCCTCGGGAACCAGCTGGACCGCTGTCGCGCCGGTGCCGATGACGGCCGCCTTGCGCCCGGCGAGATCGAAATCGTCCTCCCACGCGGTGGTGTGGATGATCTTGCCCGCGAAGGACCCGATGCCGGGGAAGGGCGGGGTGTAGGGCTGGGACAGGAAGCCGGTCGCGGTGAGCAGATAGCGGCCCGTGACGGTCTCGCCGCCGGCCAGCGTGACCACCCACTGATCCTGATCGGCGTCCCAGCGGGCGCCGTCGACGACGACGCCGAAGCGCATCCGCCTGCGCAGGCCGTATTTGTCCGCGACGTGCGCGGCGTATTTCTTGAGTTCCGCGCCCGGCGCGAACAGGCGCGACCAGTACGGGTTGGGCTCGAAGGAATACGAATAGGTGACCGAGGCGATGTCGACGGCCAGACCCGGGTAGTGATTGACGTGCCAGGTACCGCCGAGATCGTTCTCGCGTTCCAGGATCACGTAATCGCTCAGGCCGAGCCGGTCGAGCTGGATGCCCGCGCCCATACCGCCGAACCCCGCACCGACCACGACCGCGTCGTACCGAGGTGCCACGTCGAACCTCCAAAGGTGAATCAACCGTCAGGGATCCAGTCTTGGCTGAATCATTCATCACAGAATGACGCATCATTCCGTTGCTGACGACTGTATCATCGGCCTGGTGACGAAGCCACCGACGCGGGCCGAACGACGCAAAGCCGAATTGCGCCAGGACATCATCGACACCGCCTTCGTCCAGTTCGCGGAACGCGGCTATCACGCCACCGGAATCGCCGATATCGCCACCGAACTCGGTATCGGCCACGGCACGTTCTATCGCTACTTCAGCAACAAGCGCGACATCATCGACCACGTCATCGACGATCTGGCCGCGCGTATCGTCGGCGCGCTCGGCACCGAGAACGCCCCGGACGCCGCGACCACACTCGATGAATACCGCGCGCAGATCGACCGGATCGGCGTCGCGCTGACGCACATACTCGTCGAGGATCGGCGGGTCGCCCAGTTGTTGCTCTTCCACGCGACGGGAATCGACGACGAACTGACCGCGCGGCTGTATGGGCTACTGGACACCGCCGACACCCTCACCGCGGGTTATCTGGAGCACGGAGTCGAACTCGGTTATCTCCGAGAGGATCTCGACACGCTGAATACCGCCCGGGCTATCACCGGCATGTTGCTCGCGGGCATCGTGCACGGACTGCGCGATCCGGACGATTCGGCGATAGCCGCGCTGAACGCGGCCATCCGCAGATTGCTCATCGACGGTGTTCGCAAGGACTGAGGAGCCGGGCCGGTGAGAGCTACAGTGTGGACACAGGCAGGACCGGTTCGCATGGGGGCGAAATGTTCACAAGAGACCGTGCAGTACGAAATACAGCCAACCGATCGGCCTCGGATGACGAGCCTGACACAATATCGCGGGTGATGACTCCCGAGGATGTGAGCCGGATCCACTTCGCCATGCCATCGGTGGGCCATCGCGGTTACGACGCGGACGAGGTGGACACCTTTCTGGAGTTGGTCGCGGCGACACTGGACGGGCGAGGCTCGATGACCGCCGACACCGTGCGCAATGTCGTCTTCGACGTCCCCCGCTTCGGCGGGCGCGGATATCAGGCCGATCAGGTCGACGAATTCCTCGACCGGGTGCGCGTCGAACTCGAATATCGCCAGCGCGGGCTACGGCCGGTGCCCGCGGGCGGAAGCGGATCGGATCGCCCCGCCCCGCTGCTCACCTTCGACGACGTGCACCTGATGCGATTCAGCCAGGCTCCGGTCGGGCACCGGGGTTATAACGAAGAAGAGGTGGACGCGTTCCTCGATCTCGTCGCGGCCACCCTGGTACACGGCGGACCGGGCAGCCTGACGGTCGGCGACGTGCAATCGGTGCAGTTCACCGACGCGCGGCTGGGGACGCGGGGATATCAGCGCGACGAGGTCGACGCCTTCCTCGACCTGGTCGTGATCGCGCTGGAACATATGGGACCGCGCCGCTGAACATCGCTCGCGCGGACAGGCGAGCGGCCCGATTCAGCCCTGGATGCTGTGCAGTTCGGCTTCGCGCAGATCGTCGGGGAAGACGTAGCGCTTGAAGGCCCAGAAACGGAACACCATCGCCAGCAGCACGCCGAGGATCTGGCCGGTGATGAAATTCGCGACCGCCTGGGTGACCGGACCGACGTGCGGCACCCGGATATTGAAGATGTAGAGCGAAATCGCCTGCGGGAGCAGTGTCACACCGATGCCGAGCGCGCTGACGGCGAAGAACAGCGCGGCCTCGTGATGACGCTGCCTGCCGCCGCGGGTCCGGAACGACCACTCGCGATTGAGCACGTAGGACGCGATCGTGGCGATCAGCACACCGAGAAGTCGTGCTGTCAGCGGCTTCTCGCCCAGGACGGTCAACTTCGTCGCGTACACCACACCGGTATCGATGAACCAGGTCAGTGCGCCGACCAAGGCGAACTTGAGCTTCTCCCGATGCAGGATCAGCTGGGAACGAACCGGCTCGGGCACTCGCTCGAGGACTGTCTGGACCACCGCCACCCGATCGACTCTAGCCCGCCGGACCCGACTCGGCCGCCCGGCCTGCGAGGTCCGCCGTCGAATCGGACACCGGGCGACCTCGGTGCGAG
The DNA here is from genome assembly GCF_045040005.1 of Nocardia sp. NBC_01377. Taxonomy (NCBI): domain Bacteria; kingdom Bacillati; phylum Actinomycetota; class Actinomycetes; order Mycobacteriales; family Nocardiaceae; genus Nocardia; species Nocardia sp. NBC_01377. Next base: position 4,972,995 of record NZ_CP109566.1, read on the forward strand.
CGGGACCGAAGCCCGATTCAGTCGAATAGATCCAGAGTCGGGTGGGATTCGCGGCCACGAACCTCGATGGCGCCGAAGACGAGATCCGGGGGCGGAACCAGCCCGAGATGCTCCCAGGCCGCGGCGGTCGCGACCCGTCCCCTGGGCGTGCGGGCGATCATCCCCGCGCGGACGAGGAACGGTTCGCACACTTCCTCGACCGTCGCCGACTCCTCGCCGACGGCGACCGCGAGGGTGGAGACACCGACGGGTCCGCCACCGAAACTGCGGACCAGCGCGCCGAGCACGGCGCGGTCGAGACGGTCCAGGCCGAGGGTGTCCACGTCGTACACCTCGAGCGCGGCTCGGGCGATCGCCCTGTTCACCCGCCCGTCGGCGCGGACCTCGGCGTAGTCGCGGACCCGGCGCAGCAGACGGTTCGCGATACGGGGCGTGCCACGGGAACGGCCCGCGATCTCGGCGGCGGCCTCGACGTCGATCTCGACGCCGAGGATCTGGGCCGAGCGTTGCAGGATCAGCAGCAGTTCGGGCGGCTCGTAGAAATCCATGTGGCCGGTGAAACCGAAGCGGTCGCGCAGCGGACCGGTCAGCGCGCCGGACCTGGTCGTCGCGCCCACCAGCGTGAACGGGGCGATATCGAGTGGGATAGAGGTGGCGCCGGGCCCTTTGCCGACGACGACGTCGACCCGGAAATCCTCCATCGCCAGGTACAGCATCTCCTCGGCGGGCCGGGCGATGCGGTGGATCTCGTCGATGAACAGGACATCGCCTTCGACCAGATTGCTCAGCATCGCGGCCAGATCGCCCGCGCGTTCCAGCGCCGGACCGGAAGTCAGGCGCAGCGCCGTGCCCAATTCGCCCGCGATGATCATCGCCATACTCGTCTTACCGAGTCCCGGCGGTCCGGAGAGCAGCACGTGATCGGGGGTGCTGCCACGCTGCTTCGCGCCGCGCAGCACCAGCGTGAGTTGTTCGCGGACACGCTGCTGGCCGATGAAGTCGTCGAGCGATTTCGGGCGAAGGCTCGCCTCGACCTCCCCGTCCGACCGCAGGTAACTCGCGGTGACCTGGGATTCGGGCGATTCCTCTTCGTATTCCATATCCGTTGCCGCCTAGCGGTTCTTACCGAGCAGATTCAGCGCCGCGCGCAACGCGACGGAGGTCCCCGCGGCCGGCTGTTCGGCCAGCACGGTGTCGACGGCCTGCTCGGCCTGTTTGAGCGGGAAACTGAGCCCGGTCAACGCCTCGATCACCTGATCGCGCACCGGGGCGATCGCCGGTGTCACCGATCCGGGTGGGCCCGCCTGCACCGGAACGAGATTCACCTTGTCGCGCAATTCGACGACCATGCGCTCGGCCCCGCGTTTGCCGATGCCGGGCACCCTGGTCAGCGCCGCCACATTGCTCTCGGCCAGCGCCTTGCGCAGCGCCTCCGGTTCGAGCACGGCCAGTACCGCCATGGCCAGCCGTGGCCCGACACCGGACACCGTCTGCAACAGCCCGAACAGGTCGCGCGCTTCGGTGTCGGCGAAGCCGAACAGGGTCATCGAATCCTCGCGGACGATCATCGAGGTGTAGAGCCGGGTGTCCTCGCCACGGGTCAGCGTGGCCAGGGTGGCGGGTGTGGCGTTGAGCCGGTAGCCCACCCCGGCCGCCTCGATCACCACGTGGTCGAGCGCGACCTCGAGCACCTCACCGCGTACCGACGCGATCACCCGCCCACCACCTTCCGTTGTTCGGCGAGCCGCTGTGCCTGTTGGGCGGCGAGCCGTTCGGTGTACCGCCGCTGTGCCGCGGCGGCCTGCGCCTCGACCGCGGCCATCCGGGCCAGCAGCGGCGCCCGCCAACAATGACAGATCGCCAGGGCGAGCGCATCGGCCGCGTCGGCGGGTTTCGGCGCGACCGCGAGTCCGAGGATCCGGGTGACCATCGCCGTCACCTGCGCCTTGTCCGCGGTGCCGCTGCCGGTGACCGCCGCCTTCACCTCGCTCGGGGTATGGAACGCCACCGGGATGCCCCGGCGCGCGGCCGCGAGCGCGATCACCCCGCCCGCCTGCGCGGTACCCATCGCGGTCCGCACATTGTGCTGGGCGAAGACGCGTTCGATGGCCACCGCCTCGGGCCGGTGGGTGTCCATCCAGGACTCGGCGGCGTCGGCGACCTGGAGCAGGCGATGCGCCAGATCGAGTTCGGGCGGTGTCCGGACGACGTCGACGGCGATGGCGGTGACCTTCCGTCCGACGCCGCCGTCCACCATGCTGAGCCCGCACCGGGTGAGCCCGGGGTCGACGCCCATCACCCGCACGAAAACCCCTCTCGCAGACACGAACAACTGTTCGAGAGTCTAGTGGATGGGGTTCGGGCGGGTCACCAACGACACGGACGACCGGCCGGGACGGGTCGTGCGCGGTCAGTCCGCGTAGGTGCAGGTCGCGGAGCCGATGGCCGTCTCCTCGTCGACGACCCTGCCGCCCAGCAGGATTCGGCAGGTGATCTTGCCGGTATCGGTGCCGGACTTGACCCTGATGCCCGCCCAACCGGCCGAGTCGGTGATCGACTGCCGCCACGGCAGCGCGGCACCGGGGACCTCGGTGAGCTTGTCGGTACCGACGTTGTAGCTGATATGGGCGGTTTCCGCGGTTCCGGAGACCTCGTAGACATAGGTGACCGTGTCCTCCTCGCCGCCACCGACGGCGAAGAGGATTCCGACCCCCGCGATCACGAGGACGACGGCGGCAGCGGCGATCACGATTACCCGCGTAAGCGGGTTGCGCGGCGAATCCTGTGCTCGTTCGAGTTGACGTGGCGTATTGCGGTTCTCCATCGAGTTCCTCCCTGCGCTCCACTCGATCGAGGCGACTCTACCCCGGCGTCACGTGGCCGAGAGTTGATCTTCGAATATTCCAAAAGCGTTGTGGTCGAACACAACAAGACGTATTTCGCGCACCGCCGTCGGGGTCGATCGAACGGTGTCGATCGCGATGCGCGCACCGTCGTCGATGGGCCAGCCGTAGATTCCGGTGGAGATGGCCGGGAACGCGACCGTCTCGGCACCCAATTCGTCTGCTACACGCAAGGATTCGTGATAGCAGGAGGCGAGCAGATCGGAGCGGTCCTCGGTGGCCGACCACACCGGACCGACGGTGTGGATCACCCAGCGGGCGGGCAGCCGTCCCGCGGTGGTGGCGACGGCCTGTCCGGTCCGTAAACCCTTGCCGTAGTGAGAAGCTCTCAAAGCCCTGCACGCGGCGAGGATTTCCGGCCCGCCTTTCCGATGGATCGCGCCGTCCACTCCCCCGCCGCCGAGCAGCGAGGAATTCGCGGCGTTGACCACGGCGTCGACGGATTGTTCGGTGATGTCACCGCGGACGAGCGTCACAGAGACCATGACCCCATTCTGCCGACCGACATCGCGGGCGGACACCCTCGACAAAAGGTAACCAAGTGGTTACGCTTCTGTCGTGGACGAGGTGGCTGGAGCGATCGCCGATCCGGTCCGGCGGCGGATCCTGGAACTGCTGCGCGCGAACCGGCTCACCGCGGGCGCCATCGCGGCGGAATTCCGGATCAGCAGGCCCGCGATCAGCAGGCATCTGCGGGTGCTGCGCGAAAGCGGTCTCGTGCGCGACGAACTGGAAGGCAGGCAGCGCTACTACACGCTCGATCGGGCGGCGTTGACCGAACTCGCGGACTGGATCGCCGCGATCACGCGCGCGGACACCTGGTCCGGGCATCTCGACGCATTGGAGACCGAGGTCTACCGGACCAGGCGCGAACACCGCGCCGCAGCGGTCGACCCGGATACGACGAAGGAGAACACGGCATGACCACACCTTCCGGCCGACTGTTCGGCACCGAGGCGGGCGCCGACCTGGTCCTGCGACGCAGCTACAGAGCCCCGATCGAGGACGTCTGGGCGAGCCTGACCGAATCCGAGCGCACCGCGCGGTGGTACGGCCCTTGGGAAGGGCAGGCGGGCCCCGGCCGGATGATCAAGGTCCAGATGGCCTTCGAGGAGGGCGAACCGTGGACAGAGATGCGCATCGGCGCGTGCGAACCGCCGCGGCGGCTGGAGATCTCGGCCGTCGACGAGGAGGGTTCGTGGTTCCTCGAATTCGCGCTCACCGAATCGGGCGGGGGCACCGAACTGCGGTTCACCCAGCACCTGAACAGCCCGAAAGAACTCGGGATGGTCTCGCACGTCGGTCCCGGCTGGGAGTACTACCTCGACCTGTTCGGCACCGCGCGCGACGGCGCGCAACCACCCGACTTCGACGACTACTTCCCGTCGATGCGCGCCTACTACGAGGGCCTCACCCCGGAATAGACGCGAACCGGGGCGGTCCGCGCCGTGCGGACCGCCCCGGTTCGAGCGTGATCAGTCCTCGTCGAGCTGTGCGAGCACCTCGTCGGACAGGTCGACATTGGTGTAGACGTTCTGCACGTCGTCGCTGTCCTCCAGCGCGTCGACCAGTTTGAAGACCTTGCGGGCCCCGTCGACGTCGACCGGCACGCTCACCGAGGGCTGGAAACCGGACTCGGCGGAGTCGTAGTCGATGCCCGCGGCCTGCAACGCCTTGCGGACCGGAATCAGATCGGTCGGCTCGCTGACGACCTCGAAGCCGTCACCGAGGTCGTTGACCTCTTCGGCACCCGCGTCGAGTACCGCCAGCAGCACGTCGTCCTCGGAGAGACCGTTCTTCTCCAGCGTGACGATGCCCTTGCGGTGGAACAGGTAGGCGACCGAACCCGGATCGGCCATATTGCCGCCGTTGCGGGTCATCGCGACCCTGACCTCGCCCGCGGCGCGATTGCGGTTGTCGGTGAGGCATTCGATCAGGACCGCGACACCGTTGGGGCCGTAACCCTCGTACATGATCGTCTGCCAGTCGGCGCCGCCCGCCTCTTCACCACCGCCGCGCTTACGGGCACGTTCGATGTTGTCGTTCGGGACCGACGACTTCTTCGCCTTCTGGATGGCGTCGTACAGCGTCGGGTTGCCATCCGGGTCACCGCCACCGGTTCGAGCCGCGACCTCGATGTTCTTGATCAGCTTCGCGAAGAGTTTTCCCCGCTTGGCGTCGATCGCGGCCTTCTTGTGCTTGGTGGTGGCCCATTTGGAGTGGCCGCTCATTCCCTACTTCCTTCAGGTCGGTAGCGCGTCTGGACGTCGGTGCGTTACCCGCGGCGCAGCGGCGAACCCGGAGGTTTCGGCCGTCGCGGCCGAACGGACAACTCCACCAGCCTAATGGACGCCGTCCGGCCCGATCCGTCCGCCGCCCACACCGGCCACTCAGCCGCCCGATCGCGCGGCGCGCACGATATCGACGAACATGCCGTGTACCCGCAGATCACCGGTCACCTCCGGGTGGAACGAGGTGGCGAGCACATTGCCCTCGCGCACGGCGACGATCCGGCCCGCGCACGGTCCGCTCGGCACGGTCGCGAGCACGTCGACCCCGGGCCCGGCCCGCTCGACCCACGGCGCGCGGATGAACACCGCGCGCATCGGCCCGTCGTCCAGGCCCGCGAAGTCGAGATCGGTCTCGAACGAGTCGACCTGACGTCCGAAGGCGTTGCGGCGCACTGTCATATCGACGCCGGAAAGATGTTCGGCATCGGGTCGGGTGTCGAGCACCTCCGAGGCCAGCAGGATCATGCCCGCGCAGGAACCGAAGGCGGGCATACCGTTTCGCAGCCGGGCGCGCAGCGGCTCGAGCAGTTCGAAAACGGTCAGCAGTTTGCTGATCGTGGTCGACTCACCACCCGGCAGCACGAGTCCGTCGACGGCGGCCAGCTCCGATTCCCTGCGCACCAGCACGGGGTCGGCGCCGCAATGGGTCAGGGCCGCCATATGTTCGCGCACGTCACCCTGCAGGGCCAGCACTCCGACCGTAGGGCGCGAGGTCGGCGCGGCGGTATCGACGGCGGGTTCGGTGACCGAGGATGCGTTCACCTCGCAGAGCTTACGAGCAGCGTCGCTGTGTCCCCGCTCACGGTGACGCCGCCGATACTCAGTCCTCGCGCAGGTTGCGGATCAGACCTTCCTGGACGACAGCGGCGACCAGTTCGCCCCGGCGATTGAAGATCTTGCCGCCGGTGAGACCCCGGCCGAAACTTGCCGAGGGCGAGGACTGGTCGTAGAGCAGCCAGTCGTCGGCGCGGAACGGGCGCAGGAACCACATGGCGTGGTCGAGCGAAGCGTTCTGGGTCGGCTCGTCCGGGTGGATCACCTTGGAGGAACCGAGCAGCGTCATATCGCTCATGTAGGCGAGAGTGCAGACGTGGAACAGCGGGTCGTCGGGCAGCGCGTGCCGGTAGCGGAACCAGACCTGCTGCGGGGAGACGACACCGTCCCGCGCGGGCACCTCGTCCAGGGGCACCGGGCGGACATCCCAGTGTTCCCATTCGCGCATCGCCCACAGCCGCTCCGGGCTCAGGCCGAACTGCACATCGGAGAGTTCGTCGGGCAGTTTCACCACCGGCATCACGTCCTGGTGCGTGGGACCAGCGTCACCGACGTGGAACGAGGCCGACATCGTGAAGATCGCGTCGCCGTCCTGGACACCGGTGACCCGGCGGGTGCAGAAGGACCGGCCGTCACGGATCCGCTCGACCAGGTACACGGTGCGTTCCTGGGGGTTGCCCGGCCGCAGGAAGTAGCCGTGCAGGGAATGCACCTGGTAACGCGGTTCGACGGTGCGCACCGCCGCCACCAGCGCCTGACCCGCGACCTGTCCGCCGAACGTGCGCTCCAACTGGGTCTTCGTGGACGCACCACGGAAGATGTCCCGCTCCAGCCGTTCGATCTCGAGCGCCTCTTCGATTGTCGCCATGGGCTGAGATTAGCCCGCCGTGGATTAGCCCGCCGTGGCGCGTTCACCTCGGTCGGCCGCTGGGGCGGCGATCACACCGCAACCCTCGCGCCGGGATCGGGAGTGCCGCCCGCGTCACCGGGAAGTTCCTTTGTTCTGATGGTCGGGTGCCGAATTTCGTTGCGATCACCCAGGACCGACTGGCCGAATCGGTCACCGCCGCCGTCATCGATCGAACCGGGCACACGGTGATCGCCGTCGACGGGGCCGACGCCGCGGATCCGGTCGCGCTCGCGCGGCGTTTCGCCGACTCCCTGCGCGAGGTCGGGCGCGGCGCGGACGTCGTCGCGCTGCACGATTTCGTCCGCCCGGCCTCACTGCGGCTCGAATTCGGCCGCGACGACGAAATGTCCTATCGCACGGCGTGGTTCGATTACGCCGCGTTACGGCGCGAAGTTCTCGACGCGTTGCGCGACGACGACCGCTGGCTGCCCGCGCTGTGGAACGAACGCGACGATCGTTCCGCGCGAACGCCGATCCGGCACGCGCGTCCCGGCACCGTGCTCGTCGTCGCGGGCCCGATGCTGCTCGGGCGCGATCTGGACTTCGATCTGACCGTTCGGCTCGACATGTCCGAGGCCGCGCTTCGCCGCAGGACCCCGGACTCCGAGCACTGGACCATCGAGCCCCTGCTGCGGTATCGGCGGGAGAATCCGGTCACCGCGGATTTCTCGGTGCGATGGGACCATCCGGACCGGCCCGCGCTGCTGGACCCACCCCGTGGAGAGAACCGGCGGTGATCACCGCCGGGGACTCTCGACGCCGGGGGCTCGCCGGGCTTCGACTTCGGTGACCGACCGCCGCTCGTTCTCGAACGCGGGGTGCAGCCTCGGCATCGATGGCGATGCCACCGAGGGGATCATGCATTGATGCGCATATCCTAGTAGGAAGATGTATCGCACCACACGTACATGACACGGCCGGGACCGCGCTCGGATCAGCTACAGGCGACCGACTGCTGACCCAAGTTGGTCAGCATCGTGCACGCCCACGCCTTCTGCACCTTCCACGTGCCGTTCTCCGCGACGAACGGGACGTCGGCGATGTTCTCCTGGCCGTTCAGAATCAGCTTCGCCTTGGCGTTGAGGGTGTCGCCGAACGCGGTGACCTCGGTGATCTCGACCTTCGCGTCGGTGCTCTTGTACGCCTCGGCGAGGCGGTTGGGTAGGTCGGGATCGGCCTCGACGCCCTGCACCATCTCCAGCTTCTCCGAGGACGGGATACTCGGATCGAGCGCCTTCTGCAGTTCCGCGTTCAACGCGGCGGGGGTGGGAGTCGGCGGGAGGTCGGCGGTCGGCGCGGCGACCTTGGCGCTGGTCGAGGCGCGTGCGGACTCGGCGTTGTTCGAGCTGTCGTCGGTGCCGCAGGCGGTGAGGCCGAGCGCGGCGGTGACGGCCAGGCTCGCTATCGCGATACGTCCGGTCTTACGAAGCTTCAACTGCTCGTCCTTTGCGTTCGTCGGTCCGAAACTCGTGCCGCGACGTCCGGGGTGAACGTCACCGGATGTCCACGGCACCGGATCCGAAGCTATCCAGCGGTTCTGTGGGAACGGTAAGGCTCCGATGTGCCTGTCCGAAGAGTCGGCCCGCGACAGCGTCGGCCGCGCCTCGAAATCGTTCCCGCACCGCCACACTCGCGCCGGAAACGGCGAAACGACCGCCGATGATCGACGGTCGTTTCGCTGAGATCGTCGCGCGGACTACCAGCCGCGCTCGGCCAGCCGGTGCGGCTGGGCGATCTCCTCGACGTTGATGCCGACCATCGCCTCACCGAGACCGCGCGACACCTTGGCGAGCACATCCGGATCGTCGTAGAAGGTGGTGGCCTTGACGATGGCGGCGGCACGCTCGGCCGGATTGCCGGATTTGAAGATGCCGGAGCCGACGAAGACGCCTTCCGCGCCGAGTTGCATCATCATGGCGGCGTCGGCGGGGGTGGCGATACCGCCAGCGGTGAACAGAACGACCGGCAGCTTGCCGGTTTCGGCGATCTCACGCACGAGTTCGTAGGGCGCCTGCAACTCCTTCGCGGCGACGAACAGTTCGTCGGCGGGCAGCGACGAGAGTTTGCGGATCTCCTGGCGGATCCGGCGCATGTGGGTGGTGGCGTTGGACACGTCACCGGTGCCCGCCTCCCCCTTCGACCGGATCATCGCCGCGCCCTCGGTGATGCGACGCAGCGCCTCACCGAGATTGGTGGCGCCGCACACGAACGGAATCGTGTAGTTCCACTTGTCGATGTGGTTCTCGTAGTCGGCGGGGGTCAGCACCTCGGACTCGTCGATGTAGTCGACGCCGAGGCTCTGCAGGATCTGGGCCTCCACGAAATGGCCTATGCGGACCTTCGCCATCACCGGGATGGAGACCGCGGCGATGATCCCCTCGATCATGTCCGGATCGCTCATCCGGGAGACGCCGCCCTGGGCCCGGATATCGGCCGGAACCCGCTCGAGCGCCATCACCGCGACAGCGCCCGCGTCTTCGGCGATCTTGGCCTGCTCGGCGGTGACGACATCCATGATCACCCCACCCTTGAGCATCTCGGCCATTCCGCGCTTCACGCGGGCGGTGCCGACGGTGTTGGTGGTTTCGGGCGTGGTCACGGCTAACTCCTGGGTCATTGGCGCCAATCGGGTCGCTCGGATGGAAATCGACCCAATTCTAGGCGTGCCGGAAATGCCACTTGATAGCCAGTTGCGGACCACTGGTCTGGTCGGCGCGGGGCGCGAGCGACGAAACCCCCGGCGCGAGGCCGCGGTGGACCTCTCCGGGGCGAGCGGCAGCCACGGACCCCGGCCGCATGGATCGCACCGCGACCGACGATCGCCGAACGAATCCGCTTGTCCCGCAAGCGAACCGTCAGCTACACCGGTTCGGTCAGATCGGATCGACGACCAGCAGCTTCGCCCAGTACTCCGCGCCCTCGGCTCCGATGAGCGGCAGCAGGAAATCGAACAGCAGGTACGACATGAATGAGTTACCTCCACCTCACTGGACCCGCCCCACCTCGTCGGGGAGCGCCGACACCGGACATTCCGGTGTCGTCCTGACAACAGGGCTACCCGTGCGAGCGCGATCCAGTCACGAAGTTATCACGATAGTGAATCACATCACAGTGGTCGATCCGACGCTACCGGATCGAACGCACTTCCGGATCCGACGCACCCGAGGACGCGGCGACGGCCTCGGTGAGCAATTCGTCCAGGTGATAGGGGTAGACGATCTCCCCCGACGCCTCGAGCGCGAGGATGTCGGCGGGGGCGCACCACCGGTGACCGGTGATGGACCGGCGTTCGATCGCGGTGAGGTTCCCCGGCTCGGGCTCGTAGGACGGCACCCGCAGCGCGAAGAACAGTTCCTCGGCACGGATCAGCTCACCGTTGAAGGGGAACACCGCGACCCGTCGCCAGATCGGCCCGCGCAGCGCCGCCGGATCGGCCCGGTGCCCGGTCTCCTCCCAGAGCTCACGCACCGCGGCGCCGCGCAGCGTCTCCCCCGGCTCGACCCCGCCGCCGATGGTGAACCAGAACGAGATGTCCGGGGTGACCGGGTCGTGTCCGCGCATCAGCAGCACCCGGTCGCGTTCGTCGAGCAGCACCACCCTGGCCGAGGTTCTGATGGTGTCGACGGCCAGACCGGTCGACGCGGCGGGGGTGACACGCTCGGTGATCTCGAAATAGGTCGGCAGCGGCGCGGTACCGCCGAGGTGCAGGATGCGCACCGGACGACGGGTGCGCAGCGCCAGCGTGTCGCGGACGGCGTCGTTGTGGAAGCGGCGCGCGATCAGCACCCTGGCCTCGGCGTCGGCGAGTTCGGCGACCAGTTGCGGACGCAATTGCGCGATATCGATCCCGGACAGCGCCACCGAGAGCTGGTTCTCGACCGTCTCGCGATCGGGGCGTCCGGCGCGTTCGGCCCGTCCGGCGAGGGCGGTGAGCGCCCTGGCCTGTTCGGCGAGGGCGGGATCGGACACCGGCCCGGCGATCGCCATCGCGACGGCCCTGGCCACGACCGCGCGCCGCGCGAGCGCGCCCTCCAGTGCCTGCCAGGACTGGTCCGAACGCACGTGCAGCCGGTCGAGCCGATTGGCGGTGGAGTAGGCCCACATGCCGATCGCGACGATCACCGCCGCGATGAGCGCGAGAACGAGGACCGTGGTGGCGGAGAACGTGATCATCCTGCGGCACGCACCCTGACATCTCCGACGGCGACGGTCTCGTAGACGCGCAGGATCTGTTCGGCCACCACCGGCCAGTCGTATTCGCCGACCACCCTGGTCGCGGTGCGCACCAGTTCGTCGCGGCGCTCCCGATCGGTGAGCAGCGAATCGATCGCGGCGGCGAGCCGGGCCGAATCCCCCACCGGGACGAGCACACCGGCGGTGCCGTCGCGCAGTACCCGGCGGAAGGCGTCCAATTCACCTGCCACGACCGGGGTTCCGGCGGCCATCGCCTCGATCAGGATGATGCCGAAACTCTCACCGCCCAGATTGGGCGCGACGTACACATCGGCGCTGCGCATCGCCGAGGCCTTCTCCTCGTCGGTCACCTGACCGAGGAAACGCAGATGTCCGGCCAGCGCGCCCGCCTCACGGCGCAGCCGCTCCTCGTCACCGCGACCGACGATCAGGATCTCCAGCTCGGGATGGCGTCGCACGAGCTCGGGCAGCGCGCCGAGCAGCACCGCCATCCCCTTGCGCGGCTCGTCGTAGCGGCCGAGGAACAGCACGGTCCGTCCCGGCCTCGGATATCCGGGCAGCATCGGCGCGCGGGCGAACGCGGCGACGTCGACGCCGTTGGGGATCTCCACCGCGTCGGAGCCGAGTGCCTCCACCTGCCAGCGCCTCGCCAGTTCCGACACCGCGATCCGGCCGCTGATCTTCTCGTGATACGGCCGCAGCACCCCCTGAAAGGTGCTGAGTATCAACGATTTCGTGGTCGAGGTGTGGAAGGTCGCGACGATCGGCCCTTCGGCGATCTTGAGCGCGAGCATGGACAGACTGGGCGCGTTGGGTTCGTGCAGGTGCAGCACGTCGAAATCGTTGCCGTCGATCCAGCGTCGAATCCTGGTGTAGGCCATGGGACCGAACGACAATCTGGCCACCGATCCGTTGTACGGTATCGCGACGGCACGGCCCGCCGAGACGACGAAATCCGGCAGCGGCGTCCCGTCGGAGGCGGGTGCGAGCACGCTCACCCGATGTCCGCGCTCGATGAAGACGCGGGCCAGTTCGACCACGTGGGCCTGCACACCACCGGGCACGTCGAAGGAATAGGGGCATACCATCCCGATTTTCACGGCGTGCCCTCCTCTGTGCCCCCGGCGACCGGATTTCCCGCCGCGGCCCGGCCGCCACGCCGTACCTCGGCGATACGGGCCAGCCGCTCGGCGGACAGGTCACCCTCCCAGAGTGGCTGCAACATATGCCAGTCGGCGGGATGTTCGGCGATATTGGCCGCGAACCGGTCCGCCAGCGCCTGCGTCGCGACCTCCACCCCGTGCGAGACATCGATCGGCGCTTCGGTTTTCAGACCCCAGTCCTCACGCCCGTCGGGGTCGACGGTGAACCACGCGTGCACCGGAATCATCGCGGCCCCGGTCTCCACGGCAAGTTTCGCCGCCCCCGCGGGCATCCAGGTGCGCTCACCGAAGAAGGTGACCGGCACACCGCGCCCGGTGAGATCGCGCTCCCCCAACAGGCAGACGATCCTGTTGTCCCGAAGGCGGGCCGCCAACTGTGGGAACGGCGGTTCCTCGCCACCGGTCAGCGGGAAAACCTCGAATCCGAGGGTCTCCCGATAGCGCACGAAACGTTCGAACAACGATTCCGGCTTCAGTCGCTCCATGACCGTGGAGAAGCTCTGGTAGTTCTGCACCAGCCACACGCCCGCCATATCCCAGTTGCCCGAATGCGGCAGCACCAGGATCACCCCGCGCCCGGCCGCGAGCGCCGCGTCGAGATGTTCCAGGCCGCCGACGTGGTAGCGCACCTTCGTGTGATCCATCGACGGCAACCGGAACGCCTCGCGCCAATACCTCGCGTAGGAACGCATGGACGCGCGCACCAACTCGTCGGGAACCGCCTCCGGGGTGGTGCCGATCACCCGGGCCAGATTGCGCCGCAACTGCGCCGGACCGCCCTTGCGCACCGCCCGGTCCGCGCCCTTGTCGAACAACGTGCGCGCCGTGCGTTCGGGAAGCGCCCGCACCAACCGCCAACCGGCCGCGTACGCCCGGTCCAACAGCACGGCCCTGACCTCGCTCATCCCCCGGATCCTCCTGTCACGCCGAACGTCTCGACGCCACCCGTGCCGTGGCCCGGCGATCTCACGACGGCTGACCCGCCGCGTCCGCCGCGCCGGAGGCCGTGTCTCCCGTATCCGGACCCCGCGGTTTCATGGGCGGAATCACCTCACGCGCGCCCGGCGAATTACGCACCGCGAGCACCCGCTGGAAGACCGTGACGATGCTCAGCACCGCCAGGATCCACATCGCGACGTGCACCGCCCAGGTGAGCCACTCGATATCCCAGTATCCGCCGATTCCGGTGAAACCCGCGCCGACCAGGACGATGATCAGCCGGTCCGGGCGTTCGATCAGACCGCCGTCGGCGGAAAGTCCGCTCGCCTCGGCGCGCGCCTTGGCGTAGGAGATGACCTGCGAGGTCACCAGGACCACCAGCGTCGCGAACAGCAGCGCCCTGTTGTTCTCGTGGTAGACCGCCCACCACGCGAGCCCGCCGAAGATCGCACCGTCGGCGACCCGGTCGCACGTCGCGTCGAGCACCGCACCGTATCGCGTGCCGCCGCCGCGCGCGCGGGCCATCGCGCCGTCGAGCATGTCGAACATGACGAACAGCCAGATCACCATCGTGCCCCAGAACAGGTGCCCGCTGGGGAACAGCGTGAGCGCGGCCGCGATGGAGGCGGTGGTGCCGATGACGGTCACCGCGTCCGGAGTGAGCCCCGTCTTGACCAATGCCTTGCCCAGCGGCGCCGTCGCCTTCGCGAACGCCTCGCGGCCGAAGAAGCTCAGCACCTCTAGTCCGTTTCCCGCTCGACCGTGCGCGGCCGTGTACAGGGGTTGGGCACCCGGGCGGCTTCGATGACCGCGGCCACGCGATCGCTCACTCCGATTCCTTCCATGCCTGCGCGAGTAGCGCCCTGGTCTCCCGTAGCAACTGCGGCATCACCTTGACCCCGCCGACGACGGTGATGAAATTGGCGTCACCGCCCCAGCGCGGCACGATGTGCTGGTGCAGGTGATCGGCCAGCGATCCTCCGGCCACACCACCGAGATTGAGTCCGACATTGAATCCGTGCGGCCTGGACACGCGCTTCATCACCCGGATCGCCCGCTGGGTGAAGGCCATCAACTCGGCGCTCTCGGCGTCGGTGAGGTCTTCCAGATTGGCGACCACCCGGTAGGGCACCACCATCATGTGCCCCGGGTTGTACGGGTAGAGGTTGAGTACCGCGTAGACGAGTTCGCCGCGCGCGATGATCAGGCCGTCCTCGTCGGACATCATCGGGATATCGGTGAACGGATGCCCGGTCGAATCCGCCGGACGGGCGGTGGCCGCCTCGGCGATATAGGACATCCGGTACGGCGTCCAGAGTCGTTCCAGCCGATCGGGTTCGCCCGCGCCCCTGTCCACGATGCTGCCGTCGTCCACGGTGCCGTCCAGTTCGTCCAGTTCTTCCAAGCCGTCCGGCGCGGGCCGCTCGCTCATATCCGCTCCGCCGACACGATCTCGAAACCCTCCGCCGTCGGCGAGGCGTTCTTGCGATCGGCGATCCACGCGATGACCGTCGCCACCGCGTCGGCCACCGGCACCCCGTTGACCTGGGTGCCGTCGCGGAAGCGGAAGCTCACCGCGCCCGCGTTCACGTCACGCTCGCCGGCGAGCAGCATGAACGGCACCTTCTGGGCGGTGTTGTTGAAGATCTTCTTCTGCATCCGGTCGTCGCTGCGATCGACCTGCGCGCGGATCCCCGCGTCCTGCAATCGCTCGACGACCAGATCCAGATGCGGCGCGAAGGCCTCGGCGACCGGAATGCCGACCACCTGGACCGGCGAGAGCCAGGCGGGGAACGCGCCCGCGTAATGCTCGGTCAGTACGCCGAAGAACCGCTCGATGGAACCGAACAGCGCGCGGTGGATCATCACCGGACGCTGTTTGGTGCCGTCGGAGGCGGTGTACTCGAGGTCGAAACGTTCGGGCAGGTTGAAGTCGAGTTGGATGGTCGACATCTGCCAGGTGCGCCCGAGCGCGTCCTTGGCCTGCACGGAGATCTTCGGGCCGTAGAAGGCGGCGCCGCCCGGATCGGGAACCAGGTTCAGGCCCGAGGCCGAGGCGACCTTCGACAGGGTCTCGGTCGCCTCTTCCCAGATCTCGTCGGAGCCGACGAACTTCTTCGGATCCTTGGTCGACAGCTCCAGGTAGAAATCATCGAGGCCGTAGTCCTTCAGCAGATCGAGCACGAATTGCAGGGTGCCGGTCAGCTCCGCGTGCATCTGCTCCTTGGTGCAGTAGATGTGCGCGTCGTCCTGGGTCATGCCGCGCACGCGGGTGAGTCCGTGGATCACGCCGGACTTCTCGTAGCGGTAGACCGAGCCGAATTCGAACAGCCGCAGCGGCAGCTCCCGGTAGGACCGTCCGCGCGCCCGGAAGATCAGGTTGTGCATCGGGCAGTTCATCGGCTTGACGTAGTAGTCCTGGCCGGGTTTGCGGACGGTGCCGTCCTCGTTGAGTTCGGCGTCGAGGTGCATCGCCGGGAACATGCCGTCGCGGTACCAGTCCAGGTGTCCGGAGACCTCGAACAGGTGGCCCTTGGTGATATGCGGGGTGTTGACGAATTCGTATCCGGCGGCCACGTGGCGGCGGCGCGAGTACTCCTCGAGTTCCTTGCGGATGATGCCGCCCTTGGGGTGGAACACCGGAAGTCCGGAACCGAGTTCGTCGGGGAAGCTGAACAGATCCAGCTCCAGCCCCAGTTTGCGGTGGTCGCGGCGTTCGGCCTCGGCCAGCAGGTGCAGGTGCTCGTCCATCGCCTCCTGGGACTCCCAGGCGGTGCCGTAGATCCGCTGCAGATCCTCGCGCTCCTGGTCACCGCGCCAGTAGGCGGCCGAGCTGCGGGTGAGTTTGAAGGCGGGAATGAATTTGGTGGTCGGGATGTGCGGGCCGCGGCACAGGTCGGCCCAGATCCGCTCGCCGGTACGCGGATCGAGATTGTCGTAGATGGTCAGCTCTTTACCGCCGACCTCCATGATCTCCGGATCGTCGATCCCGGATTTGTCGCTGATCAGCTCCAACTTGAACGGTTCGCCCGCCAACTCGACCCTGGCGTCGTCCACCTCGACCACGCGACGCGAAAAGCGCTGCGCGCCTTTGACGATCTTCTTCATCCGCGATTCCAGCTTCGCCAGATCCTCCGGGGTGAAGGGGCGTTCGACCCGGAAGTCGTAGTAGAAGCCGTCCTTGATGGGCGGGCCGATGCCGAGTTTCGCCTCGGGGAACTCCTGCTGCACCGCTTGGGCCAGCACGTGCGCGGCCGAATGCCTGATCACGCTGCGGCCGTCGTCGGAGGCGGCGGTCACCGCCTCCACCTCGACGTCGGTCTCGGGGATCCAGGACAGATCGCGCAGCGCGCCCTCGGCGTCGCGCACCACGACGACGGTGTCGGGGCCCTTCGTCGGCAGACCGGCCTCCCGCACCGCGGCGCCCGCCGTCGTCCCGGCCTGCACCCGGACGAGGGCGGCAGGGCTGATCGGTGCTGAGGTGGTCACGGCAGCGCACTCCTTGACGTTCTCGTGGGCGGGTCTTTCCCGCGCGCGTCATCACCGGAGACACGTTTGCTCCGGCGCGACCATGCTAACCGTCCGCGCCGCGCGCGCATTCACGCCGTACGGCTGGACGGCGCGAGGTTCGGGCTTCCTCAGCTCCGGGCGGCCGTCGCCTCGAGCAGGGCCGCACGGTCGGCGGCGGGACGTTTGGGGCAACTGGTGCACATCTGGCAGCCGGGAACCTCGAAGACCAGGCAGCAGGAGATCCTGCGGACGAAAGTGCGCCCACCGACATCGACGAAACGCGGCGCGGGCAATTTCCCGCCGATCTCGGCGGCGAGCCTGCTGCCCGCGGCGGGATCGCCCGCGTCGATGGCGCGATTGCCGATGGCGTCGGCGACGATCGCCCAGAGCGCGGCGACACCGGCGCCGGAGACCTCGGCCACCGACGGGATGACCATGGCGAGCGTGTCGTGCAACCCCTCGGCGGGCGCGCTGACCTCGGAGCCGTCGGCACAGTCGTCCCCGGTCGCCGCCGAAACCCGCACCCGTTCCACGCCACCGTCGGGTCGCATGTCGCAGTCCAGGTTCCGCAATTCCGGCGTCGGCGTGGACTCGCCGTCGATATAGGCCCATACGAGCTGTTCGACCAGCGCGGAGGCCGCCATGCACCACCACAGCGTGCCCGCGATGCGCGGCGTGGTGGTCCCCCAGGACCGGCCCATCTCCGCGATCCGCGCGGTCAGCCACTCCGGGTGCGTGAGTGTGGTTCCGGGAACGGAACCCACTACATGAGGGGACTGTGCAACCATTCCGATTCGACTCCGATCCAGCCGCCGACCATTCCGAATGTGCCGAGAATCCATAGCGTCGCGATCACCAGTAACGCGGTGGCCAGCGCCGCGCTCACCCGCAGCACCGGGCCACGCGCGGTGTACCAGGCCATGACCTGCCGATATTTATCTCGCAACCAGCCGAGCGCGTGACGCGCCCAGGAGAATTCGGTGGCGAGGATGCCGAGCCCGGCGAAAACGATCGCCCAGCCGGGGCCGGGGTACGGAATAGCGACGATTCCCACGATCAGTACCGCCGTGCCGACGAACCCGACACCGATCCGGTAGGCGAGGTTCAGCGTAGGCCGCGCGGCCACGCCCGCGCGGAAGGCACGCCAACCGGTCGGCGGCGGCGTGGACCGGGGGTCGAGATCCGTACTCACAACGCCAGCGTACGAGGTCGCTCAGACCAACTCCGGTGTCATCGGATCCGGCGCGGTGTCATCGATGTGGGCGAGCCCGTCGACGGTGACCTCGATGACCCTGGCACTGGCGATGTCGAAGAACAGTCCCGACACGGTGACCCCGCGTTCGGCGATCGCCGCTCGCACGGCGGGATGACGGTGCAACGTCTCCAGCTGCGTAGCCACGTTCACCATGCTCAACTGGTCCACCTCGCCGAATCCGGCCTCGCGGGCCGCGACCGCCACCGGATGTTCGTGCCGGAACCGGTCCAGACTCGGCTCGGCGTGCGCGAGCCACGCGCTGATCCCGGGATCGGCCTGCGCGCCCGAGTACAGCGCCGCCATCGCGCCGCAGGAGGAGTGACCGCAGACCACGATGGACCGCACGTTCAGTTCCTGGAGCGCGAACAGCAGCGCGGCCTCCACCGAGGCGTCGCCCTCGACGGGAACCAGATTGCCGACATTGCGGACGGTGAACAGGTCGCCCGGACCGCTGTTGGTGATGACATTGGGCACCACGCGCGAATCGGCGCAGGTCAGGAAGAACGAATCCGGATCCTGCCGGTCGCGCAGTTCGTCGAGATGCGGACGCACGACGTGGGCGTGGCTGCGGTGATAGGCGGCGACGCCCGCGGCCAGCGGATCGCGGTGACGATCCTCGCGCCGCCACGGTCCGAGGATCTCCTCGAATACCGCGCGGCCGAAACCGCGAGCGGGCGGGCCCGTTGTCGCGTCGGCCATCCGGACGCTGCCGATCTCCACGAAATCGACGCTGCCGCCGTTGCCCTCCTGTTGACGCGCCCATTCCTCGATGGCCTCGAAGGCCGCGTGGTCGAGGAAGTCGACGGTCATCTCGACGGTGACGTCGGCGTCGACGGGCACCTTGGCGAATTCCGCGGACAGTTTCGGCAGGGCGAGGAAGGTGCACGAGCCGTCGATGGTGATGAGCCAGCGTTGCGAGGCCGGGATCGGCGCGGCCACGATCGCCACCCGCACGACCCGCCACAGCAGCAGGCCGAAGGCGAGCACGAGTCCGATGATGACGCCTTCCAGCAGGTTGAGCAGCACGACGCTCACCACCGTCACCGCGTAGACCAGCAGGTCACCGGTGCGCCGCGCGAGTTTGATGTGGGCCAGTTTCACCAACTGGATGCCGATCACGATCAGCAGACCGGCCAGGGCGGCCTTGGGGATCTGTTCGACCAGTCCGACCAGCGCGACCGAGAACAGCAGGATCCACACACCGTGCAAGATCGCCGAGGCCCGGCTGCGGGCGCCCGCCTGCACGTTGGTGGCGCTGCGCACGATGACGCCGGTCACCGGGAGACCGCCGACCAGGCCGGACAGCACATTGGCCGAACCCTGTCCGATGAGCTCGCGGTCGAAATGCGTGCGCGGACCGGTGTGCATCTTGTCCACCGCGACGGCCGACAGCAGGCTTTCGACGCTGGCGATAAGGGCGATCGTCAGCACCATGACCGCGACGGAGGACCAGCCGCCGTCGGGGATCTGCGGCAACGCGACGGCGTCGAACAGCGAACCGCTCAGGACGAGTTTCTCGGCGCCGGTGGGCAGCACCGTCGCCAGAACGGTGGCGACGACGACCGCGACCAGCGGCCCCGGCACCACGCGTACCTTGGCCGGGACGTAGCGCCAGCCGAGCATGATCGCGATGACCACACCGCCGACGAACGCGCCGCCGCCGTGCAGCGACATCAGCTGGGCGGGCAGTTCGGTGATGTTGTTCCACGCCGAACTGTGCGACGACCCGCCGAGCAGCACGTGGACCTGTTGCAGCGCGATGGTGATGCCGATGCCCGCGAGCATGGCGTGCACGACGACCGGCGCGACAGCCAACGCGGCGCGCGCGATTCGACTGAGCCCGAACAGGATTTGCAGCACACCCGCCGCGACGACGATGAAACAAGTGACACGCCAACCGAATTGACTGATGGATTCGGCGACCACCACGGTCAGGCCCGCGGCCGGGCCGCTGACCTGCAAGGTGGACCCGCCGATGACGCCCGCGACGATACCGCCGATGATCGCGGCCACCAGACCCGCGGCGACGGGCGCGCCGGAAGCCACCGCAATGCCGAGCGAAAGCGGCAGCGCGACAAGGAATACCACGATCGAAGCGGGCAGATCGTGGCGCACGATGGATGCCAGACGATCGGATCGTGTTGCGGTAGTTCTCTTTTCAGCACCGAATCCCGGTGGGGCCAGATCGTTCTCGACAGCCATCATTACTCCTTCGCCGACTCGGCGGCGCGGCGCGGGAGCGGACGGCTCCCGACGGCCCGGCACCGAGTTCGGTTGACGATCGTTTGTCCAACTGGGCAATAGACCGCGAACCGGCATCTCGCGGTGAAGCAGGTCCCGACACGACATCGGATCGAGATGTAAACCAGATCAAGATTATTGGTAAAGACTTAGCAAAACCTGAGAATTTGCCGAGGAGTGTCTCGTTCGATACGAGAGTTCCGATGTGATCCGCTCCACACCGCCGTCTCGGCGTGGCGCCGGATCGAACATCACGGAACGATAACGGATCGGACGTCAGACCGGCTCGGCGGTGACGCGGGCGCCCCTGTCGTCGAAATCGGCGATCCCGTCGACGGTCACCTCGATCACCCGCGCGGTCGCCAGGTCGAAGAACAGCCCGGATACCGCGACACCGCGTTCCTCGACGCCACGGCGCACCGCCGGATAGGCAAGCAGCGATTCCAGCTGGACGGCCACGTTCACCATGCCCAACTGGTCCACTTCGCCGAAGCCCGCGAGAGCCGCCGCGACCGCGACCGGATGTCCCAGCCGGAATCGGTCCAGACTCGGTCGGGCGTATGCCAGCCAGTCGCCGAAGCCGGGATCGGCCTGCACCTCGCGGTGCAGCGCCTCCATCGCACCGCACCCGGAATGCCCGCAGACCACGACCGCGCGGACGTCCAATTTCTCCAGCGCGTAGATCAGCGCGGCCTCCACCGAGATATCGCTGCCGCCGACCGGCACCAGATTGCCGACATTGCGGACGGTGAACAGATCACCGGGACCGCTGTCGGTGATCACATTCGGCACGATCCGCGCGTCGGCGCAGGTGAGGAAGAAGGAGTGGGCGTCGTGACGATCGCGAAGTTCGTTCAGATGCGGGCGCATCAGATGCGCGTGACCACGGTGATAGGACGCGATACCGGCGGCGATCGGGTCGACGCGGCCACCGCTGTGCCGCCGCGGACCGATCACCCGGTCGAGCACCTGCCGGGAGTGGCCGCGCTCGGGCGGTCCGGCGGGCGCCGCCGCCATGCGCGCGGTGCCGATCTCCACGAAATCGACCGTCCCGCCCTCGGATTCACGACGGCGCGCCCATTCGGTGAGCACCTCGTAGGAGGCGTGATCGAGGAAGTCGACGGTCAGCTGGATGGTGACCGGCGGGCCCGCGGGCACCTTCGCCAGTTCGGCGGTCAGTTTCGGCAGCGCCAGGAAGGTGCAGGTGCCGTCGACGGTGACCTTCCAGCGGCCCGTCTCCGGGACGGGTCCGGCGCAGATCGTCACCCTGACCACTCGCCACAGCAGCAGCGCGAACGACAGCGCGAGCCCGATCAGCATGCCCAGCAACAGATTCCAGAAGACCACACCGAGCACGGTGGCGAGGTAGACGTACAGTTCGCCGGTGCGCCGCGCCAGCCGGATATGCGCCAGTTTGACCAACTGCACGCCGATCAGGATGAGCAGTCCGGCCAGTGCGGCCTTGGGGACCTGTTGCACCACCGCGGCCAGGGCCACCGCGAACAGCAGGATCCACAGACCGTGCAACACGGTCGCGGCCCTGGTCTGCGCGCCCGCGTTGGCGTTGGTCACGCTGCGCACGATGACCGCCGCGATCGGCAGGCCGCCGAGCAGTCCCGAGGTGACGTTCGCCGCGCCCTGACCGACGAGTTCGCGATCGAAATCGGTCGACCCGCCGGGACGCGCCTTGTCGACCGCGACCGCCGACAGCAGCGTCTCGACACTCGCGATCAGCGCGACGGTCACCATCGTCATACCGATCGCGAACCAGCCGCCGTGCGGCAACACGGGCAGACCGATCGCGTCCACCAGCGAGCCGTTGAGCACCAGCCGCTCCACATGCGTCGGCAGCGCGAGCGACAGCACCGTCGCCACGACCACGGCCACCAGCGGTCCCGGCACCACACGCACCGGCCGCGGCACGTATTTCCAGCAGATCAGGATGGCGATGACGACCAGTCCCATGCACAGATCGCCCTTGTGCACCGACATCAGTTGATGCGGCAGCTGGATCACACTCTGTAGGGACGAGCTCAGCGAATTGCCGCCGAGCAGTACGTGCACCTGTTGCAGCGCGATGATGACGCCGATTCCGGCGAGCATCCCGTGCACGACCACCGGGGCGATGGCGAGGGCCCCGCGCGCGATCCGGCTGAGCCCGAACAGGATCTGGAGCAGGCCCGCGCCGACGGTGACGAAACAGGTGACGGCCCAACCGAAGTGGTGCACGGATTCGGCCACCACCACCGCGAGGCTGGCCGTGGGCCCGCTCACCTGTACCGCCGATCCGCCGACGGCGCCCGCGACGACGCCGCCGACCACCGCGGCGATCAGTCCCGCGGCGACCGGCGCGCCGGAGGCGACCGCGATGCCGAGCGAAAGGGGTAGTGCGACAAGGAAAACAACCACCGACGCGGGCACGTCGTGACGGAGCACCCGGTGGTGGACAAGAGTGTGGAGCCGCGACGTCCGCGGTACGGAATCGGTGTCGGTGGACATAATTCTCCTTCGCCGGATCTCGCGGATCCGGTTCATCGGTCGAACATGTACTGGCATCGAAGGCGAGTGGCGGGCGAAACTCGAGCCTCTCGTGGAACGCGACCCGAAGGAACACGGGTCGCCCAAATGGTAAAGACTTCGCAAAACATATGAAAAGCTTTTGGAGTACGGAGGACCAACCGCTACCCAACTGTGACCTAAGTCACAGTCGAGAAGTCGCGATCCCGATGCCGCCCCGGCGCGATCACAACGGACGAGAACGGCCCGGCGGGCACAGGGCCGCCGGGCCGTCGATGGTCTTTCGCGAATGTGTGGACGAGCCCCCGTCAGTCTCCGAGTGCGTGTTCGCGCAGATCCGCCAGGATCCGGGTCAATGTCCGTGAGATGTGCATCTGCGAGACACCGAACCGTTCGGCGATCCGGGACTGGCTCTGCCCTTCGAAGAACCGCAGGCGCAGGACCGCGCGGTCGATATCGGACAGGTCGGCCAGCAGCGGGGCGACGGTGAGCGCGTCCTCGGCCAGGCCGTAGCCCGGGTCGTCGTCACCCAGGGTTTCGGTGACCGGGGCGGCGTAGATCTCCGCGTCGGAGGTCTGTGCGGCGCAGTCGAGGGAATCGGTCCGATACGCGTTGGCCGCCAGCAATGCCTGGGTCACCTCGGTCAGATCCGCGTCGAGTTCGACGGCGATCTCGACGGCGGTCGGCGGTCGCTCCAGACGCTGCGACAGCGCTTCGACCGCGGGACCGAGGGTGAGCTTGAGATCCTTGATCCGGCGCGGCACCCGGACCGCCCAGGTGTGGTCGCGGAAATGCCTGCGCACCTCGCCCATGATCGTCGGGACGGCGAAGGCGAGGAAATTCGATCCGCGGTCCGGGTCGAACCGGTCCACCGCGAGTACCAGACCGAGCGAGGCGATCTGATGCAGGTCGTCGTAGGTTTCGCCGCGGCCGGTGAATCTGCGCGCGATGTGGTCGGCCAGCGGCAGACAACATCGCACGATCTCCTCGCGCAGCACCGCGTGCTCCGGATCGTCGGCCGGGATCGACGCCAGCCGCGCCAATCGAGGCTCGATATCGTCGTAGCCGTCGGCGCGGGCTCGTCCCACCCGCGTCGCCGCGTCGTTGTCTTGCACGATCATCGATGCCATGAGTCTCCTCGTGCCGGACGGGGAACTCTGCGCGCTCCACGTGACCCGGACGGTTCGAGTGTTGTGTTCACACGGCGGCGGTGACGGCTTCAGCGCGTCCACCGATGACAAACCGGCGCATCCGGCCGGGCACATGATCATCCCACAGAGCGCGGTGCCGGTAAATGGCTCGCGACCGGGCGAAGCCGACCCGGCCCGAGCACGAATCCCGATCGCCGCACGACGATCCCGACCGCGACCGCGACCGAAGACCTTGACCACGCCTCCGCCTCGATGCTAAGCAGATGCACAGCATTCGAATCGCATCGATTGCCTCGGCCACGAGAAGGAATCCGCAATGACGCTGCCGTCGATTTTGGACGAAATACAGAAGCGACCCGGCACGGGTGATGTCATTCCGATCATCGATCCGGTGACCGAGGAGCAGATCACCGAGTTCACCGACTGCGGCGAGGACGCGGTGAACGAGGCCGTGGCCCGTGCGAAGGCGTCGTTCGAATCGGGTGTCTGGAACGGTCTGCCCGGGCGCGAGAAGGCCAAGATCATGTGGCGCATCGCGGATCTGATGGACCACTACCTCGACGAACTCGCCGAACTCGATTCCCTCAACACCGGCATGCCGCTGGCCCAGGCGAAGATGATCGTGCCGACCTGCGCGGAGTTCTTCCGCTACTACGCGGGCTGGTGTACCAAGGTCAACGGCACCGCGCACGAGGTGCAGATGCAGGGCGGCGTCTCCGGCGCGTTCGCCGAGATGCACGCCTACACCCTCAAAGAGCCCTACGGCGTGGTCGGCCTGATCTTCCCGTGGAACGGCCCGGTCTTCAACGCGTGCGCCAAGATCGCGCCCGCCCTGGCCGCGGGCTGTAGCACCATCGTCAAACCCGCCGAGGAGACGCCGCTGTCGGCGGTGCTGCTCGACCGGATCATCCGCGAAGCGGGCGTTCCGGACGGCGTCGTCAACCTGGTGACCGGCTACGGCCACACCGCCGGTGCCGCGCTCACCGCGCATCCCGATGTCGAGAAGATCGCCTTCACCGGCTCGACCGAGGTCGGCAAGAAGATCGTGCAGGCCTCGGCGGGCAACCTCAAGAAGGTCATGCTCGAACTCGGCGGCAAGTCGCCGGTCCTGATCTACGACGACGCCGATCTGAACATGGCCATCATGATGGCGGCGATGGGCATCTTCGTGCACTCCGGCCAGGGCTGCGTCTGCGGTTCGCGCATCTTCGTCCAGCGCGGTGTCTACGACCAGGTCGTGGAAGGTATCGCGACCGTGGCGAACAACCTCAAACTCGGCGGGCCGAAGGAAGAGGGCTCGATGATCGGGCCGCTGATCAGCCAGAAGCAGCTCAACCGCGTCATGGGCTACCTCGACGAGGGCAAGAAGGACGGCGTCGAGGTCGTCACCGGCGGACATCGGCTCGACCGCACCGGCTACTTCGTGCACCCGACCGTGCTCGCGAACGTCGATCCCGCGACCAGCAGGCTGTACAAGGAAGAGATCTTCGGCCCCGTGGTCACCGTCCTGCCGTTCGACAGCGACGACGAAGCCGTCGCGATGGCCAACGACACGACCTACGGTCTGGCCGCCACCGCGTGGACGACCGACCTCAGCCGCGCGCACAACCTCGCCAAGCGGCTCGACGCGGGCACCGTCTCGCTCAACTGCCAGCTGGTCTTCGACCACGGAGTCCCCTTCGGCGGCTACAAGCAGTCCGGCTGGGGCCACGAATTCGGCAAGGAAGGCATCGAGGGCTACATGAAGACCAAGTCGGTCTGGGTCCAGCTCTGACCGATTCGTGACTGTTCGTCCCGGTTCACGCCCAGGTGTACCGGGATGGAGTGTCGTGCACCGGCCCTCGCGGCGGTGCGGGGCGCTGACGTGCGCCGCTACGGCGGGTCCGGTACTCGATGGCTTGGTGATTCGGCCGGTAGCGCGGGTTCGGCTACCGGCCGAATCGGTTATCGCACCGTGGACCGCGCGGGCGCGAGCAGACCGGTTTCCTGGAATCTGCGCAGGCAGCGGTCGATCACGGCGCGGTCGACTCTCGGGCAATTGATTCCGGTGCCGAGGAGCGCGGTGCGGGTCGCGGTGTCGTCGAGCACCAGATCCGTGAGACCGGTGGCGTCCACGTCGACGTAATTGCCGACGAGCAGCGCGGCCCGTGCCAGATCGTCGCCGGGGGCCGCACCGTATTCACCCAGTCGTCCGGCGAGTGCGAGCTGGGCTTGTTCCGGTGTGACCGTGCGCATCGGGTAGCCCAGGCGCACCAGTCCGGCCAGCAGTTCCGCGACCGGAGTCGGTTCGGTGTTCACGAGGTGGTAGCGCTCGCCGTCCGGAGTGCCGCGCACGACCAGTGCCGCGATCCCCGTGGCGACGTAGTCGACCGGTGCGAGCGACACCACCGCGTCACCCACGTCGGGCGCGGTCCCGAGCAGGGCCGCGGCACGGACCATCGTCCACAGCGAGTCGTCGGCGGATATCGCGCCGGTGCGTGCCGAAGCGCCGACCAGGCCCGGGCGGTACACCGCGACCGGCAAGCCGCGTTCGCCCGCGCGCAGCACCAGTTGTTCGGCCACCCATTTGCCCGCGACGTAGCCGTGCCTGTTCACCTCGGTCGCCGTGATCTCGGTGTTCTCGTCGACGAAACCGGTGCGGTCCGGCCCGAGCACCGCGTCCAGGGTCGACACCAGATGGACCGGGATCGCCCGCGCCGACGCCGCGAGACGCAGCACCTCGCGGGTGCCGCCCACATTGGCGGCGCGCAACTGCCCGTAGGTCGCGAGATGGTTCACCAGCGCGCCGTTGTGCACGATGGCCGAGAGCCGTCCCGCCAGCGTGTCGAAACTCGCCCGGTCCAGTCCGAGCCGGGGTTCGGCGAGATCGCCAGGTACGGCGGTGACGCGATCGGGCAGGTCGTCGTTGGCCAGGTCGTAACTCGCCAGGGCGGCGCGCAGCCTGCGCAGCCCGTCGGCCCTGTCGGTGGCGCGGACGAGGCAGAACACCTCGCGGGCGGTGTTGTCGAGCAGTTCGCGCAGCAGGTGGGCGCCGAGGAATCCGGTCGCGCCGGTGAGCAGCAGCGGCCCCTCCGGATCCGCGGGCTCCAGGCCGTCGACGGTGAATTCGTCGTCGAGTTCGGCGTCGACGGACAGGGTTTCGGCGAAGCGACGCGGATCGGCGTCGTGCTCGGCCGAGGCGAGAGCGCGCACGGTCGCGGCCGCGAACAGCGCGCGCGGCTCGACGTGCAGGCCGAGTCGGTCTGCCAGCGCGGTTCGCAGGGTGAACACCAGCAGTGAGGTGCCGCCCAGTTCGAAGAAGTCGTCGTCGGGGCCCACCGAATCCAGTCCGAGCACCTCGGCGAAGACCGCGGCGATGGCGTGTTCGCGGGCGGTCGCCGGGGCGGACGGCACGTCACCGGTGGCCCGACTCCCGAGCGGTTCGGCGTCGGTGACAGCCCCGTCGATCTCGGCGATATCCCCCAGCTCGCGGACCGGGCGGTCCGGATCGGCGAGAGCGGCGGCGAGGACGGTCCGGTATCCGGCGGCGAAATGGTCGACGTCGGCCGCGTCGAATACGGCGGTGTCGTAGCGGAAGGTGGCGCGGGGCGGGTTCTCCCGCACGGTGAGGGTGAGGTCGAACTGCGCGGTGTCGTGGGGCAGATCGAGCAGTTCCAGGCGCATTCCGTCGAGGACCAGCGGTGGTGGCGCGGGCAGGTTCTCGAAGGAGAAGACCGTGCGCAGCAACGGATGTCCGCCTTCGACGCGGGGCGCGTCCACGGCGTCGATGACGCGGTCGAACGGGATGTCGGCGTGGTCGAAGGCATCGAGCGCGATCGTGCGCACGGCGGCGACGAGTTCGCGGAAGGAGGTGTCCGGATCGATCCGGACCCGCAGCGGCACCGTGTTGACGAACATCCCGACCATCCGGTCCAGCGCGGGATGTCCGCGTCCGGCCACGGGTGTGCCGATCACCATGTCGGTGCGGTCGCCGAGCCGGTGCAGCAGCACCGCGTAGGCGGCGAAGGCCACCATGAACGGGGTACTGTCGCCCAGCGCGCGGCTCGGCGCGGCGAGGTCGACCGTGACGGCCGCCCCGCGTTCACCGCGCTCACCACGCCGCCCTCCCCGCGACGGTAACGGGAGTCGGTCGGGGGCATCGGCCAGCACGGAACGCCAGTAGGCGAGTTGCCCGGACGCGGTCGATTCCGGGTCGGCGGGGTCGCCGAGCAGCGCGTGCTGCCACAGCGCGTAGTCGGCGTACCGCACCGGCAGCGGATCCCACGCCGGTGCGGTCCCGGCCCGCGCCGCCGTGTACGCGGCGGTGAGATCGGCGATCAGCGGACCGAGCGACCAGCCGTCGGCGGCGATGTGATGGGCGACCAGGACCAGCACGTGCTCGTCGGTGGCACCGGCGGACCGGAACAGGCGGGCGCGCACGGGCGGGTCGACCGCCACGTCGAACGGTTCGGTGGCGATGCGGTGCACGGCGGTCGTGAGATCGGCGCCGATCTCGTGCGGTGCGAGATCGATGGCCGTCGCCGCGTCGGCGACGCTCGACAGGTGTTGGCGCGCGGAGGTCCCCGCCTCCGGGTAGACGGTGCGCAGCGCCTCGTGCCGGTCCAGCACGGCGTGCAGCGCGGTCGCGAGGGCGACCCGGTCCAACGGTCCGGTCAGTCGCACGGCGACCGGCAGGTGGTAGGCGGCGGAATCGGGCAGCAGCTGGTTGAGCAGCCACAGCCGCAATTGCGCGGGCGCCAGCGGCACGAGTTCGGGACGCGGCAGCGCGACCAGTTCGGGACGGTGCGCGGCCGACGCGTCCGCGAGCACGGCGGCCAGTTCCGCGACGGTCGGCGCGTCGAACAACGTGCGCACCGTCACCGCGAGCCGGGCCGCGACCCGGGTGGCCGACAGCGAGGTACCGCCGAGAGTGAGGAAATCGTCGTCGGCACCGATCGGTTTCGACGGCTCGAGCACCTCGGCGAAGACGGCGGCCACACGTTCCTCCGCGATTCCGGCCGGGGCGCGGAATTCGTTCTGCCCGAAGACCGGCGCGGGCAGCCGCCGAGTGTCCAGTTTGCCGTTCGTGGTGAGCGGCAGCGTCTCCAGCACCTCGTAGGCGGCCGGGCGCAGATAGGAGGGCAGCAACCGTGCCACCGCCGCCCGGACGGCGGGCCGGACGATCCCCGCGCCCGGTTCGGCCACCAGGTAGGCCACCAGATGCGTTCCGGTGCGCGGATCGGTGTGCGCGGTGACGGCGGCGCGGGCGATCCCCGGCAACGAGGTGAGCACGGTCTCGATCTCACCGGGTTCGATCCGATGCCCGCGCACCTTGATCTGGAAATCGCCGCGTCCGTGATAGAGCAGCGCGTATCCGGTGCCCGAGCCGTCGTCGGTGATGGTCACCAGGTCACCGGTGCGGTACAGCCGCCCACCGGGCGGACCGAACGGGTCGGCCACGAAGCGGTCCGAGGTCAGCGCGGCGCGGCCGTGGTACCCGCGGGCCAGCGCGGGCCCGCCGATGTACAACTCGCCGAGCACGCCCGGCGGCACCGGCCGCAGCGCCACGTCGAGCACCACCGCGTGGAATCCGCGCAGCGGCGCGCCGATGGTCACCGGCCGACCTTCGACCAGTTCGCCGATGGTCGCGATATCGGTGGCCTCGGTGGGACCGTAGCCGTTGCGCATCAGCCGACCCGGGGCCCACGCGTCGACCAGATCGGACCTGATCGCCTCACCGCCGACGCCGAGCACCGTCAGATCGGGCAGCGTCGCCGGATCGAGGGTCGCCAGCACGGCGGGGGTGATGATCGCGTTGCTCACCCGTTCGCGTCGCATCAGTTGGGCGAGATCGGGGCCGGCGACGACGAACCGCGGGGCGACGACCAGCGTCGCGGCCCCGGCGAGGGCGCACAACTGCTCCCCCACCGCCATGTCGAATCCGGGTGAGGCGTGGTGCAGTGCCACCGCACCGGGGCGCAGGGCGTAGCGATCGCGACGTTCGGCGGCCAGATTCGCCAATCCGCCGTGCGTCACCATGACACCCTTGGGGCGACCGGTCGAGCCGGAGGTGTAGATCAGATACGCCGGATGCGCGGCCGACAGCGCCGCGGTGCGCTCGGCGTCGGTCACCGAGCCGCGATGCTCGCCCGGAGGTGTCGAGAGCAGATCGTCGAGCAGGATCACCCGCGTGCCCTCGGGCAGTTTGTCCGCGTATTCGGCTGTGGTGAGCGCGATCTCGGCGCCGCTGTCGGCGAGCACGTATTCGATCCGCTCGTCGGGGTAGCTCGGATCGACGGGGACGAATGCCGCGCCCGCCTTGGTGACCGCCCACACGGCCGCCACCGATTCGGCCGACCGCTCCAGCATCGTCACCACCAGGCGCTCCGGTCCCGCGCCCGCCTCGATCAGCGCACGCGCCAATCCGTCGGTGCGGATATCGAAATCCCGGTAGGTCCAGCGTGATTCGCCGTTCACCACGGCCGTGCCGTCCGGATTGCGGCGCGCCGCGGAGGAGATCAACGCCGCCAGTGTGTCGGCGGGACCGGTTTCCGGACCGCGCCACGGCACCAACGCACGGCGTTCTTTGTCATCGACCAGGTCGAACCCGCCGACCGTCGCCGACGGGTCGCCGGTGAGATGGTCGAGCAGACGCAGGAATCGCGCGTGATGCGCGGCCAGTTCGGCGGGCGTGTAGCGGTTCGGGTTCCCCTCGAATTCGACGCGGAGCCCGTTCGCGGAACCGGGATAGACATTGAGCGTCAGATCCGGCACCGGACCGGTGCCGAGCAGATGCAGGGTGCCGCGCGCCGGTCCGAGTTCCACCGAGGACTGGAAGTTCATGATGTTGATCGCGGGTCCGAAATCACGTGCGCCATAGCGTGTTCCGCCACCATCGGCATCCCTGATCATATCCTCGCCGCGATAGCGCTGATGCCGCAGCCCGCCGCTCAGTTCGGCGCGCGCGGAGGTTATCAGATCGGCCAGCCGGGCCGACTCCGGCACCGGGAGACGCAGCGGCACCACATTGCTCACCGAACCGGCGGCCCGTCGCAGCGCCGCCGTCGTCCGCGCCGCCACCGGCAGACTCAGGGTGACCTCTGCCGCGCGCGTCACCCGCGCGAGGTAGCCGCCGAAGACCGCCACCAGCACCGCCGCCGTCCCCGTGCCGCCGGAGGACTCCTCGAGCGGCGCCGCGTCCAGATCGGTTCCGACCACCACCGAATGCGCGGCGAGATCTCCGGGACGGGTCGCGAGACCGACCGCTTCCGGCAATCCGTCGACGCGTTCGGCCCAGTAGCGGCGGTCCGTATCGAACCGAGTCGATGCCCGGTAGGCGCGATCGGCCTCCAGCAGGATGTCCGGGGTACCGAGCGTGGGCGGCGCGAGTTCGACGCCGTCGAGCATCTGCCCGTAGATCTGCGCGTGCCGTCGTGCCAGCGTCATCGCGCCGTATCCGTCGAGTAAGAGATGGTGCGCGCGGGTGTAGACGAGATGGCGTTCCGGACCGATCCGCAGAATCGTCGACCACATGGGCGCGTCGACGGTCACGTCGACCGGCGTACGCCGGTCCCGCCCGATCCACGCGAGCGCGGCGGCGTGCGGATCCGGCTCCGCGGTCATATCCAGGAAATCGACCTCGTCGTACTGATCGAATTCGAGCCGCTGCCACGGCGTGCCGTCGTCGTCGACGCCGAATCCGAGGTAGCCGCCCAACTCACGCGCCGCGTACCTGGCGGCCGCGGCGTACACGCCACGATCGAGCGGACCCGTCACATCCGTGTACTGGGTGATCGTGAGCGGCACATCGCCGTGGAGATTCTGGGCGAACCACACCTCGCGCTGGGCCGAGGTCAAGGGCAGCTTCGTGTCCCGATCCGGTTCCATGGCACTACCTCGAGCTTCCGATCCACACCTTTAGGTAAGGCTTTCCTCACCACCATAGCCGTGGGGCAAAGAGCGATACAGAATCGATGCGGGCCGCTACCGGCGTGACGAACCGGCGTCGGCCTCGGGACCTGCGGCGCCGACCAGGTCGGCCAACTCGTCCAACAACTCCACGATCCGGCGCTGCCGCTCCGGGGACAACCGGGGCATTTCCGCGATCAGCGCGGTCTCGATGGGCGCGCGCCCGCGAGTCCGGAACACCTCGACCATCGTCGCCGGGTCGACGCTCACCAGGACCCGGCGTCCATCGGCCGGGTCGGGCGCGGTCACCAACAGACCCTCGTCGCGGTATCGGGCCACGATGCGCGACACCAGACTCTGCACGATCGCCGTCCGGTCGGTGATCTCGCGAATCGAGGATTCGGGATACACCGCGACATCCTCGATGACCGCGTAGTCGCTCGGGGCGAATCGGCGCGGGCCGGTATTGCCGGTCGCGGCGAAGGCGACGGCCCGCAGGCGACGAGCGAGAAGATGCAGGCTGGCGGCGTCCATTCCGGCAATATACATCACTAGTTATATAAATTAGGATTCATCACTATGTATGGAATCGGCGAGCTACCCCATCTGATCAAGCACAGCCTCGACACCCAGGTGAGCCTGTCCCGGCTGCGCAGGCGGCACACGCTCGATGAGCGGGTGGCGGGCCGGACGGTGGTGATCACCGGCGCGTCCTCCGGCATCGGCCGTGCGGCGGCCGTGCGTATCGGGGCGGCGGGCGCCACCGTCGCACTGATCGCCAGACGCGAACCCGAACTGCGCGAGGTCGCCGCGCAGATCGAGGGCCTCGGCGGCAAAGCGGCCGTATATCCCTGCGATCTCAATGATTTCGACGCGCTCGACGCGACGGCGGCCCGGATCCTCGCCGATCACGGCGGCGTCGACATCCTGGTCAACAACGCGGGCCGTTCCATCCGCCGCCGCCTCGACGAGTCCTACCACCGCTTCCACGACTACGAACGAACCATGCGGCTCAACTACCTGGCCCCGACCCGCCTCATGCTCGCCCTGCTTCCCAGCATGCGCGAACGGCGCGACGGACAGGTCGTCACCGTCCTGTCGGTGGCCAACCTGTTCGGCGGCCCCGGATACAGCGCCTACGTCGCCTCGAAGGCCGCGCTCGATTCGCTCACCGCCAACCTCCAGGTCGAAACCCTCACCGAGAACATACGATTCACCTCCGTCTACATGCCGCTCGTCCGCACACAGATGATCGCCCCCAACCCGCTCTACCGGAACGCCGCCGCGCTCACCCCCGAACAGGGCGCGCAGGCGATCTGCGACGCCGTCATCGACCGCCCCCGCCGTATCGGTCCGATCCTCGGCCGTATCGCCGCCCTCGTCGATCGAGTCGTGCCCGAACGCTTCGACGCCGTCCGCAGCGCACGCTTCCAACTCGGCGTGTGAACCGAAATCCCGGCCGAACCCTCGTGGCCGGAAAACGACTGGCTGTCGAGGGTCCGGCGATGCGATGCCGCACCGAACACGACACGACCGAGGATCGGCGATGGAGCGACGCGAGACACTGACCCTGTGGCGACCGACGGGTCCGGAGGAACTGGCGCTCGTCGAGGCCTCGGGATGGACTGCATGGCCACCGCGCCTGCCGGATCAGCCGATCTTCTACCCGGTCCTGAACGAGGACTACGCGATACGGATCGCGCGGGATTGGAACGTCCCGGCGTCCGGTGTCGGCTACGTGACCCGGTTCGAGATCGATGCCGAGTTCGCCGCCGGATATCCCGTTCGCCAGGCGGGTGGCCGGACGATCCTCGAACTGTGGGTACCCGCCGAGGAACTCGACGAATTCAACCGCCACATCGTCGGACGGATCGTAGTCGTGCGGGAATTCCGCTGAACGGAAACCCGTAGCGTTCGGCACCACCGACAGCGCTGCGGGTCCGGTCGGACCAATCCGAGACGACGACGGCTCCGAATCAGTGTCGGCGGGTCGAGCTCCCTGGAACGCCGGGGGTTTTCGACGGCCCCGCCTCACCCGCGCTTTCCCTCGCGCCGAGACGCTCGCGCTGATGTTCAACGGAGGCATGATGTCTGTACCCGGTCGCCGATCGACGGCATTGTTCATCGCCGGTGTCGTCGTCGCGAGTTCCGCGACCGCTCTGGGATGGACCGCCACCGCCGCTCCCGCGCCGAGGTTCGATCCCGTTGTCGCGCAACTGAAGAGCGGATCACTGTCGGGCCGGGTCGAATTCGTCCCGCTCGACGAGACCGTTCTCATCGAGGCGTCGTTCACCGGCCTCGACCCTCGCGAGCAGTACTCCGCCTCCATCCACGAATTCGTCACCGCCGCGGGAAAGGGATGCGAAGGCGTCGGCCGTCTCCTCGACCCGATGGACCTGAGCAAATCCCCCGCGTATCGCCCCGATCCGGCCGATTTCGCGACCGCCGCCGTCGGAGATCTCACCGCCAAATTCGGCAGATTCGAGGCCGACAGGAACGGCGAGTTCGAATTCCGCGGCATCGATTCCACGTTCTCCGTCAACGATCTGGTCGGGCGTCGCTCCTTCATGCTCGACGGGCCCGACGGGGCGACCTGCGCCACCATCGAACGGATGCCGCAGGGGTGATCGCGGGCGGCCGTCATGACATTCCCGACCCAGCAAACTTTCGGTTTCCGATCTCGTCAGGCGGGTAGAGCTCCGTAACCGAGACGAATCAGGAGCCCGCCATGAAGCGATCGTTCCGCCCGGGCGACGCAGTCGACCCGGCATCGATGACGTTGACAGCCGTGTATCCAGCGGAGTTGACTGAGGGGCTGCCCATAAAAGTCGCTGGTCACATGCCATAGGCAATGGCGATTCGGTCCGGCGACCGGATCACGGGCGACAGCGAATACGCCCGCGCCGAGTTCGAGGACATCTCTTTGTCACCGGCGCTCACCCACGGCTCGCGTTTCCGGGCCACCCATCGAAATACGAGAAGTCACCATGATCATCATCGGAATCATCCTGCTCCTGCTCGGATTCCTCTTCGACATTCCGATCCTGTGGACCATCGGCCTCGTCGTCCTGGTCGTCGGCCTGGTGCTGCTGCTCTTGGGATCGATGGGCCGCGCCGTCGGCGGCCGCCGCCACTATTACTGACTGGTCGGCGGCCACGAGCGGCCGCGACCGAACTCCGAGGAGTCGAAGATGGCCACGAGCACCATCGTCTGGATCATCGTGATCGTGATCGTCGTAGTCCTGCTCCTGGCAGCACTGGGATGGGCACTGCAACGCAGACGCCTCCAACAGCGCCGCGCCGAAGCCGAGCAGATCCGCGCCGAGACCGTCGCAGAGTCCCGGCAGGTCCGTCAGCGTGAAGCGATCGCCGACGAGATCGACCCGACATCCGAGACCGTCGATGAGGCGGAGTATTCGCCCGGCAGACATCGCACCACGTAGCGCACCGGCAACGCCGTCGCCACGTCGTCCACGTCGTCAGTACATACGGTGCTGCCGCTACTTGTTCGGTTTGTCCCGCTTGTCCTTACCGTTGCCGTGACCAGAATTTCCATGCCCCGAGTTGCCCTGACCCGAGCCGTTGCCCTGCCCGGGAGGGCCGACGATATCGTCGTCGTGCGCCGGTCCGGCCTGAACGGTCTGCGGTACCGACGACGCCCAACTCGCGGTGCCCCCGAAGTCGTTGCAGCGCAGCGCTACACCGTCCCGGTCGAATCCGGTGCCCTGCACAGCCGGGTCACACGGCCACCCCGCCACCGGGGTGAGCGCGATCGGCGGCGTGGCGATCGGTGCCGCGGTCGGCGGCACCACGGTGACGTCGGGCCGGGTCGTCGGGGTAGCGGAGTGGGTCTCGCCGGTGCCGGGCGTGCCGAGCCACAGCGCACCGCCGATCACCGCGAAAAGTGCGGCCAATACCGCGGCGGCCGAACGTGCCCGCCGGTTCGACGGACCGGACGAGTGTGTTCGGGCGGCCTCGGGGACGCCGATCGATGTCGTGGATCCCGGCATACGGGCTGTGCCGGCCTCCGACATACCGATCGCCGCCATCGCGGGGCCCGGAACGCTCACCGGCCCGATCTCGACGGTCGGCAGATCACGCCCCGTCACCGCGGCATGGGCCGCCGCCGCGAATTCCCCCGCCGTGGACCAGCGGTCGCCCGGCTCCTTGGCCAAGGCGCGCGCGATCACCGCGTCCAACTCCGGGGGTACGGCGGCGACCAGGTCACTCGCCATCGGCGGTGTCGACATCAGGTGCGCGCACACCTGCTGCGGCGCGTCACCATCGCCGAAAGGCCTACGGCGGGTGAGTAGTTCGTAGAGCACGCATGCCAGTGAGTACTGGTCCGAGCGAGCGTCGGCGGTCCCGCCGAAGCGTTCCGGCGCCACGTATCCGAGTGTGCCGACCATATTGCCGGTGGCGGTGATCGGGCGCTGGCCCGCGCTGACAGCCGTGCCGAAATCGATCAGGTACACGTACCCGGTCGACGTCACCATCAGATTCGACGGTTTGACGTCGCGATGCACCAGTCCGATCCGATGCGCGGCATCCAAGGCGACGGCGGCCTGCGCGACGATCCGGACGGCGGCTTCGGGAGCGAGCCGCCCGGCGCGGCGCAGCAGTTCGGCTCCGTCGACTCCCTCGATGAGCGCCATGTCCAGGTAGAGCCGCCCGTCCAGTTCACCGAAGCCGTGAATCGGCACGGTGTGCGGACCGCGCAACTGCGCGGCCAGGCGGGCCTCCCTGGTGAAGCGCTGCCGGTACGCGGGGTCGGCCCCGACCTCGGCCGTAAGCACCTTCAGGGCCACGTCCCTGTCGGTGCGGGTGTCGTGTGCCGCCCAGACCCGGCCGGTGCCTCCGCTACCGAGCAGACGTTCGAGGCGATAGTGACCGAACCACATATCGTCCATGTGCGAATCTCCCGCCTGCCTCTCCCTCGGGGAAGAGTTACCCGAAATCCCTGCCGCTACCACGTGGCTCGACCACGCTCGGCCACGGTTGTCCGATCATTTCGCAGCCGGGCGGTTCGGCGTCGCGGAATTCGACGAACGTCCGCGACCGGAGCTCGACAGCGGACCCCGGCGCGAACGGTCAGTTCTGGCGTGGCATCAGTTCGGCGACGAAGCGGTCGACGAAACCGTCCATCGGCTTGCCGCCCGCGGGTACCACCACGAATTTGCTGAGTCCGGCCGCGAGGTAGCCGTCGATCAGCCGGTGCAACTCCGGCCAACCGCCCGCGATCAGATCGGCCGGGTCCACGCCGGGGCGCTGCCGTCCGATCCGTGCCGCCGCTTCCGCGGGGATACCGTCCTCGGCCACGAATACGGTGATTCCGAAGTGATCGGCTTCGATCTCGCGTCCCGCCTCGGCGGCCTCCGCGTTGATCGCCGCCACCCCGGCCGCGGCTTCCTCGGGCGTCAGGAAGCTGCCCAACCAGCCGTCGCCGTAGCGGCCGATGCGGCGATAGGCGGCGGGCACCCGGCCACCGAGCCAGATATCGAGCGGACGCGCG
This sequence comes from Nocardia sp. NBC_01377, assembly GCF_045040005.1. NCBI lineage: Bacteria > Bacillati > Actinomycetota > Actinomycetes > Mycobacteriales > Nocardiaceae > Nocardia > Nocardia sp. NBC_01377. The sequence goes on from NZ_CP109566.1 coordinate 5,010,242, forward strand.
GACCGCCGCCCCACCGCGGCCCCGCGCACCGAGAAGTAGTCGCCGTCGAAATCCACGTCGTCGGCGCGCAGCACCGCACGCAGCAGCCGCAACGATTCGTCGAAGACGGCGCCGCGCCGGCCGGGCACCGGGAAGAGGTCGCGTTCGTTGCCGCTCGCGGGCTGCAACCCGAACACCGGCAGTACCCGCTTGGGGGCGAGCGCCGCCAGTGACGCCAACTGTTTGGCGACAAGCACGGGATGGCGGCCGGGCAGGATCGCCACCGAGGTACCGACTTTCAACCGGGTGGTCCGCGACAACGCGAACGCCATCCCGACCACCGGATCGACGGCCTGGGAGTAGACCAGTTCGGAGAACCACAGCGAATCGACACCCGCGGCTTCGAGCCGGTCGACGAGTTCGGGCAGCGCCTCCGGGTCGGTGCCCGCGCCGGTACCGACCCCGAATCGAATCTTCACCGAATTCTCCTCCCGAGCGGGTCGTCCCGATCACCGTATGCGATCCGAGGCCCGGCCCGCACAGCCGTTCGCTTCCGGACAACGCATCCCGAGCCGCCGTCATTTCCACCGAATGCCGTCCGATCGGATGCCATTGTCCCACAACGGTATTCGATGACACTACCGAACCTGCCGTTCCCGCCCCACCTGCGCGCGAGCGCCCGAGCCGCTGAATCCGCCGGGACGCTCTCAGGTCGGACCGGCGGTCAACTGGTAGTAGGCGGTATCGAGCGGGATGTCGACCGCGAACCAGGCCGCCGGTCGGTCGTCGTCGCGGGGACACCACGCGGTCGCGATGCACAATCGGGCCACGTCCGCGGCGGCGAGGCCGGGCAGATGCCAGGCCACGCGCGCCGGATCCGCGTATCGCACACCGTATTCGGTGATGGTGTCGTCCACGTCGCTTGGCAGCAGGCGCGCCCAGCCGGAGGGGACGAGCCGACCGTCGGCGGCCTGCATGGCGAGCAGTTCGGAATCCGGGCCGCCGATCGACACCATGAAATGCTCGTTCTCGACACTCACGGCCGCGAGACATTCGCCGGGGTCGGGCCCGCCGCACGCGTCGGCGGGCAGATCGGTCAGCTCGGCGGAGAAGACCAGCCCCGACACCTTCGCGGTCGCCCGCACCTGCCAGATTCCGGCCCACATCGGAATCGGTTCGCTTCCGTCCCACGGCGGTGAGTCGATACTTCCGATCAGCAGGTCGACCGCCGCGTCCGAATGCTGCCACCGGTGCAGATGCGCGCCATTCGGCAAGCGCCACACCGCATTCGGCACGTCGGGCAGAACTTCCGATCCGAGGGAGACGGAGAATTCGACGATGCCGAGCGGCGTGTCGATCACGGCTGGGCGGCGGGCGGCCTGGACCAAGTCGTCGGTGGGAAGCATGCGCCCATCATGCAGGTCGGCGTTCGAGGGGTTTCAGCAAGGCGGACCCTCCAGCGAGATCCGAAAGCGAGGACTCCGGAGCGGTCCGTGCCGTGTCCGAGAAATCTCCCGGGGCCTACACGCTGGCGATGCCGTGAACGTGATTCCCGGTGGCTCGGCCCGGTCCCGTCGTCGAATCGAGGCTGCCGAACGGCGTGCGCGCGTCGGTGTCCGCCGCCAAGACCTGGTTGCCCCATCGATGATCGCGCGGGGCAGGCGGGAGCACCTATTCGGCGCACGCGGCGAACTTGTGACATCGGTCTGGTTGACTGGAGGGGTCGACCTCGAAGAAGTCCGCATGGGCCGGGGTGGTACCACTCCGCTTCGGCGGTGAACCCCGGAAGGACACCACCTGATGCGTGCCCCAGGTCGAATCATCGATGTGCTGCTGGTCGAAGACGATCCCGGTGACGAGCTGATCACCCGTGAGGCGTTCGAGACCCACACACTCGGCAACACCCTGCACGTGGCCCGTGACGGCGAGGAAGCACTCGATTTCCTCTACCGGCGCGGCGCGTGGGACCAGGCGCCGCGCCCGGACCTGATCCTGCTGGATCTGAACCTGCCCAAATACAACGGCCGCCAGGTCCTGGAGCAGATCAAAACCGATCCGGACCTGGCCGCGATCCCGGTGGTCATGCTCACAACCTCGAGTGCCGAGGAAGACATCCTCTCCAGCTACCGGCTGCACGCCAACGCCTTCGTCACCAAACCGGTCGATCTCGATCAGTTCATGGACGCGATCAAACAGATCGACGGCTTCTACATCCAGGTCGTCCAGCTGCCCTCCAACTGAGCCGATGGGCCCCACCCGCACTTCCGAGTGGGGCCCGTCGCACGGGCGGCTATTCGCGGTGCGTGACCGTACTCGCGACGAGCAGCACCCGATCCAGACGAGCACGGGTGTGCTCGATCGCTTCGGGGTGCGCGCGATCGGGAAGTTCGGCGAGCACGCGGGCCGCGAGCCCGGCGAGTGTGCGGCCGGTGTCGGCGGCGCGGGCGGACAGCACCGCCGCCGCCGCCGGTTCGTCGAGACCGTAGACGAACATGATCGCGCCTTCCGCCTGTTCGATCACATGACGGCCGAACTCGGCCGGGATGGGTTCGGTCGTGTCCGAGTAGATCGGATCGTCGATCTCGTTCACTGGTGCGCCTTTGCTCATCGCCGCGAAGCGACCGACTGGTGATGGGTGTGCCACCCGGGTACTGAACTACCCATGGTCGATGATTCCACGCAGGCTCGCCGAACCGGCGTGGCGCGGTTGTTACGCTTCGACGCGCCGGTGGCCGAGGGCCATGGAACTCGGGCACACCGAACGCGGGATGAGAGGTGGGCCGTCGTGGCTGCGATGTCCGAGGGGCCGTCATTCCCTCCGGAGATACTCGCGTCGGCTCCCGACAGCGCCCTCAACGCGCTGCTCGCCGACACCGACTGGTCGGCGAGCGGACTCGGCCCGGTCGCGACGTGGTCGGCGGAACTGCGCACCGCGGTCGGCATATGCCTCAACTCCCCCTTTCCGATGTTGATCATGTGGGGCGCCGACCTGGCGATGATCTACAACGACGCCTTCGTCCCGATCCTCGGTGCCAAGCATCCGGCGCTCGGACAGTCCTGCGCCGTGGTGTGGGCCGACGCCTGGCCCGTGGTCGGAGCGATGATCGACAATGTCATGGCCTGCGGGGAGTCGAGTTACCACGAGGATCTGCCGCTGGTGATCGACCGGCACGGCTTCGACGAGACGGTCTATTTCACCTTCGCCTACAGCGCGATTCCGACCGCCGCCCGCGAAGTGGGCGGTGTCTTCACCGTCGTCACCGAAACCACCGCGCAGGTGCTCGGCACCAGGCGGCTCCAGGCTTTGCGCGAACTCGGTGAGGTCCGCTCGGTACAGGTGGTCGATGTCGAGACCGTCTGCGCGGCCGCGATCGACGTGCTCGGCCGATACCGCGAGGACGTGCCCTTCGCGGCCGCGTATCTGGTGGACCCCGAGCACGACAGCGCGCACGCCGTCGCGTCGTTCGGCGCCGAATCCCCGGGGGGCCACCTCATCCCCGATCGGATCGTTCCCGAGGACGACGGCGCGTGGATCTGGCGGGCCGCGACCGATGCGACGGCACAGTCGAATTCGGTCGGATCCGCCGTCACCGCGGTAGCAATGCCACTGGCGATCGACGCGGATCGACCCACCGGTGTGCTGCTGGCCGGTGTCAGTCCGCATCTGATGTTCGATGACGCCTATCGCGGATTTCTCGATCTCGCCGCCGATCACCTCGGTTCCGCCATCACCGACGCGCACGCGCAAGCCGCACAGCTGCGGCGTGCCGAAGAACTGGCCGAACTCGACCGCGCCAAGACCAGGTTCTTCACCAGCGTCAGCCACGAACTGCGCACACCTCTGACCCTGATCACCGGCCCCGCGCAGGACGCGCTCACCGACCGAGACGCACCGTTGGCGGCCGTCCAGCGCGCACGCGTCGAGATCATCCGCCGCAACGCGGGACGGCTGCGGCGGATGGTCGACACACTGCTCGATTTCAGCCGCGTCGAGGACGGTCACCTCGCCTTCGAGCCGGTGGCCGTCGAGTTGGGCGGGCTGACGCGCGGGATCGCCGAATCCTTCGCCCCCGCGGTGCGCCGCGCCGGTCTCGGGTTCACCATCGACTGTCCCGAGCAGGCGCGCGCGGTCATGGTCGATCCGGGTCATTGGGAACGGATCGTGCTCAATCTGCTGTCGAACGCGGTGAAGTTCACCCTGGCGGGCGACATCGCAATCGGCGTGCGCCTGCGCGACGACCGGGTCGTCCTCGAGGTGCGTGACACCGGAGTCGGCATCGAGGCCGAGGAACTCCCGCATATCTTCGAACGGTTCCGGCAGGTTCGCGGAGCGGCCGGTCGATCCCACGAGGGCTCCGGTATCGGTCTGGCGCTCGTGCGCGAACTGGCGGCGCTGCACGGCGGGGACGCCGAGGTGGTGAGTCATCCGGGCCGAGGCACGACCTTCACGGTGCGCTTTCCGGCGCGTCACACCGACGATCCGGCCGTGCGCGCACCCACCCACACCGTCGTCGCCGACTATGTCGCCGAAGCTCTGCAATGGAGCGCATCCGCCGACAGTGCCGACGCCGAATCCGCCCCCGCGACGGCCGATGTGGTGCTGATCGCCGAGGACAACGCCGACCTGCGCACCTACCTGTCGGGCCTGCTGCGACCCGAGTACACGGTGGTGATCGCCACCGACGGTCACGACGCGCTGCGCCGCGCCCGATCGTCGCGGCCCGATCTCGTCCTCGCCGATGTGATGATGCCCGGCCTCGACGGACTGGCTCTGTTGCGGGAGTTGCGTGCCGACCCGTGGACCGCCCACACACCGGTGATCTTCCTGTCCGCCAGGGCGGGCGAGGAAGCCGCCGCCGAAGGTCTGGCCGCCGGTGCCGACGACTACCTGACCAAACCGTTCTCCTCCGCCGACCTTCTCGCTCGAGTCCGCTCCAATCTCGACCAGGCCCGTTTGCGCAATCACGAATCCGCGTGGCGCACCGCGTTGGTCAACGCGATGCAGGACGGCTTCTTCGTCGCCGCCGCCGACCTGTCGGTCATCGAGATCAACGACGCCTTCACCCGGTTGCTCGGCTATCGGGCACCGCAATTGCCCTGGCCGGTCCCGCACCCCTGGTGGCCGACCCCCCACCAGGACCCCGAGGGTTTCGCGCTCGTGACGGCGGCGATCGAGGTCGTCGAGAACGAGGGCCGCGGCCGGTTCGTCCTCCCGCTGCGCCACCGAAACGGCCACAAACTGTGGGTCGACGTATCGCTGGATTCGCTGCGCGACGACCGCAGCGGCGCCGCCCTGCTCGTCGGCACGCTCCGCGATGTCACCGATCAGCATCTGTCCTCCGAACGCGACGCCGCCGTCGCGCGCATCGCCGGACTGCTCGCCGGAATCGATATCGGCGCACAGGTTCTGAAGATCGGTCTGGCCGAATTGCGCGACTGCTGGCAGGCCGAGCGGGTGTCGCTGCTGACCTTCGAGCAACCGGGCGTCGTGACCGTCCCCGCGAGTTCGCACCGGCATCCGAGCACCACCACCGCGCCCGCGAGCGCCGCCGAATACGTCCGCACCGGACACCTGTGCGTTCTCTCCGAGGCAGGGACACTCACCGATTTCGCCGACGCTCCCGGACCGGCGGTCGCGGTCGGCGCACCGATCGATGACGGCGGTGACCAAGGCCTGCTCTGGCTCGAGTTCGCCCACCCCCGCCCGTTCACCGACGCCGACCGTGGCCTGATGGTGCGACTGACCAGCCACCTGCAACGGGCGCTGACACGCGCCAGAGCCAACGACGAACAACGCACGATCGCGCTGACCTTGCAGCGCGCGCTGCTCGGCCCGAACGACCTGCCCGCAGGCTTCGCCGCGCGCTACGAACCCGCGGGCACCGCACTCGAGATCGGCGGCGACTGGTACGACGTCATCGAACTACCGGGCCAACGCTACGGCGTGGTCGTCGGCGACGTCGTCGGCCACGGACTGCCCGCCGCGACCGCGATGGGACAACTCCGCAGTGCCGCCAGAGCACTCCTGCTGGAAAACCACGGCCCGGCGAAAGTCCTGTCCGCACTGGACCGTTTCGTCGAACACCTCCCCGGCGCCTACTGCGCCACCGTCTTCTGCGCGAAGATCGACCCGCACGCCCGGACCGTGACCTACAGCAGCGCCGGACACCTCCCCGCCCTGCTGGCCGAACCCGGGAAACCGGTCCGGCGCCTCGATCAGGCGCTGTCCTTGCCGATGGCGGTGCGCGCGGGTCGTGATCGCGCCGAAGCCACGGTCACCATTCCCGACCCCGCCACCCTGCTGCTCTACACGGACGGCCTGGTCGAGCGCCGCGACGAAGACCTCGACACCGGAATCGCCCGCGCGGCCTCCGCCCTCGCCGCCGCCGCGCACCTGAGCCCCGAACAAACCGTCGACGATATCGCCCGCCGCCTGTTCGTCGAGGACCACCACGACGACATCGCCCTACTCGCCTATCGCCGACCCTGACACCCGGCGACGGCGACGCTCATTCCGAGAATCCCAGCGCCGCCTCGACCGTGACGAACACCTGGAGAATCTGGTCCATCGCGGCCAACTGGATAGCGCGCAGCGGCCCACCCGTGGCGACCACACGCAAAGAATTCCGCTGGTCGAGTTCGGAGGCCTCGGCCAGCAGACTCAGTCCGGCCGAACCGAAGAACCCGACCGCCGTCAGATCCACGACCAGCACATCGGGATCCTCTTGTCGCGCCTGCGCCAGCCCCGTTTTCAGCAACGGCGCCGAAGCCAGATCGACTTCACCGTCGACCACGACGATCACCGCCGACCCCTGCGATCGTCTCTCGACCCGCAATATCGCCGACCGCGGCTCATTCACCGTGCGCCCCTCCCGCGCCGAAACGCGGTACCCGCACGGTGGGACCACCCACCCGACGCGCACTCCCGGGGACGTCTCTCAACACCGGTGGCCCCTCCGCTGAGTTGTCGATTCTCCTCTGCACCACAGCGGGCAGAGCGACAGAATCGTATACCGTCCGAAGCCCCGCTGTTCGAGCCGATCGCGACCGTGCGAAACGAGCCGTATCGGTACCGGCGAAGAGTTCTGGCACAATCCGCCAGGCGGGAGTCCCTCCACGCAGCGTCGGTCCACCTGCTCGATCGACCGCAGGCTGTCGTACGGTTCTCATCGTGCGATGTGGATATCGCGGTGCCGCACGGGTCGGGTCCTGGACAACGGACCTCGCGAGGAAGGACCATATGCTGGATCTGGGTGTCGACCGGACACGGCGCGAGGTATCGGTTGTTTCACACTTCTCGATCACGGGTGTACACGCGCCGATCCGGGGTAGGTCGCCGGTGGAGGAGATGACCTCGATACCGAAGGAACACCATGGGTGACGCCCAGAACGTGGCACGACCCCTGATCAGCGAATTCCCCGCCGCCGTCGAGGAGTTGTCGGCGGCACGACACCGGCTACGAGACTGGCTCACCCCCCACGTACCCGACCCCGGGCACCTCTACGACCTGCTGCTCGCCGCCGACGAGGCGTGCGCGAACGCCGTCGAGCACGGTCACAACGGGGACGGCGGCGTGATCCGCCTGAGCGCCGCCATCGAAGGTGACGCGATCCGGATCACCGTCACCGACCATGGGCGGTGGGTGCCGCGGGAGGATGGGCCGGACGCTGTGCGTGGTCTGCCCGATTCGCAGCGGGGGCGTGGGCTGGCGCTGATGCGTGCGCTGGCTCCCGATACTCGGCTCACGGTTTCCGAGGCGGGTACCACTGTCGAATTCACCGTTCCCTTGGATCCACGGCGCGACAGCTGAAGGTGGTATCCGTCGTAGCCCGATCATCGGATCGATGACGGGGCTTCCTCGTTGAGGGCACTTATCCGGGCTGAATGTCCAATTCCGTTCGCCCGGTGTCAATCTGGCCGACCATGCACCCTGCCATTCCCGGCGGGCACTCTTCGTCCGTCCAAGGTCAGGGGCACGACCCAGCCGCAGCATCACGGATACCCGCGATGCTCGCCGTGCGATCGGCCTCGCTGAGCCCGACCCATTCCGGCGTATAGGGCAGATTCGAAATCGTTTCCTCGGCAGACTGTTTCGTCAACTCGGCGCTGACCTCACGCAGGGTGTTCAGGAACGGCAGAATGTCGTTGCAGGTCTGGGTTCGCAGCGCCGAATTCGAGATTCTCGCAGGTGGAGCGGCCGATGCCATGGTCGTCAGTGCCGAGCCACCGCTACTCGCGCTGGTGATGGGCGCACTGTCGGTGATGGTCGTCGCGGTTTCGGTTTCGCTCTCACACCCACGATCGTGAGAACGGCGCCAACAGCGATCGCCGCGACAATAGTCCGCATATGAATCCCCTCGCCGAATGGCCGAAACGCTACCGGCCGCCGAGGTTGTCGCGGAGGAAATCGGGCTCCGCGCACCGAGCCGACGCGCCCGCGGCTAGAACCGACAGAAAGTGAGCACTTCGCCATGTAAGGACCGCTCACAGCCCGTTCTCCCTCGCCAACTGCCGGAATTACTCTCGGCTCATCCCGGTCCGCCGCGCGAGGTCGGCCTGCACTCACCGCTTCCCGGTATGGAGCATCTCGAGCATGACCTCTTTGAGTCGGGCATCCGCCTGCTCGCGTGTCGCCATCATCGACTGCCTGATGCCACCCCGCACACACCATAGATCCGCAACAACACCACCGCCGTCGAAGCCGCGAGACAGCACACCCGACACGATTTTCCACGCTCTGCGACCAAAGCGACACCGGATTCAAATACCCCAACTCCCGAGACTACAAGTGCCTCCCTCAGACGGGGCTCGGGCCTGACCTTCCGGAATCCGACAAAACCACAGGTCACGATGACCGACCAACGGTCTTATCGCCTATCCAGGGAAAGAGACCACAAGTTCGCAGCCCTTCTGCAGCAGGCAGGGCCCGAGCTGACGAGTTGCGTCTCCGCTCGTCTGTCCGCTCAGAGCTTCGGACTCATGTTGAAGACGACGACCTCAATGCACTTCGCCGCACCAGCCTCGGAATCATCGTCGGGATCCTGATCGGGATACCCTCCTGATGCGGGGCATCCTCGCCGGATCCACCATCGGAGGTCTCGTCGGTATGGCCATCGCGCTGATTGTGCCCCTGCCGGGCGCACCTGCCTCGGATGACGTGATGACGAAATTGATTCGCTGCCAACAGGGTACGAGCCCCACGGCGGACAGTCCCGACGGCGGCCGCGTCTGTGTGGGTCAGGCCGGGAACGCGACCGGGGACCAGGATCTGCCTGCGTCGCGAGTCATCAGCAGTCGATATTCGAAACGCGCCGGGGTGACTCGGTCGCTGGGGAACGACCTGGCCTCCAGGGCGAACCTTTGGAGCGGCGTGGTCATCGCGGTGTCGTCGTAGGTCACAGTGGATTCGCCGACGCAGGCGGGAGTATAGGTGGTTCGCTAGGTCAGGCCGTCATCATCGGAGACGAGGATGGCATTGGCCGCGTCGGTGGGGCACTCGTGGGAGAGGCCGGTCGCCATCGTCGGCCCCTTCGGGGCGACGCCGAGCAACGCTACGCGCCTGCCGGGAATCGGACCGTGGTCGGTGAAGGTCAGGCCCGCGTCCTCGGATCGGTAGAGGCGGCTCTCACCCGCAGGGTCGTCGATATTCGTACGGCATACCGCCACCAGGGTTCGATCCGACAGCGCCGTCAGATCGGTGAGCTGGTTGTCCTCTGCCAGGCACGGCGGAGACCAGTTCGACCAGGCACCGTCGAGCAGTCGGGCACCACCGGCCACGAACGGGATGGTCGGGCTACTCGGTTGGCGAAGGTACCGGTCGCGGTAGTAGGCCAGCCAGGCGGCAGAACCGTGACCGGTCATCGTGACGTACGGCGACCGTCCTCCCGTGCCCGCACCGAGCGGATAGGTGGCTTCCGAGACATCGGAGTCGACCTCGGCCGTGACCAGCGTGAGTCTGTTACTCGCGGCGGCCGCCAACATCACCCTCGAACCGTCCGAAACCATTGCCGCCGGCTGTACTCCGGTGCCCGACAGCGGGAGTTGCGCTTGCCAGCTCGTTCCACCGTCGGGTGACCGCCACACCCGGTCGGCGGCGAACAGCCACCCGTTACGACTGTCGGTGAAATAGATTCGTGGCCACCAGCTTCCGGATACTTCCGGCAATCCGGATACCGAGACGGACTGCCAGCTGCGGCCTCCGTCGGCGGTATGCCGGATCGCCGGACACGAAGCCGTGGAACACGGTTCGACCTGCCCGAGAACCCAACCTTCCTCGGCCGAAGCGAAGGTCGCCGAGCGCGGTTCGAAACCTTGCGGCCCATCCATCGAAGGCGCGCAACCCGCGGTGAACGACACCAGCGCGGACGCGCAACCCACGATCATCCCGGTCCGCAACCAGCGCAGCATCTTCCCCACCCATCGCTATGTCAGGCGACCAGCGTAGATCGCGCCGACCGCGATGCGGGACTCCGGCGGTCATGTGATGTGGGCGCCGAAGAACAGGACGGCGGCCGTCTCCGCGCGAACCCGCGGCGCTCCGTACTGCTGATGCTCGTTCGCGTAGGCGACTGCCAGGTCGATTTTCCAGCAATGCCTCGGTCGGTCCGGCAGATGCTGCCAGCGCCACCGTCGGGGCCTTCCGATGCGACAACCATACTCGAACATATGTTCTATTGACAACAAGCATCCGAGCCGCAACCGTTACTAGTCGCGGGTTTCGATTCGCAGCACATGGCGCGGACTCGACCGGTCGACGGGCTTCGCCTCGCTGCCATGAGCATGATGAATCCCGCACTGCCGTAGGCATCGATGACGGGCGCACCCAATCGGCGGTGTCGATGATGAATTCGTCGGTGTCGGCGCTCGGGCCGCCCTTGCGTGCACACAGCCTCAACGCAAAAGAGGCACCTTTCGAGTTTCCTCGAAAAGTGCCTCTTACCTGCTACTACGGTGGTGCGCGATACTGGGATTGAACCAGTGACCTCTTCCGTGTCAGGGAAGCGCTCTCCCGCTGAGCTAATCGCGCGAGGTGGAGACGGGAATCGAACCCGTGTGCACGGCTTTGCAGGCCGTTGCCTCACCACTCGGCCACTCCACCGTGCGAAGGGGAAAGGCTGTTCCAACTGCTAAAAGCCCTACCTCTCGAGCGGATGACGGGATTCGAACCCGCGACCCTCACCTTGGCAAGGTGATGCGCTACCAGCTGCGCTACATCCGCATTTCGCGATCCCCGGGGGCTCATTTCGGCCTCCGTGGTGCGAGACAGAACATTAGCGGACGCTCGGTGAAAGGTACAAATCTGCTGGTAGAACGGGTGGAAACCAGCGTGTTACGGGTGAGGTCGCAGTGACGGCTGCGGCCGATGCGGTCCAATCCGAGTTCCGAGGCGGTGATATCGCCACGCGAGAACTCCTCCGCCGAGTGTCCGGTCGACGCGCGTGCCTCACCGCGAACGCCGCCCAGGGTGGCGATTTGGTGCCTGACCGGTAGTGCGTGCTAATGTTCCAACTCGTTCGGAGCGCCTCGGGCGCACCGGAACTACAACGGTACGGTCCCATAGCTCAGCGGGAGAGCGTCCGCCTCACACGCGGAAGGTCGCTGGTTCGAAACCAGCTGGGACCACTTCGAAAGCCTTCGGTCTTGCAGATCGGAGGCCTTTTTCATGTGTCGGCCTGGCTTGCTGCCGGAGCTCGGGGAAGCAGATGGGCGCGGTGCGCGATGATCAGCGGCCGAAAACCGGTGTCACCGTCCAGCCACCAGGTTGCTTTCCCACCTGCCGTTCGCTGCGGAAGTGCACTCCGCCGTGTCCACAGGCTGTTGCGCGACCGTGGTTCACCCTTCGACCTCCCGGTCCTTGTCGGTGGCCGGGGTTAGTCTGACCCGCGCAGGTGGTTGTCGTGGGCGAGACAGGGGTGTGGTGTGACGGCGAGTCGGGACGCGGTGGAGCCGGAACTGCTCGACGACGTCGCGGGGGATATCTCGTTCGAGCTCGAGGAGATCAACGAGCTGTTGGCGGAGTTGATCGAGTGGCAGGGTGAGCGGCGGCGCAGGGATGCCGAGATCGTCGCGTTGCGGTTGGGGGTTTCCGGGGAGCGGCCGGAGACGTTGGCGCGGATCGGGGCGCGGTTCGATCTGGCGCGGGATCGGGTCAGGCAGTTGCATACGCGGGCCGTGGGGCAGTTGCTGCGTGACGCGCAGGCGACGGGGCATCGCGCGGCGGGGGTTTTCGCGGCGCGGTATCCGTTGGACGCGCGGGATCAGGGGTTGGTGCGCGCGCTGTTGATCGAAACGTATGCCACCGATACCGATCTGGCGGCGAACGAATTGTCGTATCTGAAATTGCGGTTGGCGGGGCACGCTCCCGAGGACGCGAAACGTGTCGCGGGGTATGTCATGCAGCGAATAATGGCGTGGCAGAAGAAGACCGGGCGGCGGCTGGCCAAATTGCACGAGACCGAATCCACGGGGGCGCTGGGTTCGTGGTTGTCGCAGGTGGAATGGCCCGCCTCGGGGGTGGCCGCGGTGCTTCCGACTCGTTCGGCGCGCACCGTGGACGGTGACGACGACGCACGGGGGCGTTTCTATCTGGGCAAGGTCGGCCGGGAGGTGGCCTTCGATTCCGCGCTCGAGGCCAGGCTGTTCCAGGAGCTGACCGCGAGTGAGGTGGTCGAGACCTTCCAGGAGGAGCCGGGCGCGGTCGAGTACGAGATCGACGGCGTGCGCCGGGTGGGCTATCCGAGTGTGGTGGTCCGGTTGCGTGACGGGCGGGTCGTCCTGGTCGACGTGCAGCCGCTCGGGCATGTCGGTTTCCACGTCCACCGGGTCAGGTCCGCGGCGGCGCGGCAGTACGCGCACGCGAACGGCTGGGGATGGCTGATCTGGACGGGTAGTCGCACGGGGATCGCGGACCTGCTCGGCCGGAAGGTCGACGCGGGCGTCGAGAATCGGGTGCGCGAGCTGCTGGACAGCGGACCGGTGTTCTGGTCGACGGTGCGGCCGGTGCTGGCCGAAACCGGTATGGAGCTCACCGATTTCATCGCGCTCGTGCTGCGCAACGACTGGCGGTGGGATCGGGCGCCGTTCCGGCTGCGGGCCGCGGGCGAGCCGCGCGCGGTATAGACCATCCCCGACCGAGTCGATACCGCGCGGCGGTCACCGGAGCCGTCGCCGGCTCATTTCACCACCATCGCCCCCGCGACGAAGGTGACGATCAACAGCATCGAACAACAGGTGATGAGCTGCCAGTGACTGATGGTTTGCTGCAAATTGGCGATGGTGGCGCGCAAACTGGTGTCGATTCGATTGTGGTCGGCGAGTTTGCGGTTGACCTCGGCCAGTGAATCGGCCCTGGTCTGCATGTCTATTTCGGCGCGCTCGAGCCGGGTGGTCAGTTTCATGACCTGTTTCTGCTTGTCCCGCACGGATTTACGGGACAGCGCGAGCGCGGTGCGCTGGTTGACGAGTTCCTGGCGCTGCCGGGCGATGACCGCCGCCTGTGTCCTCGTGTGATGCTCCCAGTCCGCCACTGTCGCCCAACCTCCCGTCATCTCGTCGCGATAGCCCCAGGCGATATCGCCCGTCACCCAGCCCCTGATGAACTCGCGCAGTTCGAACGGCGTGCGGCGCGGCACCGCCAGGGCGGTATTCGCCGCGTCGAGCATGCCGATCTCGGCGAGGTAGTCGCAGGCGGGCGGCGCGAAATCGGCGATGCCCAAGGCGGGTACGTGTGCCACCCAGTATCCGGGCTGACACAGCCACAGCACGCCGTCGCAGCCCGCTTCCCGCAGTCGGGCCGTATGTTCTTGTGCGAGAGCGCGATCGAGTGGGCCGCCGCGCACTTCGATCGCGTACTTCCGGTCGCCGACGCGCCAGAGGATGTCGACCCGGTGGATGCCGACACGCTGGTCGACTTCGGCGGTATCGGCTCCGAAGGCCACGAGCCTGCCGCACAACCAATATTTGAGCCGTTGGATATCCCATTGCGCGGCGGCGCATCCGGAGCAGTGGCAGCTGTAGCGCGAGCGCGCGCCGGTGGCGCCGGGCTGCTCGGCGTCGACCTCCCCCATCCCCAGTTCGGCGAGCATCGTACGACGACCACAAGCTTCGACCGCTCGCTGTTGCGTACTCACGCGTCACACCCCTAGCCCATACCACCGCCGGTCTCGCGACCTACTCCATAGATCAAGAGTGCGCTCATCTTCGCACTGCCGCCAGCCCCCTTTACCCCGCGTTCGCGCGCGCCACATCGGCCACGACCACCCTCCACCAGGTGGTGCGCCCTGCATCACAGGGGGTTTCGCAGCGACATGCGAGAGGATCACCACAGATTTTCCGGTGTATTGACCTTTGCGGCCAATCCCGAGGACACGGCTCCGCTGTCCGCGCGACCGATCCGCCTCACCAGCGCGTACCCAACCCCGATCTTCGAACCCGACACGAGCCCGCTTACCCTGGTGTGTACCTCGCGCGGGTACGCACTCGCGCGGGGATACGCGAAAGCCTGTGCGACAGCCGACGGATCCGAGCATCGGGGACCGGGGCCGTCGCGGAACTCTCACCCCGCGCATCGACCTACCGACGGATAGAATCGGCCGGCCACGGCGGAGTTCCTGGCATCGACGGGGAAGAAGGTACGGATGGAGCACGGCCAGCGTGGCGCCGAGTCGATCGGCGCGATCTTGTCCGGCATCGCGGAGATTCTGCGCGAGGTCAGCGACAAGCTGGATGCTGTGGCGGCCAAGGTGGAAGAAGACCGTCCCGACGACGGCGCGCTGGCCACCCGGCTGGCGAAGCTGGAAGCGTGGGCCTTCCGTACCGAGCAGGACGTCGCCGGCCTCGGAACCCGGGTCGAGACCATCGAATCGGGGACGGTCGCCGCCGACGCCCCCGTCGGCAACGTTCCCCGGCCGCAGCCCGCCGCCGCACGCGCCGACAGCTCGCCTCGTCCGCAGCCCGGCAGTCGGGCCGAACGGCGTGAGCTGGCGGCCCGCGCCGAGCAGGAACCCGCGATCGAACGTCCCGCGCGCGCCGAAGGGCAGCTCCCCGTACGCGGTGAGGGCCAGCTCCCGGTCCGCGGCGACCAACAACTCCCGGTGCGCGGTGAGAGCCAACCGTCGGTCCGCGTCGAGCACGACCTGCCGACCAGGGATAAACCGGCCGCGCGTGAACGTCTCCTACCCCGCGCTGCGGCGAGCCGCGGCGAACGCACCGAGGCGACGGTGAATTCCCACACCGATATTCCGGATCCGGCGCCGGCGCGGTCGGCGTCGATCGAGGTGAACGGTGAGCGGCGCATCCCGCCGGTGCCCGCCGAATTGCACGACTGGGTCGATCCGATCCCCGCGCCGGTCACGCCGACCGAGCCGACCCCGCGCAGCACGACCCCGCACAGCACGACTCAGGCACCGAGCGTCACACCGGCCGCCGAACGTACCGATTCGTTCACCCCGCGCTACGAACCCGTTCCGGTCGACGCCTCGGCGTCCAACGGTCAGCACGTGGCGGACTACACCGTGCACAGCGACCGCCTCGAGATCGCCACCAGCAGTAACGGCCGACTCGAGCCGCCGACGCTCAACGGGCACGCGAGTTCCTCGATGACGGTGGCCCACGCGGACAGCGAGACCAACGGGTCGCACCGCTCGATCATCGAGGAAACCGGTCACGTCGACAAATTGCAGGCGATGCTCGACGAACTCAAACGTAATCCGCACGGCCCCTTCGGCAAGCCGATCGGCAGCCCCGGCGAAATGCCCGCGTAGCGGGCCTGGTTCACCGACGCCGACGTCGCCCGCCCCGATCCGCGGGCGGGGCGAGAACCGTGCGGATCAGTTCACGCAGCCAGCGGTGCCCGCTGTCGGCGGTATTGCGCGGATGCCAGGCCAGCGACACCGTGACTTCCGGTAGCGGCAGCGGTATTTCGAATGTGCGCAGGTCCAGGGCCGCCACGGCGGACGCGCCGAGGTGGGCGGGGGCGGGACAGACCGATACTCCGGAGCGGACGGCCAGCAGCGCCGACGCGAGGTCTGGAACCGTGGCGACCACGCGTCTGGTGCGTCCGTGCAGGGCCAGCCGGTCGTCGATGGGGCCGTTGGCGCGACCGAGGCGCGAGATCGCGAGATGGGCGGCGGCGGCGTAGCGGGCGACCGTGACCCGCTCGGAGACGAGCGGATGACCGGGCGCGGCGACGCCGACCACTCGATCGCCGAAGAGCCTCTGCACGGTGGTCTCCGGGTCGGTGCGGTCGATGGTCCCGACTTCGATGTCGACGCGGCCGTCGCGCAGCGCGGCGGTGTCCTCGGGGGCGTCGGGGCGGAAATGCAGGGTGACGCCGGGGGCTTGGGCCCGGACGGCGGACAGCAGCGGTGCGATGAGTTCGGTGCCGACGGTGTCGCCCGCGCGGATCGCGAAGGATCGCTTCAACCCCGCCGGATCGAGACCGCCGCGGGGACGCAGCAAATCCCGGCCCTGGCCGACGAGGGTGTTGACCTCGTACCGCAATTCGAGGGCGCGCGGGGTCGGCACGAGGCTGCGTCCGGCGCGGACGAGCAGCGGATCGTCGAGCACCCTGCGCAGTCGCGCGAGAGTCCGACTCATGGCGGGAGCGGAAGTGTTCAGCCGTTCCGCCGCCTTGGTCACGCTGTTCGTCTCCAGCAGCGCATCCAGTGCCACCAGCAGGTTCATGTCCAACGTGTCCATTGCTGGATTATCACCAATGGAATGATCGGCGACCAAAATCGCAACGCCGATAATCCGCGCGTAGAGTGCGCGGTCAGGGCCGGGCCGATGCGAAACCGCTGATCACCGTATGGAGACCGACCGCGCGGCGGTCGCGGACGGCGACCGCGCATACACCGGATTCGACGGCCGGGTTAATTGTCGGCAATCCCGCGAGTCCGAATCGCCGACCAGCATTCCGACGCTCGATCCCGACGCACCACGGCGTCGGTCAGCTCAGGTCGGCGCGGCTCCGCTGTGGTTCCCGCTGCGGTTCGACCGTCGCCGGCCCCGACGGCGCGGCGTGGCTCTTCGCGCCGAGACCGCGGTAGGACGCGGGCTTGACGGGACGGACCCACTGCGCCAGCCGCGTTCGCAGCGGTAGTCGGTACTTCAGGTCGCGCAGCAGTTCGTCGATGTCGTGCAGGGCGAACGGGGTGATCGCGGTGCCGTGGGCGTGATGGCCGCCGGTGCCCGCGTCCATCCACCGCAGTCGCTCGTCGACCTCGGCGATCATGTCCTCGTGCGTGGGCAGCGTCAGTCGCCCCTGCAACAGTGCGGCGGTCCAGTGCGCCGCGACCTCGGCGTTCAGCTGGCTCAGGACCGAGGAGTTGTAGCCCGCGAAACTCAGATTCGGCACCTCCACCGGCAGGATGTGGCGATGGAGACGGAAATTGCCGTCCTCGTCGGTGAGCCTGCGCTGCACGTAGGGGGTGAGGAAGGGCACGCGCTGCTGGAAACCCGTCGCGCACAGCACGACATCGGCCTGCACGCGCTGTCCGTCGGACAGGTCGACCGCGGGCCCGGCCTTGGTGCTGAGCATCTCGGTGACGGTGGTGTCGCGGTGCACGATGATCCGCCCGTCGCGGACCTGTTCGTAGAACCCCTCGGTGGTGAGGCCGACGGTGCTCTGCGCGATCTCCTCGAACCGCCCCGACGGGACCAGGTCGAGTTCGCGCAGCAGCATCTTCTTCGTCGCCAGTTCACGCATGACGTCGAAATTGCTGTCGCGGAACGAACGGCCTTTGCCGTGTAGGAAGCGTTCGAAACGGTTCAGGCGGTGGTAGCGGAAGTGCGCCTCCCCCAACCTGGTCAGCGACAGACGCTCGTAATCCAGGCCGAGTCCGGGTTTGCGCGGCATCTTCCACATCAACCGGCGGGCCACGACCCTGGTCGATGCCGCCACGTGGCTCACGGCCTCGGCCACGTCGCAGGCGGATTTGCCGTAGCCGACGACCAGCACGGTCTTGCCTCGCACGGATTCGAGATCGTGGAACTGCGAGGTGTGCAACAGTTGACCGCCACCGACCTGGTACAGGTCGTCGCCCCGGAAATCGGGGATCGATGGCTCACTGAACACGCCGTTGGCGACGACCAGGTGGTCGCAGGACGCGCGATGGATACCGGTGTGGTCGCGGATCTCGAGCAACCAGCCGCTGTCCACCGGATCGGCGGCGACGACCTCGGTGCCGAGGCGGAGGCTGTCACCGAGACCGAAGTGGTGGACGTAGCCCTCCAGGTAGGCCTGCATCTGCGCGCCGTCGGGTACGTCCGGATAGTCCTCGGGCATCGGGAAATCCGAGTAACGGTAGGTGCGCTTGGTGTTCTGGGCCCGCAGACCCGGATAGCGGCGTGTGGCACTCCACACGCCGCCTACATCGGGTGCCTTGTCGAACACCTCGATCGGAAAACCTTCCCGACTCAAGACCTTCGCGTAGGCCAGGCCCGCAATACCCGCACCTACGATCGCGATGCGGTTCCCGCTCGTCATGGGCACCGAGATTACCCGCCCGCAGGCGACGGCAAAGCCCGCGTGCCTGATTTGCTCGAATCCGGCGGCGTCGAGCCCGGTGAACAGCCGCCGATCGGGCGGTGTGACCACCGAGCGAGCCCGGCCCGCGAGGACCATCGTGATGTTGCGCACCCGCGTCCGATCGCGTGGCGGTAGGCCCGCCGCTACCCTCCTTTGATGAGTTCGATCGCACCCGACCTGCGCCGAGCCCGGATCGCGGACTCCTTCGCCTTCGGGATGCAGGGGTTCTTCTTCGCCGTGGTGCTCAGCCACCTGCCCCAGCAGCAGGAGAAGTTCGGGCTGTCGGACGGGACCATCGCCGCGGGCGTGCTGTTGGCCTCGCAGCTCGCGGGCGGCGGCAGCCTGGCCGCCGAGAAATTCGCGGCACGTTGGTCGAGCCGGACCGCGCTGCGCCTCGGGCTGGCGCTGATCACGGTGACCGGCTGCGCCATCGCGTTCGCGCCGAATACCGCGGCACTGCTCGCGACGCTCGGTTGCTACGGCATCGCGCTCGGCGTCGCCGACGCGAGCACGAATATGCAGGCGGTATTCATCCAGCACGGTTACGGCACCTTCATCCTCGCGTCGTTCTACGCCGCGTGGAGCGCCGGATCGATCGGCGGCGCGCTGTTCGTCGCCGCGACCGAGGCACTGGAGGTCACGCTGCGGGTGTCGCTGCTCCTCGCGGCGGCGCTGGTGCTGGTGGTCGGGCTGGTCGTCGGGCCGCGTCTGCTCGGACGCGCCGCGGCCGAGGCCGCGCCCGCCGAAACGCGCGCGGCCGCAGGGCAGGCCGCCGACGCGGGAACTGTCTCCTCGCGCACGTTTCTCACGCTCGGACTCGCCGTCGCGCTGGTGTTCGCGATCGACCTCACCGTCGGCAGTTGGTCCGCGCTGTATCTGACCGACGAACTGCTCGCGAGTTCGGCCACCGCGGCGTTGGCGCTGGCCGCGTATCAGGGCGCGTCGCTGCTGGCCAGGCTCACCGGCGATATCTGGGTGCGCCGTCTCGGGCCTCGGCGCGTGGTGCGCTGGGTGGCCGTCCTCGGGGTGAGCGGTATGGCGGTGGTGGTGGCCGCGCCCGGCCCGGTGCTCGCGATCGCGGGATTCCTGGTCGCCGGATTCGGTATCGGCGTCGTCGCCCCGCTGTGTTTCAGCGAGGCGGGACGGCTCGCGAGCGGCACGGCGCTCGACGCGATCGTCGCGCGGCTCAATCTGTTCAACTACGCGGGAACCCTGGTCGCCGGGCTGGTCGCCGGCGGTATCACCGCGGCGCTGACCTACCGGGTCGGCTTCGTGGTACCGCTGATCTGCGCGGCGGCGTTGCTCTTGCTGACCAAGACCTTCCAGTCCCGAGCCGAACCGGGCAGCTGTCCCGGATCGACGCGCGGACATGCTGTACTGGACACATGAGCAAGACCTCCGTCACCGTCGACCGGGCCGGACTGTGGGACGCCGAAGCCCTCAGTGACGTTGCCGCCGCGACTTTTCCGCTCGCGTGCCCACCCGGAACCACACCGGACGACATCGAGATCTTCCTCGATGAGGTGCTGTCGGGGGAACGTTTCGGCGAATACCTGACCGACCCGACGCGGACCGTGCTCAAGGCCGTCGCGGACGGTGTCATCGTCGGCTACGCGATGCTGCACGCGGACGATCCGGAGGACCCCGATGTCGCGAAGGCGGTGGATCTGCGCCCGACGGTCGAGATCTCGAAGCTGTACGTGCTCCCCGGCCACCACGGCAGCGGTGTCGCCACGGCTCTGATCGAGGCCGCCCTCGATCGGGCCCGCGAGGACGGCGCGAAAGGCGTGTGGCTGGGCGTCAACCAGGAGAACGTCCGTGCCCAGCGTTTCTACGCCAAGCACGGATTCGAACGTATCGCGACCAAGACCTTCCCGGTCGGCAATCAATTCCACGACGATTACGTGATGCGCCTGATCTTCTGAGGCCCGCGACCGTGTCCGGTATCCGGATCAGGCCAGCATCTTGGCTTTCAGAGCGGCGACGTCGGCATCGGTGAGTTTCAGGCCGTCGCGGACGTAGCTGTCGAAACCGCCGTAGGTCTGGTTCACCTGCTCGAAGGCCGCGTCGAGCCAGGCGGGCTGCACACCGTTGAGCGGATCGGATTCGTCGGCGCCGCGGTACTCGTTGGACAGCAGGTAGTCCTGGCGCACGGTGTCGCGGTCGACGCCGAGGATGGTCAGCAATACCGCCGAGGTCCAGCCGGTGCGATCCTTGCCCGCGGTGCAGTGGTAGAGCACGGCGCCGTCGCGGGTGTCGATGATGTCGCGCAGCACCGAGGCGAACGCCGCGTTGGCGCCCGGCGCGGTGATGAAGGCGCCGTACAGGTCGCCGCCGCCGGTCAGGGTGGTGATCAAGGTCTGCGGCGGGGCCTGGCCGATGACGTCGTCCCAGTGTTCGGTGACGCCCGCGGGCACGCGATCCGGTCCGGCGGCGCGCTCGAATCCGGTGCGCAGATCGGCGACGACCCGCAGGTCGCGGTCGGAGAGCACCGCGAGGTCGGCGGGGGTGGCGTTGTTCAGCTGGCCGGTGCGATAGACCAGGCCGGTGCGCACCCATTTGCCGTCGGTGGTGCGGTAACCGCCCGCGTCACGCGCGTTCTGCACGCCGGTGAGGCCGAGGGCCCGGTCGAAGGCCGTGTCGGAGGCAGGCGCGGCCGTCGCGGCGGGGGCGATGGCGACCACGGGACCGAATGCGAGCGCGAGTCCGGCGGCAGCGGCGACGGACGCGCGGATGAGGTGATGTTCGGCCACGGTGGTTGGCTCCCTTCGTCGTCCCCCGGTACTTCCGATCATGACATCGGCCCCGAGGTCACGCGGTGGCGGCCTCGAAGCGCGAGAGCGCGAGCAGGCGTGAGATGGCGCGCAGGTACTTCTTGCGGTATCCGCCGTCGAGCATCTCCTGGGAGAAGATCTGATCCAGTTTGGCGCCGGACACGGTGACCGGGACGCTGGCGTCGTAGAGCCGGTCCGCCAGCACGACGACGCGCAACGCGACGGCCTGATCATCGACCGGATGCACCCCGTCGATGTACACCGCCGACACCCCGGAGATCAGCGCGCCGAACTTCGACGGGTGCAGGGTGCTCAGATGTTTGAGCAGCGCGTCGAAATCGTCGAGGGTGGACCCCGGTGTGGCCGAGGCCCGTTCGGCCAGCAGTTCGAACGAGGTCGGCTCGGGGGCGGGCGGCAGATCGCGGTGGCGGTAGTCGGGGCCGTCGACGCGCACGGCGGCGAAGATCGCGCCGAGTTTCTTGATCTCGCGCATGAAGTCCTGTGCGGCGAAACGGCCTTCGCCCAGCTGGCCGGGCAGGGTGTTGGAGGTGGCCGCGATCGAGACCCCGCGCGCGGACAGTTCGGTCAGCAACCGCGACACCAGCATGGTGTCGCCCGGATCGTCGAGTTCGAATTCGTCGATGCACAGCACGCTGTTGGCGGCCAGCCGATCGACGGCGTTGTTGAAGCCGAGCGCGCCGACCAGGTTGGTGAGTTCGCCGAAGGTGCCGAAGGATCTGGGCGCGGGTGCGCTGTGGAAGATCGAGGCGAGCAGATGGGTCTTGCCGACGCCGAAGCCGCCGTCCAGGTACAGCCCGGCGCCGTCGATCTGCTTCTTCTTGCCGAAGAGGTTCTTCTTGTTCGCCGCGTGATGGATTTTGGCGACCTGTTTCGCGAACTCCTCGGCTTTGCCCACGGCCGCGGCCTGGCTCGGTTCGCCGGGATCCGGAATGTAGGAGGCGAAACTGACCTCGTCGAACATGGGAGGCGGCACCATCTGGGCGACGAGTTGATCCGCCGGAACCTCGGGGTGGCGATCGACGAGACGTTCTTGCATGGACGAAGCCTAGTGACGTGGTGTGATGTTGTTTCATGCAGCGTATCCACAATGCGACCCAGCTCACAGCCTCGAACGCCGACGATCTGGCTGAGCTGTACGCCTACCCGTCCGCACTCGACGCCCCCTGGGTCCGAGCGAATTTCGTCTCCAGCATCGACGGGGCCGCTACCAGCGGCGACCTGTCCGCGGGACTGGGCACGCCTGCTGACAAGACCGTCTTCATGTTGTTGCGCGACCTCGCCGACGTGGTCCTGGTCGGCGCGGGCACGGCGCGGGCCGAGAACTACGGCGGCGCCAAGACCAATGCCGATCGCAGGCGCGCGCTACGCGCGAAGGGTCTCGGCGGTCATGGCGACGGCACGCCGCCGCCGATCGCCGTCGTCACCGCGAGCGCGTCCCTCGATCCGGAATGCCGTCTGTTCACCGATACCACCGTCGCACCGCTGATCATCACGACCGCGACCGCGCCCGCGGAGAGTAAGCGACGACTGGTGGACGCGGGTGCGGACGTGGTGGAAGCGGGGGGTGTCGCGGTGACGCCACGGGCTCTGCTCGCCGCGCTGGCCGAACGGGGCCTGTACCGGGTGTTGTGCGAGGGCGGTCCGCATCTGTTCGGCGAATTGCTGGAGGCCGACGCGGTCGACGAGTTGTGCCACACCACCGCTCCCCTGTTGGTCGGCGGCGCGGCTCGGCGAATCTCACTGTCCGCGCACGAGTTCCGACGCCCCGTGGAACTCCGGCACACACTGGTCGACGACGACGGCACCATTCTGACCCGCTGGGTCAGGCGCTGACGACCACGCGGGCGGTCTCCGGGCGGCACATCGGCGACCGCTGTGTGAAACAGCGGGCCGAACCTGGCAGGCTGTAGCGCATGCGCTGGACTCGAGCCGCCGTCATGGCATCGGCACTCTCGATCATGATCGCCGGTTGCGGTGCTGGCCCGTCCGACCGTCCCGACGTCGCGGTCGAGCGCCCCGGGGTCGCGAGTAACCCGACGACGTCCGCCGCCGCCGCGCCGCCACCGATGGCCGAGGTCCCCAAAACCGATCTGAGCTGGCGCGACTGCACCGCGCCCACCCTGAATCTGCTCGGACTCGGTCCCGCGCCCTCGGGTCTGGTCCTCGATTGCGCCGAATACTCGACCCCGATCGACGCCTCGGGCAGCGTCCTCGGCAGTTTCCGCACCGGCGCGATGCGCGCGCGGCTGGCGCAGACGCCGACCGACGTGCCGCCGCTCGTGTTGACCTCGGGCACCGACCGCTCCTCCACCGCGACGCTGGCGGGTCTCGCGGTGGGCGGTCCGGCGCTGTTGAGCGACCGTCCGATCGTCGCGGTGGACCGACGCGGCCTCGGCAGCTCGCAGCCGATCGACTGCCTGCCCGCCGAAATCCGGCGCGGGCTGGCCGACAACGGACAGTTCGGGCCGGGAGCGGCCGATCAGGTGGGGGCGGTGTCGGAGTTCAGCCAGGACGGCACCATCGCGTGCCGGGACTTCCTGCAACCCTACGAGGGCACCTTCGACGCGACCCACGCCGCCGACGACATCGAACAGTTGCGCAAACAGTGGCAGGTGGAGCGCATCGACCTGCTCGGCTCCGGGAACGGGGCGAAGGTCGCGCTCAGCTATGCCCGCAAATTCGGTGACCACCTCGCCAAACTGGTCCTCGACTCCCCCGAACCCGTCGGCACCGACGCCGTCACCAAGGAAGAACAGCGACTCCAGGGCGCCGAGGCGGCCCTGAGCGGTTTCGCGCAGCGGTGCGTCGGGCTCAGCTGTTCGCTCGGCGCCGATCCGCGTGCCGCCGTCGCCGATCTGGTCGTGCGAGCGGGTAACGGCGGGCTCGGCGACATTTCGGCGAACGCCCTCCTCACCACGATCACCGGATTCCTCGGCGCACCGCGGGCCGACCAGGCGAGCCGGGTCACCGAACTGGCCGACGCGCTCTCGGCGGCCGGGCGCGGCGACCGCGGCGCACTGTCGACGCTGATGCTGCGGGAATCGGCCGCCACCGCCAGCGACGGCCAATTCGTCAACCGGTGTACCGACACCCAGCAACCCCCGACCCCGTCCAAGGCCACGGAACTGCGCACCACCTGGGGACAGAAGTATCCGGTCTTCGGCGCGGCGGCCGCCGTCGCGCTCATGGACTGCTCGGCCTGGCCGGTCTCGGCCGCGCCGCCCCTGCCGACGAAACTGAATATCCCCGTGCTGGTCATGGCCGGTATCGCCGATCCGGTGGTCGGCAACGGCGGCACCGCGTCGGTGACCGGCGCGCTGGGCGCGGCGGGCGCTCAGCACGCGACCGTGACCTGGCAGGGCTGGGGCCATCCGGTCTTCACCCATTCCGGCTGCGCCCAGCGCGCACTGCTCGACTATCTGAAAACCGCGAAGCTGCCCGCCGACGCGACGGCGTGTCCGGCCTGACCCGATCACCCCGTTTCGCACGCTCGAAGCGGTCCCGGCAACCTATCCGCCACGGTTCCGGTGTACCGTGCCCCAGTGTTACTTCGACAGATCGAGCCGCGCACCGCTCGTACCACCGCCGAGGTGATCAAGTTCGCATTGTGGCCGATCGCGGTCATGACCGTGCTGAACCGGGTCTTCATCAAGGCTGTCAACGGATTCGTCACCGATGACTACGCACCCGTGTACAACGCGTCGAAGGCCTTTCTCAACGGCCTCCCGGTGTACACGGCGAATTTCGACTCTGTCGATCCGCACTACCTGTACCCACCGGGCGGAACCCTGCTGATCGCGCCGATCGCGATCATCGATCCGGAGAAGTCGCGGTGGTGTTTCATCCTGCTCAACGTGCTGGCGATCCTGCTCGCCTGGTATCTGTTGCTGCGACTGTTCAAGTACACGGTGAATTCGGTAGCGGCCCCCGCGCTGCTGCTGGCGATGTTCATGTCGGAAACCGTCACCAACACGCTGGTCTTCGCGAATGTCAACGGCTGCATCCTGCTGGCCGAACTGCTGTTCATCCACCTGATGCTCAAACGCCGTGATCTGTGGGCGGGCGCGGTACTCGGTCTGAGTATCACGGTGAAACCCACACTCGCCCCGTTGATCTTGATCGCCGCCGCGAGGGGGCAGTGGAAGGTGTTCATCGGCGCGATCGGCGTGCCCGTGGTGACGACGGCGATCGCCTGGCCGCTGATCAAGGACACCGATCATTTCTTCACCAGGACCGTGCCCTACCTCCTGGAGACCAGGGACTACTTCAACAGCGCCATCGCGGGCAATGCGGCCTACTACGGGCTGCCCGACTGGCTGACCTGGAGTATCCGTCTGACCATGGCGGTACTGGTCGCCCTCTCGCTGTGGCTGCTGTACCGCTACTACCGCCACGACGAGGTGTTCTTCGTGACGACCTCGTCGGGCGTGCTGCTGACCGCGTGGTTCCTCCTGCCCGGACTGGGCCAGATGTACTACTCGATGATGCTGTTCCCGCTGCTGATGACGGTGGTGCTGCGCAATTCGCTGGTGCGCAACTGGCCCGCCTGGCTCGCGGTGTTCGGATTCATGTCCTACGACAAATGGCTGTCGGATCGCTGGCAGGGCATCGGTCGCAACCTGGAGTACCTGCGCATCACCTTCGGCTGGACGCTGCTGCTGCTGGTGATCTTCTGCGTACTGGGCGACCGCTATCTCGCCGCACGCCGGGAGGGACGCCTGTCCACCGGGATCCTCGATCCGGCGTGGATGCGCGACGCGCCGGATTCCCGCGATCAGGAGTCCGCCGCGACCGCGCTCACCCCCGATTCCGCGCCCGAACCGGCCGTGGCGGAGACGCCGAGGCCGCGCAACGGGGCGGCACCCGCTGCGGAGAAACGTATTAGCGTGGAGCCATGAGTGCCGACGCCGATACGTCACTGCCCGCCCCCAGAATCCAGCTGACGCCCCAGGAGTGGAAGGTCAAGCTCAACCCCGAGGAGTTCGCGGTTCTGCGACAGGCCGCGACCGAACGTCCCTTCATCGGTGAGTACACCGACACCAAGACCGAGGGCGTGTACGAATGTCGCGCCTGCGGGGCCGAACTGTTCCGCAGCACCGAGAAATTCGATTCGCATTGCGGCTGGCCGTCGTTCTTCGACCCGGCGAAATCGGAGGCGGTGATCCTGCGCCCCGACGACAGTCTCGGCACGCACCGGGTCGAGGTGCTGTGCGCCGACTGCCACAGCCACCTCGGCCACGTGTTCGAGGGCGAGGGGTACAACACGCCCACCGACAAGCGCTACTGCATCAACTCGATCGCACTGCGGCTGCACCCCGCGGACACCGCAGCGCGGTGAGAACGGGCTGCGCGCTCAGCGCAGCGTATTGGTCACCGAAATCGCACGCATGCCCCGATTTGCCGGGGCATGCGCTCGCCGGGCCGCGATCAGGGCAGTGCGGCGATGAGCTTGTCCAGTTCCACCCGGGGGCCGGTGTAGAAGGGGATCTCCTCCCGCACGTGCAAGCGGGCCTCGGTGGCGCGCAGATCGCGCATGAGGTCGACGATGCGATGCAGTTCCGGCGCTTCGAAGGCGAGGATCCACTCGTAGTCGCCGAGCGCGAACGAACTCACCGTATTGGCGCGCACGTCCGGGTAGCCCCGTGCCGCTTTCCCGTGATCGGCGAGCATCTTGCGCCGCTGCTCGTCGGGCAGCAGGTACCACTCGTAGGACCGCACGAACGGGTACACGCAGATGTAGTTGCCCGCCTCCTCGCCCGCGAGGAAGGCCGGGACGTGGCTCTTGTTGAATTCGGCGGGACGGTGCAGCGCCACATTGCTCCACACGGGAGTGCTGGCGCGGCCGAGTTCGGTCGTGCGACGGAAATCGGCGTAGGCGGCCTGGAGATCCTCCACGCGCTCGGCGTGGGTCCAGATCATGAAATCGGCGTCGGCGCGCATACCGGCGATGTCGTAGACGCCGCGGACGACCACGTCACCGTCGGCGAGGCCGTCGAAGAACGCCCGCGCGTCCGCGACGGCTTTGGCCCGATCCTCGCCGAGTACACCGGGGTTGACTCGGAACACCGAGAACATCAGGTATCGGATGGTGGAGTTGAGTGCCTGGTAATCGAGTCGCGCCATGATTCCTATCGTGCCACTGGGCGTGGAACCGGTGTCGGGGCGGGCCGTTCACGCGTGCGCACCCCGATCACCCGACCGAGGCCGGGCAGGCGCTCGCGCGCAGATCGGTCGGGGTGAACTGTTCGATGTGCACCCGGTGTTCCGGGATCGCGGCGGCATGCAACTGCGCGCGCAGGGTCGCGAGGAAATCCGGTGCGCCGCAGAGGTAGATATCGGCGTCGGCGGGCAGGTCGAGTACCGACAGGTCCAGCGGCGCGATGCCACCGTGGTCGTCGCGGTACCGGAGGTCGAGGGTCGCGTCCGGGATCAGGGCGCAGAGTTCGCGCAGCCGCGCACCGAGCGGATGTGTCCGCGGGTTCCGGTCCGCGTGGACGACGAGCACCCGCCGTCGCGGCGTGCGCGCGGCGAGGTGTTCGAGGATGCCGATCATCGGGGTGATACCGATACCGGCGGATACCAGGACCAGCGGTGTCGTCGCGTCGGGGTCGACGGTCAGGTCGCCGAAGGGCAGGCTGATCTCCAGGGTGTCGCCTACCTCGACCCTCTCGTGCAACCACGAGGAGACCTCACCCGCCGGGCGATCGGCCGAGGCGGCGACCCGTTTCACCGCGAAGACGAAACGACCGTCGCCCGGAGTGCCGACCAGGCTGTACTGGCGTAGTTGGCGGGCGCCGTCGGGTAGTCGGACCGCGACCGACAAGTATTGTCCGGGAAGGAATTCCGGCAGTATGGAGCCATCGGTGGCCTCGACGGTGAATACCACGACGCCCGGGACGTCGTCGGCACGCGAGATGACCGTCACCTCGCGGAAGACCGCACCGGGTTCGACGCCGGATCGCGCGTAGAGGCCCCGCTCCAACGCGATCAGCGTGTGCGCCATCGACCAGTACACGGCGTCCCAGGCGGCGGCGACCCGCTCGGTCACCACCTCGGCGCCGAGCACGGCGACGATGGCGGCGAAGAGATTGTCGTGGACGACGACGTACTGGTCCGCGGTGATGCCGAGGGACGCGTGCTTGTGCGCGATCCGCCCGAGCATCCCGGACGGACGCGGTGCCTGCGGATCGACCAGGTGGGTCGCGAACTGCGCGATCGAGGCGGCCAGCGCGCGGGGCTGGGTGCCTTCGGCCTGGTTGCCCCGGTTGAACAACTCGCGGATCAATTCCGGATGGTTGTCGAAGAGCGTGCGATAGAAGACCTCGGTGATCTCGTCGATATGCGCGGCGACCAGCGGCAGCGTGGCGCGTACGACGTCGAGGTCGTCGGCTGTCGGTTCGGTTTCGCGGGGGATCGCGATGGTCATCGTGGGTCCTCTCCTGGCGCGGAATCGCGCGACGACGGGGTGGCGAGCAGACGCAGCAATCCGGCCGTCGGCGCGTTGACGAGATCGGCGAGGGTGTACCGGTCGAGTTCGCGATAGAACGCTTCCTCGGCGTCGGCCAGCACCCGGCGCAATCGGCACGCCCCGACCAGCGGGCACGGATGATCGCCTTCGCAGACCACCACCGGCCGGTCGTTCTCCAATTCCCGGATGAGCGCGCCGACCGAGACCGTACGACCGGCGGGGGTGATGAACAGCCCGCCGTTGCGTCCCCGCTGCGCCTCGACGAGTCCGAGATCGACCAGCCTGGCCACCGCTTTCGCCACATGATGTTCGGAGACGGCGACCTGTCTGGCGATCAGTCTCGTCGTCACCCTGCCGTCGGACTCGTCGCTCACCGCCAACCGCATGATGGCCCTGAGGCCGATATCGGTGAACCGGGAGAGCTGCATGAAGCCGACGGTACCGGCACTGATCAGCGCGGACACTGTCGCGCGGCCGTGTGCTCAATTACTCCGACGCGTGCGGATTTTCAGGCTGCGGAGATGATCGCTCGGCCGACCCCGATATGATGTGCGCCACAATCTCCTGGGCCGATGGACCGCACGGCAGCCCGGGCGAGGACAGCGACGGAGGACGGGCGGTGGCCCGACTCGCTCACCCGGACGGTACCGAACATCTCGCCGATATCGGATGCGGTGACACCCGAACCACCCCACCGCCGACGTCTTGGCCGCATTCGGTCCGATCCAGGTCGGGTCGGTGGCGCGACCTTCCTCGGGCACAACTACGCGATCCGCGAGGGACACTCTCTGCGACTCTTCCGCCTGATGTCGCAGTCCCCCGCCGCCGCTCTCCGGGTATGAAGCGGGCGCTTACCGCTGCGGCGCGAAGCGGGCCGCCAACCGTCGCGCGGCGCGTTCGCCCGAGGCGACGCAGGCGGGGACGCCGACTCCGCGCAGGTACGCGCCGGCCAGGGCGAGGCCGTCAAGATCGGCTGTACCCGATTCGATCTCGGCGACGCGGTCGAGATGACCGGGGGCGTATTGGGCCAGACCTCCCGGCCAGCGCTGTACGACGGCCTCCAGTGGGTCGATCCGAATCCCGGTGACGGTCGCCAGATCCTCGGCGGCGGCGGCGATCAACTCGTCGTCGGACCACGACAGTGGCGCGGGGTCACCGAATTTGGCGAACGACGCGCGGACCAGGGCGGTCTCGCGGGCGCCCAGATGCGGCCATTTGCGGCTGGACAGGGTGAAGGCCTTGGCGCGCAGTGGTTCTCCGGTCGCCACCAGGACGCCGGAGTTGTCGGGCAGGGCTGTGTCGCCAGGCAGTGACAGTGCGACCACGACCGACGACGACAGCTCGATTCCGGCGGCGGCGGCCGCCGCGTCGGGTGCGACGGTGCGCAGCAGGCGGGCGGTGACGGGCGCGGGGGTGGCCAGGACCACGGCGTCCACCGCGCCGATCGGGTCGACCACCCAGCCGCGCGTCGACCTCGCCAGTCGCGTCACCGCGGTCTCGGTGAGTATCCGGGCACGCGAGCGCTCCGAAAGCGCTTGCAGCAGTACGCGGTAGCCGTCACGAATACCGCCGAACACCGGGGCGTCCGACGGCGGCGGCATGGCGGCGGCCACGGCGGCGGTCAGGTCGGGCGCGCCCGCGTCGAGCGCGGCGGCCAGGGTCGGCACGGCCGCGCGGACGCCGATGGATCGCGAGGTCCCCGCGTACACGCCGCCGAGGAGCGGATCGACGCTGCGTTCGGCCACCTGCGCGCCGAAACGGCTCGCGATCAGGCTGTAGACGTCGATGTCGGCGTCGGGATACCAGGCGAACGGGCGATGCGGTTCCTCGGCGATCATGGCGACGGTCTCGTCGTCGACCAGTCCGCGCACGGATTCGGCGGTCGACGGAATGCCCATCAGCGTGGCGTCCGGCATCGGATGCGCCGACCCGCCGGACCAGATCAGCGGCCTGCGTCCGGCGGGCACAACCAGTTGCTCGGCCAGTCCGAGTTCGCGCAGCAGGGCGGGCACCTCGGGTCTGCGCCCGACGAACGCCTCGGCTCCCAGATCGACGGGCTCCCCGGCCAATTCACCGGTGTACAGGATGCCGCCGACCCGCCGACCGCGCTCGACGACGACGATATCGGCATCGTCGCCGACCGTCGTGCGCAACCGATACGCCGCGACCAATCCGCTGATCCCGCCACCGACCACCGCGATCCTCATACGACGACCGTAACCCCTGTCAGAGTTCGTGGATGAGCTGTACCAGCGCGGTGAGCACCCCGGGGTCGGTGTCGGGCAGCACGCCGTGGCCGAGGTTGAAGATGTGACCCGCGGCGCCGAGGGTGATCGCCTCGTCGGCTTCGGCCGCGATACGCCTCGCCTCGGTCTCGACCGCGGCGGTGCCCGCGAACAGCACCGCGGGATCGAGGTTGCCCTGCAACGCCTTTCCCGGGCCGACGCGGCGCACGGCATCGGTCAGCGGCACCCGCCAGTCGACACCGACGACGTCGGCGCCCGCCTCGCCCATGGCTCCGAGCAGTTCGCCGGTGCCGACGCCGAAGTGGATCCTCGGCACACCCGCGTCCGCGATCTCGGCGAAGACCCGCTCCGAATGCGGAAGGACGAAATTGCGGTAATCGGCCAGCGAGAGCGCGCCGGCCCACGAGTCGAACAGTTGCACCGCGTCGACGCCCGCGGCGAGCTGGGCCTGGAGGAAGGCGATGGTGATGTCGGTGAGGGCGCCGAGCAGCGCGTGCCAGGTCTGCGGGTCGGCGTACATCATCGCCTTGGTGCGCTCGTGATTCTTGCTCGGCCCGCCTTCGACCAGGTAGGACGCCAAGGTGAACGGCGCGCCCGCGAAGCCGATCAGCGGGGTGTCGCCCAGCGCGTCGGTGAGCAGCCGCACCCCGTCGGTGACAGCACCGACCTCCTCCGGACGCAGGCGCGGCAACGCCTTCACATCGGCGACGGTACGGACCGGCGAGGCGATGACGGGGCCGACACCGGGCACGATGTCCAGGTCGATCCCGGCGGCCTTGAGCGGAACCACGATGTCGGAGAACAGGATCGCCGCGTCCACGCCGTGCCTGCGGATCGGCTGCATGGTGATCTCACACACCAGCTCCGGATCGAAACACGACTCGAGCATGCCTATGCCCTTGCGCAACTCGCGATACTCGGGCAGCGATCGTCCGGCTTGCCGCATGAACCAGACCGGACGCCTGCTCGGCTCGCCACCGGTGGCGGCGGCCAGGAACGGGGCATCGGTCAACCGGCGGCGGGTTTGAGTGCTCATCACCGCTCATCGTATGCGGGCCACCGGACCGACAGGCGTCGGCCCACCGCCGCGCGGAGACGATCCGAGTCGATCTCACCGGAGCCCGCCGAAACCCCCTCGCCGCCGCAAGAGCCCCGCGTGCGGCGCGCCTCCGACCCCGCCGGGTGCACAAGGTCTACCGTCGCATCCGTGACACCGCTCGACATCCGCGACGGCGCCGCACCGACCGAGGGATCCGATGGCGAACCAGCTCCGTTTCGCGCTGCGGTCGAGGCGATGGGCTCCGCAACTGTGCACCCCCGGATCGAGCTTGCGCCCATCCGGCCGCCGCAACGCCTCGCCCCGTACTCCTATGCGGTCGGCGCCGAGGTCAAACACCCCGAAACCCCCGTGGTTCCGGTCGATTCCGAGGGCGATGCCTTCGGCAGGCTGATCCTCCTACACGACCCCGACGGTGACGACGCCTGGCACGGGGTGTTCCGGCTGGTCGCCTATATCCAGGCCGATATCGACGCCTCGCTCGCCACCGACCCGTTGCTGCCCGAGGTGGCGTGGAGTTGGCTGGTCGAGGCGCTGGACTCGCGACCCGAGCCGTACACCGCGCTCGGCGGCACCGTCACCTCGACCAGTTCGGTGCGCTACGGCGATATCGCGGGGCCGCCGCGCGCGCACCAATTGGAGCTACGGGCCTCGTGGACGGCGGTGACCACGGATATGCGCCCGCACGTCGAAGCCTTCTGCGAGGTGCTCGCCTATTCGGCCGGTTTGCCGCCCGCCGGTATCACACATCTGCGGCCGGACTCGTACACGGGCAACGACCTCAGTTGACAGCAACGTAAAGTGCAGGTCTATGCCGGTAGCAGACGAGCCCGAAAAAGGGCACATCGTGGAGGAAAGCACAGCAGAACCCCTGCTCGCGCCCGCCGATGGTGTGCCACCGGTCCTGGTCACGGCGGCCGCGGTCGCCGCCGCCGCCGCGAAGATAGCCTCGGGTAGCGGACCACTCGCGGTCGACGCCGAGCGGGCGTCCGGTTTCCGCTACTCGGCGCGTGCGTACCTGATCCAGTTACGCCGGGCCGGTGCGGGCACCTTCCTGGTCGACCCGATTCCGGTCACCGACGCGCTCGGCCCGCTGGCCGAGGCGATCAACGACCTGGAATGGGTGCTGCACTCCGCGGACCAGGATCTGCCCGGACTGGCCGAACTCGGGCTGCGCCCGGCGCGGCTGTTCGACACCGAACTCGGCGGCCGACTGGCGGGCTTCGAACGGGTCGGGCTGGCGGCTATGGTAGAACGTCTGCTCGGACGCGCGCTGCGCAAGGGACACGGGGCGGCCGACTGGTCGACCAGACCGCTACCCGACGAATGGCTCAACTACGCGGCACTCGATGTCGAACTACTGCTCGAACTACGCGACGAGGTCGCCGCCGCCCTGGAGGAACAGGGTAAATCCGATTGGGCCGCGCAGGAATTCGAGCATGTGCGGATCACCGAACCGTCGGCTCCCAAACCCGATCGCTGGCGGCGGACCTCCGGAATCCACACGCTGCGCCGCGCCAGACAGCTGGCCGTCGTGCGCGAGTTGTGGACCACGCGCGACACGCTGGCGCGGGCGAGGGATGTGGCGCCCGCCCGCATTCTGCCCGACGCGGCGATCGTCTCCGCCGCCACCGCCGACCCCAAGACCATCGCGCAGTTGCGGACTTTGCCGGTCTTCGGCGGCCCGCGCCAGCGCCGGTACTCCCGCGACTGGCTCGCCGCGGTCGAACGGGCGCGCACCATGCCCGACAGCGACCTCCCGCCGCTGACCCAGCCGTTCGACGGCCCGCCCCCGGTGAATCGCTGGGAACGGCGCGACCCGACCGCGGCCGCCAGGCTGGTCCGGGCCCGCGCCGCGATGGGAGAACTGAGCACCACGCACGCGATCCCGGTCGAGAATCTGCTCTCCCCCGATCTCGTGCGGCGGCTGTGCTGGGACGGCCTACCCGATTACGACAAGGTCGGCGACGAGTCGGAACTGTCGTCCGCGATCGACGGGTTCCTCAAATCCGGCGGAGCGCGACCGTGGCAGCGCGAACTGGCGGTATCCGCCCTGACCGACGCGCTGACGCCACGGGAGCCGTGAGGCCGGTCCCCGGACCGATCAGACGGCGGCCTCGCCCGGCTCGGTACCCGCGTCGACCCGGACCGAGCGCGCGTCCAGCCAGCCCGCGATACGACGGGAGATGTCGGGGGCGGTGAGTCCGAGTTCCTCGTGCACGTCACCGCGGGTGGCGTGATCGAGGAATTCCTGCGGCACGCCGAGATCCCTGGTGGCGACGTCGAGTCCGGCGGCACGCAGCCGCGCCGACACCGTCGATCCGATACCGCCGTGCAGGCCGCCGTCTTCCAGGGTGACGACCAGGTGGTAGTTCTCGGCGAGTTTGACGATGGTGTCCGATACCGGAAGCACCCAGCGCGGATCGATGACGGTGACCGAAATTCCCTGGGGCTCGAGCAGTTCCGCGACCCGGATGGCGGTCTCGGCGAAGGCGCCGACCGCGACGAGCAGCACGTCACCGCGTCCGGTCCGCGCGCCGCCGTCGGAGGCGGCCAAGCGCAACACATCTACTCCGTCGAGCCGTTCGATCGCCGAGATGTCCTCGCCCACACCACCCTTGGGGAAGCGGAGCACGGTCGGCCCGTCGTTGACGGCCAGCGCCTCGCCCAATTCCTCACGCAGCGTGGCGGCGTCGCGCGGGGCGGCGACCCTGATGCCGGGAATGATGCCGAGCAGCGACAGATCCCACATGCCGTTGTGGCTGGCGCCGTCGGGTCCGGTGATACCGGCCCGGTCGAGCACGACCGTCACCGGTTGCTTGAGCAGGGCCACATCCATCAGCAACTGGTCGAAGGCGCGATTGAGGAAGGTCGAGTAGATGGCGACCACGGGATGCATCCCGCCCAGCGCCAGTCCGGCCGCCGAGGCCATCGCGTGCTGTTCGGCGATGCCGACGTCGAACATCCGCTCGGGGAAACGTTCACCGAAGGGCGCGAGTCCGGTCGGGCCGGGCATGGCGGCCGTGATCGCGACGATGTCGTCGCGGCGTTCGGCGTGGGCGATGAGTTCCTCGGAGAAGACCGAGGTCCAGCCGAGCGCCTTCTTCCCGGCCAGCGGACGGCCGGTGAGCGGGTCGATCGGATCGCAGGCGTGCATCTGATCGGCCACGTGGTTCTCGGCGTGCTCGTAACCGCGCCCCTTCTGGGTGACCACGTGCACGACGACCGGGCCGCCGAAATCCTTGGCCCGGCGCAGCGCGGCCTCCACCGCGACGATGTCGTGGCCGTCCACCGGACCGACGTATTTGAGTCCGAGATCGCTGAACAGTTCCTGCGGGCTCACCGCGTCCTTGATGCCCGCCTTCACCGCGTGCACCATCGAATACGCCGATTCGCCGACACGCGGAATGCTCTTGAGGATGCGCTTGCCCGCGTCGAGGGCGTGTTCGTAGGCGGGCTGGGTGCGCAGCGCGGTCAGCCGATCGGCGAGACCGCCGATGGTGGGCGCGTAGGAACGACCGTTGTCGTTGACGACCACGACGACGGGACGGTCCGGCGCGGCGGCGATGTTGTTCAACGCCTCCCAGCACATGCCACCGGTCAGCGCGCCGTCACCGACTACCGCGACCACGTGCCTGTCCTGCCCGCTCAACGCGAACGCCTTCGCCAGTCCGTCGGCGTAGGACAGCGAGGCCGACGCGTGCGAGGACTCCACCCAGTCGTGCGCGCTCTCGGCGCGGCTCGGGTAGCCCGACAGACCGCCCTGCTGACGCAGCGAGTCGAATCGGTCCTTGCGACCGGTCAGGATCTTGTGCACGTAGGACTGGTGACCGGTGTCGAAGATGAGCGGGTCGGCGGGCGAATCGAAGATCCGGTGCAGGGCGATGGTCAACTCGACCACTCCGAGGTTGGGGCCGAGGTGCCCGCCCGAGGCGGCGACCTTCAGCACCAGGAACTCGCGGATCTCCTCCGCCAGTTCGCGCAGTTGCGCCACGGTAAGCCCACGCAGATCTTCGGGTGTATCGACCCGGGAAAGCACTCCCACCTGAACTCGCTCCCTCCGGATTTTGCGTCTGATCCGATCAGTCTACGGAGCCGAACCAGTGCTCTCGCTCGACGTCTGCCTGTCACCAGGCAACTCCGGCGCCGAATGTGAGGCTCCACACGACCTGCCGCCTCCGGACTCACGGCCCGGCGCGACGGCGCGACCCACGTTACCCGCCCTACAGTGGTCGTGTGGCCGAGCCCGAGCATGTGCGTCCGCGAGCCGACGATCCGGGTGTGGTGGCACGTATCGTCGCCGACATCTACGAGTCCTGCCGCGCCGACCGGTCGGGCGAACTGGCCGACTACATCCCCGAACTGGCTGCGGTGGAGCCCGATTCGTTCGCCCTGTGCCTGGCCACTGCCGACGGCAGGTTGTACACGGCGGGCGACGCCGAGACCGTGTTCACCATCCAGTCGATCTCCAAACCGTTCACCTACGCGCTCGCACTGGCCGATCGGGGGCCGGAGGCGGTCGGCCGACACATCGACGTGGAGCCCTCCGGTGACGCGTTCAACGAGATCAGCCTGGATCCGGTGACCGAACGCCCACGCAATCCGATGATCAACGCGGGCGCCATCACCGCCGCCTCGCTGATCGCCGGACGTGACGCGGAGGACAAGTTCGAGCGGATTCGCCGCTGTTATTCACGCTTCGCCGGACGCGAACTGACCATGAACGAGCCGGTGTACGCCTCCGAAGCACGCACCGGCTTCCGCAATCGCGCCATCGGTTACATGCTGCGCTCCTTCGGGATCATCGAATCCGATCCCGACGACGCCGTCGACCGCTACTTCCGGCAGTGCTCGGTCGATATCACCTGCCGTGACCTGGCCGTCATGGCGGCCACTCTGGCCAACAACGGCCTCAACCCGCTGACCCGGGAGCGCGCGCTCACGCCCGCGCTGACCGAACAGGTGCTCAGTGTCATGACCACCTGCGGCATGTACAACGCGGCCGGCGATTGGGTGACCACCGTCGGACTGCCCGCCAAGAGTGGGGTCGGCGGCGGCATCCTGGCCGTACTGCCCGGCCAGATCGGCATCGCGGTCTACTCCCCGCGCCTGGACGCGCACGGCAACAGCGTGCGCGGTGTGGCGGCCTGTCGCGCGTTGTCGCGGCGGCTGGAACTGCACTTCCTGCACGTCACCCGGGCGGCGCGCACCGCGGTGCGCGGCGATTACACGGTGGCGGAGGTGCCGTCGCGGCTGCGTCGCGACACCGAGGACATGGAACTGCTGACCGCGTACGGGCACCGCGCCAGGCTGTACCAACTCGACGGCGATCTGCTGTTCGCCGGCGCCGAACGCGCGGTCAGGACCATCGAGGCGCAGGCGGGCGAGTTGGACGCGCTCGTGATCGATGTGCGCAGGGTCGGCGAGGTCAGCGGGATCGCGGGCGACATGCTCGGCGAATTGCAGACCGAACTCGCCGCGTCCGGATGTCTGGTCGCGCTCGTCGACCCGGACGCGCGGCTGGGGCGTACGGTCTCCGGCCTGGATCCGGACGATCCGTGCGGCCGGGTCTTCCTGGACCGCGACACCGCGACCGAGTGGTGCGAGGACGTCCTGCTGCGGCGCTACCGTCCGCCGGGCGACCGACTGCCCGCCGTCATCCCGATCGTCGAGCATCCGGCGCTGGCGGCACTCGGACACGAGGACAGGGCGCGGCTGGCCGAGGAGTTCGAGGTGCGCACCTTCACGCGCGGGGAGGTCATCGTGGCGCGTGGCAGCGCGCGCTCGGGGCTGTACCTGATCCTGGAGGGCCGGGTGCGGCTGGGATTCGAAGGGGCCGACCGGCGCGATCATCGGCTCGTCACCCTCACCGCCGGGATGTCGTTCGGCGAGATCCCGATGCTGGTCGGGTCGCCGTTCGTCAACGAGGCGCGCGCCGAGAAGAACGTGCGACTGGCGGTACTCGGGCCGCGGCGATTCGACACACTCGCCGAGGAGGCGCCGCATCTGAAGTTGGCGCTGCTGGAAAGGCTCGCCGCGGGAGCGTATTCGCAGATGGACGCGGCGGTGCGGTCCATCGCCGTCCGCGGCGGGGACTACTGACGGAGCAGGAGAACACGGTGGGCAAGAACCAGAGGAAATCCGCGACGGGCACGGTCACGACCTTCGGGCGCGGCTCGGTGCGCGCCACCCCGGATCTGATGCGGGTCACCGTCTCGATCGAGTCGCGGGCGGAGCAGGTCGCGCTCGCCTACGGGCAGGCGGGTGCGCGGGTCGGCGCCGTGACCGAAGCGCTGCGCGGCCAGGGCATTCCCGGCTCCGATATCGCCACCGGCGGGTTGTCGGTGCGCACCGAGACGGTCTGGACCGAAGGGCAGGGCAACCGGATCACCGGTTATCTCGCCACCACCGACCTGACGGTGGTGCTGCGCGAGATCGGGGCCGACGCCGATCCTGGACCGGCCACCGTCATCGCCGCTTGCGTGGCGGCGGGCGGTGACGATGTGCGACTCGGCGGCCTCGCGCTGAGCGTCGCCGACCAGGCCGGACTGCTGGCCCAGGCCCGCGACGCCGCCTGGGACGATGCCCTCGCCAAGGCCGCGCAATACGCCGTCCGCGCGTCGCGTGTCCTCGGTCCGGTCATCGAGATCACCGAGAACACCGCGTCGCCGGTGCCCGTCGCGCCGCGCCTCATGGCGGTGTCGGCGCCCGCGGGCGGTGTGCCGGTCCCGATCGAAGCGGGCGAGACCGAGATCTCGGCGAATCTGCGCGCCACCTGGCAATTGGACTGAATCCGAACCGACTCCGCCACAGTCTCGTTCGGCCCTAGGGCGTCGGCGGCCTGGACGCGACGATGCCCCGCAGCAGGGCGGTGAGGGCATCGCGGTCGGCGGCGGACAGTCCCGCGAACCACAGGTGTTCGCGCGAGGTCTGGAGTTCGAACGCCTCACGCACCGACTCCTCGCCCTTGGAGGTGAGGGCGATGGTGATGGCTCTGCCGTCGGTGGCCGAGCGGCGGCGTTCGACGAAACCCGTTCGCTCCAGGGTGTTGACGGCGTTGGTGACGGCGGAGCGACTCATCACCGACAGTTCCGCCAGGCGCGCGGGCATGGTCGGGCCGAGTAGCCACAGTTTGAACATCAGCCGGAAGCCGGGCAGGGTCAGCCCGCGCGGGCGATGGATGGCCGACTCCAGGTCGTTGATCATCAGGTACGCGGCGTGCAGCAGGTTGTAGGCCAGCGAGAACGTCGCGACGTCGGCTCCGGGAGCCCGTTGCGGCAGCTTCCGCCGCGCCATTTCCTCATATTTCTCCATTTTGCGCCCCCGGTAGTTCCTGTTTCATATTGTTATGGCCATAACTATCGAACTGTTGGAGCAGAAGTGCGGATCATCATCGCAGGCGCCGGGATCGGCGGTCTCACGACCGCGCTGAGCCTGCACGCGGCCGGGATCACCGAGGTCACCGTCGACGAGTCGGTCGGAGAACTGCGCCCGCTCGGAGTCGGGATCAACCTGCTGCCCCATGCCGTGCGAGAACTCACCGAACTGGGCCTGGCCGATCGGATCGCCCGCATCGGCGTGCCGATCGAGGAGCTCGTCTACGCCAACCCGCTAGGCCAGGTCATCTCCGCAGAGGAGCGCGGCAGGGCGGCCGGCTACCGGTGGCCGCAATACGCGGTGCACCGGGGCGAACTCCAGATGCTGCTGCTGGAAGCGGTGCGCGAACGGCTCGGCCCCGACACGATCCGCTGCGGACGTCCGGTGACGAGTCTCGATCACGACGCCGACCTGCTCATCGGCGCGGACGGCATCCGTTCCACCGTGCGCGCCGCGCTCTATCCCGACGAGGGGGCGCCGATCTGGAACGGCCTGACCCTCTGGCGCGGCACCACCCTGACCGAACCGTTCCTGACCGGCCGCAGCATGGTGATGTCGGGCGACGGCACCCGCAAATTCGTCGCCTACCCGATCGCCGAACCCGACGCCGACGGCCGGGTGCTGGTCAACTGGATCGCCGAACGGCCGACCGAGGGCGCCGCGGTGACCGGCGACTGGAACCGTCCCGCCGATCCCGAGGCGGTCGCCGCCGAATTCGCCGACTGGAAACTCGGCTGGCTCGACGCGCCGACGCTGATCGCCGCGGCCGAATCGGTCTTCGAATACCCGATGGTCGATCGCGATCCGCTGCCCCGATGGACCCACGACCGGGTCACCCTGCTCGGTGACGCCGCGCACCCGATGTACCCGGTCGGCTCCAACGGCGCGTCGCAGGCGATCATCGACGCCAGGGTGCTGGCGAACGCGCTGGCGACCGGGCGCGGTCCCGAACACTACGAACAGCACCGCCGCGAGGCCACCGCCGCGATCGTGCACGCCAATCGCGGCCTCGGCCCCGAGATGGTGCTGAGCCTGGCGGCCGAACGCGCCCCGCACGGGTTCGACGACATCGACGCGGTGCTGCCGCCCGAGGAACTCGCCGAGATCTCGCTGCGCTACAAGCGGCTCGCCGGATTCGACCCGTCCTCACTCAACGAGCGTCCGTCCTGGACGGTCCGGCCGACCCCCGCCCTGGAACGCCTCGCCACCTTCCGCGTCACCCTCGATCCGATCCTGCCGATCGGACGCACGCCATGGGGCGAACGCCGGGTCATCGGCATCACCGGCGGCTCCTTCGACGGGCCGAGGCTGTCGGGAACCGTCCTCGCGGGCGGGGCCGACTGGCAGATCGTGCACGACGACGGCACGGCCACCGTCGACACCCGCTACACCCTGCGCACCAACGACGGGGCGCTCATCTATCTCCAGACCCGCGGCCACCGGCACGGTCCGGACGAGGTCATGCGGCGCCTGGCCCGGGGCGAGGACGTCGATCCCGACACCTACTACTTCCGGCTCGTACTGACATTCGAGACCGCCCACCCCGACTACGCCTGGCTCGGCCGCACGGTGGCGGTCGCCACCGGCCGTCGCGAGGCGTCGGCCGTCGTCTACGACGCGTACGCCCTTTCCTGAGGAGAGTCGGAATGCCCCGCCATGCCATGCCCGTCTCGGTCGTTCACGGCCAGCCGATCGCGATGCGCGACGGCACGATCCTGCGCGGCGACCTGTACCGCCCCGACGAGGACGCCCGGCACCGGACCGTCCTGATGCGTTCGCCGTACGGGGAACGCACCGCGCGCATGATGCCGATCATGCCGCTGCTGGAAGCGGGCATGGCCGTGTTGTTCCAGCATTGCCGAGGGCGTGGCGACAGCGACGGCACCTTCACGCCCTGGGTGGACGAGGGCGACGACGGAGTCGACACCGTCGACTGGATCACCGCGCAACCGTGGTCGAACGGCGAGGTCGTCGCCACCGGCGGCTCGTATATCGCGGGCTGCGCCCTACAACTCGCCTCACGGCGTCCGCCCGCGCTGAAGGCGGTGGTCGCGTCGGTGACCCCGCACGATTTCTACGAGGGTCTCACCTATGTCGGCGGCGCGCTCGCCCTCGGATCGGCCCATCACTGGAGCACGTTGCAGGGTCTGCTCGGTCTGCTCCAGGCGGCGGCGACGGGCGACACGACCGCCTACGAACGGCTCGGCGCGCAGATGGCGCTGCTCGGCACGCCGCCCTCGGAGGACGGGCCGCTGCGCGAGGATCCGGTGGCGCGGGAATTCCCGTTCTGGACCGAGTGGGTCGACCATCCCGAACGCGACGCCTACTGGGAGGAACTCGCCTCCTCGCTGCGCCACGATCGGATCGAGGTGCCCGTCCTGCACACGGCGGGCTGGTTCGACGCGTTCCTGATGGGCACGCTGGAGAACCATCGCCGTCTGGGCGGGCCGCTGGTGATCGGCCCGTGGACCCACCTGTCCCAGGACGCCGCCGCGGGCGAACTCACCTTCGGCACCGCGGCGAGCGCGCAGATGGCCGGACTGGAGATCCAGCAGATCGCCCATCTGGCGGGGTTCCCGGCCGGGGGCGCGCCCGTCCGGATCTTCGTGATGGGCGCGAACGTCTGGCGCGACGAGCAGGAATGGCCGCCCGCCCGTGCCGTCGGGGTGCCGTTCTATCTGCATCCCGACG
Organism: Nocardia sp. NBC_01377; assembly: GCF_045040005.1. NCBI lineage: Bacteria > Bacillati > Actinomycetota > Actinomycetes > Mycobacteriales > Nocardiaceae > Nocardia > Nocardia sp. NBC_01377. Next base: position 5,052,385 of record NZ_CP109566.1, read on the forward strand.
GTCTGCTGTCACCGCGCCCACCCGCGGCGGACGCCGAACCAACCCGGTTCCCCCACGATCCGGCCGCCCCCGTCCCGACCCACGGCGGCGGGCTGTTGCTGCCCGACCCGCGCAATATCGGCCCGCGCGATCAGCGCGTCAACGCCGAGCACCCGGGCATCGTGCGGTTCACGACGCCGCCGCTGGAACACGATATGGAGGTCACCGGGGCGGTCGCCGCGACGCTGTACGGCACGACCACCGCGCCCGGCGCGGACTGGACGGTCAAACTCGTCGATGTCTGGCCCGACGGCCGGGAGATGAACGTGCTCGACAGTATCCGGCGGTCGTCGTCCGACGATGTCGTCCACGAGGTCGATCTCGTCGCCACCAGCCAGGTCTTCGCGGCGGGCCATCGCATCCGCGTCGAGATCGCGGGCTCCAACTATCCGCGTTTCGATCTGCACCCGTCGCTGAAGGAGGGCGAGCAGACGCTGTTCCACGATGCCGGGCGTCCGTCGTTCATCACACTGCCGGTGATGCCGTAGGGCTGCCGGTCAGGCTCGCAGCAGCGCGACGCATTCCACGTGATGCGTCGCGGGGAAGGCGTCGAACGCGCGCAACTCGGCGAGGCGGTATCCGGCCGCCAGGTAGAGACCGAGATCGCGCGCGAAAGACGCCGGATCGCAACCGATGTGGACGATGCGGGCGGGTCCCGCCTCGCTCAGCGCGGCGATGACGTCCTTGCCCGCCCCCGCACGGGGCGGATCGAGGACGACGACTTCGGGCGCGGGCCCGCTCGCATGGTCGGTGATCCAGCGCTCGACCCGGTCCGCCCGCAGCTCCAGCCAGGGCAGATCGCTCAACGCGGCCCGGCCGTCGGCGACCGAGGAACGCGACGATTCCACCGCGAGCACCGATCCGGTCGGTCCGACCTGCTCGGCCAGCCTGGCCGCGAAAACCCCGACTCCGCTGTACAGATCCCACGCGAGGTCACCGGGGCGCAATCCGGACCACTCGGCGATCAGATCCGAATAGCATTGCGCCGCACCGTGATGCGCCTGCCAGAAGCCGGTGGCCGACAGTTCCCAGCGTCGACCGGCGACGTATTCGACCGCCCGGCCGCTGCCCACGACCACCCACTCGTCACGCGGGGCGTGGGTCGCGGCACGCCGCGCGGTCGCGCCGCGCCGTTCCTGCGCACCCGCGCGATCGGAATCCGCCCGGCCCGACGTCGCGGCGTATTCGCCGACTCGCCGTGCGCCCTCGTCGCGCGGGCGGCTCGCACGATCGGACCGGCCCGCGCCGCGTTTCGCGCGCCGATCGAACTCACCCCGCGCCGCACGGTCGCCGCCGGACCCGCGCCCGCCCGGCCCCGTGCGCGCGGTGTCGTCACCGCGGCCGGCACCGGGCACGACCGCGGGGGCGAGTTCGACGATATGGCGCACGCCGTCACCGTCCACCGCGACCACCAGATCAGCGCCGGGCGTCCACGGTCGATCGGCGATATCGGCCATGGCGTCGGGAACCGGTTGCGGGCAGCGCAGATCCGTGATGACGCCGGTGCCGCGATACGCGTGCACCCCGGCCCTGCCCTGTTCGTCCACGGCGAGCCGCACCCTGGTGCGCCAACCGCCGGTCACCTCGGGCGCCGAACCCACCAGCGGTTCCACCGTCACCTCGCGTTCGACACCCGCGATCCGGCGCAACTGCTCGGTGACCACCGACGCCTTCAACGCCCGTTGCGCCGCCGGGGTCGCGAAGGAGAAATCGCAGCATCCCGCTCCGCCCGGCCCCGAGACCGGACAGGTCGCGGCGACGCGATCGGGGGAGGCGCGCAGGATCTCGACGGCGTCGCCGCGACAGAACGACCCGCCGCGATCCTCGGTGACCCGGACCCGCACCAGTTCGCCGGGCAGACCGTGCCGCACGAACACGACGCGGCCCTCGTGCCTGCCGACGCAGAATCCGCCGTGTCCCGGCGTACCGAGTTCGACCTCGAAGATCTCGCCACGCAGATCACTCATCGCCACTCATCCCGTTCGACAGAAACCCGAATACGTGACCGCCCGCGCTCACACCCGATCCTCGTAGCCGCGCCGCACCGCGCCGGGGGCGTTGGTCTCGCCCGCCAGCCGGGCCCGCGTCGAGGAACTCAACTGCCACGGCACGCTGGTGACCATGACGCCGGGCTCGAACAGCAGTTTGCCCTTGAGCCGCAGCGCGCTCTGGTTGTGCAATACCTGCTCCCACCAGTGACCGACGACATATTCCGGGATGAACACCGTCACCACGTCGCGCGGGGCGTCCTTGCGCACCCGTTTGACGTAATCCAGCACGGGCTTGGTGATTTCGCGGTACGGCGACTCGATCACCTTGAGCGGCACCGTGATATCGCTGTTCTCCCATTCGCGCACCAGCTTGCGGGTATCGATCTCGTCGACGTTCACGGTGATCGCCTCCAGCGTGTCCGGCCTGGTCGCGCGGGCGTAGGCCAGCGCGCGGCGGGTCGGCAGATGCAGTTTGGACACCAGCACGATGGAATGCGACCGGCTCGGCAGTACACCGTCCCAGTCCTGTTCGTCGAGTTCACGCGAGACGGAGTCGTAGTGCTTCCTGATCATCTTCATCACCACGAAGATGGCCACCATGGTCAGGATCGCGATCCACGCGCCCGCGAAGAATTTCGTGATCAGCACGATGACCAGCACCGCGCCGGTCGCGGTCAGACCGACCGCGTTGATCACCCGCGAACGGCGCATCCGGTTGCGATGGGAGGGATCGGTCTCGGTGCGCAGCAGCCGGGTCCAGTGCCGCAGCATGCCGGTCTGGCTGAGCACGAACGAGACGAACACGCCGACGATGTAGAGCTGGATCAGTTTGGTGACCTCGGCCCCGAAGAACACGACGAAGGCGATGGCCGCGCCGGACAGGAACAGGATGCCGTTGCTGAAGGCCAGCCGGTCGCCCCGGGTGTGCAGCTGACGGGGCAGGTAGCGGTCCTGCGCCAGGATCGAGCCGAGCACGGGGAAACCGTTGAACGCCGTGTTCGCCGCGAGCACGAGGATCAGCGCGGTCACCACGGTGAGGAAGTAGAAGCCGATCGGGAAGCCGTGGAAGACCGTCTCCGCGAGTTGCGCGATCAGGGTCTTCTGGTGGTAGTCGGCGGGCGCGCCGACCAGATGGTCGGTGTCGTGGGCGTAGACGACGCCGATCTTCTGGGCCAGGATGATGATCCCCATGAGCAGCACGATCGCGATCGTGCCGAGCAGCAACAGGGTGGTGGCGGCGTTGCGCGACTTGGGTTTCCGGAACGCGGGCACACCGTTGCTGATGGCCTCGACACCGGTGAGCGCGGCGCAGCCGGAGGAGAACGAGCGCGCGATCAGGAAGACGAAGGCCAGTCCGTACAGGTGCTCGTCCTCGGCGTCCAGCGAGAAACCCGCCGATTCGGCGCGCAGATCGTCGCCGAGGACGAATATCCGGAACATGCCCCAGCCGAGCATGACGAACATGCCGACGATGAACGCGTAGGTCGGAATCGCGAACGCGGTGCCGGACTCTCGCACGCCGCGCAGGTTGATCGCGGTGAGCACCGCGATGGCGACCACGGCGAACAGCACCTTGTGGGTGGCCACGAACGGGATCGCCGAGCCGATATTGGACGCGGCCGAGGATATCGACACCGCGACGGTGAGGACGTAGTCCACCAGCAGCGCGCTGCCGACGGTCAGACCCGCGGTGGGTCCGAGGTTGGTGGTGGCGACCTCGTAGTCACCGCCGCCGGACGGGTAGGCGTGCACGTTCTGGCGGTAACTGGCCACGACGACGGCCATCACGAACGCGACGGCCAACCCCACCCACGGGGCGTACATGTAGGCCGAGATACCCGCTACGGAGAGAACCAGGAAGATTTCCTCCGGCGCGTACGCGACCGATGACATGGCATCGGAGGCGAACACGGGAAGCGCGATTCGCTTCGGCAGCAGGGTGTGGCCCAGCGAATCACTTCGAAAGGGCTTTCCCAGCAGCATGCGCTTGGCTGCCGTCGTCAACTTGGACACTGGAGCGAGCATAGATCCCCCCGGGGTGGATCGCCCGCGCGGTGCCGTCATGGCGTGCCACCGCCCGCTCGGCCGGGCCGGCGGCGGGGGAAACTGGGCCGGGTCCAGCCCGGCCGGGTACGGTTCTGCCCAGAAGACAGCAGACGAACGCCACGGTTCCAGGAACGAGGTTACGCCGTGTACGTAGTGATCATGGGGTGCGGACGCGTCGGCTCGTCGCTGGCCCGCGCCCTGGTCAGGATCGGGCACGACGTCACGGTGATCGACCGGGATCCCAGCGCCTTCCTGCGGCTCGGCGACAACTTCCCCGGCGAACAGCTCGTCGGTGTCGGATTCGACCGAGATGTGTTGACACGCGCGGGAATCGAGCGCGCCGACGCGTTCGCCGCGGTCTCCTCCGGCGACAACTCCAACATCATCTCCGCCCGGGTCGCCCGCGAGAATTTCGGGGTCGAGCGGGTGGTGGCGCGAATCTACGACGCCAAACGCGCCGCGGTCTACGAACGGCTCGGCATCCCCACCATCGCCACCGTCCCGTGGACCACCGACCGTTTCCTGCGCTCGCTCATCGGCGACACCAGCACCACCACCTGGCGCGACCCGACCGGCACGGTGGCGGTGACCCAGCTCAACCTGCACGAGGAGTGGTACGGGCGCACCGTGCGTGATCTGGAGCAGGCGGTCGGTGCGCGGGTGGCGTTCATCATCCGTTTCGGTCAGGGTCTGCTGCCCGACAACAAGACCATCGTCCAGGCCGACGACATCGTCTACGTGGCCGCGACCGCGGGACGCGTCGGCGAATCCGTCGCGCTGGCGACCAAGCCCCCCGCGAGCGAGGACTGATCATGAAGGTGGCCATCTCCGGGGCCGGAGCCGTCGGCCGATCGATCGCCCGCGAACTGTTGCGCGGCGGTCATCAGGTGATGTTGCTCGAACGCCAGCTCGACCACATCGAACCCGCCGCCATCCCGGAGGCCGTCTGGGTGCACGCGGACGCCTGCGAACTGGCACTGCTGGAAGAGGCCGGGCTCGAGACCTACGAAGTCGTCATCGCCGCGACCGGCGACGATAAGGCGAATCTGGTGTACAGCCTGCTCGCCAAGACCGAATTCGGGATGCGCCGTGTCGTGGCCCGGGTCAACGACCCGCGCAACGAATGGCTTTTCGACAGTTCCTGGGGTGTCGACGTCGCTGTCTCGACACCGCGACTGCTCGCCTCCCTGGTCGAGGAGGCCGTTTCGGTCGGCGATCTGGTGCGGCTGATGACGCTGCGCCAGGGTCAGGCCAATCTGGTGGAGATCACCCTGCCCGCCGACACCGCGCTGGCGGGCAAACCCGTTCGCACGCTGACCCTGCCGCGCGATACCGCCCTCGTGACGATTCTGCGCGGCGGCCGGGTGATCGTTCCGCAGCCCGACGACCCGTTCGAGGGCGACGACGAGCTGCTGTTCGTGACCGCCGCCGAAGCCGAGGACGATCTGCGGGTGGCATTGGCCCCCCACGGCATCAAGCCCTAACTCCCCGATAGGACCGGCGCCGCGGCGCGCCGGGCCTCACGAGGCGATCTTCAGTTCCGCGCGCAGTTTGTTGAGCGCGCGATGCTGCATCACCCTGACCACGCCGGGGCTGGTGCCGATAGCCTCCGCGGTCTGCGCGGCACTCCAGCCGAGCACGATGCGCATCACCAGCACCTCGCGGTGCGCGGGCGCCAGGATCTTCATCAATTCCCGTGTGGCGGCGCGCCGCTCGGACGCCAGCGCCCACTCCTCCGGCCCCGCCGAGCCGCACGGCTGATCGGGCAGATCGGCCACGGGGTAGGTCGGATGCATCTGCGAACGGCGGAACGCGTCGGCCACCTTGTTGGCCGCGATCCCGTAGACGAAGGCCAGGAACGACTTGCCCTGATCGCGGTAGCGCGGGATCGCGTTCACGGTGGCGATCAGGATCTCCTGCACCACGTCGTCGGCGGTGACGTGCAGGTGGGCCGTATTGCCGAGGCGCGCACCGCAGTAGCGCCGAACCAGCGGGTGCACGATCCGCACGATCTCGGAGACGGCGCGTTTGTCACCTGCCGCGGCCGGTCCGATCAGTTTCTCCAATTCGGCGGATACCCGCCTGCTCTCCGACAGCGCCGGGTTGGAATGGGCGTGGGTCTTCGATGCCGCGATCTTGTGCTCGGTAGCCAACTTTCCGAGTCCTTTCCAGCCGTCGTTGCGTTTTTCGTGTCGACAACGATCGTCTGATGAACTCGCCCGACCGACCAGATACCCCAGGGTGGGTATGAACCCACCTCGGCGGTGGGCACTACCCACCCTTGTTCACGGTGCGGGAATTCCGCCGAACGGCGGCGTGGAACGGACGGCGGGTGACCACGCCGTCCGGGTGATCAGGTCGCGGCGGGTTTGCGCGCGGGCATGTGCCCGGCCCTGCGGACCGCCCACACGGTGACGGTCAACGCCACGGCGGTCAGCGGCCACCCCATCGCGATGCGCGCGAAGGCGAGCCAGCCGGTGTGGTCGGTGTCGTAGAGCGAGGACTGGACGAGATAGCGGGCGCCGAACACCAGTACCCAGGCGGCGGTGGCGATGTCGTAGAGGCGCACGACCGCGCGGTCGGCGCGCCAGTCGGTGCCGTGCCCGTTCAGATACCCCCAGATCACGCCGACCAGCGGTCTGCGCGCGAGTACCGAGACCAGGAAGATGCCCGCGTACACGAGACTGGTGTAGATCCCGAAGAGGAAGAACCCCTTGGCCTCTCCCATCCGCCAGGCGATGAACGCGCAGATGCCGACGCCGATGAATCCGGAGATCGCGGGCTGGATCGGAGTGCGCCGCGCCAGCCGCCACACCAGGATCGCCGCGGCGACGCCGAGCGCGGACCAGACGGCGGCGGTGAGACCGGCCAGGGTGTTCACCGGGACGAAGACGAGGACCGGAAGGGTCGAATAGATCAGGCCCGCCAAGCCGCCGAGTTGTTCGAGCAGCGTTTTCTCGGCCGGGTCGGGGATCGGCTCACGCACGTCCTCGGACGTGGCGGTCGCACCGGTCGCGGGAGCACCGCTCCCGGCAGCGGGGTGGACACGGAAGGTGCCGGTCGGCTGGCGCAGTCCGGTCTCGGTCGGCGCGCCCGTCTCGGCGCCGTTGTCGTTGCTCGATGGCATACGTGTCAGCTGTTCCCGCGCAATTCGTAGTAGGGGTTGTAGATCACCTTGCGGCCGTCGCGATCACCGACACGACCGCGGACCAGGATTCGCCTGCCCGGTTCGATGCCGGGGATGCGGCGACGCCCGATCCACACCAGGGTGATGGCGTCGGTGCCGTCGAAGAATTCTGCCTGCACACTGGCGCCGACAGATTTCGGACACGCTTCGACACTACGTAGTCGGCCCAGCATGGTGGCTTCGTCTCCACGACGACACTCGGAAGCGCGACAGGCTCCCGACGCGTCCGCCGTCTCGGCCAACTCCTCGGCGTCCAGCTGATCGATGTCCTCGGTCAGTCTGCGGCCCAGTCGGCGAAAATATCCTGAGGCAGCGGATGGCATTGCACGCTCTCCTGCTAGAGCAGATGGCATGGGTCGCACACCATCGTCATTTTCGATGAACGACCGGCGATCGGCCGTACACCGCCACTGTAGGCGCAGCGGGACTGCCCCGCTACGCTCGGCCCGGTGTTCGACTCCCCACATTCGGCGGGCAACGATCGTCGATCCATGGCCTTGAAATCCCCCGAAACGATCAGGTTGAAACCTTCGGGCCGCCCCAGGGTAGCTGTCGCGTTGCCAGGCACCGGTTCCGACGCCGATTTCGCACGCCGCGCCTTCGGCGCGGCCGCAGCGGCCTCGGGGCTGGAATTCGTCGCGGCCGAACCCGATCCGCGCGGATTGATCGCCGGTTACCGGGCCGCGCTCGACGCCGCGGCGGCACGAGGTCCGATCCTCGCCGCGGGTATCTCGCTCGGCGCCGCGATCGCCTTGGAGTGGGCCGCCGAGCATCCGGGGAATGTGACAGGTGTCATCGCCGCGCTGCCCGCGTGGACCGGTGCCGACACCACCGACTGCCCGGCGGCGCTCAGTGCCGCCTTCACCGCCGATCGGCTCGCCGCCGACGGCCTGGAACCGGTGATCGAAGGGATGCGGGCCACCAGTCCGGCCTGGCTCGCCGACGCCCTGACGCAATCGTGGCGGGCCCAGTGGCCGCAACTGCCGCGGGCGCTGCGCGAAGCGGCGGGATATGCGTGGCCGGACGTCGAACGGCTCGGATCGGTCGGCGTCCCGGTCGCGCTCGTCGCCGCGATCGACGATCCCGTGCACCCGCTCGCCGTCGCCGAACAGTGGGCCGAGACGATCCCCGAGGCCGCGCTGTACCGGATCACCCTGGACGAACTCGGCGCCGATCCGGCGGTCCTCGGCCGCATCGGGTTCGCGGCCTTCGACTGAGACACGAAACCTCTCTGCCCGCGGTGCGCGGGGAGAGAGGTTTCGGGAGTGACTCAGTTCAGGCCGAGCTGCTGCATCGCCGACCCGTCGGCGCCGCGCCTGGGCTCCTGCGGCATCCTCGGCGGGATGACGCTGCCCGCGCTCTGCTGCGCCGCGACCGCCGCCTGGGCGGCCAACTGCTCCTGCTGGGCATCGACCTGGGCCTGGTGCGCCGCGGTCAGCTGATCGGTCAGCTGGGGCGGCAGTACCACCGGCAGCGGGTCACGCACCGGCAGCGGGTCGGTGCCGCGCCGCACGACCGTCTCGCGCAGCATCGCGCGCGCGGCGGCGACCAGCGGGGTGCCCGCGTCCGCGGCTCCCGACGGGCCCGCCGCGACGAGTCGCACCATCCAGCGGTAGCCGTCGACGCCGATGAAGCGCAGGTCGGCGCCCTCGGTGATGGCGAGCAGTTCCCGGCCCCACGGCCCGGATTCGACGGCGACCTTCGCCCCGTCCTTGCGCAGGGAATCGGCCAGATCGGCGGCGACGGTCCGCCACTGGCCCGGCGATTTGGGGGCGGCGTAGGCGGCCACGGTGAGCCTGCCGTGATCGGTGGCCAGATGCACCGCCTGCGGGGTCCCGTCCGGGGTCATCTCGACCTGCAACTGCCCGCCCGGCGGCACCGGGATGATCACCGACCCGAGGTCGAGTCGCTGCTCGGCCACGGCGGTCAGCAGTTCGGCCACGTCCTCGTAGTCGTACGGACCCGCCTTCGTCGCGTCGGCGGGATCGATGACGGGGATGTCGGCGGTGTCGACATCGTCGTCGAAGGCCGCGTCGTCGGTGTAGGCGGCCTCGTCGTAGTCGGCGTCGTAGTCGTCGGATTCTTCGTAACGATCGTCGTAGTCGTCGGACCGCTTCTTTCTACCGAACATCGCGATCAGCCCTTCTCGACGGTCTCGGCCAGACTCGCGTGCCCACCGCTGGAGCCGTAGCCCCCGGCGCCGCGGGTCGTCTCGTCGAGCCGGTCGACCTCCACGAAATCCACCAGTTCCACCCGCTGCACGAGCAGCTGCGCGATCCGGTCGCCCCGGCGCAATTCGATCGGGGTGCGCGGATCGTGATTGATCAAGCACACCTTGATCTCACCGCGATACCCCGCGTCGACGGTTCCCGGCGTGTTCACCACGGACAGCCCCGTCTTCGCCGCGAGACCCGAGCGCGGATGGATCAGACCGACCGTGCCGACCGGTAGCGCGACGGCGACTCCCGTGCCGACGAGCACCCGCTCCCCCGGCTCCAGGATGACATCTTCCGTGGTGCACAGGTCGACACCCGCGTCGCCGTCATGGGCGCGCGCGGGCATCGGGATGCCGGGATCCAGCCGCAGCAGAGGTATGGGTGAAAGTGCGCTCACGGATGACGAGCCTACGCGTACGGCCGCAGGCCCCGTGACTTAGTGTTGAGTCGTGTCGGACCAGCCCAACCACTCCGTGATGGACAACGAGAAGCGCGCCGCCGATCCCTACAGCGAGCGCCTCTGGGTACCACTGTGGTGGTGGCCCATCGCCTTCGCCATCGCGGGTCTGCTGGCCGCCGAGATCCACATGGGCGCGCCGGGAGTGCGCGCGTGGCTGCCCTACGCGCTGCTGTTCCCGGTGCCGGTCTGGGTGCTGCTGTGGCTGAGCCGTCACCGTGTCCGGGTCCACGGCGACGCGTCGGGAACGCCCGAACTGCACGCCGACCGAGCTCACCTGCCGGTGAACTTCGTGTCACGCGCGGCCGTCGTCGCGCCGACGGCCAAGAGCGCGGCCATGGGCAGACAGCTCGACCCGGCCGCTTATGTCCAGCACCGTCCCTGGATCGGGCCCATGGTGCTACTCGTCCTCGATGACCCGGATGACCCGACGCCCTACTGGCTGATCAGTACTCGCCATCCGGAGAGGGTTCTCGCCGCGCTCGGGCTGCCGAGCGCGGGCTGACAGAACGCGTGCGGCCGAATCGGGGTGCCAAACCCGACGGTCGCGGTTTCGTCGATCTCGTGCGAGCTCAGGCGCCGCAATCCATGCAGATCAGCTGCCCGCCGGCCTCACTGGCCAGCCTGCTCCGGTGATGTACCAGGAAGCAGCTCGAACAGGTGAACTCGTCGGCCTGCTTCGGAATCACCCGAACGCTCAGCACTTCGTCGGACAGATCCGCGCCGGGAAGCTCGAACGACTCCGCGGTATCGGATTCGTCGATATCCACGACGGCGGACTGTGCCTCGTTGCGACGAGCCTTCAGCTCCTCGAGCGAATCTTCCGACACATCGTCGGTTTCTGTACGCCTCGGTGCGTCATAGTCGGTTGCCATGTCGTCTTCCCCTCGTCCTTACTCCGTATATCCCGGACCGGCTCGCGCCACGCCCGACTCCTTCGAGGAATCGGGGTGCCCCGCTCCGCCCCGCCGGTGGCACACATCACACGTGTACCGCTCTCCTATCAGGCGTGGTCAGATGAATCCACTCCGGACAGCGCTCGGTAAACGCAGGACATGCCCTACTTGTTCCCGCGACCGACCACCGATTTCGCCGCTGGTGATTCGATCTGGGCCGCCAGACAATAGCGGACCCCGCGACAAAAGTCGCAATCAAAACACAGACGAGTCGAAACCGACGGGTAATCGACACCCGACGTCGAACTCACCGAGACCTTGCGCACCGAAGGCCGAACCTTTTCGTAGAGTGTGCACGTGGTTTCACTGATCACCGAAGGCAGCGCGACGGATCCCCAGGGGCGACCCCACATCCGTCGGCGGCCTCGGCCATGGCTCATCTTCCTCGGCATCATGCTGCTGATCTGCACGATCGTGTGGTTCAAGGCCTTGACGACCGAGGGCACCGACACGGCCGCGATGACCTGCAACGCGCCGAGCCCGGCGACCGATCCCGGCGCGGAACCACAGCCGCAGCTCGGGCAGCGCGTCGGCTCGTCGAGATTGCAGGATCTGGAACCGGCTCCGCTGGCGAACAGCAAGGTCAAGGTGCTGAACGCCAACAACGAGCGTGGGCAGGCGGCCCAGATCGCCGCCCAACTCGGGGACCTCGGTTTCGCGAGCGTGCCGGGAGCGCAGTACGGCAACGATTCGATATACGTCAACGGCGACCTGGTCTGCGCGGGCCAGATCCGGTTCGGTGTGAGCGGTCGCACAGCCGCCGCCTCGGTCCAGTTGGTCGCGCCGTGCGCGGAACTGATCGAGGATCAGCGCGAGGACGATTCGGTCGATCTGGTGCTCGGCAGCCTGTCCCGCGAACTGCGGCCGACCAACGACGCCGAGGAAGTGCTGCGGTCGCTCAAGAATCCGGCCCCCGGTGGGTCGATCGATCTCGACCTGCTCGAGGCCGCCCGCGAGGCACGCTGCTGAGCGCGCCGCCACCGCGACCGGTCCATCGGACGCCGGAACCACATCGTGGTTCCGGCGTTCGCCGTCCCTAGCGGTCCGGGATCGGTTCGGTCGCGCCGACACTCTCGAGCAGCGCCGCGAGTTCGGCGGCGACACCGGGGGCGGCGGCGATGACGAGATCGCCGTCGGTGCCGGGGGCGTCCGCGGACGGCAGCGTCAGCACCGCGCCCGCCTCGGCGGCGATCAGCGCGCCCGCGCCCCAGTCCCACGCGTTGAGCCCGTGCTCGAAATACGCGTCGACCCGACCCGCCGCGACGTGGCACAGATCGAGGGCGGCGGCGCCGAAGCGGCGGATATCGCGCACCTGCGGCAGCACCTGCGCGATCAGCGCCGCCTGCCTGGTACGCCGGTACTGGCCGTAGGCGAAGCCGGTGGCGACCAGTGACATCGACACCGAGTCGACCGTGGCGCAGCGCAGGTGGTCGACGACGCCGTCCGCGTCGACGCTGATCGCGCCGAGTCCGAGGCCGGCGCTGTAGGTCACCGCGCGCTCGACGTCGACCACCGCGCCCGCGATCGAGCGGCCACCGCGCATCGCCGCCACCGATACCGCGTAGCCGGGGATGCCGTAGAGGAAGTTGACGGTGCCGTCGATCGGGTCGAGCACCCAGTGCACCGCGTCGTCGGTGCCGACGAGGCTTCCCCCGCCTTCCTCGCCGAGGATCGGATCACCGGGGCGCAGGTCGGCCAGGCGCGCGCGGATCAACTCCTCGGCCTCGGTGTCGACCACGGTGACCGGATCGGTCGGGTGGGCCTTGCTCCGGACGGCGTCGTCGGCGCGAGCGCCGGTGGGGCCGAAGACCTCCGGACGGCGGGTGCGTACGTGGGCGGCGGCGGATTCGGCGAGATCGACGGCGAGACGACGGAGTTCGGCCACCTCTTCCGGTGGCAGATCGACGGAGGCGGCAGCGACTGACGAGGAGGATTCGGGCACGCCCCCCATCGCATCACACATCCTCGGGCGGGCGCAGTACCGAACTCGCATTACTCTTGTCGTGCACGACACAGCGCCGTCGTCGGGCATCCGTCGCATCCCGCCAAGCGGGCGCGTGGGAGCCGGTGCGACGGCGCCGTCATCACACCGGCCAGCAGGGCGCTCGGACGGACAGCAGGTCCGCACCACGCACACGGAACGAGGGGTTAGCCATGTCCGCTCGGGGGCAAGCATTCGGAATCGATATCGGTGGTAGCGGCGTCAAGGGCGCCGCGGTCGACCTGGCCACCGGTGAACTCGTCCACGAGCGGGTCAAGATCGCGACACCGCAGCCGTCCACACCGGCCGCTGTCGCCGCCGCGGTCGCCGAACTCGTCGCCGAGGCCGCGTGGGACGGTCCGGTCGGCGTCACACTGCCCGCCGTCGTGCTCGGCGGCGTCGCGCGCACCGCCGCCAATATCGACAAGGACTGGATCGGCACCGACACCAGGGCGCTGTTCTCCGAGGCACTCGGCGGCCGTGCGGTCACCGTCCTCAACGACGCGGACGCGGCCGGGCTCGCCGAGGACCGGTATGGCGCGGCAAAGGATTTCGACGGACTGGTGCTGCTGCTGACCTTCGGCACCGGAATCGGCTCGGCACTGCTGTACCACGGCACGCTGGTGCCCAACACCGAACTCGGCCATCTGGAAATCGGCGGAATCGAGACCGAACACCGCGCCGCCGCGTCGATCAAGGACAGGGACGGACTCAGCTATCCCCAGTGGGCGGCGGAGGTCAGCACCGTGCTGATCGGTCTGGAGAATCTGTTCTGGCCCGACATCATCGTCGCGGGCGGCGGGATCAGCCGCGACGCGGATCAGTGGATCCCGTTGCTCACCAACCGAACTCCGGTATTGCCCGCGCATCTGCGCAATACCGCGGGGATCGTCGGCGCGGCGATGGCGATCGCGTCCGGCCTGCTTCCGTGAGGCCACCGCGCGGTGTCGCGGGCCCGCTCGAACGTCACCGCGCAGGCCGGACACCCCCGACACACCGGGGACCCGCCGAGCCCCGTACGCACCGGATATGCGGACCGCGAAGCACCGCAATACCCGAGGTGGCCATGAGTAGGCTGGTTGGATCGTTACAATGGAGCATGCCCGGCGGTGAGCCGGAGAAACCCGACCGGCCCTCCGCCGGTGAAACCCGACAGACCGCTCCGCCGGATCACCACTCTGGCGTGACGCCGCACGAGACCGTCACGAAAGGGCGTACGTGGTAGCCACGACCCGTCAGACCGCCGAATCGGCCGACGCCGACTCCGCAGATGTAACCGAAGCACGGCCGGTCCGCAAGGCTGCCGCCAAGAAGGCCCCCGCGAAGAAGGCGGTCGCCAAGAAGGCGGCCCCGGCCAAGAAAGCCGCCGCCAAGAAGGCGCCGGCGAAGAAGGCTGCCACCAAGAAGGTGGGTCCCGACGGCGCGCCGGAATCGGGCGAGGCGGTCGAGGACGAGTCGATCGAGGAGATCGAGGATCTGGAAGATCTCGAGATCTCCGAGGACGAGCTCACCGAGGAGGTCGTCGAGGACACGGCCGAGGCGGCCGACGAGGAGACCCCCGAGCCGACCGCCGCCGACAAGGCGTCCGGTGATTTCGTCTGGGACGAAGAGGAATCCGAGGCGCTGCGTCAGGCGCGCAAGGATGCCGAACTCACCGCCTCCGCCGACTCGGTGCGCGCCTACCTCAAGCAGATCGGCAAGGTCGCGCTGCTGAACGCCGAGGAGGAGGTCGAACTCGCCAAGCGGATCGAGGCGGGCCTCTACGCGGCGGAGAAGGTGCGGGAATGGGCCGAGGCGGGCGAGAAGCTGCCCGTGGCGACACGCCGTGACTTCAACTGGATCGTGCGCGACGGCAACCGGGCCAAGAACCACCTGCTCGAGGCCAACCTGCGACTGGTGGTGTCGCTGGCCAAGCGCTACACCGGCCGCGGCATGGCGTTCCTGGATCTGATCCAGGAGGGCAACCTCGGTCTGATCCGCGCCGTCGAGAAATTCGACTACACCAAGGGCTACAAGTTCTCCACGTACGCCACCTGGTGGATCCGTCAGGCCATCACCCGCGCCATGGCCGACCAGGCCCGCACCATCCGTATCCCGGTGCACATGGTCGAGGTCATCAACAAGCTCGGCCGAATCCAACGTGAACTGCTCCAGGATCTGGGCCGCGAGCCCACCCCGGAGGAACTCGCCAAGGAAATGGACATCACGCCGGAGAAGGTGCTGGAGATCCAGCAGTACGCGCGTGAGCCGATCTCGCTCGACCAGACCATCGGCGACGAGGGCGACAGCCAGCTCGGCGATTTCATCGAGGATTCCGAAGCCGTCGTCGCGGTGGACGCGGTGAGCTTCACGCTGTTGCAGGACCAGTTGCAGTCGGTGCTGGAGACGCTGTCCGAGCGTGAGGCGGGTGTGGTCCGGCTGCGTTTCGGTCTCACCGACGGTCAACCGCGCACCCTCGACGAGATCGGCCAGGTGTACGGGGTCACCCGTGAGCGCATCCGGCAGATCGAGTCCAAGACCATGAGCAAGCTGCGCCACCCCAGCCGCTCGCAGGTCCTGCGCGACTACCTGGACTGATTTCGCGATATGTCTCGGGGGCCCGCGTTCGTCGCGCTGTTCGCCGTCTCGGCGTTGCTCGGCGGATGCGGGCAGGTGGTTTCGGGACACCCCCGCTCCGGCGGATACGGTCGGTACGACCGCGCCGCCTACCACCGGACCGAGGTCCGACCAGGTGTCGTTGCGGGTGCTGGCCGGTCGCTGGACGGGCTCCTACCGCTGCGGTCAGGGCGAGACGGCGCTGACGTTGACCATCGACCCGCCCGAGGGCACCATCGCGTCCGCGGTCTTCGACTTCGGGCCGTCCCCCGTCAATCCCGCGGTGCCGCACGGCTCCTTCGCAATGGGCGTCGGCTATGTCGACGACGTCCTCACCTTCACCCAGCGTCGCTGGATCACCCGGCCGACCACCTATTCGATGGTCGATCTCGTCGCCGTCGAGGTTTCTCCCGTCCGTCTCGCCGGCAGGGTGACCGGCCAGGGGTGTACGACTTTCACGGTCACCCGCGACCGCGGGTGACCGCCCCGGTGACCATTCGGTTGCCGGTTCAAACGGAAAGTGACCGACGCCACCGTTCTGGTAGCCTCTTACCCGCTCGGGCACGCATGATCTTGCGTATCGTCTGAGCCGCCACATCATTTCTTGGTCAGCCGGATGGACTCCGCCGGCAGTGGGGTTCGCGGTGCTAGACATTTACCACTTCAGCTACGGATGGTTGACGCCCATCCTCGCCTATGTTCTGTCCTTCACCGGATCGTTCCTGGGACTACAGTGCGCCGCCCGCGCGAGAGCGGGCGAGAAGCGGCTGCTGTGGCTGTCGCTGGCCGCCGTGTCGATCGGCGGTACGGGCATCTGGGTCATGCATTTCATCGCGATGCTCGGCTTCTCGATCCAGGGCTCGCCGATCCGCTTCGATGTGCCGCTGACGCTGTTCAGCGCCGCCACCGCGATCGTGGTGGTCGGCATCGGATTGGTTCTCGTCGTCACTCCGCATCCGAGGATGTGGGCCCTGCTGACCGGTGGACTCATCACCGGTCTCGGCGTCGCGGGTATGCACTACACCGGCATGCACGCGATGAATTCGAGCGCCGACATCAGTTACGACACAACCCTGGTCGTGCTCTCGTTGGTGATCGCCGTGGTCGCGGCGACGGCCGCGCTGTGGTTCACCGTGAACGTGCGCGGACAGCTCGCCGCGGTCGGCGCGTCGTTGATCATGGCCGTCGCGGTCTGCGGGATGCACTACACCGGCATGGCGGCGATGCGGGCGCACGGCGGCCACGAGCACGGCACTCCGGAGGGCACCGACGCGCTGCAACTGCTCGCCCCGCTGATCGTCGGCATCGCCATCGTCACCATGCTGCTGCTCATCAGCGTCAGCCTCACCTCGATCGAACGCGATCTCGAGCTGCCGCCGGTGCGCCCGGCGACGGTGCGTCCCGCCGGTGACGACGTCGCCCCGCCGCCGGTGAGATACCCACTGGCGCAAGAGTATGTGGACGACGATCCGTGGAACACCCCTCGCCGCCCGGAGCACGTGCCGGTCGTCGACGAGCCCGTGACCCAGTACTGGCCGAGCCGCCCGGTGCCGCGCAACCACTGAGCCGATCAGAGCGTCGGGCCGCTCACCCGAGTGGTTCGGCGTCCACCCCCGCCATCGCGGCGGGAAGGTCGGTGCCCGAGGTGTCCTTGAGATCGACGCCCGACCGTCCGAGCGTCCGCGCGCCGGAGATCAGGGCCGCCACCACCCGCGCGGCCCTGACGTAGTCGAGGCCTTCGGGCGGATGGATATTGGAGACGCAGTTGCGATCGGCGTCGGTGCGGCCGGGTCGCGGTAGATGGGTGAGGTAGATACCGAGGGAGTCGGCCACCGACAGGCCGGGGCGCTCCCCGATCAGCACTACGACGGTGCTCACCCCCATGGCCTCGGCGATATGGTCGCCGAGCGCGACCCTGGCCTGGGTGGCGATCACCGGCGCGGCGATCGAATAGCGCTGTGCCAGTTCGCGGAGGAGGGCGGCGAGCATCGACGGTCCATGATCGGTCAGCGCGCGAGGGGACAGTCCGTCGGCGAGGACGAATCCGATATCGGCCGCGCCGCGCTGGATCTCAGCCAGCGAGCCGGGCGCCGGTAGTCGCCCGAGATCCGGTCGGCGCAGATATTCGGCGCGATCGGCGGCCCGGCTGGGCACCTCGACCGCGACTCCGAGCCCGAATTCGTCCACGCGGCGTGCGAGATCCGCGGAGTCGAGCGGGCTGTGCACGGCGTCGCGCGCCGCGGCGTGGGCCGCGCGCAATTCCAGTACCCGCGCCGTCGGCAGCGCGTCGCCGCTGCGGCCGAGCCCGATACGCGCCTGTGTCGTGCGGCGCAGTTCCCGCCAGAAACCGTATTCGGCGAGATCCTCCGGTGCGGTGAGCGCCGAGACGGACTCGTGCGAGGCGTCCATCAGGCACCGGCCAGGGCGCGCAGCGGGGACGCCGTCGGGCGCACCGGCAGGACGCGGCCCGAGGCGTCGAGCATGCCCAGTCCCGCCAGCCAGGACTCGAATTCGGGGGCGGGCCGCAGACCGAGCACGCGGCGGGCGTAGAGCGCGTCGTGGAAGCTCAGGCTCTGATAGCCGAGCATGACGTCGTCCGCGCCGGGAACCGCGATGACGAAGGCGACTCCCGCCGTGCCGAGTAGCGTGAGCAGGGTGTCCATATCGTCCTGGTCCGCTTCGGCGTGATTGGTGTAGCAGACATCGACACCCATCGGCAGGCCGAGCAGTTTGCCGCAGAAATGGTCCTCTAGCCCGGCGCGGATGATCTGTTTGCCGTCGTAGAGGTATTCGGGCCCGATGAATCCGACGACCGTGTTGACCAGCAGCGGGTCGAGTTCGCGACAGACCGCGTAGGCGCGCGCCTCCAGCGTCTGCTGGTCGACCGGCCGCGCGCCGGTGCCGAGATGCGCGCCCGCCGAGAGCGCCGAACCCTGCCCGGTCTCCAGGTACATCACGTTGTCGCCCACGGTGCCCCGGCGCAGCGAGCGGCCCGCCTCGTTCCCCTCGCGCAGCAGCGAGAGATTCACCCCGAAACCGGAATTCGCGCCCTCGGTGCCCGCGACGGACTGGAAGACCAGATCCACCGGCGCACCCGACTCGATCAAACCGATCGTGGTGGTGACATGCGACAGCACGCACGATTGGGTCGGAATGTCGAAGCGCACGCGGACCTCGTCGAGTAGCCGCAGCAGTTCCGCCGTCGCCCGGGGCGAATCGGTCGCCGGATTGATGCCGATCACGGCGTCGCCGCAGCCGAGCAACAGCCCGTCCAGTACGGCGGCGGCGATTCCGCGCGGGTCGTCGGTGGGATGGTTGGGTTGCAGCCTGGTGCCCAATCTGCCCGGCAGGCCGATGGTGCTGCGGAACGCCGCGCGCACCTCGGCCGCGCGGGCGACGGCGATCAGGTCCTGATTGCGCATGATCTTGCTGACCGCGGCGACCATCTCCGGCGTGAGTCCCGGTGCGACGGCGCGCAGCGTGTGCGCGGGGCTCGTGCCGTGTTCGCCCGCCGCGACGGCCAGCAGCCAATCCCGCAGCCCGCCCACGGTCAGATGCGAAATCGGTTGGAAGGCAACGTGATCATGGGTGTCGACGATGAGCCGGGTGATCTCGTCGGTTTCGTAGGGCACCACCGGGTCGCGGAGGAATTCGGTCAGCGACACCTCGGCCAGCGCCCACTGGGCGGCGGCGCGTTCGGCGTCGGTCTCGGCCGCGCACCCGGCGAGTTCGTCGCCGCTGCGCAGCGGGGTGGCCTTGGCGAGCAGTTCGACCAGTCCGTCGAAGGTGTAGGTGACACCGCCCAAATGTTGGGTGTGGCGGGTCATCGGGAAAACCTCCCGTCGACCGGCCTCATTCCAATTCCTCCTCGGCGCGCGCGAGTACCGCGAATTCCTCGTCCGGGGAGGAGGCGACGAGTCGATGCCTGCTGTAGAGCGCGAAATACAGCATGAAGGCGCAGAACACCGCGAGCGTCCAGCCTGCGGCGACGGGGTCGACCAGGAAGGTCGCTATCACCGCCGCGCATGCGATGACCAGCGCGAACGAGGTCGTGACGATACCGCCCGGGGTGCGGTAGGGCCGCGGCATGCCCGGTTCGCGCACCCGCAGCACGATATGGCTGATCATCATCAGCACATAGCTCACGGCGGCTCCGAAAACCGCCATGTTCAGCAGCATCGCGCCCTTCCCGGTGAGCGAGAGCACGAATCCGATCACGCCCGGCACGATCAGCGCCAGCACCGGCGCCTTGCGCGCGTTGGTCACCGAAAGACGTGTGGGCAGATAGCCCGCACGCGACAGCGCGAAGGTCTGGCGCGAGTAGGCGTAGACGATGGAGAAGAAGCTGGCGACCAGGCCCGCCAGACCGATGTAGTTGACGGTCTTGGCCGCCGCCCCGTCGCCGAGTGCTTCGACGAGCGGATTGCCCGACGCCGAAATACCCTGTGCGCCCAGCGCTCCCGTCGCGAGCACGAGTACCGCGGCACCGGTGACGATCAGCACCAGCATGCTGATGATGATGCCCTTGGGCACATTCTTCTCCGGTTCGCGCGCTTCCTCCGCGGCCAGCGGCACCCCTTCCACCGCCAGGAAGAACCAGATGGCGAACGGCACCGCGGACCAGATCCCGACCAGGCCGAAGGGCAGGAAATCCGAACTGCCGAGCGCGTCGGGGTCGGCGGCGATATCGGTGAGATTGGCCGAGTCGAACAGGCCCACGGCGGCGACGACGAAGATCAGCAGGCCGACCAGCGCGATGGCGGTGATCACGAACATGGCCTTGAGCGCCTCGCCCGCGCCCGCCAGGTGCACGCCGATGAACAGCGCGTACGCGGCGAGGTAGACCCACCAGCCGTCGGTGATGCCGAACAGGTTCAGCGATTCGACGTAGGCGCCGATGAAGGTCGCGATCGCCGCGGGCGCGATCGCGTATTCCAGCAGGACGGCGGTGCCGGTCGCGAAACCGCCCCACGGGCCGAGCGCGCGTCTGGCGAAGGTGTAACCGCCACCGGCCGCGGGCAGCGCGGCCGACAGTTCGGCCATTCCGAGAACCATCGCCAGGTACATCGCGGCGATCACCACGAAAGCGATGAGCAGACCGCCGAATCCGCCTTCGGCGATCCCGAAGTTCCAGCCGGAGAAGTCGCCGGAGATGACGTAACTGATGCCGAGTCCGGCAAGCAGTACCCAGCCCGCGGTCCCCGAGCGCAGCGTGCGTTTGGCCAGATAGTCGTCCCCGGCGGCTTCCGGGGTCGATGTCGCGTCGTCGATCGTCATGGTGATCCGCACTCCTGGCCGATTCGGACAATGGACCAATTGTTGGGAGCGAATATTGCCCGCAGGTGAAACGAGGTTACGGTCACCGGCCCGGGTCGGTGACACCTCGCGCACCGCGGGCAGGCGCGTCGGACGGCGACGCCTCGGCGCCCACGGCACACTCGTCAGCGTGGATACTTCGGCGGCGCGGCGGACCGGTTCGCCCTGGACCGACACCGTCGAACTGCGGACGGTGCTGCGGGCGGCCTCGATGTCGGTGCGCGCGCCGCACGCCGTCCGCCGTGTGCTGCCCGCGCTGCGCGCGCATCTGGCGGCCGCTCCCGCCAGTACCGCCTACGCCTTCACCCTCTTCGTCACCTGGTGGACCCTGCGCGGGGTCGGCGAGACGGTGGAGCGCAGGCTGATCCTGTCGGCGTCGACGAATCTGTACAACATGCAGCACAATCCGGTTCAGGTACTCGTCGCCTCGGCGTTCTGGACCGAGGGCGGTTTTCCCTGGCTCACCATCGCCGGATTCCTGATCGTGATGGCGGCGGCGGAACGCTGGCTCGGCACCGCCCGCTGGATCGCGCTGTTCGCAACGGGCCATATCGGGGCGACACTGCTCACCGTCACCGGCATCGACCACGCCATCGACCGCGGCCTCATACCGGGGCGCGTCGCGATGGCCGCCGACGTCGGCACCAGTTACGGCTTCACCGCCGTACTCGCGGCGATGGCGTTCCGATTCCGCGGCGCGGTGCGCTGGACATGGGCGTGTGTCGTGGTCGCCGCCGCGGCCGCGGCCCTGTGGGTGGGTCCGACCTTCACCGATTACGGCCACCTGTGCGCCGCCGTGATCGGCGTGGTGGTCGGTCTCGTCGCCTCGACGTTCTGGCGGCGGGTCGAACGGGTTCGGGCGCGCGACACCACCGGTGACGCCGACATCTCGACAGAGGCGGGGAGCTGACCGGTGCGCGGTCAGCCGCTCGGCGCGGGATCGGCGCGCCGGAACAGCGTGACGACGGGTTCGACGAGTCGGGCGGCGGTCGGTCCGAGGATCGCCATCAGCAGCACGTAGGCCGACGCGAAGGCGGCCAGTTCACCGTCGACCGCGCCCGTCGCCACGGCGAGACCCGCGATGACGATGGAGAATTCACCGCGCGCAACCAGCGCGGCGCCGGTGCGTGCCCGGCCCATCGCCTTGATGCCCTGACGGCTCGCCGCCCACCAGCCGGTGCCGACCTTGGTGAGCAGGGTGACGACCGCGAGGATGATCGCCCAGCCGAGAACCGGCGGTATCGCCTGGAGATCGGTCGCCAGCCCGAAGGCGACGAAGAAGATGGCGGCGAACAGATCCCGCAGCGGTTCCAGCAGTTTCACCGCCTCCTGCGCGGTGGATCCGGAGATCGCGATGCCGAGCAGGAACGCGCCGACCGCCGCCGAGATGTTCAGCGCCGAGGCCGCGCCCGCGACGAGCAGTGCGGCGCCGAGGAGTTTCAGCAGGAAGACCTCGTTGTCGGAACTGTCGACCAGCGCCGAGACGAAACGTCCGTAGCGCAGGGCCACGACCAGCACCACGGTCACCGTCAGCAGCGCGAGCCCGAGCGCCTTCATTCCGGCGAACAGGCTCAGCCCGGCCAGCACGGTGGTGAGGATCGGCAGGTAGACCGCCATCGCGAGATCCTCGAATACGAGAATGGACAGGATGACCGGGGTTTCGCGGTTACCGAGCCTGCCGAGGTCGTCGAGCACCTTGGCGACGATCCCCGAAGACGAGATGTAGGTGACCCCGGCCATGGTGAGCGCACCGACGAAACCCCAGCCCAGCAGCAGCGCGACCACGGCGCCCGGGGTCGCGTTGGCGACGATGTCGAGCAGACCCGCCGCCCAGGATCGGCGCAGACCCGTGACCAGTTCGGCGGCGGTGTATTCCAGCCCGAGCAGCAGGAGCAGCAGTACGACGCCGATTTCGCTTGCCAGATGACTGAATTCGCCTGCGGCGCCGAGCGCGACGAACCCACCCTGACCGAAGGCCAACCCGCCCAGCAGGTAGAGCGGGATCGGCGACATACCGAATCGATCCGCGACCCGGCCGAGCATGCCGAGGACGAACAGAACCGCCCCGAGCTCGAGCAACGCGAGCGCGGTGGCGGTCATGGCTCACCCGTGCGACAGGATCTTCCCGGCGGCGTCGAGTCCGTCGGGAGTGCCGACGACAACGAGCACATCGTCGCGCGTGAAGGTGAAGTCCGGACCCGGGGACGGATGCAGCTGACCCGCGCGCATCACCGCGACGATGGATGCCTTGGTACGGGTACGCATTCCGGTCTCGCCGAGGGTGCGCCCCTCGTAGGGGGAATCCTCGCCGATCGGCATCTGACGCGTGGTGATCCCGGGCATGTCCCGATGATCCTCGTTCAGCTTCGCCACCAATTGGGGCGCGCCGAGCAGATTGGCGAGCACGGCGGCCTCGTCGGTACTGAGCGGAATCTGGGCCGCGCAGGCATCGGGATCGTCCAGTTTGGAGACGATCAGATCTATTCCGCCGTCGCGGTGGTCGACCACGCCGATGCGGCGACCGGAGCGCGCCTGGAAATCCTTGCGTACCCCGATACCGGGCAGTGCGGTGACATCGACGTTCACCACTCCACCCTAACTCTCACTATGCCCCTTGTGCCGAACTGCCCTCCAGGCGCGCGCCAGGGGCCTTCGACAGCCCGTCGGGATCGCCCCGAGGATCGGCATTTCGGCTGGTACGCCCCGAGGTTCGCGGCGGCTCACTCGTGGGCGACGGCGAGCGGGGCGAATGTTCCGTCCGGTTCGGGAAGGAACTCGACCACGTCGGTGACGGCGTCCACCGGCAGCGGACCGTAGAGGTGCGGGAACAGCATCGACTCCGGATCGGTCGGCACCCCGGGTTCCCACACGACGGGCGAGCCGACCCTGGCGGGATCGATGCGCAGCAGGACCAGGTCGCGACGTCCGGCGAAGAGCCTGTTGGCAGGCAGATGCGCCTGCGCGGGAGCCGACAGGTGGACGAAGCCGATCTCGTCGAACGACGACGGCCGGTACTGCCCGATCGGGCCTGCGGCCAGCCATTCGTCACGGGTACAAATGTGAACGAGCGTGTGAGTGTCATAGATCACGGGTAATCTCCCGGTAGACAACTGGATCGGCCGGATCGAGGCGTGAACGAGGATGTGTGGTCGCAGTCGACGTGAGATGTTCGCCGGTAGCGAAAATCGCAGGTCATGTTAGGCAAAACACACTGAATCATTCGCGGGAACAAAGCCCCCGTCCCGAACGTCTGACAGAGTAGTCATACCACTGCTGGGAAGTAGCGGTTGCGAGCCCCGCGGAGTGACCACGGGGCCCCACACCAGGTGAACGGACTGTAGTGCCGGGAGCCAGGACGGAGGAGTCATGCCAGGAACCCTGACAAGCACCCCACTGACCGCGGTCGATCGTTGCGACCGTTGCGGTGCGGCGGCACGCGTGCGTGCCACGCTGCCCGCAGGTGGAGAGTTGCTCTTCTGCCAGCACCACGCGAACGAACACATGGATCGATTGCGTGAGCTCGAAGCCGTAATCGACACGGAGTCTGCTCCCACAGTCTGAACCGGTGGTATTCGCGTCCCGACACAACAGCATCGAAAAACAGAACATCGTATTCCCCGACAGCGGGCGACTATGTCGCCCGCTGTCGGCGTTCACGGCCCCAGAGTCATCGGCTATGACGCCGGAGGCCGGGTTCGCGGCGCTTGCACCTCGGCGAATATCCCGTCGAGCAAGCGCTCCAGGCCGAATTCGAACGCGTCGTCCGGATCCGCAGGCGCCTGATAGTGCTCGCCGACCGCGGCGCCCACCCGCGAGGCCAGCGGAAATTCCGCGGCGGGCATCAGCCGATCCAGCAGCGGCCCGTGTTCGGCCCACCATCGCTCGTCACTGAGCACCGCGGCACTGCGCCGCGCCGCGATCGCCATCCTGGCGTTACCGGTCGCGAATTCCGACAGCGCCGCGATCACCCGATCCATATCCAGATCCGACAGCCCGATGCCGTCGATCGCGGCGAGCTGCCGCTCGTATCGACGCATTCGGCCCGGACCGAGCACCAGCCGCCACGGTGAGACCTCGAGCAGCCAGGGGTGGGCGAGCAGTTCGTCGCGGATCTGCCCGGCGATCGCGCCCATGCGGCGGCGCGGCGGGTCGGTGCCGGGGATGGGCACGTCCCGGTCGGCGACGGCGTCGACCATGAGCACGGCCAGCGCCTCCTTGCTCGGCACGTAGGTGTACAGGCTCATCGGCCGCAGGCCCAGTTCCGCGGCCACCGACCGGATGGAGACCCGGTCGTATCCGTCCCGGTCCGCGAGGGTGACCGCCGCGGCCACCACCGCGTCGACGCTGACCTTCTGTTTGGGCCCGCGACCGCCCGCGCGGGCGGGTACGGCATGGCGCCACAGCAGCCGCATCAGCTGTTCGGCCTCGTGCGCGCCGGTTTCCTCGACCACGGAACCCCTCGGGAATGACTTCGGTACGGTGTATGTTGATACTCCGTACACTATACGACGATCGGGGTCGGCCCTGCCAACAACACACGCCACCTATCTGCCCGACCGACACATGTTCGCCCTCTGGACTTGGACCGGCCACATCGCGGGCCGAGCCCCCGCGGGCATCGGCGCCCGCGAAACCCTCGCGCTCGCGATCCCGACGGGCCCGCACGGCGTCATCGAGGTCGCCGAAGTCGACTGCGCGCTGGTCGAACCCGACGAGTTCGTGAAACTCGACGTGGCCCCCGCCGCGAGCACGACGGGTGTGACCGACGCCGGGGACATACTCGAGAACCCGGGCACGGTCGTCGAACCGGGATCATCGATACTCCTCTGGCGAGAGGTGCTGGCCGGGGACGAGCGGATCTCCCGGTTGCCGATCGCGGCGCACGCGGTGCCCGACGCTGTCGGCGCCTCGGTCGTCGCCGCCGATCGCGCGCTGCGGATCGTGCGCGAGACCCGATCGGTGGAAGTCGAATTGGCGACGGCGCTGCGCGCGGAGCTGCGGCCCTACCAGGTGCGCGGGGTCGGATGGCTGCGCGAGACCACCGACGCCTTCGGCGGCGCGGTGCTGGCCGACGAGATGGGTCTGGGAAAGACCGTGCAGACCATCGGATTTCTGCTCGGGCGGGCCGGGGAGGGGCCGCAGCTCGTCGTCTGCCCGACCTCACTGGTCGGCAACTGGGCGCACGAGATCACTCGGTTCGCCCCGGGGCTACGGCCGGTGATCTGGCGCGGCGGGGACGCACCCGCCGTCGCGGACATCGAGGGCGCGGTGGTGATCACGGGTTATCCGACGCTGCGCCCGCACGGTCACCTGCTCGCCGAACAGCACTGGGCGACGGCGATCTTCGACGAGGCGCAAGCGTTGAAGAATCCGCGCACCCAGGTCTCCAAGGCCGCACGCGCCCTGCGCGCGTCGGCGACGGTCGCGCTGACCGGTACCCCGGTGGAGAACCATCTCGAGGAACTGTGGGCGCTGCTGAACCTGGTCACGCCGCGACTGTTCGCGCACCGCACCCAATTCCGTCGCCGGTTCGTCCGGCCGATCGCCGAGGGGTCGACCACGGCGGCCACCCGCCTGCGCGACACCATCGAACCGGTGCTGCTGGCCCGGCGGAAATCCGAAGTCGCGGCGTCGCTTCCGGCGAAGATCCACAGCGATCTGCTCTGCGACCTCAGCGCGGAACAGGAGAAGCTCTACGATCGGCTGCTCGATCGCGCGATCGACGACGGATTCGGCGTGGGCGCGCGACGACGGAGCCTGGTACTCGCCGCGCTGACCGCCCTCAAACAGGTCTGCAACCATCCCGGCCTGGTCACCGGCGAGCTGGACGAACTGTCCGGGCGGTCGGGAAAACTCGACCTGTGTACCGATATCGTGGCGACCAACCTCGACAACGGCGCCCCCACCCTGGTGTTCACCCAGTACCGGCAGACCGGAGAACTGCTGGTCCGCCACCTGTCCGAACAGTTCGGCATCACCGCGCCGTTCTTCCACGGCGGACTCGACCGGGCGCGGCGCGCCTCGATCGTCACCGATTTCCAAGCACCGGACGGCCCACCGGTACTCGTACTCAGCCTGCGCGCGGCGGGTACCGGCCTCACCCTCACCAGGGCGGCCGACGTCATCCACTTCGACCGCTGGTGGAATCCGGCGGTGGAGGCCCAGGCTTCGGATCGGGCGCACCGCATCGGCCAGACCCGCACCGTCACGATCACCACCCTCACCTCCGCCACGACGGTGGAGGAGCACATCGCGGGTATGCACGATCGCAAATCCGCGCTGACCGACCTGTCCGATACCACCGGAATCGCGGCACTGGCCCGCCTCGATGACGAGCAACTCGTGCAGATCCTGCGTCGCAAGAGGGAGAACTGATGGCGGACAACGAATTCGGTTACACCCCGTGGGGGATGGACTGGGTCCGGCTGGCCGAGCCGCTACGCCAGACCAGGCCCGACCCGCTGTTGCCCCGGGCGCGCAGCATCGCCCGCAACGGCGGTGTGGCGACTACCGTCGAGGGCCGGGGCATCCGCGCCGCGATCCATCGCGGCGGGCAGGCCTCGGTGACCCATCTCGAGGTCGCGCCGCTCGGCCGTGCGTCGATCACGGCCATCACCGCCGTCATCCCGGATCCCACCGTTCTCACCGACGACATGCACCGGGCGCTCGTGGCCGCGGGTATCCCACCCGTCCCGGTGCTCGCCGCGGCGGACTGCTCCTGCTCGGCGCGCACCGCGCGCTGTGTTCACGTGTTGTCGACGATCTACGACACGGCCCGCCGCGTCGACGAGAATCCCCGGCTCGCCCTCGAAATCCAGGGCTACTTCGCCGTATCGGACGCCGCGCGCGATCCGATCGACGTCGAGGCGCCACGCTGGACGCCGATCGACGCGCTCGACCCGGCGGACTATTTCGACCTCGCGTGAGCGGGATTCACTCCGGCCTGTGCGCCCGGAAACGAAAACCGCCGCCGCCCGCGTCGATCTCGACGTCGACGAATCCCGCGCGGGTCAATCGGTCGACGGCGGTCTCCGGCGGCACCGGCAGGCAGGTGTCGCCGAGATGCAGGAGCCGAAAGCCCCTGCTGTCGAGTCCGTCGCTGCCCGCGAAGACCCCGCCGGGGCGCAGCACGCGCAGCGCCTCGGCGAACAGCGCGTCCTGTTCGGAGACCGACGGCACGTGATGCAACATGGTGAAGCAGACCACGGAATCGAAGTCCTTCGCGGGCAACGGCATTCGAGCGCCGTCGCCCTCGATCACGGTCATTTCGGCCCCGTGCCGGGTCCGTAACCGCTCGGCGAGCGCGGGTTCGATCTCGAGCCCGGTCAGCGAGCCCGCCCGGTCGAGCAGACTGCGAATATTGGCGCCGTACCCCGGTCCGATCTCGAGGGCACGGCCGCCGAGATCGATATCGGTCAACGCCCACGGCACGATCTTGGTCGCGCTGATCCGCTCCCAGACGGCGGAACGGCAGAGGACGCGGTGCAGGATGTTCATCGGCATGAACTCAACGGTAGGAAGCCGACGCCGCCGCCACGACAGGCTACGGTGACAGATTGTGTCGCAGAACGGCCACATCCCGATGCTGTCGCCCCCCCGGGGACCCACCGCGATGATCTTCGGCGCGGGCACACTGCCCGCCGGGCACTGGTTCGACACCCACCGTCATCCGCAACACCAGATCGCCTGGGCCGCACGGGGAGTCATCGCCGTGGAGACCGCGCACGGTCACTGGGTGCTTCCACCGACCAGGGCACTGTGGATTCCGGGCGGCCTCGCGCATCGCACGGGCAGCGCCGACGGGGCCGGTATGCGCGGCATCTTCCTCGATCCCGAACGCACCCCGATCGCGTTCTCCGCGCCGACGATGCTGCGGGTCACCCGCCTGCTGCACGAACTCTTCGACCATCTGACCAGCGGCATGCCCGCGATGCCGACATCGGCGCACACCGCTGCGAGCGAGGCGAATCCCTCTGCCCCGGGCGTCGACGAGCGCCCGGACCCGGTACACGATACCTCCGCGCACTCGTCGTACGTGCCGGCGCGACAGAGCGCGTCCACTCCGGCCACGGCGCGGGCGGAGGCGGCCATCTTCGATCTGCTGGAGCCGGTCGAGGTGATCCCGATCGGCGCGCATCCCCCCTCGGACCCCCGCGCCCGGCAGGTGGCCGCGGCGCTGCTGCGCGATCCCGCCGACCCGCGCACCCTCGCCGAATTCGCCGCCGCCGCCGCGACCAGCGCCCGGACGCTGGCCCGCCTGTTCCGGGCGGAGACGGGAATCGGATTCGGCGACTGGCGCACGCAGATCCGCCTCGCGGCGTCCCTGCCCCATCTCGCCGAGGGAATGCCGATCTCCCGGATCGCCGCCCGCGTCGGTTACGCCACCCCGAGCGCCTACGTCGCGGCGTTCCGGCGCACCGTCGGCGTCTCACCCGGTAGATACTTCACGGGCTGACGGCCGCGGCCTGCCTCACCTCGCGGTGACCGATCGACAGCCACCGTGGCCGAGCACTCACGCGTTGGTGCCGCCGTCGACGGTGAGGAACGCGCCGGTGATACTTCGACCGGATTCACCGGCCAGGAAGGCGACGGCCGTCGCGATATCGTCCGCCCTGCCGAAGCGACCGAGGGCGGTCAACCGCTCCTGGTCGCGGGCGTGGTCGCCATCGGCGGGATTCATCTCGGTGTCGGTGGAACCGGGCTGCACGAGGTTGACCGTGATGTCGCGCGGACCCAGTTCGCGCGCAAGGGCTTTGGTGAAACCGTTGAGCGCGGATTTGCTCAGGTTGTAGAGGGTGAGCCCGCCGAAGGACGCGTGCTCGGACAGATTCGTCCCGATATCGACGATGCGGCCGCCGCCGGTCATATGGGCCACCGCCGCCTGGGCCGCGAGGAACGCCGCACGCGCGTGCACGGCGAGGGCATAGTCGATCTCGTCGACGGTGAACTCCTCGAACGGTTTCGCCGGGAAGATGCCCGCGTTGTTGACCAGGATGTCGAGGCCGCCCAATTCCCGGGCGGTCCTGTCCACCGCGCCGGTGACCCCTCGCTCGCGTCGGCGCTGTCGGCGCGCAGCGCGACGGCACGACGGCACGACGGCCCAGCGCCCCGATCTCGGCGATCACGGTGGCCGCGCGCGCCTCGGCCTCGCGGTTGGTCACCGCGACATCGGCTCCCGCGGTCGCCAACCGCGTCGCGATGGCGGCGCCGATCCCCCGACTGCCGCCGGTCACCAGCGCCACCTTGCCTTCGAGCTCCGGCATCGTCACTCCTCTAATTCCGTGTCGATCAGTACATAAATACCTGAGCCGATGGACGAGCGGCCGTCAAGCGTTATATTTAGCGATCGACACAGAAAGGAAGTGCGATGGCGGGACGCGGGCGCCCACGGGCCTTCGATCGGTCCGTCGCACTGCGTCGTGCCATGGAGGTGTTCTGGGAACACGGCTACGAGGGCACGTCCATGAGCGACCTGACGGCCGCCATGGGGATCAACTCACCGAGCCTGTATGCCGCGTTCGGCGACAAGGAGGCACTGTTCCGCGCGGCCGTCGAACTGTACGGACAGACCGAGGGCGGCCACACCGAACGCGCCCTGCGCGAGGAACCGACCGCGCGCGCGGGCATCGAGGCCATGCTGCGCGACAACGCGCAGGCCTACACCGAGGAGAACACACCGCACGGCTGCATGGTGGTGCTCGCCGGATCCACCTACACGACGCGCAGCGCCGCCGTTCGTGATTTCCTCGTCGGATGCCGACGCGAGACCACCGACGACATCCGCCGTCGACTCGACCGCGGCGTCGTCGAGGGCGACCTGCCCTCGGATACCGACACCGCCGCGCTCGCGTTCTTCTACGCGACCGTGCTGTACGGACTGTCGATCCAGGCCCGCGACGGGGCGACGCTCACCGACCTGACCGCGTCCGTCGATACCGCGATGCGGGCGTGGCCCTCGGGCTGAGGCGGCGGCGTTATCTTCGGCGCAGCGCGGCGATCCGTTCGCCGAGCTGATCGGCGCTGGCCAACGCGGTGGGTGGGCCGCCGCATTCGCGGCGCAACTCACCGTGGATGACACCGTGCGGTTTGCCGGTGCGGTGATGGTGCATGGCGACGAGACTGTTCAATTCCCGGCGCAGTTCGCCGAGTTTGCCCGCGGTCGCGACCCGTTCCGACGCGGTGGCGACCTGACCGGCCGGTTCCGGCACCCGCGCCTCGCTCCGCTCGGCGACCTGTTTGGTCTGGCGTTCACGCAGCAGCGCCCGCATCTGGTCGGCGTCGAGCAGACCGGGGATGCCGAGGTAGTCGGCTTCCTCGTCGCTGCCGGAGAAGGTCGCGGTGCCGAAGGACGATCCGTCGTAGATGACCTGGTCCAGTTCGGCGTCGGCGGCGAGTGCGACGAAGGATTTCTCCTCCTCGCCCGGCTCGTCCTTCTGCTTGTTCGCGTCGGTCAGCAGCTCGTCGTCGAGTCCGTCCTTCTCCCGGTGCGGTTTGCCGATGATGTGGTCGCGCTGCAATTCCAGCTGCGCGGCCAGATCCAACAGCACCGGCACCGACGGCAGGAAGACGCTCGCGGTCTCCCCCGGCCTGCGGGCACGCACGAAACGTCCGATGGCCTGGGCGAAATACAGCGGGGTCGAGGCGCTGGTCGCGTAGACGCCGACGGCCAGACGCGGCACGTCGACACCTTCGGACACCATGCGCACCGCGACCATCCACGGCTGGGTGCTCTTGCCGAACTCGGCGATCCGACCGGAGGAATCCGGATCGTCGGAGAGGACCACGGCGGGCCGCTGCCCCGAGATGTGTTCCAGCAGTTCGGCGTAATCGCGGGCGCGTTCCTGATCGGTGGCGATGACCAGACCGCCCGCGTCCGGCATCCCGGACGTGCGCAACTGCGCGAGTCTGGTGTCGGCGGCGCGCAGCACCGCGGAGATCCAGTCACCCGCCGGATCCAGCGCGGTCCGCCAGGCGCGGGCGGTCTGTTCGGCGTTGAGCGGTTCGCCCAGACGCGCGGTGTGCTCCTCGCCCGCGCTGTCGCGCCAATGCGCCTCACCGGAGTAGGCGAGGAAGACGACGGGTCGCACGACGCCGTCGGCGAGGGCTTCGGCGTAACCGTAGGTGTGATCGGCGCGCGACTGCGGCAGACCGCCCTCGCCCGGCTCGTAGGTGACGAAGGGGATCTGGCTGTCGTCGCTGCGGAAGGGTGTTCCGGTCAGCGCGAGCCGCCGCGTGGCGTCGCCGAACGCCTCGGCCGTCGCGTCACCCCAGGTCTTCGCGTCGCCCGCGTGATGGATCTCGTCGAGTACGACCAGCGTCCTGCGGTTCTCGGTGCGGACCCGGTGTCGGGTGGGATGCGAGGCGACCTGGGCGTAGGTGACCACGACACCGTGATAGTCACCGGAGGTACCGCCGGTGGCGTTGGAGAACCTCGAGTCGAGCGCGATCCCGCTGCGGGCCGCGGCCTCGGCCCACTGGTGTTTGAGGTGTTCGGTCGGGGCGACCACGGTGATCTGGTCGACGGTGCGGTCGGCGAGCAGTTCGGCGGCCACGCGCAGCGCGAAGGTCGTCTTACCGGCCCCGGGTGTCGCCACCGCGAGGAAATCGCGGGGTTTGGTCGCGAGGTATTTCGTCAGCGCGCGCCGCTGCCAGGCACGCAGCGCGCCGCCTCCGGCCACCGACGATCCCGAATGACCCGGTGTCGCCCCATCTCCTGCCGCAGCGGCACCCGACCCAGTCACGCAGACGACCCTACTTGCCGCCGCCGGTGTGTCGCCAAACCGACGCGTCCGGCGCGATAGGCATCACAGTCGCACGGGAGGCAACGCCCTGTTCACGTGCCGCGCACCGACACGACAACCCGACAATCCGGTGCCGTGAGCACACTTGCGAGATGCTGTAGTCACGATGAGCGAGGAAAGCCCCCTATCCGATGCCACACCGCGCGGCGGCGACGAGCCGATCCACGGCGGTGGCGATGAGCCGATCCACGGCGGTGGCGATGAGCCGATCCACGGCGGTGGCGGCGGCGCGCCTCCGCGACGGTCGGACGCCGTGCGGCGCTGGGGGCGGCGGGCGCGAAGGCAGGTCTGGCGGCTGACGTCGCGGGTCGCGATCAAGGCATGGGACGACTCGATCTTCGCCAAATCGGCGGCGGCGGCGTTCTGGCAGACGCTGTCGCTGGCGCCGCTGCTGCTCGGCGTGCTCGGCAGCCTCGGTTACGTCGGGGGCTGGTTCGGGCCGGATACCGTGGAGATCGTCCAGTCCAAGATCATCACCTTCAGCCGGGACCTGTTCAGCCCCTCGGTGGTCTCCGATCTCATCGAACCCACCGTCGGCGATGTACTCGGCCGGGGGCGCGGCGCCGTCGTCTCCGTCGGTTTCGTGCTCTCGCTGTGGGCCGGATCCTCGGCCATGGCGACCTTCGTCGACGCCATCGTGGAAGCACACGATCAACAGGACGCCCGACATCCGGTCTGGCAACGCATCTTCGCGTTGCTGCTGTACGTATTGTTCCTGGTCGCGGCGGTTTTCATCCTGCCGCTCGTCGCGCTCGGCCCCGCCATCATCGGCTGGATCCTGCCCAATTCCTGGCGCGAGCCGGGACTGCGGCTGGTCGACAACTTCTACTATCCGGGCGTCGGCCTGCTGCTCATCATCGGACTCACCACCCTGTACAAACTCGCGTTGCACCGCACGCTGCCGTGGCATCGACTCTTCGGCGGGGCGCTGGTGGCCGGAGTGTTCTTCATGGCGGCCAGCGAGGGATTGCGCCGCTATCTGTCGTGGGTCACCGCGACCGGCGTCAGCTACGGGGCGCTGGCGACACCGATCGCGTTCCTGCTGTTCACGTACTTCCTGGCCTTCGCGGTCATCCTCGGGGCGGAATTCAACGCCGCCGTCCAGGAGTTCTGGCCCGCGCGCGCGACACGCCTCGAACAGATGAAGGAATGGCTGTCCAACCAGGTACGCGGCGACGGCGAGGAAGACGACTGTGACGACGACGCCGGATCGGAGGATCCGGCGATGCCGAGTGCCCGCACCACGCGGGAGAACGGAACCACTCCGCGCGAACCGGTGAGATTCGACAAGTCCGCGGACACGGAACCGCCCGCGACCTCGTCACCGCTGCGCAGCTCGACGTAGATCGCGGGTCAGCGGGCGGTCAGTCGCCCTTCTTCAGCCCGTCGTAGACCTTCTTGCATTCCGGGCACACCGGCGAACCGGGCTTGGCCGAACGCGTCACCGGGAACACCTCGCCGCACAGGGCCACCACATGGGTTCCCATGACGGCACTCTCGGCGATCTTGTTCTTCTTCACGTAGTGGAAGAATTTCGGGGTGTCGTCGCCCGTCGACTCGTCGGTCGTCGTTTCGGGGCGAACCAGAGTTTCGGTACTCACGATTCCCATGATGCCGCATCCGCCGCGCCGACGCTCACCCGCACCGTCGCCCGCACGGCCTCGATCTCCCGCTGACCAGGGCACGTGCGGCGAACACGCCACCGTGGAAGACTCGACGGTATGCAGCAACCCGGCGACACCTCCGACGCCGACGACACCGGCAGTGGTGATCGTCCCGGTGGTGATCGTCCCGGTGGTGACGGCCCCGAGGTCGACCGGCCCGATCGCCCCACGCGATCACGGGGCTACTTCCCCGGCAACGACGACGACCAACCCGTTCTCATCACCGAGGCCGCGCCGTCGCTCGAGGATCAGCACCGCGCGCGGGTGCGCCGCTACACCATCATCATGGCGTTCCGTATTCCGTGCCTGGTGCTGGCCGCGGTCGCCTACAGCATGTGGAGCAACGCGCTGATCTCGCTGCTGATCATCGGCGTCTCGATTCCGCTGCCGTGGATCGCGGTGCTCATCGCCAACGATCGCCCGCCGCGGCGCAAGGACGAACCGAGCCGCTGGGACGGGCGTCGCGAGCAGATCGCCCTCGAAGCACGCAGGCACAAGACGATCGACGGCTGAGCCGGTTCACGCGGTCGCGACCGCGCGCGGTCTGCGGACCAGGATCGACATCAGCGCGGCCACACCGCACAGTGCGCCCGCCATGTACCAGGCCAGGTCGTAACTGCCCTGCACATCGCGAATCACCCCCGCCCCGGTGGCCGCGACCGCCGAACCGATCTGGTGCGAGGCGAAAACCCAGCCGAAGGCGACCGGGCCGTCGTCGCCGAACAGTTCCCGGCAGAGCACGACCGTCGGTGGCACGGTCGCGATCCAGTCCAGGCCGTAGAAGATGATGAACACCCACATACTCGGCTCGGTTCCCGGCGCGAACAGCGACGGCAGGATCAGCAGCGACAGGCCGCGCAGCGTGTAGTAGGCCAGCAGCAGATAGCGCGGATCGACCCGGTCGGTCAGCCAGCCGGAGAAGATGGTGCCCGCGACGTCGAAGACGCCGACGACCGCGAGCAGTCCCGCCGCGGTGGTCGACGGCATGGCGTGATCGTGGGCCGCACTCACGAAATGGGTGCCGACCAGGCCGTTGGTCGACGCTCCGCAGACCGCGAAACCTCCGGCGAGCAGCCAGAATCCGGGGGTGCGCGCCACCCGCGCCAACACCGTGACGGCCCGTCCCGCCCCGCTGAGCGGCGCGGTCCGCACCCCGACCGAACTCCCAGGTTGCGCGCCGTAGGCGAGAACACCGACGTCGCTGGGGTAGTCGCGGATGAACAGCAGCACCAGCGGCACCACGGCGAGTGCCGCACCGGCCACGATGAGCGAGGGCAGCCGCCAGCCGTGATCGTGCGCGAGCGCCGAGACCAGGGGCAGGAAGATCAGCTGTCCGGTGGCACCGGCGGCGGTCAGCACGCCGGTGACGAGCCCGCGCTGACGCACGAACCAACGTCCGGTGATAGTCGCGACGAACGGCATCGACATCGACCCGACGCCGACGCCGACCAGCAATCCCCAGGTGAGCACCAGTTGCCACGCCTGGGTCATGAAGACGGTGAGCCCGCTGCCGGTCGCGACGAGCAGCAGCGCGCAGGCCACGACCCGGCGGATGCCGAACCGATCCATCAGCGCCGCGGCGAACGGCGAGATCAGTCCGTACAGCAGCAGGTTGAGTGAGACAGCCGCGCCGATGGTGCCGTGCGACCAGCCGAATTCCTCGTGCAGCGGATCCATCAGGACGCCGGGCACGGAACGGAAAGCGGCGGCGCCGAGGAGCGCGACGAAGCCGGCGGCGGCCACCGACCAGGCGGGATGCCAGCGGCCGCGCGCGGGGTGAGTCACCGTGTCGGACACCGTTTCCGGCATCTCGGGCGGGGTGTGCAGTTCGGTCACCCGCTGAGCGTGCCCGATCCCGGGCGCGCGGACGAGTGGCCTGAATGCCACAATGCGTCAAGATCTAGCCATACCTCGCCGACGATTCCGGAGGACGCGATGACAGCGACGGCGGACATACCGGCGGTGCACCGCGTCGCCGTCCTCGCGCTCGAGCCGGTGGTCGGCTTCGACATGACCATTCCGTCGATGGTGCTCGGCGCGGCACTGACCGAGGACGGCACACCGCGCTACCGGGTGGATGTCTGCGGGCTCGATCCCGCCGGGATCCGCTCCACCGCCGGGTACACGATCGTGACCGACCACGGGCCGGAACTGCTGGCGACCGCCGATACGGTGATCGTGCCCGGCACCAGGGCGCCGGGTCCGCGGGTCGACGGCATCGTCTCGCCGGAACTGGGCGCCGCCCTGGCCACCATTCGGCCGGACGCCAGGATCATGTCCATCTGCACCGGCGCGTTCGTCCTCGGCGCGGCCGGACTGCTCGACGGCAGACGCGCGACGACGCACTGGGCCTTCGCCGACACCTTCCGCGCGATGTTCCCCGCGGTCCACCTCGACGAGAACCTGCTGTTCGTCGAAGACGGGAATATCTGCACCGCGGCGGGCCTCGCGGCCGGAATAGATGTCTGCCTGCACATCATCAGGGCCGACCACGGCAGCGAGATCGCCAACAGGGCCGCGCGTTACTGCGTGGTGCCGCCGTGGCGCGAGGGCGGTCAGTCGCAGTTCATCGAACGTCAGGTCCCCGACCCAGGTTCCGACGGCACGGCGCCCACCCGCGCGTGGGCGCTGCGCCATCTCGATCGGGAACTCGACCTGAACACCATGGCCGCGCACGCGCGGATGAGCGTGCGCACCTTCACCCGCCGGTTCAAGGCCGAGACGGGACTGGCTCCCGGCGCGTGGCTGCTGCGGCAACGGCTTCGGCACGCGAAGCGTCTGCTCGAGACCACGGATCTGTCGGTGGACGCGGTGGCGCACGCCTCGGGCATGGGGACAGCGGCGTCGTTGCGCCACCACATGCGCGGTGAACTCGGCGTCCCACCGCTGGCCTACCGCAAGACGTTCCGGGCGGGTTGACGCGGACCGGTATTCGCTCGACAGGCCGGGGCCACGACACCTACTGTGTCCGAGGATCGAGGCCGGTTCGACAGTATTCGGGAGACATGATGATTCGGTGGGTTTGGGCATTCCTCGACCGTCCCGCACAACGTTTCGACGAGTGCGCGAAATTCTGGTCGACCGTCACCGGGACCGAAACCTCCGAGCGGCGCGGCGCCGACAACGAATTCCTCACGCTGCTGCCCGATCCCGCGCTCTTCGCCGCCGCCTCGGTCAAGATGCAGTCGGTGACCGGCCTCGGGGGTGTGCATCTGGACTTCGATGTCGATGATATCGCCGCCACGGTCCGCGTCGCCCTCGATCTCGGCGCCGACCTCGTCGCCAACCACCCCGACTACGCGGTGCTGCGCTCGCCGTCGGGCCAGATCTTCTGTCTCACACCGAGTGGTCGCGCCGTCGGCGAGCCCGCGCCTGCCTACCGCGCCCCGGACGGCGCCCTCAGCCGCGTCGACCAGGTCTGCCTGGACATCGGCCCGGGCGACTACGACCGCGAGACACTGTTCTGGCAATCGCTGACCACCTGGGAGTACCGGACCGGTCGGCTGCCGGAATTCGCCCGTCTGCGCGCGAAAGAGAAACTGCCCGTGCAGATCCTGCTGCAACGACTGGGTGAGGATCGCCCCACCACCGCGCACATCGATCTGTCGTGCTCCGATATCGAGGCCACCGCGACCTGGCACGAATCCCTCGGCGCGACGATCGTGGAGCGCCACTCGCACTGGATCGTGCTCGCCGATCCCGCCGACGCGCTGTACTGCGCGACCGCCCGCGACCCGAACGGCGTCTGAGCCCGGCCGGTCCACGCCGGGCCGCCGCCGCGTCGCTGTGACACGGCGGACAAGTGAGCGTCCCGGATCGGTCGCGATGGCAGAGTACCGGTGTGTCTTCGCACCGAACCACCACCGGATCCCTGCTCACCGCACTGTGCCCGGATCTGCGCAACGCGCTCACCCGCGTCGGCTACGACGCCGACACCCTGCTCGAGGCGCTCGGGCCGGACGTGCACGCGGCGCTCGGGCGACAGGAACCGGTTCCGGTGCGGCGGGTCGCCCGCACCGCGGGTGAGCTCGGCACGCTGATCAGGTTGCTGCTGCTCGGCGACGAACTCGGCGAACGCGAGGTCGCGGCCGCGCTCGCGCCGCTCGATCTCGACCGTGCCGTCGCGGCCGGACTGCTGGCGCGCGACGGCGATCGGTTGCGCGCCGCGCTGGACCTGCGCCCGTTGGATATCGGCGCGGGCAATCGGTGGATCCTGTCCGATCTCGACGATT
Organism: Nocardia sp. NBC_01377; assembly: GCF_045040005.1. Classification (NCBI taxonomy): domain Bacteria; kingdom Bacillati; phylum Actinomycetota; class Actinomycetes; order Mycobacteriales; family Nocardiaceae; genus Nocardia; species Nocardia sp. NBC_01377. The sequence goes on from NZ_CP109566.1 coordinate 5,090,866, forward strand.
CGATGCGCAGGCGGACGCTGACCGAGGATCACGTGCTCGGTGTCGGGCACGCCTCGCTCTCGCTGCTGCGCGCCACCCCGACCCGGCCCGTCGGCTCGGTACTCGACCTGGGCACCGGCTGCGGCGTGCAGGCGGTCCATGCCGCGTCCTACGCGCGTTCGGTCACCGCGACCGACGTGAATCCGCGGGCGCTGTGGCTGGCCGAGGCGACCGCCGCGCTCAACGACCTCGAGATCGACCTGCTGGAGGGCTCGTGGTTCGAGCCGGTCGAGGGGCGGCGTTTCGATCAGGTGGTGGCCAATCCGCCGTTCGTGGTCGGACCCGCGCGGATCGAGCACACCTACCGCGATTCCGGGCTCGCCATGGACGGCGCGAGCGAACTGGTGATCTCGCGGGCCGCGGATCTGCTCGCCCCCGGCGGCACGGCCGCGATGCTGGCCGCGTGGGTGCACACCGAAGACCAGGACTGGCGGCAGCGGGTGTCGGCGTGGTTGCCCGACCACGGCGTCGACGCCTGGATCGTGCAGCGCGACGTCGCCGATCCGGGGCTCTACGTCGGCACCTGGCTGCGCGACGCCGGACTCGATCCACGCGATCCGGCGGCCCAGGCGCGCGCCGACCAGTGGCTCGACGCGTTCGCGACGGCGCGGGTCGAGGGAATCGGCTTCGGATTCGTGTATCTGCGCGCGGTCGACGGGCCCACCGAGTTGCTCGCCGAGGACCTCACGCACGGCTTCGATGACCCGCTCGGCCCGGAGGCCGACGCGTATTTCGAACGCTCGGAGTGGCTGCGTTCGGTCGCCGCGGACAATGATCTGGCCTGGTCAGCGCGTTTCACGGTCGATTCGGCCACCGCGCTGGAACGGGTCTACCTCCCCGGTGACCAGGGGTGGAACCAGCAGGTGGCGCGGCTGCACCGCGGGGACGGCCCGCGCTGGCAGCACGAGGTGGACGAGTCGACCATCTCACTGGTCGCGGGAATGCGACCGGACGGTCTGCCGTTGGACGAATTGATCGAATTACTGGCACTCGCCCACGGATCCGACGGGGTGAGCGCCGAGTTCGCCGCCGATGCGCTGTCGGTGGTCGCGGGACTGGTCCGGCACGGTCTGATCCGCCCGGTGTAACCGCGAGCACGGACGGAGCCGGGAACACTGGGTGTTCCGAGCGGTGGTGTTCTCAGGAACTTCTCAGACGATGACCGTGAAACCCGCAGTTCAGAGCGGTTTATCACAGGCTCGAGCGGGAACTTTCTCTACGTCGGGTCCGTTATTCGGAGTGAGACACCACCGACAGGAGGCAAGTCATGACAAGCCCCGCCACCACTCGTGTGCGACCCAGCGATTCGGACCTCGACGCCCAGAGCCCCGCCGCCGACCTTGTCCGCGTATACCTCAATGGTATAGGTCGCACAGCGCTGCTCACGGCCGCCGACGAGGTCGAGCTGGCCAAGCGCATCGAGGCGGGCCTCTACGCGCAGAACCTGCTGGAAACCGGCAAACGGCTGTCGGCCACCCGCAAGCGCGATCTGGCCGTCGTCGTCCGTGAGGGCCAGGCCGCTCGCTCGCATCTGCTCGAAGCCAACCTGCGCCTCGTCGTCTCCCTCGCCAAGCGGTACACCGGTCGCGGTATGCCGCTGCTCGACCTCATCCAGGAGGGCAACCTCGGACTGATCCGCGCGATGGAGAAGTTCGACTACGCCAAGGGCTTCAAGTTCTCGACCTACGCCACCTGGTGGATCCGTCAGGCCATCACCCGCGGCATGGCCGATCAGAGCCGCACCATCCGGCTTCCCGTCCATCTCGTGGAACAGGTGAACAAACTCGCCAGAATCAAGCGCGAGTTGCACCAGCAACTCGGTCGCGAGGCCACCGACGACGAATTGGCCAACGAATCCGGTATTCCGGTCGAGAAGATCTCCGATCTGCTCGACCACAGCCGCGACCCGGTGAGCCTGGACATGCCCGTCGGCAACGACGAAGAGGCGCCGCTCGGCGATTTCATCGAGGATTCCGAGGCCACCTCGGCCGAATCCGCGGTCATCGCGGGGCTGCTGCACCACGACGTGCGCAGCGTGCTCGCCACACTGGACGAGCGCGAACAGCAGGTCATCCGGCTGCGCTTCGGCCTGGACGACGGCCAGCCGCGCACTCTGGACCAGATCGGCAAACTGTTCGGGCTCTCGCGCGAACGGGTTCGCCAGATCGAGCGCGAGGTCATGTCCAAACTGCGCAAGGGTGAGCGGGCCGACCGCCTGCGGGCCTACGCCAGCTGATCCCCGGGGGATTCGGTCCCCCTTTTCGACTCGGTGGTCCGTCGGGGCACCGTCGAGCGCCGACCGGCCCACGCGCGTCCCGTCCCCTCCGGGCCCGCGCGAACCGGTCGGCGAACTCTGTTCTCCAGCGATGCGCCCCGCGATCGACGCGGGGTTCGCCGGGGTGGATCAGCTCTGATCGACCTCGACGTTGTAGTTGACCGTGTCGTCCTCCACGGTCGTGACCGTGACCGTCAGGCCGATCTGCTCGCCGCCCGCGGACAGGGTGCAGCGCATGGTGGTGCCGACGGTGCCCTCCAGATCTCCCGGGCAGTCGATCGAGTCCGGCTCCTGGCCGACCTTCTCGGTCAGGGTCTGCTTGACCGATTTCTCCAGCGCGGTTTCCTCGATCTTCGGGTCGGAACCTATGGAGACCGAACACGCCGCGAGTGCACAGGCGAGCAGGGGCAACGCGATCAGGCCGAACTTCTTCATGGGGGACGCCTTTCGTGGGGGACATCGATGGTCCCCCAAGATCGGAAAAGCGTCATGGGGTGTTAACGAATCGCGCAAACTCTCGGCGTGTCACGCGAGTCGGCGTGGCCCGACGTCGAATCGGCTGGGCTCGGGGCCTATACGAACACGGGCGTACAGGATCGCCGCCGAAGTCGGTGACGCCAATACCGGTTCGCACGACAGTTCGCGCAATTCGGGCAGATCGTCGAACAGCGCGGAAATACGCTGGGCGAGTTCGACCAGGGCCGCCTTGTCCACCCGGGGGCTCGCGGGGGTGCCCGACAGCAGGGCGGCCGCGCGCGGTGCGTCGATGAGGGCTACCGATTCGTCCTCGGTGAGCGGCAGCGCCCGATAGGCGCGGTCCCCGAGCAGTTCGATGATCAGCCCGGACAGCCCGAATTCGATGACCGAGCCGAACGACGGATCGTCCTGGACCCGCAGGATGCAACCGACTCCGGTCGGCGCCATCTGCTGGACGTGCAGGACCGGATCGCCGCAGATCTCGACCAGATCGCGGTAGGCCTGGCGCACCGCCTCCGGTCGCCACAGATCCAATCGGACCCCGCTGAGATCGGGGCGACGCCGCCAGATTTCGCCGGTGGCCTTGGCCGCGACCGGGTAACCGAGCGCCTCGGCGGCCTCGACCGCCTCCTCCGCGGTGCGCACCTCGCGGAAGGTGACGACGTCGATGCCGTAGCAGTCGAGCAACCGCACGGTCTCCAGATCGGTCAGCCAGCGCTCGCCCGCCTCCCCCATCCACTCGTTCACCAGGACGCGGGCAGCTTCGGTGTCCATCCCCTCGGGCCGCACCACCGCCGACACCGGTTTGGTGCGCCATTCGGCGTATCGGCGCACCCTGGCCAGTGCCCGCGCGGCACGTTCGGGATCCGGATACGACGGGATGGAACCGCGCACCGCGGCGCCGCCGGGGCCGCGCTCGGCCAGCAGATTCGGAATCCCCTCCTCGGCCACGAACGTGGTGAGCACGGGTTTGCCCGCGTCGGGAACCGCCGAGATCGCGGCGCGAATCGCGTCGGCGAAACCGGCCATCGGCAGCGGCACCGGTGGCGCGAAAACCACGATGACGGAATCGGTCTCGTCACTGCGGAGGGCGGCCACCAGAGCGTCGAGGAACGCGCCGGGCGTCGCCTGCGGGCCCAGGTTCATCGGGTCGCCGACCGCGAGTCCCTCGCCGCGCGCCGCGGCGACCGCCAGCCAGCTCAGCGCCGTGCTGTTGCTGATCACCGCGAGTCTGCCGCCGGCGGGAAGTGGCTGGTAGCCCAGCAGTGCCGCGCAGTCGAAGAGTTCGGAGATCGAATCGACCTGCACGATTCCGGCCTGCGCGAACAGATCTCGCACGATCGAGCGATCCATGTCACCGGTCGGCTGCGCGCGTGCGGCCAGACGGCCACTGCTCACCGCCACGATCGGTTTGGTGCGGGCGACCCGGCGCGCGATCCGCGAGAACTTTCGTGGATTACCGAAACTCTCCAGGTAGAGCAGGATCACGTCGGTATCGGGCGCGGTGTCCCAGTACTGGAGCAGGTCGTTACCGGAGACGTCGGCGCGGTTGCCGGCCGAGACGAAGGTCGACAGCCCCAGATTGCGCGCTGCGGCCTCCCCGAGGATGGCCGCGCCGAGCGGGCCGGACTGGCAGAAGAATCCGATACGCCCGCGCGCGGGCAGGATGGTGGCCAGCGTCGCGTTCAACGACACCTCGGGATCGGTATTGGCGATGCCGAGCGCGCTCGGACCTACCACCCGCATACCGTGTCCCCGCGCGGCCGCGACGAGATCACGTTCGGCGGCCAGCCCTTCGGGACCGGTCTCGGCGAAACCCGCTGTCAGTACGACCAGACCTTTCACCCCTTTGGCCATACAGTCGTCGAGTACCGAACCGATGGCGGCGGCGGGCACCGCGACCAGGGCGAGATCCACCTCGTCGGGAATATCGCGCACCGTCGGATAGGCCCGCACCCCGCGCACCGAACGCCGGTTCGGGTTCACCGGATATACCGGCCCCTGGAAAACACCCGACAGCAGATTGGCCAGCACCACCCCGCCGACCCGGCCCGGCGTCGGGGTGGCCCCGATCACCGCGACCGAGCCCGGCGCGAGCAGATTGCCCACACTGCGCGCCTCGGAGGCGCGCTCACGCGCATCGCGCACGGAAACAAGGGCTTCGGTGGGGTCGATCGCGAATTCCAGATGCAGCACCGAACCGTCGCGGCTACGTTCCACCTGGTAGCCGGCCTCCCGGAACACCGTCACCATGGTGATGTTCTCCGCGAGCACCTCGGCGACGAAGGTCTCGATCTTGTTCTCGGCCGCCGAACCGGCCAGATGCTCGAGCAGGATCGAGCCGAGACCACGGCCCTGATGTTCGTCGGCGACCACGAAAGCGACCTCGGCGGCACACCGACCGGGCCGATCGAGCAGTTCGTAGCGGCCGACCGCGATGATCTGCTCGCCGAGTTCGACGACGAGTCCGACCCGATCGTGATAGTCGACGTGGGTGGTCCGGTACAGATCCTTGACCGAAATGCGCGGATACGGACCGAAGTAGCGCAGGTATCTGGTGCGGTCGGACAGTGCCGCGTGGAATTGCTGGAGCCGCTGCGCGTCCTCGGCGATGATGGGGCGCAGCCGGACCACCCTGCCGTCGGAGGCGAGCACGTCGGCGAACCAGTGCACCGGCGGCGGTGGCGGCACCGCCGGGGTGTCCGGCGAATCCGGAACGGGCAGTGAATCAGTCACGGGGATCCTCCGGGTCCAGGCCGAGCAGTCCGAAGCTCGCTCTGCGCGTGGCGAGAACGGCCGTGTCGACGGCGCGTTGGGCACGGTCGTAGTGTGCGTCACCGGTCTCACCGGTTCCGCCGGGACCGTCCCACCGGCGATAGGAGATATCACCGCCGTCACCCATCGTGCGCGGCGGTTCCAGCATCGGCGCCTCGGCACGGATCATCTCGATCCACTCCTGCGGCACCGGGGTCTCGGGAGCGATATCACGGTCGAGCGCGGCGGCGAGCAGATGCGTCCAGGCCCGCGGGACCACCCGGTACAGGCCGTATCCGCCACCGCCGACCGCGAGCCAGCGACCCTCGGCGTGGCGATCCGCCAGCTCGCGCATGGCCAGAAATGCCGCGCGCTGACCGTCCACGGTCAGTTCGAGATCGGCGAGCGGATCCTCGCGGTGGGTGTCGACCCCGCACTGGCTCACCACGATCTGCGGCCGGAAGGCTTCGAGCGCACCGGGAACCACGGCGTGGAATCCACGCAACCACTGCGCATCCCGGGTGCCGGGGAGCACCGCCAGATTGATCGCGGTGCCCTCGGCCGCGCCCATCCCGGTTTCCTCCGGCCAGCCCGTATTCGGCCACAACGTGGCCGGATGCTGGTGGATGGACACGGTGAGCACCCGGGGATCGCTGTAGAACGCCCGCTGCACCCCGTCACCGTGGTGGACGTCGACGTCGAGGTAGGCGACGCGGTCGAAACCGTGATCGAGCAGCCAGGAGATCGACACCGCGGCGTCGTTGTAGACGCAGAACCCGGCCGCCGAATTCGGCATCGCGTGATGCATACCGCCGCCGATGCTGATCGCGCGCCGAGTGCGGCCCTCGGCGATCTCGCGCGCCGCAGCCAGCGTCCCGCCCACGATCACCGAGGCCGCCGCGTGCATCTGCGGGAAGACCGGATTATCGGCCGACCCGAGTCCGAACGGCGGCGCCTGCGGTTGACCGGGCGGCTGGACGGCATGCCGGACCGCCTCGACGTATTCGGCCGTGTGCACACGTAACAGATCGCTCACACCCGCGGGTTCCGGGCTCAGTCGCTCGATTCCTTCCAGCAAACCGAGACTTTCGGCGAGCGCCATGGTGAACTTCAACCGCGCCGGTTTCATCGGGTGCTGCGGGGTCCATGCATACTCCAGGAAACGGTCCGTCCAGACGACTTTTCCTCGGCCGGATGTTTCCGGGCGCGGCGTCGGCGCGGCCCGGAGCGGCGTCTCATGTTCGTCGCGAGGTGTAGTGGCCATGATCGCAACGGTACGCGGGAAGCTGGCGGCCCCGTAGAACGTTCGTATGCAGTAGAAATAGAGCAATAACGTACACGCCCGGCCTGCTGTGCCCCGACGGAATTCCCACGGCGGGTGCGTCAGCGCGGACGTCGTCGACGAGCACGGCGACCGCGCCGGCGCCTGACGATCGCGCCGAACGGAAGTGCTGTGGTGCGTAGGTAGAATTCGTGCCAACGAAGGGGTAACAGGTGAAGGATCTGGTCGACACTACGGAGATGTACCTCCGTACCATCTACGACCTCGAGGAGGAGGGCGTGGTGCCTCTGCGCGCCCGCATCGCCGAACGCCTCGAACAGAGCGGTCCGACAGTGAGCCAGACGGTCGCGCGAATGGAGCGCGACGGACTTCTGCTGGTCGCGGGCGATCGTCACTTGGAGCTCACCGACAAGGGCAGAAGTATGGCGGTCGCGGTGATGCGCAAGCATCGCCTGGCCGAACGGTTGCTCGTCGACATCATCGGGCTCGATTGGCAGAACGTGCACGCCGAGGCCTGCCGCTGGGAACACGTGATGAGCGAGGATGTCGAACGCCGTCTCGTCGAGGTGCTCAACCACCCCACCACGTCCCCCTACGGCAACCCGATCCCCGGCCTGGATGAACTCGGGATCGCCGCACCGTCGGCGGCTAGCGAGGGTCTGATGCGACTGTCGGAACTGCCGCAGGGCCGGGTCCACGCGGTGGTGGTGCGCAGGCTCGCCGAACACATCCAGACCGATCCCGAGGTCATCGGGCGACTGCGTGAGGCGGGTGTGGTGCCCGACGCGCGCGTCACGGTCGAGAACAAGCCGGGTTCGGTGATCATCACCGTGCCGGGTCACAACGATTTCGAATTGTCCGAAGAAATGGCGCATGCCATCCAGGTGAAGCTGGTCTGAGACGTGAAACTTCTGGTCACGGGTGGTGCCGGATACGTCGGCGGTGTCTGCGCGCAGGTACTGCTGGAGGACGGTCACGAGGTCGTCGTCATCGACGATCTCAGCACGGGTAACGCCGAGGGCGTTCCCTCGGGCGCGCGATTCGTCGAGGGCGATATCGCCGACGCCGCGCCCGCACTACTACGGGCCGAGACCTTCGACGGCGTCCTACATTTCGCGGCGCAGTCGCTGGTCGGCGAATCGGTGCAGCAGCCGGAGAAGTACTGGCACGGCAACGTCGTGAAAACGTTCGAACTCCTGGAGGCGATTCGGCACGCGGGCACACCCCGGCTCGTGTTCTCCTCCACCGCGGCCGTCTACGGCGAACCGGAACAGGTGCCGATCACCGAGGACGCGGCGCCGCGTCCGACCAACCCCTACGGCGCGTCGAAACTCGCGATCGACCACGCCATCACCTCCTACGCGCTCGCGCACGGCCTGGCCGCGACGAGTCTGCGCTACTTCAACGTCGCGGGCGCCTACGGCGGTCTCGGTGAGAACCGCGTCGTGGAAACCCATCTCATTCCGCTGGTGCTCCAGGTCGCGCTCGGTCACCGCAAGGCCATCTCGGTCTTCGGCACCGACTGGCCGACCGAGGACGGCACCGCGGTCCGTGACTACATCCACATCCGCGATCTGGCGCAGGCGCATCTGCTGGCGCTCGGTGCCGCGGAGCCCGGCGTCCATCGCATCTACAACCTCGGCAGCGGTACCGGGTTCTCGGTGCGGCAGGTCATCTCGGCCTGCGAGCGGGTCACCGGCCTGCCCATCGCCGCCCAAGACGCGCCTCGCCGTCCGGGCGATCCCGCGGTGCTGATCGCGTCGAGCGCGCGGGCGGTCGCCGAACTGGGCTGGAAGCCCGTCCACAACGATCTGGACGAGATCGTCGCCGACGCGTGGAGCTTCCTGCGGTCGCTCGGTTCCCGCGCGCACAGCGCCCGATGACTCAGCGGTGCGAGAGTCTGCCGAACACGACGCTCGCACCGCCGAATCCGAGTAACCCGAGTGCCAGGCACCACGCGACCGCGAGCGCGGCCACACCCCCCGATCCCGAGGCGCCGAGCAGGCTGCGCACCGTATCGATGACGGGGGTGGCGGGCTGGTAGTCGGCGAAGCCGCGTAACCAGCCCGGCATGGTGGTGGTCTGGACGAACGCGCTGCTGATGTACGGGATGAACATGATCGCGTAGGTCAGTCCGCCCGCCGCTTCCGGATTCTTGGCCACCAGCCCGAGCGTGACGGCGATCCAGGAGATCGCCGTCACGAACAGCGTGATCACCGCGATGGCCGCCGACCATTCCCATGGGTTCGCCCGCGGTCGATAGCCGAGAGCCACCGCGACGCCCACCGCGATGGCGATGGCCGCCAGATTGCGCAGTACTCCCTCTGCCACATGTCCGGCCAGCACCGCCTGGCGGTACATCGGCAATGTCCGGAACCGATCGATACTGCCCCGCGTCATATCGGTGGATACCGCAGTGGCGGTGATCGAGGAGCCGAAACCGGTGCACAGCAGCATGATTCCCGGTACCACGTAATCGAGGTACGGTCCGCCCACGTCGATCGCGCCGCCGAAGACGTAGGTGAACAGCAGCATGACCAGGACCGGCATGAGCAGGGAGATGATCAGGGTGTCGCGACTGCGCAGGGTATGCCTGGCGCAGCGACGCAGCATGACCAGCGAATCGGCGACGATATGGGCGCTCACCCGACTCGCGCCTCGACGATATCGGCGGTGTGAGCGCACGCGCCTTCGGTGATCAGGGTCGGGGCGAATGCCGCGGCCGCGGCGCGACGTTCGGGTGTCAGCAGCGCGGACACCGCCTCGGTGAGCGCGGCCGTGTTCAGATGTGTGAACGGTAGATGCGCGCCGACGCCGAGACGTTCGACCTGCCCGCCCCACATCGGCTGTTCGAACGACACCGAGCACACCAGCGTCGGCAATCCGGCCCGCAGACTCTCGAACAGCGTCCCGATCCCGCCGTGATGGACCGCCGCGGCGCACCGGGGGAATACCGCGTCGTGCGCGAAGGGGCCGACCACCGCCAGATCCGGTCGCCACCGCGTATCGGCCGGGTCCAGATCACTCCAGCCCGCACTCACCAGCGCGCGCACCCCGAGCCGCGCCGACACTTCGCGCACCATGGCCAGCACCGCCGAGGTGTCGCGGATCGGCATGCTGCCGAAGCCGAAGAACACCGGCGCCGGGCCGTCGCCGATCCAGGACAGGATGGCCTCGTGATCTCCCGCCAGCTCGCCGACCGCTTCGCGCGCGGCTCGGTCGAGGGTCATGAATCCGGTGAACGGTCTACGCGCATCCCACTGTTCGGGTAGGCCCGGCACCAGTGCCGGATCGTAGATCTGCACTTCCGGCACACCGGCGCGGGCCAGTACCGCGGCGGTGCTCGCTCGCGATTTCGGCAACCCGAGGGTGTCGCGCAGGGCGTTCAGGTAGCGCATGAACACGACGCGACGCAGGTTCTCGGCGATCAGCCAGGTAGCCCGGTTGACCGGGGCGGGCGGATTCCATCGCGGCGGCAACGCACCGGGAAACGGGTAGGCCGCGTTGTCGCGGCACGGGAAGTAGTGCAGGCTCACCAGCGGAATCCGCAGCGCCTCGGCGACCGAACTCGCTCTGTCCTCGGTCACCGTGGTGGCGACGACGAGATCGGCGCCCGCGCAGACGTCGATGACCTCGCGGTTCATCTGTTCGGCGTATCCCGCCATCTGATGCCCGACCATCCGCATCAGCCGCAGGGTGTTGCCCGCCGCCAAGGCCCGCTGACCCTCGTCCGAGCTGTAGAGCTGTTGGATGTCGGGTCCGCAGGCCCGCGCGGTCAGACCGGTCGCCGCGACGAAGTCGACCAGGTTGGGCGGAGCCCCGACGAGAACGTCGTGCCCCCGTCTGCGCAGCTCGAGGCCGAGCGCGACGATCGGTTGCACGTCCCCCCTGGTTCCGGTGAGGGGTATCGAAATTCGCACGGCGCCTCTTTCGGTGCTGTCGTTCTCCTCGGTGTCCCCTGGCACTCTCGCACGTGAACGGGCCCGCGCGCCGATCCGTCGCAGAATGCGCCCGCACCCGACATCGAGTGTCAGTACAGTTCGACAGTGTGCACATAGCGATGTTCATGGACTACCACCCGGACACGCTCGGCGGAGTCCAGACCGCCGTCGCCTCGCTGTGCCGTGGACTCGAAGGCGCGGGGCACCGTGTCACCCTGTTCGTCGCGCCGATGCCGGGTGCGGACGCCCCGGTGCGCGACGACCTCGCCGCGCGGGAGATCGTGGAACTGCGCCCGTTCGCCGGAATCGTGGTGAACGGCTTCGCGATGGTGGTTCCCACCGCGCGCGACAACGCCCTGATCGACGCGGTGTTCGCCGCGCGCGGACCGGTCGATCTGGTGCACACCCACACCACCTACGGCGTCGCCATCGCCGGGATGAAAGCCGCTCGGCGGCACCGGATCCCGCTCGTGCACACCGCGCAGAGCCGTGACGACTCCTTCATCGAGCACACCTCCCCCGCGCCCTACGCCTCGGCACTCGCCCTGCGCGCGCTGCACGGCCGTTTCGTGCCGCACACCCTCCACATGCCCCATCGCGCCGAGAGCCGCGCCGCGCGCCACGCCTGGTGGACCATCGCGGGACAGGCGCAGGCCTCGGATCGGGTGATCGCGCCGACCCGGCATTTCGCGGCGGAACTGCTCGCACACGGACTCACGAAGCCACTGGATGTGGTGTCCAACGGCGTCGACGACGAACTCGTCGAAAGCGACAGCGCCGCCGCGTATTCCGAACGCGGCGAGCACGACTCGCTGCGCCTGGTCTGGTGCGGCAGGCTCTCCCGGGAGAAGCGACTGCTCGAGGCCATGGAGGCCGTCCGCGGCGTGCCGCGGTGCACGTTGGACATCTACGGTGACGGTGACCTGCGTTCCGACGCCGCCGCTCTGATCGCCGAGAACGGCCTGGCCGATCGGATCACCCTGCACGGCAGCGTCACCCGGCGCGAATGGCTCGCGGCCGCCGCCACGGCCGACGCGTTGCTTTTCACCTCGTACGGTTTCGACACCCAGGGGATGGTGCTGCTGGAGGCGGTGGCGGTCGGGCTGCCGATCGTGCACTGCGATCCCGTCCTGCGCGAATCGGTGCCGGAGGGCGCGGGGCGGCTCACCGACGGACCGTCGGCGGTCTCGATATCGGAAACGCTCGCCGACCTGGTAGCCGAGCCCGCCGCGCTGACGAAGATGCGCGCTGCGCTCGACGGGTGCGGTGACACGGTGCGGCAGTCGCGCCAGGTCGCCGCGGTACTCGACCTCTACCGGGAAGCCACCGCGCCGCCGACCGTCGATCCGCCCGCCGTGCCGCGCACCCTGGAGGAGGTGCCGACCGCGCCCGGTGCGCTGCCGCTGGTCGGGCACAGCCTGCGCGCGTTGCGCGACGCTCCCGCGTTCGTCACCTCGCTGTCCGAACTCGGTCCCATCGTTCGTATCTATTTCGGGCGCAAGACCGGCTATCTGCTCACCACCCCCGATCTCGTCCGCGAAATCGGTCTCGGCGACGCGGAATTCAACCGAGACGATCTGCGCGAGGCGATCGAGGACGTCGCGGGCGGTTCGGTGAACGTGCTGCGCGGCGCGGAACACAAACTGCGCAGGCGGATGATCGCGCCCGCGCTGCGGCAGAGCCGTCTGTCCGAGTACACCGCGGCGGCGGCCGATATCGCCGAGACCTGGTCGGCGGGGCTGCCCGGCGACACCCGCGTGAATCTGATGGACGAAGCCCACGGGCTGATCCTCGACACCGTCTCCTCGACGCTGTTCACGGCCGATTTCAGCGCCGAGGCCCGCCGCGCCATCCGCGACAATGTGCCGTGGCTGCTCGGTCAGGTGATCCTGCGCACGGCGCTGCCGCCGCAGCTGCGCCGACTTCGGGTGATCGCCAATCTGCGCTGGCGCCGGAAGGCACGTCATCTGCGCGGTGTCATCGGCGAGGTCATCGCCGAATACCGGCGTCGCGACGAGGATTTCAACGATGTGGTCTCGGCGTTGATCCGGCACACCGATCCCGAGACCGGCGCACGCCTGTCCGACGAGCACATCATCGACGAGGCGATCCTGATGCTGGCCGGAGGCGTCGGCTCCATGGCGTCGCTGGCGGGATGGTTGTGGCACGAGGTCATGCTTCGCCCCGCCGTCGCCGAGCGGCTCTACGCCGAACTCGACGCCGTCGTCGGATCCGAACCGGTGCGCCCCGCGCACCTGCCCGCCCTGCCGTACCTGAAACAGGTGGTGGCGGAGACGCTGCGCTTCTGGGGACCGTGGATCAGCGCGAGTAACGCCGACGGCGAGGTCACCATCGGCGGGCTCGTCATTCCCCCCGGCTCTGCGGTCATGTTCAGCCCCTACATGGTTCAGCACGATCGACGCTATTTCGCGCATCCGGACGTCTTCGATCCCGATCGCTGGTCGCCGCAACGTGCGGGTGAGATCGACAAGAAGGCCAGTCTCTCCTTCGGTGTCGGACGCCGCCGTTGCCTCGGAGACCATTTCGCCACGCTCGAGATCGCCCTCGCCTCCGCGGCACTGCTCGCCCGTTGGCGGCCGACCCCCGATCCGGACTACGTGGTTCGCGCGTCCAACCGCGATTTCGTCCTGTCGCCATCCGGCCTGCCGGTGACCCTGCGTCCACGCTGACGACCCACGGGTATTCCGGCGGCGGCGCTCCGCTGACGTGACGCCACCGCCTCGCGTCGCGGTCATCGGACCGCCGGACCGAGTTCGATGCCGAGGCAGGCCGCGGTGTCGTATCCGCTGCGAGCCAGTCGGCGCAGCGCTTCGGGACGCATACCGGCTCGCAGCGACGTTTCCAGCAGGATCGCCATGGGGTGGAACGGGTCGGCCAGCAGCGCCGCGTCCAGGGCGATCCCCGCGAACGGCCCGTCTCCGCGGATATAGGCGCTGTAGCCGAGCAGCGCGGCGACCTCGGCGCGATCGGAACCGGACAGGGCACGCACCAGGGTGAGCCACAGACTTTCCGCCGCCGCCGCGTGATCACCGACGGCGAGGGCGAACATCGTGTCGCGTACCGCTCGATCCCGCAGCGCGGCAACGAGTTCGGCGATTTCGGGAACGGTGGGAACGGCACCGGATTCGACGTGGGCGATCTGCCAGAGCACGAACTCGAGCGCGTTGCGCCGGTAGCCGTCGAGATCACCGTGCGTCACAGCCCCGGTGAAACGGTCCCGCGCCATGGCCAGGGCGGTGGGAAGCAGCACGGCGACCTCCCCTTGTCGCACCGTGTCCGCCTCGACGAGCGCGGTCAGTTCCGCACGTGACCGGTGGATCGGCCGCCCCTCCAGGACATGGGCGAGCGACACCGGCGAAGCCGTCGGATCGGGGACCTCACCCCGCTGTTCCCGATCGAACAGACTCCACCAGCGCGCACCCGCCGCGATCCCCCTGACCGCCCAGCCACCGCCGATCTCGATACCGCGCCGCCCCAGCCGCTTCTCGAGCGATGCGATGAGTGCATCGGCATCGGCATCGAAGGATGTGCGCCTAGAGCCTCCCGCACCAGCACCGTCAGCATCCGTACCCGCAGCGTCCGTATCCGCACCCTCCTCGCCCGCCACCGAGGCCACCGCCGGACCTGACAGTCGGTCGTCGACGACGATCACGAGCACCTCGCGCGCCTGCTCCACCGCGCAGATCTGCGCGATACAGGCCGTGAACATGCTGACCCGTGCGCGCCGCCTCGTCTCCGGAGCGAGATCGAAGCGCGCCAACGCCTCGATCACGGACCGCTCTCCGTGGGGCATACCGGCGCGCAGCACGGCGACCACCAATGATCGCTGCGGCGCGAACCCCACCAGGGCGGGTAACGCCGCGATCAGCTCACCCGGATCTCCGACGTGCGCCGAGCGCGGCGGATCGCTCCCGCGATATCGCGGCCCGCGCTCGCCGCACACCGTGCGCGAGTCGAACGCGCCCGCGCGCGGCTCGACGTCGAACGCACCCGTGTCGAGATCCCGACCGTCGGGAATCTCGGTGGTCCGGGATTCGGACGTCGTGGCGTGGGCGGCCCCGCGTTGACCGGAAACCCGCCGAGCGATGTGGCGGCAGGCACGCGGTGATGTCACCGGGGCGAGCCCGGGCGGCGCGACGGAACCGGCGGCGTGATCGGCGGCAGAATCGGATGTGGTCATGGGTCGGAGCCTGCCCCGCGCACCTGCGCCGGACCGACCGACGACCAGGGCTTTCGGAAAACCTGGGGATAACTCTTCGGCTGTGGATGAACCGTTACGCCGCGCGCACCTTCTCGACGGTGGTGGCGAAGACCTCGCGCACGGCCGCCGTATCGGGTTCGGCATCGCTGAATGTCATGTACGTCACGGTGATTCGCACATCGCCGACCTGACCGACCAGGGTGTACATGGACTCGGTCAACCCCGTGCGGCCCGCGTCGGGAACAACGGTGCGGCGCAGGGCCAGGGCCTCCTCGGCGTCGGTCCGGGGCGGATCCTGGAGTTCGGTGCGCACGCTGGTCGTCGTGCCGGTCGCGCTGACCCGCATCTGTCCGCAGCGCGCCAGTTGTTCGCGCAGCACCGACAGCGGCACCATGGTGCGGGTCAACTCCACTGTCAGCGTGGCGCGGGAGTCGTTGTCGGTGCCGACGGCGACCGCGGTCCGATCGGGCCCGAAATCCTGCGGTGGCGGGGCACAATCCCGTGGCAGCACCGTCGCACCGCGCGGGACACCGGTCAGATCGCCCACCGCCTGCGCCGCGGCCTCCTGCGGCAGTACGACCGCCGGATAGCGGGCGGGAAATTGTGACGGCTCGGGCAGCAGTGTCGCGAGGACCGCGCTCACGTATTCGGTGATCGTGCTCTGCTGGGCGGCGACGGGGCGACCCGGCGTTTCCGATCCGCAACCGGTCGTCGTCGAGGCGAGCACCGCGACCGCCGACACCACCGCGAGTACTGCCCCCTTGGTCGAAACCGGCCCGGTCACAGCGCCCACTGTGCCAAACTCGCCGGGGTCGCCCGCGATGCCACGCCGACGGCCGTCCTCGAGGCTTGCACGGTGCGAATTGCACAGCGCGGGAATGCTGACGACCCGATGGCTGTTGCCTGGACATATGGGTCGGTGTAGCACCGTGCGCGGCGCGTGTCACCGGCATGGGGGACAATGGACAGGGTTCCCCCCGCGCGCGGCGCACATCGGGTGCCGGGGCACGGAGTTCCCGGACCGCATCCGGCTCGCAGGTGCGGACCGCGCAGGAAGGAGTACGCGATGGACTACGAGTCGCGAATGTACGAACTGGAGTTCCCCGCTCCGCAGCTGTCGTCCGCCGACGGCTCGGGTCCGGTCCTTGTGCACGGACTGGAAGGGTTCACCGACGCCGGTCACGCGGTGCGGTTGGCCACCACGCACCTGCGCGAGAGCCTCGAAAGCGAACTGGTCGCCTCGTTCGCGGTCGACGAACTGCTCGACTACCGCTCGCGGCGTCCCCTCATGACGTTCAAGACCGACCATTTCTCCGACTACGCCGAGCCGGAACTCAACCTCTGGGCGCTACGCGACACCGGTGGCACCCCGTTCCTGCTGCTGGCGGGTATCGAGCCGGACCTACGGTGGGAGAAATTCACCACCGCGGTGCGACTGCTGTCCGAACAGCTCGGCGTGCGCCGCACCATAGGGCTCAGCGCCATCCCGATGGCCATCCCGCACACCCGGCCCCTCGGCGTCACCGCGCATTCGTCGAATCGCGATCTGATCGCCGACCACCAGCGTTGGCCGGGCGAATTGCAGGTGCCGGGCAGCGCGTCGTCGCTGCTGGAGTACCGGATGGCCCAGCACGGACACGAATCGGTCGGTTTCTCGGTGCACGTGCCGCACTACCTGGCACAGACCGCCTACCCGGAGGCCGCGCAGACATTGCTCGAAAATGTCGCCGACAACGCCGGTTTGGAGATTCCGCTCGCCGCGTTGGGTGAATCGGCCACGCGGGTGCGCGAGCAGGTCAACGAGCACATCGCGGGCAACTCCGAGGTCGAGACCGTGGTGAACGCGCTGGAACGCCAGTACGACAGCTTCGTCACGGCCCAGGAACAGCAGTCGAGTCTGCTCGCCAGTGACGGCGAACTCCCCAGCGGTGACGAGCTCGGCGCCGAATTCGAACGTTTCCTCGCCGAACAGGGCGGCTGGGACGGCGACGCGAGTCCGCAGGCCTGATCGCGCCCCGACAGGGGGAACGCCCAGCTCGGATCACCGCCCGCGAGCACGTAGGGTGGTCGGAGTGGATCTGACCGAACTGCTCGAGATACCGGGGACCGACGCCGACGCACTCTACGAATCCTTCGGTGCCTGGGCCGCGGAGCGTGGCACCTCGCTATATCCCGCGCAGGACGAGGCGTTGCTCGAGCTGGCGTCCGGATCCAACGTCATTCTGGCGACCCCGACGGGGTCGGGGAAATCCTTGGTCGCCGTCGGCGCGCATCTGTTCGCGCTGACCCGCGGTCAACGCAGCTACTACACCGCCCCGATCAAAGCCCTTGTCAGCGAGAAGTTCTTCGCCCTGTGCGAGGTGTTCGGCGCGGACAAGGTGGGGATGGTCACCGGTGACGCCGCGGTCAACGCCGACGCCCCGATCATCTGCGCCACCGCCGAGATCCTGGCGAACATGGCGCTGCGCGAGGGTTCGGCCGCCGATGTCGGCCAGGTCGTGATGGACGAATTCCACTTCTACGCCGATCCCGATCGCGGCTGGGCGTGGCAGGTCCCGCTGCTGGAGCTCCCGCGCGCCCAATTCCTGTTGATGTCGGCGACTCTGGGCGAGGTCGACTTCTTCGCCTCCGATATCGAACGGCGCACCGGCAATCCCACCGCGATCGTCTCGGGCACCGAACGTCCTGTGCCACTGACCTTTTCCTACGCGCGCACGCCCATCACCGAAACGCTCGAAGAACTGGTCACCACCCATCAGGCCCCCGTCTACGTCGTGCATTTCACCCAGGCCGCCGCGCTGGAGCGGGCCCAGGCGCTGACCAGCGTCAACTTCGCGAGCCGTGCGGAGAAGGACGCCATCGCCACGGCCATCGGCGAATTCCGTTTCGCGGCCGGATTCGGGAAAACCCTGTCCAGGCTGATCAGGCACGGCATCGGCGTGCACCACGCGGGCATGCTGCCCAAATACCGGCGGCTGGTCGAGCGGCTGGCCCAGGAGGGGCTGCTGAAAGTGGTCTGCGGTACCGACACCCTCGGCGTCGGCATCAACGTGCCGATCCGGACGGTGCTGCTCACCGGACTCACCAAATACGACGGGGTGCGCACCCGCAGGCTCAAGGCCCGCGAATTCCACCAGATCGCCGGGCGCGCGGGTCGCGCGGGATTCGACACCATGGGCACCGTGGTGGTGCAGGCGCCCGACCACGAGGTGGAGAACACCCGCCTGATCGCCAAGGCGGGCGACGATCCCAAGAAACAGCGCAAGGTGCAGCGGCGCAAACCGCCCGAGGGTTTCGTCTCGTGGAGCGAGGAGACCTTCGACCGGCTCGTGCACGCCCAGCCGGAGCCGATGGTGTCCCGTTTCTCGGTCACCAACGCCATGCTGCTCAACGTGATCGCCCGGCCCGGAAACTGTTTCGACGCGATGCGCCATCTGCTCGAGGACAATCACGAACCGCGACCGGCCCAGCGCAAACATATCCTGCGCGCGCTGCGCCTGTACCGGGCCCTGCGCGATGCCGGTGTGGTGCAACAACTCCCGGAGCCGGATGCCCAGGGCAGGCGCGCTCGGCTGACGGTGGACCTGCAACGCGATTTCGCCCTCGATCAGCCGCTGTCGCCCTTCGCGCTGGCCGCGTTCGACCTACTCGACAAAGAGTCGACGAGCTATACCCTCGATGTGGTGTCGCTCATCGAATCCACCCTGGAGGATCCGCGTCAGCTGCTGATGGCCCAGCAGCACAAGGCGCGCGGTGTGGCGATCCAGGAGATGAAGGCCGACGGCATCGAATACGACGAGCGCATGGAACTGCTCGAGGACGTCACCTGGCCCAAACCGCTGGCCGAGCTGATCGAACCCGCCTTCGAGACCTACCGGGGCGGGCATCCCTGGGTGTCGGAATTCGCGCCTTCCCCCAAATCGGTCGTGCGCGACATGATCGAACGCTCGATGACCTTCGCCGAGTTGATCTCGTTCTACGAATTGGCGCGTTCGGAGGGTGTGGTGCTGCGCTACCTGGCCGACGCCTACCGTGCGCTGCGGCGCACCGTTCCCGAATCCGCGCGGACCGAGGAACTCGAGGACATCACCGAATGGCTCGGTGAACTCATCCGTCAGGTCGATTCCAGTCTGCTCGACGAATGGGAACAGCTCACCAACCCCGGCGCGGAGACCGACACCGACCAGGTGGCCTTCGGCGCGGAATCCGTGCGTCCGATCACCGCCAACGAGCGTGCCTTCCGCGTGATGGTGCGCAATGCCATGTTCCGCCGCGTCGAACTCGCGTCGCTGCGGCACTGGCACACCCTCGACGAACTCGGCACCGGCCCGGATTGGGAGACGGCGCTCGCGCCCTATTTCGCCGAGTACGAGCGCATCGGCATCGGCCCGGACGCACGCGGACCGCAGCTGTTCCAGATCGAACGAAGACCCGGTTTCTGGCAGGTGCGCCAAGTGCTCGACGATCCGGCGGGCGATCACGGGTGGTCGGTCGACGCCACCGTCGATCTCGCCGAATCCGACGCGGCCGGTGAGGTCGTCTTCGACGAGATCACCGTCACTGCGGGCTGAGGCTCCCGCAACCTGCCGACTCCCCGCCGTAGTGCCTGTTCAGCGGCGTTCGCCCACGGTGGGCGACGCCGCAGGCGGCCCTGTCGCGAATCGTGGTTTCGTCGGATTCGTTTCCGGGTAACGGCCGCTGATACTCTCTCCCCCGCTGCCGACGCGAAAGATCAACTATGCCCGAATCGCCATATCTTGTCATCGACCCTGGAAGAGTTCGCGAGAATTACCGCGCACTCGCCGCCGCCATGCCCGCGGCACGCATCCGCTACGCAGTCAAAGCAAGTCCGGTGGACGAGCTCATCACCCTGCTCGCCGCCGAGGGCGCCGAATTCGATGTCGCCAGTATCGGCGAAATCGTCCAGTGCCTGGATCTGGGCGTCGATCCCGCCACCCTCTGCTACGGCAATCCCATCAAGAAGGCCGCCGATATCGCCCGCGCCCACGCCCTCGGCGTGCGCCGCTACGCCTTCGACACCGAGGACGACCTGCTGCGCATCGCCGAACACGCGCCGGGTTCGGAGGTCGAATGCCGCTTCCTGTCCTCCGCGCCCGAATCACGGACCCCTTTCGGCGCCAAATTCGGCTGCGCCCCCGCCGAGGCTTTCCGGCTGCTGGTGCGCGCCCGCGATCTGGGATTGATCGTCGCCGGACCGTATTTCCACGTCGGCTCCCAGCAGCTCGACCCCGAAGCCTGGCGGATCGGCATCGCACAGGCCGCCGAGATCACCGACGCGCTCGCTGCCAAGGGGATCGTCGTGCGCTCGGTGAATATCGGTGGCGGCCTGCCGATCTCCTACGCCGACGCCGCCCCCGACCTCACCGACATCGCCTCGATGATCGATACCGCCGCGACCGAATTCCTGCCCACCGCAACCGAACTCGTGGTCGAACCGGGCCGCGCCCTGGTCGGGAACGCGGGCACGATCCACGCCGAGGTCGTCGGCATCCGTATCGCGCCGGACGGGCGGCGCTGGGTCTATCTCGACGTCGGCCGCTACAACGGCATGGCCGAGACCGAGAACGAGTACATCGCCTATCGATTCGCCACCGACCGCGACGGCGATCCCGTCGACGAGGCGGTGGTCGCCGGACCGACCTGTGACGGCGACGATGTACTGTATCAACGCACGCGAGTCCTTCTACCGACCACGTTGCGAGCCGGCGATCCCATCAGGATCCTGCATACCGGCGCCTATACCGCGAGTTACTCGTCGGTGTCCTTCAATGGTTTTCCGCCCTTGACCGTTCATGTCTCGGGCGCTGAGCGAGAGTGAGTTTGCCATGACGGCGGAATTCACAGGCTGGCATGTGCTGGCCGAGTTCGGTGGTGTCGACGCGACCCTGTGCAACGACCTCGAACGACTCGAATCGGCGTTGCGTGAGTCTCTGATCGCGGCGGGCGTCACCATCTGCGATGTCGTGCACAAACAGTTCGATCCGCAGGGGGTGACCGTCCTCGCGCTGTTGTCGGAGTCCCACGCCTCGATTCACACCTATCCGGAGTCCGGCGATATCTTCGTCGACGTCTTCACCTGCGGCAGCATCGGCGCGGGCGCGACGAAGGCCGTCGACGAACTGCGAGACAAGTTGTCTCCCAGGCAAGTTCGCATGCAGGTCGTGCAGCGCGGCCACGGAGCGGAGAAGATCCGGGAACCCGTGGGCGACGGACTCACCCGCACCTGGGATCTGCGCGAGGTCATCGTCGACACGCACACCCCGTACCAGCACATGGTGATCGCGCGAACGGAGCAGGGCATCAGCCTGTTCTCCGACGACGACCGTCAGTCCACCGAGTTCTCCCAGCTGACCTACCACGAGGCGATGATGGTTCCCGCCTTCGTGCTGGCCGAGAAACTGGATCGGGTGCTGATCATCGGCTCCGGTGAGGGTGTGGCGAGTCAGATGTCGGTCGCGGCGGGCGCGATCCGTGTCGATCACGTCGACATCGATCAGCTCGAGGTCGAACTGTGCGCCGAGCACCTGCCCTACGGCTATTCCAGCAACGAGTTGGCCGACGCCGTCAAGGGCGAGGGGCCGATCACGGTGCACTACGCCGACGGGTGGGATTTCCTGGCGAACGCGCGGCAGTCGGGCACCCGCTACGACGTCATCGTGATCGACCTGCCCGACGAGCGGGTCGAGGACGCGCAGCACAACCGTCTCTACGAGTCGGAATTCCTGTCGCGATGTCGGGAGCTGCTCGCACCGGGTGGCGTGCTGAGCGCACAGGCCGGATGCGCGACCATGTGGCGCAACGAGACCCTGAAGCGGTCGTGGCAGCGGTTCCACGAACAGTTCGGCACCGTCGTGCTCTACACCAGCGACGAGCACGAGTGGTCGTTCCTGTTCGGACTCAACGAGAAGGTCGCCGATCCGGTACCGGGCATGACCGACCGTTTGGTCACCCTGCCCTACCGGCCCGAGACGATCGACGCGCGCGCCCTCGTCCGCGGTTCGATCGAGCCGTACGCGCTGCGCGCGCAGCAGTAACCGACGCGTCGGCGCCCACGGCCCTCCGCCGTGGGCGCCGACGCGTTTCGCCGGTTCACGCCCTCGATCAGGACCCGCGCGCCCGCCACTCCTCGACATTCACGCCACCCACGCCCCAGTCGGTGAGCGCTACCTCGTCGATCACGACGTAGGTGCTGTCGGGCGCTTTGCCGAGCACCTCGTGCAGCAGGTCGGTGACACCTCGGATCAACCGGGATTTCTGCTCGCGGGTGACACCCTCGTCGGTGACTTTGATATTGACGTACGGCACTACGCTGCCCTTCCGGAGATGAACCCGCCGTCGACGGGAAGGATGTGGCCGGTGGTGAATTCGGCGTCGGCCAGATAGAGTACCGCGGCGGTGGTTTCGGCGACTTCCCCGACGCGGTCGAGCAGCGCGAGCCGCCCGGAGGCGTCGACGTCGGTGTCGCCGAAGATCGGTGTCCGGATGAAACCGGGTGCGACGGCGTTGACGCGGATGCCGTCGGCCGCGAGTTCGGCGGCCAGACTGGTGGTCAGGGCGTGGATGCCGCCCTTGGCGACGAGCGGCGCCGAAGCGGGCAGTCCGGCGAGCGCGTGATCGATCAGCACGGTGCCGATATTCACGATGCTGCCGCCCTCGCCTTGTCGCAACAGCTGCCGCACCACCTCCTGGGTGGTGAAGTAGGTGCCCTTGAGGTTGGCGTCGATATACCGGCCCAGGTCCTCCGCCGTGACATCGACGAACGGTTTCGCGCCGAAGATCCCGGCATTGTTGACCAGGACATCGACCCCGCCGAACCGTTCCACCGCGATCCGGACCAACTCCGAACCCGTTGCGGGCGCGCCGATATCACCCGCGACCGAGGCGACCCGGTCCGGCGCGTCGAGTTCGGCGACCACCGCGTCGAGTTTGTCCGGATCACGGCCGTTGAGCACAACGGCGTCACCGCGTTCGACGAACGCTCGCGCGATATCGCGACCGATCCCGCTCGATGATCCGGTCACGATGACCGTCTTCGCTGACATGAGACTCCTTGTATTCGAGGTGATACGACCGGTCGTCTTGGAATGGATACGCGTCGACGACGCGAGCCTCGGACCGCGATTCAGGGAAGAAAATAGTCGTCGAGCAGTCGATGCAGACAGTTGCGCAACGGTCGGATCGAACGCTCGATCTTCATACGGATCACCGCGCCCTCCCAGGACTCGACGAGCAGGTCGGCCAGCTCGGCGGCGGCGATATCGTCGCGAACCAACTTCTGCTCCTGCGCCTCCCGCAGCGCGACCGCGACACCGTCGCGCCAGGCCGTGAACGCCCCGGACAACGATTCCCGCAGCGTCTCACTGCCCTCGAGTTCGCCGCCGAGATTGGCGATCAGGCAGCCGCCCGTGTAGTCGGCGACCACGAAATCGTCGATGAGGCGGTCGAAGAAGACCCGCAGTCCCTCGATCGGATCGGATGCCGGGCCGAGCGCGTCGGCGAGATTGCGCTGGATGCAGAGCGAATAGTGGTCGATGACCGCCTGCGCGAAACTCTCCTTGCTGTCGAAATAGTTGTAGAACGACCCCTTCGGCACCCCGACCGCGTCCAGCACCTGCTTGATCCCGGTGCCGTGGTAGCCGTTCGCCAGGAATCCGGCCGACCCCTCCTCCACCAGCATCTGCCTGGTGTCGCCACTGCGCCGCGGTCTGGCCATGCGATGAATATACGACCGGTCGTCTACTAATGGCAACCCCGCCTCGACGGCTTACGACGCGGTACGCCATTGGCCGCATCGGGTGACGAAGGCCGCGAGGTGAGTGGCGGCGAATTCGGTCGCCTGCCAGTCCTGGGCGGCCACGTCGGCGGTCCAGACGTAGGCCAGCGCCTGCCCGCTCCCGGAACGAACACTGCGCAATTCGTATTCGTCGTCCTCGAAGGCGTCGAGGACTTCCCACTCCCCCGCGTCGAGTCCGGACAGGATCACCCCGCGGGCCACCGCCTCCGGATCGGGAACGAGCCCCGGATACACCCGCCCCGGCAACGCGGCCACCCGCCAGCCGGGAATCTCGGCCGGTTCGGCGGCGGGACTGCGCCCGATCAGTTCGACCAGAACCTCGGGGAATTGCAGGGTGCCGTACACGAACAGGTCGCCCTCGGCCCGGGACCCACGGACGGGCAGCACACCCACCCTCGCCGCTCCGCCGTGCCGCGCATCGCCCGACCCCGCCTCTCCCTCACCGGTCGGCCGATCATCGGCCCCGCTCGACGCCCGAGAGCTCCGCTCCACCGTGGCACCTCCACCCCGCACCGTCCGATCACGTGGCGCGGCCGCCTCACCGACCGGCGGTACGACCGGCCCCGGGCCATCGTGGCCCGACACTGCCGTGCCACCGCCCGTATCCGCCTCACCGCCACGTTCGGCTGCAGCCGCTTCGCGTTTCGCTTCCTCGGCGGCGCGTCCCGAGGCCCCCGCTTCCTGCCTGTTCCATTTGAGCAGCAGCCAGCCGCACCATCCGACGACAGCCACTCCGACCGTCATCGCCAGGAATTCGCCGTCGACCACATGCCCGATCACGCCGATTCCGCCGAAGACGACGCCGAGCCAGGCGGCGCGTTTGGGGTGACGGCGGATCAGGTCTCGCACCGAGCTGATCGAATGTCGCACTTCCTCCGGGTGCTTGTGGCACCAGATGACGAAGTAGACGGGCCAGGCGATCGGGAACAACAGGATCAGGATGATGCGCGCAAACATGTTCTGTGCCTCCGTGCCACCGCTCAGCTGTCGGTCCGGTGACACGGCCCCCGGACGCCCATAGCCAGTGTCCTCCACTCGGGCGATCGATGCGAGGTCAATGGGCGAACGGTTAACTGGACCCTTGCCCGGAACTTTCGGGCAACGCTCGCCCTCGGTCGGACGGAACGATATTCGCGTTGTGGTGGAAAACGTTGTCGGGATCGTAGGCGGCTTTTATCGCGGCCAGACGGTCGAGTTTGGTTCCGTAGACCGATCGCAACTTCGCGTCGTCGAATTCGGTGAGCCCGTTGACATATCCTCCCGCGAGTCCGGTGTGCGGCTGTAGTGCCGCCCAGAAGTCGCGTACCCATTCCCTTTCCGCGTCAATCCCGGTCTGGTCGGGACTGCCGCCGACGATGAACAACTGGTAGTGCGGCACCCGGGGACCACCGTAGGCGGTGGCGTCGTCGGCGACCTCGGTATATGCCCCATCGAGTCGGTAGACCAGCGCCAAGGACATCGGCGACTTCTTGCGCGGGATGTGCGCGGCGCAGGCCTCGATCACCTCGTCGGTGAATTCCGCTATGCGCGTGCCCTTTTCGTAGCTGCTGATCCCGAAGGCATTGGCCTCGTCCATCATCTGTTGCAACGCGACGTACGGCATCGGGGTCACCATCTCGAACACCGGGGTCAACCGTGCCCTGAACAGGTCGAGTACCCGGGCGTGCTGTTCGGCGTCCCCGAAGCCCGCGACGATGACCGCGCACCCCGGCCGCAAACGCACCGGTTCGGGCACGAAGGGTTCCGGCGGCGCGTTGAGCGCGCCGAAGATCACCGACACATCCCTCGGCAGGTCCGGCACGATATCGCGTGCGGCGCGCAGTAATTCCCTCAGCTGATCGAGTTCGCAGAACAGGATGGCGAATTCGACCACCGGGCCCGCCGGATCGAGCGTGAACTCGAATTCGGTGACGACGCCGAAATTTCCGCCGCCACCGCGCAGCGCCCACCACAGGTCGGCATGTTCGTCCGCGGCGGCTCGCACGATCCGGCCGTCGGCGAGGACGACCCGCGCGGCCACGAGGTGGTCTATCGTCAGCCCGGAACGGCCCGTCAACCAGCCCATTCCGCCTCCGAGCGTGAGTCCGCCGACGCCGGTGTGGCTGATCAGCCCGGCGGGAATCGCCAGACCGTATTCCTGGGTCGCGCGGTCCGCGTCGGCGAGCAGCGCTCCGCCCCCGACGCGTGCGCGTCGCGCCCGCGGGTCGACGTGGACGGTGTTCATCTCACGCAGATCGATCATCAGGGCACCGTCGGCGACGGCGGTGCCCGCCGGATTGTGCGCGCCGCCGCGCACCGTGACGTCGATACCGCTCGCGCGGGCGAAAGCGAGGACTTCGGCGACGTCGGCGGGGCCCGCGCACCGCGCGATCGCGGCCGGACGCCGGTCTATCGCGCCGTTCGCCACCGCGCGGGCGTCGTCGTATCCGCTGTCCCCTGGCACCATGAGCGCACCGTCGAGCCGCGCCCGCAGCGCCTCCAGGTCTACCGAGGTTCGGGTCATCGGACTTCCCTTCCACGAATGAGCATCGACCCACTGAGAGAGACGTCCCGAGCCCCGGTCCCCATTATCGTCGCCCGTCCTCGCGCGGCGGTTCCGAATCGCCGGACCGCGGCGATCTCGGTGGACAGACCGCGGACCCACCGTCGGATCGGTCAGTGCGGACGATTGGCCCGGACGATCGCCGCCAGGTATTCGTAGTCCTCGGCACGCGCGGTGGAGGCGCGGTAGACGAGTCCGATGGTCCGGCCGGGGGCCGGTGCCGCGAAATGGGCGGTATCGAGTTCGGCACGCGCGGTTTCGGCGGCGACGGCCATACTCGGGATCAGCGTGACGCCCAATCCGCCCGCGACGCATTGCACGACCGTGGACAACGACGCGGCCCTGGTGTCACCGACACCGCCGGGGCGCGCGTCCACCGACCGGCACAGATCGAGTGCCTGGTCACGCAGACAGTGGCCTTCGTCCAGGAGCAGCAGCGGCAGGGTGTCCAGTACCGCCGGACCGATATCGGTGCGCCCGGCCAGCTCGTGCCCCGGCGGGGTCACCAGGACGAATTCCTCGTCGTAGAGCGGGAGTTCGACCAGTCCGGGAGCCTGTGTCGGCAGCGCGAGCAGCGCGACGTCGAGCACTCCGGTGCGCAGACCGTCCAGCAGCCGCGCGGTCTGATCCTCGATCACCTGCGGATGCAGCTCGGGTAGTCGCTTGCGCAGTTCGGGCAGCAACGAGGGAAGGACATACGGGGCGACGGTGGGGATGATGCCCATCCGCAGTGTGCCGCCGAGATCGTCACCGGCCGCCGACGCGACGAAGCGGTCGGCCGCCTCCAGGGTCGCCATCGCCTTGGGCAGCAACCGCGTTCCGGCCGCGGTCACCAGCACCCGGCGCGTGCTGCGCTCGATGAGTTGCAACCCGAGGCCGTTTTCGAGGGCGGCCAATGCCTGCGATAACGTGGGCTGGCTCACGTTGAGCCTGGCTGCGGCGGTGCCGAAATGCCGGTACTCCGCGATCGCCACGAACGCACGCAGCTGTGACAGTGTCGGTTGATAAGTCTGATCAGCCACGCCTATCAGTGTAGTGCGACTGATCACCTTTACCTTTCACCGGTCTTTAGGCAAGATCACAATCGAACGTTTCGCATGCTTCGCACACCCACCCTTACAAGGACGAGGAGATAGCAATGGCCCTGCTGACCATCGGCGACCAATTCCCGGCGTACAACCTCACCGCAGTCATCGGCGGTGACCTGTCCAAGGTCGACGCTCAGCAGCCCGACGACTACTTCACCCAGATCACCAGCGACGACCACGCGGGCAAGTGGCGGATCGTCTTCTTCTGGCCCAAGGACTTCACCTTCGTGTGCCCGACCGAGATCGCCGCGTTCGGCAAGCTGAACGAGGAATTCGCCGATCGTGACGCGCAGGTGCTCGGCGCCTCGGTGGACAACGAGTTCGTGCACTTCCAGTGGCGTGCCCAGCACGAGGACCTGAAGACCCTGCCCTTCCCGATCCTTTCCGACCTCAAGCGTGAACTGGCTTCCGCCACCGGCGTTCTCAACGCCGACGGTGTCGCCGATCGCGCGACCTTCATCGTCGACCCGAACAACGAGATCCAGTTCGTCTCGCTGACCGCGGGTTCGGTGGGCCGCAATGTCGACGAGGTGCTGCGCGTGCTCGACGCCCTGCAGTCCGACGAGCTGTGCGCCTGCAACTGGAAGAAGGGCGACCCGACCATCAACGCGGGCGAGCTGCTCTCCGCGAGCGTCTGACGTCGCACGCGATCAGCGTTCCCGAAATATCCGGCACGTGAACGAAATCCGCCACAAGTTGCCCGCACGCGCGGGGATGATCCGAGGAAATGTCGAATGAGCATCGAGAACCTGAAGAACTCCCTACCCGAGTACGCCAAGGACCTCAAGCTCAATCTGTCATCGATCGCACGCACCACCGTGTTGAACGAGCAGCAGCTGTGGGGCACCCTGCTCGCCTCGGCGGCCGCGACCCGGTCGGCGACGACGCTGCGTGAGATCGCCGAGGAAGCCGCCGACACCCTGTCGGAAGAGGCCTACAACGGCGCGCTCGGCGCGGCCTCGATCATGGGCATGAACAATGTGTTCTACCGGGGCAAGGCGTTCCTCGACGGACGGTACGACGATCTGCGTGCCGGTCTGCGGATGAACATCATCGGCAACCCGGGCGTCGACAAGACCGATTTCGAGCTGTGGTCGTTCGCGGTCTCCTCGATCAACGGGTGCGCGCACTGCCTGGAAGCGCACGAGAAGACCCTGCGCGACGCCGGTGTGTCGCGCGAGGTGATCTTCGAATCGCTGCGGGTGGCGGCGATCGTCGCCGGAGTCGGCCAGGCGGTGCAGTCCACCGAGACACTCGCCGCCGCGCAGGTCTGACAGCCGGGGTTTCCCGAGTTCGGCCCCGTCCCTCGCAGGGACGGGGCCGAAGTCGCCTCCGAGGCCCGGATCGTGCTCGGGAAAATGTGGGGTACGTCGCTCGATCGCGGACCGGCCGAACTCTCGCGGCGACGCACCGGTTCGATTCGCAACCATTCGGCTATCGCAAAGATCACAGGTCTTCCCCGAGGTATGGATGACCGTGCGCTTTGTGGCAAACACCGGATGCGGATACTCGACATCGGCCGCACGCGCTTTCGAGGGTCGGCGAACGGTCGGTAGGCTCACGGATATGGGCACACAGGGTGAACCGGAGGCCATGGGAACGCGGCTCGAGGTAGTGCGCGTGTTCACCGACGCGGCCGGGCGACTGGGCAACGAACTCGGAATCGCGAGGGCGGGTGATGTCGTGGCCGCCGACCCGCAGCTGCTGGCGGCACGCGCCGGATACAGCGAAACCGTTGTCGTCGCCGATCCCGTGGACGAGATCGCTCGGGTGCGCATCTACACACCCGCGGTCGAACTCCCCTTCGCCGGGCATCCCACCGTCGGCACCGCGTGGTGGTTCGCCGAGCAGGGCGTCCCGGTGCGCGTGCTGGAGGTTCCGGCGGGACCGGTGACGGTCGAACTGACCGACGGTCTCACCTGGATCAAGGCACGCGGCGAGTGGGCTCCCGATTTCACGTTCCACCAGCTCGACAGCGTCGAGGAACTCCTCGCCCTGCGCCCGGACGATTTCACCGGCGGACCGCACTACCTGTGGACCTGGACCGACGAACATCGCGCAGCCCTGCGCTCGCGCATGTTCGCACCGACCATGGGTATCGCCGAGGACGAGGCGACCGGCGCCGCCGCCGTGGCCCTCACCGCCCTGTTGCGCAAGGGCCTCAACATCACCCAGGGCAAGGGCAGCCAGATCTTCACCCAATGGGATTCCGACGGCTGGGTCCACCTCGGCGGCCGGGTGACTGCCGACTCGGTCATCGACCTGTAGGACCGATTTCGCGTACCGCCCACTGAATCGGGAGACGGAACTCAGCTCAGTGCCGCGGCGACGAGCATGTATACCGTGCCGAGATCCATCACCACATGCGGGATCGCCGCGGAGGGCGGGGTGGTTTCCGCGGGACCGGTCGCGTGTCCGAAGTGGTGACGGCCGGTGTGCGGGGCGGCGATCACGGCGACCGCGTCGATGCAGAAGAGTGTGGCGAGCGCGAGGGCCGGGAGCGGGGCGGGGCCGGAGCCGGAATGGCCCGACATGGCGTAAAGCATTGATAATGCGGCGATTACGTGATAGCCGAGGGCAAGGATCCGGTGCGTCGCGATCGCCGGGGTGCCGGCGCGCCACTGGACGAGACGGGTTGCCAGCAGTGCGGTGAAAACCACCGTGGCGGCGACGAGGACACCGTGGAGCGCGTGGGGATTCGCGCCGCGGGGGAAGACCAGCATGGTCAGCATCACCAGGCACATGACGAGATGGGCGGCGTCGGATTCGTGGTGGACCGCACCGATGCCCGACTCGACCGAGATGTCGTGCGGCCACGCATGGTCACCGCTGTCGGCTCCGCGCGGTACCGATGGGGACAGCGTCGATCCCTCGCTCCCGCGCACGCCCGACGGGGCGGTCATCCGCGCGGTCACCATCGCCGCGGCGACGAGGAACGCCGCAGCCACCACCCATCGCAACGCCGCGTATTCCTGCACGAACTGCACAGCACCCCACCGCCTTTCGTCACGACGATCGCGGCCACCGGTTCCCATGCTCGCATCCGGTCCGATCTCGCGGAGAAGAATCGCGAGCCCGGCCGACGACACACCGACGCGACTCGGACACACCGACGAGGCCTCGAAACGATGACGCGTGGACCGAGTCCGAATGGCACGGCTGCGGGCTCACCGCGAAACGATCACCGCCGAACACCCAAGCGGGATGCCCATTTCGGCGTTGGATGCCTGTGCGCGGAGCCATCGCCCGGCCGACCCCACCGCTATCCGGCCGACAACCGATCTCGCCGCCGCCGTTGCGACCACTCCGCCAGCACCCGCGACCCCGGCGGAGTGATCGCCGCCGCGACCAGCGCCTCCACCAGGAGATACGACAGCGCCACCACGGCCGATACCGCCAGCACTCGAACAACAGGACCGCGCCTGTTCCCACCGAACACGATCGTCCCCCTTCATCGGCTCGCCACGCAGCATAACCGTCCCGCGCCACCGTGGCACGTGAAACAGCTTCCCGCACTGCCAATTCGGCTCGCGGCACGCGCGGCTCAGCGCACCCGGAACACCGGCCCACGCGGACGGAACGGCAGGCTCGCACCGGCGGGCACCAGGAACGCGTGTTCGCGGCGAACGCGCAGGGCCTCGCACTGCCCGTCGGTGATGACGAGGATCGGTCCGTCGGCCGGGAAGTCCTCGGCGCGTTCGAGCATCCGGATGCCGGGTTGCAGCACCGTGCCACCTCAGCCGCGAACCCGCACCCCGCGCGTGATCTCCTCGACCGGCAGATAGCCCGCGTCGTAAGCGGCCGCGTCGCAGTAGACGACACGGGCGCGCGGCACGTCGCGGGCCGTGGCGTAGGACGCGATGGCGCCCAGTGCCTTGCCGAGCAGTGTCACGTCCATCGACCCCGACGTGTCGAGCACGACGCCGAAGGTGGGCAGGCGCACGTTCTCCTCGGGGCGCGTCCACGCCGGTCGCGGAATATCGGGCGTCGATGCCTGGCGACGCGACGCGCGGGCATAGCTGCGGCGCTTGTCCACCGTCGGCACATGTTCGTCGAACCAGCGAGCCAGCTGGGCGTCCCACGGCAGCGGTGGTTGGTCCAGCGCCCTGATCGCCTGTTCCAAGGCGGCGGGTACGGTTCCGCGACCGCCGCCGAGGTGGTAGGCCAGTCCGGTGACCAGCGCGTTGCGGTAGTACTCGTCCAGATCGACGTACCGGCCCGGCGTCCCCGGACGCGGCAGCGGTTCACCCAGGACGTCGCCGAGCCCGCGACCGCGCAGGGTGGCGAGTTTGCGTTGCCTGCGCAGATCCGTCGCGATCCGGTCGTAGACCTCCTCGGCCGAACAGCCTTTCAGGTCGGGGTCGTGGAGCAGACCTTCCGGCATCTGCCCGACGTCCATCTCGACCAGCCAGCCGTTGACCACGTAGTCACAGGCGATATTGAACAGATGAGGATCGCGCGCGCCGGTCCGTTCACCGTGGCGCAGCGCGGCGTGCAGCATTTCGTGGGCCAGGACGAATCGCCATTGTTCGTCGTTCAGGCCCGCCAGCGGGTTGATGTAGATCTCCCCCGCTTCCGCGTTCACGGCGGCGATCGAGATATCCCACGTCCGGGCGAGGTCCACGTCGGCGACCAGGGTCATCCCGGCCGCGAGCGCGCCGAGCAGTGGGTAGGAGGAGACGAACCAGCCGAGCGCGGCGTCCCACGGCCGTTTCGGACGCCGTCCGTGCTCGGCGTGCTCACCTCCCGCGGTGGCCAGCGCGTCGCGGGCCGCCGCGGCCAGTCCGGCGGCGAAATGGCGGGGATGGTCGAAGCGTTGCGCCGCCTCGACGTCGACGATGAGGAAATCGGGCGGGTCGTCACGGCGACAGCCCTCCGGCACCGTGGTCTCCCGCCAGCGCGCGGCGGTCTCGTGCTCGTCGGAAATTCCAGGGGGAAGCGGGAATTCGAGCGGACGACGCCCGATCTTCATCGTCACCAGGTACTGGTCGACGACCGCGCAGCAGGCCGCGCGATAGGCGGGGTGCGGTTGCCGCTGGTGCTGATGTCTGCCCGCCTGCTCGATATTTCCGGCCCGCGTGGTGCGCGGATCCAGGTGACCGAATCCGGCGTGCAGCAGACAGTGCGCGAAAACCCAGGCCCATTCCGATGCTTCGGCCCGGTGACGGGGGTGGTAGTAGATCACCTCACCGCCGATGTAGGCCCGGATGTCACTCGGCGCACCGGCATCGAGCGGACGGGGCCCGCACCGCAGATGACGGAAAGCCGCGTGCGATCGTGCTTCTCGCCAGCCGTGATCGATCGCCTCCGACCACGGATCGACCTTCGCCTTCTTCCGCACGCCCGGCCCCTAGCGCCGTGCGGCAAGGCGCGGCAGGTCGCGGCTGACCTCGATGAGGAACCAGGCGGGCAGCGCGGGCGCGCCGTCGTCGTCCGCCGCGATCACCAGTTGCGCGCATTCGACCGAGATCTCGGCGAGTTCGATCAGCATCGCCTTGACCCGGATCACGAAGCGGCCCAGTGACGGCGAGAGGTGTTCGCGCGCGCCGGGCAGATCCTTGATCAGCCGGGCCCGGAATGTCTCCGACAGGAAGTACAGCAGGTCGCGATCACCGGGATCGCGCGGCCAGCCCAGCTCGCCCTTCAGCACGGCTTCGAGGTCGTGGG
Source organism: Nocardia sp. NBC_01377 (assembly GCF_045040005.1). Classification (NCBI taxonomy): domain Bacteria; kingdom Bacillati; phylum Actinomycetota; class Actinomycetes; order Mycobacteriales; family Nocardiaceae; genus Nocardia; species Nocardia sp. NBC_01377. The sequence continues at coordinate 5,123,968 of NZ_CP109566.1, forward strand.
CGTGCCGCAGGGTCTTGACGTAGGCGCGGAAGGCCGAGGCGTGGCCCGGGGTCAGGATTCCCGCTGTCAGCACGTGCAGAACCGTGTCATCGATATCGTCACCGCAGGAGTGCATGGCGTCGGAGAGCATGTGCCAGCCGCGCGGGGTCGAGAACGGCGCCTCGGTCTTGGGCGGCGGCGACCACAGATGATCGGGACGTTGGACGAGGTAGCGCACGATCCACGGGTGGATATCGTCGAGCGCGGCCCATTTCAGCCAATCGTCCACGTCGGCGCGCAGATGCAGGTGCACCATGCGGTTGACCAGCGCCGAGGCCATCGGTCGCGCCAGCGCGTTGTCAGTGGCACGGTTGCCCGCCCCGATGACCACCGATCCCGCGGGCAGTTCGTAGTTGCCGATCCTGCGGTCGAGGATGAGCGAGTAGAACGATTTCTGCACTTCCGGCGAGGCCGCGTTCAGTTCGTCCAGGAAAAGGCAGTACGGCTCGGGCCGTGCGATCGATTCCGGCGGCGCGAACCGGCTGCGATCATCGACGATCTGCGGAACACCGATCAGATCCTCCGGTGCGAGCTGGGTGCCGAGCAGAGTCACACATTCGAGCCCCAAGGATTCGGCGAAGGTCCGCACCAGCGAACTCTTAGCTTGAGATTTAAGGTTGTGGCCCCGGCGTAGCCGGGGCCACACGGGTTTTGCCGACCTCTGGATGTGGCGCGATGTGCCGGTTCTTGCTGCCTTTCGGGCGGCCGGGGCCGGGGCGTGAGGGTTTCGGCGCGCTGGCCGGATTGGGGGTTTTCCGGCGGAGGTGGCGAAACCCGCGACGGACGCGGGCGGGGGTGAGCCGGTGCGGGTCGGTGACGGGTTTCTCCCAGGGGCGGCGCAGGTCGGTGGTGAGGCCGCGTGCGAGCCGCAGCTGGGTGTGGGCGGTGAGGATCAGCCAGGTCCAGCGGTCGCCCTGGGCGGCGGTACGGACCCGGGGCCGGGTCCAGCCGAGGGTTTGTTTCAGGAACCGGAAGGTGTGCTCGATGTCGAAGCGGCGCAGGAACGCCTGCCAGTAGCGGTCCACGTCCGCTGCGGCGCTTTCGGCACGGGATGTCCACAGCCACACCGGTTTCGGGTTTCGGTCGCCGGGTAGCCGATCCACGGTCAACCGGATCAGGGCGCCCTCGATGATCGGTGGCGGACCGTCGAGGTCGGCCCAGGGGCCGCGGTGGGTGAGCCGGGGATGCAACCGGTGCCAGGCAGTGGTGCGGGCGGTGCCGTAGCGAAGGGTGTCGGTGCTGGTCGTGACCGCGGGCTCGGGATGGGTCGCCGGGTCGGCGAGGGTGAACACCGGGCCGTGGCGCGGCGGGCGGCCCGTGCGGGCCCGCGCGGCGGCGGGGAAGCAGAACACCCGATCCGACCGCACCCTACCTACCAGCTCAACCGGCAGATCCGCCAACAGCCACGCCAAGCGGCAGATATCGTAGCCGGCGTCGAACACGATCACGATGTCGCGATCCCCGGGCCGATGATGCCCGGCCGCGCGCAGCCGGGCAACCACGTCGCGGACCTGGGCGGCGGTCACCGCGGTGAGGTCCTCGTCACGGCCGATACGCTGCGCGTCCAGCAGCGCGCACCAGCTCGACGCCCCGGACTCGAGCGCGGCGACGAACGAGTACGGCCAGCCCGGGATCAGCTGCGCGTTGCCCTTGCCGCGCCCATAGGTATGACAGAAACAACGGTCGGCACTGGTCATAGCGTCGGGCCGCAGCCACGGTGACACATCCACCGCCAGCCTGATCCGGCCGCCGCGCTCACACGGGACCGGCAATCCGGTCACCGCCCGCCGCAGCCTGGTGACATCGAGCCGCCCGCCGCCAGCGCGTCGTACATACCGCCATGACCACGGCGATGCTCGGCCACCAGAGACAACCCGACCAGCGTGGTCACCGGCCCGTCCGCGCACAACACCGCCTCACACAGCTCGAACAACGCATCCGCTCGCGCGCTCGCACACCGGTACAACTCCTGCCGAAACGCCGACAACTCCCCGGCCGCACCCTCGCGACCAGGATCGTGCACACTGTTCATCGAAGCCCTTGGTTCATGAGATTCGTTCTGTAGCAAGATGAATCATCAACCAAGGGCTTCACCCATGATCAACCGGGGCGACCTACCCCAGCTCAGAGGTTAAATCTCAAGCTCAGAGCGCGTCTGAGATCTCGGTCACCGGCTGGCGTGTGACGCCGGATATGTAGAGGGACTCCCGGTACGACTGAGGTTTCCACACCAAGACGTCACACCGAGAGTCCCTGTGCCAGTGTCGCTTACCTGCTTGTGCTTGTCGTGCCCAGCCCACGGCGAGTCGCCGAAGTGCCCGTTCTATCCGTCTTCGTCGCTGACCGACCCGCAGTGGGCGATCCTGGAGCCGCTGCTTCCGCCACCAGGCAACACCGCCGGTAAGGGCGGCCGACACGAAAAGTGGTCGCGGCGGCTGGTGTGCGACGCGATCTTCTACCTGTCGCGCGGCGGGATCGCGTGGGCGCAGCTGCCGCACGATTTCCCACCTGCGAAAACCGTGTACGACATCTACCGGCGATGGACGAAAGCCGGTGCATGGCAACGTATCCACGATGCACTGCGTGATCGTGCCCGAGTCGCCGCCGGTCGGGCGCCGCAGCCGACCGCGGCGGTGATCGACTCGCAGACCGTGCGCGGTGCCGACACCGTCGCAGCGGGTACGGCCGGATACGACGCGGGCAAGAAGATCAAAGGCCGCAAACGCCACATCGCCACCGATACCAGCGGGCTACTGCTGGCCGTCGTGGTCACCGCCGCCTCGATCCAGGACCGCGACGCCGCGCACCGGCTGCTGGCCGCTGTCGCGGCCCGCTTCGCCACCATCACGCACGTATTCGCCGACGGCGGCTACGCCGGGCGACTGGTCATCTGGACGAAATCTGTTCTCGCCCAAACTATTCAGATCGTCAAACGCAGCGACACCGCCACCGGGTTCGAAGTCCTGCCACGCCGCTGGGTAGTCGAACGCACATTCGGCTGGCTCGTCAAACACCGCCGATGCGTCCGCGACTACGAAACCCGCCCCGACCACCACGAAGCCATGGTCTACATCGCTGCCATCCACACCCTCACCCGACGACTGGCTCACGCCAGCACACCAGCCACATGAGATCCCAGACGCCCTCTTACCGATTCCCGGTGCGCCCCAGAGGAATACCGGCCGGACGACGGCGACGTGCAGCAGTAGCTCCGGCAACTGATCCGGGGTAACCGTGACGGTCGCCTCCATACCTCTTCCCCCTCACGATGGCGCAGGTGTCGAAGATACCGACGGCCGTCGTGGTGGGCCATTCATTTTTCGCCGACCGATCCCGCGTCGCCGAGTCCGCGCAGCACTCGCACGAGGACCTTGCCGGTGGGAGTGCGCGGCAGTTCGTCGACGAAGACCACGTCGCGGGGCACCTTGAAGCGGGCCAGACGGGTTCTCACGTGGTCACGCACATCCTCGGCGGTCAGGGTATGCCCGCCACGAACCACGACCACGGCGCGCAGCCGCTGACCGTGCCGATCGTCGTCGACGCCGAACACGGCGGCCTCGACCACCGCCGGATGGGCGGCCAGCAACTCCTCGACCTCGGCGGGGAAGACGTTCTCGCCGCCGGAGATGATCATGTCGTCGTCGCGGCCGTCGATGAAAAGCCTTCCGGCGCTGTCGAAATGCCCGACGTCACCGGTCGACATCAGACCGTCGACACGCGCCTTGGCACCACCGCCGGTGTAGCCGTCGAACTGATAGTTGTTGCCGACGAAGATACGTCCGGTACGCCCGTTCGGCACTTCGCGGTCGTCGTCGCCGAGTATCCGCACCGTCGCGCTCGGCACCACGGTGCCCACGCAGCCCGGTTCGACCCCGAGATCGGCGGGGGTCGCGATGGTCGCGTAGGCCACTTCGGTGGAGCCGTAGACGTTGTAGAGCACCGGCCCGAATTCCTCGGTCGCCCGTACGCACAGATCCGCCCCGAGCGGCGAGCCCGCGACGAAGACGACACGTAGTCGGGAGAAGTCCTGTGCCGCCCGCGATTTCGGCCCGAGGTCGACCATCCGCCGCAGCATCACCGGCACCACGATCAGCGCGGTCGCGCGACGGCGGCACAGGCTGTCGAGCACCGCCTGCGGATCGAAGCGGCGGCGGATCACCAGGGTGGATCCGAAACCCAGTGCCAGCGTCGCGTGCGCGAATCCGAGGGTGTGGAACAGCGGGGCCGGACATTCGACGACGCCCCTGGCCCGCAACGGCACCCGGGCCAGGATCGCGCCGAGCGGGGCCAGCGAGGTGGGCGCGGCGCGGCGCGCCCCCTTCGGTGTTCCGGTGGTGCCGCTGGTGAGCAGCACGATCGCGGCCGCGGTCGCGGGTTTGCGCGGCGGGGTCCGCGCACCGGAGGCGACGAGGTTGTCGATGGTGTCGACAGCGGGGGTATCGACCCAGGCGCGGTAACTGCCGCGCACCGCCGTGTACCCGGCGAGCCGACCGGCGTATTCCTCGTCGTACACCAGCAGATCCGCGCCTTCGCGCGTCAGCACCTCGCGCAGCGCGGAACCGGCGAAATCGGTGTTCAACAGGATGATCCTCGCGCCGCATTTGGCGGCGGCGAAGACCGCGTAGTGGAAGCCTCGATGGTTACGGACCAGGATCGCCACACCCTCGCCGTCGCGCAGGCCGCGCACCCGCCAGGCATTCGCGAGCGCGGTGCTGCGGTCGTCGAGTTCACGGAACGTGACGGGGCCACGTTCGTCCAGGATCGCGACCCGGTCGCGGTAGCGCAGCGCCGCCACCGCCGTGAGCCCGCCGAGCATGCCCGAGCGCAGCACCGCGACCCCCATGCGGGCGAGGCGGTCGGGGCGCTCCGGGGTGATGAGCCCGGCGCGCACGGCCAATCCGGCGTAATAGGTTTCGTCGGCGGCACGGCGCAACGCACCGACGGCCGCCGATCCGATGCTGTCGGTGATTCGCATGTTCCGGGCCCTCACTGTCAGCGTCCATGCTGACACGCCGACTCGCCGCGCCCCGTCCGACCGGCCCATCATGGAGCGATGTCCAGCGACGCCGAGCACCGATTGCGGATCATCGTCGACGACCTCACCGGCCCCGAGATCGCCGCGCTGCTCGACGCGCATCTCGCGCAGATGCACGTGCACTCCCCCGACGACAGCAGTCACGCGCTCGATATCGCGGCGCTACGCGATCCCGCCGTCACGTTCTGGAGCGTGTGGGACCGGCGCGAACTGGTCGGCTGCGGCGCGCTGAAGGAACTCGCCCCCGAACACGGTGAGATCAAATCCATGCGCACCGTCGCGACCCACGCCGGGCGCGGGATCGCGACGGCACTGCTCACCCACATCGTCGAGGTCGCCCGCACGCGCGGCTACCGCAGGCTCAGCCTGGAAACCGGTGCGTCGGAGTTCTATCTGCGCGCGATCGATCTCTATCGGCGTCACGGATTCGCCCGCTGCCCGCCGTTCGGCGACTACGAGCCGAGCCCGCACAGCGTCTTCATGACACGGACGCTCTGAGCGCGGTTACCCCAGCGCCCGGGCGAATCCCTGGACCAGTGCGCCGATCTGGTCATCGGTCATCACGAACGACGGGGAGATCTGCAACGCGCCCTGCCCGGTGGCGCGCCCGGAGATACCGTGGGCACGAAGCGTTTTCACGAACGGCAGCGCTTCGGCCGGGTCGGCGAGCTGCACGGCGGCCACCGCGCCGATCCCGCTGCGCACCTCGGCGACGCGCGGGTGATCGGCCAGCGGCGCGAACTGTTCGTGCAGCGACGACTCGATCCGGGTCGCCTCGTCCAGCAGGTTCTCGCGCTCCATGATGGCGAGGGTGGCCAGTCCCGCCGCGGCCGCGCCCGCGTGGCCTCCGTAGGTGTAGCCGTGACGCCACCAGACGCCGCCCGCGAAGAAGGGTTCCGCGATGCGCGGCGCGATGAAAACCGCGCCCATCGGCATATAGCCCGAGGTCAGCCCTTTGGCGGTGGTCATGATGTCGGGTTCGAGCCCGAACCGCGACGACGCGAACCAGGACCCGCCGATGCGGCCGAATCCGGTCACCACCTCGTCGGCGACGAAGAGGATGTCGTGATCGCGGCAGATCCGGCGCACCTCGGGCAGGTAGCCGTCCGGCGGCAGGTAGACCCCGCCCGCGCCGATGATCGGCTCGCAGAAGAACGCGGCGATCCGTTCCGCGCCGACATCCTCGATCAGGGCAAGCAGGTCCTTGGCGTCGTCCCATTCGACGGTGCGCGCGTCGGCCATGAGTTCGCCGTACCCCTCGCGGTTGACCGGAATACCGGCCAGCGCGGTCCCGGCGACGTGCATGCCGTGGTAGGCGCGTGTGCGACCGACCACGATCGTCTTGTCCGGTCTCCCCACCTCGTGCCAGTACCGGCGGGCCAGTTTGGCCGCGGTGTCCACCGAATCCGAGCCACCCGAGGTGAAGAAGATCTTGCTGCCGGGCACCGGCGCGATCTCCGACAGTTTCCGGGCCAATTCCTGGGTGACCGGTTCGGTGATGTCACCGAAATTCGAGTAGTGCGCGATCTCGCGGAGTTGGGCGGCCACCGCGTCGGCGACCTCGCCGCGGCCGTGGCCGATATTGGTGAACCAGAGCCCGGCGGTCGCGTCCAGGTAGCGAGTGCCCGCCGTGTCGTAGATGTAGGCGCCCTCCCCGCGCGCCACGACGAACGCCCCGTCTCGTTCGACGGCACCCATATCGGCGAATCCATGCCACAACGCGTTCATGCCAACCACGTATACCTCATCATTCGTTCGGGTCGTCACCCGCGCGGGTCGCGCACACCGTGACCCGCCGCTCGCTCGATCATCCGGCAGGGGCCGGATGACGCCAACGGGTGGCCAGCGCACCGACGGAGACCACGGCGAGGGCGAGCAGCGCGAAGACACCGGTCAGGACGACCAGACCGATGATCAACGACACATAACCCTGGTGCCGCGGGTCGAGGAAGGGATACGGATACCAGTCGACGACGGGTCCGCGCACGAGCGTGTAGACGCCGTAGACGAAGGGGTAGATCAGCCACGCGCCGATCAGCCTGGCGCCGATGCCGAGCGCGACCGGCACGAGGACCCAGTCGAGCACCATGACGATCGGCATGATCCGGTGCAGTATGTCGTTGATCCAGCGGTCGGTGAGCGCCACGTCCACGTCGGCCAGCAGTACGGCGTAGACGACCCCGGTGATGACCAGGTACAGGGTGGCCGCGCCGCGCACGAGCCGCCACCGATGACCGGCCGGGTCGCGCAGGCCACCGACCAGCAATACGATCATCGCGATCACATTGGACTGGATGGTGAAATAGCTGAAGAAGTTCGCGATGGAGAAGGTCGCGACATCGCTGTTGCGCAGCGGAAGCGATACCAGCGCCACGATGGCCAGCACCGCGAAGGCCACCCGCAGAACCCTGATCCACCACGCCGTGCCCGACCTCGTGTCCATAGCGGAATCGTCGCACATCCGCGCCGGTCGGCAGCCGATTTGCGACATCGGGCATCCCGGCGGCAACATCGGTCGACGGACGCCGGCGCACGACCCGTCGCGGCGGACCGGATCCCGGCGACGGGTAGTGCGACGGCTCCGGGCTGACGGCGCCCGAACGCGCCCATTACGCTGGAGTACGCGATGACCAGGACAGCTGACAACGGAATACGTGAACTCCGCACCCGCCTGGCGAACCTCTCCCTCCGCGACGAATACCGGCTGAAGCGACGGCTGGACCGGGCCCGCGGGAAGGACGCCGACTCGACCGACCTCGCCGCCATCACCGCCGAGATCACGGCGGCGGAGCTGCGTGTCGACGCGCGACGCGCGGCGGTTCCGGCGATCCGGTTTCCGGAGCAATTGCCGGTCACCCAGCGTCGCGAGGACATCGCCGCGGCGATCGCCGCGCACCAGGTGGTGATCGTGGCGGGCGAGACCGGGTCGGGCAAGACCACCCAGATACCCAAGATCTGCCTCGAACTCGGCCGGGGTATCCGAGGCACCATCGGCCACACCCAGCCGCGCAGACTCGCCGCCCGCACGGTCGCCGAACGGATCGCCGAGGAACTGGGGACCGAACTGGGCGACGTGGTCGGCTACACCGTCCGCTTCACCGATCAGGCCTCCGACCGCACCCTGGTCAAATTGATGACCGACGGCATCCTGCTCGCCGAGATCCAGCGCGATCGGATGCTGCGCCGCTACGACACGATCATCATCGACGAGGCGCACGAACGCAGCCTCAATATCGATTTCCTGCTCGGCTACCTCGCGCAGTTGCTGCCCCGCCGTCCCGATCTCAAGGTGATCATCACCTCAGCCACCATCGACCCGGAACTGTTCGCGCGCCATTTCGCCGACGAGAACGGTGTGCCCGCGCCGATCGTCGAGGTGTCGGGTCGTTCCTATCCGGTGGAGATCCGGTACCGGCCGCTGTCGCTGGAGCTATCGACCGCCGCTGCCGCCACCGACGAGGAGAAGGACCGGGAGGACACCCGCGTCGTCGACCGCGATCCGGTCGACGCCATCGGCGACGCGGTGCGGGAACTGTTCGCCGAGGGCGACGGCGACGTGCTCGTGTTCCTCTCCGGTGAACGCGAGATCCGCGACACCGCCGACGCGCTGCGCGACCTGAAACTTCCGCGCACCGAGATCGTGCCGCTCTACGCGCGGTTGTCGGCCGCCGAACAGCACCGGGTGTTCCAACCGCATACCGGCCGCCGCGTCGTGCTGGCGACCAATGTGGCCGAGACCTCGCTGACCGTGCCCGGCATCCGCTACGTGGTCGACCCGGGCACCGCGCGTATCTCCCGCTACTCCATGCGCACCAAGGTGCAGCGGCTGCCCATCGAGGAGGTGTCGCAGGCGTCGGCACGGCAGCGCTCCGGACGCTGCGGCCGCGTCGCCGACGGCATCGCCATCCGGCTGTATTCCGAACAGGATTTCGACGCCAGGCCCGCGTTCACCGAACCGGAGATCCTGCGCACCAATCTCGCGGCCGTGATCTTGCAGATGACCGCGCTCGGACTCGGGGATATCGAGAAGCTCCCGTTCGTGGAGGCGCCGGACAAGCGGGCGATCCGCGACGGCGTCGCGCTGCTGGAAGAACTCGGCGCGCTGGCACGGCGACCCGACGGGAAACGTCGCGGCCCCGCCACACCGGACGGCGACGGACAGAGCGACGCGGCCGCATCGGAGGGTCGAGCCGACTCGGACGCCACCCTGTCGCTGACCCCGATCGGGCGGGAGATGGCACAGATCCCCGTCGACCCACGGATGGCGCGGATGCTGGTCGAAGCGCACCGCAACGGCTGTCTGGCCGACGTCCTGATCATCGTCGCCGCCCTGTCGATCCAGGATGTGCGCGAACGCCCGGCCGAACATCAGCAGGCCGCCGACACCAAACATCAGCGTTTCGTCGTGGACGGCTCGGATTTCCTCGCCTACGCGCGACTGTGGACCTACCTGAACGAACAGCGGACATCGTTGTCGTCCAGTCAGTTCCGCCGTATGTGCCGCGACGAGTTCCTGCACTACCTGCGGATTCGCGAATGGCAGGATCTGCACGGGCAATTGCGCACGATCACCCGAGGCCTCGGTTGGTCGACAGCGGGCGCACCGGGCGGTACACCTTCCGGCGAGGACGGAGCCGGGCGCGGAAACCACGGTGAACAGCCGGGCCGACGCGCGAGATCCGACGACATGCCATGGGATTCCACCGCGATCCATCAGTCGCTGCTGGCGGGCATGCTGTCCCATATCGGTGTCAGGGAAGCGGAATCGCGCGAATTCCTCGGTGCGCGCGGAGCCAAGTTCGTGATCTTCCCCGGCTCGTCGCTGGCGAAGAAGCCTCCGCGCTGGGTCATGGCCGCCGAACTGGTCGAGACCTCGCGGCTGTGGGGGCGGATGGCGGCCAGGGTGGAACCGGAATGGGCTGAGCGCCTCGCCGGGGATCTGGTCAAACGGGTCTACTCCGAGCCGCACTGGTCCAGCAAGCGCGGCGCGGCCCGCGCCTACGAACGCGTCACCCTCTACGGTGTGCCGCTGGTAACCGGGCGACCGGTCGACTACGGGCGTATCGACCCGGAGCTGTCGCGGGAACTGTTCCTGCGCCACGCGTTGGTCCAGGGCGAATGGCAGACCAACCACGGGTTCTTCCACCGCAATCGGGAACTGCTCGACGACGTCGCAGATCTGGAGCATCGGGCCCGCCGTCGCGACATCCTGGTCGACGACGAGGTGCTGTTCGAGTTCTACGATCGGCGCGTCCCGTCCGATATCGTGTCGGTGCGCCATTTCGACAGCTGGTGGCGCAACGCGAAACGCAAAGATCCCGCGCTGCTGGACTTCTCGAAATCCACCGTGGTCAACGACACCGCGGCCGGACTCGATCCCACCGATTTCCCCGACGCGTGGCGTCAGGGCGAATTGAGTTTCCCGCTGACCTACCAGTTCGAACCGGGCCGCGACGACGACGGTGTCACCGTGCGCATCCCGGTCGAACAACTCGCGCACGTGCGCCCGGTCGGCTTCGACTGGCTGGTGCCGGGGATGCGCGAGGAACTCGCGGCCGCCTTCATCAAGACGTTGCCGAAATCCTTGCGCCGCAGTGTCGTTCCCGCACCGGATTTCGCCTCCGCGGCCCTGGCCGCGCTGACGCCGCGCGCCGAACCGCTGCGCACCGGCCTGGCCCGTGAACTGTCGCGCCTGGGCTCGGTCACCATCGCACCGGCCGATCTCGACGCTGCCGCGCTGCCGGACCACCTGCGGATGACCTTCGCCGCGCTCGACACCGACGGCAAGGTACTCGGCAAGGGCAAAAGCCTCGCCGCGCTCAAAACACAGTTGGCCGCACAGGTTTCCGCGTCGGTGGCCCGCGCCACGGCGGGCGCAGAACGCGCGCCCGCGGCGGTCTGGACCTCGGAATCACTCGGCACCGTCGCACCGACCGTGCGCCGCGAGGTCGCGGGCCAGACGGTCACGGGTTATCCGGCGCTGGTCGCCGAGGGCGAGGGCGTCGCGGTCCGCGTGCTCAGCTCACCCGCCGAGCAGGCCGCCGCCATGCGCAGCGGTACCCGCGCCCTGGTGCTGGCCGCACTGCCCACCTCGGTGCGCGCGGTCACCGCGAGTCTGCCGCCGCGAGAGCGGCTCGCGCTGAGCCGCAATCCGTACGGGGGTATCGACGACCTGGTCGAGGATTGCCGTGCCGCCGCCGCGGACGAGTTGATCGCCGCGGCCGGTGGGCCGGTGCGCAGTCCGGAACGATTCGAGGCCCTGATCGCCACTATCCGCCCGGATTTCACCGCCGCGGTGGCGCGGATCGTGCGCCTGGTCGTCCCCGTTCTGGCCGAGGCGCACCGGGTCGACGCAGCCCTGGCCGAGACCGCCGAGCACGATATCGCCGAGGATGTCCGTCACCAGCTCGATGATCTGGTGTTCCGGGGCTTCGTCGCCGAATGGGGCAGCGCACGCCTGACGGAGCTACCCCGCTACCTGCGCGCGGCGGTCACCCGTTTGGAAGCCCTTCCCGCTTCGGCGACCCGCGACCGGCAGGGCATCGTCGAAGTCGACCGGGCGCTGGCGGCCTACGATCGGCTGCTCGCGGCCCTGCCGGAAAATCGTCGCCACGCACCCGATATCGGTGAGATCTGGTGGATGATCGAGGAATTCCGGGTGAGCCTGTTCGCGCAGAAACTCGGTACGCCCTACCCGATCTCGGCCAAACGCATCGAGAAGGCGATCTCCGCCGTCCGACGATGACGGGCGACCGCCGCCGGTACGTGCCCGGCGGCGGATCCGCTCAATCGGCGCTGACCGTCGCCGCGGCGCGCGCGGCCCGCATGTGCTGTATCTCGCGTTCGAAATCCTCGGCCGAGGTGAAGGAACGGTAGACCGAGGCGAAGCGCAGGTAGGCCACTTCGTCGAGATCGCGCAGCGGACCGAGGATGGCGAGACCGACCTCGTGACTGGGCACCTCGGGCGAACCCTTCGCCCGCACGGCGTCCTCGACCTGCTGGGCCAGCAGGTTCAGGGCATCGTCGTCGACTTCGCGGCCCTGGCACGCGCGCCGCACACCGCGGATCACCTTCTCGCGGCTGAACGGTTCGGTGACGCCGCTGCGTTTGACCACGGACAGGATCGCGGTCTCGACCGTGGTGAAACGTCGTGCACAGTTCGGACAGGATCGTCGACGGCGGATGGCCGCGCCTTCCTCGGCCTCGCGCGAGTCGACAACCCGGGAGTCAGGGTGTCGGCAGTACGGGCAATGCATCCGAGAGATCCTTCGTCGATGCGCGCGCCCGCGTCCGAACCTGTGTCCGATCGGAGCGACCGGTCCGGCGAGCGCGTATACGGGGGCGTGAGCCCCTTACGAGGTATATCCCCGTTGACGCTTGGTATACCTCCATAGCAATTCGAGAATACTCGGTCTCCACCGGGTCTTTCGCAACGAGGCGCGCACGTCACCCGGCCAGTTGCCACTGCTGGGTCATATCCGCGATCAGGTCGGGCAGTCGCGGCACGAGCCTGCCCCGGGCGAGTTTGTCCCAGAAGGACTCGCCGAGCACGGTCGCCGCCAGTGCCGGGTCGGATTCCATATCGATATGGCGGGATACCAGATCACCCATGATGTAGGGCCCAACGGGTGCCACGGTCGGCCCAGTTGAAATCGGGCAGCGGAGTGCGCGGGGCGAGCATCCGCCCGCCGACCTCGGCCCGGACGGTCGCGGGCGCGAAGACCCCGGGTGCGCGGACGCCCGGTACCGCCGGTTTGCCCGCCACGGTGCTGAGGTAGGTCAGCACCCTGCCCATCCCCCCGCGGCCCGCGGTGGTCTCGTCCCACTGATCGGCCACGATGTGGTTCTGTTCGCGATCGGTCATCCGCAGCAGCGCGTCCACGTATCCCGCCGTGGTGCCCGTGGCCAGGGACCGCCATCCGGCCCGGATATCGGCGTCGATCACGCCCGCCGCGTACATCTCGTCGATTCCCGCCATACCCAGGGCCGCGTAGACCTCGTGCATCGGCACCAGGTCGAGGAAGATGTGGCGCTGCATGATCATCAGCCGGGCCCGGTACCAGTCGAGATCCTCGACGGTCAGGCGCGGGCCCTCGGTCGAGAACAACCGGATGTCGGACGGCAGTCCCGCCACCGGTTCGGGCGGTACGCCGGCCAGCAGATCGGCCACCGTGCTGCCGAGTCGATGGATACCCGGCAGGTCGAGCACGGTCCCGACATCGCCGATGTCGAAGAACCCCGAGGCGAACGACCCGCCCGCGATACCGGCGAGGCCCGCCCAGTAGAACTCCGGATGCCGCGTCGCCAACCGCAGGTAGTTGACGTACACCAGGTTGAAGGTGTGCTCGTTGGCGCGCACACCGCGCGACGGATCCCACGCGGCCAGATCGATCCCGGCGTTGCGGGCCGCGACCACGAGCCGATACTGGTGCAGCAGTGTGCCGTAACGGTGCGGCGCGACGCCCGCGGACCGCGCGTCGTCCAATGCCTCGCGCAGTGTCGATTCCTCCAGCGGCAGTGCGGGATTCAGTCCACCGCCCGTGGATCCGTCATCGTCGACGGCCGCGATGTCGAGGTATTCGACGGAGGCGGGGGCCGCGTGCGCGGCGGGAATCATGCTCGGCCCCAACAGCAGACAGGCGAGCAACCCGGCGATCCGGGCGATGGCGCGGACGGCGCGTCCGACGGGGTGTGGCGTCATCGCGAAGGAATCCCGTATCGATCGAGGCTGATGCCGTCTGAGTCACGTCGACGCCACGGTAGCAACGTGTTCTAGTTATTGATCGAGAAATTCGGCCAGACCGGCGAGCGAACCGACACGTCGGGCCCGCATCGGCGTCAACGCGGGGGCAGATCCCACGTGGCGGTCTGCGGTTCGACCACGCCCGGCGTCGACGCGGGTGTCTCCCCCTGGAATGTGCCCGCCCGCCAGTGCGCGAGCCCGATAAGCGCGATGACGACCAGCGCGCTCAGCAGCGCCGCGATCGCGAGCGTCGCGAAACCCAGTTCCGCCCGGGCGACCCTGGCCTCCATCGGATACACAGCGTGCGGAGCCGAGGTGGGTGCCATACGCGCCGAGCCGCGGCGATACAGCTCCACCGCGCCGCCCGGGCGACTGCCGCGCGGCCGGCGATCCGACGAGGTCCGCGACACCGCCTCGAGCTCCCGCGCCCCGCCTCGACGTCGGTGCCGCATCGGCGACGGAAAGGAATCGAAGACCTGGTCGGGGCCGTCGACGACGTCATCGATGGGAGCCGGAACGGTGGTGTTCGCAGTGGGATCGCTGATCGCGGTGCGCATCGGACAAACCTCCGTGAGGGGTGCTGTGTTGTCGCTCGAAGGGAGTCGCTATTCGATCATGTGTTCGAAGAACTTGTGTTCGATTTCTACCACGGTCCACCGACAATGTCAGCAGCAACACTGGACATACGTCGAACAGATGTTTGATACATCGGCCTGACCGGACTAAATTCAGTGAGCGACATCATCAACAGGAAGGCGGTTGCCGGTGAGCCACACAGACGACACGGGTGACGAGGGCGGAGCCGGGGCCCACCCGTCCCGGACCGGGGTAGATCTCACCGTGCGTCAGCGCAAGGTACTGGAGGTCATCCGCACCTCGGTGAGCGAGCGCGGCTACCCGCCGAGCATCAGGGAGATCGGCGACGCCGTCGGCCTCACCTCCACCTCCTCGGTCGCCCATCAATTGCGAGCCCTCGAACGTAAGGGCTATCTGCGGCGCGATCCGAATCGTCCACGCGCGGTGGACGTACGCGGGCTGGACGAGGCGGTGCGCTCGGTGACGACCCTGCCCGGCGCGGCGGTCGAGGACAGCGACACCCCGGACGCGAACCACCCGATCCCGACCTACGTGCCGGTCCTGGGCCGGATCGCCGCCGGTGGCCCGATTCTGGCCGAGCAGGCGGTGGAGGACGTCTTCCCACTGCCACGCGAACTGGTCGGCGACGGTTCGCTGTTCCTGCTGAAGGTCGTCGGTCAATCGATGGTGGACGCCGCCATCTGCGACGGCGACTGGGTGGTGGTGCGCCAGCAGAACGTCGCGGACAACGGGGATATCGTGGCCGCGATGATCGACGGTGACGCCACCGTGAAAACGTTCAAACGCACCGGCAACGACGTGTGGCTGATGCCGCACAACCCGCTGTTCGAACCGATTCCCGGTAACGACGCACGTATTCTCGGCAAGGTCGTCACGGTGATCCGCAAGATCTGAGCACGAGGATCCGAAAGCGGGGCGGCGACTCACAGTCGCTGCCCCGCTTCGTTTTTCCGTCGGCGCGGATTCATGTGAAGGCACACGACGTCACGATCACCCAACCGTCACGGCCCATTTGTTGTGATCTTTCACGCATGCAGGAAGTGTTACGCACCAATGTGATTCGACTAACCTCAGACTCCGGATGATGCCTGCAACGTGGCATCCGGCGTCGGGGCCGGCGGTATCACCGCTGCTCGCGCAGACGCCGCATTTCCCTGGAACAAAAGGAATCACACCCTTGTCTCGGATGCTGACCAGGATCCTGGCGGTCCTGATCACCCTGTTCTCGGCGGGTTCGCTGATGACGACCGCTACCGCCGATCCGCTCTACCCCTCGCCCGACCCCGATCCGTTCTTCACCGCTCCCGGCGACCTCGCCGCCAAGGCGCCCGGCGACGTCGTGCGCACCCGGCGTATCGATTCCGGCCCCTACGTCGGCACCGACGCCTGGCAGGTGGCGTTCCGCTCGACCAATTCCAGCGGTGACGCCATCATGGCCGCCACCACGGTGCTGCTGCCGATCGGCGTGAAGAATCCCCCGCTGGTGTCCTACCAGGCGCTGATCAATTCGCTCGGCACCAAATGCAATCCGTCGCGCTCGCTGTTCAACGGCGAACTCCAGGACGCGGTCGGCGCGATGTTGCCGATCGGCCGGGGCTGGGCGGTATCCCTGCCGGACTACCTCGGTCCGAACGTCGCCTACGGTGCGGCGAAGTTGAGCGGCATGGTGACCCTGGACGGCGTGCGAGCCGTGCAGCGCGCCACCGAGATCGGGCTGTCCACCTCGCCCGTCGCGATCGCGGGCTACTCCGGCGGCGGTATGGCCTCCGCGTGGGCGGGAGCCCTCCAGCCGACCTACGCGCCCGAACTGAAACTCGCCGCGATCGTCGCGGGCGGCATCCCGGCCGACCTCGAACAGATGGCACTCGGGCTCGGCTTCGCACCGCACCCCGGTTTCGGCCTGGCCTTCGCCGCGGCGATGGGCCTCGAGCGGGAATACCCGAACCGGCTGCCGGTCTCGGAGCAGTTGAACAACACGGGGCTGTGGTTCCGCGATATCACCCACGACGAATGCCGTCGCTTCCTGCTGTTCCACGGCGCGTTGCGCAGCGCGGATCAACTCGCGGCGTCCAAGAGCCTGATGGACAGTCCCGCGGCCAAGGAAGTACTGCGCGAGAACAGCCTTCGCTACCACGACGGCGTGCCGACGGCCCCGATGCTCATCTGGCAGGGCATCTACGACGAACTCACCCCGTTCGATTCGGTCAAGGAGGTCGCCGACCGGTACTGTCGCGCCGGTGCTCCGCTGACGTTCACCCCGTACGACATCTCCGAGCACATGACGACCGCGGTGGCGGGGTTCGCCGACGCGTGGAACTACGTCGAAGCCCGGTTCCGCAACGATCCGGTCCCCGTGCGGTGCTGACCCGCACCGGGAGTCGACAGCGCCGATAAGACGGACAGCAGAAGGGCGAGCGTGTACCGCGCTCGCCCTTCTGCTGTCCGAGGCGGCGGGCACGGACGCGACATCGCCGCGGTGTCCACACGCGGCACAATGGCCGGGTGACCGATCTCGTGTGGTACGCGGCGTACGGATCCAATCTGCACCGCAGCCGTTTCGCGTGCTATCTCTCGGGCGGCACACCGGTCGGCGGCGCGATCGACCTGCCCGGGTGTCGCGATCACACCGCCCCGCGCCGCTCGGCGCCGCTGCTGCTGCCCGGACTGCTGTACTTCGCCACCGAATCGCTGACCTGGACCGGGGGCAGGGCCTTCTACGCTCCCGACGCGCCCGGCGAGACAGCGGCGGGCGCGTACCTGATCGGCGTCGGACAGTTCTCCGATATCGTCGCCCAGGAGATGTATCGCCCGCCCGGAATCGATCTCGACCTCACCGAGGTCATCGAGTCGGGGCGCACCGCCCTCGGACCGGGACGTTACGAAACCCTCGTCCGCACCGGCACTCTCGACGGCCACCCCGTGCTGACCTGCACCGCCCCGTGGCGGCACACCGATATTCCCGGCAACCCGCCCGCCCCCGCGTACCTGCGTCATCTCGCCGCCGGACTGGCCGAATCCCACGGCTGGGCGCTGCCCGAGATCGCCGAATACCTGGCGACCCGGCCCGGAGCGGATCTGAGCTGGACGCCCGATTCCGTTGCCGCCGTGCTCGATCCGGACAGCGACGCCTGATCCGGGCGCGCCCGGCCCGTCG
This sequence comes from Nocardia sp. NBC_01377, assembly GCF_045040005.1. Classification (NCBI taxonomy): domain Bacteria; kingdom Bacillati; phylum Actinomycetota; class Actinomycetes; order Mycobacteriales; family Nocardiaceae; genus Nocardia; species Nocardia sp. NBC_01377. The sequence goes on from NZ_CP109566.1 coordinate 5,141,536, forward strand.
CGGACACCCGCGTCCGGGCCGACCGCGAAAAGCCTTGCGATCAGGAGAGTTTCAGCGACCGTCCGATGATCTCCTTCATGATCTCGGTGGTTCCGCCGTAGATCGTCTGGATCCTGGCGTCCATGTACGCCTTGGCGATCGGGTATTCCTTCATGTATCCGTATCCGCCGTGCAGTTGCAGGCAGCGGTTGATCAGGTCGAGCTGTTCCTCGGTGCTCCACCATTTCGCCTTGGCTGCGTCCTCGGCGGAGAGTTTGCCCGCGTTGAGATCCTCGATGAAACGATCGACCATGATGCGGACCGCGGTCGTCTTGGTGGCGAGTTCGGCCAGCACGAAACGGGTGTTCTGCAGTGCGCCGATGGGTTTGCCGAAGGCCTTGCGATCGCGGACGTACTGGATGGTCGTGTCCAGGCAGCCCTCCATCGCGCCAGCGGCCATGACCGCGATCGACAGACGTTCCTGCGGCAGGTTCTGCATGAGGTGGATGAAGCCCATGCCCTCGGTGCCCAGCAGGTTCTTCCCGGGGACGCGCACGTCGGCGAAGCTGAGCTCGGCGGTGTCCTGCGCCTTGAGGCCGAGTTTGTCGAGGTTGCGGCCGCGTTCGAAGCCCGGCATCCCGCGTTCGACGACGAACAGGCTGAAACCCATCGCGCCCTTGTCCGGGTCGGTCTGGGCGACCACGATGACGATATCGGCGTTGATGCCGTTGGTGATGAAGGTCTTGGCGCCGTTGATGATCCAGTCGTCGCCGTCGCGGACAGCGCGGGTCTTGATGCCCTGAAGGTCGGAGCCGGTGCCGGGTTCGGTCATGGCGATGGCGGTGATGATCTCGCCGGAACAGAATCCGGGCAGCCAGCGCTGCTTCTGCTCGTCGTTGGTCAGATCGACAAGGTACGGGGCGATCACATCGTTGTGCAGCGTGAAGCCGAGCCCGGAGAATTGGCCCCGAGTCACTTCCTCGGTCAGCACGGCGTTGTAGCGGAAGTCGATGACGCCACCGCCGCCGAACTCCTCCGGAACGGCCATGCCGAGGAAGCCCTGCTTACCCGCCTCCAGCCACACATCCCGGTCGACGATGCCCGCTTCTTCCCACTTCGCGTGGTTCGGCGCGACGTGCTGATCGAGAAACTTGCGGAACGACTCGCGGAACAAGTCGTGTTCGGGTTCGAACAGTGTGCGCTCCACACCAACCTCCTAGTGACCACACCGGCCGGTCCACACCGACCTGTCGTTGTCACACACGGTACCCGGAACGAGAACCGTTGTTCACTTCTGGTGGCAGAATCGTTGTCTCACCTGGTGCTGAAACATTCGGTTCAGCGCAATTCCCCGCAAACCGAATGATTACGCGGGCAAGCCGAGTCCGTGGGCGAGCACCGGCCAGGATCGCTTCAGTTCGTCCTGCCAGTAGCCCCACGAATGGGTGCCGGTCGACGCGAAATGGTAGGTGGCGGGGATGCCGAGCCGATCGAGTTCGGCCCGCATATTGCGCGAGCAGTAGTCGGTCGCCGCTTCCAGCGCGCCGCCGACCGCGACCTGGTTGACCAGTCCGCCCACACCGGGCAGCGCGTTCGGGCCGTCCAGCGTGTCGTACTTCCCCGGCATCCCGCTGCCGTCGGACAGGTACAGGTTCACCCCGCGCAGCCCTTCGGCGTGGACGTAGGGATCGTTCGCCGCCCACCCGGGGTCACCGGCGGGCCCGTACATGTTCGCGGAGTTGCCGCCGCCCGCCGCGACGACGGTATTGGCGAAGTTGTAGCCGACCGGATCACTGATCCGCGCGCATCCGCTGTAGGCGGCGGCCGAGCGATACAGTCCGGGGGCCGCGATCGGCAATTGCAGCACCGAGGTGCCCGCCATGGAGATGCCCGCGATCGCGTTGACCGAATTCGTACCGAGACCCGCGTCGATCAGCGGCGGCAGTTCACGGGTCAAGAAGGTCTGCCATTTGTTGCGCCCGAGGACCGGGTCGTCCGCGATCCAGTCGGTGTAGTAACTCCACGCCCCGCCGACCGGGGTGACGACATTGACATCCTTGTCCGCCAGGAAGTCCATGACATCCGAACGCGCCTTCCACGTCGCGGAGTCCTCCCCGCCGCCCGCGCCGTTGAGCAGGTAGAGGGTGGGGCGCGGGGCCGAGGTGTCGGCGGGACGCTGGACGTCGACCCGGATATCCCTGCCCATCGCGGCGGAGTACACCGCGAGCCGAATCGCGCGGTCGCCGTCGACGGTGACCGCGCCCACGCGGGAGCCGTCGGCGGCATTCGGCGAGGCGAGCATCGACCCCGTCGCGATGACGGGATCCGGCGGGCGACTGTCGGCCGAAGCGCCACCCACCGACATTCCGCATACCATCGCGACCGCGGTCACCACCACCGCGGTTCGAGCTCGTGTCCAGACCATCACCCCAACATACGGTGCGATAACTGAGAATTTGCTATGTGATTCTCAGTCTCTCATCAGGACGGGCGTGAGATGTCCACGCCCGTCACGATGTGGAGGTCAACCTGCGGGCTTGCTGCTGGGTGGAGATCATCGCGAGGGTCGACTCGGCACTCTGGTTGTCGTTGCGGCCGGTGTGTTCGAGGCCGTCGGAACAACCGCCGCTGATCGGATCGATCAGCGGGGTCGCCATATCGTTCGCGCCGTGGAACCACGCCTGGCACAGCAGGACCGAATCCTTCCAACGCTCGTCACCGGTGTCGTCGTAGGCGCGGGCACAGGCGTCGGCGAGCGTCGCGACCTCGATGGGCTGCTGATCGAATCCGGGACGCGCCTCCCCGGTCGTCCACCCGTCCATGGGCGTGACCGACAGATGACCGTCGGAGGTCTCGATATCGAGCAGCCAGCGCAGCATCGCGAGTCCGTCGGCCTGGATGCGGCCCTGTCCCGGCAGCTGCGCGCCGACCGCGAGCAGCGCCTCGGCCAGTACCGCGTTGGCGTAGTGCAATCGAGGTTCCGGCCAGCGCCAGTCCAGGCGACGGGTGGGCGCGCCGATCGAATCGGCGGCGTCGGCCATCAACGCGCCGGCCTGCGCGTTTCCCGGGTGCACCCGTAACACTTCGGAGGCGCCCAGCGCGGCGAACGCCATCGCGCGCGGGAATTCCGACCGTCGACGAGCCGCGACGGCGAAATGCGTCATCGCGATATCCGCCAGATCGGGGACACGAGCGACGACGGAGCCGAGCGCCCACAGCGCACGCCCCCAGTGGTCTTCGACGCCCGGGTCGTCCTGCCACGCTCGGTCCGAGCCCCGGCGATTGTGGCAACGTCCGTCCTCGCTCAACGCCGCGATCACGAAGTCCAGATACACCCGGACGAGTTCGAGCAAACGACCGTCGGGTTCCGGTTCCCGGACCGCCACCACGAGGGCACGGGCGACATCATCGACGCAGTAACCATTGTCGACGCGGGGCGCTGTCAAATTCGCGTGCTCGAAGATTCCACATTCGTCGCTGAGCCGGAACAGATGTGCGTAGGAAATTGTCATGGTATTCATACAGACACCGACTCCGATTTCCATCGACTTTTCCTTTCGAGATATCGCGTACGCGCGGATACCTCGCATACCCGGGAGAACTCTCGATTCGACACGGGGACAGCCCTTCTGCTTCTAGGCAGCGCCGACGGTGCCACTGCCTGCAACCACTCGATTGGCTGAACGTGTTGCGCCGGAGCGCTCGAGAATCCGCAAGTAAAAGGACAGGGCGGATCGACCACTAGACTTCCGAGTCTAGCACTCGGGCGTCATTCGTCCCGGGGCGGCGAAATGGATCAGATATTCGGCGAAATTCCACGGACGGTGGATAATTCGGCGGACGAGGTTATCCGTCCACGGCCACCATGCGCCGTCGACCTGCCCCGCGACGCCGTCGCCTTCTCGCGGCAGCAGGCGCTGTGTGATTCAACCGGCGGCCAGCGCCGTCGGATCGGGCAGCACCGCGGCCATCAGGGCCGAGTGCGCGATGTCGTTCTCGGTGGCCGATGGGATCACGCGCAAGACGATCAGGCCGGTGTCGAGGCCGAAGACGTACATCGTGTTCTATCGCTCGAAGTGATACGCGTCCAGGCGCACACTGCGTCCGCCCGCGATCATGCGCGCCGGTGCCGACGCCCAACCCGCGGGGTCGTAGACCACCCGCCAGACCGGGCCGAGGCTGACCGAGAGCACCGCGAGCAGGTCCGGTAACTCGCCGACGAGTTCGCTGGATCTGGGCCACCAGGCACCGTCGACGTAACCGTTGCGTTCGGTCTTCGGTTTCAGCCTCAATCGGGGTGTGAACTCCGGCGGCGTGCGATGACGAGCCGACGGCCGGTGGATCTGGTTCGTTGTCATGATGGCGCTCCTGTTCGGGGTGGCGGGGCGTTCGCGATCCCGGTCACTCCACAGCGGCCGACCGGATCATCGTAGGAGCCGATCACTCCAGTAGACGCGCTCTCACTGTCGATGTCAACGCTGTAGGTCTACGCTCATGACCTACAAGGAAGATCCACTGGGAAAGGGAGAGGGTTTCCGATATGACCGACTCGCCAGCCGACCACTCGAATTCTCGATCGGGGAACCGGCGGACCCCTCAGGCACGTAACAGCCGGGGCGAGAGCCCGGTCACCAGGGAGACGGTGCTGAAAGCGGCGTTGGAGATCGTCGACCGGGACGGCGTCGAAAGTTTGTCGATGCGCCGCCTGGCCGAGGCGGTGGGGCGGGATCCCATGGTCATCTATCGCCATGTCGCGAACAAAGCCGCGGTCCTCGACGGAATAGCCGAGATCATCTTCGCGCAGTTGGCGGTGGACCCGACCGCCCCGGACTGGGCCGCCGAGTTGCGTTCCGTCGCAAGTGATTTCCGCCGACTGGCGCTGGCTCATCCGCGAGTGGTGCCACTTCTGGTGACCAGGCCGTTGGCAACCCCGTTGGGACTGCGTTCCCAAGCGGTGATCCGGCCACTGGAGGACATCCTCGCCCTGCTCACCGGAGCCGGATTCGCCGGAGCCGACGCGCTGCATATCTACCGCATGGTGTTCGGATTCCTCTACGGCCACGTCCTCAACGAACTCCAGGAGATGGTGGAACGCGCCGAGGAGACAGACGAGGTGCTTCGGCTCGGATTGCACCGACTGCCGATCGGCCAATTCCCGCTGATCCGGGAATTGGCCCCGGTACTCGCCTCCTATGACGGCGCGTCCGAACTCGAAAGAGGCCTGGATATCCTGCTGACCGGATTGGCCACGACGATCCCGAGAGACGGCTGATCGAAGGCGTCGCTCAACGTCCCCCGGCCCCACCTTCCGAGTCCCAGCGTTGTTGGGCGGCAACAGTTTCCCCCTCCGCCACGGAAATCTGGACTACGTCGCTCTCCGGTACCCGATCCGTCCGGGCCGGGTCGGAGCCGCGCCGCGACCACCTATAGGTCGATGATCGGCCGATCGCATCGACCTTGGTCATCCGCCGCGTCATATCGAAGCTCCCGTCCGTCGGACCGCGAGATCCCGCTGATCGAAGTCGGCATCCCACCGGGCCATGTCTACAACGTAATCCTACACTGTAGACATACGGCGTATTCTCAGCGTACGCTGTGGTTATACCGGTTCGTGCGACGACCGGCCAGGGCCATTCAGTTCAGATCGAAAGCTGTGGCGCTGCCGGAGGCAGGAACAGTCCGATGACGATCGAAGGCAGGATCGCGCAAAAGGTTCGGGTGTTCGCGGCAAGGGTGCGGTCTGCGCTTGCCGGAACGGATGAGGCCAGCCGACGTCGGACGGATATCGGTAGCAAACCCCCGCGCGGCGCGATCGGCCGGGCGGCACGAGCACTCCGGCGCGCGTTCGAACGGTGAGCCGCCCACGGGTTTAATCTCACACCCACATCGTGTTCACCGACCGAGCGCGGCAACAACTCAGGAACTCGGGGAGAACAATGGCTATATCGCGGATCGCCGCCTACGCGCATCTGAACACCTGCGACATCGAAGCACTCGGGTCCGAACTCGACGCGATACGCCGCAGCATCATCGAGCAGCGCGGTGAGCGAGACGCGGCGTACATCCGCCGTACGATCGCGTTCCAACGAGCACTCGACGTGGCCTCCCGGCTGACCATCGCACTCACCGGGAACAGACCCGGCTGGGTACTCGGTACCGTCGGGCTCGCGGTGGCCAAGAGTATCGAGAACATGGAGATCGGGCACAACGTCGGCCACGGCCAGTGGGACTGGATGAACGATCCGGAAATTCATTCCAGCACCTGGGAATGGGATATGGCCGGCGTGTCCGAGCAGTGGCGATATTCGCACAACTATCGCCATCACGTCTTCACGAACGTGCTCGGCATGGACGAGGACATCGGCTTCGGCGTGATGCGTGTGACCCGCGACGAGTCGTGGCGACCGGAACATCTGCTGCAACCGGTTCGGAATCTCCTGCTGGCCGTCACCTTCGAATGGGGTATCGCCCTGCACGGCCTCTATTCCGCGCAGGAACGCTCCGGAGATCCGGTGGAGAAGACCAAACACACCCGGGCCCTGCTTCGCAAGATCACGCGGCAGATCGGCAAGGACTATCTCCTCTTCCCCGCGTTCAACGGCCGACGCTGGCGGCGGACATTGTCCGCGACGGCGAGCGCAAACGTGCTGCGAAATATCTGGGCATACCTGGTGATCTTCTGCGGACATTTCCCGGACGGAGCCGAGAAGTTCGAACCCAACGTGCTGGACAATGAAACCAAGTCCGAGTGGTATCTCCGTCAGATGCTCGGCTCCGCGAATTTCGACGCCGGACGTGTTCTCGCGTTCCTCAGCGGCAATCTCTGCTACCAGATCGAGCATCACCTGTTCCCGGATCTACCGAGTAATCGCTACGCGGAGATCGCACATCGGGTGCGCGATCTCTGCGACCGATACGACCTGCCCTATACGACCGGACCGCTGCCGCGCCAGTACCTGCTGACGCTGCGCACCATTCACAAACTGGCGCTCCCGGACAGTCTGCTGCTCGCGACCTCCGATGACGCCCCGGAGACGGCGTCGGAACGAAAGTTCGACGTGCTCAGACCATTTCCCGGGGGTCGCGGCAATCGTTCCGGCCACAGTGGATTGCGCACCGCGTTGCGACGAGCGTCGTAGGCGCGGGGAGCCGAACTCAGATCGGCAGCATCGCGCGAAGACGTCCCGCGAGGGTCCGTCCCGTGTCACGGTCCCTGGCCTCGAACAGGTAGTTCATCTCCTCTTCGAGTCCTTTGCGGACCACATCGCACAGATCCGCGGCCGCGACGTCGAGGTCGGCGGCATCGCGCCACGGCGCCGGATCGATCGGCGCGCCCACCGAGAAATAGAACCGTTCCGGGCGGGGCAACATCGTGGCCGCGACACCGCGCAACAGCGGCGGAGTCAGATTCGCCTTCAATCCCAGCGCCTCGACTGTCCAGCGCACCGGACGCATCACCGGATGATCGCCGTCGAAGACGATGTCGTAGGCGTCGTCGACACCGATCATCGCGACCGGCACGATCGGCGCGCCCGCCTCGATCGCCATCCGCGCGAATCCGGTGCGACCCTCCCACTTGAGAAGGTATTTCTCGTTCTTGCGGCGAATCGCCTCGCGTCCGCCGCCGGGGAACACGATCACGGCGTCCCCTCGTCGCAACATCGCCATGCAGTTCTCGCGTGTGCCGCGCACCGTGCCGTAGTAGTGCAGGAAATGGCGCAGTCCCGGCACCGCGATCAACACGTTCTCGGCGAGACCGCGAATCACCCGTCCCCGTTTGCGCAGCACTTCCGGAAAGAGCAGCGGCGCGTCGATGACGCCCATCAGATTGTGATTGCCGACGAGTAGCACCGGTCCCTCGGCCGGAACGTTCTCCAGGCCGAAGAAGCGCGGACTCGTCCACGCGCGCAACGGCGCCAGCAGCGCCTCCAGCAATCGGATATCGGTGTCGTCCAACGTCACGTCGAGCTTCGCGCCATCGGACAGATACGCCTCGGCGGGCGAGGATTCAAGCATCGGTGTCCCCATCGAATGTCGGATCCCAGCACTTCGTCGTAGTGGAATTTCCCAGCGGAATGCACAGCCCCTGCGCCGTGTAGAGGTACGGCCTCCCCAGACACCGTACCGTATGAGATTGGAACAGGTTGCACCGCGGGGGCCGACCGACGCCGGGCCCGCGAGCGCCTTCGGGGGGGATCTGGACGACCGACCTGACAGCGTCGCGTGCGATGATGCGCTGGTGACGAGCGATTCGGAGACCCGGGCGGAGGTACGTGCGCGGCGATCGGCGCGGCCGACGAAGGCCGATGTCGCCCGCCTCGCCAATGTGTCGACGGCGACGGTCAGCTACGTGCTGAACAACGTCGCCGGTCAGACCATCTCGGCGCAGACCCAGGCCGTGGTCCGCGAGGCCGCCAGGCAGTTGGGATACCGGCCCAACCTCGCGGCACGCAACCTCGCCATCGGAGGCAGCGGCATCGTGCTCTACATCGTCCCGCGCATCGCGATGGGCGAGCTGGCGATGGAGGTCGGCAGCCGCCTGACCACCGCACTGGCCCAGCAGGGCATCGTGCTGTCGCTGCAATTCGAGACCGAGGACGCGAGCAATGTGGTCGACGCGATCTCGAATCTGAATCCGATCGCGGTCGCGGGCACCTTTCCCCTGCGCGGTGCGGCGCTGGCGGCCGTCGAGGCCGCGGGCATCCCGCAGATCCACCTCGGCAGCAACAATCTGCGCGCCCTGGCCGCGTTGGACCTGACCGTCGGCGAACTGCGGGTCGCGCATCTTCAGGAGCGCGGACACCGGCGCCTGGCGTTCGCGTACTCCGACGACACGAAATTGCGACCGCTCGGCGAGTACTGGTTGCGGGGAATGCGGGCCGCCGCGCGAGCGCGGAATCTGCCCGACGTGGAAGTCGCGACGTTCGCCACGGACGGTTCCGGCGCGGCCGAGACGGTGTCCCGCTGGGTCGACGAGGGCGTGACGGCCGTCTGCGCGCAGAGCGACGAGGTCGCCTTCGTCGTCCTGCACGGGATCCGCCGGGCCGGCCTGCGCTGCCCGGAGGATCTGGCGGTGGTGGGTGTCGACACCATCGCGCTCGCCGCGGTGAGCGATCCGCCGTTGACCTCGATCGCCTTCCACGCCACGGAAATCGTGGACGTCGCGGTGTCCGCCATGATGACGACGCTGGGATATCCGAGCAAATCGGTCACGCCGGACGGCGATTTCGCGCACCTGGTGCCGCGCGACTCGACCTGATCGGGTACGCGGTTCCCGATCCCGGATCTCGTTGCGGTAACGTCGACTTCACGCGCGCACGGTCGCGATGCGTTTGCCTGCAACAGGATTCGCCGATCGTGCCTCGAGATCGTCGGCTCCGGCACGGGGTGGGAATCGGTGACGACCCGGTGTCATGCGGGGCGTCGCACGGGAGGAATGCGTTGAGACCGAACAGAATCGGCGTCGCCGTCGTGGCGGCCTGTCTGATCGCGACGGGGTGCGGCGGCGGGGGTGCGCAGGACGCGAAGAACGCGGCGTCGGGTTCCTTCGGCAACCTGACCGACATCTGCCGTCCCGGCGACGCGAGCAGCGCGTCGGCGCCGGGCGTGACGGCCGACGAGATCGAGGTCGGCACCTTCTCCGACGTCGGCTTCACGCGATACCGGGATTTCATCGACGCGGCGAAGGTGTTCACGTCCTGGTGCAATGCCGCGGGCGGAATCAACGGCCGCACGCTCGTCGCCAATATCCGCGACACCAATCTGACCGAAGTACACCAGCGGATGGTCGAATCGTGCCGCGAGGATTTCTTTCTCGTCGGCGGCGGGGCCGCGCTCGACGGTCTCGGCGTGAAAGACCGGCTGTCCTGCCTGCTCCCGGAATTTCCGGCGCACGTCACGACGAGCGAGAACACCGGATCGGACCTGCAACTGAGCAGTGGCGCCACGGTCTCGGAAGGTGTCGATCCGTACACCGGCTTCCACGATTGGCTGATCAATGACGAACATCCCAGGTCGGCGAGCTCGATCGGTGTGCTGGTCGGCGATTCCCCGATCACCGAGGTCATGAGCGAGAAGGTCACCGAATCACTGACCGCGTCGGGAGCGACGGTCGTCTACAACGAGAAGTATCCGCCCGCGGGGATTTCGGACTGGACATCGTATGCCCGTGCGCTCAGGGCCGAAGGGGTGCGCGGGCTGATCTTCCTCGGCGAATTCCGTCATCTGGGCCGTCTCCAGGAAGCGCTCACCGATATCGGGTACCAGCCGGACTGGATCGATGCCAACGCCACCTCCTACAACTCCGAATTCCTCGACGCGATGCGGGATTCGCTGGAGAACAGGAACTACTACGTCGACCTGAGCGGCATCGCCCCGCTCGATGCCGCCGCGCGGGTGCCCGCCGTGCGGCAGTTGAAGGATATGTTCGATCAGTACGCGCCCAGCAGCGACATCACCTTCCAGGTGCTCCGGGCTTTTCAGGCGTGGGTACTGTTCGCGAAATCCGCCGCGACCTGCGGCGACGAATTGACGCGGGCCTGCGTCTATCACGCCGCGCGCAAGGAGACCGCCTGGACCGCCGGGGGCTTGCAGGCGCCGCTGGACCTGTCACGGCCGATGGCCGCGCAGACGCGATGTTTCAACGTCCAGCAGGCGACGCCCGAGGGGTGGAAAGCCGCGGAATTCGGCCCGAACACCGGGGTCTTCCGGTGCGGATTCACCCCGCACCGGTACACCCAGGATTTCGGCAGGCCGATAACCCTCGCCGACGTCGGCAGATCCTTGAGCGAACTGGAATAACCACCGACGACGCGCCCCAACGCTGTTCGGCGGCCGACGTCGACCTCGACACCCCGGCCGCACTGGACGCCCTCGACTCGTCACACGCGAGCGAGACGGTAGCCGCGAATGCCGAGAGCTCGGATCAAACCTCGCTGCGCGCGGAGCCGCCCGCGTGGGCGTATTCCGACAGTGCCGCCGCCAGCGCGTGCGGAACGCGGGCTCGCACCCGGGTTCCGCCCTCCTCGTGCGTGGAGGCGATGATGCGGCCGTCGGCGTGGATGCGTGCCAGCAGATCACCGCGCGTGTAGGGCAGCAGCACGCTGATCTCGACGTCGAGTCCGCCGAGCACCTCGGCGAGCCGGTCGCGCAGTTCGGCGATGCCGGTACCGGTGTGGGCCGAGACGAAGGCGGCGTCCGGCATCACACCGCGCAAGCGGGTGAGTTCGTTCGGATCGACGGCGTCGATCTTGTTGACCACCAGCAATTCCGGTGGCGCTGCGGCGCCCTGCTCCTTGATCACGTCGGTGATCACCTCGCGGACCGCCTTGATCTGGCCCGACGGCATCGGATCGGAACCGTCGACGACGTGCAGCAGCAGATCCGCGCCGGTGACCTCTTCCAGCGTCGAACGGAACGCCTCGATCAGCTGGGTCGGCAGGTGGCGGACGAATCCGACCGTGTCGGTGAAGACCACCTCGCGGCCGTCATCGAGGGCGGCCCTGCGGGTGGTCGGATCGAGGGTGGCGAACAGCGCGTCCTGAACCAGCAGCCCCGCGCCGGTCAGGGTGTTCATCAGACTCGACTTGCCCGCGTTGGTGTAGCCGACGATGGCCACAGACGGCACGCCGCTGGAGGTGCGACGGGCCCGCTTGGTGTCGCGCGCGGTCTTCATCTCGCGGATCTCGCGGCGCAGTTTGGCCATCCGCTCACGGATGCGCCTGCGGTCGGTCTCGATCTTGGTCTCACCGGGACCGCGCAGACCCACACCGCCGTTGCTGCCCGCGCGACCACCGGCCTGCCGTGACATGGATTCACCCCAGCCGCGCAGCCGCGGCAGCATGTACTCCATCTGCGCGAGCGCGACCTGCGCCTTGCCCTCGCTCGAGGTGGCGTGCTGGGCGAAGATGTCCAGGATCAGCGCCGTCCGGTCGATGACCTTGACCTTGACGACCTTCTCCAGCGCCGTCAGCTGGGCCGGGGTGAGTTCACCGTCGCAGATCACCGTGTCCGCGCCGGACTCGAGCACCACCGCGCGCAGTTCCTCGGCCTTGCCCGAGCCGATGTAGGTGGCGGGATCGGGCCGATCGCGACGTTGGATCAGCGCTTCGAGCACCTCGGAACCGGCGGTTTCGGCCAGCAGCGCCAACTCGGCCATACTGGCGTCGGCCTGGGCCGAGGAACCGGCGGTCCAGACCCCGACCAGCACGACCCGTTCCAGGCGCAGCTGCCGGTACTCGACCTCGGTGATGTCGGCGAGTTCGGTGGACAGACCGGCGACACGGCGCAGGGAGGCGCGGTCGTCGAGCTGGAGTTCACCGGTGGTCGGTTCGCTCGCCCAGCCCGCGTGGCGGGTGCCCTTCAGTTGCTCGTCGCGAGCGCGCATACGGGCGGCATGTTCGGCCACCACGTCCTCGGCGTTCACGGTGTCATCGGCCGTCTCGACGAGATCGTCGTCGGCGGCCGGATTGATATCGAAAGTCTCTGAATTCCTCATACGCCATCCAGCTTGCCACGTTCGTGCGGGTCAGCGCACTTCGATATTCGCGAATCCGCCGTCAGAGCCCGGTCCACCACTGTTCGGCGAGGCGTCCGGAGGCGACGAGGACCGACGGGCCGCGCAGCCACGCGTCGCCGCCGTCGAGCCCGACGCGCACCGAACCGCCGGGCACCCGGATCGTCACCTCGTCGGTGTCGGTGCCGATGGCGAACCCTTCCGCAGCCAGGACCGCGGCGGCCGCCGCGACGGTTCCCGTTCCGCAGGAACGGGTTTCGCCGACACCGCGTTCGTAGACGCGCATATCGGCGGCCCGGTCGGCGCCGAGCGGGGTGAGGATCTCGATATTGACTCCGAGTGGGAAGAGGTCCGGGTCGTAGCCGGGCGAGACCGTCAGATCCAGTTTGGCCAACGCCTCGGCGGACAGATTGGCGTCGACACAGGCCAGATGCGGATTCCCGACATCGATGCCGATTCCCGGGTAGCCCCAGCCCGCGATGGTCGCGGTCGAGGAGCCCAGTTCGGTGATCCGGCCCATTCCGACGGTGACATCGCCGTACGCGTGGTCCGCGGCGTGGACCGTGACCGGGCGCGCACCCGCGCGGCTGCCGACGACGAATTCGGCGGCGGCTTCCAGACCGGCGACCGCGAGGTAGTGGGCGAAGACCCGCACCCCGTTACCGCACATCTCGGCGACGGAGCCGTCCGCGTTGCGGTAGTCCATGAACCAGTCCGTTTCGACGATGCCGTCCGGAATCGTCGCCAGCACCCCCGCCTCGCGCAGCGCGCCCGCGCGGGCGACGCGCAGCACACCGTCGGCGCCGAGTCCACGCTGACGATCGCAGAGGGCGGCGACGCGCTCCTCGGTCAATTCGAGGCGGACGTCGAGATCGGGCAGCACCACGAAATCGTTCTCGGTGCCGTGCCCTTTGCTGAACTCGATATCCGCCACGTGCGCTCCTGATCCTCGGGTGCTTTTCCTCGATTATCCGGGTCGGCGCCGCCCCGGTATCCGGGCGGGGTTGCTCCCCTATCCGACGAACGTCCTGCGCTGTCGGGAAATTTCGTACAGCGCCACCGCACCTGCCGACGGCGCGCCGAGCGAACTCGCCGAACCTCCCATCGGAATGGAGACCAGGTCGTCGCACGCCTGCTGCCACGCCGCGCTCATACCGCTCGACTCGTTGCCGACCAGCAGGATGGTCGCGTCGGCGAAATCGTGGTCGAAGACCGCGTGCGTGCCGTTCTCGTCGGTGCCGACGACGCGGGTGGGAATGCCGCGCCCGATCTGGCGATCCCGGAAGGCCAGCACCTGGGCCGCGCCCGCGGCCCGCAGCACCGGCACCGCGAACAGCGATCCGGTCGACGCGCGCACCGCCTGCGGATCGTAGTGATCGGCGCCGTGTCCGGTGACGATCACCGCGTCCGCGCCGAACGCGTCCGCGGAACGGATCAGGGTGCCGAGATTGCCGGGCGAATTGGGCCGGTCGAACACCACCACGACGGGCGCGTCCTCGCCGGGTTCACCCGGTGCGAAATCGTCGAGTTCGGTCGTCCGCGATTCCGCGACGGCCACGACTTCCGGTATGCCGCCTGCCTTCTCACCGAGTTCGGCCATCAACTCGGGGACGAGTCCGATGCACGGGACCTCGGCGGAATCGAGCAGTTCCCTGGCCCAGCCGGACAGTTCGGGGGTGCCGAGCCGGTAGAGCAGCGTCTCGATGGGCCAGTCGTTGGCCACGGCCTGGGTGATGGGACGCACGCCCTGCACGAGGAAACGCCCGTCGCGATTGCGGGTGGCCCTATTGTTCAGGTAGGCCTCCCACACCTGCATCGAGGCGTTGCGGGTGCTCACCCTGCGGTTCGCGACGTCGCCCGAGGTGCGGCCGGATCCGCCGCGGCCCTGCCTGGCGCGGGGAGATTCGCTGTTCATCACCGCGGCCCCGCCGTCCGTGCCGCCGGTGCTGTGTGTGCCGTCCGGGCGGACACCACCCGATTGTTCTGTCCGATCACCTACTGGTCCGTTCCGTCGATTCGAGCACAGACAGCGCCGTCGCGGCCGGATCCGGGTCGGCGCCGTTCACCCAGCGCACCCGGGTGTCCCGGCGAAACCACGAACGCTGCCTTCGCACATAACGCCGGGTGCCGATGAGGGTGCGTTCCCGCGCGTCGTTCAGGTCGTATTCGTTGTCGAGATGGGCGAGGACTTGCGCGTAGCCGATGGCCCGGCGCGCGGTGACACCCTCGCGTAGGCCCAGATCTATCAGCCCGCGCACCTCGTCGACCAATCCGCTGTCGAACATCAGCGCGGTGCGCGCTTCGATTCGGGCGTCGAGTTCCGCGGTGTCGCGGTCCACGCCGATGATGATCGTCCCCCACCGTGGTTCACCGATCACGGGGGCCGAGGCCGCGAAGGGGCGTCCGGTCAGTTCGACGACCTCGAGCGCGCGCACCATGCGCCGTCCGTCGGTGGGCAGGATGGTCGCCGCGGCCGCCGGATCGGCCTGGCGCAACGCCTCGTGCAGCGCGACCACACCGCGTTCGGCGAGTACCCGCTCCCACCGCCCGCGCACGACGGGATCGGTGGCCGGGAAATCCCATTGATCCAGCAGCGCTTGGACATACATCATCGAACCGCCGACGATGACGGGGGTCCGACCGCGCGCCATGATGGCCTCGACGTCCGCGCCCGCCGCGCTCTGATACGCGGCGACGGTGGCGTATTCGGTCACGTCGAGGACATCGAGCTGGTGGTGCGCGATGCCTCGGCGTTCGGTCGGCGGCAATTTGGCCGTGCCGATATCCATGCCCCGATACAGCTGCATGGCGTCGATGTTCACGATCTCGCCGTGGAGGCGTTCGGCCAGATCGAGTCCGAGATCGGATTTTCCGGACGCGGTCGGCCCGACGACCGCGATCGGGGTGATCCCGGCGGACGCTACCTCGGTCATACCCGCTGCCCTACCGCACGGGGCGTGGCTCGCCTGCTCATCCGGCGCCGCCCGGTCGCCACAGGCTGACGTGGTAGCCGACGCCGTAGGGCGCGTCACGGTAGAGCGTGTCGACGCTCGGGTCGACGGAATCGGCCGCGAACAAGCCTGCCAGCGCCTGGTACGCGGGACGTCCAGCGATGGACAATTCGGCGCACAGGGCTGGGTCGAGTGCGAGCAGGGCCGCGCGATCACCCGCGTCGAGCGCCAGGTCCAGCGCCTGCTGGCTGCCCGCCGCACGATCATCGAGATATCCGGGCGCCTTCAGCGACAGGGTCGCCGCGCCGTCCGCGACGACGAGCACCGCGTGCGGTTCGTCCGCCGCGTCGAGTTCGGCGCGCAGATCGGCCCCGGCCCGGGCGCACCGCTCGACGGAAGTGTCGGCGGCGAGAACGCGGGCCCGCACGCTGATATCGGGGCCGACCTGCCCGCGCAACCATCCGGCGATCAGCACGGACAGCGGAAGCTCGGGATCGGGCCCCACCCCGGAATCGGCGGCAGCGTCGGCGGACAGCCCGACGCGGACGTCGAGCCCGTATCCACGAAAGGTGCCCATCGCGTCCGGCCCGAAGACCTGGTCGGCGTCACCGGAACCGAGCACCGTCCAGTGCCGAGCCGCCCCGGCCAGAGTCGCGCCCGCGGCGGAGACGGCCGCCCGCAGCACGGCGGGCGGGTCGTCCGGATCGGCTCCGGGGGCGCGTGAGGCGGCGCCGACGAGCTCGGGAACCAGGATCGGCGGCGACGGGACCAGGGCCGCAATGGAGAGCACCACGTAACGGTAGCCGTTCGTCCCGACAGCGCTTCGCACCCGTCGGCACCGGCCGCGACGGTGGGCGGCTTCGAGTGTCTCTGCGTCAATCCTCGCCGAGATTGATAGTGTCGAGGTTGCTACAACCCAGGTCATCACGGGTTCGCATCCCCGGGAACAACCCGTGAGAGGCGCGGATCAATGGTCTCGACGGCTCGGACCGGGTTGAATGGGATGAGCTAGGGCGTAACCAGGCAGCCGTGACGCGCGGCAGGGACGGAGAGCAATGAGCGACAGCAACGGAACCGCGAAAGCCACCCCCGGCAGTGCACCGCGACCGTCCGGCGCCCCGAAACCCGGTGGTTCGACCCCCCATCCGAAGCCGCACGCGATCAAGCCCGCGCCCGGCCAGAGCGCCCAGCATCCCCATCCGGTCGTCGTACCGACCGTCACCGACCCCAGTGCGTGGGGCCGCGTCGACGAGGACGGCACCGCCTGGGTGAAAACCTCCGAGGGCGAACACGTCGTCGGATCGTGGCAGGCCGGTGACGCCGCCGAGGGGCTCGCGCATTTCGGCAGACGCTTCGACGATCTCGCCACCGAAGTGGCGCTGCTCGAGGCGCGACTGGCCGCGGGCGCGGATGCCCGAAAGACCAAGGCCGCGGCGTTGACGCTGGCCGAATCGCTGCCGACCGCCGCCGTCATCGGTGATATCGACGGTTTGGCCCGCCGCTTGCAGGCGATCACCGAACATTCCGAAGAGGCTGCCGCCCACGCCAAGGAGGAGAAGGACCGCGCGCGGCACGAACACACCGAGCGCAAGGAAACGCTGTGCGCGGAGGCCGAGAAGATCGCCGCCGAGTCCACGCAGTGGAAGGCCGCGGGCGATCGGCTGCGCGAAATCCTGGACGAGTGGAAATCCATCCGCGGGGTCGATCGCAAGGTGGACGACGCGCTGTGGAAGCGGTACTCGAAGGCGCGCGAGGCTTTCAACCGTCGCCGGGGCGCGCATTTCGCCGAACTCGATCGCGAACGCGCCGCCGCGAAGTCACGCAAGGAAGAATTGTGCGAGCAGGCCGAGGAACTGTCGAGTTCGACCGACTGGGTCGGCACGGCGTCGGTCTTCCGTGACCTGCTGACCGAGTGGAAGGCCGCGGGCCGTGCACCGCGCGAAGCCGACGAGACGCTGTGGCGGCGCTTCAAGAGCGCGCAGGACGTCTTCTTCTCGGCGCGCAATGCCGCGGTCTCCGAACGCGACGCGGAATTCGAGCACAACGCCACCGCCAAGGAAGAACTGCTGCACACCTACGAGAACATCGACCCGGCCAACGGTCTCGAGGCAGCTCGCTCCGCCCTGCGCGAATTGCAGGACCGCTGGGACGCCCTCGGCAAGGTGCCGCGCGAACGTATCCAGGAGCTGGAAGGAAAGTTGCGCGCCATCGAGAAGCGGGTGCGCGACGCGGTGGACGCGCAGTGGCGGCGCAGCGATCCGGAGGCGATGGCCCGCGCGGCGCAGTTCCGCGAGAAGGTCGCCCACTACGAGGAGCAGGCCGCCAAGGCCGAGGCCGCGGGTAAGGTGCGCGACGCGCAGAAGGCGCTCGACCAGGCCAAACAGTGGCGCGAGTGGGCCGAGGCCGCCGAAGGCGCTGTCAGCAACCTCTGAGGCAGCGGCCTCCGAGTAGGCGAACTCCGAGCTGAATTCCTATTCGCCGGTGAGTCGGCGGTGGTCGTCGGCTTCGGCCCTGGCGGCGGCGATACGTCGCTGTTCCTCGGCTTCCAACTGCAACGCGGTGCGACTCCACACGACGCGGATCCAGTGGAAGGTCAGCACCACGATCGCCAGGGTGCCGAGCACGAGTCCGATGCCGGGGCCCGAGACCACATGATTGCCGATGCCCGGTGTCTGGCGGTGCCAGATCGACAGCACGCCGAAGACGCTGGCGATGGCCGAACCCGCGACCGCGATCCACGCCAGCACCCACCGGCGGGTCATCAGGGCGAGCAGTGAGAAACCGACGCCGAACACCACGACGAACCAGACGAATACGCGCGAAGGCAGGCCGATGTGTTCGATCCGGCCCGCTTCGGTGTCGAGCAGGACGTCGAACCCCCTGGCATCGCCGGTATGCGGCAGCACCAGCGACAGCAGAAGCAGGAAGACCGCGCCCGCGACCACCATGGCGCGCGCACCGGGGTCGATCTCGCCCGCGATGCGACGTTCCACGGCATCGAGTTCGTCGCGGAACTGCTCGAAATCCTTGCCGTTCTCGACCGAGTTCACTGCGCCTTCGTCTCCTTCGCCTGGTTCGCCGACTGCTCCGGACCGGTCCACTGTGCCATTCGAGGGGCCGGGCCCGGCATCCGACCCACTACGGCCGGTAGTAGGTGGCTGATCCGCCGCGCCGCCGCCCGATGCGGCACCGGAACGGGAGTCGGAGGTCTCCGGTCCGTCGTCGGGGTCTACCTGGTCCGATTCGTCTTTCACGAATTCTCCCGTGCCGGAAACCTGCCCGCCGCTGCTGAAACGCGCGCCTCGCGTCGATCGTGCGGTCGGCTCGGGTAACACCTGTCTTCGGTCACATCGTCACCGCGATCAGACACCGCATCCGGTGGCGCACCCCGAGGCCGCGACCGGTTCCTGGGCCGGGGCGCCGATCCTCGGCAGACCGAGACCGACGCCGATCGGCTCGGTCTTCGGGGTGATGCCGCGCTCGTGCGCGTCGCCCGCGGTGGTGCGCCGATGCGTCCTGATCGGTGAATCGGCGATCAGGTGGTGCGGGGCCGCCTCGGTGATGTCGACGGTGACGATATCGCCGGGACGGATCGGTTCGGCGGTGTCGACGGGGCGGAAATGCACGAGTCTGCCGTCCCGCGCGCGCCCGCTCATGCGCGCGGTCGCCGCGTTCTTCTTGCCCGCCCCCTCGGCGACGAGCAGTTCCACCTCGGTGCCGATCAACGCGCGATTGGCCTCGAGGGAGATCTCGTCCTGCAACGCGATGAGCCGCATGTAGCGTTCCTGCACCACCGCTTTGGGCAGTTGGTCGGCCATCTCGGCGGCCGGAGTTCCCGGACGCTTCGAGTACTGGAAGGTGTAGGCGCTGGTGAAACGGGCCCGGCGCACCACGTCCAGGGTCTCCTGGAAATCCTCTTCGGTCTCGCCGGGGAAGCCGACGATGATGTCGGTGGTGACGGCCGCGTGCGGCATGGCGGCACGGACCTTCTCGATGATGCCGAGGTAGCGCTCCTTGCGGTAGGAGCGGCGCATGGCCTTGAGGACGCGGTCCGAGCCGGATTGCAGCGGCATATGCAATTGCGGGCAGATATTCGGCGTCTCGGCCATGGCCTCGATGACGTCGTCGGTGAATTCGGCCGGATGCGGCGAGGTGAAACGCACCCGCTCCAGGCCTTCGATATCGCCGCACGCGCGCAGCAGTTTCGCGAACGCGCTGCGGTCGCGCGATCCCGAGGAATCACTCGAGTCGGCCGGATCGACGAAATTGACGCCGTAGGAATTCACGTTCTGACCGAGCAGCGTCACCTCGAGGACGCCCTGCTCGACCAGTGCCCGTACCTCGGCGAGCACATCGCCGGGACGCCGGTCGACCTCCTTGCCGCGCAGCGCGGGCACGATGCAGAAGGTGCAGGTGTTGTTGCAGCCCACCGAGATCGAGACCCACCCCGCGTAGGCCGACTCGCGTTTGGCGGGCAGCGTGGACGGGAAGGCTTCCAGCGATTCGAGAATCTCGACCTGCGCCTCGGCGTTGTGGCGGGCCCGCTCCAGCAGCACAGGCAGCGAACCGATGTTGTGGGTGCCGAACACCACGTCCACCCAGGGCGCCTTGCGCACGACCACGTCGCGGTCCTTCTGCGCCAGGCAGCCGCCGACGGCGATCTGCATCCCGGGGCGTCCGGCCTTGATCGGCGCGAGATGGCCGAGGGTGCCGTACAGCTTGTTGTCGGCGTTCTCGCGCACCGCACAGGTGTTGAAGACGACGAGGTCGGCCGTCGCGCCGGGCGCGGCCTTCACATATCCCGCATCCTCCAGCAGCCCGGACAAGCGTTCGGAATCGTGCACGTTCATCTGGCAACCGAAGGTGCGGACCTCGTATGACCTGACCTGCTGTGATGTAGTTTCATCCGCCAACAATGACACGCCGCATCGTAGCTCATCGGCTTCCAGGCGCAGCCACAGGGTCTGCATTTTGCCTGTTCAGAAGGGTAGCTACATGATCATGAAGCGACCAGAGCCCCGACCAATAAAGGTCGGGGCTCTGGTACTAGAAGGAACTACTTTTTACGGGGCTTGCCCGCGTCGCTGCGCTTGCGCCGCCAGCCACCATCATCGCGACGGTCGCGTTCCTGCTTTCCGCCGCCCGGCGCGGGCACCTGCGGAGGCTGAGCCGTAGCCATCCCGATCACCGCACCGGGTAGACAGTGATCCGGATACGACGAACGATCCGGATAGGGCGAATAGTGCGGGTAGTGCGCCGCACACGCATCCGAGACGAAGTCATGCGACTTCCCTCCTATTAGGTGTCAGACACCTAGCAGAACGCCCCGACATGCTACGGAACGAACCTTGAGGTAGTGTCGGAACTGCATGCCCTAGACAAGTGTGCAATCCAACCCGACCCCGCCAGGTGCCCCGCATCGGCGGGGTTTGGTGTTTCAAGACCATTTCTGACTTGCCGATGACACTACCCCTGGTATCCCCAACCATGTCCAACCACTACAGGTAGTAATCACACGTTTGGGATTTGTCAGCCACTGCCAAAGATCACAAATCCGCTGGTCAAACATACGTTCTACTTAGCTGAAATTATTAATGTGATCTATGACACACGCGCTGCTTCTCCTGGGAAAACGCACGTAAACCGTGCCATATGGCCCACCAAGCGGTGGTTTACCACCTTCAGCGAACCTTCCCAAATGGGCATCTAGTCGCTTAGCGTCGCCATTACATACCCGTACTGCATTTTCGCCAAATCATCACAGAGGTTCGCCGGTCAGTTGCCGATGCAGACCAAGATCATCAGATTTGACAAGTAAAACTAGTTGAGGTAAATCAACGCCCCAGGTTGAAGTTCAACCGGGGGCGTCGTTGATACCGGAAGACTTCAGGTCAAGTCGTTGAACTCTCCGGCCTGAGCACCCTTGAGGAACGCACTCCACTCCCCACGAGTGAACGCAACGGTTCCAGCTGCCCGAGCGTTGGAGTTGCGGACATAGATGGTGTCAGCGGTTCCGGCAACCTCGACACATGTCCCGTTGTCGGTAAAGCTCGACACTCGCCATTCGAGCGCATCGAGGTTATCCATGGATCTCCCACTCCTTCGCCAGCTCTAGAACGAACTTGCGCGACTCCACCGGGCTCAGAGCTACCTTCGCGCCGTGGCCGTACGCACTGGAGAAGTATCCCACTTCCTCAGCGTCGGTTATGAACCGACCGCCGCCGTAGGACTCGATGTGAACCCGTGGCGATCCCCAAGGATGAGCCATGATCGAGAACGCATGCAATCGCCTCGCTTCGTACTGGCCTGCGTCATAGGTGGTGATACGAACGGTGACGTTGCCCAGCTCTGACAGCTCAGCCAGAGTCCTCAATTGCTCAGCCATGACGCCCGGAGTGCCAACCCTCAGTCTCAACGCCGATTCCGGCATGATCACATCAAGTTCAAGCTCACCGGATCGAACTCGCTTCTGTCGGTGCAATCGCTGATCGACGGCTTGCTGGATGTAGGTATCCGAGACTCCTGAGATACCGACCTTGCTCACGAGCGCTTCGACATAGGCCGGAACTTGAAGCAGTCCATATACCGCTCGCGGTTCGTGCGTACGGATGGACGTAGCCGATTGCTCCATACCGAGATACGTCGATAGCCACTCCGGTACTTCGCCCTCGACAGTCGGGACACTGCTGAGCATCGCCGATAGTTCGTCCATCGTAATCCCAAGCGATTCAGCATATTTGGCACGCTGAGCCGGATGCGGGGTTCCTTCGTTACGTTCCCATCGGCCTAGCGTCGTCCGATCTACCTCGACCTCCACGGCAATCTGTTCCTGAGTCTTGCCGGTGGCCTTGCGAGCATCGATCAGTCGCTGTCTGCGCATAAACGCATCGTAGGTGCCTCTTGTGCGCCGTGGTTCGGTTCGACCTAGACGCGCAGCATTGAACCTCAACAGGGGAAACTCACTGAGGGGAACAATGATGCACGCTCTACCGCAACGTATTCCGGGTTCACATGCGTACCCGAACAGCAAGGTAGAGCGTCCACCGCTTGAGCTGTTAGTGCGCACAGTTGATGCGCTCACCAAGTGGGCAGCCAACGATTCGCAACAGTCCGGGGTGCCGATGGTCGCGATAGATGAGCACTGGCTTGATTGCTCACATGATCCTGATCAACTCACCGATCAGTCGGCAAAGCTGATTCTGAGCTTCCATAAGCACTCGACTTGGCAACCATGTCTACCGCAACTGGCCGCGCTGGCGTACCTGTCCAATCCCGATGCGCATGACTACGAATAGATAGGTGCGGCAGTGTCTTCCGACATCGTTTTGATTGCGTTGGCCGTTGGCCTGATTATGTTCACGCTGGCCTGTGCCTATTGGTGAAACGCATCTAGATATTCCGCCAGTAGTCTCGCACGCGGTGCCGGTATTCCATGGTAGACAAACCCGAGTCGTTAACGAATCCGCAACCGACATCACGACAATCTTTGCATATCACGAAGGCGGATGATGAATCTTCTCGCCACTCCACGCAATCCCATGAGATCACATCAAGCAGTCCACGAAAATTTCGGTAGTTGAACCTATCGTCTTCGATTGTCCTTTGAAGTCGCTCTTGTCACACAATCATGCTGTATGTCGATCATTAGAAGCAATCTTCTATAGTTGAATATGGTGCATTGTCTGAGATTGTCTTTACCCATCTTCTGGCAAATTTCTCCGATCTCCATACGTCTGCCATGATCGCGGAACGAACTACATGGACCTACAAGCTGGACAAAGGTTCGGATCGTGCACGTTCATCTTGCAACCGAAGGTGCGGACCCTCGTAACTGCGAGCGTCTTCTTCGGACTGGGAGCCGGCGGGAGTGCAGCGCGGCGTTTCCGATCCGGATCCACCCGTCCAGGATGCGGACGCGCCGCGGCCGTTCACATGCATCGGCGCAGGCTCGGGGGCGTGCAAGAGATCGTTCGCGACAGGAACACGGAGGTTACGGCGGCATGACTACTCGGCGTGGCGGTGCGGCGTGTCACAGAAAGCAGGGCAAAACTCGTTTTTCCGCCTAAGGTCAAGGACCATGACCGACGCCGATGCCGCGCCCGATTCCGCCGGGGACGCCACGACCGGGAACGAAGCCGCCGCGGACGTGCCGCAGTCGCTGAGCAAGGACGCCCCCGCGCAGGCCCCCGCCGCCGGACCGCCCATGATCGCGATGAGCAAGGTGGACAAGCATTTCGGCGAACTCCACGTCCTGCGCGACATCAATCTCGAGGTGCCCAGGGGTCAGGTCGTCATCGTGCTCGGCCCGTCCGGCTCGGGTAAGTCGACGCTGTGCCGCACCATCAATCGGCTGGAGCCGATCGATTCCGGCGATATCGCCATCGACGGGGTACCGCTGCCCGCCGAGGGAAAGGCGCTGGCGGCGTTGCGCGCCGACGTCGGCATGGTGTTCCAGTCCTTCAATCTCTTCGCGCACAAGACCATCGTCGAGAACGTGATGCTCGCGCCGATCAAGGTCCGCAAGGTCAAGAAGGACGCCGCCCGCGCACGCGCGATGGAACTGCTCGAGCGGGTCGGTATCGCGAACCAGGCCGACAAGTATCCCGCGCAACTCTCGGGCGGCCAGCAGCAGCGCGTGGCGATCGCCCGCGCGCTGGCGATGAGCCCGAAGGTGATGCTCTTCGACGAACCGACCTCGGCCCTGGACCCGGAGATGGTCAACGAGGTGCTCGACGTCATGGTCTCGCTGGCCAAAGAGGGGATGACCATGCTCGTGGTCACCCACGAGATGGGTTTCGCCCGCCGGGCGGGCAATCGCGTGCTGTTCATGGCCGACGGATCGATCGTCGAGGACACCGAGCCCGAATCCTTCTTCACCGCACCGAAATCCGACCGTGCCAAGGATTTCCTCGGCAAGATCCTGAGCCACTGACCGCACTGGAACACGGCAACGAAAACCATAAGAGGAGTTAGGAACTCGATGAGGATCAACCGTGCACTGCGCTTCGGTGTCGGGGCGCTCGCCCTGGCGCTCGCCGTCTCCGCCTGTGGCGGCGGCGACGACAAATCCGGCCTCGAAAACGCCAAGGACGGCAAGCTGACCGTCGGCATCAAATTCGATCAGCCCGGCCTCGGCCTGCGCAACAAGGACGGCTCGTTCAGCGGTTTCGACGTCGAGGTCGCCAAGTACGTCGCCGGGAAGCTCGGCGTGAAACCCGAGAACATCGAATTCAAGGAATCACCGTCGGCCCAGCGTGAGACGTTGATCGAGAACGGTCAGGTGGACTTCGTCGTCGCCACCTACTCGATCACCGACAAGCGCAAGGAGAAGGTCGATTTCGCCGGTCCGTATTTCGTGGCGGGCCAGTCGCTGCTGGTGAAGGCCGACAACACCGATATCACCGGCGCCGAATCGCTGACCGGCAACAAGAAGCTGTGCTCGGTGAAGGGTTCGACACCCGCGCAGAACGTCAAGGACAAGTACGCCAAAGACGTCCAGTTGCAGGAGTTCGACACCTACTCGCTGTGTGTCGAGGCGCTGCGCAACGGCTCGGTCGACGCCGTGACCACCGACGACATCATCCTCGCCGGTTTCGCCGCCCAGTCCCCCGGCCAGCTCAAGGTCGTCGGCAAACCGTTCACCACGGAGAACTACGGCATCGGCGTCAAGAAGGGCGATACCGAGATCCGCGGCCAGATCAACGACGCCATCGAGGCCATGATCGCCGACGGTTCCTGGTCCAAGGCCTTCGCCACGACGGTCGGCAGTTCGGGCTACCCGGCGCCGCAGCCGCCCACGGTGAACCGCTACTGATCCCGGCGCGGGTGGTCGGCGATCGCGCCGGCCACCCGTTTCGCCGAACTGCCGACCCCATACCGATCGGAGGGATACGCCCACCGTGTTCGACCTGATCTCGGAATACGACACCAGGATTCTGGAAGCCTTCTGGGTGACCATCCAGCTGACCGTCTTCTCCGCCGTCGGCGCACTGATCCTGGGAACCCTGGTCGCCGCGATGCGCGTATCCCCGGTTCCGGTCGCTCGCGCGCTCGGCACCGCCTACGTCACCGTCTTCCGCAACACCCCGCTGACGCTGATCATCCTGTTCTGCTCGCTCGGTCTCTACCTCACGCTGGGCTGGGAGCTCGCGGGCGATTCGATCACCGACAACAACTACCGCTGGGCCATCGTCGGGCTCAGCGTCTACACCGGCGCGTTCGTCTGCGAATCGCTGCGCTCGGGTATCAACACCGTGGCGCTCGGCCAGTCCGAGGCGGGCCGCTCGCTCGGTTTCAGCTTCGCTCAGAATCTGCGCTACGTGGTGCTGCCGCAGGCCTTCCGATCGGTGATCGCCCCGTTGGGCAGCGTGTTCATCGCGCTCACCAAGAATTCGACGATCGCCTCGGCCATCGGCGTCGCCGAGGCGGCCTACCTCATGGCCGAGATGAACGAGAACGAGGCCGCCATCATCGCGATCGGCGCCATCTTCGCCCTCGGCTTCGTCTGTCTGACCCTCCCCGCCGGCCTGTTGTTCGGCTGGCTCGCCAAGCGATTCGAGGTGGCCCGATGAGCTCAGGCGCATCCGTACTTTTCGACGCGCCGGGGCCCCGCGCGCGGCTGCGCAACAACATCATCTCGGCGCTGGTGGCCGCGGTGATCATCGCGGTCGGATTCGTGCTGTACCGGGCGTTCGACGAGCAGGGACAGTTCGCCGCCGAGAAGTGGAAGCCCTTCCTGGACTCCGACGTCTGGGAGACCTACCTGCTGCCCGGCCTGAAGGGCACCATCGTCGCCGCGGTGCTCTCCATCGTCTTCGCGCTGGTACTGGGCATGATCTTCGGCATCCTGCGGCTCTCCGAACATCGGTGGGTGCGCATCGTGGCCGGGGCGATCGTCGAATTCTCCCGGGCCATCCCGGTGCTGATCCTGATGATCTTCCTGTTCGCCATCTTCTCCGAGTACAAAGTCTTCAAATCCGACGATCTGGCGCTGGCCGCGGTGGTCGTCGCGCTGACCATCTACAACGGGTCGGTCATCGCCGAGATCGTCCGTGCGGGCATCCGCTCGCTGCCCAAGGGACAGAGCGAGGCCGCCGTCGCACTCGGCCTGCGCAAGAACCAGCTGATGCGTCTGATCCTGCTGCCGCAGGCGGTCACCGCGATGCTGCCCGCGCTGATCTCGCAAATGGTTGTCGCGCTGAAGGATACGGCGCTCGGCTATCAGATCACCTACGGCGAGATCGTCCGCGAGGGCAAGCAACTCGGCGCGTCGGAGCAGAACATCATCCCGGCGCTGATCGTCGTCGCGGTCATCATGATCATCCTCAACAGTTCGCTGTCCTTCACCGCGACGAAGCTGGAGCAACGGTTGCGTGCCAGGCGGCGGATCAGGGGCGGCGCCGTGCTCGCCGCCGATTCGGTGCTCACCGACGCCGCCCCCGGCGTGGACATCGTGACCAAACGATGAGCGTCGACCGATGAGCATCGACGCGGCCGCCTTGGAGGAATTCCTGGCGGCGGCCGGGCCGAAGGCCGAGGAATTGCGCGAGCTCGACGCGATCATCCGGGCGAGCGCGCCCGCCTTCGAGCCGGTGCTGATCGGATCCATGGGCGCGAGCATGCTCGGTTACGGCCTGATCCCCTATCAGAGCAAGAGTATGAAGAAGCCCTCCGACTGGCCGGTGGTATCGCTGGCGGCTCGGAAGAACTATGTATCGCTGTATATTTCGGCGCTCCAGGACGGGCGCTACATCGCCGAGGTGTACGCGGACCGGTTGGGGAAGGTCTCGTGCGGCAAATCGTGTATCCGGTTCAAGCGTCTGTCGGATCTGGATCTGGATACGGTCCGCGAAATCCTCGGCGATCTGGA
Organism: Nocardia sp. NBC_01377; assembly: GCF_045040005.1. Taxonomy (NCBI): domain Bacteria; kingdom Bacillati; phylum Actinomycetota; class Actinomycetes; order Mycobacteriales; family Nocardiaceae; genus Nocardia; species Nocardia sp. NBC_01377. The sequence continues at coordinate 5,168,849 of NZ_CP109566.1, forward strand.
GCGACGTTTTCTGGCGGGCGAGAAACTCTACGGCGAGCCCGGCTGAGCGGTGACGGTTCCCCGTCGCTCCGGTTCCGGCCGTAACGCGCGCAGGTCGTGGTCGAACCGCCGCAGCAGCAGCACCGCGGTAACCGCGAGGCCCGCGCACAGGCCGAGCCATACCCCCGGCCCGCGGAGCCCGAATCCGTAGGCGAAGACCAGCAGGACCGGCAGCCCCACGGCCCAGTAGCCGATGAGCGTGATGCGGAACCCGCTCTTGGTGTTACCGAGACCGCGCAACAGTCCGACGCCGATGTTCTGCGCGCAGTCCATGAACTGCTGGACGACCGCGACCAGCAGCAGCGCCCGCGCCAGCGGCATCACCTCGGCGGCCTCGTCGCTGTCCAGGAACGGTCGCAGGACCAGTTCCGGCGCCACCAGGTACACCGCGCCTACCACGCCCATGACGATCCCGCCGAGGGTGAGGGCGGTGCGCGAGATGCGCTTGGCCTCGTCGAGATCTCCCTTGCTGACCACCCGGCTGACCAGGATCGATGAACCGTGGGACAGTCCGATGGTGACCTGGAAGACGATATAGGTCAGTTGGATGACGACATTGTGGGCGGCCAGCGCGGCCGCACCGAAACTGCCCATGATGAGGACCGCGACGGAGAAGATCCCGGCCTCGGAGCCGTAGGTGAGACTGATCGGGATCCCGAGGCGCAGAATTTCGCGGACCGTGCCCATATCGGCATGCCAGGCCTGGATCGACAGCAGGGGCGCGAGATGTTGGTCGCGGCGGACGATGAGGAAGAACGCGCCGAAGGTCAGCAGATTGACGAACGACGTGGCCGCACCGATGCCGGTGAGCCCGAGGACCGGCAGGCCGAGCCAACCGTAGATGAACGCGCCGTTGAGGGCGGCGTTGATACCGATCGAGGCGATGGTGACCCACAGCAGCGAACCCGGTCTCCGCATGCCGACGGCGAATTGGCGCAGCACGTTGAGCCACAGCATGGGCACGAGACCGAACGCGAGCGCGATCATCATCGGGCGGGCCAGTTCGAGGATGACCTGGTCCTGGCCGAACCATACGAGGGCGTAGCTCAACGCGGTGAGAACACCGCCCGCGAGCAGACCGACGACGGTGGCGACCAGGAAGGCCGCGCGCACGATCTGGCGGATCTCGGTATGGGCGCGCTGGTCGAGGTGATCGGTACCCGCGCGCGCCTCCGAACGCCCCACCGCGGCGGCGACGAGATTGCCGACGGCGGTGACGACGCCAACGCACATGGTGCGGATCTGGTTGTAGAGGGTCAGTGCGAGCCCGCCCGCGGCGATGGCCTGGACCCCGAGCAGACCCATCATCGCCAGGTCGGTGGTGGTCAGGGCGACCTGGGCGAGTTGGATACCGGCAATGGGCGCGGCGAGGGCGATCAGCGGCCGACTCTCACGCACACCGAGGGCGATGGTCATGCCTGCGTCGGCCTACCCGGTTGCCGCGGATCCGAGGCCGACGAGACCTCGCGGGCGTATTCATCCAGCAATTGTCGAACCTCTCCCTCTGCGGCCGGACTCAGCAAATCCTTGTCACGCATCCACTCGTCGTTGAAGATCGTATCGAGATACTTCTCGCCTCCGTCGCACGCGATCGTGACCACCGTGCTACCGGAAGGTATTTCGCGGAGCAGTCGCATCGCAATATAGACCGCGCCACCGACCGAACCGCCGAGCATGAGTCCGTTGCGCCGCGCCACCACACGTGCCGTAGCAAACGCGTGGACATCGGATACCTTAACCCCCTCGTCGAGGAGTTCGTAGTCGATCGTGCTGCCGATCTCCCCACCGGGCGGCGTGCCCGTTCCCGATTGCCAGTACGGTCCGCCGGGACCGCCGAAGACGATGGAACCCACGGGTTCGACACCGATCACCGTCACCGACGACCCGAGACGACGTAGTTCGCGCGCGGTACCGAACAGCGAACCGCCCGTCCCCACCGAGCTGACCAGATAGTCGACGTCGGAGTTCAGATCGGTGCGCAGTTCGTGGGCGAGCGCGTGGTACCCCCGCGCGTTGCTCGGGTTGTTGTGCTGGTCGAAGAAGTAGGCGCCGTCCTCGGCCTCGGCGAGTTCGGCGGCGTGTTCTTCGCGCGCGGTCGCGCTCGGACCGTCGTCGCTGGTATCGGCCACGTACACCAGGCGGGTGCCCATGGCCGCCATCGCGCGCAATTTGTCCTTGGCGGCGTGGTTGTCCACCACGGCGGTGAAACGGTAGCCGCGCTCGGCCGCCATCACCGCGAGCCCCAGGCCGGTATTTCCCGAGGTGGATTCGATGATGTGTCCGCCGGGTGGTAACCGGCCGTCGCGTTCGGCGTCGAGCACCATCTGCCTGGCCATGCGGATCTTCGCCGAACCCGTCGGGTTGAACTGCTCGAGTTTGAGCAACAGGCGCGAGCCCGACCCCGTCCGGCACAGTTCGATCAGCGGCGTGCGCCCGACCAGGTCGGAGACGCTGCCGACGATGTTCTCCGACCGCGTGCCGACGGCCCGATCACCGCGATCGGTGCTGTCGTCGGTCGTACGCGCCACGTCGTCAACGGTCATGATCACATTCCTCCGCGCCGCGCGGATTCCCATCGCCAGCCGATGCGGTCCGACGTGGTCGTCACGACGATCTTCGGCGGCAATTCCAGCTGATGGAATTCCGATTCGTTCGAATCCATCTGGTATCCGGCGGTATTCGGATAGATCAGCAGATCGCCCCGGTGCGGAACGCGATCGAACCGAATCTTGCGCCAGGACAACATATCGGTTTCCAGACAACTGGATCCGCCGACACAGGCACTGGTCGGCACACCTGTACCGCGCTGCGGCCACAGGAACGGGTCCGGCAGGTATTCGCTGGCGAACCATTGTTCGGACAGGCTCAGACTCAGCCCCGACGCGGTGATGAAACCGTATTCCTCGCGTTGTTTGTATCCGAGAACGGGAAATACCGTGAAACCGCAGCCGTCGAGCATCGCGCGGCCGGGCTCGATCAGTAATCGCGTCTCGGTCTGCACGAACTTGGCCGCGAGATCGGCGTGCTGCGATGCCACCGAACTGGCCAGAATCGCCGAAAGCATCTCGCCGCCCGCGGGATCGGCGTGATACGGATAGAACCCGCTGAACTTCTTCCCGGTATGGAACCAATCGTCGCGGTAGTCGCGCAGGAATTCCTGCCACGCGGTCTCGTCGACGTAATCCACCGCGAATCCGCCGCCGATCGAGACCGACGTGGCCGCCAGGCCCCGCGCCCGTGCCGCCAGGCACCGGTCGATCACGTCCGACGCCTGCCAGGCGCGCGGCGCGACGGCGTAGCCGGTGAGATGGAAGGAGAATCCCTCCATCGTGATTCGGGCGCGATGTTCCACGCACCGATCCAGCGCGAGCGCCAGCTCGGCGTCGTCGAATCCGAAGCGGCTGTGGGGATTCGAGGCCGGGAGCACGCGCAGCAGAATGCGGACGGGGTCGGCCGCGTCGGCGATCGCGACGAGCCGCTCCAGTTCGTCGAGCGCATCGACCGCGATCAGACCGCGATGGCGGGCCGCCAGCCACAGCAGATCATCGGTCTTCGCGGGCCCGGTCACCACCAGATCCTCGCCGCGAACCCCATTCGCCAAGGCGTGCACCAATTCCGGCGCGCTCGCGACATCCACCCCGGCGTTGGCACCCGCGCAGGCACGCGGCCAGCACGCGGCCTTGTTGGCCTTCTTGCCGAAGTAGACCTTGCCGTCCACGCCCGCGGTGACCATGGCGTCGACGAATCCCGCCAGGTTCGCGGTGAACTGGTCGGGATGCAGCACATGAAAAGGGCCGCCGCCCACCGCTTCGGCGATATCGCCGAGTGCGGTGGGGTCGGCGTAGACGCGCCGCACCCACTCCGGCTCACGCGCCGGTAGCGGGTGGGCGGCCTGTGTCACTTCCACAGTCGTAGCTCCTGTCCACGGCCCGCTTCGATGGCGCGGGTGGCCAATGCGTGTCCCACGGCGATATCGGTGACGACGAGACCGCTGTTGTAGGCGAATACCCGATCCTCGGGTGTTTTACGGCCGAACCCGGTGCCCGCAAGTATGTACGGCAGTTCGGCGTCCACCGGTCGCAGTGATCCGTCCGAATCCGCCAGATACTTTCCGGTGACGGCCAACTGGCTCGCGCTGGTGGCGATGGCGTAGTCGGAGTCGAGCAGGGCCGAATCGGCGACGCCGTATCCCACGTCGACCAGCACCGCGCCGGGTTTGAGCGAATTCGTCCGAATCTTGACCTCGGTGGCCGGACCCGAGGCGGCCAGCACGATATCGGCCTCGCCGGCCGCGCCGTACGGATCGGTGACGATCTCGATCGTGCGGTCCGGGTGATGCCCGGCGAATACCTCCAGTACCGCGGCGATCCCGGCCTCGTGGGTTCCGTACAGCATCAGGTGGTCCAGATCGGGCAATACCGACAGCAGATACGGCAGCGCCTGGCGTCCCTGGGTGCCGGTTCCGATCAGCAGCGCCGACCGCGCGGTCGGCGCGGCGCTCGCCTCGGCGAGCAGCGCGGTGGCCGCCGGTGTGCGCAACGCGCCGATCCTGGCGCAGTCCATCAGCGCGATGGGAGCGCCGGTCTCGTCGTCGTAGAGCGTGATGGTCGTGTAGTAGTTCTTCTCACCACGCCCCTTCTCCTGTTTGTACGAGGTCTTGAAGGCGACGACCTTCCTCGAACCGTCGTAGCCGAGCATCGAATACGAGATCGAATCCCGATCCGGAACCGGTAGCGCGATCTTGGCCGGATTGCGCGAGTGCCCTTGTGCGAGGGTCACATAAACATCGCGCACGGAGGCGATCACTTCGGCGGGGGTTATGGCGATATCTACCAGATCATTACGCGAGAGCACGCGCAGCGGCATGTCAGTCATTTCGACTCCAAACAGAGATATTCGACCTGCTGACCGTATCCGTTCTCGTCGAGTTCCGTGACCGGACGGGGCCTATCCGGCATGGCGATATTCACCCGCTTCAGCCACCGATCGGTGCCGTCGAAACGCGCCGTGAACGGAACTCGTCCGTGCACAACCACGTCGTTGTCGACGATGGCGACATCACCGGGTTCGAGCACGACACGCCTGCCGACACGCTCGAGTTCCTGGCTCAATCGCCGGTATGCCGCTTGATATTCCGGGTCGGCCTCGGTCCACGGCGTGAAGTCCGGGTCGTAGCGCAGACACAGCCCGTCCGACCGTTCCCACAGTGTCGGAATCGGTCCGGCGGGGCCCCACCGTTCCATATCCCCGTAGGTGAGATCGGGCATGATCGGAATGGTCGGGCGCAGGAGTGTCGCGCGATCGGCGGTTGAGAGTTCGACATCGCGCACCGAGGAGATGGTCGTCGCCACCGCGTCCACATTGCGAATACAGCTGAGCAGGAATACATGCGAGCGATGCGGATGGAAGGCGTCCTCGGTGTGCGGACTCAGCAGCAGCGAACTGCTCGCCCCGGTCTGCACGTTCTCGTAGCCGCGCGCGGGCATGACATTGTTCACCAGCCGCCCTTCCTGCTGACCGCGCCAGCCGAAGGGACGGCCGATCATACTGCCGAGCAACAGCATCTGTAGGTCCGTCGGCAAGCTCGCGGCCTCGTCGACGGCCGACCAGATGGGCGGGGTGCGGCCCAGCGAGCGCTCGTCGACGAACAGGCCGCGGACCACGCAGATGCCGCTGTCGGTCGCCGGTGGGCGGATCTTCTCGCGCAACTCGCCGTCCATATTCGCGGCGAACGCCGAGATCGCTTGCCTACAGCGAGGATTGGACAGCGATCCGTATGCCGCGGCCAGCGTCGTCCCGAGCTCGTGCAGAAGGGTCCGCGATCTCGGGCCGAGCGTCCGGATCTCGAGCGGACGCACAGTGCTGTCCACCGCAGACGACATCCTGAAATCTCCCTTCGCGAGGCGCGCCGCAGGCCGCGGTCCGTGTGGTCTTTCGGCTGTGCGCGGAAAACCGGTGGCGGGTCGTGACATAGGACTCCACCTGCACATCGAGAACGGTCACGAGACTATCCGAGGGCCGGATGGTTAGGCAAGGCATCCCTAACTGGAGTTCGATCTCTCATGATCATCCGAATCGCCTCTCTCCCAACGATGTTCATCCATGATATGGACGCGTGCGTAGCACGCGCGGTCGTTCACAGGATGCGCGAGAGCCGGACAGCGATCGATAGGGGCGCCGCGCCGCGATCCCGATCAGTAAAGCAAGCGGCGCCGCCCCCTCCATCGGCCCCCTCACAATTCCCTCGGGCCGCGCGTACGGGATTCGCGCGGCCCGAGAGTTCGATACAGCCACAACCCATTTCGAGCGCCCCGGCAGCGGGGGCGGATACTGCCGTACCGTGCGGAATCGTCGTCGCACTGCTCTATGGTGTCGGGCATGACGGACATGGCGAAGGCCGCGCAGGAAGCGCCGGATCTCGACGCGTTGCGGGCGGCGGCGACAGCGCTGCGCGCGGAGGATCTCGACCCCCGATGGCTGGCGAATCTGGTGGGGGCCGAGACCGGTTCCTGGCCGGAATTCGCCGCACTGGTGCACAGGACCGTGCCCCCGGACGATCGATGGATCGTCATGGAATTGTGCAGGCGCACACTGACCGCGCCCGGTTCCCGGCTCGAACTCGACAAGGACACCCGCGTCGGGAAGCCGTTCTTCCACCACGGGGATCTGGTCGTCGCGGGCGACCTGCGGGTGGTGGCCCCGTTCCTCGTCACCGGATCGGTGACGGTGCGGAACGTGTTCACGGATTCGGGCCCGGACTCGTCGGTGATGATCGGAGACGGCCTGCGGGCCCGCGCCGTCTACACCGACGGCGAGATGTATGTGAGCGACACGATCTCGGCCGAGATCGTCTACTGCTACTACAACGACCACACCCTCGAGGCGAAGGCGATCGAGGCCGGGCTGGTCATCGAGGACGACCACTGCGTCATCGCCACCGTGCGGGCCGAGCACCATTTCGACATGGACACCTTCCGGCAGGGGTATGGAGAAGGCGTGCAGGACAGACTGCGCGAACTCCTGGCGCCCGAGGTCTTCGTCCACGAGCCCGACAACGAGCCGCGCATGGACCACCGGTTGCTGTTCGAGCGTCTGCATCAGGGACTGGAAGTACTCCGTCAAGCATCGGCCCACCCCTGAGCCCGCTGTCGATCAGTCGAACTCGTCGGCCGATTCGATCCCGGCGAGTTCGGCTTTCACGACGGTGAAGGCGGTGGCGCTGCTGTACCCGCGGCGGGCCAGCATGCCGACCAGGCGGCGCACCGTCTTGTCGGCGTCGAGATCCCGGGGCATGGTGCGGAGTTTGCGCCGGACCAACTCGGTGGCACGGGCCGTCTCGTCGTCGGAGGAGATCGCCTCGAGGGCAGGTTCGGCATCGGACCGCGCGACGCCCTTGCGGCGCAGTTCCTGGGCGAGGGCCTGCCTGCCCTTACCTGAGAACGTGTGGCGGGACTGCACCCATTGTTCGGCGAAGGCCGCGTCGTCGATCAGCCCCACCTCGGCGAGACGTGCCAGTGCCAGATCGGCGATCTCTTCGGTGTAGCCCTTCTCCGCCAGACGCCGTGCGAGTTCGGCGCGGCTGCGAGCACGGACAGCGAGCAGGCGAAGACACGCGTCCTTCGCCTGCTCGACCGTCCCGCCCTGCGGGGTGCGCTCGGCACCGCGCTCGGATCCGGCCGCCACCGGATCCCCCCGTCGGCCGCCGGTTCCTCCCTCGGCGGCCGTCCGGGAGTCCTCTGTCGTGAATCGCGCTCGGCGACCCCGTGAGCGACCCGCGCGAGCGGTGGCCCCGGTCGAGCGTCCCCGCTGCGGATCGGGTTCGCTCGACCGGGCGCCCGCGAAGTCCTGATCGCCCGAACCACCTTCGGCCGACCGGACTGGTCGTTGTTCCCACCCGCCCGTACGGGAAGGGATCGTCTCCTCGGCGACACCGAGTTCGGCCAGACGCCTGCGCATCTCCGAGATGGGATCGGTCGCCGCCGGGCGTGAGCCAGGTCCGTTCGACCGCCCCGCACCCGGACCGGTCTCCGAGGACGCTGTGCTCATGGTCGGCCCCGGATCAGAATTCCGCGGGGACCTCGGCGCCGGCCTCCGCCGTCACCACGGCGCCGATACCCAGCTTCTCCTTGATCTTCTTCTCGACCTCGTCGCGGATATCGATGTTCTCGAGCAGGAATTTGCGGGCGTTCTCCTTGCCTTGGCCCAGCTGGTCGCCCTCGTAGGTGTACCAGGAGCCGGACTTGCGGATGAAGCCGTGCTCGACGCCCATATCGATGAGCGAGCCCTCCTTGGAGATGCCGTGGCCGTAGAGGATGTCGAATTCGGCCTGCTTGAACGGCGGCGACACCTTGTTCTTCACGACCTTGACGCGGGTACGGTTGCCGACCGCGTCGGTGCCGTCCTTGAGGGTTTCGATACGGCGCACGTCCAGGCGCACCGAGGCGTAGAACTTCAGCGCCTTACCACCGGTCGTGGTCTCCGGCGAGCCGAACATGACGCCGATCTTCTCGCGCAACTGGTTGATGAAGATGGCGGTGGTGCCGGAATTGTTGATGGCGCTGGTCATCTTGCGCAGGGCCTGGCTCATCAGGCGGGCCTGCAGGCCGACGTGACTGTCGCCCATCTCGCCCTCGATCTCGGCGCGCGGCACCAGGGCGGCGACGGAGTCGATGACGATGATGTCGATGGCGCCGGAACGGATCAGCATGTCCGCGATCTCGAGGGCCTGCTCACCGGTATCGGGCTGGGAGACGAGCAGCGCGTCGGTATCGACACCGAGTTTGCGCGCGTAGTCGGGATCGAGCGCGTGCTCGGCGTCGATGAAGGCGGCGACACCGCCCGCGGTCTGGGCATTGGCGACGGCGTGCAGGGCGACGGTGGTCTTACCCGAGGATTCCGGACCGTAGATCTCGACGATGCGGCCACGGGGCAGGCCGCCGATGCCGAGGGCGACGTCGAGGGCGATGGAACCGGTCGGGATCACCGAGATCGGCTGGTGGGCTTCCTCGCCCAGCCGCATGACCGCGCCCTTGCCGAAACTCTTCTCGACCTGGGCCAGCGCCAGTTCGAGCGCCTTGTCGCGGTCGTACGCCTGTGGTGCCATGTCCTGATCCCCTTTTCGCCGGGTGAAGTCTCGTTCTTTGGTTGGCGCCCACATTAGAGGGCGGCACCGACAAGTTCCGGCGCCCAGCTTAAACGAACAGATGTTCGAGTCAAGTGACGCGGCCGAGATCATGTCGCGGCGTCACGGCGGGGCAGGAGGGATCAGAACAATTCGTCCACCAGGCGGTAGTAGTCCGATCGCCGCCGGTCAGGGTCGGCGAGTCCGTAGGCGGCGAAGAACGCGTCCACCGCCGCGGCGCCGAAATCCTCGCGCAGGTCGCGTTCGGCCAATGCCAGGTCGCGGTACCGGTCCGCGACGCCGAGACGGTCCACATCGATCAGGATTCCGCCCTCCAGCACATTGGCCGGGGTGAAATCACCGTGCGTGACAACGAGATCCGACTCGTCGGGGCGTTCGGCGACCAGTCGGCGCAGCAGATCCTCCGGCGTGCTCCCCGCGTGGTCGTCATCGAAATCGCCGGAATCGACCAGTCCCTCGAGCACATTGCGGCGCGCGGACGCGAGCGTCGCGTCCAGCCCGCCGTCGAACGGGCACCCCTCCGTCGGGAGGGCGTGCAGGTCACGCAACAGCGTGCCGAGGGTCGCGCCGACCGATTCGGCCCGCCGCGACACGGCTCCTCCCTCTTCGGACAGCTCCGCCATGTCATCGACTCGACGCGCCGAGCCCGCCGCCAGGCTCGGCACTCCCGCGTCGGCGAGAACGAGAACGTCCGATTCGAACGCGGCGATATCCGGTACCCGAATTCCACTGTCGCGCAACCAGTTCAGACGGGCGTACTCCGCGACGGCGCGTGGACCGCGCTTCATCCAGAAGGTGCCGTTCACGCGCACCACCCCGCCGCTCATTCCCTCGTGGTCGTCGGAGAACTCCGGGTTCGCACCGAACAGTGCCGCGATCATCGGCGGCAGCGGTATCCGCGCGTTCTCGACGGTTTCCCACGCGATCCTGGCCGATTCGATCGATTCCGGATCGCCCTCGGCGACCCGCAGGCCCAGCGCCTCTCGCAGCAGCGCCCGCGCGGCCTCGGTGTCGCCCTGTTCGGCCAGGGCCTTGCCCAGATGCTGCACCGCGGTCGAGAGCACCTCGGGCGCGCGATCCCGCGCCGCGTCCACCGCGCGGCAGTACAGCGCGATCGCGGTGACGGCGTCGCCCCGGTACCGATAGACATCGGCGAGGTTGATCCACACCGTGATGGCGCGGGTCTCGGTGTCGACGGTCTCCAGCGCCCGATCGAGATGGTCGAGCGCCTCCTCGTACCGACCGAGCAGCATCAACTCGATACCGGTGCGCCGGTAGTCCGCGAAATCACCGGGCACGGCGGCCGCCACCCGCGCCGCCAGCGCCTGGGGATCGGCGGGGATCATCCGCTGTCGTTCATCGAAGGCGTACGCGCGCGGGTCCGCCGTCATCGCGTTCGCCCGGGGATTCTCGTCATCGCTCGTCGGCTCCTGCCTCCGCGCTCCGTCTCGTCACCACCGCACCCGCGGCACATCGAATTCGGCGCACAGCGCCCGCCAGACCTCACGCGGGTCGACACCGGCCTCGATCGCGTCCGCCCCGGTACGCCCGAGAGACAGAATCGAATGGTCGTTGAGCAGGGCGTCGCCGCGCGCCACCCCGAACTCGGTATGCAACAGTTCCTGGAATTCGGTCAACCGCACCGTTTTCAAGATACTCGCGTCCGCCTTCGGCCTCCGACCCGCACCGCGTCGCTGGACCACCGTGGCACTCGAACTCGGCGGCCGCGGGGTATCCGCCGCCGACAGAGATCCGGTTCGTCCTCCGGCGGTCGCGACAGGAACTACCGGCCACGCGCGGGAACCCGGTCAGCGGTGGTCGGCCGTGGTGACGACGCCGTGGCAGAGGGCGATCGGGTCGGAGACCTCGCCCGCGCTCTGTGCCGCTCGCTGGGCCGCCGCCGTGTATCGCGGGTCGTCGAGTATCGCGAGCACGGCCGCCCGCACCGCGTCGGCGGTCAACGGCCTGATCAGGATCGAACTGCCCTGGCGGACCGCCCTGTTGGCCAATTCCCACTGGTCCCCGCCACCGGGGACGGTGATGATCGGAACCCCGGCGATCAGGGATTTCGTGAGGAGTCCGTGGCCGCCGCCACCGATGGTGAGGGCGGCGTGGATCAACAGTTCGTCCTGACGACCCAGGCCCGCGGTGGCCCACGAGGGCAGATCGGCCGGTGGCGTGTCGAGCATGGAGATCGCGAGACGGACGCCGGTGCCGTCGAGGGCCTCCAGCACCGTCTCGACCATTCCCGCGACGCCGGTGTGCGCGGTGGACGGGGCGACCATGACGACCGGACCGTCACCGGGCGGCAGCGCGAGGATCTCCTCGGTGGGCTCCCAGAACAGCGGGCCGATCAGGTGGGCGTTGTCGGGCCAGTCCGGACGTGGCAGCTCGATGGCGGAAATGGTGGCGATGAGCCGTGCGGCGGGACCGGGGTCGGTAGCGGGCAGACCCACCGTCCGCCTGGCCTCCTCGCGCTGGCGTTGCCCGTTGCGGATCGCGCGGGCGGTCATGGTGCGCAGCACACCGTCGCGCATCCGTCCGCGCATTCCCTCGCCGACGGCGAGCCCGCTGCCGATGGGCGGCAGCGCCTTCGACGGCAGATAGAGCGGATGCGGGGACAGTTCCACCCACGGCACCCCGAGCCGTTCGGCGGCGAGGCCACCGCCCGCGGTCAGCACGTCCGACACCACCAACTCGGGCAGCATCGCGCTCAGATCGGGCAAGATCTCGGTCGAGATATGCGCGGCGCGTTCGTGGATGCGCTGCCCGGCATCGGCGTCGTCATCGGTCGCGCGCGGAGCCAGACCTTTGAGTCTGCGTACCGCGATCCCCGCGTTCTTGGCGGTGTCGAACCATCGCGGTCCGGTGAACAGCACCGGATCGTCCCCGGCAGCCAGGAACCGCTCGCACAGCGCCAACGCCGGAAACGCATGCCCGGGGTCAGGCCCGGCGACTACGGCAACACGCATTCGCCCAGCCTGCCACACCGGTCCCGGCGGTGACGGCACCCGCCCTCCGGGCATCGGAGCGCGAACTCGGAGGGCAACTCAGCCGCCGAAGTGGTACAGCTCGAAACCGACCGCACGCGCCGCGGGGAATCCCTCCTTCGGGCTCGTCGCCATCTCGATGATCGCGCCCACCTGGGATTCGACGGGTTCCTCGCTCAGGATCTCCAGGTACCTGCGATGCGCGGCCAGCGAGGCCGCCGCCAGGTCGATCGTCGAGGTGACGTCGACCGCGTGGGTGGCGTTCGGGCCGACCACCGCGGCGTACCGGGCCGACCACGGCGTCGGATCGGACAACTCCGGGAATATCCATTCGTTGCCCGCGTCGGAGATCGCGTCCAGTCCGGCCCGGCCGACGGCGCGGTGATCGGCGCTGTTGACGTATCCGGGAGCCCAGATGTCACCGAAGTGGAACAGCACCACCATCTCCGGGCGATGGCGACGGATCGCGGCGGCGAGATCACGGCGCAGAGCCAACGTCTCCTGTACGCGTCCGTCGGGGTAGCCGAGGAATTCGACCTCGCGCACGCCGACCACCTCGGCCGCGGCGATCTCCTCGGCCTCGCGCAGGGGACCCGCCTCGGCGGGCGGCACTCCGGCCATTCCGGCCTCACCGCTCGTCACGAGTACGTAGCGAATATCTTTTCCCATGCCCGTCCAGCGGGCGACCGCGGCCGCGGCTCCGTATTCGATATCGTCGGGATGCGCGACGATCACGAGCCCGCGCTGCCAGTCCTCGGGTACTTGGTCCACGGTTCCCCATTCAAGCAGTGACGAATGGACTTCCGGCGTAATCAACGGACCGGACCGACGCGGCGAGACCGCCACTCGCGGCGGCCTTCTCCGCCCAGCGAACTCGCCGGAGCCGATCCGACGGCGGGCAGCAACCTGGACGGAGCCGTTAGCCGGTGGCCCGCACCCGGCCGGAAAGCGCCTATCCCGCAGTGTATTCGCGCACTACAGCTTCGAGACGCTCGAGTTGTCCGACCCCGAGATCGCCTTGTACAGCAGGTACAGGCCGAACACCACGACGCTGATCACCAGGATCGGGAACAGTCCCTTGATCAGCGCACCGACGAGGGTGAGCACGATCCAGACGACCGCGACGACACCGATTATCTTCCACAGCATTTCAGCCTCCTGAAGTCTCCGACGATCCGCCGTTCGGTGGTCCGTCACCTCCATGCTGGCAGCGTCGGGTACGTAAATCACCAGCTCACCACCGATATCCGGGTGCAAATCAGGGTTCACCCCTACTCGCAGGTTCCCCGCCCGAGCGAGCGTCAAAGGGGCTTTACGGCCCCGAATCGGGGTTACCGAACGGTAGCGGGGCGTTCACCAGGGCGGGCGCAGCTACCATCCGGTCGGTTCCAAGATCGAAGCGAGCGAATTCCCGGAAACCGTTGCTACAAAACTCGGCGACTGTCAGAATGTTCCCCAACGGCCGAGATCCACGGCCGCAGGGTGTGAATCAATCGCTTTATCGACTACTTCAGGAACCCCTTTTGACATATCCGCATCACACCGGAACGGAGTGTGCCGGGCGGTACCACGAATCGCGGTCGAGTAATACCTCGATCGACGCGTGGGTACGAATTCGCGCCGCGGCAACACTTCCGTTGATATACGCCCACCTATTACCCTGCGCCGGTAGAGATACCGGCGGCCCCGTCTCCACCGGTTCACCGAAATATCTGTCACGGTTCCCGCAGCGCCGCGCCAGTCGACCGGTCGAACCGCCGCGAACGCGCCCCCGGCGGTGCATATGTACCGCCGGGGGCGGAAGTACGCTCGCGGCACAATTCCGATACACCATTCGATAGTTCCGACCGACTCCTCGCCCAGAGAGGGACCTACCTCTTCGCGAGCGATCGATGACCTCGGATATCCGGCGCCATTCGTCCACGAATTCTGGCAGCCGTAATTCCGGTCAGCCCTGACGCCATACGAACGATGGCCTGCACTTTTCCGAGAACAATTCGGATTTCTCCCGCACGGCATTCCGCGAAATAGTTTCGTGAGCCCCCGCGAAGAATTCGGCTCGTATGCCCGTAGTACGCCGGACGACTATCCCGAGTACCCTCGCGGCGGTTCGGCGGTCGCGATGACAGGCCGATCGGCGACCTCGGCCAATGCCTGCGCCCAGCCGTCCAGGCGATCGGCCGCGTGCCGCAGATCCGCGACGATGCCGTCGAATCTGTAGGCGACAACGGTGCTCTCGGGTACCGCGAGAATCGCACCCGCGGCCGTGACGACCTGCTCGTATTCGACGATGCCCGATTCCAGCCGCGTCAGCGCGAAGCGGACGTTCGCCGTCAACGCCTCGGCCGCCTGCGGATTGTTCCGGCCGACCACGCCGAGGGCGCTCTCCATCTGGGCGATATCGACGCCGAGCGCGTGCAGGGCGGCCGCGCCGGAATTCGCGGTCTCGACCATGTCGACGAGTTCTTCACGGGGCAGTCGATTCGACGCGCCCAGATGCGCGATCAAACCGTGCAGCGCGCGCTCCGCGCCGACCAAGCGGGCGATCGGGGCCCGCGCCGCGGAACGCGGGGGCGGCTGTTTGCGCGGCACGAACACCGGATGCGGCAGCGGTGTCCCCCGCAAGCGCAGATAGCGCCGAGCGCTCAGCGCGGTGCCGGTGACCAGCGCGACGGCGCCGCCGCTCAAGAACACCACCGCCCAGGCGGGCGCCGAAATGACCACGAGGCCAACGGCTCCCGCGGTGGTCAGACCGGATACGGTGCCCAGCTGGAAACTGCGGCGGCGGGCCCGGCGGCGCTTGCGCAATTCGCGTTCCCGCGGATCGGCCCAGCGGCGCACCGCGACCAGCGCGTGTTCACCCATACCACGCAACGTGTCCGGTAATCCGGACGACGACACGGAGTTGACGCCCGGGTACGCCACCACGGGCATGTGCTGTGATTTTCTGCGACTCATCCCTGCACCTCGCTGACACCCGGTTCCATCATGACCGATTTTCCGGTGCCGCGGTGGGGAGACCCCATCGGATCGGGCGGGCGATCCGACGAGGGCGTCGACGGTCCGGGCTGCCGACTCGTGTCAGGTCGCATGCCGAACCGTCCTCTACCGCCGTACCTGCCGCCTACTGCTGAGCGGTCTGGCCCTTGTTCATCTGCGGCTGCGCCGGGTTCGCCTGCGGCTGCGCGGGATTGATGGCGGATTGGCCGTCGCCGGCGGGCAGCGAATCACCGCGCATGGAGGCGCGGATCTGCTCCAGTTTGCTATGGCCCGCCATCTGGACGCTGGCCTGCTGGACTTCCATCATGCGGCCCTGCACCGAATTCTGGGCCAGCTCGGCCGAGCCGAGCGCGTTCGCGTACCTGCGCTCGATCTTCTCGCGGACCGCGTCCAGGCTCGGGGTGGTGCCAGGAGCCGAGAGCGTGGAATCCATCTGCTGCAACGAGGCCGAGACCTGCTCCTGCATCTTGGCCTGCTCGAGCTGGCTCAGCAGTTTGGTGCGCTCGGCGACCTTCTGCTGCAACAGCATCGCGTTCTGCTCGACCGCCTTCTTGGCCTGAGCGGCGGCTTGCAGCGACTGGTCGTGCAGCACCTTCAGGTCCTCGACCGACTGTTCGGCGGTGACCAGCTGCGCGGCGAACGCCTCGGCCGCGTTGGTGTACTGGATCGCCTTCTCGGTATCTCCCGCCGTGGACGCCTGATCGGCGAGCAGGACCGCCTGGCGCGTGTTGGCGTTGAGTTTCTCGACCTCGTCGAGCTGCCGGTTCAGCTTCATCTCCAGCTGACGCTGGTTGCCGATGACCGACGCGGCCTGCTGCGAAAGGGCCTGATGCTGGCGCTGAGCTTCCTCGATAGCCTGCTGAATCTGCACCTTCGGATCCGCGTGCTCCTCGATCTTCGAGTCGAAGAGGGCCATCAGGTACTTCCAGGCCTTGACGAACGGATTAGCCATCGATTGATCCCGCCTCCATCTGATGCACCGCTTCTAGCGGCTCCGGTGCGCGACCGTCACGCACCAGTTGTGCCTATCCTCCACCATGTGGCCCGTCGAGCGGACGAACCGACCCGACGGACGCCTACTGGAGAATCTATCCGTTTTTCGCATCGGACCGCAGCGTTGGCACGTCGATCGGGCGTCAGTTGCTCTTCACCAGGACCAGCATGTCCGACTTCGGCGCCGGGATAACGATCCTGGTCTTCTCCGCGATACGCGACGGCCCCGAGGAACGCCCCGGCTCCACCGGCGCGGATTCGGCGGGGAGACCCGAATCGACCGACATGCTCGCGCTCGCGGGGGCGAGCGCGGGTTCAGGCTCGGCGGCGGGAGCCGGTTCGACGGCGGGTCCCTGCGCGGCCCCCGCGCCGACCGACTGCTCGGCGTCCACCGGCACCGCGGCGGCCTCGTCGGCGGGCAGACCGTCGGCTCCGGCCATGATCGTGCTCACATCCCAGAGCACGCGCGACAGCGGCACGTCCAGGGCCGAGCAGATCGCGGCGAGCAGTTCGCTCGACGCCTCCTTGCGGCCGCGCTCGACCTCGGACAGGTAGCCGAGGCTGACCCGCGCCGAGGTGGACACCTCGCGCAGGGTTCGATGCTGGGCGAGACGCGCACGCCGCAGACTGTCCCCGATTGCCTCTCGCAGCAGCGTCATCTCGTTCTCCTTTACCTCGGGCGATCACCGCTTCGGGCGATCACCACTGGGGCAGTCACCGGGCCAACGCGCGGCGCGCACCGTTCTTTCTGGCACAACGTCGGACGAGGGTCGGTTGGTTCCCGTCACGATGAACTCGGCGACGACGAGTCAACCCCGGACGCACCGGAGCAGTTCCCGTACCGCGATCTGTGTCGCGGTGAGTCTGATCGTCCACCTGTCACCGGACAGGCGCAACCGAATCACCTCGGCATTCCGCGGACCGGACAGCCCGAGGAAGACGGTGCCGACCGGATGACCGTCCTGTGAATCCGGTCCGGCGACGCCGGTCAGACCGATCCCCCAGTCCGATTCGCACGCGGTACGCGCCCCGGCCGCCAACTGTCGCGCCGTGCCCGCCGACACCGGACCCTCGGCCGCCAACTGATCCGCGTCGACGCCGCCGAGGCTGTGTTTGAGATCGGTGGCGTAGACCACGAGCCCGCCCCGCAGCACCGCACTCGCGCCGGGAACCCCGGCGATGGTCGCCGCCACCAGGCCCGCGGTCAACGATTCGGCGGTGGCGACGGTCTCGTCGGCGTCGATGAGCGCGCGCACCAGTTCGGCGGCGGGCGCCGCGGCGGTGAGCGGATCGGTCATCGCCCGCGCGAGTGCGACGCGCCCGCGAACCACACGCGCGCGGCCTGCCCGATGTAGTCCAGGCCCGTCACGACGGTCAGGACCAGCGCCGCGTACATCAGGACGGTTCCCGCGGTGGCGGCGGCGCCCGACAGCGGCAGCAGCACCATCGCGATCGCGAGCGATTGCACCAGTGTCTTCAATTTGCCCCCGCGCCCGGCCGGGATGACACCGCGGCGAACCACGGCCAATCGCAGCAGGGTGATACCGATCTCGCGCCCGCAGATCACCAGGGTGATCCACCAGGGGACGTCACCGAGCGCCGAGAGCCCGATCAGCGCCGACCCGATCAGCGCCTTGTCGGCGATGGGGTCGGCGAGTTTGCCGAAATCGGTGACCAGACCGTATTTGCGCGCGAGTTGCCCGTCGAAACGATCGGTGATGGCGGCGATACCGAACAGCGCCGCCGCGGTGATCCGCCAGCCGGTCTCGTGGCCGTCGCCGGCGAACAGGGCCAGTACGAACAGCGGAACGATCGCGATCCGCGCCATCGTGAGGATGTTCGCGATATTCATCAGCGGGACCGCCGCCGGTTCGGCCTGCCCCGGCGCGAGTGCCGGACGCACCGGGACCGCGTACCGCTGACGGTCGATTTCTTCCGGCTGCACGCTCATGCCCTCGCCTCGCCGAAGCTCGGCTCCGGCACGGCGACGCACACGGGCGCCCCCGCTCTCGCGCCGACAAGCCCCCCTTCGACCACGTGTCCCGCGCCGTTTCGCGCCCGGTCGTCATGCCCGGCGCGATGCGGTGAGCGGAACGACAGGATGTGCGGCACACGATCAGACTATCGGTAACCGGGCCGACTACTGTGCACCCCATGACCTCTCGGGGACCACAGGGTGGTTCGACCAGCGACGCATATCCGGGCGCGACACCCGCCGCGCAGCCTGTCATCCCGGTAGTGCGACGCGCGCGAACCTCCGACATCCCCGATATCAAGCGCCTCGTCGACGTCTACGCGGGCCGGATCCTGTTGGAGAAGAGCCTGGTCACACTGTACGAGGCGGTGCAGGAGTTCTGGATCGCCGAACTGGCGGGCCGGATCGTCGGCTGTGGCGCGCTGCACGTGCTGTGGGCCGATCTCGGTGAGGTCCGCACGGTCGCGGTGCACCCCGATGTGAAGGGCCACGGTGTGGGCAGACTCATCGTGGAACGCCTGATCACCGTGGCCAGGGAATTGGAGCTGAGCAGGCTGTTCGTGCTGACCTTCGAGGTGGATTTCTTCAGCAGGCACGGCTTCGCCGAAATCGACGGCACCCCGGTCACCGCCGAGGTCTACGCCGAGATGTGCCGGTCCTACGACACCGGCGTCGCGGAATTCCTCGACCTCAGTTATGTGAAGCCGAACACCCTCGGCAATACTCGAATGCTGCTGAACCTCTGAGACAGGAAGCGATCACCCGTGCCGATCTTCGCCGTTCACTACACATATTCCGAGGCCACCCTCGCGAACCGGGACATCCATCGCGGCGACCATCGTGGCTGGCTGTTCGGCCTGGTGGACGCGGGCACGTTGCTCAGCAGCGGCCCGTACCCGGACGGCTCGGGCGCGCTGCTGATCTTCCGGGCCGAGGACGAGGCCGCGCTGAAGGATCTGCTGACCCAGGATCCGTTCGCCCGTGCGGGCCTCGTCGACGCGGTGCGCACGGTCGAGTGGCTCCCGGTGATGGGCGCGTTCGCCTCCTGATCCGACAGACGAACACAGCCCCTCGATCGCGACGATCGAGGGGCTGTTCGTTTCCCGGAGGTCAGGCCTGCGGGGGTGCGCTCACACCACCGCGCGTTTTGATCAGGCTCGCGACGGTGGCGACGACGAGGATGCCGAGGATCACCCCGAGCGAGACCGGGGTCGAGATCTCCGGTACCGAGATGTGTTCACCGCCGTTGATGAACGGCAGCGTGTTCTCGTGCAGCGCGTGCAGCACCAGTTTGGCGCCGATGAACGCGAGGATCGCGGAGAGGCCGTAGGACAGGTACACCAACCGGTCGAGCAATCCGCCGATCAGGAAGTACAGCTGACGCAGACCCATCAGCGCGAAGGCGTTCGCCGTGAACACCAGATACGGCTGTTCGGTCAGGCCGTAGATCGCCGGAATGGAATCGAGCGCGAACAGCAGATCCGCGAATCCGATCGCGAGCAGCGCCAGCAGCAGCGGTGTGACCGCCCGCTTGCCGTCGATACGGGTGACGAGTTTGTCGCCGTCGTATTCGTCGGTGGTGGGCAGAATCCTCTTCGCCAACGCGACGATTCTGCTGTCGCGTTTCTCTTCGACCTCGACCTCGTGACCGCTGTCCTTGAGCAATTTGACCGCGGTGAAGATGAGGAAGGCCCCGAACAGATAGAAGACCCAGCTGAAGGCGTTGATGGCGGCCGCGCCGACGGCGATGAAGGCGCCGCGCATGACCAGCGCGAGCACGATGCCGATCAGCAGCACTTTCTGCTGGTAGATCCTCGGCACCGCGAAGGTGGTCATGATGATGAGGAAGACGAACAGGTTGTCCACCGAGAGTGCTTTCTCGGTGACGAAACCCGCGTAGTACTCCCCCGCGTAGGTGCTGCCCCATTTCCAGGCGACGAATCCGCCGAACAGCAGCGCGATGCCGATATAGACGGCCGACCAGAATCCCGATTCCCTGAAGGTCGGGTCGTGCGGGGTGCGCACATGGGCGAAGAAATCGAAGACGAACAGGCCGAGGATCACCACGATAGTGATCACCCAGATCAGTGCGGTTACCTGCATGCGGTGGTCCGATCGAAGTTCATGACTGCCATCATGCCCGATTTGTCCGTTCCGGCAACGTTGCGGTCGAGTTGCTGACCATGATTTCACACGCGGCGGATCGTCGCCGCCGCGGTGTCCCGGCGCCGGCCTCGGCAGAAACGTCGCGACACCACGTGAAAATGGGTTTCGCGTACCGATTTCGGGTGTTAGCGTCGAACCCGACGAAATCGACCGCCGCACAGGCGGAAACCGAAGGGACCAGGCACATGATCGGGCAAACCGTGCGAGAGCGACAGTCGTCGCCGCGTGGTGTCCGGCGCAGCCGTGCCGCGCTATCGGCCATGTGCTTCGCACGCTCCGGGAGCGGCCTCTGAGGTCTCGATATCGAGCAGACCTGAGACAGGGGTCACTTCGCGGCAAGCGCCGGGAGTGACCCCTTTTCTGTGTACGGGGCGCCCTGGCACGCGGATGTGGCTCGTCGAGCACACACAGACAATCCCTCGTGGCCCAACTGGCAGAGGCACCGGCCCTAGGAACCGGTAGATGCGAGTTCGAATCTCGCCGAGGGAACGATCCCGCGCCGAACGCGGGGCGAGCGCCCGTAGCTCGATGGAGAGAGCGCCCCGGGCGCACCACTGGAGTGTGGTGTAAGGGCAGCACGGCTGATTTTGGTTCAGTCGGTTCAGGTTCGAATCCTGGCACTCCAGCCACGCGTCACCGATGACGCGCACGGCTCACGCAGGTTCGCCGCCGGGCTCTCATAAGGCCCGGTCGCGTGGTTCGACTCCACGACGAGCTACTCCTCCTCGCCGTCGGCGTCCGGTGCGTCGCCGCCGCGAATACTCCACAGCAGACCGTCGAGCTCGTCGGGTTTGATGAGCACATCGCGAGCCTTCGACCCCTCGCTCGGCCCGACGACCCCCCTGGTCTCCATCAGATCCATCAGACGGCCCGCCTTGGCGAATCCGACGCGTAGTTTCCGTTGCAGCATCGACGTCGACCCGAATTGCGAGGTGACGACCAGTTCCACGGCCTGGAGGAAGACATCGAGATCGTCGCCGATATCGGGATCGACGTCTTTCTTCTCACCCGCCTTCGCCGCGGTCACGCCCTCCTGATATTCGGGTTCGGCCTGGTTCTTGCTGAATTCGACGACG
The DNA here is from genome assembly GCF_045040005.1 of Nocardia sp. NBC_01377. Taxonomy (NCBI): domain Bacteria; kingdom Bacillati; phylum Actinomycetota; class Actinomycetes; order Mycobacteriales; family Nocardiaceae; genus Nocardia; species Nocardia sp. NBC_01377. The sequence continues at coordinate 5,190,230 of NZ_CP109566.1, forward strand.
CCGTGGATCTCCTCGTCGCTGATGAACGCGCCCTGGAGGCGGGTCGGTTTACCCGCGCCCATCGGCAGGAACAGCGCGTCGCCCATGCCGATCAGCTTCTCCGCGCCCGGTTGATCCAGGATGACGCGGGAGTCGGTCAGCGACGAGGTGGCGAAGGCCAGGCGCGACGGGACGTTGGTCTTGATCAGGCCGGTCACCACGTCGACCGACGGGCGCTGGGTGGCGAGGACCAGGTGGATACCCGCGGCGCGGGCCTTCTGGGTGATGCGGACGATGGCTTCCTCGACGTCGCGCGGGGCCGTCATCATGAGGTCGGCGAGTTCGTCGACGATGGCGAGGATGTACGGGTAGGGGCGGTACACCCGTTCGCTGCCCAGCGGCGCGGTGATCGCCCCCGACTTCACCTTCTTGTTGAAGTCATCGATATGGCGAACCTTGTTGGCCTGCATGTCCTGATAGCGCTGTTCCATCTCCTCGACCAGCCAGGTCAACGCGGCCGCGGCTTTCTTCGGCTGGGTGATGATCGGCGTGATCAGGTGCGGAATCCCCTCGTAGGGGGTCAGTTCCACCATCTTGGGATCGATCAGGATCATCCTGACCTCTTCCGGGGTGGCCCGCTGCAACAGCGATACCAACATCGAGTTCACGAAGCTGGACTTACCGGAACCGGTGGAGCCCGCGACGAGCAGATGCGGCATCTTGGCGAGATTGGCCGAGACGAATTCGCCTTCGATGTTCTTGCCGAGCCCGATCACCAACGGATGGTGATCGTTGCGGGTGGACGGCGCCTTGAGGACGTCGGCCAGGCGCACCAGCTCGCGATCGGAATTCGGGACCTCGATGCCGACGGCGGATTTGCCGGGGATCGGCGCGAGCAGCCGGACGTTCTCGGTGGCGACGGCGTAGGCGATATTGCGGGCCAGCGCGGTGATCTTCTCGACCTTCACGCCCGGACCGAGTTCCACCTCGTACCTGGTGACGGTCGGGCCGCGCACGAATCCGGTGACCGCCGCGTCGATCTTGAACTGCACCAACACCTCGGTGATCGCCTCGATCATCGATTCGTTGGCGGCACTGCGCTTCTTCGGCGGATCGCCGTCGGTGAGCAGCGAAACCGGCGGCAGCGTGTAATCGCCCTCGGTGACCCGATCGGCGACGAATTCGGGTTCTTTCGGCGGGGGCGGGGTCTGGTCGGCGACCTTCGGCGCGGCCCGCTTCCTCGGCGTCGGCTTCGGTGGCGTGGCATCGATCTCGGCGCCGAATTCGGCCGCGGTGGCGATGGTCTTGGCGTCGCGCAACGGCGGTTCGCCGAGCGCCTCGGTGACCGCGTTCGGATCACCGAACTCGTCGGCCGGATAGTTCTCGGTGGGGGTCCGGCCGCGCTTGCGTGTACGGCCGCGGCCGACCGGGAATCCTTCGGCGTCGTAGTTCGCCGGATCGAATTCGAGTTGTTCACCCTGGTATTCGCCGTATTCGTCGCCACCGCTCGCGGTGCCGAAATACTCGCGCAACCGCTGCGGCACCTCGCGGACGGTGGTGCCGGTGAGAAGCAGCACGCCGAAGACGACGGCCAGCAACAGAATCGGCACGGCCAGCCACGCGGTGAGTCCACCCGCCAGCGGGCCGCCGACCACGAAACCGACGAAACCGGCGGCGCGCGAACGACCGTGCGCGTCACCGGGGGCGTCCGCCGCGAGATGCCAGATGCCCAGCAGCGGCAGACCGACGAGCAACCCGCCAAGTACCAGGCGCGGCCTGATCTCCGGGCGCGGCTCGGTACGCATCAGGATCACGGCGATACCGCAGGCGACGAACGGCAGTGCGGCCGAGGCGGACCCGGAGACGGCACGGATGCCCTCGTCGACCCAGTGTCCGACCGGACCGCCCGCCGACAGCCAGACCGCGGCCGCGATGACGGCGCTGAGCGCGATCAACGCGAGCGCGATCCCGTCGCGCCGGTGACCGTGTTCGATCTCCCCGGCCTTGCTCAACGTTCGCGTCGCCGCGCCGACCCCGCGCGCGATCATGGTCCAGCCGCTGCCGATGGCACGGCTGACCACGGCCAGCGGGGCGGTGTTCGACGCGCGATCGGACGCGCGGGTCGCCGCCCTCGGGGCGGGGCGTCGCGCCGGGGTGGCACGACCGTTCGGTGCGGTCCCGCGGCGCGGTGCGGCCGTGCGTGGCCGAGCCGCGCCCGCCCTCCCCCGGGCCGCTCCCGCCCGCGCACTGGACGACGTGGTGCTGCGGGGCTTACCTGCCATGGACTCAGGCTAGCCGCAAACGCACCGCTGCGACCATCCGCAACACAGGTATCACGCGCCTCGAGCCCCGGAAGAGGGCCCTATCGGCGGCTAGATGGACCGATCGAGCTCGAGTACCGCGCGTACCGCGTCGGGCTCACCGCGCGTCTCGATGCGCACCTGATCACGACCGAAGGCGTGCAGCACCAGTTCCGACGGCGCGCCGACCAGCGTCACGACGGGCCCCTGGACCTTCTTCACCTGCGCCTGCCGACCGTCCTGGGTCTCCAGGACCACCGCGACCGGCGATTTGCGGTAGGCCGCGCGGCCCATCCGCCGGACCATGTTCCACAGGGTGGTCTCGTCGTCCGCGTCGAGTCGACGCGGCTCCCAGCCGGGCGCGGCCCGACGCACGTCCTCGTGGTGGACGAACATCTCACCGAGATTGGCCACGGCGTCGATCGGCTTCAGCGGCGACCACAGCGGCGGGCCGGTGCGAACGAGTTCCAGCAGGTCGTCGAACGGTTTCGCGGCGGCCTTGTTCTGCACGGATTCGAGATGTCCGGCGAACGGTTTCAGCATGATGCCGAGCGAGGCGTCCGGGCGGCGCTCGCGAACGATCAAGTGCGCGGCCAGGTCTCGCACCGTCCACGTGCCGCACAGGGTCGGCGCGTCGGGGCCGACCGCGGACATCGTCTCGACCAGATCCCGACGTTCTCGCTGTGCCATATTCACCTGCCGAACATATCGGATGGCCCACGGTAAAGGCAGCCCCGAACACGCTCACGGTGAGAATTCACTCGGTTGTCAGGCCGGACGCGGGAACTGTACGTTGTCACGTGGTCCATCGGGGAATGGACATTCGATGAGAAGGGGCATTCGATTCCGTGAAGAATTTTCTCACGACGGCTGTCGCGGTAGCGGCGGCCGGCGTGGCGCTGGCGACCGCCGCGCCCGCCGCGCAAGCCCAGGCCGGGTTCTACGGCGCGATCGCCGTCGGCAGCAACGGCCGATACAGCATCAGCAACAATTACGGCAGCTACAACGCCGCCGAGATCAACGCGGTGAACTCCTGCGGTCCCGGCTGCTCGGTGAGCATCTCCTGGCGTAACGGGTGCGGGGTACTCGCCAGGTCCAGGACGCACTGGAGCAGTGCGTCGAGCAGCAATTACCCGGCGGCACGCGATACCGCTCTCTCGCGCGTCTACGGCGGCTACGTCGTGAACTGGCGCTGCACACAGGGCTACTCGAGCTGACACCGCCGATCGCCGCCCGTTCCGGGTGCGGCGAATTACTTTCACACCAGGGGAATTTCGTGAAACTTCGCTCTGTGCGCGCCGTCGTGGCCGTGCTCACCATCGGCGCGGCCGTCGGCCTCGCCGCGTGTTCCTCCTCCGACGGCGGGGACTCCGGCGCGTCGCCCGCCACCACCTCGGTCGCGAACAACTTCGAATCGGGTAAGAGCCAGGACGCGCTCATCGAGGGCGAGGCGCCGACCTCGACCACGCCGCCGAATCTGGCGAAACCGACGGCCGAGGAACTCAATACTCGTATCAACCGGGCATTCGATCCGGCGGTCGGCGCCGAGGAGAAGACCGCGTGGGTGCAGGATGCCGAACGGGATCCGCAACTGGTCGACAAACTCGTCGACGCCGCGAAACGCAACAATGTGAAGGTGACGATCACCGGCGTGCAGAATCCCGTCGACGGGAAATTGAAAGCCGACGCCGACGTCACGATCGACGGTAAACCGGTGCGGGACGCCTTCGTCGAATTCGTCGCGCAGGACGATCAGTGGAAGGTGTCGAACCTGTTCACCTGCAATATCGTGCGAGCGGCAAAACTCGATTCGGCGGCCTGCCAAGCAAGGTAGTGCACGCGAAAAGGCGCCGGAAGCCTGTGGCTCCGGCGCCTTTTCGCGGTTCGGGTACTCAGACTCCGATGACGGTGGGCACGATCATCGGACGACGGCGGTAGGTGTCGGCGACCCAGCGCCCGACCACCCGGCGCACGCCCTGGGCGATGCGGTGGGTCTCGGTGACGCCCTCGCTCGCCAGGCGCAGCAGTTCGGCCTCGACGAGTTCGGCCGCCGCGGTCAGCGCCGTCGGATCGTCGGAGAAACCGCGTCCGCTGACTTCCGGTGTGCTGACCGCCTTCCCGGTGGTCGAGTCGATCGCGACGGTGATCGAGATGAATCCGCCCTCGCCGAGCACGAGGCGATCCGACAATGTCGATTCGCCGACATCGCCGACCGAAAGGCCGTCGACGTAGACGTGACCGACCGGGACCCGGCCGACGATCGAGGCGATCCCGTCGACCAGGTCGACCACGACGCCGTCCTCGGCGAGCACGACCCGTTCCTCAGGCACGCCGGTCGCGATCGCGAGCGCGGCGTTGGCGCGCAGATGACGCCATTCGCCGTGCACGGGCATGGCATTGGTCGGGCGCACCGCGTTGTAGAGGTAGAGCAGTTCACCGGCGGACGCGTGACCGGAGACGTGCACCTTCGCGTTCTGCTGGGTGATGACCGTCGCGCCGAGCCGGGCCAGACCGTTGACGACGGCGAATACCGAATTCTCGTTGCCGGGGATCAGCGAGGAGGCCAGCACGACCAGATCGTCGGGGCGGATGTGGATCTGACGGTGATCGCCGCGCGCCATCCGCGACAGCGCCGACAGCGGTTCGCCCTGCGAACCGGTGGAGATCAGGACCAGCCGGTCGCCGGGCAGCGTGGCGGCCACATCGAGGTCGACCACCACGTTGTCGGGCACCGTCAGGTAGCCGAGATCCTGCGCGATCTGCATATTGCGCACCATCGAGCGGCCGATGAAACACACTCGGCGCCCGTACTTCTGGGCCACGTCGACGACCTGCTGGATGCGGTGCACGTGACTGGCGAAGGAAGCGACGATGACGCGATGCTTGGCCTTGCCGATCACGGTGTCGAGCACACCGCCGATCTCGCGCTCCGGGGTGACGAAACCCGGGACCTCGGCATTGGTCGAGTCGACCAGGAACAGGTCGACACCCTCGTCACCGAGCCGGGAGAATCCGGCCAGGTCGGTCAGGCGGCCGTCGAGCGGCAGCTGATCGAGTTTGATGTCGCCGGTGTGCAGCACGACACCGGCGGGCGTGCGGATGGCGACGGCGAGCGCGTCCGGGATCGAGTGGTTGACCGCGAAGTACTCGCATTCGAACGGCCCGTGGATGGTGGTCTCACCCTCCACGACCTCGGTGAGCTTGGGATGCAGCCGATGTTCACGGCATTTCGCGGCGACGAGGGCGAGGGTGAACTTGGCGCCGAGCACCGGGATGTCCGAACGCATGCGCAGCAGGAACGGCACCGCTCCGATGTGATCCTCGTGGCCGTGGGTGAGCACGATGGCGACGATGTCGTCCATCCGGTTCTCGATCGGCCGGAAGTCGGGCAGGATCAGGTCGACACCGGGCTGCTGGTCCTCGGGGAAGAGCACGCCGCAGTCGACGATGAGCAGTTTGCCGCCGTATTCGAAGACCGTCATATTGCGGCCGATCTCGCCGATACCGCCGAGGGCGAACACGCGCAGCCCATTCTTGGTCAGCTTCGGCGGGGTGCCGAGCCGGTCCTGCGCGGCGACCGGCGGTGGGGCCGGTTGTTCGGCCCGTCCGCGACCGGATTGCTGACGGCCGCGGGCCGGTCGACGCGCGGGCGGCGCACTCTGCGCGGGGGCGTTGCGATCACCGTCCTGGCCGGACTTCTTCGCGCCCTTCGATTCGGACTGCCTCCTGCGCCCGGACTTCTCGGCGGGAGCGGATTCGGTCGACGGCTCGGTCACCGCGGCGGCGGGCTCCTGCGCTTGTTCGGCGGGAGCCGGAGCGGCCGCGGGGGCCGGGGTAGGGGCGGCGGGCGGCGGCGCGCCCGCGGCACGGCTCGCGGTACGACGGGGACGACGGGCCAGGGGCTCACTCATGCGCGGACCTCCACGGCGCTCGGTCGGATATCGGTCACGCTCGTAGTGTCACTGCTCGGACTGTCACTACTCGAATCGCTCACGCCAGCACCCCCGCCAAACGCAGGTCGGCGGCGAGGATGTCGAGTTGTTCGGCATTGGGCATCAGCTGCGGCAGGCGCGGCTCGCCCACGTCGACGCCGAGCATACGCAGGCCGCCCTTGCTCATGGCGACACCGCCCAGACCGGCCATCGCCGCGTTCAGCGGAATCAGGCTCGCGTTGATGCGGCGGGCCCGCTCGACATCGCCGGTGTGATAGGCGTCGAGGAGTTCACGCAACCGCTCGGGCACCAGATGTCCGATGACGCTGATGAATCCGACCGCGCCCACCGAGAGCCAGGGCAGATTGAGGCAGTCGTCACCGGAGTAGAAGGCCAGGCCGGTGCTCGCGATCAGGTCGGCGCCCATGTTCAGATCACCCTTGGCGTCCTTGACCGCGACGATGCGCGGATGTTCGGCGAGGACGCGAATGGTGTCCGGTGCGATGGGCACCATCGATCTCGGTGGAATGTCGTAGAGCGTGACCGGCAGATCGGTGGCGTCGGCGACCGCGGTGAAATGCGCGATCAGACCGGCCTGGGTCGGCCGCGAGTAGTACGGCGTGACCACGAGCAGGCCGTGCGCGCCCGCCCGCTGCGCGTTGCGCGCGAGTTCGATGGAATGCGCGGTGTCGTAGGTGCCCGCGCCCGCGATGACGGTGGCGCGCGCACCGACGGCGTCGACGACGGCGCGCAACAGGTCGGCTTTCTCCGATTCGGTGGTCGTCGGCGATTCGCCCGTGGTCCCGGAGATCGCGAGCAGATCGACACCGCGATCGACCAGGCGAGCGGCCAAGGCCACCCCGGCATCGACATCGAGCTTGCCGTCGGCACTGAAGGGAGTCACCATCGCGACACCTACCGTGCCGGACGCGCACAGCTCCGTTGGCGTCGATTCACCGTTCGTCATGGTCAGAAAGGTTACCCGCTCTGATGGGCACGCTCGACATCCAAGTCCGCCGACGGGTCGGCGGGCGGACGTGATTCGCCTCCCATTTGCCCCGATGACATCAATTCCGACCTTGCGTGACATCAGACATGACACCACAATGGTGTCATGGATCTGACCAAATACACCGCCCGCCTCCGCGAGGATCTCATCGCCGCGGCGGCACTCGGCGACGAGAAAACGCAGGCCACGGCCGCGGCGCTGGCAGCGGCGACGGAAAGTTCGGCGCGGCTCGCCCTGCTGGCCGCACTGTCCGATCTGGCCACCGAGGTCAGCGCGGCGCTCGGCGACCGCACCGTGCACGTCTCGGTGAACGGCACGGACGCGACGGTCGATGTCCGCAAGAATCCGGGCGGTGAGGAGCATCAGACCTTCGAGGAGATGACCGGCGACATCAGTCGCGTCACGCTCCGCATGGTCGAGCAGCTCAAGGCCAAGGCCGAGGAGGCCGCCGCCCAGAGCGGGGTCTCACTGAACTCCTGGCTGTCCACCGCGGTCTCCGGAGCGCTCAAGGACCAGATGCGCGGCTACGGACCCAAACGCGATATCTGAGGCTCGGTTCGCCCGCGATCAGAGCAGCGGCGCGAGATCGCCGCGCTCACCGAACACGATGTCGTCGAGTTCGAGCCAGCCCGCCATCTCACGCAGCGAATTCCGCAACGCCGCGGCGGTTTCCGCGGTGCCGTGCCCGGGTTCGGCGAAAGCGCCCGGCACCAGCAGGCGGCCCTTGGCGCGTTCGGCGCGCAGGTCGACCCGGCCGACGAGTTCGCCGTCGAGCAGGAACGGGAAGACGTAGTACCCGTGCACCCGCTTGTGTTCGGGGGTGTAGATCTCGATGCGGTAGTGGAAGTCGAAGATCCGCTCGATGCGGGGACGGCAGAAGACGAGCGGATCGAAAGGGCACAGCAGGGCGGCGCCCTCGATCCGACGCGGTGTCGCGGCGCCGGCGCGTAGGTAGGCGGGTTTGTCCCAGCCCGCGACTTCCACCGGTTCCAGTTCGCCGTCGGCCACCAGTTCGGCGATCGCGGGCAGGGTCTGGGATCGCTGGAGACGGTAGTAATCACGCAGATCCGATTCGGTGCCGATGCCGTGCGCGGTGGCCGCGCGCAGCACGAGTTCGCGGACCGCGTCCGGCTCGGGAATCTCGCGCGCCGCGATCTCCGGGGGTACGACACGTTCTGTCAGGTCGTAGTGACGGGCGAAGCCGACCCGCTTGGGCACCGAGAGCTCACCCGAGGCGAAGAGCTGTTCGCAGATCAGCTTGGTATCGCTGAGATTCCACCACGAGCCCTTGCGTTTCGGTTTGTCCAGCTCGAGATGACGTTCCACCTCGTTCGCCGTCGAGGGCCCCACGTCGCCGATGACGTCCAGAATGTCCTTGCCCAGGGTGGGATTGCGTTCGACCACGGTGCGCGCCGACCCCCAGCGACCGTTGCGGTACTGCGCCATGCGCCACCGGAACAGCGGCCAATCCTCGACCGGAAGCAGCGCAGCCTCGTGGGCCCAGTACTCCACGAGTTGCCTGGGCCGCCGCGCGGAATCCGACCAGGCCGCCTCGTCGAGCAGCGCGCGGTCGTAGGCACCGATTCTGGCGAAGATCGGCGCGTAGTGCGCGCGCACCACGGCCGAGACCGAATCCAGTTGCAGCACCTGGGTTCTGGCCAGCACATCCAGGACCGTCCTGCGCGTGTTGACCGCGGGCCTGCGCCTGCCGAAGCCCTGTGCCGCCACCGCAGTCCGGCGCGCCGCCGCCGCCGTCATCTTCCGCATCCGGGAAGGATGCCACGAGGGTCCGACACGTTCGGCGGCGAGAACCGGATCGGTCGATCACCCGGCGATCACGTGGTGACCGATACCTCACCCGCGGCGTCGATTTCGGTCCGTCGATCGGCGTCGGAGGCATTCGCCAGTACGGTCGCGAGAATCCGGCGCCCCATCGGCAGCACCCGTACCGTCACCGAACCGGTGTTCGCCGCGTCGAGTTCGCGCGTCGCCGCGTCGATCACCCGCTGACGCACCCACAGCGGAACACCGGCGAAACCACCGTCGTCGAGCAGTACCACCTCGACCCCGCGCGAGCGCGCCCCCCGCGCCGCGCTGCTCAATTCGTCGGTGACCAGCTGCGGCGCACGCAGGCCGTCGCGTAGTTCGGCCTCCAGCAGGCGGCACTGCTCACGTTCGGACGCGGTGAGTTCGACGCCGTCGGCGATACGTTCCAGGATCGGCCGCGCCACCTTGTCCAGTCGGGCGAGTTGCCGGGCGCGTTCACCGTTCTCCGCGGCCATGGTCGCCTCCGCGGCGGCCCGCAGGGTGGCCTCCTCGCGCAACAGCCGCAGCGAACGTTGTGTCGGCCGCATGATCGCCGCGCACACCGACACCCCGGCCACGGTCGCCACCGGGACCACCGATCCGGCGATCACCCCGACCCGCAGACCGGCGACGAGTCCGACCATCGCGACCACGAGCGCGATACCGGCGACACCGATCCAGGCGGCGCCGACGCGACCGCGCAGCACCAGCACGGCGAGCACATAGGAGGAGGCGAAGGCGGTCCACACCGGTTCCGCCCACCCCGTCTCGATCTCGAGCGTGGTCAGCACCGTCGCGATCGGACCGGACGCGGCGACGAACACCGTCGCGGGAACCGGCAGCGGATCCACCGGAATCACCAGCACGAGCGCCCCCGCCGAGGTGAGCAGCCCGATCGCGACCACGACGGCGGGCAACGGCGCGGTCTCGAAGTTGCGGACCATGTACAACACGATCGTCACCTCGAGCACCAGCAGGAACAGCCACGCCGCCCGATCGCGCAGGCCGAGCAGATCGCGAAGCCCGAACTCGGTGTCGGTGTCAGCCATCGCCACCCCAGACCAGGGTCACCGTCGTTCCCTCACCCGGACTCGATTCCACGAAACCCGCGCCACCCGCCAGTTGCCGCATCCGGCCCAGAATGCTGACCGAGACGCCGAGCCGATCGGCGGGCACCTTGCCCAGGTCGAAACCCGCGCCGTCGTCGCGGAACACCACGCGGATACCGCCCGCGCTCACCGTCACCGTCACGGTGCGTCGCAACGCCCGGCCCGGCACGGTGGCGTGACGCAGGCTGTTGCGCACCGCCTCGGCCAGTGCGGCGGCGATGGTGCCCGCCGCGTGCACCGGCAGTCGCAGATCGTCGAAACCCGCCCAGCGCCTGGCGGTGAATTCGATGCCGGAGTTGACCTCGTGCACCGCGGCGCGCAGGAAATGCACGGCGGACTGCGCGTTGAGCAGATCCGGTTCGATATCGCTGCCGCGCGCCGCCTCCAGTTGGGTCAGCGTGCGTTCGGCCTGTCCGCGCAGCACCGGGGATTCGGTCCCGGCACGCGAGGCGTCGAGCAGGGTCGAGAGCACCGCGTCGTGGATGAGGGCGGCGAAGCGCGCGCGCTCGCGGTCCCTGGCCGCGGCCCCCGCGGCGGCGGCGGCCCGGCTGCTCGCGATCGCCGACTCCCGGTCGACGCGCGCGGCGGCGGCCCTGGCGTAGATCGCACACCACAGGAACAGCGCGCACAGTCCGGCCGCCCGGGCGAAATCGCCCGCGAGCGACCAGAAGTCCTCCTGCGGGAAAACCGCTCCGTTGGCCAGGGCCGCCAGTATCGAACCGACGACCAGATATCCGATCGCTGGTGACGGACGCCAGGCCAGCGCCGCGGCCAGCACACCGAGCGCGAACACCCGGTACAGGTACAGCGACGTGGTGTGGTCGGGCATCCGCTCGTACACCGCGGGGGCGAGGGCAAGGGCGAGCAGGTAACTGATCGCCGCGCCCATCGCCACGGCCTGGATCGTCGCCCTGCCCAACCCGATCGAGACCACGGCCAGTACCGGGAACAGGCCGAAGGCCAGCACCGCCACCACGACGGTCCATCCGATCGGCGCGAACCGGCTCTGATCGATGATCTCGGGAACCTCGACCAGGCAGGCGATCACCCCGGCCAGCCCGAAGATCGAGCCGAGTCTGCGCAGGATGCGGTCGGCGGCGGCCTCGTTCTTCGTGCGTTCCGACAGCGCGGTGAAACCCCGCCACCACCGTGCCGTGCGCACCGGATCGACCGAGGCCACACTCGCCGCCGGCACGTCGTCCAGTGTGCCGAACGCGGTCATCCGCGCGGATGCCGCTCGGGAACCGGTAACCAACCGTCCTCGACGGCCCTCTTGTACAGGTCGGTCTTGGTGGGCGCGGGCCTGCCCGCGTCGGCGTACTTCTGCCTGATACGTCCCAGGTAATCGTTGACGGTCTGCTCGGACAGCCCGGTCAGCCGCGCCACCCTCGACGCCTTCTCACCGGAGGCGTACAGCGTCAGCACTTCCTCCTGACGCGGGCTCAGCCCGACATTCGACAACTGCGGGTCGCCGTCGATGGCCGCGGCCCAGTCGGTGGTGATCACCTGTTCGCCGGACGCGGCACGCCGCACCGCCGCGACCACCGTCGGGACATCCTCGGATTTGCGCACCACACCGAGCACACCGGCGCTGGCGGCGGCGCGCACCAGGAAGGCGTTGTCGGCGCCGGTGAACACCAGCACTTCGACGCCGCGTTCGCGCAGCGCGCGCACGTTGTCCTCCGGCGACGAGCCGTCGGCCAGCCGCAGATCCAGCACCACCAGATCCAGATCCACCGTGGCCGAATCACTTTCGGCCACGGTGAGCAGTTCCGGCACCGTCCCCGCTGTCAACACCAGATCCAGATCCGGTTCCGGCGACAGCATCGCGGCCAGTCCGATCGCGACGGATTCGTGGTCTTCGACAAGCCCGATCCGTCGCGGTGCGCTCTCGCCCCCTTCGGCCCACATCACCTCGACACTCCATCCCGAGCGCATCCGGCGCCCACCGCTCCAACGTCACCACGCAGTATGACGGGCGGACGCGGTCCACGGTCAGACACCAGAAATCGGGGGGTACGCCCCGGTCACCGAGGCCCGGGACCATTCCGGGCCCGCGGTCACTCAGTCCATCAACTGCGCGGCGATGGTCGCGCCCAGATTCCAGCACGCCTCGAGATCGGCCCTGGTGGGCTTACCCGACACCACCACGTAGTCGGCGGCCCGCACCCATCCCAATCCGGTCGTGATGGACGTGACGCCCTTCTCGGCGCCCTCGGTGCCCTCGTTGCCGTGCAGGTAGAGGCCGAACGGGCGCCCCCGCGTAGAGTCGAGGCACGGGTAGTAGACGACGTCGAAGGCGTGCTTGAGCGCACCGCTCATGTACCCGAGGTTGGCGGGTGTGCCGAGCAGGTAACCGTCGGCCTCGAGTACGTCGGTCGGCGTCACCGCCAGCGCGGCTCGGCGCACGACCTGCACGCCCTCGATCTCCGGGTCGGTCGCGCCGGAGATCACCGACTCGAACATCTCCTGCGTGAACGGAGACGGGGTGTGGTGGACGATCAGCAGCCGGGCCATCGCCTATCCCTCGCGTTCGAGCCGTTCCAGGGCGACCGCGCGACGCATGGTGTCGCGGGCGCGGCGGCGGTCACCGGCGTAGTCGTAGGCGCGGGCCAGGCGGTAGGAACTGCGCCAGTTGTCGGGGTCCGCTTCCCATTCGCGTTTGACCCGGTCGAACAGTTCGTCGGCCGCCGCCCGTTCGATCCGTCCGGACGGGCGGACCGGCAACTGCGAGACGTCGACCTCCAGACCTTCGGCGACGGCCTTGCGGGCCAATCGCTGATGGTCGAGCGCCGCGCGCACCGTTGCCCAGACGATCCAGACCCCGACCAGGGGCAGGATCAGCACACCGATGCCGATGGCGACGGCGGCGAACTCACCGGAACCGATCAGGCTCACGGCGATGCGGCCGAGCAGCAGGAAGTAGAAGCCCAGGATCAGGACCAGCACCGTGATGAGTCCGACGACGACACGGACGTCGTCCTTGCGTCCGGATTCGCCCGGTGCGGGGACCGGCGTCTCCTCTTCCGGCTGATCAGCCACGATCACACCCGGCGCGGGCTCGGCGGATGTCGACGACACCGATGAGCGCACGGTCGCGTGATCCGATCGGCGCCGACGACGTGCCGGTCGATCCGATCACAGGTCCAGGAACGGGTCGAGGCCGACGGTCAGGCCGGGACGTTTCGCGATCTCGCGCACACCGAGCAGGACGCCGGGGGCGAAGGACGAGCGGTCGATGGAATCGTGGCGGATGGTGAGCGTCTCGCCCTGGGTGCCGAAGAGCACCTCCTGGTGGGCGACGAGTCCGGCCAGGCGCACCGAATGCACGCGCACGCCGTCCGCGTCCGCGCCACGGGCGCCTTCGAGTTCGGTGCTCGTCGCATCGGGACTGAGCCCGACGCCCGCGCGTTTACGCGCCTCGGCGACGAGTCCGGCGGTGCGGTAGGCGGTCCCCGACGGCGCGTCGGCCTTGTTCGGGTGATGCAGTTCGATGATCTCGACCGATTCGAAGAAACGGGCGGCCTGTTCGGCGAAACGCATGGACAGCACCGCGCCGATCGCGAAATTCGGCGCGATGAGCACACCGGTCTCCGGGCGATCGGCCAGCCAGCCGCGCACCCGATCCAGCCGGGCGGCGTCGAATCCGGTGGTACCGACCACCGCGTGGATGCCGTGTTCGACCAGGAATTCGAGATTCCCCATGACGACGTCCGGGTGGGTGAAGTCGACGACCACCTGGGTGCCGGATTCGGTGAACGCCTCGAGCGAATCGTCCTTGTCGACGGTGGCGACCAGTTCCAGATCCGCGGCCGCCCGCACCGCCGCACAGATCGCCTGACCGACTTTGCCCTGTGCTCCCAGCACTCCGACCCGAATGGTCACCGCACCTCCTCGTTTCGCTGACGTTGCCTCAGCCTAATTGGGTACGCACCGCGAACGGTCGCCGCCCTTCTGTGATCCGCGACGCGGAACAGCGCTCGGCCGTGCCTCGCACGGGGCGGACCATGCTCGGCCCTACCTCGCACGGGACGAACAAGGCGCGGCCTTCACTCGAAGACGATCACCTGGCGCAACGCGTGCCCGGCCGCGAGTTCGTCCATCGCGTGATTGATCTGTCCGAGCCCGATATGCGACGACACCAGCCGCTCGACCGGCAGCCCGCCCTCGCGCCACATGCGGACATATTCGGGGATGTCACGCGCGGGCACCGCGGACCCCAGGTAACTGCCGACGATCGAACGCCCCTGGGCGACCAGCGCCAACGGCGAAATACTCGCCTTCGCGTCGGGCGCGGGCAGGCCGACGGTGACGGTCGTGCCGCCCGCTGCTGTGGCGGCGACCGCGGTCTCGAAGGCGCGGATATTGCCCGCCGCCTCGATGACGATCTCCGCCTGCACGCCGTGTTCGGTCAGTTCGGCCGGGGTGTAGGCGGCCGTCGCGCCGAGTTCCTTCGCCAGCGCGAGTTTCTCCGGCACCGTGTCGACGGCGATCAGCTCACCGCCGAGCGAGACGCCGACCAGGACCGCGGCCATTCCGACGCCGCCGAGTCCGACCACCATGACCCGGTCGCCCGGACCGGGCGGTGCGGAATTCAGCAGCGCCCCGCCCCCGGTGAGCACCGCGCAGCCGAGAACCGCGGCCACCTCCGGCGGGACGTCGTCGTCGACGGGAACCACCGAACGGCGGTCGACCACCGCGTGCGTCGCGAACGCGGAGACTCCGAGGTGGTGATGGACCTCCGTGCCGTCGCGGCGCAGCCTACTGCCGCCGTTCAGCAGCTCACCGGCATTGTTGGCGACACTGCCTGGACCGCACGGCGTGCGGCCGTTGCTCGCGCAGCCCGCGCATTCGCCGCAGCGCGGCAGGAAGGTCATCACGACCCGCTGTCCCACGGCGATATCGCTGTCGCCCGGCCCGATGGCCTCGACACGGCCCGCCGCCTCGTGTCCGAGCAGCATCGGCACCGGCCGCACCCGGTTCCCGTCGACCACGGACAGATCCGAATGGCACAACCCGGCCGCTTCGATACGAACCAACAACTCACCCGGTCCCGGATCGCCGAGTTCCAGATCGCACACCGTGATCGGCGTCGAATCGGCGAACGGCGCGGGCGCCGCGATCCGCTCCAGAACAGCACCGTGAATCCTCATTCCTGCGACGCTACCGCGCGCCCGCGACGTGCGAACACACACCGCCGAAGTACCCTCGCGTACCGCCGGAAGCCGCTGTCGGGCATCGACAGCTGGCGAACTCCGGGGTGGCCGACTACCATCGTCGGCCGTGACGGTGCTCCTGTCGGCCGCCTTGTACCGAGCCCAGGGTCGGGGCCGTCACGACACGAGGAGAAATCCCTTGTCGGTACAGTTCAACCACACGATTGTCGGATGCCGCGACCACCGGGTGTCCGCGGAATTCTGGTCGGACATACTGGGTTTGGATATCGCGAGCGAATGGGGCCCGTTCATCGCGGTTCCCACCGCGAACGGCGTGACCTTCGATTTCGCGAATGTCGCCGCGGATGCGGAGATCCCACCCCAGCACTACGCCTTCCTGATATCCGAAGCCGAATTCGACGCGGCGTACGCCAAGATCCAGCGCTACCGGCTCGACCATTGGGCCGATCCACATCAGCGCGGTGTCGGCGAGATCAACCACAACGACGGCGGTCGCGGCGTGTATTTCCTCGACCCGAGCGGTCACTTCCTGGAGATCATCACGGTGCCCTACGGCGGCGGCCCGGCGTAGTCGCCGACCGGATCCGGCTGCCCGAATCCGTGGCCCGGACCGCCCGCGGATTCAGGTCGTCGGCGCGGGCGTCGGCGGCCAGGGATTCGGCGTGACGGTGACCGGTTTGCGCGACGGATTGTCGTCCCAGTCGAAACGGACCCCTACCCATGCCTTCGGGCGGTCGAAATCGGTCTCGCCCGAGGAGAAACGGGTGCCGAGGAAGGAGATGTCGCCGAAGAAGTCGGCGCCGACGAAAGTGGCGGCGCGGCCGGCGAAGGCCGCGTCCGCGAAGGAGACGGCGCCGTGCAACTCGGCGGCGATGAAATCGATCTCGTGGGTTCCGCGATTCCGGATCCTGCCCGCCGTACCGAACCGTGTCCGACCGAAATCGGTGGTCGCGGTGAAGAACCGGGCGGCAGCGAACACGATGCGCCGACCCGTGAATTCGGCGCGGTCGAACCGGAGGTGTTCACCGTCGAAGGTGGCGCGCTCGAAGGAGGTCAGGTCGCCGCCGAAGCGCGCGGCCTGGAAGGAGGTGTGAGCGCCCGAGAAGGCCGTCCCGTCGAAGGTCGTCCGCGCGCCGAGGAATCGGGCGTCGGCGAAGGATGTCGCGGCGGTCGAGAACTTCGCGCCGTCGAAGGTGGTTCGCGCCGCATGGAATTCGGCGTCGACGAATTTCGCCTCCCCGCCCTCGAACGCGGCGTCGCGGAAGGTGAGGTGCGCGCCGGTGAATCGCACTCGACGGAAATCGCTGTCGCCGAGGAATTGCGCGCCGGTGAAGGTCGTGCGACGGCCACCGAATTCGACCGCCTCGAAATTCACGTTCTCGAAGACCGCGCCGGTGAGATCGATATCGCACCCCGACCACGACACCTCGGAATAACGGCGCAGATGCTGGGCGATCACCCGGACGACGGCCGAGCGCACCTCGCGATCGTTCTGCCGGTGCCGATAGGTCCGTTCGACCTTCGTCCCGGCCTCGTCCACCGTCTCCGACCGGGAGACAAGGTGATTCGCCCCGCTGTCGGGATCGTAGGGCAGTCGCAGATAGCCGCAGAGCACATCGACGCACTGCTGACGCCTGCCGGGGGCCGAGAATTCGTCGGCCACCCCCGCCATGGCGTAGACCCCGGCCAGTCGTATCGCCGGATCGGGATCCCCGAGTTGCCGCGCCGCCGCCCCGAACAGTTCGGCGAACCTCCCCCGCTCCTGATCGCGCTGCCTGCGGTATGCCACGACCAGCGCGACCGCGCCGCCGACGCCCGCCGTCACCGACAGCGCGATCTTGGTCAGATCCACCTGATTCGGCGGCTCCGCACGCGCGCCGAACCCGAGCCACAACAACCACCAGGTCAGGGCCGCGAAACCCAACCCACCCAGGACCACCGCTGACACCGCGAGCAGTAACGCCGCCCGGTGCAGCCGGTCGGCAGACCGCCCCCATCGCATGAGCCGAATGGTAGCCGGAATGTCACTGTCCGACCACCGCGCCGGTCGCGCGGACCGTATGCGCCGCAATCGAAATCGGTCGGCGGGAAACGCCGCGTGAGGGTTCGCCCGATGTGCCAGAGAGTAGCTGTCGCGGCCACCTCGTCGTGTGAGCGCCGAGTAGTCGGGCGGTGCGGCGGTAGTGTGCGAACCATGCCCGATACGTGGTCCGATCCGCTCGATCCGGTGACCGAGATCGAGAAGGCGCACGCTCTGCTGGCCACCTGGCTCGGGTCCGAGGCGCCGCGCCAGATCTTCGACGAGTTCGCCCGCACCCTGCACGTCGCGTTCACCATGGTGACGATCGACGGAACCACCGTCGATCGCGCCGAGTTGCTGGAGGGCCTGCCGGCCGCGCGGAACTCCCGGCCCGGCCTGGTGATCGAGATCTCGCAGGCGCGGATTCTCGTCGGCACCGCGGAACTGGTCGTCGTCCGATTCCTCGAGCGCCATCGCCTCGCGGATGCTCACACCGACCGTTCGGTCACCGCGGTCCTCAGCGTCGACGAGGTTCGGGGTTTCAGCTGGCGGGCACTTCAGGAGACCGCGGTGGCGGACTGAACCGCGGGCACGACCCCCTTGTCGCGCCGCAGCCCGAGTCCGGCCGCGACGAGGCACGCGACGGCGACCACGCCGACGAACCACGGGAACACCGACCCCAGCCCCCAGGTGGTCGCGGCCCACCCGGCGAGGATGGTCGGCAGTGCCATCGCCGTATAGGCGAGCAGGTAGTAGGCCGACATGGTCTCGCCGCGCTTGTGGTGCGGCACCACCTCCGACAGGTGACGCAGGGATCCGCCGAATCCCAGGCCGAACGTCGCGCCGAGCACGACGCCCGCGGCCAGCACCACGACCCCGTTGTGGGTGGCCAGCGCGGGAATCGTGAGCAGCAACGCGGCGGCCATGCCGGTGTCGCCCGCGATGGCGGCGAAGCGAGCGGGCACCCGCGTCGCGATGAGCTGGACCGTCGCGCCCGCG
Source organism: Nocardia sp. NBC_01377 (assembly GCF_045040005.1). NCBI lineage: Bacteria > Bacillati > Actinomycetota > Actinomycetes > Mycobacteriales > Nocardiaceae > Nocardia > Nocardia sp. NBC_01377. The sequence continues at coordinate 5,208,561 of NZ_CP109566.1, forward strand.
ATCGCGGTGGAGGCCACGACAGCGCCGCCGAAGACCAGATTGTGGATCCCGGTCTGCTGGGCGGCCAGCGACGGATACAGCGACAGCAGCACACCGAGCACCGACCAGGCCGCCATGACCCCGATCGCGGAGAACCAGAAATCGGCGCGGATCTCCTGTGGGACAGCGGGTCTCGCGATCCTGATCCGACCCGCCACGCGCGACGCGTGTGGTTCGCGCAGGGCGATCACACCGACCCCGATGATCAGGCAGATCACCGTGATCACCACGTACGGCGTGCGCAGGGGGTAGGGGGCGTACTGCGCGAGCAGCGCGGAACCCAGAATCGCCACGGCCATACCGACATTGAAGGCGACCCCGCTGAGCTGCCCGGATCGCGCGCCCCGGTGCGGGCGCAGATCCAGCAGGGCCGCCGCCCCGGAGACCACGGTCGCGCCGACCGCCAACCCGTGCAGCGCCCTGGCCAGGATCAGCATCGGCACCGAATCGGCGAACACGAAGACGACGAGTCCGGCGATCATCGTGCCGAACGCGCCGACCAGGACCGGCTTGCGTCCGACGACGTCGGAGATCTTGCCCGACACCAGCACCGCGGCGAGCGCGGCGAACGCGTAGACGGCGAACACGACGGTCGTGGTCAGCGGTGAGAGATGCCATTGCGTCTCGTAGAGGCTGTAGAGCGGCGCGGGTACCCCCGAGACGCCGAGGGCGACGCCGCTCGCGACGAGAACCAGCGTGTACGCCCAGCGCTGGGTGGTCTGTTCGTCCGCGGGGACCGCAACACTCGCTGTCATGGACCACTCCGATCAGGTAGGTTTGATGATGATCGAACCGGATTCGACCATACCTCCGGTTCGAAGTTCATCAAACCCCGGAGTGAGGTAGATCATGAGCGATGCTAACGAACAGGCTCCGTCGGTCGCGCCGCTCCCCACCGTTCTCGCCGCGTTGCAGGATCCCGTCCGGCTCGAGATGGTGCGGCGACTCAGCAACGCGGGCGACGCCGTACGCTGCGCCGCGCTCTACGAGGTCATCAACAAATCGACCGCGACCCACCATTTCAAGATCCTGCGCGAAGCGGGCGTCATCGAACGACTGCTCATCGACGGCCAGACCTGCCAGCGGCTGCGCACCGAAGACCTCGACCGAGCGCTCCCCGGTGTACTCGCCCCCATCGTGGACGCGGCCAACCGCGCCGACGCCGACCGGATCGATGCCGGGTCGAACGGTTATCCCGCTGGCACCCCTCGCCGCTGACAGCAGCCGACCCGACCTGCGTCAGCGGTCACCGGTGGGCCGCGGCGCGGGCGGCACGGTGACGCGGAACGAGGGCATCGTCGGCAGCGGCTTCGGGGTGAATCGCGGAACGGTCGGCCGCGGCAGACGTTCCGTACTGCGGAAAGGCTCCGACCCCAGTTCATGCGCGCCCCACCACATTCCCGCCACCGCGACGGCGGCCACGAGCACCGGAATCCACCGCGCGCCGGGACGGAGATCCGGGTAGAGGGCGAACGCCGACTCCAGCAGCAACGTGAGAGCGATACCGCACGCCAGGACGACCAGCACCCAGAACGCCGTCGGCTGGCGCGACCAGTGCCGCAGGGCGGCGATCACGCCGAGCAGGACGATCGCGCCGCCCGTCACGAAGACCAGACTCACGACCGCGTGGCCGGATGCTTCGGCGGCGTCGCGATCACCCCCGCGACGACCGAGCCAGGTGAGGAAGAACAGCAGGTGCGCGAATCCCGCGCCGCATGCCGCCGCGAGGAGCAGTACGTAACCGCCGCGCACGGCGGCGGCGGTCCGATCCAGGCGCAGCAGGGCGACGCCCACTTCGGCGAGCGAACCCGAGAACACGAGAACCAGAAGCGCGGCAACCGACGCGGGCCGGCGCAGTCGACGCGTCAGATAGCCGGGTGGCAACTGTTTACGCAGTGTGCGAAAGACCCCGAACCAGGCGATCGGGATGACGGCGAACGCGGGTGCACTCACATAGCGCAGACCACCCGGCCCGATCCACAGCGACGCCACGGTCACCGCGGCGGTGAAGAACCACAGCCACGACGCCAACCGCATCATGGCCTTCCAGGTGATCGCGGCGAGTCGCAGACGTGCGGTGGTGTGCCCGGGGCGCGTGGCGAGCAGCCCACGCAGGGTCGCGACGGCCTCGCGCCTGCCCGGTTCGAATTCGGCCCGCATGGTCAGCAGATCGGCATGCGTGGGATCGGCGCGCAGTCCGGCGTCGATGTGTTCGCGGGTGGCGGTCACGTGGGCCATACGCTGGTAGATCTCGGCGACCGCCGCGTGCGTGTCCGCGTCGTCGGGGGCGAGTGCGCTCACCCGCTCCAACACGGCCGTCACCTCGGACTTGCCGCGTGTGCGCCGACGCCACGGCCCCGTCACGATCACGAAGGCCAGCGCGAGTAGTGCGCTCGGATCCTCCAGTTCGAGTCGCGCGGCCAGCCTGGCATGCCGTAGCGCGTCGTCGTGGCGATCGAAGATCTCGTAGGCCAGGGCGGCGGTCACGTGCGGACCCGACCGCTGCGGTGCCATCGTGATCGCCCTACCCGCGTAGCGCAGCGCGTCCTCGAAGCGATCCAGCGAGAAGCTGATATCGGCGATCTCCTCCAGCAGGATCGGATCGTCCGGCGATTCCACCAGCGCGGCTCCGAGCAATTCACGCGCGTGCTCGGGCCGCCCCAACTCCCTGGCGGCCCGCGCCCGCGCCACGACGGTCTCGGTCTGCCGAATGGTCATCCCCCCGGTCGAATCTCGCTGCATACCCCCTGCGGGAACGCTACCGCACCGGGCGGAAGCGGGCACCGCGCCGCGATACGCAACGGTGCGGCCTCCGGCATCGTGTCCGCGCAGCAGCGGGCGAACGCACAACGTGGTCATCGACGCCGACGAGGCCGAACCCGGGCCCGCCGCCGGTCGAGGTGTCGACCAGCGGGGTTCGCGGACGCGGATCACCGCGTCCGGTCGCGGATCAGCTGACGACCAGACGCCTGACCGAGGCGGGCAATTCGCGGGTCCGCCGGTAGGGTCCGGCGACCGAGGCCGCGTAGGGCCGGGAGAGCAGGGTTTTCGCGATCGCGCTCACTTCGTCGGTCGTCACCGCGTCGATACGGGCCAGGGTGTCGGAGACGCTGCGGTGGTTGCCGTAGCTCAGTTCACTGCGGCCGATGCGGTTCATCCTGGAGGCGGAATCCTCCAGGCCGAGTACCAATCCGCCGCGCAACGAACCCTTGGCACGGGCGCATTCGGCATCGGTGATGCCGTCGGCGGCGACCTCTTCCAGCACACCGCGAGCGAGCGAGGCGACCTGGCCGAGGTTCTCCGGCTGACATCCGATGTAGACGGAGAACGCCCCGGTGTCGGCGAAGGTGTCGACGCTGGAATACACCGAGTACGCCAGCCCCCGCTCCTCCCGGATGCGTTGGAACAGACGGGAACTCAGTCCGCCACCGACCACGGTGTTCAGTACCGACAACGGCCAGCGCCGCTCCCCTTCGTGCCTGCCGAAGGCCCGGACGCCGAAGGCGAGGTGCGCCTGTTCGCTGTCGCGATGGCTCCGCTCGAGTTCCGGTGCGCGGTTCGGCCGGAACCGGCCCTCACGCCGTCGCGCGGGTTCGGCCGACGGATCGAGCCGATTCTCGAACGCCCGGTGCACCAGTTCGACGGTGTGGTCGTGTTCGACATTGCCCGCCACCGCGACGACCATCCGGTCCGGCCGGTAGCGCCGCAGATGGAAGGAGCGCAACTGCGCGGCGTGCATCGATTCGATGGATTCGACCGAGCCGATCACCGGACGCCCGATCGGATGATCGCCGAACAGCGCCGACAGGAACGCGTCGCCGACCAGATCCTCCGGATCGTCGTCACGCATGGCGATCTCCTCGAGCACCACCTGACGTTCCACGTCGACATCGGAGGCGCGGCACAGTCCGTTGAGCACCACGTCGGAGACCAGATCGACCGCGAGCGGCAGATCCTCGTCGAGGACATGGGCGTAGTAGCAGGTCTGTTCCTTCGCGGTGAACGCGTTGAGTTCACCGCCGACCGCGTCCATCGCTTCGGCTATATCGAGCGCCGATCGGGTCGGGGTCGCCTTGAACAGCAGGTGTTCCAGGAAATGCGCGGCACCCGCGACGGTGGGACCCTCGTCGCGCGAACCGACGCCGACCCATACCCCGATGGAGGCCGAACGCACACCGGGCACATGTTCGGTGACCACACGCAGGCCACCGGGTAGCACCGTGCGACGGACGCCGGTGTCGGCGCCGTCGGGGCGCAGGGAATCGTCGGAGTGCAACTGGAGTGACGAACCCCCCTGCTCGTCGCGGAGCAGGGGGGTTGCCGTCTTCTTCTTCGTCACAGAGACAAGTACTACTCGGTCCCCGCCACGCCCGCATCAACCGTGTCGGCGGAAGCGGGCTCTTCGGCGCTGTCGTCGACCGGCACCAGCGAGATCTTGCCGCGATTGTCGATATCGGCGATCTCGACGCGCAGCTTGTCGCCGACGTTGACCACATCCTCGACCTTGGCGACGCGCTTGCCGTTGCCGAGCTTGGAGATGTGGACCAGACCGTCGCGGCCCGGCAGCAGCGAGACGAACGCGCCGAAGGCGGTGGTCTTGACGACCGTGCCCAGGAAACGCTCGCCGACCTTCGGCAGCTGCGGGTTGGCGATGGCGTTGATCGCGTCGATCGCGGCCTGCGCCTTCAGTCCGTCGGTCGCGCCGACGAAGACCGTGCCGTCGTCCTCGATGGAGATGTTGGCGCCGGTCTCCTCGGTGATCTGGTTGATCACCTTGCCCTTGGGGCCGATGACCTCGCCGATCTTGTCGACCGGGATCTTGATCGCGGTGACGCGCGGCGCGTACGGGCTCATCTCGTCCGGGGTGGCGATGGCCTCGGCCATCACGTCCAGGATGGTGGTGCGCGCGTCGTGCGCCTGGCTCAGCGCGCCTGCCAGCACCTGCGAGGGGATGCCGTCCAGCTTGGTGTCGAGCTGCAACGCGGTGACGAAGTCACGGGTGCCCGCGACCTTGAAGTCCATGTCACCGAAGGCGTCCTCGGCGCCGAGTATGTCGGTCAGCGCCACGTAGCGGACCTCGTCCTCGCCCTTCTCGTTGGTGATGGTGTCGGAGACCAGACCCATCGCGATACCGGCGACCGGGGCCTTGAGCGGCACACCGGCGTTCAGCAGCGACAGGGTCGACGCGCAGACCGAACCCATCGAGGTGGAACCGTTGGAGCTCAACGCTTCCGAGACCTGACGGATGGCGTACGGGAATTCTTCCTGGCTCGGCAGCACCGGCATCAGGGCACGCTCGGCCAGCGCGCCGTGGCCGATCTCGCGGCGCTTGGGCGAACCGACGCGGCCGGTCTCACCGGTCGAGTACGGCGGGAAGTTGTAGTGGTGCATGTAGCGCTTGGAGGTCTCCGGGCCGAGCGAGTCGACCTGCTGCGCCATCTTCACCATGTCGAGGGTGGTGACGCCGAGGATCTGGGTCTCGCCACGCTCGAACAGCGCCGAACCGTGGGCCCGTGGAACCACCGCGACCTCGGCGGACAGGGCGCGGATATCGGCCAGTCCGCGGCCGTCGATGCGGAAGCCGTCGGTGAGGATGCGCTGCCGCACGAGCTTCTTGGTGACCGAGCGGAACGCCGCGCCCAGTTCCTTCTCGCGGCCGGCGAAATCGTCGCCCAGACGCGAGAGCACGTCGAGCTTGATCTCGTCGGTCTTCGCCTCGCGGGCCTGCTTGTCGGCGATGCTCAGCGCTTCGTTGAGCTCACGCTTGGCGGTGCCCTCCACGGCTTCGAACACGTCGGCGCCGTAGGGCGGGAACAGCGGGAACTCACCGGTCGGCTTGGCGGCCAGTTCGGCGAGGTCGGCCTGCGCGCGGCACAGCCGAGCGATGAACGGCTTGGCCGCCTCGAGTCCCTCGGCGACGACGGCCTCGGTCGGCGCCTGCGCGCCGTCCTCGATCAGCGCGATGACCTTGTCGGTGGCCTCGGCCTCGACCATCATGATCGCGACATCACCGGTTTCGGTTACACGACCGGCGACGACCATGTCGAAGACCGCGCCGTCGAGCTGCTCGACGGTCGGGAACGCGACCCACTGGCCGCCGCGCGCGGAGCCTGCGGAGTGCGCATTCTGGTCGGGGATCAGCGCGACGCGGACGCCGCCGACCGGACCGGAGAACGGCAGACCCGCGAACTGGGTGGAGGCGGACGCGGCGTTGATCGCGACCACGTCGTACAGGTCGTTGGGGTCCAGGCTCATGACCGTGACGACGACCTGGATCTCGTTGCGCAGGCCGTCGACGAAGGACGGGCGCAGCGGACGGTCGATCAGACGGCAGGTCAGGATCGCGTCGGTGGAGGGGCGGCCCTCGCGGCGGAAGAACGAGCCCGGGATGCGGCCAGCGGCGTACATGCGCTCTTCGACGTCGACGGTCAGCGGGAAGAAGTCGAACTGCTCTTTGGGATGTTTGCCCGCCGTGGTGGCGGACAGCAGCATGGTCTCGTCGTCCAGGTAGGCGACGACCGAACCAGCGGCCTGACGGGCCAGACGGCCGGTCTCGAAACGAACGGTGCGGGTGCCGTAGCTGCCGTTGTCGATCAGCGCGACGGATTCGAACACACCCGGCTCGACCTCTACGGCCGTGGACTTGCGTTCAGTTGTTTCGGTCATTCTCTGCTCTCAACCTCTCGTCTCGCCGGGTACAGCGCACCCTCGTGGATGCGACCCGGCTGTCGTCAGCCGTACCGGATACGGACACGCGGCAACCACCTGGCTGCGGCGCGCGCACCCGGCCGATTCCCCTTGGAATTAGCGACGCGGAGGCGGTCATCGATCGAAGCCCGTCGGGACAACCGAGGGGCCACTACCGAAGACCGACGCCACGCGGCGGATGCGTACGGCTGTGTTGTTCGTGCGCCCGGGGCGTGCCATGGCACTCATGCGTTCACGCGAACGCCACGACGATCCAACCCCGACACACGAAAAAGCCAACGGGGAGATTGTACGTCTCCCCGTCGGCAGTGTTACCAGCGCCCGGACGATCGCGTGTTGATCATCATTTCGACGCCACCCCCGCAAAACCCCCGAGAACAAACCCGCGCCCCGAAGCGAGCGCCTCCCCACAGGCGCAAATCCTACGAACGCCCTCGAATGGCGCGAGTCCTGCGAGCGCCTCCGAACGGCGCAAATCCTTACGAAACGCGACCCTGAACGGCGCGAGTCTTACGAGCGCCCCGTTCGCGGCCCCGGCCGCCTATCGCCTCAGCCCGAGGCGCTCGATCAGCGAGCGGTAGCGCTCGATGTCCTTGGCCTGCAGGTACTTCGAGAGCCGACGGCGACGGCCGATCAGCGCGAGCAGCCCGTGGCGGGTGTGGTGGTCGTGCTTGTGGATCTTGAGGTGCTCGGTCAGGTCCGAGATCCGCTTGGACAGCATCGCGATCTGCGCCTCGGGAGAGCCGGTGTCCGTCTCGTGCAGGCCGTATTCCTTGAGAATGGCCGATTTCTGCTCGGTGGTCAGCGCCATGCGGCATCCACTCCTATTTTTCAGTCCCGCGCTCGAATATCCGGAATTCCGGGAGGGCGCCACCGCGGACCGCAGCAAACCCGAGGAGCCAGCCTACCCGAGCGATATCGGGGGACCGAATCGGGTCGCCCGTGGCGCGGCAGTCACAGGACTTTGCGCGCGTTCCGGACGTCGCGGCCCATCGCCTCGATGAGTTCTTCCATCGAGTCGAATTTGCGCATCCCGCGCAGGTGTTCCACGAAATCCACCGCGACGTGCTGGCCGTACAGGTCGGCTTCGCCGTCGAGGACGTAGGCCTCGACGGTGCGCGCCCGGCCGGAGAAGGTGGGGTTGGTGCCGACCGAGATGGCCGCCATCGCCCGTTCGCCGGGCGTGACGGTGCCGATGGTCGGTCCGGGCCCGAGGACGGTGAACCATCCCGCGTAGACCCCGTCGGCCGGGATGGCGGCGTGCATGGGCGGTGCCACGTTCGCGGTAGGGAAGCCGAGCAGTCTGCCGCGGCCGTCGCCGTGCACGACGACGCCTTCGACGCGGTGCGGGCGTCCGAGCGCTTCGGCGGCGGCGGACATGTCGCCCGCGTCGACGCAGGCGCGAATGTAGGTGGAGGAGAACGTCACCGCGTGTTCGCCGACCAGTTTCACACCGTCGACCTCGAAGCCGAATCGTTCGCCGAGTTCACGCATCGTCTCGACCGTGCCCGTGGCCTTCTTGCCGAAGGTGAAGTTGTCGCCGACCACCACTTCGGTGACGTGCAGTCGTTCGACCAGCAGGTCGTGGACGTAGCGGGCGGGGGTCAGTTTCATGAAGTCCTGGGTGAACGGCATCACGCAGAACACGTCGACGCCGAGTTCCTGGGCCAGTTCGGCCCGCCGGGTGAGTGTGGTCAGCTGCGCGGGATGTGAACCGGGGCGCACCACCTCCATGGGGTGCGGATCGAAGGTCATGAGCACCACGGGGACCTCGCGCGCGGCCGCGGACTTCACCGCGCGGCTGATCAACTGCGCGTGGCCGCGATGCACTCCGTCGAATACGCCGATCGTGAGCACACACCGGCCCCAGTCCGCGGGCACGTCGTCGAGACTTCGCCATCTCTGCACAGTCCGCAGCCTAATAGACAGCACCGAGGGCGGTCCGACCGAAGCCCACGCCGTGCCGTGCGCGCAGGGCGTGAGAGCCTGCGGAGATCGCGGGGCGAACGACATTCGGGCGTACGGGATGTCACAGAACGTTCCCGTTCCCGTTTCCGGCTGGTGAACGGGGGTTCGCTCAGGATGGGAGCGGGAGCGTCGTAGTGTGTCAAACCGCCGTTCAGTGCATAAGCTCGAATATGTGCCCGGTAAACGAGACATCGCCACTCGCCGCGAGCTGACGGACAGCTCCGCGCGGGAGGAACCCGTCGGCGGCACCGCGACGGTGGCCAAGGAGCTGACCTCGGTCGCCCAGGACTATCTGAAGGTGATCTGGACCGCCCAGGAGTGGTCGCAGGAGAAGGTGTCGACGAAGTTGCTCGCCGAGCGGATCGGCGTCTCGGCGTCGACGGTGTCGGAGGCCGTGCGCAAACTCGCGGATCAGGGTTTGGTCGAACACGCTCGCTACGGCTCGATCACGCTGACCGAGCTGGGCCGCAATGCCGCGATCGCGATGGTGCGCAGGCACCGGCTGCTCGAGACCTTCCTGGTGAACGAGCTCGGTTACCGCTGGGACGAGGTGCACGACGAGGCCGAGGTGCTCGAACACGCGGTCTCGGATCTGATGATGGCCCGTATCGACGCCAAACTCGGCTATCCGGATCGTGATCCGCACGGTGATCCGATTCCGTCGGCCGACGGCGCCGTGCCGACTCCGCCCGCCCAGCAGCTCAGCGATTTCCGGGCGGGCCAGTCCGGTCGGGTCGCGCGCATCTCCGATTCCGATCCGGACATGCTGCGCTATTTCGACGCGGTCGGTATCGCCCTGGACACCGCCATCACGGTGGTGGAACGCCGAGATTTCGCGGGCACCATCGCGATTCGCATCGGCAACACCGAAGTCACGACCGATCTCGGCAGGCCCGCCGCCGAGGCCATCTGGCTGACCGACTGAGCGCGTCGACGCGCCGGAATCCGTTCAGCGCGAGAGGAAGTCGAGCAGCGCGCGGAATTCCGACGGGGAGAGATAGCCGTCACCGTCGTGGTCGGCGGCGGCGAGCAGCGCGTGCGCCGGTTCGTCGATGAGTCCCGCGCCGACGTGGCGGATCATGGATTCGAGTTCGTCGACGGAGATCCTGCCGTCGCCGTTGACGTCGAATACCTCGAACGCGGCGTCGGCGTCGGTCACCTCGATGCGGCCACCGAGGACGGCGGCGTCGAATTCCGCTCGGGAGACCAGGTAGTCGCCGTTGGTGTCGGCGGCGGCGACCATGCGCTCGACCGCGTCGACGTCGACCTCGCGGCCGAGTGTCCTGATACCGGCGACGATGTCGTCGACGGAGACCAGACCGTCGTTGTCGCGGTCCCACAGGTCGAACGTGTCGACGGGATGTTCGCTCATTGCCACTGCCTCCCACAGTCGCCGCGATATCCCGGTGCGTGCGGCCGACCACGCACCACTGTACGGAATCCGACCGGGTGCGGACGCGCCGCGCGAACGCGGAAACGCGCGATGCGGCAACGAGAGCCACGTCGTCAGTCGATGAGCCCTCTGGGGCGGATGACCATGACCGAGGACGCGCGTTTACCCTTCTCCTCGAGCAGCGCGATGGCGGTGCCGTCCTCGGTGAGTGCCGCGTGCACGCCCTTGACGCCGAGGGGTTCCAGCCAGCGTCCGTCACGCAGGGATTCGGCCTCGGCGGCGGAGATCGAACGATGCGGGAAGGCGGTGCGGACGGCGTCATCGATGCCGAGACTCAGTAGCGGAGCGCCGGATTCGGCGGCCACGGCCAGCTCGTCCAGGGTGCGGGCGTGTTCGAGGGTGAAGGGTCCGACGCGGGTGCGCCGCAATGCGGTCAGGTGACCGCCCACGCCGAGCGCGGCGCCGAGATCGCGGGCGAGCGCGCGCACATAGGTGCCGGAGGAGCATTCGACCTCGACTTCGAGGTCGATGAAATCCCCGGTGTCGCGGCGGGCCAGGATGTCGAAGCGGGAGACGGTGACCGGGCGGGCGGCCAGTCGCACGTCCTCGCCCGCGCGGTGGCGCGCGTAGGCGCGTTCGCCGTCGACCTTGATCGCGCTGACGGTGGCGGGCACCTGCTCGATGTCACCGGTGAGTTCGGCGGTGCGCGCGGCGATCTCGGTGTCGTCGAGGTGCGTGGCGGGGGTGGTGGCGAGGATCTCGCCCTCGGCGTCGTCGGTGGTGGTGGCCTGCCCGAGACGGACGGTGGCGGTGTAGGCCTTGGCCGTCAGGGTGAGCAGGCCGAGCAGTTTGGTCGCGCGCTCGACGCCGAGGACGAGCACGCCGGTGGCCATCGGATCGAGTGTGCCCGCGTGCCCGACCTTCTTGGTGTGCAACAGTCTTCGAGATTTCGCGACGACATCGTGGCTGGTCCAGCCGCCGTCCTTGTCGACGATCAGCAGGCCGCCGAGGATGTCGCGCGCGGTCTGCGCCATCAGCCGTGCACGATCGCGGTCAGGATCAGCCCGTCGCCGATCACCCAGCGCCCGTCGAACGAGGTGAGCGGCACCCCGCCGTCGGTGGTCTGGCCCGGAATCAGCAACGCGCTGTGGAAGGTGCCCGAGCCCCCGTCGTCGGACAGGTCGTCGACGGTGAAGGTGATGTGCGCGTCCTCGAAACCGAGCCAGCGCAACGTCAGCGGGAACCACGCCTTGTAGGTGGCTTCCTTCGCGCAGAACAGCAGCCGATCCAGGTGCAGCCCGGTGGAGGTGGCTCCCAGCCATTCCCGTTCCTGCGGCAGGCTCACCGAATCCAGGACGCCCTCGGGCAGTGCCCCGTGCGGCTCGGCGTCGATGCCGACGGAACGGAAGCGCAGTTTGTGCGCCAGCGCCGCCGCCCGGTATCCGTCGCAGTGGGTCAGGCTGCCCACGATGCCGCGCGGAAACAGCGGCATCCCCCGCTCCCCTTTGCCGATCGCCACGGCGGGCTCGCCCAACTGCTCGAGCGCCTGTCGCGCGCAATACCTGGCGCCGATGAAATCCCGGCGGCGTTTGTCCACCGACTTGGCGATGAGATGTTCTTCCGCAGGATGCGGTTTCAGATCCTCCGGGTACGCCAACAGTTCGGCCGAGGCGACCCCGTTGGGCAGAATGTTCTCGATCATCGCTCCCGAGCATAATGCAGAGCTCAGACGCCGCGGCGGCGCTGGGCGCGTTCGCGCATCTGCGAGGCCGCGGCCTCCATCTCCGGGGTGACCTTGAAATGGCCGCCCCACGCGTTCAGCGAACCCGGCGGGTAGTCCGGGGTGGGCAGGATCTGACGCAGGAGCTGATCGGGCAGTCCGCGACGTTGCCATTCGCGCGGATAGCCGAGGGAGACCTCTTCGAAGCGGACACCGTCGTAGTAGGAGGTGCGCGGAATGTGCAGGTGGCCGTAGACCGAGCAGACCACGTTGTAGCTGGTATGCCAGTCCGCGGTCAGCGTGGTGCCGCACCACAGCGCGAATTCCGGGTACCACAGGACGTCGGTGGGCTGGCGGACCATCGGGAAGTGATTGATCATGATGATCGGGGTGTCCGCGGGCAAGGCGTCGAGTTTGCGCTGGGTCGCCTGGACCCGGGCGTGGCACCAGGCATCGCGGGTCAGATACGGATCGGGCGACAGCAGGAATTCATCGGTCGCGACCACATTGCGTTCGCGGGCGATCGCCAAACCCTGGGCCTTGGTGAGGGCGCCTTCGGGCAGGAACGAGTAGTCGTAGAGCAGGAACATCGGCACCAGGGTCACCGGCGAGCCGAATTCCTCCGCGCCCGCGCCCGACCACACCGGGAACGGGTCCTCCGGGGTCACCACATCCAGATCCCGGCACATCGCGACGAGGTAGTCGTAGCGGGCGGCCCCGTGCAACTGCACCGGATCCTTCGGCGTCGTCCACAGTTCGTGGTTGCCGGGCACCCAGATGACCTTCGCGAACCGGCTGCGCAGCAGTTCGAGCGCCCAGCGGATATCCTCGGCCTTCTCGCCCACGTCACCCGCGACGATCAGCCAATCCTCGGGCGAATCCGCCCGGATCTGCTCCACGACCGGCCGATTCCCTTGGTGGCCGACGTGCACGTCGCTCACCGCCATCAACTTGGGTATCACCACACCTACCTTGTCACATCGCCGCGCAGTGAGCCTGTCCAGCACTCGTCGCACGAGGTCCGGGTCCACGCTCCACGCGCTGGACCGGACCGTCCGCGCTCAGCCGGCCCAGTGGAGTCGGGCGGTCGCGGCGAATCCGGCGGCGATCGTGAGCGACCCGTCGGCCTCGCGGCGGCACGAGGCGACGGCGATATGGCAGGGCCGAGGCAGATCCGGCGGGATCTTCACCCCGCCGTCGATCTCGTACCGCATATTGGTGACCTTCCAGGCGCGCGCCCCCGGGTCGTCCGGTGTCGCGGCCGGCGCATCGGCGCGGGCCACCACGAAAACCTCGGTGACGCCGACCGGCCAGGTGAACACCAGCAGACCGCCGTACTCGGCCAACCCGCTCACCGTGGGGATTCCGCTGGGATTCGACTCGTCGCGCGGTGTTCCCCGGTCGGCGGTGTGCTCGACATCGGTGGTCGACGCTGCCGAATCCACTGCGGCAGTTGGTGAATCCCCCGGGACGGTGCCGGGCCGCCCAGCGGTGAATTGCCCCGTGGTCGCCGGTGGATGCCCCGCTCCGGATGTGGGCGAATCCGCGGCTGCGGCAGGCGGATCGCTCGCGCTCATGGGTGACGACGGCGCGGTGGTGGCCGATGGGGCCGCAGTGGCGGACGACGAAGCCGCAGGAGCGGACGACGAAATACCGGGGGCCGTCGACGAAGCCCCAGCCTGCGAAGCCGTGGGAGAGGTCGGCGAAGCGCCGATAGCAGGTGACGAAGCCGCGGCAGCACCCGACGCAATCACGGGGTCTGTCGGCGAGGTCGCGGGCGTAGTGGTGGACGAATGCCCCGACAACGTTCGGCGGGCAGCCGAAGCGTCGACCGCCGTGGACGTTCGGTCCGGGGATACCTCGCTCGATCCGAGCGTGGGACTCGACCGTGTCTCCCCGACGCCGGTTCCCGCCTGCGCGGCGGCGGATCCGTGCGCCGCGGGAGGTGGCGCGTCGGAGCGAGCGATCTCCGAGTACTGTCCGGCGAGCGCCGCGGCGACCGCGTAGACCGGAAGTGTTCCGGTGGAGGGGATTCCGCCGTCTTCGAGTTCGGTGACCCGGGTCCGGCCGACGACGCGCCACGAGCCGTCGGGTTGTAGGCGGGTCACCCGGTAGTCGACGTTTCCCGCGGGCGAGGCTGACCAGGTGACCTGCGCCGAGCCGTTGCGCACGCGGGACACCCGGACATTGCCCGGGGGTTCGACGACGGTGGCGGCGAGCGCTTCGGCCACGCCGCGGTGGTCCGCGCAGATATCGCGGGCGGCGAGCAGTCCGCGGGTGCGGTCGGCGGGCGGCCCGGCCACGGCGGCGGCGACCAGCCGGTCGGCTTCGGCGATAGCGCGTCGCGCCTCGGCCAGCGATTCCTCCAGGCCCGCCGTGCGACCGGTCGGTGGGGGCACATCGGAGGCCGTGCGCCGCAGGTATTCCAGATGTTCGACGGCTTCGACGTAGCGTTTGGCCGCCAGCGCGGAGGTGACGTTGCGCCAGCGCACCCCGGCCTCGGCGAGTACCCGTTCGACCTCGTCGGCGACCGACCGGATCGGCGTCGTGCCCGCGCCGTTGTCGAGTTGACGTGCCTGGGCGACCTGCCTGGCCGCCTCCTGGGGACGCCCGTGCCGCAGCGACCCGCGCGCCGCTTTGAGTGGTTGCTCCCACTGTCTGCCCGGTGCCCGAGCCGACGTGTTCCGCGTCTCCCGTGGCGGCGAGTACGCCGGGGTCTCGGGCCGCGGCGGGACGGCGGGCGAGGTCTCGATGCGCGCGCCGAGCGCGGTGGTGAGATCGGTGAGCACCCGGATCGCCTCGGCGCGATCGAGTCCGAGTTCCATCGCCTCTTCGAGCAGGAATTGGTAGTCCTCGCCGACCAGTTGATCCTCGATGAGCACCGCGGCGCGGACCTTCGGCCGCAACTCGGTGGTGACGTCGTCGACGATCGAGCGGACGTACTCCCTGACCTCGGGGCCGCCGCCCTCGAGCAGATCCCGCACGTGCACGAGTAGTTCGTCGAGCACGACCCGGATCCGGCCCGGCGGCAACTCCCGTGAACGCGCCCGCAACGCCTCGGCGCGCAGGCGGATCTCCTCGGTGTGCGCGGCATCGGTCGGATCGAGGCCGAGCAGTGCGAAAAGAGTGGGGGCCGGTTGCCCTTCGAGCAGCCGATCCCATTCGCTGAGCAATTGCCGGATCTGCTTGCGCCGCTGTTCGGTCAGTGTCGTACTCGCCGCGGGCGCGACCGGCGGCTGATCGGCCAGGATCTTGTGCCTGCGCAGGCGCGCGGCGACATCGGCCGCGTCGAGCCCGCCCATCGCGCCGATCTCCTCGAGACCCGCGACCTTGCTCGCGGGCACCCCGCCGTGTCGCTGGACCAGCCGCGAGACGGCGATGTCGAGCATCTCGTAGCGTCCGGCGTCGCGCTGCTCGCGGACCTGCCGCACCCGCATCGCCTCGGCGCGGCGGGAACTCGCGTTCAGCAGCAATTCGCTGCGGCGGTCGTGATCGTCCACCAGAAGTCCGACCAGCACACGGTATTTCGGGTGGTCACGCTGGCGCTGCCAGAAACCCCAGACCTCCGCGACGCGCGCGGCGACCTCGGCGTCACCGAGTGTCTCGGCGTCGTCGAGCGGAATGTCGTAGAGCTCGAACGAATCCGACTGCTCGGGTCCGCCGCGGCGCTCGACCGCGGCGAGTACCCGTTTGCGGTAGTCGTTGGGGTTGAAGGCATCCATCACGTCGCTACCCGGTGCGTCGGCGGGTGCGCTGAACCTGATCGAGTTCCCGCGCGACATCCGCCTGGGACAGGGTGGCGCCGGTCTGGGCGGACAGGGTCAGCGGCATATCCGCGTCGACGTGATGCGCCGTGACGTGCAGGACTCCGTCGAAACCCATCTCGAAGGTGACCCGCACTTCGCTGTCGGCGGGATAGCCCGGCGGGATTCCGCGAATACGCCCTTCGATCAGGACCTTCGTATCCTCCGGCCGCATCGACGCCGCTTGGCCCTGCTGTTCGACGATGGTCAGTTCGATCTGATCCTGGTCCTCGCGCACGGTGCCGAAGGAACGGCGCACCCGCACGGGCAGTGTCTGGTTGCGGTGGACCAGCCACGCCGCCGCGAGTCCGTACTGCGAGTTCAGTGCGAGCACACCGAAGCCGCGCGACACCACGGTATCGACCTGGATCTCGACCATGCGCCGGACCAGGCCGACCGGTTGCCCGAAGGACGCGGCGACCCGCGCGACGGACTGTTCCAGATCGGCGGGCGCGGCTTCGCGCAACGGCGAACCGTCCCGCAGACGGCCGCGGGTCATCAGATCGGCGAGGATCAGCCGCTCCATCTCCAGCTTCTCGCCGTAGAGGGCCGCGCCGCGCGCCACCGACAGATCGGGATCGCGCAATTCGCCGTCGAGGCCGAATTCCTTGCGCAGTTCGCGTTCCACCATCGGCATGCGCGAGGAACCGCCGACGAGCAGCAGCCGATCCACCGAGGCGACGCCGCGTTTGGCCGCCGCGGCGAGGCAGTCGCGCGTGAGGTCGACGGTCCGCCGCATCAGCGACGCCGTCATCGATTCCACTTCGGCGCGGGTCAGCGGGACGACCGCGCGGGCGCCGTCGTGCGCGATCACCACCTCGGTGCGCTCGGCCTCGCTCAGCTCTCGTTTGGCCTGTTCGGCGGCCAGCACGAGCATCTGCGAACCCGCCGAATCGTCGAGCGGGTCCTCGGCGTCCGGATTGGCGGCGCAGAACTGCTGCGACAGATACAGGGCGACGCGCTCGTCCCAGTCGGCGCCGCCGAGCTGGTGATCGCCTTCGACCGCGAGGACCGAGATCCGCCGGTCGGCCAGTTCGATGACGGTGGCGTCGAAGGTTCCGCCGCCGAGGTCGTAGACGAGTACCGTCTCGCGCGCGCCGGACTTGCCGACATCCACGCTGCCGTCGAGCCTGCCGAATCCGTAGGACAGCGCGGCGGCGATCGGCTCGGAAAGCACACCGGCCACGTCGAATCCGGCGTAGGTGCCCGCCTGGATCGTCGCGCGCCGTTCCTCGTCACCGAAATACGCGGGCACGGTGATCACCGCGCGGCCCACCGGTTCGCCACCGCCGAATTCGACATCGGCGGCCAGGCTCTTGAGGATGAGCGCCGACACCGCGGGCGCGGACCAGGTGGTGCCGTGGGCGGCGAAACGCCACTCCGCGTCACCCATCCGGCGTTTCACCAACGCGCAGACGTGCTCCGGATCGAGGCGGGCCTGCCGCCGCGCGCCCTCGCCGACCAGATGGTCGAACGCCGAGGCGAAGAGCACCACCGACGGAATCGTCGGCTCACCGTTCATTCCGATCATGACTTCGGGCCGACCGTCGGCGTCTATCTGCGCGATTGCCGAGTTCGTCGTGCCCAGGTCGATTCCGTAGACCCCCATGGCACGCGATGGTAGCAGCCACTTCCGACACCGGCCCGGTCACCGACCGGCCGATCGCGCCGAGGCCGGGACCGACGGATCCGAGCACGCGTTATGGTGCGAACATGACCGAACCCGACGCGCTCGCCGCCGGACCCGTCCCCGTCGCGCCGCGCCGCGAAGGCGCCGCGCACGACGAAATCCTCGAACGCATCGACGATCTCACCCGTGTGGTCGCGCGCCAGGCCGCCACCATCGAACGTCTCGCCGACGACGCGAAGGCCAAAGCGCAGCGCGAGCGCCACGGCGCCGATCTGCCCCTGGTCACCGAACTGTTCGCGCTGCTCGGGGATGCCGTGGCCTGCGCGAGTACCGCCGAATCCGCCAGGGAGCGCGAGGCATTCGACGCGGTGGCCGGGCGGATCGAACGTCTGCTGGTCGGACGCGGCGGTATCGTCGTCGCTCCCGGTGCGGGTGAGGCGTTCGATTCGCTCTCCATGGAGGCGGCCGACGTCGTCCGCACCGATAGCCCCGACGAGGACCGCACCGTCGACTCCCTCGTCCAGCCGGGCCTCAGTATTCCCGGTCGTTCGATCCGCCCGGCACGGGTGGTCGTCCGGCAGCACCGGAAACCGGCGGAATCGTCGCCCTCGACCGACACCGCTCAGCGCCCGCGTTCGTAGGAATTCTCGGGACGTTCGATCCGCCGGTAATCGACGACGGTCATGGTCGGGGTCGGCTCCGGATCACCGTGGACGCTCTCGGTGGCGACCACGCCGCGCACCTCCAGCCAGCTGTCCTCGGCGAGCGGTTCGGTGATTCCCGCCAGGTGCACGCGGATGTAGCGGGCATCGGCGACGCAGCAGGTGATGACCACTCGCGCCAGGTCGATACCGTCACCGTGGTCGGCGGCGAGCACGAACCCGCTGACCGTCACCTCCCGATCGTCCAGGGAGCGTGCGGAATCGAAGAGCGCGCGGTCGACGAGACCGGTCAGCGGCAGGGCGGGCGCCTCGCCCGGTGGCAGCGGCGGGAAGGGCCAGGTCTCGGGTTCCTCCGCGATCCGCACCCGCACGGGAGCGGTCGTCCCCGCCGCGCCCGCGCCGAGGGCGGGCGGCACCACGAGCAGCAACACGGCCACGGGCGCGAGCAGCAGCCACAGGGCTCGACCGGTGCCGTGCGCGTGCTCCCCCGCAGGCCGACCCCTGATGTCGCAGACGATGGCGACGACGGCGAGTACGACGATGCCGAATCCGCTGACCAGTAGAAACGGGGCCAACCCCGGCTTCACGTAGCGCAGATAGGTGCCGTCGAACGTCACCCGCAGCACCACACCGCCGATCAGCAGCAACAGCAGATTCTGGGTCTCGCGTCTCATCGCACTCCCCCGAGAAAGACGTAACCGGCCACGGTGCCGCAGACCACCGCCGCGGCGAAGGTCGACGGCGCGAAACGGATCGCGAACCCGCGCCCGAAACTGCCCGCCTGCATGGCGAACAGTTTCACATCCACCGCGGGCCCGACCACGAGGAATACCACGCGCGGTAGCAGCGGTAACGAGGACATACTCGCCGCGACGAAGGCATCGGCCTCCGAGCACAGCGCGAGTACGACGGCCAGCACGGCGAGTACCAGGATCGCCAGCAGCACCTGCCCAGCAAGCCGTTCGTACCAGGACGGCGGGACGAGCACGTGCAGGGCTGCCGCTGCCGCTGCGCCGAGTACGAGGAACGCCCCGGCCTGGAGGAAATCGTGACGGGCCGCCTCGGTGAAGGTCTCCCAGCGGGTACGCCCGACCACGCGGGCACGATCACCCCCGCCCGGCAGCATCCAGCTCGGACTCCCGAAGCGCGACCACAGCAGACCCATCACCACCGCCGTCGCCAGCGATCCGGCCAGTCGCGCCGCGACCATCCCCGGCTCACCGGGAAAGGCGACGGCCGTCGACACCAACACGACCGGATTGGCCGCGGGGGCGGACAGCAGGAAGGCGAGCGCGACCGAACTCGGCGCGCCCTGTTCGATCAGCCTGCGCGCGACCGGCACCGCACCGCATTCGCATCCCGGCAGCGCCATCCCGGCCAGCCCCGCGACCCCGATCGCGGCGGGTTCGTTGCGCGGCAACACCTTCCGCAACACCGCAGGCGAGACCAAGGCCGCGATCGCCCCGCTGACCAGGACTCCGAATACGAGAAACGGCACCGCCTGCACGAAAACGCCCGCGAAGACGGTGACCGCGGTCTGTAGTCGATCCGTCGCTCCCACCAGCGAACTCAGCCACGACCGCGTCACCAGACCGACGACGACCAACGCGACAAGCACATGCGTCGACGACACCCTGCTACGCGGACCCCACCCCGAGCGCTGATCCAGCATCGCCCCATCGTGCCAGCAACGAATGTCATTATCGACAAGGGGGGCCGTTGCTCGGTCCACGCGGACATTCCACTACCCGAACGCACGATGTCCGCCCGATCGTCGCGGGAATGTCCGTTCCGGCCGGACGGCTAGGCGATACCGGCGGGCACCTCCGAACCCACACGCGCCCACCGCCCCGACAGCGCCCGCCACACCACCGCCGACATGCGGAGAACCATGAAAACGGCCAGCCCGGACCAGATTCCGGCGATACCCCAGTCGAAGACGAGGGACAGCCAGATGGCGGGCAGGAAGCCGACCAGTGCGCAGCCGAGGGTCGCGGTGCGTAGGAACGCGGCGTCGCCCGCCCCCAGCAGCACCCCGTCGAGTGCGAAGACGATTCCGGCGACGGGAATGATGCCGACGAAGAACCACCACGCGACATGGGTGCGGTCCAAGACGGCGGGATCGTCGGTGAACAGTGTCGGGATCACGCTGACACCCGCCGCGAAACAGGCCGCGAGCCCCAGCGAGAACAGCTCCGACCACAGGGTTATCCGGCGGGCGAGACCGCGCGCGCCCTTCGCGTTCCCCGCGCCGAGGGCGGCCCCGACCAGGGTCTGCGCGGCGATCGCCAACGAATCCAGCGTCATCGCGAGGAAATTCCACAGTTGCAGAACCAGTTGATGGGCCGCGACCGATGCCGCGCCGAATCGGGCCGCCACCGCGGCCGCGGAGACGAAACATGCCTGGAAGGCCAGACTCCGGACGATCAGATCCCGGCCGAGCACCAACTGGGCGCGGATCACCGACCAGTGCGGCGTCAGCGGAACCTCTTGGCGCACCAGGGCATAGAGGAACATCGCGGCGGTCACCGACTGGCCGACCACATTGGCGACCGCCGAACCGGGAAGTCCCATATGCGGCGCGCCCAGTAGGCCGTGCACGAGCAACGGGCACAGCACCGCCGACACCGCGAGTCCGGCGACGACGTAGACCAGCGGCCGTCGGGTCTGCTGCACCCCGCGCATCCAGCCGTTGCCCGCCATGGAGATCAGGATCAGCGGAACACCGAACAGCGCGATCCGCGCCCACCCGAGCGCCTCCCCCGCGATCTCACCGCCGCCCGCGATGGCATTCGTCAACGGCACCGCCGCGACCTGCACGACCGTCACGATCGCCGCGCCGACCGCCAGCGCGATCCACGTCGCCTGCACGCCTTCGGCCACCGCGCCGCGCCGGTCACCGGCTCCGTGCCGACGCGAGGACCGGGCCGTGGTGCCGTAGGACAGGAACGTCAGCTGTGAGCTGACCTGCGCCAGGATCAACCCGCCCACCGCCAGCCCGGCCAACGCGAGCGCGCCGAGCCGTCCGACGACCGCCATATCGAACAGCAGGTAGATCGGTTCGGCGACCAGAACGCCCAGCGTCGGCAGCGCCAGTCCGAGAACTCGACGCGGGCCCGCGGACACGGCGTCCTCCGACACGACGCCTTCCGCACCGGCCTCATGCGGCACCGCGGTCATCCCAGCGCGGTCAGCAGCGCGGCGACGACATCCTCGGCGCGGCCGTGGGTGGTGTACCCCGCGGCGAATCGGTGCCCGCCGCCGCCGAGCGAGGTCGCGACCGCGGACACATCGACACCATCCGCCGCGCCTGGAACGCTGTCGCGGGAACGCAGCGACACCGTCCAGCGGTCGTCGACCACGCGGGATTGTTTGAATACGGCCGCCACCCCCGCCTCCGAGGTGGTGCGCACGATATCGATGACGCTTTCGATCTCCTCCGAGCGCAGTCCCTCCACGTCCTCGCGGCGGACCAGGGCGTAGACCACACCGATGCCGCCGTGCGCCCTCGGTTCGAGGCGCGCCGTGCCGAGCACCCGCGAAAGCATGGGGAGCCAACCGAACGGATGGGTGTCCATGAGTGTGCGGGTGATCTCGGCGCCGTCGATTCCGGTGCTCAGCAGGCGCTCCGCCAACTGGTGCGTACCTGGCCTGACCCAGCGGAACGAGCCGGTGTCGGTCACGAGTCCGGCGTAGAGACAGTGCGCGATATCGCGATCGACGGGTTCGCCCCACACCTCGAACAGCCGGGCCAGCACACTCGTCGTCGATTCCGCGTCCGGGTCGACCAGGTTGATCGAGCCGAATCCGGTGTTGGAACGATGATGGTCGACCACGATGGTGGTCGCCGCGCCGTCCAGCCGATCGGCGAGAGTTCCGAGCCTGCCCGCGCTACCGCAATCCACGGCGACGAGGACATCCACCTCGCGCGGCACATCGGCGGGCGCGACGAGATGTCGCACGCCGGGCAGCGACCGCATCGATACCGGTAATTCGGCGGGTTCGGCGAAGGACACCCGGACGGGCACCCCGCGCCGATGCAGAACCAGCGCCAACGCCAGCCCGCTGCCGACGGTATCGGCATCGGGCTGCACGTGGCATACGACGGTCACCGATCGAGCGGTCGTGAGCGCCGTGACGGCGGCATCGAAATCGACCTGATCACCATTGGTTGTCATTCGTGCCGCAGTCTCTTGGTCTCGTACTGTTCAGGACTCGTCGTCGCGTTCGACCTTGTACGGATCGGCCTCGCCGGCGTGGGTCGCGTTGGCCGCGGCCTTCGCCACCTCGTCGTCGGAAGCTCTGGCACGCGCCAGCAGCTCCTCCATCTCACGAGCGACGTCGGGCACCTTGTCCAGGATGAACGCCAGCGTCGGGGTGAACTTCACCCCGGTGCCCGCGCCGACCTTGGAGCGCAGAACGCCCTTGGCCTTCTCCAGACCGGCGGCCGCGGCCGCGTAATCGGGTTCGACGTCGAGGGTTTCCCCCATCACCGTGTAGTACACCGTCGCCTCGCGTAGGTCACCGCTGACCTTGGCGTCGGTGACCGTCACGAAACGCAGCCGCGGATCCTTGATCTCGTATTCGATCGCGGTCGCCACGATCGAGGAAATCCGCTTGGCGAGTCGGCGTGCCCTGGCTTGATCCACCATGGCCGTTTCCTCCTCACTCTCACTATGAAAAGTTCAGTCCTCGGGTCCGAAGATCCGACGGCGCACTGCCAGCAACTGTAACTCCGGACGCGCCGCGACGTGGCGTTCGCATTTGTCGAGCACCTCGGTCAGATGGCCCGTTTCCGGACTGACCATGGCGACTCCGAGCAACGCGCGGCGATGTAGATCGTGTTCCCCGCCTTCGGCCGCGCTCACACCGAAGCGCTGTAATTCGGCCAGGACCGGCCGGATCACCGAACGCTTCTCCTTGAGCGAATGGACGTCGCCGAGCAGAATGTCGAACTCCAGTGCACCCAGGTACACGCTCACCTCTTCATGTCGAATCGTGGAGGGGAGCTCGCACCGGCGGGCACTGCCGAACTCGGCACGCCCCCCGGTATGCCGAACGTCATCACATCGCCGCACCCGCTCCGTACGAAGCGGGTGCGGCGATGCTCGTGGTGATCAGTCGCGCGGCTTCTCGCGCAACTCGTACGCCTCGATGATGTCGCCTTCCTTGATGTCGTTGTAGGTCAACGTCATACCGCATTCGAAGCCCTCGCGGACCTCGGGTGCGTCGTCCTTCTCCCGCTTGAGCGACGAGATCGTCACCGTCTCGGCGACCACCACGTTGTCACGCAGCAGACGGGCCTTGGCGTTGCGCTTGACGCTGCCCGAGGTGACCATGCAACCGGCGATATTGCCGATCTTCGATGAACGGAAGATGGCCCGGATCTCGGCGCGACCCAGCTCGACCTCTTCGTAGATCGGCTTGAGCATGCCCTTGAGGGCCTTCTCGATCTCATCGATGGCCTGGTAGATCACCGAGTAGTACCGGATGTCCACGCCTTCGCGGTTGGCCAGCTCGGTCGCCTTGCCCTCGGCCCTGACGTTGAACCCGATGATGATCGCGTTCGACGCCGACGCCAGGTTGACGTTGGTCTCGGTGACGCCACCGACACCGCGGTCGATGACCCGCAGCCGTACCTCGTCGTCGATCTGGATACCCATGAGGGCCTCTTCGAGGGCCTCGACGGTGCCGGAGTTGTCGCCCTTGAGGATCAGGTTGAGCTCCGAAGTCTCCTTCAGGGCGGCATCCAGATCTTCCAGGCTGATCCGCTTGCGGCTACGCGCGGCCAGGGCATTGCGCTTACGCGCGTTGCGCCGGTCGGCGATCTGGCGAGCGATCCGGTCCTCGTCGACCACGAGCAGGTTGTCACCCGCGCCGGGCACCGACGTGAAGCCGATGACCTGGACCGGCCGCGACGGCAGCGCCGCCACGACGTCGTCGCCGTGCTCGTCGACCATGCGGCGCACGCGGCCGTAGGCGTCGCCCGCCACGATCGAGTCGCCGACGCGCAGCGTGCCGCGCTGGACGAGCACGGTCGCCACCGGACCACGGCCGCGGTCGAGGTGCGCCTCGATGGCGACACCCTGGGCGTCCATATCCGGGTTGGCCCGCAGGTCGAGTGCGGCGTCCGCGGTCAGCAGCACCGCTTCGAGCAGCTGCTCGATATTGGTGCCCTGCTTGGCGGAGATGTCGACGAACATGGTGTCGCCACCGTATTCCTCGGCCACCAGGTTGTATTCGGTCAGCTGCTGCCGGATCTTGTCCGGGTTCGCGCCTTCCTTGTCGATCTTGTTGACCGCCACCACGATCGGCACGTCGGCCGCCTGCGCGTGGTTGATGGCCTCCACCGTCTGCGGCATGACGCCGTCGTCGGCCGCGACCACGAGGATCGCGATATCGGTGGCCTTCGCGCCACGGGCACGCATGGCGGTGAACGCCTCGTGACCCGGGGTGTCGATGAAGGTGATGAGTCGGTCGTTCTCGCCCAGATGGGTCAGCACCTGGTAGGCGCCGATGTGCTGGGTGATGCCACCGGCCTCGCCCTCACGGACGTTGGCCTTACGGATCGTGTCGAGCAGTCGGGTCTTACCGTGGTCGACGTGACCCATGACGGTCACGACCGGCGGACGCTGTTCGAGGTCGTCCTCGCCGCCCGCGTCCTCGCCGTAGGTCAGGTCGAACGATTCGAGCAGCTCGCGGTCCTCGTCCTCGGGGCTGACGACGTGGACGACGTAGTTCATCTCGCCGCCGAGCAACTCGAGGGTCTCGTCGTTCACCGACTGGGTCGCGGTGACCATCTCGCCGAGGTTGAACAGGGCCTGTACCAATGCGGCCGGGTTCGCGTCGATCTTCTCCGCGAAATCCGACAGCGAGGCGCCGCGGGCGAGACGGATGATCTCGCCGTTGCCGCGGGGCAGACGCACGCCACCGATCGAGGGCGCTTGCATGCTCTCGTACTCGGCGCGCTTCGCCCGCTTCGACTTGCGTCCGCGACGCGGTGCGCCACCGGGACGACCGAACGCGCCTGCTGCGCCACCGCGGCCACCGGGACCACCCGGACGACCACCGCCGCCACCGCCGCCGGGACGACCACGGAAACCACCCGCCGCGGGAGCGCCTGCGCCCGCACCGGGAGCACCGGTACCGCCACCGGCACCGCCGCCGCGATAGCCACCGCCACCGCCGCCACCGGGACGACCGGCGCCACCGGCACCGCCGCCGGGACGACCGCCACCGGGACGACCCGCACCGGCGCCGCCGGGAGCGGGACGTGCCGAACGTTGCGGCATGGCACCGGGATTCGGACGCGGAGGCATCGAGCCGGGGCTCGGACGCGGACCGCCGGGACGCGAACCGCCACCCTGGGCAGCGGCCGGACGAGGTCCACCCTGACCGGGCGCGGGACGCTGACCGCCCTGCGCGGGGCCGGGACGGGGACCGCCCTGCGCGGGGCCGGGACGGGGACCGCCCTGACCGGGAGCCGGACGAGCTCCACCCTGACCGGGGGCCGGACGTGGGGCACGCTCACGCTCGGGAGTGGGCGCCGACGAATAGGGATTGTTGCCGACCCGCGGGGTCTTGGGGCCGGGCTTGGGACCACCGGGACGGGGACCGCCCTGGCCACCCTGTGCCGGAGCGCCGGGGCGCTGCTGCTGAGCGGGACGCGGCTCCGCCGGAGCGGGACGCGGACCCGACTGAGCGGGTGCGGGCGCAGCCTTGGCTGCGGGCGCCTGCTGGGCGGGAGTGGGAGCGACGGGAGGCGGGGTCGCGGGACCCGGCCTGACCGCGGGTCCTGGACGCGCGCCTTCGCCGGGACGGTTCGCCGCCGGAGCGGGAGCCGAGGCGGCAGGGGCCGAGGCGACCTGCGGAGTTGCCGGGGCGGCCGCCGCGGGGGCGGGCTGCGACGGTGCGGGGGGACGCGGGCCGGGACGCGGGCCGGGACCGGTCGGCTTCTGGCCCGGACGGGCCGACGAAGCGGGTCCGGGACGAGCCCCGGACTTGGCATCGGACGCCGTGGCGGATTTCGCCGACAGCGACTCACGGAGGCGACGGGCGACGGGCGCTTCCACCGTCGAGGACGCCGACTTCACGAACTCGCCCTGCTCCTTGAGCTTCGCGAGTAGTTCCTTACTTGTGACACCGAGTTCTTTGGCCAACTCGTGCACGCGGGCCTTGCCTGCCACTGCTCTCCTCACTGAGAGGTCGAGCAGCTCCGCCGTTTCAGGGGACGGCGGCCCGCACGACCTCGGGTTATCTCCGATGGACGTTCATCGTTGGTACTTCACGGTGTGCTCATGAGTGCTCGTGCCTGTTCTCGAGGTAATGCTCCAGGGCTGAGATATCCAGATTTCCGGACACTCGTAGTGCTCTGCCGAATGCTCGGCGTCGCTCTGCTGCGCGCAGACAAGACGAAAGGGGGTGCAACCAGGCACCCCTCCCGGGCAGTCTGCGCCGCGAATCGGGAACGATCGCGACGATACGGGAACCGTCACCGGCATCCCGATCCTGCGCCACGATCCGCAACAGATCGACGGCCAACTCGCGCTCCCGGCATCCGATACACGTACGCACCGGAGCCGATCGACGCTGGGGCGCCGGGTCGATCTCGATGGTGCGGTCCGGTACGGAAACCGAAGGCTCGCGCTGAACCTGAGACCACTGTACCGCTGTCCCGCTCGGAACACCGAACCCCGCCCCCGCGGAAGTTACCAACATGTCATCCCGGGTGTTCGATTCCCGATCCACCCGATCCGGCGCGGGACTCGCCGGATCGACCGCCGCGCGCCGTGGCGCGCCACCCTCGGTCAACTTCGGTGCGCCTCCGTCCGCACGTTGCCGCCCATGTCAGGGGCGGCGTCGCTGCGGATATCGATCCGCCAGCCGGTGAGCCGGGCGGCCAGGCGGGCGTTCTGCCCCTCCTTGCCGATGGCGAGCGAGAGCTGGAAGTCGGGGACGACCACCCGTGCCGCGCGGGCGTCCGGGTCGACGATAGTGACGGACACCACTTTCGACGGCGACAAGGCGTTGCCGACGAAGGCCGCTGGATCCTCGGCGTAATCGATGATGTCGATCTTCTCGCCCGCCAGTTCGCTCATCACATTGCGCACGCGCTGCCCCATCGGGCCGATGCAGGCACCCTTGGCGTTGACGCCCGACACCGTCGAGCGCACCGCGATCTTGGAGCGATGTCCGGCCTCACGGGCCACCGCGACGATCTCCACCGAGCCGTCGGCGATCTCGGGCACCTCGAGGGCGAACAATCGGCGAACCAGATTCGGATGTGTGCGCGACAGCGTGATCTGCGGCCCGCGCGGTCCACGGGTGACGCCGACGACGTAGCACTTGATCCGGTCGCCGTGCTCGTAGGTCTCCCCCGGCACCTGCTCGGCGGGCGGGATCAACCCTTCCGTGCCGTGCAACTCGCTGCCGATGCGCACCACCACCGTGCCGCGGGCGTTGGCGCGGGCGTCGCGCTGGATGACACCGCCGACGATATCGCCCTCGTGGGTCGAGAACTCGCCGAAGGATTTCTCGTTCTCCGCGTCCCGCAACCGCTGGAGCACCACCTGGCGTGCCGTGGTCGCCGCGATGCGGCCGAATCCCTCTGGGGTGTCGTCCCATTCGGAGACGACGTTGCCGTCGGCGTCCACCTCGCGCGCCATCACCCTGACGACGCCGGTCTTCTGGTTGATGTCGATGTAGGCGTTGGGCTGGTGGCCCTCGGTGTGGCGATACGCGGTGAGCAGTGCCGACTCGATCGCGGAGATCACCGTCTCGATCGAGATCCCCTTGTCGGCGACAATCGCGCGCAGGGCTTCGATTTCGATGTTCATTCCACGATCCCTTCGGTCGGCGAATCAGACGCTGTTACAGGTACTGCATCGGTACTTCCCGAGATGTCTTCGGCATCCTGGCCCGGCGTCGGTCTGCCGGGCGCTACGCCGCCCGCGAGTTCGAGTTCCCTCGCGCCGGGCGGATTGAATTCCACTTGAACGACCGCTTCGGCGATATCGGCCAGTGGCACCGTCACCCGGTGCGGTTTATGTCTACCGCCCAACACGAGCGCCACCGAATCGCCGTCCAGCGCGCCGACCCTCGCGTCGAACCGGGCGTGTCCCCCCGGATCCGGAGGTTCCGCGCCGGGACGCAAGGTTATCCGTACTTTGCGGCCGCGCGCACGTCGCCAGTGCCGGTCCGCCGTGAGCGGACGGTCGATCCCCGGTGAGGTGACCTCGAGCAGATAGGGCATCTCGCCGAAATCGCCCGCCTCGTCGAGCAGCTCCGACAGATCGCGGCTCAGGGTGGCGATGGTGTCCAGATCCGAGGCCGCGTCGCTGTCCACGACGACCGTCACCCGAGCCTGCGCGTCCGCGTGCTTGCCCACCGTCGAGAGATCGACGCCCTCGAGATCGAATCCTCGGCGCTCGACGAGTCCAGCTATCAGCTGGCTCACCCTTTCGTCGGTCGGCATCGGCATGGTGGGGCGGCTCCTGGTTCAGTTGTGACGCGAGCTTCGGATTTCTTCGAGCGCTGTGTACCGGTAACGAAGTGCGGACGGTCCCCGACAGCAAATCTCGTCTACCGAAGGTCTAGCGTAACGCGCCCCGAGAGTGTAAAGGACCAGCGGCCTGTGGCAAGTTTGCCGGGTATGCCGCTTCGGAGCCGGGCCGAAACTCCGGCCGCGCCCCGGTCGGAGTCACCCCGCGAATCTGGCACGATGGTGCCGTGCCCATCCGCCACCCCGCCTCGACGCGCGACGAGCGCGTACCCGGCTCGCCCGCCGATCGGCCCGACGCCCGCGCGGGCCGGAACATGTTCGGTGCGAACATGTTCGGCGGCCCGAGCGCGGGCAGCGGCGCGACGGTCGATCGTCGCACCGCGTTGCGGCTCGCGGGCGGCGCGACGGCGGGAGTCCTGACACTCGGCGCGGCGACGGGATGTTCGGACGAACCGGTCTATCTCCCCGATCCGCTTGCCGCGCAGGAAGCCGCGGCCAGGGCCGACGCCGCCGCCGCGAGCGCCGCCATCGCGCTCGCGCCGCAACGGCAGGCGGCGCTGAACACGATCTCTGCGCAGCGCACCGAACACGCGGATGCCCTGCGCACCGAGATCGACCGGGTCATCGGCGTCTACGGCGACGGAACCACCCCCGTGCACCGCACCCGCGAACCGAATTCGCCCGCCGCGGGGGCGAGTCCGGCTCCCGCCGTCCCCGGCAGCGCCGTACCGCCCACCGTTCCACCCACCGTCGAGCAGTTGCGTGAACAACTGACCCGATCGCAGCGATCGAGCGCGGACCTGGCTCGCACCCAATCGGGATACCGCGCGGGCCTGCTCGCCTCCATCAGCGCGGCCTGCGCGGCCCAGACGGGAGTCCTGCTGGCATGACCGACGCCGAACGCCGTGCCGTCCTCGACGCTCTCGCCGCCGAGTACGCGGCGGTGTACGCCTACGGGGTGATCGCCGCGTACGCCTCGCCCGAGCGGACCCGCCTGGTAGCCGATAACACCGCCGCGCATCGCGCCCGCCGCGACGCGACCGTGCAGGCGCTGGAAGCGGCGGGTGTCACCGCGCCCGCCGCCGACGCCGCGTACACCACGCCGTTCCCGGTGGACGACCCGATACCCGCCGCCCGGCTCGCCGTCACCGTGGAGAACGACACCGCTGTCGCCTGGCGCGCGGTCGTCGAGCACGCCGCGACCGAATCGGTCCGGCGCACCGGGATCGATGCTCTCACCGAGAGCGCGCTGAGACTGGCGACCTGGCAGGCGATCCTCGGTACCAACCCTCCGACCGACGCCTTCCCCGGTCGCGCCTGACCGATGAGATACCAGGCGCCGGTCCGACCGGCGCCGATCCTGCGACCGTCGCCTTTCTCGGACCGCATCCGACCACGCGGACCCCGAGACGCCGCTCGGTGGCAGACGCCGAGCCTCGAATTCGAGCGTTCCGCACGACGGTTCCGACCCCCACGGTCGGCCCCGGTCCTCCCGGACTACTCTTTCCGACACCCCGGCGCGCAAGTCTCCAGCGCGGACTGCCGATGCGCCGGATCACGCGGCCATCCCGAGCGCGGGCCGCACCGAATAGTTCTTCGTTATCGTGCCGCAACCACCCAAAGGGATTGCCGGAGGACAGGGTTCATGACCCGTTCCGCACGACTCGTCTGCGTTCTTCTCGTCATCGTCGCGGCCGCCGTCGCCGCCGTCCTGACGGCCGGATCGACCGCGGCCGACAGAGGCGACGCCGAGCGGGAGTCCGGTGACGCCGAGGCGAATCCGAGCGCGTCCACCTGTGAGACGCCCGATTCCACCGATCTGGTGGTGGATCTGTACCTGGTCTGACGCGAGGGCGACGGATGCGCCGTGGCGGTAGGGCCGGGTTCGCTCACCGGCCGTGCCGCCGCGGATTCGTCAGGGCCGCATCTCGTACGCGCCGTCGTTGGCGACCACCCGGTCCCACACCCGGTCGAAACGTTCCCGGTTCGCGACCGGGGTGCGCAGGGCGCCGACGGCCCATTCCCGCTGCGCCGCGCCCGCCGACGGCTTCCCGTAGAGCGTGGTGGCGCATCCGTTGAAGTCGCGGACCTGGAAGTCGAAGATCTGGTCGAGCACATCGCGATCCAGTCCGATGATCGCGGCCTGCTCGAGAATCAGCTGACCGTAGACGACCAGTGAGAACAGGTGGCCGATGGTCAGCATGAAATCGAGATCCTCGCGCTGCAACTCGTCCGGCGCGGCCGTGAGCAGCAGGGTGCGCAGCGCCTGCGCCTGCTCGTAGAACCGGGCGACGTTCGGCACGTCGGCGTGCTTCTCGTACACCGGGGTCCAGTCGGCGAACCGGACCTTGCCCGCACCTCGGGCCGGACCCTGCCGCCAGAAGAATTCCTCGTCGCCCGCTTCCCGCCTGGTGCCGATCTCGGGATAGTCCGCCGGATCGAACAGGTAGTTGGGCATGAACTTGAGGATCTGACCGACGTTCACGTGCACGGTGCCCTCCAGTCGGGGCAGCGTGTTGATCAGCCGGGCGACCTCGGCGAAGTAGGTGTTCTTCTCGAAGCCCTTGGCGGCGAGCACATCCAGCAGCAGGGTCATCACGACCTCGCCCTCGGAGGTCACCTTGGATTTGGTCATCGGGTTGAACAGCAGGTAGCGCCGGTCTTCGAGACTCGCACCGCGGAAGTAGTCGACGGCCCGATCGCTGAACAGTTTCATCGCGACGATCCGGCTGTAGGCGTCGACGAAATTACCGCGCACGTGCGGGAACCGGGTGACCGGATTGCCGTACAGGATGCGGTTGTTGGCGTGGGTGATGGCCTCGTAGAACGAGTGCTCGACCATGCCGATGCCACCGTGGCAGAGGTTGAACTTGCCGACGTTGACCGTGTTCAGGGCCGCGGAGAACGCCTCGGGGCCGGTGTGCAGCACATCCTCGGCGCGCACCGGGTAGTCGGTGAGGCGGAAATTGCTGACATACATCTGGCCGTGCACGACATTGCCGATGAGTTCGTAGTCCTCGTGCCTGCTGTCGGCGGCGAACCAGACGTACCCGTCCGCGCCGTCGATATCGGCCCGGCGCGAGAACACCGAGACCATGCTCGCCACATTGCCGTTGCCGATGTAGTACTTCTCACCGTTGGCGCGGAACAGGATTCCCGCCTCGGCGTCGTCGCTACCCGGTTCGGTCGGGGTGAGCACCAGGTCGGTGTTGTAGATATCGGCGCCGTGGGTCTGCTCGGACAGGCCGAAGGCCATCACCTGCCCCTCGGCCAGATCCGCCGCCGCCCGTTTCTTGGCGGTTTCGTTGTCGCTCTGCCAGATCGGGCCGAGTCCGAGGATGGTCACTTGCTCCGCGTACCAATACGCGAGCCCGTAGAAGCCGAAGATCTCCGACAGCGCGGCGTTGCGCGCGGCGTCCCAGCGCCGATTCGGATCGCCGTCGGCGTAAGCGGCCGGTGTCAGGAAGGTCGCGAACAACTTCTCCTTCCTGACGAAATCCAGGAATTCCGACACCCACAGCGCGTCCTGGTCATCGGCCAGCAACCGCGCCTTGCCCTTCGACTCGAACCACTCGATGGTGGCCTTCAGCAGTCGCGTGGTCTCGGCGTCGAACTGCTGGGGGTCGTAGGTGGACGGGTTGAACAGCAGGTCGTCGGTACTCGTCATACCGGTCAACTTACCAGCGGGTAACAGGTGCCCGCCCACGGTCTGCCGGATGCGTGACCTGCGCTTTCACCTTACGCAGCCGTAGGTAGAAGCCGATCGCCGCACCTTCTCACCACCGTGGACGCCCGACGCTGTGCGAAGTCACCACACAGGTCCGGACGGCACGACGCGGCCCCCGGTCGTGGTGGACCGGGGGCCGCGACGGTCCGCCGACGATCAGGCGCGAATCTTCGCGACGACCGCGTCCACGGCGGAATCGGCCGCGATCTCGGTGACCTCTCCGGTGAAGCGGTCGCGCAATTCGACCTTGCCCTCGGCCCAGCCCCGGCCGATGACGAGAATCCACGGCATGCCGAGGAGTTCGGCGTCCTTGAATTTCACACCGGGCGAGGCCGTTCGGTCGTCGAAGAGCACGTCGAGCCCGCGGGCGTGCAGACCCGCGACGACCTGTTCCGCGCCCGTGCGCGCCGCGTCGTCCTTGTTGGCGATGACGACGTGCACGTCGAACGGGGCGACCTCGGACGGCCAGCGCAGGCCCTTGTCGTCGTGCTGCTGTTCGGCGATCACCGCGACCATGCGCGAGACACCGATGCCGTAGGAACCCATGGTCAGACGTACCGGCTTACCGTTCTCGCCGAGTACGTCGACCTCGAAGGCGTCGGTGTACTTGTTGCCGAGTTGGAAGATGTGCCCGATCTCGATGCCGCGCGCGGACACGAGGGTGCCTTGCCCGTCCGGCGACGGGTCGCCGTCGCGGACCTCGGCGGCCTCGATGGTGCCGTCGGGGGTGAAATCGCGTCCGGCGACCAGACCGACGGCATGTTTACCCGAGACGTCCGCACCGGTGATCCAGCTGGTACCGGTCCCGACGCGCGGATCGACCAGGTAGCGAACGCCGTTGTCCTGCATCGCCTTCGGCCCGATGTAACCCTTGACCAGGAACGTGTTGGCCGCGAAATCGGCATCGGTGAGCAGTTCCACCTCGGCGGGCTCGACGGCGGCGCCGAGTCGTTTGTCGTCGACCTCGCGGTCACCGGGGATGCCGATGCCGATGATCTCGGATTTGCCGTCCGGGTGGCGCAACTTCACCATGACGTTCTTGAGGGTGTCGGCCGCGGTCACCGGGCGATCGAGTACACCCGCCGCGTTGGCCCATTCCACCAGTGTCGCGATGGTGGGGGTGCCGGGGGTGTCGTGAACGACCGCGGCGGGCAGGCCGTCGACCGGCAGCGGCGCGGGCGCGGGCGTGACCACGGCTTCCACGTTGGCCGCGTACCCGGACTCCTCGCTGCGCACGTAGGTGTCCTCACCCACCGGGCTCTCGGCCAGGAACTCCTCGGACGCGCTGCCGCCCATGGCGCCGGAGGTCGCCGCGACGATCACGTACTTGACGCCGAGTCGTTCGAAGATGCGCTGGTAGGCATCGCGATGGGCCCGGTAGCTGTTCTTCAGACCGCCTTCGTCGAGGTCGAAGGAATAGGAATCCTTCATGATGAACTCGCGTCCGCGCAGGATGCCCGCGCGGGGACGCTCCTCGTCGCGGTATTTGGTCTGGATCTGATAGAGCACGACCGGCAGATCCTTGTACGAGTTGTATTCGCCCTTCACGGTGAGCGCGAAAAGTTCCTCGTGGGTGGGTCCGAGCAGGTAATCGGCGTTCTTGCGGTCCTGCAACCGGAACAGGCCGTCGCCGTATTCGGTCCAGCGGTTGGTGGTCTCGTAGGGCTCGCGAGGAAGCAGCGAGGGCAGCGAGATCTCCTGGGCGCCCATGGCGTCCATCTCTTCTCTGACGACATTCTCCACCTGCCGGAGCACCCGCAGACCCAGCGGCAGCCACGAGTAGATCCCCGGGGCGACGCGACGCACGTATCCGGCGCGGACGAGCAGTTTGTGGCTCGGCACCTCGGCGTCGGCGGGATCGTCGCGCAGGGTACGCAGGAACAGTCTGGAGAGGCGGGTGATCACGGGTGCAAAGCGTAGTCGCCGGTCACAGGGACCACGCAAGCCATTACCGTTTTCCCGCGCGCCGTGTTCGCACCGGGCGACCACCTCCGCGTCACGGGCGCGCACGCCGGTACCGTATCCGCTCGTGCTGGTGCTGCTGCCTCCCTCCGAAACCAAATCCGACGGCGGCGCGGGCGCGCCACTGGAACTCTCGGAACTCGCGATGCCGCGCCTGACCGAGGTACGCGACCGGCTCGTCACCGAAGTGATCCGGCTCGCCGCCGATCCCGACCGCTCGCGCGATGTCCTCGGGCTCGGCAAGGGGGCCGACGGTGAGATCGCGCGCAACGCCGCACTGCGCACCTCGGCGACCCGCCCGGCCCTCCAGCGCTACACCGGGGTGCTCTACGACGCGCTCGACGCGAAGGGTTTCACCAAGGTTCAGCGCGAGAAGGCCTACGCCAGGCTCGGTATCGGCTCCGCGCTGTTCGGCGCGATCCGCGCGAGCGATCCCATCCCGGCCTACCGGCTCTCCGGAGGCACCAAACTCCCCGGCCTGCCGACCCTTTCGGCGATGTGGCGCGATCATCTCGGCGCGGCGCTCGCGGACGAGGCGGCGGGCGAACTCGTCGTCGACCTGCGCTCGGGCACCTACCAGCAACTCGGCCGCGTCCCCGGCGCGGTCACCGCCAACGTGCTCACCGAACATCCCGACGGCAGCCGCACGGTGGTCAGCCATTTCAACAAACACCACAAGGGGCTGCTCGCGCGTGCCCTGGTCATCACCCGCGCCGATCCCACCGATATCCGGGCGGTCGCGCGGATCGCGACCAAGGCGGGCCTGCGTACCGAGATCGCCTCGCCCACCGAACTGCTCGTCCTGACCTGAGCGGTCGCGGCCGCTACCCGGTCAGTCGCGCGATCTCGCGCGCGAGATTCGCCCGTGCCGCCGATTCGTAGCGGGCGCGTGCGGTCGGGGTGTGGAACAGCCGTTCCTGTTCGGCGAGTCCGCGCAACACGGCGGCGCGGCCCGGCCGGAAGACCTCGTCGGGTACCCGCCGGTATTCGGCGCGGACCGCCGCGGCGTAGGCGTCGTACCCGGATTCGTCCGCCGCGAGTACCGCAAGGTCGGCGTCACAGAGCACGCCGCCGTTGCGATCTTCGGGTCGCGGGGTGTGGCCGGCGGTGAGCCGCACCAATCGGGCGACCTCGCCGATCAGTTCCGCCGGAGCGCCGAGTGCGGCCAGTGTCGACTCGGACAACCGGGCGCTGAGCTCCTCGTTGTCGGCACGGTCGACCGCGTAGACGGCGTCGTGGAAGAAGGCCGCGTAGCGCACCGCGTCGATATCGTCGGCGTCGGCCGCGAGGTCGTCGATGACCGTCAGCATCGCCGCGAGGTGCTCCACGGTGTGGTAGCACCGATGGGGTTCCCGGTATCGCGCGATCAGTTCCGCCCCGACGGATTCCGCCGCCGCCCCCGACAGCGCCACCCATCGCCGCATCAGATCCGGTCCCACGTCTGTTCGCATCCGACAAGTCTGCCCACCGACGCCCACTTCGACAATCACTGGGACGCTGCGCGATTCGGCGCACGCCCGATTCCGGTGCCGGGATCGTGGCGGCGCGAATTCTGTGATGCGTCACAATCCTCATCGAATGCGCGCGTGGCCGATGTGCCGGACCGTCTCTCCGGCGTATCGGCATTTCCTCTGGATGTGACCGACAGACTCAGACAGTTGACCTGAATCGCCACGCCGCGGCGTCGAACTCGGGATTGGGCGGAAGCAAGAATCTTTATGCCGCCCCCTGGCATCCCGCAACAATTGCTGTACCGTTTCGATTCATGGTAGTTCTCCGGATTCGCCGAGAGACACAACTCGGCGAATCCGGAAACTATCGGAAGCCGGGACGGTCCATCGGTCCGGGTCACACCGCGCCGTCGATCGAATTCCCCCGGTTTCGTGCGGGTCTCACGAATGACCCGCTCGCTGTTCGCCAATCTGCGGATCGATAATCCGTCAGCATTGTCCGGTGGACGAACTCAGTAAATCAGTGGAGATTCTCATGAGAAAAAGAAGTGCAATGGCCCTCGCCGTGCTGGCCACCGCTACCGCGATGACCGGCATCATGTCGTCGGCCGCGACGGCGGCGCCCAGCCCCGATATCGCCGCGGACTGCCCGGCCATCACCGCGATCGCCAACGAAGCTCTTGCCACGTCGACACCGCTGGCGAGCCTCCCGTTGGAGGAGTCGGCGCCCATCAAGGATGCCTACATCGGAGAACTCCAGGGGCGGGTGGGCGAACTGAGCACGGACCAGGGCCGCGCGAACGTCCAGAATTTCGTCAACGCGCTTCAGTCCGCGTCGTCACCGGCCGACGGATATCTGATCGTCAACGCGCTGAGTAAACTGCGTTCCGACTGCGCATAAGTTCTCACGCTCCGAAAGCGGGGTCACCGACTATTCGGTGACCCCGCTTTCGTGTATCCACCGGAAAAACTCTCGACCGGAGAGCACAAATTCCGATCACAATAGCGTCGAATGGGATTGTGAAAAGTCACCTCGTGCGGGTATCGCCGTTGGAGATCATCCTCCCGTCGAGCGATGCCGACACCCGATCAATGGTCGACACCGAGTGCCGACCGGCCTCGAACTGGATTATTTGGATACATCAGACAAATCGGACAAGTGTCGATATCTCGGCCGGGCGGGCGCGATATCGGAGGGGAATTCCGGAAATCCCCGGCGGATTCGGCCCGCGCGGCCGGAGAACTTCGCGTTCGCATAATCCGACAATCGCCGTGCGGCGTCGAGTCGGGCGTCCAGCGACAGCGCGACGGGACGCGGATGGTCGGCGGGGACGAAGTCGCGCCCGTTCGCCTTGTCGCCGGTGACAAAGTTCTGGTTGCCGGAACCGAAACGTTGTCCGGCCGGGGGCCGTCGGACACAATCGGCCCATGCCTGTCGTAACACCGTCGACCACCGCGGATCCGCCCCTGGTGACCCGACTACTCGCCCGGTGGCCGCAGATCGCCGAGCGAATGCTGGCCGCCGGACTCGGCGCCACCCCACCCGCGGCCGACCTGCCCGAGGGTCATTTCACCGCCGAGGTACTGCCCGCTATCTATGGATGCGGGCGCGCGGTGTTGCAGGCCATCGGCGAGGTACGCGAATTCACCAGGGCGGAGGTGACGGCATTCGTCGCTCCCGTCGCGCAGCGCCATGCCGAGGACCGGTTACCGCTCGCCCTGCTGATCGAGGCGATGCACGGCTCGGCGCAGTCGGTGCTCGCCGAGGCCGCCGCACTCACCGCACCGGGCGAGATCGATGAGCTGACCGTGGTCATCTCACGACTGCTCGATCTGCTCATGCATATCAACGTCACCGTGATGGAGACCTATGCCGAGGTCGAACAGTCCATCTACAGCGCCGAGCGCGAAGCGCGCCGGGAACTGTGCTCGGCACTGCTTCGCGGCCGACCGGCGTACGAGGAGGCTGCCCGCGCCGACACGGCCCTGACCGATCGCTATACCGTGCTCGCCATCGGGATCGCCCCGCCCGCGCGGCCCGCCCCGGCATCGGACCTGCTGGCGCGCAGGCGCATCCGCGTCCTGCACCGCACCCTCGACGCCCGCACCAACGGCGGTGCGCTGGCGACCTTCGACGGTTCGGCGGGGATCGCGCTACTTCCCGTGCATGCCGATCCCGACACCGATTCCGCCCGCTACGCGGGATTGGCCGAGGATCTGGCCGAACAGTTCGGCGTGCCCGCCTATCTCACCGAATCTCGCGCGGTCCGGCGCGCGGACGTTCCCGCCGCCGCGGCCGAAGTCGCCGAACTCGCGACCCTGGCGCGCCTGCTCGGGCGTCCGTCCGGGCTCTACCGGCTCGACGATCTGCTGCTGGAGTACCAGCTCACCCGTCCCGGCTCCGCGCGCGATCGGTTGGCCGAACGCATCACGCCCCTTCTGCGCAACCCGCACCTGCTCGAAGCGCTGGAGGCGCATATCCGCCACGGCTCCGACCGTAAGACCGCGTCGGCGCGATTGCATATCCACCCGAACACGTTCAGCTATCGGCTGCGGCGCGTCGCCGAACTCACCGGCATCGACCCGAACGAACCGGACAACTCCCGGTTACTGGCGGCATCACTGACCATCCACCGCCTGTTCCCGCCCCCGGCTGCGCCGGATTCCGGTGACGATCACTGAGGGCCGCCGCTCAGCGATACCCCTCCCAGCGCACCGGGGTCCGTGCCGCGTAGGTCGCTTCCGGTTCGAAGGTGTTGATCTCGCACAGCCTCAGCAGGTCGTCGGGTAGCTCGCCGCCCAGGTGCACCAGGCTCGGCGTGATGACGGCGTCGACGTCCATCCCCCGCACCAGTTCGAGCAGTCGAGGCAGCGACCGGTCGGCCCCGGAGCCCGCGGCGACCGTATCGGCCAGGTCGTAGCCGAACCGCCGGGCCATGCCGCGAATCCGGACCTCGTGCC
This sequence comes from Nocardia sp. NBC_01377, assembly GCF_045040005.1. Lineage (NCBI taxonomy): Bacteria > Bacillati > Actinomycetota > Actinomycetes > Mycobacteriales > Nocardiaceae > Nocardia > Nocardia sp. NBC_01377. The sequence continues at coordinate 5,247,086 of NZ_CP109566.1, forward strand.
ATTCCCACGACACCCCGGACACATCTCGGCGCAGGTATCCGATCGCGGTGGGCCGCTGTCTCATTCGTCGCCTCGTCTGCTCGTGTCCCGACGGCGGCCCCCTGAACCGCCTGCCGACGACGCTACGGTCCGGCTCGGGATCGCGCGGGGTTCGTTTCCACATCGTCACCGAATCGCGCGCGCCGATCCCGTCACCGTTTCAATCATCGATTGAACATGGCACTGAAACGTGTTCTAATTCTAGGGTGGTCCAGAAACTTGCCGTCGGCACCCGTCAGCGCCTGCTCGCCGCCGCCGAACGACTGCTGCTGAGCGAGCCCTACGACGAGGTGTCGGTGCGGGCGATCTGCGCCGAGGCCGGGACCAATCCGGCGGCGGTCCACTACCACTTCGGGTCGAAGGAGGCGCTGGTCGGCGCGTTGATCGAGGACCGGCTCGGACCACTGTGGGCAGCCGGGATGGCCGAGGCCACCGGCTCACGGCCCGATTCGGTGCCCGCGCTCGTCGACGCCGTGCTGGCCCCGTTCCTCGATCTGGCCGCCGATCCGGTGGGCAGGCTGCATCTTCGCCTGCTCGCCCGCTTCGTGTCGGGACGCCACCTCACCGCGTGGCAGGGGCGATGGTTCCGCATGGACTCGTGGACGGCCCTGCTGCCGCAACTGAGCGCCGGGGAGAGCCGACGCCGCTGGATGCTCGCCTTCGACCTCGTCATCATGCGTTTCGGCAGCCCCGAAACCGAGGAACACGGCATGTCGGAGCGCGCGGTGGCGACACTGCGGAACTTCGTCGTCGCCGGCCTCACCGCACCGGTACAGGAGTGACCATGACAGAAGTGTTCGCACCGGCGGCACTCGGCCCGATCACGCTGCGCAACAGGGTGATCAAGGCCGCCACCTTCGAGGGCAGAACCCCCGACGCGCTCGCGACAGACGATCTGATCGCGTTCCATCGCGAGGTCGCCGCGGGCGGCGTCGGCATGACGACGGTCGCCTATTGCGCTGTCACGCCGGGTGGGCGCACCGATCGGCACCAGATCTGGATGCGACCGGAAGCCGTCGCGGGTCTGCGGAAACTGACCGACGCCGTCCACGCCGAAGGCGCGGCGGCCAACGCCCAGATCGGCCATGCCGGACCCGTCGCCAACGCCGCCTCCAACCGCGTACCGGCACTCGCGCCGAGCCCGCTGTTCAGCCCGCTCGGGATGCGGGCCATGCAGGTCCCCGACGCCGCCGCGATCGCCGACCTCGTCGCCGCGCACGCCGGCGCCGCGCGACTGGCCGAACAGGCCGGATTCGACGCGGTGGAAATCCATTTCGGCCACAACTATCTGGCGAGTGCCTTCCTGAGCCCGCTGCTCAACCGTCGCAAGGACGACTACGGCGGGCCGCTCGTGAACCGCGCCCGCTTCGCCCGCGAGATCGCGTGTGCCGTCCGGGAGGCCGTCGGCGGGCGGCTCGCCGTCACCGCCAAACTGAATATGGAGGACGGCAGGCGCGGCGGACTCACCGTCCCCGAATCCCTCCAGGTGGCCTCGTGGCTGGAGGCCGACGGCACCCTCGACGCGATCGAATTGACCGCGGGCAGTTCGCTGCTCAACCCGATGTTGCTGTTCCACGGTGACGCGCCGCGCCGCTCGTTCGCGAAAACCCTTCCCGGCCCGGCGCGCTGGGGCTTCCGCGCGGTCGGACGGGCCTTCCTGAAGGAATACCCCTATCACGAGGCGTACCTGCTCGAGCGGGCGCGTCAGTTCCGCCGGGAACTGTCCATGCCGCTGATCCTGCTCGGCGGCATCACGAATATGGAGACCATGCGCCTGGCGATGACCGAAGGTTTCGATTTCGTCGCGATGGGACGCGCGCTGCTGCGGGAACCGGATCTGTTGCACCGCATACGATCCGACGAATCGACGCGGTCGGCGTGCGTGCACTGCAACGAATGCGTGCCGACGATCTACTCCGGCACCCGCTGCGTCTATCGCCCCGTGCTCCCGCACGAACCCGTCACGCTGCCGATGCCGACGATCTCCCGCTGATCGGCCCGATCGTCCGAGCCGTACCGCGGCACGCTCAGATCAGCGTGCCGATATCGCGGGCGACGATATTGTCCAGTGCCCGTTCGGCGACCGCGGCGATGGTCATCGACGGATTGCAGGCGGCGGCGTTACCCGGCAGCAGCGCGCCGTCGAGTACGTAGAGACCGGGCTGGTCGTGCACGCGGCCGTCCAGGTCGCAGACCGCGCCCATACTCGCGCCGCCGAGGGGATGCCAGGTGGAGGGGAACAGCGCGTTGGTGTCGATCAGCAGGCCGTCGGGCCCGGCGATCCGGCGCACGGCGGGATCGATGTGGTTGTTCTGGATATCGCTGTCGCCGTCGGCGGGCCAGTGCAGGATCGCGTCGTCGCGTGCGGAGTCGTAGGCCAAGGCGCCGCGACTGTCGCTGACGCCGTAGCCGACCATCATGGTGCCGCGCGGGTCGATCGACAGCGGCGGTATGGACGCCTGGATGACGGTGTGCGCGGCTCGCGGGTCGTCCCAGTTCTTGCTGCCGTAGACCACCGGTCCGCCCTGGGGCGCACCGAATTCGGCGTCGGGATCGGTCCACACGTAGATGCGGTCGGCGTTGGTTCCCCAGCCCTGCCCGAGCCCGTCGGGCAGGCCGGGAATCATGCCCTTGGCACCCGCGCGCACCAGCAACCGGGTGGTGTTGAGACTGCCAGCGGCCATGATCAGGGCATCGGCGGTGAGGATCTTGTTCTCGACCACCGCGCCCGTGGTGTCCAGGCGCAGGACGTGGGCGATCCAGCGTCCGTCCGGCGCGCGTTCGACGTCGGTGACCTCGTGCAGGGTTTGCACCCGCACCAGTCCGGTGGCCTCGGCGGCGGCGATGTAGGTGACATCCACCGAATGCTTGCCGCCGTTGTTGACGCCCATCGCGCCGTCGCCGTTGGTGTAGGAGGGTTTCATCTCCCCGCGCAGTTCGGCGAGCGCGAAATCCCAATCGATCGGCATGGGTATCTTCGACAGCGGCATACCCGCACGCTGTACGCGCGCCGCGACCGCCCGCACGGACAACCGCCGAAACCTTGATCGCCCGAGCGGAATCGACGCCGTGACGTCGGAACATCCCTCATCGCCGGGTAATTCGGATGCGACCGGGGCGACGCGCCGCTACCGTGACATGCGCGGCGGGGGAACATCATCGGCGCCGCACCGAAGGTACCGGGCACAAAGATGTTGCGGTGCAATGATTTCGGCGTACGCGAACCGAGCAGCGCCGAGAGGAGGCAGACGATGACCAAACTCAATCAGATCATCGCCGTGGAGAAGGGCGTCAAGAGCGGCGCGCTACGCGAACTGGCCGACACCCAGGGACAGCTGCACAAGCCCGCGCTGCTCGCCGGTATCGCGCGCACGTATCAGCCGAAGGACGAAGAGGGCGAACAGCTCCCGCCGGAGTCGACGCGCGTGCAGGTGAAATCCGAGGAAGTGCTGCGGCAGACCGCGAGCACGCTGACGCGCCTGTTCGACGTGACGGCCACCAAGGACTGGGCCAACACCGAGGCCAAGGCCGACGTCACCGTCGACGGTACGACGCTGCTCACCGACGTCCCGGTCTCCTACCTGCTCTTCCTCGAGAAGCAGCTCGCCGACCTGCACACCTTCGTCAAGAAGCTGCCGGTACTCGACGCCGCCGAGGCCTGGTCCTTCGACGATTCCTCCGACACCTGGCGCACCGACGCGGTGCGTACCCTGCGCACCAAGAAGGTGCCGCGCAACCACGTCAAGGCCGAGGCCACCGAGAAGCACCCGGCCCAGGTCGAGGTGTACTACGAGGACATCGCCATCGGCTACTGGACCACGGTGAAATTCTCCGGCGCGCTGCCCGCGCGGCGCGTCAACGAGATCGCCGACCGCATCGAGAAGGTGCAGCAGGCGGTCAAATTCGCTCGCGAGGAGGCCAACAGCGCCGAGATCACCGATCGCAAGACCGGTGCGGCGATCTTCGGTTACCTTTTCCGATGACACCGATCCGGGGCGGTATCGCCCGCCCCGGATCCCACATTCGTCCCCGCCGCGAGGCGGGGACAGCGCAGGAGCGCACACTCAAACTGAAGTTCAGATCTGAATCACACGGTGTCAGTGCGGGTTCGAGCCCCGCCCCGGGTACCTGCCCGGGTAGCCCAATCGGCAGAGGCAGCCGTGACGACGCTCAGATTCTCGCTCCAGCTTCGAGTATTCGCCGCCGAACACGGGATCACGAGGAAAGGACACGCAGCGCCGAGATGCCGGTTCAACTCCGGCTCCCTCAGCCACAATGGGGGATGGTCCAAAGGCAGGACGCGTCGCGATCATCTTGATCCGATCCCACCGATCCCGGTGTGCGAATTGGGTGGCATCACTGGAACCCGGGGGCAGGCTAGACCCCCGGGTTCTCCCCGCTCCGACATGCCGAAAGCGTCGAATGACCGACACGGCGGCCTCCGCTCGGCGACGATGGACGCGCGAGACAGCGCAACCACGACTCCCACGATCGAGGAGATATGGACACCATCGCGCACTGGCTGGACGGCAAACCCTTCGACGGCACGAGCGGCCGCTCAGCCCCGGTGACCAATCCCGCGACCGGCGTGGTCACCGGGCGGGTCGCGCTGGCCGACGCCGCCGATGTCGAGACCGTCGTCGCCGCGGCGGCCGACGCCTTCCCCGCGTGGCGTGACACCTCGCTGGCCCGGCGCACGCAGACCCTCTTCCGCTTCCGGGAACTGCTCAACGACCGCAAGGAGGAACTGGCCGCGCTGGTCACCGCCGAACACGGCAAGGTCGCCTCCGACGCGCTGGGCGAGGTGACACGCGGACTCGAGGTCGTCGAATTCGCCTGCGGTATACCGCATCTGCTCAAAGGCGGTTACACCGAGAACGCGTCGACCGAGGTCGACATCTTCTCGATCCGCCAACCGCTCGGTCCCGTCGCGATCATCTCGCCGTTCAACTTTCCGGCCATGGTACCGATGTGGTTCTTCCCCTTGGCCATCGCCGCGGGCAACACCGTCGTGCTCAAACCGAGCGAGAAGGACCCCTCCTCGTCGCTGTGGCTCGCGCGCCTGTGGCACGAAGCCGGTTTGCCCGCGGGGGTGTTCAACGTGGTGCAGGGCGACAAGGTCGCGGTCGACGCGCTGCTCGACAGCGCGGCGATCAAAGCCGTCTCCTTCGTGGGCTCCACACCCGTCGCGCGCTACGTCTACGAACGCGGCACCGCCAACGGCAAACGGGTGCAGGCTCTGGGCGGAGCCAAGAACCACATGCTCGTGCTGCCCGACGCCGATCTCGACCTGGCCGCCGATGCCGCCGTGAACGCCGGATTCGGATCGGCCGGTGAACGATGCATGGCGATCAGCGTGGTGCTCGCCGTCGGGCCGATCGGCGACGAACTGGTGTCGAAGATCGCCGAACGCGCCGCGACCATCACCACGGGCGACAGCGTGCGCGGCGCGGAGATGGGGCCGCTGGTCACACGCGAGCACCGCGATCGCGTCGCCGGTTATCTGGAGGCGGGCGAATCCGACGGCGCGACAGTGGTTCTCGACGGACGCGGTGCGCGAGTCGACGGTTCCGACGACGGATTCTGGCTCGGCCCCACGGTGCTCGACCACGTCGACCCCGGAATGAGTGTCTACACCGACGAGATCTTCGGCCCGGTGCTCTCGGTGGTTCGGGTCGACAGTTACGACGAAGGGCTGGCGCTGATCAACGCCAACCCCTACGGCAACGGCACCGCGATCTTCACCAACGACGGCGGCGCGGCCCGGCGGTTCCACCACGAGGTGGAGGTCGGGATGGTCGGCATCAATGTGCCGATTCCGGTGCCGATGGCCTACTACAGTTTCGGCGGCTGGAAGAACTCGTTGTTCGGCGACGCGCACGCGCACGGCACCGACGGGGTGGCATTCTTCACCCGGGGCAAAGCCGTCACCGCCAGGTGGCTCGACCCGAGTCACGGCGGCCTCGAATTGGGTTTCCCCCGCAATACCTAGGAAAAAAACCGATTTCGATTGCCCCTGGAAATCGGAAAACTCTCATGTAGCATCTCCGCTCGTGACAGATTCGGCGCCGTGACGAGAGCCCTCGCCCGCGGCCGGACGCTGTCCGAATCAATGAGATCAATGGAGATTGTCATGATAAAACGAAGTGCCATGGCCCTGGCCGCGCTTGCCACCGCCACCGCGATATCCGGCATCCTCTCGCCCGTCGCGACGGCCGAGCCCGGCCCCGACATCGCCGCGGACTGCGGGACCATCACGTCGATCGCCGACCAGGCCATCAGCACTTTGACGCCGCTCCAGGGCCTTCCGCTGGAGGAATCGCGGGCCGCCAAGCAGGTCTACATCGGACAGCTGCGTGGCCAACTGGGCGGGCTGACCACCGATCGCGGTCGCGCCGATGTCCAGAACTTCATCAATGCCCTGGAGGCGGCCAATACCCCCGCCGATGCTTCTCTGATCATCAACGCATTGGGTAAGTTGCGCTCGGACTGCGCATAAAGGAGGCAGGCCGCCGATATGTCGGCGGCCCTTCCGCGTGTGACGCCGGATGGTTTTCCTTTCAGCCCGAATTTTTAATGCTCGCTATTTCGACCTGTACGGTGGTCGCGCCGAAATTCGCCATACGGAAACAATGACGCGGGGACAGCGTGCGACGGTCCGCGAAGTTTCTCCTTCAACAAAGTCGGCTGTTCTCCACCACCCGTACGCGGGCACAGGGCAGGAATATCGTTCGCGATCCACGGGTGACCATCCTGGTCAGCCCGCCCGACAACCCCTATCTCTACGCCGAGATCCGCGGCACCGCCACGGTGACCGACGATCCGCAACGGGTGCTGCCGAACCGCCTGTCCCGCAAGTACACGGGGCAGGACTACGCGGATTTCAACCCGTCCGCCCCCGACGACAGCGCCGAACGCATCATCGTCCGGATAACCCCCACCAAGGTCGTCAGCCGCCTCTGATCCGACAGATGTCGATCACCCGGCGGATCTCGGCCGTGCCGCGGGGTACCGCCACCGGCGGTACCCTCGACGGTATGGCTGGACGCAAGACCTCGGTATCACTCGACGAGGAGACCCTCCAGATATTGGAGCGCCGCGCCGAGGCCGAGAACCTCGGACGCTCGGCGTACCTGGCCAAACTCATCCACCGCGACGACCTGCGCCAACGTCTGGCCGCCGACACCGCGACCCTGAATTCGGCGGGACACACCCCCGACCGGGCCACGACGGTGGCCGCCGGTCTGCTCGCGCAGCGACGCGCGGGCCACTGATGCCGTCGCCCCGATTCGGCGAGGTCTGGCATGCCCCGTCCGGCAGCGTGCTGCCCGGCGGCATGCTCTGTCTCATCGTCAGCTCCGACGACTACAACCGGATCCGCCGCCAATACATCATCGTCGAGGTCGTCACCGACCCCCTGTCCGGCGACGCGATCATCTGCCCCCTCGGCCCCGGCATCGGCGTCGCCCTCACCGGCACCCCCTTCGCCGTCGGCCCGAACTGGTTCGACGGCACCGACGAACCCATCGCGATCCTCGACGAACCCGCCGCCCGGCGCGCCGCCGACCAGGTCCGCGCCATCCTCGGCCCGTGAGCCGGAACTAGCTGCGCTGGGCTTCTTCCTGGGCGTGGTGTGCCTGGGCGATCTGCTGGGGGGTGAAGCGCAGGGTGAGGGCGACAAGTCCGATCAGGACGGCGACGCCCGCGCAGACGGCGAGGACCAGGGTGTAGCCGTTGCTGAGGGCGTCGATCTGGGTGGGGGTCATGCCGGAGGCGTGGCCGGTGCGGCCGCCGAGGGACAGGGTGCGTGAGACCGCGACGGGGGTCAGGATGCCGATGGCGAGCGGGGTGCCCAGGTTCATGAACATCTGGCCGACCGCGGCGAGCGGGCCGATATCCGAAGGCGGAACGCCGATGAGTACGCACAGCGGCGTCAGCACCATCGCCACGCCGACACCCGCGCCGATCACCACGAGCAGGATCAGCAGGGTGGGCAGGTACTGCACGTCGCGGTCGAGTGTCGAGGCGATCAGCAGGCCGACGGCCAGTACCGCCGCCGAGCCCGAAAGCAACCAGCGCGGCGCGACGAGCAGCGCCAGCTTCGAGGCGCCTGCCGCACCGATACCGATACCGACCGTGAACGGGATGCAGGCGATACCGGCGTGCAGCGGACTGTAGTTCAGGACGTTCTGGAGGAATTGCGCGACGAAGAAGGTCATCGCGCCGAGCACACCTCCCGCGAGCAGGATCAGCACGAAGGTCGCCACCCGGTCCCTGCTGTCGAACAGCGACCACGGCACCAGCGGATTGTCGACGCGACGTTCGGCGAAGACGAAGGCGACCAGCAGCGCGGCCCCACCGACCAGCGAACCGATGATGGCCCAGTGCCCCCAGCCCAGTTCGGGCCCCTCGGTCGCGCCGAAGACGATGGCGGTGCAGGCCAGGGTGCCCAGCACGGCGCCGCGGATATCGAGGCCGACGCGGTGATGGTCGGTGTCGGCGAGGCAGTAGATCGCGCCGACCACGATGAGCACGCCGATCGGCACATTGATCAGGAAGATCCAGCGCCAGGACAGTTCGGTCAGCGCGCCGCCGATCACCAGGCCGCCGACCGATCCGATACCGACCATGGAGCCGACGATGGCGATGGCCTGATTGCGCGCCTTACCCGGCGCGAAGGTGGTGGCAACGAGCGCGAAGGCCGACGGCGCGGCGAGTGCGGCGCCGGTGCCCTGGAGCGCGCGCGACGCGATCAGCATCGCCTCGCCGGTGGCCAGACCGCACAGCAGCGAGGCGAAGGTGAACAGCGCGACGCCGACGATCAGCATGCGTTTGCGCCCGAAGGCGTCGCCGATCCGGCCGCCGAGCAGCATCAGGCCCGCGAAGGTGAGGCCGTAGGAGGTCACCGTCCACGCGCTGCCCGAACTGGACAGGCCCATCTCCTGCTGGAGTCTCGGTAGCGCGAGGATGACCACGCTGCCGTCGAGGACGACCATCAGCTGCAAACCGCTCAGCACGAGGATGGCGAGCCCGAAGGCCCGCTGCGTCACGGGATACTGCGTCGGCGCAGCGGGGTTCTGGAGCACAGTGAGCCACTGTAATTGATGTGGCAACCTGTGCCCGCCCCGCGGCACGCTGGACCGACGAGCCACAACGGACCGCGGTCTTCGTTGTGACCGTGCCGGTCCGCCACGCCGGGCACGGATTCAGGCGGTTCGCAGGATTCAGCGGTTCGCGGCGAGATCGGCGGAGAACGCCGCGGTCGGGCCGATCACCACGATGGCGGGCGGGCGGATTCCCTCGCCGCGCACCCGCGCGGCGATGGTGCCCAGATCGGCGCGCAGCACCCGCTGGGTGCGCAGGGTGCCCTCCTGGATGACGGTGGCCGGTGTGTTCGCGGGCCTGCCGCCGTCGATGAGCGCGGTGGCGAACTGTTCGATCCGCTCGACCGCCATCATGAGCACGATCGTCCCGCGCAGCCGGGCCAGCGCGGGCCAATCGACCAGCGAATCCGGATGATCCGGCGCCACGTGACCGCTGACCACGACGAATTCGTGGGTGACGCCGCGATGGGTCACCGGGATACCGGCGGCGGCGGGCACCGAGATGGGGCTGGTGATGCCGGGCACGACGGTCACCGGGATACCGGCGTCGACGCAGGCCTCGACCTCTTCGAAGCCGCGGCCGAAGACATAGGGGTCGCCGCCCTTGAGCCGCACCACGAATTTGCCCGCCTTGGCGCCTTCGATCAGGGCGGCGTTGATCGCCTCCTGCGCCATGGCGCGTCCGTACGGGATCTTCGCGGCGTCGATCACCTCGACGTCGGGACCGAGTTCGGCGAGCAGTTCCGGCGGCGCGAGGCGGTCGGCGACCACCAGATTCGCCCTGGCCAGCAGGCGGCGGCCGCGCACCGTGATCAGGTCGGGGTCGCCGGGTCCGCCGCCGACCAGCGCGACGCCGGGCACGATCGGCGAGGAATCGTCGGTGACGACGCCCGATTGCAAGGCTTCCAGGAGCGCGGTGCGGACCGCGGCCGAACGCCGATGCTGACCGCTGGCCAGCACGCCGATGCTCAGTCCGTCGTAGCGGGCGGTCGCGGGCGTGACGGCGGTGCCGAGCCGGGCGATATCGGCACGGACGCAGAAGATACGGCGGCGCTCGGCCTCGGCGACGACGGCGGCGTTGGTCTCGGGCTCGTCGGTGCACGCGGTCGCGTACCAGGCGCCGTCCAGATCGCCGTCGGCGTAGGCGCGCAGGGTGATGGTCAGCTGTCCCGACGTGGCCATGCCCTCGACGGCGGGGGTCACCTCGCGGCTCACGACGTGGACATCGGCACCGGACGCGAGAAGCAGCCCGATGCGGCGCTGGGCCACCGTTCCACCGCCGACAACGACGACGCGGCGGCCGTTGAGATCGAGCCCGACCAGGTAGTTCGGGTCACCGGTCGGCTGGTCTTCGGTGGCTTCTGACGTATTCGGCACAGTGGTCGAGAGTACGGCCTGGCTTCGCGCCGCTCGCAGACAGACCGGCATGTGCGGGCGGGCCGGGTTCGACGCCCGGATCGACACCCAGGTTTCCCGCACGTTTCGGTTTCGGGACATCACCCGATACCCCGGACGAACTGTCTACTGATGTCGGAATTCTGGCATTTCGTGCTGTCGGCGCGCGGTCCGCGGCACGGGGTGCCGCAGATGGTGCTCGGGCGCGCCGCGTTCGGCTATCGCGGCAACGCGCTGCCCGCCGCGTTCATGTCGATCATGTGCGGGGTCGGCTGGTTCGCCACCAACAGCGTCAGCGGCGCGTTCGCGCTCAACACGCTGACCGGGATGCCGAAACCGCTGGCGCTGACGCTGATCGTGGTGGCGCAGACCGGATTCGCCGTCTTCGGCCACAATCTGGTGCACGCCTTCGAGCGGTTCGTCTTTCCGGTCCTGGCCGTGGTGTTCCTGGTGGTCACCGTGGTGATTTTCAGCAAAGCCGATCTCGGGGCGGCCGCGCCGTCCGGCGGGGTGGGCGGCATGGGCGGATTCCTGCTGACCGTCGGCACCGCGTTCGGCTACGCGGGCGGCTGGAATCCCTACGCCGCGGACTACACCCGCTATCTGCCCGCTCGCGTCTCGAAGACGGCGACCGGCGGATTCGCCGCGGCGGGACTGCGCGCTGTGGGCGCTGCCGGACGCGGCCCAGAGTTACGAGGCGTTCCTGCTGATCGTCGCGTACTGGATCGGCCCGTGGCTCGGCGTGATGTTCGCCGATCAGTATCTGCGGCGGCGCGGCGATATCGCCGAACTGCTCTACGACCGCTCCTACACCAACCGGGGCGGCGCCGCGGCCTTCCTGGCCGGGCTGGCGATTTCGGTACTGCTGTTCTGCAATCAGGCGAAATTCACCGGTTACGTGGTGCGGGAGATCCCCGAACTGGGCGATATCACCTTCTTCGTCGGCTTCGTCCTGTCCGGCGCGGCCTACCTGCTGGTGAACCGGCGACGCCTGTCGGTCTGACTCACCGGTCGCCGACTCAGCGGTCGCCACCGAGGCGGTGGGCGCACAGCGCCAGCAGCAGGGTCGCGGCGAGGGCGGGATCGTTGGGTTCGTAGCCGAGCAGTTCGCGGATGCGGTCCAGGCGCTGGTAGAGCGATTGACGGCCGATATGCAGCGCGGCGGCACAGCGGGTCGGGCTCGCGCCGTGACGGAGGTAGACCTCGAGGGTGCGGGTCAGACTGCTGTGGTGGGCCGTGTCCCAGTCGACGAGCGGGGTGAGCACGGCGGCCAGGCGGGCCCGTTCGGCGACGGGCAGGGTTTCCACGGTCAGTTCGGCGGCGAGTTCACGACAGCTGGTGAGCGGCCCGTGGAGCCGGTCACGACGGTTGCGGGTGGCCAGGCGCAGGGCCGACCTGGTGGCCGAGAGTCCGGCGGCCAGGGCGGCCGAGGTGAATTCGCACGCGTCGCCCACCACCATCGTGACGCCCTCGGTGCTGTTCGCCGCGATGGACGACCTCAGCGCCCGGGTGACTTCGCCGACCGGATCGGCGACCGAATTCGCCACCGCGACTAGGGCGTAGGTGGTGGCGTGGACATCGGCGATCACCCCGGGCCGCCCGAGCGCCTTGGTGGCGGCGTCGAGGAATCCGGTCGCGATCCGGCTATCGGGGGCCTCGATCGCGACGGGGACCACGGTGCGCCCGGTCAGTCCGGGCGCACCGGCGGCACCGGCCCGTGACCGCAGATCGGCCTGCCGGATCTGCTGACCGTTCACCAGATCCGCGAGCAACGCGGTGGCCGCCACCTGCGGCCGACCGCTCGGCGTGCCCGAATTCGCCAGGGCCAGACCGACTCCCGGCGCGGACTGGTCGATCACCGCCGCCAGCGTCGCGGCGTCCAGAGGCGAACCGGGTCCGGCGGTCAGGGTGCCCCAGATGCTGTCCTTGACGCGGATACTCGCCCGCGCCGCACCGGATTCGACCGCGGCCCACGCGGATCGGTCGTCGTCCACCCCGTGCGCGGCGATCAGCGCGCCGCTGCCGCTCGTCACGACGACCGCGCATTCGGTGACCGCCGCGATACGGGCGAGCAGTCGCGCCACCCCGTTGCCCGCGGCGAGTTCACCGGTCAGATCGCCGACCAGTTCGTTCAGCAGGCGCAGCGAGCGCACCTCGCGGGACACGATCTCGGTATTGGCGTCGCGGCACAGGTCGATGAAGGGGACGACGGTGCGCAACGCGATCAGCGGAAGGCCGTTGCGCGAGGCCTCCTCCACCATCTCGGCCGGAATGGCCTCGAAGGTGCGGCCGAGTTCGAAGGCGACCCCGGCCACCTGGCGGGCCGCGATCTCCCGCAGGTAGTGCCGTCTGGTTCCGGCGTCGACACCGGAGAGGCCGAGTCCGGTGGTGAGCAGCAGTTCCCCGCCGGACAGCAGCGGACTGATCTCGTAGATCTCGCTGGAATGCACCCAGCGCACCGCGCGATCGAGTCCGCCGTGACCGGCCAGGACGTGCGGATCGGCCGCGACGAACTGGTCGGCGAGTAACTCGCGAACGGTGGGGAGCATACGGTCATCTTGTCATCCCGCCTCCGGGACGAACCGGACGATCTGTACGTTGCGGAGCGACCGGGTCCGCCGCGAGGGTTGACCCATGACCCAGCTGACGCCCGACGGGCTGCTCGAGGTGGCCTACCAGGAAGCTCTGCGCGGACTCGCCGAGGGCGGGGTGCCGATCGGCGCGGCGCTGTTCGACGGTGACGGTGTGCTGCTCGGCAGCGGACACAACCGTCGCGTGCAATCCGGGGATCCCAGCACGCACGCCGAAACCGACGCCTTCCGCGCGGCCGGGCGACGGCGCGACTACCGCTCGACCATCATGGTGACCACGCTGTCGCCGTGCTGGTATTGCAGCGGTCTGGTACGCCAATTCGGGATCGGGACGGTGATCGTCGGCGAGTCGACCACCTTCCACGGCGGCCACGACTGGCTGATCGAACACGGCGTCGCGGTCACCGTGCTGGAGGATCGGCGCTGCATCGATCTGATGACCGCCTTCATCGCCGAACAACCGGCGCTGTGGTTCGAGGATATCGGCGTGGCCGACCCGAGCACGGTCGAGTGAGACAGGAGCGACAACCATGGATGCCCCAGATGCCCCCGACGCCCCCGACGCCCCCGACGCCATCGCCTCCATCGATCTGGCCCGTTGGCGCGCGGGCGGCGACGCGGCGGCCGAGGTCGAACGCGAGGTCGACGCGGGCCTGCGACGCGCCGGATTCCTCCTGGTGTACGGGCACGGGATTCCGGCGGAATTGCCCGCGGCCGTACGAGCGGCCGCGCGGCGGTTCTTCGCGCTGCCCGACGAGGTGAAGGAGGTCTACGCGGTCACCGTCGGCGGCCGGGGCTGGATCGGACCGGGCAAGGAGGCCAACGGCTATGCCGAGGGCACCGAGACACCGCCCGATCTGAAGGAGACCTACGCGGTCGGCGCGGATACCGCGACCGGAGATCGCGCGGTCGACGACGTGTGGTTCCTGCCGAACGTGTGGCCCGCCGAGGTCACCGAACTGCGTGAACTCCTCACCGCCTACACCGCCGCCGTGCGCGCGCTCTCCGACGAACTGCTCGCCCTGTTCGCCGCCGCCCTGCACCTGCCCGACAACCCGTTCGCCTCCGTGACCACCCGGCCGACCTGGACCTGCAATATCAACCACTACCCGCCGATGACGACCGTCGGCACGCCGGAACCCGGGCAGTTCCGCATCGGCCCGCATACCGATTTCGGCACCGTGACGGTGTTGGACCGGGAACCGGGCGCGGGCGGTCTCCAGGTGTACACCGAGGAACAGGGCTGGGCCGACGCGCCGTGGGACCCGGCCGCGGTCACCGTGAACATCGGCGATCTGCTCGCCTATTGGAGCGGTCAGCGGTGGCCCTCGGGCAGGCACCGGGTGCTGCCGCCGCAACCGGAGGCGCCCGAGGAGGATCTGGTGTCGTTGATCTACTTCTACGAACTCGACCACGACGCGGTGGTGACACCGCTGGCGGCGCCGGTCGGCCGGGTCACCGGCCAGCCGCCGGTGATCTCCGCCGATTTCCTGCGCACCCGACTGGACGCCATCACCGTCGGGTGATGGGCGCGGGCGCGCCGTCGCCCGGTCGTCGAGAAATTTCTCCGTATTTCCGCCCTGTGAGACAACTAGAACGCGTTACAGTCCGTATCCCGGGCAGTTCCGCGTGCGGTTGCCTTTCCGGACGCGCGGGCGCGACACAGGAGGACCTCGATGGCCGACGATCCAGATCCCACCGAGCGGACCCGATTGACCGTCAGCGAGCGCGATCTCGACCATCTCGCCGCCGATCTGTCCCGCTGGCTCGGTGACCGGGTCGGCGCGGACGGCCCGCCCGTGATCTCGGAGCTGACGCGACCGCAGGCGGGCGGCATGTCGAGCACGTCGATCCTGTTCGAGGCCGAATGGAGTGTCGGCGGGCGCGCGGAGAGCGGCTCGTTCGTCGCCAGGATGGTGCCGGAGGACGATTCCTTCCCGGTGTTCGAAACCTACGATCTGGCCACCCAGTACCACGTCATCGAAGGTGTCGCCGCCGCGACCGATGTGCCGGTCCCGGAGCTGTGCTGGCTCGATACCGACGAGAAGGCGCTCGGCTCAACGTTTTTCGTGATGAGGCGGGTCGACGGACGGGTGCCGTCGGACAATCCGCCCTACGTCTTCGTCGGCTGGCTGCTCGACGCTCGGGCCGAAGAGCGCGATCGGCTCACCGGCGACACCCTCGAGATCTTCGCGAAGATCCACGCCATCGCCGATCCCGCTGCGCGTTTCCCGATGCTCGACGGGCCGGGATCGGCGCTGCGCAGGCATGTCGACGCCCAGAAAGCCTGGTATCGCTGGGCATTGGCCGATGACGGCTACGAGATCCCGCTCATCGAACGCGGCTTCGCCTGGCTCGAGCAGCACTGGCCCGCCGATCCCGGGCCCGATGTGCTGAGCTGGGGCGATGCGCGGCCCGGCAATATCATCTACCGGGAATTCGAGCCGGTCGCGGTACTGGACTGGGAGATGGCGGCGTTGGGTCCGCGTGAACTCGACGTGGCGTGGGTGATCTTCATCCACCGCTTCTTCCAGGATCTGGCCGTCAAATTCGGCCAGCCGGGTCTGCCGGACTTCCTGCGCCGCGACGCGGTCGCCGCCGAATACGAGAAACGCAGCGGCTACCGGGTACGCGACCTGGACTTCTATCTCGTCTACGCCGCGCTGCGGCACGCGATCGTGATGGCGCGGGTGACCCGTCGCATGATCCATTTCGGCGAGGCCACCGTTCCCGAGGACCGCGACGACTACGTGATGCACCGCGCGAGCCTCGAGGCGATGCTCGACGGCACCTACGAATGGGACTGACCATGCCTTCACCCCTGGACGAATACGCCATCCACCAGACCACGCTGCCGTTCACCCGGGTGGCGAGCAGTGACCGGAACTTCTACGACCGCAGCTACTTCAACGCCCACAACCGCGACGGCGGCCTGTTCCTGATCACCGGATTCGGCGTCTACCCGAACCTCGGGGTGACCGACGCCTA
Source organism: Nocardia sp. NBC_01377 (assembly GCF_045040005.1). Classification (NCBI taxonomy): domain Bacteria; kingdom Bacillati; phylum Actinomycetota; class Actinomycetes; order Mycobacteriales; family Nocardiaceae; genus Nocardia; species Nocardia sp. NBC_01377. The sequence goes on from NZ_CP109566.1 coordinate 5,263,203, forward strand.
CGCGTGCGTGCGACGCGGCGACATCCATCGCACGGTGCGTTTCTCCGACGCGCTCGGCGACCGCGGTCTCGCGATGCGGGTCGGCGGCTACCGCATCGAGGTCATCGAAGCGCTGCAACGGATCCGGGTGATCTGCGCACACGACGAACTCTCGTTCGACCTCACCTGGACCGGCTCGTTCCCCGCCGTGCAGGAACAGCCGCACCTGGTGCTCACCGGCAACCGGCCCCTCATCGAAGCCTCTCGATTCGCCCAGGTCGGCTCCTGGGCGGGCACTCTGAGTATCGAAGGCGAGGATGTCGCCATCGACCCCGCCGTGTGGACCGGCAGCAGGGATCGCTCGTGGGGGATCCGCCCAGTGGGCGAGCCGGAACCGCCCGGTCGCGCGGCGAGTGAACCCTCCGGCGGCTTCTGGTGGTTGTACGCGCCCTTGCGTTTCGACGATTTCGCCATCATCGTCATCGTGCAGGAGGAGCCCGACGGCGCCAGAACCCTCAACGACGCGGTACGCGTCTGGCCCGACGGCCGCACCGAACAACTCGGCTGGCCCCGCATCTCCCTGCGCTATCGCTCCGGCACCCGCGTCCCGATCAGCGCCAGACTCGACCTCACCACCCCCGATGGCAAACCCCTCGAGGTGGAGATCACCACGGGTGTCGGTGTCCCACTGCACGTCGGCTGCGGTTACAGCGGCGACCCCGACTGGCAGCACGGCCAGTGGAAAGGCCGCGACTGGACCAGCACCAGCCGCTACGACCTCACCGATCCCGCCGTCGCCGCGCGCATCCCCTACGGCGTGACCGACCACGTCGCCCACGCCCGCTGCGGAGACGCCCAAGGGTGGGGACTGTTCGAACACGGGAGTCTCGGACGTCACGATCCCACCGGCTTCGCCGATTGGACCTCGGTCGCCCCCTGAGGTTCGCGCCGACGTAGGGCGGAACGCGTCGGGCACCGACTCGGTGACTACGCCGGGTGCGGCGCAGACATGTCGACGACGACCGCCGCGATCACGACGCCGTCGACAACCCGCTTCGGCACGATCAAGGGTCCACGACCGGACAGGATCGCGGCGGCCTCGGCGACACTGGGCGTGCCGATCACCGCCGAAACGCGGTCGGCGGGGTGCGGGACCTCGACGCGAGACAGTGCCTCGGCAGTGAAGGTGAGCAGCGGGACAGCCAGTGTCCCAGCGACTTCCAGGACACCGATGTCGGTGGCCCTGCGGTCGACGGTCGCCAGGCGGACGATGCGGTAGTCACGACGGACTTCGGCGAGGGCCGTGAGGATGCGCTCCGCCGACTCGGCGGGACGAAGACCGAGTCCCACCGCGACAGGCGGCAATGCACGGCTCGCCCCCACCGGCGTGACGCCCCTGCTACTCGGACGATGCGGGTAACGGTGAGAAGGTGTCTCGGCAACATCTCCCCCGGCGTTCACTTCGCGTGAGTGCTCATCGCGCCGTCGCGGGCGAAGTCCGCCGCCGTGGCGACGAACCGCGCTGTCGCGGTGGGGTTTCCGGCCGGATGGGTGTGCAGGTAGGAGGCGTGCACATTGTGAACGAGCGCACCCTCGGCGACACGTTCGCCCAGGCCGCCGCGCCAGCCCCACGCGGAACCGGCGTTGGCGGCGGACACCAGGCGGGTGCGATGGAATTCGTGACCGCGCACGCGTTCACCGGTGCGCCAGAGCGGGGAATCGGCCAAGGCCACCGCGTCGCGGTAGCCGAGGGTCAGGCGGGGTCCGAATTCCGCGTCGGCGTCGACCACTCCGGCCATGGCGTGCCCGTCGAGCGACCGGACGAGGTACAGCAGTCCGGCGCATTCGGCGTGCACGGGCAATCCGGCCGATGCCAGTTCGCGGACCGCCGTCAGCAGCCGGGTGTTGGCGGCGAGTTGGGCGGCGTGCTCCTCCGGGAAGCCACCGGGGAGCACCAAACCAGCTGTTTCCGTTGGCAAGTCGTCACGCAGCGGATCGAAGACGACGACACGCGCGCCCGCGGCGGTCAGCAGTTCGCGATGCTCGGCGTATCCGAAGGTGAACGCGGGACCACCCGCCATCGCGATCACCGGGCCGCCCCGACGCGGCGAGGAGATCGAGCCGAGCGCGTCACCCGTTCCATCAGCGGCGATCGAGTCGACAGAGACGACCGGGCCACCGATGCCCGCCGAACCATTCGCGGTCGCCGAGTCACCGGCACTCGTGCCGGAAGGACCGACGCCGAAAGGCATGCCCTCGCTCGGCGAACCGTGGCCACCCGGTGCGGAGTCGACCGCGGTCGCGGCCACGGCATTTTCGGCCGACACCGAAGCATCACCTCCGCCGACAGCGATCCGCTCGCGCGCGAAGGCTCCGACTTCGGCGTCCGGATCCCACGCGGGACCGCCGACCGTACTGCGAGCCAGACCCGCGATCGCGGCCAGATCCACATGGGCCGCGACGAGATCGGTCATGGCCGCCACCGCGATCGTCGCGGCCGAACCGTGTTCGATGGCGGGGATGAGGCCCAGATGCCGTGAGGGCACTTCCAATTCGGCCATGCGAGGCAGCGAGCCGAGCACCGGCAGACCCACCCTGGTGCAGGCCGCGCGCAACACCTGTTCGTGTCGTTCGCTGCCGACCCGGTTGAGAATCACCCCGCCGAGCCGCACGGAGGTGTCGAAGGTGGCGAAACCGTGCAGCAGCGCCGCGAGGCTCTGACTGTGGCCTCGGGCGTCGACAACGAGCACGACCGGCGCGCCGAGCAGACTCGCGACCTGTGCCGTCGAACCCTCGGCCACCGGACCCGCCTGGTTCTCGTCGATCCGGCCGTCGAACAGCCCCATGACGCCTTCGACCACGGCCAGGTCGCAGCCCCGCGCACCGTGCAGGTACAGCGGGACCACCCGATGCTCGCCGACCAGTACCGGATCGAGATTGCGTCCGGGCCTGCCCGCCGCCAGCCCGTGGTAGCCGGGGTCGATGTAATCCGGTCCCACCTTGAACGGCGCGACCCGATGCCCGGCCCGCCCCAACGCACCGATCAAACCCGTTGCGAGCGTGGTCTTCCCGCTCCCGGACGCGGGCGCCGCGATCACCACCGCCGGCACGTTCATCGGAGGTCCCCGGCCGCGAACACCCGTGATCGGTCCGTGCGCGAGCGGCTCCGCTCCCCCGTCGACACCGTCCCCCGAGCGCCCGTCACCATTCGATACCGCGCTGACCCTTGCGGCCCGCGTCCATCGGATGCTTGACCTTCGTCATCTCGGTGACCAGATCCGCGACCTCGAGCAACGCGGGCGGCGCGTCGCGACCGGTGATGACGACATGCTGGTTGCCCGGGCGCTCCCGCAGCGTGTCGACGACGTCATCGATATCCACCCAGCCCCATTTGAGCGGATAGGTGAATTCGTCGAGCACGTAGAACCGGTGCTGTTCGGCCCGCAGCCGCCGGGCGATCTCCTGCCAGCCCGCAAGCGCGGCGGCGGCGTGATCCTCGTCGCTGCCCGGTTTGCGGGTCCACGACCAGCCCTCGCCCATCTTGTGCCACTCCACCGCGCCGCCGGCACCGGTCTCCTCGTGCAAGCGGCCGAGGGTGCGGAAGGCGGCTTCCTCGCCCACCTTCCACTTGGCGCTCTTGACGAACTGGAAGACGGCCACGTCGAAGCCCTGGTTCCAGGCGCGCAAGGCCATGCCGAACGCCGCCGTCGACTTGCCCTTACCCGGCCCGGTGTGCACGGCCAGCACCGGCTGGTTACGGCGCTGGCGCGTGGTCAGCCCGTCTTCCGGAACGGTTTCCGGCACGCCCTTGGGCATCGAATCTCCTCGTTCGTCGTTCGCGTCGTGCGGGTTTCGACCGAAACCCCGGTCACCGTTCAGGCGGCCCGTGCGCCCGGGCCCGCGCCGCGCCCGGCCCGGACGATGTCGGCGACCGAATCGCCGGTCAACTCGGCCAGGCGGACGTAGCCCGCCCGCAGATCACGTGCCAGATCGGCGGCCAGCCCGAGACGCACCATGCCGCGCTCGCAGTCGACGACCATCGCGGTCACCGCGTCGCTCGCCAGCAACGACGCGGCGGCACGGGCCCGCGGCACCGGGTCGACCCCGCCGGTCGCGCGACCGTCGGTGAGCAGGACAAGCATCGGACGACGTCGCGGATCGCGCACCCGCTCCCGATGGACGACCTCGCGGGCCTTCAGCAGCCCGGCGGCCAGCGGCGTCTTGCCGCCGGTACGCAGACCGGACAGGCGGCGTACCGCGATATCGACCGACGAGGTCGGCGGCAGGACCAGTTCGGCTTCGGCTCCGCGCACGGTGATCACGGCGACCTTGTCGCGGCGCTGGTAGGCATCGCGCAGCAGGGCGACGATCGCGCCGGTGACCGCGGAGAGCCGGTCGCGCGCCGCCATCGACCCGGAGGCGTCGACCACGAAGACGATCACATTGCCTTCGCGCCCTTCGCGATACGCGCCGCGCAGATCCTCGGCGGCCAGCGCGAGCGGGCCGTCCACGCGGCCACGGCGGTGCTGGTGGGGGGCGGCGGCGAAGATCGTGCCGAGCAGGTGGAGTCCGGCGGAGGTGTCGGTGCTCGGACGCACCATTCGGCCGTGCCTGGTCTCGGCGCGGGAGCGACGGCCGGGAGCGCCTTCGCCGACGCCGGGAACTTCCCAGCGGGGCGCGGCGGCGGTCGTGGATGCCGGAGTGCCCGCGCGGTTCTCGCGGGACTTCCCGCCGCGCGGACCGTCGGGGGACGAATCGGGATCGTCGTCGGGATCGGGATCGGGACCGGCCGGATCGTCCTCGGCCGAATTCTGTTCGCGCGTGCCGTCGGGCCCGTCGTCGGATCCCGAATCGTCGGCCGCGGAATCCTCACGTGGCGCGGTGTCGTCCCGGTTATCGCGCGGTCCGGCATCCTCGGCCTGCTCTTCGTCGGCCCGATCGACCTCCGCGGCGGCGTCGCGCATCGCGTCGTCCAGCTGGTCCTCGGTGATACCGGGCTCGTCGAAGGGATCGCGGCGACGGCGATGCGGCAGCGCGAGTTCCGCGGCGACCCGGACGTCCTCCTCGGTCACCGCGTCACCGCCGCGCCAGGCGGCGTAGGCGGTCGCGGTGCGGGCGACGACGAGGTCGGCGCGCATCCCGTCCACGTCGAAGGAGGCGCACAGCGCGGCGATCCGGCGCAGTTCGGCGTCGTCGAGCGCGATACGCGCGACCCGGTCGCGGGCGGTCAGGACGCGGTCGGCGACCGCGCGATCGGCACCGGCGTAGCTGGCCGCGAAACCGGCCGGGTCCGCCTCGTAGTCGAGTCTGCGGCGCACCACGGCCATCCGGGTGTCGACGTCGCGGGAGGCGACCACGTCGACGGTCAGGCCGAAACGGTCGAGCAGCTGCGGACGCAGTTCGCCCTCTTCCGGATTCATGGTGCCGACCAGGACGAAACGCGCCGGATGCGAATGCGAGACGCCGTCGCGTTCGATATGCACCCGCCCCATCGCCGCGGCGTCGAGCAGCACGTCGACCAGGTGGTCGTGCAGCAGGTTGACCTCGTCGACGTACAGCACGCCGTGATGGGCGGCCGCGAGCAGACCCGGCCGGAAGGCCTGTTCGCCGTCGCGCAGCACCCGTTCCAGATCCAGGGATCCGACCACCCGGTCCTCGGTCGCGCCGACGGGCAGTTCCACCAGGCGCGCGGGCCGCGCGCCGGTCTCGTCCACGACCGGCGGGAGCAGTTGCGCCAGCGCGCGAACCACGGTCGACTTCGCGGTGCCCTTCTCGCCGCGCACGAGCACACCGCCGATTCCCGGGTGCACCGCGCACAGGATCAACGCCAGTTGCAGCTGTTCCTGCCCGACCACCGCCGAGAACGGGAACCCGGTTTCGAGGTCCGCGCGCGACCCGGCAGAGTGGGACGGTGGTGCGATTTCGGCGTGGGACACGGACATACCCCTCACACTATTCGCGGGCGTCGGCCCGGGCGTCGGCACCCCGTGCGTGCCGGAGTCCACCCGACGCGGGGGCCGCGAGCCGAGGTGAGCCGGAACACACGCGCCCGCCCCGGAGTTGGGACGGGCGCGCGCGACACCGGAGGACTATCCCCTGCGCATGGGCAGGTGGGTGATGCCGTCGTCATCGAATTCCGCGCCGTCGGGCTTGAACCCGAATTTGGCGTACATGTCCACGAGGTAGGTCTGCGCGTTGAGCCGGGCAGGCGCCGATCCGACCTCGGCCAGCGCCGCCTTCAGCAGCCTGGTGGTGTATCCGTGGCCGCGCAGCGGGGCGGCGGTACAGAGACGTCCGATACGGAAACTCTTGACCCCGTCGTCGTGCTCTTCGAGCAGACGCAGGGTCGAGATGACCTCACCGTCGTCCTCGAGCCAGAAGTGCCGGGTCTCCGGCTGCAAGTCGAGTCCGTCCAACTCCGGGTACGCGCACTTCTGCTCGACGACGAAGACTTCGACGCGCAATTTCAACAGCTGATACAGGGTGGCGGTATCGAGATCCAGTGACCATGACCGTTTGAGAGCAACCGTTGACATCATCGCGTCTTGCTATCACACCAGCGCTGTCGACGCGACCTCGGCGCGGGTCTCCGTGTCGACCGCCACATCCGTGAGATTCAGCGTCTTGGACGTCCAGTTCCAGACTTCCTGGAACAGCGCCTTGTTCTCCGACAGTTTCACGCCCAGCGACGGGATCATGGTCTCGAGTTTCGGGGTCCACTCGCTGTACTCGCGCGGGAAGCAGCGCTGGAGGACATCGAGCATGGCGGTCACACAGGTCGACGCCCCCGGGGAGGCACCGAGCAGGCCCGCGATACTGCCGTCCTCGGCCGCGATGACGGCGGTGCCGAGTTCGAGGACACCACCCGCGCCCTTGCGCCGGATGATCTGCACGCGCTGCCCCGCGGTGATGAGTTCCCATTCGCGGCCGTCGGCGCGCGGGATGAACTCTTCCATCGTGTAGACCTTGCCCGCCTGCGATTTCAGCAGTTCGGAGACGAGGTACTTGACCAGCGACAGCTCGGTCAGGCCGACGCCGAGCATGGGGGCCAGGTTGCCCGCCCTGATCGACTTGAACAGATCGCCGTTACTGCCGTCCTTGAGGAATTTCGGCGTCCAGCCCGCGTAGGGACCGAACAGCAGCCCGGCCTCCCCGTCGATGACGCGGGTGTCCAGGTGCGGGACCGACATCGGCGGCGCGCCGACGGCGGCCTTGCCGTACACCTTGGCCCGATGCTGACCGATGAGCCCGCGGTCGGTGCAGCGCAGGAACTGGCCGCTGACCGGGAAGCCCGCGAAACCCGCGATCTCCTTGACGCCCGACTTCTGCAGCAGGGGCAGCGCTCCTCCGCCCGCGCCGACGAAGACGAATTTCGCCGCGATGGTGCGGATCTTGCCGTTGCGGGTGTTGCGGACCTTCACCAGCCAGCTGCCGTCGGCCTGCTTGGACAGGTTGCGCACCTCGTGCCCGAAGGCCAGATCCGCGCCGGTGGCGCCGAGATGGGCGAGTAGTTCCTTGGTCAGCGAGCCGAAGTCGATATCGGTGCCCGCGTCGGTCCAGTTCAGCGCGATCGGATCGGAGAAGTCGCGACCGCGCGCCATCAGCGGTAACCGCCTGCTGAACTCGTCGGGGCTGTCGATGTACTCCATCCCCTCGAACAGCGGGTGACGGGCCAGCGCCTCGTAACGCTTGCGCAGGTACTCGACGTCGGAGGCGCCGTGCACGAAGCTGACATGCGGAATCGGGTTGATGAAACCGGACGGGTCGCCGAGCACGCCGTTCTCCACCGCGTAGGCCCAGAACTGACGCGACACCTGGAAGCGCTCGTTGATGTCGATGGCTTTGCTCACCTCGACCGAACCGTCCGCGTTCTGCGGGCTGTAGTTCAGTTCGCACAGCGCCGAGTGGCCGGTGCCCGCGTTGTTCCACGGGTCGCTGCTCTCCGCGGCGGCGGCATCGAGTCGCTCGAACAGCGAGATCGACCAGTCCGGCTGCAGCTGCCGAAGCAGCGCGCCGAGGGTGGCACTCATGATTCCTGCACCGATGAGGACAACATCGGTCTTCTCTGTCATGGCAGCGTTCGGCACGGGTAGATCGACTTCCTTGTCACTCTGCGCAGCCCACCGGCTGGGTGGAGCTGCCTGGGCACATGCGCTATGCGGTTGTTGCCGAGCCTGGCGTCGTGGCTTCGGCTCGAATTGCTGGCGGAGAAGAGGTTACCCGCCGTTCACCTACTGCCAATTGTGCACCTCGCCACCGCGGCAACCTGCAACAAACCGGGTGAATGTGACGTAGATGCCTCCTCGGCGGTTCGGTGATCTCACACGCCCTCGGCCCAGATATCGCCTAGATTGGGACACGTGACCGAAAAAACCTCATATGCCGTGTCGGACATCACGGATCGGGCGCGGTGGCAGCCCGACATTCTCGGTGCGGGTTACGAGCAGCGAACCCTGCCCCTCGGCCCCGACCCGGACGGCGAGGGCGACGCGGTCGCGACGCTGGTGCGCTACACCCCCGGCGATGACGCGGCCGAGGTCACCGAACCCACGGTGCTGTACGTGCACGGTTTCACCGACTACTTCTTCCAGCGCCATCTGGCCGAGCATTTCGCCGAGCGCGGGCACCGCTTCTACGCGCTCGACCTCCGCAAATGCGGACGCTCGCTGCGCGAGGGACAGACCCCGCACTATGTGACCGATCTCGCGCTCTACGACGCCGAACTCGACGAGGCCGCGCGCATCATCGCGCAGGAGACCGACGCGCCGCTGCTGATCGTCGCGCATTCGACGGGCGGACTGATCACCGCGCTGTGGCTGGATCGGCGGAACCGGAAAGCGGGAACCGTCGCGTCGGGAATCATCGGCCTCGTACTCAACAGCCCGTGGCTGGACCTACAGGGTCCGGCCTACTACCGCCACGTGGGAACCCAGGTCGTCAACGCACTCGGCCGTGTCCGGGCGACATTCGCCCTACCAGGGGCGGAGATCCGGACCTACGGCGACAGTTTGCACCACACGGTGTCGGGCGAATGGGATTACAACCTCGACTGGAAGCCGCTGTCGGGATTCCCGGTCCGTTTCGGGTGGCTGCGCGCGATCCGACTCGGGCAGTCGCAATTGCACCGGGGCCTCGACGTCGGGGTGCCGTCGCTGATCCTGCGCTCCCGGGTGACCAGGTTCATGCGCAAGTACGGTCCGGCCGCCGACGTCGCCGACGTCGTGCTCGACGTGCGCCAGATCCAGCGCTGGGCGGGCTGCCTCGGCGACCGCACCAATATCGTGCCCATCGACGGGGCCCGCCACGACGTCTTCCTGTCCTCGGAGCGGCCACGCACCCAGGCGTTCACCGAACTCGACAACTGGCTCGGCTGGCTGGCGGGTTACCGCGCGGCGACCGACTCACCAGAGGCTGGTGCGTAGCACGATCTCGGTCGCGAGTTCGTTGCCCGCGGCGCTGGCGACGTTGTCGACGTCGACCTCGACGACGCGGAACTCCCCGTAGACGAAGCGCCCCGACGCGTCGGCCACCGAACGCGGCAGGCTCTTGGTCACCAGCACCGTCACCGGAAGTTCCATCGGACGGCAGGCGGGATCGGCGACGGCCCCGTCCGCCGCGGGAGCGGCCGGATGGCCCCGGTCCGCGACGATCAGGCTGACGAAACGACCGAAGGTCCCCGAGCAGATCTGCCAGGCCAGCGCGGCGCCCTCGCCGCGCGCGGCGACATTGGCGTAGGGCACGCCGAGTTCGTCGAGGATGGCGTGCACCGCGGGCGCGTCGAGCCCGTCGATGGACTCCACGACGATGGTGCGCAGGTCCGAATTGTGGAGTCGGGCACATACCTGGTCGTACACGTCCACGGGGTCACCCGCGTCGGGTAGCAGCAGCACGCTGTGCCGCGTATCCGGCCCGTCGACCCGCACGGTCCAGGCCCGGTCACCGACTGTGATCCGCCGAGATTTCATGCCGGAGTACGGTACACCGCTCGGCTGAACTCGCCCGCGTCGCCGCGTCGTCCGGGCCGGGTCGGGCCCGCCGTCATCGCCCGGCATCGCCGGGTGTCTCCCGCGTCACCGATTCGTCGTTCACCCATCCGCCGCACGTACCGCCGAAGACTCCGTACTCGATATCGCCGCGTCCGGCGCGAGCGCGACAGCGGCGGGGCGATGCGGCTGCACCGGCGCGGGCACGAGCAGCGCGGGGGCGAGCACCGGGAGGTCGGCGGGAGCGCCGCCGCGGATCAGTTCCTCGATCCGGGCGATGTCGAGATGTTCCTCGAGGAGATCGGCCAGCAGGTCCAGTTGCGCCGAACGCACCGCCGCCACCGAGATATCCTCGGCGACAACGTAATCGAAGCGTCCGGCCCGATCGGCGACGATACGCAGCCAGGCGCGCCGGAATTGGTCGGATTCGAGCAGGCCGTGCAGGTGGGTGCCCCACACCGCGCCGCGCACGCTGCCCTCCTCCCGACCGTCGACTTCCAGCCAGGCCCGATCGCCGCTGTGGGTGACCCGTCCGTGGTGGATCTCGTAGCCCGACACCGCGATTCCCTCGGTCGCGGCGCCGCCCGCGCCCCGGCCCTCGACCGTGCGCAGCACCTTCACCGGATCGAATTCGATGTCGAGATCGAGCAGACCGAGCCCGTTGACCATCCCGGCCTCGGATTCGACATCGTCGCTGATCTGTTTGCCCAGCATCTGATAGCCGCCGCAGATACCGAGGATCGGGCGGCCGATCGCCGCGCGCTCGCGCAGCGCCTTCGCGATACCGCTGCGTCGCAACCACTCCAGATCCGTGACGGTGGACTTGCTGCCAGGCAGCACCACCAGATCGGCGTCGGCCAGCCGGGACGGCTCGGTCACCCAGCGCACCGCGACGCCCGGTTCGCACGCCAGCGCCTCGACGTCGGTGGAATTCGAGATCCGCGGCAACCGGACGGCGGCCACGGTCAGCCACTGCGCGCCGACCGGCGACCGCGGCCTGCCGACGGCCGCGTCGCCGACCGTGCCGAGCGAATCCTCGGCGTCGATCCACAGATCGTCGGCGAAGGGGATCACCCCGAGGGTCGGGCGGCCCGTCAGCTCGGTCAGGCGTTCCAGGCCGGGACGTAGCAGTTCGACGTCACCGCGGAATTTGTTGATGACGAAGGCCGAGATGAGCTGTTGATCGGCGGGGTCGAGAACCGCCACGGTGCCGAACAGGTGCGCGAGCACACCGCCTCGGTCGATATCGCCGACGACGAGCACGGGTAGTCGGGATTCCTGCGCCAGACCCATATTCGCCAGATCGGTGGCACGGAGATTGATCTCGGCGGGCGATCCCGCGCCCTCGCAGATCACCACGTCGAATTCGGCGCGCAGCGAATCCAGTTCGGTGGCGACGATTCTGCGCAGACTCTGCCGGTGCTGGAAGTAGTCGCGCGCTCCCACGGTGCCGACGGCCTTGCCGCGCACCACCAATTGCGAGCGCCGGTCGCTGCCGGGTTTGAGCAGGACCGGGTTGAATCGGACGCTCGGCTCGAGTCCGCAGGCCTGGGCCTGCAATGCCTGCGCTCGGCCGATCTCCCCGCCGTCGAGGGTGACGACGGAATTGTTGGACATGTTCTGAGCCTTGAACGGGGCGACCTTGACGCCACGACGGGCCAGCAGTCGGCACAGCCCGGCCACCACCACGCTTTTCCCGGCGTCGGAGGTGGTGCCCGCGACCAGTAACGCTCCCTTCACGACGTGACCGTCGCCGGGATATCACCGGACCGCGCGCGCGACGGCCCCCGCGCGACCACGCGACCACCCGACGGCGTGGGCCCCCCGCACCGCCGAACCCTCACGGCAGCGTGAGGATCTCGGCGCCGGTGTCGGTGACCACGAGGGTGTGCTCGAACTGCGCGGTCCAGTTGCGGTCCTTGGTGACCACGGTCCAGCCGTCGTCCCAGATCTCGTAGTCGATGCCGCCGAGGTTGATCATCGGCTCGATGGTGAAGGTCATCCCCGGTTCGATCACCGATTCGATCGCGGGCTGGTCGTAGTGCAGGATCACCAGGCCGCTGTGGAAGGTCGGGCCGACGCCGTGACCGGTGAAATCGCGGACGACGCCGTAGCCGAAACGGTTCGCGTACGACTCGATCACCCGACCGATGACGTTGAGCGCCCGCCCCGGCCGCACCGCCTTGATGGCGCGCGCGGTGGCCTCCTCGGTCCGCTCGACCAGCAGCCGGACCTCCTCGTCGACATCGCCGGCGAGGTAGGTCTTGTTCGTATCGCCGTGCACGCCGTCGATGTAGGCGGTGACGTCGATATTGACGATGTCACCGTCCTCGATCACCGTCGAGTCGGGGATGCCGTGGCAGATCACCTCGTTCAGTGACGTGCAGCACGACTTCGGGAAACCCTTGTAGCCGAGCGTGGACGGGTAGGCCCCGTGATCGCACATGTACTCGTGCGCGATGCGGTCGAGTTCGTCGGTGGTGACGCCGGGCGCCACCGCCTTACCCGCTTCCTCGAGCGCGCGCGCCGCGATCTTTCCCGCGAGCCGCATCTTCTCGATCGTCTCCGCGGTCTGCACCCAGGGCTCACGCCCCTCGTTCACGGTCTTCTTCCACGCGTACTCCGGGCGCTCGATCGAGCGGGGCACCTCACGCGTGGGCGACTGCGTGCCGGGTACGAGGGGTTTGCGGGTCCGAACTGCCATGGGACAAGACTATCCGGACCGGTCGATCACCACCCGGCGGTGCCGGGCGCCGCCGGTGCCCGTCCTCATTCCACCTTGCGGTAGACGATCGTCGCCTCGGTGCCGACCCCGCCGTTCTCCCTGGTCGCCACGACCCGCACGACCGCGGACCGATTCGTGCGGTGTTCGACGCGCGCGGCGAAGGTGACGGAGGTGTCGACGGGGCTGTGGCGCAGGTAGGTGATGTGCAGCGAGGTCGGCCGCAGCCGTTCCGACGCCGCGGCGACGGCCTCGGCGGCGGCCAGTTCCGACAGCCACACCGAGATACCCCCGTGGATCCCACCGCCGGGGTTGCAGATCTCCCTGTTGACACGCACGCGCAGATCGGCGGCGTCGCGGCGCGATTCGAGGTCCATGTCGAGTACGCCGAGCGGATGGGGCGCCCGGTCGAGATCGTCGCGCGAGGCCGGAGCGCGCGCCGGGCCGATTCGTTCGCCCGGGAAGAAGTGCAGTCGCACCATGCCGGTGGCGATCGCGGTGCCGTCCTCGGCGCGTATCACCCCGGCCCCGGCCCCGTACTCCTTCCCGACGTGCATCGTCCTACCCTCGGCGGTCAACACACCGCTGTCGCTCGTGATCGGGTCGCAGAATTCGAGCAGCAGTTCGGTGGTGACGGCACGCACATGCGGCTGGGCCGCCACGAACACGCTGTGACCGAAGACGACATCGGCGAGGACGCCCAGCGATCCGTGCGCGTAGTTTCCGTCGAGTCCGTGCAGCCAGGGACCGATGTCCATCACGGCGGTGGAGGTCTCCGCGTCGGCGGCGACGGTCTGCACCCGGAACAGGTTGCCGGGGCGCACCGCGACCCCCGGTGTCGCCCCCTCGTTCGGGGCCGTCCCCTCGACCGAACCCCGCCCGCGCATATCGCTCGTCATCGACTGTCCTCCCTGCCGACATCCCGAAACCGTTCGTCTCGGAAACCATCTGTCTCGTAGCCATTGGACACCCTCGGTCTCCCGACCGTCGCGGCGGATCGGACCGAACGCCCGTTATCGCAGCGCGGCCACCGCCCGCAGCCGTGCCATCGCCTCGGCGTCCGGGTGGTATTCGACCCGGTAGCGCGGCGGGTAGACGCCGGGAACCGGTCGGAGATCGACCTCGGCGGCGAGCGCTTCCCAGCCGACGCCGAAGGTCTCGCCGGTGTCGACATCGGTGAGCGTGACCATGTGCACCCGCGGCAGCAGGGTGGCGACGGTATTCGTCCACGGCGCGATGGTGGACTCGACGCCGTCCGGCCTGCGCACGTGCATCAGTTGCGCGGCGCGGTCCTCGGTCAGGTAGTCGTCGAGATCGGCGCGCAGATGTTCGTACTGCGAGCCGTACACCTGTGCCGCCAACGTCGACTCGGCGGCGGTGATCTCCCGCCAGGCCCGATGGTCGCGCGCGACCAGGTACGGGACCAGCCGCCCCGCCTCGTCCACCGTGTACGGCATCGGCGACACCGGCCGTACCGCGTCGTCGTACAACCGGCGTGCCATCTCGACCAACCGCACCACATGCTCTTCGGAGAATTCCACGCCGATCAGGACGCCGACGTTCTGCGCGATGAACACGATCGGCCGCGCGCCCGCCTTCGCGCCGATGCCGCTCAGCCAGCCGTCGACCAGCGGCAGCGATCCCGCGTACAGGTCGCCGCTCATATCGGGGATGTGCAGCATCCCCGCCTTCGAGCCCGGGTCGTATGCGGCGAGGGTGTCGAACGCCGACGCGGCCAGATTGGTACGGGCGGTGGCGAACGCGGTGTCCGCGTCGACACCCCATTCCGCCAGGTGCTGCGGGTTGACGCTCTCCATGGAGGTCGGCCGATCGATGACGATCGTCTCCGTCAGGTACGGCAGGACCGGCCGCCACACCGTGTGGTCGGCGATTCGCTCGCCGTCGAAACGCTGATCCAGTCCGCCCGCCTGCCGCACCACCGGTCGCAGCAGTGGGGCGATCTCCGCCCAGCCGGAGATTCGCTCGGCACCGCCGGATCGGTCGGCACGGCCGTTCTGCGGCGAGATGGACATGAATTCGGCGAGCATCCGCCCGGCATCGGCCGCCGATGCCCGGCGGCACCGCCGGTACACCGTCGTGAGGTCGATCCGGCCGTGCATACCGTCGTGTGTCCAATAGGAGATCTGCAATGCCTCGGCATCGGATTCCACCGATGCCACGCTGTTCATCGCCCGCAACATATCCACCGCTTGTTCGACGAACACCTTACGGTTCGAGCCGAACAGGCCCCCGAGAAAACGCATGCGCCGGAGTGTATGCGGCACAGCGGATCCGACGAAAAAACGAGAGACCGCCGTTCGATGCGCGCATTCCGGGTGACCCGATTCGGCGGTCGCCGGTGCGAGCACTTGTTAACCTGCCGTTCGCCCGCGCGCTGCCCGCCCTCCGAGGGACTGGCCCACGATGGGTCCATGCGATCGGTCGTCATCGGAGGCGGACTCCTCGGTACCGCCCACGCGCTCGCCGCGGTGCGCCGAGGGCACGAGGTCGTGCAACTCGAGCGGGAGTCGAGTGCGCGGGGCGCGACGGTGCGCGACAGCGGACTCGTGCGGGTGTCGGGATGCGCGTCCACCGACCTGGAGGCGGCCCTGCTCGCCAGGCAACTGTGGGAGGAGATCGGCGGCAGGGTGCCGGGCGTCGGGTTCCGGCCGACCGGCTCGCTCACCGTGATCCGCACCGACGCGGAACTCGCCGTCGCCGAGGCCGCGGCGGCAGACGCCGACGCGCGATCGCGCGGCCTGGAACTGCTGGAGCCCGAAGCGGTGCGGACGCTCACCCCAGCGCTGCGTGGCAAATTCCTCGCCGGACTGCACTGTTCGACCGATTCCGTCATCGAACCGCGCCGCGCCCTCCCCGCGCTGCGCGCCTCTCTCACCGCGACCGGGCGCTACACCTTCCACGCCGGCGCCGAGGCCAGAGCGGTCACCGATACCGGTTCGGGCGCACGGGTCCTCGACGATCACGGCCGGGTCTTCGACGCCGATCTGGTCCTGCACTGCCCCGGTGCGACCCACACCGGCCTGACCCGCGAACTCGCCGGTGTCCTGCCGTTGCACCGGGTGCGCGCGCAGATGATGCAGACCGCGACGCTGGGCGAACCATTGACCACCGCCGTCGCCGACGGTGACAGTTTCCGCTATCACCCCGGTTTCGCGGGCCCGGCCGTCGACGCGCTGATCGCCGAACAGTCCCAGACCGCCGTCGCCGCGGAACACACGATGCAACTGCTCTGTGTCCAGCGCCTGCACGGTGGACTGACGATCGGCCGGACCCACGAATCCGCCGAACCCTTCCCCTTCGACGTGGACGAGGCGCCCTACGACCACCTCACCCAGGTCACCGAGGAACTGCTCGGCCGGAAATTGCCCCGGGTGCTGCGGCGTTGGGCCTACGTCCGGAGTCACGGCGCCGACCCGTCGGCACCCGTCACCCGAATCCGGGCGAGCGCCAACGTCTGGGTCCTCACCGGGGCCGGACATCTCGCGACGACACTCGGCCCACTCCTCGGCGAGGAAACCGCCGACCTGCTCGGACTCTGAGCCAGCGCCGGGGCGTCGATCTCGGTCGAGCGCCACGCGACAGGTCACATACCGTTCCGCGGGGTGTCCCGTACCCAGACCGTGCCGTTGCCGGAGTGGGCGGGCGCGAGCCGTTCCCTGGGCTCGACCCGGTCCAGACGGTAGCCGAGCCTGCGCGGCACCGCCGCGCTACGGGTATCGGCGGCGTCGCAGTGGATTTCGACGTGCCGATATCGGGCAGTGCCAGCGCGATATCGGTGAGTGCGGCGACCGACCTGGTGATCAGCCCGCGGCCGGTGTGCGCGGAGGGGCACCAGTAGCCGATTTCCAGCGCTTTCGGGCCCAGGTGGTCGCCCAAGCCGATCGCGCCCAGCACGCCGCCCTCGGAATCGAAGATGCCGTAGGCGCATTCCCCGGTGGAGTCCGGCCAGTCCGCCGACGCCTCGGCGAGGAATTCGCGTTGCCGGTCACGCGACGGGGCTTGCGCCATCCACGGCATCCAGGCGTGCAACTGATCGAACGACGCCGTGAGCGCTGCGAACTAAGCCTCGAAGTCGGTGGTCTCCCATCGCCGCAGCAACAGGTCGCCGAGTTCGATGTGCCGGGGCGGGGCGACTCCCCGCGCCAGCGCCCGCTGATGTGGCGTCGGCTGTTCCATGTATCGATCGTCGTCGGCGCGCCGAGGAGCCGCAAGGCGATTTCGACGGGTGGAGGTGTCGCCCGATCCACCGGCCGAGCGGCCTCAACCCGCGAGCGCGGCTTCCTGGCGTCGGGCGCGGCGTTCGCGCCTGCGTCGGCGGAAGCGGCGAATCCTGCTCGCCGCCAACAGGACCAGTAGTGCGCCGATGAGCAACAGGGTTCCGGCGATGCTCGCGGCGAGGACCGGATGGAAGACGGCGAGGGTGATGATCGCCGCGACACCGAAATCCTCGGCCGTGCTGACGACGATATTGCTCGCCGGTTCCGGCGAGGTGTTGATCGCCATCCGTAGCCCGGCTTTGACGAGATGACTGACCAGTGCCGAGGTCCCGCCGACCGCCGCCGCGGCCAACTGCGGCAGCGACCCGTCCGGTCCCGCGATCAGCGCGGCCACGACCGCGCCGGAGGCGGGGCGCACCACGGTATGGAAGGAATCCCAGAACGAATCGAGATACGGAACCTTGTCCGCCACCGCCTCGATCAGGAACAGCACGGCCGCCGCGATCAGGACATCGGTACGTTGCAAACCGACTGGTACGTCATCGGATAACCCGGTCAGACCGTAGAGCCCGAATAGCAGGACTACCGCGTAGGCATTGATTCCACTGGCCCAGCCCGCGGTGAAGATCAAAGGAAGCAGCGACACCCGGTCGATCGTAATCAGGTCCCGGCGAATGAGCACAAAGCGAGACCGCTGCCACACGATCATCGTGGCAGCGGTCCGTGCGGAGAAATCGTTGTCGCCGAATCGAATACAATTTCATAACGAGACGATAAAACTTCGATTCACGACATCCGACCGATTCCGTGTCGCTTCCGGAGTGACGCCCCCGGGTCGCTTCCCGGCGTTACTTCTCGGGCAATCGACGACGACCACCGGCGACGTCGGTGACCAGATCCGTGTAACCGTCCACGAGTTCGGCCAAGTGATACCAATGCTTGTGCGTGCTGTCGCTGCGCGGACCGTCGACATCGATCGCCTGGTTGGCATCGACCCAGCTACGGGCCATCCGATCGACGACGGACCCGAGGCTTTCGGTATGCAATGACGCACCTTGGCGATGCTGCGGGACCTCCTGCGAGATCCAGTCGTTGATATCGTCGACGAGCTCTACCCGCCGACAGTCGATTTCGGCGACAAGAAAGGCATCGCGTATCTGGGCGCGACGGGCATGCAGTTCGGCGAGGGCGTGGGCGGATCGCAACAGTTCGCGATCCAGGAAACGTCGCCCCTGGAATGCGCACAGTATTTGCGGAGCGGTCGGCAGTACCCCTACAGTCGGCGCGCTCATCGCATCCCCCGAAAATCGCCCGACACCAATGCTCTCAGTACCAACATTATTGGCTCTCGATTCGGTTTTCCCGGTCATCGGATCAGTTGTTCTCGCATCAGGCTAGCGGCATCCGGCGCTCACGGATACCAGAACGCAAGATTGCGTTCTACTTGCTGCAACCGACATGTTCTTACAGATGCAATCGCGAAGTCATCGCACGGCCGTGACCACGGTAAGTCCGCGAAACAGACGGAACGGCATGTGCAAGAGGGGTTTCCGGCCTTCCGGCACCCGAGGAGCAACAGACCGCGCGGTCCGCGTGGATCGGCGGCGCGGCGCACCTCCATCACCTCCGGGCTATGCAAATGACATTCATTGTCATTAAGATCCGATGCGGCGCACTCGCCAGATCCACCGATCGATGAGGAACCCCCACATGCCGATGAGGAAAACCGCCCCCGCCCCGACCGTGGGCGCGGTACTGCTGATCACCGCGATGACATTCGGCCACGCGACCGCCGACGCGACGCCCACCGACGCGGTCTCGTATCGAGCCGACACCACCGCGACCGCGACCGTCATCACCACCGATTCCGGCTCGATGGCCGCCGAGAACGGGATATTCACGATCAGGGCGGCGGACGGATCCACGCTCGCGGGGACCGAACTGTCCTTCCGCGTCGACGATTTCGTCTTCCCTATCGTCGCCGACATCGCCGGCGACACCGCGACGCTGACGCCGAGGTTCGACCTCGCGCACGCGACATACCGCCCGGTCGCCCTGCCGTACGAGGACAAGGCGCCGTGGAAGAACGAGTACGACCGGGAACAAGCGGCGTGGAGCCGGATGACCAGCACCATCTCGATGGGCGCGACCATCGGCACCCTCACCGGCGGGCTCGCGGGCGCGGCGGTGGGCTGCGTACTCGGCGGCATCGCGGGGGCCACCGTCGCCGCCGCGACGATCGTCGGCCTGTTCGGCCCCTTCGTCCCCGCCGCCGCGGTCGGCTGCCTCGGCGGAATCGTCGCCGTCGGCGCCCTCGGCACGGTCGCCGGGCAACTGCTCGTGACCGGACCGGTCGCGATCATGGCCGCCGCGCAGTACTTCACGACGATCAACTCCCCCTCACCGAATCCCGCGCCCGCCAAATAGGTCGCACCCCCTCGAAACCTCCTCCAAGGGAGGGGTTTCGAGAGAAAACGATAACGATTATCATTACCTATCGACCGCGCGCGATGAGGAGAACACATGGGGCACCTACTGATGGTGGAGAGCTGGGTCGGGTCCATGAGCACACTGCTCCCGCACGGCATCCGCGACCGAGGACACCGATTCAGTTTCCTGACCCGCGATCTCGGGCACTACCTGCGGACGGCGACCGATGCGCGCCATCCCCTGCTCGGCGCGACGAATATCCTTACAGCCGAGACCAATGACGAGCAGGCCGTCGTCGACACCGTGCGTCGTCTGCACCAGGTCTTCGAATTCGACGGGGTGCTGTCCTCGTGTGACTACTACCTGCCCACCGTCGCCGCGATCACCGCCGACCTCGGGCTCCCCGGGCCGAGCCGCGACGCGATGCGCGCGGCGTGCGACAAGGCGACGACCCGCCGGATCTGCTCGGCCGCCGGGGTTCCCGGTCCGGCATTCGCGGTGGTGGCCGCGTGGGACGAGATCACCACGGCGGCGGAGCGAATCGGCTATCCGGTCGTTGTCAAACCGGTCGACCTCTGCGGTGGGATGTTCGTGCGCCGCGTCGAGAACGTCGACCGGTTGCGCGACGCGGTCGAGGCCATCGCGGGATTCCCCGTCAACGCGCGCGGGCAGGTCCGCGCGCCCGACGTACTGGTCGAGGAATGTCTCGACGGTCCCGAATACAGCGTCGAGACCGTCACCCACCGCGGCCGGACCACCGTCGTCGGCATCACCGACAAATACGTGGTGGGTTCGGACTGCTTCATCGAGGCCGGGCACATGTTCCCCGCCACGACCGACCCCGAGCAGTCGGCGGCCATCGGCGCCGTCGCCGTCGCCACGATCGAGGCGCTCGGACTCGACGGCACGGTCGCCCACACCGAGGTCGTCGTGACCGCGCGGGGTCCACGCCTGGTCGAGGTCAATCCGCGACCGGCGGGCAATCGGATCACCGAATTGGTGCGCCGGGTCACCGGTATCGATCTCGCGGCGGTCCACGCGGATCTGGCCGCCGGGATCGAACCCGTCCTCGCACCGGTCGACACCGGAATCGGCAGCGCGGCCATCGCCTTCCTGGTACCCGACCGCGCCGGGCGACTGGAGTCCATCCTCGGCGCGGGCCAGTGGTCCCTCGACGACCGGATCGTCGATCATCACCTCGCCGCGGCGGGCAGAAATGTACGCGTCGCCGACAACAACAACGAATACCTCGGCTACGTCATGGTCGTCGACGAGAAGCCGCGCGCCGCGAGCGAACTCGCCCAGCGATCGATCGCCGGACTACGCGTCGCCTATCACGATCCCGGTACCCGGACATGACGGCCGCGAACACCCCCGCGACCGGACGACGGCCGCGCTCGGTCGCCGAACTCGTCGACCTGGTCCGGGCGGGCGCGCTCGGCCCGCCGCCGGAGACGGTCACGGTCGCGAGCGCGTTCCTCACCGTGCACGGCACCAGGCACGCGGGCCGGACACAGCGCTATCGCAACGAGATCATCAGTGTGCGTGTCGGTTCCGCGGTCGGCTCGTGCGGACTCGAACCCGATCGGCGCGTCGACCACGCGGAGATCGTCTCCGACTGTGTCGGCGCGACGGTGGCCGCACTGCTCGACCACGCCGTTCCCGCGGTAAGGATCGCGGCACTCGACGGCTACCTCATGCACCGGCACCCGCATCCCTCGGCGGCGGGACGAACGGGACGGACGATCGCGGTCGACGGCGCGTCGTCACTGATCAAATCGCGCAACCGGGCCCGCACGGTCGTCGACCTGCTGCCCACGCGGGGCATCCGGACCGTGCTCGTGGTCGGCGTCGTCAACTCCCTGCTCGCCGAATTGCGCGCGCGGGGAATCGGTTACATCCCGTGCGACCGCGCGGGCGGGACGACCGAATGGGACGAACCCGTCCTGAGGTCCACCGAGGCGATCACCACCCCCTACGACGCCATGCTCGTCACCGGGATGACGCTGGTCAACGGCAGTTTCGATCCTCTGCTCGAGCACGCGGGCCGCCACGGCATGCCCCTGGTGATGTTCGCGCAGACCGGCAGCGCGGTACTGCCGTGGTTCCTCGGAGACGACGCCGTCACGGCGATATCGGCCGAACCGTATCCGTTCTTCTCCCTCGACGGCGGCCCGAGCACTCATATCCACTACGACCTTTCGGAGTCCACGTGCGCACGGTAGAGCCACACGGCGGTCGATCCGGACTGCTCCGACTGATCGGCGGGACACCGGTCACCCCGATCCCGACCGAGTCCGGAAACTACTGGGCGAAAATAGAATCCGCGGGGGTGGGCGGCATGAAGGCGCGCGCCGCCGCGTCCATGCTGCTGGCCGCCATCGATCGCGGGGAACTCGCGCCCGGCGCGCCGATCATCGAATCGACCAGCGGCACAATGGGTGTGGGACTGGCGCTGGCGGGGCGTGCGCTCGGCCATCCGGTCACACTCGTCGTCGACGCGGAACTCGAACCGGATATGCGGACGCTGTTCGGCCGCTACGGCGTCGCCCTCGCCGTCGCCGAGCATCCGCATCCCGAGGGCGGCTGGCAACGCGCCCGCCTCGATCGGCTCGCGGTCCTGCGCGCGTCGACACCCGGCGCGTACTGGCCCGACCAGTACAACAACCCCGACAACGCGCTCGGCTATCTCGACATGGCCCGCGAGATTCTCGACCAGACCGAACCGATGGACGTGCTCGTCGTCACCGTCGGTTCGGGCGGTCACTCCGCTGGCCTGACCCGGGCGCTGCGCCGGTACTGGCCGCGACTGCGCGTCGTCGGCGTCGACGCGGTCGGCTCGCGGATCTTCGGCCAACCCGCGCGCAGCCGGGTGATGCGCGGCCTCGGCAGCAGTATCCTGCCGCGCAACGTCGCCTACGCCGATTTCGACGAGGTGCACTGGGTCGGCCCGACCGAATCGGTCGCCGCCTGCCGCGACCTCGCCGCGCGTACCTGCCTCGGGGGCGGCTGGAGCACCGGCGCCGCCGCGCTGGTCGCCGACTGGGTGTCGCGCCGCGAACCGGGATCGCGGGTGCTGACCGTCTTCCCGGACGGACCGCACCGATATCTGCGCACCATCTACGACGACGACTGGTGCGCCGAGCGCGGCCTGCTCGAGGCACCGTGTACCGAACCCGTCGAATTCGGCGACCCCGACGAATCCGAGGCACAGGGCTGGGCGCGCTGCCGCGTCGTCCGCGATCCGGCGACAGCGCGGGTATCGGCATGAGATTCGAATGGACGACGACGCGTATCGAACTCACCGAGCCGCTGCGCATCTCGCGCGCCACCATGTCCGAACGCGATGCCGTATGCGTCACCCTGTCGCACGACGGCGTCTCCGGCCGGGGCGAGGTCGTCACCAGCCCGCGTCTGGGAATCACCGTCGCGACGATCGGTCGGGCGCTCGCGGACACCGCCGCGTGGGCGGCGGGCGTGGGCGACCCGGAAGCTCTGCGCGCGGCCCTGCCCGCCCTTCGCGCCCGCCTGGCCGACGCGCTGCCCGTGGCGGCGGCCGTCGATATCGCGGTGCACGACCATCTCGCCACCCGGGCCGGACAACCGTTGAGCGCCTATCTCGGTATGCCGCACTGGGATTCGGCGCCCACCGCCTACACGCTCGGCATCGGGGCCATCGAACCCACGGTTCGCTCGACCCGACGGCTGATCGATGCCGGTTTCTCCGTGCTCAAACTCAAACTCGGCGAACCCGATCCCGCCGCCGATATCGCCAGGGTCCGCGCGGTCAGGGCGGCAACTCCGACCGCCACGCTGATACTCGACCCGAACGGAGCATGGGACGCCGAGACCGCCGTGCGGGTTCTCACCGAACTCGCCGACGCCGGGATCGCCGCGGTGGAACAACCCGTGCCCACGGGACGGCTCGACGACCTCGACGCCGTCGCGCGCGCGGTCCCGATGCCGGTGATCGCCGACGAGGACGCGGGTTCGGTCGAGCAGTTGGCGGCACTGCCGACGACGGTGGCCGGAATCAATATCAAACTGGCCGAATGCGGCGGCCTGGACGCGGCCGCCTCGATGATCGACTGGGCGCGGCGTTCGGGTGTCGAGGTGATGCTCGGCTGCCAGGTGTCGACCTCGCTCGGTATCGCCCCCGCCGCGCATCTGAGCGGCGCCGCACGATGGATCGACCTGGACGGACATCTGCTGATCGCCGCCGATCCGTGGTGCGGGCTCGGCGATGTCGACGGTGTCCTGCGCCGTCCCGCCGGGCCCGGACTCGGAATCCGCCGACGGGTGGCCGCGTGAACACGCTCGCGTTGTTCCGGACGTTCCCGCTGTCGGTGCGCTTACTCCTGGTCAACCAGTTGGCGGGCAATACCGGGTTCTATCTGCTCATCCCGTTTCTCGCCGACTACCTGCTGCACGATCTGGCGTTGTCGGCGGCGACCGTCGGCGTGGTGCTCGGGGTGCGCAATCTGAGCCAGCAAGGCTTGTTCCTGGTCGGCGGGTCGGCGGCCGATCGGCTCGGCGCGCGCCGGGTGATCGTCGTCGGCGCGGCCGTTCGCGCGGCCGGGTTCGGACTGTTCGCGGTGGGCGGGTCCGTCACGGTCGTGCTGCTCGCCGCCGTGCTCACCGGATTCGCCGGGGCGCTGTTCAATCCGGCGGTCCGCTCCTATATCGCCCTCGACAGCGACGACCGCGCGGCGGACGCCTTCGCGCTGTTCAACATCTTCGGCAATATCGGGTCGGCGCTCGGACCCGTTGTCGGCACCGTCCTGGTCTCGATCGGTTTTCGGCTCACCGCCGTGGTGGCGGCGGGAATTTTCCTGGCGCTCACCGTCGCCCAACTCGTCCTGCTGCCTGATCGTCCGGTCGCGCGCGGCACGACGACCGTGGCGGGCGATGTGGTCACCGTCCTCACCCATCGCGTGTTCGTGGCTTTCGCGCTCGCGTTGATGGCCATGTTCGCGTTGCAGAGCCAGATCTATTTCCTCCTGACCTTGCAGGCGCGCCGGGCGGCTGGAGCGGGCGGTGCGGCGATCGCGGTGGCGGCGCTGTTCCTCACCGAGACGATCATCATTCTCCTGCTCCAGGTCCGTATCACCCGGGCGTTCGGCACCCGGGCGCGCGGACCCGCCATGGCGACGGGCATGGCGACGATGGGCGCGGCCTTCCTCGTCCCGCCGATCGCGTCGCGTGTCCTCGAATCCGGCACCGGCGGAGCACTTTCCACGATCGTGTCGGTCGCGCCGGTCGCGCTCGCCGCGTCGATCCTGGCCGTCGGCGTCATGACGGTGCAACCGTTCGTCAACGAACTGATCCCACGATTCAGCGGCCCACACCTGACCGGAACCTACTACGGCGCCTTCTATCTCGTCGCGGGCGTGTTCACCGTGACGCTCACCTCCGCCGTCGGCGCGGCCGTCGATCGCTTCGGCGGACCGCTCGCCTGGTGGCCCGCGCTGCTGTGCGCCGCGACGGGTTCGCTCGCCGCCGCGGCCGTGACGGTCCTGCACCGGCGCGGCGCGCTGCCCACCCCCGACGGCACGTCCGGCCCGCGCACAGTACTCGTGAAAGGTGATTGCGACGATGACACCCACCAGCGCTGACCCGGTGCTCGCGGGTGAGAACCTGCTGACCGACAATCCCGCGCTCTACGAACGGACCTTCCCCGACAACGGCGAACGCAACGCGCGTTTCGTCCACGACCTGGTGACGCGATTCGCCGACACCGCGACGGATTCGAGGCGATTGCTCGATATCGGAGCGGGTACCGGACGCGACGCCGCCCGGCTGGCCGACCTCGGCTATTCGGTGAGCGCCGTCGACATCTCCGCGCGGATGGTGGCCTATGCCCGCGCGAAATACCCCGATCTGACCGTGACGGTCGCCGACGCGCGCGACATCGAGGTCGCCGCAACGGTCGATGTGGTGACCTGTCTCGGCAGCACCCTGCTGCACCTGCACGACACCGCCGATATCGTCGCGGCCCTCACCCGGTTCGCCGCGTGCCTGCGCCCCGGCGGCGTGCTGATCCTCGAAATGCGCAACGGCGCGTTCCTGCTCACCGACCGGGGGCGGCGCGAACTGCTCGACCACGAATCGGTCCGCACGATCGCGTGGGAGGGCGTCGACTACACCTCGCGCACGTCGCTGTCGATCGACCTGCCCGCGCAACTGCTGCGCAGGCGCCGTGTCTGGACCTGGGACGGTTGCGGCATACCGGTCACCCAGGACACCGGGTGGCGTCTGCTGTTCCCCCGGGAGCTGCGATACCTGCTCGACCTGAGCGGATTCGAGGTCCTCGCGCTGTTCGATCGACCCGGACCGCTCACCGAACCGGAGTGGCCGGGTAACGGCATACTCGGCGACGCACTCGACGGCGACCGCCTGCATGTCGTGGCCCGACGACGGGGCTCGACCGCCGTCGAGGTTGTCGCGTGATCACCCTCGACGACGTCCATTTCGACTACGGCGGCACCCTCGTGCTGTCGGGAATCGGCTTGGTGGCCGAACCCGGCACCACCCTCGGGCTCATCGGTCCCAACGGTTCGGGCAAGTCGACACTGTTGCGCTTGATCTACCGGGCCCTTCGGCCACGTACCGGTGTCGTCGCCATCGACGGCACCCCGGTCGCCGACCTGCGGGGACGCGATATCGCGAGCCGCCTCGCGGTGGTGACGCAGGAATCCTCGGCGGACACGCCGATCACGGTCGCCGAGATGGTTCTGCTCGGTCGTTCGCCGTGGGCCGGTGCGCTGCGAGGGTATTCGCGGTCAGATAGGGCCGCCGCGGCCGCCGCGATGCGCCGGGTCGGGGTGCGCGCGCTCGCCGAACGTCCGTTCGCCTCGCTGTCGGGCGGTGAGCGCCAGCGGGTGCTGATCGCCCGCGCCCTCGCCCAGCGGGCCGACCACATCCTGCTCGACGAGCCGACCAATCACCTCGATATCCGCTACCAGCACGAACTCCTGGGCCTGGTCCACGATCTCGATGTCACCACCGTGGTCGTCCTGCACGACCTGAACCTCGCGGCCAGGTACTGCGACAGCCTGGTCCTGCTCGACCGGGGTCGAATCGCCGCGGCGGGCCCGGTGGACGACGTCCTCACCCCGGACGTACTCGAACCCGTCTACCAGGTCACCGTGGCGCGTTCGACGGCGTTCGGCGCGATTCAGCTGCTGTTCGGGCCGAGGAGGCCGATTGTCGAGGACGTCGTAACCACCTGCGCCGGAAAGGTTCTCGCACCGTGACCGCGACCTTCGCACCGACCGAGGTCGACGACTCGGCGCAGACAGGGAAACGGTGGATCACGGCGACGTGGATCGGCGGGCTCACCGCGCTGCTGTGCGTGACGGTCATCGTCGCGACCGGGATCGGGCCGGTCTCGGTGCCACCGCCGACGGTCGCCCGGATCGTCGTCCACCATCTGCTCGGCCGATCCGGCGAGGTGGAATGGTCCGCCGCCCAGGATTCGATCGTCTGGCTGGTGCGCGCGCCGCGCGTCCTGCTCGGCGCCTGCGTCGGCGCGGCACTGGCGGTCAGCGGTGTCGTCCTCCAGACCATCGTCCGCAACGCGCTCGCCGATCCGCATATCCTCGGCGTCACCTCCGGCGCGTCCACCGGAGCGGCCGTCTGCCTGCTGTTCGGCTCGACCGCCACGGTCGCCACCGGCGCGCTCGCCTCCAGCGCGTTCCTCGGGGCGTCGATCGCCACCGCCCTGCTGTTCACCATCGCCAGGATCAACGGGCAGATGACCTCGCTGCGGCTGCTGCTGGGCGGGGTCACCATCGGCTACATCTTCTCCGCGGCCACGAGTTTCCTGATCTTCGCCTCCGACTCCCCCGAAGGCGCGCGCGCCGTACTCTTCTGGCTGCTCGGATCGCTCGGGTCGGCCGCGTGGACCTCGACCGGTGTCACCGCCGTCGCCGTGGCCGTGACGCTCGGCGCGCTGTTCCTGCTCGGCGCCCGGTTCGACGCGCTCGCCATCGGCGACGACACGGCGAGAACCCTCGGCTTCGCACCCATCCGGTTGCGTATGTACGCGCTCGGCCTGGTGGCACTGGGCGTCGGCGCGGTGGTCGCGGTGGCGGGCACGATCGGTTTCGTCGGGCTGATCATTCCGCACGTCGCCCGGCTGTGTGTCGGAAGCGCGCACCGCAGGCTGATCCCGGTGTCCGCGCTGATCGGCGCGATCTTCCTGGTCGCCGCCGATGTCGTGGCGCGCACCGCGTTCGCGCCACGCGAACTGCCGCTGGGCATCGTCACCGCCGTCGTCGGAGCGCCCATGCTGCTGCTCCTGATCCGGCGACTCCGCACCGTCACCTCGTAATCCCCCGTCAGAGAAGGAATCCGACCAACCATGAGAACTCCGCACCGATTCACCGTCCTGCCCGTCGCGCTGGCCGCGCTCGTCGGCCTCACCGCCTGTGGCGGATCGACCGCGCGGACCACGGCGCACCCGGAAACCGGTTTCCCGCTGACGATCTCGAGCTGCGGTCGCGACGTCACCTTCGAGGCCGCGCCACGGCGTGTCGTCACGGTCGGCTCGATCGCCGCACCGATGATCGCCGCCGCGGGCGCCGCCGACCGCGTGATCGCCCGCACTTTCGAGACCGCCCCCTTCCCCGGCGCGTATACCGACCGGCTCGCGCACGCCGAATTCGTCGCTCCCACTGCGGAACTCGCGCGCGAGGAGATCATCGTCCGGACTCCCGACGTCGTGGTGAGTTTCGAGGGCGCCGCCGTCACCCCCGACGACCTCGCGGCCGCGCGCATCCCGCTGATCGTGACCCGCGGATACTGCAAGGACGCGGCGGGTTCCTTCGACGACGTCTTCGCCGATATCGAGCTCTACGGCAGGCTTTTCGGCACCGAGCGCGCCGCCGCCGACGAAGTCGCCGCACTGCGCGCGCGAGTCGCGACCGTCACCGCGAAACACACCCCGGAACAGCGTAAGCGCCCGGCGGCCGCGCTGATACTGTCCCGCGACGGATCGACCCTCAACGCCTACGGCGGCACCAGCACCGTCGACACCCAGATGGAGATCCTCGGACTGACCAATATCTTCGGAGATGTCGCCCAACGCAGTTTCGGCGCGAACACCGAAACTTTGATCGAGCGCGACCCCGAAATCGTGATCCTGCTGACCCAGGGCGATCAGACCCCCGACTCCGCCCGCGCCGCCCTACGGAACCGACCGGAGTTGGCCGGTATCGACGCGATCCGCGCCGACCGCGTCATCGCCGTCCCGTTCGGCTACACCGGCCCGGGCCCGGTCGCGGTGGAAGGTCTGGAAACGCTGTCCGACAAGCTCGAAGCCCTGCGGTGACCGTGTAGACCTCGCCTCGAACCCACGAGGCGATCCGTGTCGCCGATGCCCACTGCCCGAAAGCCCCTGCCCCGCGCACAAGTCCGCCGTCGACGCTCGGTCGACGGCGGACGGTCCGCTCTGCTCACGCGAGAACTACACGGTGGCGAGCTGTGCCTGCCACATCCAGTGCAGCTGCTCCAGCCGCGCCGCGATCTCGATGAAGAGATCCTGGGTGACCGGATCGGCCTTCTCGGTCGCCTCGATGCGGTCGCGCAGTCGCGCGATGACCGCGCCGAGATTGCCCACCACGGAGTCGATCACGTCGGTGTCCTGCTGCCAGCCCGCGCCGATGCCGAGCGCGCCGGAATCCGTCGACACCGTCTGGGCGCGACCGTCGGGGCTGATACCGATCGCGGTGGCGCGTTCCGCGCTGCTGTCGGTGAATTCCCGCGCTACGACCACCAATTCGTCCAATGCGAGGTGGACCGAGCGGAAGTTGCGGCCGATGACGGTCCAGTGTGCCTGTTTAGCGATCAGGGTCAGGTCGATCAGATCCACCACCGTGGCCTGCAATGCCTCGCCGGCGATCCGCTGCTGTTCCTGGTCGAGTGTGCTCGTGATCGGTTTGGTCATCGTTCACGCCTTTCTCGTGTCGCGACGCTTTCGCCGTACTCACGGACCGAACTACCCGGCCTCACCGAGCCGAAACCGGGGTGTCGCGAGTCACGAGCGTCGCCGACGCGACACTTCTCAGCAGGCGATGCCGACGATCCGCGCCCGGCGCGAGGCCGCGCGCACGGCCGCCGCGACGGCGACCAGCGGCGGCATCCAGCGGGCCTCGGCGGGGGCGATCCCCCAGGTGAGGGCGCCGGTCGACAGGGTGCTCGGCGGCAGCGGGACACCGGCGCCGTCGCTGTGGACGACAGCTCCCGCGTGCCGCAGTGCCGCGATCGCCCCTTCGACCCGCTTCAGGCCGGTGACGAGATGGATTTCACGACGCTGCGCGCCCGGGATCTCGATCACCGGACCGGACAGATTGTTCGCACGCAGGAAGCGGCGCACATTCGCGGCCAACTCCCCCGTCAGTTCGATACCGGCGACCCGGTCGTCGGTGATCAGGCAGGCGCCGTTGGCCGTCGCCGCGACCGTCCACCCGAAACGGGTGTAATCCCGCGTGGTGTCCTGGCTCGCCACCGTGACGGAAGTCGGAAACATCGTCGGCACTGTCTTCTCCTTTTCTCCATCGGATCCGGATCTCGTATCGGCATCCGTGCGACCTTCCGGGAGCGAATCCCCGGTCGAGGCGAACCCCACTGTGGTGTTCGTACCTGTGAATCAAATCCATTGGAGCTAGGAGTTTTCCTACGGAATCCTTACAGGCGCGGCCCCGATGGCGAGGTGCCCGCGACGATCCCCGGCGGCATGCTTTCAAACAGCTGTTATAGCCGAATCGTCATGAAGGCGGCGTAGCCTACAGGCATGGACGAGGCCGCGCCGACCGTCGGCGTCGAGGAGGAGTTCCTGCTGGCGGACCCGGTCACCGGCGCACCCGCCGCCAAGAACCTGGCGGTGGCCGACGCGGCGAAGCAGGCGGGGATCGCGCTGCAACTGGAACTGACCCGCTGTCAGGTGGAGACCAGCACGAGCGTGCATACGCGGATCCCGGCGCTGCTCGATGAACTGCGCGAACAGCGCCGCACGGTCGCGGACTGCGCCGAGGACAACGACGCGCGGCTGATCGCGGTGGCCATCCCCCCGACCGTCCCCGAACACTTCCCGGTGACCGACACCCCGCGGTATCGGCGGATCGAGCACGCCTACGGCATGCTCGCCCACGAGCAGGGCCTGTGCGGATGCCACGTCCACGTCGGCGTGCCGAATCGCGAGACGGCGGTGCTGGTCGGCAACTACGTCCGCCCGTGGTTGCCCGTCCTGCTCGCGACGACGGCCAACTCGGCCATCTACCGGGGCCGCGACACCGGCTACGCCAGCTGGCGCAGCATCCTGTGGCGGCGCTGGCCGAGCGCGGGGCCGCCACCGTATTTCAGCTCCGCCACCGAATACGAGTCGATGGTGGCGATGATGCGGGCCAGCGGCAGCATTCTCGACAACAAGATGGTGTATTGGGATATCCGTCCCTCGGAGACGTTTCCCACCGTCGAGGTGCGTGTCAGCGACATTCCGGCGACCGTCGAGGAATCTGCCCTGCTCGCGGCGTTGATCCGGGCGACGGTGACGATGGGGCTGCGTTCCATCGTCCGCGGGGTCCGCGCGCCCGCGGTACCCGCCGAAGTCCTGCGCGCCGCCTACTGGAAAGCCGCCCACTCCGGACTCGACGGGGACGGGCTCGACCCGGTGACCGGTCGTGTCAGGCCACATCGCGAACTGCTGGCCGATCTCGTCGAACGGATCGAACCCGCGTTGCGCGACACCGGCGACCACGACTTCGTCGCCGAGGCGATCGCGGCGCTCCACAGCAGGGGTAACGGCGCCCGCAGGCAACTGCGGGCGATGCGAGCCCGCGGGGAGGTCACCGATGTCATCGCCGAACTCTCGCGCGCGACGCTGGAGGGATGCGTCTGAGCGAGGCGGCCGGTTTCACCGCTCGAGGCGGGGGTAGGCGGCAACTGTCACGGCCGGACGCGAGCTACGGCTCGATCTCCCGGTTACCTGAGGTAGAAGGGAGCAAGATGTCGAATTTCACCACCGATGACGCGGGTATTCCGGTACCGAGCGACGAACATTCACTCACGGTGGGGCCCGACGGCCCGATCCTGTTGAACGACGCCTATCTCATCGAGAAGATGGCCGCGTTCAACCGGGAGCGGGTGCCCGAGCGGCAACCGCACGCCAAAGGCGGCGGCTCCTTCGGCACCTTCGAGGTGACCGCGGATGTCAGCGCCTACACCAGGGCCGATCTGTTCCAGCCCGGTAAGAAGACCGAGGTACTCGCGCGCTTCTCGACGGTGGCGGGCGAGCGCGGCAGTCCCGATACCTGGCGCGATCCGCGCGGCTTCGCGCTGAAGTTCTACACCGAACAGGGCAATTTCGACATGGTCGGCAACAACACGCCGATCTTCTTCGTGCGCGACCCCATGAAATTCCAGGATTTCATCCGTTCGCAGAAACGACGGGCCGACAACAACCTGCGCGACCACGATATGCAATGGGATTTCTGGACGCTGTCACCGGAATCCGCGCACCAGGTCACCTGGTTGATGGGCGATCGCGGCATTCCGCGCACCTGGCGGCACATGAACGGCTATTCCAGCCATACCTACCTCTGGTACAACGCCGCGAACGAGCGTTTCTGGGTCAAATACCATTTCAAGACCGATCAGGGCATCGAGTTCTTCACCCAGGACGAGGCCGACCAGATGGCCTCGATCGATACCGATTACCACACCAGGGATCTGTGGGAGGCGATCGATCGCGGCGACCATCCGAGTTGGACGCTGAACATGCAGATCATGCCGTTCGACGACGCGAAGACCTACCGGTTCAATCCCTTCGACCTGACCAAGGTCTGGCCGCACAGCGACTACCCGCTGATCGAGGTCGGCAGGATGACGTTGAATCGCAATCCGGCCGACTATCACACCGAGATCGAGCAGGCCGCGTTCGAACCGAGTAATTCCGTGCCGGGTACCGGCCCGAGTCCGGACAAGATGTTGCTCGGGCGCTGGTTCTCGTATCCGGACGCGCACCGCCATCGGATCGGTGTGAACTACAAGGAACTTCCGGTCAACTCGCCGCACGCCACCACGGTTCGCTCGTATTCCAAGGACGGGGCGATGCGCCATCACAATCCCGGCGATCCGGTCTACGTCCCCAATTCCAAGGGCGGTCCGCACGCCGATCCCCAGGTGTCGGGGCCGCCCGTCGGGTGGCATACCGACGGGGAGATGGTCAGGCAGGCCTATACGGTCCGCGCCGAGGACGACGACTGGGGTCAAGCGGGCACGATGGTGCGCGATGTCCTCGACGATTCGGCCAGACAGCGACTGGTGGACAATATCGTCGGCCATCTGCTCAATGGCGTGAGCGAACCGGTGCTGGGACGCGCGTTCGAGTACTGGCGCAATGTCGACAAAGATCTCGGTGACCGGATCGAGGCCGGGGTCAGGGACAAACAGGACGAACTCGACCCCAAAGCCGCCGAACAGGCCAATCCGGCCCGCTACTCGGCGCAGCGCAAGGCCTGACCGCGCGCCGTTCCGCCCCCGGGCGCGCGTACCGCGCACCGGGGGCGGAACCGTTCGGCCGTCCACACCGACGTGGTACCGATGGCTAGGACCGGCGGTCGCTCTGCTCGGCGTCCGTCCTCACGTTCGACGCGATGCCGGTACCGGCCGGGACCACGGTGAACGCGTCCGCCGGATGATGCGCGAGCATGCGCGCGAAACTCCGCGTCGTCCCCGGCCACGGATTGACCACGCGGCCGTTGGCGTGTTTGAACCAGCTGTCGACCGAGCCCGACCAGATCGTCTTCGCCATCGCCCCCTGTAACCAGGTACGGTACCGCGCCATCGCCGTCGCGCCGACCTCGATCGCGGGAGCGCCGATCTCCTCGCGCCAGCGCAGGCATTCCATGATGTAGCCGATCTGGTACTCCTTCATGGTGGGATTGCTCCCCGCGGGTGTGAAGGAATTCGGTCCGGCGATGAGGAACGCGTTCGGGTATCCGGGCACGGCCAATCCCATGAAGGCGTCCGCACCGTCGGACCACTGTTCCTGGAGCACCTGTCCGCCGCGACCGCGGACCGAGATCGGCACCATGAACTCCGCGGCCCGAAAGCCGGTGGCGTAGATGAGGATATCCGCGCGGCGGTGCGCGCCGTCGACGGTCTCGACACCGTCGGCGACGATGCGCTGGATGGGGTCGGTCACGAGTTTGACGTTGTGGCGGGCCAGCGTCGCGTAGTAGGCATTGTCGAAGATGATCCGTTTGCCACCGATCGGGTAGTCCGGCGTCACCGCCGCGCGCAGCCCCGGATCGGTGACCCGGCGATGCAGGTACGCGCGCGCGAACCATTGCGCGGGCCGCGCCGACCAGCCGCGATGCATGATCGGCGCGAGCAGGGTGTCCGCGCCCCGGTGCAATGCCCTGCGGTAGACCTGATGCGCGCCAGGCACGTGCAGCGCCAGTCGCGACACCGGACCGAATTCGCGTGCGGGTTTGGGCAGCAGCCACTGCGGCGTGCGCTGGTAGACATGCACGCGCCCGGCGATCCGCGCGATCTGGGGCAGCAACTGCACCGCGCTGGAGCCGGTGCCGATCACCGCGATATCGCGGCCACGCAGATCCCGGTGGTGATCCCATCTCGCGGTGTGGAATGCCGGACCCGCGAACAGATCCCGCCCCGGGATAGTCGGGATGTAGGGCCGGTGCAACTGGCCGAGCGCGAAGATCACCACTTCGGCGCGGATCGTCTCGCCGTCGGTGGTGGTGAGTTCCCAGCGCGCGAGATCCTCGAGATAGGTCGCGCGCGACAGCGCCGAGTTCAACCGCAGATGCGGGGTGAGGCCGTGGTCGTCGGCGACCTGACGCAGGTACGACAGAATCTGCTCCTGGCCCGGATACCGTTGCTTCGCACTGCGATACGGGGCGAAGGAGAACGAGTAGAGATGTGAGGGCACATCGCAGTCGCAGCCGGGATAGGTGTTCTCCCGCCACACACCGCCGACCCGGTCGCCCTTCTCGAGGATGACGAAATCCTCGTACCCGGCCCGCTTCAGCGCCACCCCCATACCGATCCCACCGAATCCCGCGCCCACTACCGCCACTTTCAGGTCAAGCACCACGTCGACGTCCAACCTCTCTCATTCAGTCAACATTCAGCAATCTCTATTCGCGTGGCAAGCCCGAATGGATTGATTGCGATATGAAAACGGCACTGAATCGAATAAACCTAGCTAGAGACAGGGAAATTCGATAGCGATCGGAATGTCTTCAGTCATGCGAAAACCGAACACGAGGAATTGTTGCGCAGTGTTTCAGATTGCCGAATAGCTATAGCAGATATTCAGCTAATCAGACCCGACCGGTCGGTAATCCGAACCCGCGTCGCGACGCCGAACCCTCACGATCCATGTGATCAGAGCTTCGCTGAAGGACAAGCTATCTACATGGATCGATTATGCGATATGTTACTGACAGTTCTTGTTCTCTGGACGGCGTCGTCCGGGACGGCGACCGACCGGACACGGTCACGCCGCGAGCCCGCGACGTCGGGATAGGTGTGGCCGCATGCGTTTATCCGCCCCGATCACCGCGTCGACCCTGATCGCGGTCGGCGTCGTCGTCTCGGGTTCCGTACCCGCGACGGTGATTTCGGCGCCCCGCGACATCGCGGGCGCGGCCACGGCGGCGAGCGCGACCGCCGCGCCCGAGGGATCGGCGGACACCGCCGTCGGACTGCTGCCCGTGGTGCCGTACTCGCCGCGCACCCTGCACGCGATAGCCCCCGCCGACGACCGGACGCCGACGGGAACCGCCGTCTCGCTGCACGAGATCGCCCTGTCCGAACACACCGGGGCGCTGGGTATTCCGGAGATCGTGCTCGCGGCCTATCGCAATGCCGAACTCGCGATGGCATCGTCGAAACCCGGCTGCGGACTGACCTGGAACCTCCTCGCCGGCATCGGACGGATCGAATCCGGGCACGCTTTCGGCGGGCGCACCGATGCCGCGGGCACCACGACGCAGCCGATCCTCGGCCCCGCGCTGGACGGCACGCTGCCCGCCAACGAGATCATCGCCGCCCCCGGCGGCGGGTACGTGCGCGCGCTCGGGCCGATGCAATTCCTGCCCGGAACCTGGGATCACTACGCCGCCGACGGCAACGGCGACCGAATTCGGGACCCGCACAACGTCTTCGACGCCGCGCTCGGCGCCGGGCAGTACCTGTGCTCGGGCGATCTCGACCTGCGCGATCCAGCCCAGGAATCGCGAGCGGTCCTGCGCTACAACAATTCGAGATCCTACGCCGCGGACGTACTGAGCTGGTCGGCGGCCTACCGGACCGGTGGCGCGCCGAGCCGGGTCACCATCGCCCCGGATCTCGTCACGCCGGGGCACGATGCCACCCGCGCCGGGGCCGGACGTGTTCGCGACCCGCGCCGTGCGGGCCGATCGCCCGCTGCCGCTGGAACCGATGACCGAGACCAGCGCACCGGTCCGCGCGACGCCGCCGCTGGTGACCATGCCCGGCGTCACCGTCGAATGCGGAATCCTCTGTGCCCCGGTCCGGCCCGACCCTGTCGATCCACCCGCCGTGCGCGCACCCGAGCAGCCGCCGTTCCGCCTCGAGGAGCAGCAGCCGCACGAGCGGGAACGACCCGCGCCGCCCGCCACCCATCAGCCGAGCATCACGCTGCCGTTCGGCGTCGTCGTCCCGCTGCCGATGCCGCAGACCTGATCCCGGTATCCGAGCGCCCATGTGCCGACCCGATTTCCGGCCCGAATGCCACGCGAGGTGAAAGGATTGGCGACATGGCAGGCAAGCGCACCGTTCTCACCGCCGGTCTACGCCGCTTGGCCGCTTTGCTGACCGAGATGCGCGACGGCGTCGGACTCAGCAAGGAAGAGGTCAGCGGCCGAACCGGTATCAATGTCACCACCCTGTACCGGATCGAGCAGGCGCAGGCCCGCCCGCAACGGCGCACCCTGATGACGCTTCTCGACCTGTACGCCATCGACCCGGACAAGCGCCGATACGTCATGGACCTGCTCTCGGACGCGCAGAAACCCGGGATGTCCCGGCCTTACGAAGACAATTTGTCCGAGGTCTACTCCGCGTACATCAATTTCGAATCCGCGGCACTGTCCGCGCGGCACTACGAGACCTCCTACATTCCGGGTCTCTTGCAGACCCCGCAATACGCGAGCGCCGTCATCGATACTTCGATGCCGAAGCTCGAGGCGGCCGTCACCGAAAGTAAGGTGTCGGCGCGAATGAGCCGGGGCAGCGTGCTCACCAAGGCCGAGCCCTTGGAGCTGTGGGTGGTGCTCGACGAGGCCGCTATCCGCCGGGTCGTCGGCGGGCACGAGGTCATGCAGGGCCAGCTGAAGCAGCTCATCGAACACAGCAAGATGAATAACATCATCCTGCAAATACTTCCGTTCGAAGCAGGTGCGCACCCCGGCATGCTCGGATCGTTCACACTCCTCGATTTCCCCCAACCCGACGACCCCGAACTGGTGTATGTCGAAGGGATCACGGGCGACGCGCTGATCGAGGGTCACCTCGAGATCCGGCGCTTCGGTGTGATCTTCGACCAACTGCGTGCCATGGCGTTGAGCCCGCGCGATTCCATCGCCCATATCGAGAAGGTCGCCGAGGACAGGGAGAGGGCCTGAGCCTCAGGCGCGACTGGCACGCCGGTAGCCGAACACCGCGGGTATCGCGAACACCACGATCGTGCCGAGCGACCACGCCGTGGTGGCCAACAGCGGCCCACGCACCGGACCGCCCGCCGACAACCCGCGCATCGCGTCGATGGCATGGCTCATCGGCTGGTTCGCGACGATCGGCTGCGCCCACCCCGGGTAGGCGGCCAGCGGCACGAATCCGGTGCTGAAGAACATCAGCAGCGACGATCCGAGCGAGATGGCCTCGACCAGGGCGGCCTTGGCGGAATAGGTGGCGACGGCCGTGACGAGAGTCGCGAATCCCAAACCGAACATCAACGGCACACCGAACAGCGCGACGCCCGCGAGGAACCCCTGCTCGAATCGGAAGCCGAGCGCGGTGCCCACCGCGAACATGACCGCGGTGCACAGCAGGATCCTGACGCCTTCGGCCAGGATCCGCGCGGCGAGTCCCGACGCGCGGTGCACCGGCAGCACCCAGAATCGGGCGAGCAACCCGTCGTCGCGTTCGCGTCCGAGCGTCACCGCACCGGCGAGAGATCCCGACATCACCCCGACCAGGGCGACCATCGGCACCGACCCGTAGAGCGCGTTCATCCCCGACGCCGCCGAGATCTGCTTGCCGAGGACCGTATTCAGCATGACCAGCAGCAGCGCGGGAAAGATCAGCGACTGGACGACGGTGAGCGGATCGCGCCACCAGCGCAGCAACAGCCGCTGCGTCTGGATCAGCGTCTGCGGCACCACCAGGCGCAAGGTCTCCGTCGGCCCGGAGGCCCTCGGCATCTGCGATGTCACTGTCATCCCGACCTCCGCATCACGATGACGGCCGCCCATCCGGCGAACGCGACCAGCAGGCCGCACGCCCAGGCCAACCCGGGACCGAGCACCTCCCAGCCGACCACGCCCGCGTTGCCGGACGGATCACCCGCCAGCGCCCGCAGGGCGTAGACGAACTGGGAGATCGGCTGGTTGCGCGCGAACCCCTGCAACCAGGAGGGAAACTGTTCGGCCGGGGCGAATCCGGTCGAGACCATGCCGAGGATGAGCTGGGGCATGATCAGCAACTGGGTGGTCGCCTCCGGACTCTTCGACAACGTGCCGATCACATCCGCGCCGAGAGAGAACGTCAGCGCGATGAACAGCGCGAACGCCAGGAATCCCAGCGTATCCGCCGCGGTCCCGTAGAAGCGCACCCCGATGACGAACCCGCACACCACCGCGGCCGCCAGCGCGAGACCCCCGCGATAGGTGGCAGCGGTCAGCCGGGCCGTCAACGGCAGCGCCAAGGGCATCGGCAGCGATCCGAAACGCGCGTTGAGCCCGTCCCGCGCGTCCGTCGCGGCACGGAACGCCGCGGCCGAGGCGCAGAACGCCACCGATTGCATGACGATCATCGGCATCAGGAACTGCGCGTAACTGCTCAGTCCGTGTCCGTACAGGTTCATCACTGTGTTCAACGGGACGTAGAACCCGATGGTGAACACCGTCGGCGCCGCGACGGCCGTCAGTACCTCACCGTTGCGGACCGACTGCCTGATCAACCGGCTGGCCAGCACCCACCATTGCGCCACCGCCGGAAGCCGCGGCCCGGCGCGCTGATCACTGGTCATCTGCACCTTCCCATCCTGTCCGAGAGACGTCCCGGCATCCGGTGGATCGCTCGGAGGCGAGATGCCGGAGAATGCGCTGATCTTCGGAGGAACGCGACAGAGACGGGAGCGGTTCACGCCGAGACGGTTTCGTTGCGCGCGCGGTCACCGACCGCGACTGGTTTGCGAGAGAAATGGGTATCCCCACAATCTGTTCACGACCTGTAGGAGACACCGTATGGCCGACGTGACCGCCGGTTCGGGAACCACGCCCGAACCGGAACTGAAACGGGTGATGGGCCCGGGGCTGCTGTTGCTGTTCATCATCGGCGACATCCTCGGTACCGGCATCTACGCGCTCACCGGCAAGGTGGCCAATCAGGTGGGCGGGGCGGTGTGGGTGCCGTTCCTCGTCGCGTTCCTGGTCGCGTTGGTCACCGGGTTCAGCTACCTGGAGCTGGTGACGAAATATCCGCACGCCGCGGGCGCCGCGCTCTATACGCACAAGGCGTTCGGCGTCCACTTCCTCACCTTCATGGTCGCCTTCACCGTGATGAGTTCGGGAATCACCTCGGCAGCCACCGCGTCGCGCGCCTTCGCCGCGAATTTCGCCGAGGCCTTCGAGTTCGATCTGAGCACCGGGATCGGCGTCACCCTCGTCGCGCTCGCCTTCATCCTCGTCGTGGCGGCGATCAATCTGCGCGGCGTCGCCGAGGGCGTGAAACTCAATGTCGTGCTCACCTGCGTCGAGTTGAGCGGGTTGCTGATCGTCATCGTCATCGGGTTGTGGGCGCTTGGTTTCGGCAACGGTGATTTCGGGCGCATCGTCGAATTCGACACCGGCGACCGCAGCGCGCTCGGCGGCGTCATCGTCGCCACCACGCTGGCCTTCTACGCGATGGTCGGCTTCGAGGATTCGGTGAACATGGCCGAGGAGTGCAAGGAACCGAGCCGGATCTTCCCCAAGGTCCTGCTGGCGGGACTACTGCTCACCGGCCTGATCTACGTCGTGGTGTCGATCACCGCGATCGCGCTGGTCCCCGCCGAGGAACTCGGACAGGGCGATACGCCCCTGCTGAAGGTCGTCGAAGCGGGAGCACCGGGTTTCCCGACGCATATCTTCGCGTTCATCACCATGTTCGCCGTCGCCAATTCGGCCCTGATCAATATGCTGATGGCCAGCCGCCTGCTCTACGGCATGGCACGCCAGGGCGTCATCCCGCGTCCGCTCGGCGCGGTGCACGCCTACCGCCGCACCCCGCATCTGGCCATCGCGTTCACCACGGTGCTGGCGCTGGGACTGATCCTGTTCGTCGGCGAGGTGCCCGAACTCGGCGGAACCACGGCACTGCTGCTGCTCACCGTCTTCACCATCGTGAACGTGGCGGTGCTTGTGCTGCGCCGGGACACCGTCGAGCACAAGCATTTCCGCACGCCGACGGCGCTGCCCGTGGTCGGCGCGATCACCTGCGGATTCCTCGTGACGCCGTGGACGGATCGCAATACCGATCAGTACGTCATCGCGGGGATACTGCTCGCCATCGGCGCTGCCCTGTGGGTGGTGAACTACCTGGTGATCCGGGTTTCGCACGGCGAAAGACCTGCCGCCGAGGCGGTTCCGATACCGGAACCCGAACGGGAGGAATGACCGAACGGCCCGACGCGGCGCGGCGGTCATGTCCGAAATGCGGAGATGACGCCGCGCAACCGGATGGGTAAGGTGGGCCCGGATGACCAGCATGGAAGCACGCATCGGTGACGCGACCCGGGCGGTGCCCCTCCCCTATCCCTGGAATGTGAACGCCTATCTCGCCGCGGTCGCGGCCCATCGCGGACGCTCGATCTCGCTGCGCCAGGTTCCCTCGGAAATGCTCGCGGAGCGGGGTTGTCGCGGCAAAGGGCTGTGGATCGCCCGCAATCACGACGACATCATCGTCTACGACGCCGACGCCACCGAACGCAATGCCGACCACATCATCCTGCACGAGATCGGCCATATGCTGCTCGGCCACGGGAGATCCGAGGACGAGCCGACCGCGCCGTTGCCGACGACGCTCGCGGCCCTGCTCCCGTCGCTGTCGATCCAGCACGCGCTCGGCCGTGGCGAATTCGGCGCCGAACGCGAACAGGAGGCCGAGGTCTTCGCCGATATGACCATGGTCTACGCGACCCTTCCCCGGAAGAAGGGACGCGGCATGCGGATCTTCGGACGCGGTCGCTAGGAGGCGTCCGGGACCCGGTGGGTGCCCGCGCACAGGCCGTCCACCAGATCCTGGTAGGCGTCGGCCAATTCGTACACTCGCGACCACGCGGTGTCGACCACCGAATCCGGCGCGTAGGCCAACGTCACGCAGACCTGGGTGACGCGTTCGGCGAGCCGGTCGACCACCTGTCCTACCGTCGCGTCGAAGGTGCCGACCTCGTGATAGGGAACCGGGGTCGTCAACGTCATCCATCGGTCGATGCTGCGCACCAGTTGTAGCCGCCGCCGATCGATCCCCTCGGCCTCGGACAATGGTGTGCGCTCACGGATCTCGTGCAGACGCGCGAGTTGGCCCGCGGCGTCCAGCATCGGATGACCGTCGTGGGTCAACCCACCGCACACCGCGACAACCATTTCCTTGCCCGGCACCAGCCAATGATCGCCGGTACCACTCATCGCCCGCGTCGCCCGTTCATCGGTCTCCGACATCAACAAATCGTCTCCTAAATGTGACCGAACGCGTACCGGAAACCCAGCGGACAACCCGTTCGTCCCCCATGTCCGCCCCGTCGGAACCACGAATCGCGGGAATTCGAGGTATGGGACGCTCGATCGTCAGGTAGCCGAAAGTGCCAGGTAGTCGGGTCCGCCGACGTATACGGTGTGCCCCGACTCCGCGACGCCTTCGGTCGCGGCGGCCACGGCGGCGGCGAATTCGGCCACGGTCGGCAGTTCGCCGTGTTCCTTGCGCGCCGACACCGCGTCCGGATTCCTGCGCTCCAGCAGTCGGACGATGATGGTGCCGTCGATCATGTCCCCCGACACCACGCGCAGATCGACACCGTGCGCGGCCAGTCGCGGGATCATCGCGCGCAGTTCGTCCTCGCCCGCGCGTTTGCTCGCCGCGATGGGCTCGTAGTCGGCGGGCACCGGTTTGCGCCCGTGGAAGTGGGCCTGATGGCTGGTGACGAAGACGACCCGGCCGCCGGATCGCAGGAACGGCAACGCCGTTCGCACCAATCGCCGCTGCGCGTCGCGATTGATCGCCATCGCGTATCCGGGGGCCGCGTCGCGTTCCAGCCCGCCCGAGGCATTGAGTACCAGTACGTCCAAGCCGCCGAATTCGGCGACGACCCGGTCGATCAGGGTGCGCGCGGCGTCGGGTTCGGCGATATCGGCGCCCGCGACCGACGCGCTGCCGCCCGCCGCCGCGATCTGCTCGGCGAGGTCGTCGGCGCGTTTGCGCTTCTCCCGATAGTTGATGACGACGTGGTCGCCGCGTGCCGCGAGAACGCGCGCCGTTTCCGCGCCGATTCCCCTGGAAGCTCCCGTGATCAGGACGATCCGCCGTCCCGTGTTGTCCGTCGTACCCACCCTCGGCCCTCCTGTCGTCGGTCGACCCATGGCAATGCTTCTGAATCAGAATCACTATCGTAGTTCGAAATGAGAAGCGCAAGCGGAGCCAAACCGCCGAGGGGCCGTGCCGACCCGGCCGACGAACCGGTGCTGGCGGTCATGGAGCTGCTGAGCCAGCGGTGGATGATGCGCGTGCTCTGGGAGTTGGAACCGGCGCCGCTGGGCTTCCTGGAGTTGCGTCGCCGCATGGGGCAGTGCTCGTCGAGTGTGCTCTCGGTCCGCCTGCACAATCTCCAGACCTCGGGGTTGATAGTGAAAACGCCCGGCAAGGTCTACGAACTGACCGCGGCGGGCACCGAACTCGCCGCGGCCATGCGACCGCTCTGGACATGGTCGCGGAGCTGGGCGGCGAGGCCGGGCCGGGAGCAGTCCGAGTAATCCGATAAAACGGACAGGTTCGGCCGACTCCGCGTTCAGGGGGCGACCGGGGCCGCCGTGCGCAGTATGCTCTCGCGCGTGGTACCTCAACCGTCCGTCGCCCCCCATCCGGATATCGCACCGCTGGCGCCGCTGCTCGGAATCTGGCGCGGTGGCGGGCACGGCGTGTACCCGACCATCGAATCCTTCGACTACCTGGAGGAAGTGCGGTTCGGCCACCTCGGCCGCCCCTTCCTCACCTATCGGCAGCGCACCCGCGCCGCCGACGGCAGCAGACCGATGCACGCCGAAACCGGTTACCTGCGCTGCCCGAGCCCCGACCACGTCGAATTGATCCTGGCCCACCCGACGGGGATCACCGAGATCTGCGAAGGCGGGCTCGTCGTCAGCGACGGCTCGCTGCGGATGGAATTCGATTCGACCAGCATCGGGCGCAGCAGCACCGCGAAACTGGTCACCGCGCTGGGCCGGTCGTTCACCCTCGCGGGCGACACCATCGACTACACCCTGCGCATGGCCGCGGTCGGCGAACCGTTGACCCACCACCTCGCGGCCACGCTGCGCCGGGCCTGAGACTCCCGGACTCGATCAGTAGTCCGGCGGTAGCATCGCGAACATATCCCGGGTCACGCCCACCGCGTTGTCGGAACTGCCGCCCCTGACCAGCAGCGTGGCGAAGGCGATATCGCCGCGGTAGCCGACGAACCACGAATGCGATCCGCCTTCGACCTCGGCTTCCCCCGTCTTGCCGTACACCTCGCCCTGATCGACGATCCGTTCGGCGGTACCGCCGGTGACGACCTTGCGCATCATCAGCCGCAATCCGTCGATGACCTCCGGGGTGAGCGCGGCCCGATCACCGTCGACGACGGTGGGCCGACCGGCGATCAGATACGGCACCGGCGCGGTGCCCCTGGCGATCGTCGCGGCCATCACCGCCATGCCGAACGGGCTCACCACCACCTTGCCCTGGCCGATACCGTCCTCCGCGCGCTGCACCAGATCGTCGGCGGGCGGCACCGAACCCGACGCGGTCGGCAACCCGACCACGGAATAGCCGGGGCCGACCCCGAGTTTGGCGGCGGTGTCGTGCAGAGCGGAGCCGGGCAATTCGCTGGCGAGTTCCGCGAAGGAGGTATTGCAGGAACGTTCGTAGGCGGTCGCCATGGGCACGCTGCCGACGCCGAACAGGTTGTAGTTGGGGATGGTGCGCTCACCGATCGTGATTCGGCTCGGACACGGCAGTATGGTGTCCGGGGTGGCCAGACCTGTCGACATGGCCGCGGCGGCGGTCACGGTCTTGAAGACCGAACCCGGCGGATACTGTCCGATCGTCGCCACCGGACCGTCACGGTCGGCCGCCTTGTTCTGGGCCACGGCGAGCACCGCGCCGGTGGAGGGTTTCAGCACCACCATCATGGTCTGCTCGGTGGGCACGTCGACGGCCCGCTGCGCCGCCGCCTGCACGAACCGGTCGATACTGAGCGCGAACGACGGGGCGGGCTGGGACGGAACCTCTTTCAGCACGTCGGTGTCGACGCCGTTGGAGTTCATGGTGACCACGCTCCACCCCGCCTTGCCGTCCACCTCCTCGATCACCGTCTTGCGCACCTGCGCGAGCAGATCGGGAGCGAACCCACGCTCGGTGGGTACCAGATCCCATTCCTGGGTCAGCGTCACGCCGGATAGACCGAGCAACTGGGCGCCGACCTCGCCGTATTCGACTTCGTCGAGCAGCGCCACGGTATAGGTGCCGTCGGCGGCACGCGCGGAGCGCAGGATGTTCTCGGGGGTCAACCGCTCGTCGAAACGGAACAGGGCCGCCGCCAACGCGTTCGACACCGAATTCGCGTCCGTCGCGGTCGCGGCCCGAAACGCCACCCGGGTGACCTTGCCCGGCACCATCACATCACTGCCGGAGGATTCGTTGACGCGCGCGCGTGGCGCCGGATTCGCGCGCAGCACCATGGTCTGGGTATCACCGAGGCGGGGATGGATATCCGAGGACGCCCAGCGCACCACCCAGCGACCGTCGCTGCGCCCCATCTGCAATTGACCGGTGTAGCGCCAGATCCGATTCTTGGGCAGTTTCCACTCGTAGGTGTATTCGACGGTCGCGGTGTCGTCGCTGACCCTGGCCGCGCCGGTCTCGGCGGTCA
This sequence comes from Nocardia sp. NBC_01377, assembly GCF_045040005.1. Classification (NCBI taxonomy): domain Bacteria; kingdom Bacillati; phylum Actinomycetota; class Actinomycetes; order Mycobacteriales; family Nocardiaceae; genus Nocardia; species Nocardia sp. NBC_01377. The sequence continues at coordinate 5,307,993 of NZ_CP109566.1, forward strand.
TGGATTCGGCCTGCAATTTCGTCCAGGCCGAATCCATTGCGGCAGCGGCCTTCTCGGGGACGGTGGTGAGGCGCGCGGCCCGATCGACATCGTGGTCGGCGAACGCGGCGACGAAGGCGTCGGCGGCGGGAACGGGGCCCTGCGAGCCCGCGGAGCAGCCTGTCGCGCCTGCGGCCGCGATGCCGAACGCGATGATCGCGGGCGGAACGAGCATGCGGGTCCACATCGACACCGATCGTATAGCCAACAATCGGCAAACATCCGCGAAATACGCGGATTTCGTGTCGACACGCGGCAAATCGGTGTCGGTGTGCCGCGATTCGGTCGCGCGGGATTCAGTCGAGCAGGACCGTGGCGAACGTCGCGATCTGGCGGAACCCCACGCGGCCGTATGCCCGCCTGGCCACCCGGTTGTAGTCGTTGACGTACAGACTCGCGGTCCGGCCCGACGCGACGATCGCGGAGGCGATCGCGGCGGTGCCCGCGGTGCCGAGGCCGTGGCCGCGATGGTCGGGATGCACCCACACGCCCTGGATCTGGCCGGTGCGCCGGGACAACGACCCGACCTCGGCTTTGAAAACCACCTCGCCGTCATCGAAACGCGCCCAGGCGCGACCCGATTCGATCAGGCTCTGGATCCGTCGCCGGTAGCCGCGACCCCCGTCGCCCGCGCGCGGGTCGATACCGACCTCCTCGATGAACATCGAGATCGCGGCGACGAGGTAGCGGTCCAACTCGTCGGGTCTGGCCCGACGCACTTCCGGATCCGGTGTGGTCAGCGGCGCTTCGGCGAGTGCGAGCAGCGGCTGTTCACCGCGTAGTTCGCGGGCCGGGCCCCACCGGTGCGCCAACATCTCCCACAGCGGTAGCGCCAGTTCCTGCCTGCCGACCACCGAGGAACAGATCCGGGGCCAGCGCGCGGCGCGGTCGGCGAAGGCCCGCAGGGCCGCCTGGTCACCGAGCAACGGAACGAGATTGGCGCCGGAGAAGCACAGGGACTCGCTCGGGCCGCCTCGGCTCCACAGTTCACCGGTCCCGGCGCGCGCGTCGAGACCGAATTCCTGTAGTCGGGCCGCGACCATGCACGACGCCACGGGATCGGTGTCGAGGACACGGAGAACCTGTGCCAGATCTCGGTTCGCCAGCTGACGCGCGGGGGCGAATTTCGCCCGTCGCGTCGGCTCGAGCAGACTCCGCACATCGACAGCCTGCCATGAAAACCGCGACTGCGGTATGCGCATCCGAAAAGAACTTTTTCCGTGGCGTGGCCACGCGACCCGCGCGCGGCCACATTTCCGGACTCAGCCGACGGTGACCACCGGCTCACCCGACGCTTCTTCACCCATCTGCTCCGCGATTCGCAGGGCTTCCTCGATGAGGGTCTCGACGATCTTCGCCTCGGGCACCGTCTTGATGACCTCACCCTTGACGAAGATCTGGCCCTTGCCGTTACCGGAGGCGACACCGAGATCGGCCTCGCGCGCTTCGCCAGGACCGTTCACCACGCAGCCCATCACGGCGACGCGCAGCGGCACCTCCATGCCTTCGAGCCCCGCCGACACCTCGTTGGCCAGCGTGTACACGTCCACCTGTGCGCGTCCACAGGACGGACAGGAGACGATCTCGAGTTTGCGCGGGCGCAGATTCAGCGATTGCAGGATCTGCCCGCCGACCTTGATCTCCTCGGCGGGCGGCGCGGACAGCGAGACCCGGATGGTGTCGCCGATGCCCTCGCTGAGCAACGCGCCGAACGCGACCGCGGATTTGATCGTGCCCTGGAACGCCGGACCGGCCTCGGTGACGCCGAGGTGCAGCGGGTAGTCCGAGCGCGCCGCCAACTGTCGGTAGGCCTCGACCATGATCACCGGATCGTTGTGCTTGACCGAGATCTTGATATCGCCGAACCCGTGTTCCTCGAACAGGCTCGCCTCCCACAGCGCCGACTCGACCAGCGCTTCCGGGGTGGCCTTGCCGTACTTCTCCAACATGCGCTTGTCCAGCGAGCCCGCGTTGACGCCGATGCGGATGGGGATGCCCGCCGCGCCCGCCGCCTTGGCCACCTCGCCGACGCGGCCGTCGAACTCCTTGATATTGCCGGGGTTGACCCGTACCGCCGCGCAGCCCGCGTCGATCGCGGCGAAGATGTAGCGCGGCTGGAAGTGGATATCGGCGATCACCGGGATCTGCGATTTGCGCGCGATCGTGGCGAGCGCGTCGGCGTCCTCCTGCCGTGGGCAGGCCACGCGGACGATATCGCAGCCGGACGCGGTCAGTTCCGCGATCTGCTGGAGCGTCGCGTTGACGTCGTGGGTTTTGGTGGTGGTCATCGACTGCACGGAGATCGGGTGGTCGCTACCGACACCGACACCGCCCACCATCAACTGGCGGGTCTTTCGGCGGGGCGCGAGAACGGCCGCCGGTGCGGCGGGCATCCCCAATCCGATTGTGCTGGTCACTTTCGGCTGCCTTCTTTCCTGCGTTCCCTGAGCGTGATTCTGTGAGCGTGCCGTTCGCCTGCCAAGCTTAGTCGCGCATTTCCCGACGTCGCCCTGTGAGAGCGATGACATGCGTGCTGACAGGCCGGTGTCCCCCCGTTGCCCACGTGGAATCGATCACGGTCGGGCCGCGAGGGGGTACCGATCAGAAGAGTTTGACCGGATTCACGATGTCGGCGACCAGGGTGAGCACCATGTAGGCGCCGCCGATCACCACCGCGACGTAGGTCAAGGGCAAGAGTTTGAGGTAGTCCACCGGCGCGCCGGGGGCGAGTCCCTTCCAGCCACGGATGGAGTTGCGGATCTTCTCGTACAGCACGACCGCGATATGGCCGCCGTCCAGCGGCAGCAGCGGCAGGATGTTGAACGCGCCGAGGAAGAAGTTCAGGCTGGCCAGCATCAGGATGAAGACGCTCCACAGCCCGCGTTCGGCGGTCTCGCCGCCGATGCGGCTCGCGCCGTACACGCTGATCGGCGCCTCCGGATCGCGCTCGCCACCGGTGACCGCGGTCCACAGCGCCGAGACCTTCTGCGGCATCTGGGCCAGCGACTGGAAGGTGCGAACGAACATGTCGCCGGTGAACGCCACCGAGGCCGGGACCGCCGCGAGCACGCCGTACTGCACCGGCTCGTAGAAGTCGGCGCCGACACCGACCGCGCTGACCTCCCTGCCGGGCCCGCCGTCTGCCGGGTAGCGCATCACCCGGACCGGATCGACCGGGATGGTGAGCGTCTGTCCGTCGCGATCGACGGTGTAGCTGAAGGGGCCGGTCTGTTTCTGGGTCTCGGCCTGGAACTCCTTCCAGGTGTCGACCGGCACGCCGTTGACCTTCACGACGACATCGCCGCGTCGCAGGCCCGCCAGTTGCGCCGGTCCGGTGCCGGTACACGGCTGGGTGGTGCCGTCGGGGTTCTGCTGCGGAACGCAGCCCATCGTGCCGAGCGCGGTGGCGGGCGGCTGATCGAAACGCGGGAGTCCCCAGCCGATGGCCAGCACGGCGACCAGCAGGAAGCCGAGCAGGAAGTTCATCGCGATACCGCCGGACATGACGACCAGGCGTTTCCAGGTGGACTGCCGGTACATCGCGCGGTCCAGATCTTCCGGCGCCAGTTCGTCGAGCGCCGTCATTCCCGCGATATCGCAGAAACCGCCCAGCGGCAGCGCCTTGAGGCCGTATTCGGTCTCACCGCGCTGGAACGAGAACACCTTGGGGCCGAAGCCGATGAAATAGCGGCGCACCTTCATGCCGGTCGCCTGTGCGGTCCACATGTGCCCGCATTCGTGTAGCGCGATCGAAATCGTGATACCGAGGGCGAACAACGCGAAACCCAACGCGAACACCATTGATGTACAGCCCTCCTGCGTTACGCAGCTCGCCTCGACACGACCGCCGGTCGGCCGCGATCATCGACCACGCCCGCATCCGGTTCCGGCCGCGAACACCCGACCACAGTAACCGGACGCAGACCGACCTCACGTCACAGTCTGCCAGGCGCGGCAGGCTCCGGACGCCCGAGCGCCGGTCGACACCTCGAGAGCGACCGTGATCACGCGCTGATCAGCGCACCGGCGTATTCGCGCGCCCAGCTGTCCGCGGCGAGTACATCGGCGAGCGATTCGGGTTCGGCGCGCCACCGCGACGCCGCCTCGACCGCCCGCACGACGGTACGCACGACTTCCGGGAAGCGGATATGTCCGTCGAGGAACGCCTGCACCGCGACCTCGTTGGCCGCGTTGTACACGGCGGTGACACTGCCGCCCGCCTCACCGGCCTGCCTGGCCAGGTCGATCGCGGGGAAGACCTCGGTGTCGACGGGTTCGAAGGTCCACGTCGACGCCGTGCCGAAATCACACGCGGCCGCCGCCCCCGGCACCCGGTGCGGCCAGCCCAGGGCGAGGGCGATGGGCAACTTCATATCGGGCGGGCTGGCCTGGGCCAGGGTCGAACCGTCGGTGAAGGTGACCATCGAGTGCACGATCGACTGCGGGTGCACGGTGACATCGATCCGGTCGTACGGGATGCCGAACAGCAGGTGCGTCTCGATCAGTTCCAGGCCCTTGTTCACCAGTGACGCCGAGTTCAGGGTGTTCATCGGGCCCATGGACCAGGTCGGATGCGTTTTCGCCTCCTCCGGGTTCACCGATTCCAGCATCTGCGCGGTCCACCCGCGGAACGGGCCGCCGGACGCGGTGAGAACGAGCCGGTCCACTTCCTCGGCGCGCCCGCCACGCAGACATTGCGCCAGTGCCGAATGTTCCGAATCGACGGGGACGATCTGGCCCGGCGCCGCCGCCCGCGTCACCAGCGACCCACCGGCGACCAACGACTCCTTGTTCGCCAGCGCCAATCGGGTCCCCGATTCCAGGGTCGCCAGGGTCGGGCCGAGACCGAGCGAGCCGACCAGCGCGTTCAGCACCACATCGGCCTCGGTGCGACGCACCAGTTCGGTGGCCGCGTCCGGACCGCCGAGTTCGACATCGAGCGCCCGCGCGGCCGCGGGATCGGCGATCGCGACGTTGCGAGTTCCGGTCGCGGCCATCTGCGCGGCGAACAGTTCGGCGTTGCCGCCGCGCGCGGCCAGCCCGACCACCTCGAACTTGTCGGGGTTCGCGGCGATCACCTCGAGCGCTTGGGTGCCAATGGATCCGGTGCTGCCGAGCAGCAGAACTCTCACGATGTCGGACACCGGCCCATTGTGGCAGGGTCGCTGGCTACGACGGACGGTCGTATGCCACGATATCGGTGAAGTACCCGGAATCGGGATCACCCCGAACCTCGAGCTAAGGAGCGATCGTGGCCGCCACGGAACTCGAACCCGCCAACACCGAGCGCGCCCTCGTCTCCCATGTCGATACCGCCGAAGTTCCTTCGGCCGCGTGGGGCTGGAGCGGTGAGTCGCCGCGCACCTTCAAGATCGCCGCCGTCGTCGTCGCGATCATCCTGCTCGCGATGCTCGTCGGCAATCACAAGGGCCGCGTCGAGGACATCTTCCTCGTCGGCTTCGCCGTCGCCCTGCTCGGCATCGTCGGCTACGACAAGATCCTGTCGCGCAAACCTCGCTGACTCCGATCGCCCCCACGTCGCCGCCCCGCTCCACGCGAGGGCGGCGTTCGTGTTTCCTCCTGGCTCAGCGACCGCGGCGCTTCACCGGCTTCTTCTTGGCAGAATGCTTTGCCGGAGAAGGCTTCTTGGCGGCGACACGCTCGGTCCGGGCCGGGCGAGCGCGAGGTGATTCCGGCGCGCGGGAGCTGTGCGCGGAGCGACCGCGCACGATACCGATGAATTCCTCGACCAGATCGGTGGTTCGGTCCGCGGGCCAGGCCAGGGCGATCTCGGTATCGGGGGCATCGGTCACCGTGCGGTAGACGAGGTCGCGGCGGGCGTGCAGGCGGGCGATGGAATGCGGGACGACGGCGTGGCCGACGCCCGCGGCGACCATCTCCAGGGTGACCGCCGCGTCATCGATCGCGTGGGTCTCCTGCATCCGCTCGTCGGCCAAGTCGGCCGTGCTGACCTCGGTGAACACCGAGATCGGGTGATCCTTCGGCACCACGACCACCGGCACCTCCCGGTAGAGTGGAATCGCGTTGAGGCCGTCCCGATCGATCGGGAGGCGAACGAAGCACATGTCGACGCGGTCCTCGCGCAGCGCGTCCTCCTGGTCGGCCGCCGTCAGCGCGACCACCCGCAGCGGGGTCTCCGGGAAACGTTCACCCCAGATCCTGGTCCACTTGGACACCGTCACCCCGGGCGCGAAGCCGACGCGCAACCCGGCGTCGGTGTCCGGAGCCTGTTGCGCGGCCGATGCTTCGGCGGCGTCGATCAACCCGGGAGCCGCCGCGAGGAATTCGCGCCCGTCCTCGGTCAGTTCGGTCGGCTGGGCTCCCGGCACGAACAGTTTCGTGCCGAGTTCCTCTTCCAGATCGAGGACGGTGCGACTCAGCCGCTGCCGGGAGGTGTTCAGCGATTTCGCCGCCCGCGCGAAATGCAATTCCTGGGCGACCGCGGCGAACCAGCGCACGCGAGTCACGTCGATCGAGTCGAACCGGCTCATTGCATGAAGGTTAGCCGCTTCGACCTGCGGCGAATCGGACAGGCCGCGTCGAGGTCGGCCCGCGGTGGCGAAAGGTTCGCGCGGCGTCGATTAAACTCGCCGGGTGAGCCAGGAGAAGAAACCGCAGACCATGAAGCCGCTGACGGCGGCGAACAAGCTCGGCATCTACCTCCCCGCGACCCCCGAGGAATTCCGCGCCGCCGAGATCTCCCGCGCCGACCTGGAGAAATTGCGCACCGATCCGCCCGAGTGGCTGACCGAACTGCGCAGCAACGGGCCCTTCCCGCGCGATGTCGTCGCTCGCAAACTCGGTATATCCAACAGTGGATTGGCTCGCGCCGACGTCGCCGACGCCATGACCGCCGACGAGATCGAGACACTGCTCGCCGATCCGCCCGCCTGGCTCGTACGTGAGCGCGAAACGCATGCCGCCACGCGCGCGGAGAGCGAACGCGTCAAGGCGAGGGATGCCGAGCGCAGGGCGGCGACCAACCGTCCGGCCAAGAATCGCGGCTGATACGCGGGGTACCCGCCCGGGCCATCTCCGACTGCCGGGCGGTCGAGAACCGGGCCACGTACCCCGGTGGAGCGGTCCGAACGGGTCAGCTGAATGGGGCGGATTTCACCTCCTCGACGAGTTCGTCCATATCGCCCGACCCGAGCCCGAAGGTTGCTATCCAGCGAGCACGTGACGGGTCGTCGAACGTCGAGACGATCATCGGATGATCGTCGAGGGCGTAGCCGCCGTTGTACATCACCCGGTGGTCGGTGCGAGTGCCGGTGGTGCTGGTTCCCAGATCGTCGGTCACGGCCTGGAACGCGCTCAATGCCCGCCGCGCCGCGTCCTCGGATTCATAGGCGTAGAAGGTATAGGCCAACGTGGTGCCACTTCCCAACAGGCACTCCCACCGCGCACGCCAGTGGTCCAACGCGGCCTTGTCTCCCGTCTTGGACCGCCAGTCGTTCCATTTCGCCGCGGGTGAGCAGGTGGCGCCTTCGTACCCCGTGCCCGTGTCACGATTACCCGCGGGCAACATCCGCGGGAAGGCCGCGGACATCGCCGACAGATCCTGGTGGCCTTTCGAACGGCCCGTCAGTTGCGAGACCCAGGTGGTCTCGTCCTGCCACGCGAAGATGGCGCACCCCGCCAACAGTGCGCCGATGACGCCGAACACGGTGAGCACGATCGTCACACCGTTGCGCCGCCGGGGTGGGCGCGGGGCCGGAGGGCGAACCGGCGGCGGGCCGGGACGCACACCGCCGTGTGAGGGTCGAACGGCCTGGGGACCTCGAGCGGGGGCGCGCCCGGGAATCCGGTTCGGCGCTCCGACCATCGGCGCGTTCGGCGGCATCGGTGACGGGTGCCCCGGCACCGCATACCCCTGCCCCCACGCTCCGCCGCCGACAGGCGTGCCGCCGACTTCGCGCGGAGCGGGCGGATTTCCCGGACCCGCTCCTGCTTGCCGAGCGTGCGGGTCCACCGCGGGCACCGCCCTCGGCATCGACCGGCTCGGCATCGACCGTGACGCGGTCCCCGTCCGAGAACCGTTCCGGCTCAACGCCGCGTGCACCGCCGCCGCGAATTCGGCGCAGCTGTCGAAGCGCTCGGTCGGCCGTTTCGCGAGCGCGCGCCCGAGTACCGCGTCCAGTTCCGCGGGCAGGTCGGGTCGATGACCGGTGATCGGCGGCGGCGGTTTGCGCAGATGTCCTTCGATCACCTGCACCGCGTGCGGTGAATCGAACGGCACTGTCGCGCTCAGCAGCCAGTACAGCGTGCAGGCCAGTGAGTACTGATCGGTGCGATGGTCCAGATGCCCGCCGGTCAACTGTTCCGGTGCCGCGTAGGCCAGGGTGGCGGTGAAACTTCCGGTCTTGGTCAGGTGCCCGACATCCTCGCGTGGCCGGGCGATACCGAAATCGGTGAGCAGCACCCGTTCCTGGCCCGCGCCTCTGGCGAGCAGGATATTGCCGGGTTTCACATCGCGGTGCAGGACGTCCATGGCGTGCGCGTAGTCCAGCGCCGCCGCCGTCTCGGCGACGATCTGCGCGGCCCGCTGCGGCGGCAACGTGCGCGGATCGACACCGGAGGCGTCGACACCGTCGATGTACTGCATGGAGATCCACAGTTGCTCGTCCTCGACACCCCGGTCGAAGACGGTCACCAGATTGGGATGGTCGAGCCGCGCGACCAGATCCGCCTCCCGCTCGAACCGCGCGCGGATCTCGTCGTCGGAGAACAACTCCGGATTCAGCAGCTTCAACGCGGTCAGGCGCGGCAGCCTCGGATGCCGCGCCAGGTACACCGCCCCCATCCCGCCCTGCCCGAGCAGTCGCTGGATGGTGAAACCCGCGAACACCTCACCCTCGCGCAGCACCGGGTCATCCCCCTCGAGCGTTTCCGATCAGTTCCCCCGGCAGCGCACTGCCGCGTACGGCGGACCGTATCTGCCGCCCGTCGCGCACTGTACACCGCCCACACGCGACTCTCATCCGGTCGATCATCGCCCTCCGGACCGAATCATCCGTTCTTCGAACCGTACAATTGCCCGAGTCCGACCAACAGTACGTGCGGATCCCGCTCGGCTCGATCACGCAGCGCGTCACTGAATCCGGTGCCGCTGAAACAGGCCAGCCGACAATTCGATACGTCCACTCCGCCACCCGCCAACAGGTCACGGGCACGCACGAGTCGATCCACATGGCCGACGCCCATGGTCACTCCCCACTTCGCCTCGCCCATCATCGACACCGCCGCTTTCCGACCGCCACTGCCCGGCTGCACAACGGCCACATCGACCTGAATCTGCGTACGAGCCGCCGAGTCGGGAACGATTCCACAACCGACCTCCCCGAATCCGGCCTCCGATCCGAGCATTTCGATGCCGTCCCCGATCATGAACTCCCGACACATGGCCTCGAAATGCGGACCGGTGACCTGAGCGGCGAACCGCTCCCCCGATCTGGCCCACACCTGTTGTGCCTGGCCGTTTTCCAACCGCGCCCACGACGGACGCATCACGGCCTCGTAGAAGTTGATGAGCGGTTCGGTGATCCGGTACACCGATTTGCCCGCGCGGAACACGTCTTGCTCGCGCACCAACAGGTGGCAGTCCTCCAACACCGAGAGCGGGTGTGAGATGTCCACCGCCTTGCGGCCGATGTAACCGGCGATGCCGCCACGAGTGTTGTTGCCGTGGGCCACAGCGGCGAGCACCGAATGGTAGAGCGCGGTATCACGGATTTCGGCTTCTTCGGCCAACAGGTAGCGCGCCTCTCGAAACAGCGGACTCAGCGGCGACAGCACGGTGCGCGCCAACCACGGATCGAAGTCGGACAGCGTCGCGGGAACATCGTCGGCCAAGAACTGCCGTCGGTAAGCCGGTGTCCCGCCCAGCACGGCATGCAGTCGTACCGCCAACGCCGGGTCGGATCGCACCCCCCAGAACTCCGCGGCCTCGCGATACCCGAACGGGCGCACCACCATCTCCATCTGCGCACGCCCGCGCAGCGGCGCGGCACCGGCCGACAACCCGCCCATGACCGACATGGCGGACCCGCAGAGCAGCAACCGGACGCCGCTGGCCTCGACCTGGAACCGATCGATCTCCCGCTGGATCAAGGACGGCAGTTCCGGCACCGCTTTCACCAGGTACGAGAACTCGTCTATCACCACGAGTAGCGGCGCATCCGCGCGGTCGCGCGCCGCCAGACCGAACAGATAGACCACCGCGTGATCCCAGCTCTCGAACGAGACCGGCACCTCCGCTCCGGTGAATTCGGCGAGCGCGGCCCCGAACTGCCGCAAGGACTCCCCCGCCGTCGCGGTCGTCGCCCCGAAGTAGAACCCACCGACCTCCCCGACCAGCGCGCGCAGGAGATAGGTCTTTCCCATTCGCCGTCGACCGCTGACGATTCCCAGTTGCGCCGACGACGTCGTTCGCGTCGCGAACGATACGAGGCCGTCCCACTCCGCGAAGCGGCCGAATACGTGATGGGGCTTCGCGATCATCCAGGACCTCCCCGAGCGTTAGGACCATACCCCTAAGGAGTGTAGTCCTAACGCTCGGGACCCGTCCGAAGCGCAGGGAATCAGTTCTCGGCGGCGAGTTGGCCGCAGGCGGCGGCGATCTCCTGCCCGCGGGTGTCGCGCACGGTGCAGGGCACGCCCTGTTCGTTCACCCGGCGCACGAATTCCTGTTCGACCGGTTTGGGGCTGGCATCCCATTTGCTGCCCGGGGTGGGGTTGAGGGGGATGACGTTGACGTGGACGCGCGAGCCGAGGGCCTTGTGCAGTTTCCGGCCGAGCATGTCCGCACGCCACGGCTGATCGTTGATATCGCGGATGAGCGCGTATTCGATCGACACGCGGCGGCCGGTCTTGTCGGCGTAGTACCTCGCGGCATCGAGCACCTCGGCCACCGGCCACCGGCTGTTCACCGGAACCAGGGTGTCGCGCAATTCGTCGTCGGGGGTGTGCAGCGAGACCGCCAGCGTCACCGAGAGGCCCTCGTCGGCGAGTTTGCGGATGGCGGGAGCCAGCCCGACGGTGGAGACGACCACGCTGCGCTGGGAGATGCCGAGTCCGTCCGGGGCGGGCGAGGTGATGCGGCGGACGGCGTCGACCACCCGCTTGTAGTTCGCCAGCGGCTCACCCATGCCCATGAACACGATGTTGGACAGTCGCCCGGGGCCGCCGGCGACCTCACCGTCGCGCAGCGCCGCCGCGGCGGCGCGCACCTGGTCGACGATCTCGGCCGTGGACAGATTGCGCGTGAGCCCGCCCTGACCGGTCGCGCAGAACGGACAGGCCATACCGCACCCCGCCTGGCTGGAGATGCACAGCGTATTGCGGTCGGAATAGCGCATGAGCACGCTTTCCAGCAGCGTGCCGTCACCGGCGCGCCAGAGCGTCTTGCGCGTCTCCCCCGCGTCGCAGGTGATGTGTTTGACCACCGACAGCAGCGGCGGGAACAGCGCGGCGCCGACCTTCTCCCGCACCGGCGCGGGCAGGTCGGTCATCTGCTCCGGGTCGGCCTGCAACCTGGCGTAGTACTGCCGGGCGATCTGGTCGGCACGGAATTTGGGCAGACCCAGCGCCTCGACCGCCGCCTTCCGTCCGTCCGCGTCGAGATCGGCGAGATGCCGCGGGGGCATGCCACGGCGCGGGGCATCGAAAACGAGGGGCAGGGAGACGGTCATAGTCCACCCATTCTCTCATCAGCACGTCCGCGCGCACATTCAGGCCGAAGCGACCAGCGGGACATGGAGTTCGTCCAGGCGAAATACCCGCGTCGGCAATAGCCGTCGGCAATGATTCAGTCATGTCTACCAATGCCGACGATCTCCCCGACCCCGAAGCGTTCCAGCCACCGCAGACGCCGACGGTCACTTCGAAGAAGTCGATTTCCTCCCGCACCGGCTACGCGTGGGTCGGCTTGGTCGCGGGCGCGCTGATCCTGATCATCCTGCTGATCTTCATCCTGCAGAACCTGGAGAGCATCCGGGTCAGCCTGTTCTTCTGGCAATTCAATCTGCCGATCGGCGTCGCGGTACTGCTGTCGGTGATCGGGGGCGCGCTGGTGATGGCGCTGGTCGGCGGCGTGCGCATCATGCAGTTGCGGCGCGCGGCCAAGCACTAGCCCGCCGACTGTCCTCGCGGGTCAGATCAGGGTGGACAGAACCAGCCAGGAGACGAAGGCCGACGGCAGCATCGAATCCAGTCGGTCCATGATGCCGCCGTGCCCAGGCAGCAGCGTCCCCATGTCCTTGATGCCCAGTTCGCGTTTGATCTGCGATTCGATGAGATCGCCGACGGTCGCCACCACGACGAGACCGACGCCGAGTACGACACCGACCATCGAATTGGCCTGGAGCAGCAACGTCACCGTCAGGAGTCCGCCGATGACGCAGAACAGCAGCGATCCGCAGAACCCTTCCCAGGACTTCTTCGGGCTGATCGACGGCACCATCGGATGCTTGCCGAACAGCACACCGGCCACATAACCGCCGACGTCGGAGCACACGACCAGGATCATGAAGGTCAGCACCCGCAGATTGCCGTCGGGTTCGAGCAGCAGCAGGGTCGCGAAAGAGGCCAGCAGCGGGATCCAGGCGAGGGTGAAAACCGTGATCGCGGTGTCGCGCAGGAAATTTCGCGGCGCCGTCCGCAGTCCGTGATCGAAGAGCCGCCACACCATGCACACCAGCGCGGTTCCGGCGAACGCCCCGGCGACGCCGCTCGCCCCGTAGGGCCAGCCCAGCCAGAACACCGCCTGACCACCCACGATGAGCGGAATCCTCGGGACGAGGACATCGGCCTCGCGCAGCCGCTTGGCGACCTCCCAGGTCGCCACACCGACCGCCGTGCCCGCCACGGCGATGAACACCTTGGGAACGAACAGCAGGATCGCGATGAGCGACAGACCGAGGCCGAATCCGACCGCGAGCGCGGCGGGCAGATTGCGGCCCGCTCGCGAGCCCGAGGGGGCGGGCTGGGGTTCGGCCGCGTGACCGGGTTCGGCGACGACCGACTCGGTGGACGGTGCGGAGTCCCCGTCCGGAACGACCGGGGACGATTCGGCGGGCGCGAGAGCGGGCGGTTCGAGTGCGGGCGCCGCACCGAGATCGGCGGCCCGCTCCTCGCCGAGGGGTCCGGCGGTCGGCGCATCGCCGGAATGCCTGTACGGCGATTCAGGTGTGCCGTTCGCCGGCTTCGGCTCCTTCGCCGCACCGGTCGCGGCGGCTTTCTCGGCCACGATTGTCCCGTCGCTCAACTCGTCGTTCCGTTCGTCCCCCACTCGAGCATGTCCTCGGCTGTTACCGATCCGCGCGCACGCGGCGGCCGTGTCGTCCGGCCCGCCGCCCACACCCGTGATGCCTCAGACCTCGAGCAGTTCAGTTTCCTTGTGCTTGACCAATTCGTCGATCTGACCGACGTACTTCGCGGTGGTCTTGTCGAGCTCCTTCTCGGCGCGCCCGACTTCGTCCTCACCCGCCTCGCCATCCTTCTGGATCCGCGACAGTTCGTCCATGGCCTTGCGGCGCACGTTGCGGATCGAGACCTTGGCGTCCTCACCCTTGCCCTTGGCCTGTTTGGCCAGTTCACGGCGCCGCTCCTCGGTGAGCTGCGGCACGGAGATTCGGATGATGTCGCCGTTGTTGGTGGGATTGACCCCGAGGTCCGAATTCCGGATCGCGGTTTCGATCACATTGAGTTGCGACTGCTCGTATGGCTTGATGACCACCATGCGCGGTTCGGGCACCGTGATGCTCGACACCTGGGTGATCGGGGTCGGAGACCCGTAGTAGTCGATGACGATCCGGGAGAACATGCCGGGGTTGGCCCGGCCGGTACGGATGCTCCCGAGATCGTCCTTCGCTACCGAGACGGCTTTCTCCATCTTCTCCTCGGCATCGAAGAGCGCTTCATCAATCACGACCGTTTCCTCCACAGCGTCGTCATCGTCATGATCCGCGGGTAGCGGGGTCAGGACCGAACCAATGTGCCGATCTTCTCACCGGCGACCGCACGGGCGATATTGCCCTTCGTCAACAAATTGAACACCAGCATCGGCATCTGGTTGTCCATACAGAGACTGAAGGCGGTGGCGTCGGCGACCTTCAGACCGCGTTCGATCACCTCTTTGTGGGTGATCTCGGTGTACATGGTCGCGTTCGCGTCGACCCGGGGGTCCGCGTTGAACACACCGTCGACGGCCTTGGCCATCAGCACCACTTCGGCGCCGATTTCCAGCGCCCGCTGCGCGGCGGTGGTGTCGGTCGAGAAGTAGGGCATGCCCATCCCCGCGCCGAAGATGACGACCCGCCCCTTCTCCAGGTGGCGTTTGGCCCGCAGCGGCAGATAGGGCTCGGCGACCTGCCCCATGGTGATCGCGGTCTGCACGCGGGTCTCGATCCCCTGCTTCTGCAGAAAATCTTGCAGCGCAAGGCTGTTCATCACGGTGCCGAGCATGCCCATGTAATCGGAGCGAGCCCGATCCATGCCGCGTTCCTCGAGTTCGGCGCCGCGGAAGAAATTCCCGCCGCCGATCACCACGGCCACCTGGATGCCGTCCTCGACCACTTCGGCGATCTGCTCGGCGACCGTCTGCACGACATCCGGGTCGAGTCCGACGGTGCCTCCGCCGAACATCTCCCCACCTAATTTCAGAAGCACACGGCGATATCCTGGACGGTCGGTCCCGGGGTCCGTCATCGGTGCTCTTCTCCCTCGGTGCTGTGCCCGCTCGGCAGGCTCGGGTGTCAACGGTAATTCGGAGTGGTTTGCGCTACACAGAGCGCTCCCATCCTGCCTTACGGGGTTTCGGCGGCCACAGAAGCCCCCCTCGGACGTGCGACCCCGCGCGGAATGCGGCCTGCGCGACGATCCGGAACCACGTTCGAAACGTACGCGCTTCAGTAATTCTCCGACGGGAGGCCGGTACACACGCAAAAGGCCTCTCGCACATCGGGATCGACGTGCGAGAGGCCTTTCGAGTCGATCAGGCCTGACCGACCTCGAAGCGGGCGAAGCGGCTCACGGTGACACCGGCCTCGTCCAGCAGCGCCTTGACCGTCTTCTTCGAATCGGTGACGGACGACTGCTCGAGCAGCACGACATCCTTGAAGAAGCCGTTGACGCGGCCTTCGGTGATCTTCGGCAGCGCGGCCTCGGGCTTACCCTCTTCGCGAGCGGTCTGCTCGGCGATGCGGCGCTCGTTCTCCACGATGTCGGTCGGCACCTCGTCGCGGGTCACGTACTTGGCCTTGAGGGCCGCGACCTGCATGGCGGCGGCACGTGCGGCCTCGGCCGCGACGTCACCCTCGCCGGTGTACTCGATCAGCACGCCGACGGCGGGCGGCAGATCGGTGGCACGCTTGTGCAGGTAGGTCGCGACGGGACCGTTGTAGGAGACGACGCGACGCAGTTCGAGCTTCTCGCCGATCTTGGCGGCGAGCTCCTGCAGCGCGGCGTCGACGGTCCTGCCGTCCAACGGCAGCGCCTTGAGCTCGTCCAGATCGCCGGGCTTGGCGACGGCGGCCGCGGCCACGATCTGATCGGCCAGCGTCTGGAACTCCGCGTTCTTGGCGACGAAGTCGGTTTCGGAGTTGATCTCGACCAGGACGCCGTCCTTGGCCGCGACCAGGCCCTCGGCCGTGGCGCGCTCGGCGCGCTTGCCCACGTCCTTGGCACCCTTGATGCGCAGCACCTCGACGGCCTTGTCGAAATCACCGTCGGTCTCGGTCAGCGCGTTCTTGCAGTCCATCATCCCGGAGCCGGTGAGCTCCCGGAGCCGCTTCACATCGGCAGCGGTGTAGTTCGCCATGGGTGGCGAGCCTCCTTCGAGAGAGTGCGCGACGGGCGGCGACTGTTGTCCGCCCGAACGCTCCTGAGTACTGGGCAGCGGTGATCACGATGGCACAGCCTCGTGATCACCGCCGGAACAGTGTCTGAATACCGCGTTCCAGGTACGTCTCAGGCCTGGGTCTCGGCAGGAGCGGCCTCGGCGGGGGCAGCCTCCGCGGGGGCAGCCTCGGCAGGGGCGGCTTCGGCCGGAGCGGCCTCGGCGGCGGGGGCAGCCTGCGAGAGCAGTTCCTGCTCCCACTCGGCGAGGGGCTCACCCGCGCCGGCTTCCGGCTTGTCGTCGCTCGCGGAGCCACCGGCCCTGGCCTGCACGCCCTCGGCCACCGCGGAGGCGACGACCTTGGTCAGCAAGGCGGCCGAACGGATCGCGTCGTCGTTACCCGGGATCGGGTAGTCGACCAGGTCGGGGTCGCAGTTGGTATCCAGGATCGCGATGACCGGGATGTTCAGCTTGCGAGCCTCGCCGACGGCGATGTGCTCCTTGTTGGTGTCGACGACCCAGATGGCCGAAGGCACCTTGGCCATGTCGCGGATACCGCCGAGGGTGCGCTCGAGCTTGTTCATCTCACGCGTGAGCATGAGGATTTCCTTCTTGGTGCGACCCTCGAAACCACCGGTCTGCTCCATCGCCTCGAGCTCCTTGAGGCGCTGCAGGCGCTTGTGCACGGTGGAGAAGTTGGTGAGCATGCCACCCAGCCAGCGCTGGTTGACGTAGGGCATCCCGACGCGAGTCGCCTCGGCCGCGATCGACTCCTGGGCCTGCTTCTTGGTGCCGACGAAGAGAACGGTGCCACCGTGGGCGACGGTCTCCTTGACGAACTCGTAGGCCTTGTCGATGTAGGTCAGCGTCTGCTGCAGGTCGATGATGTAGATGCCGTTGCGGTCGGTGAAGATGAACCGCTTCATCTTCGGGTTCCACCGACGGGTCTGGTGTCCGAAGTGCGCGCCGCTGTCCAGCAGCTGCTTCATTGTTACGACAGCCATAGCTCTCGTATCTCTCTTTCCTAGCCGGTTGACGCAGCGGATCGGCGATCCACTGCCCTGGCGCCTCCGAATCACCGGACCCGATCACATGGATCGGGACCAGCCGGCGATTCCCTGCTCCGCACATGCGCTGCCCCGAACGATCTCCAATGAGGTCCGGTTCGAACAGCGCCGTAACGAACAAGCACGGGCGGCGCGCGAAGTCGGTCCGTGCCAGCACAGACCGCTCGATCAGTCTACGACGCGCGGTCCCCGCGACCTAAACCGGCCGGGCGCGGATGCCCCGGCCAGGCGAAACGCGCGGTGTTCACAGGTCGGAAAGTTGTCCACATTCGACAATTCGCGACCCCGGCGGGCCGGTCGATCGGCGAATGTCGAGACATGAATCGTATCTCGGTGACGGTGACCGCGCTCGTCCCACTGATGTTCGCGTTGTCCCTGGTCCTGGCCTATCCCGCCGTCGCGCAACCACCCTCGGGGATCGCGACGGCGTGCGCCGGTTCGGCGTGCGTGCCGGACGGCTGGCTGCGCGCGGCACCCTGCCGTCTTCGCGTCGTCGGACCGGCGCGGATCCCATGGACGACGACTCCCGACACCTCCCTCGATGTCGCGCGCATTCCGCGGTGCTCGTCGCGATGACGCGCACGGCGATCCGGGTCGGGGCACGCCGAACCCCCGT
This sequence comes from Nocardia sp. NBC_01377, assembly GCF_045040005.1. Classification (NCBI taxonomy): domain Bacteria; kingdom Bacillati; phylum Actinomycetota; class Actinomycetes; order Mycobacteriales; family Nocardiaceae; genus Nocardia; species Nocardia sp. NBC_01377. The sequence continues at coordinate 5,325,571 of NZ_CP109566.1, forward strand.
CGGCGACCGGTCCCTTCATCCAGCGGGCGGGCGCCCGTCGACCGCCTGGAATACGCGCCGGACCACCGGATTCGCGGTCGGGCTCGCCGTTGCCGTAGCGCTGCATTCCTGGCATCCGGCATCGGCGGCGCCCACCGGCGAATTCGACTGGCCGTTGCGGCCGCGCCCGCAGGTGGAGCGCCGCTTCGACAAACCGGCCCGGGACTGGCTACCGGGACATCGGGGCGTGGATCTCGCGGGTGTTCCCGGACAGGATGTGCTCGCGGCCGGGTCGGGGATCGTGGTGTTCGCCGGGGAGGTGGCGGGCAGGCCGGTCGTGTCGATCGACCATCCCGGCGGGCTGCGGACGACGTATGAGCCTGTGCGAGCGCGGGTTTCGATCGGCAGCCGGGTCGGGCGCGGTAGCGGGATCGGAGAGTTGGACGCCGGGCACGAGGGGTGCGCGGCGGCGGCCTGCCTGCACTGGGGTCTGCGGCGCGAGGCGGGGGCGAGAACCCCGCGCGAATATCTCGATCCCCTTGCGCTACTGCACTTGTCACCGTTGCGGCTGAAACCGGCCGGTGCGCGGTGAGGACGACCGTTCCCGAACGTGAGACGGCCCGGTGCGGTCGTTCGGCGGAGACCGGTTCGATACCCCGCGCTTCCCTCCCCGCCCGAATGCGACGACGATTCGCCTATGAGCAACGAATCGGGCGACGCGCTCACCTACGCGGAGGTCGGCGCGACGGCGGGCACCTTGCCGCGGGGGTACCACCACTTCACGCTGAAACGCCGGATCGGTTCGGGACGTGCGCTGTTCGAGCGGGCGGGCGTGGCGATCCTGGCCTATCGGATGCAGAAGGGCACCGGAATCTTCCACGGGGCGACTACACCGTCAGCGGAGGTCGGCACACGGCTGACGGTCCGGCTCGGCGTCGGACCGCTGGCGATCACCGCCCCCTGCCGGGTGGTGTACCTGCTAGAGGAGTCCGACCGGAGAGGTTTCGCCTACGGCACGCTGCCCGGTCATCCGGAGATCGGCGAGGAACTGTTCGCGGTGGAATACGACGCGGCCGACGACGGCGTCTACGGGGTGGTCACCGCCTTTTCCCGACCGGGCGCCTGGTACACGAGACTCGGCGGCCCGGTCGTCCGATCGATCCAGCGATACATCGCGGGCAGATATATCGCCGCGCTGCCCACCTCGCCCTGATCGACGGACGCGGCGGACCACACCGATGCGCGTCGCCTACGGCGTGACGATGGCGAAATCCGGATCGGGGGTGTCCAGAACACCGACCAGATCGGCCAGGGTGACCGGATCGCCTTCTATGGCGATATCGCCCGCGGCGACGGCGACACCGAAATCGTCGCCCGCGAGCAGTACCCGGATCAGCGTTCGGCGGGTCAGTGTGAAGAGGGTGTCCGGGTCGGGCATCTTCACGTGGTCGGGCCGGTCGTAGTGGACAAGCAGGCCGTTGCGCAGTTCCACCCGGTGGGTGCGGTCCTCGTCGACGAGATGCCAGTCGGTCACCAGCCGGTGCCCCCACGCCACGGGGCCGTCGACACGCAGCGCCAGCGCGTCGAAGATCTGCTCGGTGCTCAGCGCCGCCAGCGCCGTCGGGGACTCGGGCGTGGTCGGCGTCCCGAAGGTGCCGTACCGCAATTCGTAGGCGCCGCTGAGGTAGAAATTGCGCCAGGTCGCGTTCTCCGCGCCGTAGCCGAGCTGTTCGAAGGTGCTGGCCTGCAATTCCTTCGCCGCGGAATTATCCGGATCGGCGAAGATCACGTAGTTGACGACCTGTGCCACCCAGCGGTAGTCACCCGCCGCGTAGGACGCCCGGGCCTTGCGCAGTATCTCGTCGGCGCCGCCCATGAATTCCACGTGCCGCTCGGCGGATTCGACCGGCGGATACTCCCACAGCGTGGCCGGATTCCCGTCGAACCAGCCCATATAGCGCTGGTAGATCGCCTTGACGTTATGGCTCACCGAACCGTAGAAACCGCGCGTGTGCCAGGCCGCATCGATCGCGGGCGGCAGTGCGAAACGCTCGGCGATCTCGGCGCCGACGTAGCCCTGATTCAGCAGTCGCACCGTCTGGTCGTGCAGATAGCCGTACAGATCTCGTTGCAGCGCAAGGTATTCCACCAGCCGATCGGTACCCCAGGTCGGCCAGTGGTGCGAGGCGAACACCACGTCGGCGTCGCGGGCGAACAGGTTGATGGATTCGGTCAGGTATTTCGCCCAGACATGGGGATCACGCACCAACGCGCCGCGCAGGGTGAGCAGATTGTGCTGCGTGTGCGTGGCGTTCTCGGCCATGCACAGCGCCCGATGGTCGGGCAGGTGGAAATTCATCTCAGCGGGCGCCTCGGTTCCCGGCGTGACCTGGAAGACCATCTGCACCCCGTCGACGATCTCCCGTTGACCGGTCTCGACGATGTCGACGGTCGGCGGGATCAGGGTGACGGTGCCGAGCGAGGTGGTCTGCCCGAGACCGGCACCGACCTGTCCGAGTGGACCGCGCGGCAGCACCGCGCCGTACATGTACGCCGCGCGCCGGGCCATCGCCGCACCGGCGTAGACGTTCTCGGCCACCGCGTGTTCCAGGAGACCCGCCGGGGCGAGTACCGGGCAGCGCCCCGCCGCGACTTCCTCCTCCGTGGTGACGCCGAGCGCGCCGCCGAAATGGTCCACGTGTGAATGGGTGTAGACGAGCCCGGTCACCGGCCGGTCACCGCGGTGCGCGCGATAGAGCGCGAGCCCGGCGGCGGCGGTTTCGGCGCACAGCAGCGGGTCGATCACCACGACACCCGAATCACCTTCGACCAGCGTCATATTCGACAGATCGAGCCCTCGGATCTGATAGATCCCCTCGGTGACCTCGAACAGTCCCTGTTCCACGACCAGCCCGGATTGCCGCCACAGGCCCGGATGCACGGACGCCGGGCAGGGTTCACGCAGGAATTCGTAGGAATCGCTGTCCCACACCACGGTTCCGTCGGCCATGGTGACCACACCGGGATCGAGCGCCGCGATGAAACCTCGGCGCGCGTCGGCCCGATCCGTCTCGTCCGCGAAGGGCAGGGCCGCGGCGGCACGTCGTTGCGCGGCCGCGATGACGGTGCTGGGTTCGGTCGCTGTGCTCATATCCGTCCTCCTGTGCTCTGCCGAATACCGTCCTGTCGTTCCTCACGGCCCCGGATACACGAATCCCAGACCCGCCGCGATCCCCGCGACCACGACCACCGCCACCGTGGCCATGACGATCGCGCCGTTCTCGATGTCGTGGCGGCCCGCGCGCAGATTGCGGCTGCGAAAGAATCCGAGCAGCGCCAGCGCGATCATCGTGCCCGCCGCCGCCAGCGGCGCGGTTCCGAACGCGCGCCACCCGTTGATCGCGGCGTGGTTCAGGAACAGGACGGCGATCACCATCGCCGAGATGGCGGTGCGCCGCCAGGCCAGGGCGGTGCGCTCGGCGGCCAATCCGACATCGGGGCCCGCGCCGGGCGGCGGTGTACCTGTTGCGGTCATCGCAGCAACACCGCGACGCAGGCCAGCACCGACACGACGGTGATACCCGCCGACAGGATCGGCACAAGCAGGGTCGACGGAAGCGGCCGACCACGCCGCATCGCCTCGCGCACCCCGCGCCAGTGCCCGTAGGCCCCCACCGCGACGATCACCGCGAGCACCAGGCAGCACATCCCGATCGCCCGGCGGATGCCGGGCAGGTGCATGGGCTGGACCAGGGTGTGTACGGCCACACCACCGGCGAGCAAGCCGAGCGCGGTCCGCATCCAGGCCAGGAAGGTTCGTTCGTTGGCGAGGGTGAAGCGGTAGTCGACCTCCTCCTCGCCTTCCTCGGACTCCTCTGCCGGGCTCGGCAGGGTCATGACGCTCCACTTCCGACACCGGATCCGCGGACGAACGGGCGGGTGCCGGACATAGGTGCCGCACGCGTCCGGGCGTGGCGGGCCGATCCGTCGCCGACCACGTTCAGCGGTCGTCGCTCACGGACCGTCCGCGCGAGGGAAAGGTCGCACTCGATGTTGTCCGAATAGTTGCCGGATACGGGCATGCCCACCGACTCGGGCGTACTCGGGTCCCGGCGTATCCGCGGAAAATCTCCGAGCGATTCCGCAGGGTACGACCGGCATTCGCGCACTCCAGAGGGACGAACCGCTGGACGCAGCCGGACCTCCGGGTTCATGGACGTCTCCATCCCTTGTCGATTTCCGGATCGGAGCAAATACACCGCTACGTCAGCCTAACGCCGGGGGAAGTGACCGTCCACGCACTACGCCGTGCGGCACCGGCAAACGCGCCGCCGCGATCCCCTCGATTCCCTCGGCCGAGAACCCGTCGGTCACAGCCGAATACATTACGCGTTCCCCGGTCCCTCACACGGGGACGGCGTCCTGGAAGGTCATGGTGAGGCGATCGACCGTCGATGCCATCGGCGCGCGGGTGGGAAGTCCGAGACCGGCCAATTCCGTGGCGATCGGATGGTCGCCGAGTCGCAACTCCACACCGCCGGGGCGGGCCCGCATACCGGACGGCCCCATCTCCCATGCCGTGCACCTGGTCAGGCCGTCGATATGGGAATAGGCATCGAACGAGGTCCCCGCGCCGCGGCCACCGGGCGTGGACAGACCGGATTTCACCGAGAGGTCGACGACGAGGTCGCCGTCCTGGCGGAGAACGCCGCGCCGGAGACCGCCCTCGTGGTTCACGTCGAATTCCGCGATCTCCTTCGGGAACCCCCAGATCCCGCGTCCGGCGGCGAGGGTGAAATCGCCGTCCACCGGCAGCTGGTGGATGAAGACACCCGCCTTCCCTGTCGCGAGGGCCCGCAGGTCCGCGAGGCCACCATCCCGCGCGGCGGCATGGTGGCGAACCATGAACGACACGCCGAATTCGTTGTACGGCCCGAGGTCGCCGTCGATGTACTCGACGAAGACGAGGATGCACAGGGCCCGATCGCGCGGCACCCGCAGGACGCGGAGGCCGGAATAGTCGATGAGTCGCTGCGCGGCGTCGGCCGGAACGCGATAGGTAGCCATGAAGGCGCGCGCGTGCCGGATCCGCACCGGCATCTGGACTTCGCGACCGAGGACGGTATGCGTGCTCATCCGGATGGATCCTCCCAAAGTTAGAACTCGTTTCAGAATACGAGTTCGCTTCGAGCGTCACACGCCGTTCCGCCGGAATGTCACGCGCGCGGATGAGCCTGGTCGTGCACCTTCCGCAATCGTTCGACGGACACGTGGGTGTAGAGCTGGGTCGTCGCCATACTCGCGTGGCCGAGCAGTTCCTGGACCACCCGAAGATCGGCGCCCCCTTCGAGCAGATGCGTCGCCGCGCTGTGCCGCAAACCGTGCGGCCCGATATCCGGCGCGCCCGGAATCGCGGAAACGACTTCGTGCACAACGGTTCTGGCCTGACGCTGGTCGAGCCGACGACCTCGCCTGCCGAGCAGCAGGGCGCGACCGGAATCCGGGCAGGCGAAAGACGGGCGGCCGAAACGCAGCCACCGTTCGATCGCCTCGTCGGCGGGTCCGCCGAACGGGACCGACCGCTCCTTGTTCCCCTTGCCCAGCACCCGCACCAGCCGTCGCTCCCGATCGACATCATCGACATCGAGCCCGCACAGTTCACCGACCCGGATCCCGGTGGCGTACAGCAACTCGACGATCAGCCGGTCCCGCAACGCCATCGGATCCTGCTGGGCCGCACCCGATTGCGCCGCTTCCATCGCACCGACGGCCTGACGCTGCCCGAGGACAGCCGGAAGCACCCGATGCGACGAGGGCGAACCCAACCGCAGCCCCGGATCGACCGGGAGCCTGCCGTTCGCGGTCAGCCACGCGGTGAACGTGCGCGCCGACGACGCGCGCCGCGCCATCGTCGTGCGCGCCGCACCTCCCGCCGACTGCGCCGCCAGCCACGAACGCAGCAGACTCAGATCCAACTCCCCGATCGCCGAATCCGCCGACTGCGCGTAGAGATGCGCCAACAGCGAGCGCGCGTCCCCGAGATAGGCCCGCACGGTATGCGCCGACCTGTTCCGCCCCAACCGCAGATGCCGCCCGTATTCCCGCACCAACGCACCCAGATCCTCCGGTAACTCCTCCACCCCACCACCGTCACCCCACACCCCCGCCTTCGCAAGCCCCCGCGCCGCAACCCGATGTTTCGCCCTGCGCACACACGAGATCGCACCGCCACACGCACGGTCTGTGGTCGAGTGAGGTTGTCCGGCCTCGGCGCCGCGGTGTTGGTCGCGGTGCTGATCGGCGCACAACCCGCTCTCGCACACGCCGATCCCTTCGTCGGTCGCCCGGTCTGGGTGATCCCTCGAGAACTCGTTCGCCGCCGGGGTGTTCGAGCAGGTGGACCGTCCGGCGGCCCCACACTCATCGTGCCGGGTCCAGGAGGCTGGTCAGCACGCGACGACCCACGCCTTCGCACCCCACACCTATCCCGTGCCGCGGCCGGGTGGGACACGATGCCAGCCGGTGTCGTCGAGTCCGACCAGCCCTGCCAGTTCCAGTTCGGTCAACACGGCGCGGATCTCCGGTACCGGTAGACCTGTCTGCGCGGCAAGGGCGGCGGGGAGGCGGGCACCGATTGTCGGGAGGGTCGCGTAGACGGTGGCGCAGGTGCCGGTCAGTGCCTCGGCCGGGGCGGTCGATGTCTGCGAGGCGTCGGGCAGAGACAGGCGTAGTGGGCCTGCCTCGTCGATCACCTCGCACGCTCGGGTGACCAGCAGCGCTTCGCCGTCACGGATCATGCGGTGGCAGCCGACGGAGGCGGCCGAGGTCACCGGGCCGGGTGTCGCGAGTGCGGGACGGCCCATTCGGCGTGCCCATTTCACGGTGTTCCGCGCGCCGCTGCGCAGGCCCGCTTCGACCACGAGTACGCCGTCCGCGAGGGCGGCGATTATTCGGTTCCTGGCCAGGAATTGGTGTTTGCGCGCGACCGTGCCCGGCGGATATTCGCTGACCACCAATCCGACGTCGGCGATTTCGGCGAGCAGCCGGTCGTGCTGCGCGGGATAGGGCTTGTCGACACCGCAGGCCAGGACCGCGATCGTCGTGCCGCCCACGGCCAGCGCCGCCCGGTGCGCCATCGCGTCGATTCCGAAGGCCGCACCGGACACGATCGTCCAGCCGCGCGCGGCGAGATCTCCGGTGATCTCGCCGGTCACCCGATCGCCGTACCCGGTACTGCATCGCGCGCCGACCACGGCCAGCGCGCGCTCGGTGGCGTCGAGCAGGGATCGCGATCCGCGCACCCACAGCACGAGCGGGACCGCGCCGTCCTGATCCCGGCCGGTCTCCAACTGTGCCAATCCCAGCATCCGCCAGGCGGGCCATTCCGGATCGTCAGGCGTCACCACCCGACCACCGAGTGCCTGTATCGCGTTGAGATCCCTTGCCGCGCAGTCACTGTCACGCCGCTGCACGGTCGGTCCGCGTAGGGATTCCGGTAGATCGCGTTCGCGCACCGCGCGCGCCGCCTCCACCGGTCCGACCGATTCGATCAAGGCCGACAGTGCCGCGCACGGCCCCTGCACCACCCGCGACAGGTACACCCACGCGAGCCGCCGCTCGTCGGCCGCGACGGCGTCCAGGTCGATCGTGCGCGAGCCAGGATGGAGAACCGTCGGCCCACCTACCGACTCCACGTTCCCGACACCGGCCGGAACGCCGAGCCTGTCCGCGCTCACTGCGCATCCCGCTGACGGAAGTTGAGGGCCAGCAGCACGTCCCGAGCGGTGGGCAGTTCACCACCACGGAGGTCACAGATGGTCCACGCCACGCGCAGTGCCCGGTCCGCGCCGCGAGCCGACATCCGGCCGACACGCAGCGCCGCTTCGACCGGCGCGACGGCGTCCTTCGGCAGCGGGAATTTCTGTCGGAGCGCGTGGCCGGGGACTTCGGCGTTGGTGGTCCAGCCGTACTCGCGCCACCGGTCGACGGCGGCGCGGCGGGCGGTGGTCACCCGGGCGCGCACCACCTCGCTGCTCTCGGACACCTCGCTGTCGAAGGTGGTGCCGGCCCCGCCGTGCAAGCGCGCGCGGAGGTCGATGCGGTCCATCAGGGGGCCGGAGAGCTTGCCCAGATAGCGACGGCGGGCCAGGGGCGCGCAGATGCAGTCGATATCGCGCGCGGGCGCGCAGGGACACGGGTTCGCGGCCAGTACGAGTTGGAATCGGGCGGGGTATCGGGCCACGCCGTCGCGCCGGGCGATCCGCACCTCCCCCTCCTCCAACGGGGTACGCAGGGCTTCGAGCACCTTGGTTCCCAGCTCGGCGCATTCGTCGAGGAACAGCACGCCCCGATGGGCGCGGCTCATCGCGCCGGGGCGTGCCGAACCGGAGCCGCCGCCGACCATGGCGGTCGCCGAGGTGGAGTGGTGCGGGGCGACGAAAGGCGGTGCGGTGATGAGCGGATGGTCGCCCGACAGGGCTCCCGCCATCGAGTGGATGGCCGTCACCTCGAGCGATTCGGATTCGGTCAGTGGCGGAAGCAGACCCGGAAGCCGCTGCGCCAGCATGGTTTTACCGATTCCCGGTGGACCGGTGAGCAGGAGGTGGTGTCCGCCCGCCGCCGCGACCTCCAGTGCCCACCGCGCTTCCTCCTGACCGACGACCTCGCTGAGGTCACCGCCGGGGACGGGCAGGTCGGGCAATGTCACGTCCGGTTCGAGCAGCATGCCCGCGCCGCGCAGCCACCGGACGACGGCGCGCAGGTCGGTCGCGCCGAGAACCTCGATGTCGTCCACCAATCCGGCCTCGGCCAGCGCCCCCGCCGGGACGACGACGGTCGACCATCCCGCGTTGCGCGCCGCGATCACCGCGGGCAGCACGCCGCGCACCCGCCGCACCCGGCCATCGAGGGCCAGTTCGCCGAGCAGGACGGTCTTCGCCAGCCGCTCGGCGGGTACCGAACCCGCCGCGTCGAGTACCGCGACGGCCAGCGCCAGGTCGTAGACGCTGCCGATCTTCGGCAGGGTCGCGGGCGAGAGCGCGAGCACCACACGTCCGTCCGGCCACTTCTCGCCGGAATTGGCGACCGCCGAACGAACCCGGTTCCTGGATTCCTGGAGTGCGGTGTCGGGCAGGCCGACCAGGTTCACCGAGGGCAGACCCTGACCGATATCGGCCTCGATCTCGACCAGTTGCCCGTCGACCCCGGTGACAGCCACGGAGTTGGCGCGACCGAGCGGCATCAGAACACCCCCTCGAGATGTTCGATGACGGGGCGGTAGCCGCGGCGCAGCAACACCCCGACGACGTCGAAACGGATGTGGCGCCACGGCCCTTCCTGCTCGACCAGCCAGGTCAGCGCCAGTCTGCGGATACGCTGCTGTTTGGTGAAGGTGACCGATTCGGCGGGAGTGCCGTAGCCGAGGCCGGTCCTGGTCTTCACCTCGACGAAGGCGGTGACCTCGCGATCACGGGCGATCAGGTCGAGTTCGCCGTATCGGCACCGCCAGTTCCGCTCGATGATCCGCATTCCGGCGGCCTCGAGGAACCGTGCCGCCAGCTCCTCCCCCTGCGCGCCGAGCGTCTGTTTGTCTGCCACCCGGACAGCATCACCCGAGACGGCCACGAGTCATCGCCGCCGACCAGGCACAACACCTGCCCTGTGGATAGCGGCCGGGCTGTGGACAACTCGCCCGGCGGCTACCTCGCGATCACTCGGGAAGCCGCAGGTCCGGCTTCTCCAGCTCTTCGATGTTGACGTCCTTGAAGGTGATCACCCTGACGTGTTTGACGAAGCGGGCGGGGCGGTACATGTCCCACACCCACGCATCGCTCATCCGCACTTCGAAATACACCTCGCCGTCGGCGTTCTGCGGACGCAGCTCGACGGAATTGGCAAGGTAGAAGCGGCGCTCGGTCTCCACCACGTACGAGAACTGACCGACGATGTCCTTGTACTCGCGGTACAGGGACAGTTCCATCTCGGTTTCGTACTTCTCGAGGTCCTCGGCACTCATCGGGTGGGACGTCCTCCTTCTCGCCGCACTGCGTTCGATGTGCGGTGTTCGTGGGGCCCTTCGTGGTAACGCACGCTGCCGCTTCCTGGCCCGTCACTCAAACCGCTGCGTCGCATGCGGACAATCATCTCGCATGAGCGGCATCGCCAGCCACTCGGCTGTCCCCGGAGCCCTTCGCGGGGCCCGACGCCAGTATCGTGTCGGTGTAATCCACCGCCGCGTCCGGCGGCCGCAGGCCCATCGCGTCCCTGACATTGCGCCACGATCTGCGATGTTCGTTACTCGGCCCGAGCCTGTGCAGGGCGTCGGTGTGTTCGGGCGTGTTGTAGCCCTTGTGCGCCGCGAAACCGTAACCGGGCAGGCGCCGGTCCAATTCGACCATCATCCGGTCCCTGGTGACCTTCGCCAGGATGCTCGCCGCCGCGATACAGGCGGCGGCCGCGTCGCCGCCGATGACCGGCAGCGACGGCACCGGGATGCCGGGGACCCGGAACCCGTCGGTGAGCACATATCCGGGCGTCTGCTTCAGCCCGGCGACGGCGCGGCGCATGCCCTCGATATTCGAGACGTGGATGCCGATCGAGTCGATCTCCCACGCCGGGACCACGACGATCTCGTAGGCCAGCGACAACCGGGTGATGACCGGGAACAGTTCCTCCCTGGTCGCCTCGCTGAGTTTCTTCGAATCGTCGAGCCCGGCCAGCTTGTCGTAGGCCTTGGGCGCCAGCAGGCACGCCGCGACGACCAGCGGTCCGGCACACGGCCCACGCCCCGCCTCGTCGACGCCCGCGACCGGACCGAGGCCGTTGCGTATCAGCGCCGCTTCCAAGGTGCGTAGTCCGCCCGCACGGCGCATCACCACGCGCGGCGGCCAACCGGTACTCGGCATCACAGCTTCTGGACCCTGCCCCACAGTTCGATTATTCCGCCGCCACTTCGGTGATCCGCGACCGGCTCAATTCGTCTGGGGATCCTGCGACTTGATCGGACCGATCCGGCTCGGCGGCCAGATCTTGAACACGGCTTTACCTCGGACGTTGTCCAAGGGCACGGTGCCGTTGAATTCGTCTCCGACGTGGGCGCGGGAATCCCGGGACTGGTTGCGGTTGTCGCCCATCACCCACAGATTGCCCTCGGGCACGGTCACCGGACCGAATACTCGCCCGTGGGGATAACTCGCGTTCTGCTGACCGGGAACCCATTTGTAGTCGAACTGGACATAGGGCTCGTCCAGTGGCTTACCGTCCACCATGACCCGCCCCTCGGCGTCACAGCATTGCACCGTCTGGCCGCCGACCGCGATCACCCGTTTGACCAGGTCGTTCTCGTCGGGCGGTACCAATCCGAAGAAAGCGAAGAAGTTCTGCACGCCGCGCACGGCCGCGTTGTCCGAACGGATCGAGGTGTAGGTGTCGTTCCACGAGGGCGGTCCGACGAAGACCACGACGTCACCGGGCTCGGGATCGCTCCAGTAGGACGTCAGCTTCTGGACGTAGATGCGGTCGCCGGTGCAGCCGGGGCAACCGTGCAGGGTCGGCTCCATGGACTGCGACGGAATGACGTAGGGACGCCCGACGAAACTCACCATGAGCGCGGCGATCACCGCCGCGACAACGATCAGGATCGGCAATTCCTGCCAGAACGGGCGCTGTTTCTTGGACTTCTTCCGGTGCGATCGACCGCGACTGCGCGAAGCCCCTTCGTCGTCCGATCCGGACACCTCCACCGACCCACTTTCGTTTGCCACGCCGAACAGACTAGCCCGACACCAGGACAGTTCGTCCGGTGCCGGGCCAGAAGGAAACTTCGCGGCGCGACCGAGGCGCCGGGGTTGGCCGTGGAGTTCACCGGCCCGAGGTGTCAAGCGACGAAGATCAGCGCTTTTCCTTGATCTTGGCGGCCTTGCCACGCAGGTCACGCAGGTAGTACAGCTTGGCCCGGCGGACGTCGCCGCGGGTCACGACCTCGATGTGGTCGATGTTGGGGGTGTGCACCGGGAAGGTGCGCTCGACACCGACGCCGAAGGACACCTTGCGGACGGTGAAGGTCTCGCGGATGCCACCACCCTGGCGTCGGATGACGACGCCCTTGAAGACCTGGATGCGCTCCTTCGAGCCTTCGATGACCTTCACGTGCACATTGAGGGTGTCGCCCGGACGGAAGTCGGGGACGTCGCTGCGCAGCGACTGCTCGTCTACGAAGTCAAGGGTGTTCATGTCCATCCTTATGTGATGTTTGCGCGAACAGAGGACCCTGGCGGCATATGACTGCGCGACCGGTTCATGCTCCGAATCAAGGGACGCTCCCGGGGTCGACATGCACCCAGGGCAACCCATGCATTGTGCCAGACCACGGACACGCGGGAAAAATCGCCCCACCGGAGGCGTGGCCGTCGACGCGCGGAGCGGCGCGGTCCTCAATGCTCGGACTTGCGATCCCACGGTAGGTGATGCGGGTGCGGGGACGGCGGGGCGGGCACCACCGTCCTGGTGAGCTCGGCCTCGGCCGCGACCCGCACGTGCTCGACATCGGGGCTCCCGGCTATCAGATCCTGGATGAAGATCTTCGCCCTGATCACGGGCCTGCGGTAGCGACGTTCCCGGACGATGGCGCGATACATCATGCGACGGCGGTCGGCGTAGCGCCAGCGGGCCCATGGCGCGCCGGGACGGCTCAGCCGGAACGCCCCGACCATCAGCAACGGCGGGAAGAACATGCCGAACAGGCCGGTCCAGATCTTGCCCTTGGCGATGACGATAGCCGCGAGCATCAGGTTGAACACCGCGAAGAGGCTGACGACGGTGCGCGCCTCGGTCCCCATCGAACTGCGGAAATCGTTGATCTCGAGCAGCGACAGCGGATGGAATCCGAGCAGCAGCAGGCCGGTCACCGCGAGCGCGACGAACACCGCGTCGACCGAGGTGCGTCCCTGTTCCTCCCAGTAGACGTCGCGCAGGTAGTAGATCAGCGCGAATTCGTCGAGGACGAGGGCGGCGCCGATGCCGAACGACGCCGCGAGCAGGCTCGCGGTGAGATTGTCGGCGTCGTCGTAGACCGCGATCATGCCGAGGCCGGAGCCGAGTACCAGGACGACGCCGAACACCATGTGGTGCACGTGCACGCTGCCCGCGCTCAGATTGCCCGGCCACCAGCGCACCTTCTTCCTGATCAGCCGCACGCTGAGCCGGATGAAGAGGAAGCCGACGATGAAGCCGAGCAGAAAACACAGCAGCGGCAGGCGGCCGGGCGCGATCACATCGTCTTCGAGCCATCTGCGCATGGCCGCCTGATCCTCCGCTTCTGGTCCGGTGCCTACTGACCGAAACCGGCGCGACGCAGGGCGTCGGCCATGGATCCGGTCGGCGCGGGCGCGTTACGGCGCTGATTGCCCTGGTTGCGGCCCTGGCCCTGATTACGGCCCTGGCCGCCCTGCTGCGGTTTGCCCTGACCGCCCTGCCGCTTGTCCTGACCGCCCTGGCCCGCTTGGCCGCCCTGCCCGGCCTGCTGAACGCGCTGGCCTTGGCCGCGCCCGCCCTGGCCGCGATTGCCGCCGCCCCGTTCCGGCTTGGCGGCCACACCCGGCTCGTCGTCCAAGCGCAACGACAGTCCGATGCGCTGGCGCGCGACGTCGACTTCGAGCACCTTGACCTTGACCACGTCGCCGGATTTCACGACCTCGCGCGGATCCTTGACGAAATTGTGCGACATGGCCGAGACGTGCACGAGGCCGTCCTGGTGCACGCCGACATCGACGAAGGCCCCGAAAGCGGCGACATTGGTGACCACGCCTTCGAGCACCATGCCCGGCTCCAGATCGGCGACCTTCTCCACACCCGCCGCGAATTCGGCGGTCTTGAATTCCGGACGCGGGTCGCGGCCGGGCTTCTCGAGTTCGGAGATGATGTCGGTGACGGTAGGGACACCGAAGGTCTCGTCGGTGAATTCGGCGGGCCGCAGGGCCCGCAGCGCGGGGGTGTTGCCGATCAGTTCGGTGATCGGACTGCCCGTCGACTCCAGGATGCGCCGCACCACCGGATACGCCTCGGGGTGCACGGCCGAGGTGTCGAGCGGGTCGTCGCCGCCACGGATCCGGAGGAAGCCCGCGCACTGTTCGAAGGCCTTGGGCCCCAGGCGCGGCACGGCGAGCAGTGCGGTGCGGCTGCGGAACGGCCCGTTCTGATCGCGGTGCGCGACGATGTTCTCCGCGATCGAACCGGCGATACCGGAGACGCGCGAGAGCAACGGCACCGAGGCGGTGTTGACATCGACGCCGACCGCGTTCACCGCGTCCTCGACCACCGCGCCGAGCGAGCGCGCGAGCAGGGTCTCCGAGACGTCGTGCTGGTACTGGCCGACACCGATGGATTTCGGATCGATCTTCACCAGCTCGGCCAGCGGATCCTGGAGGCGGCGTGCGATGGAGACCGCGCCGCGCAGCGAGACATCCATATCGGGAAGTTCCTGCGTGGCGTAGGCGGAGGCCGAGTAGACCGAAGCGCCCGCCTCGGAGACGACGATCTTGGTCGGCTTGTTCTCCGGGATGCGCGCGATGAGTTCGGTGGCGAGAGCGTCGGTTTCGCGCGAGGCGGTGCCGTTGCCGATGGCGATGAGTTCGACACCGAAGCGCGCGACGAGGGCGCCGAGCACGGCGAGGGATTTCTCGGTCTGCCCCTGCGGCTTGTGCGGGTAGATGACCTCGGTGGCGACCGCTTTGCCGGTGGCGTCGACCACGGCGACCTTCACCCCGGTGCGGTAGCCGGGGTCGAGTCCCATCGTGGTGCGGGTGCCCGCGGGCGCGGCGAGCAGCAGATCACGCAGGTTGGTGGCGAAGACGTCGACGGCGTCCTTCTCGGCGGCCTGGCGCAACCGCATCCTGGTGTCGATCCCCAGGCTCACCTGGAGTTTGGTGCGCCAAGCCCAGCGCACGGTGTCGAGCAGCCAGCTGTCGGCGGGGCGACCACGGTCGGCGATACCGAATCGCACGGCGATGCGACCCTCGTAGATCGTGCGCTCGCCCGGTTCGAGTTCTTCGGTATCGGCTTCGAGTTGCAGCGAGAGGATGTCTTCCTTCTCCCCGCGCAGCAGCGCGAGAATCCGGTGCGACGGCAGTTTCGCGAACGGCTCGCTGAATTCGAAGTAGTCGGAGAATTTCGCGCCCGCCTCTTCCTTGCCCGGGCGCACCGACGAGACGACCCGACCCCGGTTCCACATCAGTTCGCGCAGTTCACCGACCAGATCGGCGTCCTCGGCGAAGCGCTCGACCAGGATCGCGCGGGCGCCGTCGAGCTGTTCGGCGCTGTATTGCGCCGGGTCGGTGGCGGCGTCGCCGATCAGGGCGTCGGCCACCGGCTCGTGTCCGGCCTCGCGGGCGATCTGGGCCTTGGTGCGCCGCTTGGGCTTGTACGGCAGGTAGATGTCCTCGAGGCGGGCCTTGGTCTCGGCCGTCATCAGCTGGCCGAGCAACGCGTCGTCGAGTTTGCCCTGCCCCTTGATGGATTCGATGATCGCGCCGCGACGCTCGTCGAGTTCGCGCAGATAGTGCAGGCGTTCGTCGAGCTGACGCAACTGCGCGTCGTCGAGTCCGTCGGTGACTTCCTTGCGGTACCGCGCGATGAACGGCACGGTCGAACCGGCGTCGAGCAATTCGACGGCCGATCTGACCTGGCTCTCGCGCACACCGAGTTCCTCGGCGATGCGTCGGCCGACGCTGGCCAGAGCGGTGGGCACGGCGGCGGCAGGTGCGGCGGCCGGCGTTTCGGTGTTCGTCGTTGAACTGGCGGTCTCGGGCGCTGTCGTCACGCCGCAGACACTACCGCTGTCCGCTGACACGCGGCCGACGCCCGGGTGAAGTGCGGTCGCCACGCCCCGTTCATCCGATCGCCGATCCAGCGGATTCGGCCAATATCCGCGCCGCGAGTTCACGCATCTCGGCCTTGCGGACCTTGCCGGTGACCGTCATCGGGAAATCGTCCACGATGTGCACGTAGCGCGGGATCTTGAAATGCGCCAATCTTCCCGTACAGAAGTTCCGCACCGACGCGGCATCCAAAGGCGTTGCGCCCTCGCGTATCCGGATCCAGGCCATCAGCTCCTCGCCGTATTTCTCGTCGGGGACCCCGATGACCTGGGCGTCGAGAATATCCGGATGGGTGTAGAGGAATTCCTCGATCTCGCGCGGATAGATGTTCTCGCCGCCGCGGATGACCATGTCCTTGATCCGGCCGGTGATCGCGAGATATCCGTCCTGGTCCATCACGCCGATATCGCCGGTGTGCATCCAGCGCGCGGCGTCGATCGCCTCGGCGGTCTTCTCCGGCTGTTCCCAATAGCCCAGCATGACCGAATAGCCGCGGGTGCACAGTTCGCCGGGTTCACCGCGTGGCACCGTGGCGCCTGTCACCGGGTCGACGATCTTGACCTCCAGGTGCGGCCCGACCCGGCCGACCGTGGCGGTACGGCGGTCGACGCTGTCGTCGCGACGGGTCTGGGTCGACACCGGACTCGTCTCCGTCATGCCGTAGCAGATGCAGACCTCGGTCATACCCAGCCGATCGATGACGCGTTTCATCACCTCGACCGGGCACGGGGATCCGGCCATGATGCCGGTCCGCAGACCCGACAGATCCGGTCGGTCGGCGGCGGCGCGGGATTCCAGTTCCGTGAGCACGGCGATGAACATGGTCGGCACCCCGTACAGCGACGTGCACCGGTATTCCTCGACCGCGGCCAGGGTCGCGGCGGGATCGAAGGCGGGAGCCGGAATCACCACGGCCGCGCCGTGAGTGGTGACGGCCAGATTCCCCATGACCATCCCGAAGCAGTGGTAGAACGGCACCGGGACGCACACCCGGTCGTGTTCGGTGTACCCGCACAGTTCGCCGACGAAATATCCGTTGTTCAGGATGTTGTGATGACTGAGCGTGGCACCCTTCGGAAAACCCGTTGTCCCCGAGGTGTATTGGATATTGATCGGATCGTCGGTCGACAGCGCGCCGCCGCGAGCGGCCAGCAGTTCGGTATCGGGTTCGGTGCCCGCGATCGCCTCCCATTCGGGGGATCCGAGGATCAGCACCTGTTTCAGCCCGGGGCAGTTCGGGCGCACCTGTCGGATCATCTCGGCGTAGTCCGACGACTTGAAATCCCGCGCGGCGACGAGTACGCGCGCGCCCGCCTGGCGCACGACGTACTCGAGTTCACCGGTCCGATAAGCCGGATTGACAGTGACCAGGATCGCGCCGATCTTCGCCGTCGCGTACTGGACCAGGAACCATTCGGCGCAGTTCGGCGCCCAGATTCCGACCCGATCACCGGTGCCGACCCCCAGGCGGGCCAGGCCGGTCGCCACCGCGTCGACAGCGGCGCCGAGTTCGCGATAGGTCCAGCTCCGGCCGGTGGGACTGTCGACGAGTGCGAGGCGATCCGGGTACGCGGCCACCGTGCGATCCAGGTTCGCGCCGATGGTGTCGCCGAGCATGGGGGTGTCCGAGGTGCCGGACGCGTAGCTGGGGAGGGCCGACATCATTTGGTCCCCTGCCTGCGAAGCACGAAGCGCTGCACCTTGCCGCTGGGGGTCTTCGGCAGGCTGTCCACGAAATGCAGGCGACGCGGGTAGGCGTGGGCCGCGAATTTCTCCTTCACCAGCCGCTGGAGTTCGGCGGCCAATTCGGCACTGCCGCCCGGCCCGTCGCGCAGCACCACGAACGCCTCCAGCACCTCGCCCCGCAACTCGTCCGGCATCCCGACCACCGCCGCCTCGGCGACCCGATCGTGCAGGACGAGCACGCTTTCCACCTCGAAAGGGCCGATGCGGTAACCGGCCATGATGATGACGTCGTCGTCGCGGGAGGAGAAGCGGAAGAACCCCGCCGCGTCACGTGATCCGGCGTCGCCGGTGAGATACCAGCGACCGTCGGCGGTGAAGCGCTGCGCGGTGCGATCCGGGGCGTCGAGGTAGCCGAGGAACCACATCAGCGGACTGTCACGGGTGTCGATGGCGACGCGTCCCATCTCGTTCGGCGCGGCCTCGACATCGGCGTCGTCGGCGAGGACCGCGCAACTCCAGCCGGGAAGTTGCCTGCCCATCGAGCCGAGCGGGGTCGGCGCGCCGAGTTCGTCGTGCCAGGCGTTGCAGATGACCATGCCGTGCTCGGTCTGCCCGTAGTGGTCGCGCACCGCGACGCCGAGTTCCCGCGCGGACCAGGACACCACGTCGGGTGTCAGCGGCTCCCCCGCCGAGGACGCGCGCCGCAGCGAGATCCCCTCCGGCACCGGCGTCGCGTCGGATCGCAGCGCGCGATACACCGTCGGCGCCGCGGCGAAATTGGTGACGCCGAACCGTTGCAGCACCTGCCAGGTGAGCGGCGCCGAGAATCCCGCGTGCAGCAACAGCGAGCGGATACCCGAGGCGAGCGGGCCGAGGATCGCGTAGTACAGCCCGTAGGCCCACCCCGGATCGGCGGCATTCCAGAACACGTCGTCGGGCCGGACGTCGAGGGCGAATTCCTGATAGGCGTGGAACGAGGCCAGTGCTCGCACCGGAATCGGCACCCCCTTCGGCGTACCGGTGGTGCCGCTGGTGAACAGCTGCACCAGCAAGCCGTCGCCGCCGACCGCGACCGCTTCGGCTCCCGGGTCGTCCGCGGAGTGCGCGGCGAGGAGTTCGTCGAAGGAGAAGACCGAGCGCGGCGGCCGGAGTTCGGCCGTGGTCGCGCCGAGGGCGGCCTCGACCCGCGTACGTTCACCCGCGATCACGAGCCGCCAGGGCGCGTCGGCGGGGATGTCGTCGCCGGGGGCCAACTTGGCGGCCTGATCGGCGTCGGCGATGACGAGAACCGTGCGACTCGCGGTCAGGCGCAGGGCGATGGCGGGTGGGGCGAAGGCGGTGAACAGGGGTAGGTGGACAGCGCCCAACCGCCATATGCCGAGCAGCGCCACGACCAGATCAGCGGATTTCGACATCAGGGTGGCGACCCGGTCACCGGGACCGATGCCGAGGTCGGCCAGGGCGGACGCGCATCGCGACGAACGTTCCCGCAGGTCACCGTAGGTGAGGTCGGTGGCGGTGAGGTCCGCTTCGATGACGGTGAAGGCGACGGCGTCGCTCGGATGCCGATCGCACAGCAGACGCGCCGCGCACGCGCGCGGCCCGTCGTAGGTGTCAAGCAGATCGCGCACCCGCCGCGTCAGGTCCGTGCTCATGTCGTCTCCTCTTCGGTGTTCGTACCGCCGTGGCCCATCGGTGATCCGGGCCACTGCCGTCTCCCATAGGATGTGGGTCACACCCGCTTCACCACTACCCCCGAAAAGGGGTGAGTCTGTTGACCACCGGATCCCTGCTTCGCCCCCGCGACGGCGACGCGCTGCGTTCGGAGATCCGCTGGGTCGCGACCAAGGCGGGAGTCCCGGTGGTCTTCGGCGGCGAGGTGCACGAGGACACCCTGCTGCTGACCGAATTCGTCGGCACCGTCACCAACGGATTGCGCGGACTTCCGGTGCTGCGCACCTCGGGTCTCGGCGGTCGCGTCATGGATATGCGCCGTCCGGCATCGGTGACCGATTACCGCAGCGCCGCGTCCATCACCCACCATTACGACGGACCGGTTTCGGGCGAGGGCATCCGCTCGGTCATCGCGGTGCCGGTGGTGGTGGTGGACAACCGTTCGCGCGCCGTGCTCTACGCGGCGACGCGCGGTGACACACCGCTGGGCGACCGCACCGTCGACCTCATGGTCGCCGCCGGGCGTCGTCTCACCACCGAGATCACCGTCCGTGACGAAGTGGATCGTCGGCTGCGACTGCTCGAATCGGCGGCGCCGACGACCGAGACCGCGCCCGCCGTCACCGAGGAACTGCGCGATCTGCACGCCGAATTGCGCGGATTGGCGCGTACCGCCTCCGACGAGAAGCTGCGCATCCGGCTGCGCGATGTCTGCGAACGCATGGCCCGCGCCATCAACGGCGGTCCGGTCCCCGACGCACCGCGCCTGTCGCGACGCGAACTCGACGTCCTCGCCCACATTGCCCTCGGCTGCACCAATCAGGAAGCCGCGCAACGGCTCTCACTCGGGCCGGAAACGGTCAAGAGCTATCTCCGCAACGCGATGACGAAACTCGACGCGCATTCGAGGCACGAAGCGGTCGTTCTGGCACGCCGCTACGGGCTGCTTCCCTGACGCGGTGATCCCGCGCTCAGGCGATCCCGCGCTCAGGCGTCGGGCAGCAGATCCGGGCGACGGTCGCGGGTGCGGGTGAGGGATTGTTCGTGACGCCAGGCGGCGACCTTGGCGTGGTCGCCGGAGAGCAATACCGGTGGAACCTCGAGCCCGCGCCAGGTGACCGGGCGGGTGTAGCTGGGGCCTTCGAGAAGTCCGTCGGAGAACGAATCCTCCCGATGCGACTGCTGATTGCCGAGAACGCCGGGGATGAGGCGCACGAATGCCTCGGTCATCACCAGGACGGCGGCCTCGCCGCCGATGAGAACGTAGTCGCCGATGCTGACTTCCTCCACGCGCACGCGACGGGCGGCGTCGTCGAAGACGCGCTGATCGATGCCCTCGTAGCGACCGCAGGCGAAGACGAGATGTTTCTCGACCGCCCAGCGTTCGGCGGTGGCCTGGGTGAACGGCACGCCCGCCGGAGTCGGCACGACGAGCAGCGCGTCGTCGGGGCACACCTCGTCGAGGGCGTCACCCCAGACGGTCGGTTTCATGACCATGCCGGGACCGCCGCCATAGGGTGAGTCGTCGACCGATTTGTGCACATCGTGGGTCCACCGACGCAGGTCGTGGACGTCGATCGAGATCAGGCCCTTGTCGACGGCCTTGCTGAGCAGCGCGGTGCGCAGCGGCTCCAGATATTCCGGAAAGATCGTGACGACATCGATCTTCATCGACCCTCCTGGTCTCCACTCCCGCGCACTCGCCTCGACGGTGTCGAGTGGCGTGCCACCCCTACTCCGGATCGAGCAGCCCTTCGGGCGGATCGATGACGACGAGCCGGTCGGCCAGCGACACGGTGGGCACAATGGCGTTGACGAACGGGATCAGGATCTCCCTGCCGTCCTCGGCCGCGCGCACCGAAAGCAGTTCTCCCGCGGCGTAATGCAATACCTCGGTCACGGTGCCGACCGCGGTCCCGTCGGTGAGCTGGACGGCGAGGCCCTCCAGCTCGTGGTCGTAGTACTCGTCCGAATCGCCCGAAGACGGCAGGTCGTCACTGTCGACGAAGAACAGGGCGCCGCGGATCGCGTCAGCGGCGGTACGGTCGGAGATTCCGGCGACGAACACCAGAAGCCGGCCCGAATGCTCACGGGCCGACTCCACGGTGAAGTCGCGAACCTCTTTCGACCGCAACCGACCGCGCAGGGTGACGCCCGGCGCGAAACGCGCCTCCGGCTCGTCGGTGCGAACCTCCACGACGAGTTCGCCGCGCACACCGTGCGACTTGGCGACCCGTCCTACGACGAGTTCCATCTACTGATCGGTATCGACCACGTCGACCCGGATGCCCCTGCCGCCGATTCCGGCGACCAGGGTGCGCAGCGCGGTCGCGGTGCGACCGCCACGCCCGATGACCTTGCCCAGGTCTTCGGGGTGCACGTGCACCTCGACGGTGCGCCCGCGGCGGCCGGTGATCAGCTCGACGCGGACGTCATCCGGGTTGGCGACGATACCGCGAACCAGATGTTCGACGGCATCGGCGACGACGGCACTCATTTATTCGGCAGCCTCGGTCTCGGCGGTCGCCTCGGCGGCCTCGTCCTTCTTGGCGGCCTTCTTCTTCGGAGTGACGGCGTCGGCGGTCGGCGCGTTGTCGGCGGCGGCCAGCGCGGCATTGAACAGGTCCAGCTTGGACGGCTTCTCGGCCTTCAGCTTCAGGGTGCCCTCGGCGCCCGGCAGGCCCTTGAACTTCTGCCAGTCGCCGGTGATCTCCAGCAGACGCTGCACGGGCTCGGTCGGCTGCGCGCCGACACCCAGCCAGTACTGCACGCGCTCGGAATCGACCTCGATCAGCGACGGCTCTTCCTTCGGGTGGTACTTGCCGATGGACTCGATGGCCCGGCCGTCACGACGGGTGCGGGCATCCGCGATGACGATGCGGTACTGCGGGTTGCGGATCTTGCCCAGACGGGTGAGTTTGATGCGAACAGCCATGCTGATCTGCCTCTTTCGGTGGTTGGTCACGGCGCGATTCAGCGACTCGCACGGTCTGCGAGCCCGGTTTCACGCTTGGAGTGTGTGACCGCCGCGCGGTACGTGACCGGAGACGGGCTGACACTGTCCAGGAAGGACGGTGGATCATTGTGCCAGACCGGTCACCGCGCCCGGAAATCGCCTCGGTCGGAGCGACGTCGTCGCTCACCGTCCCCGCGAGCCTTCCGTCGGCGTCGTCCGGTACCGCAGCAGGACCACATCGGACCGGAACTGTTTGCTCTCGACCAGCCGCAACGCCGGGACCGCCGTGCCGTCGACGAACAGCCGGGCACCGTGCCCGACCACGACCGGATAGACGAACAGACGGTATTCGTCGACCAGGTCCGCCGCGATCAGCGCGTGCGCGAGGGTGATACTG
Organism: Nocardia sp. NBC_01377; assembly: GCF_045040005.1. Lineage (NCBI taxonomy): Bacteria > Bacillati > Actinomycetota > Actinomycetes > Mycobacteriales > Nocardiaceae > Nocardia > Nocardia sp. NBC_01377. Next base: position 5,348,135 of record NZ_CP109566.1, read on the forward strand.
CCGGTGCTCACGATATCCCTGCCCGGCTGCTCCTTGAGCGCCCTGACCTCGTCCAGCCCGCGCAGGACGATCGAGTTCCGCCAGCCCGGATCGCCGAGCGACCCCGACACGACGTACTTGGTCATCTCGTTCAGATCGTCGGTGATCCCGGTCTTGTCATCGGTCTGTTCGGGCCAGTACCCGCGCATCTGCTCGAAGGTGATCCGTCCGAACAGCACCGCGTCACAGGCGGCGGTGTGCGTCATCAGCTCGGCGACGATGTCGGCATCGTCCACGGCGTCGTCACCGACCGTGAACCATCCCTCGCTCGCATCGATGACCCCGTCGACCGTGATGTTCTGGGTGACCACCAGATCCCGCATCTCGAACCTCCTGTCGCAATACGTCCTACCTGTGTGGACGCACTCGAAGCCCGGAACTCGTCGCCGCGCACCCAACGATCCGGTTTCGCCGGCCCGGTCAGCGGTGGCCTGTTACCGGGCCCGATTCGACGACGCGCCCGCGCAACACGACCCACTGCGGGGCGGTGAGCATGGCGGGGTTGATCCGGGGATCTTCGCGGTAGACGACGAAGTCGGCGGGGGCGCCGGGGGTGATGGAGGGGCGGCCGAGCCAGGTGCGGGCGTTCCAGGAGGCGCCGCCCAGTGCGTCGTGCGGGGACAGGCCGGCGGCGGTGAGCGCGGTGATCTCGTCGGCGATGCGGCCGTGGCGGATGGAGCCGCCCGCGTCGGTGCCCGCGTAGATGGGGACGCCCGCGTCGTAGGCGTTGGCGACGGTGCCGCGCACGCGACGGTGCAGGTCGCGCATGTGGGCGGCGTAGGTAGGGAATTTGCCCGCGCCGTCGGCGATGTCGGGGAAGGTGTCGATATTGATGAGGGTCGGCACCAGCGCGGTGCCGTGTTCGACCATCATCGCGATGGTGTCGTCTGTCAGTCCGGTGCCGTGTTCGAGGCAGTCGATACCGGCGTTGATCAGGCCGGGCAGCGCGTCCGCGCCGAAGACGTGGGCGGTGACGCGCGCGCCGTTGGCGTGGGCGGCCTCGATGGCGTCCTTCAGGATCGCGTCGCTCCACAGCGGACGCAGATCGCCGACCGAACGGTCGATCCAGTCGCCGACGATCTTGACCCAGCCGTCGCCGAAACGGGCCTGTTCGGCGACGATATCGGGCAGGTCGCGCTCGTCGTCGAGTTCGATGCCGAGTTCGCGGATATAGCGCTTGGGGCGAGCGATGTGACGACCCGCGCGGATGATGCGCGGCAATTCGTCGTGGTCGTCGATGAACCTGGTGTCGATGGGTGATCCGGCGTCGCGCAGCAGCAGCGCGCCCGCGTCGCGTTCGGTCTCGGCCTGCGCGATGGCGCCGTCGCGGTCCTCGTGCCCGCCGCCGTACCGGATCCCGACGTGGCAGTGCGCGTCGACCAGGCCCGGCACGATCCAGCCCGTGTCACACAGGGTTTCGGCCCCGAGCACCGGCTCGTCGGTCACCAGCCCGTCGTGGACCCACAGATCCCGCACCTCGTCATCGGGCAGAACCACACCGCGTAGATGCACAGCGACCTCCTGACGTCTCGGCTGCGTCGAACCTACCGCGCCCGCCGATCGGCGACACGGCGGCCGAGACCACCCGAGGCGAACTCGCGGTGACAGCCGATGTCGAAGCGGTTACGGACGCACCACGGTCAGCGAGTCGATCGCCGCTTGCAGCGCGACGGTCGCGTCCTCCGCGACGGGGCGCAGCGCCCGGTCGTCGGTGACCGCGACCATCACCTGCGGATTCATCGCCTCGCCGATGATGTCGGTCTCGGTGTCGGGATCACGGCGCACGATCACATTGCAGGGCAGCAGCATCCCGATCCGGCGGTCCACGCCGACGGCGCGGTGCGCCAGCGACGGATTGCATGCGCCGAGGATGAGGTACTCCTCCATATCCACGTCGAGTTTGGCCTTCATGGTGGCGCGCATATCGATTTCGGTCAGGACACCGAAACCCTGCCGGGCGAGCGCGTCACGGGTGCGATCGACGGCCTCGTCGAAACCGGTGCGCAGCGTGGTCGACAGTCCCAATTCCATGATCGTTCCTTCCGTGTTCGAGCCGTTTCCCCTTTTCATCACCCCTTTCCACTATGGCACCGAGTGCGGGGTCACCACCGCGCCGCCGCCAGGAACAGACGCGAATCGGCCGCCGTCGAAATTTCGACGGCGGCCGATTCGTGAGTAGGTAGCCCCTACTGTTTCGGGAATTTGAACTTGCTGAGGTCGAAACCTTCGAGTCCGGGCGGCAACTGGTCCAGACCGGGCGGCATATTCGAGATGTCCATCCCCGGCGGCAGCCCCGGCATTCCGGCGGGCATTCCGGGGATTCCGCCGCGCATCTTCGGCGGGGTCGGTCCGCGACCGCCCTTCTTACCCTTCTTGCCCTTGCGGTTGTTCCCGCGACGCGCGCCGGGCATGCCCATCTGACGGCCCATCATGGCCATCATCTTCTTGGCGTCGAAGAAACGGTCGACGAGCTGGTTCACCTCGGAGACCTGTACGCCGGAGCCGTTGGCGATGCGCAGCCTGCGCGAGGCGTTGATGATCTTGGGGTTGTCGCGCTCGGCGGGGGTCATACCGCGGATGATGGCCTGCACCCGGTCGAGTTGTTTATCGTCGACCTGGGCCAGCACGTCTTTCATCTGGCCCGCGCCGGGCAGCATGCCGAGCAGGTTGCCGATCGGGCCCATCTTGCGGATGGCGAGCATCTGATCGAGGAAATCCTCCAGCGTGAGCTCGCCGCTGCCCATCTTGCGCGCGGCCTCTTCGGCCGCCTGCGCGTCGTAGACCTGTTCTGCCTGCTCGATGAGGGTGAGCACGTCGCCCATGCCGAGAATGCGACTGGCCATCCGGTCCGGGTGGAAGACGTCGAAATCCTCGAGCTTCTCACCGGTGGAGGCGAACATGATCGGCGCACCGGTCACATTGCGGACCGACAGCGCCGCGCCACCGCGGGCGTCACCGTCGAGTTTGGTGAGCACGACACCGGTGAAACCGACGCCGTCACGGAACGCCTCCGCGGTGCTCACCGCGTCCTGGCCGATCATCGCGTCGAGGACGAAGAGGGTTTCGTCCGGCTGGACCGCGTCGCGGATTCCGGCGGCCTGGCGCATCAGCTCGGCGTCGATGCCGAGACGACCCGCGGTGTCGACGATCACCACGTCGTACTGCTTGGCCTTGGCCTCGGCGACGCCGTCGCGGGCGACCACGACCGGGTCGGCGGCGGTGATGCCGAGCGGATTCGCGCCCGCGCCGACGGAGGTGCCGGGATGCGGCGCGAAGACGGGGACGCCCGCGCGCTCACCGACGACCTGCAACTGGGTGACGGCGCCGGGACGCTGGAGGTCGCACGCGACCAGCAGCGGCTGATGTCCCTGTCCCTTCAGCCATTTCGCGAGTTTGCCCGCCAGGGTCGTCTTACCGGCGCCCTGTAGACCCGCGAGCATGACCACGGTCGGCGGATTCTTGGCGAGAGTGAGCCTGCGGGTCTCGCCGCCGAGGATGGTGACCAGTTCCTCGTTGACGATCTTGACGACCTGCTGGGCCGGATTGAGCGCCGCGGAGACTTCGGCTCCCTTGGCGCGTTCCTTGATCTTGGCGATGAATCCGCGCACCACGGGCAGCGCGACGTCGGCGTCGAGGAGGGCGAGTCGGATCTCGCGGCAGGTGGCGTCGATGTCGGCCGGTGACAGACGCCCCTTACCGCGCAGATCCTTGAGGGCACCGGTAAGCCGGTCGGACAGGGATTCGAACACCGATCGCGCTCCTGATCTCGGGGGACATCACCGGGGACGGGCATGAGTACCGTCTAGTGAAATGATTACCTTCTGATCAAGGGTAATCGGATCACCCGTACCGGCGCGCAACCGGTGTGTCCTCCGAGGTCACAGGAGTTCGATCAGTCGAGCACGCGAGCGCGCGGCTCGACCGTCTTGCGATAGTCGTGGTTCTCCAGGGCCACCATGAATGTCGCCTCGCGGGCGGTGAGCCCCAATTCCAACGCGAGGTCGTCGAGCAGGGCCCACTCCGCACCGGTCCGCATCTCGCGGGTGGCGACGGTGGTGGCGATGGTCATCGCGGTCACCGCCTGCCTGCCGGTCAGGGTGCGCCCGGGCAGCCAGGAAACGACCCAGCGGTCTCCGCCGACACACCGAGCCATATGTGTCGTCTCGTCACTCGTCATCATCGAAGCCGAAACAACCTCAATTGCCACCGACATGCTCCCCTCGTACTAAGGCGATAGGGCGGGACGCTCTGATCGTAGGGTGCACAAGGCAGCACGCCGATATGTTCCAGCAAATAGTCTGCAACGGTTTGATTGCTGGCGATTTCTACTGGAACAGCCGGATATAGACGAGCGGACTGGACATTTGGCAAATAACTAGGAAACCTGATCGCCGCCCGGTGTCGACGGCTCGTCGGGCTTCTTGGGCGCGGGTCGGGGCACCACTTCCAGGACCGCCTTCTCGATTGTCTCGCGCCGCGCCGGACCGGTGTCGGAACCCAGCTCCAGACCGAACACGTCCACCACCGCGGAGCCCATCGTGACCGCCTTCGCCCACCGCACATTCGCGCCCGCGGCGGCGAAGGTCGCGGCCAGCCTGCTCAACAGTCCGATCCGATCCTCGGCGCGCAGTTCCAGGATCGCCTGTCCCTCACTCGAGCCGTCGAACCAGATCACCCGAGGCTGAGCCTGCGCGTAGGGGCTCGGGCCGACACCGGTCGCCTCGCGTTCCCGCTTGGCGAGCAACGCGGTCAGATCGAGTTCGCCCGAGGTCGCCCTGATCAGTTCCTGGCGCAGCAGCCCGGCGTCGGGTGGATCGCCGAATTTCGGTGAGACCACGAAGGTATTGATCGCCGAGCGGCCCTCACCGCCCACCGAGGCCGAGAGCACACGCAGCGAATGCAGAGCGAGAACGCCCGCGGCGTCGGAGAGCAGACCCGCCGTGTCGGGCGCGATCACCGTGACCGTGTAGGTGTACTTGCCCTCGCCCGGACGCAGATCGACGTGCACGCCGCCCACCTCGGCCCTTTCCAGCAGTTCCGCTGCGATGGGTTCCGGGGTCGGCAGCGGGTCACCGGCCATGACCAGGCGGCACCGGCGCACCAGTTCGCCGATGAGCGAGGCCTTCCAGTCCCCCCACACACCGGGCCCGGTCGCCAGCGAATCCGCCTCGGCGAGGGTGTGCAGCAGTTCCAGTAATTGCACGTCGCCGTCGAGCGCGTCGACGACGTGCTGCACCGTGTCGGGGTCGGCGAGGTCGCGGCGGGTGGCTGTTTCGGGCAGCAGCAGGTGGTAGCGCACGATCGCGCTGAGGGTCCGCACATCCGAGGGCCACAGTCCGAGCCGACGTCCGATGTGGGTGGCCAGTTCCGCGCCGACGACGCTGTGATCGCCCGCGCGTCCCTTGCCGATGTCGTGCAGCAGCGCGCCGAGCATGAGCAGGTCGGGGCGGGCGACCCGGGTGACCAGTGCGCTGGCGTAGGCGACGCACTCCATGAGATGGCGATCCACGGTCCAGGTGTGCACCGCGTCGCGCGGCGGGAGATCGCGTACCGCACCCCATTCGGGCAGCAGCCTGCCCCACAACCCGGTGCGGTCGAGCGCCTCGATCGCGTCGATGGTGCCGCGACCCGCGCCGAGCAGCACGAGCAGATCGTTCACCGCGTCCTTGGGCCACGGCTCCCGCAATTCGGGCGCGTCCTCCGACAGCCGGTTCAGGGTGGTCGCCGACATCGGCAGCCCGGTCTGCGCCGAGGCCGCCGAAACCCGCATGATCAGCCCGGGATCACGTTGCGGGCGGGCGTCCCGCGCCAGCACCACCTCGCCCGCGTGCTCGACCACCCCCTCATCGAGTGGTCGTCGCACCGGCATCCGACGCAGCCGCGCCAGACCGCGCCGCGGCAGCGCGTTCGCGGCGGTCCGCAGGCCGACATCGACGGAGTAGCTCACCGTGCGCGCGGAATCGCTCAGTGTGCGAGCCAGATCGAAGCGATCCCCGATCCGCAGGGCCGCGCCGATCTCGTCGGCGTCCTGGGCGCGCAACTGATCTCGCGCCCGGCCCGCGACCCGGTGCAATTCCGTCCTGACGTCGAGCAGCCTGCGGTGGGCCTGTTTGAGCCCGCCTCCGGGCACGTCGGGGCCGAGGCCCGGCATCGCGTCGGTCAGCTGGGCGATGGAAAGGGCGTCGAGCAGTTGGATATCGCGCAGCCCACCGCGACCGTTCTTCAGATCGGGTTCGGCCCGGTGCGCGATCTCGCCGCTGCGCTGCCAGCGGGTGGCGGCCTGGGCGATCAATTCGTCGAAGCGAGAACGAATTCCGTTGCGCCATTCCCGTCGCACCCCGCCGATCAGCAGGTTGCTCAGTTCGACGTCACCGACGATATGCCTGGCCTCGAGCATGCCGAGCGCGGCGATCAGATCGTCGTTCGCGACACGCAATGCCTGCGGGACGGTGCGGACACTGTGGTCGAGTTTGATGTGGGCGTCCCAGAGGGGATACCAGAGTTGGTCGGCGACCTCGGCGACCCGGGCCGGATCGACATTGTCGTGCAGCAGCACCAGGTCCAGATCCGAGTACGGCAGCATCTCCCTGCGGCCGAGTCCGCCGACCGCGACGACCGACAGTCCGCTGTCGGCGGTGATCCCGAGTTCGGATCCTTTACTGGTCAGCCATAATTCGTAGAGGTCGACCAGGGCCGAACGCAGCGATTCCGCGTCGAGCCGAGGATTGCGGGGCATTCCGCCGTCGAGTAATTGTTCCCGTGCCCTGACCAGATCGGCGGCACCGTTGGAAACCCGGTCTCCGCTGTCACGATCGCTACCCACTACCCCACCGCCCGTCAGATGCTTGCGGCTCCGCTCCGACCGGAATTCCGGTGGGAGCGGAGCCGCTGCTCGATTTCGATTTTTCCGTGTCGACCTTGCGCTTACAGCGCGTCGGTGCCGCGTTCGCCGGTCCTGACCCGGATGATCGCCTCGACGGGCGTCACCCAGACCTTGCCGTCACCGATCTTGCCGGTACGCGAGGCCTCGACGATCACCTCGACGACCTTGTCGACCGACGCGTCGTCGACGACGACCTCGACCCGGACCTTCGGCACGAAATCGACCGAGTACTCCGCACCGCGGTACACCTCGGTGTGGCCCTTCTGCCGTCCGTAACCCTGCACCTCGCTGACGGTCATACCGAGCACGCCCGCCTGTTCGAGCCCGGACTTCACGTCCTCGAGTGTGAACGGTTTGACGATTGCCGTGATCAGTTTCATTGTCGTCATGCCTCCTTGACGAGCGAGCGTGCCGTGCCACCCACAGCAGCGAAATCGTATGCGGTCTCCGCGTGCTCGGACTCGTCCAGACCCACCGACTCGCCCTCCTCGTCTTTACGCAGGCCGATCGTGAACTTGATGGCGTACGCGATCACGGCCGTAGCGACCAGGGAGTAGGCAAGCACGGTGAACGCACCGACGGCCTGCAGCTTCAACTGCTCGATCCCACCACCGTAGAACAAGCCCTCGACCGCCGCCGGAGCTTCCGGCGCGGCGACCAGGCCGATCATGAGGGTGCCGACCAGACCACCGACGAGGTGGACGCCGACGACGTCGAGCGAATCGTCGAAGCCGAACTTGAACTTCAGGCCGACCGCCAGGGCGCACAGGGCACCCGCGACGACACCGATGACCACGGCGCCCAGCGCGTTCACCGAGGAACAGGCCGGGGTGATGGCGACCAGACCTGCCACGATGCCCGAGGCGGCGCCCAGCGAGGTGGGCTTGCCGTCACGGAACCTCTCGACCAGGATCCACGCCAGCATGGCCGCGGCCGTGGCGATCGTGGTGGTGAGGAAGGTGGCACCCGCGATGCCGTTGGAGCCGACAGCGGAACCGGCGTTGAAGCCGTACCAACCGAACCACAGCAGACCGGCGCCGAGCATGACGAACGGCAGGTTGTGCGGACGGAACGGGGTGCCCGGCCAGCCCTTGCGCTTGCCGAGGACGATGGCCAGCACCAGACCGGCGGCGCCGGCGTTGATGTGGACCGCGGTACCACCGGCGAAGTCGATCGCCTTCAGGTTGTTGGCGATCCAGCCACCGGCCTCACCGGTGTAGCCGTCGAACGCGAACACCCAGTGCGCGACCGGGAAGTACACGACCGTTGCCCAGATTCCGGAGAAGATGAGCCAGGAGCCGAACTTCAGGCGATCGGCGACAGCGCCCGAGATGAGTGCGACGGTGATGATCGCGAACATCAACTGGAACGCGACGAATACCGACAACGGGATGGTTCCGTTCAAGGGAACCGCGGCAGGTGCCGCCGGATCGGTGGAGGCAAGGTAGCTACCGCCGAATACGCTCTTCAATCCGAAATATTGACCCGGGTCTCCGATGAGATTGCCTTTGTCCTCGCCGAATGTCAGCGAGAAGCCGTACAGCACCCACAGGATCGTGATCAAGCCCATGGAGCTGATGCTCATCATGATCATGTTCAGCACGTTCTTGGAGCGGACCATGCCGCCGTAGAAGAACGCGAGTCCGGGTGTCATCAAGAGCACGAGTGCTGAACTGGCCAGCATCCATGCGGTGTCACCGGCGTCCGGCGCGCCGATTACGGGAAATGCCACCTTAATGTCCTCCTCATCTCGGGCCCAGCCGACTCCGGCAAATGGACCTGCACAAGAGGTTCCTCACTCGGTGTTTCATCCGTCATGCTGCAATGTTTCACCTGCGTGAACGGATGGCGGAGTTGTGTTGCCGCCACGTTTCGCGGTGTACACCACGGGTTTCCGCCCCCGCGTGAAGCCGGTGCCGCGCCACCCGAAATATGACTACCCGACAGTAGGTCATGTGTCACATTCCCCCGGGGAGCGCGCGATGTTTGCGGGATCTCCGCGCGAGGACAGAAAGAATGTCACCACTCCCCTCCCCCTCACAAAGAATTCTGCGATCAACCGCAAAGCAGCAAACCCTCCGCACAACCGCTACCTACGGTGAGGCCCTATTCGACCCCTCAGAACCGAACCCGCCCCGCCCACGGTGAGCCCATATACGAACCCTCCGAATCGAAACCGAGCACGCCCGGCGCGAGTCTTACGAGCGCCCGGTTCGCGGCGCGCCGCAGGCGCGGCCTAACCAAGGAGCGCATCCACGAAGGCTCCGGGCTCGAACGGCGCCAGATCGTCGGCGCCCTCGCCGAGCCCGACGAGCTTCACCGGAACACCCAACTCGTGCTGAACCTGGAAGACGATTCCCCCCTTGGCCGTCCCGTCGAGTTTGGTGAGCACCACCCCGCTGATGTCGACGACTTCGGCGAAGACCCTGGCCTGGGTGAGGCCGTTCTGGCCGACGGTGGCGTCGAGTACGAGCAGTACTTCGTCGACCTTCGCCTTCTTCTCCACGACGCGTTTGACCTTGCCGAGTTCGTCCATCAGGCCGGTTTTGGTGTGCAGGCGGCCCGCGGTGTCGATGAGGACCACGTCGACGCCGCGTTCGATACCCGCGGCGACGGCGTCGAAGGCGACGGCGGCGGGGTCGGAGGCTTCCTTGCCGCGTACGGTCTCGGCCCCGACCCGTTCACCCCAGGTCTGTAGTTGGTCGGCGGCGGCGGCACGGAACGTGTCGGCGGCACCGAGCAGTACCCGGCGGCCGTCGGCGACGAGTACCCGGGCCAGTTTGCCGGTGGTGGTGGTCTTGCCGGTGCCGTTGACGCCGACGACGAGCAGGATCGACGGGTGGTCGTCGTGCGGGAGCGCGCGCACCGATCGGTCGAGTTCGGGGCGCAGCGCTTCGATCAGCACGTCGCGCAGCACGTCGCGGGCCTGATCGGGGGTGCGCACGCTGCGGAGTGCCATTTCCTCGCGCAGCCGGGTGACGATGGCGGCGGTACTCGCGGTGCCGAGGTCGGCGAGGACGAGGGTGTCCTCGACCTCTTCCCACGAATCCTCGTCGAGATCGCCACCGCCGAGCAGTCCGAGCAGGCTCTTGCCCACGGCGTTCTGGGAGCGCGACAGACGGCCGCGCAGGCGGATGAGGCGGCCCGCGGTGGGTTCTATCTCCTCGAGCGCGGGAGCGGTCGTCTCCGGCGCGGTGAGGGCTGTCTCAGGCGCGACGGTGGCGGCGTCGGTCGGCGCGGATAGCGTGTCGGGTTCGGCGAGCCCGATCCCGTCGGGGGCTGCCGCGGCGGTGCCGGGCGTGGAGGTTTCCGCCGCGGCGGTACCGGGCGCGGCAGTGTCCGGCGCGGCGGTGTCGGTCCCGGCGGTGCCAGGCGTGGCTACATCGGGCGCGGCGGTACCGGCTCCGGCAGTACCGGAAGCGGCGGTATCGGTTCCGGGGGCACCGGGCGTCACGACACCGGGCGCGACAGTGTCGGCCCGGGCGGTATCAGGCGTCGTGAGGTCGGGCGCGACTGTGCTGGTCGCGCCGGTATCGGGCGCGGCGGTATCGGGCGCGGCGGTTGTCGCCCCGTCTGCGGTCGCCGTGCCGTCCGGCTCGGCGAGGGCGGTACTCGCGGCCGACGCGCCCGCTGATCCGTCGCTGTCGGGTGCGGCGGTCGCCGTATCGGGCGCGACGGCTGTCTCGACATCCGCGTCCGGCAGCGGGACGTTGGTCATCCCGCGTTTGGGCGCGTCGCGCGGGATCGCGGCGTCGTCACCGATATGCGGCTGGCCCTCGGTGTCGGTCCGTTCGATCGGCGCGGGCTCCGGGCGTGTCGGCGTCGCCGTGCCGCCGCCCTGGCTGAAGCTGAAGCCGCCCGAGGCGGTGTAACCACCCGATCGGTCGGTCAGCTCCTTTTCCTCGGTCGGTGGCGTCAGCGATACGCGGCGACGCTTGTACAGGACGAATCCGGCCACAAACGCCACCAGCAGCAGCGCGGCGACAACGGCGATCAGAATCCAGGCTTCGGAACTCACGCCGACCATCCTTGCAGAACCCGGCGCGGATGCCGGTCGCCGCGTCGCGCCGCAGGTAGTCGGCGCGCGGGCACGCGCTGGGGGCGGCGAAGAGGCCATCGACACAGCCCCCGAGATTTCTTGTCCTGCGGAACTTCTCGCGAAGTGACAATAGGATCGGCGACGTGACCGATCGAAACGTGCTTGGGGGGCCGCTGGAAGAGTGCGGCGCCGATCCTCTCACCGGGTTCTACCGGGACGGCTGCTGCAGTACCGGACCGGAGGATCTGGGAAGCCATACAGTATGCACTGTTGTCACGGCCGAGTTCCTCGAGCATCAGGCGTCCATCGGGAACGACTTGAGTACGCCGCGTCCGGAGAACAATTTCCCCGGACTGCAACCGGGCGACCGCTGGTGTGTGGTCGCGGTGCGCTGGCTGCACGCGCACGAGGACGGCGTCGCCGCCCCCGTCGTACTGGCCGCCACCCACGAGAACGCGCTGGAAGTGATCTCCGTCGAGATCTTGCGGAAATACGCCGTCGACGTCCCCGACGACGTCAGCGACCTGCTCTGAGTCCCCCCCCCCCCCGACGCCCTGAACCACGGCAGCCGGCGGGCAGTCCGGCTGTCGGCTCCCGCATGCCCGGACGCCGGTGTTTCCCACGATGCGGACGAGCGCCGCTCACCGTGCGCCACACGCCGCTGCCGAGTCGGCGCAGTGCCCGCACGACGGATGCCCTCGCTCACCTCGCGGAACAAATCGGCCGAATCGGTCGACTTCGACGGCACGACAGTCCCGTACACCGGATCGGTGGCGCGCCTCGCTAAAGTGCGGAACCGACAGCCCGCCGCCTGCGGTGGGCCTTCTGGCGGCAGGCCGCCGAGCAATACCTCGCGGGCCGCCCCATTCCGGTGCTGCGCACCGGGCCGCGGCAGATCGGGCACCGCGCGACAGTGGCACTTTCGTTACGTTCCCCCGTTTCATAGCGGTCATCACTCTCCAGCACGCGTTTCGTTACCGAAGGCGCGGTGGGATTCGTGCGCAGTGCGTCGAGCACCAGGGCGGCGGCGCGGACCAGTTGCCCGTCGGGGCGTTGATACCGCTGGATCGCAACGCATCCGGTGAACAGATCCTGGACATCGGCGACGGTGATGTCGGCGCGGACCGCCCCTTGACGCTGGGCGGCGCGCAGCAGTTCCTCCAGCGCGCGTTGGAAGCGTTCCCCCGCGCCGCGCAGCAGGGCCTTCGGCCAGCCGTCGTCGGATTGGACCAGATCGCAGAGTGCCTGGTTACCGGGGCTGCGGGCAACCACCTCGGTGCAGACCGCGAAGAAGGCGGCCCCGGGGTCGGGGTCGCCGAGGCGAGAGGTGGCGAGCCGGGCCAGACCGTCCACCCGCTGCTGCATAACCGCTTCCAACAGATCGGTTTTCGTCGGGAAATGCCGGTACACGGTGCCCGCGCCGACGCCTGCCCGCCGCGCGATCTCGATGAGGGACACCCCGGTCCCGTTTTCCGCGAAGGCGCGTTGAGCGGCGTCGAGAACACGACCGCGATTGCGGCGCGCGTCGGCGCGACCGATCCCGTCACGCGGGAGCGAAGGGGCGGACATTCGTTACGGCCTTCCGTTTCAGGTGCTGTTCAGGGTGCGCGGCGGCACCATACGGTGCTGATACGGGTTGATCGACCCGATTCTACCGAGACTGCCCGATCGGACGACGTCCGTTCGGAAACGAAAGGTCAGCATGTCCTCTCAGCACGATCCGATCCTGGTCACCGGAGCGACCGGCCAGCAGGGCGGCGCCACCGCGCGCGCACTTCTCGCCGACGGCGGCGCCGTGCGCGCGCTGGTCCGCGACCCACTGTCGGCAGCCGCGCGCGATCTCGCCGCGGCGGGCGCGGAATTGGTGACCGGTGATCTCGACCGACCCGAGAGTCTCGCGCCCGCTGTCACGGGCACGCGCGGTGTCTTCCTGGTGCCTCCGGTGGCCTTCGGGCCCACCGGGTGGGATGTCGATCTGGAGGCGAGCCGCGGCATCCACGTCATCGAGGCCGCCGCGCGAGCCGGGGTCGACCACATCGTGTTCACCGGAGTCGCGTCGATGAGCCGCGACAGCCAGCGTGACGCCGAAGGCAAGCGACGTATCGAAGCGGCGCTGATCGACGGCCGGACCCGCTACACGGTGCTGCGACCGGTGCGCTTCATGGAGAACTACCTGATCCGGGATTTCCCCATCGACGGCATCGTCGACGGCGTGAACCACCACATCTTCCGGGCCGATCGCCCGTTGCAGATGATCGCGGTGGCCGATATCGGGGCATTCGCCGCCATGGCCTTCACGAATCCCGACCGCTTCCACGGCGAAATCCTCGAGATCGCCGGTGACGACCCCACTCCCGACGATGCCGCGGCGACCATCACCCGCGTCACCGGTCACCCGGTCCGCTACCAGGAACTCACCGAGGCCGAAGCCGAGGCGTTCGGCACGGAGATCGCCGGTGCCTGGCGTGTGTCGCGCGAAACCGGCGGCTGGCGTGCCGACATCCCAGCGCTCCGGAAACTGCACCCCGGCCTGCTCACCCTCGAAACCTGGCTGACCACGGGCGGATCCGCGAAACTCGCGGCCGAGCGCGATCAGCAGCGGGCCGACGCCGGACGCTGATCGAACGGGCACGCCCTCGCGGCGGTGGTCTCAGCTGGCGGACCGCACTCGCGACGGCTCATCTCCGCGCAGACGCTGGGAGATGACCTGGGTGATGCCGTCGCCGCGCATGCTCACGCCGTAGAGGGCGTCGGCGATCTCCATGGTCGGCTTCTGGTGCGTGATGACGATCAGCTGACTCTTCTCGCGCAGCTGCTCGAACAACCCGATCAGACGCCGCAGGTTGGTGTCGTCGAGCGCGGCCTCGACCTCGTCCATCACATAGAACGGTGACGGGCGGGCCCGGAAGATGGCAACGAGCAAGGCCACCGCGGTCAGTGACTTCTCGCCGCCGGACAGCAGCGACAGTCGTTTGACCTTCTTGCCCGGCGGCCGCGCCTCCACCTCGATACCGGTGGTCAGCATGTCGGAGGGGTCGGTGAGCACCAGCCTGCCCTCGCCGCCGGGGAACAGTTTCGCGAAAACGCCGACGAATTCGCGTTCCACGTCCTCGTAGGCCTCGGTGAAGACCTGAAGGATGCGCACGTCCACTTCGGCGACCACCTCCAGCAGATCCTTGCGGGCGCTCTTGACATCCTCGAGTTGGGTGGCGAGAAAGTTGTAGCGCTCCTCGAGCGCGGCGAACTCCTCGAGCGCGAGCGGGTTCACCTTGCCGAGGGTGGTGAGATCCTTCTCGGCGCGTTTGGCCCTGCGCTCCTGGCTCGCCCGGTCGTAGGGCATGGGGGCGGGCGCGGTGACCTGCTCGCCGCGCTCCTTGGCCTGTTCGTATTCCTGCCATTCCAGATCCGAGGGCGGCAGCGGCACATCCGGGCCGTATTCGGCGATCAGATCCGACAGCGCGATACCGAACTGCTCGGCGATATTCGCCTCCAGCTGTTCGATGCGCAGCGCCGCCTGGGCCTTGGCGACCTCGTCGCGGTGCACCGCGTCGGTGAGCTGGGACAGCTGGACGGTCAGCGCCCGCGCCCGCTCCTTGACCTGGTCCACCTGGGCCGCGGCCTCGGTGCGGCGGCGCACCAGGTCGTCACGTCGCGCGCTCGCCTCGGCCACCACCTTCTCCAGTTCGGCGGCGATCCTCGCACCGGATTCGGCGACCGCGGCGGCGACTCCGGCGGCTTGGCGGCGGGCGGCCTGCGCGCGTTCGGCGCGGGCGCGGGCCTCCCGTTCGGCACGCGCCGCGCGACGCAACGAATCGGCTTTGCCCCGTACCGATTCGGCGCGTTCCTCGGCGGTGCGGACCGACAGGCGCGCCTCGACCTCCATCGAGCGGGCCTCGGCCAACGCGGCGGCGGCTTCCTCGCGGTCGCGTCCGGCCGATTCGGTGCCCGCCGCGCCCGCTCCGTCGTCGTCGCCCTGTTCCAGTTCGACCGCGCGCAGCCGATCCTCCAATTCGGCCAGCGCGGTGAGGGATTCCTCACGGTTCGACTCGGCCACGTCGCGCTGTCCGGTGAGTCGTTCGCTGTCGCGCTCGGCGGCGCGGGTGGCTTCGCCGAGTCTGCCGAGCCGGTCGTAGATTCCGGTCAGCGCCTGATCGGATTCGTGCAACGCCAGCAGCGCCTGGTCGACGGCGTCCTTGCGGTCGGCCTGTTCGTCCAGCGCGCCGGACAGCGCCGCCTCCAATTCCTCGGCACGTCGTTGCGCGGCGGTGAGGTCGGCCGCGGCCGTATCTATGTCGGCCTGGATCTCCAACTGGCTGGGCGCGCGATCGGAACCGCCGAGCACCCAGCCGCTTCCGGCCAGGTCACCGTCGCGGGTGACGACCCGCAATTGCGGACGTTCGGCGATCAATCGCGTCGCCTCGGCGAGATCGGACACCACCGCCACGCCCGCGGTGAGCGCCGCGATCGCCCCGCGCACCTGTTCGGGGCAGTCGACCACATCGCCGAGCCAACGGGCGGAATCGGGCAGGGGCGCACCGAGCGCAGGCGTCGCCGTGCCCGCGTCGAAGACCAGCGCGACCCGTCCGCCGTCGGCTTCCTTCAAGGCCCGGACCGCCGCGTGCGCGCCGTCGCCGGTCTCGGCCGCGACGGCATCGGCGAGCGGACCGAGGGTCGCCGCCACCGCGGCCTCGAAACCGCCGTGCACCCGCAGCATTCCCGACAGCGGGCCGAGCAGTCCGTCGGCGCGATGCTCGGCCAGCCAGGCCGCGCCGTCACGCCGCGCCAGATTCATGCTCAGCGCCTCGATGCGCGCGCTCAGCGACGCGACCCGTTTACTCGCGTCGCGATCCTGTTCGCGCAGTTCGGTGACGCGCTGGTCGGCCAGTGCCATGGCTTGCACCGCGTGTTCGTGCTGGGCGTCGAGTCCGGCCTCACCCGATTCGAGTTCCCCGAGTTCGTTCTGCACCGACTCGAATTCGGCCCCGGCGATCTCGCCGCGCTGCCGCGATTCGGTGATCGCCAGCGACAGTCGCGCGATATCGGCGTCGAACGATTGGCCCCGGGTGCGCAGGTTGTCGACCTGTCCGGCGAGCCTGGCCAAACCCTCGCGGCGATCCGCGATGGCCCGCACCGCCGCCAGATGCGCCTGTTCGGCGGCCTTGGCCGCGTACTCGCGCTCGTGCAGCGCGTCGCGCGCCGCCTCCAGGGTTTCGGTGGCCATCTCCACCGCTTCGCGCAGTTCGGCTTCCTCGGCCTCGACGCGCGCCGCCTCGGCCTCCAGTTGGTCTGGGTCGCGCCCGGTGCCGACCTGGGTCTCGGTGTGCAGGTGCCGGGCCCGGTCACCGGCGATCCGGAGGGTGGCGTTCACGCGTTCGGCGAGCGCGGAGAGCTGGAACCAGATCTGGGCGGCGGCCTCGGCACTCGGCGTGAGCCGGGAAAGCTGGAATTCCTGCTGGGCGAGCGCGGCATTGGCGGCGTCGAGTTCGGACTGCACGGTGATCTGCTGCTCGCGCGCGTACGCCTCTTTGCTCTGCTGACTCTCGAGTTCACCGCGGCGGGTCACCAGATCGTCGGCGGCCAAGCGCATCCGCGAATCGCGCAGGTCGGCCTGCACGGTCTGCGCGCGTCGCGCGACCTCGGCCTGGCGCCCGAGCGGTTTGAGCTGGCGGCGCAATTCGGTGGTGAGGTCGGTCAGGCGAGCCAGATTGGCCTGCATCGCCTCGAGTTTGCGAACCGCCTTCTCTTTGCGCTTGCGGTGTTTGAGCACACCGGCGGCCTCTTCGACGAAGGCGCGGCGGTCCTCGGGACGCGATTCCAGGATGGCCGAGAGCTGTCCCTGCCCGACGATGACGTGCATCTCGCGCCCGATACCGGAATCGCTGAGCAGTTCCTGCACATCCATCAGACGGCAGGAACTGCCGTTGATCTCGTATTCGCCCGCGCCGTCACGGAACATGCGCCGGGTGATGGACACCTCGGCGTAGTCGATGGGCAGCGCGCCGTCGGAGTTGTCGATGGTCAGGGTCACCTCGGCGCGCCCGAGCGCCGCGCGGCCGGTGGTTCCGGCGAAGATGACGTCCTGCATCTTGCCGCCGCGCAACGCCTTCGCACCCTGCTCACCCATGACCCAGGTGAGCGCGTCGACGACATTGGATTTGCCCGAACCGTTGGGACCGACCACACAGGTGATGCCGGGCTCGAAGCGCAGTGTCGTCGCGGACGCGAAGGATTTGAACCCCTTCAACGTCAGGCTCTTCAGGTGCAAATTCGGACGACCTTTCCGTCTTCGATGCGGCCGACAGTACTGGGAGACGACCAACCGTGCCCATCGGCCGAGCGGCGCGTACCCGCTGACCGGCGGGCAGCCCGGTCCAGGTTATCGAGTCATCGGGCGATATCGGGTATCCGGGTGTGCTCCGCGTTTGCCCCGCTGCCGTCGTTGCGGCACTCGCCCGCACCCGGCACGCCGCTGACCTGTGCGGGAAGTCCGGCGGCCGACACCGGAACCGGACGCCCACTCGATCACCGCAACCGCCGAGGGGCGGGCTCGCGCGCTTTTCACGGGGCCCGCGCGCGCCCGCCCCGTGTCGATCAGAGCGCAAACTCTGCCATGAAAGCCTCACTGGGCTTACCATCCACGTGATTCGCCAGCGGAATGTTGTTCGGGAGTATTGCCGATGCCAGCCCCCACACTCGGGACCAGCACCCGCTACCGGCTTGCCCGTATCACCGCCCTGGTGCTAGGCAGCCTGGTCTTTCTCTACGCCTGTGAACGCAGCCGCAGTTCGATGCTCTCGGATGTGCTCGGCGAGGTGCTGCTCGCGGCCTGTCTGGGAATCGCGGGGATCGCCGCGGCCTGGTTCGAGATCTCGCTGAGCAATCGGACCGCCGAACAAGAAGCCGCCGAGACCGGCGAATCCGGTGAGTTCCTCCTCGAATCCGAAGGACGGCGGATCCGGGCGCGGATCGCGCCCTCGGGCAATCTGGTGTTCCACGGCAGGGAGATCTCCGACGGCCCGCAGGCCCACGAGTGGTCGTGGACCTTCCGTCCCACCACCTTCCCCGCGATCCGGACCGCGCTCGGCGGCGGTGACGGCGAACTGGTGCGACTACTCGAGGAGATCATCCCCCGACTGGATCGGCACAGCCGCCGCGACCCCGGCGCGTGGGTGCGCGCGCACGGCATCACCGCGACCTACCGCGAGAAGGGCGACAACCCCAGCCACGCCACCCGCAAACTGCCGATACTCAAACGCGGTCTTCCACGCGAATTGCAGACCGGCAAGGTCGCCGCCATCGCAGCCGGAACGACCGCCGAGCCCGCGGCGCCGGTCCGGCGCGATGCCACGCGCCCGCCGTCCGGCCCGAGCCCCCGGGTCATGCCCGAACCCGCGCGGGTGTCGGTCCGAGGTGGTCGCCGTGCCGATCGGGACGTCGATGAGTCCGACCTCGACGACATCGCGGATTCCTCGCCCGCCGAAGACTATCCGCCGTCGTTGCGCGACCGGCTCGACCAGGCGCGCGGGCTGCTGGCCCGTGTGATCCCACAGCGCCGCGCCGACGACGAATTCGATGACTTCGGCGACCTCGATGACGAGTACGACGAATTCGACGACGAGTACCGCGACGATCCGGACGACGAGTTGTTCGCCAGTGCCGATCGCTCCGACTACCGACCCGCTCCCGCCGACTACGACGGCTACTCCGATTACGACGTCCGCTACGACGATGCCGGGCCGCGACGCCGTCCGGTCGACGGCGCGACCGCGCGACGCTCCGGCGCGACACGGCGCGACGGTTCCGCCGCGGCCGACCGTGCCGACACGGGAGGCAGGCGCGCCGTGCCCGCGCGCGCCGCCGACGACCGTGTGGCACCGGCGACGCGTGACCGTCACGCGTCGGAACCCGACCGACGGAGGCGCGCGGACCGGATCGCGGACGCACCCGCCGCACAGTTCCGTCGGGAAGTCTCCGATTCTGACCGCAACGGACGACCCGTGCGCGAACGCGCCGCAGCCTCCCAGGACCGCCCGATCACGCAACGATCCGACTGGCCGGTCCGGCCTGCCACGGACTCGACGCCAACCCGATCCCGGCGCGCCGCACACGATTCGGGGCCGCAGTCCGCGATCGACCCCGCCGTCCCTCGATCACGTGGCCACGATTCGGGGCAACAATCCGCAGGGGACCCCGGCCGGTCCCGCCGCTCGCTGAGCGATCCGGCACATGAACCCGCCGGTCCGTCGCCTCGGGCCCGTACCGCGTCCGCACGCGCGAACGGCGCGGTTCCGGCCGAACCGGTCGGCGACGGGCGTCGCGGGCGTCGCGATCAGGATCCGGTCGATCGTCCGGCGCGCAGGCCGGTCGCGGCGGCCGAGCCGCGTGACCGTCGCGCACCGTCCGAGGATCCGCCCGCCCGTCGTGCCGCGGCAGCGCGCGAGGGTGGCGCGCGGCGCGATCAGGATGCGCGACGGCAGACGCCCGCGAGCAACGGGAACCGTGCGGTGAATTCGCGTTCGGCCCAGCCGGAGCCGAACCGCAACGGGCGGTCCGCACCGGAGACGCCGGGGCGCGAACGTTCCGAGCGCACGCGGGCGCAACCCGCGCACACACCGCTCGAACCCGCACGGGCCGCCGACCCGGCACGGCGGCGCGCTCCTGTGACCTCCGAGCGGACGGTCGACAGTGCGGCCGCCGCGCGGAGCCGCCGAGATTTCGACGACGACTACGACGACGACGTGCCGCGGTCCCGCCACGGCAGATAGCGGGCGACATCGCGCCGCCCGCGGTTTCACACCCGCTTGCGGTGATGTCCGGATTCGAATCCGGTCACCATGCGGAACGCGAGTACCGCGCCCCACGGTCCGATCACCCAGACCGGCCAGAAGTAGGTGAGTTCGCCGACGCCGAGCGAGATCGCGCCCCAGATCACCAGCACCAGCAGGCTGACTCCGAGCCACGAGGCGCCTTCGATGCGCTGCCAGAGCGGAATCCGGGTCCGGGTGACGCCGGTGTCGCCCGAGGCCTGCTGCGAGAGCCGGGGCAGGTCGGAGAGCACCAGCGCCAGATCGTCACGGGTGGCGGTGGCGTAGACCTTCGCCACGCGCTGGTCGTATTCGGCGAGGTCGAGCCTGCCTTCGGCCAGATGCCTACTCAGTAGCCCCACCACATGGTCACGCTCTTGGTCCGATGCCCGCATACCGGTCGCGATATCCATATCCGATTCCTTATGTCGTTGTTCCTACGGCCGCGGCAGGCGGTCATATTCCACATTAGAATGTGATTCAAGGATGAATCCTCCAATGTGGAATGTCAACTGTTTGCCCCGGGCCCCGTGTCGCGCCGATCCCCGTACACGGCAGGATGGGCCATGTTCGAAAAGCGACAGGCCGAACCCAGGAGGCATTCGTGTCGGAAACCGTGCGTGGCGTCATCGCCCGAGGTAAAGGTGCACCGGTAGAGATCGTCGACGTCGTCATCCCCGATCCCGGACCGCACGACGTGGTCGTGCGCGTTCAGGCATGCGGGGTGTGCCACACGGATCTGCACTACCGCGAGGGCGGCATCAACGACGAGTTCCCGTTCCTGCTCGGCCACGAGGCCGCGGGCATCGTGGACACCATCGGCGCCGAGGTCACCCACGTGACCCCGGGCGATTTCGTGGTACTGAACTGGCGCGCGGTCTGCGGACAGTGCCGCGCCTGTAAGCGCGGGCGCCCCTGGTACTGCTTCGACACCAGCAACGCGAGCAAGAAGATGACGCTCACCGACGGCACCGAACTGAGCCCCGCCCTCGGCATCGGCGCCTTCGCGGACAAGACACTGGTACACGAGAAGCAGTGCACCAAGGTCGATCCCGAGACCGATCCGGCCGTCGCGGGCCTGCTCGGCTGCGGCGTCATGGCGGGGATCGGCGCGGCGGTCAACACCGGCAATGTCTCCCGTGGTGACAGCGTCGCGGTGATCGGCTGCGGCGGCGTCGGCGATGCCGCCATCGCCGGGGCGAGGCTTGCCGGGGCGAGAACCATCATCGCCATCGACCGCGACGCGCGGAAACTCGCCTGGGCCACCGAATTCGGCGCGACCCACACCATCGACGCGAGTACCGAGGACGTGGTGGAGCGACTCAAGGAACTCACCGATGAATTCGGCGCGGACGTCGTGATCGACGCGGTCGGTCGTCCGGAAACCTGGAAGCAGGCGTTCTACGGGCGCGATCTGGCCGGAACCGTGGTTCTCGTCGGCGTCCCCACCCCGGAGATGACCCTCGACATGCCGCTGATCGACCTGTTCTCGCACGGCGGCGCGCTCAAATCCTCGTGGTACGGCGACTGCTTGCCCGAGCGCGACTTCCCCGTGCTGATCGACCTGTACCGCCAGGGCCGACTGCCGCTGGACCGTTTCGTCTCCGAACGCATCGCGCTCGACCAGGTGGAAGCGGCATTCCACTCGATGCACAAGGGTGACGTGCTGCGATCGGTGGTGGTCCTGTGAGCGCGCGTATCGATCGGGTCGTCACCTCGGGCACGTTCTCGCTCGACGGCGGCACCTGGGATGTGGACAACAACGTCTGGCTGATCGGCGACGACAGCGAGGTCGTGGTCGTCGACGCCGCGCACGACGCGGACGCGATCGCGGCGGCCGTCGGCGGCCGCAACGTCGTCGCGGTGCTGTGCACGCACGGGCACAACGATCACGTCACCGTCGCACCGGAATTGAGCAAGCGCCTGGACGCGCCCATCCTGTTGCACCCGGGCGACGAGCCGCTGTGGCAGATGACCCACCCCGGCGTCGCGTATCGCTCGCTCGCCGATACCGAGCGAATCACGGTGGCGGGCACCGATATCGACATCCTGCACACCCCCGGCCACTCCCCCGGCTCGGTCAGCCTGCACCTGCCCGAACTGCACGCGCTGTTCACCGGCGACACCCTGTTCAACGGGGGGCCGGGAGCCACCGGTCGCTCGTATTCGGATTTCGACACCATCATCGAATCCATCCGCACCCGGCTGCTCACCCTCCCCGAGGACACGACGGTGCACACCGGCCACGGCGACGGCACCACCATCGGCACCGAGAAGCCCGCGCTGGCCGACTGGATCGCCCGCGGTCACTGACCCCGGTGGCACGCCTCGGAGGCCGCAGCCCGCGAACGGGTTCCGGCCTCCGGGACGGCGGTCTACAGGATGGCGAACGCGACGACGAGACCGAGCGCGAAATGCGCCGCGGCGACGACGAGAACCTCGACGGTGTAGGTATCGGCGTGCAGGGCGTTCCCGATGTGGATGCCGAGCACCCGCTCCAGCACGCGCACCGAGATGACCTGGGCGATGATGCCGACCAGGCCGTACACCAGCGAGGAGATCAGGCCCTCGGACAGTTTGCCCTCGGAGGAGAAGATCGCGAGGACCACGATGATCGCCATGCTGATGATGCCCGCGGCGGTCACGATGATGGCGTTGGGCTTGCCCGCGGCGACCAGCTTGCGCAATTTACCCGGCGTCGTCAGATCGATGGCGTAGAAGCCGATGAGCATCAACGCCAGGCCGATCACGGCGTAGAGGAGAATGGCCCCCACGCCTTCGCCGAGTGAGCTCCAGTACCCCGATTCGAGGGCGACTGCGGTCATCGATGGTCCTTCCTGAACACTGAACGTCTAGTTCGTGGGAATGCGGTGCGGGACGAAGGCGGCGCCGTCGTCGGTGATCAGACCGGCGGTCTCCCTGATACCGAGACCGGCGGCGGTGTCGCCGACCATCCAGGCACCGAGGACCGGTCGCATATCGTCGAATTCCGGCAGCGGATCGAGTAATTGGTAGACGAAACCCTCGTCGCCGTACATCCCGCCGGTCGCCGTCTCCATACCCGCGCCGACGATCGTCATATTCGCGCCCTCGCGCCCCAGTTTCGGTTTGCGGATGTACTCGGTGAGTTCGTGCGGCTCGTCGAGATAGGCGGGCAACAGATTCGGGTGCCCGGGATACATCTCCCACAGCACCGCCAGGATCGCCTTGTTGCTCAGCAGCGCTTTCCACAACGGTTCCACCCACATGGTCTGCGGCAGGCTCTGCACGACCTTCTTTCCGAAGTCGTCGTCGAGCACCCACTCCCACGGGTAGAGCTTGAACGCCGATTCGATCGGCGCCTCGGCGAGGTCGACGAAACGTTCCAGCTCGGAATCGAATCCGATCTCCTCGATCGGCAACGCGATGGTGTCGAACCCCGCTTCGGCAGCGGTCTCCTGCATATACGCCGTGGTGACATTGTCCTCACCCGTGGCGTCGGCGGACGACCAGCTGAAATGCAGTTGCGCCGAGGGCAGGATGTCGCGCAACTCGCGCCAGCGCTCGACCAGCTTCTCGTGCAGCGAATTCCACTGGTCGTCGTCGGGGTGGACCGTGGTCAGCCAGTGCCACTGGATGATCGCGGCCTCGAGCAGCGAGGTCGGCGTATCGGCGTTGTATTCCAGCAGTTTCGCCGGTCGTCGCGCGTCGTAGCGCAGGTCGAAGCGGCCGTACACGTGCGGATCACTGCGCCGCCAGGATTCGGCGATCGGTTCCCACGTCCATTCCGGCAGGCCGAATTCCCGGTAGCGCTCGGTCAGAACGACGTGTTCGACCGCGTGCAGGCACATCGAGTGCAGCAGTTCGACATCGGCTTCCAGCGCGAGGATCTCCGGCATGTCGAATTCGTAGTGCACCGATTCGTCCCAGTACGGGCGCGGCTGTCCGCTCGCGTCGCGGCCGGGCGCACCGTAGACCAGGCCCTGGCCTTCGATGATCTGCTGCCATCCCGGCCGCGGCGTGCCTCGGACACGCCGCATTACGATCCGCCCCCGGTGCTCTTGCTGCCGAGTCCGCCGCGCTGCACGGTGGTGCCGGACTTGGTCTTGATCTCGGCGCCCTTGGGCCGCACGGTGACCGCGCCCGTCGGCGGTTTGCCGATGGTGGTGCTGCCGCCGTAGTAGTAGCGGTACTGCGGCCAGCCTCCGAGCAGGATGATGGCGCCGGCGCTGTTGCGTCCGGTGTCGTCGTCGGCGAACCC
Organism: Nocardia sp. NBC_01377; assembly: GCF_045040005.1. Taxonomy (NCBI): domain Bacteria; kingdom Bacillati; phylum Actinomycetota; class Actinomycetes; order Mycobacteriales; family Nocardiaceae; genus Nocardia; species Nocardia sp. NBC_01377. The sequence continues at coordinate 5,372,140 of NZ_CP109566.1, forward strand.
GGCCTGGCCGGGCTTGCAGTACTTGTCCTCGACCACGACCTCCTGCCCCTTCTCGTTCACCTGAACGCACGAGGCGGTCACCGAATCCGGCGCTGTCAGCGCGCGATACGCCAGATAGCCGCCGCCGACCAATCCGGCGACACCGACGACGGCGACACCGCCGATCAGGACGCGATTGCGGTTGCGCTTCTTGTTCTGCGTGGCGGCGACCGCCGCGCGCTGCGCTTCCTCGGCGCGTTTGCGCGCTTTGTCGCGCGCCCTCGACTCGGCGACCGTCGGTGGACGCGGTTGGGTGACACCGGGTTCTTGGCGCTGGACACTGCCCTGCCAGGGTTGCTGGTCACCACCCTGCTGGGGCTGCGCACCGAACGGCGTGGTCGGAACCGGCTGGCCCGCATCGGAACCTGTCGAACCCGGGGGCGGCCACGGCGGCGGCGCACTGCCACCGGACCCGGAAGAACCTCCCGACGGCGGCCAAGGCGGCGGCGCGTTACCACCGGACCCGGAAGAACCTCCCGACGGCGGCCACGGCGGCGGCGCGTTACCACCAGATCCGGAAGGCCCCCCCGCCGGAGGCCAAGGCGGCGGCGCGTTACCGCCAGATCCGGAGGAACCTCCCGAAGGCGGCCACGGCGGCGGCGCGTTATCACCGGATCCGGGAAATCCTCCGGGCGGCGGCGGAATCGGCGCACCACTACCCGGTTCTTCACGACCGGAACCGCCAGATGATTCCCCACCCGGTTGCTGCGTGCTCAACGAAACCTCCCCGGCACTCTCGAAACCACCACTACCGCTCCTCGAATCCGGGCATATCACCCCGGGCGGGCTCCCAGCTTTCCACAACCAGGGTCACCCGGCCAGCCGTATCACCCGAGCGCAACATTTCCAGCAACTTCAGGCAGGCGGTGCGCTGTCCCTCGGCGACCACGTGCACGCGACCGTCGGGTGCGTTCCTGGCATATCCGGTGAGTCCGAGTTCCAGTGCGCGCGAGCGTGTCCACCAGCGGAATCCGACACCCTGCACGGTGCCGTGCACCCACGCGCTCAGTCGCGCGCGCTCATCCGGCCCGGATCCCGGCGCAGGTAACTCACCCATGGCGCAGACCATAACGGGTGCGGTGTCGGCGGGTGCACTCCACCGGCGGAGTCGGTTCGCGCTGCGGCGCGGCTTCCCGCGTGTCGGCTCAGGCGTCGACCTCGAACGACAGCGTCACCTTCGTTCCCGACTTCAATGTCCGACCGACGGTGCACACCTTGTCGATGGCCCGCGTCACGGTGACGAGTAGTCGTTCGCGGGCTTCGTCGTCGAGTTCGCTCAGATCGAGTTCGAAGACCTCGTCGAGTTGCGGGTAGACCTCGTTCTCCCGATCCGGGTCGCCCGACACCCGGATGGTGGCGTCGAAATTGTCGCCGAGCCGACGCGAGAGCGGGAAATCCGCGCTCAGACCCGAGCAGGCCGCCAGCGCGATCTTCAGCAGTTCGCCCGGTGTGAACCGGCCGGGGACCCCCTGCGACCCGATCAATACCTCGGCGCCACGGGAACTGCGACCGGTGTATTCGCGGGTTCCGGTGCGCTCGGCCCACAGCGTGGTCGGTTCCGCGCTCGTCGGCGCTGCCGCGTCGCTCACGGCGGCATTGGTCACGGGTGCAGCGGTCTGGTCAGCCATGGGTCGATCCTGCCATTGTCGTCGGGACGGTCGGGAACCACTCACGGTTGGCAACACCGTCCGGACGCGCCCGCATTCCTGCCGGGAGCATCGTCACACCCCCGAGGACGAACGCGCGCGCCGCCGCTCATTCCTGGAAGCGATATCCCATCCCCGCCTCGGTCAGCAGGTGTTTCGGATGCGACGGATCGTCTTCGAGTTTGCGCCGCAACTGCGCGAGATACACCCGCAGGTAGTGGGTTTCGGTGGCGTAGGACGGTCCCCAGACCTCGCGCAGCAGTTCCTTGCGCCCGACCAGCTTTCCCCGGTGGCGGACCAGCATTTCGAGCATGCCCCATTCGGTGGGCGTCAGATGTACGGCCGCACCGTCCTTGGTGACCTTCTTGGCGGCCAGATCGACGGTGAACGACGAGGTCACCACCACCGGATCGTCGGAATCGGCCGAGGCGGCCGCGCCGCGCCGAACGGCCGCGCGCAGCCTGGCGAGCAGTTCGTCCATGCCGAAGGGTTTGGTGACGTAGTCGTCGGCGCCCGCGTCCAGCGCCTCGACCTTGTCGGCGGAATCGGTGCGGGCCGAGAGCACGATCACCGGGATCTCCGTCCAGCCGCGCAGCCCGGCCAGCACCTCGATGCCGTCCATATCGGGCAGCCCGAGATCGAGGATCACCACGTCGGGATGCCTTTCGGCCGCCGCGCGCAATGCCGCCGCACCGCTGCCCGCGGTGATCACTTCGTAGCCGCGCACCGACAGGTTGATGCGCAGCGCCCGCACGATCTGCGGTTCGTCGTCGACGACCAGCACCGTGATCGACGGGCCGTCCTGCTTCGTTTCGGTCATCGAGACTTCGCTCCGCCTCTCCGGATACTGCGCCGTGGCCCGTTCGATCACGGTCGTTGTCATCATCGGCCACCGCCATCACGCTCGTCGATGGGGTTCGGCGCCGACGCGACATCGGCGGGAACCGCCTCCGGCGTCTGTTCCGTCGGGCCCGTCGCGATCCGCGACTCGGTCCCGACGGACGCGGACCCGGCCGAGGTCTCCGGGTCGGCGGGCAGATCGACGACCATCGTCAGCCCGCCACCCGGCGTCGGTTCGGCGTGCACCGTGCCGTCCATCGCCTCGACGAAACCGCGCACCACCGACAGCCCCAATCCGACCCCGGTGGTGTTGTCGTGATCGCCCAGGCGCTGGAACGGTTCGAACAGTTGCTCCTCGGCACCGCGGGGAATGCCGGGGCCGATGTCGACGACCGTGAGCGAGACCCGGTCGCCGACCCGTTCCGCCGTCACCCGGATCGGGGTGTCGCGTCCGGAGTGCCGAAGCGCGTTGTCGATCAGGTTGGCGACCACCCGTTCCAGCAGGCCGCTGTCGGCGAGCACCGAGACCTCGCCCACCGCCACCTCGACCCGATCCATGGCGGCGCGGCGCGGTCCACGCGCACCCATCCCGACGCTGACCAGCGCGCGATGCACCACCTCGTCCAGGTAGATCCGGTGCACCCGCGGCGTGACGACCCCGACAGCCAGGCGCGACGAGTCCAGCAGATTGCCGACCAGCGCGGTCAGTTGATCCACCGACTCCTCGACGGCCTCCAGCAGTTCGGCGGTGTCCTCGGGCGAGAATTCGACATCGTCGCTGCGCAGACTGGAGACGGCGGCCTTAGCCCCGGCCAACGGGGTGCGCAGATCATGGCTGACCGCCGACAGCAGCGCCCGGCGCAACCGGTCCGCTTCCAGGAGCGCCGCCGCCGCGCTCGCCTCCTCGGCCAGTCGCGCCTGTCGCACCAGACCCGCCGCCTGGTTCGCGACGGCGGTCAGCACCGGCCGGTCACCCGCCGACAGCGCGGATCCCGCGAGCAGCAACGCGCTGGTGGTGTCACCGGCTTCGACGACGGTTTCGGCGTCGGCGACCCGGCGCGGCGGATCGACCCCGACCTCCGCGACCACCACGTCACCGCACATCATGGCGACCGCGCGAAACCCGTAGGTCTCGCGCACCTGTTCCAGCAGTTTGGGCAGGTCGGCGCCGTGCAAGATCGCGCCGGCGAACATCGTCAGCAGTTCGGCCTGCCGAGAGGCCTTGCGCGCCTGGCCCGTGCGTTCGGTCGCGACGTCGACCAGGGCCGCCACCGCGACCGCGACGATCAGCAGTACCACCACGGTGACGAAACTGTCGGGTTCGGCGATGGTCAGGCTGTAGCGGGGGTCGGCGAAGAACCAGTTCAGCAGCAGTCCGGAGAACAGCGCCGAGAACGCCGCGGGCACGACGCCGCCCAAGAGCGCGACCGCGACCACGCCGATGAAGAACATCGCGCTCAGACCGCCGAGTTCGAGGTACCCGTCCAGGAACGCGGCGCCGATCCCGCAGACCGCGAGCGGCACGAGGACCGCGGCGAGCCAGGCCGTCACCGGCTGCCGGGGTGCGATGGACCGCCGACGCCTGCCCCGGTTGGCCTCCTCGTGGGTGACCATGTGGACATCGATCTTCCCCGACCGCTGCACCACGGTCGACCCGATGCCCTCGTCGAAGATCCTGGCCCAGCGCGACCGCCTCGAGGTGCCGAGCACCAACTGGGTCGCGTTCACCTCGCGGGCGAATTCCAGCAGCGCGGCGGGCACATTGTCGCCGGTCACCGTGTGCAGCGACGCGTCGAGACTGGCCGCGAGATCACGGAGCCTCGCCATCCGCGCCGCGGAGACGCCGACCAGCCCGTCACCGCGCACCACGTGCAGCAGGACGAGATCGGCACTCGATTTCGTCGCGATGCGACTCGCGCGCCGGACCACGGTCTCCGATTCCGGACCGCCGGTCACCGCGACCACGACGCGCTCGCGCGCTTCCCACAGATCGGTGATCTTGTGGTCGGCCCGGTACTTCGCCAGCGCCGCGTCCACCTGATCGGCCAGCCAGAGCAGGGCGAGTTCGCGCAGCGCGGTCAGATTGCCCTGACGGAAGTAGTGGCGCAGCGCGGCGTCGACCTTGTCCGCAGCATAGACGTTGCCGTGGGAAAGTCTGCGCCGCAACGCTTCCGGGGTGATATCGACCAGTTCGACCTGTTCCGCGCCGCGCACGACCGCGTCGGGAACGGTCTCGCGCTGTTCGACTCCGGTGATCTGCTCGACGACGTCGTTGAGGCTCTCCAGATGTTGCACGTTCACCGTCGAGATGACGTCGATACCGGCGTCGAGTAGTTCCTCGATGTCCTGCCAGCGCTTCTCGTGCCTGCTGCCCGGCGCGTTCGTATGGGCCAGTTCGTCGACGAGCACGACCGAGGGTCGGCGGCGCAGCACCGCCTCGACATCGAGTTCCCGGAATTCGGCGCCGCGATAGGTGATCGGCTTGGTGGGGATCCGCTCGATTCCCTGGAGGAGTTCCGCGGTCTTGGCCCGGCCGTGCGTCTCGACCAACGCGGCCACCACATCGCGACCGCGTTCGACTCGGCGATGCGCTTCGCCGAGCATGGCGAAGGTTTTGCCGACCCCCGGTGCCGCACCCAGGTAGATGCGAAGCTGACCGCGTTTCACTCGTCCATCATCGCGCGCCACGACGCGCGACCGCCGTTGCGACCACGGTCTGTCGCGAGCTTCGTGTCTCGGCGACCGACGCCACGATCACCGGCCGCCACCTGCGACGTCCTTATCAACAGCGCGCAGAGTACGAACCCCACGACCAGGGTGACCGCCACGACCGACTCCCTTTCGACAACGGGGTCGCGCTGGGATGTCCGCTCGGCCTCTCGATGTCGTTCCTACCCCCGGTGTCGGGCGACGAGCGCGGTCTTTACGACGTCTTGACGGGATCGCGCCCGGCCTTGACGGACTCTTTCCACACGCGGCACGCCCCGTCAACGAGACGTCAAGGCCTGCCGATGGACCGCCGAGAACCCGTAAGGAAGCGCGGCGACGGCCCTTTCACGGACTTGACTCACCGGTGCGCACCCCGGGGCTGAGGCCTCGGCGGAACACGGCGCTACCGGGCGAACCGCACCGGGTCGAACCCGCACCCGCCTTCGGCCGTCCCGAGCGGTCGGATTCGAGGCCGGCGTACGGGTCATGTCCGACCCGGGGAACAAGTTACAGTTTGTCAGTACCGGTAGTTCATACCGGGCAACCAGCGGAGAGGACCGAGACCGGCATGACGTGGATGATCTACGGGGCGAACGGCTACACCGGTGGGCTGCTGGCCGAGCGCGCGGTCGCCGCCGGTGAGCGGCCGGTGCTCGCGGGCCGCAACGCCAAGGCCGTGGGCGCGGTCGCGCGACGACTGGATCTGCCGTTCGTCGTGGTGGATCTCGCCGACAGCGCCGGGCTGGACGCGGCGCTCGCCGATGTCGATATCGTCGCGCACTGCGCGGGCCCGTTCTCGGCGACGGCTCTGCCGATGGCGCGGGCCTGCCTGCGCACCGGCACCCACTACACCGACGTCACCGGCGAGGTCGACGTCTTCGAGGCGCTGTACGGGCTGCACGACGCGGCGGTGGCGGCCGGGGTCGCGCTCGTGCCCGGTGTGGGATTCGACGTCGTGCCCACCGAATACCTCGCGGTGCGCCTGGCCCGGGAACTGCCGACCGCCACCCACCTCGATATCGCCCTGGTCAGCCGGGGCGGGTTCAGTCGCGGAACCCTGCGCACCGCGCTGGAGGGCGCGCAAGCGGGCGGGCGGGTCCGCGCCGACGGTGACCTGGTGTCGGTCGCGACCGCGCATCGCTCCCGCCGGGTCAGGTTGACCGGCGAAGAGGTCACCGTCCACAGCATTCCGCTCGGTGACATCAGCAGTGCGTACCGCTCCACCGGCATCGCGAATATCACCGACTTCACCCGAATCCCGTTCGGCGGATTCCTCCGTCGCGTCGATCCCGTCGTGCGCGCGACGCTACGCCTGCCCGGCGTCACGAAACTGCTCGATCGCGGGATCGCGGCGGCGATCACCGGCCCGTCGGAGAACACCCGCGCCGACACCCGCAGCGAACTGTGGGCCGAGGTCACCGACCCCGCCGGGCAGGCGAGGCAGCTGAGCCTCGTGGTCGCCAACACCTACGATTTCACCGCCGCCGGCGCCCTGCACGCGGTGCGGACACTGGCCGCGGCCGAATCCGTCCCCGCCGGAGCGCACACCCCGAGCCAGGCCCTCGGCGCGGATTTCCTCGAGGGGATTCCGCGGGCGGGCGTGGACGTGGGCGCGATCGTCGCGCCGACGGGGACCGGCGCGGCGCGGTAGCCCGCCGACCTCGATTCAGCGGTATTCGGGGTTCTCGAAATCGAATCGGCAACCGGCGTCCCATTCGGAGCGCTGGTTGCCGTGCGCGGGAATGCCGTCGTTGTTCTTCAGCAGACGCGCCAGATGCAGCAGATTCCACGTCAGATCGTCGAATCCGGTCACGGTGTACTCCTTGTCGCGGTGGTGCCGGGGGAACGTCGGGAGCGCAGGTGTGCTGCCGTTCCCGCGGCGAGCACGAGAATCCAGATCAGGGCCAGCGCGACGGTGAGGCCGAGCGGATAGTCGCGGTCGAGCACGGTCGGATTGTCCGCGACGGCCCCGCCGCGGCGCAGGACCGGGGCGGTGATCAGCAGTACCGCGACCGTGCAGACCGCACCGCAGGCGATCGGACCCCACCAGGTGCGCGGCAGGTAGTAGCGCGCCGTCGCCCCGGTCAGGGCGCACAGCGGCGCGAAGACGCCGTCGTGCACCAGGATCGCGGCCGCGAACCAGAGGATCACCGACACCAGATCGGGGCGACTCAGATCGAACAACAGGCCGATGCCGTGCCAGCCGAGCCACAATCCGGCCGCGACCAGCGCGACGCGTACGGCGGTCACGCGCGCACCTCGATACTCGACAGCCATTTCGTCTGGAGCACGCCGGGCCGGTTCGGTGCGATCAGGCGACACGGGTAGCCGTGTTCCAGATCCAGCGTCTCGCCGTTGAGCGTCAACGCGATCAGCGTGTCCGAGGCGACCACGTGCGGTTGCGGTAGTAACGACGTGCGATAGATGCCGCCGGTCTCCAGCGAGGCGAAGCCGACCGCACCGCCCGGATACGGACCGACGGCCTCGAGCAGGTCGCGCAGGCGCACCCCGGACCAGTCCGCCGACGCACTCCATCCCTCGACGCAGGCGATCGGCAGTGTCGCCGTGGTCTGCGGCAACGCCGACAACTCGTCGCGGCTGAATTCCCTACTGCGCTCCCCCACGACGACCCGCAGCCGATACGCGGGATCCCGCGCGCTGTCGCGCACACCGGCCGCGGTGGCCGTTCGGTTCACCGGAAGCCCCTGCGGCCCTTGCCCGCTGCGCGGCGCGGCGAAGGACAGGTGCCGCAGCAGTGGCACGCTCTGTCCGGCGACCACGACCACGGCCAATCCCGCCGACACGCCCGCCGCCGTGAGCACCATCCGCCGCGAACTGCGCTGTCCACCAGCACTGTCGGCGTCGATCGGCTCGGGTGTACCCGGCGGATCGACCGCGGGCTCCGAATCCAGCGGACGACTCAGCGCCGCCCTGATGACCGGCAACTTCACCGCGAGGTGCACCGCCAGCGCACCGGCGACGATATAGGCCATCGCGTAGTGCGCGGTCGGGAAGAAGAATTTCCACGGGTACCACTGGGCGATATTGAGCAGTCCCGTCGACAGTTCGAACAGGACCGCTCCGACCAGTAATGCGATCGATCCGCGTTCCAGGGCGCGCAGCGGTGAGCCGAACAGCGGACGCTGGAACAGCCGGGGATAGACCGCCCAGAGTTTCACCACGACAAGCGGTATCGCGGCCACTCCGGAGACGACGTGCAGTCCCTGGGTGAACCGGTAGAGCCAGACCGGATGCGCGGGCCACCGGAACCAGTTCGGCGGATGTTGGATGCCGTGACTGATCAGACCGGTGCAGAAACAGATCAGGATCGCGACGCCGAGCGCGATGCCGACTCGGCTCGCGACCTCGGGCCCCCGCGCCCGCGAGATCCGCGACCACTCGCGCACCCGCCGGAAGTCCGAGCCCCCCGGGCTGGAATCGTTGTCACCGGAACTCATCGCAACGCACCTGCTCCGACTCTGGATCACGCCGTAACCACGCGATATGTCTGCCGTCCACCGAGGCCGTGCCGACCACTCGAAGGCCCGCCCCGGCCGCGACCTCGTCCGCGTGTTCGATGCCGACGCGGGACCAGGGGAACCACGCGCCCACCCCTGACCGTGATTCCAACCGGATCGGGCGGGTCACCACACCTGTTCCGGGAACGGCGAATTCGACGATGGCCAGCCCGTCGTGGGCGAGCAGTTCGGCGGTGCGCGCGAGAATGCGCCCCGGATCACCGCCGATGCCGATATTGCCGTCGGCCAGCAGGGCATACGCCCAGCGTCCGGTGCCCGGTAGCGGGCCGAACAGATCGCGATGCAGCGCGGGCGCGCCACGGAACCTGGTGATGTGCACCGCCGCGGGCGAGATGTCGACACCGAGGGCGAGCACCCCGCGCCGCAGCAATCGCGCGACGAGCCTGCCCGGACCGCAGCCCAGGTCGAGTGTCGGTCCGTCACAGCAGGCGGTCAGCGCGGAATCCGCGCGGTGCTCGGCGCCGGACAGCCCGAGCCAGCGCCGGGTCGGCAGCCGATGACGCTTCCCATCGTCGCTGCGTATCCAACATCGCTCGCCCGCGAGCATGCGATCGAACACGTCGAAATCGGTGCCGCTCACCGTGTCACCAGCCCGTGTTCGCGCACGGCGTCGACGGTCGCGGCGAAACGTCCACCGGAGACCGCGGCCACCGCCACGGCATCGGCGAAGGTGTCCACATCCCGGAACGTGGGCAGGTCGCACACTCGGAACCCGCAGTGGCGCACCATGTCACGGGTCAGCTCGCCGGTGCGCGGGGTCGACATCGGCACCCCCGCCAGCAGATGCGCCGGCTGCGGCACAGGCAGACCGAGCGCCCACCATCCGCCGTCCTCGGCGGGTCCGAGCAATGCCGAATCGTCCTCGGCCAGCTGCCGTGCGGCGGCGCCGAGCACATCGGGTCCGATCTGCGGGGTGTCCATCCCGATCTGGAGGACGGGCGCGCCGAATCGGGCGGCGTCGGCGTGCGCGTTGGCGAGCCTGGTGCCGAAATCGGTTCCGCGCTGCGGAAATACGATGAATTCGTCCAGTGCCCGCGCCAATTCCGCACCGCGTTCGGCGGCGGCGAGATCACCGGTGAACGCGACCACCCGGTGGGTGACCCCGCTGCGTGTCACCGCGTCGAGAGTGTCGAGCAGCGACGCCGCGGCCACCTGGGCCGCCGCGCGCGGATCGAGCGGCGGGGTCAGCCTGGTCTTGGCGAATCCGGCGATCGGCGCCTTGGCGATGACGAGCAGCGTCGTCTCGCGGCCGGTCATCGCAGCACCGCCAGGAAATCCCTGGTGGCGCGCACTGTCCCGAGCCACGATCCCGATACCTTGGACCGGCCGCCCGACCTGGGCCGATAGCTGATATCCCGTTCGACGACCCGCCATCCCGACCCGGCCGCCCCGACCAGCAGTTCCAGCGGATATCCGGAACGGGGATGCAGCGGCCCCAGCGACAGCACCGTGCTGCGCCGGGTCACCCGCATGGCGGCGATATCGTGCACGGGGAGTCCGTACCTGCGCCGCAGCCTGCGGGCGATCAGGATATTGCCCATCCGCGCGTGCCACGGCCACACCCCCGCGCCGACCGGGCGACGCCGCCCCACCGCGAGATCGGCTCCACCACGGACCAATTCGACGAGATCGGGCAGTTCGGCGGGATCCATCGAACCGTCGCCGTCCAGTACCGCGACCAGTTCGGTGCGGGCCGCGTGGATACCCGCCTGCACCGCCGAGCCGTATCCGGGGCGTTCCTCGCGGACCACGGTCGCGCCACGACTGCGGGCGACGGCGTCGGTGCCGTCGGTCGACCCGTTGTCGACGACCAGCGCGTGATAGCCGGCGGGGATCGCCGCCAGGACATCCGGCAATGATTCAGCTTCGTCTCGACACGGAATAACCACGGTCACTCCGTGCGGATCAACGTGGGCTTCGGTCACGGTTCGACGCTATGCGGTGCGGGCTCGATCGGCGGTCGAAATCCTGTGACGAAACAGTGACGGTGCCTGAAAAGTGGTCTGGAACTGCGGTAACCGCCCGGTCGGCACCCTAGGGTGAGAGCCGTGCACGACGTCAGGGACGCCATCGAACAGGAAGCCGCGGAGCAGCCGGGATTCCGGTGGCGGGGCGAGATCGCCGCCGCGGGGATCGCCTCCGTATTGGTCGCCGCGGCCTTCATCGTGCCGCGATTCCACAGCGAACAGTGGCGGGCCACGCTGTACGCGGGCTCGGCGCCGATCTTCGGGAACTGGCTACCGCATATCGGCTGGGGAACGGGTCCGGCCGTCCTCGTGGCCTGCCTGGTGATCCTCCGGGGACCGGACCTGGCGGCGCGGCTCCCGTGGCGGAGGCTGCTGGCGACGGCCTGGCTCACCGCGCTGGCCTGGGCCTTCGCGCTCGCCATGGTCGACGGATGGCGACGCGGCTTCACCGACCACCTCGTCGACGGTCACGAATACCTGCACGAGGTGCCCGGCATCACCGACATTCCCGCTGCGCTGCAAGGTTTCTCGGATCGCATCCTCGATTTCCAGCCGGATTCGTGGACCACTCACGTCTCCGGGCACCCGCCCGCCGCGCTGCTGTTCTTCGTCGCCCTGGACCGGATCGGTCTCGGCGGCGGGACCTGGGCGGCGACGGCCTGCCTCCTGATCGGCACGAGCACCGTGGTGGCGGTGGCGGTGACGCTGCGGGCGCTGGGCGCCGAGGAACGCGCGCGCGCCACGCTGCCGTACCTGGCGCTGGCGCCCGCCGCGATCTGGATCGCCGTCTCCGCCGACGCGATGTTCGCCGGTGTCACCGCGTGGGCCGTGGCGCTGCTGGCGATCGCGACCCGCTCCCGCCCGGCACGCACCCCGACCCGAGAGATATCGGCCGCCGAGTTCGCCATCTCGCGCCACGCCGGTCGTAGCCGCTCCGCCCGCCGTGCCGCCGAAACCCCGATCACCGCTCCGCAGCGCGGGGGGCGACCGTTGATCGCCGTTTCCGCCGGTGTGTTGTTCGGCCTCGGGATCTACCTCAACTACGGCCTCGTGCTGATGGTCTTTCCCGCGGTGGCGGTATCGATCGCCGGACGCACCGCGCGCCCGCTGCTCCCCGCGGCGGCGGGCGCGTTGGCGGTGGTCGCGGTGTTCACCGCCTCCGGATTCTGGTGGTTCGACGGCTATCACCTGGTGATCGAACGCTACTACCAGGGCATCGCCACCGAACGTCCCTACTCGTACTACTGGTGGGGCAATCTCGCCGCCACAGTGTGCGCGGTCGGCCTCGCCACCGCGGCGGGTCTGGCCCGGGCTCTGGCCCCGCGCACGCTGCGGGCACTCGACCCGGCGGCGCTGCTCGTCGCCGCCGCACTGTGCGCGATCATCGCCGCCGACATCAGCGGACTCAGCAAAGCCGAAACCGAGCGGATCTGGTTACCGTTCGATGTGTGGCTGCTCGCCGCGACAGCTTTCCTACCCCGGTCCCACGCCAGGGTCTGGCTCGCGATCCAGGCGGCGGGCACGCTCACGCTCGTCCATCTGGTCCTGACGAATTGGTGACACCATGTGCATTCTCATCGCAGACGACGATCCCGTCGTCCGGGACGTGGTCCGGCGCTACCTGGAACGCGACGGCCACACCGTGCGCGAAACCGTCGACGGCGCGTCGACGACGGCCGCGCTGGCCGAGGAGGGCGACGCGGTGGAGCTCGCGGTACTCGACGTGATGATGCCCGCGCCGGACGGGATCGAGATCTGCCGGGCCATCCGATCCGGTCCGCGCCCGGACACCCCGATCATCCTGCTCACCGCACTCGGCGACGAGGACGACCGGGTGCTCGGACTGGAGGCGGGCGCGGACGACTACGTCACCAAACCGTTCAGCCCGCGCGAGTTGGCGCTGCGGGTGGCCTCGGTGCTGCGGCGCGCGCAACCGGTCCGCGAGAACGGTCACCAGGTGCTGCGCGACGGACCCATCGAGGTGCGTCCCGCCGCGCGCCTGACACTGGTCGACGACAAACCCGTCGACCTGACCCCGCGCGAACTCGACCTGCTGGTCTTCCTGCTGAAACATCCGGGCGAGGTCTTCAGCCGGGAGGAACTGCTCGCGCGGGTGTGGGGCTGGGATTTCGGCGATCTGTCCACCGTCACCGTGCATATCAAGCGGTTGCGCGCCAAACTCGGCGACCGGCACCGCATCGACACCGTCTGGGGGCGCGGCTACGCCTGGGGACGTACCGATTCCGGAGGAAACCATGCCTGAGGACACCTTCGCGCTGATCGCGTTCTCGCTCGCCTGTTCGGTGCCGGTGGTGCTGATCGGCGCGCTGATATTGCGCGCCAACAGTAATCGGTCGCTGACGGTCAGCATGGCCGTGCTCGTCCTGATCCCGACACTGGCGACCTTGGCTGGCATCATCGGTGTGAGCGGTCTGATGTTCACCCACGAATTGCAGCGCACCGCCGTGGTTCTGGCAGTCGTCGCGGCCGTCACCGTGCCCGCGGCGATTCTGCTCGGGCGCGAGCAGGCGCGCAAAACCGTGTGGGAGAAGCAGATTCGGGATCAGGAGCGCGCGGCCGAGAAATCCCGGCGCGAACTGGTCGCCTGGGTCAGCCACGATCTGCGCACGCCGCTCGCCGGGATCAGGGCGATGGCCGAGGCCCTCGCCGACGGTGTCGTGAGCGGTCGAGACGATGTCGCGGGCTATGCGGCGCAGATCGGGTGCGAGACCGACCGGCTGTCCAGAATGGTCGACGACCTGTTCGAGATGTCGAAGATCAACGCGGGCGCGCTGCGACTGGAGTTGGAACCGGTTGACCTGCGCGAACTCATCGACGAGGTGCTCGCGGCCAATCGGACCACCGCCGAACGCGCCCGCATCACCCTGCGCGCCGAGCAGCCCGAGCACCGGATCATGGTGACCGCCAGCGACCAAGCCCTCGGCCGAGTACTCACCAACCTGGTCTCCAACGCCATCGCCCACACCCCGCCCGGCGGCGAGGTGTCGCTGTCGGCGGGCACCACCGACGGACAGGCGTGGGCACGTGTCGACGACACCGGTCCGGGAATCTCGGAAGCCGATCTGCCCCGCATCTTCGACGTCGCCTACCGCGGCACCGCCGCGCGTTCCCCGGTCGCCGCCGACGGGGTTCCCGCGGGCAGCGGTATGGGCCTGGCCATCGCCGCCGGACTCATCCAGGCACACCACGGCGACATCACCGTCGAGAACCGTGACAGGGGCAGCCGTTTCGAGGTGCGATTACCGCTGTCGAAGAACTGAATCTCACACGCTCGGCGCGCACACTCCCGCGCTCTCACGCAGCGGCTCGAAGGCGAAGCGGGCCAGACCGTCGAGCGGATCCACGGTCGCGACGAAACCCAGTGCGCGCGCGGCCCTTCCCGGATCGGCGACGATATGGCGCACATCCCCGGCCCGGTAGCCGCCGGTGACCACCGGTTCCGGTCCGCCGCGCGCCACGGCCAGGGTCGCGGCGACCTCGAGGATCGAGATCGGGCGTCCGGAGGAGATATTGAGCGCCTGGAAGCCGGGCAGCGGCCGTTCGACGGCCGCCAGATTCGCGGCCGCGATATCGGCGACGTGCACGAAATCCCGCATCTGCCCGCCGTCCTCGAAAACCCGTGGCGGCTGCCCGACCTCCAGCGCCGATCGGAAGATCGCCGCCACCCCGGAATACGGTGTGTCCCTGGGCATATCGGGGCCGAAGACATTGTGGTAGCGCAGGGCCGCGACCGTCGAACCGGTGGCGGAGGCCCAGGCGGCCGCGTAGTTCTCCTGCGCGAGTTTGCTCGCCGCGTACAGACTTCTCGGCCGCAGCGGCGCGTCCTCGTCGACGGTGTCCCAGGTCAGCGATTCGCCGTCGGGGCCACGGTATTCGAAGATTCCGGCCGCGAGATCCTCCGGTCGACGAGATTCGACCTCGACTCGGCCGCACCGCTGACCGAAATAGCGCCCCTCGCCGTAGACCACCATGGACGACGCCAGCACGAGTCTGCGACAGCCGGCCCGGTCCATGGCGGCGCACAGCACGGCGGTGCCGACATCGTTGTGACTGGCGTAGGCGGGCGCGTCCTGCGCGCTCACGCCCGCGCCGACCACCGCGGCCTGATGGCAGACTACGTCGATTCCGCGCAGTACGCCGTCCAACGCGACGCCGTCGCGCACGTCGAGTCGCGCCACACCCGGTGGCGCCGTCGCGTCGGGGCCGTGCGCGGCGGGCACCATGAGATCGATCGGGACCACCTCGTGTCCCGCGCCGGTCAGCGCGCGGTAGACGTGGGATCCGATGAATCCGGCCGCGCCGGTCAGCAGGACTCTCATGCCGCTCACCGGCGCGATTCCGGCCGGTGTACCGCGCCCATCACCACTCGCCGGTCTCGTGTCATACCCCGATCGTGCCCGGTCGCGCCGGGATGCGGGAGTACCCGCGCCGGAGCGTCAGATTTCGGTCACGGTTGCCGGGCCGTCAGCGCTCGATGATCACCTTTCCGTCCTCGCCGGGGGCGATGAAACCCAGCAGGGAGGCCGCCTCGGCGCGCACCGCCTCCTCGTCACCGGGGGTGAGCGGATGCCAGGGGATGACGCGGACGGTGGCGCCGTCCAGCGCCCACCGGCCGTGGACGAAACCGTCGACCAGGTACACGGGCACCCCCGCCGACGCCTCCGCGGCGGTGCGCGCGCGGTCCTCCTCGCTGATCATCCGACGGCGGTCCTTGTGTCCGAGCAGGGCATTGTCGAAGGCGGGCAGGAAGCGGACCGGCACGGGCAGGTCCGGATCGGCCAGCGGCGCGTCCTGGACGTCGAACAACACCTTGTGCTTGTCGTCGGTGAAGACGCGCAGGCGGTCGCGCATATCGTCGATCACCTCGGCCAGCCTGGTGACCCCCGCCCAGGCCTGCATATCGGCGACGGTGGCCGGGCCGTATGCGGCCAGGTAGCGCACGATCAACTGCTCGGGGTCGGGCTCGGTACCCATCGGGTCGCCGATCCATTCGTCGGCCAGGCTCATCGTCACGTACCGATTGCGCCACCTGCCCCACTCGCCGGTCTCGGGACCGTGCGCCATCGGCACCAGCATCTCCACCGATTCCGCGAGTCTGCGGGGCAGTCGGTCGGGAAACCGCTCGGCGAGCAGCTTCCCGAAATCACTACGGCTCAACGTCTTCCCCGCGAGAATCTCGCGTCCGACGACGGCGAGTCCATCGAGGTCGATACCGTCGATCTCGTCACGGAAATAGGGTGCGCGCAGCGCGGCGTGCACGATCGGGCGCACGGTCGGACGCAGCCAGCGGAAGTCCTGCGCGGTCGCGAGGTGCACGGTGCGACGGATCATGGTGGAGCGCACCAGCTTCCGATCCCGCAGTAGCGCCGCCAGCTCGTCGTGATCGAAATTCGCCAGCCGCGACCACAGTCCGACATAGGGCCAGTTCGGTTCCTGCCCTTGCACGGCGACCACGTGCTCGACCAGTTCGAGCGGCCCGATCTCGGCCCGCTCGGCCAGCATCTGACGTACCAGCAGGGTCCGGTTCAGCGCACGCAGCGAAAGTTCCGTCATGAATCAATCTTCTCCGACACCACCGACAGGTAGACACCGCCTCCGGCGCGCGGGTCACGCTATCGGCCGCCGTCGAGGCCCGATTCAGCGATCCGGGACGCACCGTCCCGGCTCGAGCAGAACGCTGTCGCACGGCTCGTTCCCGTGCGCGCGCACCACGCCGTTTCCGGCTCCGACGGTCAGGTAGTGCAGAAAGCTCGCAGCCAAGGAGTCGCCCGGCAGGTCACCATTGCTGTAGGCGTACTCGACGCCCCAGAACGGATACGACCCGGCGATGGTCTGCTCCCGATCGGCGGCAACCCCGTTGATCGTGACGATCCCCATATCGGCCTTACGGGCCTCGGAGAGCTCGCTGTATCCGATGGCGCCGGGGATATCGGCGACCGCCTTGTGCATATCCTTCGTCGCCGCAACATCGCAGTAGGTGTTCTCGGTGTCCTTGATCGCTGTACAGCTCTGGTGCGGGCGTTGGGCGCGGTCGCCACCCAGCATCGTGCTCTCGAATATCGTGCGAGTGCCGGAGCCCGGCGTGCGGTCGACCAGCACGACGGGAAGGTCCGGTCCGCCGATCTGGCTCCACCGGGTGATCCTGCCCTGGAACAGATCAGCGATCTGCTTCGCGGTCAGATCGGTGATGCCCAGATCCTTGTGCACGATCACGGTGAATATCGACAGCGCGAGCGGGCGCGCGAGCAGCGCCGGATAGCGCGGGCCCTTGGATCCGTCGCTGATCGTGATCAGCGACGGATCCGCGCCAACCTCGGTCACATGGTCGAGGCCACGTTCGCTGCCTGCGAATTCGAAGGCGAATTCCGCTCCGGTGCATCGCTTTCCATATTGGTCGGCGGCGTCGCGAATGACGGGTTCGAAGGCGGTCGATCCGACGACGGTCAGCTTTCCGGAAGCGCAGTCGAGCGGATCGGGTTTCGGACCGACCTGTGCGACGACGAACTGCACCACGATCACCAGCACCAGGAAGGCGATGAGCGTCAGCATCACCCGCGACACCCCGGTGCGGCTCTTGGTCTCGGTGACGCGCCCGCGCTTGATCCCGCCGAGCAGTATCGGATCGGGATATTCGCCTGTGCCCTCCGAACGTTGCAGAATCGCGAGCACCTTGTAGTGGTCGCCGCGATTCAACGGCACCTTGGGCAGGTCGATCACACCGATATGCCCGCCGGTGTCCTCGCGAACGCCGATACCGGAATTGGGGCCGAGAGAGTCGGCCAGATCCTGATCGCTCAGTTCGGTGACCGCCATACCGACCACACGTCGCTGCGGAAAGCGCAGATGCAATCCGACCCGAGCGACCGGAGCCAGATAGTCGGCGGCCTCGATCGTCGACGTTCCGCTGTTCTCGATCCGCACGAGCACGATCGACAGATCGCGCATGTTCGCACCGGCATCCCGGCGCAGTTGCGACAGCACCCCGGGAAATACCGCTTCGACCTCACCGGTGACCGGCGTGTCCATCTGCACGCGATAGCCGAGCCTGCGTCGTCCGGCGATCGCGAACTCCCACAGGAATGCGGCGACCGGCACGGCGATACCGATCAGCGCCAGTATCGTGTCGACCGGAAAATCTCCCACCGACGGTTCCCTCCCCCGAAATTATTGCCACGCGAACTCGACTACCCCCGCGTCCCAACCATTTTCGAGCGGATTCGGCTACCTGCCCGGTGGCGGTGCCAGTGTTCGGCGACTGTTCACGTCCGGTCAACCGGCGTCGGCGCGCGTCCAGGCGATCAGTCGCTCCACCGGCCAGGTGTTGATCACCCGATCTGGCGTAATACCGTTCGCCAGCGCGCGCTCACAGCCGTAGCCCTGCCAATCCAATTGCCCCGGCGCGTGCGCGTCGGTGTCGATGGAGAAATAGCACCCCATCTCGACGGCGAGCCGGATCAGCCGCGACGGCGGATCGCGGCGCTCGGGGCGGCAGTTGACCTCGACCGCCGTCCCGTACTGCCTGCACGCTTCGAACACCACTTCGGCGTCGAAACTCGATTCGGGCCGCGTACCACGACCACCCTCGACCAGGCGTCCGGTGCAGTGCCCGAGCACGTCCACATTCGGATTCGCGACCGCGTAGACCATCCGCTTGGTCATCACCGCGGCATCGGCCCGCAGGTGCGAATGCACACTCGCCACCACGATATCCAGTTCGGCCAGCAGATCGGCGCGCTGATCCAGGGTGCCGTCATCGAGGATGTCGACCTCGATCCCGGTCAGTATCCGGAACGGCGCGACCCGCTCGTTCAGTTCGGCGATCACATCCAGTTGGCGGCGCAGCCGGTCCGCCGACAGGCCGTTGGCCACCGTGAGCCGGGGCGAATGATCGGTCAGCGCGCAGTATTCGTGTCCGAGCGCGGCGGCGACGCCCATCATCTCCTCGATCGGGCTGCCACCGTCGGACCAGTCCGAATGGGTATGCAGATCACCGCGAAGCGCGGTGCGCATCGATCGGCCCTCGAGACCGATGGGAGCCGCGGCATTGCGCAATTCGGTCAGGTAGGCGGGCACCGCGCCGGAATACGCCTGCTCGATGACCACGGCGGTCTTGGGCCCGATCCCCGCGATCTCCTGCCAGCTGTGCGCGGCCCGGTGCGTCTCTCGATCGTCCGAGGACAGACCGGCGACGATATCGGCGGCCCGCCGATACGCCTTCACCCGATGTGTCTGCGCGCGTGCGCGTTCGAGCCAGAAACCGATTTCGCGCAGCGCTTCCACCGGGCCCGGCGCCGCAGCCGGGCTCGGTGTGGCCGACGACTCCGGTCCGGCCACCGCGACTATCGAATCTTGCTGTACTTGATGAAGGCCACCCCGTCCTCGAAGACCCGGCTGGTGATCACCCGGTACCGGGTGATATCCGGCAGCCTGGTGCCCACACCGAACAGCGGCTTACCGTGCCCGAGCACGATCGGATACAGCTTGAGGTAGATCTGATCGATTTCCGGCAGCAGCGCCTGCGCCAGCTCCCCGCCGCCGCACAGCCAGATTCCGAGCCCCGACTCCCGTTTGAGTTCGCGTACCGTCGCCAGCGGATCCCGCGCGATCAGCTCGACCGCGGGATCGGGATTCTCCGGCAATGTCGTGGACACCACGAACTGCCGCAGATGGGCGTACGGACTCGACGTGCCGGTACGCACGCCGAAATCGTGCGTCTTGCGCCCCATCAGCACCGTGTCGAAGCTGGCGTTGCGTTTGTCGATCCCCCGCGCTTCGCGCACCTTGGTCGGCAGCGTCTCGGGATACTGCGCGGTGATCGCCGGGCCGTGGTCGCCCCCGACCGGGAAGAAGTCGACCGCTCCGTCCTCGGTGGCGATGAATCCGTCGATAGTGGACGCGACGTAATACGTGAGCTTGCGCATAAATCCTTCCTCCAACGACCGGACCGATATCCCGACCGCCTGAGGAAACGGTAGCTCGCTCGGCTCAGCGGTGGTGAGGCTTGCGCTGGCAGCGCGGGCAGGAGTAGGAAGACCGGTTCATGAATCGCTCGCGCACGATCGGGGCGCCGCAGCGGCGGCACGGTTCGTCCTCGCGACCGTATACGGCCAGTGAGCGCTCGAAATAGCCGGATTGCCCGTTGACGTTCACGTAGAGCGCGTCGAAAGAAGTACCGCCCGCCTCCAGCGCGTCGCCCATCACGGCGCCGACCTCGGTGAGCAGAGTGCGCAAGGCGGGGCGCGTCAGCCCGGAGGCCGGACGATTGCCGTGGATGCGACCGCGCCACAGCGACTCATCGGCGTAGATGTTTCCCACCCCCGAAATCACGGTCTGATCCAACAGCACCCGCTTGATCTCGGCGTTCTTGGCGCGCAGCGCGGCGACGGCCGCTTCCTGATCGAACAGCGGATCGAGCGGGTCACGCGCGATATGGGCGACCGGTTCCGGCAGCAGCGATCCGCCCACCTCGACCAGCGGGGCCAGCGCCCAGCCGCCGAAGGTGCGCTGGTCGACGAAACGCAATTCGGCGCCGTCGTGCAGGGCCGCGCGGATATGCGCGTGCTTCTCCACCGGCGCGACGGCGGGCTGCACCAGCATCTGCCCGCTCATACCCAGGTGCACGACCAGCGCGGTATCGGGCTCGTCGAAGGTGAGCCAGAGGTATTTGCCGCGACGTCGCGCGGATTCCACGCGCAGACCGGTCAGCCTGGCCGCGAGATCCGCGGCGCCTTCGAGGTGGCGGCGTACCGACCGGGGATGGGTCACGGTCACCGATTCCACGGTGCGGCCGACCACATGTGTGGCGAGTCCGCGCCGCACCACCTCGACCTCGGGAAGTTCGGGCACGTCAGGCGTCTGCGGTCAGCGCCCGATAGGCGGCGCCCGCCGCCTTCTGCTCGGCTTCCTTCTTCGACCGACCGACGCCCTGCCCGTAGTAGGCACCGCCGATCACCGTCGTCGCCGTGAATTCCTTGTCGTGGTCGGGGCCCGTCGAGGTGATCTCGTAGCTGGGCACGCCGATACCGCGTTCGGCGGTGAGCTCCTGCAGGCTGGTCTTCCAGTCCAGGCCCGCGCCCATCCGCGGTCCGCGTTCGAGCAGATCGGCGAACAGGCGCAGCACCACTTCGCGCGCCACGCCGATACCGTGCTCGAGGTGCACGGCGCCGAGCAGCGATTCCATGCCGTCGGCGAGGATGCTCGGCTTGTCCCGGCCGCCGGTGAGCTCTTCGCCCTTGCCGAGCAGCAGGTGCACACCGAGACCGCCTTCGCCGAGACCCCGCGCGACCTCGGCCAACGCGTGCATGTTGACCACGCTGGCACGCAGCTTCGCCAGTTCACCCTCGGACTTGTGCGGGTGCTCGTGGTAGAGCCGCTCGGTGATGCTCAGGCCGAGCACCGAGTCGCCCAGGAATTCCAGGCGCTCGTTGGTCGGCAATCCGCCGTTCTCGTAGGCGTAGGACCGGTGGGTGAGGGCGAGCCGCAGTAGATCCGGCCCCACCTCGACACCGAGTGCCTCGAGCAGGCTCACGTGTTCACCGGCCGAACCGGCTTCGTCCTCGCTGACGGCCACGTCGATACGAATGATCGAACTGTCAGACAGCGGAGGTGACCTGACGGCCCTTGTACGTGCCGCAGGATGGGCACGCGATATGAGGCAGGGTCTTCTCACCGCAGGCGCGGTTCGGGCAGGTGATCAGGGTCGGCGCGGTGGCCTTCCACTGGCTGCGCCGCGACCTGGTGTTGGAACGGGACATCCGGCGCTTGGGAACGGCCACGACTACTTCTCCTCTGTCCTGTGTGCATGCCATGGCGGTGTTCGCCACGGCGGCTGACTGGTGTTGCTACTGATGGTCCGGCTCGGCCGCGCCCGCATCGGGGCCGGCGCTGCCGGACGATTCGGGGGCGAATTTCGCCAGCCCGGCCCAGCGAGGGTCAAGTATCTCATGCCCGTGATCGGAACCCGCAATCGCCATCCTGACACCGCATTCCGGGCAGAGCCCGGCGCAATCCGGCGTGCACAGCGGCTGCAACGGCAGTTCCAGACCGAGCTGGTCGATGATCACCGGCTCGAGATCGACGGTGTCATCGACCAGGCGGTAGACCTCGTCGTCCTCGGTGGTCTGCTCGGTGGCGCTGTCCGGGTAGGCGAACAGTTCGGTGAGGTACAGCTCCTGCGAATCCGTGAACGGCTCCAGGCAGCGCGAGCACTCCCCCGCCGTCGGCGCGGTGACCGTTCCGGTGACGAGCACGCCCTCCGAGACCGCCTGCAAACGCAGGTCGAGTTCGACCTCGGCGCCCTCGGGCACCGCGATCATCTCCAGCCCGAGCCGATCGGCGGTGACCGCCGTCCTCCGGAGTTCTTTCATGGTGCCGGGCCGCCGACCGAGGCTGCGGACATCCAGCACGAATGCCGCGTCCGGCTCGCGGCGCTGGGCCGCGTGCGAACGCGATGTGGAACCGGAACCGGCGGGCATCACGAACTCACTCACGATCGAAGGGGTATGGGCAACCACTCGACAATACGCGAGGTGGCCCGGGCGAATCAAAACGCCCCCGAGCGGGCTACCGGCGGAAATCGCTCGCGTAGTCGGGTGAGCCCGTGCCGGAACGCAACTGGTGCCTGCCCCGGCCCACCGTGCGCAGCGTCGTGCTGAGCGTCTCCTCCAGATCGGCCAGCGTCGAGTCGACGTAGTGGTCGCATTCGTCGCGCATCCGGTCCGCCTCTTCCTGGGCGCCGTCGATGAGGCGCGCCGATTCGGCGTGAGCGGCGCGCACCACCTCGGTCTGGGCGACCAACCTGGCCTGTTCTGCCTTGCCCTCGGCCACCGAGCGCTCGAAGGAGGCTTTACCGGCCTCGATCACGCGATCGGCCTCGGCGCCCGCCCGCCCGGTGACGGCCTCGAATTCGGCGTTACCCTCCGCGACGACGCGATCGGCCTCGATCTGGGCGGAATTCACCAGGTGATCGGCATGCGCGCTCGCCTCGGCGACCATGCGATCGGCGTGCGCCTTGGCATCGGCCAGCATCCGGTCGGCTTCCTCGCGGGCCGAGCCGATGGTCTGCTCGGCCTGCTCGTTGGCGCCGGTGACCGTGGATTCGGCCGCGTTGCGGGCGTCGGAGACTATCTTGTCGCGATGATCGAGGACGTCTTGGGCGTCGTCCAGCTCACCCGGTAGCGCGTCGCGCACGTCGTCGAGCAGCTCCAGCACGTCACCTCGCGGCACGATGCAACTCCGGGTCGGCGGTATGCCACGCGCCTCCTCGACGATGGCCACCAACTCGTCCAGCGCTTCGAATACGCGATACATGCTGACTACCCCGCTCTCGTACAGGCCTTCGGGCGAAACATTCCGCCGAGCCCAGTGTGCCCCTCATCACGGCCCGCGCCGAGTCACTTTCCGGCGTGTCACCGCCAGTGTCTCGCAGACCACACAAAATCAAGTGGAGATCACCTCTCCGCTTCGTGTTACATTTTTACCGAGAGAGACCTCGACAAGATCTTCATAAGAGAAGTACAGGCCCCGACCGGAACCGTGGGACCGAGAGGAGGCCGACGGTCGGATCAACCCTTCCCCTATACCGATTGACCAGTTCGCGTTCGCATTGGATCCTTGACGTGCGCACGACGAACGGAACACCCGGTGGCGGGAAGGAAGCGACGACCATCGCCGTTGTTCCAATCGAAGGCAGAGTGTGGATCGGATAGACCATGACCGTTCTGGAAGTACCGCGGACACCGATGTTGCCCGCCGGCATGTACACACCGTGGGTGGGGCCCAACCCGGTCCTGGACACGGCGCCGGTGACGCGTCGCATCGGTCGGATCGCCGGATACCTGCGCGGTGATCGGGCTTTCGCCCAGCTGATCCGGTTCGCGGCGGTCGGGGGATCGAGCAATATCACCTACGTCCTGCTGTTCTTCGCCATGCACGGCGTCGGTCCGCTGCTCGCGAACGTGGCGGGTTCGATCGTGAGCACCGTCATCGCCAACGAACTGCACCGTCAACTCACCTTCCACGCCGCCGGTCGCGTCGGCTGGTTCACCGCGCAGTGGGAGGGCGGCGGCCTGGCACTGGTCGGACTCGGCATCTCCACCGCGGGACTCGCCGCCCTGGAAGTGTGGGCGCCCGGCCTCGGCGACAGCATGCAGGCGGCCGCCGTACTCGCCATCACCGCCGCGGTCGGCGGTATGCGCTTCCTCGCCCTGCGCGGCCTGGTCTTCTGAGCGCCGCTTTTCGAACTGACAGATCCGCCCCGGCTCCGTGATCAGGAGCCGGGGCGGATCCGTGTCCGACGCAACCTATCCCTTGTTCCGTTCGGCCAGCCGTGCCAGTAGCCGCTTGTGCACCAGCGGCGGCAGCATGTCGGTGACATCGCCTCCATAGGACGCGACCTCTTTGACAAGGGAACTGGACAGATAGCTGAACGAGGGGTTGGTGGCGATGAAGAAGGTATCCACCCCGGACAGTTTCTTGTTCATCTGCGCCATCTGCAGTTCGTAGCCGAAATCACCCGCGTCGCGCAGACCCTTGATGATGGCGCCGATCCCCTGCTCCCGCGCGAAATCCACGAGCAGGCCCTGCCAGGACTCCACCCGCAGGTTGGGAAGATTCGATGTCGCCTCGCGCAACATCTCCATCCGCTCCTCGACCGTGAACATCCCCTGTTTCTTGGGATTGATCATGACGGTCACCACGACCTCGTCGAATTGTGCCGACGCCCTGGCGAATACGTCGATATGTCCGTTGGTCACCGGATCGAAGGATCCGGGGCACAGTGCTCCAGCCATAGGGCCGACCGTAGCAGCCGCGAGGCCACCCACGCCCCCGCCACTTCCGAGGACGACGGGTCGCCGACGCCGAGTCGGGCGGGACACGACGTCGCTGTCGTGTACGCCGCCCGATAGCCGCGCGGGTCGCCCGTTACGAGCCGGGGGTGAAAACGCCGAAGTTGTTGCCGGACGGGTCGAGGATGTGGGCGAAGACGAGCCCGTCCTTCGCAGTGGTGGGCGGGACCAGGACCTTGCCGCCGTACCCCTCGGCGGCGGCGACCGTGGCCGCGACATCGCGGACCAGAACGACGAACGTGGCGTGATTGGCGCTCGCGTCGGGGGAATGCATGACCCCGCCGCTCGGTCCCTGGCCGCCGGGGTAGGTGATGAGGTCGTATCCGTCGGTGTTCGGATCCGGGGTGAAATTCCACCCGAACAGATCACCGTAGAACTTGCCCACCTCGGCGGGCTTGTCGCTGCCGATCTGGAACCAGGCGACCGTGTTCTCCGCGGGCTGTGTCATCTCGCTCCTCCTGGAGTGTGGATGTGTGGATGCTGACGTGCCCGTTCACCATCTCCCGCTCCGGCGACAACCCTATGTCGGTGTTTCCGAGCCGATTCCACCGATTCAGAAGCCGACCGCGCGCACGACACGGTCGGGCGGCGCGGCGGCGGTGGGGTCGAGCAGGCGGCGCGGGAACGGTGAGTCGGTCATCGTCACCGCGCGGATCCGATCGAGGCGGAAACACCGCGAGCTGTCGCGCAATCGGCACCAGGCCACCAGATACCAGCCGTTGACGCCGTCGACGAACGCCATCGGCTCGACCTCGCGCGCGCTGTGCGCTTCGAACCGGTCGATGTAGTCGATGCGCAACACCCGCCCGATCTCGATGGCGCGCTCGATCACCGCCGGAATCTGCTCGGCGGGTGGCTGGTCGAGCCGTTCCACGCGCCGCACACACGCCACCAGATCACGCGCGGCCTCGGCGTCGGTCTCCCGCATCACGGCCAGGATCTTGCGCAGCGCGCTGCGCCCGGCGTCGGCGAACGGCGTGGCACGACTGTTGTCCAGCGCCACCGCGAGGGCGACGGCCTCGGCCGGGGTGAAATTGAGCGGCGGCAGCGACATGCTCTTGTCCAGCGCGTAGCCGCCGCGCCTGCCGACATCGGCGTAGACCGGAATACCGGCCTGCTGGAGTGCGGTGATATCCCGTTCGATGGTGCGGATACTCACCTCGTACCGCTGCGCCAGTTCCCGCGCGGTGCGCAGCCGTGGCGCGACGGCCCTGAGTTCTTCGACGATGGCGTACAACCGATCCGTGCGGTTCACGCGCACACGGTAGCCCCCGGCACCGACAGATTCGGTGTGCTCAGACCGCCGGATCGTATTCCGCGAGTTCGATCCGCGTCTCGCCGTATTTGCGCGCCTTCGAGGCGATATACCCGGTGGGCCACACTATTTCGGACGAACGAACCGAGCGCTCGACGACGACCAGCGCGCCCGCCGCCAGCCACCCTCTTGCGGCCAGCGCGGTGAGGTCGGCGACGACGGCCGCGGTGTCCACGTCGTAGGGCGGATCCGACAGCACCAGATCGAACAGGCCCGCACCGCCCTGTTCGAGAACGGCGGCGACAGTCCCTACCCGCAATTCCGCGCCCGGCAGACCGAGGTCGGCGATATTGCCGCGCACGATCGTCGCGGCTCTGCGGTCGGATTCGACCAGCAGCGCCAGCGCCGCCCCGCGCGAGAGCGCCTCCAATCCGAGCGCCCCCGACCCTGCGTACAGGTCGAGCACCCGGACGCCGTCGAATTCGATTCTGGCGTCGAGTGCGCTGAAGAGCGCCTCGCGCACCCGGTCGGAGGTAGGCCGGGTACCCGAGGGCGGCACCCGCAGGCGCCGCCCGCCCGCCGAACCGGCGACGATCCGTGTCATTCGCTCGCGGACTCCGGTACCGACACCTCGATGAGCAGATCGCCGCCTTCGACCTGCTGGACCTTGCCGATCGCCACGCGGGTGACCGTGCCCGAACGCGGTGCGGTGATCGCGGCTTCCATCTTCATGGCTTCGATGGTGGCGATGGTGTCGCCCGCGCCGATGGCGTCGCCTTCGGAGACCGACAGCGTGACCACGCCCGCGAACGGGGCCGCGACATGTTTCGGATTGGTCTTGTCGGCCTTCTCCGCCGCCGGGACCTCGCTGGAAATGGAACGATCGCGCACCGCGACCGGACGCAACTGTCCGTTCATGATGCACATGACCGTGCGCATGCCGCGTTCGTCGGGTTCGGAGATCGCCTCGAGACCGATGAGCAGGGTGACGCCCTTCTCCAACTGCACCCGGTGTTCCTCGCCTCGGCGCAGCCCGTAGAAGAACTGGTTGGCCGACAACCCCATCGTGTTGCCGTACTTCTCCCGATGCGCCAGGAATTCCGAAGTCGGGCCGGGGAACAGCAGGCGATTCAACGTCGCGCGCCGCTGTTCGGAGGTGCCCGCGAGCCCGGCTTCGTCGGTCGGGGTCAGCGGGTTCTCGGGTTTGGCCGGTCCGCGTCCTTCCAGGGCTCGGGTGCGGAAGGGTTCGGGCCAACCTCCGGGTGGGGTGCCGAGTTCGCCGCGCAGGAACCCGATCACCGAGTCCGGGATGTCGTAGCGGCCCGGGTCGGTGGCGAAGTCCTCGACCTCGACACCGGTACCCACCAGCGCCAGGGCCAGATCACCGACCACTTTCGAGGACGGGGTCACCTTCACCAACCGGCCCAGGAGCCGGTCCGCGGCAGCGTATTTGGCTTCGACTTCCTCGAACCGGTCACCGAGCCCGAGCGCGATGGCCTGTTGACGCAGGTTCGACAGCTGACCACCGGGGATCTCGTGGGTGTACACACGCCCGGTCGGAGCCGGGAGCCCGGACTCGAACGGCGCGTACACCTTGCGTAACGCCTCCCAATACGGTTCCAGATCGCACACGTTCTGCAAGTTCAACCCGGTGTCGAACTCGCTGTGCGCGGCCGCGGCCACGATCGCCGAGAGCGCGGGCTGGCTCGTGGTGCCCGCCATCGCCGCACTCGCACCATCGACCGCGTCCGCACCGGCCTGCCACGCCGCCAGATAGGTCGCCAACTGCCCGCCGGGAGTGTCGTGGGTGTGCACGTGCACCGGCAGATCGAAATTACTGCGCAACGCCGTGACCAGGGTCGCCGCGGCCGGGGCCCGCAACAGACCGGCCATGTCCTTGATCGCGAGTACGTGCGCGCCCGCGTCCACGATCTGCTCGGCCAACTTCAGGTAGTAGTCCAACGTGTACAGGGTCTCGTTCGGATTCGACAGATCCCCGGTATAGGACAGCGCGACCTCGGCGATCGTCGTCCCCGTCTCACGCACCGCGTCGATGGCCGGACGCATCTGATCGACATTGTTGAGCGCGTCGAAGATCCGGAAGACATCGATACCGGTCGCCGCCGCCTCGGACACGAACGCGCGAGTGACCTGCTCCGGATACGGGGTGTAACCCACCGTGTTACGGCCCCGAAGCAGCATCTGCAAACAAATGTTCGGGACCGCTTCGCGCAACGCCGCCAACCGCTCCCACGGATCCTCGTACAGGAACCGCAACCCCACGTCATAGGTCGCGCCACCCCACGCCTCGATCGACAACAGTTCCGGCGTCAGGCGGGCCACATGCCCGGCCACACCCAACAACCCATTGGTCCGCACCCGGGTCGCCAACAACGACTGATGCGCGTCCCGGAACGTCGTATCCGTCACGCCCACGGCCTTCTGCTCACGCAACGCCCGCGCGAAACCCTCGGGCCCCAACGCCAGCAACCGCTGCCGCGAACCATTCGGCGGCGCGACCTTCAGATCGATCGCGGGCAGCTTGTCATGCGGATACACCGTGGTCGGGCGTTCCCCGTGCGGCTTGTTCACCGTCACATCGGCCAGGTAGGTCAGGATCTTGGTACCGCGATCCGCCGAACCGCGCAGGGTCAGCAGTTGCGGACGTTCGTCGATGAACGAGGTGGTGACCCGACCCGCACGGAAATCCGGGTCCTCCAGAACCGCTTGCAGGAACGGGATATTCGTCGTCACACCGCGGATACGGAATTCGGCCAGCGCACGCGCCGCACGAGCGATCGCCGCTTCCAGATCGCGACCGCGACAGGTCAGCTTGACCAGCATCGAATCGAAGTACGCGCCGATCTCCGCGCCCAGGTTCGCGCCGCCGTCCAGGCGGATACCCGCGCCGCCCGGGGTGCGGTAGGCGGTGATACGCCCGGTGTCGGGCCGGAACCCGTTGGCCGGGTCCTCGGTCGTGATCCGGCACTGCAACGCGGCGCCACGAATCGTCACCGACTCCTGACTCAAACCCAGATCCGCCAGCGACTCCCCCGCCGCGATCCGCAACTGCGACTGCACCAGATCCACATCGGTGATCTCCTCGGTCACCGTGTGCTCGACCTGGATCCGCGGATTCATCTCGATGAACACGTGATTGCCGCGTTCATCGAGCAGGAACTCGACCGTCCCGGCGCACGAATAACCGATCTCACGCGCGAAAGCCACCGCGTCCGCACAGATCCGCTCCCGCAACACCGGATCCAGATTCGGAGCCGGGGCGAGCTCGATCACCTTCTGATGACGCCGCTGCACCGAACAATCCCGCTCGAACAGATGCATCACATTCCCGTGCTGATCGGCCAGGATCTGCACCTCGATATGACGCGGATTCACCACCGCCTGCTCCAGGAACACCGTCGGATCACCGAACGCCGACTCCGCCTCACGCGAAGCCGCCTCGATCGACTCACGCAACTGTTCGGGCTCGGCCACCCGCCGCATCCCGCGACCACCGCCACCGGCCACCGCCTTGACGAAGATCGGGTACTCCAGCTCGCTCGACGCGGCCAGCAACTCCTCGATATCGGCCGAGGGCGCGCTCGACGCCAGCACCGGAAGCCCCGCCGCCCTGGCCGCCTCGATCGCGCGCGCCTTGTTTCCCGCCAACTCCAACACCTCGGCCGACGGGCCGATGAAGGTGATGCCTTCCCTGGCACAGGCCGCGGCCAGATCCGGATTCTCCGACAGGAATCCGTACCCCGGATAGATCGCGTCGGCTCCGGCGGTCTTGGCCGCACCGATGATCGCCTCGATCGAGAGATAGGTACGGACCGGATGGCCCTTCTCACCGATCTGGTAGGACTCCGCCGCCTTCAACCGGTGGACCGAATTACGGTCCTCGTACGGGAAGACCGCGACGGTCCCGATGCCGAGTTCATACGCCGCACGAAAGGCACGGATGGCGATCTCGCCGCGATTGGCAACCAAGACTTTCGAGAACATTGGCTTAAGGTACCCGCCCCGGAGGCGGCTGCCGACAGGGAAGTGCCCTTCGCAGAAATCTTCACAACAGAACTAGCACGGTTGCGAAGTTGTGTTCATCGTACGGTCACATGCTGCGACGATGAACCGCGGACCCGGCGCTGCGAATTAGCTCACACGAATCGCTCCATGGTAGCTGGAACGTATCGCACCGCCACGGCGCCCGACCGGCCGTTCCGCGCATGCTGACGAGTGCAACTGGTTCGCCGAGCGCAGACGAGATGGAGCCCCTACGTCGCGCCTCGGCGTCGAACCCGTCCGCCGCGATGTCGGCGGACAGGCGAGAGGGAACCCGGCGGGAATCCGGGACTGTCCCGCAGCGGTATGCAGGAACGACTGCCGTCACGAGCACTGGGCGTCCTGGGAAGCGACGGCCAGTAGGTGAGCCCCGTCCGTGATCGGCCAGTAAGTCCCGCGCCCGCGAGTCCGAAGACCTGCCACACTGTGCCGGATACGCCGTATCCGGCCGCCACCGCCTCGCGGACCACCGGTGCCGATTTCTCGGGCTCCGACCGCGCCCTCCGAGACATCCCGCTGATTCGCACTGCCCTCATGGCGATGGCTCACGACCACAGCACTGGAGTATCGACGCAACTGTTCTCCGCACACTCCGTTCACCGCAACGGTTCTCGGGCTGCCCCGGGTCGGCCCGATCCAAGAGTTGAAGCGCACCACCGAGTCCTAGTGGGGCCGGGCGCATCGACGCCGAACGATTGCACGCCATCGCCCAGGATCTGCGCCGCACCCAATTCGCCTAATTGCTCGCGGCCGGAATGGATTCGGTGCCGATGGGCACCTTCTCCCACAACGACCAGGTCCTCGACACCGCCGTTCTCCTCGGCGCGCTGCCGCCGCGTGTGGCGGGTATCACCGATCCGCTCGACCGATATTTCGCCGCCGCGAGCGGCACCGACACCGTCGAACCGCCGGAGATGACCACATGGTTCGACACCAACTACCACTACCCGGTGCCCGAGATCACGGCGGAGACCACCTTCGCCCTGCATTCCGAACAATTGCTGAAGCAGGTGGACGAGGCGCTCGCCCTCGGCGTGCCGGCCCGGCCCGTGGTGATCGACCCCGTCACCTTCCTGAAATCGGCCGAGGATGCCTCGGGCGCGCCGCTGCGGCGGTTGCCCGCGTTGGTTCCGCTCTCCCGTGACCTGCTCGCCCGGCTCGCGACGAAGGGCGTGGCCCGGGTCCAGATCGATGAGCCGGTGCTGGTGACGGAATCTCACCGAATCCGAGATCGACGCGGAGCCGTTCGCGCGGCCACGGCGATGTCATTCCGCCCGCGGCTTCGGCCTGCGCCGCGAGGTGTAGGCCTCACAGGCTTCGCCCGCGCGCTCGACGGCGCGTAACCGCGCTCTGGGATCGATTCCGCGAGTGCCACTTTCGCGGGCGCCGTCGTCACGGGGACCGACGCCCCTGCCGTCGATCCCGCGCCGCCACGACATGTGACTCGAACAACGATCCATTCGTCACGCCTCCTCGCACGTCGACCTCGTCCGTCACCCCTCTTCGACGCGCGATCGTGCGATCCGGTTCCCGCGATCTCCAGCGGGTTTTCCCAGGATGCGGAATCCGGGCCCGACGACGCGGGCCCGCGGGTGATCCGACGTGACGGCCGCACGGTGGACACCGACGCGGCGCGGCGGACCGGGCATCAGAAGATCCCCTCACGAACCTCCGGTGCCCGGTCCGGTACCACGGGCGCCACGACGAACGGCGGCTGATCGAGTGCGCCCGCACCGACTCCGGTCCTGCTCGCCGCGTCGAGAAACGGTCGTACCCCGCAGGTTTACTACCCCGGCCGCGAGAATCCGAAACGTTTCGAAGTCGGACACGCGAACGGGTCGGGGTCGACGGTGCGACTCCGCGCGGCGCGTCGGTGACGGCGACCCGGACCGCGCGCGCCACCCCCGAGCGATCCGTTCCGCCCGAGGTTTCGAACTCGGAAACGCCGCGCGAACGGGGCGAACGCGTAATATGTGGTTCTTCGCGCATCCCTCGGCTCGCTTCGGGCCCCTTGCTGCCCCTTCGCACGCTACGCAAGGTTGACCTGTCACTGAAACCCCTCGCAAGAGTGGATCTTTGTACGCGAGAACTCCGTTTTGTGCAATGTTTGCGAAGGCCGCCGGTTACTATTCGGCCGTGCGCAAGATGTACGCGGGCGCCCGGCTACGGCGACTGCGCGAGGAAAGACGGATGACCCAGGCCGCGCTGGCGAAATCCCTCGACCTATCGCCCAGCTACCTCAACCAACTCGAGCGCGATCAGCGGCCGCTCACCATCCCGGTCCTGCTGAAACTCAATTCCACCTTCGACCTCGACGTCCAGTTCTTCGCGGCCGATTCGGACGCGCGACTGGTCTCGGATCTGCACGAGGTGCTGGTCGACGCGGCGGGCGGTGACAGCGCGCCACTGACCGAGGTGGAAGAACTCGCGACCAGGCAGCCGGAAGTGGCGCGCATCCTCGTCGCCATGCACCGCAGGCTACGGGCGGCCACCGATCAACTCGACCTGTTCTCCTCCCGGGTGTCCGCCCCGTCCGGAGTCCCGGGCACCCCCATGCCGTACGAGGACGTGCGCGACTTCTTCTACGACCACCACAATCACATCCCGCACCTGGATCTGGCCGCCGAGCACCTGTTCGACGAATGCGGGCTCACCATCGGATCACTGGATCGTCAGCTGGCGCGGATCGCCGAGGAACGCGCCGGGGTCACCGTGCTGGTGCGCGGCGACGGCGCCGACCCGTCGATTCCGAAACGCCACTACGACGCCGACAGCCGCACCCTGACCCTGGCGCGCCGATTGCGCCCGGGCCAGCGCGCGTTCCAGATCGCGACAACACTCGGATTCCTGCTCTACGGCAACGATCTCGACATCGTGCTCGACGAGACCCCCTCGCTCGTCGGCGAATCGCGCACCCTGGCCCGCATCGGTCTGGCCAACTACTTCGCCGGCGCGCTGGTCCTTCCCTACGGCCGTTTCCTGCGCTCGGCCGAGGAACTGCGCTACGACATCGATCTGCTCAGTCTGCGTTTCGAGGTCGGCTTCGAGACGATCTGCCACCGGCTGAGCACGCTGCAACGCCAGGGGCAGCGCGGCGTTCCGTTCTTCCTGGTCCGCACCGATCGCGCGGGCAATATCTCCAAACGCCAGTCGGCGACCGCGTTCCACTTCTCCCGGGTCGGCGGCAGCTGCCCGCTGTGGGTGGTGCACGAGGCCTTCGCCCATCCCGGCCGCATACTCACCCAGGTCGCGTCCATGCCCGACGGGCGGCGCTACCTGTGGATCGCGCGCACCGCGATGACCGCGCCGCAGGGCTTCGGCACCGCGACGAAGAATTTCGCGATCGGCGTCGGCTGCGATATCGAATACGCCGACCGCCTGGTGTATTCGACCGGATTGCAACTCGGTGATCCGGCGGCCGCCGTGCCGATCGGGGCGGGATGCAAGGTGTGCGAGCGGCCGACCTGCGCACAACGCGCGTTTCCACAGATCGGCAGCCCACTGGCCGTCTCCGAGCACATCAGCACCGATCTGCCGTATCCGCGCGCCCTGCGCTGAATTCGGCTCGCCGCCACCGGGTCAGGACTTCGCCAGATACTCCAGGCGTTCGGCGTCGACGGCGGCGCGCATCATGCTCGCCAATCCCGGATGTTTGTCCAGACGCGGATCCTCGCGCACCACCTCGCGGGCGAAATCCTGTGCGGCGGTGATCGTTTCCAGATCATCGAGCAGCGAGAGCAGCCGTAGCGAACGCGCCGTGCCCGACTGGGCCGAACCGAGGACGTCACCCTCGCGACGCTGGCGCAGATCGAGCACCGACAGTTCGAAACCGTCGGTGGTCCCCGCGACGGCGGTCAGACGCGCCATGGCCGAACCGCCCGGCGCGGCATCGGTGATCAGCAGACACAGGCCCGGATGCGCGCCGCGTCCGATGCGGCCGCGCAACTGGTGCAGCTGACTCACGCCGAAACGATCGGCGTCGAGGATCACCATGACCGTCGCGTTGGGCACGTCGACGCCGACTTCGACCACGGTGGTGCAGACCAGCACATCGATATCGCCGTCGTTGAACGCGCGCATGGCCCGGTCCTTCTCGTCCGCGTGCAACCTGCCGTGCAGCAGTCCGATCCGCACATCCGCCAGCGGACCGGCACGCAACATGTCGAAGACCTCGACGGCGGCCTGCGTGGTCGGAGGTTCCTTCTCCGGGGTCGCCTTGCCCTTGCCTTTCGCCGTGCCACCTTTCGCCGTTTGCCCCTTGCCCGCGCCGCCGTCCTCCTCGTCCTCGCCGATGCGCGAACAGACCACGTACGCCTGCCTGCCCGCGGCGACCTCTTCGAGGATGCGCTCCCACGCGCGGTCGACCCAGTTCGGATGCTGTTTGCGCGGAACCACTTTGGAGGTGATCGGTGAACGGCCTCTCGGCAGCTGGGTGAGCGTCGACGTCTCCAGATCGCCGAGGGTCGTCATCGCGATGGTGCGCGGGATCGGTGTCGCGGTCATGACCAGCAGATGCGGGCTGGTTCCGGATTTCGCCTTGGCGCGCAACGCGTCCCGTTGCTCGACGCCGAACCGGTGCTGTTCGTCGACGATCACCATGCCCAGATCGAAGAATTCCACCGCGTCCTGGATGAGCGCGTGGGTGCCGATCACGATCCCCGCTTCGCCGGTCACCGCGTCCAGGAGCGCGGCCTTCTTGGTGGCGGTGGACATGGACCCGGTCACCAGGACCACCTTGGTCGCCTGATCCGCCGCGCCGAGTTCACCCGCGGTCGCAAGTTCGCCGAGCATCGCGCGCAGCGACCGATAGTGCTGGGCGGCCAGCACTTCCGTCGGCGCGAGCAGCGCGCATTGCTGACCGGCGTCGACCACCTGCAACATCGCGTGCAGGGCCACGATGGTCTTACCGGAACCCACCTCGCCCTGGAGCAGCCGATGCATGGGCTGCACGCGGGACAGATCCGAGGAGATCTCCGCGATCACCTCCTGCTGCCCCGCGGTGAGTTCGAACGGGAGTTTCTTCTCGAAGGCCGCCGCGATGCCGTCGGTACGGGGCGGGCACGACCGCGCCGTCCGCCCCGCCACCTCGTGCCGACGCTCGGCCAGCACCAATTGCAAGGCCAACGCCTCGTCGAAACGCAGCCGTTCCTTGGCCTGGTCGATATCGGCTCTGCTCTCGGGCAGGTGGATCGAGCGCAGTGCGTCGGAGATCTTCATCAACGCGCGTTCCTCGCGCGTGTGCTCGGGCAGCGGGTCGTCGATCGGGTCGAGTTGTTCGAGCACCTGGCGCACACAGGCGAGCAGATCCCAGCTCTGCACCTTCGCCGTGGCCGGATAGACCGGGATGAACTCCCGCTCCATGAACGAGACGTCCACGCCACCGGCGCCTTTCGCGCTCTCGGCGAGTCCGCGCAGATCACCGCCGCCGCGCACCCTGGTGAAGGTGCCGACCGAATCGTCCTCGGTCTCGGGCAGAATCAGGTAGCCGGGATGCGAGAGATTCCAACTGCCGGGCCGCCAGTAGCTGACCGTGCCCGACATCATCGCCCGCAGCCCTTCCTTGACGACGTATTTCACCTTGTCGCCGTTGAAGAAGGTCACATCGACCGGGCGTCCCGCGCCGGTGTCGAGCATCACCTTGAGCAGGGAACCGCGCCGATTGCGCATCGGCTTGAGTTCGGTCTTGGCGATCCGGCCGATGACGGTGATGTGCGAACCGTCCTCGGGTTTCTCCTCGGTCAGCGGCTGACCCTGGGTCGCGTAGCGCAGCGGGTAGTGCCGCAGCAGATCCTCCACGGTACTCATGTCGAAGGACTCGGCCAGCGAATCGGCCGCCTTCGCCCCGAGGATGTGATCGAGCCGATCACCGAGTGTCGCCATGCCTCATTCCTTCGTCCGCGCGCGGGTCATTCCACCCCGATCTGCACCAGATCCTCCTGCTGTCCACCGGAATACACGGTGACCTCGACCCCGGGGAAGCCGCGCGCGATATGCGCGGACAGTTCCTCGGCGAGTTCCTCCGGTGTACCGGCGCCCATGAGCAGGGTGACCAATTCTCCACCGAGACCGAGCATCCGATCCAACAGCGTCCGCCCCGCCGACAGTACGTCGCGCTCGATCAGCACCACATCGTTGCCGACGAGTCCGAGCCCGTCGCCGGATGCGCAGGTGCCGACCATCGTCAGGGCGCGATGCGCGGCCGCGCGCAGCGAACCCCAGCGCGTCGCCGCGGCCGCCTCCGACATGGCGAAGGCGTCGTCCACCGCGATCCGACCCCGATCGTGGACGGCGAGCGCGGCCAGCCCCTGCACCATCGAGCCGCTCGGCAGCATCAGCACGTCGCGGCGCGCGTCACGCGCCGCCACACCGACGGCGACCAGTTCGTGCGCGGGCAACGCGCCGTTGGGCAGCACGAGCACTTCCCGATTCGGCATCCGCCGGATGGCGGTGAGCAGGGCGTTCGCGGTGATCGGTTCGTGCCCGCCGAGTACGACCGCGCCCGCGGCCTCGAACAGCACCGCCGCGCCCTCGCCCTCGGCGACGGCGAGAACCGCGCGATCGACCGGCATACCGGCCGCGTCCGAACACCCGCCCTCCCGCGTATTGCGCGGATCGGCGGCGCAGTCGTCATCGACGCGGGAGGCGGTGACGACGAAACTCTCGATACGGATCGCGGCGAGTGTCCCCGACGCTATCCCCGCCTCGACCGCGGCGCCCGCGTCGGCGCAGTGCACGTGCGCCGACCACGATCCGTTGCCGTCTCCGACCACACCGACCGAATCACCCAGTGCGGCAAGCCGATCACGCAGTGTCGCGACCCTGGTCTCGTCGGTGTCGGCGAGCAGGTACATCACCTCGAAACACGCCTCGGTCGAATCCGGCCCGGTATTCGCGTGCTCGGGGTGCTCCCGGCCCGACACGACCTCGATATCGCCGGGCAGGTAATCCGGGCGGGCGGGCGCTTCACCCCTGATCACCGAGACCAGTCCGTCCAGCAGGACGACCAGTCCACGGGCGCCCGCGTCCACCACACCGGCCTCGCGCAGCACGCCCAGCTGGGAGGGGGTGTCGCCGAGGGCTTTGGCCGCGCCGTCCGCCGCCGACAGCGCGACCTCGGCGAGCGAGGTCCCCGACCGCGACGCCGCGCTGGCCGCCGCGCATTCGAGCACCGTGAGGATCGTTCCCTCCACCGGTGAACTGAGCGCCTGGCGCACCAGCGCCGCCGCGCGTGCCAGCGCGTCGCGCAGGGTCGCCGCGGTGAGTTCGCCCTCCCTGGTCGCCTCGGCGATGCCGCGCAGTACCTGCGACAGGATGATCCCGGAGTTGCCGCGCGCGCCGAGGGTGGCTCCGCGCGCCATCGCCGCCGCGACCTCGTAGGTGGACTGTGGAGCAGCGCGTGCCTGTGCCGCCTGCACGGCCGCGCGCATGGTTGCCAGCATGTTGGTGCCGGTGTCGGCGTCGGCGATCGGGAAGACGTTCAGCGCGTTGATCTCCTCGCGCCGCTGCTCCAGACCCGCGAGACAGGTCCACCCCCAGCGCAGCAGTGCCGTGCCGTCGATCGCGTCCCGCTCTGCCCGCACCGTCACCTCACTCCCATAGCCGTACCGCCACACCCGTTCCCCGCCAGGTTAGCGGGATATCCCGGCTCTCGATCGACGACACCGACCGAGTACTGTTGCCGTGTGCCGGGTCGCCCCGGCCCGTACGCCCGATCACCGGTTTGGAGGATCGGGGGGCCGTTGGCTACCCTTGCAGGGTTGCCTCGCGCGGCCCGCCCCGGTTTGCGCTGGCCGACAGCTGTCGGCAGGGCACATCACGACATTGTTTCCGGACATGCTGCCGTGTTGCAGCGGTCCCCACTTGACATGAAGGAGTTCGCGACTATGGCTGCCGTCTGCGACGTCTGCGCCAAGGGCCCCGGCTTCGGGAAGTCGGTCTCGCACTCGCACCGGCGTACCAACCGTCGCTGGAACCCGAATATCCAGACCGTCCGTGCACAGGTTGCCCCTGGCAACACCCGCCGGATGAACGTGTGCACCTCGTGCCTGAAGGCCGGCAAGGTCGTCCGCGGCTGATTCGCCACGGACGATTCCGCACCGCTTCGGCGGTGCGGTATTCGACCCGAATCCGTGAACCATTCGGATATCCGTATGGTTCCGCTTCCGGTCGAGCGATGATCGAACGAAGCCCCGATACTCGCGTCGAGTGCCGGGGCTTATTCGTGTTCGAGGACGGGCGACGATGAGCGACTGGCGCGTCGAACCGCTGACCGCCGAGTACACCCACGGCCTGGCCGACTGCCATATCTCCTGCTGGCGCGAGGCCTACGACGATCTGGTGCCGAGGCATGTGCTGGACGCCTTCGACGTCGATCGCAGGGCCGCGCAGTGGGAACGCATGCGCGTCAAGTATCCGCACGGCACCCATATCGCGCTGTCCGGCGACACCGTCATCGGATTCGCGAGCGTGGGTGCGCCGAAGGACACACCGCCCGCGTCGCAGCTCGAACTCACCGCGCTCTACGTCCGCGCGTCCTGGTACGGCACCGGCGTGGCCGACGATCTCATCGGTGCCGCGCTGCCCGCCGACCTGCGCTGTTCGCTGTGGGTCTTCGACGAGAACCCTCGTGCGCAGGCCTTCTACCGCAGGCACGGCTTCGTATTCGACGGCGCGCGCAAGATCGAGGATTTCACCCCCGCGCTCATGGTCCGCATGGTGCGCGCGGCGGTGCGGGACGACCTGCGCTGACTCCGATTTCGGTGGGCGGTGCGTTGGCCCGCACCGACCCCGGAGGATAGTGTGCGAAATATGACCTCCACCGAGCAGACCGAATACGTCACCGACGTCGACGGCGTTCTCCAGATCACCATTGCCACCGCCGCGAACGGCACCTCGATGGATTTCGCGGGTATCAACGCGGGTAACGCCGCACTGCGCGCACCCGGCTTCGACGCGGGCGCGATCCTGCTCACCGGTTCGGGCGCCAATTTCTGCGCGGGCGGCGACGTTCGCGGTTTCGCCGCAGCGCAGGACCGTTCCGCCCACATCCACGGTCTCGCGACCGATCTGCACGAATTCGTGCGCGCCCTCGACGCCGCCGGGGTCCCCGTGATCGCCGCCGTGCACGGCTGGGCGGCGGGTGCGGGTATGAGCCTGGTGCTCGCCGCCGATATCGCCATCGGCGGCTCGTCGACCAAGATGCGCCCCGCCTACCCCGGCATCGGACTGAGCCCGGACGGCGGCATGTCCTGGCTGCTGCCGCGCATCGTCGGCACCGGCCGTGCGAGCGAGATCCTGCTCACCGACGCCATCCTCGACGCCGCGGAAGCGCAGCGTCTCGGCATCCTGAGCCGGGTGGTCGAGGACGAGCAGGTCCTCGACCAGGCACGCAAACTCGCCACCACCCTGGCCAACGGTCCGCGATCCACCCACGCCAGCATCAAGAAGCTGCTCGTGCAATCCAAGACCGCGTCGTTGAGCGAACAGCTCGACAGCGAACGGGAAGCCATCGCGACCGCCGCCGCCAGCCCCTCGGGCCGCGAGGGCGTCGACGCGTTCGCCCAGAAGCGCAAGCCGAACTACTCCGCACAGGGCTGATCCGACAGACCGAGACGCACCCGCCGACACCCCCGGCGGGTGCGCTTCCCGTTGGGGACCGTACCGGCCGCGGCGATCCGGCACCCGACTTCCCCGTGCACGAGCGACCGATCACCTAAACGGGGCTGCTCGAGGCACCGGGCACGAACCGACGCACCCGGGGTCGAAGCCTCTGTGCCGCAAAGAGAGCGGGCACCGTGACGACGAAGCCGACTGCCACCCGCGCATTGGGCAGACCGTCGATCATCGACAGCGCGAAGGCGAGCACGAATACCCCCGTCGCCAACGCGAAACCGACCGTCATGAGTGAGGTGGCGCCCCGCCGACCCGGCAGGACCGATGCTGCGCCGAGCAACACGATCACCGCGGAGTCGGCGATCACGAACGGGACGGAATGGTCGGCGGTCAGCATGATCACGAAGGTGACCAGCGCGACGCCTGCGGCAGTGAGACGGAGTAAGAACACAGCGGCCTCCCGGCTTTACTGATAGTGGAACTATCGGATCTAGTGATAGTTGCACTATCACTAGATTCCGGCAAGATGTCAGAAGTGGGAATTACCGAACTCGCACGGGTCACGGGCCTGTCGGTGGCCGCCATCAAGTACTACGTCCGAGAAGGCCTGATCGAGGCACCGGTCCGGGTTTCCGCGAACAGGTCGGACTATCAGGACTCCCATGTGAGCCGGGTTCGGCTGATCCGCGCACTCATCGAACTCGGCGGGTTGTCCCTCGCCGACGCGCGAACGGTCATCGGGGCAGTGGAGGACCCGGGCCGCACCACGCACTCGGTTCTCGGTGTCGCGCAACGGGCGGTCTCGGACTCGTCCATCGATTCGATACTGACAGCGGCCGACGGACTCGGGCACTCGTCCTTGCGATCACTGGTGGATGTCTACCGTGATGCCGCGAACGAACTCGCTGTCGTCGAACTCGACTGGGTCGCACAAGCCGATGGCGACCGCGATACGCAGGCCGAAAAGGCGGTCGTCGGAACAATTCTCGGAGACGCGCTGCTCACCGCCGTGCGACGGGAAGCACAAAGAGCCGAGTCCGCCCGCCGTTCGCACCCGTAAGACCGCGGCTACCGACAGTCCGAACCGCAGGCGCGGTGTCGAGTCATGACGCTTCGGCCTCGGTCGCACGCCGACATACCATCGCGACCAGGTCATGCCGGCAGCGCTGACGTGCTTCGAGCCTGGAGCTTCCGGCCGATCCGCTCGGGTATCGAATTGATCGCTGGCCCCGCGCGGGTTATCGGTCCTGCGTACTCAGCACGAAATCGATGACGGCCTCGGTGAAGGCGTCGTTGTCGTCACCGGCCGCCGTGTGCGCGGCTCCGCCGATCTCGGCGATCCGCACGTGCGGCACGAGTTCCTGGAACGCGGCGGCGCCCTCGGCGCTGACCACGTCGGACCGCATGCCGCGCACCAGCAACACCGGGATCGTGAGTTTGGCGGCGGCGGCCTCCATATCCTCGGTCATCAGGGTGGCGTCCTCGACCCGGTCGGACAGCATGCCCGGATCCCAGTGCCAGTACCAGCGGCCGTCGCGCTCGCGCAGATTCCGCAGCAGGCCGTCGGTGTTCTTCGGACGCGGACGGTGCGGCATGTACCCCGCGACCGCGTCGGCGGCCTGATCGACGGTGTCGAACCCGTCGCGATGTCGACTCAGGAAATCGAGGACACGGGCGACACCCTCGGTTTCCGGCCGCGTGACGATATCGACGAGCACCAGCGCGCCGATCGCCGCACCGCCCGGCACCTCGGTGGTGAGCAGACCGGTGATACCGCCCATGCTCGCGCCGACGACCACCGCGGGGTTCTCCGGGGTCGCGCCGAGCTGATCCAGGACAGCGACCAGGTCGCCGACCATGGTCGACCTCCGGTAGTCGCGGTCCTTCGCCCATTCGCTGTCGCCGTGACCGCGCGCGTCCAGGGTGACGACACGCATGCCGGCGAGCCCGAGTTTGGCGCCGGTCAGCTTCCAGGAATGCCTGGTCTGACCGCCGCCGTGCAGGAAGACGACGAGCCTGCCGTCGACCGGCCCGAAGTGGTCACCGGCCAGCTCGATCCCACCCGAACCACGCAGCCGCAGCCGGACCGGTTCGAGGAGATTGTTCGCATCACTCACGATCTGAGGATCGCACAGTGCCGAATCCGGTCACGCGCGAGCCTCGTGGATCGGATTTCAGCAGTTCAGCTTGGTACCGCTGAAGGTGTTCTGGAACAGGCAGGTGACCTTGGCGTTGACGCCCGAGGAGATGGTCGAGGAACCGGTGGAGGTGAATTCCTCGCCGACCGGTGCGGCGGCGGTATCGGTGGCGGGTTCGAGCGCGAGCCCGGACGCGCCCGCGACGGAGGTTCCGCCCGCCAGTGCGGCGCACAGGGCGAGAGTGGCTGTGGTGCCGCGCAGCGCGCCGCGAACGGTTCGGTTGTGCATGGAGATGCTCCTCGGTTGGATCCGGTACTGCGGGTCGTGCTCCCCGGCGAAGGCCGGGAGGTGGATGGTCAGGGCAGGCGCCAGTCGACAGGTTCGGCGCCCAGTTCGTCGAGCAGTTCGTTCACCCGGGAGAACGGCCGGGAGCCGAAGAACCCGCGCGAGGCCGACAGCGGCGAGGGATGCGCGGATTCGATGAAGGGAACCTCGGCGGCGGCGAGCGTCGGCTTCAGCGTCGACGCGTCACGGCCCCACAGGATGGCGACCAGCGGCTCGTCCCTGGCGACCAGGGCGCGGATCGCCTGTTCGGTCACCGCCTCCCAGCCCTTGCCGCGATGCGAGGCAGCCTTGCCCGGCTGCACCGTCAGCACGCGATTGAGCAGCAGCACACCCTGATCCGCCCACGGGCTCAGATCGCCGCAGCTCGGGGTGGGGTGGCCGAGATCCTTGGCGAGTTCGGCGAAGATATTGACGAGGCTGCGCGGCACCGGCGAAACATCGGGTGCGACAGAGAAACTCAGACCGACGGCGTGACCGGGAGTCGGGTACGGGTCCTGACCGACGACGAGTACGCGGACCTGGTCGAACGGGCGCTGGAAAGCGCGTAGCACGTTATCGCCCGCGGGCAGGTAACCCCGGCCCTCGGCGTTCTCCGTGCGCAGGAACTCTCCCATGGTCGCGATCTGCTCGGCGACCGGATCCAGTGCGCGCGCCCAGCCCGCATCCATGATTTCCGACAATGGTTTACCGCCCATGACCGCACAACCTATCGTGGCTCGGCCGCCGCCGCAGAGTCCGCCCCACCGAACGATTCCCAGCCGCCGCTGCCCGGCCGCACCGCGCCGTCGACGGTAACGCCGTGACCTGCGTGCACGCGTCCGACGGTGTGCCAGCCCGACGGCAGCACGACGTCGGCGGGCCAGGCCGCGGCGAACGCGTGCTCCTCACCGCCCGCCAGAATCCATTGCGCCGCATCGGCATCCAGCGCTCGCGCGATGGGCTCGAGGAACGGATCGCGCAACGCCGTCGTGTCCAGGTCGATCCACACACCCGAGGCCGAGGCGATATGCCCGAGATCGGCCAGCAGACCGTCGGAGATATCGGTGAGCGCGTGCGGCGCGCTCGGCCCCGAACCCGCGCCGGACGCCGGATCACCGTGCAGGACCTCCAGCACCGAGGCATAGGGTGGCTGTGGAACACGGTGGGCGGCAACGACTTCGGTGAACCGTTCGATATCGGCTCCGGCGGCCAGTACCGCGAGTCCCGCGGCCGACCAGCCGAGTCTGCCCGCCACCGCGATCGTGTCACCCGCGCGAGCGCCGGATCTGGTGACGGGAGCGCGGCCGCGCAGATCCCCGAACGCGGTGATCGACAGGACCAGTTCCTGGCTGCGCACGAGGTCACCGCCCGCGATGGAACCACCCGCCCTGCCCGCTTCCTCCCACAGTCCGTCGGCGAGACCGTCGATCAGCTCCAGGGGCGTGTCCGCCGGGCAGCCCAGCGCCACCACGAACGCCGTCGGCACCGCGCCCATCGCGACGACGTCGGCCGCGTTCTGCGCGATGGCCTTGCGGCCGATATCACGCGGACTCGACCAGTCGAGCCGGAAGTGCCGTCCCTGCACCAGCATGTCGGTGGTCACCACGAAACGCCCGTCCGGCGCGGCCACCAGGGCGGCGTCGTCGCCGGGCCCGAGCAGCACGCCCGCGGCCTGCACCCGGCCCGCGTTCATCCGGTCGATGAGCGCGAACTCGCCCAGCTCGCCGACCGTCCGTGGCGTCGCGCTCTCGCTGATGACCGAGTCCTTCCCGAGGTGGATCGCCCGGCCCGGGCACCGTGCCGATCGAAAACGG
Organism: Nocardia sp. NBC_01377; assembly: GCF_045040005.1. Classification (NCBI taxonomy): domain Bacteria; kingdom Bacillati; phylum Actinomycetota; class Actinomycetes; order Mycobacteriales; family Nocardiaceae; genus Nocardia; species Nocardia sp. NBC_01377. Next base: position 5,415,953 of record NZ_CP109566.1, read on the forward strand.
GTCGACGGTACCCTGTCCAGGGCAATCGAGACCACCGAACCGGTGCGCGGCGCCTCGCACGACCGCGGGAACCGGTACGGCGACGCGCTCGGCGAATCGGAAAGCAGGTCGGTATGGCGGCGGACTCGTCGGACAAAGACTCGACGGCGACACCGTCACCGGTGGAGGACCCCTCCGTCGGCCCGAACGAGTCCGAGGACGAAACGGCCGAGCGCCCCTCGGAGACCGACGCGGACGACACCGAAGCACCCGAAGCCGATTCCGGCGCCTACCCACCCGCGCTGATCGCCACCGCCGTCGCCCTGCCGGTCGTACTGGTGGTCGCGGTACTGATCGCCGCGGTCATGGCCAGGAATATGCCGACCGAACACGAACCGCTGGTGCTGGGCCCGGTGCCCGCGCCCGCCGCGGACGGACCGGGCTGCACGACCCTGCTGCCCGCGCTGCCCACCGCGCTCGACGACTACACCAAGGCCCAGTTGGTGGAACCCGCGCCGCCCGCCACCCGTGCCTGGCAGCGCGAGGACGGTGCGTCGATCGTGCTGCGCTGCGGCCTGGACCGCCCGCTGGAATTCAACCGCGCCTCCCCGCTGCAACTGGTCGACAATGTGCAGTGGTTCGAGGTGCGCGATCCGGTCGGGTCGGCGAGCACGTGGTTCGCCGTCGACCGGGAGACCTACATCGCGCTGACCGTCCCCGACGGTTCCGGACCGACGCCGTTGCAGGAAGTCTCCGACGCCATCACCGCGAATCTGCCCGAACGCCCCCTGGATCCGGGTCCGTTGCCCAACTGAGGCACGCTGCCCGGCCGAAACCGCGCAGGGTAGGCCCGCCGGGCACTTCTCCTGCTACCACCGATATTGCGGCGCACCGTCGGCGACGCGCACGTGCTCAGCGCAGGCCGGTCCCCCGCGCCATCGCCGTCTCGATCAACGTGGAGACGAGTTTCGCGTAGTCCAGTCCACTGGCTTCCCACATCCGCGGGTAGAGCGAGATCGCGGTGAAGCCCGGCATCGTGTTGATCTCGTTGAGTACCGGGCCGTTCTCGGTGACGAAGAAATCGACGCGAGCCAGGCCCTGGCAGTCGAGCGCGCGGAAGGCGCGCACCGCGAGGTCTCGGATCAACTCGGAGGTGTCGTCGTCGAGATCGGCGGGGACATCGAGTTCGCAGATGTCATCGACGTACTTGGTCTCGTAGTCGTAGAATCCGGTGTCTCCCGAACCGGCTACTTCGGCCGTCGGCATCCGGATCTCGGCGACCACGCTGGCCTCGATCCGGCCGTCCGGGAATTCCAATACGCCGCATTCGACTTCGCGCCCGACGATGCCCGCCTCGACGATGACCTTCGGATCGTGCGCCCGCGCCGCGGCGATCGCGCCGTCGAGCGCGGCCCAGTCGGTCACCTTGGTGATGCCGATCGAAGAACCCGCGCGCGCGGGTTTGACGAACACGGGCAGTCCGAGTTGCGCGCGCTGCTTCTCGGTCAGTGTCTCGACGCCGGGACGCAGCACCACCTGACTGCCGATCGGCAGTCCCTCGGCGGCGAACAGCTTCTTGGTGAATTCCTTGTCCATACCGGCCGCACTGGCCAGCACTCCCGGGCCGACGTACGGGATGCCCGCGAGTTCGAGCATGCCCTGGAGGGTGCCGTCCTCGCCGAAGGGACCGTGCAGGATCGGGAACACCACGTCGACCGAGCCGAGCACGACACCCGGTTCGTCGAGGGCCACGAGCGCGCCGGACCGTTTCGGGTCGGCGGCGAAGGTGAGGGCGGTACCGGAGGTGTCGACCGCGGGCAATTCCTTGTCGCGCAACCCGAGCTCGGCGATGTCGGCACCGCCGAGCACCCAACTGCCCTCGGTGGTGATGCCGATGGGGATGGCCTCGTACTTGTCCGGATCCAGGTTGCGTAGGACGCTGCCCGCCGATACGCACGACACGGCGTGCTCATTGCTCCGCCCGCCGAACACGACAGCCACCTTGATCCGGTTCGTCATGGTGGGAACCGTACCCGTTTCGGGCGCGCGATACCGGTCCCGGCCCTATCATGCCGGGCCGTCGTGGCCCCGAACGATCATTCGGGCTTCATCCGCCTGCCCAGCAGGTTGCCGACCGCCTCGGCCACCGAAACGCCCTCGTGACACACCTGATGGACCGCGTTCGTCAGCGGCATCTCCACGTCGTGCGCCGCCGCGAGGGCCCGCACCGATGTGCAGGACTTCACACCCTCGGCCACCTGACCGTGGGTCGCCTGTTGCGCCGCCTCCATGGATCCGCCCGCCCCGAGCACATGTCCGAAGGACCGGTTGCGCGACAGCGGCGAGGTGCAGGTGGCGACGAGGTCACCCACTCCGGCGAGACCGGCCAGCGTCACCGGCTCGGCGCCCAGCGCCACCCCGAGCCGGATGATCTCGGCGAGACCGCGGGTGATCAGACTCGCGATGGAGTTGTCCCCCAAGCCCATTCCGGCCGCGATGCCGCACGCCAGCGCGATGACGTTCTTGCACGCGCCACCGATCTCGCATCCGATCACATCGGTATTGGTGTAGGGCCGGAAGTAGGCGTTGGCACTCGCCTGCTGCAACGCGATCCCCCGCGCCTCGTCGGTGCACGCGATGACGGTGGCGGCGGGCTGTTCGGCGGCGATCTCCTTGGCCAGGTTCGGGCCGGACAGCACCGCGATACGGTCCTGATCCGCACCGGTCACCTCGCCGATCACCTGACTCATCCGCAGCAGGGTGCCGGTCTCGATCCCCTTGGCCAGGCTCAGCAGGGTGGCGTCGTGGTGGGTGAGCGCGTCGCCGAGCGCGTCCTTCCAGGTCTCCAGATTCGCGCGCAGCGATTGCGACGGCACCGCGAGGACGACGATCTCCGCTCCGCGCAACGCTTCGACGTGATCGTCGGTGGCATCGACGGCGGGCAGCTGCACATCGGGCAGGTAGGACGGGTTGCGATGTTTCGTGGCGAGCGCCTCGGCGACCTCCGGCCTGCGCGCCCAGATCGTGACGTCGGTGCCGGCGTCCGCCAACACCTTTGCGAACGCTGTGCCCCACGACCCCGCACCAAGTACCGCCGCCCTCGTCATCCGCCCAATATGCCATTCGGAACCGCCGCGGCTGCCCGATACCCCCGAAAGAGTCGCGTGGCGGGGCGCGTGGGCCGTCATGGAAGTATTGGTGCATGCGCCCGCACGACGTGCATGCCGTGATCGCGGTCAAGAACCTCGATCTCGCCAAGAGCCGACTGGCCGAACGATTGCGCCCGGAACTCCGGGCGCGGCTGGTGCTCGCGATGCTCACCGATACCGTGACGGCCGCGCTGACGGTGCCCCGCATCGGATCGGTCACCGTCGTCACGCCCGATCCCGTGGTCGCCGCCCTGTCCGCCGAACTCGGCGCGGCCGTGCATCCCGAGCCGCGGATCTCCGACCTGAACGCCGCGCTCGACGACGCCGCGTCGGCGCTGCGTCGAGCCAACGGTCCGGTCGAGCTGCTCGCGCTTCAGGCCGATCTGCCCGCGGTCCGTCCCGAGGAACTGTGCGCGATGCTCGCGGCGGCCCCGGCGGGCAGACGCTCGATCGTGGTCGATCACGCGGGCACCGGCACGGCGGCGCTCTACGCCGCGGGTCCCGCGGTCGCGCTGGACCCGCGCTTCGGTCCGGACTCGGCGCGCGCGCATATCGCGGCGGGCGCGACGGATCTGGCGGGCGACTGGCCCGGACTGCGCAGGGATGTCGACACGGCGGTCGATCTGGATCGCGCGGTCGAACTCGGCGCGGGTGACGCGACACGCGCCCTCTTACGCGACATCGGCTGGTCCGGCCATGTTCACGAGGCTGTTCGACGGGTGTGCTAGTCGATCGCCACGACGGAACGAACCCGGGTGTGATCGCGGAGTCGGCGTGCAATCAGACCGGTGGGTAGGGGATGATCGATTGCGTGAGCGATACGGAAATTGTCAAGCAGCAGCAGTTGCTTCCCACACCGCCGCCCGCTGTGACGCCGGTCTCGGCGGATTCGGCCGAGCAGCAGTTGCCACGTGATCGCTACCTCAACCGAGAACTCAGTTGGCTCGACTTCAATTCCCGCGTTCTGGCCCTCGCGGAGGACTCGTCGCTGCCTTTGCTGGAGCGTGCGAAATTCCTGGCTATCTTCGCCTCGAATCTCGACGAGTTCTACATGGTCCGCGTTGCGGGCCTCAAACGCCGCGCCGAAACCGGCCTCCTGGTGCGCTCGGCCGACGGCCGCTCCCCCGGCGAGCAACTGGAGTTGATCGCGGCGCGTGCCCAGGAGATCGCCGACCGCCACGCCAGGGTCTTCCTCGATTCGGTGCTGCCCGCGCTGACCGCCGAAGGTATCGCGATCATCGACTGGTCCGATCTCGAAGAAGCCGAACGCACCCGACTATCGGGCCATTTCCATGACCAGGTCTTCCCCGTCCTCACACCGCTCGCGGTCGATCCGGCCCACCCGTTCCCGTATATCAGCGGACTGAGTCTCAATCTCGCCGTGACGGTGAAGGACGGGGCGACCGGCGGCGAGCATTTCGCCAGGGTCAAGGTGCCCGACAACGTGGATCGCTTCGTGCGCGTGCGCCGTGGCGAATCCGGTTCGCCCATCGCCGCGTTCCTTCCGATGGAAGCGCTCATCGCCGCGCACCTCGATCTGCTCTTCCCCGGGATGGAAGTGGTCGAACACCACTCCTTCCGCATCACCCGCAACGCCGATTTCGAAGTCGACGAGGACCGCGACGAGGATCTGCTCCAGGCACTCGAACGCGAACTCGCCCGTCGCCGCTTCGGCTCCCCGGTACGCCTCGAGGTCTCCGACGACATGACCGAGCACATGCTCGATCTGCTGTTGCGCGAACTCGACGTCTACGAGGGCGACGTGATCCAGGTGCCCGGACTGCTCGACCTGTCCTGCCTGTGGCAGGTGTACGGGGTCGACCGGCCCAATCTCAAGGACACGCCGTACGTCCCCGCGACACCGCCCGCGTTCGGCGAACGCGAGACCCCGCGCAACGTCTTCCAGGCGCTGCGCGAGGGCGATGTGCTGGTGCACCACCCCTACGACTCGTTCTCCACCAGCGTGCAGCGCTTCATCGAACAGGCCGCCGCCGACCCGCAGGTGCTGGCGATCAAGCAGACCCTGTACCGCACCTCGGGCGATTCCCCGATCGTCAACGCGCTCATCGACGCCGCCGAGGCCGGTAAACAGGTCGTCGCGCTGGTCGAGATCAAGGCCCGTTTCGACGAGCAGGCCAACATCAAGTGGGCACGCGCGCTGGAGCAGGCGGGCGTCCACGTGGTCTACGGCCTGATCGGCCTCAAGACGCACTGCAAGACCTGCCTGGTGGTGCGTCGCGAGGGCTCGACCATCCGACGGTACTGCCACATCGGCACCGGCAACTACAACCCGAAGACGGCGCGACTGTACGAGGACGTCGGATTACTCACCGCCGCACCCGAAATCGGCGCGGACCTGACCGATCTGTTCAACTCGCTGACCGGTTATTCGCGAAAAGCCAACTACCGCAATCTCCTTGTCGCACCGCAGGGTGTGCGCGCGGGCATCATCGAGCGGATCCAGCGTGAGACCGAACTGGCCCGCGAGGGCGCTCCCGCCCGAATCCGCTTGAAGGCCAACGCGATCGTCGACGAGCAGATCATCGACGCGCTCTATCGCGCCTCGCAGGCCGGAGTGCCGGTGGAGATCGTGGTGCGCGGTATCTGCGGCCTTCGGCCCGGCGTCCCCGGCGTGAGCGACAACATCGAAGTGCGTTCCATACTCGGCCGCTTCCTGGAACATTCACGGGTGCTGCACTTCCGGGCGCAGAACGAGTACTGGATCGGTAGCGCCGACCTGATGCACCGCAATCTGGACCGGCGCGTGGAAGTCATGGCGCAAGTGAAGGATCCGCGATTGAGCGAGCAGCTCGACGCGGTGTTCGAATCGGCGCTCGATCCCGCCACGCGCAGTTGGAAGCTGAGCGCCAACGGAAGTTGGCACTCATGGCCCCAACAGGCAAGTGCCGACGACGTCGCGGTCAGAGATCATCAGGAGTACCTCATGCGGCTGCGGAGACCGGAACAGCAGTGAACGACCCGACGGGATACGAGGCAGCAGGTCCGTTCTGGGATCCCCGAGTCAGAGCCAACATTCACGCCGCGGGCGCGGTGGTGTGGCGGCGGTCGCCGGGGAAGTCGCGCGCCATCGAGATCGCCGTGGTGCACCGGCCCAAGTACCGGGACTGGTCACTGCCGAAAGGCAAACTCGACCCGGGCGAGACACCGATCATGGCCGCGGTGCGTGAAGTCCACGAGGAGACCGGCCTCGATTGCAGGCTCGGCCGATATCTCGGACACGTGACCTATCCGATACCGGGCCACCGCAGACTCAAGCGGGTCGACTATTGGGCGGCCGAGGTCACCGGCGGTGAATTCAGCGCCAACTCCGAAGTCGACGTCCTGCACTGGCATCCGCTGGAGCGGGTGATGGACGAACTCTCCTATCCGATGGACAGACAGGTGGTGCGAACCTTCGCCCGCCTGCCCGCGCACACCTCGACACTGCTGTTGGTGCGGCACGCGAAGGCGGGCCGCCGGGACGCTTTCGACGGCCCGGACGAACAGCGCCCGCTGGAGCGGGCAGGTTCGGCCCAGGCGCAGGCGCTGATCCCGAACCTGCTCGCCTTCGGCGCCGAGGAGATCTACTCGGCCGATCCGGTGCGCTGTGTGGACACGGTACGGCCGCTGGCCGAGAAGTTGGGCACCGACATCACGTTGGAGCCGTTGCTGTCCGAAATCCGTTATGCGACCGATACCGACGCGGCGCGCGAGCGGGCCGTGTCGCTGGTCTCCGACCGCGCGGTGCGAGTGGTGTGCAGCCAAGGCAAGGTCATTCCGGATCTGATGGCCTGGTGGGCGAAGAAGGACGCCCTGACCTTGCAACCCGCCCGAAATCGCAAGGGCAGTGTCTGGGTGTTGTCGTTCATCGACGGCGCGCTTGTCGCCGCCGACCACCTCGACCGTTCCATCTCCACCGAGGTCGTGAAGGATTCGCCGCCGTCCTGACCGATATGACCGAGAGACGGCCCCGGAGGTTATCCGGGGCCGTCTCTCTGCGGTATGGCGGGTGATTCGGCTGCGTTGGGGCGAATCTCCCGGCGGCGCTGGACCGCCGGTGCTCGGGTCAGCGAGCGCGACGAGCCGGGGCCTTCTTGGCCGGGGCCTTCTTGGCGGGCGCCTTCTTGGCCGCGGTGGTCTTCTTGGCGGCGGCAGTGGTCTTCTTGGCCGCCGCTGCCGTGGTCTTCTTGGCCGGTGCGGCCTTCTTCACCGTGGCCTTGGCCGCCGTCGTCTTCTTGGCGGGTGCCTTCTTGGCGACCGTCTTGGTGGCAGTCGCCTTGCGAGCGGCGGTCTTTGCCGGAGCCTTGGCCGCGGCCCGCTTGGCCGTCGTCTTGGCGGGCGCCTTGGTGGCGGTCGCCTTCTTGGCGGCGGTCTTCTTGGCCGCTGCCGTCTTCTTGGCGGCGGTCTTCTTGGCCGCCACAGGGGCATTCACGCCCCGCTTGACCGCAGGGCCGCTGGCGGCAAGTTTCTGCTTGCCCGCGATAACGGCCTTGAATTGGGCACCGGGACGGAACGCGGGCACCGAAGTCGGCTTCACCTTGACGGTTTCACCGGTGCGCGGGTTCCTGGCCACGCGGGCGGCACGCTTTCGCTGTTCGAACACACCGAAACCGGTGATCGTGACGCTCTGGCCTTTGTGCACCGCGCGCACGATGGTGTCGACAACGTGCTCGACTGCCGCGGTAGCCGTGCGCCTGTCCGTACCCAACTTTTCGGTCAGAACGTCGATCAGTTCCGCCTTGTTCATTGAATCCTCCGCAGACTAATGGCCCGTCGTCGGACCGACTAGGTACCACGGTAAACCCAGTTTGAGCAAGAGTCTATGTGCCACGCCAAAATTCATCGTGGTTTAGCACACGTCTAGCTACCGCCTCCCACGATGACCAGCTATCGGAACCCAGTGATTACGCCTGTGAAATGCGCGCGGGCAGGGTAGTGGGCTTCCAACTCGGCCTTACCTTTTCGAACTCGGTGACGACGTCGCTACGCCGCAGCGTAAGACCGATGTCGTCCAAACCTTCCAGCAGACGCCAGCGCGTGTAGTCATCAATTTCGAACGGCAACACGACGGTTCCAACCGTCACCGTTCGCGCTTCGAGGTCTACTACCAATTCGATGCCGGGTTGTTCCTCGATCATCTTCCAGAGCAATTCGACATCGTTCTGTGACATCTGCGCGGCCAACAACCCGCCCTTACCCGCATTGCCGCGGAAGATGTCGGCGAAGCGCGACGAGATGACCACCCGAAAGCCGAAGTCCGACAGCGCCCATACGGCGTGCTCCCGAGAGGACCCCGTTCCGAAATCCGGACCGGCCACGAGAACGCTGCCGCGGTTGTACGGCTCGACGTTGAGAATGAAGTCCGGATCGTTACGCCACGCGGCGAAGAGTCCGTCCTCGAATCCGGTTCGGGTCACCCGCTTCAGGTACACCGCCGGGATGATCTGGTCGGTATCGACATTGGACCGGCGCAACGGCACCCCGGTCCCCTTGTGAACGGTGAAAGCTTCCATCAGATTCTCCTGGGTCGGTTGAGGTATTCATGGGCGACGCGAGCCCGTCGGTGGCCGTTCATCGGCCCGAGACGGCCGCGTACGGCCCGGAAACGGCGGAATTCAGTCCAGATCCGCAGGCGAGGACAGAGTTCCGCGGACCGCCGTCGCGGCGGCCACCAGCGGGGAAACCAGGTGCGTACGACCGCCCTTGCCCTGCCTGCCCTCGAAGTTCCTGTTCGAGGTGGAAGCACAGCGCTGACCCGGCGAAAGCTGATCCGGGTTCATTCCGAGGCACATCGAACATCCGGCCTGACGCCATTCGGCGCCCGCCGCGTCGAAAATCTCGCCCAATCCCTCTTTTTCCGCCTGGGCGCGCACACGCATCGAACCCGGTACGACCAGCATTCGAACCCCGTCCGCGACGCGACGGCCCTTCAAAACGCTCGCGACGGCACGCAAATCCTCGATACGGCCGTTGGTGCAGGAACCCACGAATACGGTGTCGACCGAGACATCCCGCAGCGGGGTTCCCGGGATCAGATCCATGTACCGCAGCGCCTTCTCCGCGGACTCGCGCGTGCCCTCGTCGGCGATCCGGGCCGGATCCGGCACCGTATCGCTGAGCGGCGCACCCTGACCGGGGTTGGTGCCCCAGGTGACGAACGGGGACAGCGTGCTCGCGTCGATATGGACCTCGGCGTCGAAAACCGCGCCCTCGTCGGTCTTCAGTGCGTCCCAGGCGGCCACCGCGGCATCCCAGTCGGCTCCCTGCGGCGCGTGCGGGCGGCCTTCGAGGAATTCGTAGGTGATCTCGTCGGGGGCCACCATGCCCGCCCGGGCGCCCGCTTCGATGGACATGTTGCACATGGTCATCCGGGCCTCCATGGACATGGCCCGCACGGCCTCGCCCCGGTACTCGAGGACGTAGCCCTGACCACCGCCGGTGCCGATCTGGGCGATCACCGCCAGGATGACGTCCTTGCTGGTGACTCCCTCGGGCACGGTGCCGTCGATATTGATCGCCATGGTCTTGAACGGCCGCAGCGACAATGTCTGGGTGGCGAGCACGTGTTCGACCTCGGACGTGCCGATTCCCATGGCCAGCGCGCCGAAGGCGCCGTGCGTCGAGGTGTGGCTGTCACCGCAGACGACGGTGGTACCGGGCTGGGTCAGTCCGAGCTGCGGACCGACGACGTGCACGATGCCCTGGTCCAGATCCCCCATCGGGTGCAGGCGGATACCGAATTCCTCGCAGTTGTGCCGCAGCGTCTCGACCTGGGTGCGGGAAACGGGGTCGGCGATCGGCTTGTCGATGTCGACCGTGGGGACGTTGTGGTCCTCGGTCGCGATGGTCAGGTCGGGACGGCGTACCGGACGGCCCGCGGCGCGCAGGCCGTCGAAGGCCTGCGGACTGGTCACCTCATGGACGAGGTGCAGGTCGATGTAGATCAGATCGGGTTCGCGCGAGACACCATCGCCCGCTCCGCGGGCGACGACATGTTCTTCCCACACCTTCTCTGCCAGGGTGCGTGGGCGGTCGGCCATTTCTCGATCACCTTTCGGACGGCGACCGGATCACGCGTTCTGGGCTGAGAGCGCGCTGCCGGCCGCACAGATTTGTTGACAGCGATGTCCCGGACATCGGACCGAACTTCGCATCGAGTGAAATCCCAGTCGGACTTCTCGGTTGAAGTTCTCAGTATCCGAGACGCTAGTATCGTTCTATGAGACAGCATAGCGGTATCGGCGTCCTCGACAAAGCGGTGGCGGTGCTCTACGCCGTCGCCGAGCACCCGTGCGGCCTCAACGAACTGTGCACCCGCACGGGCTTGCCCCGAGCCACCGCGCACCGCCTCGCGGTCGGCCTGGAAGTGCACCGCCTGCTGGCCCGGGACAACAACGGGCTGTGGCGACCGGGCCCGGCGCTGGCCGAACTCGCCGCGGGCGCCTCCGATCCGCTCCAGGAGGCAGCGGGCGCCATTCTGCCGCGTCTACGCGAGATCACCGGCGAGAGCGTGCAGATCTACTGCCGTGACGGAAATGCGCGGGTCTGTATCGCGGCCCTGGAACCGCCGGTCGGATTGCGCGACACCGTCCCGATCGGAGCTCGACTGCCGCTCACCGCGGGTTCGGCCGCCAAGGTGCTGCTGGCCTGGGCCGATCCGGAGTTGCAGCGCACCATCCTGGCCGACGCGGTCTTCGGCGACCGAGCCCTGGCCGAAGTTCGCAAACGCGGCTGGGCGCAGAGCGCGGCCGAACGTGCGGCAGGCGTGGCCAGCGTATCCGCCCCGGTCCGCGACGCCGCGGGCACCGTGGTGGCGGCCGTGTCGGTCTCCGGCCCGATCGATCGGATGGGCCGCCGACCCGGCGCCCGCTGGGCCGCCGATCTGGTCGCCGCGGCCGAGGCGCTGCACAAACGCCTGTAACGCGTTTCAGATCGAGCGTTCTACAGTGGGCCCGTGGGAGTCAACCAGCGGGCACAGATCGTGATGTCCGATACCGAGATCGCCGAATTCCTGGAGCACAGCCGCGTCGCGACGATGGCGACCATCGGCCCGACGGGAGCGCCGCACCTGATCGCCATGTGGTACGCCCTGATCGACGGCGAGGTGTGGTTCGAGACGAAGGCCAAATCGCAGAAGGCCGTCAACCTGCGGCGCGACCCCCGCATCACCTGCATGATCGAATCGGGCGACACCTACGACCAGCTGCGAGGAGTCTCGCTGGAGGGCACCGCCGAGATCACCGCCGACCCGGAGCGGTTGTTCGCGGTCGGCGTGAGCGTGTGGGAGCGCTACACCGGCCCGTACAGCGAGGAGATGCGGCCCGCGGTGGAGGCCATGCTGCACAAGCGGGTAGCGATCCGGGTGCGGCCGGACCGGGTGCGCAGCTGGGACCACCGCAAACTCGGTATGCCCGCCATTCCCCTCGGCGGTACCACCGCCCCCTCGGCCTGAGGCGGCACACCGGATAATGCAGCTGACAGCCGTCGCGTCGCGCGTTAGCGTTTCTGGCGGTTGGACACGAATCGGCCCTGTACGGCGTCCGTGGACGCGGTGCGTGGCCGCGATGACGAGGAGCAGGCGATGACGGATTCGGGTAGTTCCAACGGCGGTGCCGACGAAGTGAAGCGCAAGTTCAAGGAGGCGCTCGACCGCAAGAATTCCCAGAACGCCAAGGCGAACGACCACCTCGACGGCCGTTCCAAGGCCGCCGCGCCGCAAGGCAACGCCAGCCACAAGCGGGAGTTCCGCCGCAAGAGCGGGTAGCAGCTCCCCTCCGTCGCCGCTCACAGGCGCCGGATAACGAAAAAGCCCTACTGGTCGACCGACCAGTAGGGCTTTTTCACGTGACGAGCCTCTCACCACCCGCGACACACCGCGGAGGCATCACTCGATACCTAGCCGAGCAAACCCCGGCAACCCCGGTAAACACCCCGCACAATCACGGAACAAGATCACAGAAAAGCCCGCAACCGCACCACGGCGATGCCCCCGGAAATAATGGCAATTAAGCCAATCCACCTAGAACGCAAGATATTTCGGAAACCGAACCACGGGGGCGAGGGCGGAGCCCAACGGGGGGAACCGGGGGGCGAAGCCCCGCCGGGCTGGGGCGTGGGGGCGGCGCCCCCACAAGACATTGCGAAACAAGAAAGGCTCACGCCCTGTGTGAGCGTGAGCCTTCCACTTGTGTAGCCCCGACGGGATTCGAACCCGCGCTACCGCCTTGAGAGGGCGGCGTCCTAGGCCGCTAGACGACGGGGCCAGGACTTGATCTCCCACGTTTCCGCGGTGATCAACCTTGTGGATCTTGCGATCCGAGGAAGCTCGGCCAGCTTAACCGACCGAAGCTCGGCGACCAAATCGCCGGATGCTGAACCACTTTCGGTCGCGAACCGAGAGATGTGCAACATTTCCGCTGGGGTACCAGGACTCGAACCTAGAATGGCTGAACCAGAATCAGCTGTGTTGCCAATTACACCATACCCCAATGACCAGGACGTCAGCCCCGGAGTCGGACCAGTCGTACTGGCCTACCGCGGGGCCGTGTTCCGGCCGAGAAGAAGAGTACCAAACCTCGGCCAGTAAACTACAAATCGCCTGGTCAAAGCCCTATTTTCGACCGTTTTGCCGGATCAGGCGGTGGCGGTCCAGCCGCGAGCGGAGCGCAGCCTGTCCAGCGACAGCTCGCGTCCGAGCAACTCCAGCGACTCGTACAGCGGTGGGCTGATATGCGATCCGGTCACCGCGACGCGCACCGGCGCGAAAGCCTTGCGGGGTTTGAGGCCCAGATCGTCGATCAGCGCGGTTTTGAGCGCCTCCTCGATACCCGCGGTAGCCCACGCGGGAAGGGACTCCAGCGCGGCGATCGCGGCGTCGAGAACCGGCACGGCCTCCGCGCCGAGATTCTTCGCACCCGCCGCCGGATCGATGGCGAACTCCTCGGCGGGCGCGAACAGGAATCGCAGCAGTTCCCACGCGTCGGAAAGGACGACGATCCGGGTTTGCACCAAGTCCGCCGCGGCGGCGAACAACTTGTCGTCGACGTCGGCACCGATATGTCCGTGTTCCGTCAGGAACTCACGCAGCCGATGCGCGAAATCGCCGGGATCGAGCATCCTGATGTGTTCGGCGTTGAGTGCGTCGGCCTTCTTCTGGTCGAATCGGGCCGGATTCGAATTCACTTTCGATATATCGAATGCCTCGACCATGTCCGACATCGAGAAAACATCGTGATCGTCCGAGATACCCCACCCGAGTAACGCCAGGTAATTCAGCAAACCCTCGGGAATGAATCCGCGATCCCGGTGGGCGAACAGATTGGATTCCGGATCACGCTTGGACAGCTTCTTGTTGCCTTGCCCCATTACGAACGGCAGGTGACCGAACTCCGGGGTGAACTCGGCGACGCCGATTCGTTCCAATGCGGCATACAGCGCGAGCTGACGCGGAGTGGACGAGAGCAAATCCTCCCCGCGCAATACATGGGTGATCCGCATCAGCGCGTCGTCGACCGGATTCACCAGGGTGTAGAGCGGATCACCGTTACCCCTGGTCAACGCGAAGTCGGGAACCGTACCCGCCTTGAATACCGTCTCACCGCGGACCAGATCGCGCCAGCCGAGATCGGTATCGGGCATCCGCAACCTGATCACCGCCGGGCGTCCGGAGGCCCTGTGCGCCTCGATCGCCTCGGGCGTGAGATCGCGATCGAAATTGTCGTAACCGAGTTTCGGATCGCGGCCCGCGGCCCGGTGCCGCGCCTCGACCTCCTCGGGAGTCGAGAAGGATTCGTACGCCTCGCCCGCGTCGAGGAGTTTGCCGACCACGTCCAGGTGCAGCGCGCGACGCTGCGACTGCCGGTACGGCTCGTACGGTCCGCCGACCTCCGGCCCCTCGTCCCAGGTGAGCCCGAGCCAGCGCAGCGCGTCCAGGATGGCCGCGTAGGATTCCTCGGAATCACGTGCGGCGTCGGTGTCTTCGATACGGAAGACGAAGGTGCCACCGGTGTGACGGGCGTAGGCCCAGTTGAACAGCGCCGTGCGGATCAGGCCGACGTGCGGTGTTCCGGTCGGTGACGGGCAGAAGCGGACCCGTACTTCAGTCATAGCTCTCTTTCGGACTCGTTCGAACGGTCGCTAGCGGTGTTTGGTCGCAACGGAATTGGTCAGGGTGCCGATACCTTCGACGGTCACCGACACCTGCTGCCCCGACTGCATCGGACCGACTCCCTCCGGTGTTCCGGTGAGGATCACGTCGCCGGGCAGCAGCGTCATCACCCTGGTCACCCATTCCACGAGCTTCGGAATATCGTGCAGCAGAAGCGATGTACGGCTACGCTGCTTCACCTCGCCGTCCAGTTCGGTGACGATCTCCAGATCCGATGGGTCGACGGCGGTTTCGATCCACGGGCCGAGCGGGCAGAACGTGTCGTAACCTTTCGCGCGGGTCCACTGCCCGTCCTTGCTCTGCTGATCCCGTGCGGTGACATCGTTGGCGACGGTGTACCCGAGAATCACATCCAGTGCGCGTGCGGCGGGCACATCCTTGCACGGACGGCCGATGACGACAGCCAGTTCGCCCTCGTAATCCACCCGGGATGAGCTGGGCGGCAGGATGATCGAGGCGTTCGGACCGACGATCGACGTGCTCGGCTTCATGAAGATTACCGGCTCTTCGGGTGCGCTACCACCCATTTCGGCCGCGTGTGCGGCGTAATTCTTGCCGACGCAGACGACCTTGCTGGCGAGGATCGGCGCGAGCATCCGCACATCGGCCAGGGGCCAGCTCCGTCCGGTGAACGTCGGAGTGCCGAACGGATGCTCGGCGATCTCTCTGGCCGTCAGCGACGCCGCGTCGGCGCCGCCCTCTCCTTCGATGCTGACGAACGCGACCCCATCGGGACTGGCAACTCGACCTAGACGCATGCCCGGCAGTCTATCGAGCGGTCGCCACCTGCCCGAACGCACCCGACCGAGTGGTCCGGAACATGTTCTCGTCACTTTCGCGCGACGCGAGGACCGCCGCGGCGACCGGATGGCGCGGCGAGCGGCGAGGTCGGGGCAAACACGCAGGCGAGGCGGTCGACGCGGGTGCCCGAATACCGCCAGATGTGACAAGTTCGACATCGCTTCGCCGAAATCGACTTGCCCGCACGGTGTAGCGTATCGCCAGGAGTTCATTCAATGAGATTTTCATTCCACATATTGGGATGATAGCGAGATGCGCGGAGACGCGGGATACCGGGGTGAGGCCGATGGCTACCGTGACACAGGTGCGCGACGTTCGACGGTGGTCCATGCTCGGCCTCGGTGTCTTCGCCCAGGCGTCGAGCGCGGTATTCGCCCACGGGGTGCCCTTCCTGCTCCCCGCGCTCACCGACCGCGGCATGTCGCTGCCGATGGCGGGCGTGCTCGTCGCCATGCCGACCGTCGGCCTGGTGTGCACCCTGATCGCCTGGGGATACGTGGTCGACCGGATCGGCGAGCACAAGGTTCTGGTCGGCGGTCCGCTGGTCATGCTGGCCGCGGGCTGCGCGGCCGCGACCGCCACGAACGACATCGCACTTGGCGCGCTGCTGTTCTTCGGCGGCGTCGGCGCGGCGAGTACCAACGGTGCGAGCGGCCGGGTCATCGTCGGATGGTTCCCGCCGCGGCGTCGAGGACTGGCGATGGGCATACGCCAGACGGCCCAGCCGCTCGGCGTCGGCATCGCCGCGCTGGCCATCCCGGCCGTCGCCGCGGGGCACGGTATCTCGGCAGCCGTGCTCGTTCCGGCTCTGATGGCCGGATTCGCCGCCGTCGGCTGCTATTTCGGCATCATCGATCCGCCGCGGCCCGACGCGAAATCCGTCGACCGGGTCAACCCGTACCGCGGCGACTCCACGCTGTGGCGCATACACGCGGTGTCGGTCCTGCTGTGCGTGCCCCAGGGTGTGGTGTGGACTTTCGCCCTGCTCTGGTTGCACCGCGATATCGGCTGGTCCCTGCCCACGGCGGGGGCACTGGTCACCGTCACGCAGTTGCTCGGCGCCGGTGGGCGGATCGGCGCGGGCGCGTGGTCGGATCACGTGGGCAGCAGGCTCGGCCCGTTGCGCACGGTCGCGGTGGCCGCGATGATCTGCATGGCCGCGCTCGGATTCGCGGCGTGGTCGAACTGGTGGTGGGTGGCGATCCCGCTGCTGATCGCGGCATCGGTGATCACGGTGTCCGACAACGGTCTTGCCTTCACCGCCGTCGCCGAGATCGCGGGCCCGTACTGGAGCGGACGCGGCCTCGGCGTCCAGAACACCGGCCAGAATCTCGCGATGGCCGCCATTCCACCGGCGTTCGGCGCCTTGATCACGGTCGGCGGATTCCCCGCCGCCTACCTGGCCGCCGCGGCGCTGGCGACCGTGGCGATCCCGTTGGTGCCGTCGGATCGGACGAAGACACCGCACGAGTAGAGGTTTCGCGAGTAGATTATCACCGCGCGCGGCGGCCCGAACCTGACAAGATCGGATCATGGTGGAGTATGTGGAGATCGTCGACCGCGTGCGCGGCACACTGCTGGGCGGGGCCATCGGGGACGCGCTGGGTTGGCCGATCGAATTCCGGAGTCTGGCCCAGATCAGAGAACAGCACGGCGAAGCGGGCGTGACCGGGTTCGCCCCCGATTACGGACCGCCGCAACAGGTTACCGACGATACCCAGATGACCCTGTTCACCGCGGAGGGTCTGTTGCGCTGCCCGCCCGGCGCCGATATCGCGCCCGTCATGCGCCGGGCCCTACTACGGTGGCAGCACACCCAGAAAGCCCAGGCGCCCGGCCACGCACCCGACGGCTGGTTGTCGAATCACTCGTTCCTTTACGCGGTCCGGGCCCCGGGCGACACCTGCCTGAGCGGAGTCTCGCGACAGTCGCAGGGCTATGTGCCCCCGGCCCCGATGGGATATCCCGGCCCGGTCAACGCCCATTCGAAGGGGTGCGGAACGGTAATGCGCTCCGCGCCCTTCGGATTGGTGGGTTCCGGCCCGGACGCCGCTTTCGAGACGGCCGCGCGCTGCGCGCAACTCACCCACGGCCATCCCACCGGATATCTGGCTGCCGGAGCCTTCGGTGCGCTGATCGATCGCGTGATGAGCGGATTCGACCTTCGGAAAGCACTGCGGGAAACGATCATTCAGGTCGCGTCGATGCCGCGCGGCGCGCAGACGGCCACCGCATTGGAACGCGCGCTCACCCTGGCCGACACCGAGCCGCCCACCTCGGAGGTCGTGCAACAGGTGGGCGCGGGGTGGATCGCCGAGGAGTGCCTCGCCGTCGCCGTGCACTGCGCGTTGCGGGCCGAGACCGAGGGCGTGCGCGCGGCACTGCTGCTCTCGGTCAACCATTCCGGCGATTCCGATTCCACGGGCGCGGTCGCGGGCAACCTGCTCGGCGCGCTGCACGGACTGTCCGGTCTGCCGCACGAATGGGCCGCTGGGGTCGAAGGTCGCGATGTACTGATCCAGATCGCCGACGACCTCGTCGTGAACTTCGTCCTGCGCGATCACGGGCGGGTCGCCGAACGCCATCCGCTCGAACACGTGACGTAGTCGGCCTCGTACGCGGTGCGACGAAGCGAGCGAGCACCGAACTCGTTCGGCAGACCAGGTCGCCGCACATGTAAACCTGACCTTGACACACGCCCGACGTCAAGGCAGCCTTGACATATGACCGAAGAACCCCGCACCGACCTACACGACGAGCGGGCGACGCTCGCCACCCTGCTCTCCGCGAATGCCGAACTCGTCGTCGGCGTGCTGCGTCCGGGGGAAGGCACACCGGCGGTTCCGGTGCTCGCCGCCCTCAGCGCGACGCGCAATCTCGGCAATCTCGTCGACGACATCCTGCACACGCTGGCCAGGCAGGCCCGCGAGGAAGGTCACACGTGGGCCGAACTCGGCGATCTGCTCGGCACCTCGCGCCAAGCCGCCTACCAGCGGTTCAGCGGACCGATGCCGCCGACCGGGCCCTTCCCGCCGCCGCCGCACTTCCCACCGGGACCGCACGGTCACCCCGGCGGGCCGCGGCAACAGCAGGTACCACCGTTTCCGCCGAGACCGCAGGATTCCCCGGGGTCGGGCCGGTCGGATCACCCGCCGATTCCTCGGCCTCCCGTACCTCCCGGAGCACCGGGATATCCGGCCCCGCCCTGCCCGACGTCACCCGGCGGATCGCCGGATCACCCTGCCCCACCACAGTTTCCGTCACCGCCGACACCCCCGCGATAACCCGGGAAGCGGTCGTCTCACCTGGATCGCACGCCGTCCTCGAACATCCACCCGTGAGGCGGGCGATTCGCGCGCGCGACCGATCGCTGGGCGGTCGCACCACCGGTCGGACCGCTATCGCAACTGCGGCAACGATCGCGTCCACCACCTCCGGAAGGGCGTCACGGGATCCGCCGGCACCTTCTAGCGAGCGGTGACGCCGCAGTGCAGCGGCGGCGATAGGGCGACCCGGCGATGCAGTGGCGATACGGTGACGCAGCGATGCACAACCGAGAGCTGGCCGAATCACGAAAAGGCAAGCCCCGTACTGGATCCGGTACGGGGCTTGCCTTTCGTCGTGCCGTTCGCGTCAGACCGCGGCGGCGATGCGGTCACCGATCGCGACGGTGGACGCCGCCTCGGTACGCGAGGTGAGATCCTTGGCGACCGCCGCCTCGATGCGGGCGGCGGCGTCGGCGTCACCGAGGTGCTCGAGCAGCAGCGAGACCGACAGGATCGCCGCGGTCGGGTCGGCCTTGGACTGCCCCGCGATATCGGGGGCACTGCCGTGCACCGGCTCGAACATGCTCGGGTTGACCCCGGACGCATCGATATTGCCGCTGGCCGCCAGACCGATACCACCGCTGACGGCGGCGGCGAGATCGGTGATGATGTCGCCGAACAGGTTGTCGGTGACGATCACGTCGAAGCGGCCCGGATCGTTGACCATGTGGATGGTCGCGGCGTCGATGTGCTGATACGCGGTCCGCACCTCGGGGAATTCGGCGGCGACCTCGTCCACGGTCCGCTGCCACAGCGATCCGGCGAAGGTGAGCACGTTGTTCTTGTGCACCAATGTCAGATGCTTGCGCCGGGCCTGCGCCTTGGCGAAGGCGTAGCGCACCACACGCTCGATGCCGAAGCGGGTGTTGGTGCTGACTTCGGTCGCCACCTCGTGCGGGGTGTCGACACGGATCGCGCCACCGGTGCCGGTGTACGGGCCCTCGGTCCCCTCACGCACCACGACGAAATCGATGTCGGGATCACCGGAGAGCGGACTGGTGACGCCCGGATACAGCTTCGACGGCCGCAGGTTGACGTGGTGATCCAACGCGAATCGGGTGCGCAGCAGCAGGCCGCGCTCCAGCACTCCGCTGGGCACCGACGGGTCGCCGATCGCCCCGAGCAGGATGGCGTCGTGCTGCTTCAGCTCGGGCAATACCGAGTCGGGCAGGATCTCGCCGGTCGCGTGGTAGCGCTTGGCGCCCAGGTCGTATTCGGTCTTCTCGACGCCGGGCACGACGACGTCGAGCACCTTGAGCGCCTCGGCGATGACCTCGGGACCGATTCCGTCACCCGGGATGACAGCAAGCTTCATGACAACAATGCTCCGTTCAGTTCTGACCGTGAGATGTAGCGGCGATCAGAACAGATCGACGAGGACGATCTTGGCCGCACCGACGGCTTCGGCGATCGAGGCCTGGACCTCGGCCGGAACCTCGCGGTTGACGCGCAGGATGACGGTGGCGCCTTCCTTGTCGACATCCTGGCTCAGCTGCGCGGCGAGGATATCGACCTGCGCCTCGCCCAGCTTCGTGCCGATCTTGCCGAGCGCGCCCGGCCTGTCGTCGTAGTTCAGGATGGCCAGATTCAGGCCCTCGGCGCGCATGTCGTAGTTACGACCGTTGATGTTGACGATCTTCTGCACCTGCTGCGGCTCGGTGAGCGTGCCCGCCACATTCAGGGTGCGTCCGTCACCGAAGACGGCGCGCAGATCGACGACGCTGCGGTGGCTCGGGCTCTCCGGCGCGGTGGTGACCTGCGCGGTGATACCGCGTTCCTTGGCCAGCGTCGGCGCGTTGACGAAGGTGACCTGATCCTCGACAAGCGCCGAGAAGACACCGCGCAGCGCGGACAGTTCCAGCACCGCGACATCCTGGGCGGCGAGTTCGCCGCGCACCTGCACCTCGACCGACACCGGCAGTTCGTCCGACAGCGCGCCGAGCAGGGCGCCCTGCTTGCGCACGATGTCGAGCCACGGCGCGACCTCGTCGCCGACCGTGCCGCCGGTGACATTCACCGCGCCGGGGACGAATTCGCCCGCGAGCGCCAGCAGCACGGACTTGGCGACATCGGTGCCCGCGCGATCCTGGGCCTCGGAGGTGGAGGCGCCCAGGTGCGGGGTCACCACGACCTGCGGCAGGTCGAACAGCGGGCTGTCGGTGCACGGTTCGGTCTCGAACACGTCCAGGCCCGCCGCACGCACGTGGCCGGACTTGATGGCGTCGGCGAGCGCGGCCTCGTCGACCAGGCCGCCGCGCGCGGCGTTGACGATGATCACGCCGGGCTTGGTCTTGGCGATCGCCTCCTTGCCGATGATGCCCTTGGTCTCCGGGGTCTTCGGCAGGTGGATCGAGATCAGGTCGGCGCGCTCGAGCAGTTCGTCCAGGCTCAGCAGTTCGATGCCGAGCTGGGCCGCGCGGGCCGGGGAGACATAGGGGTCGTAGGCGACGATCTTGGTTTCGAAGGCGGCCAGGCGCGCGGCGAAGAGCTGGCCGATGCGGCCGAGGCCGACGACGCCGACGGTCTTGTCGAAGATCTCGACGCCGTTGAACTTGCTGCGCGCCCAGGTGCGCTCGCGCAGGGTGGCGTCGGCGGCGGGGACCTGGCGCGCGGCGGCGAGCATCAGGGTGACCGCGTGCTCGGCGGCGGTGTGGATATTGGAGGTCGGCGCGTTCACGACCATGACGCCGCGTTCGGTGGCGGCCGGCACGTCGACGTTGTCGAGGCCGACACCCGCGCGGGCGACGATCTTCAGATTCTTGCCCGCTTCGAGGACCTCGGCGTCGACCGTGGTCGCGGAGCGGACGAGCAGCGCGTCGGCCTCGGGGACCGCGGCGAGCAGCGCCGGGCGGTCGGGGCCGTCGACCCAGCGAACCTCGACACCGTCACCGAGCGCGTCGACGGTCGACTGGGCGAGCTTGTCGGCGATCAGAACAACAGGACGGCCTGCTTGGCTCACGGTGGGATACTCCTGGGAAGAGGGTCGGCAATTACCGACTCGAGCTTAGTCGGCGCGTTTTCGGGTGCCCTTACCCCCCGGTACGCGTGGCGTCTCCGTCGGCGAATCGCGGTGTCACGACGGCGGAAGGCCCCGCACCGCCGGGTGCGAGGCCTTCCCACACGTGGTCGCGCCGAGCATGCGGCGCGCAACCGGGTCGATGACCGACCGACGGCATGATCAGCCGCCGAAGGAACCCGTCCACAGGGTGTTGAAAAGACCGGTGAGCGCCGCGCCCGCGGTGCTGAAGATGCCGTTCAGGGCAGCGGAACCGGTGTCGATGATAACGGGGATCATTTGTTTTCCTCTTCGTCGAAATATATCCAGTCGCAACTGGCTGACATTGGACACATCGGAGGTACCACGAATCCGGTTACGTAATCGAGATATTTAGTGACGCAGAACACATCGCACCCGAAAGAATGGCTCAGGCCACGAAAATTCAGGGCTTGCGCCTCAAAAATATGGCTCTGACCTGTATATATGCATGATCAAGTTGATGGACAACCGACCAGCTTCGATCTTTGAGAAGACCCTGTCGAAATCATTGAGATCGCGTGAAAATGCGAGGTGGACGCGAGGAGCGATGCCGGTCAATTCTCGTCACCAAAGCATCGGGGCCATTAACTCCGGTGCCCATGGAATTGGGGTCACGCCGCACCGTGATCCGTTGGTGATAGATGTTCCGGCCCGTCCGGGAATCTTCCGCCGTCCGCGACCGCGCTCCCGCGCACCGCCGAAAACGAGCTGCACCGATCGACGGTCGACCCCTACCATCGGCCCATGGCACTGCGCGCGATCCCCGATTCCATGGACCCGACCGTGGTCGGGGCCATCGATGCCCAATTGGGCCGGGTCGAGCTCGACCATCGGGTCTCGGTACGCCTGGCCATCGAAAGCGGGAGCCGCGCATGGGGGTTCCCCTCCCCCGATTCCGATTACGACTGCCGCTTCGTCTACATCGCGAGCCTCGACGACTACCTGACGCCGTGGCGCGGTCGGGATGTGATCGAAACACCGCTGGTCGGCCTGCTCGACGTCAACGGGTGGGATCTCGCCAAGGCGCTGCGACTGCTGGTGAGCGGTAACGCCGTACTCATCGAGTGGCTGATGTCACCCATCGTGTACCGGGGCGACGACCGTTTCCGGGACGACCTGCGCGAGCTGGCCGACCGGGTCGCCGATCGGAACAAGGTGGCGCGGCACTACCTGCACCTGGGCCGCAAACAGTGGGAACTCGCCGAACACCATCGCTCGCTCAAGAAGGTGTTCTACTCACTGCGCCCGGCCATGGCGCTGCGTTGGCTGCGCGAACACCCCGGCGCCGCCGTCGCGCCCATGCACCTGCCGACACTGCTCGAACAGTGCACGCTCACCGACGCTTTCGTCGCGGCGGTGACGGAGCTGACCGAACTCAAGTCGCGCACCAGGGAAATGGGCAGCGGCGCGG
This sequence comes from Nocardia sp. NBC_01377, assembly GCF_045040005.1. Classification (NCBI taxonomy): domain Bacteria; kingdom Bacillati; phylum Actinomycetota; class Actinomycetes; order Mycobacteriales; family Nocardiaceae; genus Nocardia; species Nocardia sp. NBC_01377. The sequence continues at coordinate 5,438,823 of NZ_CP109566.1, forward strand.
TGCCGACCCCGATCGCGGCCTTCATCATGGACGAATTCGACCGTGCCACAGACGTTTTTCCCCGGACACCCGACCCGGATACCGACCGGGCCAGAGCTCTGACCGCGGAATTCTTCCGCGCCGAGGCGCTGGCCGTCGGCGCGCGACGATAGTTCAGCCCACGACCCGCACGGCGACGGCTTCCGGCCCCGCCTTCACCAGACGCACCTCGAACTGCACCCGCTGCCCGGCGGTCAGCACGCGGAATCCCGAGCCCTGTAGCTCGAGATAGTCGACGAAGACATCCGGACCGTCGCCGTCCTGGTCGATGAAACCGAACCCCTTTTCGGTGTCGAACCATTTCACCGTGCCGTGAACCATGGTGCGCGTTCCTCCATACCCGGCGCCGACCGCCCACTGCGGACGTGCCCGATGGATCTATGGTGTCACGTGCGCGAACGCCGGGCGCGCCCGGTTGCCCTACCGGGCTCCGTCACGGCGCGCCGTGATCGCCTGTGGCACACGGCCACAGATCGCGGCGGGCGACCGCGCCTATCTCTCGGCGACCGCCGCGTACGCCCGCGCCAACCGGTCGGTGGCGGTGGGCCGGTCGGGATCGGGGCGCGGAATACCCAGATGCGCTTCCCGCAGTTCGTCCATGAACTCGGACCACAATTCGGGACCACCCCGCTCGAGCAGTTCGGCGCGCACCCGCAACCGCTCGGTGGTCGGGCGATGCCGCAGCCCCCACGCGCCGAGGTGCGCCATGACCGGGACGAGTTGGACGGCGGGTTCGGTGAGCCGGTATTCGGCCTTCTGCCCGCGTCCGGTGTCCTCGCGAGTGAGCAGCCCGGCGGCGACGAGGCGTTTGAGCCGGTCGGCCAGGATATTGGTGGCGATACCTTCCTCGGAGCCCGATTGGATCTCCCGGAAGTACCTGCGGTTACCGAACATCACGTCCCGCAGCACCAGCAGGGTCCACCGATCGCCGATGACCTCGATGGTCGCGTTGATCGGGCAACCCGAGCGTCCCTCGTCGCGCATGATGCTCCTCCGTCGGTTCTACTGCTTGCAATATACAACTGGCCGGTCCAACCTCGGCCCAACCGATTGCATAATGCAATCACATAGGGACGGGGCCGACCATGGCGAAGCTGCGCGCGCACAACATCTCCATCTCCCTGGACGGCTATGTCGCCGGACCGACCCAGGGACGGGACAATCCGCTGGGCGAAGGCGGCGAGGCGTTGCACGAGTGGATCTTCGCGACCCGATACGCCGACGACAAGGGCGGACATGGCGACGGCCCCCGCACCGAAGGGTACGGGGGCCGTCGAAGCCTGGTCGCGATCAGAGAGCGCGGCCGCTGCGATCAGAGAACGCGCACGTCCTGGGCCTGCGGGCCCTTCTGGCCCTGGCCGATCTCGAACTCCACGCGCTGACCCTCATCGAGGGAACGGAAGCCCGAACCGCTGACAGCCGAGTAATGCACGAAGACGTCGGGGCCTCCGCCGTCCTGCGCGATGAAGCCGAAGCCCTTCTCGCTGTTGAACCACTTCACAATGCCTTGAGCCATTTCATACTTTCTGTTGACGAGCCAGATTCTGGCAAAACGGAATGCCCTGGTCTCATACATCAACGATGCCACGATCCGCGGAATTCCTCCACCTACGGCGCCGCCCACTGTGAGCTATCCCTCGCCGAAGACACGAATATGCGTGCGATCTCCCAAAAGGGGTATCCGTCACCGAATACGGGTCGGATTCATCGACCGCGCAGGTAGCGCAGCTGATCCCGCTTCCCGGCCCGGTATTCGGTGCCCCCGGAAAGATGTTGTGGCACACCGACTTCCCACCACGCCCCGGATTCGGTCCAGACGCGCGGATCGGTGCGGACCACCACGACCGCGGGCCGCGACACGGCGGCGGCGCGGGCCCGCGCGTAGGCGTCCCGGAATTCGTCGAGCGCGGACGCGGTGAAAACCGTGCAGCCGAGCGCCCGCGCGTGCGCGGCGAAATCGACCCTCGGCGGGTCCGTGTGCTCGGTGCGGCAGTCGGTGAAGAAATTGTTGAACGCGGTGCCGCCCTGGCCCTCCTGGAGCCGGGCGATCACCGCGTATCCGTCGTTGTCGCAGACCACAGCCACGAATGGATGGCCGGCGAAAGCGGCGGAGAAGAGTTCGGAATTCGCCATCAGGTAGGAGCCGTCGCCGAGCAGGGTCGTCACCAGACCGTCCGCACGCGCCATCGCGGCACCCCACGCACCGGCGAGTTCGTAACCCATGCACGAGAAGCCGTACTCGACGTCCATGCAAGGCGATCCACCCGTCGCCCGCCAGCCTCCGACGAGTTCGCCGGGTAGGCCGCCCGCCGCGGTCATGACGTAGTCACCGGACTCGCTGAGTTCGTTGACGACCCTTACCACCTGGGCGTACGTCGGCGTCCCGGTGGCCGGAGCGCGCAGCGCGTCGATCCGCGCGTCCCAGGCGGCGCGCAGTCGCGCCGCGCGAGATGTCCAGTCCGGGTCGGCCGTCCACCCCGGCGGCGACAGCTCGGGCAGGGTCGCGGCGGCGTCACCCACCACGGCGAGGGCACCGTGTTTGACCGCGTCGAAACGCGCGGTGTTGACGGTGATCAGCCGGACGTCCTCGGCGAAGACGGACCACGACGCGGTGGTGAAATCCTGTAGACGGGTGCCGACGGCCAGCACCACGTCGGCCTCGGCCGCGAGGGTATTCGCCGATTCCGAACCCGTGACGCCGAGCGGCCCGGCGTAGAGCGGGTGATCGTGCGGGACCAGTGCGCGTCCCGCTGTGGTCTCCGCGATCGGGATGCCGTGCCGTCGCGCGAGTTCGATCGCGGCCGTCGCCGCCCCCGAGTACCGCACGCCCCCGCCCAGCACCAGCAGCGGCCGCCGTGACGTCCGCAGCAGCGCCGACGCCTCGTCGAGTTCACGAATATCGGCGCGGGGACGTGGAATTCGGTGCACGGTCGGCTCGAAGAGCGTCTCGGGGAAATCGAACGTCTCGACCTGCACATCCTGCGGCAGGGCCAAGGTGACCGGGCCGGTCTCCGACGGGTCGGTGAGCACGCGGAGCACCTGGGGAAGCGTCGCGAGCAGCTGTCCGGGGCGGGTGATCCGGTCGAAATATCGGCTCACCGGGCGGAAGGCGTCGTTCACGGTGGCCGTCGGGTCGCCGAAATGCTCGACCTGTTGCAGGACCGGATCGGAGGCCCGACCGACGAAGGTGTCGCCGGGCAGCAGTAGCAGCGGAAGACGGTTCGCGTGGGCGACGGCCGCGGCGGTCACCATATTCAACGCCCCCGGACCGATGGAGGAGGTCACCACCCCCACCTGCCTGCGGTCGGTGGCCTTCGCGTAGCCGACGGCGGCCAGCGCCATGCCCTGCTCGGTTTGACCGCGCCAGACCGGGATCTCGGCGGCGCGCTCCTGGAGCGCGGTGCCGAGGCCGAGCACGTTGCCGTGCCCGAATATCGCGAAAACCGTCGGGAACAGCGGGACTTCGCGTCCATCGATACTTTCCGAACGCTGGGCGATCAGCCATGCCACCAGTGCCCGAGCCGTGGTCAGTTCCATGCGGGCCGTCCTTCGGTGAACTCACTCACGGGCGCCTGCCCCGATGGTCGGTGACCGGGCAGCGCGGATCGGCGGGCTCGTCGCGCCAGCGCTCGCGGATCCAGGTGTGCGCGGGGTCGTCGCAGAACGCCATCGAACGCTTCGGGGCGGGGCCCGCGAGCACGTTGAGGTAGTACATCGGATAACCGGGCGAGGCGACGCAGGGGCCGTGGTATCCACGCGGGATCAGGAAGACGTCGCCGTCGCGGACCGCGACGTTCTCGTCCAGCGCGCCGTCGGCGGTGTAGGTGCGGTGCAGGCCGAAACCCGCACGCGACGGCGTGATTCCGTCGCGACCGGCGATACGGAAGTAGTAGATCTCCTCGTTGACGACCTCGCAATCGCTCGCCTCGTCGTGTTTGTGCGGCGGGTAGGAGGACCAGTTGCCGTCCGGGGTGATCAGTTCGCAGGCGTTGAGTTTGTCGGCGTGGTCCCAAACCCCGGGGACGCCGAAATTCGTCACCTGGCGGGTCGCCTGTCCGGCACCACGCACCTCGACGGGAACATCCTCGGCCGGACCGTATTTCGGCGTCAGCCTGCGTTCGCACCGAGCCAGGGGCAGCGCGGCTTCGAGACCGTGTGCGCTCGACAGCCGGACTTCCGCGTCGCGCGGGATGTACGCGAAATCGGTGACCCGCGTGAACACCGAATCGCGGCCGCGCAATTCGAAGGTCAGGCCGTCGACGTGGACGGTGCCCGATCCTGCCAGTGGCACGACGAAGGCCTCGGAATCGCCGGTGTGCAGGATGCGCGTCGACCCGGCAGGTACCAGAACTACCCGGAGGCCGGTGTAGGACCACCCGGCGTCCTCCGGTGTGAGCGACACCGGGTCGTTTCCGTCTGCGAGCGTGCCCGAAGGGCGGTGCAGCCTCATCGAATCCATGTCCCGTCAAGGGGATTCATCGGACCTCGTTCTCGGTGCGCGTCCACGGCCGATCGCCCCTTCCGCTGGCTGGGCGGGTGTCCCGCGGGGGGAAGAACAGGCAGGTGGTATCGACCAATCGCGCTCAGCATGGTCGTTCTCGGCGACATCGCCGCACGACGTCGAGTCCCGACCGGGTGCGACCGGCTCATCGGCACAGCAACTCCTCGATCTCCGCGACGGTGGGCATCGCGTCGGCACAGGCAAGGCGTGACGCCACCAGCGCGCCCGCGGCATTGGCGTAGGTGGCGATGCGGTGCGGGTCCCAGTCCGAGAGCAGTCCGTGCACGAGCGCGCCGCCGAATCCGTCACCGGCGCCGAGCCCGCACACCACCTCCACCGGACAGGCCTGCACCGTCCAGCGTTCGCGGTCGGTGGCGATCAGCACCCCGTCCGCGCCGAGTTTGACCACGGCCATCCGCACGCCGCGCGCCAGCAGGCGATCGGCGGCTTCGTCCGGGTCCGCGGTACCGACCGCGACCCGTGTCTCGGCGCGGTTGCCGACGACGACCGTCACGTGACCGATCATGTCACCGATCTCGCGTGTCGCCGTCGTCTCGTCGGGCCAGAACATCGGCCGGTAATCCAGGTCGAGCACCGTGTGCGCGCGGCGGGCGCGGCGTTCGAGGATCGCGTGCTGGGTGCCGCGAGCCGGTTCGGCGCTCACACCGGTGCCGGTCACCCAGAGCAGCGGCACCGAGTCCACGACATCCCAGGGCACCTCGTCCGGGGTCAGTGTGAGATCCGGTGCGATCGGCGCGCGATAGAACAGCAGCGGCGGGTCGGCGGGCGGGGTGAGTTCACAGAAGACCACAGGTGTCAGCAGATCCGCGGCGGTGCCGACGTAGCGCGCGGTCACGCCGAACCGCTCGAGGGCGGTGCGGACGTAACCACCGAAGCCGTCCGGGCCGACCTTGGTGAGCACCCCGCTACGCCTGCCCAGACGCGCGGCGGCGACCGCGACATTGGTGGCGGTGCCGCCGAGGTATTTCGCGAAGGTCTCGACCTCGGCGAGCGGGACACCGCTCTGTTGCGGATAGAGGTCGACGCCCACCCTGCCGACGGTCAGCACTTCGAGATCGGTCACCGCTAGACCGGCGCCGAATCCGCCACGAACCCCACGGCGGACAGATAGTCGAGGCTGACCCGCATATCCCCGCTGGGGGTTTCCGCTGACGCACCGGTATCGAGAACGGCGTCCTGTTCGATGACGTACCAGCCACGATAACCGGCCGTCCGCGTCACCCGCACCAGCGCCGCGATATCGACATCCCCCGTGCCGAGCGGCGCATACAGTCCGCGCCGGACGGCGTCGCTGTATTCGATACGCCCCGAACGGATTTCGTCGACGACTGCCAGGCGGACATCCTTGAGGTGGATGTGGCCGATCCGGTCCGAGTACCTGCGTGCCAACAGAACCGGGTCGGTACCGCCGACGAGCAGGTGCCCGGTGTCGAGGCAGAGATCGAGATCGGAATCGGCGAGGAACCGTTCGATCTCGGGTTCGGTTTCCACATGGGTGCCGATATGCGGGTGCAGCACCGTGCGCACGCCGTCGGCGGCGGCGATATCGCGGATGGCGGCGGCGGTCGTCACCAGCGTCCGCCATTCGGGACCGGTGAGCCGGGGGCGCGTGTCGTAGCCGGTGAGGCCGGTGGCCGCCGCGAGGACCAGGATCTCGGCGCCGCACCCGGCGAACATCGCCACGGTTTCGCGGGCCAGTTCGAGCGCGCGTTCGGGTTCGCGGTGCAGCACCGTCGCGAGGAACCCGCCGACCGCCTCGATACCGAATCCGTCCAGCAGTCCGCGCGACACTCCCGGTTCCGTGGGCAGATATCCGGGCGGGCCGAGTTCGGTGGCGGTGATGCCGAGCGCGGCCATCTCGGCGAGCACCGTGCGCGCGTCGAGCAGGTGCCCCCATCCCGGGACTTCGCACACACCCCAGGAAATCGGTGCGGCGGCGATACGCAGCGGGTAGAGAGATTCGGTCATCGGACTCTCCGGCCTTCGACGTGCGAGTGGACTCCGACTGTTGGAGCGCTCCAACTATGTAACGCACACCACAGCATGTCAAGGGGCGCGCCGCCGATGTATTTATAGCGATCTAGCTGCGCATTCACCCCTCCCATCAATCGGTCGACCGAGAGCTTTCGCTATTGGAGCGCTCTATTGCCGGGGCAGCGCCGACCTTGTAACCTCCGTCACGGCAGGTCGAACCGAACCACCGGCGGAGGCGACATGGGACGTCCGACCATGGACGACGTCGCCGCCCGCGCCGGTGTCTCCCGGGCGCTGGTATCCCTCGTCATGCGGGACTCGCCGAAGGTCAGCGCGCATCGTCGGCGGGCCGTGCTGGCCGCCGCGAAGGATCTCGGCTACCAACCGCACCTCATGGCCCGCTCCCTGGCGGGCGGAACCTCCGATATCGTCGGGGTCATGGTCTCCGACCTGCGCAACACCTTCTTCGCCGACGTCGTCGAGGGCATGGACGCGGCGGCGCGGGAGGCAGGCCTCGAACTCATCCTCAACACCGGTCGTCGCAGCCCCACCCGAGAACGCACCGCGCTCGAAAGCCTGCTCGCCTTCCGCCCAGGCGGCATCGTCCTGCTCTCCCCCGTCCTCCCCGCCGCCGCCATTCGCGAAGCGGCACAGCAGAGTCCGGTAGTGCTGGTCTCCCGTAGTTCCACCGCCCCCGAAATCGACACCGTCAACGACGACGGCGAAACCGGATCGGCCCTCGCCGTCGACCACCTGGTCCGCCTCGGCCACCGCCGCATCGTGCACCTCGACGGCGGCGGCGCCTCCACCTCCGCCGCCCGCCGCCGCGGCTATCGCGACGCGATGCGACGACACGGCCTCGAACCGATGGTGCTGCCGAGCGAACACACCGACTCCGCGGGCATGGCCGCCGTCCGCAAACTCCTGAACCTGTTCTCCCACGGCAATTTCCCCACCGCGCTGGTCTGCGGCAACGATTTCAACGCGATCGGCGCGATGTCCGCCCTCGAAGAAGCCGGACTGCGGGTCCCCCGGGACGTCTCCGTCGTCGGCTACGACAACACCTCACTCGCCGCCCTGCGCCACCTCTCCCTCACCACCGTCGACCAGCCACGCGTCACGATGGGCAGGCTCGCCGTCGAAGCACTCGCCGAACGTCTGCGCGAGGGCCGCACCGACCCCGTGCGCCACCGCGTCGAACCGACCCTGGTCGTCCGCGCGACCACCGCACCGATCCCCTTGACAGACAACGACATACCACCGCATCAGTAGGAGGAAAGTCGATGACATCCCGAGGCACCGTCACCATCGGACTGGCAGGCACCGGCCGAATCGGCACCGCCCACGCCGAAACCCTCAGGGTGCTCCCGCAGGTCGACCGCGTCCTGGTCACCGATATCGACAGCGCCCGCGCCAACGCCACCGCCGACGCACTCGGCGTCGAAGCCGTCCCCGACATCGACACCCTCCTCGCCGCCGACCTCGCAGGCCTGGTCATCGCCACCGCCACCGACTCCCACCCCGACCTCATCATCCGCGCCGTCGACCTCGGCATCCCCGTCTTCTGCGAGAAGCCGATCGCCGCCGACCTCACCGGAACCCTCGAAGTCCTACGCCACCTCGAAAACACCGGCGTCCCCGTACAAATCGGCTTCCAACGCCGCTTCGACCCCGGCTACAACGCCGCCCGCGCCGCCGTCAGGTCCGGTGAACTCGGCCGACTTCACACCCTGCGCGCCACCACCCTCGATCCGGCACCACCGCCCGCCGCGTACATCCCCCACTCCGGCGGAATCTTCCGCGACTGCGGTATACACGACTTCGACATGGTCCGGTGGGTGACCGGGCGGGAAGTGGTCGAGGTGTACGCGCGGGGAGCGAACCGCGGAGATCCGTTGTTCGCCGAAGCGGGTGACGTCGATACGGCCGCCGTCATCCTGACCCTCGATGACGACACCCTCGCCACCGTGTCGCTGTCGCGCTACAACGGGGCGGGCTACGACGTGCGATTGGAAGTGCTCGGCTCACGAGCGAACGCCGTCGTCGGGCTCGACCACCGCGCACCGCTGCGGTCGGTGGAACCCGGCCACCCCACCTTCGCGCCACCCGCGTATCGCAGCTTCATGGATCGCTTCCGGCGGGCGTATACGGAGGAGTTGACGGCGTTCATCGGGGTGGCGACCGAGGGGCACGAAAACCCTTGCGCGCCTTCGGAAGCACTCGAAGCGTTCTATGTCGCCGAGGCGTGTGAGTTGTCGCGGGCGGAGCGGCGGCCGGTCGCCGTCGCGGAGGTGCGGGGCCGAAAGGCTGTCGGCCAGCACCTCTGAGGCATGGTCTGCGGCTCGAGGCCACGCGACGTGGACACTGTCAGCGCCTGACGATGCGGAAATTCACCGGATACTCACCACAGAGTCGGGAGCGTTCGAGCATGCTGATCGAGTGGCTCGGCGGATTCATCGGGAACGGTGCCCGCCCCCAGAAGCGCACTCCGATATCCGGTCCGAAATTCTCCCCACCGCCCCGCAACCGCGGTATTCAACGCGTTCTCGTCGGGAGCACGGTCGAATACCGCTCGGCTCAGAACATGAACAGCCAATCTCGGCGGGATCGCATTGCCGATCTGTTGAGCGAGGTCTCGGCCTGTCCATGGATAGTCACGCGGAAATGTCTGGAGGTGCCCTGCGTCGCGGTGGTCCAGGTTACGGATATACCGTCCCCGCAGGGTCTCCATTTTGTTTCGCGAGACCTTCCCGGTCACGGTATAGGCGGGCTCGTCGTACCGACGCCTGCCACGTGCCTTCGGATCACCGCCGGTTCCGTAGTTCGAGACGACAACGAACTTGTCGTGTCCCGCCAGGACCGGACCCATTGGAATCCAGGCGGGGAGGTGCGCGTCGTCCGGGTGGATCGAGCCGTCGCGCCTGAACCGTCGGTGCGTCGCCACCGGCAGCGATGGTTGACGATGGAGATGGGCGACCAGGATCGCGCGACGACGAGTCTGCGGGATTCCGAACTGCTCGGTGCGGAGGATGTCGGCGGTGAACCTGTACCCCCGGGATCGCAACACCTCGCCCATTCGCTTCCATACCGGCAGCACAGCCGGAACCTGCTCCAGCACAATGACTTCGTACGGCTGTCGGTGGAGATCGATGGCGTCTAGCGCCCAGCGCAGAGGTTCCAGAACCAGACCGGTGCGCTCATCCCTGAGCTTCTTGAGCTCCACACGGACAGTACGATCACCGTCACCCATTCGGTCGACGAAATTCAACACTTCGTCCAACGCCTCCCGACCGACACCGGATCCCGCTACCGAGAACGTTTGACACGGTGGCCCGCCCGCGAGAATGGTCGCGTCCGGGAACAATTCCGGCCCGCGATCGCGGACATCTCCGGGCTCCGTATCCAGCCCTGCGGCGAGCCGCGTTGCGAGGGCGTCTTCGTCCCATTCGACGCCGGTCACCGAAATACCCAGCCACTGTGCGGCGACGTCCAATCCACCGGGACCCGCGAACAGATCGATCATCTGGGCTGATGGCGCCGCCCCCGCATCCGACGACATGATCGAGAATCATAACCTTCGTCGCGGGCTCGATTCGCCCGCACCGGGCAGATTCGGCGCTACGCGTCGACCGGCGCGGTGTCGATGATGGCCGCGTCCTTGGAGGAATCGATAGTGGTGAACCTGACCTTTCTCCCACTCGGCGAGTGCGCCGCGGTCGGGGCCACGAACGCGAAACCCACGACCACATGGCCCGGATCGACTACGCCGGATTCCGCCTCGACCCGATGGCCGGGTTCGATCATCGGATAGATCAGAACCACTCCGGTCTGGGGATCTACGGATCGATCACTGTGTCTGCCGCCCGAGTCGGACAGTAAGTGCACGATCTGCAACGCGGCCAAGCGGTGCTTCGGATCGGCGATGGCACCGAACAACGGACTGCGACGCCGGGTACGCGCGAACCACGAGTATCGACGACCTCCACCCGATCGGAGAGTCTGACCGGTTCCTCGATGCTGCGGCGCGAGCACAGTCCATCGATCGACCAACGCGCCGTCGGTGACCTGCCGAAGGTATTCCAGATACGGCTGGAATTGACCGGGAGCCAGCCATTTCAACGACCGGACGAGCTCGAGGAATTCGAGACCGTCCAGACTGCCGTGAAAGGCCGAGAAGCTGCGTTCAGCACTCTTGTCCGATACGAACGTGACGTCGACGGCGTCCGGTGATGTCGAATCCAGGACGTTCAGCCACAGCTTGGTGTTGTGCCGCAGGTCCGGCACGACCGAGGGATAGGCAGTCGGTTCGACCCATTGGCCAGCCGAATCGATCTCGACGAGTCGAGCGTTGTACATCTTGTTCGGGCTGGTCGGCTTCAACAGTGGTAGATGCTGAGAGACGAGCGGCGGCACCTGTGCGGGAGTGATCTGAGGCTCGCCGTCCACCAGCACCGCGAACTGCGTCAGCTCTTGGCGGAAATCCTCCTCGTCGCGACAGATCGCTTCGAACGCGTGGTAGAGGTCGATATCCTGCTTGGCGGCACCGACCTCGCTGCGACCGATATAGAGCCGAACGAGATCTCGATATTCCGGCCGGAACCCGAACCAGCGCCCCATCTGCATCAGCGCCGACATATTCGAGGCACGCCTGCGGAAGTACGAGATGGTGAGCCCTTCGACGGTGAAACCGCGGGAGAGCTTCTGGCCGCCGATCAGAATCTTCCAGATGGATCGCCTGTCGAAATCGGCCTCCCCGGTCTCCAACTCCTTGTCCCCGTTGACGACGATGATCGGCTTCTGGTCGCCGCCGATCCGAAAAACCGCCGGGCCGACATAGGGCATGACCTCCTCATACGAGGCAGGCAGCAGATGTTTCGGCGCACGTGTTCCGGACACCCGAGCGATATCGTCTTCGAACAACGAGCGGAGCCGGGCATGGCCGCTGGAGCCCGCATACCCCGCGTTGAACCACAATTTCGTGACGCGACCGCGAAGATCGCGATGATCTTCCACCCAACTGGACTCGTGGATGAGCATCGTGTGATGGTCGAAGTAACCGTCGCCGAGCCCGCCCCTGTCCTCACGAAACAGCTTGACGGCTGCGGTCAGGACGAACATATCGATTGCTTGCAGTAGAGCTTCGGTGTCGTCTTCGTCCTCGACGGTCACGTCCCGGACGTGGGCCTTCTCGTTCGAGTTGGCGTAGTTCTTTTCCTTGTCGGTGATCTCGGTGTAGAGATCGTGGAAGTCGCTGGCCCCCATGTAGCCCTCGGGGCGTGGCAGCGAGACGATGAAGTCCTTCGGAAAGATATCGGCGGTGTCGCTCGGATCGATGAAGACATTCGCGTACGGCGTCGCGGTGTATCCGACGTACTGCGCCCGAGGCAGCATGGTCAAGAGATCGGCGATTTTCTGATTGATCGCCGTCCGGTCCGCATCCGGTCGTGACTTGGAACGCGAGGTATTCACCGATGCTTCGTCGGACTCGTCATCGATGATGAGTACCGGGATCTCGGCCAACGGTGTCTTGATCTTCCGGAGGTCCTTGACGAGCTTGGTCAGGACGGCCTTGTTCTTCTTGACCACCATCAGCCGAGCCGAGGCACGGTGCAGGTTGCGGGGATCGTAGAGCGGCAGAGCGGGCTCTCGCTTCTCGAATTCCAACGCGACAATGCCCTGCAACAGGCTCTTGTAGTCGTCGTAGCGAGTCGTCATTCGCACGATGTCGAACGCGGACAAGGTTGACGGAAGAGCACCGAATTCGATGAACTTCCCTTGACTCCACGCCGGGTCGTCCGCGTAGTCGGACTCGAATTCCCCTGCGCCCCGCAAGATGTTCTCGCGGCCGACGAGTTCCATATCCAGACGCCGCTGGGTCTGCGCGCGCAGTAGATTCAGCGTGCCCCCGAGCACGATGACCAGACGGTAGCCCGCGTCGACTGCCTTGGCGATCACGCCGGTGAAATTCGCGGTCTTTCCGGACTGAACGTATCCGACCACGAGGCCCTTCGACTGATACGAGTCGGCACGTGTGGGATCCGCCAGTCGCTCGACAACGCTGTCCGTCGCGGCGTCGAGACCCGCGATCGCCTCCTCCGGCCACTTCTTCTGTTCCAGCAATTTGCGGTAGGAGGGCCAATACCACGGTCTTCCCTGCTGTGACGCAGGGGTGTACCACGGTACGAATTTCTCGCTGATCACCACGGCCTGTGCGACTTTGGCTATCGGTACGACTGCCTCGAGTAGTTTCGCGGTGCCGTCCTCCAGGCCGAGTATCCGATAGATCTCGGCGCGACGCTCATCGGTTCGCGGTGATGTCGTCGACCATGCGGCCTTCTCGGCGAAATCCCACCGGGTCAACTGTTTGCGCCACATGTCGATGAGCCGATCGTCGGAAGCCGACAACAGGAGTGCGTGACGAAAATCCGACTCGTTCGCACAGGACTGCGCGTCGACCGAAATATCCTCGGCCTGGTATTCCATGGCTCTGACCAGGCGCTTCGGTCGACTCCCCGCCATATCGGCGAGAACAGCGCTATGCAGCTCCAGTCGCGACCCATCGAGTTCGGTCACGCGAGCTCTCCCGTCTCGTCGTTGTCGATCTCGCGGATCTCGGCCCTCGCCGCGGTGAGGAGGATGGATTGCCACAATTGGATGTTGTCTCTGGCGCGCGGGCCGCTGAATTCCGACTCGAACAGTTGGTGAACCAACAGGTACAACATCGACTTCATCACCGGCGCGTCGTTCAGGCTGCCTCGCCGGCCGCCCAGTATCGCGGTCCGGAACTTTCGATTCAGGGCGATCGTCCGATTGTCCCGGTCGATGTCGAAGAAGACATCATCCGCGAGTTTGCTCCACTGCACGGCGATGGCAACTTCGCCCGGCAGTATCGGCAGTTCGTCTTCGACCGCCTCCGTGATCGCGGGCGCGAAACCTCTACCGGGCGGGATCACCGCCTTGCGGGTCAGACCCGCGCGTTTGCGCGCCTCACGATAGGTCTGCTGTGCGTCCGCGAGATAGTCGGTGAACAGACGACCGGTGTGGTCCACCGCGTTCTCGAGCGCGGTGACGAATTCCGGTGTCGCCTCGACACCTTCCTTCTTCACACTGAGCCGAAACACCTCATCGGTGTCCGGTGGGAGATCGATATCGACTCGGGCGAGGGAGAGATGCTGTTCGGGCTGACGGAAGTTGTTCCACCCGCCGGATTGAACGATTCGATCGTTGCGATAGAAGTAGAAGCCCTGTCGGTCGAGGACAGCGCCGACCGACTTGTACTCGTCCAGGGACGACTTCGGGGGCCAGACATGGGCCGCCAGCCGAACCGCACCGATCGAAGGCACATCGGCGACGAACACACGCGGATAGTCGGGATGTCCGGTGACCGGGTAGCCGAACGGATTCAGCGGCACCACACCGAAATTCATATAGATGTCGCCGGTACGAATGTCTTCGACCGCGATCGTGATGTTGAAGTCGTCGCGCAGCAGGAAGCGATGGAGTTGCAGCCCGAGATGCAGACCCAGCTTGTTGATCGTTCGTTGGAGATAGCGGTCGGTCTGGCCGCTGCCGCCGTGTCGTGGAAAGTTCTTGACGCCGTCCCAGCGGATCACCGTGCCCTGCCAGGTGATCGGTTGACCGTTGTACCGGTCGATCAATGCCTGGGCGTAACGCGATTCGACGATGTCGCATTGGAATCCCGTGCGAGCGCGTTCCATCACCCACCGCCGACCTGCGGGGCGGGTCTTCCGGGTCCGACTGGTGACCGTCACCGCGGAGGCTTGGCTCAGCGACGCCGATTTGAGTCCTGTTCCGAACATGCCGAGGGCGTTCGCCGCGTACCCGCGTCGACCGCCGACCGTCATCGCCACATCGAGTTCGTCGTCGGTCATTCCCCGACCGTCATCGATTACCAGCAAACTGACGAGCGCGTCGCCGTCGCGCAGAAAATGGATCACCACATCGTTGGCGCCCGCATCGATCGAATTGTCGATCAGGTCTGCGACAGCGGCCTCGAAGTCGTACCCCTGGCTGGTGAGAGCGTCCATGTACCTGGCATCGGGCGGTAGGTACTTGCTACCCGTCGTCGGAACATCGAATTCCCACTCCGCCGTCATCGCCACCCCAGAATCGTCCGAGCCACCAGTCGGAGGAGACTTTAGTGGAGGAATGGAGCCTGCCGCCCGTTGTCACGGCGATCGTTGCGCAAGCGCCTCTCGAAGTACGAATCTCACACCGGAAGTAGCCGGGTGATCACCCGGGCGAGTTGTTCGACGTTGCGGCATTCGTGCATGGTGACGTGCTCGGCGTACACGGCTGCGGCGGAGTCGCCGGTGGACCAGGAACGGGCGGGCTCGGGGTTGAGCCAGTAGACGTGTTTCGCGCGGTCGAGCATCAGGTGGAGGGCGGGGAGGTTGGGGGCGGTGCGGTTGGTGCGGGCGTCGCCGAGGATGAGCAGGGAGGTGCGGGGGCCGAGGGCGTCGAGGTGGGTGGTGGTGAAGGCGCGGAAGGCTTCGCCGTAGTTGCTGCTGCCGAAGCGGGAGACGTTGGTTTCGCGGATGATTCGGGTGGCGATGCCGGGGGCGGGTGGGGTACCGGGGGTGAAGTAGGGGGTGATCTCGTCGCAGGTGTCGACGAAACCGAAGCTGCGGACCCGGGAGAACTGGTCTTGGAGGGCTTGGGTCAGGTGGAGGGTGAATTCGGCGAAGCCGGTGACGGAGCCGGACAGGTCGGCGAGGATCACCAGGTCGGGGCGGCCGTGTTTGCGGGCGCGCAGGACGGGGTCGATGGGGACGCCGCCGGTGGCCATGGAACGGCGCAGGGTGCGACGCATGTCGATGTGGCCGCGGACGGATTTCTTGCGGCGGGCGGCGAGGCGGGTGGCGAGTTTGCGGGCCAACGGGGTGACCAGGCGGCGCATTTCGGCGAGGTCCTGTTCGCGGGCTCCGAGGAAGTCGACGTGGTCGGTGGCGGATTCGACGCCGCGGCGGGCGATGTAGTCGGTGCCGCGCAGTTGTGCCGAGCGCAGCATGGCCTCGGTGCGGAAGGCGTCGGCGCGTCGTCGGGCTTCGATGGTGTGGACGGCGGTGGCGAGTTCGTCGGTGCCGCCCATGGTTTCGGCGATGCGGTCGATCAAGTCCTCGGGTCGGAGGGTTTTCATGGTCTGGTAGGAGGACCAGCCCATGCCGGAGCCGGTGCCGACGGGATTCGGGGTCGGGCCTGCTCCCGCGCCGCCGTAGCCGCCGAGTCTGCCGAGGGTTTCGCGGGCCAATTCCGTTGTGGTGGTGCGGTCGTCGTCGGCCAGGACCGAGACGACGCGGTCGCGCAGGGCGTCGAGTGATTCCGGCTGCTCGGGCAGGCGCGGGTCGGTGGTGTCGATGCCGAGGCCCAGCGTCGAGCGCACCACACCGGTGGTGAGATTGCGCGCGCCCAACGTCACCAGGGTTCGCGCCCAGTCCACCGTTTCGGCGATGGAGGGAGCTTTGCGCAGGGACAGTTCGCGCAGCGCGCCGACGACCTCGACCGCGGCGGTCGCGGTGGCGGCGTCCAACTCGGGGACTCGCAGACCGACGATGGCGCGTTCCAGTTCCGCTGTCGGGTAGTCGATGTGGAGGTAGAGGCAGCGACGTTTCAATGCCTCCGACAGGTCGCGGTCGGCGTTGGAGGTGAGTGCGACGAAGGGTTTTCGGATCGCGCCGATGGTGCCCAGTTCCGGGATGCTCACCTGGAAGTCGCCGAGTACTTCGAGCAGGAGGCCTTCGAGTTCGACGTCGGCCTTGTCGAGTTCGTCGATGAGCAGCACGGTCGGGTCAGGGTTGCGGATGGCGGCGAGCAGGGGGCGTTCGAGGAGGAATTCCTCGGTGAAGACGTGGTCGCGGGTGCCTTCCCAGCCGTTGTCGTCGGCGGCGATGATACGCAGCAGTTGTTTGGCGTGGTTCCACTCGTAGAGGGCGCGGGCCTCGTCGATGCCTTCATAGCATTGCAGCCGCACCAGGTCGGCGTCGCTGGCGGTGGCGACGGCTCGGGCCAATTCGGTTTTGCCGACTCCGGCTGGGCCCTCGATGAGCAGGGGTTTGCCGAGGCGGTCGGCGAGGAAGACGGCCGTGGCGATATCGGTGGACGGCAGGTACCCGGCGGCGGTGAGCCGACGGGTGACCTCGTCTACCGAATCGAAGAACTTACTCATCGGTAGCCAGTGTAGAACGGGGCGTCGGACCCGGTGGACGCCCAGTCCGGCTCGACTCCGGGCGGAACGGCGTCGAGCCTTTCTCAGAACCCCGAGGTCGCCGCGGTGACCCGACCGGAGGCGACGGCGTCCTCCAATTCCCGATGGTCGGTCAATGTCTGATCCGCGTAGCCCATCGCGAATTCGGCCATGGCCCGGTCGAAGGCGTCACCGCCGCCCAGATACGCGGCGATCGCGACGCGGTCCCCGGAGCGAGCGTGGGCGCGGGCGAGGGTGTGACCACACAGCATCGAGTATTTGGCCAGCGCGCCGGGTGACAGGTTCTCCAGAACCGCCGAGCCCTTCATATCGCGCAGTTGCCGCCAGTAGAAGTAGCGGCCGTTGGGGCCGGTGGCCCAGCCGAGGAAGATATCGCTCGCGGCCTGCATGAGGCGCTGGCCGTGCACGACGCGGTGGCCCTGGTGTTTGAATTTGCTGGCGGTCAGATGCGGTGCGAGGACGGAGGTTTCGGCCTCTTTGACCTGGAGGAACAGGGGGCTTCCGGTGTCGCGGTCGGCCATCAGGCCGACGAAGCATCGGGTGCCGACGCTGCCGACGCCGACCACTTTGAGCGCGAGGTCGACGAGTTCGTGACGGTCGAGCAGGATCCGGCGTTCCTCGGGGAGGGTTTTGCGGTAGGCCGCGAAGACCGCCGAGATGTCGAGCGCCTCCGGTTCGTCGATGCGCACCAGCAGCGGCGGCCGGTGCCGGATGCGGGGGACGCCGTTCTCGTCGAGCTCGGTGAGTTTGGAGAACGCTTGCAGGCTGGTGTGCGAGCGTGCCGTGCTCAGCGCCTTCTCCACGCCTTCGCGCCGCTTGGGTTTGCGCACCAGTTCGGCGACGGCGTCGGCGTTGACCTGGAGATACCACACGGCCATGCCGTCCATCTCGGCCAGCCGCAGCATATGTTCGCGGTATCCGCGCGCGGCCTCCATCGCGGCGTACTCGGCCTTGGTGTCGCTGTATCCGTTACTCCTCGCGGCGACGGCGACACTGGCGACGAGCCGTTTGACGTCCCATTCGAACGGGCCGGGCAGGGTTTCGTCGAAATCGTTGAGGTCGAAGACGAGGGCGCGTTCGGGTGAGGCGAACAGGCCGAAGTTGGACAGGTGGGCGTCGCCGCACAACTGGACGATCAATCCGGTGTTCTCGGTGGTGGCCAGATCGGCCGCCATGATCGCGGGGCCGCCGCGCAGGAAGGGAAAGGGCTCGGCGACCATCCGCGCGTATCGGATCGGGACCAGTTCGGGAAGCCGGGTCCGCGCCTGGCGTTCCAGGATCGTGATCGGGTCGGTGCGGTTCTTCGGCGGCTGCCAGCCCCCGAGGGCCGAACGTGGTACTCGTTTGCGGGCCGCGCGCCCCTTCTCGACCCCGGAACCAGCGCTCAGCACACCGACCGAATCTGTCATCCGCTCAGTCTTGCCCGATGGATGCGACATCGCAAGAGTGTTGCCCGAATGGGCGTGTTAGGCCAGGTGGGGTGGTAACTCATTTGGTTCGCCAATGATTAGCCGGACCGGTCGACGCGCTGACCGACCGCGCTCGAGCACGTACGGCACGGATTTCGCGCCCGCGGCAGGCGTTCTCAGGGCTTCGCCCCATCCCGGCGCGTCCGGACTCATACCGAAGGATGAATTTTCTCCGGAATCGGGCGATGACCGGTGACCTTTCGATCCGGGTGCGGCACAGTGTGTTCGTGCGGTGGCCGCCGCGTCGGCGAATCGGTCGAGGTTTCCTCCCCTCGGTTTCCGGCCACGCCGCCCGCTGGCCACGACGCCGCGAAGGCAGGCGACGTGCCGAATTTCGAGAAGTTGGAAGGTATTACGTTGTTCACGACGAGAAAATCCCCCACCTCCCGCCGGCTGCTGGCGGGCTTGGCCGTCGCGGGCGCGCTCGCCGCGGTTCCGGTCACCGTCGCGGCCGGGCCCGCTTCGGCCGATCAGCGTCCCGAGGTCACCGACGTCAAGCACGACAGGCGGGAATGCCGCCACGGCGACCTGTTCGACAATCCCTGGTCGGACCTGTGGGACGACCCGCGGCACGGACCGCGTGACCACTGCGATCCCTGGGATCGGCACGACCCGTTCGACAATCCGTTCCGTCCGCACCGCCCGCACGGCCTGTTCGGCAGCAGCTAGAAAACGCCGATGGCCCGCCCCCATCGGGAGCGGGCCATCGCGCTGTGACGCTATGACACCGTGACTCAGGCGGTTTCGGTAATCGGGCGATCGACCCAGCTCATCAGGTTGCGCAGCTTGGCGCCGGTGACCTCGATCGGGTGCTCGGCGTTGGCCTTGCGCAGACCCTCGAGCTCCTTGTTGCCGCCCTCGACGTTGGCGACGAGGCGCTTGACGAAGGTGCCGTCCTGGATGTCCTTGAGGATGTCCTGCATCCGCTTCTTGGTGTCGGCGTCGATGACACGCGGACCCGAGACGTAGCCGCCGAATTCGGCGGTGTCGGAGACCGAGTAGTTCATGCGCGCGATGCCGCCCTCGTACATGAGGTCGACGATCAGCTTCAGCTCGTGCAGCACCTCGAAGTAGGCCATCTCCGGCGCGTACCCGGCCTCGACCATGACCTCGAAACCGGTCTTGACCAGTTCCTCGGTGCCACCGCAGAGCACGGCCTGCTCACCGAACAGGTCGGTCTCGGTCTCTTCCTTGAAGGTGGTCTTGATGACGCCGGCGCGGGTGCCGCCGATGCCCTTGGCGTAGGACAGCGCGAGCGCCTGGCCCTCGCCCTTGGGGTCCTGGTCGATGGCGATCAGGGCGGGAACGCCCTTACCGTCGACGAACTGGCGGCGCACCAGGTGGCCGGGGCCCTTGGGCGCGACCATGCCGATGGTGACCTCGGCGGGCGGCTTGATCAGGCCGAAGTGGATGTTGAGGCCGTGGCCGAAGAACAGCGCGTCGCCGTCCTTCAGGTTCGGCTCGATGTCGTTGGTGAAGATGGAGGCCTGCGCGGTGTCGGGCGCGAGCACCATGATCACGTCGGCCCAGGCCGAGACCTCGGCGGGGGTGCCGACGGTGAGACCGGCCTCTTCGGCCTTCGGACGCGACTTCGAACCCTCGGCGAGACCGACACGGACCTCGACGCCCGAGTCGCGCAGGCTCAGCGAATGCGCGTGGCCCTGGCTGCCGTAGCCGATGACAGCGACCTTGCGGCCCTGGATGATCGACAGATCGGCGTCGTCGTCGTAGAACATCTCGACTGCCACTGTGGTTCCTTCCGGGATTATCCCCGCCCGAGGCGGGGCGCACCGCGCTGCTTGCGCCGTGCATTGGTTGTCAATTCGTACATATCGAAATCAGATCCCCGCGGCGGCGGGGAAGGCGCGATGCGCCGACCGTCGATCGCAGCCAACACTAGCCGCTGGCCGCGATCGACCGATCAGGCCCTAGCGGGTCGCCGTAATGGACTTGGGCCCACGACCGACGGCGACCACGCCGGACTGCACGATCTCGCGAATGCCATACGGTTCGAGCATTCGCAGCAGTGCGTCGAGTTTGGACCGGGTTCCGGTCGCCTCGACGGTGAGCGCGTCCGGGGACACGTCGATGACCTTGGCGCGGAACAGCGTCACGGCCTCGATCACCTGGGTCCGCACACTGGCGTCGGCGCGCACCTTCACCAGGATCAGTTCGCGGGCCACCGAGGCGTCGGCGTCCTGCTCCACGATCTTGATGACGTTCACCAGCTTGTTGAGCTGTTTGGTGACCTGCTCCAGCGGCAGATCCTCGACGGTGACGACGATCGTCATGCGGGAGATCTCGGGGAGTTCGGTCCCGCCGACCGCCAGCGACTCGATATTGAACCCGCGCCGCGAGAACAGGCTCGCGACCCTCGCCAGCACGCCCGGCTTGTCCTCGACGAGAACGCTCAGGGTGTGGGTCGTACTCATTCGTTCACCTGGTTCTTCTCTTGCGCGGCCTGCCCCTGGGCCAGGGCCTCGTGGATGATCGCGGGCTCGGCGGCCTGCTCGTCCTCGTCGAAGAGCGGACGGATGCCGCGCGCGGCCATGATCTCGTCGTTACCGGTGCCCGCTGCGACCATCGGCCACACCTGGGCGTCCTTGCCGACGATGAAATCGATCACCACCGGGCGGTCGTTGATGGACTGCGCCTCGCGGATCGCGGCCTCCACGTCCTCTTCCTTCTCCACCCGGATGCCGACGCAGCCGAGCGCTTCGGCGAGTTTCACGAAGTCGGGGATGCGCAGGGTGTGGGTTCCGAGATCGGTGTTGGAGTACCGCTCCTCGTAGAAGAGGGTCTGCCACTGCCGGACCATGCCCAGGTTGCCGTTGTTGATCAGCGCGACCTTGATCGGCACGCCCTCCACGGCGCAGGTGGCCAACTCCTGGTTGGTCATCTGGAAGCAGCCGTCACCGTCGACCGCCCACACTTCCTTGTCCGGCGCGCCCATCTTGGCGCCCATGGCGGCCGGGACGGCGTAACCCATGGTGCCGAGCCCACCGGAATTGAGCCAGGTGCGCGGCTTCTCGTACTTGATGAACTGCGCGGCCCACATCTGGTGCTGGCCCACGCCAGCGCAGTAGATGGCGTCGGGTCCGGCGAGCCTGCCCAGCGCGTCGATGACGTACTCCGGCGACAGCGAACCGTCGCTCGGGGTGCTCCAGCCGAGCGGGTAGCTCTTGCGG
The DNA here is from genome assembly GCF_045040005.1 of Nocardia sp. NBC_01377. NCBI lineage: Bacteria > Bacillati > Actinomycetota > Actinomycetes > Mycobacteriales > Nocardiaceae > Nocardia > Nocardia sp. NBC_01377. The sequence continues at coordinate 5,460,240 of NZ_CP109566.1, forward strand.
ATGCCGTCCAGGTACGTCCACCAGGCGGTCAGGTCCAACTTCGGCGGGCCCGCCGGATCGGATTTGAGCGTTTCGATCAGTTCGGCGATCACCTCGCGGCAGTCACCGACGATCGGCACGTCGGCGTGCCGGTTCTTGCCGATCTCGGCGGGGTCGATATCGGCGTGGATGACCTTGGCGCCCGGCGCGAAGGAGTCGAGCTGACCGGTGACGCGATCGTCGAAACGCGCGCCGAGGGTGATCAGCAGATCCGACTTCTGCAACGCGGCGACCGCGCCGACGGTGCCGTGCATACCCGGCATGCCCATGTTCAGGTCGTGGCTGTCCGGGAACGCGCCGCGGGCCATCAGCGTGGTGACCACCGGAATTCCGGTCAGTTCGGCCAGTTCGAGCAGCTGGGGCGAGGCGTCGGCCTTGATGACGCCGCCGCCGACGTAGAGCACCGGCTGCTTGGCCTCGAGGATCATCCTCGCGGCCTCGCGCACCTGCTTGCCGTGCGGTTTGGTGACCGGACGGTAGCCGGGCAGCCGCATCTCCGGCGGCCAGCTGAAGGTGGTCTGTGCCTGCAACACGTCCTTGGGGATGTCGACGAGCACCGCGCCGGGTCGGCCGGTCGCCGACAGGTAGAACGCCTCCGCCATGATGCGCGGGATGTCGATGCCCTCGGTGATGAGGAAGTTGTGCTTGGTGATCGGCATGGTGATGCCGGAGATATCGGCTTCCTGGAACGCGTCGGTGCCGATCAGGCTGCGCCCGACCTGGCCGGTGATGGCCACGATCGGGACCGAGTCCATCTGGGCGTCCGCGATCGGGGTCACCAGGTTGGTCGCGCCGGGGCCGGACGTGGCCATACACACACCGACCTTGCCGGTGGCCTGGGCGTAACCGGTGGCCGCGTGGCCCGCGCCCTGCTCGTGGCGCACCAGCACGTGGCGCACCTTGGTCGAGTCGAAGAGGGGGTCGTACACCGGAAGGATCGCGCCGCCGGGAATGCCGAATACGGTGTCGACGCCGAGCTCCTCGAGCGCACGGACGACGGACTGCGCGCCGGTGACCCGCTCGGGCGGGACCTGGCGGCGGTTCGCCGCGGTGGTGGCCGCTGTCGCGGCTTGCTGACTCGAGGGCGCAGGCCTGCGGGCCGATGGCCCGGGCCGTGCGGTTGGTGCACTCACCGTCTTCGTTCCTAACTGTTCTCGTACTCGACCCCGGACAAATGCTGATCAATTCGACATGACCGACAAACACGGGCGGACTTTCGCCCGAACACAAAAAAGCCCCCGTCAGCACAGGGCTGAACGAGGGTGGCGCGTCGCAACGCGAGCTGACGTATTCGACTCAGGCAGTCAGGCTCAACGCTGGACGCGCCGGCCGAGTACGAGCAACTGGTTTCGATTCACGCGCACGACGTTAAGCGGGCGTGAACCGATGAGTCAAACAGATGACCCAGTGCGTCCCATTATGTGGGACAGTGCGGTTGCTTGTGTCCGTTCACCAGGATGCGAGGATGGTGGTGTGTCATCACCGCATCAGTCCGTGCCACCTACTGAATCGTCCCACACCGTGCCCGAGGGATCGGATACGGGTAGTTCGACCGAGCACGACCTGCCCGCGCCCACGGCGAAGGTCATCAGGACCCCGCGCCTGGCGTTTCTCGGCGTGGTCGTGCTGCTGCTCGGCACTTTCTTCTTCTTCGTCGGCGCGCCCGCCTTCCTCTGGTGGCTGATGTCGCTGCCGATAGCGGTGGGTGTCTGGGTGCTGCGCACGCAGACCACCGTGTCGGAATCCGGGCTCGATCTGCGCACCGTGTTCGGGTCACGGCATCTGGATTGGGCGCAGGTCGAAGGGCTGCGGATTCCCAAGCGCGGCTTCGTCCGGGCGCACCTGACCGACGGTTCGGAGGTGACGTTGCCCGCGGTGAGCTACGACCGACTCCGGGACCTGATCACCGCCTCCGACGGACAGATTCCCGACCTGTTCACCGCGGCGGAGGAAGCCGAGGAACGGGCCTGGGCCGAGCGCGCGGCCGCCGAGAAAGCGGACGAGGAGGCCGCCGAGAAAGCGGCTCCGGAGACCGACCCGAAGGCTCCCGACGACACCGCCGACGAGCGAGACTGACGGCCACACCCACTCTTTCGTGTGACGGATGACACGAGTGGTGAGAGCCACATCCGCGCCGCGATAGACTGGTGACGCTCCGCATATCGGCGCGCATTCCGGTGACACACTCCGAATCGCGCGCCGCCGAGACGGTTTCGGGACCGACACCTCCCCGATGACACCGCCCGCGCCGACGACAACCCTCGCGGCGACACCGAAAGCCCGACGACAGCACGGTAGGCCGGGCATGCCGAACGGCGGTGACCACCGCGAAACCACTCCGCGCGACACTCGTGACCGCCCGTCTCCCCTCGGCTCCCGCCGACGGTGAGCGGGCCCGCCGGGAGTACCGTGGGGTGGCCGGCGAGCCGGCGCCGCGCTGTCGCACATCAGCCCCCGCGACCCATCGAGGACCTTCCATGCCACCGCTTCGTTCACGTACGACCACCATCGGCCGCAACGCCGCCGGAGCCCGCGCCCTGTGGCGGGCCACCGGTATGACCGACTCCGATTTCGGTAAGCCGATCGTCGCCATCGCGAACTCCTACACCCAGTTCGTCCCCGGCCACGTGCATCTGAAGGATGTCGGTGAGATCGTCGCCGCCGCGGTGCGTGCCGCCGGTGGCGTTCCGCGCGAATTCCACACCATCGCGGTCGACGACGGTATCGCCATGGGCCACGGCGGCATGCTGTACTCGCTGCCCTCGCGCGAGATCATCGCCGACTCGGTCGAATACATGGCCAACGCCCATACCGCCGACGCGCTGGTGTGCATCTCCAACTGCGACAAGATCACCCCCGGCATGCTCAACGCCGCGATGCGGCTCAACATCCCGGCGGTGTTCGTCTCCGGCGGTCCGATGGAAGCCGGTAAGGCGGTCGTGGTCGGCGGTGTCGCACAGGCGCCGACCGACCTCATCACCGCGATCTCGGCCAGCGCCAACCCGGACGTGTCCGAGGACGGGCTGTCCGAGGTCGAGCGCAGCGCGTGCCCGACCTGTGGTTCCTGCTCGGGCATGTTCACCGCCAACTCCATGAACTGCCTCACCGAGGCGCTCGGACTCGCGTTGCCCGGCAACGGTTCCACGCTGGCCACCCACGCCGCGCGCCGCGCGCTGTTCGAGCGGGCGGGCACGGTCGTCGTCGATATCGCCACCCGCTGGTACCGCGACGACGACGCGTCGGTGCTGCCGCGCAATGTCGCCAACGCCAAGGCCTTCCGCAACGCGATGGCGCTGGACGTGGCGATGGGCGGTTCGACCAACACGGTGCTGCACACCCTGGCCGCCGCGCAGGAGGGCGAGGTCGACTTCGATCTCGAGACCATCGACGAGATCAGCCGTCGCGTGCCGTGCCTGTCCAAGGTGTCGCCGAATTCGGACTACCACATGGAGGACGTGCACCGCGCCGGTGGCATCCCCGCGATCCTGGGCGAACTGCGCCGCGCCGGACTGCTGGAGACCGACGTCGGCACCGTGCACACACCGAGCTTCGACGAATGGCTCGACACCTGGGATATCCGCTCGGGCAAGGCTTCCGAGGAAGCGATCGAACTGTTCCACGCCGCACCGGGCGGGGTGCGGACCGTCGAACCGTTCTCGACCGAGAACCGCTGGTCCTCGCTGGACACCGACGCCGCGGGCGGCTGCATCCGCGACAAGGAGCACGCCTACACCGTGGAGGGCGGCCTGGTCGTGTTGCGCGGCAATATCGCTCCCGACGGCGCGATCCTCAAGACCGCGGGCATCGACGAGGATCTGTTCTCCTTCCAGGGCCCGGCCGTGGTGGTCGAGTCGCAGGAGGAGGCGGTCTCGGCGATCCTGGGCAAGAAGATCAAGCCGGGCGATGTGATCGTCGTGCGCTACGAGGGCCCGTCCGGTGGTCCCGGTATGCAGGAGATGCTGCACCCCACCGCGTTCCTGAAAGGCGCGGGTCTGGGCAAGGTGTGCGCGCTGATCACCGACGGACGTTTCTCCGGCGGCACCTCCGGATTGTCGATCGGGCACATCTCGCCGGAAGCGGCGAGCGGCGGTGTGATCGGTCTGGTCGACAGTGGCGATCAGATCCGCATCGACGTCGCAAGCCGCACCCTCGAGGTGCTCGTGGACGACGCCGTGCTCGCCGAGCGCCGCGCGAAAATGGAAGCGTCCGAACGGCCCTGGCATCCGCTGGACCGCGAGCGCACCGTGACCACCGCGCTGCGCGCCTACGCCGCGCTCGCCACCTCGGCGGACAAGGGCGCCGTGCGGCGCGTTCCGTAATACCCGAAACGACAGCAATACCCGAAAACGACAGCGCCCCTCGATCCTTCGCGGATTCGAGGGGCGCTGCTGTCTGCGCGGACTCTTCGATCAGTCGAAGGGCCCGATACCGGTGAACGGGTTACCGCCGTGCAGGTACCAGTAGGTCACGACAGCGGCGACCACCGCGAGCACCAGGACCACGAACGACCCGTACCGGGGGCGGATGGCCCAGCCGCGGTTGCGGTCGAGCGACCAGCGTCCCGGCCCGGTCAGGAGGATGACCACGGCGGTGCCCGCGAGCACGCTCTCCAGTTCGACCCCGGACGGCACGCTGCCGCGATACTGGAAGCCCGGGATCATGCCCTGTTTCCACGCCCACGCGTCGAGGATCACCGCGAGCACCGCGCCCGCGGCGAGCGGTGTCACCAGACCGAGGACCAGCAGTGCGCCACCACCGAGTTCGCCGATGGTCACCAGGACGGCGCACAGCGTCGCGTGATCCCAGCCGCCGCCCGCCATCATGTCGCGGGTGCCGTCGAGGCCGGGACCGTTGAACCAGCCCGTGAGCTTCTGGAGGCCGTGATAGATGAAGGTGCCACCGACCACGAGACGTAAGACGAACAGTCCGAAATCGAGTGTGCCACGGCGATTGTCGACCGGTCGACGGCGCAACGACCGGCTCGGTTCGCCCGGGGTGTTCGCGGCCGGGGGGATACTCGCGTAGGAGTAGGCGGCCGTCGCGCCCGCCGCGCCCGCACCGGCACCCGCCGCGGTCGCGCCCGCGGTGGTCGGCGGCGCCGCCGTCGCCCCGGTGCCGGAGGTGTCGGTGGGTTGCGACACGGTCGGCACGTCCGGACCCGGATCGAGACCGAGTTCGTCGTCGGTGCGCGGCACGCCGTCCACGGGGACCGTGGTGCTCGGCGTGGGCTCCTTGGTCATCCCGACCCGGGGCAACTGCCCGGTCGGGGAATCGTAGGGGCTGCCGACGCCCTTACCCGTGGACACCGCTTTCTGCGCACCGGCCTGCGGCTCGGTCTGCTCGGATGTGTCCTTCGGCTTATCGGCCACGGCCGTGCCTTTCTGTCGCTCGGGTCCACCGGGCCGGATGGGCGTCAATGGTTCGCTCGCTCCGCTCACAGGAGTCGATGGTTCGCTCGCTCCGCTCACAGGAGTCGATGGTTCGCTCGCTCCGCTCACTCACGGGGCATACCCTATGCCGCGCGGTGCGGTCTGACCGCCCGAACGCGACGGCGTGTCAACCGCCCCGCGACACCGCGGGACCCGCGACACCCACCCGGGAGGGGCGCGCCCGGCACTATTTCCGTAACGTCTGAGCTATGAGTGTGGTTGTCGTGGGTCGCGTCGCGATGTGTCTGGCGCTCGGTGCCGTCCTGGTGGCCGGATGCGCCCGGTTCGACGATTCGGCGTCGAGCCCGTTCACCCCGGAACCGACGTTCAATCCGGCCGATCCGAAACCCCCGTCGAACACACCGCCGTCGACGACACGACCGAGCGGCCCGTGCATCGATCCCGACCCCGCCGTGGTCGCCACCTGCCTGGACACCACCGGCGGCATCATCGGGATCAGCGAGGGCGCGCTGGTGGCCGAACGCCGCACCGGGCGCATCCTCAAGGTGGTCGACCCGGATACGCCGCCGGTCGAGGTCGCGAAGGTCGATGTCGACGGATCGACCGACGGCGGGCTCAGCGATATCGCGCTCTCGCCCACCTACCGCGAAGACGGGCTGATGTACGCCTACATCACCACCGGCAGCGACAACCGGGTGGTCCGCATCGGCGAGGGCGGCTCACAGAAGGACATCCTGACCGGAATTCCCAAGGGGCAGACCGGTAATCACGGCGCGCTGGAGTGGGCGACACCGGATCAGCTGCTCGTACTGACCGGTGACGCGGGCAATCCGGGGCTGGCGTCGACGCCCTCCTCGCTGGCGGGCAAGGTGTTGCGCGTCGACTCACCCGCGCCCGGCGCGTCGTCCTCGATCGTGCTATCGGGTATCGGCGTCGCCGGTGACCTGTGCCGCGACGGTAAGGACAGCGTCTGGATCACCGACCGCATGCCAGGCGAGGACCGGCTGCAACGCCTCGGCCCGGACGGTCAGGTCAGCATCGGGTGGACCTGGCCCGACCGACCGGGCGTCGCGGGCTGCGCGGCGGCGGTCGACGGTGTCGCCGTCGCGATGACCTCGGCGAAGGCGCTCGCGCTCGCCACGGTCGACGAGAACACCCACGCGATCACCACCGCGCCGAGCCTGCTGTCCCAGGACAAATACGGTCAGCTCGGCGGCGCGACCATCGGACCCGACGGCAGTTTCTGGGTCGGCACGGTGAACAAGACCGATGGACAGCCCGGTCCCAACGACGACCGCGTCGTGCGCATACCGCTGCCGCAGTCCGGCGGGGGCGGCGGACCGGACTAGGAATACCCGGGCCATGACGAACGGCGCTCACCGAGGTGAGCGCCGTTCGTCTCTCGAAGACCTTCGACTACGTAGCGGGCCGAACACGGCTCTCTACTAGACGCCCCGCCTCACTCGCAGGCGGCGATGACCAGTTCGCGGACGCGGGCGGCGTCGGCCTGACCGCGCGTCGCCTTCATGACGTCGCCGACGATCTTGCCCGCGGCGGCGACCTTGCCGGAGCGGATCTTGTCGGCGATATCCGGGTTGGCGGCCAGCGCCTTCTCGACCTCGGCGCGCAGCGCGCTGTCGTCGCTGACCATGCCGAGGCCCTTGGCCTCCACGATCTTCGCCGGATCGCCCTCGCCCGCCAGCACGAAATCGACGACCTGCTTGGCGACCTTGTTGTTCACCGTCTTGGTCTCGACCAACCCGATGACCTCGGCCACCTGCGCGGGCGTGATCGGCAGATCCTCCAGCGCGACCTCACGCTCCTTGGCCTTCTCGGTGAGGTAGGCGACCCACCACGAACGCGCCTCGTTGGCGGGCGCGCCCGCGTCGACGGTGGCGATGATCAGATCGAGCGCGCCCGCGTTCACCAGGTCGCGCATGACCTCGTCGGACAGATCCCAATCGGACTGGATGCGGGCACGCCGCAGCCACGGGTACTCCGGAATGGTCGCGCGCAACTCCTCGACCCGATCCGCCGCGGGCGCAACGGGTTCCAGATCCGGCTCGGGGAAGTAGCGGTAGTCCTCCGCGGTCTCCTTGATGCGACCGGGTGAGGTCGTGCCGTCGGACTCGTGGAAGTGGCGGGTCTCCTGCACGATGGTGCCGCCACCCGCGAGCACCGCGCCTTGGCGGCGCATCTCGAAACGCACCGCGACCTCGACGCTCTTGAGCGAGTTCACGTTCTTGGTCTCGGTGCGGGTGCCGAATTCCTTCGCGCCCACCGGCATCAGCGAGACGTTGGCGTCGCAGCGCAGCGAACCCTGTTCCATCTTCACGTCGGAGACGCCGAGCGATTTCAGCACCTCGCGCAGGGCGGTCACATACGCGCGGGCCACCTCGGGCGCGCGCTCACCCGCCCCGGTGATCGGCCTGGTGACGATCTCGATCAGCGGCACGCCCGCGCGGTTGTAGTCGAGCAGGGAGTGGCTCGCGCCGTGGATGCGACCGGTCGCGCCGCCGACGTGCAGCGATTTACCGGTGTCCTCTTCCATGTGGGCGCGCTCGATGTCGACGCGGAAGATACTGCCGTCGTCGAGCACCACGTCCAGGTAGCCGTTCGTCGCGATCGGCTCGTCGTACTGGCTGATCTGGTAGTTCTTCGGCTGATCCGGATAGAAGTAGTTCTTGCGGGCGAAACGGCCCCACGGGGTGATCGAGCAGTTCAGCGCGAGACCGATCCGGATCGCCGACTCCACGGCCTTCTCGTTCACCACCGGCAGCGAGCCGGGCAGTCCGAGGCAGACCGGGCACACCTGGGTATTCGGCTCGGCGCCGAATTCGGTCGGGCAACCGCAGAACATCTTCGTCGCGGTGGACAGTTCGACGTGGACTTCCATGCCGAGCACCGGCTCGTACCGGGAGATGACCTCGGCGTAATCCATCAACTCGGCGGTAAGTGCGCTCATAACTCACAGTCTATGTAAGCCCCGCCATCGCACCGCGCCGACCTCCGGCCGTCGGCGCGCGGCACTACTTCGGCGGGAAACGCTGGGTCAGCCAGCCGGTGATGTAGGTGAGCACTTCCGGGGAGACGGTGGTTTCGATGGTGCCGTATTCGCCGAGCGCGCCGGTCGCGCTGGGCTGCATCAGATGATTGAGGCCCGGGAAGGTGTGGACGGTCGCCGCGGGGTCACCGGCGAGCAGGTCGCGCATGGGCCGCTCGTTCTGCGCGGGGATCACCTGGAGATCGGTGCCGCCGAAGAAGGCCAGGACCGGGATGCGCAGCGCGGAGAGCGCGGGGGCGGGATCGTATTGGATGAGCGCGGCGAAATACGGGGTGACCTGTGCGCCGACCTGGTCGTCGGGGAGGCGCTTGTCCTGCGGCAACGCGTCGTTGGACCGCTTCAGGAATGCCTTGGCGCCTTCGAGGTCGCCCACCTTCAGCAAGGCGGCCAACTCGGCGCTCTCGCTCACCTGCTTGTCGACATCGGCGGCGGACGCACCGTTGGCCGCCATGATGACCCGGGTCTGTTCGACGAGCACCTGGTCGCCCGGCACCGAGGGGCCCGCCATCAGAATCGCGAACGCCACGCCGCTGTCGGGCCGCGCGGAGACCAGCGGGGCGAGATAGCCGCCCTCACTGTGGCCGAACAATCCGACGCGCGCCGGATCGATATCCTTTCGGCCGCGCAGGAAGTTCACCCCGGCCGCCGCGTCGCCGGACAGGTCGGTGTAATTCGCGTCCTCGAGTTTCCCTCCGGTGCCGCCGATACCCCTGTCGTCGGTGCGCAGCACCGCGTAGCCCGCGCGGGTCATGGCGTCGGCGAGCAGCAGGAAGGGTTTGTGGCCCAGCATCTCCTCGTCGCGGTTGTGCGCGCCGCTTCCGGTGATCATCACCACCGCGGGGAACGGCCCGCTGCCACGCGGGGTGGTGAGTGTGCCCGCGATGGTGATATCGCCGTTACGGTAGGTGACGTCCTCGGATTCGTACGGGAACGGCGGCTTCGGCTCCTGCGGTCGCGCCACACCCGCGACCTTCCCCCGTTCCAGGGTCAGCGGAAAACTCCGACCGCTCTGCGTGAAATCGCCGGAGATGCGGTCGGATTCGTAACGTCCGCCGAAGACCGGATCACCGGGGATGTCCGGGATCGCGAATTCCACACCGCCACGGTCGGATCGCACATCCTTCAGCGCCACGGCGAGCAGGCCCTGCGAGGGGATATCGATGGTCGCGGCGCCGTCGCCGGTGAAGCTCACACCGATCTCGATCGGCTGCCCCGGCACCTGGATCGCGCCGTGCCAATCGCCGGTCGTCGGTTCGGGCGGGTCGGCATCCGACGAGCACGCCGCCACCACCACGGCGGCGACGATGGTCAGTGTCAACGCGATCAGTCGCCGGGTACGCATACCAGCCACGGTACCTACGCCGGGCGAAGCGGACGGGCGTGAATCCCCCTGCGGTATCGCGGCGCGGGATTCGGCCGGGCACACGTCGACGGATCGGACCTTCGAACCTGTCGGCAAGCGTTATCGGGGCGCACCGTTCGGGTGCGCACCATCGCGAGGCACCGGGGGATCGTGAAGGAACAGGCGGATCCACGCGTCGACCAGCCAGTCGCGGAAGCGCTCGACGGTCCAATTGCGTTCGCCGACAAGCAGCACCCAGTACTCGGTGGCGTTCATGCTCCAGATGACATCGGCCACATCGTCATCGGACAGGTCCTCGCGCAATTGCCCGGTGCCGCGCAGGTCGGCCGCGAACTCACGCATGTTGGCGGCACGCCGCTCACCGATCTCGGACCAGATCCGGGCACACGACGAATCCGTGCTCGCTGCCTCGCGCAGGGCGAGGAAGATCGGCGCGAGCCGTTGCTGGATGGCGACCAGCGCGTCGACATAGATCGCGATCTTGTCCTCGGCGCAGGTCGCCTCGCGGATGGCGCGCACATACTCGCGCTGCCGAGCCGGAACGACCTGGTCCGTGCCGGAGAGGGCGGTTTCGACGAGTTCTCGGAGCAGGACCGGCTTACGTCCGATCGACGCGTACACCGTGTCGACGGAAACACCCGCGTCCGCGGCGATCTCGGCCACCGTCGTGGCGGAGTATCCGCGGACCACGAACAGATGTCGTGCGGCGCCGAGGATCGCGTGACGTCTGTCGGCCGCCTGCGCGGCGCGTAGCGGTGCGTTGTATCGCCGCTTGCCTGCCTTGACGTTGTCGTTCATCGACGCCTATTCTACCAATATTCGTCCGATGCTGATTCGGATGAATTCAGAAGGGATTCCGGCCATGGTGTACGCCTACATTCAAGATGTCCCGATCGGCGAGGAGCTCTACACGCGAATCATCGAAGAGCTCGGTCCGGAACCACTGGCCGGTTCGCTACTGCACCTGTGTGTGCGCCGCGACGACGGCGGGCTGCGCTACATCGATGTGTGGGAATCCGAGGCACACTGCGCCCGCGCCTTCCAGGAACGGATCCACCCGGCCGTCGACGCCGCCTTCGCCGGAGCACGGCCGGGCGAACCGACGATCGAGCATCTGGACATCGTGCACGCGACCGGTTCGCTCATCACCGCGCAGAGCACATGACAAGGACTGCCGCGGCGTGGCGAATCGTGCTCGCGTGCGCGGCGATCGGCGTGCAGAGGCGATCGAGCCGCTACAGTCCGCGCGCGTAGCGGACCGAGGCGGCGATCTCGTTCATATCCAGATCCAGGCTCGGGTCCGCGCGCATCGCTTCCTCGAATTCCCCCATCGCGTCGTCGACGGTCGATCGACGCGCCATCGCGATCAGCTGCCCGCGCATGTACTCGCCGATCGGCATACCGGTGGCGGACGCGCGGCGCGCGAATCGGTCGAGCACATCGAACGGCATGTCGTAGGAGTGGATCACGGCGACGGCGTCAGCATCGATGACCGGACCGGGCAGGCAGCCCTGCTGTTCGACGAAATCGACGACCGCGTCATCGGGCACCCGCGTCCGCGCGCGAGAGATCAGTTCCCGCCGAACGTATTCGGCGGGACCCAGTCCCGCGCCCCGCGCGCGACGGCGCAGAACGTCGGCCGTCGCGACGGGCAGGTCGTCGAAATCGATGAGTGCCATGGGGACGAGCGTAAACCCGGCGGGTTCCCCCGACCAGAGCGGTCCGCGTGTCAGCCGAAGAAAGCCGACGCTTCGCCGTAGCGACTCTCCGGCACACGCTTGAGCTGCTTGGTCGCTTCCGAGAGCGGGACGAGATCGATGGTGGTGCCGTGCAACGCCACCATCTGACCGAAACGCTTCGCGTGCACGGCCTCCGCGGCGTGCAGGCCGAACCGGGTGGCGAGGACCCGGTCGTAGGGGGTCGGGCTGCCGCCGCGCTGCACATGGCCGAGCACGGTGGTGCGCACTTCCTTGCCGATGCGGCGTTCGATCTCCGACCCCAATTGCTGGGCGACGCCGGTGAATCGCTCGTGGCCGAATTCGTCGATACCGCCCTCGCGCAACGCGAAATCGGATTCCGGCGCGGGATGGGAACCTTCGGCGACCACGCAGATGAAATGTTTGTCACCGCGCTGGAAGCGCCGTTTGATCATGGTGCAGACCTCGTCCACGTCGAAGGGCACCTCGGGTACCAGGGTGAGGTGCGCGCCCGCGGCCATCCCGGCGTTGATGGCGATCCAGCCCGCGTGCCTTCCCATCACTTCCACCAGCATGACGCGCTGATGCGATTCCGCGGTGGTGTGCAGGCGGTCGATCGCCTCGCTGGCGATGCTCAACGCGGTGTCGTGTCCGAAAGTGACGTCGGTGCAATCGATGTCGTTATCGATGGTCTTGGGCACGCCGACCACCGGCACGCCCTCGTCGGACAGCCAGCTGGCCGCGGTGAGCGTGCCCTCGCCGCCGATCGGGATAAGTGCGTCGATGCCGTTGTCGTCGAGTGTCTGCTTGATGCGGGGCAGGCCCTCGCGCAGGACGTCGGGATTGGTTCGCGCGGTGCCGAGTATGGTCCCGCCCTTGGTGAGCAGCCGGTCGGTGCGGTCGTCGTTGAGGATCTGGATCTTGCGATCCTCCAATAGGCCGCGCCAACCGTCCTCGAAGCCGACTATCGCGTCTCCGTATCGCCCGTTCGCGGTACGAACGACGGCGCGGATGACCGCGTTCAGTCCTGGACAGTCTCCGCCTCCGGTCAAGACTCCGATGCGCATGGCGGATATCTTGCCCCGCCCCGCGTATCCGGGGGCCTGCGGCCCCGTGAACCTTGGGTAACCAGCTGCACTCACCGTGGATCTCCGGATTCGTTCGGTAGAAATGTCGACAGGTTCTGGTCGCGCGCTCCTTCCAGTCTCGATGTCCCGGCGCGTTTCGCAAACCGGACAGACCGGCAAGGCGGAATTCGGCGTAGGCGAATGCGGGGAAGTGCGGCGGTCGTCCGGTCGACCTTTCTCGTTCCGCGCGCGAATCCGCCGTTGTCGCGTCCACCGCGGGGCCGATTCCGCCGGGTGCGCGAGGGCCGAGCCGTATCATCGAATACGGCCGTCGCGGTAGCAGCCGCAGGGTGATCGAACAGCATAATCGCACGTCGCAGCGCATTATCGGAGCTCGATCGGCCACGGTGACGTGCCGGAACGCCCGGCGTCCGAGCGGCGTTCCATGGTGATCCACCGGGGGCGAATCGCGCCGGGCCGGGCGATGCGCCCTCTTCGAGAATTCGATCAGGGAGGTATCGCGATGAAGGCCCTTCAGTATCGAGAAATCGGCGCGGCGCCGGAATTGGTCACCGTCCCCGATCCGGAGCCGGGACCGGGGCAGGTGCTGCTGAAAGTTTCGGCGGCGGGCGTCTGCCACTCCGATATCGCCGTCATGTCCTGGCCGGAAAGCGAATTTCCGTACCGGCTGCCCCTGACATTGGGCCACGAGGGCGCGGGCACGATCGCCGCGCTCGGCGACGGCGTCACCGGCGTCGCGATCGGCGATTCCGTCGCCGTCTACGGCCCGTGGGGCTGCGGACGGTGCGCCCCGTGCGCGGCGGGCAAGGAGAACTACTGCGTGCGCGCGACCGAACTGAGCATCTTCCCGCCCGGACTCGGCGCGCCGGGCGCCATCGCCGAATACCTGATCGTGGACGACTCCCGCCACCTCGAGCCGCTCGACGGACTCGACCCGGTGCGCGCGGTACCGCTCACCGACGCCGGGCTCACGCCCTACCACGCCATCAAGCGCTCGCTGCCGAAACTCGGGCCGGGCTCGACGGCCGTCGTCATCGGGGCGGGCGGACTCGGGCACGTCGCGATCCAGCTGTTGCGCGCGGTGAGCCCGGCGCGCGTCATCGCGATGGATATCAGCGACGACAAACTCCAACTGGCGCGCACCGTGGGCGCGCACGAGACCGTGACCTCCGACGCCAAGGCCGCCGACCGGGTGCGCGAACTGACCGGCGGACGCGGTGCGACGGCCGTCTTCGATTTCGTCGGGGCCGAACCGACCGTCGCCACGGCGGGCGCATGCGTCGCCATGGAAGGTGACGTGACGATCGTCGGCATCGGGGGCGGCACGCTGCCCGTCGGCTTCGGCGTCATGCCCTTCGAGGTCAGCGTGACGGCTCCGTACTGGGGCAGTCGCGGCGAATTGCGTGAGGTTCTCGACCTCGCGCGGGCGGGGGCGGTCGATGTCCACGTCGAGACGTTCGGGATGGACGAGGCTCCGCTCGCCTACGAGCGATTGCACGCGGGGAAGATAGACGGGCGCGCGGTGATCCTGCCCAACGGGTGATCGCCACCGGGCACGCGATGGCCATGCGACGGATCAGTAGAGGTAGACGATCGCGTTGTCGCCGCCCGTGCAGGTCACGAAGTCGATGCCCGCGGTGCAGTCCATCGTGTACTCGCGCTGGCTGACCGGGCTCGTGGCCGTCACGCTGTGTTCGTCGCCCGCTTCGGCGTCACCCGCCGCCCACCCGTACGCCTCGCGCACCGCTTCCGCGAACGGGCAGCTGGTCACCCGGCTGCCCGTCGCCGAAGCCGAGTAGCGACCGACCTTCGGCTTGGATCGCGCGCAGGCCTGCGCGTCGTCCGGCAGCCGGACCGTACTCGTCGACAGATCCTGCGCCGGTGCGTCGCCGCCGCCGCGCGCGTGCCAACCGACCACGCCCGCGACGGCGGCGGCGATCGCGAGCACGGCGGCGAACAGCAACAGCAGCCGAGGGGTACGGCCGCGAGCGGCTCGCGCGGGTGGTTCGGGCTGGGCCGACCGCGCGACGGCGGCGTCACCCACCCGGCCGAAGTGCGTTGTCGGCGGGGCCGATTGCGCGGAAGGCTGCGGGCGCCCGGCCGGTATCGGGCCGGAGTTCCGAGTCCGCGCGGATCGGACGGGCGGGCGAGATGGACCGACCGTGCCGGGCCGGGATTCGCGACCGGGGACCGACGACGCCGATCGCCCCGGAAGCCGGTTCGCCGTCGCCCCCAGATCGACGGTCGACGGATCACCGCCGGTCGCCTGCGGTCCCGCCGGGCCCCTGGTACCCGGTGGGTGGTTCCGCGCCAGCGCGGTGAAGTCGACGGTGGCCGCGGCGTGCGGCGCACCTCCCTGCGCGGTGTTCGGCGCCTGCGCCCCGTCCCGAGGACCAGCACCGGGAGAACCACTCTCCGGGACCCTCGGGGTTCTGACGGTCGCCGGGGCCGGGGCGGCGGTGGTCGATTTCGCGGTCACCGCGTCGAGATCGACAGTCGGCGCGGACGTGCCCCCGGCCTCGCCTTCGCCCGCCGCGATCGATTCGCGCGCGTTCGGCGCGCCGGACCCCGCGGCCACCCCCTCCCGGGGCGCAGGGCCCCGCCCACCCGAATCGCCGCCACCGCTCGGTTCACGCGTCTGTCGCGCGTCGGGGCGGCCCGGCGGGACCGTCGGGTTCGGCCCGGACGGGGGCCGCGCGTCGCGGATCCGCCGGGTGGTCGCATCGGAGGCGCGGGGATCGCCGTGTCCGCCGCCGGGTTCCACGGCGGGGAAGACGACCGTGGTCGGGGCGGGCAGGCCCGGTTCGCGTCGCAGGCGCTGCGACTCCGGTCCTGGTGCGGTCAGGGCGGCGCGCGCCGCCGAGGCCAGCGCGCTCGCGCTGGGATAGCGGTCGGCGGGATCCTTGGCCATGCCGCGGACGACGACCTCGTCCAGCACCGGGGGCAGGCCCGACTGTTTGGCGCTCGGGCGCGGCGGCGGCGTGGTCAGGTGCGAGCGGATCAGGACGTTCATGCCCTCGGCCGGGAACGGCTGTGCGCCGGTGAGGCATTCGTAGAGCACACAGGCCAGCGAGTAGACGTCGGCGGCGCCGGAGACCGGCGCGGTGTCGAAACGTTCCGGCGCGATGTAGTTGTAGGAGCCGACGGCGGTGCCGGTGTCGGTGACGCTCGGATCGCCCGCCGATCGCGCGATGCCGAAATCGGCGAGGTAGGCGAAATCCGACGGCGTCACCAGGATGTTCGCGGGCTTGACGTCGCGATGCACCAATCCCTCGGTGTGCGCGGCGTCGAGCGCGGCGGCGATCTGCTCGATGATGCCGACCGTGCGGACCGGGCTCAGCGGACCTTTCTCCTCCAGTACCGACCGCAGGTCGCGGCCGCGGACCAGTCGCATATCGATATAGAGGACGCCGTCGATCTCGCCCCAGTCGTGGATCGGGATGACGTGCGGTTCGGCCAGCCTGGCCGCCGCCTTCGACTCGCGGCGGAACCGCTGCTGGAACACCGGATCCCTCGCCAGCTCGGTCGGGAGCAGTTTCACCGCGACGACCCGGCCCTTCACGGTGTCGTAGGCCTCGTAGACCTCTCCCATTCCGCCTCGGCCGAGCAGTGAGCGAAACTCGTACGGACCGAATCGGGAACCGATCCGCGAATCCGCGTCATCCACCCCGTTACCTCCACCTCGCGGGCGCGGCCGTCCGGAGCGCACGCACGCGTCCACGACCTCACCTACATTGTTCGCTCCCCTGGCGTTTCACGTTTCTCAAGACGAGCATTTGCCCGAGGCCAGTTCACCGAGGTGCTCGGAGATCAGTGCCGCCATCTTGTCCATCGCCGCCATACCGTCGGAGAACGTACCGGAATCCGGTTGGGCCGCAAGTGCGACGGCGATCTGCCCGCGCGCCGTGGAGATCAGACCGAACTGGCGGACGAGATATTTGCCCGACGTGTCAGGACCCCAGCCGCCCTTGAATTCGGCGCCGTTGAACGCGCCGAGACCCCAGCGATGACTCGGGACGATCTGTTCCATGAGTTTGACCACGGTGGAGACCCGGTTCAGGCACGGCAGTCGCGAGGCGAACCTGACCTGGTCGTTCAGTGTCCATTCCGCCTGCCCGAACGACGAGTAGTCGGTGCGGGTACGGGTGGCCGGGATGACGGTCTTGACGTCGCCGCCTTCGCGCAGCACCGCCTCGACCGAGGAGGCCGCCTCCTGACCGGAGCCGAGCGCCGCCCACAGCACATCGGCCGCGGCGTTGTCGGATTCGGTGATCGCGGCGGTCGCGGCGAATCCGCCGTTCGCGGAACTGTCACGGATCGCGGCGATCGTCAACGGCACCTTCATCGTCGACCACGCCGGACCGGTCGTCCAGTCTCCGAACGTGACCACATCGTCGCCGCCGACCGCGACCACGGCCATGCCGTAGTGGCCCTTCATCGAGGCCTGGAACTGCTGGAAACCCGCCGCGAGGGTGCCCGGCAGGGTCATCTCGATCTTCGGTTCGGAAACCGCCGCGGCCTGGGTGATCGTCGAGGACTCGATCTCCTCGACGCTTCCGTTCTGGGCCGCGCACGAGGTGGTGAGCATCAGCGCGAGCGCGCAGGCACCGAGGGCTTTTCGAATACGACTATCGGACATCACTTGACGCATTACTTTCGAGAGCTCCCCACGATACCTGCGTACGTACGGTAACGGGTAACCGTACTCGGGCCGTCGACGGCGCGCGTACCGCGCGCGCCTGCCCGACACCCGACGTCCATCTGTGAGCGGGTACCGCTCGGGGCGTCCCGTCTCGCCCACGCTCCTGGGAGCCCCGCTTCGACACGCACCGAGCCTAACCCGCATTCCGGCGTGTCGGGGCGGGCATTCCGTTCGGAAATATCTCCGCCCCGACACCCGCGGCCCGGACACCGGACCGCGCGACGCGCTCAGTAGATGTAAACCACCGCGTTCTCGCCACCCGTGCAGGTGACGAGCTGTCCCGACGCGACGCAATTCATCGTGTAACTGCGCCCGGTCACCGGGCTCACCGCGACGATCGATCGGGGCGCGCGCGAGGACGTGGCCGCGGCGGATTCGGCGTAGGCCTGCCGAACCGCCTCGGCGAACGGGCAACTCGTCACCTCACTGCCCGTCGCCGTCTGGGCGAAGGAGCCGGGAACCGCTCGACCGGCCGAACAGGATTTCGCGCCCGCGGGCAGGGCGGTCGACGTGGCGGCGGCCGAGGTGGTCGACGACGCGCTCGGCGCCGCGGCCGCACCGGGGGTGGTGCCGCGCGAGACCGCCGAGGTGGTGATCGACCCCGCCTGGTCGACGATGTCCGCGCTCTTGTCCTTCGACGCGAACATCGTCCAGCCGATGACACCGCCGACGGCCAGCACCACGATGACGACCCCCGCTACCAGCATGGGCAGCACGATCGAACGTCGCCGCTCGGGCTCGTGGTAGCCGTTCCCGTAGTAGTCGTCGTATTCACCGGGTGCGCCGTAGCCGTCGTTGCCGTCGTTGCCGGGGGCGTAACCCTGCGCGCCGTCGGCGGGTTCGCCGTGACCACCGTAGCCGTACGCCGCCTGCGGATCGGCCACGTCCTGCGCGTAGAAACCGCCGGTTCCGTGCGGGTACCCGGGTGAATCGGGCTGGTAGTCCGAATATGCCTGTGCCGCCGGGTAGGCGTCGGGTTCGGGATACCGGGGATCGTTCGGCGTCTGCTGCCGCGCGCCGTCGTAGTGCTGGGTGGCGGCGACGTGCGGATCGGGATCGTATGCCGCGCCGTAGACCTCGGCGGGGTCGGCGAAGGCATCGTGCGCGGCCGACGGCGCGTAGGCCTGCGGCGCGTCGATTCCGTATTGCCTGGTCTCCTCGGCGGCCTGCGAGAGCGCGCCCGGATCGCGGAACTGCTGCGTCGGCGGCGAGTACGGGTCCTCACCGTAACCGTCGTAGTGCTGGGTCTCCGGCGCGAAAGACCCCTGCTGCGAGGCGCTCTCGCCGTACGGCGGTGCACCGTGACCGTACTGCTCCGGGTTCCCGCCGTCGTAGCGCCGGGTCTCGGCGGCGAAGCCCCCCGACGACGGTGCCGGATCGCCGTACGACCCAGCGTCCGAACCGTAAGCCTGGGCCGCTCCGTCGTAACGCTGGGTCTCGGGCGCGGCGAACGAACCGGAACCCGGCGCGGAATCGCCATACGCCCGAACCTCGGGCACGTACGCGTCGGAGCCCGCACCGTCGTACCGCTGAGTTTCGGGAGCCGCGAACGAACCGGAACCCGGCGCGGAACCTCCGAACACCTGAGTGGCGGGACCGTACGCGTCGGGAACCCCTCCGTCATAACGCTGCGTCTCGGGAGCCGCGAACGAACCGGAACCCGGCGCGGATCCTCCGTACGCCCGAGTCTCCGGACCGTACCCCTCGGCAGCTCCGGTCTCGGCGGGGAATGCTCCGGAAGCGGGTGCGTAGGCACCCGGGGTGGGCACGGCACGCTCGTACTGTTCGGTGGGCGGTGCGAAACCCGCGTCCGGGCGGGGGAATTCCGGCAGACGCTGCTGCGGCATCGCGACGGCGGGTTCGGAGACCGACGGCACCGGCCCGTATCGCTGGGTCTGCGGCGCCGGGTACCGCGCGGGCTCGGGGGTGTACTCCTGCTGCCCCTGCTCGTACAGGTGCGCGTCCGGGAACGGACGGATCGGCACGGGCGGTTCGTCGGCCTGTGCGGCGACCGGCGGTGCCGCGTTCTTCGGTTGACGCGACGGCAGCGGTTCGAATTGGAGTTCGGTGGGCACGGCGGTCGCGGCGGTCGGGATGATCGAGAATTCCCCGGTGGGCTCCGGCGGCACCAGCGAACTCAGCGGGGCGGGTTCGGACTGCTGCCCGAAACGGGCCGGGTCGGGGGTGCGGACAACGAAGGTCGGCGCGACCGGAATCGGTCCCGTCAGCGCCGCGCGCGCGGCCTGCGCCAGCGCGACCGCCGTCGGATACCTGTCGCCAGGAGCCTTGGCCATACCGCGCGCGATCACCGCGTCCAGCGCGGGCGGCAGTCCGGCGCGTAACGTGCTCGGACGCGGCGGCGCTTCGGTCATATGCGCCCTGATCAGCACATTCATACTGGCCGACGCGAACGGGGATGCCCCGGTGAGGCATTCGTGCAGCACACAGGTGAGCGAATAGATATCGGCGCTGCCGCTCACGTCACCGACGTCGAAACGCTCCGGCGCCATGTAGATGTAGGAGCCGACGGCCATGCCGACCTGGGTGACCGAGCTGTCGCCCTCGCTGTGCGCGAGGCCGAAATCGGCGAGATAGGCGAAATCCGATTCGCCGACGAGGATATTGGCGGGTTTGACATCGCGGTGCACGAGCCCGGCGGCATGCGCGGCGTCCAGCGCCGACGCGATCTGATCGATGATGCCGAGTGCGCGTTCGGGACTCATCGGGCCCTGGCCGCGCAGGATTTCGCGCAGGTCGACGCCGGAGACCAGTCGCATATCGATGAACAGGACTCCGTCGATCACGCCCCAGTCGTGGATGGGGATGATGTGCGGTTCGTCCAGCCGTGCCGCCGCCTGCGATTCACGGCGGAAACGCACCTGATAGACCGGGTCCTTGGCGTATTCTTCGGGCAGCAGCTTGATCGCTACCACTCGATCTTTCACGGTGTCGTAGGCCTCGTAGACCTCGCCCATTCCGCCTCGGCCGAGCAGCGAGCGCAACTCGTACGGCCCGAACCTGCTGCCGTCCCTCCACCCAGGTCCGTCCACCCCGTGAAACCTCCGCTTCCCGGGCGACGCCGGGTACCCGGTCGTCCTGCCCGTCAAAGACTGGATTCTCCTGGTGCGACCACCCCGTGGTCAAACGCAAAGACGATCGCCGCGGCCCTGTCCCGCAGGTCGAGCTTGCCGAATATGTGTCCTACGTGGCTTTTCACGGTGACTTCGGAGATGCCGAGAGCTTTGGCGATCTCCGAATTGCTGCGTCCGCGCCCGATCAGTTCGAGCACTTCGTATTCGCGGGCGGTCAGTTCACCGAGCCGGTCGCCGTCGCGCGCGGAGACCGGGCGCACCGTCCGATAGGCCGAGAGCACTCGCCCGGTGACCGACGGGTCGAGCCAGGCGCCGCCCGCCGCGACCGTGCGGACCGCGCGGATCAGATCCTCGGCGGGTGAATCCTTGAGGATGAATCCGGCGGCGCCCGCGCGCAGCGCACCCGAGAGCAACTGGTCGTCGTCGAAAGTGGTGAGCACGAGCACCGGCGGCGCGTCCTGACCGGTGCGCAGCGTCCTGGTGGCGTCGATGCCGCCGACCCGCTTCATCCGCAGATCCATCAGCACCACGTCGGGGCGCGCGGTCGCGACCGCGACCGGCACCTGATCGCCGTCACTGCATTCGGTGACCAGGAATCCGTCTCTGCGGCGCAGGATGCGGCGCAGACCACCGCGAACCAATTCCTGATCGTCGACGACGAGCACGGCGACGGCGTCCACACCGTTGGCCGAGGACACAGTCGTCACTCGTTCTCCTTCTCCAGGGCCACGGTCATTTGCTCTCCCTCGACAGGG
This sequence comes from Nocardia sp. NBC_01377, assembly GCF_045040005.1. Taxonomy (NCBI): domain Bacteria; kingdom Bacillati; phylum Actinomycetota; class Actinomycetes; order Mycobacteriales; family Nocardiaceae; genus Nocardia; species Nocardia sp. NBC_01377. The sequence goes on from NZ_CP109566.1 coordinate 5,481,430, forward strand.
TCACGGTCATTTGCTCTCCCCCGACAGGGTCACAGTCATTTGCTCTCCCCCGACAGGGTCACAGTCATGGTCTCCCCGTCATGGTCCCGGTCATGTGTTCCCCCCGCCGCGATCACGGCCGCGTTGCTCGTCGTATCCCGCTCCGACAGCGGGCACGATAACCAGCCACGCGACGCGGTGAGCGGGAATTCGGCGCGCACCGACCAGCCGCCGCCCTCCGGTCCCGCGACGATCCGGCCGCCGAGCAGTTCCGCGCGCTGACGCATACCGGACAAACCCATCCCGCCACCGGCGTCGCGCGGTGCACCGGACGGCACGGAATTGTCGACGACGAGTCGCACCGAGGTGGAATCCACCGTCAGCCGCACCCGGGCGCTGCCGCCGGGCGCGTGTTTCACCACATTGGCCAGTGATTCCTGTCCGATGCGGTAGAGCGCGAGGCCGACGGCGGCGGAAACGGCTCCGAGGTCGCCTTCCTCGGTCCTGCGCACATCGAGCCCGGCACGCACGAAATCACCGACGAGATCCTCGATATCGCCGATGCCCGGTTCGGGCGCCGATCGGGACGGGCCCGCGTCGAGCAGCCCGATGGTGCGGCGGATATCGGCCATCGCCTGCCTGCCGAGACGTTCGGCGTCGATCAGCGCCTCGACGGCGTCGTCGACGTCGCGGTCGGTCTGCAACGCGTGCCTGGCCGCGGTCAGATGCAGCAGGGTGATGCTCAGCGAATGCGCGATCACGTCGTGCACCTCGCGCGCGATCCGCCTGCGTTCCTCGCCCGCCGCCTGCGCCGCGCGGATCGCCTGACCCTCGCGCTCCTGGTACAGGAATTTGCGCTGGTACTGCAACATCACGCCGACCAGCCAGCCGAGCGCGATGCCGACGGTGTACATGGGCAGGCCGTGCAATCGCTCGCCGTCGACACTCCACAGCAGATCCCCCGCCGCGTCGAAGGCGGCCAGTTCCAGCGCCCCGACGACGGCGAACAGGGCGCTCCACCGTTTGGGCGCGATCGCCGCGACCTCACCGACCACGACAACGAGCACGAAGGGCGCGAAATCGACCGACACCGGCTGCGCGAGGAATACCGCGGTCGAGCCGAGCCCGGTCACGGCGAGCATGACCGGGGTCGGGGCGATGCCGAAGAAACAGAACAGTGGCACCGTGGCGAAGGCGAGCATCATCGCCAGCAGTGGCAGCACGGTGGGGAAATACTCGTGGCGCTGGATCGTCGCCGCGACGCCGACCACGGCGAGCGCGGCGTCGGCGCTGATCATCAGCGAGGGCGGGTAGTCGAACGGCAGTTGTTCCAGATTGGCGCGCAGGGTCGCGACCGGATTACGCGAGAAAGCGACGAATCGGTCGCGCACACTCCCACGCTGCCCGGCGGGTACCGCCGCACGGGCGCCCGCGGCGGCGGGAATGGCGTGGGTCACATCCATACGCCCAGGTTAGTCGTAGCGTCCGGGCGCACGCATCGTCCCGCGAGTGGGCCCGGCCTCCTACCCGGGTAGGAGGCGGATTCGGGTCCCTGGCACGACGACCCGGCCCCGGTCCGGCCGTAGCGTTGAGACATCCCCACCAGGCCCCGAAACGATCCGGGGCACCGCGGACGTCACACGGAAGGTCCGACGCCATGTCTTGGGAAGATCACCACCGCCGTTCCGACATCGTGCACACCGTCCTCGAGCGCGCCACGCTCGACCCGCACGACCCCGACCTGTTCGCCGGCATCCCGGATCTGGATCGCCTGTTCGGCGGACCCACCGGATTGCTGCTCACCCTGCGGCACCGCTGGAACAATCACCTGGCGGCGAAACTGGATCAGGCGCTCGCGCAGGGACAGTCCGATGCCGAGGCCTATCTCGAACTCCGCGGTGAACAACCGGCACTGCGCGCGCTGCTCGACGCCCAGTATGGTCACCGCGACTCCACCGCCGCGGCGATGGCCCGCTGACCAACGAAAGAGAAACGGGGGACCGACGATGCCGGAACCGGCCATGCTGGAACTGTCCGATATCACCAAGCGGTACCGGGTCGGCGGGCAGACGGTCGTCGCGCTCGACGGGATCGGCCTACGGATCGAATCCGGTGAATTCACCTCGATCATCGGACCTTCGGGGTCCGGGAAGAGCACGCTGCTGCACCTGCTCGGCGCGCTCGACAGTCCGGACGCGGGGTCGATCCGCTTCCGCGGCGAGGAGATCGGCGCGCTCGACGAAGAGCGTCAGTCCGAATTCCGCAGGCATCGCGTCGGTTTCGTCTTCCAGTTCTTCAATCTGCTGCCGACGCTGTCGGCCTGGGAGAACGTCGCGGTGCCGAAACTGCTGGACGGCACCGGATTACGCAAGGCCAAACCGCGCGCGCTGGAACTGCTGGACCGGGTCGGGCTCGGCGACCGCGCCGAACACCGACCGGCCGAACTGTCCGGCGGACAGATGCAGCGCGTCGCGGTGGCGCGGGCGCTGATCATGGATCCGCCGCTGATCCTCGCCGACGAACCCACCGGCAACCTCGACTCCAGCACCGGCGCTTCGATTCTCCGACTGCTCGGCGAGATCGCCGCCAACGGCAGTTCGGTGGTCATGGTGACCCACGACATGGGCGCGGTGGAGTACTGCGATCGCGTGATCACCCTGCGCGACGGCAAGATCAGGTCCAACGACAAGGTCGACCGGACGGCCGGATCGGGTGCCGACGCGGTGCGCGCATGATCGGGGCCGCCTGGGACCGGCTGCGGCTGTTCAATATTCGTGAACTGTTCGCACACCGCGGACGTTCGGCCATGTCACTGGCCGTCATGGCCATCTCGGCCGCGCTGCTCGTCGCGGTGCTCAGCATCTCCGGTTCGGTGACCGGATCGGTGGACCGGCTCACCAAGGCGTTGGGCGGCAAGGCCGAACTGGAGATCACCGGCATCACCGACGCGGGTTTCGACCAGTCGCTGCTCCCGGCCGTCGCGGCCACCCCCGGCGTCGATAAAGCGGTGCCCATGTTGCGCGCGCAACTCGGCAGCGGCGCCGACCGGGCGCTGCTGATCGGCGCGGACGCGAATATGGGCGCGCTCGGCAGCGAACTCGCAGGCCCGATGTCCGCACAGATCGGCAAGTTGTTCGCGGTGCCGAACGGGGTGCTGGTTGGCGCGGCGATGGGCAGGGCCGAAGGCGAGAGTTTCCCGCTGGGTTCCGGAACCGTCACGGCGGCGGGCGTTCTCGACGAGGACACCTCGGCCGAACTCAACGGCGGTCATATCGTCGCCGCCCCGCTCGGGCTGGCGCAGAAGCTCACCGACCGGGTCGGCCGCCTCGATTCGGTGCAGATCGTCGCCGTCGACGGCACCGATATCGGTGCGCTGCGCGCGCGACTGACCGAGGTGGTCGGTGGCCGCGCGGTGGTGGCGGATCCGAGTCTGCGCACCGTCCAAGCGGGCGGCGCGATCCAGATCGTGCGGTATTCGACGCTGATGTCGTCGGCCGCCGCGTTGATCGTCTCGGCGTTCCTCATCTACAACGCCATGAGTATGGCGATCGCCCAGCGCAGACCGATGCTGTCGCTGCTGCGAGCCATCGGAGGCAAACGCGCGCCGATGGTGCGCGATCTGCTCGTCGAGGCGGCGCTGCTCGGTGTGCTCGGCGGTGCGATCGGAGCGCTGATCGGCGTTTTCATGGGCCGAGTCGCGATCGGACGACTGCCCGCCGCCATCATGCAATCGGTCGAGGCGCGCACCGAGTACCTGGTGCCCGGCTACGCGATTCCGGTCGCGGTGGCCGCCTGCGTGGTGGCCAGTGTGTCCGCCGCGGGCATCGCCGCCAGGCAGGTCTACAAGGTCGAGCCGATCGAGGCGCTGGTACCGGTCGGTGTCGGCACTTCCGACGTGACGCGGCCGGTGCTTCGTTGGATCGCGATCGTCGTCGGTATCGCCGCGACCGTCGCGGCTGTCGCCATCGCCGAAACCGATCTGGGCCGGGTGTCGTTGGCCTCGATCTCCCTGTCGTTCAGCGCGGCGGTGGTGCTCTGCTTCGCGGCCACCGGGCCGATCGTGCGGGCCGCCGCCGCCATAGCCCGCCTGTTCGGCGCACCGGGCGCGCTCGGCGCGACCACCTTGGAGCGGGCGCCGCGGCGCGTGTGGGCGACGGCCATGACCGTCATGATCGGGGTCGCCGCCACCGTCGCCATGGGCGGGGCTTCACGCAATATGGTCGACTCGGCCACCGTCACGTTCGAGGAACTGGCGAAAACCGATATCTTCGTCAGTCCCAGCGCCATGGAGCAGTTCCCGACCGGGCCTCTGCTGCCGACCGGGCTCGGCGAGAAGATCGCGGCGCTGCCCGGGATCGAAGAGGTGAGCCCGGCGCAGATGGCCTTCGCCACCCTCGGCAGCGGACGGGTCATGTTGCAGGGCCTGCCCGCCGAAAGCGGCGATATCCGGGTCGCCGCGGTCGACCGTTCGCTGCTTCCTCGCATAGCGGCGGGCGAGGGAGTGGTCGTCTCCCGCGATGTCGCGCGGTCGCTTGATCTGGCACCGGGGTCGCCGGTGACGCTGCCGACGCCGACCGGAGCCCACACCGTCGAAGTGCTCCAGGTGATTCCGTACTTCAGCGCGGTCGCGGGTGTGGTCATCATGGATCTGGACCAGCTGCGGCAGTGGTACCAGCGGCCCGGCGAGACGATCCTGTCCATCGACCTCGAACCCGGGGCCGATCCGCAGGCCGTGATCGCCGATATCCGGTCGATCGCCCCGCCGGAGATGCACATCGACACCGGGCGGGCCGCCGTCACCGCCATCTCCTCCGGCGTGCGCCAGGGCTCGGCGATGAGCACAGCCATCCTGTGGATCGTGGTGCTCGTCGCGACCGTCGCCCTGCTCAACACGCTCATGCTCTCGGTGCTGGAACGCCGCCGCGAACTGGGGGTGCTGCGCGCCATGGGCACCGGGCGCAAATTCCTGCTGCGGTCGGTGCTGGCGGAGGCCGCGGGCATCGGAATCGTCGGCGCGGCACTGGGTCTGGCCGTCGGCACGGCGGTTCAATACCTGGCGACCGTCGCGATCGGGCACGCCATGACCATCGATATCGTCTACGCCCCGGGACCGCTGATCCTGATCTACGGACTGGCGGCGCTCGGCCTCGCCCTGCTCGGATCCATCCCGCCCGCACTGCGCGCCGCCCGCATGCCGATCGTGGAGGCGTTGGCGGCGGACTGAACGGCGTTCGCCTCGCGATGCACCAGCACTCGGTGCGCCGACACCGGATGTGGTGGCCGCCGAGCGGACGTGGGGAAGAAGGGGGCCGCCGTCCTCTGTGGGCCGCTCCGCGGAATACACCGGCGACCTGCTGGACATCGATGCGCTCACAGAGGGGCGGCGGACCACCATTCGGCGATATCCACGTCGGCGGAGGGTTGCAGGGATTGTGGGCTCTTCGAAGTGCCGCGGTGGCTGATGTAGAGGAGGTAGTCGGCGCGGGCCGGATCGTCCTCGAAGCTGACCACCATTTTCGCGGTGTAGAAGTACGGCTGCAACGGGCCGGGCGGGTCGGGCACGATCCACCCGTGACGGGTGTGGCGCGAGCCGCTCTTCAGACCGGGTGTTTCGGTGTGCGACGGCAGAGCCGCGACCGTCGCGCGCGCCGCCGCCGGGGACCGATAGCCGAGAATCGTGTAGCTCATATAGCTCTGGTCGTCGATCACGCGATCGCACTGCCACGCGATGGTCCACGAACTCGACCGCATCGGTTCGTCTCTCGGGACGAACCCGTCGTCCGGCTCGTAGGCCGTGCATTCGGCGTCCTGGTACCCCTCCCCCGCATCGACGCCACCCGGAGGCAGCAGCCGGGGGAATGCCCGCGTACTCGCCGTCAGCGGATCCGCCGCCCCCGAAGGCGTGACCGCGCGCGGACCCGATGTGGCGGGCGACGCCGCGGTATCGGAGGACTCCTCACCACCCATCACCACCGCGATCAACGCCACCGCCGCGACCACTACCGCCGCGACGGCCACCGCGAGCACCCCGATCAGCGCTCCCGTCATCCGCGATTTCCGCTGACCCCCACCATCCTGCGACGGCGGATACCCGACGGGTGGGCCCGCTCGATACCCCCGACCGCGCGGACCACCCGGCGCTCCAGCGAACGGCCCGTCCACCCCCGACCTCGAACCCCCCTGTCCCCCTCTGGGATCCGAGCCAGGGCCGGTCGACTCGGGATTCGACGGACCGACACCGGGACCCGACATCTCCGGATTCGGAGAACCACCGTAGGGAGCAGCGGTCCCCGAAAGCAGCGGACCTACACCTGCCCCGGCCGCCTCGGGATTCACCGGCCCCATTCCGGGGCCTGATACCTCCGGATTCGGCGGGCCGCCGTAGGGAGCTGCCGCCCCGGAAAGCAGCGGACCTACCCCCGAGTCCGCCGAATCAGGATTCGATGAACCGATCTGCTCCGGATTCGGACGACCGGCATCGGGGCCCGGATCTCCCTCGAAGCCGACATGCCCTGCCTTCGTGCCCCGATCCGAATTTCCTCCGGACCCCGAATCCTCCTCGGCCAGCTCGATATCCGCTCGATCGGCTTCGGAAGACCGCGCATCGCCGGTTCGCGGTGCCGGAAGTACGGATGCGGGGCCTTGCGGTGGTGCCTGATATGCGGGAGCCGGATTCTGCGGGGACGCGGGATGCGGAACCACGGGCGGGGCCGCGGGATGTGGGGCACCCGCGTACGGACCCCCGGGCTGCGGAGAAGCCGGATACGCAGGGGTGGCGGGCGGAAACTGTTGCGCGGGTGCGGGATACGCACCGGGATGCTGCGGCGGCACCACCGGATTCCCGCGCACGGCACCGGGTGGCGGCGTCGGCAGGCGGGGCCCGGACGTGGTGGTGAGAGCGTGTTTGGCGGCGGCGGCGAATTCGGCGCAGGTGTTGTATCGATGTTCGGGACGTTTGGCCATGCCCGCGGCGAGGACCGCGTCCAGCGCGGGGTTCAGGCCGCGGCGGCGCACGGCCAGTGGGGGGAGAGCGAGTTGGAGGTGTCCGTGGATGATGTCGGCGGGGTTGTCGGCGTCGAAGGGGCCGACACCGGCGAGCAGCCAGTACAGGGCGCAGGCCAGCGCGTACTGGTCGGTGCGCGGATCGAGGTGTCCGCCGGTCATCTGTTCGGGCGACGCGTAGGCGAGCGTTGCGGTGAACATGCCGGTCTGGGTGAGGTGGGTCGAATCCTCGCGCAGCCGGGCGATTCCGAAATCGGTGAGGAAGACCCGCTCGCCCTGCCCCACGCTGGAACGGGCCAGCATGATGTTGGCCGGTTTGACGTCGCGGTGCAGGACCCCCATGCCGTGCGCGTAGTCCAGCGCGTCGGCGACACCCTCGATGATCTGCACGGCGCGTTCCGGCGGCAGGGTCATCGGATTCACAGTCGCCGCGTCGACGCCGTCGATGTACTGCATGGCGATCCAGAGTTGGCCGTTCTCGGAACCACGGTCGTACACGGTGACGATGCTCGGGTGGTCCAGTTGCGCGGCGAGGTCGGCTTCGCGTTCGAACCTGGCGCGCACCTCGTTGTCGGTGTAGAGGTTCGGATTCAGCAGTTTCAGCGCGGTCTGGCGGGAGAACCGCGGATGACGTGCCAGGTACACCGATCCCATGCCGCCCTGACCGAGCAGTCGCTCGACGGTGTATCCGGCGAACACTTCACCGCTGTCGATCAACGCCGCCCCCTTCCGTGAACCAGCACAGAGAAGCGTAGCGAGTGCGCGACCGCTCTTCACCGCGTACGAGTTCCGGAGCCGAACGCACCTTCCGAGCCTACCCGTCGACCGCGTCACCTCGGGATTTCGAAATCTTCGCGATTATCGGGAAAACTAGGAGAGGGACGTCGTCGACGCGTTCGCGATTCGCGAAACGCACGAGGATGTTCCCGTCGTCCGGCATTCTTGCGGGTCGGCGAGATGAGGAGTGTTTCACCGCCGATGGCTCCGCGATGCGCTGGTGGTGGGGAGGACGCGGTGGTGAAGACGGCTCGAAACTTTCATGTCCCTCGATCGGTACTGCGCGGTACCGCTGTATTGGTGATGCTCACTCTGGCGTCCTGCGCGCTGTTCCCACAGCACAACGACGCGTCCGGCGCACCGGCGGTGACCCTGAGTTCCGGTGGGACATGGCGTTCGGGTTGGTCGGTCGCCAGGCCGGGATCGCTCGCCGCCGATTTCACCCAGTTGCAACCGATGCTGGCCGGGCAGGTCGGCGTGGCGATCATGCCGGTCGGTGGTGGCCGGATGACGGTCTTCGGCGACTGGACGACCGGGATCGCCTGGTCGACGATCAAGGTCCCGCTCGCCATCGCCGCGTTGCGCCACGATCCCGAGGGCGCGCGCGGCGACGCGGAGGCGGCGATCACCTATTCCGACAACGGCGCGGCCGAAGCGCTGTGGCAGTCACTCGGCGACGGCCTGGAGGCGGCGCAGGCGGTGCAGGACGTGCTCGACGAAGCGGGCGATCGCACCACCGGACTCGCAGGTCCGCGCACCACCCTGGACTACACCTCGTTCGGTTCGACCGAATGGACGCTGACCGAGCAGGCGCGTTTCGCCTCCAAACTGCCGTGCCTGTCCCAGACCGGTGAGGTGACCAGACTCATGGGCGAGATCACACCCGAACAGGGCTGGGGCCTGGGCACCATCGACGGCGCCGAATTCAAGGGCGGCTGGGGTCCCGACGACGAGACCGGGGTGTACACCGTCCGCCAGTTCGGCCTGATCCCCACCCCTTCCGGGCAGGTCGCCGTCGCCGTCGCCGCGCAGGCCGAATCGGGCACCTACGACGACGCCACCCTGCTGCTGGACCGGCTGGCCCGTCTGCTCGACCGACACCGCGAGGAATTGCGCGGCGGCGACTGTACGCGCTGAGCGCCGATCAGCCGGGGGTCACCAGCCCCGATTCGTAGGCCAGGACGACGGCCTGGGCTCGGTCGCGCAGACCGAGTTTCGAGAAGACCTTGGACACATGGGTTTTCACGGTCTGTTCGGCGACGAAGAGACTTTCCGCGATCTCGATATTGGACATGCCACGCGCGATCAGTTCCAGTACTTCGCGTTCGCGCGGGGTCAGCGAGGTGAGCGCGGGGGTCGGTTTGGCACGGGTCGCGGTGCGGCGACGGGTGACGTCGGCGATCAGCCTGCGGGTGACGGTGGGCGCGAGCAGCGCCTGCCCGTCGGCGACGACCCGGACCGCGCGCACCAATTCCTCGGCGGGCGCGTCCTTCAGCAGGAATCCGCTGGCGCCGATGCTCAGCGCCTCGTACACGTAGTCGTCGATGTCGAACGTCGTGAGCATGAGGACGCGCACCGGCGGATCGAATCCTGCGGCCAGGATGGCTCGGGCGGCGTCAAGGCCGTTCATCTCCGGCATCCTGACATCCATCAGCACCACGTCGGGGCGTAACCGCTTGGCCTCGGCCACCGCGATCTTCCCGTCCGCCGCGTCGCCCACCACGCTGATATCCGATTGGGCGGCGAGCAGGGCGCCGAATCCCTGGCGCACCATCGCCTGGTCGTCGGCGATCAAAACCGTAATAGCCACGCGCCCAGCGTAAGGCCCGCTGTTCGACACCGCGTTCCGCCGTCGCCGTGACCGTCCCCGACCTCCTAGGCGGACCGGACGGCGGGCATTTCGGCCGGAGCGCGCACCGGGTCGAGTGTGCCCGGACCGAGCGGCAGCCGGGCCTCGACCACGAAACCGCCGTCCGAGTTCGGGCCCGCGATCACCTCGCCGCCGACGGCGAGAGCGCGGGCCCGCATGCCCGCTATCCCGTGACCACCGTTGCCGACCGGACGCGCCGATTCGGTGCCCGCGTCGTTGGTGACCCGCAACGTCAGGTCGAGATCACAGACGATCAGCACCCGGACCGGCGCGCCGAGCGCGTGACGCGAGGCGTTCGACAGCGATTCCTGCGCGATCCGATACAGCGCGAGACCGGTCGTCTCGCCGATCGCCTCCAGGTCGCCGTTCACGGTCCACTCGATCGAGACGCCCGCGCGCCGCGCGCCCTCGAACAGGCCGACCACCTCGGTGGCCTTGGGCTGCGGCGCGGTTTCCGGCAGTTGGCCGTCGCTGCGCAGGACGCCGAGCATGCCCCTGATCTCGTTCAACGCCTCGCGGGCCGTGGCGCCGATGGAGTCGAATTCCGCGCGCGCGGCAGGGGTGACGCCCTCGACGCGGTAGGGCGCCGTCTGCGCCTGCACCACGACCAGCGACATGTGGTGGGCGATCACGTCGTGCAGGTCACGGGCGATCCGAGCCTTCTCCTCCAGAATCGCGCGGCGGGCGCGTTCGAGTTCGGTCTCCTCCTCTTGGCGCAGCAATTGCACGCGCGAGGACACCAGCCAGCGGACCAGCAGCGCGAACAGCACCACCGCGGACAGGGCGATCGGCCAGCCCCACGCCGCGCTCACCCCCTCGCCGGAGGTGGTGGTCGCGAACAGCAGCGAGGTGGCGAACCAGGCGATCGCGACGATCTGCATGGACGCGCGCAGACCCACCGCGAACAGCAACGCGATCAGCGACAGGATCTGCACCACCTGGAACGGCAGGTCGCTGCCCGGCTGATGCGGTATCGCCAACGCGATCACCAGCGCCGATCCGGCCGAGATTGCCCAGCCCAATGCCGGGTTGACCCGCACGAGCAGGATCGGGAAGACCGCCAACGCGGCGATGAACGGCTGCACCGCCACCGGAACCACGTGGGTGACGTGCAGTGTCGGCCACGCGACCGAAAACAGCACGAGTGCCGCGACCACGGTGCACACATCGATCCACATCCGTGCGCTCATCACCCTGAACCAGGCACGGCTTCGCTGTTCCATGACTACGACAGTAGAAACCCGGCCCGATCGCGCGCCTCATACCCGTGGGTGAATTCGCTCCCCGTACCCCGGGGTGAGGCGACAGGGCCGCTCCCCCGGTGGCGGGCGCGACGAACCGTGCCGCGGCGGGACGCCCGCCGGGGCGCGCGATTCCTAGCGTCGAGGACCATGAGCACCTCGAGCACCGCACGACGGGTGAACCCCGGATCCGACCGGGTCCACACCCGCGCTGCCGCCACTCCCAGCGCCGTCGTGCGGCGCTGCGCGGCGGTGACGGCCGTCGCGCTGACGGCGATCACCGCCACGGTCACCCTGGCCCCGGTGACGGGAGCCGTCACTGTCGACCGGCCGCCCGCCGTCGAGAACACCTCGGCCACACGGGCCGTCGCCGCGATCACCGACTCCGGAACCGGCGTGTTCGTCCTGCCCGACGATTTCACCTCGGTATTCGGGTACCGGCCGAGCACGATCGACGGTCTGCTGGTGAATCCCGGCGGCGACTGCTCCTCGCCGGTCCCGCTGCCCGCCGAATTCGATATCGCGTGCAAGGCGCATGATCTCGGCTACGACCTGCTGCGCTACGCGGACCTGCACGGCGAACCGCTCGGCCCGTGGGCCCGCCAGGCCATCGACACCACGCTCGACCTGCGGATGCGGCAGGCGTGCGCGGACCGCACCGGAACGGTCGGACGGGCGCGTTGCCGCACCATGGCCGATATCGCCGACGTGGCGGTGGATCTGAATTCACGCCGTCAGCACTACGGCGCACCGGTGGTCGAATCGCTGTTCGCGGGCTCGGGAGTGAGCGGGTGGCTGGTGGGAACCATCGGGCTGGGCGTCGCCGGTATGGCGGTTCTGCTGCGGTTCCTGCTCGACGCGATGCGTCGCGGGACCGCCACGAGCGAGCCGACGCGGTTCGCCGCGGTGGGATGCGCGCCGTGGTGACGCACAGGCGGTCGTGGGCGCGGATCGGGCACGGCGGTCGGCTGCTACGCCCACGGATCGGGACGACGCTCGCGGCCGGTGCGGGTGTACTGGCGTCCCTTTCCCCGGGACTGCTCCCCCGCACGTCGGGCGCGCAGGCGATTCTCACCGGACTGCTCGTCGCGATAGCACTCGGCGTCGCCGGACTCGTCCGTTTCACGGTGCGCCGCAAGGGTTTCGACACCGATGTCCACTTCGCCGCCTACCGTGGGCCGTTACTCGCGCTCACCGTCGTGCTCGTGGTCGCCGCGGTCGCGCAGGCGGGCCACTGGCAGAACGGTCTGCGGGCCGCGATGGGCACCGCGCTCATCGGCCCCGGGTACTGGGTGCGCTGCGGAGTGGGCGCCGCGCTGATCGCCGGGCTCGGCCTCGGATTCGCACGCGGTGTCGGTCGAGTACTGCGTCGGCTCGGTGCGGCGCGCGGCGTCGCGGTCACGGTCGCGGCGGCGGTCCTCGGCGGTGCGATCGTCGCGCCGACGGTGGCCGAATGGCGCTACGGGGTCTACGCGGCGGCCAACGCCACCGTCGATCCCACGGTGACGCCGCCGGTGTCGTCCGGCAGATCGGGTACCGCGACGTCCGCCGTGAGTTGGTCCTCGCTGGGCAGCCAGGGTCGCAGATTCGTCGCGGACGGACCCGACGGGCCGATCCGCGTCTACGTGGGACTCGAATCGGCGCCGGATCTCGACGCCAGGGTGGCACTCGCGCTCGCGGAACTGGAACGGTCCGGCGGTTTCCGGCGCGGCAATATCGTCGTCACCGTCCCCACCGGCTCGGGATGGATCGACGCCGACGCGGCCGTCGGGTTCACCGAACGTTTCGGCGACGACGTCGCACTGGTCGGCTTGCAGTATTCCTTCGCGCCGAGCTGGGCGACATTCGTCTTCGGTCGTGAGGAGGCCACTTCCTCGGCCCGCGCGCTGTTCACCGCGATCGAGCGGCGTCTCGCCGGCGACACCCACCCGCCGCGCCTGTTCGTCTACGGGCAGAGTCTCGGGGCGCTGGGCGGTAGTGCGCTGTTCACCGACGACGCCGATCAGGACCGTCGGACCTGCGCCGCGCTGTGGGCCGGTCCGCCCGCGGGCGATGTGCACCACGGCCGCGCGACGATCCTGGCCAACAGCTCGGACCCGGTGGTGCACTGGTCGCCGTCGCTGCTGTGGCGCGCCCCCGACCTCGACGACGTCCGGGTCGACGCACCGATTCCGCCCTGGCTGCCGGTGCTGAGTTTCGTCCAGACTACCGCCGACCTGCTGTCGGCTCTCGACGCGCCGACCGGCCACGGCCACCGCTACGGCACCGACCAGGGCACGAGTATGGGCAACTGCTGAGGGGCAACTGCTGAGGGGCAACTGCTGAGGGGCGACTGCTGAGGAGTACTACTACATCGAACCTTGCCCCCGAGTAGAACTTGTTCTAATTTTCTCCCATGGGCTTTGTCATCGACGCCGCGGTCTACATCGACGCTCCCGCCGACCTGGTGTGGCAGGTGATCACCGATCTCCCGCGCTACGGCGAGTGGAATCCGTTCGTGAAACGGTGCGAGAGCACCCTCGAACCGGGAGCGCCGATCGATATGCTCGTCACCGTCATCGGCTCGGCCGCGCGTAAACAGCGCGAATGGATCCGCACCAACATTCCCGGCCGCGAACTGAGCTACTCGATGAAGCCGGTACCGGCGGGCGCCCTGCGCAGCCTGCGCTCGCACACCGTCACCCCGGCCGGAGAGCACCGCACCCGCTACGAATCCCATTTCGAACTCGACGGCTGGCTGCATCCCGTCGTCGCCGCGATCCTCGGCCGTAATCTGCGCCACGGTTTCGAGGGGATGGCGGCCGGGATCCAGCTCAGGGCCGAATCCCTGCGCACCGGCTGAGAGCCCCCCGGGCCGATCGGACCCGACGCCGTTTGGCACCGTCCCGGTCGGGCACCCGCACGAATGTGGGAGCGACGCATTCGAGGAAGACGACCCTGCCCGCCGTCGTCGCGTTCGCCGTCGCGGCAGCGGCACTCGGCGCGGGCCCGGCGGCGGCTCGGGACGAACCCCCGGCCGTCGGCGGCGGCTCGGGAATAGTGATCGATCAGCGGGCCACCTGCACGCTGACCACCGTGGGCCACGACGCCGCGGGCCGGTTGGTCGGGCGGACCGCCGGGCATTGCGGTGAGCCGGGGGCCGCGGTGTCGGCCGAGGCGGATCCGGCTCAGGGCGTGATCGGCAGATTCGTTCGGACGAATCACGCATTGGACTATGCCGTCATCGCGTTCGATCCGGATCGGATCAGTCCGGTGAACCGGGTCGGCACGCTGTCCATCGCCGATATCGGCGCACCGGCCCAATTCCCGAACGTGGTGTGCAAGAAAGGCCGGACCACCGGCAATACCTGCGGGGTCACCTGGGGTGATCTCGCCGGACCCGAGGTCGGAGCCGGATTCCGACCGATCTGACCGCGTGTCGGCGACCGGCGCGAAAGGGACGTGGAGCACACGATTCGATCACATGTGACGGGGTAATCGACCGACAAGATATCGACCGATTCTTCCAGTGAACCAGAGGTTCCGGGCCGGGCAGCCGCCCGATATTCGGGGTCGGCGGGTAATAGGTGGTGAGGTAGACATGCAATCGGCTTCGGAAACCCTGTCCGACACGACCACCGTCCGAATCCAGGTACCGGCACGGCGCGAACACCTCGCTTTGATGCGGGCACTCGCGGACGCGGTGACCGTCGATGCCGAATTCCGTCCCGAGGACATCGCCGATATCCGGCTCGTCCTCAACGAGGTGGCGACGGCACTCGTCGTCGACGCGGTGCCCGGATCGATGATCGACTGCCGCTTCACCTACGACAAGGACCGCATGTCGGTCGAGGTCGACTCCGCGGCCTGGGCGAACCGCGGGGTGACACAACGCGATTTCGCGTGGCGCATCGTCCGCACGCTCACCCATGACGCCACCGCCAGCCAGGAGCCGTTCGACATCACCGTCTCCGGATATCCGACCCATGTCGAATTCGATTGGCGGCGAGGCGCACCGACGACGAACGAGAGCATCGACCGTGGTGATCAGGACTGAGGCCGAGCGCGGGTTCGCGCACCGTCGCGGCGGTGCGTCGCCCACATCGGCGAGATGGGAGGATACGGTGACAGAGGCAACACTGGCTCGATACCCACGTAACGGACACCCCATGACCGTCACCGAAACCGGCGCGACCCGCGAATTCTCGCACCCTGCCCTGTTCTACGACGGCGACGACGAGTACCTGGCGGCCCTGGTTCCCTTCATTCGCGAAGGCCTCGCCCTCGGTGAACCGGTCGCCGTCGCGGTGCCCGACGCCAAACTCCGTCTGTTGCGCGCGGCGCTGGGCGATTCGGCGGCAGAGGTGACGTGGGTCGAGATGGAGCGGGAAGGCCGCAATCCCGGCCGGATCATCGCGACGGTGCTGCGCGCCTTCGCCGACGAACATCCCGGCGCGCACGTCCGCATCATCGGCGAACCCGTCTGGGCGGGACGGACCGAACTCGAGTACCCCGCCTGCGCCCAGCACGAGGCCCTGATCAATCCCGCGTTCGCCGGACGCGAGGTGACGATCGTCTGTCCTTACGATCTCGCCGCGCTCGGCGCCGAGGTCATCGCCGACGCCAATGCCTCCCACCCGACGCTCTGGCGGGGGGATCGCCGCACCACCAGCCCGGAGTACGACCCGGACGCCGTGATCGAGCGCCACAACCGGGCGATCCCGACACCGGAGGGCGCGGCGGAACTCACCGTCGCCGAATTCGCCGATATGGGCACCGCGCGCCGGTGGGCCGCCGAACACGGCACACGCCTCGGATTCGACGACGCGCGACTGGGCGATCTGGAATTGATCGTGACCGAGTTGGCCACCAACAGCCTGTGCCACGGTAAAGGGCCGTCGTCGGTCCGGCTCTGGACCGACGGCGACCACCTCGTCTGCGAAGTGCACGACTTCGGACGTTTCGACGACGCGCTCGCCGGGCGCAGACCCGCCCGCGCCGGGGTGATCGGCGGCCGGGGTCTGCTGCTCGTGCACCGGCTCTGCGATCTGGTTCGCACCCACGCCGCCCCGGACGGCACCACCCAGTACGCGATGATGGCGCTCAGCCCGGCGCAGCGATCAGTCGCGCATCGCCTGCTCGCGCAGTGAACTCAGGGTCTTGGTGAGAATCCGCGAGACCTGCATCTGCGAACAGCCGAGTCGCTCGGCGATCTCGATCTGCGTCAGCGAATCGAAGAAGCGCCAAACCAGCACCTGTCGCTGCCGTTCGGGAAGCGCGGCGATGAGCGGACGGACGGCCAGGTAGTCCTCGACCGAATCGTAGTTCGTGTCGTCGGCCCCCAGCGTGTCGAGCACCGAGGCGGGGGTGTTGTCGGAATCGCCGCCCTCGGGGGTGGGGTCGATCGGCGTGCTCTGGTAGGCGTTCCTGGCGATCAGCGCCTGGGTGACCTCGGTCAGATCCGCGCCGATCTCCTCGGCGATCTCGCGCGCCCGTGGCATCCGGCCCAGTTCGTGGGTCAGTTTCTCGGTCGCCGGTCCGATGGTCTGCTGGATCTCCTTGAGTCTGCGCGGTACCCGCACGGCCCAGGTGTGATCGCGGAAATGCCGCCTGACCTCGCCCATGATGGTCGGCACCGCGAAGGAGAGGAACGAGGCGCCGTAGGACGGATCGAATCGGTCGACCGCCTGGACCATGCCGACGCGAGCGATCTGCAACAGGTCGTCGAAATTCTCGCCGCGGCCGGAGAACCGGCGGGCGATATTGGCCGCCAGCGGAAGACAGCGCTCGATGATGTCCTGACGCGACGCGGCACGGGCCGGATCGTCGGCGTCGAACTCCGCGAGCCGGGCGAACATCGGTTCCAGGTTGTCGTAACTCTCGGTACCCGAATGACTTCGACGCTGCTCCGGTCTCGAGCGCGGTTCGGCGCTATCGGCCATCGGTGCCGCCGCGCGCCCATTCGAAATCGACGACCACCGGATAGCCGCTGCGGGCCGCGTCGAACTCGGTCTGCGTCGCATTGACCGACCGGGTCAGCGTGCGCACGATATGCCAGCCGAAACTGTCCTGACTGGGCGGAGTCTGCGATGCCGAGACCGAATGCACCCGCACCCGCATGGCGGCGGCGTCGTGGTAGGTGAACCGACAGTCGATGGTCGAATCGGGCACCGCGTCGAGAATGAGTCCGGTCGCGATCTCGTCCAGCGCCAACCGGATGTCGGTGACCTCGTCCACGGCGAAATCCGCCATGAAAGCCACGGTTTCGACGAGTGCACGCAGCATGGCCAGTTGTTCGAGCTGCGCGGGCACTCGGACCTCGATCGTGGTCGAGTTATCCGTGGTCCACTCTGCCATTGCTACCGCCTCATCGAGATGTAGAGCCTCCGGGGCGGCCAGAATAACTCTGTCTCGCCGGGGAACAGAACCAGGGGCGTACGGTGGCCCGGAGTCGGGTAAGTTGACCACGAAGGCTCATCCTCTGCGCCGCATTCGGATTCGGCAGAGGTTCGATCGGCAGCGGAGGTAGTGCAGTGAACGCGACCGTGAGCGCACCGTGTGTGCGCATTGGTTCCGGCACGCGCGACGCGCGGGTGACGGCCCGATGAGCGCCGAGGGTAAGCACCTGCTCCTCGAGGTGGAACGCACCTCCGTCGGCTCGACGGCGGTGCTCACGGTGAGTGGTGAAGTCGACGTGGCCTCCGCGCCGCAGTTGCAGTCGGCCATCGACGAGGCGATGCGCGAGCAGCCTCCGGTGCTGGTCGTGGACCTGTCCGGTGTCGGTTTCTTCGGATCCGCCGGACTGAGCGTGCTGCTCGTCGCCACCGAGGCCGCGCCCTCGGGCGGGCTCAGGGTGGTGGCATCGGATCAGGTGCGCAGGCCGATCGAGGTGACCGGTCTGGACAAACTGCTCGCCGTCTTCGACACCGTGGATCGCGCCGTCGACGCGAACTGAGCGCGGCTCCGGCCGCCGCGCGCCGATCACCGGCGCTGCGGCAGCCGGACCACCTGGACGAAGAAATCGTCGATCTGCTTGATGGCCGCGATGAACTGATCCAGATCGACCGGTTTGGTCACGTAGGCGTTGGCGTGCAATTTGTAGCTGCGCAGGATGTCCTCCTCGGCCGAGGAGGTCGTCAGCACCACGACCGGGATATGCGCGAGATCCGGGTCGGATTTGACCTTCTCCAGAACCTGCCTGCCGTCGTATTTCGGCAGGTTGAGGTCGAGCAGGATCAGGTCTGGACGCGGCGCTTCGGCGTGCGGGCCCTGGCGGTAGAGGAATTCGAGCGCCTCCTCGCCGTCGTGCGCGACATGCAGGGTGTTGCCGATCCGGTTGTCCTCGAACGCCTCCCTCGTCATCAATTCGTCGCCCGGATCGTCTTCGACGAGCAGGATGTCGATGGGTCTGGCTTCGATGGTCACGTAGTGAACTCCTTCTCGGATGACGGTGTCGGCTCGGCGAGGGTGAAAACGAATCGGGTGCCGCCGGAATAGTCGGTGTCGAGCCTGATACGTCCGCCGTGGTACTCGACGATCTTCTTGCTCAGTGCCAATCCGATTCCCGTCCCACTGTATTCGTCGCGGCTGTGCAGGCGCTGAAAGATGACGAACACCTTGTCGGCGAACTCCGGTGAGATACCTATCCCGTTGTCGGCCACCGTGAACTGCCGCACACCGTCGGCGTCGGTGTCGTGTTCGATACGCACGACCGGCGCGCGGTCCGGGCTGCGGAATTTGATCGCGTTGCCGACCAGGTTCTGCCAAAGCATGACCAGCAGTGTCGGATCGCCGGTGATCTCGGGCAGGGTCTCGGGCCGGACGATCGTGGCCGCGGTGTCCTCGATCGCCGCGGCGAGGTTGTCGACGGCCTTGCCGAGCGCGTGGTCGAGCGCGACGGGTTCGGTGCGGTCGTTGATCCGGCCGACGCGGGAGAAGGTGAGCAGGTCGTTGATCAGGACCTGCATCCGTTTGGCGCCGTCGACCGCGTAGTCGATGTACTGCCTGGCCCGGTCGTCGAGTTGATCGCCGTAGCGTTTCTCCAGCAACTGGCAGAACGAGGCCACCTTGCGCAGCGGCTCCTGGAGGTCGTGGGAGGCCACATACGCGAACTGTTCGAGTTCGGCGTTGGACCGGCGCAGTTCGACCGTCTGCGAGTCCAGATCGGCCGCCTGCCGCGCCAACTGCGTCTCCTGGACCCGCGACGAGGCCAGTTCCGCGACGATCCGACGGCGCATACTCTCGACCGCCTCGGCGACCGTCGCGAGATCCGACGGCCCGCGCGCGGTGATGCGGTGGTCGAAATCACCACCGGCGACCAGCAGCGAGGCCTTCTCCAGCTCGTCGAGGGGCCGGGCCACCAGCCGCCGGATCAGCACCGTCAACACGACGCTGGTCAGCAGAAAGGCCACGATCATGCCGGTGAGCACGACGTCGCGGACCGCGCGCGCGTGTCGGAGTTCGTCGCGATCACGGTCCGCGACGGCGGCCAGGCCCTCGTTCTGCGCGGTGAACCGCAGCCGGAGTTCGTCGAACAGGGTCTTACCCCGCGCCACGACCGCCGCCTGGACCGTCGGGCGCGCGGCGGACGGTGTGACACCGGCGGCGAGGGGTTCGGCGTAGGTGTCGCGCCACAGCGCGGCGGCGCTTTCCACCGCGTCGAGATCGGCGAGCAGCGCGGGACGGCCCGCCAGCAGTTCGCGCAGTCGCGCCGTCGACCGCGCCTGCTGCGCTCGGCCTTCCAGATACGGCGTGAAGAACTGGGGGTCGGCGGTGATGGCGTAACCGCGGATTCCGGTCTCCTGGTCGACCAGGGCCGTCTGTAGGCGGTAGGCCTCGGTGGCGGCGGGTTGGACGTAGTCGAGCACGCGGTCGGCGACCCGATTGGTCTGCGCGATGAGCGCGGCGCCCGCGACGGTGGACACGAGTACCAGCAGTGCCATCAGTCCGAGAACCAGCTGAAACCAGGTCTGTACCGTCAGCCTGCCCGCGAGCCCGCGTCTCGGCGAACTCGAGATCATCGACCGCCGCTCCCGGTTCCCTGCTCGGTACTCCACTTCAGGTACAGAACGGCCACGTCGTCGGCGAGTCCGCCGTGTCCGGCAGCGAGCGCTTCGGCCTGTTCGATCAGCGCGTCGACGAAATCCGCAGGCGCGGGTCCGCTCAGGCCGCGCGCCAGGTTCAGCAGCCCGTCCTCGCCGAGGCGCTCGGAACCTGGGCCGATATGCCCTTCGAACAGGCCGTCGGTGAACAGCATCAACCCGGCCCCGACCGGGACCAGCAATTCCTGTTCCGGCCAATTCGCCTGTCCGGGAAGGAATCCGAGGGCGGGTCCGCCCGGCACCTCGATCATGTCGACCTCGCCGCCCCGGCACAGGAACATGCCGTGATGGCCCGCGCGCAACACCCGCGCGGCGCGCACGCCCGGATCGAGTACGAGTGTGGTCACGGTGGCGAAGGTGCGCCGTCCGGTGCGTTCGGCGAGCAGCACCTCTTCCAGCAGACCCAGTTGCCTCGGCCCGGTGATCCCGCTCAGAACCAGTGTGCGCCAAGCCAATCGGAGCGCGACACCGATCGCCGCCTCGTCGGGTCCGTGCCCGGCGATATCACCGATCAGCGCGTGCACGGTGCCGTCCGCGAGCTGGACCACGTCGTAGAAATCACCGCCGAGCAGGGCTTTGACCCGGCCCGGGCGGTAGCGGGCCACCACGTCGATCACCCGCTCGCCGCGTAACAGCGGTTTCGGGAGCAGCCCGCGCTCGAGTCGCGCGTTCTCCTCGGCCCGCAGCTGACTCAGGCGCAGTGCGGCGGCGGCGAGTTCGGTCTGTTTACGCTGGATCGCGTAACGGATTGCGCGCCCGAATAATTCGGGCTCCACCCGGCCCTTGACCAGATAGTCCTGCGCACCGGCGGCGACGGCGGCCAGACCGGTCTGCTCCTGATCCAGACCGGTCAGCACGACGACGGGGACCTGGTCGGTGTAGTCGTGGATGCTCGCGAGCGCGTCGAGACCGTGGGCGTCGGGCAGGTTCAGATCGAGCAGGACGCAGTCGGGCAGGCCTTCGGCGAGCCGTTCACCGGCCTGAGCTATCGAATTCGCCCACACCAGCCGGACCCCGGGAGCCCCGTCGGCGATCAGTTCCTCGACCAGGAGCGCGTCGGCGGCGTCGTCCTCGACCAGGAGCACCAGCGGCTCGGGCTTGTGCCACACTCCGGCACCGATGGGGTCCAGTGTGGTCTCCGATCCGGAGAGGTCGGCCGCGGCACGGCCCATTCCCTCTTTACGCCCGGAAAGCATCGCACGATCTCCTTCTCGTCCAGCGATGGATACTCACCGTCGTGGCACGCGGCAGAGCTCGCGATGCCGTGCGGCCGCCGTCAGCGGGCGGACACGGGCACCAGGGCAACCCTAGACGACGCCCGACGGGAGGTGTTCGATCACGCACGCAGACGTGGCTCGGTGGCGGTCTGGGAACGGAACAGATCCGAGGTCCTGCTGACTTCGTAGCCGAGGTGGCGTTCGGCCTCCTCGATTCCGCCCTGCAGGTCACCGACCGCGTTCATCTTCGATAGGTCCAGCCCGATGGTCACCAGGGTGAGCGCGATCTCCGAGGACAGCCCCGTGATGATCACACTCGCGCCCATCAGACCGGAGGCCTCGACCGTCTGCACGAGATGGTTGGCGACGGTGGAATCGATCGTCGGCACGCCGGTGATGTCGATCACCACGACCTTGGCGCGGTTGGCGCGGATCGCGCCGAGCAACTGTTCGGTCAGCTGACGGGCGCGCTGACCGTCGAGCACGCCGATGATCGGCAGGATCAGCAACTGCTCGCGCACCTGGAGCACCGGGGTGGACAGTTCCCGGATGGCTTCCTGCTGCTGACGGATGATGCGTTCGCGTTCCTCGACGAAACTCACGCCGACGGTGTTGGCGATCCGGTTGGCGGCGGGCTCGTAGGCGTCGAGCACGTTGTTGAGCAGTTCGAAATCGGACTGGTACTTCTCGAACAGCGAGCGGGCGAGCACATCGCGGAGCAGCAGGACGATGCCGACGACCTCGTCGGTCTCCACACCGCGCGGAACGATGCGCTCGGACAGGTCGCGCGCGTAGTCACGAAGGGCCTCCACGCTGCCGGTCTCCAGGACCGCGACGTAGTTGTCGTAGACCGAGGTGGCCTCGGAGAACATCTCCTCCGGCGACATGGCCGTCAGCAATTCGGCCTCGGTGATTCGACGCGCCCACTCCTCGCGCAACACCGTACGGTTCTGTCGCAGGTGTTCCACCAGCTCGGACAACAAGCCCGCGCCGGCCACCTCCGAAACCGTCTCCATGGTTCCGCCTACCAACACCTGGATTACCCGGCCTTTCCGGATCAGCGATACCCCTCGGAGCGCAGCTCCCATGAAGGGCTGACGTAGCGTAGCCGTCGCCACGAGCGCGTGCACGACGAACCCCGCGTGTGTCGAACTCGCGTTCGTACGCGGACCGGTGAGCAGCCGTTTCCACCCCACGGGCATACTCGATTGGTGACCGATATGACGGAATCCGCCGAAGGTATCACCGAGGACGTCGACCGCGTGCTCGGCGGCGGCCTGCGACTGACCGCGGGCCGGTTCGGATTCCGCTTCGCCGACCAACGGTGGGACTGGTCCGACGAGGTGGCCGCCATGCACGGCTACGCCCTCGGCGAGGCCCTGCCGACGACCGAACTTCTGCTCTCGCACAAACATCCCGAGGATCGCGACCATGTGGCCGCGGTGATCGCCGACGCGGTGGCGAACGGGCAGGCGTTCTGTAGCCGCCATCGCATCGTCGATATCGCGGGCACTGCGCACGAGGTGATCGTGCTGGCCGATCAACTGCTCGAGGACGGCGTGGTCGTCGGGACCGCCGGGTACTACATCGACCTCACCGACGCCCGCGACGAGGAACAGCGGCGGGCCGTCGAGCAGCAGGACGCCGGGCCGCCGGAAGCCCGTGCGGCGATCGAACAGGCCAAAGGCATCCTGCGCTACGTCTACCGGATCACCGATGACCAGGCGTTCGACGTCCTGCGCTGGCGTTCACAGGAGACCAACACCAAACTCCGCGACCTGGCCGCGCAATTGCTGATCGACCTGGACACGTTGCCCGGCCCGGCCGCGCACGTCCAGACCCGATTCGATCACCTGCTGCTCACGGTGCACGAAAGAATCGGCGCGCGAGGCGAATAGCGCGGTCCCCTCCGCGCCGTGGCCGGAGCGAAGGGGACCCGCGCTTCGTCAGGCGATGGGTCCGCGCGCCGCTTCGTAGGCGGCGCCGACCCGGTAGAGGCGATCGTCGGCCAGGGCGGGCGCCATGATCTGGAATCCGACCGGGAGACCGTCGTCGGCGCTGAGTCCCGAAGGCACCGACATGGCGGGGTGACCGGCCAGGTTGGTGGGCAGGGTGCACAGGTCCGAGAGGTACATGGCCAGCGGATCGTCGACCTTCTCGCCCAGTTTCCACGGGGTGAACGGACTCGTCGGCGAGACGAGCACGTCGACCTGTTCGTAGGCCCTGTCGAAATCGCGGGTGATCAGCGTGCGCACCTTGAGCGCCTGACCGTAGTACTCGTCGTAATAGCCCGCCGACAGCGCGTAGGTGCCGATCATGATGCGGCGCTTGACTTCCGGGCCGAATCCGGCGGCGCGGGTGGCCGCCATCACCTGTTCGGCGCTGTGCTTGCCGTCGTCGTCGACGCGCAGGCCGTAGCGCATGGCGTCGAAACGAGCCAGGTTCGACGACACCTCGCTCGGCATGACCAGGTAGTACGCCGAGAGGGCGTATTCGAAATTCGGGCAGGAGACCTCGATGACCTCCGCGCCCAGTTCCTTCAGCACCGCGACCGCCGCGTCGAAGGAGCCGATCACACCCGATTGGTAACTGTCGGAATGCAATTCCTTGACGACGCCGACCTTCACGCCGCGCAGGTCACCCGCCGCACCCGCGCGCGCGGCCGCGACCACCGGCGGCACCGGCACATCACGGGAGGTGGAGTCGCGCGGGTCGTACCCCGCGATCACCTCGTGCAGCAGCGCGGTGTCGAGCACGGTGCGTCCGCAGGGGCCGCCCTGGTCCAGCGAGGACGCGCAGGCCACGAGGCCGTAGCGCGAGACCGTGCCGTAGGTCGGTTTGGTGCCCACCGTCGCGGTCACCGCGGCGGGTTGGCGGATGGAACCGCCGGTGTCGGTGCCGATCGCCAGCGGCGCCTGATTCGACGCCAGGGCGGCCGCCGAACCGCCGCCGGAACCGCCGGGGATACGCGTCGTGTCCCACGGGTTCTTGGTCGGGCCGTAGGCCGAGTTCTCGGTGGAGGAGCCCATGGCGAACTCGTCCATATTGGTCTTGCCGAGAATCGGGATACCCGCGGCGCGCAACCTGGTGGTCAGGGTCGCGTCGTAGGGCGAGACCCAGCCCTCCAGAATCTTGGAGGCGCAGGTGGTCGGCGCGTCGGTGGTGGTGAAGACGTCCTTGAGCGCCAACGGAACTCCGGCCAGCGGCGAGGCCGGGGACTTGCCCTCGGCCAGCGCGGCGTCGACTTCGGCCGCCGCGGTCAGCGCCTGCTCGCCCGAGACGTGCAGGAAGGCGTGGATGGCGCCGTCCGCCTCGGCGATGCGGTCCAGGTACGCCTGGGTGACCTCGACCGAGGTGATCTCGCGCGCGTGGATCCGCGCGGCGAGTTCGGCCGCCGTCGAGGTGATCACGCCGCTGCCGCCCGGTGCCGCGCTCATTCGCCCTCTGCTCATTCGCCCTCTCCAAGAATCTGCGGAACCATGAAGCGCTGCTCCTCCTGCGCCGGAGCGCCCGAGAGCGCCTGTTCCGGGGTCAGGCATGGAACCACCTCGTCGCGGCGGGTGATGTTGGTGGCCGGATTCGGCGAGGACGTGGGCGGGACATCCGCGGCGGCGACCTCGGAGATGGTCCGGACGTGACTCAGAATCGAATCCAGCTGACCGGCGAACTGATCCAGTTCGGTATCGGACAGCGCGAGCCGGGACAGCCGGGCGAGGTGTGCGACCTCGTCGCGGGAGATGGCGGGCACCGCGGGACCCCTTTCGGCATCGTCGAGCATGGAAAATCGGCCTGGAGAATTCGGCCATCGAACAGCCTAGCGGGCGCTGCGCGACCCCCTGCGTTCGCGCCCGCCGTGTGGCGACACACCCTTTCAACTAGAGTGACACGCCGACGGCGCGCGATTTTTCTGCGTGGCGTACCTCACTGGCCGTACTTCGGGTCGATAACCGAAGCCCGGGGGTGTAAAGATTGCCAGACCGGGTATCCAGCGACCACGCTCGGCCGGCAAGAGGAAAGGAACGCGCGTGTCATATCTGCTCCGCGTGCAACTTCCGGATCGCCCGGGAAGCCTCGGCGCACTCGCACTCGCACTCGGTTCCGTCGGCGCGGATATCCTCTCGCTGGACGTCGTCGAGCGCGGTGCGGGTTTCGCCGTCGACGATCTCGTCGTCGAGGTGCCACCCAACGCCCTCCCGGACACCCTGATCACCGCCGCCGAATCCATCGGCGACGTCCACGTGGATTCCATCCGCCCGTACTCCGGTGTGCTCGACACCCATCGCGAACTCGAATTGATCGACCAGGTGGCCAGCGCCCGCGACGATCGGATGCAGGTGCTGGTCGACGGCGTTCCCCGGGTGCTCCGGGTCGGCTGGAGCACGATCATCGATATGGGCCCGCAGGGCGCGTACCGGGTGGTCGGCAGTCAGAGCGCGCCGGAGACCCAGGCGGGTTCGGCGCCGTGGATGCCGCTGGACAAGCCCGCGGTGCTCGATCCCGAATCCGAATGGGTTCCGCAGATCTGGCGCGATATGGACACCAAACTCGCCGCGGCGCCGCTCGGCACCAGCGGGAAGGTGCTGATGCTCGGCAGGCCGGGCGGACCGGATTTCCGGCCCTCGGAGGTCGCACGGCTCGGCTATCTCGCCGGAATAGTGGCCACGGTACTGGGCTGAACGCCTCGAATCCCTTACGCGGCGGGCAGTTCCAGCCGCAGCACGGTGAGATCCTCGCCGGTGTCGGTCGTCCAGTCCCGCTCGGGGACCGGGACGAAACCGTAGCGGTCGTAGATGCGCCTGGCTTCGGCCATGGCGGGCATCGTGGTGAGGACGACCGCGTGGAACCCCTCGGCCGCCGCCGTCTCGATGACGGTGCGCACCAACGCGGTTCCCGCCCCGAGCCCGCGTGCCGCCTTCGAGACGGCGAGCATGCGGAACTCGAGTTCACCCGCACGCGCGATCTCCGCGTAGTCGGTGCCGGGACGAGCCACGGTCAGCGATCCGACGACGCGCCCCGCGTGCACCGCGACGAGGATCTGCGCCGCCGCGCCCCGATGACGGGCATCGGCCAGTTGCGCCGCGTACGGGGTGTCCGCGCGGACGTAACCCTCGCCCACGTAGACCTCGACCGTCAGTGCTCCGACCGCGTCGTATTCGGCGACGCTCGCCGTCCGGACAGCGACGTCGGCGTCGTTCTCACCCATAACCGCATCCTGCCATCACGTGCCGGACCGTCCCGTACCCGGCGGAGGCCCGCACCCGAGAGAACAGTCGGGTTGCCTACCGCGCGATCTGCCAGCGGTCCGGCTTACCCGCCGGGTAGACCACCGGAATCTCCTCGCCGATAGCGGGCCAGCTGTTCACGTCCCAGACGAACCGCCCGTAGACGACCTGGTCCGGCACCGACGGACCGGCGAGGTTGCCCGTGATCGTCACGAACTGCTCGCCCTCGGCGTCCGGGCGCGGACTCACCCCGGTGACGTGCACCGAACCACGCTCCGGCGTCGCCGGGTACTTCGGCTCACCCCTGCCGCGCCGATACAGCACGATCATCGCCACCAGCAGCGTGGCCATGATCACCAACATCGCGATCTCCACCATGCCGACCACTCTATGGGTCCGGCGCGCCGCCGCTACAGCGCGACGAGTTCGCTGACACCCCGCTCGGTGCGCCGCACCTGCCAGACGGCGCTGCGGGTGCCCTGCGATCGGCCGTTACCGCGATCGATCAGCGCGCGATCGTCGGTGGTGAAAATCAATTGGGCGCCGAAGGAATTGGTCTCCGGACTCTGGAACAGCCGGATCAGGCGGTCGGTCTGCTCGGCGGGCAGGCGCGCGCCGATATCGTCCACGGCGAGGACGAGACCTTCGTCGAGCGCGTCCAGCATCGGCGGCAGCAGCCGCAGCAGCGAGACGGTGGCGGCGGATTCGTCGGTGATCTCGAAAGGCGCGTCGACGCCCGCGTGCACCAGGTGCAGCCCGACACCTCGCCGGGCCACCATGCGCGCGTAGAGGGCCTCGCGGGCGGCACGCAGATTGCCGAGTTCGCGTTGGAGCATGACCGCCGTGACACCGTTGGTCTGCAACAGCGCGTCGGCGTGACCGGGCGAGGTCGCGCACAGTTCGACCTGTTTGGCGGTCTCCGCGATATCACCGTCCAATTCGCGCAGGTAATCGGCATAGAGCGGGTCGTCGTCGGCGATCAGCACGTCGCTGATGCCGAGTCCGGCGGCGTGCAGCAGCGGCAACAGCCGCGCGGCGTTCTCGGGTGCGCGCGACAGGTGCGAGCCGAGCCGATGGGCCACCCCGGCGGTATCGCGCGCGCCGTGCTCGACCTGGAGTACCGCGGCGAACCACCGGTAGGCGGGTACCAGCGCCTCGGCGTACATCTGCCCGGCCAGACCGAGCAGCAGCGCGTTCGGACGCACCAGCGGGACCAGCGCGGCGATTCCGTAGCGCGCGGCCTCGAACATGGGCCCGATCTTGATCTGCTCGCCCGCGCGCTCGAAGACGATCCTTTTACGCGAACGCGGTTGGGTGTGCAGCCATTCCGCGGTCACCCCGGCGTTGTCCAACTGGAAGCCGTAGGTGTACGGCACACCCTCGGCCACGAATCCGGCGACGAATTCCGTCGGCCGATCCGGGAATCCGAGGTGCGGCGCGCGCACCGGTCCAGCGTAGGGATCCCATCCGGTCACCGAATGCAGTACCGCGTCACGCATCTGGGCGAGCGCGTCGATCACACTCGTCTTCCCCGCCGCGGCCCCGCCGTGGATCGCGGTCACCGGCACCGCGACGGGCCCGCTCCCCCGGTACAACCGCAGTTCCTGCCGTTCGGCCAGCGATCGGTGGTTGGTCACCTGAAAACTCCGCAGCATGACGCCATACTTCCGGTCGGGTGATCCGGTTCCGACATCACCCCGGTCACCCGGGAGCGTCGTCACGGCGGAACTCCGACGTCGGACCTCGGTCACCCCGCTCGGCGCGACTCTCCGAACGCGGCGTCCGACCCGCGGGCGCGGTGAGCACGCGCACGGACAAGTGCCGGTAGGAGCGCTAGCATGCAGGACGCGGCGTGTGCGTCGCGTGATCTGACGGTTCGAGCGGATGAGGGTTAGCGATGGAAATTTCGGTTCGTCGTCTGGTGGTCCGAGGCTCCATCGCGACCGCGCTGGGTATCGGGTCGATGGTCGTACTCGGCCCGAACGCCGTCGCGGACGCCCCCTGCCCCGACGGCACCGTCCGCGTCTTCCTCAGCAATTCCACCAACACCTGCCAGGGCTCGGGCGCCGCGACCTACTCCGCTCCGTGGGCCACCAAGATCTGCACGACCAGCGGCACCGTCGCCGTCATCGACACCACGGGTAAGCGCCGCGTCAACCGCCAGCACATCGAACTGGATCCGGGCGGCCACTGCGCCCGCCTCGACCTCGACGGTCAGCAGAGCGCGACGGTCGTCGTCGGACCCGCCTGATTCGAAACGCTTTCGGCCGAAGTCGGCAATCGGGTCGATCTCGACTCGGTCGATGGACGCGACCAGGGTGATGGCCACTGGCAGGCCGGAGAAGCAGTGGAAAGCTCGGCTGTTACAAGCGAACTCGCCCTGCTGGTTTGCTCATCGGTGTCCGGATCTCCCTGTCAGCAGCATCGCCCGACCCCCTCAGCGAGCAGCCGTGGCCATGCCTGCGATGTGAACCGTCTACTCGACTGGTGACTACCCGGATGCCTGCACAGTGCCGCTGAGCCGTGTGCGGCGACATGGCCGAGCCCGATCAGACCGCGCGCATCAGCACCGCGCCGGCGATTACGCCGGATCGGACCCACACTGTCGACCGAAATCGGCGACCAGGAGAAGTAACCCGGAACCCGGACAGTGCCGCTGAGCCTGCACGACGACATCGCCGGGCCGGATCAGACCGGGCGCATCAGCAGTGCGCTGTCACCGAATTCGTGCCACAGGTAGCCGGTCTCCAGCGCGGCGGCGTAGGACTCGCCGACGATCTCCGGACCGGCGACCGCGACCAGGAGGTCCAGGTGCGACGCGCCGGGGGCGTGCCAGCCGGTGATCAGGCCGTCGACCACGCGGGCCGGGCGGTCGACGCCCAGCACCAGATCGGTCCAGCCGGACCGGGCGTGCGTGGATCCTTGCCGGTCGGTCGCCGATTCGAGAGCCCGGGTGACGGTGGTGCCGACCGCGACGACGCGACCACCCGCCGCCTTCGTCGCGTCGACCTGACGTGCGGTGGCGGCCGGGACGACGAATCGTTCCGGGCTCGGCGGCTCGCCGGTCTCCGGGGAGGAGACACCCGTGTGCAGCGTCACGGGCGCGACCGCGATTCCGGAGGTGAGCAGATCGAGCACCAACCGGTCGGTGAACGGCCTTGCGGCACTCGGCATTTCCGCACTGCCGGGCAGGCGACCGAAAACCGTCGTGTAGTAATCGGCCGACCAGCGTTGCGGCACATACGAATAGGTGATCGGGCGGCCGTGCGAGGCCATCGACACCCGCGGGTCGACAGTGGTCCGAGCCACCCACAGCCTGCGCGCGGGTGGCAACCACGGTCGCGCAAGCACGACCGACGACCCGTCCGCCAGTAGCAGTTCGGTCCCGGCGTCGAGGCCGTCGTCGGGGAAGGGCGCGCGTTCGGCGGAACGGATTTCGACGACCCATCGGCCGTCGTCGAGCCAGGTCGAGAAATGCACCGTCAACGGCAGCTCACCAAGCCTGGCGTCGACCGCCGCCGTCATGACGGCGGAGTTGTTGACCACCACGAGATCACCCGCGCGCAGGTGCCCGGGCAATTCCCGGAACCGCGCGTGCACGATGCCGTCCTGCGCCACCAGCAGGCGCACCTCGTCGCGCGCCAGACCGCGCGCTTCGGGCGGCGTGGTCGCGTGACGTTGCGGCGGCAGCGAGAAGGACCGGTCGAGGACCGCAACCCCGGTGCTCATCGCACCGAGTCCAGGTCGGCGAAATCGCTTGCGGCGTAGCGAGCGTTCGGTGGACGCCGCGCGATGAGCCGCAGCAGTGCGGGGACGACCGTCTCGGGTTCGGGGCGATCGGAGATGTCCTCGTCGGGGAACGCCGCCTGGTGCATGGCGGTGCGCATATCGCCGGGATCGAAGGCGTAGATCGCGATCTCCGAATGTTCGGCGCCGAGCACGGCGGTGAGTTGGTCGAGCGCGGCCTTCGACGAGCCGTACCCGCCCCACGTCGGATACGGCTCGCGTCCCGCGTCCGAGCTGATGTTCACCACCACCCCGGCATCGCCCAGCAGCGGCAGAGCGAATTGCAGAACTGCCAGCGGGGCAACGACATTGGTGCGGTACAGCCGCTCCAGCTCGTCGAGCGGATAGTTCATCAGCGGGGGCAGCGGGCTGGGGCCCAGGCTGCTCGCGTTGTTGACGAGCAGATCGAGCGGCCCGGCCGCGCGCACCGTCGCGGCGAGGTCGGCGCGGTGCCGCGGGTCGGTGATATCACCGGGAACGGCCAGGAACGCCGGGCCCAGTTCCCTGCGCGCCGATTCCAGCCGGTCGGCGTGGCGCGCGGTGCCGATCACCCGTCCGCCGCGCGCGACCAGCGCGCGAGCGAGGGCGAGACCGAATCCGGTGGAGGCGCCGGTGATCAACGCGGTGTTTTCGTACGTCATTGCGATCTCCTGAGGGTCGCCAGGGGGTGCGGCCGGACACCCTCGTCGATCGGATCGAGCGGCGGGTGCGGCCACCTACCGCTCCGATCGTGTTACCTGAAGCGAGGTTCAGGTCAAGCGACGTTCGCCACCGGCGATATTCGCGGCCGTGGATTCACGGCACGGCGTCGCCGTTCGCTCGGCGGGATTCTCAGCCAGGCCGCCAGACTGTCGGGCGTTGGCCTCCCGCTGCCATCAGGAACCGGCGTCGGTGGACGAACGGTCGATCGCGGACGCGTCCTGCCCACGAGCGGTGTGTGGACTTCCGAGTAGTTCCCGGTCATGGCTCGCCCCCTTCGGTCGGCCGGTACGCCGAGACCTGGTCCGCGTCTCGGATGTCCGGGCGACGCCCCCCATCGGCCTATTCGTCAGGCGACTCGGGCAGCACAGCGGCCGGTCCAGCTTCGAGGAGCAGCCGGAATCCGTCCTCGTCGAGAATCGGCACGCCGAGTTCTTCCGCTTTGGCCCCCTTGGTGCCCGGCGAATCCCCGATCACGACGAAAGCGGTCTTCTTCGAAACCGACCCGGACGCTTTTCCGCCGCGGACCAGGATCGCCTCCTTGGCCCCGTCGCGGGTGAAACCCGTCAGCGAACCGGTGACCACGATCGACAGACCTTCGAGGTTGCGTTCGATCGATTCGTCGCGCTCGTCGCGCATCCGCACCCCGGCGGCGCGCCATTTGTCCACGATGGCGCGATGCCAGTCCACGGTGAACCATTCCGCCGCGGCGGCGGCGATGGTCGGGCCGACGCCGTCGGCGCCGCCCAGTTCCTCGGCGGTGGCCGACTCGATCCGGTCCATACTGCCGAATTCGGCGGCGAGCGCGCGGGCCGCGGTCGGGCCGACGTGGCGGATGGACAACGCGACGAGCACCCGCCACAGCGGGCGTTCCTTCACGGTGCGCAGATTGTCCAGCAGGCGTTTGCCGTTCGCCGACAGCGCGCCGTCCTTGTTGGAATACAGCGAGGTGGTGAGCAGCCGCGCCTCGTCGAGATCGAACAGATCGCCCTCGTCGGTGATCGCGCCCGATTCGAGCAGATCTTCGGCGCCCTCGTATCCGAGCGCCTCGATATCGAACGCGCCCCGTCCCGCCATGTGATAGACGCGTTCGCGCAATTGCGCGCGACAGAACCGCTGATTGGGGCAGCGGATATCGGCGTCGCCCTCCTTCTCCGGGGCGAGTTCGGTGTCGCAGACCGGGCAGCGCTTCGGCATCTCGAATTCGTATTCGTCGCCGGTGCGCGCGTCCACCACCGGGCCGAGCACTTCGGGAATGACGTCACCCGCCTTGCGGATGGTGACGGTGTCGCCGATCAGCACACCCTTGCGCTTGACCTCCGAGGCGTTGTGCAGGGTCGCCATGGCGACCGTCGAACCGGCGATCGACACCGGCTCCATCACCGCGAAGGGGGTGACGCGACCGGTGCGGCCCACGTTGACCTCGATATTCAGCAGTTTCGTCGTCGCCTCTTCCGGCGGGTACTTGTAGGCGATGGCCCAGCGCGGCGCGCGGGAGGTCGAGCCGAGGCGGCGCTGCAACGAGATCTCGTCGATCTTGACGACCTGGCCGTCGATCTCGTGCTCGATGTCGTGGCGGTGTTCGCCCCAGTAGGCCACCCGCTCGATCACCGCGTCGATCCCCCGCACGCGGCGGGTGTGCTCGGACACGGGCAGGCCCCAGGCGGCCAATGCCCGGTAGGCCTCGTGCTGCGAGGTGGGCGCGTACCCCTCGATCCGACCGAAACCGTGACAGATCATCCGCAGATGACGTCGCGCGGTGATCGCCGGATCCTTCTGCCGCAGCGATCCCGCGGCGGTATTGCGCGGATTCGCGTACGGCGGTTTACCTTCCGCGACGATCTGCGCGTTGAGCGTCTCGAAATCCTCGAGCCGGAAGTAGACCTCGCCGCGCACCTCGAGCAGGGTGGGCACCGGGAATTCCTCGGTCGGCGTGAGCTCGCCGGGGATGTCGTCGATGGTGCGCGCGTTCAGGGTGACGTCCTCGCCGGTGCGGCCGTCACCCCGGGTCGCGCCGCGCACCAGTCTGCCGTTCTCGTAGACCAGGTTCAACGCGACACCGTCGATCTTCACCTCGCACAGATAGTGCGGATGCGCTCCGGTCTCGGCCTCCACCCGGCTCGCCCAGGTGCGTAGCTCGTCGACGTCGAACACATTGTCCAGCGACAGCATGCGCTCGAGGTGGTCGACCGCGGTGAAATCGGTCGCGAATCCGCCGCCGACCAATTGCGTCGGCGAATCCGGGGTGAGCAGATCCGGGTGCCGCTCCTCCAGATCCTGGAGCTGCCGCAGCAATTCGTCGAACTCCCCGTCGGTGATGATCGGCGAGTCGCGCACGTAGTAGCGGAACTGATGTTCGCGCACCTCGTCCGCGAGTTCCTGCCACCGCACCCGCTGCTCTGCCGTCGCCGGAACCGCCGCGTTCTCGCTGTCACTCACACCGTGGATTCTATCGGAGCCCACCGACACATCCGGGAACATACTCGCACGTCAACGCCATATTCCCACTCGGGGCGATACTCACGCGGCGGCGGCGGTCCGCCCGGAATCAGGCGTCGAAATCCAGCGATTCGGGTTCTTCGCCGAAGGCCCGCGCGACCTCAGCCGCCAGACCGATCGCCGTGCGCGCCCACGGCAGCGGCGCCGAACCCAGGCCGCACGCGGGACTCACGATGACCGAGTTCGCGAGTGCCGAACGGTGGAAACCGAGACGGTCGATCAGTCGCACACCCGGTTCGGCGATCTCACGCCAGGTGACCGGGGCCGACGGCGCGGTGGTCGGGACCAGACCGAGGGCGACGAACTTCCCCGCGTCGACGATCTCGCCGATCGCGTCGAGATTCTTCGTCCCGATGGTCGCGAGGTCGAAACCGACCGCGGCGGCCGCGCTACGGCGCAGGAAATCCAGCGGCGGCGGTTCGGCGCAACTGTGCACGAGCACGGGCGCGGATTGGGCGGTGATGACCGCGTCGAGGACGGCGAGCGCTTCGGGATCGGGCATCGCGCGCACCGTGTCCAGGACACTCACCCCGCGCAACGAACCGTTCAACACATCATCGATCGACGGCTCGTCCAACTGCACGACCACCTCGGCGCCCAGCCGTTTGCGGATTTCGGCCACGTGCCGGTCGAGACCTTCGGCCAGCGACTCCGAGACATCGCGGACCGCGCCGCGATCGGTCAGAATCCGATGTCCACCCGGCAGTTCCACCTGCGCCGCGAGCGTCAGCGGCCCGCAGACCTGGACCTTCACCACCCGACCCGTGCCGGTGGAACCGGATACCTCCCAGGCTTCCTCCAGTGCGTCCAGATCGGCGCGCAGCAGATCCCGTGCCCGGCGCGACAACGACCCCGGGCGTGGTGAGAGCCGGTAACCCCTGGTGGTGGTGTCGAAGCGCAGGTCGATCAGCAGCGCGGACATGCGTCCGACCATGTCGGCTCCGGGTCCGCGCGCGGGAAGTTCCACCAGATGGGTCAGGTCGGGAAGTTCACCGAGGATCGTGGTCGCGGCCTCGCGCGGATCGACACCGGGCCACGAGCCGACGCCCGTCGCAGTGCCGCCGCGCAGCAACGCCGTCGATTCGACTGCCGCTTCGCCGGTCCGGATTTCGCTCACCACGTGATACCCCTGTCGGTTCGTCGCCGATACCCGGCCGGGCGACCATATCCGGTCAGTTCCGTCCTGATCGCCCCGCCCGGCTCGTATCTCACGAGGGCGACGTGGCCGACCGAATCGGCGGGACCGCCGCCCGACACCGCGAGCCCCGTCCGGTGGGTTCGCGGAGTCGATGACGCCATCGACCCCGGGGCATCGCGAACGCTATTCGCCGACACCCGCGCCGACATCGGCACCGACCGCGCTGTCGGCGCCCGCCGTATCGCTGATGGTTCCGCTGCCGATGACCTCGTCGCCCGCCTCGTCCGGCCGGTACAGCACCACGGCCTGACCGCGCGCGACACCGGTCAACGGCTCGCTCAACCGCACGACGAGCCCGTCACCGACGGCTTCGGCCACCGCGGGCGCGATACCACCGTGCGCGCGCACCTGCGCGACGCATTCGATCGGACCACTCGGGGCCACACCGCTGGTCCAGATCGCCCGCTGCGCGCTGACGGTCCACACGTGCAGATCCTCCGCCGAACCGACCCGCACCGTGCCCGATTCCGGGTCGATCGCGGTGACATAGCGCGGCTTGCCGTCGGCGGCGGGTCCCGGCAGACCGAGCCCCTTGCGCTGGCCGACGGTGAAACCGTGCACACCCTCGTGCTCGCCGAGCACCCGGCCGTCGGCGTCGACGACCGCGCCCGGCCTGATGCCGATCTTCGCGCCGAGGAACGCGCGCGTGTCACCGGAGGGGATGAAACAGATGTCGTGACTGTCGGGCTTGTTCGCCACCGCGAGCCCGCGTTCGGCGGCCTCCGCGCGGATCTGCGGCTTCGGGGTGTCGCCCACCGGGAACATCGCGCGCGAGAGCTGCCCGGCGTTCAGCACCGCCAGCACGTAGGACTGGTCCTTGTCGGCGTCGACGGCGCGGCGCAGCACACCGTCCTCGAGCCTGGCGTAGTGCCCGGTCACGACCGCGTCGAATCCGAGCGCGACGGCCCGATCCGACAGCGCGGAGAATTTGATCTTCTCGTTGCACCGCAGGCAGGGGTTGGGCGTCTCACCGGCGGCGTAGGAGGCGACGAAATCGTCGATCACGTCCTCCTTGAACCGGTCGGCGAAATCCCAGACGTAGAAGGGAATTCCGAGGACGTCGGCGGCGCGCCTGGCGTCGCCCGCGTCCTCCTTGGAGCAGCAACCGCGCGAACCGGTGCGCAACGTGCCCGGAGACGCCGACAGCGCGAGATGGACGCCGACCACCTCATGTCCGGCATCGACGGCGCGCGCCGCCGCCACGGCGGAATCCACACCACCGCTCATCGCCGCGAGTACTCGCATCACACACCACCTTTCGCTCCGGCAAGGCCCGCGGCCCTGGCCCGCTCCACCACGTTCGGGAGGACAGTCAGCAGGGCATCGACGTCGGCACGGGTCGACGTGTGCCCGAGAGAGAAGCGCAGCGAACCCCGCGCCTGCCACGGCTCGACACCCATGGCGATGAGGACATGACTCGGCGAGGCCACCCCCGCGTTGCAGGCCGAGCCGGTCGAACATTCGATACCCGCCGCGTCGAGCAACATCAGCAGCGAATCGCCCTCGCATCCGGCGAAGGTGAAATGCGCGTTGCCCGGCAGCCGCCGCGCGCCGACGGGTCCGTTGAGTATCGCGTCGGGAATCGCCTCGATGACGCGCGCGATCAACTCATCGCGCAGCGCGCTCGATTCACCACCGAATACCGGCAATTCGACAACGGTCTGATGCAACGCCGCCGCGAGCCCGACCGCACCCGCCGTATCGGAGGTACCCGAACGCAGATCACGCTCGTGCCCGCCGCCGTGCAGCAACGGCACGCACGGCACCTGCCTGCCCAGCAGCAACACCCCGACTCCGTGCGGGCCACCGAGTTTGTGCGCGGCGAAACTGGCCGCGGACAACCCGCTCGCGCCGAAATCGATCGGCAGCTGCGCCGCGGCCTGGATCGCGTCACTGTGCATCGGCACATCGAATTCCCGTGCGACCGCGACCAACTCCGCGATCGGCTGAATCGTGCCGACCTCGTTGTTGGCCCACATGACGCTGACCAGCGCCACCTCGTCGGGATGGTCGGCCAGCACGGCCCGCAAGGTGCGCGGCGACACCATACCGTCGGCGTCCACCGGCAGCCAGCTCACCTGCGCGCCCTCGTGCTTTTCCAGCCACTCGACCGCGTCGATCACCGCGTGATGTTCCACCG
Source organism: Nocardia sp. NBC_01377 (assembly GCF_045040005.1). NCBI lineage: Bacteria > Bacillati > Actinomycetota > Actinomycetes > Mycobacteriales > Nocardiaceae > Nocardia > Nocardia sp. NBC_01377. Next base: position 5,518,140 of record NZ_CP109566.1, read on the forward strand.
AACTCGCGATGATCCGCACCCGGCGCGGATCGGCGTCGCGCCGCGCCCAGAAAATCCCCTTGATCGCCAGATTGTCGCTCTCGGTCCCACCGGAGGTGAAAATGACCTCCGAGGGCCGCGCGCCCAGATCCGCCGCGATCGACTCACGCGCCTCTTCCAACGACCGCCGCGCCGCCCGCCCCGACCCGTGCAGCGACGACGCGTTACCCGGCCGTGCGAAGACAGCCGTCATCGCCTCGACGGCGGCAGGCAACATCGGTGTGGTGGCCGCATGATCGAGGTAGACCGTCTTGGGCGCACCACCGGTGACCTGACCCGAAAAAGCCGACTTCATGACCTTAAAACCCTATCCCACCACGACCTGCGCATCCTCGGGGTATCCCCCTGCTGTCTACGATCTGTCTACGATTTACCCACCATATGCAAGCCATGCGGGTGCGTTGCTATTCCCCCACCCCTTGTGCCAGCACATCTCCTGGTGTCACCGCCATCGCCGTTTCGCCGTTGAGGTATGTATGAACGTCCGACGCCGGATCCACCGCGATGGCGCCGAGCCATCAACTTACTCACCAGCCGACGCGACCGACTGTTCCGTACGGGTGGGGTCTGCGTCGCCGGGAAGCGGCCCTGCTCGAGACGCACGACTGGCGGCGACAGGCCAAGTTGCCTGAGTTCGGTGACTATGCGGCGCTGGCGCTGGCGCTGGCGGTGCGGTGGGGCAAGTCGACTGCGGGCCGGCCGCCCCGGCGGCGCACGGTCGTCTCCGTGTGGCCCTGTGCGGTGCGTACGGTCGAGTTCTACTTGGCCAGCGTGCGTCCGTAGCCCGGCACCATCCCGGCGAGTGGCCAATTGCAGGGGCGCGATGAAGTCCGTCCCGGGTCGGAACCCGGCGATCGGTCGCCCGCGGGGCTGGAGGGGTTGCAGCCGCGCTATGAGCGGCGGCTGCCGCAACTGATGGTGATACGCAGGAACTGGACCATCGCCACGAAGCTGATCCTCACGTTGTGCGACGTCCCGGGCTGCCGCTTCGAGGACCTGGTCGTGCGTGTCGACCCCGTCGAGAAGGACGCTACGCGCCGCAGCAGGGACCTCGGCCCGTGCTCCCGGACAGGCCGCTGCTGTCGGCGGACTTCTTCGACGCCGAACGCTGAGCCCGTGGGCGAGTGTGCATGGCGAGAGGGCGAGGCGTCTGCGCCGAATATCACCGAGACCGGTTTCTGGCCAGACGAGGGCTGTGCCATTCCTGCTACCACCGCACCCGACCCGCAACGCCCCGCGCGGGGCCGGATGTGCGCGCGATGTCACCCGTGCGACATCGGATCCTGAATCGTGCTGCGTGTGCGGAAGGATGGCGCATGCCGTCGCGCATACCGCCGAGGGCGCGTGGTGTCAGCGTTGCCATCGTCACCATCTGGCCAAGCCGTGCACATGAATCCCACCGGGTTCGGTGCGCACCGAACCCGGTGGGATTCACGTCGGGGCGGGCGGCATGCGGTTCATCCTGGACTATGGGGCATGTCCGGATCTCCTGATCGACAGTGCCGAAATCGCGGGTCTGTACGGCGCCATACCGCCTTCCCGCAGGACGAATCCCCCGAGAGACGATCCGACAATGTAGATGAGGCTGAAGCGGCACGTTCGGCTCCCGAATTCGACACCGAACACAGTGCGTGAACGCCACTGTCGCATCATCGTTCGCCCGTATGCGGGCCCTTCGGTCCGAGCGGGCAGATCCGCGAATGACCTTACTCCGCGCTTTTCGTGCCGATGCAACGTCACGAATGTATGTAGGTCAGCCGCAACGTGATCATGAATTGTCGTCGCTGCCGACAGATTCTCGAAGCCCGCCGGTGGGATAACAAGATCTACAAATTATGACAACCGAACTCGAAGCTGTGAAAACGGACTAAACCGGACACGTATTTCGTTGCCAAAGAGCCACTCCAAGAGGCGTACTGGAAGCAGCAGCAAAATCGACGGCCGAAGGCCCTGCTGCAACACCAAACCTTTCGATTGGAATTAGTAAAATGGCACCTACGCTCACCTCGCTGAACCCTGCTTTCGGGCCGCCGGCGGGCTTCAATTCTGTAGTCATCACCGGCTCCGGGTTCGCCAACGTCGGCCCCATCAGTGTCCTGTTCGGCACGACGGCAACGACATTCACCATCGATTCCAACACCCAACTCACGGCCATCGTCCCGCCCGGAACCGGCACGGTGAACGTCACCGTGCAGGTATTGCTGGATGGCACGAGCAATCCACTGCCCTACACCTACGGGGCGCTCGTTCCGGCCTTGACCAGCCTCAATCCGGCTTCGGGGTCGGCGGCTGGCGGAACCACCGTCGTGCTGACCGGCACGAACTTGACCGGCGTCACCTCGGTGAGTTTCGGCGGCACATCGGCAACCTCGTTCACGGTCAACTCCGCGACACAGATCACGGCCGTGACCCCAGCCCACGTGGCCGGGGCGGTACAGGTCACGGTCACCGCTCCCGGTGGGACCAGCAACGGTGTCACCTTCACCTACATCGCGGTGCCCACCCTCGCCAGCGCCGTTCCCAACTCGGGCCCCCCGGTCGGCGGAACAGTGGTGGTACTCACCGGAACCGGTCTCACCGGAACCACCGCAGTGAGCTTCGGTGCAACCCCGGCGCCCCTGTTCACCGTCAACTCCGACACCCAGATCACCGTCCTCACCCCCGCCCACACGGCAGGGGCGGTACAGGTCACCGCCACCACCCCCGGCGGAACCAGCAACGGTGTCACCTTCACCTACATTTCGGGTCTGTTGCCCGTCAACGTGGGCACAGCATCGACGTTCGCGGTGTTGGGCGCGGCGACGGTCACCAACGGAGGGGCCACGGCCATCACCGGCGACCTGGGCGTCAGCCCCGGAACCGCGGTGACCGGCTTCCCGCCGGGAACTGTCACCAGTGGAACGATCCACGCCGGGGACGCGACTGCGGCGCAGGCGCACACTGATCTCCAGACGGCCTACCTGGACGCGGTGGGGCGGATCCCCACCGGTTTCGTGCTCACCGATCTCGGGGGACAGACCCTGACCTCCGGGGTGTACAAGGCGGTCGCCGGGATCGGTCTCACCGGCACCGTCACCCTCGATGGACAGGGCGATCCGAGCGCGGTGTTCATCTTCCAGGCCGGAACAACCCTGATCACCGGGGCCAACAGCGCCGTGAACCTCGTCAACGGCGCCACCGCGGCCAACGTGTTCTGGCAGGTGGGTAGCTCGGCCACGCTGGGCGCCGACACCGACCTCGCCGGCACCGTCCTGGCATTCACCTCGGTCACCGTGTCGGCCGGCACCACGGCGGACGGGAGGATCCTGGCCCTCAACGGCGCGGTCACTCTCGACACCAACACCATCACGCGGCCCTGAGCCCATTATCCACTGAAAGTATTTCGATCCTGGCCGCGTTACGGCGCGGCCAGGATCGTCCGATGTGGGTAGCCGACGATCTGATACTCGTTCGGTGCGGGAATTCTTCCCGAGGTGTCATCGGCGAAATACAGAGTTTTCGACGCAGCTGAATTCGGTATGGACACGTACATCACGTTCCGACGCAATCTCGAGACCCATTACCGGAGCTGCGCGAAAGATCTAGGAGAAATATAGAAATGAGCAAGCCCATCTACACCGAGCTCGATCGGCTCGGCAATTCACGCTCGCAGCGGTGGGGAGCGCGCATCACCAATTTCCTGATACACACCCAGGAAGGCAACGGCACCGCTGAATCGCTGGCCGCCTATCTCGGCAACGGCGCCAACGGCGTGTCCTACCATTACACGCTCGGGGATCGAGTCGTCTGCGATGTGGTCGACACCGACTTCGCGTCGTGGTCGGTCCTCGATGCCAACAGCTACACCATCAACCTGTGCTTCGCGGGCAGCCGCGCGAGCTGGCCCCGGTCCCAGTGGCTCGCGATCGAGGACGATATCCGGATCGCCGCCTGGTTGGCGGTGGCCGATGGGCGGAAGTACGGGTTCGACACGGAGGTGATCGCGCCACCGTACGCACGCGGCGACGGCATCTCCGATCACAGGTATGTGACCGAATGCCTCGGCATCGGAACCCACACCGACGTCGGCTACAACTTCCCCTGGCGCGAATTCGAGTTCCATGTCAGGGAATTCGCGAGCGGTGTGCCCGCCGTGGCGCCTGCCCCGCCCGCCATCGACACCGTCGCGGCCGCCAATCCCTGGCTGGGCCCGCGAATCACGACGGGGGAGGTGTCGACCCGCGACGATGTGGGTCGATTCGCGCGATTCGAGTTCGGCTATGTCTACTGGCATCCGTTCACCGGCGCCTACGCGATCCCGATGAGTCTGTTCGCGAAGTTCGCCGAATTGAACTGGGAGAACGGCCCGCTCGGCTACCCGAACACCGTGTCGACGAAACTGCCGGAGGGCCGTGTCCAGGGTTTCCAGGGTGGTGCGCTGTACTGCCGCGACGATGGCGGACCGGTGTGGACACACGGCGCGATCCGCGAGCGCTGGAACCACACCGGTTTCGAGAACGGTCCGTTCGGCTGGCCGGTCCGCGACGAGCAGATACTGCACGGCGGCGAAGTGTTCCAGCAGTTCGACAACGGTCGGATCTTCTGGGGCGGGCGTCGCGACACCATCGCACTGCTGGACGCGCAAGGTCCGGATACCCCCGTCCTGGATCTGGAGCGGGCCGAGGAAGGCGGATCGGGCGACGCGTGAACGCCTCGCCCGGTGCTGACCCGGGATCGGGGTTACTCGGCGCGGAGCCTGACGAAGCCGCGAGAACTGCCGGTCCTCAAGACAAATCGCCGACAATCGGCCTCGCGATGCGACGTGCGATCCTCGAGGACGAGGGTTCCGCCGACTGCTGATGATCGGGTGCCGGTCCCGAGTTCACCGCGAAAACGAACCACGTCCGTGAATCTCCACGACCGGCCGGCGAGCGACGGTCGAGTGCGACTACGCGGACGGGTTCGGGCCGCTCGATCCGCGGCCCCGCGATGGTTGCGGCCGGTTCCCGCGTCGGCTCCGCGAATCGGTTGCCGGCAACCTATCAGCCGTGCTCGGGACGTCCGGTACCTGCTCGGTGCCCCCGGACCCGCGTCGGGAAGTTCGTCGTTGAGCACCTGCCACGGGGTCGGCGGTCACGGTGCACCCCGGACGGTCCGCTATCGTCGGCACAGTCGATGAGACGTTCTCATCGACCCGGGACGCAGAGTCCCAGTCGCATCCGGCGTTCGGTGTGCCGGGACGTAGCCCGATAGCCGGTCCGGCAGTCGCTCGGATTCGGCCTGTCCGGGGTCGAGTCCACCGGGGGTCGCACGTCATGCGAACGGCTCGTCTCGGCCGAGTCCCACTCGTCATCGACATCACGGCGGCCGTCACAGGCCAACCCATGCCGACCGAGGCGGCGTCGACGATGGCCGCTGCGGCGTTGTCCGGCGGAATCGCCCACGTGATGTGGCCGGGTGGACAACTTTGCAGCAACGACGAGAAAACAGACCAAACCGGAACCTGATTTCATTGCCCTGGATGTTGATCCGGTGCATTAATGGAGGTACGGGGACTGCTCCACCAACGAGCACACCTCGCTCGAGGACTACTACATTCATCACGAAAAGGAGGCAGCGCCATGCCTGCCGAACCTTCCCCTGCACCGACCTCGGGTCCGGCCATCAGCGGCACGATCGCCGGAACCGGCTCCGGGAGGCCAATCGTGGCGCAGTTCAATTGCCCCGCAAGGTATTACACAACCAACTCGGCCACCCGAGCGACCGCTATCGCTCTCACCGGAACGGGAACCGACGCCACCTACAGCTACATCTGAGGCCCTACGAGCCCGGCCGTCGGGGACGACCGAGTTCGGTGTCGCTCGTCGGACCGCGAGCGTCGGGGCGTTCATGGAGGTGGATCTGCAGGCGTGAGGGGGTTTCGGTGCCTACCATGCTGAAAATGCTGCTGGCAGAACGACATCTCAAGAGTCATTCGGATTTTCTGCGCGTCTACGACAAGTGTGCCGCGCAGCTGAACCCGCCGATCCCACCGGGATACGGCCCGGCGAAAGCGCAGTACTACCAGTGGCTTTCGGGTCAAATGGTCGGTTTACCCCGCGAATATCATCACCGGGTCCTGCAACGGATGTTCCCCGGCTGGACCACCGAGAGACTGTTTCAGATAGTGGACGCCTCCTCGACGGACGCGCGAACTCTCCAGCCCTCCACACCCATCGACAGCGAGCTGGAAGCATTCCTGGGCGCCGATATGGTCACCCATGGCGTGACACTGGTGTACCCCACGCGGCGCGGCGCGGCGGTCGTCGTCCCGGAGAACGACCTCCGGGGGCTGCTCTGCGTTTCCGCACTCCTGCAACGTCACACCAGTATCCGCGTGACTTTCTGCGGCGACCGAGCGACGGCCGCGCGCAGCGACCGCGCGTACATCGGTTTCGGGCTCCACACCGTGCTCTCACTCCCGTGTGTTGCCGACCCTCGGTTGTTCACAGTGTCGACGACCGATCCGGCGATCGGACCGGTCATCGAATACCTCGAACTGAGCGACGGCAGCCGGTACCACTCCGACGGCGAGCGCCATTTCGGCTTCCTGGCCCGGATCAGGCCGAACCCCGGCCCGAACCCCGACCGGTACTGGTTCCTCTGCGCCGGTCTCGCTCCGCGCGGCGCCGCCGGAGCAGGCTGGTTTCTCGTCAACCATTGGAGTTCTCTCCAGCAGTGCGCCGGCACCAACGAGTTCGTCGCCGTCATCAGCATCCACAGGTACTCCGACCAGACCTACAACCTGGAAAAACTTATCGTCGGCCCACCGGAAGCGGCCTCCTGAGGGGCTGAACAGCAGCGTGCTCGGCTACCGCTGGCGCAACTGTTCGGAAGAACGGTGTACCGATACCGAAGACCCGCGGCGGGCCTGCACCGGAGTTGTTGCGCCGCATTGTCGAACAAGCATCCGGTGCCGACGACAGTCGGGTCGGGTCGGGATCCTGACAAGAACGCACAGGGCACAGCAGTTACGTCCGGGGATTCAACGCATCTATCGCGTCGCGAAGCCGCTCGTCGTCCCGGACGCCTGACCATATGACCACACGCACGTTGTCCTGCCATTCCCCGATACGGGCCAGCACATCGATCGATGCGTCGTTGGCGACAATCAGGGCGGGTACCACCACCGGCTTACGCCGAGCGGCCATCGACGCTACCTCGGCGGTCGATACGCCCCGGTCACGATAGAGCGCGACGACATCGATAGCCCAGAAACCCAACAACTCGCCTGCATGTTGAAGTCCGAAAGAGAAGGCGACGTGGTCATTGCCCTCCTCTCTGTGGCGTGGCCGTGCACCGATTATCCGGGTGAGGGCTTCGGAAAGCTTGGCCTCCCAGACGAGCGCGCGCCCTGACACGCTGTTGAGCAAGTTCGGTGCGACGATGGCCACAGCATCGATGTAGGCACGGGCGGCCTCACCGCTCTGTTCCAATCTGCCCTGTTGAATCAGTTCTCTGCCCAGACGCCTGCGAACGAACTCGATGCTGTGCTCGCCGGAGCCGAAACGCGTCAGCGGGGTTCCTTGCACACCCATCAGGAGTAGCGCCGCCGCCAGGATGAACAGGGCGGCCGTTCCGGCCTGATTGTCCGAAACGAACACACCCACCGTCCCCGCGGCCGCCACGATGACACCGAGAATCGTCGCGAGCACCCGTTCACTGGTACCGAGCAACGGCGAGGGATAGTCACCGACCGGAGACACCGGGTCCGACGAGTCCTCTGGCACGGTTGCCTCTTTCACCATCGACTGCTCACCGTCCGACAACACGCCAAACGATCTGCGCCACATGTCGCATCGATCAGGGCCGGTTCGCGAAGCCGGATGGGTAGGCCCCAAAGTGGTCGGTCGGTCCATCCATTACATTCGCCCACGACCTCACCCAACGGACCGAGCGAGGAAGTCCAGCCTACTCCTGGATACGCTGTGGCGCTGTATGTTTCGGTACCGATTCGCGGTCGATAGTGCGAGCGGGTTCCACACATGAATTACCGAATCGGCAGTACGCATCGTGATTGCCTGCAGTCCGGGAAGCGTTGTACACATGAGAAGTCAGGAAGGTGCAGAGCCGGTAGCGGTTTCGTGGTCGGGGTAGCTCGCCGTAGCGTGCCGCGACGGGCCGGATGGTTCGACTCCCGAGGCCCCTGTCGTCGGTGGTCTCCAGCTGACTCTGCGGGGGATCTCGCACCAACCGGCCCGCGTTCACAGCGTGACCGAAGACAGGCATGACCACAAGCACGGGAAAGGTACTCGAAGTCGGATTGTCCGCGGCGGATCCCCACCCGGACGGGCGCACATCTCGACCTTCTCCGCTCGGGCGTGTGCCGCCCGAGATCGACGGGGACCATCCTGGTCAGGACTCGCAGGCGATGCCGTCGTTGTCGTCCATCTGATCAGCATCCCGTGGCGCGCAGGATGTCGGGGAATCTGCCGGTCGTATCGATCCGATCTTCCATCATGTTGAGCCCTGCGAACTGCTCGGTCTCGTAGCCTCGGACCTCCGACCGAAGCCGTGCGCCGGCGTATAGGGGTTGCAGTCGGTCAGGTGCGGCTCCGTCTTGCACCGATTCCGGTGTTCCATCCCATGGCCTCCACTTTTGATTCGCCCCCGACGGTTCTCGACAGGTTTGAACTATAGGCGCACCATCCCGGTAATCTCTTGATCAACAATGAATGCGACCGGTCCGTATCCGGAATATTTCTTCCGATATGAAGAAGCGGTGCGCATTAATGTCTCTCTTCCGCCCGGAACATCCGTATTCGAGTAGCCGCATACAGATACCGCTAACATCGTTGTTGCACAGTATGATTCGGTGGGCAGAGGGGGACGGTCTCTACCTTTCGACGGTTTGCGAGACGTGAATCATCGCTATTCGCCGTGCAATTCTCGCGTGGTGCGCCTATTTCGCACAGAAAGAAGACAGATGGCTCCAGTTCCCGCGAGTATCCGCCGAACGAACACCTGATCCGGGGCCGAGGTCGTACACACTTCAGGCTCTGAGTGCCGAACCGGCCCCATGCCACCGGCATCGGCCGAAATAGTTTGCAGCGAAGCGGGTTTCGGGTCTGACCTGGAGACCTGCACGGAAGAAGGCTCATCATGTCATTGTCGGTAGCCGACCTCGCAGTTCTGGGGGACACACCGATCACTATCCGGTCGACGGCGTTCTCGAATGTTTATCTGAGGATGGACGCCAGCGGGGTAACCGCCCCGGCCGACCACGGCGGCGGTACGGTCAACGCCCAGTTCGGGGTGGGGCTCTACGAGCGGTTCCGGGTCCGACCCCAAAGCGATGGCTCCTTCGCCTTCGAGTCGGTGGCTTTTCCGAAGGTCTACCTGCGCATGGACGGCCAAGGGGTGAGTGCCCAGACCGAATCCGGGGGCGGCACGGTCAACGCCCAGTACAGCGCTGCCGGCCCCGGCCCATGGGAGAAGTACTACGCCAGGGCACAGACCGACGGCTCGGTCTCTCTCGAGTCGACCGCGTTCCCGAAGGTCTACCTGCGCTTGAACGGCAGCGGGCTGACCGCGCTGGCCAGTAATGGTGGCGGTACGGTCAACGCCCAGTTCGGTGCCGAGGGCGGTATCCACGAGAAGTTCTTTCTCGCCATGGACGACCAGCGGCTGGATTTCCGTATGCAGCACCAGGAGCAAACCATGTGGTGCTGGAACGCGGCCACGGTCAGCACCGCGGCCTTCTACGACCCGGCATCGACCTGGACCCAGGGCAAACTGGCCAACGCGGAGTTGGGCCGCAACGACTGCGCCGTCGGGGCGGGGGTGGTATCGCCGTGTAACCAGGGCCGGTGGCCCGATACCGCGCTCACCCGGATCGGGCGGCTCAACGCGCGCTCGGACAACGCCTTGACCAACGTCCAACTCGGCGCCGAAATGACCAGATCCGCACCGGTCGTGGTGAACATCGCCTGGCAGGGCGGTGGCGGCCACATCGCCGCTCTGCGCGGGCGTTCGGTCATCAACGGTGTCGACTACGTCAGCGTCGCCGATCCCTGGTACGGCGATTCCGATGTCACCTACGACGTCTTCCGCAACCGATACCAGGGCAACGGAACCTGGAACGTCAGCTACAAAACCAAGCCCTGAGGAGAACCGACCATGCCGCTGCATCTGCCCGACCCGCCCTCCGAGGTACCCGACAAGGTCAAGGGAAAACTGCACGCGTTCGCCGACGGCGCGAAATTCTCGACCAAGGCGCTGCGCGGGGCACGCAAGGACCAACTCGACCTGTCTACTCCACACCAGATCTTCACCTTGGGTCTCGATGACATCACCGCCGGCGCGGGCCTGGACGCGGCGCGGCCGGTGGGCTGGCGCTACCTCGTCGTGGACGGCACACAGATCATCGCCAGCGCCGAAACCACGCTGGCCCCCGACGGCACCCAGGAAATGGCGCAGTTCACCGAAGGACCGTTCGTCCTGGCCACCGACAAAGCATTGAAAGTTGTTCGAAAACTGCCCCAACTCGCGGCCGCCGGCTTCGATCTGCGCCTGCTGCGCATCCCCGCCCTCTACGTGATGGCACTGTGGTTGCACTCCCCGATCACCGACATCCTCGCGCCTCTGGAGCCCTCACCGATCGGCAAAGAAGGCAAACCGATCCTCGCCGCGCAGTTCCTCGCCGAGCTCGCTCAACTGGCCCGAGCGACGAGTCCCCCGCCGTAGACACGATCGGGGACTCGGTTCGCCTCGACAGCCGACCATCCTGGAATCAGAACCCGAAATGCCGCGCTGACGGTCGGCGTCACCCAGCGCACCCCACACATGCGGCTGGTCATCGCACAACCTGCGATGACCAGCCGCTTGGGTGGGTTTCGGTCTGAGAGGCGCGCGGCAGGTGTCTCATCAACGTTCACGAGATACCGCCAATGCGGGAGATCCGAGGGGACGAGCCTGCGCCGGGGCGTATCCAGTGGATTCCGAGGTCGGACATTGTCTCACCGATGCCGACCTCGTACGCGGTGATGGTTCGTACCGGAGCCTGGTGGTAGTCGGCAGGAATGGACGATGAAACAGGTAAGGAGCTGGCGCCGGGTATAGGCGAGGACCAGCGTGAACGGCCCTCCCCCGATGGTCCGGGAGCGGTAGGCTCTTTCCGGTTCTGGTTCGACGACCATCGTTGGGAATGGTCGGAAGAGATCTGGCACCTCTACGGTTACGAGCCCGGTGAGATGACCCCCACCACCGAGTTGCCGCTGGCTCACAACCACCCCGACGACCGTGCCGCGGTCGCTGACGCCCTCGCGGCCGCGGTACGGGATCACGGCGCGTTCGGCAGCCATCACCGCGTCATCGACACCGCGGGGGTCCATCACCAGGTGATGGTGGTGGGCGACGGGATGTTCGACGCGACCGGGACCGTGGTCGGCACGCAAGGCTATTTCATCGACTTGACCGCCAGCATCGCCACCTACGGGCGAGAAGCGCTCGACGAGGTACTGCCCGACCTGGTCACCTCACGCGCGGACATCGAGCAGGCCAAAGGAATTTTGACCCTGGCCTACGGACTCAGCCCCGAGCAGGCGTTCGCGACACTGCGGTGGCGATCTCAAGAGACCAACGTCAAACTCCGGACCTTGGCCCGGCGTCTGGTCGCCGCAGCCAGAGCGCTACGCGGAGGACCGCCCCAGCAACGACTACAGATGGACCATATTCTGCTGAGCCTGCACGAATACCTGGATCCACCCGATGACCAAACCTGACCGCAAGGGTGAAGGTTCTCGCCCGGTGGACGGGCCGATGAGCGGCCGACGACCCTCATCCTGGATCTGGCGCTCGCCCTGGCCGAGGTAGGTCGCCCCTCGCGGGGGACCTCGAGGCATTCGAGGGTCGGGCCTCACGCAGCGGTGGTGCGGACTCGCGGCTGCCGGGTCCGTTTGTCGAGTCCCATGACTTGTTCCCACCAGTCGGCCAAGGGGCTGGGGTCGGGCCACTTTACGGGCTGTTCCTCGGTATCGATGTCCTTGCGTTGCGGGTTGTCGGTCATGAGCTTGTTTCCTTGTTGCCGAATTTCACCCACACCCCGGGCTGCCCGTGGTCAGGGTCGCACCCGGATCGAACTGGGAACCTCTTTCTTTCGACATGGGTCGAACCTCGTGTTCGGGCCGTGTCGCCGCTTGTTGTGGATCCGCGTGAGCATCGGGGTGCGCGCAGGATTGACCCAGCGCCCCCGATTCAGGCATGGGGACGCGTGTCGGTGCCGAACAACACCCGGTCCAGGCCATCCCGAAGCGCGTCGAGGTCACAGCACCGACCCTAGGCACGGCAGCGCTGCGTGCTTGTGTCGATCTCGAATCGCACAGGGCATACCGCTATATCCAGTTACGTCTGAAAGATGACCGGCGGATCGAGGTCGAGCACACGTATGTGTCTGCGGGCTACGACCAGTCCTTGGCCCCCTTCCACCAAGCCGTTGCCGGTGGGCCATCTACGACGTCTCCGACGCGGTGAGCCGGTGCATCGTGCTCATCACTGGCTTCCGGCCCTGGCCACGACCAAGGAACGGCTGCTCTACGCCGCCGCCACATAGCAACTACGCGCTGCCCTGCCCGGTATCGACCTGGCCGTGTACGCCGAAACCCACAGAGACCAGACGGTCCCACTGACAACACACCGCAGGGGAACCGAACTCGATCACTGCCAACATCAGGCCCGCCACTGCGCCGGTATCGCCTCGGACCCGGTACCGCGTGACTGTCGGGCCTGATCATCACACCGCTCACCCACCGGCATCGCAGTCCTGTCGGCATCGATCCTGGCTGCGGTGTGCGTGGGGCATCGCGATCACCGTCGCCCTTGTGTTGGCGGTCGGTGTGTTCCGGTACCCGAATCGGTCCCGCAAGCCCGAGCCCCCGAATCCGGTGAACTCTCGTCCCACGACGCTTCCTGGCACCGGTCGAATTCATGCCCAATCTGCATCGTCGCTCGCGACGAACCCCTCAGACCACCAATCAGCAACCACGAAGGGTTTGAGACTCATGGTCGACTACCGCAAAACCACCGCGATCGCCGCGATCGCCGCCTTGGCACTGCTGCCGTCGGCGGCCTGTTCGAGCGACGACGACTCGGACACCTCCACCACCAGCAGCACGTCGGCCAGCAGTTCGGCGGCCGCCGCGACCAGCGCCGTTGCCACGCCTGTCGCACAGATCGACGGGTTGACCGGGCGAACCACCGCGGTGGCCCTGGACAAAGGCTTCACCGACGCGTTGAGCACACTGGGCCTCACACCGGGGGTGCTGGGCAGCGCCACCCTGGCCGACGGATCGGTCGTCTTCCCCATCACCGGCGGCGACGTGAAGTACTACACCCCCGGCACCGTCAACCCGTATGTGCAGGGCAACATCAAACACACCGGCAGCGGGCTGTCGCTGACCGCCGGATCCACCACCGTCGAGCTGACCGATTTCGATATCGACCCCGGCACCTCGGTTCTCTACGGCGATGTGAAAGTCAACGGCGCCCCCGCCGCGACCCACGCCCTGCTGTTCAACCTCGACGGCAGCACCCTGCAACCGCTGCAGAACGGCCCCGAGAACACCGCCGTCCTTCAGGGCACCCGCGTGCTGGTATCGGGCGACGCCGCCGCACTGTTGAACAAGACGTTCAACACCGACGCCGTCAAATCCGGTTTGCTCGTCGGCACCGCCACGATCACCCTCAACACCAAATAGTCACTGGTCGCCCGCCGGGGCTTCGGCCGCAACGATCGCCCGAGAGGGCGGCAGCCGTTGCGGCACAACCAGAGTCGCTTCTACTCGATCCGGTTCATGTGGTCGATCATCGCGAACAGTCGCTGGCGCCCTGCTCACCGCCCCGGGCGCCAGCGACGCTTTCAGGACTGCAGGAGTCACCGTGGTTCGCCACAGCCAGGACCCGATCGAAGCCAGATACGCCAAGCCGACCTGCCATCCTCAGCCGTGGCCTGCCAGCGGGGTCATCTGCGACTACCGGTTCACTGCGACCACCCGTGAGACTGCGGTTGCCCGATGGGAGATGTCCTTTCGGCTCGCAGGGGGCTCAGCCCACCTGCATGTCAATCCCGGGGAAAACCCCTGGTACGAGGTCATCGACACACGCGAACACCGCGCCGCCGTGGAGGGGCCAGGACGCCGGTTCGTCCTGCGAGCGAAACCCGGCAATCGAATCGAGCCCGGCCGAGAACTGCGTGTCGATCTACGACTGCTCTATCGAGGCCCGCAGCACACCGATCAGGTCGATCTCCACGAACTCCACGTCACCGAATATCGATAGCTGGATTTCGGGTCCCATGGTCGCCGAAGGCAAGAAGAGACTACAGGCCCTCTCGCCGGTCACTGAACTCTCATCTGCGGATGCCGCTACCGAGGATCTCCGCGGCCCTGCCCATGCTGTAGGCGGGATAGTGATCGTCATCGAGCCGATCAGCAGCCGTCGCGCCGCTGTCGGGTTTCGGGTTCGCTGGGTCCACAACACCTCTCGGATTTCAACGCCGACGGGCCCCGGCGCGTTGTGCGCCGGGGCCCATGAACTTACGAAGGGGATTCAAGTTCTGCTCTGTTGGCCGACCGGTCGGGTCGGCGTCGAACAAGGCACCCGATCCTCGGGCACGCAAGAGTCGAATAACCGATGCAGTAAGCCACCTCCCTGATCGAACCAACCTGTACCTGCGGGGTTTTCCACGTCCCCTCCGGCGGTCCGGCCGAGTGCACCGGATTCTCTTCTCCGCCGGAGGGGACGGTCGAACTATTGCGTCTTCCGGGCAGTTCACCTGTCCGGCTATTCGGCCCTTGTCCTCTGCAACGACAGCGACTTTAACCCCCTCCCGGCACAATGTCTACCATTGCCACTACAGATTTTTTTCGGCTAGTATGCGCGTTTATCTTCGGGAGTGCTCGGGTGCTTCCGGCTGGATCTACGGAAAGGGAGACCGGTCGATGCGGTACGCACAGCGACAGAATTCGTGTCACGGTAAGCCCGTGACCGGCGGGCTCGCACAACTCGCACCGGGATGGTCACCGTGACGGCCCCCGTGCGCCCGATCATCATCCTGCTCGTCTAGGACGACCCCGGTGACGAGTTGATGACCCTGGAAGCGCTCGCGGACAACACCCACCACAGCACCGTGCACGTGGTGCGCGACGGTGAGCAGGCACCGCCGACAGCACCTCGGGTGATCGTCAGGCGTGGGGTGGTTCTTCGGTGACGAGGTGGTCGGCGAGGCTAAGTCCTTCGCGAACCAGGCGGATGAGGTGGCCGTCGCGGACGCGGTAGATGCGCGGCGATCGTGGTACTCGCCGCGGCGGGCGTTGTCGTCTGCCCGGCGTCCTCGCGGGAGTCCAGGTCGGTGGCTCTGGGCGCTCGAGTAGGCCCCGCGGATCTGACGCGTTCGCGTCGCTCACCCCAGCGGACGTGGTAACACGAGATCTCCTCGAGGGAGTCTCGGTCGCACCACCGATGACGCCGGCGTGCTCGAGAACACCTACGGTGGACTGCCCAGCAGCCTTATGCGCGGCGGCCAGCCCGGTGGCGTCGTCACGGCAGCTGCCCGGACGGGAGACCTCCCGCTCACCCGAACCGGCGACGCCGTCGTCCAGTCGACAGCGCGCGCCGGGTCCATCGGCATCAGCCCTCGATCCTGAACAGCCGGGATGTTCGGCGGCGCGCTGACACCCGACACCACGGATACGTGCCGGAGCCACAGGACGCGCGCGGCCGATCGGACCGCGTCAGCGGTGTCGGCTAAGGCGTGGAATGATCCGCGTAGCAGGTGATATCGGTATCCGGCCTGGTTCCCACGCTGAAGTACGTGTTGATCGCGTCACTCACGCAGCTGCTCAGTTCGGGCCGGAATGTCATGTGGATGCGGACATCCTGCAATGTCACCATCCGCGACCCGGACATGTCCTGGTGCAATCGGACGCCGTGGGCATAGGGGGTTCGGGGATCTCCCGTCGCCTGCACGATGAGCGCGGGCACCGCGTTCCGGACGACGGTCGGCGGCTCGACCGGACGAAGCCAGAAGGCGCACGGCTGGATGTTGTTCGCCAGCGCGCCGAACACCGGCTGCGTGACGCGGGTCTCTTCGATATTGCGCCAGTACCAGGTCGGATCGATCGGCACCCCGGCATCGCCGCAGGCTATTTCCGCGAGTACCGAATTCTCCTCGTCGCGCAGCGCCGCCACGATGGCACCGAGACGGGGTGTTCGCGAGGTGGTGGGCGGACCGCCCGCGGCATCGGCGATCTCCCGCACGGTGGCTGCCATCGCTTCATTGAGCCGGAAGTTCATCAGCAATCCGTGCAGGATGTACGGAAGCCAGTGATCGTCGATGGCGAATCCGTCGATGACGATCGGTTGGCGCGCCGCGAGACGAACGAGCTCCTCGATATTCGCGCGCACCTGCTGCGGGGTCGCACCGAGCCGGAACTCGTCATCCCGGCCGGAAACCCAGTCGGCCCAGTCGTCCAGGGCGATCTCGTCCGCCGGACCCCAGTCCTGGACCAAGCCCTCCCAGTACCGGTTCGGATCGATCGCGCTGTCGAGCACGACGCGGTCGGTGCGCTCGGGGAACATCTGCGTGAACACGGCACCGAGGTAGGTGCCGTAGGACACGCCGTAGAAGTTGACCGTCTCCTCCCCCAGGGCGGCTCGCACGATATCCATGTCACGCGCGGTATTGCGGGTGGTGAACTGCCTCAGCTTGTTCGGATCGCGGATCAGGCAGCTCGCCGCCATCCCCGCTGACTGCACCGTGTCGTGCACGAATCCCAGCGGATCCAGCCCCGCCGACCGGATCATCTCCCCTACCGGCCACCCGCACCGCGGACTCCGACCGGATTCGCCGACCCCGCGCGGATCCATGCCGATCAGGTCGTAACTCGCCATGACCTCCGGCGAGAGCACATCACCGAGCAGGTCCAGACTGTCCAGCCCCACCGAACCGGGTCCGCCGGGATTGGACAGCAGAATTCCCCGTCGCCGCTCCGGATCTCCAGTCGGCACCCGCGAAATCGCCACGGTCATCGTGCGATCGGCGGGATTGCCGTAGTCGAGCGGCACCAGCACATCCGCGCACCCGCCCCCGGCCTTGTCGACATTCTCGACGCCGCAGGGCTTCCACTCGAGCCGCTGGTGATAGAACCGGTCCAACCCGATCGGGTGCGCGTCGTCCACCGGCTCCGCCCGGCTGTACACGGGCACCGCCATCAGCAGGGCCACCGCCACGACGGACATCGAACGCCAGAACAGGTTCACCGACAACGGACTTCGCCTCTCGACATGAGGAATCGCGCAGGTTGGTGCGTCGTAGACCGTAGCCGATGCGGGGGTTCTGTCGCGGTACCCACACCGACGGCCCCGCATCGTGGGATGCGGGGCCGTCGATGTGAACGGGCTTCGTCGGGTCGTCGTCAGGGGCGAATGAACCCGACTACTTCCGCTGTTCGAATCGGTTGTCGACGAAATCGGCGAAGCTGATCTTGCCCGGGATCGCGCCCGCCTTGGTGAACGCGTCGGCGATCTGCTGTTCGGAGGCGACCACCTTGTCGTCGAGGGCGATCGGCTCCTTGATCGACCGGGTCCAGGTGATGCGGGAGGCGTCGACCGGGATCGAGGTGAGTTCGGCGTATTTGGTCGACCACAGGTCGAGATTGTCCGAGGACCACTTGGTGGCGGCGGCGTAGCGGGTGAAGAAATCGCTGATAGCGGCCGACTTTCCGGCGTCGCCGACGGCTTTGTTCGACGCGACCCAGAAGTTGTAGCCGTTGGCGGCCTGGTCGGCGGTGGCGATGGTCCTGGCGCCGACCTCGTTCTCCGCGATCGCGGTGTAGGGATCCCATACCGCCCAGGCCTGGACATCACCCCTGGTCAGGGCGGCATACCCGTCTGCGGGGGCGAGGTAGACGGGTTCGACGTCGCTCAGACCGAGTCCGGCCTTCTGCAATTGCAGCAGCAGGTTCGCGTTGGCCGAACTTCCCTTGGTGACCGCAACCTTCTTGCCTTTCAGATCCGCGACCGCGCGGACGGGGGAATCCTTGCCGACCAGGATCGCGTCGCCCTTGCCGGTGGCGGCGAGCGCGCCGACGATCTTGATATCGGCATTCGCCGCCGCGCCGAAGATCACCGGGGTGTTGCCGACCTGCGCCAGATCGATGCCGCCCGCACCGGCCGCCTCGATCAACGGCGGGCCCGCGGTGAAGGTGGAGAACTCGATCTTGTAGGGCAGATTCTCCAGCTGACCCGATGCCCGCAGCAGGACCTCGATCGAAATCGCCTTCTGATCACCGACTTTCAGCGTGACCGAACCGAGGTCCACCGGACCGTCGGCGGCGGGCTCGGTGTCGCCGCCGCACGCCGCGGTGGCGAACACGGCCACGGCGAGCATCGCGGCGCCTGCGAGTCGGGATATCGAGAGTCGTTTCACGAGAACTGCTTTCCTGCGTTGTGGGACATGAAGAAGTCGGGCTCTGCGGTATAAGGCACAGAGAAATCAGGCACGGACGCCGAGCAGCGCGAGCAGGCGGGTGATGTACCCGGCCCCCTCGGGGGCCGAATGCGACCGCGGGCGCGGCGGGTCGATCGCGACCTCGTCGGCGATCCGGCCGTCGTCGAGGACGAGCACCCGATCGGCGAGGGTGACCGCCTCGGTCACGTCGTGCGTCACGAGCAGCACACCGAATCCGTGCTCGGCGTGCAGGCCGAGCAGTAGTTCGTGCATCGACAGACGGGTGAGGGCGTCGAGCGCGCCGAAGGGTTCGTCCAGCAGCAGGAGCCGAGGGTTGGCGACCAGGGCCCTGGCGAGAGCCACCCGCTGCGCCTCGCCGCCGGAGAGGGTCAGCGGCCAAGCGTCGGCGCGCTCGCGCAGGCCGACCTGCTCGAGCACCGTCCTGGCGAATTCCTGGTCCCTGCGCCGATTGCGCGGGCGCGGACGCCCGAGGGCAACATTGCGCACCACCGGCAACCACGGGATCAGCCGGGCTTCCTGGAAGGCGAAGGTGGGCTGGGCATCGACGGTGACCGAGCCTCGATCGGCGGTCTCGAGTCCGCCGATGACGCGCAGCAGCGTCGACTTGCCGGAACCACTGCGCCCGACCAGCGCGACGATCTCGCCCGCGGCGATGTCGAGGTCGATGCCGTCGAGGACGACATTCGGCCCGAAACTCTTGCCCAGTCCGGTGATTCGGGCTGCCTTTGCGGCGGGCTCGGCGGCGACCGGCTCGGCGGCGACCTTCGTGGTGATCGTCATCGGGTGTTCCTTCGATCGACGGAGGTACGCCAGCGCAGGGCGCGGAGTTCGAGGGCTCGCACGATCGCGTCGGTGGCCAGGCCGAGCAGGCTGTAGATCAGCAGGCCGAAGATGACGATGTCGGTGCGCAGGAATTCGCGGGCGTTGTTGACCACGAATCCGAGACCGGCGCTGGCATTGATCTGTTCGGCGACGACGAGCGACAACCAGGCGATGCCGAGGCTCTGGCGCACGCCGACGAGAATCTGGGGCAGCGCGCCGGGCACGATGAGCAGGCCGAGTCGCTCGACCAGGGTCAGTTGCAGGGTGCGGCCCAGTTCCAGCAGTTTGGGGTCGAGTTGGCGGATTCCGGAGTAGGTATTCAGGTAGAGCGGGAAGAACACGCCGAGCGCGATCAGATAGATCTTGGGTTCCTCGCCGATGCCGAACCAGATGATGAACAGCGGGATCAGGCCGAACAGCGGGATGGTGCGGATCATCTGCAACGGCGGGTCGAGCGTGTATTCGCCGACCTTGCCGAGCGCGGCGACGGTGGCCAGGACCAGCGCGAGCCCCGCACCGAGCAGGAAGCCGAACAGCGCGCGCTGCCCCGAGATCAGCAGCGCGTCACCGAGTTGGCCGGAACGGTAGATCTCCAGTCCGGCGTCGAGCACCACCGACGGCGCGGGCAGTTTCTTGGCCGAGACCCACCCGTTGCTACTGACGATCTGCCAGAGCGCCAACAGGGCGATCGGGGCGAGAGCGCGCAGCAACCCCGGGCGACGATACAGCGGAGTTCGCCGCTCGTTGGTTGCCGTGTCCCTCACTTCGAGCATCCGTGCAGGATGCAGAAATTCCGGTCATCGCACCAGGTTTGCGCTCAGCGTGAACGGATCTCGCCGCAGGTAACAGTGATGTGCCACCGCTCGGGCGGCATATCGAAAGTCCTGCTCCGAGGGGTTATCGCCCGTTCACGCACTCGGCTCGAGGATCACTGCCCCGATCCGACGGACCGCCGCGCCGAGGCATCCCTGCCGCGACCGCGGAACAGCGCGACCGCTCGACGTCGCACACCCGCGCGCGGACGAATCCCGGCCGTCGTGTTCCGCGACTCGGTGGCGTCGGTGATCGGCGCCGGATCCTGCACCCGCGTCGTCGTGGCCTCGATCCATTCCGTGCCCGCGACACCGTGGCGCGATCGTTCGTCGCCGCGCACCGCGATCTCACACCGGCGCGCGAGGTCGCGGCGGTCCAGGCCGGGATGTTCCAGCGGTTCGAGCACGATTTCGGCGACCATGCCGCGTGAGCGCAGCACCCGGGCGGCCGAGCCGACGAAGGTGTCCTCGCCGACGAACGCGGGCACCGCGCATTGCGCGCCGTGGGTGTCGAGGTAGCGCAACCGCACCGGCTGGACGTAGGTGCCGGTGTCGACGGCGGACTGGAACAGGGCGGGGCGCATACCGCCGTAGGCGCGGCCGCACCAGGTCGTGCCCTCCGGGAAGACCGCCATCCGGTCGCCCGCCGCGAGGCGCGCGGACAGGGCGGCCACCACATCGGGCAGTGACCGTAGTCGTTCGCGCTCGATCGGGACGACCCGCATCAGTTTCGCCAGGTTCCCGAGCAGCGGCCATTCGACCATATCGGCGCGCGCCACGAATCCCAGCGGCTGCACCGCGGCCAACGCGACCACGTCGGTCCAGCCGATATGGCCGGTGACGACGAGAACTCCGGTGGCGGGCGGCGCGTAACCGGTTCTGGCCGGGCGGATCTCGATACCGCGATCGTCACGCCGCAGCGCGGTGCCGATTCGGGCGACCAGGTCGGTGCGCACGGATTCCTCGGTCACGTTGCGCGCGGCGACACGATTGTCGACGACCCGCAATCGCATCCCGAGGCAGCCCAGCAGCGCGTGGGCGTAGCGCCGTTGCAACTGCTCGCGTCTGCGCTGCGGCGTCGCGATATTCAGCAGCGGGAAGCTGACCAACAGCCCCGCCACCCCGAGCAGTCGGGCGGCGACCCGTGCGCCGCCGACCGTGTCGATCGACTCGAGGCAGCCCGGTCCGCAGGGACTCGACGGCATCCACGAATGCGTGGCTGTCGCGAGGGGGGCGTCCGAAACCATCTATCTCACCGTCCACCGTCGAATGTCGCTGCCGCGTCCTGTAATCGGTTCAGGTAGCGGGTGTTGATGGTGCTGAGTCCGAGCAGCGCGACGAAATCGGCGACCGCGAAGTCGGGGTCGTGGGCCGGTTCACCGCAGATCTCCGCGCCCAGGCGCATGTACCCGCGCATCAGCGGCGGCAGTTTGGGGCGCGACGGCGGGGTCAGCTCGTCGAGTGCGCGGCCGTCGACGACGACCGGGTTGTACGGGCGCACACGACGTTCCGGATCGGAGCCGTGCCGGGCGAGCAGCATGTCCCGCACGCCGCGCACGTTCACTCCCGGCTCGTCGGCCTCGGTGTCCCTCATCGGCACCGAGACGCAGCCCATCACCCATTCGTAGCCGGTGAGCTGGATGTAGTGCAGGATTCCCGCCCACATCAGGGTCAGCACCGAACCGTTGCGGTGATCGGGCACCACGCAAGCGCGACCCATCTCGACGATCCGGTGCCCGGCCGGATCCAATCGGCTCAGATCGAATTCGGTGGCCGTGTAATAGCCGCCCGCGGCGGCGACCCGGTCCGGCGGCAACATGCGGTAACAGCCGACGAACTGTTCGGTGGCATCGTCACGGACCAGCAGGTGGTCGCAGTGCTCATCGAATCTGTCGGCGTCCAGACCGGTTCCGTGGTCGGGGATGTGGAAGCCGGGCTCGTTGGCGAAGACGCCGAAGCGCAGGCGTTGCGCGGCCTCACGATGTTCGGCGTCGGACGAGACGACCAGCGAGTACCGAGACCGTTCCACCCCCGAGTCCGTCTGCCGACTCGGGGCTGTCAACACGGACGAAATAGTCATATCCGTGATGAAGCCAGTCCGAGACAGCGATGGAGCGACCTCGAAGTGTCGCCGCGATGCAGGTTCGGTTAACGAGACGACCGTCACACCCGGCGTTCACCGAATCGTCGGTCCGCGTTAGCGACAGCCCTGCGGCCACGCGACCGCGCTGCCCCGATCGCCGGAGCAGCGCGATATCCGAACCGTCACTCAGGCCGCCGATCGTTGCGGCTGCGGCACCTCGCCGACCGGCTCGCGTTCCACTTCGGCGAACCCCGGCCTGCCGCTGCCGATGAACGCCACCAGCCACGAGGCCACCGCCGCGAAGCGGTTGCGGAACCCGACCAGATAGAACAGGTGCACGGCGAGCCAGATGAACCAGGCGGTCACGCCGCGGAAGGTGATCCGGTCGTTGAGTTTGGTCACCGCGCTGAACCGGCTGATCACCGCCATGCTGCCCTTGTCCCAGTAGAGGAACGGGGTGCCTGGGCGCTTCTTGCGACGGACGATGTCGGCGGCGTGCCTGCCCTCCTGCATCGCCACCGGCGACTGGCCGGGGTAGCCGTTGAGCGAGGTCATATCGCCGATGGCGTAGATGTCCGCGTATCCGCCGACGGTCAGATCCGGGTTGATCAGCAGCCTTCCGGCCCGGTCGGTCTCGCATCCGGTGGCCTCGGCCAGGAGTTCGGCGAAGCCGCCCGCCTTCACACCGGCCGACCAGACCACGGTCTCGGCCGCGATCCGGCGCTCGACGCCCGACTTGTCCTTGACCGTCACCTTGCCCGGTTCGATATCGGTGACGAAGGTGTCGACGAGCACCTCGACGCCACCCTTCTCCAGCGACCTCTTCGCGTATTCCGACAGTCCACCACCGAAAGGCGGGAGCACCTCGGCCGCGCCTTCGACCAGGCTGACCGAAACCTCCTGGTGGAAGTACCGCTTCGACAGTTCCTTCAACTGGCCCGCGACCTCGACGCCGGTGGCGCCCGCGCCGACCACGACGAAGCTGAGCAGCCTGTTCCTGCTCTCCTCGTCGGCGACCGCGGCCTCGGCGAAGACGCGCTGGATCTGCGCGCGCAGGATCCTCGCGTCGTCGATGGTCTTGAGCGCGAAGGTCTTCTCCGCGAAATCGTCGCGGCCGAAATACGATTGCGACGCGCCGGTGGCCGCGATCAGCGCACCGTAGCCGATCTCGGTGCGCACGCCGTCGTGTTCGTAGGTCAGCACCGTGGCATCGGGATCGATGGCGACCACTTTGCCGAGCCGTACATCGGCCTCGGGGTGACGCCGCAGGATCGACCGGATCGGGGGCGCGATCTCCTCCGATGCCAGCACACCTGTCGCGACCTGGTAGAGCAACGGCTGGAAAAGGTGTTCCGGCGTGCTCGAGATCAGCACATACTCGATTCCCGACTTCGCCAGTTGCTTGGCCGCGGCCAATCCTCCGAACCCCGATCCGACGACGACCACATCTGCGTGTTCCATGACAGCCTCCTTCTCTCATTACCAACCGTTATTCGGAACGCAGATATTTCAAGTGTTCAGGCGCATAATGGAGATGACTCTTATCTGGATCATTCATGAATGAGGAGTTGTCGTGGAGCTTCGCCAGCTGGCATACTTCATCGCGGTCTGCGAGGAACTGAGCTTCAGCAAGGCCGCAACCCGCTGCTTCATCTCACAGTCGGCGATCAGTCACCAGATCGCCCGACTCGAGCGCGACCTGGGCGTGCCGCTGTTCGAGCGCTCCACCAGGGCCGTCGTCCCCACCGACGCGACCATGCGGCTACTACCCTTGGCTAAACAGATGCTGAGCCTGGAATCCGCGATCCGCGCCACCGTGCGCACCACCGGGCATCGAATCCGCCTGGCCGCCAACATGTCCTTCGCGACCCGTTCGCTCTCGGCCATCGCCGCGGCCCGCGCCGCCCACCCCGACGCCGAAATCGAATTCGTCATCAAGCCGTTCCGCCAACGCATCACGGCGGTCGCCGACGGTGACTGCGATCTGGCACTGATCCGCGGCAGCGTCGAACAGCCCGGACTCACCGTGGAGAAGCTCTGGGTCGAGGACCTGGTGATCGCGACCACACGCGGCCATCCACTCGCCACAAGTGAGAGCGTCACCCTCGCCGAACTGAGCCCCTACCCCTTACTACTGCCCCCCGAACAGGAACAGGTGTTGTTGCACACGGTCATCCGGACGGCCTTCGCCGACCTGCCCACCGGCCCGACCTTCGGCCCACCCATCCCGCCCGACCACACCGCGACGATGGAACTCATCAACCGCCCCGACTCCTGGACCCTCCTCTACGCCGACAGCCCCACCGAGGGCCTCGTCGTCCTCCCCCTCGCCGAACACCGCCTACGCATCCCGGTCTCCGCCATCGTCCGCACCGACGCCCGCCCCTCCCCCATCCTCACCACCCTGCTCGACAACCTCCACCGCAGCCGCTGATCACATCGGCCCCGTGTTCTCGCACGGGGCCGATTTTCATCGAGTCGGGTTCACCCTCGGCTCGTATCGGTCTCCCGATCGATGAAACTCGGGTCCACGGCTATGGCGCCGGTCAACCGCCAGGCTCCGCGTTCGAAGATCAGATCGCCGGAGACGACGATCGGCTGTCGACTCCGGTGTGCGCGGATAGCCCATTCGTATTCCTCGCCCGCCAGTGGCACATGTACTTTCCGGAGGCGTCCGTCGACATGAGTCGACAGCACGATGCTGGTAGTTTCCGAGTCTCCGTCCCCGAGGTCGTCGCGATTGAGAGTGCGTACCGTTCCCAGAAGAATTTGATGCCTCGAAGGCTCCTCGCGGCGCACCAGTCTTTCGCGCACACGCGGCAGACCCGCCATCGCATTGCGGTCCACGACGATTCGCGAGATACCCACCTCGGGCGGGGGCGCGGCGGCTGCCCAGTCGAACGACAGATCCAGCGCGCGCAGCGCTTCCGGCTGGGTCAAATCCTGCACCGATTCCACCAGCGCCGCACTGAGCCCGAGCTGTCCGGCACAGTCGAGGGCGGCCTCGTCCCAGGTGAGCGCCAGTTGCCGAGTCGACCTCAATCCGGTGGCGAGCGTCGTCATCACTCTGCGAGGGAACGGCGCGCTGGCGTTCACCTCGTTTTCCGGCGACGGATCACCGAGCCGTGTGACCACCGTGAACACGAAACTCCCGCGTTTGGTGTGTCCGAATCGGATGTCCTCTTCGAGGAAGTTCGTCACGATCGCCGACCTGCTACCGCGATGGGAGTGAGTCGGATCATCGGCGGTCGTAGCGGCAGCCTTCATCATCGTGAACAAGGCCTCCAGCGACTTCTCCGCCTGGCGGAACGGGATGGTCGCATCGACCATTTCCTGATCGAGACGGACGAAGAACAGATCTGCCCGTGCAGCCGCGATTCGTTCGGCCAACACAGCCGGATCCCAATCGTAGATCGTGGCGAGCGCCTGGAGCGTCTCACTGAAACGTCGCGGAAAGTCGATGAAGTCGGTGGCCAAGGGCAGCATGATCCGGCCGCGAACACCGTCCGCACCGGGAAGCTTCCAGATTTCCTTGACATCGTGGTCGCGGGTCTCCAACTCCCACTCGTGGGTCGCTAGATACTGCGAAACGGCAGGCGGCGACAACGTGGACGCGATCTCACGGAGCGTGTCGAGCGGTGCGCTGTTCACCATTGCCCTCCTTCGCCTATGGTCCGCATGATGGCGTTCAACCCGTCTACGTCGAACAGATTCTTTCGCGGCAGATGGACCGTCTTGCTGCCCTTATCATCATCCATTCCTCCGAGATTTGCGGCGTACTCCCAGTACATCCGGCTCGAACTGGTCAATCCCGCCTCCGACAGGTCGACCAGTTCGTCGGGGTTCTCGGGGATCAACAGGACGGCGAGTAGGGCTGGGATATATCTCTTCGGATTCACCAGCTTGACGAATCGGTCGCGCTCCATCGACCAGGCCAGATGGTCGGCGCCCAGACGCCTGTGCTGTGTCGTGCACTTCAGCTGCATATCGAATTCCGGGCAGTAGTACTTCGAATACTCGGCGGAGGCGACGATCGTGATATCGACACCGTCATAGTCGGTCTCGTGACTCTTGATGGAACAACCTGCCGCGGCCGCGACGAGGCGGATGAATCCGAGACTGAACTGTTCTTGCCTCGCGGTGATAGGCAGTGCATCGCATGGAATCCCGGATTCCGCCGACTCCCGCCCACGGCTCGCCATGTCGATATCGGTCACGCATCCCCCTGCTCGAGTCCCCGGCACAAGCGCTGGACCACTCTAGCCCAATCCGCTTGCCCGTCCTGGCTTTTCGTTTCGATCACCACTGCGGTGGCGGTGTCGAAACGCGGAACGGCCCCGGACGGGTGTCCGGGGCCGTTCTGTGAATCGGTGGGGCGGAAGGGCTCAGCCCTTGTGCGCCTTGACCGCTTCGGTCAGCTGCGGGGCGACGTTGAACAGGTCGCCGACGATGCCGTAGTCCGCGATCTCGAAGATCGGGGCCTCTTCGTCCTTGTTGACCGCGACGATGGTCTTCGAGGTCTGCATGCCCGCGCGGTGCTGGATGGCGCCGGAGATGCCGAGGGCGACGTAGAGCTGCGGGGAGACCGTCTTACCGGTCTGACCCACCTGGAACTGGCCCGGGTAGTAACCCGAGTCGACCGCGGCGCGGGACGCGCCGACGGCGGCACCCAGCGAATCGGCCAGCGCTTCGACGACCGAGAACTTGTCGGCGGAACCGACACCGCGGCCACCGGAGACGACGATGCCCGCCTCGGTGAGCTCGGGACGATCGCCACCGGTGACGGTCTCGCGCGAGGTCACCTTGACGACGCCGTCTTCCTGCGCCGGAACCTCGACGGTGACCTTCTCGCCCGCGCCCGCCTGCGCCGACGCCTCGACCGCGCCGGGACGCACCGAGATCACCGGCACGTCGCCGGTGGCCTTGGCCTCGACGGTGAAGGCGCCACCGAAGATGGAATGCACGGCGGTGCCGTCGGCCTTGACGTCGATGACGTCGACCAGCAGGCCGGAGCCGATGCGGGCGGCGAGGCGGCCCGACACCTCCTTGCCTTCGGCGGTGGCGGCGACGATGACGGCGGCGGGCGAGATGGACTCGACCAGACCGGCCAGCACGTCGACCTTCGGGGTCACCAGGTAGTTCTCGACATCGTCGGATTCGGCGATGTAGATCTTCTCCGCACCGGCGGCGGCCAGCGCGTCGGCCAGCTTCTCGCCGGTTCCCGCGGCACCGAGTACCACGGCGGCGGGCTCACCGAGGGCGCGGCCCGCGGTGAGGAGTTCGGTGCTGACCTTCTTGATCGCACCGTCGGCGTGCTCGACGAGCACAAGTACTTCTGCCATTGTGTTCTCTCCTAAGCAGTCTCAGTCCCGGAGAGCGCGACGTTCACGTGACGGCTCGTCCGGGTGCGGTTGTCCCGCAACGACGTGGCGACGATCAGATGATCTTCTGGCCGACGAGGTACTGGGCGATCTTGGTGCCGCCGTCGCCTTCGTCCGCGATCTTCTCGCCCGCGGTGCGCGGCGGCTTCGGGGTCGAGGCGGTGACGGTGGTGCCCGCGTTGGCGACACCGACGGTCGACGGATCGACGCCCAGGTCGGCCAGCGTCAGGGTCTGCACTTCCTTCTTCTTCGCGGCCATGATGCCCTTGAAGGAGGGGAAGCGCGGCTCGTTGATCTTCTCGGTGACCGAGACGATCGCGGGAAGGGTCGCCTCGAGCTTGAAGACGCCATCGTCGGTCTCGCGCTCACCGGTGATCTTCTCGCCGTCGACGACGAGCTTGCGCAGGTGGGTCAGCTGCGGCAGGCCGAGGTATTCGGCGATGATCGCCGGAACCGCGCCCGCGCGACCGTCGGTGGCCTCGTTACCGGCGATGACCAGTTCGACACCCTCGACCTGGCCGAGAGCGGAGGCGAGCACCCACGCGGTCTGCACGGCGTCGGACCCGTGGATCGCGGGGTCGTTGATGTGGATGGCCTTGTCGGCGCCCATGGACAGCGCCTTGCGGATGGCCTCGGTGGCGCGGTCCGGACCGGCGGCCAGCACGGTGACCTCGCCGCCCTGGGCCTCCTTGATCAGCAGCGCCTCTTCGACGGCGCGTTCGTTGATCTCGTCGAGGACGGCGTCGGCGGCCTCGCGATCGAGGGTGTAGTCACCATCGGTCAGCTTGCGCTCGGACCAGGTGTCAGGAACCTGCTTGATGAGTACGACGATGTTCGGCATCGGTCTTCGTCGACCTCCTGTTCTGGGGACGTGTATCCGGTGGTCGCACGAGCATTGGCCGTACGTCCGTGTGAGTAGCTCGGGCGTGACACTACCCTACGTTAAGTTACCCGTGGGTAACTTACGGGCGCAGCCCCCACAACAGCGGTCCGGGCTATATCGTGCGCGGGCCCTACCAGTAACGTCGGACCGATGAGCGAGGCTGTGATCCCTGCCGCACCGATCGACCCGACGGTCATGACTGCCCCCGGAACGGTCGCCGACACCGACCACCGAGACGGCGAGACGCTTCCGCTGACCGGCGAGCGCACCGTCCCCGGCATCGCCGAAGAGAACTACTGGTTCCGCAGGCACGAGGTCGCCTATGCCCGACTGCTCGATCGTTGCGCGGGAAAGACCGTACTGGAAGCCGGATCCGGCGAGGGCTACGGTGCCGACATGATCGCGGGCGTCGCGGCGAAGGTGACCGGACTCGACTACGACGCGGGCGCGGTCGCCCATGTGCGCGAACGTTATCCGCGTGTGGAGATGATCCAGGGCAATCTCGCCGATCTCCCCCTCGACGACGATTCGGTCGATGTCGTGGTGAATTTCCAAGTGATCGAACATCTGTGGGATCAGGGGCAGTTCCTGCGGGAATGCCTGCGGGTGCTGCGCTCGGGCGGCGAACTGCTCATCAGCACGCCGAACCGGATCACCTTCTCCCCGGGTCGCGACACCCCGCTCAACCCGTTCCACACCCGCGAACTCGACGCGGCCGAACTCGCGGAACTGCTGGTGGAGGCCGGATTCGAGGTGTCACGAATGATCGGTGTGCACCACGGTCCGAATCTGCGCGCGCTCGACGCCAAACACGGCGGGTCCTTCATCGACGCCCAGATCGAGCGCGCGCTGGCCGGACAGCCGTGGCCCGCCGATCTCACCGCCGACGTCGCCGCGGTCACCATCGATGATTTCGCCCTGCTCGCCGAGGATATCGACGCGAGCCTGGACTTGGTCGCCATCGCGGTGAAGCCTTGAGCGAGGTACCCGGCCAGTTCACCCTCGTCCTGCACTCCCACCTCCCGTGGCTGGCCCATCACGGCCGCTGGCCGGTGGGCGAGGAATGGCTCTACCAATCGTGGGCCGCGTCCTATCTGCCCCTCGTCGACGTCCTGAGAACCCTTGCGGCAGAAGGACGTTCCCATCTGCTGACGTTGGGTATCACGCCGGTTCTCGCGGCGCAGCTCGACGATCCGCACTGCCTGGCGGGTATGCATCACTGGCTGGGCAACTGGCAGCTGCGCGCCGACGAGGCGGCGATGGCGGGCAATGTCGCGCTCGGACGTCACGAACACCGGCTGGCGGCACAGGCTCTCGCGGATTTCGAGACCAACTGGCGTCACGGCGCCGCACCGGTGTGGCGACAGCTGATCGACGCGGAAACCATCGAACTGCTCGGCGGCCCGCTGGCACATCCGTTCCAACCGCTGCTCGACCCGCGGCTTCGGGCATTCCAGCTGGCAGAAGGCCTGGCTGACGCGCATCAGCGCTGGGGTCACACACCGCGCGGCATCTGGGCTCCCGAATGCGGCTACACCCCGGGCATGGAGGTCGGTTACGCCGACGCCGGTGTGACACATTTCATGGTCGACGGCCCCGCGCTGCGCGGCGACAGCTCACTCGGACGCCCGGTCCGCGAGTCCGATGTGATCGCGTTCGGACGCGATCTGCACGTGAGTTACCGGGTCTGGTCACCCAAATCGGGCTATCCGGGACAGTCCGCCTACCGTGATTTTCATCACTACGATCACGCCACCGGGCTCAAGCCGTCGCGGGTCACCGGCAAGTCGGTGGAGGGTCCGGACAAGGCGCCCTACGATCCCGAACTCGCCGCCGCCGCCGCCGGGCGCGATGTCGACGATTTCGTGCGGACCGTGGTGGAGCGACTGCGCTCGGAATCCGCGCGCATCGGCCGTCCCGCGCTGGTCGTGGCCGCGTTCGACACCGAACTCTTCGGCCACTGGTGGCACGAGGGGCCGCAATGGCTGGCCCAGGTACTGCGCGCGCTGCCGGAGGCGGGCGTCACCGTCGGCACGCTGGCCGACGCGCGGGATCGCGGCTTCGTCGGTGATCCGGTGCCGCTGGCGGACTCCTCGTGGGGTTCGGGCAAGGACTGGCGCGTCTGGGCCGGGGATCAGGTCCGTGACCTGGTCGAACTCAACGACGAGATCGTCAGGCTTACCCTGGACACGGTCGACAAGATGCGCGAATCGCAAGGTGACGCGCCGTCGCCGCGCGACCCTGTCGCCGACCAATTGCTGCGCGAGGCCATTCTGACCGTCTCCAGCGACTGGGCCTTCATGGTCAGCAAGGACTCCGCCGCCGGATACGCGAGGGAACGCGCGCACCAGCACGCGCACGCCGTTCGGGAGATCGCCGCGGCCGTCGGCGCGGGCCAGGTCGCCAAAGCGGGGCAGTTGGCGGCAGGATGGGGGGCGGCAGACGGACTCTTCCCCGCACTGGACGCGCGACGACTGGGGGTTGGGCACCGGGCCACCGCGCCGGAGCAGGCTACCGCTGTCGGTTCGGACGACAGCACCGCCGAGTCGGGCGCCGCCGCGCCGGTCTCGGATGCGGAACGAGCATCCGCCTCAGTACCGGTTGGAGAAAAACACATATGAAGATTCTGATGGTGTCGTGGGAGTACCCACCGGTCGTCGTCGGTGGGCTCGGCAGGCATGTGCACCACCTCGCCACCGAACTGGCCTTCGCGGGCCACGAGGTGGTCGTGCTGGCGCGACGTCCATCGGGAACGGATTCCTCCACCCATCCCACCCACTCCTTCATCGCCGAGGGCGTGCTCGTGGTCGCCGTCGCCGAGGATCCGCCGTGCTTCGATTTCGGCGAGGACATGCTGGCCTGGACGCTGGCCATGGGCCACGCCATGGTGCGCGCCGGGATCGCGCTGGGCAAACCGGGTATCGGCGACGGCTGGATCCCGGACGTGGTGCACGCGCACGACTGGCTCGTCGCCCACCCATCCATCGCGCTGGCCGAATACTACGACGTGCCACTGGTTTCCACGATCCACGCCACCGAGGCCGGGCGGCACAGCGGCTGGGTCGCCGGCAAGGTCAACAAACAGGTCCATTCGGTCGAATGGTGGCTCGCCAACGAATCCGACGCGCTCATCACCTGTTCGACGTCCATGCGCGACGAGGTGGAACGCCTCTACGGCCCCGAGCGCATCCCGATGACGGTGATCCGCAACGGAATCGACGTGGGCGCGTGGACATTCCGGCCGCGCGCGCCGCGATCGGGACCACCGCGGCTGCTCTACGTCGGACGGCTGGAATACGAGAAGGGCGTACAGGACGCGATCGCCGCTCTGCCACGCATCCGCCGCGCCCACCCCGGAACGACGCTGACCATCGCGGGTATCGGCACCCAGTTCGAATGGTTGCGCGAACGCGCCAGGGTGCATCGGGTCGCGCGCGCGGTCACCTTCGCCGGACAACTCGACCATGAGGGACTGCTCGGCTGGCTGCACGGCGCGGACGCGATCGTGCTGCCCAGCCGGTACGAACCCTTCGGCATCGTCGCACTCGAAGCCGCCGCGGCGGGAACCCCGCTCATCACCTCCACCGCGGGCGGCCTCGGCGAGGCGGTCATCGACGGGGTGACCGGCGCTTCCTTCGAACCCGCCGATGTGGACGGCCTCGTCGAGGCGGTCCGGGCCACCCTCGACGACCCCGCCGCCACCCAGGACCGGGCCTACGCGGCACGGGAGCGGCTCACCGCCGATTTCGCCTGGGATGTGGTCGCCAAAGAGACCGCGCTGGTCTACTCATCGGCCAAACGCCGGGTGCGCAATCCCCTCGGACGCCCGAATATCGTGGAACGTCCACTGCCGGAACGCGATCCGAACCAGCCGAGCTGACCGTTCGTGCCCGCTACTTCTCGGGCACGAACGCGAAGACCTCACCGAGGCGAGTGGCGAGGACGACCTCGCCGTCCGCCGAGATCGACGTCCCCGTCGTCGTGCCCTCGGCCTCGGGCAATACGTCGGAGTCGATCGTGTCGCCGGTCCGCGTATCGAAGGTGATCAGATTCAGTCCGGCGCCGATCGCCGCGACGGTGTAGCCGGTATGGCCCGCGGTCTGGACCGGGGTCCCGCGCAGCACGAGATCCTTACGCTCCCAAGCCATCTCGGATGCCTCACCCCTGTCGCGCAGCGCGAGCAGATAGCCTTCGTCCCCGGCGGGGATCACTAGGCCGTCCGAGGAGACCGAGATGCCGCCGCGCGGAGCGAAACCGAGCGAACGCACCCACCTGGTGCGACCGTCGGCGGCGTCCACCGCGATCAGCCGACCCGAATTGTCACCGACGTAGATGGTGGCGCCGTCCGGGGAAACCGCGGGACTCGTCCCGCTTCCGCCGGACAGCACATTCGCCCGCCACTCCTCGACCACCTTGCCGTCGCGGTAGCGCAACGCCACCAGCGCGGCCACGGGTTCACCGGGCTGCCACAACGTCAGGAAGAAACGGCCGGAATCGGCGTCGACGGCGGATATATTCGCCACCGAACACTGCGGACCACCGCTCGGACAATCATCGAGCCCCTGGCCGGAAACCGGACGGGCCAGATCCGGATGGGCGAGGAAATCCGGCTCGCCCAGCAATTGGACGGTCGTCACCTCACGATGACCGGTCTGCCTGCTCAACACATCGACCTGACCGGACTGCGTCACCGTCAACAGATTCCCGTCACCGGTGAACTGCACCGAAACCGGAACCCCGGCAACGGGAGTGCGCCAGCGCGGCTGCCCCAGATTGTTGAACGAATTCACCCCGCCGTCGTCACCGACATAGACATTGCTGACCCCGTCGACCACCGAAGGCGAGGAAACCGCGCTCGGGCCCAACTGACTACAGAAACGTTTACGCCCCGTCGGCATCTGGAACGACAGCATCGCGCAACCGTTGGCGGTGCGGGTGGTGAGGAACAACTGCCCCTCCGAGCCGATCGTCACGGGACGCGTGATCGGCCCACCCGACGGACGTGACCAGCTCAGCGCCATCCTCTTGGCGCCAGTCACCGAGGTCGCGCCGCCGTTGCGGCCGTCGTGATACGCGGCGGGCCAGCCGACACCCGCGCCGACCGTGATGTCATCGACATCGGTGCCGCAGCCGGTGACCACGAGCGCGCCGAGTGCGGATAGGACGAACGCGCGCATGGGAAGACGCGGCTTACCGGATCCAGCCCGTACGCTGCCGATTCGCACCTGCTGTTCTCCCCTCGGGTCGTTGGCCGAAGTTAGTCTATTGGCGGGCTCTAGTAGTGGCGGCCCGGGGGCCGCGGGTTCGCGGCCCTTCTTGTCTCGCGTCCGAGCGGTCGAGACTCGCGACTTCGTCGCATTGTCTCGACCGCTCGGACGCGAGACGGCCGCGAACGGGCGCTCGTAAGACTCGCTCCGTGGGGGTAGGTGTTGTGGGGGACGTGAACTGGTGGTACCGGCGGGCGGGAGTTCTGGGGCGTGGCGGAGGGGGCCGGGGGTGCCGAACATTTGTTCAGCATGCCCGCGACCTCGTACTGCCGGGGGCGAAAGTACTCTGTGAAGCCACAGACACACCCGGACGCCTGCCGGGGAGATACGACGGGAGACGGATCGTGACGAGCATGTGGGGCGCGCCGTTGCGCTCGCGGTGGCGGGGGTCGCGTCGCCGGGATCCGCAGCAGGCGCGATTTCTGACGACGGCATCGCTGCGGTGGGTGCTCGCGAATCGCGCCTACACGCCGTGGTATCTGGTCCGCTATTACCGGCTGTTCAAGTTCAAGGCGGCCAATCCGCATATCGTGCTGCGCGGGATGGTGTTCCTCGGTAAGAACGTCGAGGTCCACTCGACGCCGGAACTGAGCCGGATGGAAATCGGGCGGTGGGTCCACATCGGGGACGGCAATGCCATCCGCTGCCACGAAGGGTCCCTGCGCATCGGCGACAAGGTGGTCTTCGGCAAGGACAATGTGGTCAACACCTACCTCGATATCGAGATCGGGGAATCGACCCTGGTCGCCGACTGGTGCTACATCTGCGATTTCGACCATCGGATGGACGATATCGGCACCCCCATCAAGGACCAGGGCATCGTGAAGGGTCCGGTGCGCATCGGCCCCGACACCTGGATCGCCGCCAAGGTGACCGTGCTGCGCGATACCCGTGTCGGGCGCGGGTGCGTGCTCGGCGCGCACGCGGTGGTCAAGGGCGAGATCCCCGATTTCGGCATCGCGGTGGGCGCACCGGCCAAGGTGGTCAAGAACCGCAAGGCGGCCTGGGAGGCCGGGGCCGAGGAGCGCGCGAAATACGTTGCCGCGCTGGAGGATATCGAGCGCAAGAAGAACGGCGTCGCCCAGCAGGCCTGAGCGGGGCGCGCGGAGCGGACACGGCCGTGGCCGATCACGTCGGCTTGTCGGCGGCATCGGCTACGGTCGGCGATATGAACAGGTACGCGGCCCTGCTGCGCGGGATCATGCCGAGTAACCCGAACATGCGCAACGACAAACTGCGCGGGGTGTTCGAAGGGCTCGGATTCGACAAGGTGGCGACACTGCTGTCCAGCGGCAATGTCGTCTTCCACTGCGACGAGACCGACGAACCCGCCCTCGAGGACCGCATCCAGGAGGCGCTGAACCGGGAACTCGGCATCCCCGGCGGCACCATCGTGCGCGGCTTCGAGGATCTGCGAGAACTGGTCGACCGTGATCCTTTCACCGGGCTGAAACACGAGCGCGGGTCGTATCTCACGGTGACGTTCTTCAAGGATCAGCGGCCCGAGGTCACATCGCCCGCGTCGGTCGACGAACTCACCCGCGTCATCGGCTACGACGAATCCGCCCGCGCCTTCCTGACCGTCATCGACAACAGCACCCCG
This sequence comes from Nocardia sp. NBC_01377, assembly GCF_045040005.1. NCBI lineage: Bacteria > Bacillati > Actinomycetota > Actinomycetes > Mycobacteriales > Nocardiaceae > Nocardia > Nocardia sp. NBC_01377. The sequence continues at coordinate 5,553,514 of NZ_CP109566.1, forward strand.
AAAACCACCGATTTCATGGCGTGGCTCGACCGGACCTACGGCAAGGACATCACCACCCGCACATTTCTCACCGTGCAGAAGATCGTCAAGAAGCTCGACACCTGACGGCGGGATCGTCACTTCGAGGTGTCGCGATTCAGTGCCCGTCGGCGCGATGCGCGGTGCACAGGAAGACACAGGCGGCGCGCCCTATTCGCGTGATCACCAAGGTATACGGCTGGGCCCCACGGAGTTTGAGACGCTGACGCAACGCGTCCGGATCGACGTCGACGCCGCGCACCAGGATCTCCAGCGCGCCGCAGTCGCGTCGCACGAGTTCCTTGCGCAAGGTCTTCTCGCGCAACTCCATACGATCGACGATGCGGAAGCCGCGCATTCCGTCGGGGACGCTGTCGCCGGTGAGATAGGCGATACGCGGATCCAATTGCCACAGACCGTATCTCGCGGCGTAGTGGCGAACCAGTCCGGCACGGACGACGGCCCCGTCCGGGTCGATGATCCACTCCCCCGGCGGCCGCTCCGGGATCTCGTCGGCGTCGGCGTCGGTCAGCTCGAATACCGCGCCCGAGGAGGACAGCACACTCGCGCGCCGGGTGACGCCGGTGTCGGTCAGTCCGGGCGACCACAGGCAGGCCTCGCGCACGGCGCCGTCGAGGGAGACGACCTCGATCTCTCCCGCCCAGTCCAGACGGTCGAAATCCAATCCCGGCGCGCACTTCACCGCCAGATCCCGACCCGCGTACGCGGACAGCAGATCGGGCAGCGGCGGTTGCAGGGCGGCGGGGTCGTTGGTGCGCCTGCCCTCGGTCCTGCGGGCGGGGTCGGCGACGACGACGGTGCCGACGGTGACCGGGCGCAGCGCGTCGGCCCGTAGGAGCAGGACCGCGCGACCGGCCGTGGTCGGCGTCGCGGCGAGATTGTTCGCGGCCATCGCCAAGCGGACGTCGTCCAGGTCGCTGCCGATGACGGTCGGGCAGGTGCGGGCGAGTTCGACGAGTTCGGCCCCGATGGAGCAGGTGACGTCGTGGACCGCGCGACCGGCCAGCCGGTGCGCGCGCTGCCTGGCCACCAGGGTCGGGGTCGCCTGCTGCATCGCGTCGTCGGTGAACAGCCATTGCCGCGCGTCGAGCAGTTTGCGCGCTGCCCGGCGACGCAGCCGCACGGTGCCGACGAGGGCAGCGGCGGACGCGGCGTATCGGCGACGCACCTGTTCGAGATCGCGCAGGTGCGTCGCGGGCGTCAGCTCCAGCCCGTCCACCTCGGCGAGCGCGGCGCGACCCGCCGCGCCGCCGAGGAAGTCGACGTCCTCCCGGCTGAAGCCGTAGCCCACTACTTGCCCGAAGCGCCCGGCTTCACGCCGGTGATCATGGCGTTGTAGAACAGCTGCCTGGGCACCACGCGGCTCATGATCTTCTCATCCAGCCAGCTCAGTCCCAACCAGGCGCGGTACATCGCCAGTCGGTAGCCCATGCTGAGTTTCTCGGCGGGCACGGCGGCCTCGAAGGTACGCACCGGCCAGCCCCACAGCGCGGCGGCGAATTCCTCGGTGGTGGCCTTGACCTCGATCGCACCGGCCGAACGCGCCATCGTCTCGAGATGACTCGGATCGAAGGTGTGCAGGTCGACGACGGCTTCCAGCGCCGCGGCGCGCGAGGACTCGTCGAGTTCCTCCTGCGGCCGACGCCATCCGGCGAGTGCGGGCAGTTTGGTGACGGTCGTGGTGATCTTCCAGGTGATGCGGCCGAGCCAGCGGGCGTAGAAATTGCCGACGGTCGTCGGCTCGCCCGCGAAGACGAACCGCCCGCCCGGCTTGAGCACGCGCAGGCATTCCTTCATCGCCAGTTCCACATCGGGGATGTGGTGCAGCACGGCGTGGCCGACGACCAGGTCGAAGGTGTCGTCGTCGTAGGGGATGGTCTCGGCGTCGGCCACCCGGCCGTCGACATCGAGGCCGAGATGTTCGGCGTTGCGCAGCGCCACCTTGACCATGCCCGGCGACAGATCGGTGACCGACCCGGACTTGGAGATGCCGCCCTGCATCAGGTTCAGCAGGAAGAAGCCGGTGCCACAGCCGAGTTCGAGTGCCCTCTCGTACGGCAGCGGAGCGGGGCCGACAGCGGCGTCGAAACGTCCGCGCGCGTATTCGATACAACGCTCGTCATAGGAGATGGACCATTTGTCGTCATAGGTCTCCGCCTCCCAATCGTGGTAGAGAACCTGAGCGAGTTTCGTATCCTTGCGCGCTGCTTCGACCTCGGCCTCGGTGGCGTGCGGGTTCGGCGCGGGGTCGTCGGGGTGGACCGTCATGGATGCGTAGCCTATCCTCTCTGATGCCTTCGTGGTTCAGCGGACCGGTCGGCGGACGGGCATCGGAGCAGACCCGTCCGGCGGTACCGAACTTGGTCCCTTTCGTTCACTCCCGAGCAATGGTCCGGATCGACGGAACCCTGCGGTTACGCACCGTACGCAGGGGTTCCCGCACGGTGTCGAGCCGAATCCGAGCCGAATGCCCAGGTGAAACGCGTTTCAGTTACTCGTCGGTACTGTCGTGCCGAGTACTCCGCCGTACGCGCCCGACCGAGAGTACAGAGCGCGCGACGTGCTGTCACGGTGCTCAGCATCGGCGCTACTCGACCGCGTTCGCTCAGCGGCCGACGAAGGACGCGGACCCCGGGCCGTCGGCCAGATACGACTCGGTGCCGATGCGACGGTCCTCGGTGCCGAACAGATCGGCCCATTCCGTACGCGCCCGATCCAGACCGTGCGGACCCGCTTCGAACACCGCCTTCGCGGCGGCCAGCGCGCGTGCCGGACCGCCGACGAAACGGCGCGCCCAGCGCAGCGCGGCGGCGTAGACGTCATCGGGCGGGACGACCTCGTCGACGAGTCCGAGCGCCGCGGCCTCCTCGTGTTCGACGAACCGGCCCGTGTACACGAGATCCTTGGCCGCGCCCGGACCGATGAGCAGTGCCAGCCTGCGAATGCCCGCGAGCGGGATGAGACCGGAATTGATCTGCGGGAAGCCGAGTTTGACGTTGTCGCCGACGATGCGACGATCCGCGCCGAGAGCCAGTTCCAGACCGCTGCCGAGCGCGTATCCGCTGATCGCGGCGACGGTGGGCTGCGGAATCCGGCCGAGGCATCCGAGGGCGTCCTGCACATCGGCGGCCATCGCCTCGGCCTGCCCCTGGCTCATCGCCGCGAGTTCGGCGAGATCGTCACCGGCGGAGAAGACGCGTTCGTCGCCGTAGACCACGACGGCGGCGATCGCGCTGTCCGCCGCCACGGCCGCGGCGGCCGCGGCGACCTCGCGCAGCACCTGCACGTTGAACAGGTTCATCGGCGGACGGGCGATCCTGAGCACCGCCACGCCGCGCTCGGCATCGCCCTCGAGCAGATCCAGGGTCACGAATTCGGCCATGGCAGCACGCTACCGTCCGCCTACCCGCAACCCGTCATCCCGGACCGCCGCTCGGATGCGCCGTCACGAGGGACGCGAGGAACCCCGCAACCGGGTGCGGTCGGGCAGATCGGCCAGATAGCGGTGGTTCTCGGGGAAATCGAGGGCGTCGAGGCCGTCGATCTGCGTGAACACGGGCATGATCGGCGTGATCACCGGATCCGCGGCGAAGATCTCGGCGGTCGAGGTGAAACGCGTCAGCGCGTCCAATTGCGACCAGGTCGGCGGCAGCAGCACGGTCGCGCCCGCGCGCCACCGATCCAGCGCGGCGGCGGGGGTGTGCCAGCGCACGTCGTCGGCCTCGGAGGTCGCACCGTCGGCGCGCTGCCCATTCGGCAGGACCGCGACGAAGAAGTAGGTGTCGTAGCGGCGCGGCTCGATGATCGGGGTGACCCAATTCGCCCACGGCCTGAGCAGATCCGCGCGCAGGACGAGAGCCTCCTCTACGAGGAAGGTCGCCAACGACAGTTCGCGGCGTTCGAGTTTGCCCCGGGCCTCCCGGTACCGCGCGCTGTCGGAGACGACGGTGTCGGCGGTCGGACCGGCAAGCAGCACACCGCATTCCTCGAACGTCTCGCGCACGGCCGCGCAGACCAGCGCCTTCGCGCGGGATTCGGAGATCGCGAACTTCTCGGCCCACCACGCGGGTGCGGGACCGGCCCACGCGATCTCCGCGGTGCCGTCCGACGGGTCGACGCCGCCGCCCGGGAAAACTGTCATCCCGGCGGCGAATTCCATCGCCACGACCCGCCGTTGCAGGAATATCTCGGGGCCCGCGTCGCCGTCGCGCACCACCATCACCGTCGAGGCGTCCTTGAGCGGTGGTACCTGAGAGTCAACCGGCGTATCTGTCTCACTCACTCCAGCACCATAACCCCCGTCGATACACCGGGATCGGCTGCCGGGGCCGAGCGACCCGCACCGGGTGTGCTGGCCGTCGAGCCACATACCGCCGACAGGCGAATTCCGGGCAATCGGCGGCGGTCCGACTGCCCGGCGACCCTCATCGCGAGCGGTGTTTACCCGCCCGGCGACTCCTGCGGGCGAAGTACCGCCCGTCGACCCGGTCGAGGGTGATCGACTGACGGAAGGCGTCGCTGAGGTTCTCGGAGGTCAGAACATCGGTCAGCAAACCCTGGGAGACGACCTCACCCTCGTTGAGCAGCAGGCCGTGGGTGAAACCCGGCGGGATCTCCTCGACGTGATGGGTGACCAGCACCATGGCGGGCGCGTCGGCATCGGCGGCGAGATCGCCGAGCCGCTCCACCAATTCCTCACGGCCACCGAGATCCAGGCCCGCGGCCGGTTCGTCGAGCAGAAGCAGTTCCGGGTCGGTCATGAGGGCACGCGCGATCAGCACCCGTTTGCGCTCGCCCTCCGACAGCGTGCCGTAGGTGCGATCGGAAAGATGTTCGGCGCCGAGGCTTTCCAGCATGTCGATGGCGCGGTCGGTGTCGACGTCGTCGTAGCGCTCACGCCAGCGGCCGAGCACCGCGTATCCCGCCGACACCACGAGATCTCTGACTTTCTCGTCGCGCGGCACGCGGCTCGCCACCGCGGCGGAGGACAGTCCGATACGCGGGCGCAATTCGCCCACATCGGTTTTGCCGAGCACTTCGCCGAGCAGATGCGCTATTCCCGAGGTCGGATGCACCTCGGCGGCCGCCATGCGGAGCAGGGAGGTCTTACCCGCGCCGTTGGGTCCTAGGACGACCCAGCGTTCGTCGAGCTCGACCTGCCAGGTGACCGGACCGACGAGGGTGTGACCCGAACGTCGGATTGTCACTTCGGAGAAGTCAATGAGCAGATCGGGATCCGGTTGTGGCACGCGCTCCATCTTGGCTCACATGGGCCGTGGATGCCCGCCCGACCCACGCCGGACGTTCGGATCGTGGCATTCGCGCACGGGATCGGCGGCGGCGAGGCCCTTCGGCCGGGCGAGCGATCCGCTCGCGACCGACCGGAGGGCCACCGTGGGACCGGAACATCCTGGCGACGAGTAGCGCCAGTGGAAACGAGAGCACCAACCAAGCAACGAGAACAAGCATCAGAGTGGACATACGTCGACCTCCTCCGGAGCGGTCTCAATGGACGGGTACCCGAATTCCCCGGGACCGAACCCGGAGTCCGGGATCACGGACTGATCGCCTACCGCGCGCCTTTCGTTAATCGGGTGACGTCGCCGTCACCAGGTCTCGGCAGGCAGCGTAATCACCGTCAGCGAACCCGGAGCGATTTCGGTGAAACCCGCGTCGCGCACCGCCACCGCCGACCCCTCCGACACCCGTTGCCCCAGCGACCGCCAGTGGACCGGATCGGCCTCGCGCACCGAACAACGGTAGCCGCTCGAGGCCCAGCGCCAGGCGAGTTCGGGCGAAAGCGCGCCCGCCAGCAACATACTGGCATGGCCGACCTGGGCGGCGGCCTTGCCCACCGTCATACCCAACTTCGAATTGATCCACAGCACCGGAAGATCCGGGTCCGGCGCTCCCGGTTCGTCGTGGTCCATATCGGTGCCGCCGATCTGCAACCGCCTGATCCGCGGGTCGACGGTGCTGACCGCACCGGGAACCAGCGCCCGCGCCGCGACACCGTCGACCTCGACGGTGACGCCGTCCACCCCGTCGGCCGCCGCCCACTGCGCGCCTCGGGCACGCCTGGCCACCTTGCGGATGCGCGAGTTCTTCCAGGCCAGATATCGGTCCTCCCACGGTCCCTCCGGCCCCACCCGCTCGTCCAGGCACAGCGCGACCACCGACGAGGCGGCGGCGGCCAGCAGGGCACTGCGCGGGGGCGGATCGGCCTTGGGCAGGTGCAACACCATCTGCATGGCCTGCACCTGATCCGGGTCGTCGGGATCACCCGCACCCCCGTAACCCCGCGCCAACTCCGCGTGCCGCACGCGGAACGCCTCGAATCCGGCCGAGGGATCGTAGGGATCGCATTCCGTTCCGAAGGGTGCGTCGTATTCGGTCACCGATGTCGTGCCGCCCCGGGTCCCGGTAGCGCTGTCCGGATCACTCATTCACTCCACCTTGCGTCGACGTGAACTTCCGCGCGGGCTCCACACCGTGGTCCCACGGCCGCGCGTACTCCAACACAAGCGGGCGATCCCCCGCCGCATTCCCGGCGATGGGCCGATCCGACGTCGAACTGCCCCGACGCGATCCGCCTCGCCGTCTCGACATCCGGCGGACGGCGGCAGCGCGACAACACGAGGATTCCCGCAACCCACCCTCCGCATCACCGAATGGCCGACCACCCGAGCCTACCGACTCGGGCCTGGAAAAAATCATGGACCGAATCGGCTCGCGCCGTGGGGATTTCGAGCAAGCCGGACGACGGCCCGCGTTCAGCCGACGATCGGCACCCGGCGCACTCCGCCGTCCCTGGCGTCCGCGGCTTCGACCTCGTCGCGGGTCACACCAAGGATGAACAGCACCGCGTCCAGGTACGGGTGCGACAGCGCCGCGTCGGCGACTTCGCGCAGCGCGGGTTTGGCGTTGAACGCGACGCCCAAGCCTGCCGCGTTGAGCATGTCGATATCGTTCGCGCCGTCACCGACCGCGACGGTCTGCTCCATCGGGACACCGGCCTCGGCGGCGAACGCGCGCAGGGCCGTCGCCTTGAAGGCCCGGTCGACGATCTCGCCCACGACCCGGCCGGTCAGCTTGCCGTCGATGATCTCCAGGGTGTTGGCCTTCACGAAATCCAGTTCCAGTTCGTGCGCGAGCGGCTCGATCACCTGACGGAAGCCGCCTGACACCACACCGCACCGGAAACCGATGCGGCGCAGGGTGCGGATGGTCGTACGGGCGCCCGGCGTGAGCTCGATGCGGTCGGCCACCTCTTCGATGACCGATTCGTCCAGGCCCTCCAGGGTGGCCACCCGCTGACGCAGCGATTCGGCAAAATCCATCTCGCCGCGCATCGCCGCTTCGGTGACTTCCCTGACCTGTTCCTCGACTCCCGCGTGCGCGGCGAGCATCTCGATGACCTCGCCCTGGATGAGGGTCGAGTCGACATCGAACACGATCAGGCGCTTGCTCCGGCGCGCCAGTCCGGCCCGTTCCACCGCGACGTCGATCTGCTCGGCCACCGCGACCTCGGCCAGCGCCGTGCGCAGCCGCGAATCCGTGTCGGCGCCGGTGTCGGTCGCGGTGACCATCAGTTCCATACCCGTCACCGGGTAGTCGGCGATACCGCGAATGGTGTCGATATTCGCGCCGAGGACGGCGAGCTGTCGCGAGACGGCGCTGAAGGCGTGCGCGGTGACCGGGCTGCCGAGAACGACCACCGCGTGGGTCGACATGGGCTGCCTGCCGATGCGCGCGTCCACGTCGACGTCGACGTGCATGCCGACGGTGCTCATCGCTTCCTCGACCTGGTCCTGCAACGATTCGGGATCGCCGGGGCAGGTGACGAGGACGCCGAGGGTCAGATGTCCGCGGATGACGACCTGTTCCACGTCCAACAGGCTGACGTGATGTTTCGACATCGCCGTGAGCAGTACCGACGTCACGCCGGGTCGGTCCGGTCCGGTCACGGTGACGAGAACGATGGTGTCAGCCAAGTCGATGTGCTCCAAGTCCTGTACGCCCTCTCCCTGTGCCGCGTCACCGTTGTCGCTACCATTCGGGGCTTCTACCTCACCAAACGAGTGTGCACCCGCTGGATGACCAGCGGGTGCACACTCGTCGTACGAATCCTAGTGCGCGGCACGACCGCGTGGGTCCGTGACCCCGAGTCGCGGCATCGGCTCTACTTGGTGGCTACCGCGCCCTCGTGGACGTCGGTGGCGTGTTTGCCCGAACCCCAGCCGACGTGGGCCTCGGCCCGCATGCGATCGACCATGTGCGGGTAGTGCAGTTCGAACGCGGGACGCTCGGAGCGGATGCGCGGCAGCTCGTAGAAATTGTGCCGCGGCGGCGGGCAGGTGGTCGCCCATTCGAGCGAGTTGCCGTAACCCCACGGATCGTCGACCGTGACGACCTCGCCGTAGCGGAAGCTCTTGAAGACGTTCCAGATGAACGGGAGCATCGAACTGCCGAGGATGAACGCGCCGATGGTGGAGATGGTGTTCAGCGTGGTGAAACCGTCCGAGGGCAGGTAGTCGGCGTAGCGGCGCGGCATACCCTCCGCGCCCAGCCAGTGCTGCACAAGGAAGGTGGTGTGGAAGCCGATGAAGGTCGTCCAGAAATGCCACTTCGCCAGGCGCTCGTCCATCATGCGGCCGGTGATCTTCGGGAACCAGAAGTAGATGCCCGCGAAGGTGGCGAACACGATGGTGCCGAAGAGCACGTAGTGGAAGTGCGCGACGACGAAGTACGAGTCGGTGACGTGGAAGTCCAGCGGCGGCGAGGCCAGGATGACGCCCGACAGACCACCGAAGAGGAAGGTCACCAGGAAGCCGAGCGACCACAGCATCGGCGATTCGAACGTCAACTGACCGCGCCACATGGTGCCGATCCAGTTGAAGAACTTCACGCCGGTCGGCACCGCGATCAGGAAGGTCATGAACGAGAAGTACGGGAGCAGCACCGCGCCGGTGGCGTACATGTGGTGCGCCCACACCGCGATCGACAGCGCGGCGATACCGAGCGTGGCGTAGACCAGCGTGGTGTAACCGAAGATCGGCTTACGCGAGAAGACCGGGAAGATCTCCGAGACGATGCCGAAGAACGGCAGCGCGATGATGTACACCTCGGGATGCCCGAAGAACCAGAACAGGTGCTGGTACAGCAGGATGCCGCCGGTGGCCGGGTCGTAGATGTGCCCGCCGAGGTGACGGTCGTAGGCGAGGCCGAACAGCGCGGCGGTGAGCAGCGGGAACGCGAGCAGCACGAGCACGCTGGTCACGGCGATGTTCCAGGTGAAGATCGGCATGCGGAACATGGTCATGCCGGGAGCGCGCAGGCAGACCACGGTGGTGAGCATGTTGACGCCGCCGAGGATGGTGCCCAGACCGGAGACCGCCAGGCCGAGGATCCACAGGTCGGTGCCGACACCGGGCGAGTGCAGAATGTCGGTCAGCGGCACGTACGCCGTCCAGCCGAAGTCCGCGGCGCCGCCGGGGGTGATGAAACCCGCGGTCGCCATGCTGGCGCCGAACAGGTACAGCCAGTAGCTGAAGGCGTTCAGTCGCGGGAAGGCGACGTCGGGCGCGCCGATCTGCAACGGCAGCACGATATTGGCGAAACCGAAGACGATCGCGGTCGCGTAGAACAGCAGCATGATCGTGCCGTGCATGGTGAACAGCTGGTTGAACTGCTCGGTCGAGAGGAACTGCAGGCCCGGGCGCGCCAGCTCGGCACGCATGAGCAGCGCCATCAGACCACCGATGAGGAAAAAGCTCGTCGCGGTCACCAGGTACATGACGCCGAGGACCTTGGGGTCGGTCGTCGTGACCATCTTGTACAGGAAAGAACCCTTCGGCCCGGTCCGAGCCGGATACGGTCGAGTCGCTTCCAACTGAGGGACTGGTCTGGGCTCTACCGCAGTCACTGATCCTCCTGAAGATGCCTGTAGGTCGCTTTGCAGGCTCCGCTGCTTGGATCCATTCCGTGACCGGAACAGACGACAGTTCGCTTGCGCTCATGTGATCGTAAACCGTGCAGCCCCGTCGGTCCGCGCGGGTCCTACTCTCTGTCGTATTTCGTTAGAGACAACGAAAGTGCCTGCCGCCGCGGAACCGACCTGGCGTGCACCGATGAGTTCCGCCCCACGTTGACGTCTCCACCCCTACCAGTGTTCGACGACCTGCAAGGAGAGACCGACCATGAAGCACCCCCAGGCAGGCGACCCGGTTTGGGTCGACCTCTACACCGCCGATCCCGACCGCAGCATCGCCTTCTACGGCGAACTCTTCGGCTGGACCGCCGAACGTGGCGGACCGGAATTCGGCGGCTACATCACCTTCCGTAAGAACGGCAAGGCTGTCGCGGGCGGCATGGGCAAGATGCCCGACAGCCCGCAGGGCCCGGATCAGTGGACGGTCTACCTGGCCTCGCCCGACGCGCGCGCCACCGCGGACAAGGCCACGGCGCACGGCGGCACGATCGTCGTCCCGCCGATGGAGGTGGGCGATCTCGGGGTGATGGCGGTGCTCGGCGATCCGGGCGAGGCGGGCGTCGGCATCTGGCAGGCGGGCACCTTCCCCGGCATCGAGACCGCCGCCATCGTCAACGACGGGAAATGGCGCGATCACGACGGCGCGCCGTCTTGGTTCGAACTGCATTCGCGGCGCTACGAAAAGGCACTCGACTTCTATCGCGATGTCTTCGGCTGGGACGACACCCTCGCCATGCCCGAACAGCCCGGATTCCGCTACACCACCATCCATTCGATGAGCCCGATGCGCGGCGGTGTCATGGATGCTTCGGTCCTGCCCGAGGAGGCCCCCGCGGGCTGGACCGTCTACTTCGGCGCCGACGATGTCGACAAGGCCGTCGCGAAGGTGGTCGAACTCGGCGGCACGATTCTCGCCCCGGCCGAGGACACCCCTTACGGCCGCATGGCCTCGGTCGCCGATGCCACCGGAGCGCGTTTCAGCCTGGGCGGCGACGTGGTGTGATCGGTTCGTCGGGGCCCGGCTCCCGGAACGCCTCGCGCGGCGGGAGCCGGGCCCCGACCGCCCGCCCCGCCGACTCGGAGCGGCGCGATCCGGCAATGTACCCTCGCTCGCATGCCGGTGAGCGCACTCGTAACCATCCGAAATCGCACAACCGCCACCCGATACGGCACGGCCGCCGTGGCAGCGGCCTGTGCCGCGCTATCGCTCGCAGGCTGTGCCGGGCAGACCGACGATCCGAGTTCGATCATCCGCACCACCACCAATATCGCGGGCGCGGGCGTGGTCGGACTCGACCGCGACACCTCCAAGGCCTGCCCGCTGCCGAGCGCGCCCGATCAGGCGGGCGGCACCGTGTCGGTGACCCACGCCTCCGGTGTCAGCGACGTACCCGCCGATCCGCAGCGCATCGTCGTCCTGAGCACCTCGGCGCTGGACGCCGCGTGCGCGCTCGGCCTGTGGGAACGCGTCGTCGGCGCGGCGACCCTGGACGGACCGCGCCCCCAGCCCGAATATCTCGGGTACGGCGTCACCGAGATCCCCGGGGTCGGCGCGACCGGACAGCCCGATCTCGCGAAGATCGCCGAACTGAAGCCCGATCTCATACTCGGCGAAACTCCTGCCCCGACAGCGAGTTTCGACGGGTTGCAGCGTATCGCTCCCACCGTTCTCGTCGGTGATTCCACGAGCTGGCAGGCGGAGTTCACCGCCCTCGCCGCGGGTATGAACCGGCGCGGCGCCGCAGGCCGCGCCCTGGAGGACTACCGCATCGAAGCGCGCGAGGTCGGTAATTCCATCGCCGCCAACCAGAGTCAGGCCTCGGTGCTGCGCTTCACCCCCGGCACCGTCCGGATCCAGGGCAACGACAGTTTCGCCGGACAGGTGCTCGCCGACGCGGGTGTGCAGCGGCCAACCGCGCAACGCGGCGCCTCCGCCGACATCACCTCCGACGAATTCGCGACCCGGGCCGAGGGCGACATCATCTACGTCGACTTCGCGGGCGAGGACGGACGCGAGTACGGCGCGAAGGTCCTGCGCACCGACGAGTGGAAGGATCTGGGCGCCGCCACCGACCACCGCGTCTTCGCCGTCGAGGATTCGGTCTGGAACGGCGACGGGCTCACCGCCGCGCGCGCCCTGCTGTTCGATCTGCGGGGCACGCTCAACGGCTACGTCACCGACTGAAACGTCACCGACAGAACCGGAGGCTCAGTCGATCAGGCTGGCCTCGGGTTCGGCCTTCGCCTCCGCGCTCGGGCGTGACAGCGCGCTCGGCCACCAGACCCGGTCGCCGATATCCAGCGTCAGCGCGGTGACCAGGATCGACCGCACGATGATGGTGTCGAGCAGGACGCCGAGGGCGATGAGAATGCCCATCTGGGCGAAACTCACCACGGACAGCGTCGCGAACACCGCGAAGGTGCCGGCGAGCACGAGTCCGGCCGAGGTGATCACGCCGCCGGTCGCCGCGAGTCCGATCAGCGCACCGGCCTTGGTGCGGTGTTTGACCGCCTCCTCGTGCACCCGCGACATCAGGAAGATGTTGTAGTCGATGCCGAGCGCCACCAGGAAGACGAAGGCCAGCAGCGGAAGCCCGGGATCGGTGCCCTCGAATCCGAGCAGGTCGAAGATCCAGCGGCTCAATCCGAGCGCGGCGAAATAGGACAGCACCACCGTGCCGGTCAGCAGGACCGGGGCGAGCACCGAACGCAGCAGCAGCATCAGGATCACCATGACGATGGCGAGTACCAACGGCACGATGACCTTGTTGTCGTGCGACACCGCGCGTTTGATGTCGAGCAGCACCGCCGTCTGCCCGCCGACCTTGGCATCGGGGTCGGCCACGTGCACGGCGGCACGTACCCGATCGACGGTGGCGTCGGCGGCCGGACTGTCCGGCGGGTCCGCCATCGTGCCCTCGACGTAGACCAGTCCGTCCTTGACCACCGGTTGGGCGGTGGCGGTGATGCCCTCGGTCGACCGCAGCGCCGAGATGACGGCGTCGGCGCGCGCGGCCTGACCGATGACGATGACGGGGTTACCCGTGCCCGCGTCGAAATGCCGTTCCAGGACTTCGGTTCCGTCGACCGCCTCGGAACTTCCGACGAAGGCGTCCTTGTTCGCGATGCCGTTGGACTTCAGGCCGATGGTTCCCAGCGCCAGCGCGCCGAGCGCGAGCGCGGTGCCGATCCACACGGTGCGCGGCCTGCGGTTGACGGCGAATCCGACCCTGGCCCAGATTCCGGATTCGGTGTGATTGACGCTTCCGAAACTCGGGTGGCGCGGCCAGAAGATCCACCGGCCGACGATGACGAGCAGCGCGGGCAGCAGGGTGAGCATGGCCAGCAACGCGACGGCGACGCCGATCGCGCAGACCGGGCCGATGCCCTTGGTCGAGTTCAATTCCGCCACCAGCAGCGCCAGCATGGCGATGATGACGGTGACACCGCTGGCGAGCACGGCCGGTCCGGCCCGATGCAGCGCGACGGCCATGGCTTCGTGTCTGTCCTCGTGACGACACAATTCCTCGCGATATCGAGCCACGAGCAGCAGCGCGTAGTCGGTGCCCGCGCCGAAGACGAGAACGGCCAGGATCGCCTGGCTCTGCGCGTTCATGGTCAGACCGACTTCCGTCGCCCCGAAGACGGCCCCCTGCGCGATCATCAGCGCGAAACCCGCGGCCAGCAGCGGCAGGACCCACAGCATGGGGCCGTAGGTGAGCAGCAGGATCACGATGACCACGGCCGCGGCCGCGTACAGCAGCAGGCCGTCGATCTGCGCGAAGGCCTCACCGAATTCGGCGCCGAACCCCGCGGGACCGGTGGCGTGCAGGGAGAGCCCTTCGGGCCGTTCGCCCGCCGCGTCCTTGATCTCCTCGACCACGACCGCCAGCCGGCTCCAGCCCTCGGCGCCCATCTCGATCGGGACCAGGACCTCCACCGCCTGACCGTCATCGGACTGGATCGGACCGAAGATCTTGTCCGCGACCACGTGCTCGACCTGGGCGGCCCGGCGCGCGTCGGCGGCGATCGCCGTCCGGTCGGCTTCGGTGATGCCGCCGGTGCGCTCGTAGACCAGCACCAGCGGGATCTGCTCGCTGTTGCCGAAAGATTCCGCCAGCCGATACGCCTGGGTGGATTCGGCGCTGTCCGGCAGCCAGTTCACGCTGTCGTTCTGCTGCGCGTCGGTGAGTTTGCCCGCCAGCGGGAACAGGGCGAACAACGCGATGATCCACACGCCGAGCACGACCCATTTGCTCCGGCGCCCGCTCGGAATCCGTGCGAGTTTGCCGAGCAGGTCGTTCATATCCGGATCGGTTGGTGCGGACATCGCCGGGCCCCCTCGTACAGCAGCAGTACGGCCGTATCGTACGTACGCAACCCGACAATACGGTTGTGTGATCTTCATTGCCGGACAGGGTTCGCCGGTGGTCTCACCCCGACGGCCCGACGTGCGCCGAATCGCCGCGCGCCGCCGGTGCGGGCGGAGGCTGACCACCCGTTATCGGCCACGCCACCCGAGTCCATATCGGTCCGAATTCCGTTAGCGGACAATTCGTCCGGATTCGACGGAAGCGTGTCGCGTGTGTATAGATGCCTATACACACGCGGACGGATCCCCCGACGCCTCCGGCAAACAGACCCCGTCGCCGTGACCACTTTTCGCGGTGGCGCAGCAAGTTCTCAGCGATCGATTCGGCCGCCGAGGCATACCCCCGCGTGCGCCGACGCGGACGTACCGCACAATGAGGTGCCGCAGGCGATGTCGCCCGACGTTTCTCCTCTCCGACACATTTCACCATGACACAAGGTGTTGTGCTGCATGGACATGTCACCCACTAGGAGTAGTGTTCGGTGCGACGAATCCGTGACGGTAGCGTGCTCAGCGGAAAGGTGTGGAGGCAGGATGAAACTGATCGATCGGGTGTCGGCCATCAACTGGAATCGGGTGCCCGACGAGAAGGATGCCGAAGTCTGGGACCGGTTGACCGGCAACTTCTGGCTGCCGGAAAAGGTTCCGGTGTCCAATGACATCCCCTCGTGGAACACCCTCACCGCCGACGAGAAGCAGCTGACGATGCGGGTGTTCACCGGCCTCACGCTGCTCGACACCATCCAGGGCACCGTGGGCGCGGTCAGCCTGATCCCCGACGCGTTGACCCCGCACGAGGAGGCGGTGCTCACCAATATCGCGTTCATGGAATCCGTGCACGCCAAGAGCTACAGCTCCATCTTCTCGACGCTGTGCTCGACGCGCGAGATCGATGACGCGTTCCGGTGGTCGGAGGAGAACCGGAATCTGCAGCGCAAGGCCGAGATCGTGCTGCACTACTACAACGGTGACGACCCGCTCAAACGCAAGGTCGCCTCCACGCTGCTCGAGAGTTTCCTGTTCTACTCCGGCTTCTACCTGCCGATGCACTGGTCCTCGCGGGCCAAGCTCACCAACACCGCCGATGTGATCCGCCTGATCATTCGCGACGAGGCCGTGCACGGCTACTACATCGGCTACAAGTACCAGAAGGGCTTGGAGCTGGTCTCCCAGGCCGAACGCGAATCGCTCAAGGACTACACCTTCGAGCTGCTGTTCGAGCTGTACGACAACGAGGTCGAGTACACCCAGGATCTCTACGACGAAGTCGGCCTCACCGAGGACGTCAAGAAGTTCCTGCGCTACAACGCCAACAAGGCGCTGATGAATCTCGGCTACGAGGGACTGTTCCCCAAGGACGAGACGGACGTGAATCCGGCCATCCTCTCGGCCCTGTCCCCCAATGCCGACGAGAATCACGACTTCTTCTCCGGGTCGGGCTCCAGCTACGTCATCGGCAAAGCCGTGAACACCGAGGACGAGGACTGGGAGTTCTGAGCCCATCTCCACACACGAAGGCCTCGCTCCGGCGAGGCCTTCGTCGTACCGACAGCTATATCCCGGCGCGGCGACTGTTCACGGGAGAACGGCCCGCGAGTTTCACCGGCCCGGCGGGCGCCCGCCCGGGGGTGTGCCACCGGGAGGGCGGCCACCCGCGCCGGGTGCGGGTCCGGAACCGTTGCCGGACTGCGTGTTCTGCGATTTCGCCGCGACGCCCACGGTGAGCGAAACGGTGAGGCCGTTCGCCGGGCTGCCGGAGATCTTCGCCAGTTCCGCGTCCCAGCCGTCACCGAAGACGTTGTCGGAGGCGAGTGTGACGCCCGACATGTTGCGGGTGCTGGCGGAGTAGCCGGAATCGTAGGCGTAGACGGATTCGCAGACATCCTGCGGCAGGGCGATCTGGGAGGTCAGCCGGGCGTTCGCACCGGCCACCGCGGATTCGAGGGTGTCGTAGACCTCGAAGTGGATGTGAGGCCAGCGGCCGTCGTAGCAGGCGGGGAAGATCGAGGTGAAGGTGACCGAGCCGGACGCGTCGGCCACCTGGACTCCACGCAGATAGTTCTGGTCGGTGACTCCCTCGCTGTAGAGCGAGTACTTCCCCGCTCTGTCGCAATGCCAGAGGTAGACGGCCATGCCCTCGCCCGCCGCGGCGCCGCGAGTCAGATCCTGCAATGTCAGCCGGATCTCGGTCGGAACTCCCTGCGCGACTCCGGAATACGACCCGAAACTGGTTCTGATATCGGAACGCACCACACCGGATTCGATGAGGATGTTCGGCCCGTTCGAGCCGTCGCCCGGATAGGGTCCCGCGGTTTCCTGCGGAGTCGCCGCCACCGCGGCGGACGTTTCCGATGACGTGCTCGTCGATGTCGAACCCGTCGTGTCGGAGGAGGAACAACCCGCCGCCACCGTCGCCGCACCCGCCGCGCCGAGGAAGTACAGCGCGCGCCTGCGGGACACCATCACCTTCAGATCGTGCGCCAGCCCCAGATCGTGCTCGTGCGCCCCGTCATCCCTGCCGCTACGGCGTGCTACGCCCATGTTTGCTCTCCACTCGTCGTTTCGGTGCCACCGACGCTATGCGGCGCCACTCGGCACACCCTGGGACGTAGCCGCGAGTTCGCCGTGAACGAGAAAGGCCGACCACTCCGCGCAGGCCCGGCGCGGAGTGGTCGATTCAGATGCCGAGGACGATTTTGGCGGTGGTGAAGTAGATGATGAGACCGGTGGCGTCCACGAGAGTGGTCACCATCGGGGCGGAGACCACGGCCGGATCGATACGGAACTTCTTCGCCAGCAACGGCATCGTGCCGCCGATGGTGGCCGCCCAGCCGCAGATCAGGATCAGCGTGATACCGACGACGACGGCGATCTTCGTCCCGACGAAGATCGCGCCGATCACCACGCCCGCGCTGGCGAGCATCGCGCCCAGCACCAGTCCGACGCGGCATTCCCGCCAGATCACCTTGAACAGATCCGAGCCGCGCACCTCGCCGACCGCGACCGCGCGCACACACGACGTCGCGGCCTGCGCACCCGCGTTTCCTCCCGCTCCGATGAGCAGTGGGATGAAAAGAGCGAGGTGAGCGGCCTGTTCCAGGGTCCCCTGGAAGAAATCGGTCACGCTCACCGTGAGCGTCGCCGCGAGCAGCAACAACAGCAGCCACAGCGCCCGGTAGCGGGCGAGCTGGAACACACCGGCGGCCATGTAGTGCCCGGCCCACGGCGCGGACCCGGCCTGCTTGGCCACGTCCTCGCTGTCGGCGGCCTCGATGACCTCGACCGCGTCGTCGAAGGTGAGCAGCCCGACCAGGCGGTCCTCGCTGTCGACGACCGGCAGGTTGAGATCGTTGGTTTCGCGCATCAGTCGCGCGGCGCGTTCGGCGGAATCGGTCGCCCGCACGAAGGCGGGTTCGGTCACCACGAGTTCGGACACCATGGTGTCGGGTTCGCTCAGCACCAGTTCGCGCAGTTCCACGATCCCGATGAGCCTGCGGCCCGCGTCCACGACCGGGAGCGTGTAGACGGTCTCGGCGTTGGTGCCCTTGGCGCGAACGGTGTGCAGGGCGTCGGCGACGGTCAGATCGCGCGGCAGCGCAACGACTTCCGGTGTCATGAACAGTCCGACGGACCCCTCCGGGTAGCCGAGCAGCGCGGCCGTCATGCGACGCTCGCGCGGACTCAGACCTGCCAGCACCTTCTTGGCGACCTTCGCGGGCGCCTCGTGCAGCATCCGCGCGCGATCGTCGGGGGCCATGCCCTCGACGAGTTCGCGAAAACTCTGGTCGCGCAGGCCCTGGAGGATCTGCTGCTGGTCGACCGGTTCGAGTTCCTCGAAGACGGCGAGGGCGAGATCCTTACCGAGCAGGCGGAAGGCGACACCCGCCTGCACGGCGTCCATGCGGGCCAACTGGTCCGCGATGACATGCGGCGGATGGTTGCCGAGCCAGTCGAGCGCGGCGTCGACACGGTGACTTTCGACGATGTCGTTGAGAGATTCGGACAGCGTCGGGCGTACTTCGACGAGATCGGTCTGCGACATGGGTGGTCCTCAGCACAGCGACGAGTGACGGGTGAATCGATGACACGAAGTCACACCGCGAGGCGACCGCTCACGACCGGATCACAGCGAAGGCTGTTCGAAGAAAGCTCGGTCAGTACGAAAGAGCGGCGCCGCGCGGCTTTCGACTCGGAGGTTCGCTGCGCATGGCAACCCCACCTCCTCCATATCGCTGCGGGGAGATCTTCACCGCAGACTCCGAATGCGCTGCCGAGAAAGGCCAGCACAAAGCTTCCTCGCAAAGGATACATGCGTCGGGCCGTCGATCCACCCACTCGAACGCGTTCGCCGCCCCGCCTGCCCGATATTCACCGCCGTGACGCCGTCCGTGCACCGGCGCGCCCGCTCGAATTCGCGTATTCCGACCACTCAGGCGGCGAAACTCGCCTCGACGGCGTTTTCGACATCCGACCAGGTCACGGTGTGGCTGACCCAGTTCGGCGCCGGTTCGGTCTGCACACCGAACAGGTACAGGTTCGGCACCAGACCGCGCAACGCGACGTGCACGTCGATCCGGTCGTCGATCATGTGTGTGATCGACAACTCGGCGCAATGCCGTGCCTTCTCCGCGCGCGCACGGCAGAAACGGAGGTTGTCGCGCGACAGCCCGGTCCGGTCGTAGAACCCGTGGTGGTCGAGCCACTGCCGTGTCCGATCCTGAACGCGCGGACCACATTTGGAGATGATCCAGGCGCGCCCGCCGAATAGTTCGACGAGCCGGGGCAGCACGTCGAAGGCACCGGGGCTGGGCGGGGTTCGCATGGCCTCCTCGAATCCCCCGGACAGGAATACCGTATCCGCCACGCCCGGGGCCAGTGCGGCCCCTTGGACGACCCGGCCGAAATCGACGCCGAGTCTCGGCTGTTCTCTCGTGTTCGGTTGTTCTCTCGTATTCATAGCTCTCTCAGCGTGACCGTTCGACCGCGCCGCCGCTACCGCTTTTCCACGCGGACACCCGGATTAGACGCATCCAGCGTCGAACGGTTGTCCGCGCGCCGACGAAGCGGAACAGTTCTCGCCGAGTCCGGAGCAGCCCGGACCGGGATACGAGGACCACGTCATGGCCGACACCGACAAGCCGCGTTCGGGATCTCAGGCCGTCGAGCGGGCCATCCACCTGCTCAATTGCTTCGAGGGCGACGATCCCGAACTCTCCATCAGCCAATTGGCGCATCTGGCGGGAGTTCCGGTCAGCACCGCGCACCGCCTGGCCCAGGCACTGGTGCGGGGACGGTTGCTGGAACAGGATCCGCTGACCGACCGCTACCGGGTCGGCCACGGCCTTGCCACCCTGGCCCGACCCGCCCTGACCCGCCTCGGCATCGATTCCGCCGCCCCGCACATGTACGCGCTCGCGGCCGGGATCAAGATCACCGCCAGTCTCAGCGTCGCCGATTCCAGCGACGCCGTCACCGTCTTCCAGGCCAGGCCGCCGGTACTGTTCTGTCGCCATCAACTGCCGCGCCTGCGTCAGCCACTGCGTTCCAGCGCCACCGGACGGGCCCTGCTCGCCTACTCACAGGCGGACTGCGGTGTGCGCACCGACCTGGATCCCGTGCGGCGCAAAGGTTTCGCCCTCGAGGAGTTCGAGACCGACGAATTCGAGGACGCCGATCCGATCCGCTCGATCGCCGTCCCCGTCTTCAGCCCGGACCGGCAGGTCTGGGGCGCGCTGAGCGTCCAAGCGCGGGCGGTGCGCCTCAACGACGCCCTGATCCGCGAGATCCTGCCCGCGATGCAGCAGATCGCCGTCCGCATCGGAACGGTCGTCCAGAATTCCACCCACCCGCAGTAGATCCTCCGCACCGGTGAGGTTTCGATGCCGAACATGACGTCGGCGCTGCGCGCCTGATCCCGCATCGCGGAATTCGGCAACGGCTCGCGACGGCTCGGTCACAACCACTTCGCCATCGAATTCGGTCCCCACCCGGCGGCTCGAGTATCCTCCGACCGTTCGGCATCTTCGAATCCGTTGCGCCGGTACAGCGCGATGGCATGTTCATTGTCAGGCGAGACCGTCAGCCGCAGAACCGTCGCACGCCTTCGTACCGCCCACTGTTCGACTGCCTGAACCAGGCGATCGCCGACCCCCTGCCCCCGGGCCGTCGGTTTGATCCACAACGTTCCCAACTCGATGACGCCGTCCCCCGCGCCGGAGAAGCCACTCACCATTCCGATCGGTCGCCCGTTCGACTCGGCGAGCAGATTGCACGACCCCGGAATACTCAGGCGAGTACGCCAGCGCTCCTCGTGGTCACCGTCGCCTTGCCAATCCTCGAGCCGCGACGCGAAGGCATACGGGGCAGCGGAGAGAGCCTCGAGCCGAAGTTCTCGCCAGACCCGCCAGTCGTCCGAACTCGCTGGACGCACCAACGGAGAATCAAAAGACATCAGCCCACCACACCCACGGGACGCGTCGTCCGCTTCCACCTGATCATCCTAGATTCGGCAGCACACACTTCGGTATCTGTTCGCTTCGACGGCCGCTGGTTCGAGGGTGCTCGGTGAAGGAATTCGCGTACTTCTCGGGGCACTCCGATCCCTGTTCCACACTGAGGATGCGCATGCCTTCGACGTCATCGAGCTATGGCGCGGAACGGCCGCGTGGGACGACGAATCAGTGCGAAACCGGGAGCACCGGCGGCCCTAGCAGCGGGTCCACGACGTGAATCCCGCTGATTACAACCCTTCTGCCCGGCCGTGCACCCCTGTTAGCTGGGCACATGCCGCGGAGAGATGATGACCGGGTCGGGGGAATTGAAATCACCCCGATTTTCACAATGTGGAATGCCTGTTGTCTCGCCGCCACCGCGACGCACACCATGGGACGACGCCTGTCACCCATCCAGCTCATGAAGGTTTCGACGTGTTGATACGCACCGCGCTGATCCGCCGCCGCGCGATCGACCTGATGCGCGTTCCGCACGGGATCTGTCGCCGCTGAGGCGGTAGCGCGCCCGGCCGAACCGCACGGGCGCACCGCTGCCGAATCCCGAACACACAGTCCCACCGGGAATATCCCATTTCTCGGCGTCGCCGCCGCATGCCCTTTTCGGGTGGCACGGCTCGCCTTCTCGAAGGAATACCTATGGCCTCCACCGCATCACCGCGGCGCGTCTACCGAGTTTTCGCCGCCGCACTCACTGTTCTGGCGAGCGCATCCGTACTCAGTGCGTGCGGCTCCTCCGAAACCACCACGACCGCCGACGGCAAGACGGTCCTGCGCTACCAGGGACAGACCGGCCAGGTCACTCCGTTCGAATTGGCCGATGATCTCGGCTACTTCAGCAAGATCTCGCTGAAGTGGGAAGGCGACACCACCAGCGGTCCCGCCAATATCCAGGCCGCCGCGACGAATCAGGTCGAATTCGGCAGCGCTTTCAACGGCGCGGTGGTGAAACTGATCTCCGGTGGCGCGAAGGTCACCTCGGTGCTGAGTTCCTACGGCGCCGACGAGAAGTCCTACACCGGATATTTCGTGCAGGAGAATTCCCCGATCACCTCCGCCCGTGACCTGATCGGCAAGAAGGTCGCGGTCAACACCCTCGGCGCGCACCACGAGTTCATCACCAGGGAGTGGTTGCACCAGCAGGGACTGTCGGAGGCCGAGATCAAGCAGGTGCAACTGCTGGTCGTGCCGCCCGCCAATACCGAGGACGCCTTGCGCAAGGGCCAGGTCGAGGTCGGCACCCTCGGCAGCGTCTTCCGTGAGACGGCGGTGGAACGCGGCGGGATCCGTCCGCTCTACACCGACAAGGCCATCTTCGGCGAATTCGATTACGGCACCTATGTTTTCCGTGACGACTTCATCGCCAAGAACAGCGACGCGGTGCAGGATTTCGTCCAGGGCACCGCTCGGGCGACCCGTTGGTTGCAGCTCACTCCGCGTGACGAGGTGGTCGCGCGATTCAAGACGATCATCGAGAAGCGCGGACGCTCCGAGAACACCGAACTGCTGAAGTACTGGCGCAGTTCCGGCCTTCCGGTCCCCGGCGCGGTGGTCGCGGAGAAGGAACTCCAGATCTGGATCGACTGGCTGGTGCGCAACGGTGAGCTCAAAGAGGGCCAGTTGAAGGCGACCGACCTGTTCACCAACAAGTTCAACCCGTACGCCAACGGAACGTATCAGCCCACCAGTGGGCCGACCGGGGAAGCGATTGCCAAATGAGTACCACGACAGCGAAACTCGCGCTCAATGGAGTAGGCAAACAATTCTCGATCCGCGGTACCAACGAGAAGTTCACCGCGTTGGACGACATCTCGCTGGAACTGCGCGAGGGCGAATTCCTGGTGCTGGTCGGCCCGAGTGGCTCCGGTAAGTCGACTCTGCTGGATCTACTCGGCGGGCTGAGCAAGCCGTCGTCGGGACAGATCCTGCTCGACGGCGCGCCGATCACCGGTCCCGGTCTCGACCGCGGCATCGTCTTCCAGCAGTACGCGCTGCTGCCGTGGCGCACCGCGCGCACGAATATCGAATTCGGACTGGAGGCGAAGGGGTTGCGGCGCAAGGCGCGTCGTGAACTCGCGAACGAGTATCTCGAGTTGGTCGGTCTCACCGGATTCGGCGACCGCTACCCGCACGAACTGTCCGGCGGTATGAAGCAGCGCGTCGCCATCGCCCGCAGCCTGGCCTTCGATCCCGAAGTGCTGCTGATGGACGAGCCGTTCGCCGCGCTGGATGCGCAGACACGAGAGTCGTTGCAGGACGAGCTGTTACGGATCTGGCGCGCCACCGGCAAGACCATCCTGTTCATCACCCACGGCATCGACGAGGCCGTGTACCTCGGCCAGCGGGTGGCTGTGCTGACATCGCGACCCGGCCGGGTCAAGGCCGTGATCGATGTCGATATCGAGCGCGACACCGGCGAGGACATCCGTTCCACCGAGGCATTCCGTTCCTACCGGCACGAGATCTGGTCGCTGTTGCAGAGCGAAGTGCAGCGCGCGCAGGGCCAGGAACGCGAATCACTCGCCGAAAGCACCGCCGAATCCCGTACCGAAAGGCCGATCCATGTCTAGCGCAGTGGAACTCCTCGCGAAGCCGGTCCGCGCGATCGCGCCGGTCACTCCTCGTCCCGCGGCCGAGGCCGTCGAACGCGGACCGTCGGTGGCGCAACGCGTCGCCACGCTGATCGTCCGGGCAGCGTGGCGAATCGCCAAACCGCTGGTCGCGATCGTCGCCTTCCTGCTGCTGTGGCAGTTCGCGCCGCAGGTGGGATTGGTGGACAAGGTCTTCCTGCCGCCGTTCACCACGGTCGCGCAGGCCTTCATCGACCTGGTGCAGAGCGGTGAGATGTGGACCCATGTCTCGGCCAGCCTCAATCGTTCGCTGAGCGGTTTCGCCCTCGCGCTCGTGATCGCCGTTCCGCTCGGTATCGCCATCGCCTGGTACAAGCCGGTCGCAGACCTGCTCAACCCGATTCTCGAACTGTTCCGCAATACCGCCGCGCTCGCGCTGCTTCCGGTCTTCGTCCTGATCCTCGGCATCGGCGAGACCTCCAAGGTCGCGCTCGTGGTCTACGCGAGTGTGTTCCCCATCCTGCTCAACACCATCACCGGTGTGCGCACGGTGGACCCGCTGCTGATCAAATCGGCTGTGTCGCTGGGACTGACGCCGGTCCGGCTGTTCCAGAAAGTGATCCTGCCCGCCGCGATCCCGTCCATCTTCACCGGTCTGCGGATGGCCGCGGCGAGTTCCATCCTGGTGCTGCTGGCCGCCGAGATGGTCGGCGCCCGTGCCGGTCTCGGCTACCTGATCACCGCGGCGCAGCAGAATTTCCAGATCCCGAACATGTACGCGGGCATTCTCGCGATCTCGCTGCTCGGCCTGTCGTTCAACGGTCTGCTGGTCACTCTCGAACGCCGGTTCTCGCGCTGGCGCGTCGAATCCAACCACTGACAATCCGTTCCACCGGTTAGGAAAAAGATCCACCCATGTCCCCGAAGCAATTCCACATCAACGCCTTCCTCATGGGAGTCGGGCATCACGAGGCCGCGTGGCGTCATCCTCGGACCGAGGAGCAGCGCGTACTCGATGTCGCCCATTTCCAGGAACTCGGGCGGATCGCCGAACGCGGCAAACTCGATTCGGTGTTCTTCGCCGACGGACTCGCGGTGGGGCCGCGTATCGAACGCAACACCCTCGCGGTATTCGAGCCGGTGACCCTGCTGGCCGCCATCGCCTCGGTCACCTCGAAGGTCGGGCTCATCGCGACCGCGTCGACCACCTACAACGAGCCGTTCAACCTCGCCCGCAAATTCGCCTCGCTCGATCACATCAGTCATGGGCGGGCCGGGTGGAATATCGTGACCTCCGCCGGTGAGGACGAGGCGCTGAACTTCGGCTACGACGAGATTCCCGAGCACGCGCGGCGTTACGAGCGGGCTCAGGAATTCATCGATGTCGCCGTTCGACTGTGGGACAGCTGGGAATCGTCGGCGATCGTGCTCGACCCGAAGGAAGGTGTCTTCGCCGATCCGTCGAAGGTGCACACCATCGATTACGACGGACCGCGCTTCCGGGTGCGCGGACCGCTGAATTCCCCGCGCAGCCCGCAGGGACGTCCGCTGCTGGTACAGGCCGGGTCCTCGGAGAGCGGTAAGGATTTCGCGGCGCGGTACGCCGAGGCGGTGTTCACCGCGCAACGCACCCTCGCCGAGGGACAGGCCTTCTACCGCGACCTGAAGTCGCGGCTGGCCAAATACGGGCGTTCGGCCGACGAACTGAAAGTGCTGCCGGGACTCGTGCCCTATATCGCCGATACCGAGGAAGAGGCGAAGGCGCTGGAACAGGAGTTCACCGATCTGATCTCCCCCGATTACGCGCTCGGTCAGCTCTCACGACTGGTCGGCGTCGACCTCACCCAGCACGCGCTGGACGCACCGCTGCCGCCGCTGCCCGAGGTCACCGATTTCGAAGGTAACAAGAGCCGGTTCAGCCTGGTCAAGGAATTGGCCGAGAACGAGAACCTCACGGTGCGTCAGCTGATCGGCAAACTCGGCGGTGGACGCGGGCACCGGTCCTTCGCTGGCACTCCCACCCAGATCGCCGACGAATTGCAGAGCTGGTTCGAGAACGGCGCGGCGGACGGATTCAACATCATGCCGCCGTATCTGCCGGGCGGCCTGGAGGATTTCGTCGACAAGGTCGTCCCGATCCTGCAGGAGCGCGGACTGTTCCGGACCGATTACGAATCTGACACGCTGCGTGGGCATTACGGGCTCGACGCGGTGGAAAGCCAGTTCGCCGAAGTTCGCACCGAAGCGAGCGCATGACCTCGTGTTCGGAGTCCGCACCGCTCACGTCGATGGATTCCCTGCGCCCGTTGGTGTTCACGGTCTACGTGCCCACACTGGCGCGGGGTATCGGAATGGGCGCCGCCGCACCGGTGATGACACTCACCGCGCTCGATCTCGGTGCGTCGGTGGCGGTCGCGGGCTTATCGGTGGCCCTGGTCGGCCTCGGCCAGGTACTCGGCGATATTCCGGCCGGGCAATTGGTGGCACGGGTCGGCGAACGGGCCTCGACCATCGGTGGCACGGCGGTCGGTTTGATCGGAGTGCTGCTGTGTCTGCTCGCGCCGAATGTGTTGGTGTTGTGCGCGGCGCTGCTGATCGTCGGACTGTCGAACGCCGTGTGGGGGCTGGCGCAGATGACGTACATGGCCGAGGCCATCGTCTTCGAGCGGCGAGCCCGAGCGATGTCACTGTTCGGCGGCGCGATGCGACTCGGGTTTTTCGTCGGCCCCTTCCTGGGCGCGCTGGCGATTCTCGGGATGGGCACCAGGGGCGGTTTCGCGGTGCAGTTCGTCGCCTTCCTGCTCGCGGGCTGGATGATGGCGCGGACACCGTTGCCTGGTGTCGGCGGTCCGGCGCTGGTCGCGGCGCCGCCACTGTCGCTGATCGGCGTCGGGCGACTGCACCACCGGGTGCTTCTGACCCTCGGCGCGGGATCGCTGCTGATGGGCGCGGCGCGGGCCTCACGCGAAGTGATCCTGCCGCTGTGGGCCAACCACATCGGCATCGGCGCGGCAACCGCCAGTCTGCTCTTCGGGATAGGGGCGGCGCTGGAACTGGTTTTCGCCTACCCGGCCGGACATCTGATGGATCGGTTCGGGCGCAGTCCCGTCGCGGTGCCGTCGCTGGCCATCCTGGCGGTCGCGTATCTGGCGGTGCCGCTGACCTATTCGACGATCACACTCGGCGCGGTGGCGATCGCGATGGGAATCGGCAACGGCATCGGCAACGGGGTGATCATGGTGCTCGGCGCGGATGTGGCCCCGGCCGCGATCCGCTCGGAATTCCTGGCGGCGTGGCGTCTCACCCACGATGGCGGCGCGTTCGGCGGACCGCTGCTGATCGGCACGCTCGCGACCGCCGCGCCACTGGCGGTGGCGGCCGTGACCATCGGCGGGGTCGCGGCACTCGGCGCGACGGTGATGGCTCGCTATATCCCGGTGTACGTCCCCTGGCCACCCGCCGGGCAACGATCGGAACCCTCCAACCAAAGGTGACACCATGACCGAAATCGATGTTCTCGTCCTCGGCGGCGGACCGGCGGGTACCTGGGCCGCGTTGAAGGCGGCCGCGACCGGGGCCTCGGTCACACTGGCGGACAAGGGATTCTGCGGTAGCAGCGGCGCGACGGCCGCGGCGGGCACCGGCATCTGGTACGTGCGGCCGGAAGCCGAACTGCGCGAGAAGGCGATGGCGAGCCGCGAAGCGCTCGGCGGCCACCTCGCCGACCGGGAGTGGATGACGCGGGTTCTGGACGAAACCTTCGACCGCGTCAACGAACTCGCCGAGGCCGGCCGCTACCCGTTCCCGGTGAGCCCGGACGGCACCTCGCTGCGCACCGGCGTGCAGGGACCGGAATACATGAAACGCCAACGGCTTCGGGTGCAGCGGGCGGGTGTGACGATCCTCGATCACAGCCCGGCGCTGGAACTGCTCAGGACCGCCGACGGCACGGTCGCGGGCGCGCGCCTGCACCGGCTCGCGGACGGAACGCGCGTCGATATCGCCGCCCGCGCGGTGGTGCTTGCCACCGGCGGCTGCGCGTTCCTGTCGAAAACGCTGGGCTGCAACGTCAATACCGGCGACGGCGCGTTGATGGCGGTGGAGGCGGGCGCCGAGCTGTCCGGCATGGAATTCTCCAACGCCTACGCCATCGCCCCGGAATTCACCTCGGTCACCAAGACCGCGTACTACGGTTTCGCCACCTTCTATCTCGGCAACGGCGAGGTCTTGAAGGGCGCGTCGAGCAAGGGCGGACGTTCCGTCATCGCGCGGACCCTGCTGTCCGAGCCGGTGTTCTGCACACTCGATCAGGCCGACGAGACCCAGCGTCGGGCCATGCGCGTGGGTCAGCCCAATTTCTTCCTCACCTTCGACCGGCTCGGCATCGACCCGTTCACCGACCGTTTCCCGATCACGCTGCTGCTGGAGGGCACGGTGCGCGGCACCGGCGGGGTGCGGGTGGCGGGGGCGGACTGCTCGACCGGCGTGCCCGGTCTCTACGTCGCCGGCGATGTCGCCACCCGCGAGCTGATCTGCGGCGGGTTCACCGGCGGCGGCAGCCACAATGCCGCGTGGGCCATGTCCTCGGGCAGCTGGGCCGGTGCGGGCGCGGCGCGATACGCACTGCGCCAAGGGAATTCGTCCGGTGACCGCAAACGCTTCGGCGCCGGTGAGATCGGTCTGCGACCCACCGGACGGATCGATTCCGGGCTCTCCCACGGCGAGATCGTGGCCGCGGTGCAACGCGAGGTGCTGCCCTACGAGAAGAACTACCTGCGCCACGGTGACCGCCTGCGTCCCGCGCTGGCCGCACTGGACGACGTGTGGTTCACCGCACGCGAGGGGCTCGATCACGCGGGCGCCGATCCGTCGAAGGTCCGCTCGGCCGCCGCGATGACGGCGCACGCCCGGTGGATGTACACCGCCGCGCTGGCCAGGACCGAATCACGCGGTATGGCGCGGCGCGAGGAATTCCCCGATCTGGATCCCGCGCAGCATCACCGACTGCTCACCGGTGGACTCGACGAGATCTGGACCGCGCCGGAGCCGGTATTCCTCGCGGGCGCGGAGTTGGTGTCGGCATGATCGAAGTCGTCTCGGCCGAACGCTGCATCGAATGCGATAAATGCATCGAGGTCTGCCCCACCCATGTCTTCGATCGCGGCGCGGACGGCATTCCGGTGCTCACCAGGCAATCCGATTGCCAGACCTGCTTCATGTGCGAGGCGTACTGCCCTGTCGACGCCCTGTTCGTCGCGCCGCGCACCGAACCGCTGCCCGCGGGCGACCCGCAACTCGACGAGTCCTATCTGATCGAACGCGAACTGCTCGGCAGCTACCGCAGGAAACTCGGCTGGGGCGGCGGACAACTCGGCGCGCGCGTCGCCATCGGCCCCGAACTGCCATGATCCCGCTGACCAAACGGCGCGAGGTCGACTTCATGCGCGTGTTCCGCAGTGCCTGTCGCCCCACGATCGGCCCCGAGACCAGCCCGCCCGACTCTCCCGAATGAGTTTGCCATGACCGCTGTACACGAGAACCCGACCATCCTCGCCACCGAAGCCGCCGAGACCGTGCGTATCGAGCCGGTCGCCGGTCATATCGGCGCCGACATCTCCGGCGTCGATCTGCGCGAGACGCTGACCGACGCGCAGGTCGAGGCGATCACCTCCGCGCTGCACACATACAAGGTGCTGTTCTTCCGCGACCAGCACATCGGCCACGCCGAGCAGATCGCCTTCTCCCGGCGTTTCGGCGCGGTCACGCCGTCGCATCCCTACGACACCGACGCGCCGACCGAATTCCCGGAGATCCTCGCCGTCGACAGCCGCCTGTACGAGAAGCGGTTCGGGGTGCGCAAGGTCAGCTACACCAACCACTGGCACACCGATGTCTCGTCGCTGATCAACCCGCCCGCCGCGTCGATCCTGCGGGCCGAGATCGCCCCCGTGCGCGGTGGTGACACCCGGTGGATCAACCTGGCCGCCGCCTACGCGAACCTGCCGGAATCGCTGCGCGGTTTCCTCGACGGACTGCGGGCCGAACATCGTTTCGGCGGCCGCAAACCCGCCTGGAGCGACGACAGCGACTACGCCAAGAAGGTCGCCACCGCCCCGCTGGTCACCGAACATCCGGTGGTCCGGGTGCATCCGGTGACCGGCGAACGCGCGCTGTTCGTGAATCCGGGTTTCACCACCCGCATCGTCGGCCTCAGCCCCAGCCAGAGCGACGCGCTGCTGGAGCTGCTGTTCGACGAGATCTCCAACCCGGCGTACACGGTGAGTTTCCGCTGGAGAGAGGGCAGCATCGCGTTCTGGGACAACAGGGCCACCGCGCACCTGGCGCCGAGCGATCTGGACCACCTCGACGTCACCCGCGTGCTGTACCGCACCACCCTCGAGGGTGATATCCCGGTCGGCGTCGACGGGCGGCCGTCGACCTCCATCTCCGGGAAACAGTTCACCGGCGCCTAGACCGGACAGACAGGTCCGGTCGAGCGTCGTTCGACCGGACCCCGTCCGCGCGGGTCGCCTAGGCTCGGGGTTGCACGCAGGCAGCGCCGAACTCTTGACCCGCGTTCGACCACCCGCGACAGTGTTCGACGGCCCACGCCGTCACCGCGGCGCGTCATCGCGCGGGGGCACCGCGACGAGGTTCGAGCAACGACAGAGGAGATTTCAGTGCGTTTCGGTATCTTCATCCCACAGGGTTGGCGACTCGACCTGGTCGGAATCGACCCCGCGTCACAGTGGACCGTCATGCGCGACCTCGCCCGGCGCGCCGACGCGAGCGACATCTGGGAATCGCTGTGGGTCTACGACCACTTCCACACCGTGCCCGTACCGACCGAGGAAGCCACCCACGAGGCGTGGACGCTGATGTCGGCGTTCGCCGCGACCACCTCGCGGATCCGGCTCGGCCAGATGTGTACGGCGATGAGTTATCGCAATCCCGCCTACCTGGCGAAGGTCGCCGCCACCGTCGACCTGATCTCCGGCGGCCGCGTCGAAATGGGTATCGGCGGCGGCTGGTACGAACACGAATGGCGCGCCTACGGTTACGGATTCCCGTCCGCGGGCGATCGGCTGCGCCGCCTCGACGAGGGCGTGCAGATCTTCCAGCAGGCCTGGACCAAGGGCGAGGCGACCCTGGACGGCAAGCACTACCAGGTCGACGGTGCCATCGTCCGCCCGCTTCCGTTGCAGGAAGGCGGAATTCCGCTCTGGATCGCGGGCGGCGGCGAGAAGGTGACCCTGAAGATCGCGGCCAAATACGCGCAGTACACCAACTTCAGCGGCGTCCCCGAGGAATTCACGCACAAATCCGAACTGCTGCGCGCGCACTGCGCCGACGTCGGCACCGATTTCGACGCGATCGTGCGTTCATCCAATTTCAACGCCGCCATCGGCGCGACCGAGGCCGAAGTCGAGGAGCGGCTGCGCACGCTCCAGGATCGGCTCGCGAAGTTCGTCGGGGCCGAGGCCGCGGCGGCGCAGATCGACAATGTGTACCGCACCAGCGCGGCGGTCGGCACTCCCGAGCAGGTGATCGAAAAGCTCACCGCCGTCAAGGGACTCGGACTAGGTTACGCGATCCTGAACTTCCCGGAGACGGCCTACGACACCTCGGGCGTGGAGTTGTTCGAACGCGAGGTCGCGCCGGCGTTGGCGTGATCGGGGCGGAGCGGTTCGCGGTGTGATGTCCGCGAACCGCCCCGGCGACTACCGCCACGCGGGCGTCTTACGCCATCGATCCACCGAATCGTCGGTGATCCGTTCGTGGGAACGCACCATCATCCGTTCCATTACCGCCATCCGCTGCCGCTGCACCAGCACCTGTCGCAATGCCGCGCGCACCGTGTCCTCCG
The DNA here is from genome assembly GCF_045040005.1 of Nocardia sp. NBC_01377. Classification (NCBI taxonomy): domain Bacteria; kingdom Bacillati; phylum Actinomycetota; class Actinomycetes; order Mycobacteriales; family Nocardiaceae; genus Nocardia; species Nocardia sp. NBC_01377. The sequence goes on from NZ_CP109566.1 coordinate 5,584,862, forward strand.
GCGTGGTGGTGCCGAGCAGCGCCCCGACCACCGCCAGCACCGCGTCGTCCACATCGATCGTCACCTCGGACATACCCGCACCTCCCGCTCACCCGCCCCCACCGAATCGTAGGACGACAACGGGTTTCGCAGTACCCCCGACCCGCGTCGTAGCGTGACCGGGTTCGGTTCGTTGCCTGCTCTTGCCCGGGGCGTGGCGTGGTCAGTGGTCGCGCTCGTCGTATTCCGCACGACGCGCCGCGATATCGGGATTGTGCTCGATGGCCCAATCCGCCAGCGCCACCGCGTGCGGGATCAATGCGACGGCGAGTTCGCTGAGTTCGTATTCGACCCGAGGTGGCACTTCGGCATACGCGGTCCGGATCACCAGCCCGTCCCGTTCGAGTTTGCGCAAGGTGAGCGCGAGCATGCGGTGCGATATTCCGGGAATGTGCTGACGCAATCCGGTGAACCGCAATCGCCCGGTATGCAAGGTCGCGATGATGACCAGGGCCCATTTGTCGGCGATCCGCTCGAGTAACGCACGAATTGCCCGGCCCTGGTCGCCTCTGATCGCACAGACGTCGGACATGATTACCTCGCTGACGGCCGGGCACACGGATGTAACTTTTGTAAGCCCTCCGATGCTGGTCGACAATGACGCTGTTGACAAGTGGTACTCGAAAGGAGTGGCGGACATGACCGTTGCCTACTGGATCGTCGCCGGTTTGCTGGCGCTGTTCTACCTGTACTCCGGCGGCATCAAGGTGGTGCGATCGGCGGATCAGCTGCGGCCGATGATGGGCTGGATCGATGCGGTGCCGCTGGCCGCCGTGCGCGTCATCGGCGTGTTGGAGGTTCTCGGCGCGCTGGGATTGGTCCTGCCGCCGCTGACGGGAATCGCACCGGTGCTCGCCCTGGTCGCGGCGATCGGGCTCGCGCTGGTCCAGGTCGGCGGGATCGCGGTGCACCTGAGCCGGGGCGAGGTGAAGGTGATCGGGTTGAATATCGCCCTGCTCGTCCTCGCCTGCGTGGCCGCCTGGCTCGCGACCACGTGGCTGTGAACCAGCCGCGGAACTATCCGCGCGAGGTGAGACGCCGGACCAGCGCCGGAATTCTCGACGCCGACATCAGCGCCCGGAATTGCCAGCTGTCATCACGTGGCAGGACGCCGCCGCGCTGGGTCGCGTCGAGGAAGTCGTAGAGGGTTTCGCCTTCCTCCATGAGGCCGTTGTCGTCGAAGTGATAGCGGTCGACCGCGGTGCACTGGATGAACCGCCCGCTGCCGTGAATGGCGGGGGCGTTGTCGTCGTACGGGTACAGCCGCAGCGGGCCGTCCCAGTGGCCGCTGCCGACGTAGCGAATCACTATGCGCACCCGGCCTTCCGGCGTGATATCCAGGTAGACCTGACCCGGCAGCGGGTCGTAACGCCTTTCTACGAGAGTTTCGACAACATCGAAGCGCTGCTGACCGCCGTATACGACCGCGTGGAAACGGGGCTACTCGACCGGATGCGCAGCGCACCGCGCGGTGCCGAACTTCGGACCGATATCCGTGTGGCACTGGAAATCTGCGCGGACTACTTCCAGGACGATCCCCGCCTGGCCCGGATCCTGCTCCGAGAACCCCGCCGCGACGACACACTGCGCAGGCACAGCGCCCAGCGCAGCCCCGCATTCATCCTCGCCCTCGCCCCGATCTTCGGAGCCGAGTCCGAACCGCTACCGGCCGGCGGCGAAGAGGATCTCGCGATCATCGCCACCGCGATGGCGGGAGCACTGGTCGCCCTCTACCTCGACTGGTCCGACAACCGCCTCGACGTACCGCGCGACCACCTGGTCGATTCAGCGGTCGATGTCGTTCTCGCACTGCTGAATACGCGACGAAGATAGCGCCTGCTGGGGCGACTTTCCTACTCATTGCCTATCGGGTGCACTGCCGTTCGACACACCGCATAACCCGGCCGTATGAGCTCTAGTCGGCTCTCATCGTGCCCGATTCGGGATCATAGCGGATCGGAGTATCCGGTTGAACGAACCCGTGAGGTCCGAGGCTCAAGCTCGGATCTTGCGCTTTCCACCACACCGCTTGAACAGGTTTGCCATCCGCCATGAACACGGTCGCATGCGGGGCGCGCAGATCAGAATTGCTACTACGCTGCGGCAAACCAAGGAAGCACACCAACCGGAGATCCGCTGCGGACACACTCTTCAGGTACTCGTCGGTCATAGCGGGACCCAGGTAGAAGACTCGATCCCAGCCGAAGGACCAGTTGGCCCGACCGGCCGTCTCTGCCATCGTCGTGACATCCAATTTTCGATCAGCGGCATCATCGAACGCTTGGATCAACGCCTTGGAGGAGCCCAGCGGCTCCGCATGGTTGTTCAGATCGAAGGTCTGCGAAGTGCACGCGGTATCCGTGCGCTCGGTACCTTCCGGCACACACGCGACAGAGCCCAGGACCGTCGAGATGATGGCAACTACGACCGACATAGACGATAAGCGCACCACTACTTTCCTCCCGGCATCGGAACTCCACCGCCCGGCAGGATCGCATTCTTGCCAGGGACAACAGAGTTGCTGAACGCGATCTGCCCACCATCGGGGCTGTTCTGGATGACGATCGCCTTGTTGCTGTTGATCGCCTCCAAAACCTTCTGTTGCAGTTCCTCGGGACTCGCATCCGGATTCTGCGCACCTATGCTTCGCCCGAGCTGGTTGTTGTAGAGGTCCATCGCCTCTCGCGCTGCCGGATTGCTTCGGAATGGCCATCGGCGAGAGACCGCTCGTTGTCGTCCGGGGTGAGATTCGGAAAAGCGCTCGCAGCAGCAGTTTTCGCCTCGTCCTGGATCGCATAGAACTCCATCAACTTGAATGGGCCGTCCACACTCGACGTGGCGAGATCGACCAGCGCTGCCGCCTCTTCTTTCGACATCGCCCTCGACTCGAACTCCGGGGCGAACATCCGAATCTTGTCGAGCAAGTCGCCGGACGGGAAGACGACTGTCGTATCCGACGCCGCCACCTGGTTCTCCCGCAGGATGCGAGCCAACTCGGGATCGGTCGGGATCGAAATCAATGCCTCGCGAACGGATTCGGGGAGATTCTCCAGAACCAGACCGATCTTGCCGTTGTAAAGGAAATCGGCTGTCCAGATGTCGTTCAGCGTGCCTTGCAGCGCGCTCTGGTATGCCCGGCGAGTTCGCTCGACCGACAGTGACTTCGTCAGACCGGTGAGGACGTTGTCATCGATCCAGTCCATCAGCGACTTTCTCGACAGCACCTGCCATCGTCCTTGTAGAAGAGTTGATACTCGGAGGCTTCGATCTTCCGTACTGTGTCTTTGATCGTCGCGGTGGCTGTATCGAACAGTGAAGTGACTTCGCGAACGGGCGCCGCCATCGAGTCGATCGCATCGACGGTGGCGAGGGCGTTTCTCCGGTCGACCTCGAAGCGGGAACGCATCGCGTCACCGGCCGCGCTGTCGAAGAAGTCGCGAGAATTCTGGACCTCACGGTTGGCCGCTTCGACATCGGTCTCGATGGTGCTGGCCAGCGAACTCAATTCGGTCGGGAGCCGTTGAGCGGCACTGAGTTTCCACTCCAGAACGGTGGAGATCCTGATCGGGTTCGCGTCGGTCATCGCGGGCCCGCCTGTTCGATCGACTTCGCGTTGGCGCTGTCCTTGGCTTCATACTCGGTGGCCGCGGTGTCGATCTCGTTCGCGACAGCGCGCATCCGGTCCGCGTGATATCGGACGACCTTGTCGAGCGCATCGAGTGTTTCCTGCACCCGGGCGAACGTCTGCGATTTGTCCGTGCCCTCACGAGCGGCGTCACGCGTGCCCTTCGCCAGGGGTTGATGGCTTTCGACGATCCCCGCCTGCCATCGAAGACTCGTCGCCAACTCTCGCATCTCGACCGGATCGACGTTCACCGTATTCCTCGCGAATCCTGTTGCGCCCGAACGGACTCGTAGGCACTTCTGGCATCGATGACGGCCGCCGCGTGCGCGCGATCATGGCAGTCGATGATGAGTTCGGCGAAACGCTCCGGACCGTGCTCCATCGCGAATTCGTTCAGCCGCAGACGTGTGATCGCGCCGTAGATATCGACCTCGATGTGCACGGAGCCGTCCGGCGAGTACGACGTGCCGCGGACCTCGCCGACAGCTGCGTTGAGTTCGGCGACGCGGTGGGCGAGCCGATCCAGATCCTCAGTCATTGCCGACCCGTGAACGTGACGAATCCGATTCGAATGTGTCGACGGCCTGTTCGATGGCCGCGGCGTGGGCGATCCGGTGCTGCTCCATGAGAATCGCGGCCAAACGGTCCGGCCCGTCGTCCATCGCGTAGTCGGCGACGTAGAGCCGAGTGATCCGACCTGCCGGGTCGGTCTCGACGGCGACACTCCTGTCGTTGGAGCTCGATTCACCACGGATCGACGCGATCCGCCGGTCCAGCTCGGTGTCGACTCGCCCAGTGCTCACATCCCACCCCCTGCTTCGCATCCTTCGGAACGGCCTGGGCAGCACGATCCCCCAGCGCACCGTATACGGTTCGAAGAAGGTCCGCAAAAGGCAGGCGACCGCGAATCCCGCTGTCACCTCGATGATCTGTCGCGATCCGCGCCGACCATCGCAACCGAACGGACGCGCGCACGGACACTACGCGTACTCACGCATCCGGCACCGAGGCTGCCGGAGTGCAAGCGCGCCTCACACGGCGAACAGCTCCGGGCGACCGTTGCCTGTGGTCACCCGGAGCTGGAAATCACAGCATGCAGCTGACGCAGCCCTCTACTTCGGTTCCTTCCAGGGCCATTTGACGCAGGCGGATGTAGTAGAGGGTTTTGATGCCCTTGCGCCAGGCGTAGATCTGGGCCTTGTTCAGGTCGCGGGTGGAGGCGGTGTCCTTGAAGAAGAGGGTCAGCGACAGGCCCTGGTCCACGTGTTGGGTGGCGGCGGCGTAGGTGTCGATGATCTTCTCGTAGCCGATTTCGTAGGCGTCGTCGTAGTACTCGAGGTTGTCGTTGTCGAGGTAGGGGGCCGGGTAGTAGACGCGGCCGATCTTGCCTTCCTTGCGGATCTCGATTTTCGACGCCACCGGGTGGATCGAGCTGGTGGAGTGGTTGATGTAGGAGATCGAGCCGGTCGGCGGGACCGCCTGCAGGTTCTGGTTGTAGATGCCGTGCTCCATGACCGAGGCTTTCAGCTCGCGCCAATCGTCCTGGGTCGGGATGCGCACGCCCGCGTCGGCGAAAAGCCGGGCGACGCGTTCGGTCCCGGGCTCCCACACCCGATCGGTGTACTTGTCGAAGTATTCGCCGGTGGCGTACTTCGATTCCGGGAAACCGCCGAAGTAGCTGCCGCGCTCGATCGCGATCCGATTCGAGGCCCGAATCGCGTGGTAGACAACGGTATAGAAGTAGATGTTGGTGAAGTCGATACCTTCTTCGGACCCGTAGTGCACCCGTTCACGGGCCAGGTATCCGTGCAGGTTCATCTGGCCGAGGCCGATCGCGTGCGACTGGTTGTTGCCCTGTTCGATCGAGGGCACCGAGTAGATGTGGGTCTGATCCGACACGGCGGTCAGCGCGCGGATCGATACCTCGATGGTCTGCGCGAAATCGGGCGAATCCATCGTCTTGGCGATGTTCAGCGAACCCAGGTTGCAGGAGATGTCCTTGCCGACCTTGGAATAGGACAGGTCGTCGTTGAACTCCGACGGCGTGGAGACCTGGAGGATCTCCGAGCACAGGTTCGAGTGGGTGATCTTGCCCGCGATCGGGTTGGCCCGGTTCACCGTGTCCTCGAACATGATGTACGGGTAGCCCGACTCGAACTGCAATTCGGCGATGGTCTGGAAGAATTCGCGCGCCTTGATCTTCGACTTGCGGATCCGCTTGTCGTCGACCATCTCGTAGTACTTCTCGGTGACGTCGATATCGGCGAACGGCTTGCCGTAGATGCGTTCCACATCGTAGGGCGAGAAGAGGTACATGTCCTCGTTCTTGCGCGCCAGTTCGAAGGTGATATCGGGGATGACGACGCCGAGCGAGAGCGTCTTGATGCGGATCTTCTCGTCCGCGTTCTCGCGCTTGGTGTCGAGGAACCGGTAGATATCGGGATGGTGGGCGTGCAGGTACACCGCGCCCGCGCCCTGACGCGCACCGAGCTGGTTGGCGTAGGAGAAGGAGTCCTCGAGCAGTTTCATGATCGGGATGACACCCGAGCTCTGGTTCTCGATCTTCTTGATCGGTGCGCCGTGCTCGCGAATATTGCTGAGCAGCAACGCGACTCCGCCGCCGCGCTTGGACAGCTGCAACGCGGAGTTGATGGAGCGCCCGATGGACTCCATATTGTCCTCGATGCGGAGCAGGAAGCATGAAACCGGCTCGCCGCGCTGCTTCTTGCCCGAGTTGAGGAAGGTCGGGGTCGCGGGCTGGAAGCGGCCGTCGATGATCTCTTCGACCAGTTTGCTCGCGAGCACCTCGTCACCGGCGGCCAGCGTCAGCGCGACCATCACGACGCGGTCCTCGAACCGCTCGAGGTAGCGCTTGCCGTCGAAGGTCTTGAGCGTGTACGAGGTGTAGTACTTGAACGCGCCGAGAAAGGTCGGGAACCGGAACTTCTTCGCGTAGGCCTGCTTGAACAGCTTCTTGATGAACGGGCGGCCGTACTGCTCGAGAACCTCTGCCTCGTAGTAGTTCTCGTCGACCAGGTAGTCCAGCTTCTCCTCCAGATTGTGGAAGAATACGGTGTTCTGGTTGACGTGTTGCAGGAAGTACTGGTGCGCGGCCTCCCGATCCTTGTCGAACTGGATCTCGCCGTCCGGGCCGTACAGGTTCAGCATCGCGTTGAGGGCGTGGTAGTCGAGTACCTCGCTGGCCTCCGCGTTGCGGACCGGTGCCTGCTCTAGACGAGCTGCTTTACCGGTCGGTGCGGTGGTTGCTGTTGCCAAAACAATCCCAATCCCTCTCGGACGCGTTCCACGTCCTCAGCGGTTCCCATGAGTTCGAAGCGATACAGGTACGGCACCCCGCATTTGCGCGAGATCACCTCTCCCGCATAGCAGAAGGTATCGCCGAAGTTCGTGTTGCCCGCCGCGATGACCCCGCGCAACAGAGCGCGATTGTGCGGATCGTTGAGGAACTTGGCGACCTGCCGCGGGACGAAATCCTTGTCGGATCGGTCACCCCCCAGCACATGCCGACCGCCCCCGTAGGTGGGGACGATCAGCACGTACGGTTCGTCGACGCGCAGCGAATCGGCGGTGTGCAGTGGTATTCGAGTCGCCGGGATTCCCAGCTTCTCGACGAAGCGGTGCGTGTTCTCCGATGCGCTGGAGAAGTACACCAGCGCGGCGGGAGCGGAGCCTGCGGAGTGACCCGAACACTCCGAAGCGGAGCCTGCGGAGTGACCCCCGTACCCCAGGGTGGAAACTTCGGTCATGCCGACTACCTCCCCTCCCCTGCCGGAACGAACGGGACGGGTCAGGCCGCCACGGTCGCCAGAGATTTGATGCGGTCGGGCCGGAACCCGGACCAGTGGTCCTCACCTGCGACGACGACCGGCGCCTGCAGGTACCCCAGCGCCATGACGTAGTCACGGGCCTCGTCGTTCACGGAGATGTCGATGACTTCGTATTCCACCCCGACCTTGTCGAGCGCCTTGTAGGTGGCATTGCACTGGACGCAAGCGGGCTTGGTATACACGGTGACGGTCATATATCCCTCTCTCCTATGCCTAGTCCACAGCCGGTGATCCGTATGCCGATCGATCGAGCGACCGGTGAACGGCCGCTGGCGATGCATGCTCCGATGTACGCTGCGCAAACTCCTGGATCCGACTCGGAAATCCCCTTCGACCCCTGCTCAGGCCCATCGGGCCGAGATGGTTCACGCGGTGGATTCCTGCCGTCTTCCAGTGAGCAAGACACTACACCTAGTGGCCGACAGATTCATACAACACGACATGTTGCGAGTCGCACGGATGTAATTCCCACGCGGTAAGTCCCAGGACAGTCGATTCACCACCCGGCACGAGGGTGTCATACATCACAATTTCATACCGGAGCTTATTCTCAGCAAACACATGCGGCACCTGTGTCACACCGGCCACGACCGTATCGCCCACCCCTGCCGCAGCACCCGGGAACACCGGGCACACGAGATCGCCCCCGTCCCGGATCGGACACGGAGGCGATGGTCGCAAACGCGGGTCGAGGCCCGCTAACCGCCGCTAACCGGGGCGGCCGACGGCGAGCAGTCGCAGCCAGGCGCGCGAATACGCGGGTTCCAGCGCGGCGGAATCGGGCGGACGCGGCGGTCCCGTCACCGGGCAGCCCGCTCGGACGGGCGCGCGGTGGAACACATCCCGCAGACCGGCGGTCAGGTCGAGCGTTTCGGCGAGGGCGGTGACGAGTGCGCGGTCGTGTCGGGCCAGCGCTTCGACCACCTCATCTGTTGTCTGCTCGGTCATCTCGATCCCTCTCGTCGCCGGCCATGATCGCCAGTGCGCGGCGTGCCTTCTTCAGGCTGCCACGCACCGCTTCGGGGCTGATCTTCAGCTCCTCCGCGATCTCTTTGGGGGTGAATCCGAACATGATCCACGCCATGATCTGGCGTTGCCGCCCCGGCAGCCGTGCCAGTACGCGCTGCGCGGTGTCGTTGCCGAGGAACTCCACCTCCGGTGGTGTCAGAGCGGAACGCTGCTCGGCGAGCAGTTCCCGAGGGTGTTCGTACCGCGACGTCCTTGCCCGCAGGAATTTGCGGTGCGCGACATGGAAGCACCACGCCGACGGGGAGGTGATCCTCGGCCAGGAGCGATAGGCCTCGATCATGGTCTCCTGCGCGATATCGGCCGCGTCGGCGGGCTGCGCGCCGTGGCGGATCACGAAGGCCACCAGTCGCGGCATGAAATCCCGATAGAAGGCGGCGAACTCCTCACGATCGACGCCCGCGCGATGCGCCGCCGCGCGCACCCTGGCCCGCTCGGCGGCGTCCTCGGCGAGCACGAGCTGCTCGACCAGTCGCGGCGAGGCGTCGGCCAATCGGTCGAGCAGGCGCCGCGCCAGCGCGAGTGCCGCCTGTTCCCCCGTGCAGCCGAGCCGTTCGGCGTGTTCGGTGACGATCCGGAAGATCTCGACGTCGTCGACCAGTTCCGGATCGCTGAGCAGTTCGTCGATGGTCATGCCGAGCATCGCGTCGCGGCGGCTCAGTTCGACTTCCGGCAGCCAGCTCAGCCGCCACCCCCCACCGACCGACCACGCCGACTCCGGCGTGCGGTCGCTGGTCATCGACCGGTCAGTGACGTAGATCGTCATCACGGGCCCCCGTTCGAGCCTGCTGTCGCGCAGCTGTCCCACCAGCATGGGCGCGATATCCCGGATCGGCGAACTCTTCGGAGGGAGGCACGCACTGCCACGTCGGCACCAGCCCCCTATCCCGGCGCAGCGTACTGCGCAACTGCATACCCGCGATCCCGGCCTGCACCACCTGTATGGCGAGACCCGCGATCACCACGACCGCACCGACCACGTCCCCGTTCATCGAGTTGCCTTTCCAGACGTACCGCTTTGCCCATGTAGTGGCGTGCGGCGGCCCGAACGTGAACTCGTGCGACGACGAAGGCGATACCGAAATGATCACGGGCGAACCGAGGCCGTCCGTCACACGGACAAGACCGCCTCCGGCCCGAAAATCGGGACGGAGGCGGTATGAGGAAACGGCGTTCGGGTGGGGTGTCGCCAGTGGGTCAGGCGGAGACCAGGGTGCCGCGCGCGGCCTCGACCAGCGCGGCGACAGCGCCCGCGAGTTCGGTCAGCGCCTGCGCGTCCTCACGCGGGTGCGCGTCGGCGAAACGCTCGCCGAAACCGGCGAAGTGCAGGTGCGCTTCCTCGATGACCCGTCCACCGGCGACGCCGACCGACTTGACGGTGTCGCCGTGGGCCCACTTCGCGGCGTTCGGGCTGATCGAACCGCTCAGCACGGCGACCGGGCGATCCTTGAGCGCGCCCGCGCCGTACGGGCGGGAGGCCCAGTCGATGGCGTTCTTGAGTACCGCGGAGGTGGTCCCGTTGTATTCGGGGGTTACCAGCAGCAGGCCGTCGGCGGCGGCGACGGCGTCACGCAGCGCCTGGGCGGCGGCGGGCACCGAACCGGGGACGTCGATGTCCTCGTTGTAGAACGGGATATCCCCGAGCCCTTCGTAGATGGTGACCTCGACACCCTCCGGCGCGGTCTGGACGGCGGCCTCAGCGAGTTTGCGGTTGATCGACGCGGCGCGAAGGCTGCCGACAAGTGCGAGAATGCGGGGCTGGCTCATGACGACTCCTGGTCTACTGAATGCGGTATCCGAATGAATGCGGTATCCGAACTTTCACTCCGAACTAACCGGACCATGGTCCGATTCCATTCCCCAGAAAGCCCGACAGGCCCGTGACCTACAGCACACCTCTGCCCGACGAGGCCGAGCCCGGTGAACCCGCGCCGACGCCCCGTCTGCTCGGCATCGGCGCGCCGCTGCTCGGCGCTTCGGAGCCCACCGAACGCGCCGACGCGGCGCGCAACCGGCGATTGCTGCTGGACACGGCCCAACAGCTGGTGCGCGAGCACGGCGTCGACGCGCTGACGATGGACGAACTCGCCAAACGCGCGGGCGTCGGCAAGGGCACGGTCTTCCGCCGCTTCGGCAGCCGTTCGGGTCTGATGCGCGCCCTGCTCGACCATTCCGAACGCAAATACCAGGACGCGTTCATGTTCGGACCGCCACCGCTCGGCCCCGGCGCGCCACCGGTGCGACGCCTGGTCGCGTTCGGACGGGCGCGACTGCTCGATATCGAGGTCGAGGGCGAACTGCACCGCGCGGCGGAGATCAGCGAGGCGGGCGAACGCTACACCGGCGGCCCCTACAACCTGCTGAAGACACACGTGTCGATATTGCTGCGCGAGGCGGGCGCGACCGGGGAGATCCCGCTGCTGGCGGATACCGTGCTCGCGGTGCTGGACGCCCCGCTCGTGATGTACCAGATGCGGGTCCTCGGGTACGACCGCGTACAGATCGGCGACAACTGGGAAGCCTTCATAGAGCGGATCGTCGGGCCGCGTCCGCCAGTAGAGTGAGCTGCCATGGGCAGTGTGCGTGAACAGATAATCTCCGAGTTGGGCGTCCAGCCGACTATCGAGCCGAAGGTCGAAGTCCGACGTCGCGTCGATTTCCTCGTGGAGTTTCTGCGAAGCACGCCCGCACGGGGTTTCGCGCTCGGCATCAGCGGCGGTCAGGACAGCGCGCTCACCGGGCGGCTGTGCCAGCTGGCCGTCGAGCAATTGCGCGCGGACGGGATGGCGGACGCCACCTTCGTCGCGGTCCGGCTGCCCTACGGTGTCCAATCCGACGAGGTCGACGCCAGGGTCGCCATGCGATTCGTCCAACCCGACCGCTCGGTGGTCGTCAATATCCGGCCGGGAGCCAACGCGGTGGCGGGCGAGGTGGCCTCGGCGCTGTCGGTGGACAAACTCCGGGATTTCGTACGCGGCAATGTGAAGGCCCGCGAACGCATGGTCGTCCAGTACGCCATCGCGGGCCAGGAGAATCTCCTCGTCGTCGGTACCGATCACGCGGCCGAGGCGGTCACCGGCTTCTTCACCAAATACGGTGACGGCGGCGTCGATCTCACACCGCTCACCGGACTCACCAAACGCCAAGGCGCGGCGCTGCTCCAGGAACTCGGCGCGCCGAGCAGTATCTGGTCGAAGGTTCCCACCGCAGACCTGGAAGACGACCGGCCCGCGCTGCCGGACGAGGAAGCCCTCGGCCTGCGCTACAGCGAGATCGACGACTACCTCGAGGGTGAGGACGTCACTCCCGAGGTCGCCGAGAAGCTGGAGACCATCTACCGCAACACCCGGCACAAGCGCACCGTCCCCGTGACACCGCTCGACACCTGGTGGCGCTGAACGTTATTCGGCATGCGGGGCAAGGCGATGAGGTCCGCTCGGTCGCCCTCCACTCATTCGGAGGCTTCCGCGCGGTCGGTGCCCTGACGATGACGGCCTTCGCTCACCCGGTGATCTCGGTGATCCGCCGGGTGAGGAATCGGCGGACCTGGTCGTTGGCGGCGAGGTCCACCGCCTGCCGGTAGTACTCGACGGCCTCGGCCGTGCGACCCGCGCGCGACAACATATCCGCGCGGGTGGCCGCGACCAGGTGGGAACCGGCCAGGCGCGGGTGATCGGCGACGGCGTCCAGCGCGGTCCAGCCCGCCTGGAATCCGTCGCGGAAGCCGACCGCGACGGACCGGTTCACCTCGGCGACCGGCGAGCGGGTGTGCCGGAGCAATTCGTCGTACCCACCCACCACCGCGCACCAATCGGTCCGCGCCCAGGTCGCGGCGACGGCGTGCGCGCCCGCGATCCGCGCCTGTGCCAGATACGTTCCGCTACCGCCGGTTTCGGCGGCCGAGATCAGACAGCGCAGGCCCGCGTCGATCTCGGCGCGGTTCCACCGGCTCCGGTCCTGTTCCTCCAGGGGCACCAGTTCGCCGTCGGCGGAACGACGTTCGGCGCGACGACTGTCGTTGAGCAGCATAAGGGCGAGCAGGGCGCGGGCCTCGGGTTCCTCCGGCAGCAGGGCGCACAGCAGTCTGCCGAGCCGAACGGCTTCGTCGCACAGTTCGTCCCGGATCGCCGATGGTCCGGCGGTCGCGAAGTAGCCCTCGCTGAAAACCAGGTAGACGCACGCCAACACGGCCGGGGTGCGTTCGGGCAGCAGATGCGCGGGCGGCACCCGCAGCGGGATACCGGCGGCGCGGATCTTCGCCTTGGCGCGGGTGAGTCGTTGCGCGACAGTGTGTTCAGGTTGCTGGAAGGCCCGCGCGATCTCCGCGGTCCGCAACCCGCACACCAGTCGCAGCGTCAGCGCCACCCGCGATTCGACGGAAAGAGCGGGGTGACAGCAGGTGAAGATCATCCGGAGCTGATCGTCGACGACCGGCGACATCTCGATCTCCTCCGGCTCGACGGCGAGCGCACCCATCCGGCTGCCGTCGAGCCGGAAGGCATTGTGTTCCTTGATGGTTCGGGCGGATTCGCGCCGCACCCGGTCCAGGGCGCGGTGGCGTGCCGCGGTGGTGATCCAGGCTCCGGGATTCGCGGGCATCCCGACGACGGGCCAGGTGCGCAACGCGTCGGCGAAAGCCTCCTGCACAGCGTCCTCGGCGGTCGCGATATCGCCGACCATACGGGCGACCGTGGCCAGCGCCCGGCCGAGTTCGGCACGACGACCGTGTCCGGCACCGCCCACAGCAGCGCCAGCCACCAGTCCGGTCCCGGCGTCTCGTGCGGGGAGTACATGATCAACGGCCGCAATTCCACGGTGCCGTCCTCGGCCGCCGGAATCCTGCGGGCGCATTCGATGGCCTCGTCCAGGTCGGCGCAGTCCAGGACGTAGAAACCCCCGATCACCTCCGCCTGCTCGGGGTAGGGGCCGTCGGTGACCAGTGCCGCGCCCGCACCGGGGCGCACCGTCACCGCCGTAGCCGACGGATACAGGGCGGCGCCGCCCGCTATCGCGGCTCCCGCCCGTTCCTCGAAGGCGCCGTAGCGCGCCACCATCGCCTCGAATTCCGGTGTGCCCGGCTGGGCGTCGGGTCCGTCCTCACGTCCGGTCAATGTCGCCAGGTAGTACATGTCGCCATCCTTCCCAGTTCCGAGGGGATCTCGTACCCCTCTCTACCAGGACGACGAACGCCGGATCGGATCTCTACATCGATCGGCGAATATTTTCCGGACGGGCCGGGCGCGCGGGTCAGCCGCCCGCGAACGGGGGCAGCACATCGACGCGGCGGGTGAGCGCGGCCGACGGGTCGCGGGTGAGTTCGTCACCGATCAGGTACGCGCAGACCCCGAGCATGGTGTCGAGTCCGGGGCCGTAGGCGGCGGCGAGGGTCAGGCGCAGATCGGCGATGGTGGCGTCGGTGGGCAGTTCCAGCACCTCGCTGTCCTTGCCGACGGCATCGGCGATCGCGGCGAAATAGCGGACCTCAACCACCGATGGCTCCCATCGTGCGTTCCGGTGGGACGAAATTCTCGGCGTCGATACCGTGACCCGCCCATTTGTTCCACATCGCGCCGCGCCAGATGGCGGCGATATCGTCGTCGTCGGCGCCACCGCGCAGGGCCTGGCGCAGGTCGAACTCCTGATCGCTGAACAGGCACGAGCGCAGCATCCCGTCGGCGGTGAGCCGGGTCCGGTCACAGGTGTCGCAGAATTTGCGGGTGACGGTGGCGATGATGCCGACGGTCGCGGGGCCGCCGTCGACGAACCATTTCTCCGCGGGCGCGGACGGATCGCTGCGCCCCGCCTCGGTGAGCGTGAATCGAGCGCCGAGCACGTCGAGCAGTTCGGCGGCGGTCACCATCTCCGCGCGCGCCCACTCGTGATCGGCGTCGAGTGGCATCTCCTCGATGAAGCGCAGTTCACAGCCCTCGTCCAGACACCAGCGCAGCAGGTCCGGCGCACCGGACAGGGTGTCACGCATCAGCACGGCGTTCACCTTCACCGGCGCCAGACCCGCGTCGCGGGCCGCCCTGATACCGGCGAACACCGAATCGAGGCGGTCACGCCTGGTCAGCCGGGCGAATCCGCGCCGATCGACGGTATCGAGCGAGACATTGACCCGGCCGAGTCCGGCCGCCGCGAGGCCGCGCGCGCGATGCCGGAGGCCGACGCCGTTGGTCGTCATCGCCAGTGGTGTCTCGGGCGCCCGCTCGTGACAGCCCTCGATGATCTTCTCCAGATCGCGGCGCAGCAGCGGCTCGCCACCGGTGAACCGGACCTCGCGCACGCCGAGTTGGGTCACGGCGAGCGCGACCAGTCGGACGATCTCGTCGACGGTCAGCAGTTCGTCCACCGGGATCGGCGGCAGCCCTTCCTCGGGCATGCAGTAGGTGCAGCGCAGTGAACACTTCTCGGTGATCGAGACGCGGAGATCTCGCGCGACCCGCCCGAATCGGTCCACCAGGTATGGCGTTTCCGGTCGTCCGTCGAGCGAGGGGCGGCCGGACCGAACCGCGGGAATGCCCATCTCGACCAACGTCACACTCCCATTATGACCACGCCGACCCCGGGAGGACCGTGGGGCGGCGAAACGTCACGGGGTCGCCACGACCTCACGAATGAGCATGTCACGCGGTGAGTCGCGATCGGCGACGACCGCGCGGCCCGGCCGGGGGCGAACGATAGGCTGATTCCCATGAGCTCTCGGCCCGTCCGCATCCCGGCCAGGTCCGTCGACGAGTACCGCGACACCATCGAACGGTTGCTGCGCCCGTTGGCGGCGCGCGCGATCGAATCCGTACCGGTGCCGCGGGCGCTCGGCAGGCAATTGTCCGAGGATGTGCGCTCGCCGGTCGAGTTGCCGGTCTTCCGCAATTCCGCCATGGACGGTTACGCGGTCCGCGCCGACTCGATCGCGGTGACGCCGGTGACGCTGCCGATGGCCGGTGTGGTGGCCGCGGGCGACGCGGGCCGGGATCCGCTGCCGCCGGGCGCGGCCGTCAAGGTGATGACCGGCGCACCGATCCCGCCGGGCGCCGACTGCGTGGTGCCGGTGGAGGACACGCGAGCCGACGGCGCGCAGGTCGTCATCGATCGCGGCCGGTCGGCGGGCGAGTTCATCCGCGAACCGGGGACCGATGTGCGGGTGGGCGATCTGCTCGTCCCCGCCGCGACGGCGTTGACCCCGCGGCATATCGCCGCGCTGGCCGCGGTCGGACTCGCCGAGGTGCCGGTATTCGCTCCGGTGCGCGCGGCGGTGATCACGACCGGCGACGAACTCGTGCCCGCCGGGCAGCCGTTGCGTCCCGGCCAGATCTACAACTCCAACGGCATCGCGCTCGCCGCCGCGTTGCGCGCCAACGGCGTCACCGTCGTCTCGGTCGAGCACAGCACCGACGATCCCGACGTCTTCCGCCGATTGATCACCGCGGCAACGGGTTCGGCCGATCTGGTGTTCACCTCCGGCGGGGTGTCCAAGGGTGATTTCGAGGTGGTCAAGGATGTGCTGGCACCGATGGGCGGCGAATTCGGCTCGGTCGCGGTGCAGCCGGGCGGGCCGCAGGGCCTGACGGTCGTCGACGGCGTTCCGGTGCTGAGTTTCCCCGGCAATCCGGTGAGCACCATGGTCTCGTTCGAGGTTTTCGCGCGACCGATACTGCGTCGGCTGGCCGGTCTGGAGCCGGTCCTGACGCGCGAGTTGCCGTTGACCGAGCCGGTGCGCTCACCCGGGGGACGTCGCCAGTTCCTGCGCGGGCGCGTCACCGACGCCGGCGTGGAGTCGGTGTCGGGTCAGGGTTCGCATCTGGTGGCGGCGATGGCGTGGGCCGATGTCCTCATCGATATCGCGGCCGAGACCACCGAACTCCCCGCGGGCGCCACCGTCCGCGTGCTCTCGCTGTGACCTCGCCCCCGAGAGGTGTACGCGGGCGTCTCGCGTCGCGACACGCGATTGTGCCAGGGTGGGTTGTATGAGTGAGTTGTCGCATGTCGACCGCGAGGGCCGGGCCCGCATGGTGGATGTCAGCGCGAAATCCGACAGCACCAGGGTCGCCGTCGCGGCGGGTGAGCTGCGTACCACCGCCGAGGTGATCGCGCTGGTGCGCGCTGACGACATGCCGAAGGCCGATGTGCTTTCGACCGCGCGCATCGCCGGTATCTCCGGCGCGAAGAAGACCTCCGAACTCATCCCGCTGTGCCACCAGCTCGCGCTGTCGTCGGTGACGGTGGAATTCGGATTCACCGAAACCTCCATCACCATCGAGGCGAGCGCGAAGACCAAGGGGCCGACCGGCGTGGAGATGGAGGCGCTCACCGCGGTCGCCGTCGCCGGGCTCACGCTGCACGACATGGTGAAGGCCGTCGATCCGGCCGCGACCATCGACGGTGTCCGGCTGCTCACCAAAGACGGTGGTAAGCACGGACATTGGGAGCGACCCGAGACCGAGGACAGCCCGGCGGCACCCGCACCCGTGCACGTCCGCCCGGCGGATCCCGACGCGGCGATCAGGACCGCCGCCGTCGTGGTCGCCTCGACCGGTGTCGCGGCGGGCACCCGAGCCGATACCACCGGTCCGGTTCTCATCGAATGGCTTGCCGGACTGGGCTATTCGGTGCGCGGCCCGCTCGTGTACGCCGACGCCGACATCACCGTCGGACTGGCCGACGCCCTGCACCTGAGCCCGTCTCTGGTCGTCACCACCGGCGGCACCGGAGCGTCACCCACCGACGCGACCCCCGAGGCGACGCTGTCGGTCATCGACCGGGAACTGCCCGGGGTCGCCGAGGCGATCCGGCAGCGCGGCACCGCGAAATTCCCGCTCGCGGCGCTGAGCCGCGGGGTGGCCGGACTGGCGGGATCGTCGGTCGTGGTCAATCTGCCGGGATCCCCCGGCGGGGTGAAGGACGGTATCGCCGTCCTCGAACCCCTTCTCGATCACCTGCTAGCGCAAGTAGCCGGAGGCGGCAGTCATGACAACCCGTGAAGACGCACTCGTCCGCGTCGCCCGCATCAGCGACGAGGATCTCGACCCCGCCGAAGTGGAAGCCGCGGTCAGCGGGCCCGAACACGGCGCTGTCGTCGTCTTCACCGGAAAGGTCCGCGATCACGACGAAGGTCAGGCGGTGTCCGCGCTCGAGTATTCGGCCCATCCCGAAGCGGCCCGGTTCCTGCGGGCGTGCTGCGCCGAACTGGCCGCTTCCTCCGGGCTACCGGTCGCGGCGGTCCATCGCGTCGGTCCGCTGACGATCGGGGATCTCGCCATCGTGGTCGCCGTCGCGGCCCCGCACCGTGCCGAGGCGTTCCGGACCTGCGCGGAATTGGTCGATCGCATCAAACACGACGTACCGATCTGGAAGCGTCAGTTGTTCGCCGACGGTCTGTCCGAATGGGTCAATGCCTGTGGTCATTAACCATTCCGTGACACGAATCCGGTGACGAATCAATAGCGCCACGATAGCGTCGGCCCCGAAGCGTGTTCGTCCGATCGTGCGGCAGGAGGGCGTGTGGGTACCGATCAAGTATTGCTGCATCGTTTCGTCATCTCCCAGCTCAGCGCGGCCGGGCTCGACCGGGACGAACTCATCCGGGAATCCGGCCTGCCGGAGTGGACGATGGCGGGCCACGACGTCCACCTGCCGTCACAGACCTTCTCCCGGCTATGGGAATTGGGCGAGCACGGGCTGAGCAATCCGAATGTCGCGCTCGAGGTCGCGCGGCGCTACGAACTACCCGCGCTCGGCCTCTACGACTACCTGTTCTCCACCGCACCCACGCTCGGGGCCGGGCTGGCGACCTGCGGGCCCTACGTCTGCTCGGTGACCACCAATCACCGGTTCGACCTGGTCGCGGACAACGAACACGAGACCAGCCTCTACCTCGAGATGATCGAGGGCGAGGGTCGTGCCCGTGACCTCACGCAGCTCTGGGGCCTGACCGCGGTGCTGAGCCGGGCACGTCGCATCATCGCGGGTCCGCTCGTGCCGGTGCGGGTGTCGCTGCGCCAGCGCGCGCCTTCGGACACCCGCACCTTCGTCGACGTGTTCGGCACGAACGCGATCGAGTTCGAGGCGGCGGTCGACGCGATGACCTTCCGCAGCCCCGATATGGATCGCCCCCTCATCACCAGCGATCCGACTCTCGCCGCCATTCTGCGCCCGCTCGCCGACGCGCTCCCCCCGCCCCCGCCACTGGCCTCCGCCTGGTCGCACCGTGTCTCCGACGCGCTGGCCGACGCCCTCGCCGAAGGCGACGCCTCGCTCGAACGGGTGGCGCGCAGGCTGGCGACCAGTCCGAGAACTCTGCAACGACGGCTGATGGAGGCGGGCACCACCTGGCGCAAGGAACTGGACCGCGCTCGCGACGCCATCCTGCGCCAGGCAGGCGCGAGCGGTCCGCTCAGTCGTGCCAGGCAGGCGCAGTTGGTCGGCTATTCCGACGCCGCGTCGATGCGGCGGGCGGCACGCCGTTGGACCGCCGCCGACACCGGGAATCGCACCGGTCGTTTCGACTGAGCGATTCGCCGCCACCCCTACACCCGCAGAAAGGTGGCCGCTATCCGCCAGAAGGTCGATGTCTCGATCGAGCCGAAATCCCAGCTGTCCGCGATATCGCGGGTGGCGGCCACGATCGCAGGCACATCGAAGTCCTCGCGCGTCGCGGTTCCCTTGGCCTCCAGCGCGGCGATCACGTACGCCGTGGCGCTTTCGCAGGTCTCGGTCACGGAACTCTCCAATCGGTCGCGGAACTGAACGGCGATCACGGTTCTACGGGCATCGACCTCGCTCGACGGCGGTCTCGGTGCGGAGGGTGCCGGGACGGCGGCGTGGCGGGCCTCGCTCCAGTCTCGTGGCTGACACGCCCCGCGAAAAGCACGAAACGCGCCAGTTTCGCCCGGAACGCGCCAATCCTCGGCGTTAGTGCGGCGTATAGCGCCAGACCCCGAGCATGGCCTGCGAATCCAGCGGATCGTCACCGTCGTGGACGGTATCGCGAAGCCGCTTCGACACCGTCTCCGAATCGAGTCCGGTGCCGATCAGAACCACCGCGCTGGCGCGTGACTCGCCGCGGCCCCAGCCGCGCGGCTCGAAGACGAGATGGCGTCCGACCATGTGGAACACGAACTTTCGCCGTTCCTCGGCGACCCCGAACGCGGCGATGCCCTTCGCGCGGAACAGCCCGGCGGGCGGATCCTCCAGGAACGCGACCAGCCTGCGCGGATCCAATTCCCTGTCGCTGTCGAACGACACGCTCGTGTACTCGTCGTGCATGTGGCGATGGCCACCGTCCGCGTGGCCACCGTCCGCGTGGTGCCCGTCCGCGTGGTGCCCGTCGTGGTGGTCGTCGGCGAGCAGCGCGTCGAAACTCAACTGCTCGGCGGCCGAGGACGTCTCGCGCAGCGGTTCATCGAAGAGCAGACCGGGATCGATACGGCCGAAGGTGGTCGCGTACACCGGCACCGGGCCCGCGATGCCCGCGATCTCGGCACGCAGCCGGTCGAGATCGTCCTCCGGCACCCTGTCGGCTTTGTTGACCACGACCAGATCGGCGAGTTTCAGGTGCGTCGCCAGTTCCGGATGCCGTTCGCGACTCGCCGGGAACTGCTCGGCGTCGACCACTTCCACCAGACCGCCGTACCGGATGCGCGGATTGTCGCTGCCGATCACCATTCTGATGAGATTGCGCGGTTCGGCCAGTCCGCTCGCTTCGACGACGATCACGTCGATTTCGGATTTCGGATGCGCCAACCGGGTGAACAATCCGTCGAGTTCGCTGACGTCGACCGCGCAGCAGACGCACCCGTTGCTCAACGACACCGTCGCGTCCACCTGCCCTGCGACGAGCATGGCGTCGATGTTCACCGCACCGAAATCGTTGACGACGGCGCCGATCCTGGTGCCGCGATTGTGGCGCAGCAGGTGGTTGAGCAGGGTCGTCTTCCCCGATCCGAGAAAACCGGCCACGATCAGGACAGGTATCCGCTCAGCCACCCGGACCACCCTAGTCGGTGCGGCCGGGGTGATTTCCGCGCGGCGATCGGCTACCGAAGGTCCGTACCCGCCCGGACGCGACGCGGAGCCGGACCCCGTGACGAGGTCCGGCTCCGTGGTCTTTCGGATCTCCGCCGCGCGCGGTCACGTCGGAGACGAGCGTTTCGTCCCCGTCTAGTCGGTGGGACCGAACAGTGCGGCGGCGAGCGTGTACGCCAGGTTGATCAGTTCGCCGCTGATCGCGGATTCGTCCATGCCGAGTGCCTTCGCCAGCGGCAGGAGCAACTTCGTGATGCTGCCGATGATGTCGTCACTGCCCGGTGTCGCGCCGGTGCCGGGGGTCGCACCGGTCCCCGGCGTGGTGCCGATACCGGGCGTGGACTGCGCGCCGGGAACGGTGGTCCCGGGCGCCGTCTTGTACTGCGGAGCCGCCGCTCCCGGCGCGACCTGCCCGGGTACCGGGTTGGCCGGGGCGGTGGCCGGGCGGTCACCCGCCGAACCGCTGGCTCCCGGCGCGGCGGCCGGGGTGGCCGACAGCAGGTAGCTGACGACACCGGTGGTGATCGCGAGGGCGTGGCGCAATTGCCCGTCCGGGGATTCCAGGGCCGCCGCGTCCTCGGCGTTCGCGCCGTTGCCCATCTCGAGGAAGATATTGGGCACGGTGGTCAGCGCGGGCCCCGCGATATCGGCCCTGGTCTGTAGACCTTCGCGCACCCCGGCGTAATCGGCGGGCTGGAAACCGGCCTGGACGTAGGCGTCGCGCACCGCCTTGGACGCCGCGAGTCCCTGGGTGGATTGCACCTGGTCGGCCTTGGCATTCGGAATCGGCAGCTGCGGGACGATCAGGTGGAAACCCTTGGACTGCGCGGGGGCGCTGTCGGCGTGGATGCTGACGGCGACAGCGGCGCCGGACTCGTTCGCCGCGCGGGCCCGGTCGTCGACGCAACCGCCCCAGCCCGCGTCGTCCTGGCGGCTCAACACCACGCGCGCGCCGATGCTCTCCAGCGAGGTCTTCACCAGCTGGGCGACATTCCAGTTGATGGTGTGCTCGGGTATTCCGTTGAGCGAGGTCATGCCGGTGGTCTGGCAATCCTTGGTGCCACCGCGGCCGTTGTCGACCTGTCGTGCCAGGTTCTCGTTGTGGTTCGAGCCCGCATGGCCCGGATCGAGGAATATCGTCCGGCCCACGAGCACGGTGGCGGCGTCCGGGGAGACCGGCGCGGCGGCGGCGGTCGGAACCATCCCGGAGACGGTCACCACTACCGCGGCCGTCACGGCGGTGCAGATACCGGTCTTGATGATGCTTGGCTTCATGTGCGGTGTCGGTGCCCCGGAACGGAGCACCCCTCCCTTCCCACTAGTAACACCAAACCCAGTAATTCACTCTTGCAACGTCTTCATCTCCAAGCAAGGACTGTTACGGAAACGTAACGTACCGCGATTATGCCTGTTCAGGGGGCAGCCGACGGGTCGAATCGCCGAGAGGTCACCGGATCGGCGCCGATTTCCTCGGCGCGGCCTCGGCGGGGGATCAAGCCCCGAGCGGCAGTCTGCGCAGGGACCGCAGGGCGTAGTGCACCCGGGTCTTCACCGTACCGACCGGCACGCCGAAATCGTCGGCGACCTCCTGATACGCACGATCGCGCAGGATCACCTCGACGACGGCCTCGCGCTGGGCGGCGGGCAGTCTCGCGAGCAGGTCGGCGACCAGCAACCCGTCGGTGACGTTGTCGGTGAAATCCGGACTGGCGTAGCACCCGTCGCCGGTATCGCCGAGTTCGTCCCATCGAACGTCACCGGGCCGGATCGCGCGCGAACGCGCGAGGTCGATCATGACGTTGCGCTGGATGGCCAGCAGCCAGGTCCGGACCGACCCCTTGTCCGGGTCGAAGCGCGAGCACGAGCGCCAAGCCCGCAGCAGGGTTTCCTGTACCACCTGCTCGGCCTGCCCGGTATCGCCACCCAGTCCGCGCATCGCGCGCCAGTGCAGTAGCGCGCGGTCGGCGGCCAGTACCGCGGCGATCCCCGCATCCGTGCACAATCCAGCGCAGCGGATGCCACACATCCGCCGCGGTCCCGCGGCGACCGACCGTATTCCACTCACACCATCGATATCGCGGGCAAGCCTGGGAATGACAACCGCGCCGCGACCGAATCTTTCGAAGATCCGAGGCCCATCACCTCAGCGTATGTGAGGCAAATCCCGCTATCGACTACGAGCGGATAACCATCTCCGGCGGATCCGGCACGCCGCTATCGTCTGCCGCATGACGAGAAGCAGGGTTCTGATCACCGGGGCGAGCGCAGGCCTCGGCGCGGGCATGGCACGGGATTTCGCACGTAAGGGCCGCGATCTGGCACTGTGCGCCCGGCGGCTCGACGCTCTGGAGAGTCTGCGCGCCGAACTCACCGCGGCGCATCCGGGAATCACGGTCGCGGTGCGAGCGCTCGACGTCGACGATCACGCGGCAGTCCCCCGGGTCTTCGGCGAATTACGTGACGATCTCGGCGGCCTCGACCGGGTGATCGTCAACGCGGGCCTCGGCAAGGGCGCGCGGATCGGCACCGGCCGCGCCGACGCCAATATCGCCACCGCGACCACCAACTTCGTCGGCGCGCTCGCCCAGATAGAGGCGGCGATGGAGATCTTCCGCGCCCAGCAGGCCGGTCACCTCGTTCTCGTCTCCTCGATGAGCGCTGTGCGCGGACTTCCCGGTACCAAGGCCGCGTATTCGGCGAGCAAGGCGGGACTGGCCGCGCTGGGCGAGGCGCTGACGGTCGAACTGGCGCCCGGCCCCATCGCGGTCACGACCCTGCTTCCCGGTTTCATCGCGACCGATATGGCCGCCAAGGCCGGTGACGCGAAGCTGGTCGCGCCGCTGGACAAAGGTGTGGCCGCGATGGTTCGCGCGATCGAGAAGGAACAGATCCGCGCCTGCGTGCCCGGTTGGCCGTGGCGGTTCATCGACAAGGCCCTCCCGTTGCTCCCGCGCGCGGTCGTCGCCAAGCTCGGCTGAGCGATACCGGAACACAGACACCTCTCAGCAACCTCTGATCACATTTCCATCTCCGATGTTGTGCGTTACGCCACATTTGACGTCGCTGAAAGTTTGCTAAATGTCCGAATTAACAACTTCCTAACGCAGTTCACTCCGAATTGACGCTTTACTTGCGGGTTTCGTTACCTTACCGTAATCAATGAAGACAAACCTACTGGAAGGTTTGCTTCTGCGAGCCGCGCCGGCTCGAGCCCCGAGGGGCCGAAGGTGCTCCTGCTGAGGAAAGTGTTCCAAATTCATGAAGCTCAAGAAGTTCGCTGCGACATCTGCCCTGGTTATCGCCGCTGTTGGCGTCACAAGCGCGACCGCCTACGCCGCTCCGGCTCCGGCACCCGCGCCTGGTTCGACGATCCAGACCGATGTGCTTCCCGGAATCCACTACACCGCGAATATCGTGGACAACTCCGTCGTACTGAAGACCGACGCCGGATCGCTGACGACCCAGGGCTCGCAGTTCCAGGTGCTCGACGGCCAGGGCAACCTGGTTGCCGGAATGCCGCTGACCTATCTCAAGGACGGCATGGAATGGCCGATCGCCGCCCAGGTCGACGGAAATACCGCGACTTTCACACCGAGCACCGACGTGGCTGACGCCCGTCCGGCGACCATGCTGCAGCCGGTCGCCGCCCAGGACATCGGCGGCGCCGACTTCAACTCCTCGCTGAGCGTCGCCGCCACCCAGTTCGGTCTCGCGACCGGTATCGGCACCCTCGTCGGCTCCCTCGTCGGCGGCGTCCTCGGTTGTGTCGCGGGCGCGATCATCGGCGCTCCGCTGGTCGTTCCCACCTTCTTCGCCGGACCCCTCGGCCTCTGTGTCGCCGGTGCGGGCGTCGGCATCGCGCTCGGCGCGGCGGCGGGCATGATCGTGCTCGGCGTCCCCGTCGGCATCGCCAGCGCCATCCAGTTCTACAACGCGGTCTACGGGGCCTGATCCCACCACGCGTCACCGATCGCCCGGCCGCCACCTCGACGTGGCGCGCCGGGCATCTGTGTCCTCACGGGTCACGCGCTACTTGGACAGCGTGAACTGCATGACGTCCAGGTGCCCGCTGCGGAAATGCGCCGCGCAGCCGGTGAGGTATTTCAGATAGCGGGCGTACACCTGTTCGGACGTGAGGCGCACCGCCTCGTCACGGTGGGCTACCAGGGCGCGCGCCCAGTGATCGAGGGTGCGGGCGTAGTGCGCTTGCAGCGGCTGGATCCGCTCCGTACCGAACCCGGCCATACCCGCCGATCTGGTCACCACCGCGGGCTGGGGCAACTGCCCGCCGGGGAAGATCTCCCGCTTGATGAAGATGTGGAACAGCGCCGTCTCGCGGGTCACCGGAATATTCATCCGGCGCAGGTCGTTGAGAGTATGACCGACGATGGTGTGCAGCAGCATCCGCCCGTCGGCGGGCAGGATTCGATAGCAGCGCTGGAAGAAGTCCTGGTACCGTTCGCGCCGGAAATGCTCGAACGCGCCGATACTGACGATCCGATCCACGGATTCGCCGAATTCCTCCCAGCCCTGTAGCCGTACCCGCGCATCGGACAGGCCGCGCCGTTCGATCTCCGATGCGACGTGATCGTGTTGATTGCGGCTGAGCGTCAGGCCGACGACCCGCACCCCGTACTTCTCGGCCGCGCGGAACATCGTTGCGCCCCAACCGCATCCGATGTCGAGCAGGAGCATGCCGGGTTCGAGCCCGAGTTTGCCGAGCGCCAGGTCGATCTTGGCGGTCTGGGCCTGTTCCAGCGTCATCGCGTCGTCTTCGAAGTAGGCACAGCTGTAGGTCATCGACGGGTCGAGAAATATTCGATAGAACTCGTCGGACAGGTCGTAGTGCGCTTGGACATCCTCGTAGAACGGCTTCAACGCTCCCATGGCGTACCTCCCTCGTTGTGGACGACTACAGGGGATACGTGGGGACCGCCGTCGGGGTTCACCATTTGCGCAGGAAGTGCGGTACCGGGTACTGTCGCGGTGGACATCTCCTTGTGGATGTAGACAAATGTCCCGGCCGATTCATCCGGCCGCATCTCCCGCAGGCGAGTTCGAACCTCTTCCCGACACGGCTGTACGCCGTCACAACGGGACCACTGCGGCACCCGCTGAGCAGCCACTCGCGGCTCCCCCTCTTCGTTTCCGGCTCGTCCGAACCTTCGACGATCTTCCGGATCACCAACTCTCCCCTAGGAAAACCCATGAAAGACAACACTTCTCCCACGAATACCCACGAAAACTCCCGTCCCGCAGAATATCCCGTCAGCGGCAACCTCGATATCGTCGGCAACAACGCGACGCTGCGGGTCGAGGGCTATCTGCCCGACCCGCGCGACCTCCACGTCACGCCCCGGCTGATCCACGACAACGGCTTGCGGCGCGGCGATTTCGTTACCGGAACCGCACGCGCGGCGTCGAGGAACGACCGGCACGACCCGCTCACCCGGGTCGACACGGTCAACGGCCTCGATCCGGCCCGGGCGAAACTCCGGCCGAACTTCGCCGACCTCACGCCGATCTACCCGAATCAACGGCTGCGTCTGGAAACCGAGCAGCACGAGATGACCACCAGGGTCGCCGACCTGGTCATGCCGATCGGCAAGGGCCAGCGAGCCCTGATCGTCGCACCGCCGAAAGCGGGGAAAACCTCTGTCCTCCAAGCCATCGCGCACGGGATCGCCAAGAACAACCCCGAATGCGAACTCATGCTGGTCCTGGTCGGCGAACGTCCGGAAGAGGTCACCGATCTGGCCAGGTCCGTGCCCGCCGATATCGCCGCGGCCACCTTCGACCATTCGCCGAAAGAACATGTCGCGCTGGCCGAACTGGCGATCGAACGGGCCAAACGTCTGGTCGAGATGGGCCGCGACGTGGTGGTCCTCCTCGATTCGCTGACCCGCCTGGCCCGCGCCTACAACCTCGCCGCACCCGCGTCGGGGCGGATCCTCTCCGGCGGCGTCGACGCGGCGGCCCTGGCCCCGCCCAAGCGTTTCCTCGGCGCGGCCCGGAATATCGAGCACGGCGGCTCGCTCACCATCATCGCCAGCACCCTGGTCGAAACCGGTTCGCAGGCCGATACCGTGATCTTCGAGGAATACAAGAGCACCGGCAACGCCGAACTCAAACTGGACCGCGCCGCCGCGAGCAAGCGTGTCTTCCCCGCGGTCGATATCGCCCAGTCCAGCACCCGCAAGGACGAATTACTGCTGGCCCCGGCCGAATTGGCCGCGACCCACGCGCTGCGCCGCACCCTCGCCGCCGTCGACGGCGGCCAATCCCTCGAACTACTTCTCGAAGGACTGCGCCGCACCCAGACCAACGCCGAATTCCTCACCCAGCTCTCCACCCCGGGGCGCTGACGGCTTTAAGGGCTCTTTAAGCCGCTGTCAAGGCACCCCAGGCATATTTATTTCAGCCCCGGTGGGGGCCTGCTCCAGGAGGGGGGAGCAGGGCCCGCCGGGGCCCTTTCGTCGGTTCGACGCGGCTATCCGAATATCACCAGGGCCGTCGCGCCGAGGAAGACGAGTTGGACCAGGCCGCGTAGCGGTAGGGGCATGGTCTTCACGCCGACACCGGCGCGCGCGGCGCGCACGTTCGCCGGGAACATCGCGATCAGCAGCAGGGCCAGGCCGGCCGCGGCGAGTGCCGAGGTGGGCGGGATCAGCAGGCCGAGCGCGCCCGCCAACTCGAGAATTCCGGTGACGGTGACCAGGGTTGCCGGATTCGGCAGTCGGGGCGACACCATCGCGATGAGGGCGTCGCGGCGCGGCTGTTGGAAGTGGGCGATGCCGGTGAGCAGGAACATCGCGGCCAGTCCGAGCGCGGCGGCGCGCGCCCAGGAATCGAGCGGACCGATATCGCCGAGCCATCCGACCAGGCGCGCGAGCGCGGTGACGACGAGGAGTACGAGCAGGGGTGCCATCGGGGGCCTCCGGGGATCTCACGGCCAATCTTGACAGTGGCAAGATTAACCACGTCGGAGGGAACTTGTCAATGACAAGATTGGGCGTCACCATGGGGGAATGACGAAAAGCGGATACCACCACGGCGATCTGCGCGCGACCATCCTGGCCGCGGCCGCCGAACAGATCGCCGCCGATGGCGTCGACGCGGTGTCGCTGCGCGGACTGGCCCGCAGGGCGGGCGTCTCGCACGCGGCGCCCGCCCACCATTTCGGCGACCGCGCGGGTCTGCTCACCGCGCTCGCGATCGAGGGTTTCGACCTGCTCGCCGCCGAACTGACGGGGGCCGGATCGGATTTCCGCGAGGTCGCGGTCGCCTATATCCGCTTCGCGTTGCGGCACCGGGGCCATTTCGACGTGATGTACCGCGGCGAACTGCTACGCACCGACGATCCGGAACTCACCCGGGCCCGCACCGACTCCGGGGCGGCCTTGCGCGCCGGGGTCGCCGAACTCCCCGCACGCCGTTCACCGGAACGTGACCGGGCCACCCAACTCGCCGCCTGGTCGCTCGTGCACGGCTTCGCCACGCTGTGGCGCGAAGGGGCCTTGGCGAATTCGACGCTGACGACGTCCGATGATCCGGAGACGCTGGCCAGGGCTATGATCGATACCGTTCAGTTCGACTGAACCGCAATTGTTCCCGGCCTCGATTTCCGGGAACACTGGGCCGTGCCCACCGCCTCGGTGATAGGCAGGGACCAGCGAAAGGGGCACCATGGAAGTCCACGCCTATCCCACCGAAGCGACCGTCCCGGTGGATCTGGCCGAAGCGCGACGCATCGCCGATCTACACCTGCGCGATCCGGACGACGCCGCCGACGACATCGGCTCGGTGGTGACGGAATTCGACGCCGGGTTCACCGTGGTCGCCGTTCGCGGAACCGCGGAAGCGGACAGACTGCCCAAGCCCGCGATCGGCGGATCGGTCTGCGTCATCGACAAATCGACCGGCGCGATCTCCTTCTGGCCGACCTATCCGACCGCCCTGATCGCCGAACAGTACGCCGTGATGCGCGACACCGGCCGCCTGGTGGTCGAGGACAGTTGGCCCGACCCCGAGGATTTCGACCTCGTCACCTCCGCCACCGGCGAGGATGTCGACGACGCTGTCCTCGCCATCGATTACGAATCGAGCTGACCGGCGACCCGCACCCGATCCGCCTCGGTCACCGGAAGTTGCGCCACCAGCAGCAGATCCGGATTCTCCACCAGCCGTAGCTGATACAGCGCCAACTCGATCGGACCGGCCTCGGGATGCTCGATGACGATCGCGGCCGGACGGAAGTCGCGCACCGGATACTCCGACCACCAGGTGCGGAATTCGGGGCTCGCCTCGGACAGTCCGGCCACGATCGCGGCCAGGCGCGCGTCGTCGCGGCGACGCCCGACCACCGCGCGGAACTGACTCAGCACCGCACGCGCGGCCCGCTCCCACTCGCGCATCGCCGCGCGATTACGCTCGTCGGTGAACATCCACCACAGCAGATTGCGACGATCGGGCGCGAGTTCGGCGGGGTCGGTGCGGATCCGGCGGAACGCCTCGTTCCAAACCACGAAATCGAAATACGAGTCGTGCACGACCACCAGGCTCGGCGACATCGAGTCCACCAATCGTTGCATCCGTGAAATCGCCTCGGTCACATCACGTTCCACCGTGGGATCGGACAGACCCGCCAGCGTGCGCAGGTGCCGGCGCTCGACCGCGTCGAGCCGCAATGCCCGGGCCAGCGCGTCCACCACCTGCGAACTCGCCACGATCTTGCGGCCCTGCTCGAGCCACGTGTACCAGGTATGTCTCACTCCAGCGAGTAATGCCGACTCTGCACTCCCGAGGACCGCGGAAGCCCGAGCGATCAGCTGCAATACAGCGCGCTGCGGAGCGTCGGCCGACGCTCCGCGAATAGTCCTTAACATCAGGGAGTCGGCTCCAGGCTGCGGCCGAGAGAATGTAGTGTTGTCCCGGAGGTCCCATGTCAGAATCCTTTTTAGCGCAGTCCACTTCTTTGCCTCCGCCGATGTCGACGGAACAAGCGTTGATGCCGATGGCCACCATGCTTGCCCCGGACCCGTCTTGGGCCTTCTCGTTGGTCTGCCTGGTCTCGGATGCCTTCAACGATCCTGAGCGAGTTCGGCGGGACTTTCCCGAATGGTTCGATGTGCCCTCCTGGTCGCAACTCGAGCTGGCGCAGCGGGCTCTCCTCACCGGGCTGGCAGGCGACCTGTGGGGCCTGGATCCCGCTCTGGTCGGGTTCGACTGGTGCGCCAGCGCAGAGGAGATCCATGGCCAGTTGCGGCATATCCCGTTGTCTCCGCTGAAGTCGTGGGACCCGGACCCCACGAGGAACTACACCCGATCCGATCCTGATGCCGCTGCTCCATACCTGCAGGAGGCCGCCCGCCGAAGCCGCGCAGCGGGAATGGCCCTGTTCCGCATACACATCGGTGACTCGTTCGAATTGGGTTTCGTTCGCGCAGAACGAGGCGAACTACTCGTTGAGGACTCGCTGAGGGCGGGATTCGCGGCCATAGACCATACGTTCGAACTCATTGCTTCCTAGCCTCAATTTTTCGCCGGGCCAGCGGCCCGGCGTAGCCGGTTACGGATTTGTTGAAAACCGCTGATCAGCAGCTTTCGGGCAACCAGTAGTGCCCCGGTCAGCGGGTGACTGCCGGGTCCACGGGCCCGGGTAGATGTCCTTTCAGGGGGTCGTTGGGATGGTTTGCGCTGGTCAGTCAGAGCGCAGACGGGCCAGAGCGGCCACCAACACACCGGCATAGGATGCGTGGGCGCCCAGTCGTAAATGGGTGCGGCGGGCATGGCGAGCCAACCGGGCGGGTAGCGAAAATAGTTGCAAGCGAAGCGTTTTCGGTTCCCATCGGCGTGCGAGATGGTCGTGGAAACCGATCGTTTGCAGCCACGCGGTCAAGTCCAACGCCAGCGCGACGACCGCGAGCCAGATCTGGTTGCCGGTGAAGGACTTGAACGGCAGGTTCCGGGCACCGGTGTCTTTCGCGGCGCGGATACGGTCTTCGCAACGAGCCCGACGCCGGTGCCGTAACTCCAGATCAGGGAGTTGACCGCGCGTGGTATTGGTGACGAACGCGGTCAACCGCAGCCCATCGACATCGGTGAAACGTAGTTGCGCGCCCGGGTGCGGGCGTTCTTTCCTCACAACCAGCCGCATCCCTTTCGGCCAGCCCGAAAGATCTGCCAGACCGGTGATCTCGGCGACCCACGCGCCTTTACGGACTTCGCTTTCGGCGTCATAGGCCGGTGTCCACACGGTCTCGGGGACTTTCGCGATCGCTTCGACGAGGGTGTCGGTCAGGGTGAACCCGAGCGAATACTGCAGGTGACGGGCGGTGCAGTAGTCGACGAACGCGTGGGTGCCGCCACCGGCGTCGGTGCGGACCAACACTTTCCGGCCGACCCGATACCCAGGCTGGAACGGCAGTTGATTCAACGCCGCAGCGAGGACGGTCTTGTGGTCGGCGGCAGTATTGGCACCAGAGTTCCCCGGCCGCAACAACATTGATGCTGGTTCGCCGGTGCCGTGAGTGCCGTGGTCGATGAACGCGAGCAAAGGATGGAAGCCGAACCCCTTTTTGTAGGTCGATGCGGCGTTCTCCTTGTCCGAATGGGCGGCCAGCAGGGTCGCGTCGAGGTCGATGATCAGGGGGCGGGCTTCATCGATGTCGTGATCGGGGGCGTGAACTCCTGCGGTCTTCCACGCGATCGCCCGTGCGGTCGCCCGTGCGGAAGCGATGGCCTTCAGTGCTTTCGGTGCGTCAGCGGCCAACGTCGCGATCAACCGGGACACGGTCGGGTCCGAGGCAACGGAACCGAAAATGCCTGGCTCGCTGCGCAATACCGACAGGTCGGAGGCCCAGTCGCCGCCGATCGCGATCGAGACCGCGAGATCGAGCACGATCTTGCCGGGATCGTGGCTGGTCAAAGGTTTAGCCCATCGCGACAACTCCTGTGCCAGGGCGTGGTCGAGTCCAACCGTTGCCGCGGTGTCGAGCAACGCGACCGCGCCGGCGTGGGACACGACACCGGTTCCTTGCCGGTCAACTTTCAGCGATGGGTACCACGACGTAGACTGCCTCACCAGAAGGGTGCTCCCGAACTCGATAGTTTCTTCCCTAGACAAGAAGAATTATCGCAGGTCAGAGCACCTTTCGCCATTTTCGGTGCAGGTCAGAGGCTATTTCCATGACCAGCCGAGGCTAGTGTTCCGAGCCATCCGCGATCGATGCCGTGACCACTCCCGCGCGGTAGCGGCAGGTCTGGTATCAGCCAGCGGGATTGCGGGGCCGATGCTGGACAGCATCCACAACGCTGCGCGACGCGGTGGCCATCTCGCTGTCGAGATCGGGCGTCCTAGAGCGCCGCGCGTGGGTGGCGGACAAACGGGTGATGTATCGACTGCTTGTCCGCCGACGACCAGTTCGGGGCACGACAGGGTGGGTTCCGGTGACGGCATTGAGCGGATCTGTGGTGTGCTAGCGTCTGCGCATTTGCTGGTTCGGGGAAGTGGATTGTTCGATGGGGTTCGGGAAGTTCTGGCGGCGCGACGGATCCGATACCGGCGAGACGCAGCCGGTTACAGATCGCGTGGTCGCCGAGGGTGCGGTGTGGGAGTGGTTCGCGGCCGGGTTGGCGTGGACGTTGTTCACCCTGCCGGAGGACGGCATTCTGACCTTGGTCGATGAGGACGGCACGGGTTGGTTTGCCCAATTCGGCAAGGCATCCGGGTTGCGGGCCGAGATCGGTTCGGGTGCGGTGAACGACGTGCCGGACTTGGCGCTGGCTGAGCGGGGCTGGCACCGGTCGGACGAGAACGAGCTCACCTGGTACCGGGACCTGCAATGGCCTGCCTACTACACAGACTACGAAGAGTTGGCGGACGCGGTGGTGGGGGCGCTGGTCCGTGTGGCGGGGGTGTCGCTCCCATTGGGAATGCGGTCGCAGTCGTGGAACGACGGTTTCGGTCCGGACCCCGATGTCAGTGAGCTTGCCGTTTTCGGTCTGGCTGCCGAGCGGGTGCGCGCCATGACCCCCGCGACCTTGCGCGAACTTGCCGAGATCGGCATGCGCAAGCTCGGTCAGACCAAGGTGATCGAACACGGAAACCACCAGAAGAGGACGATCGTCGCAGGTGTCGTTGTCGATACCGAGGGGTGGGAACTGCTCACCGGCGGCGGTGAGCAGTGGCCGCTGGGCGATCGGACAGTCGATTTCGTCGCATTGGCGGGCACGGACCGGCTGGTTGCCCTCGACGTGTACGTCGATGTCGATGATCCGGGTGACATCAGGCTCGACAACCGGATCATCGAAGGTAAACGGGTGGAGCGGGGAACGACACCCTTCATCGAGGCCGCGGTCCGCGCGAATCCGGACCTGGCGGACGCGCTCGCGGCGCGCGATCTGCTGACGGCCTTCCACGACGGCCGCATGAGTATCGACTATCAGTTGCTGACGCTGGACTCCGCTCACAACATGGCGCGGTTCGATATCAGTAGCTCCACCGAGAATCCGCGGACCGCGGCATCCGATCCGGCACCGCCGACACCCCGGAAGACCGACATCCGGTGCTTTCCCCTGCTGAAACCGGCCGACTGGCCCCACCGTGGGCTGGTCTGTCATCAGGAGACCGGGCCGGCTGCCGCGCCGATTGCCGTCGTGGCTGAGGATCACGAGGGTGAATTCGCCGTGGCGGTCGACCACCCGGACAGTGTCGACTTCCGGGCGCAGTGGGATTCGGCCATCACCAATCTGGAAGCGTTGCACTACGACTGGGAAATCGGCGAAGTCGCGACGATCCCGATCGCGAACTGCTCCGGCCACGACTTCTCGGCCGAGAAGATTCTCGACCCGAACGCCCTGCGTGTCGCTCATCGCTTCTTGAATGCGCGACAGCTGTGGGTGTCCGTGCCACGCCGAACCTGTCTGATGGCCGCGCCGACCACCCTGAACCAGGCCCAAGCGGTGGCGTTCGCCATCCTGATCCAGCGCACCTACGCCGACGATTCCTACGGCCACGCCCCCATCACCTCGGGGGTGTATGTCGTCGAAGACGGCAACATCGTCGACTTCATCGAAGACCCCGAAATCCTCCACGCCACCAGGAACTGCCGGTAACACCGCCGACTGCGGACCACCGCACGAATCGTGTTGGCAGTCTTCCACACCGGTACGGTCCACCACCGCCTGTCTCTCAACTGCATCGATCGGACGGTGCGACAGATGGTCCGGTTCGGTCGGCCGTTGCCGTGACGTTCGCAGGTCCGGTAGCCTTCGATTCGTGAGTGACGGGGGGATATCAGGGCCTGGACAGTACATTTCGGTGGTCCCCGAGCAGGTGCGCGATGTCGGCAAATACGTCTACGAAGTGGCCGCGGCGCTGCGTAC
Source organism: Nocardia sp. NBC_01377 (assembly GCF_045040005.1). Classification (NCBI taxonomy): domain Bacteria; kingdom Bacillati; phylum Actinomycetota; class Actinomycetes; order Mycobacteriales; family Nocardiaceae; genus Nocardia; species Nocardia sp. NBC_01377. The sequence goes on from NZ_CP109566.1 coordinate 5,618,810, forward strand.
TGCGCTGGATTCCGCGGCCAAGGATGTCGACGCGCTGACGAACGGGACATGGTCCGGTGACCTCGCGATCAAATTCGCGGACGGCTGGACCGAGGTCCATGATGGCGGTGGTCAGATTATGGCCGCACTATCGGATATGGCCGAGAAACTCGGTGTCACTGCCGATACTTACCAGGCCCGTGACGAGGACAACTCGTCCAGGCTGAACACTTCGAGCCTGGACCTACCATGAGTTCGGAATTCCAGGTCGACCTCGAGCATCTCGATGAGATCGTGGCGCGGCTGGCAGGGCTGGCGGGCTTCATATCCGAGTACCTCGATGAGATAGACAGCAGAGTCGGAGGTCTCACGAATACCGGGTGGGAAAGTGTGGCGGCGCAGGCGTATGCCGAGTTGCACCGCGAATGGGTAACAGGTGCACGAGAATTCACAGAGGGCGCCGGGATATGAGCGACGCCGCCCGCAAAGCCCACACCGGCTACAGTCGGGCGATCGAGATGAATCTGAGGATGCTCAAGGGGGGATGAGCCCGTGCGGGTCGACTGGGCGACTTACTATGACGCGGCCAAGAGATGCCATGACCTGGCAACCGAACTGCGCAGTGCAGATAAGCCGGTACACGATGCCGTCAAGGGTGAATGTGCTGGTATGGCGGGCGATTCGCCCGGATGTAGACAGTGGGGCGAAACCTACGACCGCGTCGCGCAACAAACAATGCAGAGCTGCACCCATCTCGCCGATGCTCTCACCAACTTCGGGAACGTGCTCTACGCCAATGGCTACAACTACGGGATAGTCAACGAGAGCGATCCGGCACCACAGGCGCCGACCGTCCAGCAGGTCTCGGAGTACAAGGTCACCATTCCGACGTCGGTGCACGACAACGGAAATGGTGTCAAGCACAACGGCGGCGTGGAGCAGTTCTTCAACGAACTGACCGCCAAGATCGTCGATACTTTTCACAAGCTTCCGAACGGCGATGTCGACAAGCTTTCGAAAGCCGCCACCACGTGGAAGAGCTTCGCGGAAAATGCGGCAGTCGCCGGAGCGAGCGCCCAGATCGCCACCATTTCGGCCCTGTTCGACGAGATGGATGACCCCGAGAACCGTAAGCTGATCCAAGACAGCTTCGGCATATTGAAGAGTGGAGCCGACAACCTCACAGCGGCTTCGCTCAATATCGCGGCCCCTGTAGCGGAGTACCACGACTCGATGCACGAGGTCGGCGACGCGATCAAGTCGCTGATGACGGGATTCGCTTGGGCGGTCGGACTGCTTGTCACCGGCGCGATTGTCGGCGCACTGTTCACCTTCGGCGGCTCGATCGTGGTGGGCGGAGGGGGCGTCGGGCTCGCGGTCGCGGACACCATCTCCGCCATACGTGGGCTGTACACGACCAAACGGCTCTTCCAGATTCTCCAAATCACCCTGGTCGCCGGTGTCACGGTCGGTGTCATCGAAGCTTTCGACAAGGTTCCCAGCCTCACCGAGAGCATCCAGGCGCTGGCAACGATCATCGCGATGAAAGTCTATGTCGACAGCGACGATGCTGTCGGGGGAACCGATCGCCCCTTGAAGGTCCCGGCATCGGGCTCAGGGAAAGACAAGGCCAGCGACGCACCGAGTTGGGCCAAGGGCAAGGCTCCCTATGTCGGAGAAAGCGGGAAGGCCTACGCTCGCCGACTGATGGACGAACACTATGGACCCGGTAACTGGGAAGGTACCGGCCCCAACAGCGAGTTCAATAAGATCAAGAAATACGGCGACCGCAGCTGGAAGAATCCCAACTAGAGAATGCGCGAGGTTCCGATGCGTTACGTCTACGTCTTGGACCACTGGTATGAATTGGACAATGGCACCGAGATCGTAAGAACGATAGGACTGTATTCGACCGAACTCGCCGCCGAACAGGCGGTCGCACGGATGAAGGACCTGCCAGGCTTCCGCGACCGCCCCGACAGTTTCAATATCGACCGATACACAGTAGGGAAAGATCACTGGGCAGAGGGATTCTTCATCCCTGAACACTGAAAAAGGAGAGCGGATGGAATCACTCTTTCTTCTCGAGCACGTACGTTCGGTCGGCAACGGCGCAGAAGATCGCAAACGCATCGGAATATATTCATCGGAACCCGACGCTCACGAGGCCATCGACCGTCTCCGCACACAGGATGGGTTCTCCGATTACCCAGACGGCTTCACCATCCAACGTTTCGAGATAGACGAAGATCATTGGACGGACGGGTATTCCGAATGATAGGTGGTCAGATTCTACGAACCAGCCCACACCGCCCAAGTCTCGAGCCCGCCGCGGTAGGTCTCGCGCGCGCGGGCGGCAACGGCCGAGAGTATGGACAGATATCTGATCGCCAAAGTTCTGCCGGGCATCCTGCGCAGTCAGCCGCACAGCCTGCCCTTTCGAGGCCGGGCGGCTCAGCGTGTCGATAAGGCGTCGTGATCGTCTCCCTCGCGTGTCAGGCACTCGAGGAGTGTGTAACCGACATCTCACCCCGGCGATCTCGGCGACCTCCTCCCTGCGCAATCCGGGGGTGCGACGCCTGCCCGGTTCCAGATCCGGTGGCAGTCCGACGTCGGCCGGTGCCAGCTTGGCGCGGTGCGCGCGCAGGAAGGCGGCGAGTTCGGCCCGCTGGTTGTCACTCATCGAGTTCCCTTTATGGGTAGCAGTATTGGTGCCAGGACCACGGCGGCGCTCGTCCCTAACGTCATATCCAACGGGTGATCGACACCGAATCGACCACCACCTGGGAGCATGACATGACGAACGACAACGGACCGATTCTGGTCATCGGCGCGACCGGTCAGCAGGGCCGCGCCACCACATACCGACTGCTCGAGAGCGGCAGGCGGGTCAACGCCTTCGTGCGCGACCCGCAATCGCCCGCCGCCCTCGCGCTGCGGGACGCGGGGGCGGAACTGGTCGTCGGCGATCTCGATGACAGCGCGTCGGTGCGGGCGGCGATGGACGGCTCGTACGGCGTCTTCCTGATGCTGACCATGATGACCGGCCCGCACATCACCGCCGAGGGCATCGCGAACGAGGAGCGCCGGGGTGAGGCGGTCGCCGATATCGCGGGCGAATCCGGCGTCGAACACCTGGTGTACAGCTCGCTGCGCGGCGCGGGCGAGAACTCCGGCGTCGAGTACTACGCCGCGAAGGAGAATATCGAGGCGTATATCGAGAAGCTCGGCCTGCCCGCGACGATTCTGCGGCCGGTCTTCTTCATGGACAATTTCGGCGCCTACAACCGGCCGGTGGTGGATGGCAACGGCGAGCTGGTCGTGAATCTCGCTGTCCGAGAGGATATCCCGATGTCACTGATCTCGGTGCACGATATCGGCGCTTTCGCCGCCATCGCGTTCGAGCGCCCGGAAGACTATCGCGGCCGGATCGTGCCACTGGCGGGCGACAGGCTGACCCCGCCCCAGATCGCCGAAACCTTCGGGCGAGCAGCCGATCTGCCCGCTCGCAGTCTTCGGATTCCGGTGGAGCAGGTCGCGGCCTTCGACGCACAGGTCGGAAAGATGTTCGCCTACTTCAACGAACGGCCCGACGAGGCGATCGACACGGCCGCGCTGCGGGCACACCACCCCGGCCTGATGGATCTGGCGACGTGGCTGCGGGCCACCGGCTGGAAGCCGTGACGCCCGCGTCGAGCGGGCGACGACCGGGCGGGCCTCGCCCGGTCGCCGGAGCTCATTCGACGGGCAGGTGGCGGATGGATTCGCCGCCCTTGGCCTGGTGCAGCCGTCCGAAACGACTGTCGAGCAGTTTGGCCATATTGTCGGCGGCGCCGGTGTAGGCGGCCTCGACCGTGTCGGCACGATTGGTCACCGCGACAGGCTGCTGACCGGTGGGGCGCGCTTCGAGCACGCACTGTTTGTCCTCCGGGCCGCCCTTGTCGCCGTTCTGGTCGCTCAGATGGGCTTCGATCCGGGTCAGATGCGGTTCGAAACGATCGAGTATCGAAGAGATCCTTTCCTCTGCCTGCCGAATCAGGTCTTCCCCGCCGTGAATATTGCTGTCGGTGTTGATCTGAATCTGCACGCGCATCTCCCTTTCGTTCGGTGTTTCACCCGCGAAGGCAACGCCGCCTCCGCGAGAGTAGTTACCCGTCCGCGATCCCGACAGTACCCGCCGGGATCGACTCAGGTCGCGGACTGCACGGCCAACTCCGACATCGGGTTCTCCGCGTCGGGCACCTCGGTACCGCGCAGGGATGTGCCCGCGGTCTCGCGTAGGAAGTTCCAGGCGACCAGGCCGATCAGGGAGGCGCCGACCATGTAGAGCGCGGGGAACAGCGCCCAGTCGGTCGCCTCGATGACGGCTTCGTTCACCAGCGGCGCGGTACCGCCGAAGAGCGCGGTCGACACGTTGTACGCCAGCGCGAACCCTGCGTAGCGCACGTGGGTCGGGAAGATCGCGGGGAAGGTCGAGCTGATGGTGGACAACTGCGGGACGTAGAGCAGGCCGAGCACGATGAACCCGGCGATCGCCCACCCGGTTCCCTGTCCCATCAGCCAGTACATCGGCACCGCGAGCACGGCCAGACCGATCAGGGAGACCAACCACATCGGACGCCTGCCGACCCGATCGGACAGACCGCCGAAGAACGGCAGCACCAGCATCATCACCACCTGCCCGGTGAGCATCATCGCGGTGGTGGCGGACTCCCCCATCCCGATGGTCTTCTCCAGGTAGGTGGGCTGGTAGGTGAGCAGGGTGTAGTTGACCACGTTGAGCGCGACGACCAGCCCGGCCAGCGTCAGGGTCTCCCTGCGGTAGGTGGTCAGCACCTCGCGCAGACCGCCGGGCGGCTTCGGGCGCTCGGCGACCTCCTCGAAGACCGGGGACTCGTCCAGGCGTGAGCGCAGGTACCAGCCGATCAGGCCGAGCGGAACCGCGAGCAGGAACGGGATACGCCAACCCCAGTCGTGCATCGCGTCCGAGCCGAGCGCGAGCTGGCAGACCAGTACCACCGCCGAACCGCCGACGAATCCGCCGAGGGTGCCGAATTCGAGGAAGCTTCCGAGGAAGCCGCGTTTGCGGTCGGTACTGCATTCGGCCAGATAGGTTGCCGCGCCGCCGTATTCGCCGCCGGTGGAGAAGCCCTGCACCACTCGGAGCAGGATCAGCAGGATCGGAGCGGCCACACCGATGGTGGCGTGGGTCGGGATCAGACCGATCGCACCGGTGGCGGCGGCCATGAGCAGAATCGTGGTGGCCAGCACCACTTTTCGGCCAACCCGGTCACCGAGCGGGCCCCAGACCGCACCGCCGAGCGGACGCAGCACGAACGACACCGCGAAACCGAGCATGGTGCCGAGGGTGCCGAGATCTCCGGGGAAGAACGCGTCGGTGAGGTAGGTCGCGGTGGCCGCGTAGACGCCGTAGTCGAACCATTCCGTGGCATTGCCCATGGCCGATGCGGCGACAGAGCGGCGCAGTTGTCTCGGCTGCTTCTCGAACTCCGTGGAGTTGTCGGGCATCGCGCGTCTCCTCTTCCGGCCCGTCCCCGCAGACCTCGATCGGTACGGCCGGTCCTGGGAGATTTCCCCAGAACCGGCACGACAAGGACCGATACCCGCGGTCGCCGCGACGCAAACAACGGCGGCGGCGCGCGCGGTTTCGCACACCACGAGCTACCTGCGCCGACCTCGGCGATTGTGATCTGAGTCACATATCGCCGCGCGCGCCGTCTACAGCGGTGTGACGTAGGCCCCCGAGATACCCCCGTCGACCAGGAATTGGGAGGCGGTGATGAACGAGGAATCGTCGCTGGCGAGGAAGGCCACCGCGGCCGCGATCTCCTCCGGTTCGGCGAAACGGCCGGTGGGGATGTGGACGAGGCGGCGGGCGGCGCGCTCGGGATCCTTCGCGAACAATTCCCGCAGCAGCGGTGTGTTCACCGGCCCCGGGCACAGCGCGTTGACCCTGATTCCCTGGCGGGCGAATTGGACGCCGAGTTCGCGGCTCATCGCGAGCACACCGCCCTTGGAGGCGGTGTAGGAGATCTGCGATGTCGCCGCGCCCATCACCGCGACGAACGAGGCGGTGTTGATGATCGAACCCCGACCGCGTTCGAGCATGTGCTCGATCGCGTATTTGCTGCACAGGTACACCGAGGTCAGATTGACCTGCTGCACCCGCTGCCAGGCCTCGAGCCCGGTGGTGAGGATCGAATCGTCCTCGGGCGGTGAGATTCCCGCGTTGTTGAAGGCGATGTCGAGGCCGCCGTAGGTGTCGACGGCGGTGCGGAACATGGCGCGCACCTGCTCCTCGTCGGTGACGTCGACCCGGACGAAGGTGCCGTCCACCGCCGCCGCGGCGGCGGCGCCGGACTCGGTGTCGATATCGGCGACGACGACCCTGGCGCCCTCGGCCGCGAACCTGCGCACCGTGGCGAGCCCGATACCGCTACCGCCTCCGGTGACGACGGCGACTCGATCCTGTAAGCGCTGCAACACATCTCCTTCTCGACGAGTCGATACCGCTAGGTCGCGATGAAGACATTCTTGGTCTCGGTGAACGACAGCGCCGCGTCGGGACCGAGTTCACGGCCCAGACCCGACTGCTTGTATCCGCCGAACGGCGTCCAGTACCGCACCGAGGAATGCGAGTTCACCGACAGATTCCCGGCCTCGACACCTCGCGCGACCCGCAGCGCCCGCCCGACGTCGCCGGTCCAGATGGACCCGGAAAGACCGTATTCGGTGTCGTTGGCGATCCGCAGCGCGTCGGCCTCGTCCTCGAACGGCAGCACCGCGACCACCGGCCCGAAGATCTCCTCGGTCAGGATCCGGTCATCGGGGCCGTCGGGCAGCACCACCGTCGGCGGATACCAGAATCCGGGGCCGTCACGGCGGGTTCCGGTGTAGGCGATCTTCGTCGACGACGAGACGAATCCGGCCACCCGCTCCCGGTGCGCCGCCGAGATCAACGGGCCCATCTCGGTCGCCTCGTCGTTCGGATCACCGACCCGCACACCGGCGACGGCCGGTTCCATCAGTTCGAGGAAGCGATCGAAAACGTTGCGCTGCACGAGAATCCGGGACCGGGCGCAACAGTCCTGGCCCGCGTTGTCGAAGACGCCGTACGGTGCGGTCGCCGCCGCCTTCTCCAGATCCGCGTCGGCGAAGACGATATTGGCGCTCTTGCCGCCGAGTTCGAGCGTCACCCGCTTCACCCGTTCGGCGCATCCGGCCATGATCTGTTTGCCGACGTCGGTGGACCCGGTGAAGACGACCTTGCGCACGGCCGGATGGGTGACGAAACGCTGCCCGACCACCATGCCCTTACCCGGCAACACCTGGAATACGCCTTCGGGCAGCCCGGCCCGCAGCGCGAGTTCACCGAGCCGGATCGCCGTCAGCGGGGTCAGTTCGGCGGGTTTGAGCACGACGGTATTGCCCGCGGCCAAGGCGGGACCGAATCCCCAGGCGGCGATCGGCATCGGGAAATTCCACGGCACGATCACCCCGACCACGCCGAGGGGTTCGTGGAAGGTGATGTTCACCCCGCCCGCGACCGGAATCTGTTGGCCGAGCAGTCGTTCCGGGATCCCGGCGGCGTAGTGCAGCACATCGCGCACATTGCCCGCCTCCCAGCGCGCGTTGCCGATGGTGTGACCGGCGTTGGTCACCTCCAGCCGGGCCAGATGTTCCAGATCCTCGTCCACGGCGTCGGCGAAACGGCGCAGCAGTCGCGCGCGATCACCGGGCGCGACAGCGCGCCACGCGGGTGCCGCCGCGGCGGCTCGTTCGATGGCGACGTCGGTGGCCGCCTCGTCGGCGAGTTCGATCGCGGCGACCACTTCCTCGGTCGCCGGGTTGATCACCTGTGCCGTCGTCACGCCGCGCACTCCTCTCGCCGGGCCGCCGTCACCACGGCCCGCATCAGGCGATCGTCGGCCGAATCGGCCTCGGGATGCCACTGCACGCCGATCAGGAACGGCCCGCTCGTCGTTTCCACCGCCTCGATGGTGCCGTCCGCCGCGTGCGCGGTGGCCGTCAGCCCGGGCGCGAGCCTGTCGATGGCCTGGTGGTGGTGACAGTGCGCTGCCACCTTCGTACCGGCCACCGCCGCGACCCTGCTGCCCGCGGTGGTCGTCACCGAGACCGGGGTGAACGAGCCGGGACCACCGGAGTGTCCCTCGTGGCCGATCACGTCGGGCAGATGGCCGACAAGTGTTCCGCCGAGGGCCACGTTGACCAGCTGCAATCCGCGGCATACCGCGAGTACCGGCAGCCGCGCCGCGCGGGCCAGCCGGAACAGCTCGAATTCGGACTCGTCGCGATCCGCCCTGGTGTAGCCGTGGGATGCGGCGGACCCGCCGTACCGAGCGGGATCGATATCCGCGCCGCCGGTCAGCACCAGGCCGTCGAGCCGCGCGACCAACTCCGGGCGCGCGACGCCGGTCGGCGGCAGCAGCACCGGAATCCCACCGGCCCGCGCCACCATGTCGACATAGCTGTGATGCAGGATCGCGCAGCGGGTGTCCCACGCGCCGAAAACGGCGCGCTCGGCGTAGGTGGGCAGGCCGATGACCGGACGGGGACCGTCAGAGTCGTTCGAAACCACGGATTCGCTCCCAATCGGTGACCGCGGCGTCGAAGGCGTCGAGTTCGACCCGCGCCGCGTTGCGGTAGTGCTCCACCACATCATCACCGAAGGCCGCCCGCGCGACCGGGGACTCCCCGAACAGTCGCGCGGCCTCGCGCAGCGTCCCCGGCACCCGGGGCCGATCCGACCGGTAGGCATTGCCGCGGAACTCCGGCTCCAGCGGCAGCGCGTGTTCGATGCCGTGCAGTCCGGCCGCGATCGTCGCCGCCACCGCGAGGTAGGGGTTCACGTCACCGCCGGGGACGCGGTTCTCCATCCGCAGCGAGTCACCGTCGCCGACGACGCGCAGCGCGCACGTCCGATTGTCCACACCCCAGGTCAGGGCGGTCGGAGCGAAACTGCCCGGCGCGAAACGTTTGTAGGAGTTGATATTCGGGGCGAGCAGATAGGTCAGCTCGCGCAGGCAGTCGAGCTGGCCCGCCACGAAATGCCGCATCAGGGCCGAAGTGCCCGCGGGTCCGTCGCCCGCGAAGACCGCCGTGCCGTCCTCGGCGCGCAGGCTGATGTGGATATGGCACGAATTACCCTCACGCTCGTCGTATTTCGCCATGAAGGTGAGACTCCGCCCGGCCTGCGCGGCGATCTCCTTGGCCCCGGTCTTGTAGATGCTGTGGTTGTCGCAGGTCACCAGCGCCTCGTCGTAACGGAAGGCGATCTCGTGCTGGCCGGGATTGCACTCCCCCTTGGCCGACTCGACATACATACCCGCACCCGACATGTCGTTGCGGATACGGCGCAGCAGCGGTTCGACGCGGGCGGTGCCGAGCACCGAGTAGTCGACGTTGTACTGGTTGGCGGCGGTCAGACCCCGGTATCCGCCCGCCCAGGCCGATTCGTAGGTGTCGTCGAACACCAGGAACTCCAGTTCGGTGCCGACGTAGGCGCGCAGGCCGCGCTCGGCGAGCCGATCCAGTTGCGCCCGCAGGATCTGGCGCGGCGAGACCCGCACCGGCTCGCCTTCCGGACGCACCCGCTCGACATCGCAGAGCACGAGAGCGGTTCCCGGCTGCCACGGGACCAGCCGCAGCGTGGCCGGATCGGGTCTCAGCACGAAATCGCCGTAGCCGGTATCCCAGGAGGAGTCACGGAAGCCCTCGACGGTGTTCATCTCGACGTCGACCGCGAGCAGATAGTCGCAGGCCTCGGTGGCTTGGCCGACCACCTCGTCCAGGAAATACCGGGCCGAGCAGCGTTTTCCCTGCAATCTGCCCTGCATATCGGTCATCACGACCAGAACGGTGTCGAGTTCGCCGGACTCGACTCGCTCCCGCAATTGCACAGGCCCCAGCATCCCCGATCGCATCCCAGCCCCTCTCGGCGTCACGACCGTGCCAACGCTAGAGGAGCGACGGGGTGGTACGGGCCGAGACACGGAAACCCGTCGCGACGACCACCGGCCGCCGCGGACCTACCGGGGCGGCGTGGTCAGATCACATGCCATGCCTGGAGCAGGTAGGTGATGTTCCCGGCGATGGATGTCACCAGATTCGCCAGATTCAGGGCGGCCGAGCCGAGATCGATGATCGAGTTCACCGGAGTCCTCCGTGGGTGGGATGTGTCTGTGGGATGTCGGTCCGTGACGTCACAGGCCGGGCGACGGCCGAGGTCACGGGCCGGGCGACGGCCGATCCGGCCGTTCGAGAGGGCCGGGCACGGGTGATACCGGGGGTGCTCACAGGAGCGCGTACCGACTTGTGATATCGCGCCGTCGCGGGTTCTCAGATATATGCACCACGCCGCACGATTATGAATTCAATAGTCGAACTATCAATGTGGTGTGCATTACGGAGAAATAGCTCGACGCCCGCCGAATATTAACGGCGGGCGTCGAGAATGCTATGACTACGTCAGTAGCGGGGTGCGACTCAGAGGTACGCGCCACACACCGGCCACGCGCCCGGTCCCTGGCCGTCGAGGACGTTCTCCGCAACGCGGATCTGCTCTTCGCGGCTGGCGCTCTCGGGCGAGCCGGAGCCACCGTAGGCGGCCCAGGTGCTCGGGGTGAACTGCAGACCGCCGCCGAAACCGTTGCCGGTGTTGGTGTTCCAGTTACCGCTGCTCTCGCACTGCGCGACAGCGTCCCAGTTGTGGCCGCTGTCGGCCGAAGCGGTGGCCGTGGAGAGGCCAAGCGGGATGGCAACGAGGGCGCCCACGATCGAGGCGAATCCGAGGACACGGGTGCTGATCTTGTTATGCGACATTCGAAGTTTCCTGCCTGCGCCCGTCCGACCCGGCGCTACTTCAGCCGGGACCCTGCCCCCAGGAAAATGTCGGGGATTCTCGAACCGTGGGACAGGATTACGGTGTTCGGCGATTCGAGTTACTAGCCCATCTCGGTGATCCGGGCTCGATTACGACAGTAGCCAAGAGTTCGCGATAGATCACGTGCCGATAACGCCGGCCCATTTTTGACCGCACGGTCAGGTTTCCGGCATCGACCCAGTTCGAGACCGGAAAGTCATAAATGACATACCTGTCGTTATGCCGCCGTTATGTGACGGGGATCACTCCGAAATAGTGACCCCGGTCGCGTACACACCCCCGAAACCCGCGACAAAACAGCTCTTGCGCGCCGAGCCGTCCCCTGGTGCCATTGCGCTGACCCGCCACGCACCCCCGGAGGCACCCGTGTTGTCGCTACAAGAGATCTCCGACCGCCTGGAGATCCAGGACCTGCTCGTTCGCTACGCCCACGCCGTCGACACCGAACAGTGGGATCTGCTCGACGAGGTGTTCACCCCCGACGCCCACGTCGACTACTCGGCCATGGGCGGATCGGCGGGCGACCTCACCGAGACCAAGAAGTTCCTGGCGCAGGTCATGCCCAACTTCCCCGCCTTCCAGCACCTGGTCGCGAACTCGTCGGTCACCGTCGACGGCGACACCGCCACCGCGCGCACCATCTGTCACAACCCGATGCTCGTCCCCGGCCAGGAGGGCGCGAAGACCCTGATGCTGTGCGGCCTGTGGTACCTGGACACCCTGGTCAGGGTGGACGGCGCCTGGCGGATCGCACGGCGCGTGGAGGAGAAGAGTTACATGTTCCTGGTCGAGGGCACCTCCGCCTGACGCGGCGCGATCACCCGCGCCCGCGCAGGGTGATCGGCACACCGTCCTTGGGGAAGGGCAGCGCGCTCATCTGCCACGGCATCTCGTAGTCCTCGGGAAAATCCCACTCGTAGTCGCGCAGCATGGTGTGCAGCATGACCTTGACCTCGTGCATGGCGAAGTACATGCCGATGCATTTGTGCACACCCGCGCCGAAGGGCATCCAGGCGTAGCGGTGGGCCTTGTCCTCGCGGCGTTCGGGGCCGAAGCGGTCCGGGTCGAATTTCCACGGATCGGTCCAGTACTCGGGCAGGAAGTGGTTGGCGATCGCGCCGAGCACCACATTCGAGCCCGCCGGGACGAAGTGGCCGTCGATCGCGGTGTCCTTCACGGCCTTGCGCATGATGAAGGGCACCGGCGCGATGATGCGCATGGATTCCTTGATCACCAGGTCGAGTGAGGTGAGGGAGTTCATGGCGTCGACGTCGAGCGGGCCGTCGCCGAGCGCGAGGGATTCCGCGCGCACACGGCGCTGCCAGTCCGGATGCTTGCCGAGGAAGTACGCCGCGACGGTCGTGGTGATGGTCGCGGTGTCATGCGCGGCCAGCAGCAGGAAGATCATGTGGTCGATGACCTTGCGGTCGCTGAAGCGCTCGCCGTCCGCTGTCTCTATATGACACAGCGCCGTGAAGAAGTCCGACCCGGTGCCGGTCCGCTTGGCGGGCACCATCTCGGCGAAGTACCGTTCCAGTTCCCTGCGCCCGCGCAGCCCGGAACGCCAGCGACCGCCGGGTACCGGGAAGCGGACGGGTGACTCACAGGCGAGCAGCATGGCCTCGAACGCGGAGGCGAGGCGGTCGGCTTCCGGTCCGAGCCGCACCCCCATGAAGACATCGGCCGCGATATTCATCGACAGCTTCTTCACCGACGGGTACAGCTTCATCGGCATTCCGACCTGCCACTGCCCGACGCGTTCGCCGACCAGTTCGGAAACCCTGGTGAAGTAGGCGCGCAGCCGGTCGGGCATGAACGCCTGCTGCATGATGCGCCGATCGAGCCGGTGCTCCTCGAAATCGAGCAGCAGCAGACCACCGTGGAAGAACGGATCGATGAGATCCTTCTGCCCGGTGACGAAGGCCCGGTCGCGATTGCTCAGCACCGAGTCGATCGCCTCGCCTCCGGCGGCGAGCACCATATCGCGGCCGAATCCTCTCGACCACACCAGTTTTCCGAAGCGCTCGACCATGGCGAGGGTGTACGCGGACCCGTAGTGCAGCGATTGCAGCGAATCGCCGAGCCACGGTAGTCCGGCATGTCCCGGTATCGGCTGTAGACCGCTGCCCGCCGGGGGTTCGGCGAGGATGCCGCGACGTTCCGGTATCCGCCGGATCGCCCGGTCCAACAGTCCGTTCGGCATCTCGACGAACAGTCCGTTCTCCGGGACGCGGTTCTTGCGGGATCGGAGTGCCACCATGGCAGTCCTCCTCTATCGGTCGATCGCCACGCTCCCCGTCGAGTGCGGCGACATACTGCGAAGGTCTCGAGGGCGCGCGGGGCGGCCGATCATCGTCGCGCCCCCGCCCGGTCCGCGCCGCTCGGGTGGCCGAGCAGCAGGGGGTTGAGGTGTCGGCGCGCGAAGGCGCGGGCGTCGGCCGGGTCGTCGATGGCGATACCGCGCGAGGGCGTGAGCAGGAACGACAGCATGATGCGCACGGCGAGTTCGGCGACGACCCGCAGTTCCTCGCCCGAGCGATCCTCCAGCGCGTCGCGCGCGAGCTGGACGGCCAGGAACGCGGCCCCGGTCTCGACCAGAGCGCCGCCGTCGACGGTGAGGTAGGGCAGCAGCGAATCCGGTTCGATTTCCAGCAGCCGGTTCAACAGCACATTCGCGCGCAGGAAGGCCACCGAGAAGACGAAACCCTCGGTGAGCTTGTCCTCGGTCGAGGGGAAACCCGCCATCTCGGCTTCCAGCGCGTTGAGGAACCGGCCCATCTCGCGCAGGATGACGGCCTCGACGATGTCGTCCTTGCCGGGGAAGTGCCGGTACAGCGTGACCCGCGCCAGCCGTGCGCGCCGGGTGATGTCCTCGACCGTGGTGCGTTTGATGCCGACGGTCTCGAATTGCGTGAGCGCGGCGTCCAGGATGCGTTCGGCGGTGCCGGCCGGTGCGTCCGCGCCCGCCGATATGACCGCTCTCGCGAGGATCCCGCGCCGCATCTCGCCTCCTGCACCCGTAGTTCTACCAGGGGAATGAGACAAACATACGCTGTCTGTAACTTCATTCTCAAGGCTTTGCGCGAGTTTTCTGTGACGCGAACCACTCCGAGATACATTGTGCACAATCTAATTGCTGGCTACCGTATTCGCTGTAACCGAAATCCGCAGACCCGAGGAGTCCGACATGAAAGTTCTGTACACCGCGGAAGCCCTGGCGACCGGCGACGGACGCAACGGACACGCCCGCACCAGCGACGGCAAGGTCGATGTGAACCTGGCCATGCCGAAGGAACTGGGCGGCAGCGGCGAAGGCACCAATCCCGAGCAGCTGTTCGCGGCGGGCTACGCGGCCTGCTTCCATTCGGCACTGCGACTCGTCGCCACATCCGCGAACGCCGATATCGCCGACTCCGCCGTCGGCGCGAAGGTCGGGCTCGGCACCAACGACCAGGGCGGATTCGCGCTCACGGTCACCCTCGAGGTGTCGTTGCCGCACCTGTCGCGCGAGGAGGCACAGGCCCTCGCCGACAAGGCCCACGAGGTATGCCCCTACTCCAACGCGACGCGCGGCAATATCGACGTCACCGTCACCGTCGCGGAGGACTGAGCGCGACCCGCGACCCGGTCAACCGAGAGCCGGGTAGTCCGCGCGCAGCAGAGGCCGACCGGCCCTGGCGAAGGCCAGCGCCCGATCGCCGTCCACCCAGTTCTGGTCGTCGTAGAGCGATTCGTCCAGGGCGGCGGGCACTTCCGCCCTGGTGAGGGTGACGGTCGGCCAGCCCCATCCGGGGATATCGTCGTCGGATTCGGCCGACTCGGCCTCGTACGGTTCGGCGGGCCCCTCGGACCTGCGGGACAGGATGTGGCCGGTGGCAGTGACATTGAGGTCGCCCTCGTCGAAAATCACCAGCGGACAACGGGTTCGACCCGCGATCGACAGGGTCCCGTCGGTGGTGGTGAACTTGACGAGCCGGGCGATATCCGCACCGCCGAACACGAAGAGCATGGTGGCGTCCACGTCGACGATCCGGGCGGTGAGGGCGCCGGTCACCAGCAGGCCGAGGGATTCCCGCGCGCCCCCGTCCAGGTCGAGCACACCGTCGACCGTCAGATCGCCGTCGATGACGAACATGACGAGCTCACCCAGCGGTTCGTCCTCCCCGACACCGACCGCCGCACGCAGATCGCCGCCGGTCCAATCACCGTCGGCGCGCAGATCGCCCGAATGGACGTAGGCCGCGTCGAAACCGGCGTCGAATTTCTCGAAGCGCGTCAGGCCGAGCGCCTCGTCGGCTTCGGAGAATGACATCTTCACCCACATGGCGAGCATCATCGCGCATCGCGCCCGACCGCGCAGGCCCGGATGGGAAAGTTCAGTCCTGTTGTTCCACGGCCGATTTGAGGTTGGCGAGGGTTCGGCGGATATTCTTGCGCTGGAAGTCTGCGAAGGTGTGGCCTCGGGTGACCACTTTGTCGAAGACGTCGGCGATCGAGTCCGGCCAGGAGCGGCGGTCATCGGTCCAGGTCTCGGTCACCCGGGTGCCGTCGGGGGTGGTCTCGAACCGGTATTCCCAGCTGGCGATGGGCGCTTTCACCACGGGCTTCCTTCGGCCGATCGCGTGGACGCGGAAGGCGAAACGCGCGCCCGGCTCGGCGGCGGTCACCGTGCAGCGGGTCGTCCACCGAATCGCGCCACGCTTGTTGCGGCCGTCGAAGGTCATGCCGACGTAGGTGGTGTCCGCGGGGGCATGGACGGTCGCACCCAGGTTCTCTGGACTCCAGCCACCCATGAGGGTGGGATCGCTGATCTTGTCGTAGAGCGCCGAGGCATCGGCCGCGACGACGCTGTCCGAGACGGAGAGAGTACGGGCCACGCGTATATCCGATCTTCGAGCGAACACAAATCTCGGACATTGTACGAATCCGTGGTGACGGGGCCGCGAGCCACCGACAGCGGTGCGGGCGGCCGCACCGGCGCGCCCATTCTGCAAACTACTGGCAACAGTCGATAGTGGGTCCGATGGCTACCGACGTGCACGAGAAGCCCCCGCGCCCGATCTGTGCCTCATCGGTATCGGCGTCGCCGCGGTCGTCGCCGTGGTCGGGTGGGCCGCGTTGGGCGGCGCCAGTTTCGAGTCCGCGTCCGAATCCGCGCTCGGCTGGGTGATCGGGAATTTCGACTGGCTGTTCGTCGTCGCCGCCGACATCTTCCTCGTCCTGTGCGTGGTGATCGCGGTGAGCCGCTACGGCGTCATCCGGCTCGGCCCCGACGACGCGAGACCCGAGTTCGACAACCTGGCCTGGATCGCCATGATGTTCAGCGCGGGAATGGGAATCGGGCTGATGTTCTACGGCGTCGGCGAACCGCTCCAGCATTTCGCCGCGCCGCCGCCGTCGACTGGTGTCGCACCGCGGTCCACCGCCGCCGCGAGCACGGCGCTGCAATACTCGCTGTTCCACTGGACGCTGACGCCGTGGGCGATCTACGGGGTCGTCGGACTCGCGCTGGCCTACGCCGGATTCCGCAAGGGGCGCGGCAACCGTCTGTCCGCCGCGTTCGTGCCGCTGCTCGGGGTCCGCCGGGTGGCAGGGTCAGGCCATCGATCTGCGCGGCGCACTGGGACGAGGACACCGCCACGCACGACGGGAAGAAGACCTTCGGTCGCGCCACGACGGAGGTCGGGCTGCGCTGAGCATCACCGGACGGTGACGACCCGGTTGTGCCATCCGGTCGAACCGTCGGGGAACGGATGGGCGCGTGCGTCGGTCTGCACCACACCGGCACGGTCGACGGCACGCACCCGCAGCGTGTGCGTGCCGGGAACGGCATCCCACCACCAGGACCACTGCCGCCACGTGTCGACGGAGTATTCCGTGCCGAGTTCGGCCTGTTGCCAGGGGTTCTCGTCGATCTGTACCTCGACCTGGTCGATGCCGAGCCGCTGCGCCCCGGCGACGCCCGCGACGACCACCCGGCACGACCAGCCTGGCCGGATATCCGTGCTCGATCGGCAGCGGACCGCCGTTCATCCCGACGGCCAGTAGCGCGTCACGACCGTCGGTCACCGCGGAAACCGGTGTGCCCGCGGTGAATCCGTCGACACTACGGGACAGCAGTAGATCCGCGCCGGGGCGGACACCCGCCTCGGCGCGCAGATCGGCCAGGGGATACCCCGTCCAGACCGTGGCAGCGGGAATCGCGCCCGGTCCGCGACGACATCGCGCAGTCGTCCTCCTAACCACTGCCCCGCGGCGGCCGTGCCGAGCGCGAACGCGCCGACACCGGCCGTGAGTGCGAGGAAGCCACGCCGTGTCGGTCCGGGACCCGACTGGGCGGTCCCGGGGTCTGCGCCCGCAGCGCGCTCCGAGCCGCTCCGCACGGCCGTGCCCGCGCCGTCATCGGTGTCTGGTGCCGTATCACCACCGGAGCCCGGTATCCGATGCTCGCCTGACGCCGCTTCGTCCGGCTGATTCGCCCCGGCGAGGGGCGGTGACCCGGTGTCGCTGAAATCGTGTGTATGCGCGCGTATTTCACGCTCATCGGGACAGCTCGATCGCCCCGCCGCGCGATGGTGTGCCCGCGAACGCTCGGACGGTGCTGATCGCACCACGCTCCGCGAAGGCGCCCGCCGTCGGAGGAGGCGCAGTGCCGCGACACCGGCGAAGGCCCCGAGCACAGTCGGCACGGCGAACCAGGGGGTGGCGGTGGGGCGTTGCAGCGCGGCGACGACCACCAGCGCCGCGAAGACGACGAGCAGCGCGCTGCCGAGAGGCCTGCGTCGTTCGAGGATTCCGATCAGGGCCGCGCCGACCAGCATCACACCGGACATCGACAGGAAAAGGGCGAGTTTGTCGTTGCTGCCGAATCGGCGGATCGCCATATCCTTCAGCGTGTGCGGCGTGTGATCGACCACCCGGCCGCCGAGCGCGAAGAAGGGGGCGGCCTCGGGGTCGATGACAGCCGCGATCAGGTGGCCCACGCCGAGTACGGTCGCGGCGGCGAGGATTCCGGCCACAGCGGCGGTCGGTATCGACGGTGTGGATTCGGCGGGACGATTCATCACAACTCGTTTCGTTCTTCGGGTGTCGGCGCTGTCGGCGCACGACGGTCACGCGCCGACACAGGTAGTCGTCATGTCTCGCCGGTCCGTACGGCACGACTAGCGCATGAACTCGACCGGCGCCGACTTCGCCACCGGTCCGCTCGCGCAACCGCCTCGTACTGCGAGCGCTACCGGGCCGCAACGCATGGACCGCGCCGCACGCCAACGACCCATCACGCCGACGATCCGTGCCGCACACCGACCGATCACCACACCGACGATCGCCCCAGCGCAACGGGATCGCACCGTGCCATCGGTACGCACGGCTCCCGCCCATCGCTGCCCCGCACGCCGTGAACGGGCCATTCCGACAACCGCCCGCACGCGCGGTCGACCTTGTGGGTCCGAACGTCGGGCCCCTCTACCGCCGTTCGGCGCGTACTTCCCGCCGCACGCCCGGGTAAACCTCCCGGTTCACCTCGTGCGACGCGATGCCCCACCGATCCCGGGTACTCGGCCGGTCGCCGCTACCGGACCGCCGGGTCGTCGAATCCCTTCGGCGACAGCGGATCAGGCGAGTGGGACGGCGGCGATCGGTTGGCTCGTGGGCTGTGGGGATCCGCCCGCGGGTTCGATCGTGAGGGCGAGGGTGTCCACGCTGTCGTAGCGCGTGACCACCGACGGACCTCGGTCCGGCACGTTCTCGACCACGCCCGCCGAACGCGCCGCGCCGTCCTGCACCAGCCAGAGCTGATAGGCACGGCCCGATTCGGGTTGCGCGACACCGTCGAACGACACGCTGGCGGCGGCGAGTCTTGCCGAGGTGTGCACGGTCAGTGAGCCACCGGTCGCGACGGGCACCGTGCGAGTCCGCACATCCGGTTGTTCCAGGACCACCTGGGCGCTGAGCCCGGTCTCGGGTTCGGAGGACCGGTCGGCGACCACGGCGATACTCGCTCCGATCGCGACGATCACGGCCGCCGCGGCCGCCGCGATCCAGCGTTTGCGGCCGAAACCCGATCGCCGTGGCACCGGCGGCGCCACGGCGAGTTTGTCGTCCAGTGCCCGCAGCAGCGAATCCTCCAGCGCGGCACGAGGTTCCAGTGCGTCGACCATCGTCATGGCGGCCAATGTCTCGCGCAGTTCGCGCACCGTGGTCGTGAATTGCCGCGCCGTGGCCTCGTCCGTCTCGAGCAGACGCTTCTCGACCCGGCGGCGCTCCAGTTCGGCCATGGCGTCCAGGGCGTAGGGGTAGGCGAGTTCGGTGAGATCGCTGTCGTCGTCGCTCACGGGTTCACCTGCCCCGACAGGCAGTTCGCCAGGCGTTTGAGCCCGTCCCTGATCCGGCTCTTGACCGTCGGTAGCGGAACCGAGAGATGTTCGGCCACTTCGGGATAGGTGCGTCCGCTGTAGTAGGCGAGTGCGACCGACTCACGTTGCACATCGGTGAGCACCTCCAGACAGTCGAGTACCGACTGGGTGTCGAGTCGTTGATCGACGGCCTCGGCCACCACATCGTGATCGCGGCCGAGATGTCGGTGGCCGTAGGCGATATCGCGGGTGGCCGCGGACTCTTCCCTGCGGACCCGGTCGACCGCGCGCCGATGCGTCAACGTCATCAGCCACCCCATCGGACTCGACAATCGCGGGTCGTAGCGTTCGGCCAGTGTCCACGCCTGGAGGTAGACCTCCTGGGTGATCTCCTCGGACGCGGCGTGACTGCGCAGGATCCGCACCGAGAGTCCGAATACCCGATGGCTGGTCGCCCGGTAGAACTCGGTGAATGCGTCGCGGTCACCCTTCGCGACCGCGGCGAGCAGTTCGACGAGCCGTCGCGTGTGCTCGGGTCCGTCGCCGGGGGGACGGACCGGGCAGGACTCCCCGTCCGCCCCACCGTCCTGCGACTGCCGCACCACGGCGTTGTCCGAGTCACGGGTCATGCGCACGCCCTCCCCTGGCCACGGGGTATGTCGGGCACGAGGTGGATCGGCAACGGCAACACGTCGAACTCGACTCCTGACGAGGGAAGGGGTCTCGAGCATTGGATCAGTTGTGCGTCACGCGGCGGGCGGCACGAGCACGGTGTCGATCAGATACACCGTGGCGTTCGCTGTCTTCACTCCACCACAGATCACCGAGGCATTGGCGACTTTGATGTCATCGCCCGAACGTGTCACCACGACATCGGCGCCCTCGACGGTCTTGTGGGTGCCCGCGATCTTGTCGGGCGCGATCTGCCCCGGCACCACGTGGTAGGTGAGAATCTCGGTCAGCGTGGCCGAATCCGTCTTCAGCGTCTCGACGGTGGCCGGATCGACCTTCGCGAAGGCCGCGTCGGTCGGCGCGAAGACGGTGAACTGCCCGCCGTTGAGCGTGTCGACCAGGTTGACCTGCGGATTGAGCTGACCGGACACCGCCGCGGTGAGCGTGGTCAGCAGCGGATTGTTCGACGCCGCGACCGCGACGGGATCCTGGGCCATCCCGTTGACCGAGCCCGCGCCGGAGGGCACCTGCTCGGCGTAGGCGGCGCAGCCCGGGCCGACCAGGCTCGCCGCGGCGCCGCTCGCGGGGGCCATCGTGGCGGAGGCCGCCGACCCGCTCGAGCTCGCACTCGAATCGGACGAGCTGTCGTCCGAGCAGGCGGTCGCGCCGAGCGCCGCCGTCAGCATCATCGCCACGAGAACCGAACGCATCACTGTCATCGTCATCTACCGCTTCCGTCGAGGCGGCTGTGACCGCCCTGTTGTGTGGACGGAACGGAGTTCGCGTGGCTGTCGCGACCGGATGGGCGCGGATTCCCCGGTATGTCGGCATGCGACGGGACAACTCAGGCGACCCGGTAGTCCTCGTCGCTGCCGAGCGCCTGCTCCCGTAGTTTCCTGAGCGTGCGGGTGAGGATGCGTGAGACCTGCATCTGCGACACGCCGAGGCGGTCGGCGATCTGGGCCTGGGTCTTGTTCTCGAAGAACCGCATCACCAGGATCCGCCGTTCCCGCTCGGGCAGCGCGGCGAGCAGCGGACGCACCGCGAGCGCGTCCTCGAGCAACCGGTAGGAGGGTTCCTCCACACCGAGCGTATCGGCGATCGACGGACGCGACTGCTCGTCCGACGAGCCCGCGACGGCGTCGAGCGAATTGGTCTGGTAGGCATTGGCGGCCATGATCGCCTGGGTCACCTCGACGACGTCGAGGTCGAGTTCGGCCGCGATCTCACGCGCGGTCGGCATCCGGCCGAGTCGTTGCGACAGCGCCTCGATGGCGGGGCGGACGAGCGCCTGCACCTCCTTGGCGCGGCGCGGCACCCGCAGCGCCCAGGTGCCGTCGCGGAAATGCCTGCGGACCGAACCCATGACGGTCGGCACCGCGAAGGACAGGAAGGTCGCGCCGTGCGAGACGTCGAAACGGTCGACGGCCTGGACGAGGCCGAGCCGCGCGACCTGGAGCAGATCGTCGAACTCCTCGCCGCGCCCGGAGAACTTGCGGGCGATGTGCTCGGCGAGTGGCAGACACCGCTGCACGATCTGTGTGCGCAGGGCCGAGCGGTGCGGGTCGTCGGCGTCGAGCGAGGCCAACTTCTCGAACCAGGGCTCGATATCGTCGTAGCTGTCCCGCCCCGCCGCGCGGGACGATCCTTCGGCAGAATTCGACGTCCTACTCATCCGACATCCTCGTTCTCTCTTCGGCTCGGCGTCGCCCGGATACCCCGGCGGACGCGATCGACACCTCTCGATTCGAGAAAATCTCGAAATCCATCCGACCAGGTGTTTCGCTGGGAAATTGCCCGGTGGCCGATCCGCGCGCCCACCGTGATCCCAATGCACCGGATCTGTCACGCCCTCGCGGAAACGCGCCGCGCGCCGGTGTGCGCGGTGTGGAATGCAGGGATGAGCAGAGCGGCGATCACCCTCGGGGCGTGTGTCATCGCGGCGATGTCGGTGGTCGCGGCACCACCGGCGCAGGCCGCGCCGACCTGCCAGGGCGCGGGACAGCCGACCCTGCCCGCCGCCTCGGTTCCCGGCGCGCTGGAAGGACTCACGGTCGACGACCGCGGCCGCGCCTTCACCACCGACATCCTGACCGGACGGGTGTTCCGGATCGACGCGCCCGGCGCACCCGCCGTACCCATCGGCGCCGTCGGCAACGGCGGCGCGGGCGCACTGGCGTGGACGCCGGACGGCGGACTGCTCGTCGGCTACGGCGCCGACGCGCGCGTGCTGGTCGGCGACTTACTGCGCCACGCGGGGATCGTCCGGATGGATACCGACACCGGGGCGACGACGCCCGTGGCCTCCGGACTCGGCGCCGCGAACGGCATGGCGGTCGGCGCCGACGGAATCATCTACGCCACCAACGATTTCGGCAGCTTCATCGGTCGGGTGTATCCGAACGGTGTGGTACAGCCGGATTGGGCCCGGTTCCCCAGCGCCAACGGCGCGGTACTCGGCGACGGTGACCGATTCCTCTATGTGGGGCGTACATTCGTCGATCCCGGTGTCAGCCGCATTCCGGTGGACAACCCGGGCGCGCCGCAATCCCTGCTCGATCTCGGCGGCGGCGACGCGCTGGGCGCGCCGGACGGGCTGACCCTGGATTCCGCCGATCGCCCGGTGGTTCCGCTCAACACCACCGGCCAGGTCATCCGGATCGACGCACCGCAGCGCTACTGCGTGCTCGGGAGCGGCAATCCGTTCACCAGCGTCGTCACCTACGGGCGCGGTAACAGCGGTTTCTCGGCGGGCAGGCTGTTCGGCGCCACGTTCACCGGATCGATCTACGAGATCCCCGGTGGCTTCGATCCGCGGGCGACGACCGCGACCCCCTGATTCCGGAGAGCCGCGGTCGGCGTGTTACGACGGCGCCGCGATCCTGGTGATCGCCATACCGTTCGGCCCCGACGCGACGGTGACGAACTGCCGATAGGTACGGGCGACGGCGGCGGGGCGCAATTCGGTGATGACGACGTCGAAACGACCGTCGGCCAACGGTGTGATCAGCACGCAGTGCTGGGTTCCCGGCGGAATGGAGGCGATGCCCGCGCCGATGACCTCCGCCGTCGGGACCGAGGCATCCTCGGTCGTCAGGGCGCGGGCCGCGGCGCCGGACCGGCTGACGTAGTACGCGTGCTGGAAAGCGAGGATGGTCTCGGGACCGTTGGCGAGCGAGCCGACTCCGTTTCCACGGACCAACTGCTCGGTCCGGGTCGGCTCGCATCCCGGCCCGCCGCCGAGCACCGGATCGGCGGCCGTCGCCGCCTGACGCGGGGTGGTCACCGTGCTGGAGTAGACCATCACCACCGCCACCGCCGAGAGCGAAGCGCCCAGCGCCACCGACCCCACCAGCCACGATCGACCACGACGGCGGCGCGGCGGCGGGCGGCGGGCCCGTGCGCGAGAGGGAGCGAGCGTGCGCGGCGGCGGCAACGGCCGCGGTAGCTCGCCCGAATCCGGAATCATTCCCGGCCACAGCGGAACCGCGGCGGACCGCCCCCGGCCGGTGGCGGTCCGGGAACCGCTACCGCGCGTGGGATCGGACGTGTTCGACGACCTCATGACTCCGCCGCACCCCCCTTTACCGGCGCCTTCACGGCGACCTCGGGTTACCGTCTCAATGCTGTTGAGCTCTAACAACATTGCATACCTCATCGGATTATGGCTGGCGAATGGCCGATGGGCCACCGCGCGGGGCCGAAAACCCGAACCGTCCGCGCGTCGCGTCGCGTGGCGGATTCCGAATCCGACGGCCACGCGGTGTCGCGAGTCGCGCCGGATCTCACGGTCGCGGGGATCTGCCGTCGCGCGAAGTCATCTCGTCGCGGCGGACGCGGAGACGGCACGTTCGTCCGGTCGCGGATCCGCGACCGGACCGGAGACCGGGTCGTCGAAGACCATCACCTGTTCGCCGTCGACGTAGCGGGGCCAGCCCGGATCGCCGTTGGTGGCGAACGCGATCCACGCCGCGTGGATCTCGTCGGCGAGACGCTGGGGCGGATTCGGACCGGTCAGCCGTGGCCCGGCCGCGAGCGTGTCGAAGACGAACGGGACCTCCAAGGCGTGGATCGCACCGAGTTCGGCGCGGCGCCAGGCGAATTCGTACAGGTGGGCCGGTGTTCCCGTCGCCGCATGCGCGAGCACGATCTCCCTGGTCGGGCCACGGAACACCGCGTCGGTGACGATCGCGGCCAACAGGTCGCCGCCGGTCGCGTCGGGTCGGTTCGCCGCGTAGGTTCCGATCACCGAGGCATCGACGCCGAATCGCCCGAGGGCGAACGGTAGTGAGTCCATGGTGATCGCGGCGGCCAGACCGGTCGGCACGGTGAACAGCCGGAATTCCTCGGCCGTGCACCCGGCGAGCAGCGGGACACCGCGCGCGGAACCGGAGGCGATGGCGACGGCGGGCTCCTCGGTGAGCAGTTCGCCGTCCAGTGTCGGAAAGAAACTCATGATGCCCGAGCCGCGCGCGAGCACCGACGCTCCCCATCGCGCCGGATCGGGAACGCGACCGATCTCGGCGGCGATCGCCTCCTGCACGGCCAACAGTGCCGAGGGTGCCACCGCCGCAAAGGCTTCCGCCGTCGCGGGAAGTCCCAACTTGTCCGCCAGGGCTCTGCCGAGCAGCCGCGCGTCCTCGAGGGTGGCCACCACCCCGCCGTTCCCACTCTGCATGATCGCCCGCGCGAAAAGTCCACGGGCAGCCGGGGAAGCGAGCAGCGACGCGACACTCATGCCGCCCGCCGACTCGCCGAAGACCGTGACATTGTCCGGATCTCCGCCGAACGCCCGGACGTTCTCCCGCACCCAGGCCAGCGCAGCCAACTGGTCCCACAGCCCCCGATTCGGCGGCGCACCGTCCAGCACGGCGAAACCCGAAGCGCCGAGACGGTAGTTCAGCGCGACCAGCACCACGCCGTCCCTGGCGAAAGCCGCCCCGTCGTACACGGGGACGGCATTGGATCCGTGGACGAACGCGCCGCCGTGAATCCACACCATGACCGGCAGACCCGCGCCACCCGGATCCGGAGTCCACACGTTCACGTTCAGATATTCCGCGCCGGGCACGGTGTAGGTGCCGAGGATCGCCTCGATCGCGGGCGGGTAGGGCGCCTGCACACAGGTCGCTCCGAGTGCGCCCGCGTCGCGCACGCCGTCCCACGGCTCGACGGGTTCGGGTCGCCCGAAACGCCTTTCGCCCACCGCCGCGGCCGCGTAGGGCACCCCGAGGAACGCGCTGATCCCGTCGACCTCCCTACCCCGGACCCTGCCCCCTGTCACCGTGACGATCGGTTCCACATTCCACTCCTGTTCCGCCGGTCGCTTCCCAGCGTCCACAGGTTCACGGGTTCGCGCGGCGAAATCGGCCGATCGCGACGATTCTCGGTCGGAACGGCGCGCTCGCGCGCGGCGCTTGCCCTCGTGCACGGCCCGGACCCGGCCGGCCGGGATGGTGTGGCCTTCGCGCGCGTCGGCGATCATGGCCGAGCAGCGCCGCGCCCTGATCGAGCACGCGGCGAACCCGCGTATCGGCGCGTGATTGACTGCCGCGCGGTAGCGGGGGATGGTGGAGCGATGGCAGGAGCCGAACGGCGTCACGAGGTCGAACTGTCCAATCTCGACCAGCCGTTGTTCGACGGGGCCGAGGCGACCAAACGGGATCTTCTCGACTATCTGGAGTTCGCCGGGGAACGGTTGCTGCGGGTGGTGCGGGGCCGTCCGTTGTCGGTGGTGCGGGTGCGGCCGGGACAGGCGCCGTTCACACAGAAGAATCTCCCGAAGTACACCCCGGAGTGGGTGCCGCGGACGACCGTGTGGGCGGAGAGTTCCCGGCGGGAGATCACCTACGCGCTCTGTGACGACCTGCGGACGCTGATCTGGTTCGGTAACCAGCGAGCGGTGGAATTCCACCCGACCCTGTTCCTCGCCGAATCCGCACCCGAACCCACACACCTCGTGCTCGACCTCGATCCCTCACCGGGACAGACCTTCGCCGACGCGGTCGCGGGCGCTCGGCTCATCCAGCGAGCACTGGCCGCCGACGGACTGACGGGGGCGGTGAAGACGAGCGGCTCCAAGGGATTACACGTCTTCGTGCCGGTAGTACCCGGAATCGCTGTCGAGGACGCTGCCGCCGCCACACGTGCGGTGGCGGCGCGAGCAGAGCGGATCGATCCGGCGATCGGCACCACCGCGTTCATCCGCGAAGACCGCCACGGCAAAGTCTTCCTCGACGCCACGCGCTCGGGCGGCGCCACCGTGGCCGCGGCCTACAGCCCACGCATCCGTCCCGGTGTCACCGTCTCGTTCCCGCTGCGCTGGGCCGACCTCGACGATGTGACACCGGCCGATTTCACCGTGAGAACCGTGCCGGACCTGCTCGGCGATTCCGATCCGTGGCAATCGGAATCGCCCGCACCACAGCGGCTTCCGCTCGACCTGATCGAGGAGGGTCACACGATTCCGGTGGCTCGGGTCCAGGCCATGCACGAAGGCAAGCGACGTGCGAAGGCCCGCCGGGGTGAATAACGCGTCGGCAGCCCCCGCCCGGGCCACGTCCTTGACCGCCCAATGCCAGAGTCCGCCCGGGATCGGCGCGTCGGCGCCGAAGGCGGTGATGACCAAGCTGCGGGTTCCGTCGGGCAAGCCCGACCAGGCCAGCGCGGGAGATCGATCGGTACCTGCGTCGGTGTTGTAGCAGGCCGTCGGGAGCGGGCCTCCGTTCTCGAAATCGTCACTGCGCAATACGAATTCGGTGGCCGGAAAAGTCAGCGCGTAGGGGTGGTAGCTCACTGTCGGGGTCCTCCTGAAAAGTCCGGATATACAGCCTTGCTGTATAGTTTGTCCAGTGAAGGATGACGACTACTCCGTGGCCGACGCCGAGCAACTCCGTCTCGTCGTCGGAAGGTTCGTGCGCCACGTCAGAAGCGTCGACACGATGCCGGCGGGGCAAGCCGCGGTACTGGGTCATCTGCGCAGAGATGGACCATCGGCGATCGTGGCACTGGCGGAGCGCGAACGCGTGCGCCACCAGACGATGGCTCGAACGGTGCGGCTGCTGGCGGACCAGGGATTGGTGGACCTCGCGGCGGATACCGGCGACAAGAGGCGCGTCATCGTGGCCCTGTCGACCGAGGGCGGCGCTCGACTCGACGACGAACGAACGAGTCGAGCGGCATGGATAGCGCGGGCCGCACAGGTGGAGTTGACCGATCAGGAGCGCACTGTCCTCAAGCGCCTTCCCGCCATTCTCGGGAAACTCGTCGGCGACATGTGAACGGAACGTCCGGGTGGCCGGGTCCGTCGACCGACTAGTGGATTCCCGGCGTCTCCGGGTCGGTGCCGACACAGCCGAGGATGAAGCAGCCGGGCGGCCAGTCGGCGATCGGTGATCCGAGCGGTTTGCCCAGACAGGTCACCGGGCCGCATCCCGGGTAGGCGGAGGGACCGATGCCGAAGGCCGCGAGGGTGGCCGTCGGATTCGAGATCGACGGATCCATGACGCTGATGTCCTCGCGCGGAATATACGGGCCCGGGTCGGCCAGGCGCGGCTCGCGGAAGGCCGCCGCCGTGGTGCGCAGGACGTCGTGCGGGAAGCTGACGGAGCCGCCGGGCACGGTGACACCCGTCCAGCTGATCACCAGGCCGAGACTCGGCACGATGAAGACGTCCTGGCGCAGCATGCCCGACATCTGCACCGCGTCGGCGGGCAGGCCGGGGAACAGCGGTTCACAGCCTGGTCCGTTGACCACGAAGAGGAATCCGTAGCACGGATTGGGCACCGTCGGCGTCGTGGCCTGGATGAGGTATTCAGCCGAGATGACCTGCCGGTCGCCCCACGTGCCCTTGCCGAGGACGAGCAGCCCGAGTTTGACGAAATCGTCGGGCGGCAGGAGCAGGTGGGCATAGCCGTAGGTGTTGCCGCTGCGGTCCCTTCCCCAGTGATAGTCGGTCTGCTCGATCCCCAGGGGGGAGAACAGGTTCCGCTGCGCGAAGGCCTGGAAATCCTCGCCGACCGCCTGCTGGACCACGTAGGCGAGCAGGTCGACGGCGCGCTGGCTGTACTGCCAGACGGTGCCCTGCGGATGTTCGATCGGCATGGCCATGGCCTGGGCGACCACGTTCGGATCGAGTTGCGCGAGTCCGGTGACGCCCTCCGACGCGACCGCCACCTGCATCCCGGAGGATTCGGTGAGCAGACTGCGCACCGTGATCTCCCGGTGCGCCCGGTCGCCGAGCCCGACGGGCAGGTGGTTCCCGATCGGATCGTCGAGCCCGAGCCTTCCCTGATCGACCGCGATGCCCGCGACCATGGCGACCACGCTCTTGGTCACGCTCCACATATTCCAGGGCTCACCACCGGTTTCGGCGTTGTGCGGCCCCGTCGCGATGAGACAGTTGTTGCGGTATATCTGCACATTCCTGCGTGTCGGATCCGAGGCGAAGGCCACGGCCGCCGTCAGCGCCGCCGAATCGATGCCGACCTCGTCGGGCGAGGCGGTCTCGGGAACCCGGCCCGAGCTGACCTCGCAATACTTCAATCCGTCCGGGGCGCCCGTGGCGACCCCCGCGACCCCCGCGACCCCGCCCAGTATCAGCAGGGCCGTGAAGAGCGGCACCGCCAGTCTCACCACATGATTCACAACGTCCTCCGCCGGTCGAGCTGGTCAACTGCGACATCGAGCTGGAACGATCACCGGTTACGCGTTTCGAACCCCCCACTTACCTGGGCGAAGGTTCGGGGGTCTCCCCCGATTCGACCGGGAAACGCGCCGCCCACGGGCACAGGCGAACACCGGGCCGACCTGCTCCTCGGGCAATCGTGGACGGTGAGCGAAACGTACACGATCCCGGAGCGGATCTCCGCACGCCGCCTACACCGGTCCGCGACGACGGCGCGTACCGGGGAAGTCTGCGGCGATCGCGGCAAAAGACAAGCGGTGGGCCGGTTTATCGCCCGATGCCGTGAACGGAATGAATCCGGGTCGCGGGAAGCGCTACGACGTCGTCGACCGGACAATGAAACGTCTGTGATTCCACAGTCGTTCGGCCGTAGCGAAGGAGAACAGATGCCGCCCGGTGTCCACACCTATGAGGTCCGCGAAGCGCGGAAATCGGAAATCGACCAGATCGTCGTCGTTCTGGCCGACGGACTGGGCGACGACCCCCTGCCGCAGTGGCTGCATCCGGATCCGGACACGCGAGGTGAGCAGATGGGCAAAGGGTTTCGCCTGGCCGCGACGCAGGTCTGCTGGAAATCCGGCGGGGTGCACGTCGTGGTCGACACCGCCGGCTACGAACTCGTCGCCGAGGTCGAACTGCCGGACACCGGGCCCCGCTCGTACGTGCTGTGCCGCGAAACCACCGTGCGGCAACGCTGACGGCCGGATCGAGTCCGCGAACGGGCCGGTGGAGCCGGGAACTCAGTCCCGGTGGGCCATGTCGTACCACTGGTTCGGGATCGACCAATCCCACGCCTTGGCCTCGGCCTCTTCGCGTACCGACTCCTGATAGCAGTACATCGAGCCGCCGACGCTCGCGCCGTACAGGAGCAGTCCGCGGCGGATGTGGCGCCACAGCGCGTGTACCGAGATGCGACGTTGCATCGGAAACCTCCTCGAACTCAGTGCGGCAACCATACCGGCACCGCGCCCGTTCCGGGCGAGAATCGAGAATTCCGGGTCGACGACTCGTTTCTTCGGAAATCAATTGGGCGGACACTTTCAACGGATAAAATCCCACACACGATGCGAAACTAATTGTCCCGACTTGGATACGCACCCGATCGTCGATTTTCCGGAGACGATCCTCTGCACTCGGCGATGTAGTAGACGCATCGCCCTCGCAAAGCGACACAAGGTCAGCGGGAAAAGGGGTTGAAAATGAGCATCAAAAATCTACGTGCACGGGCCGCGAAATTCGTCGCGGTCGCCGGTATCGCGGCGGCCGGATTCACTCTCACCGCGACGGCGCAGGCCGAACCGCTGTGGCCGGGCGGACCGGACATCCCGGGCGTACCGGCGATCGTCCCGCCGCTCCCACCGGCGCCGGTCTACGCGCCGTGTTCGGCCGACACACGCTTCTGCCTGCGCCTGTCCACCAACGAGGGCTGGCTGATGGAAGACGGGAAGGTGACCTACGGCCCGACCCCGATCTCCCACGGCAGGCCGGGTTTCGAGACACCCCCCGGCAGATTCCACGTGGCCTTCAAGAAGGCCGATCACTGGAGCACGATGCACAATGCCCCGATGAAGTGGGCGGTCTTCTTCAACGGCGATATCGCGACCCACATCGGCCCGATCGAAGAACAGTCGCACGGTTGCATCAGAATGACGCCGGAAGGCGCCGAGAGAACCTACAACCACCTGTCCCCCGGCGATATCGTCGAAGTCGTCGAATGACGTCGATCCGGTAACGAAACGGCCGTGGAGTCTTGTGCCACGGCCATTTCCGTGCGCCTCGCTTTCAGTGGCGGAGTTTATGAAATATCCCCCATAATTCGACCGAATATATTCCGTCGCGGATTTATCATGGGATTCCAGGATCGGAGCGCGCGCCAGGAGGCCGTCGTGCCACTACCTTTTCGCCGAGCCGGAGTTCGTTCGGTATTCGGGTGCGCGATGAGCGGAATCGCCGTGCTGGCCCTGATCACCGCGTGCGATTCCTCCGACGACACGCCGATCGCGCTTCCGCCGCCGGAGCCCGCGCCGAATCCCGCCGTCACCATCACCATCGACGATCTCACCTACAGCGATCTGCCCACGATCACTCCCGGCGCGGTCGTCACCGTGGTCAACCACGACCAGGTCAGGCACAGCGTCACCAGCAGACGCCCCGGACTCTTCGACAAACAGGTCGAAGCCGGACAGACCATCACATTCAAGGCGCCCGTCGAAATCGGCTCGCACCCGTTCTACTGCCGCTACCACGCCTTCATGGAGGGCTGGTTCAGCATCAGACAGCGGCAGTGAACCGCGCGGGCACGGGCCGCGAACAGGGAGGTCGAATGCTATGAGCACACCTCGTTCCCGCCGGCGCACCGCCGGACGCGTACTCGCCGCGACCGTCGCGGCGGCCGGGCTGACGATGGCGATACCCGCGCAGGCCGACCCGCTGTGGCCGGGCGGTCCGAACGTCCCTGGAATGCCCGCGCTGATCCCCACCGTCGCGCCGTGCGGCACGAGCGCGCGTGCCTGCCTGCGGCTGGCGACCAACGAAGCGTGGCTGATGGAGGAGGGCCGGGTCGTCTACGGCCCGAGCCCGATCTCGCACGGAATGCCCGGATACGAGACGCCGCCCGGCGTCTTCCGCGTCGCGTTCAAACGGCTCTACCACTGGAGCACCATGCACCACGCGCCCATGCATTTCGCGGTGTTCTTCAACGGTGATATCGCCACCCATATCGGGCCTGTCGAACACAAGTCACACGGGTGCATCAGGATGACGCCCGAAGGCGCCGAAGCGACCTACAACCACCTGTCCCCGGGCGACGTGGTCGAAGTGGTCCCGTGATTCCCGCCGTCCAGGCCTGATCGACCGGTTCCGGATACCTCGGGCCGGTGGCCGCGCGCGCTATCGTGGCGTAGTGGGTGTTTTCGGAGAGATGTTGCCGGGTAAGAAGCTGACCGACGAGAGCAGCCGGTCCGGCGACGGCGAGCTGCATCGGCCCCGTGTCGAACTCGACCTCGACGCCGGGGTGATCCGGGTGTCGGGCACGGCGAGCGCCGATCGCGACGACGACGCCGCCGACTGATCCCCCGCGCGCTGCGGCCGCCCCGACCCGCTCATCCGAGGTCGGCGAGTTTGCGCCGCAAGACCACCCGCTCACGCTCGTTCCCACACAATTCGACCGCGCGCTCGAATTCGACCCGGGCCTCGTCGACTCGACCGAGCCGGGTGAGCAACTCCCCGCGAACGCTGGGCAGCAGATGCGACTGCGACAACGTCCCGCCCGTGACGAGTTCGTCCACGATCGACAGCCCCGCGCCCGGACCCCGGGCCATCGAGACCGCCACCGCACGGTTCAGATCGACCACCGGTGACGGCGCGAGCCGTCCCAGCGCCTCGTAGAGCAGGACGATCCGCTCCCAGTTCGTGTCACCCACCGAATCGGCCACCGCGTGACATTCGGCGATCGCGGCTTGCAGGCCGTACGCGCCCAATCCCCTGCCGACCTTCTCGGCGCGGACGAGTGCGGCCCTGCCCCTGGCGATGGCGGCCCGATCCCAGCGGCGGCGGTCCTGCTGTTCGAGCAGCACCGGTTCGCCGTCGGGCCCGGTGCGCGCGGGGAAGCGCGCCGCGGTCAGTTCCAGCAGCGCCGACAGTGCCTGCGCCTCAGGTTCGTTCGGCATCAACCGAGCGAGCACGCGGGCGAGGCGCTGCGCCTCGCCCGCCAGATCGAACCTGATCAGCGTGCCGCCGGAACTGGCTGACGAACCCTCGGTGAAGATCAGATAGACCACGCTGAGCACCGAACCGAGCCGAGTGGCGCGCTCCTCGGCATCGGGCACTTCGAACGGCACCCGCGCGGCCCCGAGCGTTTTCTTCGCCCTGGTGATCCTGGCCTGCACGGTCGCGGTGGGGACCAGGAACGCCTTGGCGATCTCGTCGCTGGTCAGGCCGCCGACCACGCGCAGGGTGAGCGCCACCCGCGCCTCGCGCGAGAGCACGGGATGGCAGGAGATGAACATCAGGGCGAGGACGTCGTCGTCGATCTGGTCCGGATCCCACAGCACCTCGTCGCCGGACCGGTCCGGCGGCACGGGGTCGCTGCCCGCGAGGACGCCGCCCTCGCCCAGATCACGGGCGAGGGCGGCGTATCTGTCATCGAGCGCGGAACGGCGACGGAAGGTGTCGATCGCGCGGCGACGGCCGACGGTGAGCAGCCAGCCCGAGGGATTGCGCGGCGTCCCCTCGCGCGGCCAGGTCACCAGCGCCTCCGCCAGCGCCTCCTGCGCGAGGTCCTCGGCCAGTGCGAAATCGCCGGTGTAGCGGGCCAGCGCACCGACGATCCGCGCCGATTCGATCCGCCACACGGCGGCGACCGCCTCGCGGCCGGGCGGCTCACCCATCCCCGGACCTGCGCTCAGAGTTGGCCGGTGGCCTCGCGCCAGGCCCGCTCTTTCTGGATCCAGATGTTGTCCTGCGGAAATTCATCGATCGACGGCACGCGGCGGATCTCGGTCTTGTAACCGGCACCGGCACCCGGAATGCGCTTGGCCCATTCGACGGCCTCTTCCTTGGATGCCACCTCGAGGATGTAGAACCCCCCGAACAACTCCTTGGCCTCGCCGTAGGGGCCGTCGGTCACCACCGGCGTCTCCGAGGAGTAGTCCACGACCACGCCCTCGGCGGGATCATCGAGCCCCTCGGCCGCGACGAGCACTCCAGCACGGATCAGTTCGTCGTTGAACCGGCCCATCGTCTCGAGCATCTCGTTGAAGTCCATATTCGCCATCCGAGCGTAGCCTTCGTCGGTCGCGCGCATCACCAGCATGAATTTCATGGTTCTCTCCCTGGTTGTCCGGATCCCTTTCGGACCCTCTCATACCTGGGTCGAACGGGAGAGGCGCCGGATCGACACTCCTGGCGAAATTTCTTGTGTTCGCCGTCACCCGGCCGAATCGACCCGAAGCGAGTTAGGTAGTGCCAACTTTGGAACGTAGGTTCTCAATAGAGAGAATGTCATTATCGCAGCATGCGGTCACACAGGTCGCCCCCCGCGTGCGCGCCCGACCAAGAGGAGACACCGTGACGAGCGTGCCGAGCAGCCTGGACAGGCAACGCGGACAGATCATCCGCGAACTGGCATGCGTGACCCGGCGCGCGGGCGAGGAACTCCACGGCACCGCGGAGATCACCCCCGAGATGCACGTGCCCGGCACCGACATCCTCCGCACCTCGGTGCTGGCGACCTGGGCCGATATCGTCGCGGGTCTGCTGGCCTCGCTGGTGATGGGCCCGCGCGTCCCGGTGACGCTCGAACTCGACGTCAACCTGTACCGCCCCGCGCCCAGCGCGGGCACGGTGCACGCCGTCGGCAAGGTCGTCAAGGTCGGCCGCTCGGTCTTCGTCGCCGAATTCGAATTCAGCATCGACGCCGCGCCGATCGCCGTCGGGGCGGCCTCCTTCATGGTCGCCCCGAACCCGGACGTCCAACTGCCGCCGACACTGACCATCGAACTCCCGCCCACCCCGGACCGGCTCCCCGTGCCGCTGGCCGAGCGGGCCCGCTGCGAACGCCTCAGCCCCGGAAAGGTTGTGCTGCCGCATTCGATCGAGGCATTGAACGCCTCCGACACGATCAACGGCGGACTCATCGCCCTGGCCGCCGAGGAAGCCGTGCTCTCCCTCGCCCCCGGCGACACCCTCAGCTTCCTGGGCCTGCGCTACCTCCTCGGCGCCAGGGTCGGCCCGATCATCGCCTCGGCCCGCCTACACGAGGGCCTCGGCCGGGTGGAACTGCGCGACACCGGCAACGACAACCGCCTCACCACCCTGGCCACCGCCCGCACCTTCGGCCGCTGAGCCGTCGACGTCGGTCACTACCGCGGTAACCACCTTCGCTTGAAGTGGACCCCAGAGTCCACTTATCGTAGGGCGCATAAGCGGACCTGAGGGTCCACTTCCATGTGTCTGCGAAATAGGTGGAGACCGATGAACAAGATCAAGCAGGCGTCGGGCGCCGCGAGCATGCCGGTGCTGGTGCTCGCGACCGCCGCGTTCTCGATTGCTCAGACCGCGGTCGTTCCCGGGATGGGAGCACTGGCCGAATCCCTGAACGCCTCGGTCACCGATGTGTCCTGGGTGATGAGCGGCTATCTGCTCGCGGCGGCGGTGCTGACGCCGGTCCTCGGCCGCCTCGGCGACATGTACGGCAAACGCCGCATGCTGGTCATCGTGCTCGCGCTGTTCGCCCTGGGCAGCGTGGCCGCCGCGCTCGCACCCAACATCTGGATCCTGGTGGCGGCGCGCGTGCTCCAGGGCGCGGGCGGCGGCATCATTCCGCTGTGCCTCGGACTCATCGGCGACTGGTTCGACCCCGACCGCCGACCGGTCGCCCTCGGCCTCGTCGCCGCCATCGCCGGTATCGGCGCGGGCGCGGGCCTGCTGATGGGCGGACTCCTGCTCGACCACGCGTCCTGGCATTGGATCTTCTGGATCGGCGCCGTGATGGCCGTCATCGCCGCGTTCGGCGCGCTCCGACTGCCCTCCGACATCGGCGGCGCGCGAGCACGTCTGGACTTCGGCGGCGTCGCCCTGCTCGCCGTCGGCCTCGTCGCACCGTTGTTCGCGCTGACCCGCACCTCGACCTGGGGCTGGGGTGACGAACGCACACTCGGCCTCATCACCTTCGGACTGATCGTGCTGGTCGTCTTCGTCTTCGTCGAGCGCCGCACGACCGATCCGCTGGTGGATATGCGCGTCCTGGGCCGCCCCGCCGTCCTCGGCACCAACATCACCACCCTGCTGTTCGGCTTCGGCATGTTCGGCGCGTTCATGCTCATTCCGCAACTCGCCCAGACCCCGGAGGCCGTCGGCTACGGCTTCGGCATGAACGCCACCGGCGCGGGCCTGCTCCTGCTGCCCGCCTGCCTGACGATGCTGGTCGCGGGCGGCCTGTCCGGACGACTGACCACCTTCCTCGGCCCGAAGGTCCCGCTGACCGGCGGCGCGCTGATCGCGGCGGGCGGCCTCGCGGCCCTCGCCGTGGCACACGGCACCCAGACCTCGGTACTGATCTGGTCGATGGTGGTGCTCGGCGGTATCGGCATGGGTATGGCCGCGGTGCCGAACCTCATCATGGAAGCCGTTCCGCAGGACATGCTCGGCCAGGGCAACGGCGTGAACAATCTGATCCGCTCGGTCGGCTCCTCGCTGGGCTCGCAGATCGTCACCACCCTGCTCGCGGCCAGCATGACGGCGGGGCAGCGCGTCCCGACCGACCACGCCTACAGCCAGGCGTTCTGGATCGCGTCCGCGGGCGTCACCGTCGCCGCCGTCGCCGCGGTGCTGATCCCGCGTGCCCGACGCGCCCCGGTCGCCGACGACACCGATACCCCGGCCGTCGACCGGGATGTTGCGTCCCCGGCGGGCACGACACACTGATCACATGCCTCCAGCGCACCCGCACGAACAGCAGGATTGGTCCGATCGAAGGGCCGATGCCCGCCGCAACCACGAGCAGGTCACCGCGGCCGCGCTCGCCGTGTTCGCCGAGCGGGGCCTGGAGGCCACGGTGCCCGAAGTCGCCGCCCGGGCCGGGGTCGGCAAGGCCACCGTCTATCGCAGCTACCCCACCAAGACCGATCTGATCGCCGCCGTCGCGAATCACCACCTCACCTGGATGAACGAGCGCATCGAGCGTGCCGCCGCCACCGATGACGCGTTCGCCGCACTGCGCGTCCTCCTGCGCGACCTGTCCGACAAACTGGCCGCCGATCGCTCCTTCGCCGAAACGCTGCCCCACACCCAGCGACCGAGTGACCGCGACCAGGCCTCGCACCATTTCGCCAGGATGATCGCCGCCGCGCAGCGACAGGGCGCGCTACGTCCCGATGTCACCGTCCTGGACATCCACGTCCTCGTCGGCGGCTACGCCCGGGTGCTGCTCGACCTCGACATCCGCGATCCGGCCCAGTGGCGGCGCTATTCCGAACTGGTGCTCGACGCTCTGCGCGCCTGACGTCACTCGCGAATTGCTATAGAATTGCCGGGTATTTCGACGCTCCAGCCTGATCGAAGGCGAATCGCGGCACCCTGCCGACAGGGCCGCCGCACATCACGCGCCCGGCCGCATGTCAGCCCGGCGCGACACTTCGACATCGAGGGCGGCGCACCATGACAGACGTCGACTATTGCGTAGTCGGTGGGGGGTTCGCCGGATTGACAGCGGCCTTGCGGCTCGCACAGGCGGGCCGGTCCGTGACATTGCTGGAAGCCCGCGACCGGGTGGGCGGGCGCACCTTCACCGAAACGCGTCCCGACGGATCCTGGATCGACCGCGGCGGCGCGTGGGTCGGGCCGGGACAGGACCGTATCCAGGCCCTGATGAGCGAATTCGGCGTACCGAGCTATAAGCAGTACACCGACGGCGAGGCCATGATGCTGGTCGACGGCAAACAGCACCGCTACCGGGGCACGGTCCCGTGGACGATGAGTACCTGGGCGGCGATGAACCTCGGCGCGGCCTTGTTCGAGCTCGGCTACATGTGCAAATCGATTCCGCTCGAAACGCCGTGGACGGCGAACAGTGCCGAGGAGTGGGATCGCGTCAGCCTCGCGCAGTGGCTCGACAGCAATATCGCCTCCGCACCCGCTCACGAACTGCTCGACACCGCGATCGCGGGCTGCTACACCAGCGCTGCCTCCGAGGTCTCGCTGCTCTTCGTGCTGTATCAGATGGCCTCGGGCGGTGGCCCGAATTTCGTGCTCGGCGTCGGCGGCTGCGCCCAGGACTCCCGGCCGGTCGGTGGCATGGGCGCGATCTCCGGGCCGATGGCCGCCGAACTCGGCGCGTCCATCCGGCTGTCGCAGCCCGTGCGCCGGATCAGCCAGGACGACGACGGTGTGACGGTGCGCTCCGACGATTCGATCGTCCGCGCCCGCCGCGTGATCGTGGCGGTCCCCCTGGCCATCGCCAGCCAGATCCGTTACGACCCGATGCTCCCGACCGACCGGTCCTTCCTGCATCAGCGGATGCCGAGCGGCGCGATCATCAAGACCGCCGTCGTCTACGACGAACCGTTCTGGCGCGCCGCCGGGCTGTCGGGACAGTCGGCCGCGCCCGGCGCGCCGGCGACCATCACCATCGACGCCTGCACCGACACCGCGAACCCGGGAATCATGTGCGTCATCACCGAGGGGCCCGTCGCACGTCGGCTGGGAAGTCTCGACGCGCCCCAGCGCAGAACGGCGATACTCGACGGGCTCGTCGAGCGGTTCGGCGAAAAGGCCCGGCTGCCTGTCGATTACATCGAACAGGATTGGAGTGCCGAACGCTTCTCCGGCGGCGGAATGCTCAGTCACGCGCCGACCGGGGTGCTCACGCAGTTCGGCCACGCGCTGCGGCCCCCGTGCGGTCGTATCCACTGGGCGGGCACCGAGAGTTCCGCCGTGATGTGCGGGTGGGTCGACGGTGCGGTCCGCTCGGGTGAACGCGCGGCGCGGGAGGTCGTGGAATACGAATCGGTCGGCGCGGACCGCTCGTCCCGACATTGAGGATGCTGATGCGACAGCGCTATTCGGATGGTCGCCAGTCGTAGTACGAGGCGACGGCGGGTTGACCCGTGTAGCCGGGGCCCGCGGTGTCGTCGGCACCCGGATAGACGGCCGGAAAGGACAGGGTTCGCCGGCCTCGGGCCGATACACGATGGCGGCGTCGGTCGTAATCCATTCCCGCACGGCGGAATTCGGCCGATACCCGGCGTGCCGCCGATGATCCGTCGCTGTTCCGGATCGAATGCGGGTCGAAATGCGCGGCGAACGACCCGGTCGGCGTCGTCCACCGCGCCATCGCCGACAGCAGGGCAGCACCCGACTCATGGTGGTCACCACGACGAGCGCGTCCGTCGGCGAATCGACCCTCGCCGCGTACGCGGAGGCCAGGGTCCGGGCGCACCGGGGACACGATCGGCCGGACAGCGATCGGTGAAGATCACGGGGATAGGATCGGTCACTCGGATGTGGCCCTCGATATCGATGTCGACCACCCGGGCGCGAAGGCGAGGACCGATGAGGCGTGTGGGACTGCTGGTGATTCCGGCCGCGATGCTGACCTGTTTGCTGCCGACGGCGCACGCCGCGGCGCACACGACCGGGGGGAGCGCGCTTCCGTCGAACGATGGACCGCACGCGTGGAAAGCGCACCCTTCCGACGAACTGGCGTGTTCGATGCCGCTGAACATTCCCCAGGAGCCAGCCTTCAATCACGCGTGCAAACACCACGACGGCTGCTACGAGGGATTCCCCCGCGACGGCGAGCCGACCTATTGGGTGAGCAGGCTCCAGTGCGACGACTGGTTCCGAGCGGATATGACCGAGTCCTGCGTCGAGGCCTACCGGTTGGAACCGCTGTCCCAATGCATGACCGAGGTCACCGCGTACTACGCCGCGGTCCGGGTCGGCGGAAGCAACGGCTTCCACGGGCCCGACAACAACTGAATTCCCGGCCCGGCCGACGATCTTGCCGGTCGCAACCGCCACTGAGTATCATGTGATGCGCATCACAGAACTGTTCGACGGCACGGTTCCCGACAGCACCGTCACGGGCAGACAGCCCGATTACGCCGATTCAGAGGCTCGGAAGCCGACGGCGCGAACAGCGACCGCATTCGGTCCACAACGACGCGGATCAGATCCGAAACGGGGGACGGCACTCCCAGGAGAAGAATCATGTCTGCTTTGGTACGCAAGAATTTCGACGCACCCGAGGAAACCCGCACGTTCGAGGACGGCAAAGGCAAACTCGACCTCGTCAACCTCGAAGCGGGCGCGGTGGGCCGAGCGGTTTTCGAACCGGGCTGGCGATGGTCGACGCACGTCAAGCCGATCGCCCAGACCGACAGCTGCCAGTCCTCCCATATCGGCTACTGCGTCTCCGGACACATGGTGGTGGTCATGGACGACGGCGAGAAACAGGAATACGGCCCCGGCGATTTCATGATCGCCCCACCGGGACACGACGCCTGGATCGTCGGCGACGAACCCTGCGTCATGATCGACTGGCAAGGTTTCGCCGAC
This sequence comes from Nocardia sp. NBC_01377, assembly GCF_045040005.1. Taxonomy (NCBI): domain Bacteria; kingdom Bacillati; phylum Actinomycetota; class Actinomycetes; order Mycobacteriales; family Nocardiaceae; genus Nocardia; species Nocardia sp. NBC_01377. The sequence continues at coordinate 5,658,486 of NZ_CP109566.1, forward strand.
TACGCCAAGCGGTGATCGACGGCGTGACGACGGCGATCGCGAGGGTGACGAGCGGGAAGACGATCAATTTCGGCAGGAACAGCATTCCGTCGGGTTTCTCGTCGAGCAGTTCCAGTTGGTCGCGCACTATCAGGTAGCCGATCACGTGCACGACTATCGCGGCAGCGGAACCGACGGCGAGAACCTCGAACCCGCTCACCGACCGACCGATGAGCAGCAACGTTCCCGCGGAAACCGCCCATGTCCACCCCGTTATCTTCGGCTTCGAATCCACCGACCCCTCCCCACCCTCTCGAACGCTGACCCGAGATATCGAGTCTGCGGCACGGTAGCGCACACTTCGTCGCAGAATCGAGATCAGTTGTCCGGCAGCTGAATACCGTGCTGCTCGACCCGGGCGGCAACTTCGGTCGGGAAGACGTTGCGCAGCAGGTACAGGTCGTTGCCCAACTGCCAGCCGGGGGCGAGAGCGATGGCGTATCGCTCGAAGTAGCCGAGCTGTTTGCCCATCAGGATGAGCTGTTCGGGGCCCGCGACTCCGCGCCGCTTGCCGAAATCGAGCAGCGCGGAGGTGATCATCTTGAGGTCGAGGCGCGCGAGTTCACCGGACAGGATGGGCCCGAGCACGATGGCCAACTGTCTGCCGATCGCGGAGTCGTCGGTGCTCTGCTCGGCGAACAGGTTCAGTTCGCGCAGTGCGGACGCGACGGGGGTGAAGTCGCCGTCGAAGGCGCTGGCGTAGAACATGGCGCGCACCATTCCGCGCCACTGCGGGGTCATGGTCCCGACGATGCCGAAGTCGAGCATCGCCAACTTGCCGTCGTCGAGCAGCCACAGATTTCCCGCGTGCACGTCGCCGTGGAACAGCCCGTGCACGGTGACACCCTCCAACCAGACCTTCACCAGTCGCCGGATCAGCATCTCCGAGTCGGCGTGTGCCGCGCCGACGACGTCGAAGCGATCCAGCGGCACGCCGCGCAACCGCTGCATGCAGATCGTCTTCGGACCGCAGAATTCCCAGTAGACCTCGGGGACGACGACTTCGGTGTTGTCCCCGAACGCGCCGAGATTCTCCCGGATACGGCTCTGGTTCCGCGCTTCGACGAGGAAGTTCAACTCGGTGACCGTCACCTCGTAGAGGTCGCGCACCACGCCGACGGCATTGGCGATCCTGGCGGGTTCGGAGCGTTTCTCCAGCAGTCTGGCCAGCACGAGCGCGGAACGCAGATCGATGATCATCCGGCGAGCGATCCCGGGGCGCTGCACCTTGACCACGGCGTCACGGCCGTCGGCGAGTACGCACGCGTGCACCTGCGCGACCGAGGCGGCCGACAGCGGGGTGTCGTCGAATTCGAGGAACACCTCGGTGATCGGTCGCCCGAGATCCGCTTCGACGATGCGTCGCGCCCGGCTCGCGGGAAAGGGACGCACGTCATCGAGGCAGCGCAGACACGCGTCGGACAGTTCGCGTGGGAACGCTCCGGAAGACGACGCGATCAACTGTCCGAGTTTGACGAACATCGGGCCGAGCCGTTCGAATCCGTCGACGACCCCGTGGGCGAGCACTTCGCGCCGGGTCGGCCGTTCGACGCCGCGCCGCAGACCCGACACGAACCACCCGCACAGTCTGCGCGCGATCATCGCGCCGAGCACGAGACCGATGGTGATGACTCGGATCGCCTCGCGGACGCCGAAGGTCTCCAGCGGCGGCCGATCGACGACGAAATCCGCGGCGGGCCGATCATGGTGGACCCGCTGCTCACCCGCGAGCCGGGTGGATTCGGCGTTCATCCCTGCCTCACCGTGACATCGGCGAAGCGCGCCCGGATGCGGGTGCGCCAGAGTTCGTAGTCGGGCATATCCGCCGGTTCGTCCGGTGGCTCGGCGGCGGCGTCGGCCAGCGCGGAGATCTCGGCGACCGTGCCCCCGCAGACGACGCGCGCCGCGAGGTCGGTGTTGTCCGGCACGTACCCGGCGTAGTCGCGGGCCTTGACCGCCATCACCGCGCCGACGGCGAGGTCGGGCGCGTACGCACCGGCCGCCTGGATCAGCTTCTCCAGTTCGGCGTGCGAAGGTCCGCCCAGGTAGGCCGCCGCCGCCCCGACACCGCTCCACACATCGCCGCGCCGGTCGTCCTCGAAGGTGTTGGCCGTCGAGGCGATCGCCTCGAAATCGCCACCGTGATAGAACGACATCGCCCGGCCGATGCCCTGGTCGAAAGCACGGGGAAAGTATTCCGGCGCACCCTCCCACCGTCGACGCGGCGCGCGCCTGCGCTCGATGATCCAGGTCTGCGGATCGAAGAACGCGCGGTCGAACGCGTAACCGTCGACCGCGAGCCAGCTCAGGTAGCCGACCAGCGGATTGGAGTCGAACCGAGGGAGGAACCGCTGCCAGGTGAATCGCGGCACCCTCGACATGACCAGTCCGAATCCGACGTAGGCCATCAGCGAATGCGGTTCACCGTGTCCTCGAACGAAATTCTCGGCGTAGCCGGTCCGGCGCGGCGAGAGCAGATCTCGCAAGGTCATGGCGGCGATCGCGCCTTCGTAGGCCAGGCTGCGATAGAACGGGTCGACCCATTCCAGTCTGCGGGCGACCTCGTCCGGGTCGGCGATGTCGGCCCCGTACTCGAAACCCTCCAGCACGGCCCGCGACACACCTTCGTACCGCCTGCTCACCTCGTTCGCCGACACCGGGAATCCACGGGTCACGAACTTCATGTCGTTCATCTTCGGCGCGGGGACCAAGCGCCGCGCGATGCTGAGTGCGGTGACCATCGAACTACCTCGTCGGATCGTGGTGCGGGTCAATGGGATCGGCGACGCAGCGTGACCGCGCCGAGCGCGAGAAGCGTGAAACCGAACGCCAGCACGATGGCGAGATCGCGCCAGAGCAGATTCGTCGGCAGCGGATAGGTGCCGACCTCACCGAGCGCCTCGGCCGCGTAGCGCAGCGGCACCACATTGCTCGCCGCCTGCAACACCCCTGCCATCTCCTCCCTCGGCCAGATCAGTCCGCACAGCAGCAGTTGCGGGATGATCACCGAGGGCGCGAATTGCAGGGCCTGGAATTCGGTGCGGGCGAACGCGCTGGTGAACAGCCCGGTCGAGGAACCGAGTACCGCCGTCGACACGACGATCAGCAGCACCACCGACATTCGCCCCTGGGTCTGCAATCCGAGCAACCGGTAGGCCACGGTGGCCGCGACGGTGGCCTGAACCATGGCGACCGCGGCGAACGCGATGCCGTAACCGAGCAGCAGATCCAGCTTGTTCATCGGCATGCTCAGCAATCGCTCGAGCGTGCCGGTGGTGCGTTCGCGCAGCATCGCCACGCTGGTGATCAGGAACATCGACACGAACGGGAAGATCCCGAGCAGCAGCAGGCCGACCTGGTCGAAGATGTCGGGCCGATCGTCGAAGACGAAGCGCAGCAGTGTCAACAACACACTCGGCACCACCAGGATCAGCGCGATGGTGCGTCGATCGTGACGCAACTGGTTGAGCACCCGCAACGCCGTCCAGCCGGTGAGTCGCAGCGACATGGGTCAGGCCTCCTGTGCCGTGGGGTCCGTCGAGGTCGAGGCCAGCGCGGCGGCGTCGGGGTCCGTCGCGCGCTCGGTGGCGAGCACCAACTCCAGGAACGCTTCTTCCAGGTTCGTGGTGCTGGTCGCCGCGCGCAGTTCGTCGGGAGTCTGATCGGCGAGCAGTCTGCCCTCTCGCATCAGCAGCAGTCGATCGCACCGGTCGGCCTCGTCCATCACGTGGCTGGAGACCAGCAGTGTCGTGCCCGCCGCGGCGAGTGCGCGGAAATGTTCCCACAGATCGCGCCGCAGCACCGGGTCCAATCCGACGGTCGGCTCGTCGAGCACCAGCACCTCGGGCTCGGCGACCAGCGCGCACGCCAGCGACACCCTGGCCTGTTGCCCCCCGGACAGCTGATCGACCAATTGGTTTGCGTGGGAGGACAATCCGACGTTCTCGATGGTCTCGTCCACGGCCCGGCGCGGCACGCCGTACACGGCGCCGAAATAGCGCACGTTCTGCCTGACGGTGAGATCGCAGTACACCGAGGGCGATTGGGTCACGTAGCCGATCTTGGCGCGCAGCACGGCGCTCCCGCTCGGCTCACCGAGCACCGTGACGGAACCGGATTCGATGTGCTGCACGCCGACCACCGACCTGATCAGCGTGGTCTTCCCGCAACCGCTCGGCCCGAGCAGCCCGGTCACCGTGCCCGCGGGCACGGTGAACGACAGGCCTTTCAGAACCGGTCTGCGACCGCGGTCGACGACGAGGTCCTCGACCACGACCGCGTCTGCCCTCACTGCTGTCACGATCGGTCAGCCCACCCGGTACATGTTGTACTGCAACCCGAATCCGTCGATGAAGCGCCCCGCGCCGAGAAAGGCCGTGTGATTGACCCAGGACAGCGCCGAATCGCCGGTCTCCAATTGCGGGGTCACCCGGAAGTACTGATCGTCGAATTCCGTCCCGGTGCCCTCGGTGAACGCGCGCTGCACCTTGTCGTTCATCTCGATCAGGCCGGGGAACGACGCGTAGATGGCGGCGCCGTCGGAAGTCTGGAACTGCACCCGGACGTCCAACCGCACGTAGCCGTCGGCGCCGATCAGCGCCCAATCGCCGCCACCGGAGAGCACCTTGCCGGTGATGGCCTCGACGGCGGCCACCCCGGGCGCGCCCTCGAGGACGCCGTCGAGGATCTCGACGAACATCCGCACGCCGTAGGGGCCGGGTCCGATCATGATGGGCGGCTTGAGATTCGCGGTGACGGTGCCGATAAGAGTCAGGTCCATACTCAATCCTCGTCTGTAGCTGCCCGCCGGAAGGCGAGCGTGACGTTGTGACCACCGAAGGCAATGGAATTCGACAGTGCGACATCCACGCGCCCGGTGCGCGCGACATTGGGTACGTAGTCGAGATCGCAGGCAGGATCTGCCTCAGAATAGTTGATGGTCGGCGGGATCTGGCCCCGATCGATGGCCAACGCGCACGTGGCCGCCTCCACCACACCGGTCGCGCCGAGCATGTGCCCGGTCATCGATTTGGTGGAACTGATCGGCACGTTCGGCGCGTGCGCCCCGAACGCGAGGTGTACCGCCCTGGTCTCGGCGGGATCCGACAGCATCGTGCCGGTGCCGTGCGCGTTGATGTAGTCGACCTCGGTCGGGTCGATCCCGGCCTCGCGCATCGCCTTGTTCATCGCCTTGGCCGCGCACGCGCCGTCCTCGCGCGGCGCCGTCACATGATGGGTGTCGACGACCTGGCCGTAACCGCAGATCTCGGCGTAGACGTGCGCCCCGCGGGCGCGCGCCGATTCCAGCGGCTCCAGCAGCAGCATCCCCGCGCCCTCACCGAGCACGAAACCGTCGCGGTCCTTGGAGAACGGACGCGCCGCGCTCTGCGGATCGTCGTTGCGCTTGGACAGCGCGCGCATACTGGTGAACCCGGCGAGCACGACCGGATTCAACGCCGCCTCGGCGCCGCCGACCATGCACGCCGAGGCGTACCCGTCGCGCACCATCCGATAGCCCTGGCCGATCGCGTCGGCCGAGGACGCGCACGCGCTCAGCGGCGCGTAACTGGGTCCGCCGAATTTGTGCCGGAACGCCACCGCGGACGCCGCGAAATTCGCCATCGCCATCGGAATGAACAGCGGCGAGACATTTCTCCCGGCGAGCCGGTCCTCGATTCCCGTTCTCGCGGTGTCGACGCCGCCGAGCCCGCAGCCGACGATGGTCGCCACTTCGTCACGGTCGACACCGTCGAGTCCCTGGTCGGCCAGCGCCAGATCCGAGGCCGCCACCGCGAGGTGGCCGACCCGGTCGTAACGCCGGACGTCCTTGTACTCGAGCCACTGACCCGGATCGAAATCCGGGACCTCGGCGCCGATCCTGACCCGGTTGAACGACGCGTCGAAGGAGGTGATCGTCCTGGCCCCGCTGACCCCGGAAATCACTTGCTTCCAATAGATGTCGGTGCCGATGCCGAGCGGGGTGACCAGACCGATGCCGGTGATCGCGACGCGGCGGCGCTGGTCGCCGCTCATGACTTCGACTCCGGTTCGGCCAGACCGAAGAAGGTCTCCATCTTCATCGCCACCTGCACGTCCCCCTGGACCTTCAGTTCGCCGCGCATCAACAATTCCATTCCCTTGGCGAGCCCGGTCGCGATTCGAACGAAACCGACGCCGTCGAGGAAGACGCTCAGGTCCGGCGGTTCGGTCTGCTCGGCCGACGCGATCCGGCACGACTGCGGCCCGAAGACCACGTCCTGCACCACGGGTTCGCCCGGCACCCTGGTCACGCGGTATCGCACGGTCACATCGCGTTCGAAACTTCCGGGCACGTAGTAACTCGGCATCAGCTCGAACGCGTTGAGCAACGCCTGCTCGCCGACATCGGTGCCCAGCGCCCACACGAGATCGGATTCGGGAAGTACTTCGACGACCGAACGCACCCGCGCCCGCTCGCCCGAGAGCAGGTCCTCGATCTGATCCCTGCTCGCCTTTCCGGTATCGGCCGCGATCGTGATCGCCTCGGTCAGTGCTTCGGTTCTCATACCGACATCTCCGAATCCCTCGAACCTGCTGTCGTACCGTCGATCACGGCCGTGATGAGCTCGTTGTACGGATCGGCGCCCGCCAAGACCGCGGCGATATGGCCGTCCGGCCTGATCAGAACCGCTCCGCTGTCGGTGAGCCCGTAGGTCTCCAGCATCCGGCCGGACCTGTCGACGAGCGTCCGCGTGCCCGACCCGGTGGTGGCGTCCGGGGTGACGGGGTGCACGGCCACCGCCGCCACCGGCACGGTGTTCATCAAGTGGGCGTAGCCGACCGCGTCGGCCCACTTCTCGGCCGCGACCGGACCGGTGACCAGCGCGAAACCGTGACCGGGTAGATCGAGTGTCGAGATCGGCGTGCCGTCCGCCTCGCGGAGCCAGAAATGCGGTGCCCGACAACCCGGTTCGGCCAGCGGGTGGTAGTCGACGACACTCTCGACCGGATCGGTCACGCCGTAGCGGAAACCGAGCGCCTGGCCGTAGAAGTCGAAGTGTGGTCGCTGCTCTTCGATTCCGGCCACCAGTGCGTCGTCGAAATCGCCGAGGGCCGCCGGATCGGACGCGGTGAGCACGTCGGCGAATTCGAGCATGGCCTCGGCGTTGTGCTCGCTCTGCTCGCCGTTGAACCGCGCCACCGGTATGCGTTCGACCTCGTAGCTGTTCAACAGATCCGGCGCGGCCCAGCCCTCGAGCACGGCGGCCAATTTCCAGGCCAGATTGTGCGCGTCCTGGATGCCGGTGTTCATGCCGAACCCACCGGTCGGCGGGAAGGTGTGCGCGGCGTCGCCGATCACGAAGACCCGACCGCTCGCGTCCCGCCAACGGTCCACCCCGGTCGACCGCATGGTCCAGGTCCGTGACGAGATGATTTCGGCATCGATGTCGGCGCCGAGGGCCGCACGCAGCAGCGAGGGTGCGCTGTCCTCCGAGATTTCCGCGCCGCCGTCGAGTGGTACCTCGAGCATCCACTCGTCACCCTCCGGATCGATGGTGATAAGCACACCCCGGACTTGCTGGTTCATGATCCAGGACAGCACGCTGCCAGCATTGTGGAACTGTGACCGCAGATCGGCCTCGAAATAGATGTCGAGCAGAACACCCAACGGCGAGTCCTCGACCTTGCCGATGCCGACCGCCTTACGCAGCGCGCCATGCATCCCCTCGGCCAGCACCAGATAGTCGGCCTCGCGCCGGTCTTCGCCGCCATCGGATCCGATGTAGGTCACCTCGACGCCGCGCGGACCCGGCGTCGCGTCGGTCACCCGCGCACCCCGCACCAGTTCGACATTCGGAAGGGCGGCAAGCCCCTCGGTCAACACGGCTTGCAGGCGATTCTGCGGGCACAGCACCGGCAGCGTCGGACTCTGCTCGGCCAGCCGCATGAGTTTGTCGGTGGTCTCGACCAGTTCGAGCCGACCGAATTCCGGTTCGGCGACCGAACGCAGAAAGCGCACCCGAGGCGCCTTCTCCAACGTGGTACTCACCGCGAGCACGTCGTCGAGAACGCCGAGTTCGCGCAATATCTCGGTGGTCCTGGTGTTCACCAGTGTCGCCTGCGGGTGCCGCGGCGGCTCGGTATGCCGTTCGAACAACACCACGTCCACGCCCCTGCGTCCCAGGCAGTACGCGGCGGCGAGTCCCGCCGGACCACCGCCGACGACGGCGACCTGCGCCCCGCGGGCGGTCACGACGACGCTCCGACCGACATCGTCGATCGTCCGAGTACCCGGTCGAGCCGAGTTCCCACGACGCGGTCGAAACGCGCGCGGCCGAGCAACCGCGCGAGGGCCAGGGCCGGAAACCCGACCGCGATGGCGACACCGAGGGAACCGACGAATGCCGTGAGTGCCGCGACACGGGCGGCGACGCCGTACTCGGACGCCCATCTGATACCCGCGCCCCAGCGACGGAATACGCTGCCCGCCAGCAGATCCGCCGCCGCCAGTAAGGGCACCACCGGTGCGGCGTCCGCGTCGCGCAGGACCGTCGCGAGATCGTCGGAGGATTTCGTCGCCGAGATCTCCTCGCCGAGCGCGGCGAGACGGCTGAGTTCGTCGCTTCCGACGCCGGCACGACCGAACAACCCACCGTCGCGCCTACCAAGCAACAGCCAGCGCAACGTGGTCACCAGCGTGATCGCCTGTGGCCGAGTATCGATGGCCGCGACCGCGCCCACCGTGCGGGCGCCGACCGCGGTGAGGCGGCGGTGGACTTCTCCCGCCGCCGAGTACCACATATTGCGGCACGCGACCACGGTCACGACATCACGTTCGGCGAAGATCTCGCGATGCCGCATCAGCAGTGTCCGCGCGGGCAATGAGGGAGCGAGATACCAGACCTGGTAGGCGAAGAGAACCAATTCTCCCGGTTCCGAACGTAATCGCTCCGCCGGAGTGGACAACTCCACCGTGAATTCCTCGTCGACACAGGCCGGGAACGCACCGAAGAACCGGGTCACCGGCCAGGGAAAGGGAAAAGGTGAGGCGGGTTCGACACGAACCCGGCGCACCTGCCAGTTGGCGGCGACGAGCGGAGCGACGAGCGCGTCCACCGACTCGATCAGCTGCCCGGTCTGGCTGTACTCGAAAACCACTGCCGTACGGGTGGATTCAGCACCGTTACGGCGGTCGGTACGTCGGCTCGCCTCGGTCTCCGAGGCCCCTGTCACGACTCGACCTTCGCCTGCTGCGCGGTGCCCGCGACGGCCGTCAAATGCATGAAGGAAATAGCGAATCGGCCGGATTCCGGCACCATGCACAGCAGGGTGTCGCCCGGCTGCACCAGTTTTTCCTGAAGCATTTCATCGAGGATCACATAGATACTCGCACTGCCGATATTTCCGACCCGGGTGAGATTACTGAACCATGCCTCCGGTCGTCCCGCGGAAACGCCACGGCGTTTGAGTTCACCCGTGAGCATGGTTTTCATGCGCTCGCTGGAGTAATGCGCCGGGAACCACGTCACGGCATCCGGATCGAATTTACCGGCGTCGGCGAGCCGTTCGTATTCATCGATGCCGACCCGCACGAGATGGGGCAGCAGCGACAGTTTCTGGCGCGCTACGAGCGCACCGTCCATCGCGGCCGCCGAAGCGTTCGGGTAATCGGCCCATGTCTTCTCGCAACCGTTCTTGTTGCTGCCGAAGTACATACAGGCCTTCTCGGTATTCGCATACGAGGTCAGCGAAATCCAGTCGATTCGAAGACTCACCCGGTCGGGAGCCGGCGAATCGGAGACGATCGCCGCGCCCGCGCCGTCGGAGAGCATATACCGCAGAAAGGCGGTCTCCATCGGCAGCGACCCGTCCTCGGTGATCGCCTTCATCTCCTCGTAGCGGGTGTGTTTGAATCCGCGAGACGCGAGTTCACTCGCCACCGAGACCGCGGTCTTCTTCTCCCCCACCTTCACCTGGAGATAGGCGTTCTTCAGGGCCATCATCCCCGAACTACAGATGCCGTGCGCGGTGACGATCTCCAACGGCGGATAGCCGAGTTCGCCGTGCACCATGCTGGCGTGACCGGGGCCCATCAGATCGGGCAGGGTGGTCGCCGCGGCGAGCAGTTCCACGTCACCGGGCTCCAGACCAGCACGTTCGACCGCGTTGCGCACCGCGGACGCGGCCATCGCCGCGTTCGAGTACACGGTCTGCTGCTTCTTGTCGATGGCGTAGTACCGGGTCTTGATCCCACTGTTCTGAAGAATCTGATCCTTCAGATCGGACGAGGCCCGGCCCGCCTTGCCGATGTACTCCTCGATCTCGTCGTTCGGCACCGGCTCACCGGGTAGAAAACGTCCGGTCGCTGTGATGTATGCGTCCATGGACTCCACACTTTCGTCGGAACAACTGTTTCGATGGACCGTTCCGGGTCACCCAGCGGATTCGGCTATTTTCATGCGAATCAGGTCCATGAGATCCGAAAACGTCTTCACCGAAGCGATACGTTCGTCATCGAGCGAGATATCATATTTCGTCTCGATGAGGTCGGCAACGGAAAGCACACCCAGGGAATCCAGACCGAGATCCTCCAGCGTCGCATCGGCGGGAACCGAATTCAGATCGACGTTGTAGTGATTGAGCAGGAAGTCGGCGATATCATCGCGAATAGACACATCAACTGACATTGCGGATCCTCTTCGAAATGGCGCGTGACACTCGGGGCACGCGACCAACCATTTTGTGAACACAATGCTCGTCCCGCCCAGACGAGTCTGTTGGATTCTCTGTATCGACGACACTGCCGATTCGACTGCACTACACCTGTGCGATACCCAGGTTCCTTGGGCTACTGCGCCCCGTGGCCTCCTGCACCGAGACTAGATCGCGATCAACTCGGTCGTCAATTGTTCGACGCCACAAATCTTCTGACCGGCGGCTGGACGGAGCAGACTGGTTGGACGGTTTATTTGCCGGTCAGTCGCGGACAAACCACTTCTCCATTTTTCGAGCAGTCATCATATTGCCTTTAATGCGCAGATTTCCGGTTACCAAGAGCGCCATTCCGCCCATCTGACCTGTGATCATCCGCAGAAACGGGACCATCCCGAGCTCTAGCGTCACCGCGGGCTCCAGCCCCGGATTCCCCTGATGCACAGTGCACCTGGAGTTCGCGACGACGACCGTCCACATGTCGGCTGGTTCGCCGATACGCCAGCACACCACCGAGTCCACCCCGTCGACGCGGTCGCCGATCAGCCGTCGCGGCATCTCGTCGAAGACCGCGTGCAGGACGACGGTGCGACTCATCGGGTCCGCCATCGCGCTCGCCAGCGTCTCGTCATCGATGCTCCTGACGATCTCGTTGAACTCCGATGATCTGGAAGTGGTTGTGCCCGAATGGATTCGGATATTCTGGGACATATTGGACACTCCGGCCTGGACGTGGGAAGTGCGGGAACCGCGGAAGAGGTAACGTCGCGGTGGGCACAGAATAGGTTCGGCTCCGAACCCGGTCAACGTCCCCGGCGGGCGGCGCCGCACCGTGTTAGGCTCCGATTCGATAGTCGCTCCGGCCGTCCGCCCCGATCGGATCCAGCCAACTCCCGATAGACGGTCGCTCCACGCTCGATGTCGAGAACTGCACGTGGACAGTCCTTTTCGCCATACGGAGGGTCCCATGAACCCATCGGATTCCGGCGCGCAGCGGCCGGTCGACGAACACGACGCACTCACCACGATCCTGCGGGCGCCACCTCCACCCGCCATCGCCGCCCTGCCGTCCGAATCGCGCGACGACCTCGCCGCGCTGGTCGAGGCAGTGACCCGGAAACGGATCGAGGAACTCACCGTGGCAGCCCTGGGCGCACTGGACAATGTGCCGGTCTTCCTTCGCGGTGCGGTACGAAAGGCAGTCGGACTGTGAACGGCCCCGGACTGTGAAAGGCATTGTGATCGTGAAGGATTCACCCGCCGCGCGCAGCGCGACCCTGGCCGGACTCGCGCGTGTGCTCGACGTGCCGGTCGATCGGATCGCCTATCTGGCCGAGATTCCCGCCGACGATATCGCGGGTTTGCGGCAGCAGATCGGCGATCTGCTCTTCGATTCCACCGCACCGGGTCTCGGCAAGATCGCCGCGGCGACCCGGGTCATCCCGCCCGCCATCGCGGCCAAGGTCATCACCCGTAACAAGAGCGCGCTGATGACCGCGCACATGGCCGCGGTGATGGACACCCCGAGGGCGATCGCCACCGCGAGACGACTTCCCCCCGACTACCTGGCCGAGGTCGCCACCCACCTGGATCTGTCCCGCTCGGCGGCACTGATCGGCGGGTTGCCGGACGACCTGGTCGTCACCGTGGCCAGAACCCTCGCCGATCGTCAGGACTGGATCACCCTGAGCGCGATGATCGAGATCGCCACCGACGCCCACCTCGCACGCTGCCTCGATGCCCTCGACGCGGGCGAGATCGTCGCCGCGGCGAGTCTGATCGTCGGATCGGACGCGTCCGCGCGGGTGATCGCGCTGGTGTCGGAGCCCCTGGCGAGCGAACTGCGCGATGTCGTGGGCACGCCCCCGCCCGCCGTCGAGAGTTGACTCGATGCGTTTCCATCTCATCGACCGGATCGAGTCGTGGGAGCCGATGCACCACATCGCCGCCCGAAAGGCGACCTCGGTCTACGAGGACTACTGGCAGGATTCCCCCGGGGGTCCCGTCGCACCGTTCGGCCTGGTGCTCGAAGCCCTGTGCCAGGCGGGAGCGTGGCTGGTCCTGCTCAGCACCGAGCATCGCAAGCGCGCCGCGCTGCTCAATATCGGCGAGGTGACGGTGCTGCGAGACGCCGTGCCCGGCGATGTCCTGCGCATGTCGGCGCAGGTGAGATCGATAGGCACCAGGACAGCCGTCGTCGACGGGCGAGTGGATGTCGGCGGAGAGCCGATCCTGACAGCGCACGGCATCATGTGCGGTTTGATCGACGCCGACCGGCTCGATGATCCGGCCGATACGGCGCGGATGGCGCGGGTTCTGCTCGGCCGCGGACCGCTCGATTGACGACACTTTCGCTGGAGGACAGGCCATGACCACGTTCCACACCGCCCCGCCGTCGGCGGCCACGATGGGTGCGCCCGCCTTCGATCGCGTCGTCGCCATCGAGCCGGGAGTCAGCGCCGTCGCCCATCTCAACGTCACCGGCACGCTGCCGCTGTTCGCCACGCACTTCCCCCGCTACCCGGTCCTGCCGGGGGTTCTGCTGATCGAGAGCGCTCTCGCGCTGGCCCGGCTGGCCGCGGGCGAACCGGGACTGCGATTACGGCACGCGACCCGACTTCGCTTCCGGCGCTTCGTCGTTCCCGGCGATCAGGTCGAACTGACGGTCACCGCCCTGACGGACGAGGACGGTCACGCGGCATCGAATCGATGGCGGTTCGAAGCCCTGGTGGCCGGAGAACCCGCCGCGAGCATCGCGTCGCTCACCATGGCCTGATCCACCTCGCGGGTCAGGCGACCGAGGGCACCTGCACCTTCTTGTTGAGATTCGACAGGGCGAAATCGATGGACGCCGGCTCCCCCGACGAACCCGCCGCCGCCAACCTGGTGCCGACGGGCAGATGCCGACCGGCGGTGGCGAACCAGATGGCCAATCGCGCGTCGCCCTGAATACTCGGCAGCCAGACCGCGGCGTCGGCGCGCGGCACGTCACCGGTGACGCGGAACGCCTGCACACCGTCGTACTCCTCGCGCGCCTCGGTCCGCACATTGCTCAGATTCGCCAGCATCGCGGCCAGACCACGGTCCGGATCGAGCAGCGTCGACGGCTTCGGCAGCGCCCCGCCACCCGAGAGTTGCTGCGCGGGAACGTATTTACCGTCGGAGGATTTCGAGAACAGCCGCTCGTCCTGCTCGGCGAAATCGAATCGCATCCCGCCGACATCCACCGTGCCGACCGAGGCGCCCGGTTCCGATCCCTTCCGCGCCCGCACATCCGCGCTCAACGCGCGCGCCGCGAGGCCGGGTATCGCTTCCGAGGTGGTCATCTCCACGTGCGCGCTGGTGACGCTGCCCGCCGCCGCGGTGGCACCGCGCAACAGGAACTCCGGTTCGGGCAGCCCACCCGAGCCGTCGCCGCACGCCGACACCCCGGCGAGTACCGCCACGATCGCAACGATTACCCGGACCGACCGCAAGGACGTCATGGAGCCATGCTATCCCGCCGATCCTCCCGTTCGGCGGGTGAGCGGACCGCGCCCGCGACAGCTACCTTCCGCGTTTCCCGTGGTGGCCCGCATTCACCCAGGTGTGTGGTATGCCGTCGAGAAGTGGTGCATCACAAAATATTTCGGCAATCTTTCGGTCTGTTCCCATCCGGAGACCTCGGTGGACGGATGTGCCGCCAGGCACTTCCCCGGTCGCGGAAGACACCCCGCCCCGGATCGTCGAACCGGGTACGCACCGGATGAACGAGCGAACAACATGCCGCATCGGTCGCATCACACGCCCGCACGACGCGGGGAAAACAGCGATATATCAACTACCCTGCGAGATCATGTTGCGGATCATCTCGACAGCGAGTTTCACCGCCTCAGCGCTGGTCGCACTGCTTCTGCCGACCGCGCATGCCGATATCGTCAACCTGCCAGCGCACGAGAAGACCTTCGAGTCGGCGATGGGCAGTTTCACGGTCGGCACCCACGACGAAGCCATCAACCGCATCCCACCATTGAACGGCGTCCCTACGAGCCACGAAGCCCTGGTCTCCACCGTCGCCTACGGCCGACTCGACGGACAGGCCGAGGGTGTGCTCAGAACCGGATACTCCGTCGGCTGCGCGGCCAGGGTCGACGCCGTGATCCCCGGCGTCGACCCCACCACGGAATTCGGGCTCGAGGGCCCCCAGCAGAACTATGCGACCGAACAGGCGCAACGGAGCGCGACCGAACAGTCGCAGTCGAGCACGGTCGAACAGTCGAGCACCGGGGAGTCGGCACAGTCACAGACGGAGGGGACCGTGCGATCGCAGGAGTTCGAATCGGGACAGATACAGGAATACAACGGCGTCATCCCCTCCATCGCGGTCGACCCCGGCCTGTTCCTGGAATTGGAACTCCAACCCGGCGACATCACCAACGTCGATATCGGCACCGGCAAGGCACTCATCCCCGGCAGAACCGTGCAGATCATCACCCGCGACTTCCACATCAAAGTCGACAACTGCGCGGGCCCGGTCACCATCCGCCAATACACCTACCTGGAAGCCAGAACACCCGAAGTCGACGACAGCGGCGCGGTGTTCGGCGAGCCGACGAGACTGTAGATCGAGAGGTGTCCTCGGCAGCGGCGGTGGCGTGGCAGTTCGCGGGCCGCGACCGGAGGCACGGGAGAAGGTCGCACTGCGGATCATCGCGTTCTCGTTCTTCGCGCTCGCCCTCTACATCACGGTCGACTCGATTCGCGGCCTGCTCGGCGTCGGCGAGGCTCGACTCTCCGATCGGGATCATCCTCGCCTCGGTGAGTCCGGCCGTGATGCCGGTGCTGTCGGCCGCGCAGCGTCGTGCCCGCGCCCGCTGCCACCTGGAGATGACCGCCGCGAGGTCCGCGGCCGTCGATGCCGAGCGCCGGCCCCCTCTCGAACGAGGCGGTTCTTTCCGTCGAAGCGGCTTCAGCGCATTTTGTCGATGATGGTTTCGGCGAAGCGCTCGATCGGTTTTCGATATCGTTCGACCGGATTCGTGGTCGACCTGAGGTCACCGTCACCGGCAATGACTGTTCCGGCCCAGGGACTGCACATGATCGCGGTGACGCCGATATCCTCGGCTCGTCTGTACAGATCGAGGGAGGGCCGTTCACGGAGCGCGAGCATGATCTCGAACGGTTCGTTGTCGCGGCCGTATCGGCGGCGAAGGGTGTCGAGGCGCTGGACGTGGCCTACCGCGTCATCCCAGGAGTAGGCGGAACCGACCCAGCCGTCGCACAACCGGACCGCGCGGCGCATGGCCGCGGGAGATTCGCCACCGCACAGTATCGGCACCGGTGCGGCGGGGTGCGGTTCGAGCATCAGTTCCGGGACTCGGTAGAAGTCGCCGTCCCAGGACACCCACCCGCCCCGCCAGAGTGCCCACAGGGCCGGAATCATCTCGTTGAGCCGCTTTCCGCGATCGTGGAAGTTCTGCCCATCGGTTCGAACTCCTCACGCATCCATCCGGCGCCGACCCCCAGCGACACGTCCGCCGGAGAGCACCGCTGCCGTGGCCACCTGCTTGACGACATCGAACATCTCTGCCACCGGCAGGATTTCCGTGGTCTCCAAAAACGCGGTACCGGAACAGAATTCCATATTCTCTCCGATTGTCCGGGGTGACGTGAGGGTTGTCAGGTCGCGGGGGCGGCTCGGGGTGAGTTGATGAACCAGACGTTCTCCTCGCGCAGGTTCCGGCTGCGCCAGCCGTGCGGTGTGCGCAGCAGTTCGTGGTGGTAGTAGCCGCCGCAGTAACTGAGTTCGGACATGCCGGGCAGGTGCATGGGGTTGTAGAACATGGCTCGTACCCGCGCCTGGTCACCGTCGATCTCGGTCTCGATATTGGTGATGTAGTGCATCGACATGGGAAGCGCGGCAAAGGCTTCACTCAACGCCGCGGTGACTTCGTCGCGGGACCCTGCCATCGCCCCGGCCGAGGAGTAGTCGATATGGGCGTCGGCGGTGAACACCGACCGGTACAGCTCCCAGTCCTTGGTGTCGACGGCACGCGCGTAGCGGTGCAGTAGCGCCTGTATCTCGAGTTCGTCGCTGATCCGTCGGGTGTCCATGGTGTTCTCCTTCACGCGGGCATGCCGATGCTCTTGGCTTCCAGATACTCTCGGTAGCCCTCGTCGCCGTTGCGTCGGCCGAGCCCGCTCTGTTTGGTGCCGCCGAACGGGCTGGTGATGCCGAAGTGGCTCTTGCCGTTGATGGTCACGTTGCCCGTGCGCATCCGGGTGGCGATCGCGAACGCACGCTCGACATCGCCGCCGGACACCTCGCCGGAGAGCCCGTAGATCGAGTTGTTGGCGATCGCCACGGCTTCGTCGTCGGTGTCGTACGGGGTGGCGGTGAGGACCGGGCCGAAGATCTCCTCCTGGGAGATCCTGGCGTCGGGGTCGACGTCGGCCAACAGTGTGGGCTGCGTGTAGTAGCCCGTCGGCAGGTTCTCGGGGATGCCGCCGCCGGTGATCAGCCGGGCCCCGGAGTCGATGCCGTCCTGGATCAGGCCGAGCACCTTGCGGCGCTGGGTCTCGCTGATCTGCGGGCCCTGCATGACGCCGGGAGTCCACGGATCACCGACCGGGAACCCTTCCATCATCGACTTCAGGATTTCCAGACCTTCGTCGTAGCGACTGCGCGGCAACAGGATCCGACTGGGCAGGATGCAGGACTGCCCCGACATGACGCACGCCATCATCGCCGCCATCGGCAGCGCGGCGTTGAAGTCGGCGTCGTCGAGCACGATGTGCGCGGACCTTCCGCCCAGTTCCAGCAGGGTCTTCTTCACCGTCGCCGCGCCCGCGGCCAGGATCGCCCGCCCGGTCGCGGTGGACCCGGTGAAGGTGATCATGTCCACGCGCGGATCCGCCGACAAGGCGGCGCCGACCTCGTTGGCATCGGATACCACGACGTTGAACACACCCGGGGGAATGTCGGTCTCCTCGGCCACGATCCGCCCGTACTCGCTACCGGACCATGGGGTCAGCTGAGCCGGTTTGAGCACCACGGTGTTTCCGGCCATCAGCGCGGGCACCGTCTCGGCGATATTGAGATAGAACGGCACGTTCCACGGCGTGATCGCCCCGACGACACCGGTCGCCTCGTAGTGGATCCTGCGCCGCGCCGGACCCAACTGTGTCGGATGAATCCCGGTGTCGACCAGGTATTCGAATGCCTTGCCGTGCTCGGCCCAGTGCTCGACCTCCTCGATGGGGCTCTCGATCTGCGACCGACTCACCGTCACCGGACACCCCACCTCGGTGACCAATATCCGGCGCAGCCGCTCGGCGTTGCGCTCCAACGCCTCGTGCAACTGGATCAGGCAGTGGTAGCGGAAATCGAGATCTCGTGACCAATCGGTCTCGTCGAAAGCACGCCGCGCCGCCCCGACCGCACGCGCCATATCGGCCACCGATCCGTCGGTCACCCGGCCCGCCACCTGCTCGGACGCGGGGTCGACGACCTCGAAGAACGCACCGCTGTCGCTGTGGCACAGCTCGCCGTCGATCAGCATCCGCTCCTCACCCGCCAACACACCGGATTCGACCTGCGCATCTGTCATGTCCGACTTCCCTTCGAGCGTTCCGGCCGCGACGTCGCACATCCGTTGTGCAGGCGACCTTCGAGCAGCCTAGAACAAGGCAGACCAGAAATGAACATGATTCATGAATGTTCGGATGAGTTCAGTGCAGAACCTATTTGTTCAGGTAAGGTCCTCCGGGTACGTGCGGCGTGTGTGGCGCCGCTTCGCTGTCTCGAAGGAGGTGGGTGGTGCCAGGTGCCACCGAGGTGGACGCCGCGAGGTCGAACGCCGAGCCGGACACGCCCCCTTCGCCTCGCGAGGAACGGCGGCGTCTGAGACTGGAGATGACCAGGACACAGGTGCTCGACGTGGCCGAACGCGCGTTCGCGACCGTGGGGTTCCACAACACCACCATCAAATCGATCGCCGAGCGATGCGAGATCGCGGTCGGGACCATCTACACACTGTTCGACGACAAGGACAGCGTCTACGAAGCGGTCCTGCGCCGACGCGGCGCGATCCTGCACGGCGTGACCCGGGCCAGAGCCTCCGAACCCGGGCCCGCCGACCTCACATTGGTCGCGGTGGCCGAATTGCATGTGCGGTTCTTTCGCGAGCACCCCGACTGGGCCGGACTCGCCTCGGCCCTGGGCTCCGGATCGCGCGCCACCGCCTCGAATGCCGAGCCGTCACACCTCTACGCGGCCGGCCACCGAGTGGTCTGCGACGACCTCGCCGAGGTGATCGCCCGAGGACAACACGAAGGCCGTATCCGCGACGGTGACCCGCGCGCCTTGGCCCTGGTCTTCCTGGGAATGCTGGAAACCTTCCACCGCCTCGACAACACGGGACGCGCCGACCAGCCGGACTACACCCTCGCCGAATTCCTGGACCTCGTCCGCGCGGCATTCAGCTCGTAGTCCGCTCTCTCGGTACGAATTTCGGCCGCCTCCGTGTCGGGCAGCCCCGTGCGAGCGGACCCACCGGCCGCGATGATGACCACCCCTCGAAGGAGATACATGTCCGACGCACCCCGACCCGATGCAGGCGCCCCGAAACCTCCCTCCGGGGACTGGCTCGGTACCCCGTTTCTCGCCTTCACCCGCGAGAAACCTTTCGCCGTCTGCGCGTTGGACCGCCCCGAGGCGCGCAACGCCATGTCGCCCGCCATGTACTTCGGCATCGGCTACGCGGTCAACCACGTCGCGGCCGACGACGATCTCGCCGGGCTGATCATCACCGGCACCGGCGACGTCTTCTCCCCCGGCGGCGACCTGGGCGGCGGCGGAGCCGACCAATGGGTCGATTTCGGAGCGACCCTGTCGATGGACGCCGTCCTGCCCTTCGACACATTGCGCACCTCTACCAAACCGGTAGTTGCCGCGGTCAACGGCCTCTGCCAAGGCGGCGGACTGATGATCGCGATGTGCAGCGATATCGCCGTGGTCAGCGACCGCGCCACCTTCCGCGTGCCCGAACTCTTCCGAGGCATCGCCGACACCTACTACAGCCACATGCTCGCCCGCATCATCGGACCGATCCGCACCCGCGACCTCATGCTCACCGGCCGCGTCCTGTCCGCCCAGCAAGCCCTCGACTGGGGCATGATCGCCCGCGTCGTGCCCCACGAGGAACTGATGGACACCGCCCGCGACGTACTCGCGCAATGCGCCCGCACCGCACCGATCGCCCGCGGCGTCGTCAAAGCCAGCCTGGACAACTACCTGGGCTTGAACGACCGCATCGGGATGCGCTCCAGCCTGCGCGCACCCGAGGTCTCCGAAGGGTTCCGGGCCTTCAAAGAACGCCGATCACCCGACTGGGTGCACCCCGACCTGCGCGTGGACGGTCGCCTCTAGACCTTGTCAACCCGGGGACGCGGCCACGAACGAAGCGGTCCCGAACAGTTCGATCGACCAGTACCACCGAGGATTACATCAACCATGTCGGATTCACAGAGCCGCGTCGCGTTCATCACCGGTGTCGCGCGAGGGCAGGGCCGCGCGCACGCCGTCCGATTGGCACGCGAAGGCATCGACGTCATCGGTATCGACATCTGCGAGAACGTCGAGTCGATGAACTACCCGAACGCCACCGAAGCCGATCTCGCGGAGACTGTGCGACTGGTCGAAGCAGAGGGTCGACAGATCGTCGCACGCAAAGCCGATGTCCGCGACTACCACGCGGTTCGCGCGGCTTTCGACGAGGGTCAGCGACGGTTCGGCCGCCTCGACATCGTCGTCGCGAACGCCGGTATCATTCGGATGGGACCGGAATCGGAGGATTTCCTCGCGGACTGGAACGACGTGATCGATACCAATCTGACGGGCGTCTATCACACCGTCCGCGCCGCGCTTCCCGCCCTGCGCGAGGGCAGGCGCGGCGGATCGATCGTCATCACCAGTTCCACCGCGGGGCTGAAGGCTCCCCCGCAGCTGTTCGCGGGCGTCAACGCCTACGCCGCCGCCAAGCGCGGATTGGTCGCTTTGATGCAGAGCCTCGCGGGTTACCTTGCCCCGGAGTGGATTCGAGTCAACACGATCCACCCCACGGGCGTCGCCAGCGGGATGACGCTCAACAACGCGATGCGCGAACTACAGCAGGAGGCCGCCGCCGGGGGTACGAACACGATTTCGGGAATGCAGAACGCGCTTCCGTTGCAGATGCTCGAAGCCGAGGACATCGCCAACGCCGTCGCGTTCCTCGTCTCCGACGAGGCGAGGTTCATCACCGGCACCGAGTGGGCACTCGACGCCGGATTCTCGATCCGCTGACGACGAACTTCCCGGCGTGAGTCCGGATCATCGGCTGCGGATCAGCCGATGATCCGGTCACGGCTCGAGCCGAGCACAAGCCACGACAAAGCCCGAGATCTGCACATCCGCACCGGCCCGCGGCGACTGCGCACCGCGAACCGGCGGGAAGTCCTTTCGTCAGATCGTCAGATTGTGCTTTTCGAAGTGGCGCTTCAACGCCTCCATGTATTCGTCACCCGTGAATGGGCCGCGGGCGTCGATCGCGGCCTGCAGGAACGGGCCGTACTCTTCGTCGTTGACATAGGTCGACCAGTGCGTGATCTGCGCGTCATCGTTCGTCTCGACGAAGCTGATCGAGTAGAAACCCCTGGTCACCCCGTCGACGACCGACGTTCCCTCCCAGCGGTAACGCATGACGAAGCCGTTGTCGGCGGCCCACAGTTTGTACTCGACGGGTTTCCAGTCCGGAAAGACCACCGAATACGCCTTGGCTTCCACGGTCGCGGCGACGTCGAAGGAAGTCGCGACGTCCGCCAACACGAGTTCTTCGCCGGCCACGAAGTAGGGCGAGGTGTACACCGCGCCGTCCGCGAACTCCCATTCGTCGTAGCGGTCACCTTCCTGCACCTTCTGGAGGACGTACTTGTCCCGGTAACTCTCGGCCATCCGGCGATGCTTTGCGATCCGGTCTTCGAGCTTCATTGCCACTGATTCCTTCTCTTGTTGTTTATTCTGACGAGGACTGAATGCCGTTGCGGCGGGCGAGATTCGATGTGCTCCGCAAAGCGCCGATTCGATGCCAGGAATCAGGGTCGGTGACCCAGAACCTTTCGGTCGCCTCCACGCGCTCATCGAAGGCGCCGGTCGCGGTGAACGCGCGCCCGGCCACGCTCAGATCGTGGGTCGCCGCCTCGAGACGGCCGGTCAGATCTGTCGGTTCTCGCGCAGCCGCTGTCGCATACACGCACTATCGGGTGTTGCGAGCCATTGTCAAGATCGCTCTGAAGTCGAGTCCGGCTTTCGTACCGCCGTCGCAGAGGATGTCGACGCCGGTGAGGTAACCGGCATTGCCGCTGGCACAGAAGGCCAGCAGTTCCGCGATCTCCCGGGGTGTACCGAATCGCTTCGGCGCGGCATGCTCGATCAGTCTGCCCGATCCGCTCTCTTCTTCCAGTCGCCCCACGGCGGTGTCGAACGAGCCGGGTGAAACCGAGAGTATGCGAGCATCTTCAACCCCGAAGGCGGCAGCCTGCGTCCGGGAATACCAGGTCACGAAGTTTCTTGCTCAGTGAGTACGCCAAGCCCGGTCGCGCGGCGCGGGGCGCGCGATTGGCCGCAAGCGTCATCTTTCCCACGAATGCTGCGGGATCTGTGTCGGCCAAGCGGTAGGCGCGGTGTGGCACGAGAAATTTCGGAAGCATGTGTCCGGCCAGGGAGACCACGTTCACCAGGGCGAATCCCGGGGTGGCCTGTGCCAGAGCCGCCCGAACGATATTGATGGTCCCCAGCGCGTTGATCCGGATGATCGGTTCGGCCGAGCCCATCTGCGGGCTGATCCCCGCGGCGTGTACCACCGCGGACACGGGACCGGATTCACGAGCACGAGCGAACAGCGCCTCGACCTGACGCCGATCGGTGATGTCGCAGACCATCGCGGTGGCATCGATGCCGTCACCTCGCAGGCGGGCGACCGCCGCGCCCAGCCGTTCCGCGCCGATATCGCTCAGCAACACCGGCTGCTCGCGGCCAACTATGGCGGCAGTGGCCAGCCCCATCCCACCCGCTCCCCCCGGTGATCACGGTCGTGCCCATCATTGCTCCTCGCTGAGCGTTTCGTGTCGAACGCGCGCTCGACTGCGACGGCCGAAACAGCCGCGGCAACTGCGTTGACTGCGGGCATCGCGACGGTCGAACCGCTGAAGCTGTCTTCTTGACAGCCGATATGTGATCGAGAATACTCACATTAATCAATCAATAGATTGATAACTGAATGTGGCGTAGAGCACAAGTACGACTGCCGCTCCGGACGCAGATCGGGCCCGAACGCCACGAGTACGTGTCGTGCCGCTGCACAGACCGAGGGGGTCACCGCTGCCAGCGGTGCTGTCTGCGTGGGCAATTCGAAGTGCTACATGGGTTCGACATCGCTGTCGCGACGTCACGAAAGCCTAGGAAGGGCGAAGAGATGACAATCGAGTCGATTCAGCCGACGCGACCCGGGGAATGGGTCGATACCGGAGTCGAGCTGGCCGATATCCCCGCGGACGCCTATCGCATGCGGATCCCGACCGATCGGTACACCTCCCCCGACATCCAGGCGCAGGAGCGCGAGAAGATCTGGCTGAAGGTGTGGCAGGTCGCCGGTCGAGTCGCCGATATCCCGGCGGTCGGTGACTGGAAGGAATACAAGATCTTCGACCAGTCCTTCGTCATCATCCGAGGTAAGGACGACCGGATCCGCGGCTTCGTCAACGCGTGCCGGCACCGGGGCAACGTACTGTGCACCGGCAGCGGAAACGCCAAGCGAGGCATCCTGTGCCAGTACCACCTGTGGTCCTACGACCTCGACGGCGCGTTGAAAGGCATTCTGAGAGAGGGTGCCCAGGGCGATATCGGTAAGGACAACCTGTCGCTGGTGCCGGTGTCGGTCGACACCTTCGCCGGTTTCATATTCCTCAACCCCGATCCCGATGCCGCGCCGTTGGCCGAATTCCTCGGCGAGGGACTGCCGGAACTGCTCGCGCCCTACCGTCTCGACGAGATGGTGACCGTGCTCGACGTGCGCGAGAGTGTGAACTGCAACTGGAAGGTCGTCATGGACGCCTTCGAGGAGGGATACCACATCTCCGGCATACACCCCGAACTCTTGCGGGTGATCATGATCGACCCGACGACGGTGCGGTACCGATTCTTCGAGAACCACAGTGTGTCCGTCGCTCCGTTCGACGTGGCCAACGCCGACAAGTACAGTGCCGAAGAGCAGGTCGAAGGCATCCACGGACTCCCGGAAACCTTTCCCACCGTGGCCATGGTGCTGCCCCGGTTCGACGAACTCGTCGGCGGTTACCGTTCCGACGACGAACCGCTACGTTTCCCCGACGGGGTCACCGCGCGCACACTCCTACAGCAGGCCACCCGTGACACCTTGACCGGTATGGGCCTGGACGTCAGCAGGCTCACCGACGCGCAGATGAGCGACAACCATGGCTGGGTGCTCTTCCCGAACTTCTTCATGACCATCCGCGCGGGCGAGGCCACCACCATCATGGCCACCCCCCACCCCGACGGTGACCCCAACAAGTGCATCTGGCACATCAGCAGCTTCATGTGGCTGCCCGAGGAACACCGCGATGTGTATCGAGCGCAACCGGTCGAGGTCGAGGAGCCCGGCAGCTTCAAATACTTCTTGGCGCTGCAACAGGACTACGAACAGATGCCGCGCCAGCAGCGCGGCCTGCGCAGCGACGGTCTCGACTTCATGGCCCTGGTGAAAGAGGAGATCGTGATCGCCCACTATCACTCGGTCGTCGACCGGTACCTCGCAGCCGACGCGAATTCGTGAGACAAACTCCGCGCCGCGGCCGGAAGTCGTCGCGCGGAGTTCCAGCGCCCCGTGAATTCCCGCGGACGCGTGCTACCGGCCAGAACAGAACAAGCGTGGGCTCGGCATGGACGAGCCCGATGATGGAGAGCAGCAATGGGATTACCCGAGATCGGTGACGTCGTCGGTAGCTATGACGGTTTGTCGCGCACCGTATTGGACTACAGCCTGGTCATGAAGCGGCTGGTGGACAGCGCCAAGCAGCCGGGATTCACCGTCGACAGTTGGGCGCCGCTGGCGGAGCTCGTGGCGGTCGAGGAATTCGACCGCGTCGGGCCCTTCAAGGAAGTGATGGACTGGAGCGGCTACGTCGCCTTCCTGACCAACTGGGCGATGTCCTCGGATTGGGAGGGATCGTTCAAGCGGATCACCGAGACCTCGGGTTTGGTGTTCCTCGAACTCGAGGAACGAAGCACGGTCGGTGCCTTCAGCTCGGTGGTCAATTCGTTGTCGGTCTACGAATTCACCGGCGACGGCAAGATCCGCCACATCGACGTCTACCTGCAGATGACTCTGCCGGAGCAGGGCCTGCTCGAAGGCTACGACGGTGTCGAAATATCGCAGTAGCCGTCGGGACGCATCGATGACGCTGGCAGACAAAGCTTTCAGAAAGGATTCCCGATGAGCGATGTAGACTCCGTCGACTTCTTCACCGACAACGCCGTATTGCACGACCCCTATGACTATCTCGCCGCACTGCGCGGGGAATGCCCGATTCGGCGCGAGAAACATCACGACGTCATGATGGTCACCGGTTACGACGAGGCCCTGGCGATCTACAACGACACCGAGCGCTTCTCCTCGTGCACCTCGGTCACCGGCCCCTTCCCCGGCTTTCCGGTGCCGCTGGTAGGCGACGACATCTCCGAACTAATCGTCGCACACAGGGACCGGCTGCCGATGAGCGATCAGCTGCCGACCCTGGATCCACCGGTTCACACCGATCATCGGGCACTGCTGTCGCGAATGATCACGCCCAAGCGCCTCAAAGAGAACGAAGAGTTCATGTGGCGCCTGGCCGATCGGCAATACGACATCGCCCTGACCGAGGGTCGCTGCGAATTCAACGAAGACTACGCCAACCCGTTCGCGATGCTGGTCATCGCCGATCTACTCGGGGTGCCCGAAGCCGACCACGAAGGCTTCCGAACAGCGCTGCTGGGCAACACGATCGGCGCCAGCAGTGGAGAAAGCCTGGAGCACACTCCCCTGGGCTACCTCTACGACAAGTTCACCGAATACATCAGCGAACGACGCGAGAACCCCGGCGACGATGTACTCACCGGTGTCGCGACGGCCACCTTCCCCGACGGAAGCACACCGGATGTGCTCGATGCGGTATGCGTGGCGTCCAATCTGTTCGCCGCGGGACAGGAAACGACCGTCCGTCTGCTCGGCACCGCGGTGATGCTGATCGCCGAGGATCCCGTGCTGCAAGCGAAACTGCGGGCCGACCGAACGCTACTGCCCAATTTCATCGAGGAGACATTGCGGTACGAAAGCCCGATCCGCGGCGATTTCCGGCTCTCGAAGGTCCCCGTCACCGTGGGCGAGGTGGACATCCCCGCCGGGACCACGATGATGCTGGTCAACGCCGCGCTCAACCGCGATCCACGCAGATTCCCCGAACCGGATGTCTTCGACATCGAACGCCGCAACGCCCGCAGCCATGTCGCATTCGGTCGCGGTCCGCACAGTTGCCCGGGCGCACCGCTGGCCAGGGCCGAGGCGCTCATCAGCCTGCAGCGGCTGTTCGACCGCACCGACAATATCTGGATCGATCCCGAGCACCACGGCCTGCCCGGAGAACGCCGCTACAAGTACCTGCGGACCTTCATCCTGCGGGGCCTGAAGACACTGCACATCCGCTTCGATCCGGCCGATACCACCGGGTGAACGAAGGACTCGATTTCATGGCTTTCGAAGGAACGAGCGCGATCGTCACCGGCGGGGCATCCGGGCTCGGACTGGCGATCACCGAGGCCCTCGTCGCACGGGGCACCAAAGTAGCCGTCTTCGACATCGACGCCGAACTACTCGACACCGAGGTCACCCGCTTGCGCGAGCAGGGGGGCACCGTCGAGGGCTACGTCGTGGACGTCTCCGACCGTGGGCAGGTCGAAACGGCGGTGGGAAAGATCCGAGCCGAGTTCGGCCCGATCCTGATCTTGGTCAACAACGCCGGGGTCGAGCAGTTCGGAAAGTTCACCCGGATCGATGACACCCAGTGGGACCGCATCATGGCGGTCAACCTGCGGGGACCGTTCATCTGCACGCAGGAAGTGTTGCCCGACATGCAGGCCGCCAAATGGGGGCGCATCGTGAACATCTCCTCCTCCAGCGCTCAAGGCGGCCAGTCCTATATGACGGCCTATGTCGCGTCCAAGGCCGGGCTGATCGGATTCACCAAAGCCTTGGCACTCGAGCTCGGCCCTCGCGGGATCACCGTCAACACCATTCCACCCGGCATGGTCGTGACCCCGATGCTCGAAAAAGCGATCGCCGAGGGCAATTTCACCGACAGCCTCGAACATTTCGCCAGCATCACCCCCGTGCGGCGGGCCGGACGGCCCGAGGACATCGCCAACGCGGCGATCTTCCTGTGCCAGGACGAATCCTCATACATCACCGGCCAGATCATCGGCGTCAACGGAGGAAGAAGAACATGAACCGCGACCGTGAGGTCTCCCGGCTCGCTCCGCTTCCCGCCGAAGAATGGGGCGACGCCGAATACAGAGCCTACGGCGTACTGCTGGGGATGACCGGCGAGAAGGTGCCGCGCGCGGGATCGGGACACGAGTACGACCCCCTGAAATTCGACATCGTCGGCTTGCTCGCCCATCACCCGGAACTGGCCCGCGCATTCTTGAGCTTCAACACTCACCTTCTGCGCCGAGGCGAGTTGCCACTGCGTTTACGTGAGCTGGCCATTCTGCGGGTCGCCTACACCCACCGCTCCGCCTACGAGTGGGGCCAGCACGTCAAAATCGCGGTCGCGGGCGGCGTTTCGGCAGACGACATCGCCCACCTGGCGGTCGGCAACGACAGCTTCGAAGGAAACGACCGATTGGTCCTCGACATCACCGACGAGTTGCTCGCCGATGGTCACGCGACCTGGGAAATGTGGCAACGCTCGGTCGACGCGCTGGGAATCCATCAGGCGATGGAACTGATCTTCGTTGTCGGCACCTACACGATGGCGGCGATGGCCTTCGTCACCTGGGGACTCCCCCCGGCTCCCGACGCTGCCCCGCTGCCCATCCCGGCTCATGCGCACGGAGACCAACAGCTATAGCCGCCCGACCTTCACACCAGTCGATGTCGTTGCTGGACCCGTCGATGCAGTCTCGTATCCGCGTTCCTCCCCGACGATCGAATGTCAATTCCGAGAATCCATTTCACTCGGGCAACCGGTGCTATCCGCGGCACCTGCTGCTCAACGACGAGCAAAGGCAAGGCGACGATGTCGGTTCGCATCGGTCACCGCGCCCGCAAGGAGGAACACGGTGAAACCACAGCGAATAGTCCTCGCCCTGATCGCGATCGCGCTCGTAGCAGCAGGTTGTGGTCGCGAGAGCGGCGGTAACGAGACCGCGGAAGGCGGCGGCTCCTCCGGGCCTGCCGCGTCGGGCAACTTCGGGAACCTGACCAGCGTCTGTCAGCCGGGCGCGGCGAAGAGCGCATCGGCACAAGGGGTAACGGCGACCGACATCGAGGTCGGCATGTTCTCCGACATCGGGTTCACCAAGAACCCCGACTACGTCGACGCCGCGAAGGTCTTCACATCCTGGTGCAACGCCGCAGGGGGTATCAACGGCCGCAAGATCACCACCAACCTGCGTGACACCAATCTCATGGAGGTCCGACAGCGCATGCTCGAAGCCTGCCGCGAGGATTTCGTCCTCGTCGGAGGCAGTGCCGCGCTCGACGGACTCGGCGTCAAAGATCGGCTCTCCTGCCTGCTGCCGGAGTTCCCGGCGCAGGTGACACAGTCGGCCAATACCGGAGCTGACCTGCAAGTCGGCCCCGGATCGTCCTTGTCCGAGACGGTCAACCCGTACTCCGGAATGTACGAATGGCTGACCAAAGAGGCCTACCCGAATTCCCTGGGCGCCATCGGCATGATCAACGGCGACTCACCGTTGACCAAGGTGATGGGTGAGAAACTCACCGAATCGTTCACCGCCTCGGGCGCCAAGGTCGTCTACAGCGACCTCTACCCCGCCGCGGGCGTCTCGGACTGGACCCCCTACGCCCAAGCCATCAAGAACGCCAACGTCAAAGGCCTGATCTTCCTCGGCGATTTCCGTTACCTCGCCAAACTCGAGGACATCCTCACCAGCATGAACTACAAGCTGGACTGGATCGACGCCAACTCCAACGCCTACAACCAGACCTTCCTCGACGGCGTGAAGAGCTCCCTGGGAACCCAGAACAACATCGCCGACCTCAACGGCACCGCGCCACTGGACGCCGCCGCGACGACCCCCGCGATCGGGCAGCTCGAGCAACTGTTCGACCAGTACGCGCCCGGCTCACCGATCACCTACCAGGTCCTTCGAGCTTTCCAATCCTGGCTGCTGTTCGCCAGATCCGCCACCAGCTGCGGCGACAACCTGACCCGAGCGTGCGTCTACAACACGGCACTGAAGGAGACCGCCTGGACCGGCGGCGGCCTTCAGGCTCCGGTGGACCTGTCGCGCCCGCTGACCGAACAGACACGCTGCTTCAACGTCCAGCAAGCCACCACGACCGGATGGAAAGCCGCCGACTTCAAGCCCAACAACGGCCAATTCCGCTGTGGCTTCACCCCGTACAAGTACACCCAGGATTTCGGCAAGCCGCTGACACTCGCCGACGTCGGCAAAAGCCTCAACGACCTGAAGTAACACGACGACGCGAACGAACGCGTTGTCCAAGCCACCACATACCCGAGACGAAAGATTTCCGAAATTCACTCGCGACTGCGACAGTCAGGGGGCGATCAGGCGTCACGCTGATCGCCCCCGACCTCTGTCCGACGTGCCGAGCGAGGCGAAGATCTCACGCGCACGAACCCGATCGAGAACTCGACACCCCGGCACCGGCTACTTCGTGCCCGAACCGGGAGAATCCAATCTGGCGTAGTCGAAAAGGGCACCGCTGATCAGCAGTTTCGATGCCCGAAGCGCCGAGTGGTAACTCTCGTCCGGCGCGTTGGCGGCATGCTCGTAGAGTCCTATCAGCAAGGCATAGATCGCATCGGCAGCACTGTCGATGTCGACGCCCGGACCGAGCGCACCTTCCGCGGCCGCCTGCTCGATGATGCCGACGATGAGATGGCGCAAGGCCGCGAATATCGTGTCGCTGTTCTCGGCAAGGTGAAGATGTTGAGCGCCTTCGGCACGAATCGCACGGTCGAAGGCCACCGCGTAGGGATAGTCACGCAGGAGACCGTCGCCCTCGTCCAGCACCACCATCAGCTTGTTCAGCACACCTTCGGTTCGGGCCGCAGCGGCCACCAGGCCGGGAACCGCGATATCGGCGAGTTCGAGGAACGTGGCCTTCATCAGTTCGGCTTTGTTGGGAAAGTAGTGGTACAGGCTGCCGCTGGTCATACCGGCCACGCGAGCGATCTCGCGGATCGTCGCACGGGAATAGCCCACCTCGGCAACACAACGCATCGTGGCCGCGATGACACGCTGCCGCGTCTGCTCTCCATGGGCGCCGACCGGACGCCCCAGCGACGGTGAACTGATCGACATATGGCCCCTCGCCTCGGATGAGTCAACTCTGTAGAGCTTGCCACGCCACCCCGGACACTCCTCGAACCACCTTGTAATCAACTGCTTGATTGATTATATTCGGTTCTGCTCTCACAGCCTCTATGGACTCGATCACACCCCGGGCAAGATTCGGCGCCACGTCACGTCGATCACGCCGTGCTGAATCGTGCTCCAGTCCTGTCGACGGCATCGAATGAAGTGACGGCACTTGTCAGCGCCGCGCAGGGCTTCGCCCTAGGAGGACTTCGATGAGATCGCAGCCGATGGTCATTTCGCGTTGGCGATTGTCGTTCTGGCGGCGGGTTGTGCGTGGAGTGGAGACTCCACCACCGATGGCGGACAGTCGCGACCAGCCGTTTCGGGCGACTTCGGCACCCTCAGCGGCGTCTGTCACCCCGGCGAAGCCAGTACCGCACCAGCACAGGGAGTCAGTCCGACCGAGATCGAAGTCGGCATGTTCTCCGACATCGGCTTCACGAAGAACACCGACTACGTCGACGCGGCAAGAGTATCCACCTCGTGGTGCAATGCCGCAGGCGGAATCAACGGACGCACCGGCTGACTCTTCAGCGCGGATCGGACCCGCCGCGAGCCATAACGCGGTCGGCTGGTGCTCGATGGTCGTGGTACTCGTCGGGGCTGGGGCGGGTGTGCGGGTGATCGCCGACACTAACAACGCCACCAGCCGGATCAGGACCACCCAGCCGCACTGGTCCGGACTGTCCAGTCACGGGTGGCGCTGATCAACCAGCAGGCCGGGATCCGAGGCTTCGTGATTACCGGTGACCGCCAGTTTCTGGACCGCCGGATCCGAGGCCGACAGGACCCGATCCCGGGGCTGATGTCGAGGCTCGGCTCGTTCACAACAATCCTCGCCAGGTCTCGATCGCGACCTGCACCGCGTCGAATTGAATCAGCGACTCCGACACCGCGTCGGGCAGGACCGCGATACGGTCCGGCCTTGGTTCTCATGCCGGTTTCTGTAGGTTCGCCACCTGGACCTGATATGCGATGCCTACCTGACCTTCGCCGAGAAGTCCCGCACCGGTACCGGGTCGCCTTCGAACGACATCGCAGTTCCGGCAGCGGAAGTCTCGAGGCCCACAGCCCACTGACCGCACTTTCCGGCGGCCGCGCCTTCGAACGACTCGTCACCACCGTGGCCGCACTCGACGCCGCCAACCCCCCACTCGACGCGACCGTCCTGTGGGTCGCGCTGCACGGCTATGCCTCACTCGCCTCCGGCGTACCTGCCTTTCCCTGGCCGGACAGGCAAGACATGCTCACCACCCTGATGAACCGAGCGGTCCCGGGGACCCAGCTGTGACAAGAACCCACTACCGCGTCGGGCGGTCGATGCAGCAATTCGCCCTTCTGTTCGTCGATGGTGAATCCGTCTGCTGTGTAGAACGCGATGGCCGAGTCCGATACTGCGGCCAGATCGACCGGGGTGGCGGCACGCACGGTGGCAGAGGGTTGTGTCATACCGGCAGCACATTCGACCGATCCGGATCGGCCAAGCGGATTCTCTCCACTGTCCTGTCCCCTGGCCCGTGCGAAATGCGATGCTACGGCTGCGCCGGTTGCTCGGGCAGGCAGTGTCGCGTGCGGTAGCGGCCGGGTGAGTGGCCGTGGGCGCGGCTGAAGGCGCGGCTGAAGGCGTGTTCGCTGGTGTAGCCGACCGAGTGGGCGATGGGCGCGATCGGGTCGGTGGTGGTGCGTAGCCGGTGGGCGGCCAGTTCCATCCGCCAGCGGGTCAGGTAGCTGTTCGGGGTTTCGCCGACCAGTGTCGTGAAGCGGCGGGCCAGGGTGGCGCGTGAGACGCAAATGTGGGCGGCCAGCTGGTCGACCGTCCACGCGCGGGCGGGGTCGGTGTGCAGCGCCGACAGCGCCGCGGCCATGCCGGGATCACGCAGCGCCGCCAACCATGACGGAGGCGTGCGCGGGTCGGCGGTGGACAGCCAGACCCGCAGGATGTGGATGAGGACCAGGTCGAGCAGCCGGTCGAGCGCGGTGGCGGCGGCGGGGCGGGGGTGCTGGATCTCGTGGCCGAGTAGGCGCACCAGATCACCGAGTGCGGTGGTGGAATCGGGTGCGGGCTGGATCGACTCCGGCAGCAGCGTCAGCAGTGGCGTGGTGGTGGCTGGGTCGAGATGGTAAGAGGCGCAGAGGATCCGGGTTCGATGCGGTTGTTCGCCCGCGTGCAGGATGCCGCCATTGGCCAGTGCTGTCCTGGCGGCGGCGTGGTCGAAGGGGCGACACGGCTGGTGCGGGTCGCTGGCCAGCCGGTGGCGTGTGCCGGTCGGCAGCAACACGACGTCGCCGGGCAGGAGTTGGCGCGGCGGTTGTCGATCCAGCATCAGCCAGGCGGTTCCGGTGTTGACCGCGTGAAAGGCCGCGCCGGGGACATCCTCGATCGCCAGCCCCCAATGCGGGCCGGCGTGCACGGTGGCGGCGACCGTGCCCCGTGCGCCCGTCACCGCGAGCACGTCCGCCAATGGATCCATGATCGGCAGCCTAATCGATGAGAGCTTCGGCCAACTATTCGAGTTTTTCAGGCATCGTGCGTCGCATTGGTGAGCGGATAGGTTCGGTGTGTCCTTCGAAAACACCGTCTCCGAGGAGTCATACGTGCGAATTTCAGGATCCACTGCCCTGGTCACCGGCGCGAACCGCGGTCTGGGCGCTCGGCTGGTCGCCGAGTTGCTGCGTCGTGACGCCGCGACCGTCTACGTCGCGGCCCGCGACCCCGAGTCCGTCGCCGAGGACATCCGCCGCGACCCGCGGGTGCGGGTGCTGGCACTCGATGTCACCGACCCCGGCAGTGTCGCCGCCGCGGTCGACGCGACCTCCGGTGTCGACCTGCTGATCAACAACGCCGGCGTGCTCGGATTCGGCGACGTACTCACCGGTGACCTCGCCCTGTTCGAACGCGACCTGGGCACCAACTATCTCGGCGCGTTGCGAGTCACCCGGGCATGGTTGCCGTCACTGCGCGCCGCCGGGACACGGGGAGCGGCGGTGGTCAACGTACTCACCCTCATCGCGTTGGCGCCGGTGGCGCCCATGGCCGGCTACTGCGCGTCCAAGGCCGCCGCCCATTCGATGACCCAGGCGCTGCGGGCCGCGGTACGCGATGACGGCATCGAGGTGATCGGCGCCTACCCCGGCGGAATCGACACCGACATGCTCGCGGGCGTCGACGCCGACAAAGCCGATCCCGCCGAGGTCGCCGAACGCATCCTCACCGGCGTGGAAACCGGGCAGGAGATCATCTGGCCCGACGACGCCTCCACCGGCGCGGGCAAACTCTACCTGGGCGACCCCGTCCAACTCGAGACCATGCTGGCAGCCTGAATCATGCCTGCCCACAACGGCGATGGCCCGCGACCGGACGCCCTGGTGCGGTGGCTGCTGACCATCGCCGGGCAGGCCGACCGACCCGCCCTCAGCGAGATCCTGCACCCGCGCTTCACCATCATCGAACCGGCCTGCCTGCCCTGGGGCGGCACCCACACCGGCGTCGACGCCTACATCACGCTGATGACCCACATCGGCGAGGCCTTCGAGATCGCCTTCACCCACGAGCGGATCATCACCGAGGGGCACGAGGCAGTGCTGACCTGCGTCGTCGAATTCACCAGGCGCACCACCGGACACCTCGTTGCCATGCCGACGGTCGAGATGTTCACCACCACCGACGATCTACTCACCACCAGCCAGGTGTACTTCGCCGACCCGACCCGAATACTGTCCGCCCTCGACCAACACTGAACCCGACAACCTCACACACGACCAACAATCATCGACGAGATCGCCGCTGCGCATCTGCCCAGCAGTCCATCCAGCACGACTCTCTCCCGAATGCTCCTCGAGCAGGGCAGAACACGATATCGCGCACCCGAAGCGGCCGGACTCCGGTCTGCTGCTTTGGTCGCGAATCTGACATCGTTCTGTCACGAATCTCGACACCAGTGAGTGCGCTGGAGGACGACGCCGTGCGCGAAAACCGACACCACTCGAATTTGATTGCCAACCCGACCTGTCGGGTATGGAGTGGAACTCATGACGCGGTTGGTGGTGCCGGTACTCGACGCGGACATGGTCCGGTTGCGACCGTTCGCGGCCTCCGATGTGGACTTGATAATCGCCGCGGGCAAGGATCCTCTGATTCCCTCGATCACGTCGGTCTCTGTCCACGGGGACGAAGCCGACGCAGGAGAGTTCATTCGACGACAGCACCACCGTGCCTCCGCCGGGCAGGGGTGGTCGTTCGCGATCGCAGATCCCGGCACTGACACGGCCGTCCTAACTATCGGGCGCAACCAGTACCGTCACTTCCGTAGATACTTCGCCACGAGCAGCGCGTGGTCAGGGTGGCGCCACTGTCGGTCTCGGTGCGACTGGCCGACGGTATCGACTTCGGACGAGGCACGGTCCTGATGAGTGGCGATTCCGAAGCGCCACAACCATGTGCGTGCATGTGAGCTCGACGCCATCGTCTGCTGGTTCAGTGCGACCCCCGCTGCGAGCGGGCACCCGACTCTCGCTCGAACACACCACCTCCACCGTCCGGGCGACCCTCCAGGAACTGCACTCACGACTCGATCCGGAAACCCTCGACGAACACGACCGGTCAACAGAGTTGGCACTCAACGATATCGGCTCGATCACTCTGCGTCTGAGTCCGATCGTGATCGCCGACAAGTACACCGAAAACCGCGACGCGGGCGCGTTCATCCTCATCAACGAACTCTCCAACGACAGGGTCAGGGTCGGGGTCGGGGTCGGGGTCGGGCAGCGGTTCACCTCGCCACAGTTCGTCGATCAGGCGATCGACCGGTACCACCTCGCCGCGCGCGACCAACAGTCGCGCGAGCACGCCGCGTTGGCGCGGACCGCCGAGATCGCGTTCGCCCCGATCGTCCGCCGCGGTGAGCGCGCCGAGTACCCGGATCCGAACCATGACGCGCCAAGTCTAGGACGGCCCCCGTGCAGTGCCTTACAAGTGGGCCGCAAGCGGCGGGCCGCACAGTCGCCGTGGTCCCCCGACAGCAACAGGAGCGCAGCATGAGCACCACCACCCCCATCGCACCCGGACGCCCCGATACCTACGACATGATCGCCCTGCACAACGCTTTCCGCAGGCATTTCAGCGCCCTGCCCGGCCTCGTCGCTGCGGTCACGCCCGGAGACGTCGAGCGTGCCCGCCGTCTGATCGCGTTCCTCGACGAACTCGGCACGGGCCTGCACCATCACAACACCGGCGAGGACGAACTCATGTGGCCGATCCTGCTCGACCGCGCCCCCGCCGCCGACCCGTCGATCCGGGATCGGCTCGCAGCCACGCTACGAGCACTCTCCGATGCCCTCGACAAGCACATGACCGAGGAGGAGCGACGCATCCTGCCCGTGGTCGAGAACGTCATGACCGCACCCGAATGGCAAGCGCTCGGCGAACGCGGCCGCGAACACATGCCCAAGGACCGCCAGCTGATCTTCCTCGGCTTCATCCTGCAAGGCGTCCCCGACACCCACCGCCGGAATCTGCTGGCCGAAATGCCACTGCCCGCCCGACTCGCCTGGCGCGTACTCGGCCGCCGCGCCTTCACCAAGGAATACCGCGAGATCTACCACACCGCCCCCGAGTGGTAATCCGACAACACGCTCACCCGGGCTTGACGAGCCTCCGCGCGACGCGCCTGCGCGAGCAAATGGGTCAGCCCGCACTTCGTCGAACTCAGAACTGCGGCATTCGGTCCCGCAAAGGCACGTCGGGGCAATGATCGAATACGATCGGGTCCGATCATGGAACCGCGAAGGCAAGGCAGGCATCAAGGCCTACGTCGTCACCATCGGTGGCGGGCTCTCCTCGGAGCAGACACATAAGGTCGGCGCGAAGTTCAAGCCCGCCGCCCCGAGCGATCCGGAGGATTCCATCTTCGAGACCGGCAGCGGTGCATCACCATCCGTCGCCACCGTCGGCCCAGCGAAGTCCAAGAGAACCTGACAATGCCCTACAACTCACCGTCGCCCGGTAGTCGCTGGATCAGTGCGAACTGGGAGTCGCTCACCGAGACTCACCGCTTTCAATGGGTCATATCGGACGGCGATGGCCTGACATAGGCTTCTCCCGACCTCGCAACAGCTCTGTTGCGTGTGAATCCCGCCGATTACGCTTTGCCAGCCCCTGCCATCGGCATCGCGTTCATCGACGGACAGGAACGCGAACAGGAGTACTCAGGATGACCATCCCGGTGGACTTCGATGACTTCGAACTCGCCAGCGGCGGCGTCCCCGGAGCCGAACTCGTACTCTATGGAGCGCCCGGCCCCGGACAACTCGCCGTGACTTTCACCAAGGCCCTCATCGACACGGGCGCGGCGCACACCCAACTGCCCGAGGAACTCGCCCTGCAGATCGGGCTCAATCCCAGCGTCCATGGCGTCCCGGTCACGATATCCACAGCCGCTGGTCCGTCCTCACGCTGGCTGCTCCGCGCGGACCTAGAGTTCGAGGGCATTTTCGTGCCGTCCGTACCTGTGTATTTCAGTCCCGGCGCAGTCGATCTCGTTGGCCGCAGCACCATCTACGCCGCCTTCCCCACCACGGGATTCCAGCACACCGGAGAAGCTGATCCGTGGAGCCAGCCAAGACGTTGCCCAGCGTGAGCAGTGCCCACACCGTCATCAAGGCCAAATCAGTTGGTACACGGTGCGCACCACTCGGCCGCGCCAGGTGTCGAACGAATAGGTCAACAGCAGCCGCTGCGTTACAGAGCGGGTAATCATCACTACTTTGGTAGCCGGATTCTGGGCCGGAGCTGGCGGAATTGCGTTGTTCAAGAAACTACTCGGCGCCTCGGAATCAACGCTGACAGGAGGAGGGCGACATGACTGAATCAACGTCAAGTAGTCGGAGTTCTTTCGGTCGGCGACTACTGTCGATGCTGGCTGGATCCTGGCATTGGGAATCTTCCCCGCCGGAACAATTCTGGGTCGAGCACTACCCCGTGCAACGGAGGACATAGGTCTCGTTTCCGGGCATAAACTCGACACAGTGCTGCAGCAGACTGGTGATCAAACGCCACCAACTTATCTATCGACAAGGGAATAGTTGAGGGCGCGTGCTCGCCGCCGATCAGCATTTTCGTGCCACCACTGCGCAGCAGGTCGACATCGTCGATGCTGTCCGCACACGTACATGCCCGCGATCAGCGTGGCCAGCTTCGGTGCCGGATTCGCCCATCCGGCCTTGATCCGCGGCTCACGTTCGCCCATCCGCGACCGCCGAATCCGATGTTGGCGCGTCAAGCCAACCACCAACCATCCTGCGAAAAGGCCCAACCGCGAAGTCACCCCAACGAGGAACGGCCCGGCCGGCAAATACATTGCTGGCCGGGCCGTTCGATCGATGCTGGATGATCAACCGCGGAACGGGTGCTTGCTGTCGAGGTCGAGGTTCAACTCGACCACATTGACGCGCGGTTCCCCGAGGAAGCCGAGGTCGCGGCCATCGGTGTGAGCCTCGACGAGCACCTGCACCTGATCCTCGGAAATGTTGCGGGCCTTGGCGATTCGTGCTATCTGGATCCCCGCATACGCGGGGGAGATATGCGGATCCAGGCCGCTGCCGCTGGCGGTGACCGCGTCGGCGGGCACGGGTGTATCGGTCGAGGCGTCCCCGTGGATCGGGACGATCCGGCCGGTCGAGTAGTCCTCGCCCGGCTTGGCGCATTCGACCTTGACGCCCTTGTAGGTGTCCAGGAACGGTGTCGTCGGGCACGCCTGGTTCACGCTGACAACCTGAACCGGGTGCGAGACCTCGCCGTCGGCGTCGCGCGGGCCGATCACCGAGAGCACTGCGCCGACACCGTCTTCAGTGCAGAACGGACGGCTTCCGTCGACCCCCTCACGGTCGGCGATCTCCTTGCTCCGCGCGCACACGGTGGTGAGCAGGCTCGACTTCACGTTCGCCGGATCGGCGTCGAGTGTGTCGACGATGCTCTCCGGGCCGAGGTTGCTCGCCGCGGTGGACAGCGGGTCGTACCCGTCGCCCGCTGCGGACGGCCTGCTCTGGAAGTACTGCATCAGCATGTTGCCGTCCTTATCGGTGAATGGCTGTCCGATGAGGCTGGAGCCCACTGTCTTTCCGTCGACCGTGATGAGCGAGCCGTCGGCCTTGTCGTTCAGTCCAGGCACTTGGGCGACCGCGAAAACGGCTACCGGATAGACGATTCCGGTGATCGCGGTGAGTACGAGCAGCGCGCGTAGCGCTGCCAGGTGCTGACGGATCCATGTCGACATACGCATTTCAGGACATCCCTGGGAGGAGTTGGACGAGCAGGTCGATGATCTTGATGCCGAGGAACGGCGCGATGATGCCGCCGAGGCCGTAGACGGTCAGGTTGCGGCTCAACAGTTTCGACGCGTTGGTCGGTGTGTAGTTCACACCGCGCAGCGCCAGTGGGATCAGGGCGACGATGACGAGGGCGTTGAAGATGACCGCGGACAGGATCGCCGACTGAGGGCTGGCCAGGCGCATCACGTTGAGCGCGTCGAGACCGGGGAACAGCCCGATGAACAGGGCGGGCAGGATCGCGAAGTACTTGGCGATGTCGTTGGCGATGGAGAAGGTGGTGAGCGCGCCGCGGGTGATCAGCAACTGTTTGCCGATCTCGACGATTTCGATCAGTTTGGTCGGGTCCGAATCCAGGTCGACCATGTTCCCGGCCTCTTTGGCCGCCGAGGTGCCGGTATTCATCGCCACGCCGACGTCGGCCTGCGCGAGCGCGGGTGCGTCGTTGGTGCCGTCGCCGGTCATCGCGACCAGCCGTCCGCCGTCCTGCTCCTTCTTGATCAGCGCCAGTTTGTCCTCCGGTGTGGCCTCGGCGAGGAAATCGTCGACACCGGCCTCCTCGGCGATGGCTTTGGCGGTCAAGGGATTGTCGCCGGTGATCATGACGGTGCGGATGCCCATGCGCCGCATTTCGTCGAAGCGTTCGCGCATGCCCTGTTTGACGACGTCTTTGAGGTGGATGACCCCCAGTAGCCGGGCCTGGCCGTCCGCGACCTCGCCGACGACCAGTGGTGTGCCGCCGGAGGCGGAGATGCCGTCGACGATCGCGCCGATCTGTGGGGGAACGTCCCCGCCCTGAGCGCGCACCCATTCGGTGACGGCGCTGGCCGCCCCTTTGCGCAGTTGGTGACCGTCGGACAGGTCGACCCCCGACATGCGGGTCTGGGCGGTGAATTCCACCCAGGTCGCGCCGGTCAGCTCGCCCGGGGTGCGTTCGCGTTTGTTGTAGACCTGTTTGGCGTAGACGACGATCGAGCGGCCCTCGGGTGTCTCGTCGGCGAGGCTGGACAGTTGCGCCGCGTCGGCGACCTCGTCGTCGGGAATGCCCGGCAGTGGAACGAATTCCGCGGCCTGACGGTTGCCGAGGGTGATGGTGCCGGTCTTGTCGAGCAGCAGGGTGTTCACATCGCCCGCGGCCTCCACCGCACGACCCGACATGGCCAGCACGTTGCGCTGGACCAGCCGGTCCATGCCCGCGATGCCGATGGCGGAGAGCAGTGCGCCGATGGTGGTCGGGATCAGGCAGACCAGCAGCGAGACCATGACGATGCCGGTGATGCCGTGCGCGTCCAGCGCGGAGGTGTCGGGAACACCGGGGTTGTTCGCCTTGGAGTAGATCGCCAGCGGCTGCAAGCTCACCACGGCGAAGACGAAGATGATCGTCAACGCGGCGAGCAGGATGTTCAGCGCGATCTCGTTCGGCGTCTTCTGTCTGCTCGCGCCCTCGACCAGGGCGATCATCCTGTCGAGGAAACTGTGGCCGGGTTCCTGGGTGATCCGCACGACGATCCGATCGGACAGCACCGTGGTGCCGCCGGTCACCGCGGACCGGTCGCCGCCGGATTCCCTGATCACGGGCGCGGACTCGCCGGTGATGGCCGACTCGTCCACCGAGGCGATGCCTTCGACGACGTCACCGTCGCCGGGGATGACCTGACCGGCCTCGACGACGACGTGGTCGCCGCGGCGCAGTTCCGGTGCGCCGACGCGTTGTTCGATCACGCGGCCGCCCGGTGTCCAGTCGGCGAGCCTGCGTGCGATCGTATCGGTCTTGGCTCTGCGCAGCGCGTCGGCCTGGGCCTTGCCCCTGCCCTCGGCCACCGCTTCGGCCAGATTCGCGAAGATCACCGTCAGCCACAGCCATACGACGATCGCCCAGGCGAAGAAGGCGGGGTCGGCGATCGCGAGCACCGTCGACCAGACCGCGCCGATCTCGACGATGAACATCACCGGATTGCGCCACATGACGCGCGGGTCGAGTTTGCGTGCGGCCTCCGGCAGGGAGGTCAGCAGCATCTTCGGGTCGAGCGCGCCTTTCGGGACGCGACCTGCCTTGTTCGCGGTGTGCTTCTTCGGATCTTCGGACACGGCTGGTGAACCGGTCGATTCGGTAGTGGGACTGGTCATTTCAGTGGATTCCTTCGGCGAGCGGCCCGAGCGCGAGAGCGGGCAGGAAGGTGAGCGCGACCAGGATCACCGTCACGCCGACGACCATGCCGACGAATTGCGGCCGGTGCGTCGGCAGGGTGCCGATCGACGCGGGAGTTGTGCCCTGCTGGGCGAGTGATCCGGCGAGTGCGAGCACGAAGATGATCGGCAGGAACCGGCCGAACAGCATGGCCAAGCCGAGCGCGGTGTTGTACCACTCGGTATTGCCGGACAGGCCCGCGAAGGCCGAGCCGTTGTTATTGGCGGCGGAGGTGAAAGCGTACAGCACCTCGGACAAGCCGTGCGGCCCCGAGTTGGCCATCGACGCTCGTTCACCGGGCAGCGCCATCGCGATGGCGGTGCCTGTCAGCACGATCAGTGGTGTGACCAGGAAATACGACGCGGCGAGTTTGATCTCCTTGGGAGTGATCTTCTTGCCGAGGTATTCCGGGGTGCGCCCGACCATGAGACCCGCGACGAATACGGTGATCACCGCGAGGATGAGCATGCCGTAGAGCCCCGAGCCGGTGCCGCCGGGCGCGACTTCGCCCAACTGCATGTTGAACATCGTCATCATGCCGCCGAGGCTGGTGTAGGAGTCGTGGAAGGAGTCGACCGCACCGGTCGAGGTCAGCGTGGTCGACGCGGCGAAGGTCGCCGAATTCGCCACGCCGAAGCGGGTTTCCACGCCTTCCATGGACGCGCCGATCGCCGTCGGAACGGTGCCGTGATGCTGCAACTGGAAGATGTTGGTGAGGGTGACGCTGACGAGTGCGATCGTGCCCATCACCGCCACGATGGCGTAGCCCTGCTTGGTGCTGCCGACCATCCGGCCGAAGGTGCGCGGCAGTGAGAAGCTGATGACCAGCAGCAGGAAGATCTCGATCCAGTTCGTCCACGCGGTCGGATTCTCGAACGGATGGGCGGAGTTGGCGTTGTAGAAACCGCCGCCGTTGGTGCCGAGTTCCTTGATGACCTCCTGGCTGGCCACCGGCCCGCCCGGAATGGTCTGCTCGGCGCCGTTGAGCGTCGAGGCGACCTGGTCGTGCAGGTGGAAGTTCTGCACCACACCGCCCGCCACGAGCACGATCGCGAAAATGAACGCGATCGGCAGCAGGATACGGATGGTGCCGCGCACCAAGTCCACCCAGAAGTTGCCGAGTTCGCCGGTGCGCCTGCGCGCGAAACCGCGCACCAGTGCCACCGCCACCGCCATGCCGACCGCCGCGGAGACGAAGTTCTGTACCGCCAGACCGGCCATCTGCACCAGGTGGCCCTGGGTGGATTCGCCGGAGTAGTTCTGCCAGTTCGTATTCGTCACGAAACTGGCGGCGGTGTTCCAGGCCAGCGCGGGAGTCATCTCGGTGCCGGGATCGTTCAAGTGCAGCGGCAATCGGCCTTGGATCAACTGGAAGAAGAACAGGAACAGGACGCTGACCGCGGAGAACGCCAGCACGCTGCGGGCATAGACGCCCCAGGTCTGTTCGACTTCGGGCTGGACGCCGATGGCTTTGTAGATGACCCGCTCGGCGCGGGAGTGCTTCTTGTTGGCGTAGACCCGGTACATGTAGTCGCCGAGCGGCACGTGGACCAGCGCGAGCGAGATGATCAGGGACGCCAGAAAGACGATCCCCGCTGTGGTCGTGTTCACCTAGAACCTCTCGGGAAAGAGCAGGGCCGCGACCATGAAGATCGCGACACCGATAGCCAGGCCGAGGCCGATCATGTTCGCGATCACAGTTTTTCCACCCCCCGCTGGATCAGGCCCAGCAGCGCGAAGGTCGCCACGGTGACCACCGTGAACACAACGACAGACATTTCCACAACCTCCAATGGCACTCCCTTCATGGAGCGCGACAGGGTGAGTCAAGCCGACATCGGGGCACGGCCCGAATTCCTTTACGAGTTCCTAGCGCCTCAGCGGTGAGGATTGACATTTCACTTACGGCACAGCTCCGCTCGGTGAAAGGATGCCGTCAAAGTCGCCCCGGAAGGCGATAACACACCGTAAAGATCGAGCTCAGCACCTCGTCGCGAGGTAGAAAGTCAATGACCGGCCAGGCGGAGGGCTCCTGCCCAACCGGCTCTCATCGGTTGTCGAAAGGATCGACCATGTCGGTTGTCACCATTGCTGGCTTGATCGGGTT
The DNA here is from genome assembly GCF_045040005.1 of Nocardia sp. NBC_01377. Taxonomy (NCBI): domain Bacteria; kingdom Bacillati; phylum Actinomycetota; class Actinomycetes; order Mycobacteriales; family Nocardiaceae; genus Nocardia; species Nocardia sp. NBC_01377. Next base: position 5,701,542 of record NZ_CP109566.1, read on the forward strand.
CATGCTGTGTGTGCTGCTCATTCGGGTGATGGGAGCCCGGTACGACGCAAGCGCGAACGGTTCGTGGCTGACAGATGCCGGGTCAGAACGGGCGCGGATGGCGACGGCTCGGCACGCGAAGACGGGCGAGTGAAGCGCGGGCAGTTGCGCGTCTATCTCGGCGCCGCGCCGGGTGTGGGCAAGACGTACGCGATGCTCGATGAGGCCCACCGACGGATCGGACGTGGCCGCGACGTGGTGGCGGCGCTGGTCGAGACGCACGGGCGGGCCAAAACGGCGGAGTTACTCGAAGGTATCGAGCGAATACCGCCCAAGATGGTGGAGTACCGGGGCACCACACTGCCCGAGCTCGATGTCGAGGCGGTGCTTCGCCGCGATCCCGCCGTTGTGTTGGTCGATGAGTTGGCGCACACCAACGCCCCCGGAAGCAAGCACGAAAAGCGTTGGCAGGACGTAGAAGAGCTGCTCGATGCCGGGATCGACGTGGTGTCGACGGTCAATGTTCAGCATCTGGAAAGCCTCAACGACGTCGTAGAACAGATCACCGGCATCCAACAACGCGAAACAGTGCCCGACGTAGTCGTGCGCGGCGCGGATCAGGTCGAGTTGGTCGATCTGACGCCAGAGGCATTACGGCGCAGGCTTTCGCACGGCAACGTCTACGCCGCCGATAAGGTCGACGCGGCCTTGCGCAACTACTTTCGGCCCGGCAATCTCACATCGCTGCGCGAGCTCGCGCTGCTGTGGCTGGCCGATCAAGTCGATGCCGCACTCGCGAAATACCGGGCCGATCACAAGATCTCCCAGCTGTGGGAGGCACGCGAGCGTGTCGTCGTCGCGGTGACCGGCGGCCCGGAGTCCGAAACTGTTGTACGCAGGGCCAGTCGCATCGCCACCAAGTCCAGTGCCGATCTGGTGGTCCTCCATGTCGTGCGCGGTGACGGGCTTGCCGGTGTTTCGTCCGAGCGGATGGCGCGGCTGCGTGCGCTCGCCGCGAGTCTGGGTGCGACCCTGCACACTGTGACCGGGGACGATGTGCCGAAGGCACTGCTGGAGTTCGCGCGCGAGGTGAACGCGACCCAATTGGTGCTCGGTACTTCCCGGCGTTCTCGGTTGGCACGCATGTTCTACGAGGGCATCGGATCGGCAGTGGTGCAGCAGTCGGGCCGTATCGATGTGCACATGGTGACCCATGAGGAGGCCAACCGTAGGGCGCGTTGGCGCAGGCTCTGGCCACGTCAGCCCCTGCTCGCCTGGTTCGCGGCGGTCCTGGCGCCGACGATCGTGTGCGGGATCAGCGCCGCGTTCCTCGATGGTTACCTCCAACTGGGTGGCCTCAGTGCCATGTTCTTCATCGGCGTCCTGGCCGTTGCACTCTTGGGTGGCGTTGTGCCAGCGGCTTTTTCGGCTCTGTTCTCCGGATTGCTGTTGAATTGGTTCTTCGTCGATCCCCGTTACAGCCTCACTATCGCCGAACCGGACAGCTTCGTCACCGTGGTGGTGCTGCTCATCGTCGCCGTCGCGGTGGCGGCCCTGGTTGATGTGGCCGCCGCACAGGCGCGCCGAGCGCGCCGGGCGTCGCAACAGGCCGAACTGCTGACCTTGTTCGCCAGGGCGGTGCTGCACGGCGCGGATCTGCCCAAACTGCTCGAACAAGTCAGGGAAACCTATGGCCTGCGCGCGGTCAGCATGCTGCGAGGCGAACAGGTGATCGCCGCCGTAGGCACGGACCCGCCCCGGCACGTCGCCGAAGCCGACGACGCCATCCAGGCGGGTGATGTGTCGAGTTGGCTGCTGCTGGCCGGACGGCCCTTGGCCGCGGCCGACCGACCGGTACTCAACGCCGTCGCCAACCAGGCGGTCGGCTTGGATCGCCAGGCGAGCCTTGCCGAGGAGTCCAGCGCCGCCGCGGCGATGCTCGAGGCCGACCGACTACGCCGCGCCCTGCTTTCCGCCGTCAGCCACGACCTGCGCACCCCGCTGGCGGGGGCCAAGGCCGCCGTCTCCAGCCTGCGTAGCGAGGACATCGAATTCTCGCAGGAAGACACCGGCGAACTGCTGGAAACCATCGAGGAATCGGTCGACCAGCTGACCGCTCTGGTCGGCAACCTTCTCGACTCGTCCAGACTCGCCGTCGGCGTCGTAGAACCGCAGTTGCGGCGGGTGTACATAGACGAAGTGACGCACCAAGCACTGGTGAGCGTAGGAATGGGGGCACGGGGGCTGCGACGGGCGGCCATCGAGCAGGTGAAGGTGGATGTCGGCGAGGTCTGCGCACACGCCGACGCGGGTCTGCTGGAACGGGTGATAGCCAACCTGCTGGACAACGCATTGCGTCATGCGCCGCGTGAGACCCCAGTGCGGGTCACCGCCGAACAAGACGGTGACCATGTGTCGATCGCGGTGGTCGATGTCGGCCCCGGCATACCGCAGGGATCCGAGGATCAGCTGTTCGAACCTTTCCAACGGCTCGGCGACCGGGACAACACCACCGGTGTCGGCTTGGGACTGTCGGTGGTGCGGGGATTCGTGGAGGCGATGGGGGGCTCCGTGCATGCCGAACCGACACCAGGTGGAGGACTGACCATGATCGTCGAATTGCCGCTCGGCCGAGAGGAATCGGAGAGTTCGTGATCGGGGCGAATGATATGCGCAGGGCCATACACGATGGTGCCGATCGGGTGCCTGTGCCCGCCGCGACATCGTGCGGGCAATGACCGACACGAGCCGAGCGCGCCGGTGATCAAGGTGCTGGTGGTCGACGACGAGCCGCAGATCCTGCGGGCGCTGCGGATCAATCTGGCGGCGCGCGGATACGAGGTGGTCACTGCCGACACAGGTTCAGCGGCGCTGGTCCTCCGTACCGATGATCGTGTTGTCCGCTCGTACGGATTCGGTGGACAAGGTGGAGGCACTGGACAAAGGTGCCGAACGACTACGTCACCAAACCATTCGGGATGGGCGAACTGCTTGCCCGGCTGCGCGTCGCGGTCCGCCGCGCTGGCCCCGACAGCTACGACGCCGTGGTGGTGGTGGTGGTGGTGACGGCGTCGTTCACTGTCGACCTCACCACCACGCAGGTCACCAAGAACGGGGCGGCAGTGCGGCTGACACCGACCGAGTGGGCGATGCTCGAAATGCTGGTACGCAATCGCGGCAAACTGGTAGGTCGCAAGGAACTACTGCGCGAGGTATGGGGCCCCGCCCATGAGACCGCGACCCACTACCTCCGTGTATATCTGGCCGGTTCGCGACGAAAGTTGGAAGATGTCCCGTCGCAACCCGAACACTTGCTGACCGAACCGGGCATGGGATATCGGTTCGAGGGGTAGCGGTGGTCGAATCGACTCGGTCCGATAGCCGAGCCCATCCGCGTGTTGGTCCCCAACTGTGCTTACCTCTTCATCACCGTCGTCGTGGCCAATTGTCCCGCTGCGATGCTGGCCATCGGGTTCTGGCATTCGATTATCGCCGATCGGGCTGCCGCGCAACCATTTGAAGGTGACGCTCGCCCCGGTGGTCGCGGCGGGTTCCACTGGCACAGCAGTGGATTGCTCGACACCAAATGCACCTCGCCGATCCCGGCGACTGCGGTGATCTCGGAGTATGTCACGTCGCCACACGACCCGGTGAACACCTTCTGCACCGGGGTTTCCTGCACCCAAGAGCTCGCAGCGACGGCAGTGGGGTTCGTCGATGGCGTGGCGATTACAGCCGATGACGGCCGCAACCGTCAGCAGCACCAACCCAATGTTGCCGTCGACCGCGCGTGCATGAGCATCGACGATAGTGACCGTCGTTGTCGCTGGTCGAGTCGATGTCGCGGCGGCGCTCCAGCGTTCCTGATCTGCTGGTTCGGGTGTCCGGTTCGCTCATGGCTTCGCGGCGCAGCAGGTCGTCGATGGTTTCGCGGCGCAGCAGTTCGCGGCATCGACCACCGCCGACCGCGATGATCGGTGGCCTGCCGACGCTGTTGTAGGTGGACGCCAGGCTGTGGTGGTAGGCGCCGGTGCACGGGACTGCCAGAACCTCGCCCGGGCGCAGGTCGACCGGAAGGCGTACGTCGGCGGCGACGATGTCACCCGCTTCGCAGAACCGGCCCGCGACCGTCGCGGTCATCTGAGCACAATCCGGGTGCCGATTCGCCACGACCACGCTGTAGCGCGCACCGTAGAGGGCCACGCGCGCGTTGTCGCCCATACCGCCGTCCACGGTGACATACGTCCGGCCGCCCTCGACATGTTTCACCGACAGCACGCGATACAGGGTCACACCGGCGCGGGCCACGATCGCGCGGCCCGGCTCGAGTGCGATCCTCGGGCGCGGAAACCGATGACGGGCGCACGCGGAGTCGAGCGCGTCCTCGATGACATCGGCGAGTTCGGCGAGATTCATCTCCGCGTCCCCGCCCCGGTAGGCGACCGCGTGTCCACCGCCCAGATCGAGTTCGGTCAGGATGACGTCGTGCTCGCGCCGCACCATCGCCATCTCGGCGATCATCCGCCGCACCGCCTCGCCGTAGTGGTCGGGATCGTGGATCTGCGAGCCGAGATGGCAGTGGAAGCCGATCAGATCCAGTTCGGGCCTGCGCAGCACCCGCTCGACAGCCTCGGTGGCGGCGTCGCTTGCAATCGGGAACCCGAATTTCTGATCCGTGACACCGGTTCTCACCGCGGGATGCCCGTGCACGTCGATTCCGGGCGACAGGCGGATCAGCACCTTCTGCGTACCGTTCACCAGGGCCGAGAGCATGGTGATCTCGGCGAGCGAGTCGAGCACGATCCGCCCGACGCCCGCCCGTACCGCAACCTCGAGTTCGTCGAAGGACTTTCCGTTGCCGTGCAGCACGATCCGTCCCGGCTCGATTCCCGCGGCGAGCGCGATGGCCAGTTCGCCCGCCGAGCACACCTCGACCGAAAGTCCCTCCTGACCGACCCATTTCGCGACGGCACGGATCATCATGGCCTTACCCGCGTAGATGATCTCGGCGTCGGGGAACACCCTGCGGTAGGCGCGGCAGCGTTGTCTGACCTCGTCTTCGTCGATGACATAGGTCGGTGTCGCGTACTGATCGGCGATATCGGCCAGCGCGACCCCGCCCACGGTGACGCGGCCCGCGTCGTCGTAGTGCGTCTCACGCGGCCACACCGCCGAGTCCAGGCGCGAGGGCATTCCCGACCGCAGCGACGGGAAGATTTCGAGCAACGTCACGGTGTCTCCTGATAGCGTCCCCACTGTTCGTCAGGCGGGGTCGATATCAGGCATACGCCGGGTATCGCGGGGGTGGTCCGGCGTTTGCGCATCCCTGACCGGCGGCGAACCGTTCTTGACGGAATATTGACCGCACACGGTCACATTCCAGGGTGAGCCGATGTCGCGGCGAGAAATGCGCGGGGTACGGAACCGACGCAGTCGGCGCAATCCAGCCGATCTACCACATCGCAGTCATCGCGGTCGGCCGTAGCATCCTTTCGTGCCATCTATTCACCCGGTTCGTTCGGTTCGTGGTACGCGCCGGCGTTCTGTGCGGATTCCTGTTCCCACTTCTCGCGCGGTGATCAACTGTGGTGTCCACGATGATCGCCGGCGTCTACCGCAAAAACTTCGAGCACATGCCCGAACTCGAACAGGTCTGGGCTACCCGGCCCGTCCTGGCACCGCATTGTTCGTCGGCCTACGCCGCAACCACTGGCTCTAGCACCACCGCCACGGCCTCTCGGGATTCTCGGCCGCACAAACCGGATGCGAGATCGAGGAGAGCATGCTCTGCCCATGCGCCGCCGATCCGACGGATGTCGGTGCCTCCGGGATGTGCTGATCCGGGAAGTCGAGGTGCCTGCGTCTTGCCTGATTCCTGCGGCAAGCAGCTGGTTCAGGGGTGCAGCCACAGATCCCATCCCAGACACACCACTGCCGCCGCCATTGTGCCGATACCGAGTGCGGCCACGACCTTCCACGGCGCATGCTCATCGATGGCGAAAAACACCGGACCCGACACCATCAGTGCCAGGATCGGACCGGGGAGGCGGTATCGGCGCGCGAACGTTCCCACCGCAGATGTCACCTCCCGACTGACGCTGGGCCTGTCGGCGTTTCGGTCCGGGTTCATTCCCGGTGCCCGGAGATGGTCGCGGTCACGGCGTTAGGGGACGCGATGTCGTGTTCGGGACGCGGTGGGCGATGCGTGCGCCGCGGCGCTCTGGCCAGGCGCGGCGGCGCGCCGGTATTGAGGTAGCGCAGGAGCACGGCCGCCGCGAGGAATGATCCCCACAGCGCGAGAGGTACCACGAGCGATTCCACAGCCGAGATCTACTTTCCAAGAGGACGCGACAACGAGACCAGACAAGACTCGGCTCAACCCCCGCACAAGCAAAGCCACAGCACACAATCTTGGCGATATCCCTACACCTCGGCCCCAGCACAAGCGCCATCGTGTCGGGCATCGTCGATATCGCCCGGCAGGCACATCGCAGAGCGAGCGCCGACGAGACCGGTCGGCCAGCGACGCGTCGCGGCGCGAAATGCGCGCGATCACGGCACGATGTGGTGCGGACCCCGCAGATGAGGAGCACACACCATGGATACCGGTACACAGGTAGATCCCTCGACTCACGCCGGAGGTGGTGGCGGCGGAACGGTCCGCGCGGCTGTCGTGGTGGGCGCGCTGGGAGTGGTGTTCGGCGATATCGGGACCAGCCCGATCTACACCATTCAAACGGTGTTCAACCCCGCCGATCCGCATCCGGTGCCGATCAGTACCGACAATGTCTACGGTGTCGTATCGGTCATCTTCTGGTCGGTGATGATCATCGTCACGCTCACCTACATCTCGCTGGTGATGCGCGTCGACAACGACGGTGAGGGCGGGATCATGGCACTGATCACGCTACTGCGCCGCCTGGGCGGTACTCAACAGCGACGCGCCACTGCCATCTTGGCCGCAGTCGGAATCTTCGGTGCGGCACTATTTTTCGGTGACAGCATGATCACCCCCGCCATCTCGGTGCTCTCGGCGGTCGAGGGTCTGAAGATCGTGTCGACGGGGTTCGAGGATTGGATCATCCCGATCACGGTGGTGATCATCATCGGATTGTTCTCGGTGCAACGCCACGGCACCGCGGCGGTCGGTCGACTATTCGGCCCGGTGATGATTGCCTGGTTCGCCACGATCGGCGCGCTGGGGATCTCCGGTATCGCCCGGCACCCGGAGATTCTGAAGGCATTGTCGCCGACCTATGCGCTGGGGTTCCTGTTCGGGCACTTCGGGATCGCGTTCTTCGCGTTGGCGGCGATCGTGCTCGCGGTCACCGGCGCCGAGGCACTGTATGCCGACATGGGCCATTTCGGACGTAAAGCGATCACGCGGGGCTGGCTCGGCCTGGTCCTACCCGCTTGCGCGTTGAGCTACCTCGGCCAAGGCGCGCTGCTGCTCGGTGACCAGAGCACGGTCAGCAGCCCGTTCTTCCTGCTCGCCCCGGGATGGGCGCGGTTGCCGCTGGTGTTGCTGGCGACCGCGGCGACCGTGATCGCTTCCCAGGCGGTGATCACCGGCGCGTTTTCGGTGGCCTCCCAAGCAGCCCAACTCGGGTACCTACCGCGGCTGCGGATCGCGCACACTTCCGAGTCCACGATCGGACAGATCTACGTCCCGTGGATCAACTGGGTACTCATGGTCTCGGTACTGACCCTGGTCTTCGCGTTCCGGAGTTCAGCGGCTCTGGCGTATGCGTTCGGTATGGCGGTCACCGCGACGATCACCATCGCGACGCTGCTGTACTTCTATGTCGCGCGCGTCAAATGGGCGGCGCCACTGTGGCTGGTCGTACTCGGTGCGGTGGTGTTGCTGTCGGTCGACGCCTTGTTCCTGGCCGCCAACCTCACCAAACTCGTACACGGCGCGTGGCTGCCGTTGCTGATCGGGCTCACCGCGTTCACCATCATGATCACCTGGGCGCGGGGACGCGTCATCGTCACCGCCGCCAGAGAACAGGTCGAAGGACCACTGCGCGCGTTCGTCGACGAACTACAGGACCATCAACCGCCGCTGGTCCGGATCCCCGGCACCGCCGTATTCCTCAATCGAGGCAACGAAACCGCGCCGTTGGCGATGCGCGCCAACGTCGAACACAACCGCGTCTTACACGAACACGTGGTCATCCTCTCGCTCAACACCCTTCCCGTGCCACGCGTGCCCGACACCGAACGCACCGAGATCGACCCCCTCGGCTACGCCGAAGACGGCATCATCCACGTCACCGCCCACTACGGCTACATGGAAACACCCAACGTCCCCGCCGCACTGCGCCTGCTCGACCCCGCACAGACCGAAGGCCCGATCACCGTCGACGACGCCTCCTACTTCCTGTCGAAGATCGAACTGAAGAAGGGCAACGCACCGACCATGGCATCGTGGCGCAAACACTTGTTCATCGCCACCTCCCACATCACCGCCGACGCCGCCGAATACTTCGGCCTACCCGGCGCACGCACCGTCATCATGGGATCACAGGTCGAGGTATAGGTACGTAGTCCACGGCCAAACGGCGGATCCGGGAACTCGAGCAAGAGGTCGCGATCCTGAAAAGGGCTCGTGGGCTGCTCAAAGAACAGGGGGTCGCCCCAAAGGCGATACGCGGCCACAGCCACCATGGCGTCCGAGGGTTTACCGGTGCAGGCCGCGTGCCGACTCCTCGACGTCGCCGAATCGGGCTTCGGCCCGCAGCGGTTCGCGCAGCAGCGGATTGTCCAGCAGATAGATCTGGCCCACCGACAGATAGTTCGCCGCCCGCCAGTACGCGTCGATCAGGTGCAGGTCGTCGGTGTTCAAGGTCGGGTTGTGGGCGATATGGGTGGACCGCACAGCGGGCTCCTCCGAGGACTGAAGTCGATCAGGTGTTCTCCGTTAACGGCAAGGCCGCTCAGTTAGCGGTGTCGGGTCGCTGTCAAGGCAATGTTGTTGCTGGAGTGGTTGTTTCACATATGGAACAGCGGAACTGCTGGTAGAGAGGTCTTGTCCTCCAAGACAAACCTTCGAACCAGGAGCTCCGCTGTTGGACCAGTCTGTCATTTCCCGGCCGCGTGCGGTAGCCGATTCGGTGTTCGGGCCAGGGCATCTGGGCGAGTTGACCCAGATCGTGTCGTTCGACCTGGTCGATGCCGCTTTGGCGGCCACCCGGTCGGTGCAGCGGCGAGTGCGCACGCTCCCGTCACGGGTCGTGGTGTATCTGCTGTTGGCCGGGGCGCTGTTCGAGCAGATCGGTTACCGTCAGGTGTGGGCGCGGCTGGTCAGCGGCCTGGACACTGCGGTGGTCGCGACACCGAGTACCTCGGCGTTGTCCCAAGCGCTGCGCCGCGTCGGCCCGGATGCGCTGCGTGCGTTGTTCGATCTCCTGGCAGGGCCGGCCGCGGGTGCGGTGCTCCATCGATGGCACCTCGATGCAGCGCGGGTCCGATGTACGGCCGACCGCGTAATCGACGCCGATGGCGTCATGAACCGGCCTCCACCTCGCTACCCACCGATCAGTGCGTCATGCCACTGCTTGGTGTCAGTGATCTGGACCAGCGACGCGATCCTGTCGTCCCGGATTGTTAGGTCATGGGCAAACGCTGCTTCGAAACCGTTTCCCGTCGACCGGCAGCTTCCCCGGTATGCGCCGAATACGATGACCCTGTCACGTCCCACATCGACGAACTCTTCGGGATAGGGCGCGGCGTCATAGGCAGCGAAGACAACGCCCCAGACCTTCAACAGTATCGTGTGTGGGTCTGCGACCGGGCCGCCGACTCCCAGCGGCATACCCGAACTCACCCGCGCTGTAAACGACGGATCCAGCAGCCCCGCAAGCGCATGGCCATCGGATTCTGCGAACGCTACGTAGAGCTTCTCTGCCACGTCTCGTGCTGTCATATCGACTCCCACTTTTTTAGAGATGCCTCTCTAAAAAAGAATTAGAGCATAGTCTCTACTTCATGGGAAGACCCCCGCTCCATGACCCAGACGACTTCCTGGACTCCGCGGCGCGACTGTTCGCTGCGAGCGGGGCGCGCGCGGTAACGATGGCCGCCGTTGCGCGTTCGATCGGAGCACCCAGCGGCTCGATCTATCACCGCTTCCCGGACCGTCCCGCTCTGCTCGCTGCCCTGTGGCTGCGTTCGAGCCGTAAATTCCTCGAGGAATACTTGCGCGTCGTAGGTGTCACGCCCGAGCTTGACGACGCGGTTGCCGCGTCGGCCTGGATTGTTGACTGGTGTCGCGACAACCTCGCCGAGGCGACCGTGCTTCAGTCAGGCACTCGTACGTTCGAACCAGACGAGTGGCCGGAGTCAGCCCGAATCAAGCTGGCCGAGCACGACATGGCACAGAAGCAGGCACTGCGAGCCCTTGTCCAAGCACTCGCCACACGGACCGGCCTCACCCGTGACCGCATCACCTTCGCCCTCATCGACATGCCACTAGCCGTTGTCCGCCCCTACCTCCACCAGGGCAAACCACCACCGACGCGAGCGACCGAATTGGCCCGAGACCTCGCCCGAACCCTTCTCACCACAGCAGAACCAGGAATGTGTCCTGACCACGTAGCCGCACAGCGACTCGCAAATGCCCAGTCGCCACCAGAATCTCGTCCGCATGAGCCTGCAAATCAAAGTCCACCTCGGTGATTGGCTCCGGACCGACGCCGGTCGAGGCTCACCGCTTGGCTCCCCATGTCGCAGTGTGTCGCGACCATGTTCGCGACACTCCTACCAGGAAAAACGATAATCGTGGTTCCCGCGAGGGCACTAGTCACCGCCTCGATGACGATGACGACAAACTCGTGGTCATCCCGGCCGGTACCGCACCGCCCGGTGATGACGCCATCGCGGCGGCCGTCGAGTTCCAGGAGATCCCGGGCCGGTACCGCATCCTGCGATGAAGTGATCAGCCCCGTTATGCACCGGCCCTTTTCGGGTGCCGCCGCGCGGGCCGCGCGGCCAGGCCCAGGGCGGAGGCTGTCCTGGCGGGTGTGTTCGAGGACGGCGACGACTGGCGGGTACCGGTGCAGGGCCGACACGTCCTGATCGCGGGCGGGATGGGCTCGGGCAAGTCCGGCGTCCTGTGGTCACTGGTCAACGGCATGGGTCCGGCCATCGCGTCGGGACGTGTCGAGCTGCGGGTGATCGACCCCAAGGGCGGACATGAACTGTGGGACCTCGAAGGGCTGTGCACTCATTTCTCGTGCACGACCGGCGAGGAAATGGTCACCCAGATCGAGGAAACCGTCATCGACATGGAGAAGGCCACGCAACGCTATCGCGTTGTCCGCAAACCGGTTCCGACGCCGGAGAACCCGTTGGTGGTCACGATCATCGATGAGGCGGCGACGTTGTCGGCGTTCTCCGAACCGAAGTTGCAAGCCCGGTTCGAACGCGCACACGGCAAACTCCTGTCCCAAGGGCGTGCCCCGCTGTTCTCGGTGATCGAAACCGTGATCGACCCGTCGAAAGAGAATGTGCCGCAACGGCAATTACTGCCGTACCGGATCGGCATGCGCATGGACGAAGTGACCCAGGTCGCGATGATCCACGGTGAGGGCGCACGTGAGCGCGGCTCACACTGCGATGAGATCCCGCACACCACTCCGGGTGTCTGCTACGTCAAGGAGGACGGCAAGGCAGGGTTCCGACGGGCTCGCGCGTTCCTGGTCACCGATGACGATGTGGACCGCATCGTCGTCACCTACAAGCCGGTGTCACCTCCGATCGACCGGTCAGCGCCGCAACACCGCGACTCCGAGACCCCGGTTCCGGTTCCGGTTCCCGCTGCTGTGACTGTCCCGAATGATCCCTACCCGCTCGAAGGTGTCGATGCGCGCGAGCTGCTGGGCGACGACGACATTCCCGGCGACGGCGAGACAGGGCCGGTGGCGGCATGAAACGACAATTCGTCACCGAAACCCATGTGGCGGTCTACTGCGATGTCTGCGGGATCTGCTACGGCCAAGACGACTTCAACGGTCGGGCTCCCGGAGTGGTCGTCTCGATCGACGCTCAGGGTATCGCCGTTGTCTTCGACTCCATCGCCCGCGCTGTCGACCACATCAACGCTCATCCCGAACAGGGCTGGTTCTACGACGGCGACCGCGTTCTCTGCGATGGCTGCCAAAGAATCGAACGCCATGACCGCGACCTCACCGACCTTCACACCAAGGACTGAATCATGCTCAACACCAACAACACTCGCAAGACCGGCAAGCCCGTGACCGGCTACTCGGACAGCGTGATCGACCTGGCTTCTCGTCGTCGCGGACTGCTCGAACGCCGTGGCGCGGACCCGCTGGAAGTCGCGGTGCATGTGTGCCTCGAGACGGGCGCGTTCGCGGCGTGGGGCATCGACTACGACGACGGCGGGTGGGCGGCATGAGTACCCGCAAGGCCGTGGAATGGGGCGTGCTGATCGGCGAGACAGTGCGCCCGCTTCCCAAGGCTCAGAACGTGACTCAAGCCCGGCTGATGGCCGCCAAGCCCGGCAATCGCGGTAGGCGCGGACACGCCCCGGTGGTGGTGTTCCGTGACAGCGCGCGCGACATGTGGAAGCGCTATCAGGACCAGGCACCCGTACCTACCCAGTTCGACCTATTCGACCTGTTCGAGCAAGAGGCATGACCATGACCACGAAACACATCAAGACCGCGAAAACCTATCTCGGACAACCCGAACCGTCTGATGCGTTCACAGACGCCGTGATCGGAATCGTCTGGTTCGCGGTCAAGGCGGTGGCTCGGTCGCTGTGGTGGGCGCTGCTGTTCCCGATGCTGTCGATCCCGACCGGCGCGGCTGTCGCGGCATGGCTGCTGGTCGGTTGGCCCGCCGCTGTCGCGGTCGTCGGCGTGGGCCTGGCGCTGCTGCTCGGTTGGCGGTGGGCTTCCCCGGCCAGTTTCACCCGCTGGGTCACCGACCGGGTACGGCAACGGTTGCTGGCCTGGTTGCGGTACCGGCGTCGCTGGGTCGCGATGAGCGCGGCATGTGGCTTGCAGGTCACCTACGGCCACAACACCGCCACTCCTCGCTTGGTCTCGATACGAGTCGGGCAGTTCACCGACCGGGTGACGGTGCGGATGCTGCCCGGTCAATGCCCCGACGACTACACCGGACGCACCACCCACCTCGCACACGCCTTCGGTGTCCTGGAATGCCATGCTCTCGTCGTCGGACCTTCAACGATGGAACTCGCTTTCCGGCACCACGATTCACTCGCAGCGGCCGTTGCCGTGTCCACGACGCGGGTGGAGTGGCTGTGGGACCGCAAGAACGGAGAACCGGCATGAGCGACCTCGTGAACCTCGACACCGACACCGAGACAGCACCGGTCCGTCAGACAGCGGCCCATCGTCGCGCACTCCCGGACTTCACCGACATCGCGGCGGCGGCGGCCGAAGAGTTCGGGGTGTGCGTACGCCCGATCACGATGGCCTCGGTCGACCCGATCACCGGCAAGACCGAATACGTCGGCTCCCCGTGCAAGGCCACCATCGCCAGCGTGTGCAAACCGCGGACAAGGCACGGTGGCTGCGCATCACTCAGGGCCGCGAGGGCTGGCACGTGGAATCCGAACCGGTCGATCTGGTCCGCACACCCTCGAAACGGCAAACCGAGCTGCTGACCGCCCGCGCTGACCTGGTCACCGAATACCGGAGCGCACGCAGCGACGGTGACGACGAAATGGCCGATGCGTTCGCGGCCCTGGTGGGCGAAATGGACACCGAACTCCGCGATTCCGGGATACGGGGCCGTCTGCCCGCGTTGGACCCGAAACCGTCCAAACGGCGTGCTCGCTCGACTCGTCGCCGTCAGGACGTGCCGAACCTGCCGCGTCAGAAGGTCACCAAGAAGACCATCGGCAAGATCTTCGGCGGCAAGCATCGCCCCTCGATGATGGTCACGTTGACCATGCCTTCCTACGGCTCGATGAACCAGGACGGCGGCATCGACAAGAAGGGCAAGGTCTGCGGTGACGGCTCCCCGCACGACCCCGACACCTACGACTACACCAGCGCCGCACGCGGCATCGTGTTCTTCGCCGCGCTGATCGACCGGTGGATCCAGAACCTTCGCCGCTGCCTCGGCTACGACATCCAGTACTTCGCGACCGTGGAACCGCAACGGCGCGGTGCACCCCACATCCATATCCTGCTGCGTTCGGCCATCTCGCGTGACACGTTGAAGCTGGTCACCGCGGCGACCTACCACCAGGTGTGGTGGCCGCACTTCGACCCGGAAAACGAGGTCTACTCCGGCGACAAAGTACCCGTGTGGGACTGGCAGACAATGACCTTCGTCGACCCCGACAGCGGTCAGCCGCTCACCGGGTGGGATGAGGCACTCGACATCCTCGATACCGTCGATGACCTGCAACCGGCCTACACCGTGCGTTTCGGGGAGCGCATGGACCCCGGCCACATCAAGGGCCACATCCCCGGCAACAAAGCCGATGCCGCGATCGGCTACGTCACCAAATACCTGACCAAAGCAGTATCGGAAGTCCTCGAAACCGACTCGGTCCGTACCGCGATCCACTACGACCGCCTACACGCCGAACTCCAACACACCCCGTGCTCACCGAAGTGCCCGGTGTGGCTGCGCTACGGCATCGTCCCCAAGGGCGCCAGCGACAAGGCCGTAGCAGGCAAGTGCAAGGGCAAAGCTCACCGTCGGGACACGCTCGGGCTCCCCGGACGTCGGGTGCTGGTGTCGCGTCGCTGGTCCGGTGAGACGCTCCCGGATCACAAGGCGGACCGTATCGAGTTCGTTCGGCAACTGCTGGCCTCGGTCGGCATCGTCAAACCCGACACCTCGCATCTGATCGTGCGACCGGTCCAACCCGGCGACCAGAACGCACCACCGCGTGATCACCTGATCCTGTCGACCATCGCCCAACGCAAAGCCTGGCGAGCCGAGTACGACAAAGCACTCCTGGCGGCGGGACCTCAAGCGTGGAAGGAACATTCGGCAATCAAGCAGTCAGCACCATAGGAGGGGCGGTCATGGATACACGGTTGGTCGACGGCAAGTTGTACTCGACGGCGGAACTGGCGCTGTTGCTCGGTATCGATCCGTCGAGCCTGCGGCGGTGGCGTACGGCGAATCCCCCGTGCGGGCCTGCGTTCGTGCGGGTCTCTCCGCGGGTGGTCAAATACGCGGCCGAGGACATCGAGGTATGGCTCCAAAGCGCACGCACCGATCCTCTCGCGGCGGTGGCGTGATGCCCGGACGTATCAATATGCCTGTGGGCGTTCGCCTTTCCTCGAACATCGAGGAACGGCCCGACTACGGGCGGCGTCCGTTCAAAGCGCGTGTGCGGTGGACCGAGCCGGGTACGAAGAAGCGACCTTCGGTGTCGGAGCCGTTCGAGACTCGCGAGGAGGCCGAGCAATGGATCGCGCGACTGGAACGCCAAGCCGCGCAGGGGATCGACCCGAAAACGGCGACGATGCGCCTAGCCGAATACGGCGAAGCGAACATGGATCTCGCGCTGCGCGGTCTGGAAAAGAAGACCACCGACCCCTACCTGACGGGCTGGCGCAAACGAGTGGTGCCGACCCTGGGGCATCTGCCGGTGGCGATGCTGACCAATGGCGCGGTGGATCGGGCGGTGGTCGGCTGGATCAGCGACGGGGCAGGTAAATCGACGGTCAAGAACACCCTCGCGGTGCTGGTGCGGGTGATGGAACAGGCGGTACGCGACGACCTTCGACAGTCGAACCCGGCGCGGGTGCGTGGCTGGCAGAAGCTGTATCAGCAGATCGAAGACGAACTCGATGATCCGCGTTCGCTGGCGCTGTCGGACTATTCGGCGTTGCTCACCCTGGCTGATGCGTTGGTGAATCGTTCAGCAGATCAGTATCGGGGCTGGGGTGATGTGGTGATCTTCGCCGCCTGCACCGCGTCTCGGATCGGTGAGGTATCCGGCTGCCGGGTCGGTTGTCAGCGGTCAAGTAATTCCCCCAGGTGAGGGGTAGTTCCGTCACGGAATTCCCCCACTTCCCCGTCACGGTATTCCTCCACCCGGCCGTCACGTAATTCCTCCACCCGGCGGTGTGTCGCCGGTCGGCGTGTCTCGCACACATGTTCGCTCGTTCTCGACAGTCCACGGCTGGTGAGGAGGAACGACACAGATGGCGAGGAGAAGTTTCATGGCTCGGCCACAAGGTCACCGTCGCCACGATCGCGCAGCGCCTGCGTGACGACCACGGCCTGGACGTGTCGGAATCCTCTGTCCGCCGGTGGATCACGGCCAACCTCGCCGACGAGGCGGCGCGCGCGAGGGTGACCGTGCCCCGCCCGCCGGTCGCGCCGGGCAGCGAAGC
This sequence comes from Nocardia sp. NBC_01377, assembly GCF_045040005.1. Classification (NCBI taxonomy): domain Bacteria; kingdom Bacillati; phylum Actinomycetota; class Actinomycetes; order Mycobacteriales; family Nocardiaceae; genus Nocardia; species Nocardia sp. NBC_01377. The sequence goes on from NZ_CP109566.1 coordinate 5,717,885, forward strand.
CCAGATCGACTACGGCAAACTCGGCACCTGGTTCGATCCCGTCGCGGGCCGGCGGGTCACGGTCCAAGGGTTCGTGATGGTGCTGTCGTGCTCGCGCATGTTGTTCGTGCAACCGGTGACCTCGATGGACCAATCATCGTGGTGTGCTTCCCATGTCGCGGCGTTCGAGTTCTTCGGCGGGGTTCCCGCCCGCCTGGTGATCGACAACCTCCGCACCGGTGTCGACAAGCCCGACCTCTACGACCCGCGTCTGAACCGCTCCTACGCCGAACTCGCCCACCACTACGGGACGCTGGTCGACCCGGCACGAGTCCGCAAACCGAAGGACAAGCCACGCGTCGAACGGATCATCCAATACGTTCGCGACTCCTTCTGGCAGGGGCGAGAATTCACCGGTCTCGCCCAGATGCAGGACGACGCCGCCGGCTGGAGCACCGACGTCGCCGGGCTGCGGCACTCCCGGGCCCTCGACGGCGCCCAGCCGCTGCGGGTATTCGAAGCGATCGAACGCGACGCCCTGCTGCCGCTACCGGCCACGCCGTTCGTGTCGACCCGCTGGTCGACCGGGAAGGTCGGTCTCGACACCCACGTCGAGGTCGGCAAAGCCCTGTATTCGGTGCCGTGGCGGTTGATCGGGCAGACCCTGCACGCCCGCGTCTGCGGGGATGTCGTGCAGATCTTCCGGGACCAGCACGTCGTGGCCACTCATGTCCTGCGGCTGTCGGGTCGGGCGACCAACCCCGACCATTATCCGCCGGAGAAGATCGCGTTCCATCTGCAAGGCCCGACCTGGTGCCGCAAGATCGCCGTCGAGGTCGGCCCGGCCTGCGAGTTGTCGATCGACGACCTGTTGTCTCCCAACGCGATCTACCACCTGCGCGCCGCTCAGGGAGTGCTCGGATCGCGCCGCGAACACGGCGTCGACCGGCTCGAAGCCGCATGCGCTCGCGCGATCGAGGTCGCTGACCCCACCTACCGAACCGTCAAGGGCATCCTCGCCGTCGGCGCCGAAACCGACGACGCCCCGGCGGCCGGCGATGCCTGCGCGGTCCCGGCGTTCCTTCGCGGCCCCGGCCAGTTCGACGCCGACTGGACCCCACACGCCTGATCCATCCAGTTCTCCACTTCAGCAAGGAAATACAACTTTCATATCCAACATCAGTGACCCCGGCCTGCGTGAGGTCCTACGCGCGCTGAAACTCACCGGCATGCTCGACACCCTCGACGCGCGGCCGGCCCAGACCCGCGACGGGAAACTCGGGCACCTGGAATTCCTGCAAACCCTCTGCGAGGACGAGATCGCCCGCCGCGAAACCAACGCTCTCACAAGGGGATTGAGGCGAGCGAAGTTCGAGGAGCAAGCCACGCTCGAGGACTTCGACTTCGCGGCGAACCCGAAACTCCCCGCGGCGATGATCCGCGACCTCGCGGCCCTGCGCTGGCTCGACTCGGGTGAATCGGTGATCCTCTACGGGCCGGTCGGGGTCGGGAAAACCCATGTCGCGCAAGCACTCGGCCACGCGGTCGCCCGCCGCGGCGGTGACGTCCGCTTCGCGAAAACCTCACGAGTGCTGGCAGATCTGGCCGGTGGTCACGCGGATCGGTCCTGGGGCAAGAGGATTCGTGAATACACGCGCCCGCACGTGTTGATCCTCGACGACTTCGCGATGCGCGAGCATACCGCCCTGCACGCCGACGACCTCTACGAGCTGATCAGCGAACGCGCGTTGTCGGGGCGCCCGTTGATCTTGACGAGCAACCGGGCCCCGAAGGACTGGTACGGGCTGTTCCCGAACCCGGTCGTCGCCGAGAGCCTGCTGGACCGGTTGATCAACACCAGCCATCAGGTGCTGATGGACGGGCCCTCGTTCCGGCCGCGCAAACGCCCGGGCCGCCCCGTCGGCAGACGCGGGAATCGGGCTCGCTACGCTCGCGGAGAGGCACGTCCGCTGGAGGAATTCCGTGACGGCAGCCTGGAGGAATTAGCTGACGGTCCACATTCTCGCTCGGCCGCAGCGGCCGCGGCGGCGCGGAGGCCCTGGGCGCGGTCGGCAGCTTCGGTCAGGCACGAGTTGGCTTCGCGGCTGGCCAAGCTCAGCTGGTAGCGCCGCTCGCCGGCGGGCACGGTGGTGCGCGACCGCTGGTCGAGTTCCTGACATAGCCGCCGCAACTGCTCGAGGTCTGGGGCGTGACCGAGTTTGCGAGCGGTGGCGGTGAGTACGGCGTAACGCTTTTCCAGGCTGAGCATCAGTCCCCCTCGTTCTCCAGCATGATCGGTTTCGCAGTCCACGCTAGGCGGAGTCGGTTGCGCACGAACAGGTCTGACAGTCGGATTTGTCGAATTCGGTGTCCTCAGTGGGGCGTTCTCCGGGGGCGGTGACCAGCGGGCGCAGCGTCTGGTCCAAGCCCGTTGCGGCAGAAGTTCAACCGTTGGAATCCGATTCGCCCGAGGTAGGTGATCGGTCCGAAGAACTGGATCCGAACCCGGCATACAGCAGGCCTGAGGTTGCCTATCACGATCGACGGGCGAAGTCGGACAGCCGGTTCAGGCACCAGCGTAGACGAAGCACTCCGGAGGAAGATCTGGATTTTCCCTCGTGGTAACAACGAACGACGATATTGTCGGACCCAAGATTCCTTCGATCACTTCACCGCCCCGGTTGCGCAGCGGTATTTTCGAATACAAGTTGGAGATCTCGACGCCCTTCGGAATGAACACGCAGTAGCCGTCGTTTCTGGGCATGCCGACAGAATTCCAGATGATGAGGTTCACGGGCTCCTGACCGCCTCCGGTCGTGCTCAGCGAGACGATTCGGTTGTCCCAATTGCCCTCGCAGAACCAGCAACTCAGGCCTTCCCTGCTCAGATCGGCGACATCCTGCTGCTGCCCTCCCGGGACATCGAAACTGACATCTTTGTCCAGCTTGTGACCTTGAAAATTCGGCTCGTCCCAAAACTGCGCCCGCGGGGTTCCCGACGCCGTCGCAGTCGCGGGCGCCACCAAAACTGTCGCGACGACCGCCAGAACGCAAGCCAGAATGCTGGTTCCCCACGCACGAGCCGTCATAACCGCACCCCTCTATTGTCTGCCCATCAATGAGCCTTTCCGAGTAGCGGCGTGTCACGGTCAGACGCTGCGGCCGTGTTGAAGATGCAGCAACACCAGCGCGGCTGCGGCGATGGCACCGATCCGGCACGGGCACAAGCTGACTCGACGCAATGCCTTGAACCATTTGAGCAGTGCGTTACCGCGCTCACCGACCGCGCGAACCTGGTTGTGGGCCTTGTTCGCCGTTTTCTGTTCGTCGGTCAGCTGCCCGCCCTTGGGCTTCTTGACCGCGACCGTGATCGTTGTGGCCTCGCCCAAGTATCCGAGATCGCCCAGCACGGGCAGGTTTTCACCGGTCCAGTCCGTGAGCGCGGGCAGCATCTCGGGGTGGGCGCGCAGCGCGGTGACATCGTGCTCACGTCCCGGACGAACCTCGGAGGTCCACATCGGCCACCCGTCCGGGGCGGTAACGACCTGGATGTTCCCGCCGTGGCGGCCGTGTTTTCCCGACCACCAGAGGTCGACTTTGACCCGGCGTGGCACCGAGGTGGCTTTGGCGGTGGTGGGGCCGGCTTGGCCGACCCGGTCGGTGTGGATGAGCGTACCGTCCACGCTGATGTGCTGGTGCCCAGCGACTTTCGCGGCCAGCAGCACGTTGTGCAAGGCCGGGGCCCGGGCGGCGAGAGTATCGATCACCTCGTGGAGGCTGTCGTAGGCGGTGGTGCGGCCGATCGCGTTGTCCAGGGCGAGCTGCTCGACACGGGTGCCGTCGGTGAACCACCGCAACCCCAGCACTGCCTGTTCGAGGCAGGTCAACGCCCTCCAGCGGGTCCCCAAGGCCTGGCGGCGCGCGGCCAGCAAGCCCGCGACGTGGGCGACGGTGGACTCGGGCAACGGCAGGATGGCGATGTATGCGACACTCATGACGCGCGGAACCTCTGTGAAGTTGATCTTTAGTCGGACCTCCTTCATACGCCAGAGGTTCCGCGTTTCGCGTTCCACCCCAACATCTTTCAGCACCGCCGCAGCAACCGATCCGTCAGACCACTACTCGGAAACGTTCAATGATGGCAGAACGCGCCTAGGACGGCGACCTGGTTCCGTCGGATCGACTGCACCGGAGCCCCAAACATTGGCCACCACAAGAAACTTGAGTACCCCCGCGGGACACCGACATCATCATTCGCGGCCATCACCACCGCACACACCCTGCTCTGGCCCACCCCCGGCACACGATGCCACGTCCTCTGACCGTCAAAGGAATCGGACACTGTGGCCTCAGCGGGGCGGCGGCGGGAAGTTCGGTGGCCAGAGGGTGGTGTCGTCGTAGCGCAGCGGCACTCCTGTGGTGCTGATGGTCACGACGGCGGTCAGGTCGGTCGATCGCAGATCGGTTCCCCGCAGATCGGCGCCTGCGATATCGGCCAGTTTCAGCGTCGCGTCACTCAGGCGCGCACCCCGTAGATCGGCCTCTCTCAGCACTGCGCCCTCGAAGTCCGCGTCGAACAGATTCGCCTCCGACAGCACCGCGCGCAGCAGTACGGTGTCGTGTGCGCGTGCCCCGATCAGTGAGGCGCCGGTCAGATCGGCGTTCATGACGAACGAGTCGGACAGGTCGGCCTCGTAGAGGTTGGCCTGGGCCAGGTTCGCGCCGGTGAGTTGGACGTGGGTCAGGTCCGCCTTGGCCAGGTCGGCGCCGGTCAAACAGGTGTTACGCAGGTCGATTCCGTAGGGCAGGTCGTGGCCGGATTTCCGACGCCCGATGACGGTCAGGACGGCTTGGATGTCGGTGGGTGGCGGGGTGGCTCGGAAGGTGCGTGGGTCGGGTTCTGAGCGGGGACAGCGAGTCAGGTCGGTGTGGGTGCGTACGTAGGCCGACAGGATCGCGAAGACCGGTTCGTGATCGGTTGGGGAGTCCTTGGCGAGGCGTTCGAGTAGATAGATCCCGGCCAGGCGGGTATCGATCGATTCCGAGGACAACTGCTCCACGGCTTTCTGTAGCCGGTCGGTGACCGCGATCTGATGTTGCAGACCGAGTTGGCCGTTGGTGGCACGCAGGGTCTGTCCGGTGAACCACAACGCGCCGAACGCCGCGACCGCTGTGGCCAGCGCGGTCACCGTCGTCCACCCGGACCAGCCGAAGAACGCGGCGACCGCCCGCGCCCCACGCCCCCGCACCGCCGCAGGCTGGGCACCTTCGGTGTCGGCCCGGGCCGGGGAATCCTGCCCCTCCGGCACAGCCCGCTCCTTCCATCACCGGACAGTATCCCCGACAACGCAATTCACCGGAAGTGTCGCCCTCTGCATCGCCGCTCGTACCGAACTCCTCGACCGATCAATCCGACAACCATCGAAATGTTTCGGGCTCCTGATCACTCGTGCTGCGCGGGGGCGTGGCTCATTACGGGCCTGCCTCGCAGGTTCTCCCCGACATTGGCCTGGACCGTTCCCGTCCTCGACGGAGCGATCGCGGCTATCTGGGTGGCCGAATCGACCGAGAACGAAGTCGCGGTCGATCCGAACCGCACCGTGCCCGGGGTGGTGAAGCACAGGGGGTTGACGTAGGCGATGACACCGAGGCATCAGCCGTCCATCTCTGTCGCGGAACCTGGAACCCCGTAGGCGGAATCGGAAGTGCTCGCGCATACACACGATCACGATGACACCAGTCGTTCGCCTTCGCCCACTCGTCGAGTTCGCGCACGTGGCACGGTTGGCCGCACGGGGTGCCGTGACGCGATCGTCTGTCGGTGGTTGTTCGGAGGGATTGAGCACCGCTGACGCCCGCCTGATCGTATGGTTCTTCCATGGGTGTTTCGACCCGCTTCGCCACCATCGCTCTCGTCACCGCAATGCTCGGGGCCACCGGCTGTGGCGGATCGGCCACCGACGGCGGTGGCGGGGAAACCGGCGGCCTCGGACTGCGGATCGCCATGTCGGCGAGCAGCTATCGCTCGGCCGAACCGATCGAGCTCGGCATAACGGTCACCAACACCACCTCGGAGAGCTGCCGGCTCGGCCGAACACCCGAGGGCACGCTGAGTTTCACCTCGATGACCCGCGACGACCTACCCGTCGCCGCTGTTGTCGGCCAAGCCCTCTTCACCACGAACTTTTCGGTCGCCCTGGCACAGGACCTCGTCGCGGTCGAGCCCGGTCGATCGGTGGAGATGACGCTGCGGGGTGACCGCGATACCGACGGCGGCCCGCAGGCGCTGGTCACCTTCACCGTCGACGGGCGCGGCGGCGCGACGACCAGCGCCTGGCCCGTCGACGTACCCGGCCGCTACCGACTCACCGCCACGTACCTGCGCCCGCCCCTGCCGGGCATACCTGCCGACGCCTGCCTGACGTCGACGGGTTCGGCATCGGCCGAATTCACCGTCGAGAAGGAATGAATGCCGATGCCACGCTGGACGATTGCTTCGATCGTCGCCGTGATCGTCGCCGCGCTGATCGCAGCGGCACCGCCCGCATCCGCGACGATCACCGTGGATTCCGGCCTCCAGAGCCTCTACAACGGCTGCGTCGACAAAATCCGCAGCGCCGGGCCGGGAGCTGACCCCGGACTGGGCGCCATCATCGACGACCTTCAACGCTCCGGCACGAGAGTCCTCGTCCGGGCGCCGTTCATCGAACGATTCGGCAGCTTCACCGACCTCCATCCCTGGCGCCCGGGCCGCGATGTCGAGATCAATTGGGTGCCAGGCAAACACGGCGAGCTCTACCCCGGCGAGAACGTGCGCAGAGATCGGTGCGCGGAACTGATCCACGAAATGGCGCACGCGAAGGACGCCGCCGACAAAATCGATCGCGGTACCCGATGCCGGGTCCGCAACACCTCCTACGGCGCTTCACCCGATGAGGTGCACGCCGTGGGCGTGGAGAACGACTACCGCCGGGCTACCGGTCTGCCCCAACGCACCAGCTATTCCGGCAACTCCATACCACCCGATGGGCAGGAGTGCGACCTGCCCAAGGGACCCCCTCCGGGTGGCGGCGGCTGCAGTGCCACAGGTGTCGGAGTCCCCGGGTTGGTGGCGACCAGACCCGGCGCTGCCTGCAGTACCAGCAACGGCGACCCGCACCTGTGGACCTTCGACGGGACACCCTACGACTTCCAGGCCGTAGGCGAGTTCGTGCTGGCCTCCTCGACGCCGGGCGATCTCGAGGTCCAGGTGCGGCAGACAGCGTTCCCCGGCAGCTCGGTGGTGTCGGTCAACACCGCGGCCGCGATGAACGTCGCCGGCGACACCGTCGGGATCTACCTCACCGCCGACGGCATGACGCTGCGGATCAACGGGACACAAACCCCAGTGACCGAGAAGCAGATCGCGCTGGGACGCGGTGGGGCGGTCGCTGGACGCGGCGACGGCGTGACCGTCCGCTGGCCCGACGGCTCGACCTTCGACGCCGACCCCATCGGACCGTGGGGCCTGCGCCTAGCGGTGGGCGCCCTGCCCGAGCGCCGCACCACGATGACCGGACTCCTCGGCGACTACAACGGCGACCCGAAAGACGATCTCGCCGTTCGTGGCGGCAGAACGCTGCAGACGCCGCCGCCGTTCGAGGCCCTCTACCCCGAATTCGCTGACAGCTGGCGGGTGGAGCAGAGTCGTTCGCTGTTCGACTACGGCCCCGGTGAGGACACGGCCACGTTCACCGACCGGCACAAGCCCACCCGGGCGATCGACGCGACCGGGCTGCCCAACCGGGCCACCGCCGAATTGATCTGCCGCCGATCAGGAATCACCGACCCCCGAATCTTGGCGAACTGCATCCTCGACGTCGCCCTCACCGGCCAGCCCGCCTTCGCCGAAGACGCCGCGCAATCACAAGCGGCACTGACCATCGACGGCGATCTGCTCCTGGAGGTCCGCACCCCCGCAACAGCCGCGGAGGTCACCGTGCCCGGCATCGCGGGACAGCGCTTGTTCGTCCGGATCACCGGATCCGACCTGCCCGATCAATGCGCGGTCGTGACACTGCTGGATCCGCAGCGCCAACCGCTCGGCTCAGGCTGCGTCATCACGGGCAGCGGCTTCATCGACACGGTCACGCTACCCGTGACCGGGCAGTACACACTCCGCCTCGCGCCCGCCGAAAACGCCACCGGACGAGCGACATTGCGCATCAACACCGCGACCGACCACACCGCGGCCATCACCATCGACGGGACCGCGGACACCGCGACGGTCGGGCAGCCCGGCGCGGTCAGTACGCTCGGCTTCGACGCCGTGGCCGGGCAGAAGATCTTCATCGAAGCCACCGAGGCGACCCTGCCCGACGAATGCAACGTGCTGTCGCTACGCGACCCGGACGGACAGTTCCTCGCCGGTGGTTGTGTCATCGGCGGCAAGGGATACGTCGACGGCACCGTGCTCCCCCGAGCAGGCCGGTACACGGTGCTCGTCGACCCCCACGGTGACACATCCGGACAGACCCGGATCCGCGTGCACGCTGCCACCGATCAGCAACTCACGGCCACCGTCGGTGGTTCCGGTGTCGCCGTCGTGGTCGACCGGCCCGGAGCGGTGAGCCGCCTGAGCTTCGACGCCACCGCCGGACAACGACTGACCATCGAATCAACCGATTCGACCTTCCCCGACCAGTGCAACCTGCTGACACTGCGCGATCCACGCGACCAATTCATCGGTGCCGCCTGCAGCATCGACGGCACCATCACATTCGAAACAGCCGCGTTACCGAACAGCGGACGGTACACACTCTTGGTAGACCCCGCCGCCACCGACACCGGAACAGCGACCCTCCGCATACGCAACTAGCACTCCGCACCATCAACGTCCACCGCGTGTGGTCGGGTCCGCTTGTCGGAGCAATCGGACGTCATCTACGCCATACTGGTGCTAAGTCAGCGGATGATGACCGGAACCGATGAGGGCGGTCAGTTCGGTCGGGGACCAGCGGGAAATCGGTCCTGCAGGCGGGAGATGAATCGCTGGACCGTGCGTAGTTCGTATTCGAGTTCTCGGGCGGTGAAGCTGTCGCGGGGCGCACGTGCGAGGTCGCGTTTCAGCTTGTACGCCTGAGCTTTCAGCAGGTCGAGGAAGACCTGGGCTTGAGCGTGGTCGGCAGGGTCCATTTCTCGGCCGATCTGTTGTCCGCTTGTGTCCGATGCGCCCTGGTACCCAGGCAGTGGTCCGCCGCCGGGGTGCACGGGACACTACCCGACCGCGCCGCTTCTCACGACAAACTCGACGATCGGGTGGCCGTTGAGCTGCCTTGGCTCTGCGTCGGCGATGGGTCGAGGCCAGTGGATGGTCGAAATGAACGTCAGGATGCCGTCACACGCGTCACCGGCTGGTCTTCGCGAAAGATGAACCGGTCGGAGGTCGCTTGATTCCCGACCACACCGAAGTCGGCGAAGGGATCGACCAGCGGGCCGATGAAGGCGTAGACCATCCACGGTTCGGGGGCATGGTCTTCTCGCGGCTGGGTGTCGTAACCGAGGTCTTCCACCCTCCGCCACGTGTTCGACCCGCCGGGGTCCTGGATCGTGTCTCCGACGCGTATGTCGGCTGCCGCTACCGATTCGCTCTGCATCCCGGCAGTCTGGCACGAACCTTCCGTCTCACAGTGGATGCACCACCTGAGGTGAGGCCCGGTCGAGGAAGGCCGGACCGAGCCGAGGTCCCGTGACGGGTGCGCCGATCTAGACCCGACGTCGTGTTCCGGTTCCGGATGTGTCTGCGATCGTGCAGTCGCATCCAACTCGATTGATCCGCAACAACTCTGATGGATCGCGGTGTCGACGAGTCGGATATGCCTGGTGAGGTCCATCACTTCCGGCGTCAGCCGGGCTGATCAAACCGTTCCTGCCGGGAGCAGGGTCCTTTCTTCCATGGTTGCTACGCGTCCATTCCGTCGGTGTAACGAATTTGTTTCGCGTTCATCTGCGTGGACATCGTGTTGTTGCCGAGGCGAGGTCGTGACGATAGCGTTGAAGCATATCGGGAATGATCGGTACAGAAAGGGTGTGCGTGATGCGAACAGCGGAGTTCGATCGCGATCGTGTTCTGGACGTCGCGATGGAGGTGTTCTGGGAGAAGGGGTACAACGATGCCTCGATCCAGGACTTGAGTCAGGCCACCGGATTGCAACGCAGCAGCCTGTACAACACGTTCTCGAGTAAGCGGGAGTTGTACCTGGCCACGCTGCGCCGCTATCACTCGCGGTGCACCGAGCAGTACGCAGTACTCGCCAGCGCATCCGACCCCCTCGCCGCCGTTCGCGATCTGGTCGAGTCGGTGATCGTCGACGAACTCGGCGACAGGCGCGGACTCGGATGCATGGTAGCGAACGCCGCCCTCGAATTCGGGGGCCGCGATCGCGAGGTCAACGCACTCACCGCCTACAACCTGACGACCATGGCGGAGGCGATTCGCTCCGCGATCCACCGAGCCCAGCGACTCGGCCACGTGCCCGACACCCTCGACCCGGTCGCGACCGCACAAGCGATCGTCGTCACGATCCAGGGTCTTCGCGTCGCGGCGAAAGGCGTCGCCGGCGCCGATCGCGAGCAATGGCTGCGAACGGCTGCACAGGCGTGCCTGGTCCCACTGACCCGATAGCTCCTGTCCGCGCTTCATCGACGAGGTGCCGACTGTCATCCAACTGTACCGACTAGTCCAAAAAGGAAGGGTTCGGAACATGAGTACTGACATCGACAAGACCACCGTCGCCGTGCTGGGAACAGGCATCATCGGCGCTCCTATCGCCCGCAATCTGCGCCGAGCGGGATATCCGGTCACCGCGTGGAACCGCACCCGCGCCAAGGCGGAGCCGCTCACCAAAGACGATGTGCAGGTGGTGGATCGCGTCACCGAGGCCGTCGAGGACGCACAGATTGTCATCACAGTCGTCAAGGACGCGACGGCCGTACTCGACATTCTCACCGAGGCAGGCCAGGCGCTCGCCGCCGGCACCGTACTGATTCAGATCAGCACCGTCGGTGTCGCGGGCATCGCCGCGATCGCCGAGGCCGCTGCTTCACGTTTCGTGGAGCTCGTCGACGCACCCGTGCAAGGCACCAAGGGCCCCGCCGAGAACGGTCAGCTGGTCGTTCTCGCCTCCGGCTCACCCGCCGTGCGTGAACGTGTCACGCCGATCTTCGACGTGATCGGGAAGTCGACGATCTGGGTATCGGAGAACCCCGGTGACGCAAGCAAATTGAAGCTCGTCGTCAACACCCTCATCTCGGCGATCACCCACGGTGTCGCGGAGTCGGTTCGACTTGCCGAAGCCCTGGGAATCGATCCTGCGCAGTTCCAGGACGCCGTTGCGGGCGGCCCACTGGAGTCGGCGTTCGGGACGATCAAGACCAAGGCCATCATCGCGGGTGATTTCGCACCGAGTTTCACCGTCGACAACGCCGTCAAGGATGCGCAACTGATCGCCGATGCCGCCCGGGCAGCCGGTCTGTGGCTGCCGCAGGCCGAGGCCGGCCTGGAGCGCTATCGTACGGCGGCACGGTCGGGCCACGCCGAACAGGACATGGCCGCAAGCTATTTCGCCGACCGACCCGCTACGGACTGATCATGGTCGACAGCCTCGGCTACCGCGCGAAGATCGGCTACATAGTCCCTTCCACCAACACCACCGCTCAACCCGAAATCGATGATCTGCGCCGGGCCGGGGTGACCAACCACCTCTCGCGCATGACGATCCGCAACACGAAGATGGTCGAACGCCCCGGCTTCGACCAAGTGCTCGACGACATCCGCGCCTCGGCGAGCCCGGCGATCGAATCCCTGTGCACCGCCGACCCCGACATCATCGCGGTGGGTGTCTCGCCGGAAGGGTTCTGGAGCGGTGCCGAGAATCAGGACAGGGTCGTCGCCGCGTTCGAGCGGGACGCGGCGGGCCGTCCAGTAGTTACCAGCGCGGATGCCATCACCGCCGCGCTGGACGGGTTCGGTGGGCTGACCCGGATCGCCGTGATCACCCCGTATCTGAAGATCGGGGACAACACCGTACGCAGGTTCTTCGACGACCGCGGATACGACCTCGTCGCGATCGAAGGCCTCGGAGCGGAAACACCCGCGTCCATCGCACATATCGACCACGACCGCCTGCGTGCAGCAGTGCGAGCCGTGGACACTGCCGATGTCCAAGCGGTCATCCAAGTCGGTACCAATGTGGCGATGGCCCGATTCGCCGCGTCGGCCGAACCTTTCCTCGGCAAACCGGTGTTGTCCAACAACGCCGTGCTCTACTGGCACGCTCTGCGCACCATCGGAATCAAGGACCAATTCACCGGCCACGGCCGATTATTCAAATTCCTTTGAGTACCTGAGAATCCCGGGGGATAGACCCGTCATGAACACTGCGCACACCACCCTCTCCACTTTATGTGAACGATTCCTGTTTCACCTTCGAGCCGATCCCGGCGCCGCCGCGGTCATCTCACCCGATGGCGCGATCTCCTTCCAGACGCTGAGCCGCATGATCGCCGCCACCCAGCGTGCGGTCACAACAGCACGACCACGCACCGTCGGCCTCTACTCCGCACCGTCACCGTCGCTGGTTGCCGCGGCATGGTCGGCCTTGTTCAGCGGAATCGCCTACGTTCCCCTGGCGCCCAACTACCCCGACGAACGCATTCGCTACATGATCGCCGACGGCGGAATCGACCTGATCCTGGTGCAACCGCAACGGCGCGAGGACCTGGAAGCGATAGTCGCCGACCTCGACGTCACGATCATCGAGATCCGGACCGAGCACGTCGATGATATCCCCGCGATCTCGGCAACGGCGGATTGTCTGGCCTATGTGCTGTACACCTCCGGGTCGACCGGCACACCCAAGGGTGTCGAGATCGCGCATTCCGCTCTCACCCACCAACTCCGGTGGATCGAGAACGAACTCGGCCTCGGTCCCGGCACTCGGATCGTGCACAAGACCCCGATCAGCTTCGACGCCTCGCAATGGGAACTACTAGCCAACGGCACCGGTGCCACGGTGGTCGTGGGTGACCCCGACGCCTACCGCGATCCAGACGCTCTCATCGACACCGTCATCGAACACCGGGTCACCCACCTGCAGGTCGTCCCGACACTGCTCCAAGCACTCTGCGAGGATCCGAAGTTCGTCGCGTGCACCTGCATCCGCGTCCTCGCCAGCGGTGGGGAGGCACTGCCTGCACGCCTGGCGACACAGGCCGCGAGCATACTGCCCGCGGCGTCGGTGGTGAATCTCTACGGACCCACCGAGACCACCATCAACGCGGCCCGCCACCGCTTGGATTCGTCCGCACCGGGGTCGGGAACCGTGGCCATCGGCATTCCCGTCGATGGTCTGGCCTTCCACCTGCTCGATGATCGCGGTGATCTCATCGACTCCTCGAGCACGGGCGAACTCGCGATATCGGGACCCCAACTCGCCAACGGCTACCGCAATCGGCCCGAGGAGACCGCCCGCCGCTTCATCACCCGCACTGTCGAGGGCGCCGAGACCAGGCTCTACCGCACCGGTGACGTCGTCGAACTCGTCGACGGCGCCTATCACTTTCGCGGCAGGACGGATTCTCAGGTCAAGATCCGCGGACACCGCATCGAACTCGACGAGGTACGCAGCGCACTCGAGAACCACGAATGGGTCCGCCACGCCGGAGTTTTCACCGTCGACCGCGACGACAACGCCGGATCACAGCTGACCGCCTATGTCGAACTCAATCCCCACGAAGCGGCCCTCATGGACCAGGGAGAACACGCCGCCCACCATCAATCCAAAGCCACCCGCGTCCAGGTTCGCGCCCAAATCGCCGGGCTCGGCGTACGCGAGGATCACAGCGCACCGGGAATCGAACTTCCCGTCGCTCCGGAGGCCGACCTGCTGCTGCACCAACTCGCATTCGGGCGCAAGACCTACCGAACCTTCCACTCCACGACCGCCGACATCGACCTGCTCACCCGACTCGCGGAAACGGTGAGCAGCCCGAATGAGTTCTCCGCCAGGTACGTCGGCGAATGGAGCTTCGAGTCGTTGGCTTTCGTCCTTAGGTCGCTGGTCCAGTACCGCAGCGAATCACGACTCCTACCCAAGTACGCCTATGCCTCACCGGGCGCGCTCTACGGCGTCCAGGTCTATGCCCGGATAGCCGGTGTACCCGCCCTGCCCGACGGCGTCCACTACCTCAACCCTGTGACGGCCAACCTGCACTTGGTTCATCCGACATCCGCACGGGGACCCCGACCGACCGTCGAACTGATTCTCGTAGGTCAGCGCTCGGTCATCACCTCGGTCTACCGAACCAACATCGATGAAGTGCTCGCCTTCGAAGCCGGCCACCTCCTCGGGCTGCTGGACGCGACCGCACCCGCGAGCGGCTACCGCCTCGGCCGCCGCCGCGAACAGGTCGAGGCGGACCCGGCCCTGATCGGGAACGACACCAGCGACCGGTTCGTACTCGGGTCGTGGCCGCTCATCCCCGGTGCGCAGGACGACCCGGACCCGCTCCGCGACGTCCGGTGGCGCGTCGAGTTGTTCACCGGGGGATCCGACCGCCGCGGCGTCTACGAGTCGCACGAGCATCACCTCGAACGGGTCAGCGGCAGCACACTCATCCGACGCAAGGACGTCATCGCGATCAACCAGCGCGTATACGACCAGGCATCGTTCGGACTCGTCCTCACCTCGACAGGGACGCCGCAGTCCTACATCGACTTGGGCCGTGCGCTGCAACGAGCGCAGATGAACGACCTGAACATCGGCCTGATGTCGTCGGGCTACAGCTCCTCGAGCGGTCACGACCTCGCGACAGCCCGGCGAATCCACGCCTTCACCGGAGAGCGTGGCGAATCGTCCTACTTCGCGCTCGGCGGCCCGGTCACCGACGACCAAATCGCCCACACCGGGATGGACGAGGACATCCTCCACACCCAGGGGCCCGCCGAGATCATCACCATCGACATCGCCGCCATGCTGCCGCACTACATGCTGCCCGACGTCATCCGCATCACCGACAGCCTCCCCCGCAGCCCCAACGGAAAGATCGACACCCGAGCCCTGCACGCGACCGAAACCGCGCGACAAGCCGAGAGACCGATCGAGAACTATGTGGCACCCGCCTCGCTCCTCGAACATCAGCTCGCCCAAATATGGGGCGAGACACTCGAACACGACGAGCGGGTCTCGACAACCACGACCTTCTTCGCACTCGGCGGGAACTCCATCACGGCGGTCCGGCTCGTCAAGACAATCAGGTCACGCCTCGGCGTAGCTCTGGCGGTCCAGTCGATCTTCGAGCACGACACCATCGTCAAACAGGCTCGAGCGCTCGCCGCAGGCGGCGCCACCGACCTGTCCCGAGCCGTGCCGCTGGCCGGTACCGGCCCCAATCCTGTCTTCATCTGGCCGGGCCTGGGCGGATATCCGATGAACCTGCGCGGCCTCGCGGAATCCATCACCAGCCCCTCGGGCCGCATCTACGGCATGCAGGCGTTCGGACTCAACGACGGCGAACAGGTCGACGACACTGTCACCACAATGGCCGCGCGCGACATCGCCCACCTACGACGAATCCAACCCCACGGACCGTACAACCTCATCGGATACTCCTTCGGAGCCCGCGTCGCCTTCGAAGTGGCCTATCAACTCGAAACCGCGGGCGAGACCGTGGCGCGCCTGATCCTGCTCGCACCCGGCTCGCCCACGCTCGCTATGGAACCGGCGACCCCCGACGCTCACGGCCCCTATCGCGACCCGCGGTTCACCCGAGTCCTGTACTCGGTGTTCTTCGGGCGAACCGACGGCACACACGCCGACGACGCCATAGCGGCGGCCAAGAATCGCAACTCATTCCTCGCTGCCGTGGCCGCCGAAATCGCGATCGATCGGGGACTGGCAGAGCGGATCACCGCGTTGGTCGAACGCACCTACTCGTTCGAGTACACGTTCACAGAACTCCTCGAACGGCGAATCACCGCGGCAATCACCATCATTCGCGCCAGCGGCGACGACTACTCCTTCATCGACGCAGCCGCCGACGCGATCAGACATACGCCGATCACCCTCGACGCCGACCACTACCAGATCCTGCGACCACCACATCTGGAACACACCGCCGACGCGCTCGTCGCGGCACTCACCCGCCCGACGATCACCGAACTGCCCAAGGACACCACCCGCATGCCCCACGTCGCGATCAAGCACTTTCCCGCATCCTTCACCGACGTCGAACTCACCGCGTTCGTCGAACAGCTGTCCTCACTGGTATGCGCGACGTTCGACGTGGCCGATTCGGCGGTCTCGATATCGCTGGAATCGATCCATCAGGAGAACTGGCAGGCCGATGTCTACCAGCCCGAAATCGTGCACCGCAAGCACTTCCTCGTCAAGGCACCCCAGTACTGATCCCGCGTCCGAAGGAACCACACATGTCTGATTCTCCCCCACCCCGCTCCGCATTCCCTGTCATCGGATTGCTCGCGTTCACCGTCTCGGGGTTCCTCACGATCATGACCGAGAACATGCCCTCCGGTCTCCTCCCCGAGATCAGCGCCGCACTCGGGGTCTCCGAAAGCTTCGCCGGGCAACTACTCACCCTCTACGCACTCGGATCGGTCGTCGCGGCAATCCCCGTCGTCGCCGCCACCCGCAGCCTGGACCGGCGCCCCTTACTCCTGGCCACCATCGCGACGCTGCTGGTGTTCAATTCCGTCACCGCACTCTCCGGCAACTACATCCTGACCCTGGGAGCCCGGTTCGTCGCGGGTATGGCCGCCGGTGTCATCTGGGGACTGCTCGCCGGCTACGCCCGCCGACTGGTCCCCACCGAACAACAAGGCAAAGCCATGGCCGTCGTCGGCGTCGGCCAGCCGATCGCCCTGTGTCTCGGAGTTCCGCTCGGAGCCTGGCTGGGATCCCTGCTCGATTGGCGCGGTGTGTTCTGGACCATGTCGGCGATCGCGCTGCTCCTGCTCATCTGGATCAGGCTCGCGGTGCCCAACTTCCCCGGCCAAGCCACTGAGAACCGTCGGCCGCTGCGGCAAGTACTCGCGATTCCCGGCCTCGGTGCCATCCTCGGTGTCATCTTCATCTGGATCCTCGCCCACAACATCCTCTACACCTACATCGCGCCCTTCGTCTCGGCGGTAGGGCTCGGCAGCAACCGCACCGGCCTACTGCTGCTGATCTTCGGCATCGCATCGATCGTCGGAGTGTGGCTGGTCGGCACACGAGTCGACGCCGCCCTGCGCCTGCTCACCCTGGTCAGCCTCGGCGGATTCGCTCTCGCAGCAGTCATCCTCGCCTTCGCCTCACACTCACCGATCCTCGCCTACGCCGGAACCATCGCCTGGGGCCTGACATTCGGCGGCGCACCCACCCTGTTACAGACCGCGACCGCCGACATCGGGGGCGACGAGGCAGATGTCGCCATCTCCATGCTCGTCACCGTATTCAACCTCGCAGTAGCCGGCGGCGGCCTCATCGGCGGCATCCTGCTCGTACCGCTCGGCGTCACACGATTCCCACTGGTCCTGCTCGCCCTGGCCCTCGCAGCCCTCGCCCTGGTCTGGAAAAGCCCCACAGGATTCCGCCCCGGACACCGAAACCAGCACGCGGACAGCGACCCACGCCAGACCGTGGACACTCTCACCTAGCTGCGACCTACCAGGTACGAGCCAGGTCCTCCTTTCTCGGCTACGGTGCTACCCCGCCCGAATTGACCGACACCCGTCGAAGGCATCCGACAGCCCACAGCGTCGACAGCACCACTCGAATCGACAACACAAGGGCTGGGTTCCAATCTCTGAGACGAACATGATGATGCCCGCACAGTCGTGCGGGCATCGTCATGTCCGACCAGAGTCCCGTCCGCGACCTTGGTGCGGCGAGGCCGACCTGGAGTCACGATGCGCGGCCCCGAGGGGGCGCGTCAGAGCCACCGTTCTCGAACTGATGACTTTGAGCCGCGATCAACCAGACACAGCATGCCTGACAGGCGGACATGTTGCCGGGGCCATTCACCCCCGCGTCGGCTGTGCGAGGGTGTCCGCGGCGGGACCGGCGACGATGGCGGGTGCACGACCGATGAGGGAGTCGTCGGTGAGGGCTTCGACCATGAAAAGCGCGAAGTCGACGCGGCGGGTCAGGTTCGAGGCCAGGGCCGGGTCGCCGACATGGTCGCGCCAGATCGGAAGTCCTTGGCTCGGGCCTTCTTCCAGGTCGCTGCCGCGTACCACGGTCCAGCGGGTGTCACTGGCGAAGATCAGATCACACGCGCGCACCTGGTCGTTCAGGTCGGCGACGCGAACGATCCTGGCGAGCGATCCGAACACCGCGACGAACGCGCGGAGTCTGCGGGTGTAGCGATCCTGCCCGTCGAGGGTGATGTGCCAGCCGCACGAGAACACGAGCCGAGCGTCTCGGCGGGCGTGGTCGAGTACCGCTCGCGCGGTCCCCGAGGAATAGTCGCGCATTCCCCACGGGACGAGCACGGTCAGCACGCCGTCGCAGCCCTCGACCGCGTCGGCGATCACGGCCGGGTCGTCGGTCTGGCCGGGCACGATCCTGATCCGGTCGGCGAATCGGTCGAGTTTGGCGACACTGCGTTCCCGGCAGACGCCCACGACGTCGTAGCCACGGGTGAGGGCGTGTTCGATCATGTACTGCCCGAGTTTTCCCGAGGCTCCGACGATGCAGACCCGCATCGGTCGGGTGTTTTCGCTGTGAGTGTTCCGGTCCGCTGTCATGGCTCCCACTTCTCCGATCTCCCTTACGTCATAAGGGAGCCTTACGAGATAAGCTAGACTTACAAGGTAAGGCCGTCAAGAGGCGGCGTTCGAAGGTTGCGAAGGGTGGCATGACGGAAGAATCGAACGGCGATGTCGGACACAGGATTCCACTCAGCAGGCAGCGGGTCGTGCTGACCGCGGTCGCGGTCGCCGACGAGGTGGGCGTCGAGGCATTGACCATGCGCAAGGTCGCCGATCGTCTCGGAGTCGAGGCGATGTCGCTGTACCACCACCTCAGCGGTAAGTCCGCGATGCTGGACGGCATGGTCGACGCGGTCTTCGCCGAGATCGACCTGCCCGATCCGAACGCGGGCTGGCGAGCGGGGCTGCGACAACGCGCGGAGTCGGTCCGTGCCGCGCTGCTACGGCATCCATGGGCCGTCGGCTTGGTGGAATCGCGAGCCCACCCCGGTCCCGCCACACTGCGCCACCACGATTCGGCGATCGGCGTCCTGCGCGAGGCCGGTTTCTCCATGCCCATGACCGCTCACGCGGTGTCGGTTCTCGACAGCTACATCTACGGCTTCGTCCTGCAAGAGATCAACTTGCCGTTCAACAGCTCCGGGGACATCGAAACCGTGGCCAACGACATCCGCAACGCGATGCCCGTCGACGAATACCCGCACCTGTCCGCGTTCATCACCGAACACGCACTCCAGCCCGGATACGCCTACGCCGACGAATTCACCTACGGACTCGACCTGATCCTCGACGGCCTCACCGCACGAATGACCAGGCCCCCGAACTCCGCGGGACGATAGAACACTGCCATGGTCTCCGCTCCTCTCGAACGAGCCACGTCGTTCGCTCATGATTTGGGCGAATCCGCGGACGTGCGCGACCAGCGCGGCGAGTTCGGGGCTGACTGCCAGGACCCGGTCGAGGGCCGCTTGGTGCTCGGGGGCGAGGTTGGCGGGGTTGGTCATGATCCAGCCGACAAATTTCCGGACCGCGGGTGGCTTGCTCGGCGGCGTCTGGATGTGGGCGAGGCTTCGGAAGGGCTGCAGGTAGGTGCGCACCATCCGCTCGCTGCCTCGGTAGCCGCGAGCTTTGATCTCTTCGAATAGTCGGGTCGCGTTGGTGCAGCCCTCGTTCCACCGTCGATGTAGATCGGGTATGTATGCCTCGAGCACGCTGACACGGTATCCGGTTCGGTCGTTGACCAGCAGTTCGTCGGCCGATCCGGCGCGGGCGAAACGGCGTGTGGTGCCGCGAACCAAGCCCAACTCACGGCTGATCGCGTGCAGTGTCGCGCCTTGGGCCAGCGATGCATGGACCTGGTCCCAACGTCGGCGCGTGCGTACCGCGGTGCGATCGGTTCGTTGGTCGGGCGGGACAGGCCCGTGGTGTGTCTCGGCGGCAACCTCGGCGATGTCGGGCAGGTCCGGCGGTTTCGGTTCACCGACCGCCGCGGCGAGGCCGGCGCGATGGCGGGCCACGCTGCGTTCGATCGCCTCGCCGAGGTTGTGCCAGATGTGCCATCGGTCGGCGACCTGCACTGCGTGCGGCGCTCCGGCGGCGATCCCCTCGGCGTAGGCGCCGCCACGGTCGCGGCATACGATCTCGACGCCTGGATGGGCTCGCAGCCAGGCCGCGAGGGTGGCGGCGGTCCGGTCGTCGAGGACCTCGATCGGGCGGCGGGTCACCATATCGATCAGGATCGTTCCGTAGTCGTGCCCGCGACGCAGGGCGAAGTCATCGACACCCAACACGTGCGGGACCGCGACCACAGGATCGGGAAGAGCGCGGATCTGGCGCAGCAAAGTCATCCGACTCACCGTCGCGGCCAACTGCTGGGTCAGCCGCGCTCCAGCGCGACCACCCAATGCCAACCCGACCGCGCACAACGCACGCTGCAGGATCAAAGTGCGGCGGCCATGCCTGGCGGCCAGTTGTGGCACTTGCTCAGCGAAAGTCGTTTTACCGCAGTCGGTATTGCCACAGAAGAGTCTGCGGACCCGCAACGCGATCACCACTTCCCGACCGGAGATCGAGGTATCCGACAACCGGCGTCGATACCGGCTGTGGACCCGGACCGAGGGCGTCCCGCAGCCGGAACAAGCGACCGGATCCTCGCCGGTCGCAGCCTCGATCCGCACCGTCGATCCCGCCGAACGGATCACATCGATCTGCAGACCGTCCAAATGTGGGAACAGAACCCTCATCAGACCAAGATCAGAACACCAGCGACATGATGAACCATCAACCGCCCCTGAGCATCCCGAGCCGGTTCAATCACCAAGTCTGTGCCAGATCCGAAGGGGCTCTGGCGCACTTTCGATGATTTCGTGGGTCAGTCCGCCAGGAGTACACGGGCGCGCAGGAGGTCGAATTTGGCTCGGCCGTACATCGAACGCTTGATCATTTTGATGCGGTTGACGTTGCCTTCGACTGCGCCGCTGCTCCATTCGAGGGTGAGTCCGTTGCGGACGGCGTCGTAGTCGTTGAGCAGCCCGTTGGCGAAACTGCGCAGGTGGGTGATACCGCTGTCAGTGGCGTCGGCGATCCAGGTGTCGAGGTGGCGTCCCCGCCGTTCGCGGACCATGCCGGCGAAGTCGCTGACGAGCTGGTTGACCGTGGTCAGAGTGTGGCTGCGGTGCAGGATCTGCCGCAGGTGTTGTTTCTCGTCGTCGGTGAGATCGGCGGCGGGTTTCATCATCCAGCCGGTGACCTGGCGGGGTGTCGGCGTCGGCAGCGGGGCATCGGCTGGGTGCGGTGCGGTGCGCCAGTCCTGCACCAGCCTACGGACTGCCCGCGCGCTGCCTTTGTAGCCGCGTTCGCGTAGCTCGGCGTGCAGGTGGGTGGCGTTGACGCAGCCTTGGCTCCATCGTTGGAGCAGGTAGGGGATGTGTTCATCGAGGATGCTGCCGCGTTTGCCGGTCTCGGTCAGCAACTGCTCGGCGGTGGCGGTGCGGGCGTAGCGGCGCACGGTCGTCCGGGTCAGGTGCAACGTCCGGCCGATCGCGGCGATGCCCATGCCTTGCGCGAGCAGAGCATGGATCTCTCCGTGGCGCTGGCGGGTGTTCTCCGCACGCAGTCCCGGTGGCGGGGTTTGCTCCTGCGGGGTCTGCTGATCGAGCTCGGGATGCTCATCCTGTGAAGGCTCGTCGTCGGTGATATCTTCTTGAGGCACAAGGTCTTTGCGGTGGGCGCGGACGACTTTGTCCACTGCCTTGGTCAGGTTGTGCATCAAATGCCAGCGGTCGGCGATCTGGATCGCGGCGGGAGCGCCGACGCGGGCGCCTTCGGCGTAGGGGCCGCCGCGGTCACGGCAGACTACCCGGATTTCGGGGTGGTCGCCCAGCCATGCGGCCACGGTCTCGGAAGTGCGGTCTTCGAGCAGGTCGACGGGGCGGTGGGTGTCCATGTCGATGATCACGGTGCCATAGATGTTGCCCTTGCGGATCGCGAAGTCGTCGACGCCGACGGCGGGCAACGTGCCTGCTGCTGGCAGTGGCAGAGCCCGGACCAACCGCAACAGTGTCGAGCGTGACACCTCGGCGGCGAGATGACCGGTCATCCGATGCCCGGCCCGCCCACCGAGCGCCAGTGCCACCTTGGTTAGCAGCCCCGTCAGCAGGCTGCTGCGACGCTGATACCGTCCGGTCAGACCGCTGATCTGCTCGGCGAAAATCTTGCGCGGGCAATCCGGGCTAGAGCCGGGTTAATCCGACTTCAGATATCCGAATCCTGCTTCAATCGACAGTGTGCCCCAGGAAAGCCGCTGTTCATCGCCGGTCCCATCCTTGTGGTGCCCCGCCGAGGGCACCAACCTGCGCATCATTTGCGCAGTTCAGGGCGATGTTAGCAGAGCTCAGGTAACCGGACCTCACAAGAAACCCCAGGTCACGCGTCGCAGGTCCGCGCCCTAGGTGCGCACGACACACCGACAAAACTGTCATGACACGCCGATCAACCAGATTGCCTGCTTGTCCAACACCTCCTGGATTCACCTCACGCCGTCACCGTCTCCATGATCGCGGAGCCAGACCAACAGCTCGGCAATCGCCTTGGCCTGCACCGCGGCGAGGCGCTCTCCTTCCGCACCGTCGAAATAGCGAATCTCGAACGACGCCGAGACGCCACCGCGCGCACCAGGTAGCTCGCCCAGACAACCACGACGGACATCCCGGCCTTCCGCACTTGCGGTACCAGCCAACTCCTGACTCGGCGATACCTCCAACCCCGATGCCGCCGAGTCGGCGGGATCGACCTGTTCCTCGCCAGCCATACCAACAATTGTCGGCCATCCATGCACAGAGCGCGGGCAACTATGCGAACGTTCTCGCCGACAAGTTCACACAACGCGGTCCGGCTACCCACACTTCGCGACGGCCGCCGATGACCGTCGTGAACCCGGCTCCATGCAGGTATCCGAACTCGACGCTGTGCTGAATGCCTGGAGTAGACCAGGCTTTCGACACTCGCGGCCATCCGCCGAAGGCCCTACGATCAGCGACACGGGTTGCGTGCCGCTTCGCCTGTTGCGGGCGAACCAGGGATGCGTGAGGGGAGCCCACTGTGGAGAACATCGACATCGAAGCCCTGCGGTCGGCAATCCGGAGCACCGTTGGTGACGAGGCAGATCCGGCGCTATTCGCCGCAGCAGCGATCGCTCAACGGGCGTGGCGCGACTCCGAGGTCGAGCTCGCTCACGCCGGTGACGGACTCAAACGGATCAGCGACGGCGAGATGTTCGCCGCGAACGTCGTGATGTTCCGGATCGTGCGTGATAATCTGCGCATGCCCGGCAGTGAGTGGTCAGAGCTGGCATCGGAATTGATTCGGGCAGACAGAGTGATCGCTGGCCGCACGGTCGCCGACCTCCTCGGCACCCTCCGTGAGCCTTGGACCCACACCGTCACCAGCGTGTTCGACACCTGTTCGCAGATCGAGTGCCAGCACGGACGCGACTACTTGATCGCTATGAACGCCGCGCTGGCGTTGGTCAGCGTCCGTGACACGGACTGGGGGATGCCGCGATGGCCCGCTGTGGTCGAGGCTTTTGTCAACGACCTCGACAGTGCGCCGCCAGTGAACATCGAGGATCTCCGTCGCGGGTTACTGACGGCTCCCGACACGCTTGGAGGCAAGGTTCTTCAGTGGTGCATCGACAAAGGAATCGGATTCGCCCGTACCTGAGACCCGCAGGGCTCCCACATCTTCGGCGCAGTGAACCCGGGCGCCGCAACGTTTGTTGTAGCAGGCCAGCGGATTCGGCGATCTCGGTGGCTAGGAGGGGCTTTCCTGCGTGAGTTGGTTGCGCGTGACACCGCAACCTTCGATGGATGTGAAGTGCTGTAGCCCAGCAGTATCGTCCCGGAACGCCGCGAGTGCAGTGATTCACACCGCCGATTTCGGCATCAATGCTCGATCAGCATTACTCTAGTTGAGCGAGGACAGCCATCGGCCGGATTCCGAGGGTTCAATGGGCATCAAGTCACCACCGCGAGCGACGTGACAGCAACGGTGATGATCACGGTCAAGACCTACCCGAATCCCAGCGACACCTTGCTTGAGATTGCGCACACCCACTCTTGCGACCCCCCGTAGTCGGTGCGTAGGGCACGGAAGACGTCGCTGGGTTGCTGTCAGTCGAGTCTGTCGCAGCGCTCGTATCCGCTGACCAGTCGGTGCGGATGGCTTGGCGGAGAGTCTTGAGAGGGACGGCGCCGACACAGCTGGCACACTCGGCTTTTGGGTATCGTAGGCACCCGAGTCGATTCCTGGGGGAGGGTGACAGCAGAAATGCCGGAAATCGAGGTCCATTCTGGGCGGTTGCGGTCAGAGATCGCAGCGTTCTATTCCGGGTTCGGCACGCCAAGTGAGTTGTTCGCAGCATTCGAGTCGTCGACGTTGCTAGTGCCGCTGACCGGCTCCGAAGATCGGGTGTTCACCCTGGAGTCCGGTGGCATCGCCTGGCTGTGCGCGTTCACCGGCATCCCTGAGTACGCGCAGTTCATGACCGTACGCGGCGTCGTGGCCGACCAGGATTACCGGTTCCATACCTTCCTGGGGCGCCGCCTACGGGAGTTCGCGGCGGACCAGCCTGAACCGACAGGCGTGGCAGTGGACATGCTCAGCACCTGGCCGATGACGTTCCCACCTGACGTGTCCGGCAACCAGGGCCAGGAGTGAGCTGATGTCGGACATGAAGGTCGACCCGGAGCTGTTGACCCAAGCCGCCAACGGCATCAGCGCGATTATCGGTGATCTCTCCGATCTCGGTGTCGGGGAAACCGGCGCGGTCGGCCGCGGTTTCTCCCAGTTGACGATGTCGGCGATAGAAGCGGGAAAGGCGAACGTGCAGTCGACGTTCGAGACTTTCACTGAGCGCTGGTCGTGGGGCGTGCGGGCGTTGGTGCAGTCGGGCAATGAGATTGCCGAGATCCTGGACTTGTCGGCAGGCCGCTACTACCTGATGGACGAGCAGTTCTCGAACACGTTCAAACAGATGTTCACCCACCTGGCTGGCAACCCGCATTTGAGTAAGGCCGATATCGAGAAGATGGACTGGGGTGAGGTGCTGTCGAACAACGCATGGAATCTGGCCGCGCAGCCTGACTACAGCACATCTTCGTTTGCCGACGCTTTTTCTCACATGGGTGACAACGTCTCTACATTAGGCCAGGTCGGTGAGTATCTGGTCGCCAACCCGGACAAGGCGTATTCGCTCGACACTGGGGTCGCGGCCAAGGTCGCTGAGATCCAGCAGACACCGAAAACTGGTGGGGGAAACACGTAGTGGGTATCGGAGATTTCCTCAACAGCGTCGGTGACAAGATCGAACACGGTCTCGAGACTGCAACCGAAAAAGTTGGGCAGGCATATAACACCGTCCTCGATACCGAATCGCGAGTCGCTAAAGCTGTTGGCGCAGACGGATTGTCGAACTTCCTCGACGACCTCGGTGACAAGATCGCCGATGCGACCGGCGGCGCGGTGCCGGAGAAGGAACTCGGCGAAACCACCGATCCGAAAGAGTTGATCCGCGGCGACGTCGCCAAGATCAACGAGGTGACCGAACACCTCGGTACCATCGGCACCGCCATCAACCAAACAGGTGATGCGCTGCGCAAGATCGATATCGCGGACTGGTCGGGCGCGGCCGCCTCGGCATTCCACGACGAGTATTCCAAGCAGCCGAAACTGTGGTGGGACGGCGCCGACGCGATGAGCAGAGCCAAGATTGCGCTGGACGCCTGGTCCCACGAGGTCTCCGCCGCCCAGATCAAAGCCTCCGATGCGATCGCGACGTGGGAAGCCGCCGACCGCGAAGAACGCGACCGCAAGAACGAATGGAACGCCCAGACCGACGAACAACACGACGGTAGAACACTCACCGACACCTGGACGACACTGCGTGATCAGGCGAAAGCGATCCTGGGCGGTGCCCGCACCCAGCGCGATGCCGCCGCCGACACCGCTGCAGCCGCGATCATCGCGGCCACCGAGATCGCCCCGACCGAACCGCCGTTCCTGTCCCGGTGGGGCAGCAACTTCGAAGACCTATCCGCGGCAATGGAACAGGCGAAGTTGAACTTCACCTCCGGGCTCCTGACCTCGCTGACCGGGATCGTGCAGTTCGTCCGATCGATCAACCCGGTCGACACCTATAACATCACCCATCCCGCCGAGTACCTGTCAACGATGTCGGACCTGGGCACCGGCATGATCCTGGCCGCCGCCGACCCTAAAGCGACCGCATCGGCGATGCTGTCCGGCTTCAGAACAAACCCGTCCGAAGCGCTCGGTGCACTCACCGGAGACATCTTGACGACCGTCGCGACTGGCGGCGCCGGCGGCGCGACCAAGTTCGGCGCCAGCGCGGTCGACAAGGCATCGGACGCGGCGAGACTCGGTAACGCGGGCCGCAACCTCGTCGACGACGCAGCCGGTGCCGCCAACCGCCACCCGCTCGAATCGCCGGGCACCACGCCAGTCGCCCACACCCCTGACAAGCCGGTCGCACCCAACACGAATCCCGTGAACACCACCCCGGACGCGGCCTCGACCAAACCGGCAGGCACCACTCCCGATGCACCTGCCACAAATCCTGTCGGTCAAGCAGGCGACGCCCCCGGAACAAGTTCCCTAGGAACCGACCCTGAAATACCGAAGTCGAACCAGATCGAGGATAGCGCCCCGAATCCGGCGAACAAGGGGCCGGACCCCGACGTGCCGTCACCAGAGAGCCCACGAACCCCGGACACGGAGCCGTCAGCCCCGCACGATGGTTCACCCGACAACGGTCCGGCCACCACCCCGAACGGTATCGATGACAACCCATCCGGCAAGCCCACTCCCGCTGAAGCAGAACCGAATCCGGCCACGGCATCACCCGATGGTCGGCCCCCACAAGCCACCCCGGACACACCCGACCACCCGGCGATCCACCCTGACAGTGACAATTCTCCGAGTGCCACCGATCCCGGTGGCCACGGGACGCATCACGACGACGGCACAACCAACGCCGGTGATCCCGACAGCGGTACTCAAACCGGTGCACACGATGGTGATGCCGGAAGCTCTCCCGACCAACCCGACAACGCCCATGAACGCCTCGCCAGTAATGACAACGGTGGCAACGGCGAACCGAGCGTAGGCGATACGGGGCAGCACAATCCGCCCGAAACCGATTCCACCCGCGACCAAACGACCGAAGGCGGCGACCCGGTCAATGTCGCGACCGGTGAATTTCTACTCCCACTCACCGATGTCGACCTACCAGGCATCCTCCGCTTGGTGTTGAAGCGGGCCCACCATTCAAACTATCGGTTCGGCCGCTGGTTCGGCACATCTTGGTCAGCCACACTCGACATGCGAGTCGTCGTGGAAGCCGACTGTGCGACTGTCGTTTTCGAAGACGGGATGCTGCTTCCCTATCCTCATGCCGAGGTTGGCGTCGGCGTGGAGCCAATAACGGGTGGTCAACGATGGAAACTGACCCGCACCGACGTCGGCGGATATCGATTGTGGGACCCGGAGCGGGAATTGGTGTGGCACTTCGCACCGGAACCTGTCCTTGAGGGCTTGGACACACAACTCGGAAATTTCGCGATTTCCGCCATCACCGACCGACACCACAACCGGATCAGGTTCCACTACAACAGCGACGGCGAACCGATCGAAGTCACGCATTCCGGTGGCTACCGTGTCATCCTGGACTCGGCCGAAGGTCGCGTCACCGCGATATCGATCGTGGGCGACGTCGACGGAATCGACATCGCTACCCGGGTACGCGAATTCGGTTATGAAAACGGCGAACTGACGACGGTTGTCAACGACGTCGGCGGTACTACCCGATTCGCTTACGACGAGCAGCACCGGATGCTCTCGTGGACCGATTCCAATGGCAGTTGGGTCGCCAACACCTTCGACGAATCCGGTCGCGTCATCGCCCAACGCGGGCTCGGCGGTGTGATGGACGCCGACTTCGAGTATCTCGAGTTCGGCAATGGCGGCGGCAGACTTACTCGACTCACCGACTCCCGTGGTGGAGCCACCGGCTACGGCTTCGACTCCGACCTACGACTACGCGACATCGTCAACCCTGACGGCGGGCGCCGCCATATCGACTACAACCGACACCGCAAACCACTGTCGGTCACCGAACCCGACGGTGCACGCACCCACTACGAGTACACCTCCGATGGTGACGTCGCGAAGATCACCCGCCCGGACGGCACCGACATCACCATCGAATACGCCCACGTCAACCGCCCGACCATGATTACCAACCCCGACGGCACCACCACGCACCGAGAGTGGGACAAAACCGGCAACCTCGTCGCGGTCACCGACGCCGCCGACGCCCGCACCCAATTCAGCCACAACAGCACCGGTGCGATCACCGAGGTCCGCGACCCCGATGGTGCGGTCACTCGAATCGAGACCGACCCCGCGGGACTACCCGTCGCGATCACCGACCCCTACGGGTCGACAACCACCATCAGGCGTGACCCGTTCGGTCGCCCAAGCCAGGTCACCGATCAACTCGGTAACACCACCCACTACGAGTGGACGGCGCAGGGCAAACCGGCGCGGCGTGTGGACCCCGACGGGTACGTCGAAACCTGGACCTACGACGGAGAGTACAACCTCCTCTCCCACACTGACCGCAACGGCGGCGTCACCCGCTACACCTATGGCGGCTACGACAAAGTAACCGTCCGCACCGATCCTGACGGCTCGACCACCCGCTACCTCTACAACACCGAATTGCACCTGACCACAGTCATAAATCCGCTCGGACAACGCTGGATCTACGACTATGACACCACAGGCCGCTTGGTCGCGGGGACCGACTACACCGGCGCGACCACCACGTACACATACACAGCGACCGGCCGCGTCGCATCCGTAACACCCGCGACAGGCACCACACGGCACCACCGCTACGACATCCTAGGCAACCTTACTTCGATTACCGCCGACTCCGGCGAGTACCTTGCGTATACCCACGACCCCGCCGGACGGGTTCTCACCGCCATCAACGGCATCGACGAAACCCGCATCCATACCTTGCAGTTCACCTACACCCCCACAGGCCAAGTCGCCACCCAACAACTCGACGACCAGCCTCCGATGGTCAACGAATACGACCATCGCAGCCGCCGGATCCGCCGCACCACTCCCACCGGCGCGGTCACCACCTGGCGTCACAACACCATCGGACAAATCACCGCCCTCACCGCCGACGGCACCGACATCATGTTCAATCACGACCGCGCAGGTCGCCTCACTGGATGGCGCATCGGCGAAGTCGACGTCGAACGCACCTTCACCCCCGTCGGCGGCATTGCTTCCCAAGAAGTCACAGGATTCCCCGCCACAACCTCTTCTCTCGACTTCGGCGACGCGCCCACCGCCCGTCCCGACGCGTTCCTCATCCGCCGCGACGACTACACCTACCGCCCTGACGGCTACCTCACCCACCACACCGCCACCAGAAGCGACGCACCCTCCACTCGCGCCACATACACTCTGGACCCCATCGGCCGCGTCAACGCCATCACCCGCGACAACACCCTCACCGAAGCCTACGAATACGACGCACTCTCGAACATCACTGCCAGCCTCCCGACCGCAACCGAGGATCCACAACCCGGCCCGTCCTCACCTCACCGCCACCTGAACGGTCGCGAATACCACAACAACCTCCTCGTACGAGACGGCCGCAACCACTACTATTACGACCCCGCAGGCCGCCTCATCCGCAAAGTCACCACCCGAATCTCCCGTAAGCCCGCAGTCTGGCATTACCGCTACAACGCATTCGACCAACTCACGGACGTCTACACACCTGAGAAGGAGTGGTGGAAATATACGTATAGCCCGTATGGACAAAGAGTCACCAAGAGTCGCTTAGATCAAACAGATGGCCAGATCCTTGACAGGAAAGATTTCAACTACGACGCAGCTCAATTAGTTGAGCAGATTGAAGTCGACAAATCAATCCGATGGCATTACATCCCCGGTAGATACACTCCACTGACGCAAGTCATCGACACCCCGACCGCAGCGTCTAAATCGGCTCTAATTACAGACATATCCGGCCTTCCGACAACAATTATCGACCTCGCTACAGCTAGACAACAAGCTACCTCGACTCATGCTCTCTGGGGCATCACGACCTGGACCGGCAACGCATCCACTCCACTCCGGTTCCCGGGCCAGTACGCCGATCCCGAAACGGGGTTGCACCACAACTATTTCCGCGTGTACGACCCAGAAAGTGGCCTCTATCTCGCCGCAGACCCACTCGGGCTCGCTCCCGCAGATAACCCTCGCACTTTCCCGCATAACCCCGTAACGTGGTCAGATCCGCTCGGCCTGGCGCCTGACTACAACCAGCCGAATCGAAATGCACCAAATTTCGCTGTCGATTCAAGTGGCGAGGCGTCGGATCTACGGCCAGGACACAGGCCGGACGGCGAACAGGTATTCAGCGGACATGGCGGAATACCTATCGGCGACACCTCCCTGACCACGGTTCCACCTGGCACTTCGGTCAATATGTACGGTCCGCATGGCGACCCGATCAGTGACGCCTTGGGCAACAATATAGAGCTCCACGGTACTGCAACGCCCGTTGAAACATTCGGGCCAGGTTCGCAGATTCCAGATTATATTCTCAGCCCTCCCCATGGACTTAATATTCTTGGCACACCCCTGACTGTTAATCAATCAACGAGACTGTCCGAACTACTCAGAGCTAATCAGGGTACTGTTCATTGGGCAGCATGTAGGAGCTTATACTGATGACATACTTCAAAGACGGCACGACATACTCATATCTTCAGGAGTTCGCCGATGGTGCGATAAACATTGGATGGCTAGATGCTGCCGAGCCTTACGCTCGATGCGAATCTTTGCCACAAGATTTCATTGACACACTGATCCAAATGTGCCGAAAATCAGTGAACAAGACTCGCGGATGGCATGTATGCAACCTGTGTCCCCCGTCTACGGATATCGTACCTGCGCCAACGGTACAGAAGTCTCCAGAAGGGGACTTTCCGTTAGGCTTTGGCGAAATCCGAGTGTCAAGCAATACCGGCACGCGCTATGCGGCTCCAGATATGATTGCCCACTACGTTGTTGCGCACAACTACTCTCCACCTCAGGAATTTGTTGATGCAGCCCTAAATCGCGATAACGCCGAGTGAGAAGATTCCAGCCAAAATCATCTTCGCCAACGGATCGAGTCAGAGGCGATCACCTGACAACAGGCCAACATCTTCTATTATAAGAGATCACGCGATGGAGGCGTCCTGCAACACGTGGCACCACCCGCCTATAACTGATAATCGGTTTCGATCACCAACCGCCCACCCGAAAACCGCAGGTCGTTCCCGTTCCCATTGGGCCGTCCCCAATAGATGAGACCGATCGGTATTAGAGTCCTTGTTTGGCCTGGTGAGGGCTGAGAAGGGACACTGAGGGACATGGCAGGACGCAAGCGGCATTCCGCGGAGGACATCGTGCGGAAGCTGCGCCGTGCCGACGAGCTGACCGCTGCCGGTAAGACCGGCGAAGAGGTAGCCGCCGAGATCGGGGTGTCGACGGCGACGTTGTACAACTGGCGTCGCCAGTACGGTGGCGTGGATACCGAGGCGGCGAAGGAGCTCAAGGAGTTGCGGGAGCAGAACGCCCGGTTGAAGCGGTTGCTGGCGGATGCGGAGTTGGAGAAGGACGCGCTGCGGGAGATCGCGCGGGACGCTCCTATAGATGTCAAGCCGCGATTTTCTGGTAGTCGGCGCGTAAGGCGCGGAACACTTCTCGTGCGAGATAGCGTTTGAGGCAGCGAAGAATCTCGGGTGTGGTCTTTCCGTCGCGCTTTCGGCGTGCGGCGTAGACCTTGGTGTTGTCGTGGTAGCGCAGGCGGACGATGACGGCGGTGTGTAGCGCTTGGTTGGCCTGGCGGTCGCCGCCGCGGTGGATCGGCGCGACGCCGCAGAGACGGGCGAAGGCGGCCTCGGAGGTGAGCCGGTCTGGGTTGTCGCCGATCGAGATGACCAGTGCCGCAGCGGTGTCCGGGCCGAGCGCGAACACGGCCATGGTGTGCGGGGCGACCTGTTCGAGGAGCTTGGCGAGCTGCTTTTTGAGTTGATCGGCATGAATCTTGGAGTCGGTGATGCGCTGGGCGAGTGAGCGCAGTGCGAGTTTGGTCGCTTCGATCGGGTCGGACAGAGTTGCGAGGTCGGGATCGAATGCGGCGCAGGTGGCGATCAGCCGGGCGCGCGAGAGCGAGCGTAGCTGGCTGCGTAGTTCTTCTGAGCTGGTGCTGATCAGGGCGCGTAGCGCGTTGATCGCGATGGACTGGGCTTTGACGGCGTTATTTCGGGCGACACGCAGGGTGCGGACGGCTTCGATCGCGCCGTCACGGTTCTTGCGGGCGGTGATCTCGGATCCGTCGAGTAGTCGGCGTGCGGCGGCGTAGGCGTCGATCGCATCGGATTTGCCCTGAGCGCGGCGTAGTCGCCGGTTCGGGCGGGGTACCTCGGCGACGTCGTAGTCGTGTCGGCGCAGGTGTCGAGCAAGCTCGACCCCGTAGGATCCGGTGCCTTCTATTCCGACTTGTGCGACGTTTCCGATGCTACGGATCCATTCCTCGATTCCGGCATAACCTGTTGCAGTCGTGTCGAATTCGCGGTCATCGAGCTTCTTGCCGTGTTCGTTGACGATGGCGACGTGATGGGTGTCGGCGTGGGTGTCGACTCCGACGAAGATCGTCGGCCGGGTGGTGGTGGTTGCCACTGGTTCGTCCTTCCTGACTGTTCGGCGATCCGGTTTCCCGAAGCCACGCGCAGGGGTTGGACAGGCCAGTCAAGAGACGGCGATCTCGGCGCGACATGCTCCTATCAGGTCACAACCCCCGTGCAGGGCATCGAGGCTCTGCTCGATCGGCGTTCCGCCACCGGCGCCGATGGATCGACAGGTCCCAAAAAGGACACGACTGGAGTCGGTCAGGAAAATTCAGAGTCAGGTCCGTCGGTCCAGGGGCGGAACGCCTACATGATCATGACTGGAAAATTCTGAGCCCAGCAGCCAAGCGCCGCGCCGTGAACATGCTTCGTGAGATGAAGAGAATGTCGGAACGGTTCGCGTGCAAGGTTGTTGGGCTGAATCGGTCGACGTATCGGCGGTTGCCGGTCAAGGACACCCCGACCGATCCGGACGCCGGTGTGCGGGCCTGGCTGCGCTCGTATGCGGTCAGGAATCAGGGACACGGGTTCCGCCGCGCGTGGGCGGCTCTGCGGTTCGATGAGGGCGCGGGGGTCAATATCAAGAAGGTCCACCGGCTCTGGCGCGAGGAGGGCCTGCAGGTCCGGCAACACCATCCCCGCAAACGAGCCGGGGTGTCCTCGGTTCCGCCGGTCGAGGCCGACGCGCCGAAGGTGGTGTGGGCGTTGGACTTCCAGTTCGACTCCACTACCGACGGTCGGGCGGTGAAGATCGCGTCGATGATCGATGAACACACCCGCGAATCGTTGCTTCACGTGGTGGAACGGTCGATCACCGCCGAGCGGCTGGTCTCGGAGTTGGCGGGTGTGGTCGTCGGCGCGGGTGAGCGCTATGGCGAGGATGGAGTCCAGTACGGTGGCCGCTGTTGTGCAGCGCGGGGCGGTTTCGTCGGCGAACATCGGGCGTTGATCCAGTGGGATCAGTTTGAAGGTGCCGGTCGAGTTCGGCACCGGGATATCCAACGCGGCCAGGTGTTCGGCGAAGGCCCGCGGCCGGTCCAGATGTAGCCGGAACACCGGCGCGTAGTGGTTCCAGCGCTGTCGTCGCGGGACCAGCGCCTCCAACTGCTTCACCTCGGCCAGTAGCCGGATCATCAGCAGAGTCTGCTCGGTGCGCCAGCTGATCTGTTCGTCCAGCCCTGCCAGTTCGGCGCGGCCGAGCGCGGCCAGTGGCTCGGCGAGCCGGAAATTGTGGGCGATCCGCGAGGCCGGCGCACTCCGCGGTGGTGCGGTGAGCCAGTGGGATCGGTAGGCGCGGGCCGTGGCGGCGAGCTCGCTGTCGTCGGTGGCCAGGAAGCCGCCTTCGCCGGTGGACAGCAGTTTGAGCTGGTGGGTGCTGTAGCAGCCCACCGTGGCGTCCAACCCGGCGTGAGTGCGACCGATCATCGTTCCCAGCGCTTGGCAGGCATCGACGACCACCGGGATACCGTGCTGGGCGGCGAGGTGGCGCACCGCGTCGCTGCTGGGTGCGCGCCCCCACAGGTAGACCGGCACGATCGCGGTGGCGCCATCGAGGTGCGCGGTGAGGTCATCGAGGTCGAAATCGGTTCCGTCGTCGTTGCAGTCGACGAAGACCGGTTGCGCGCCCAGCGCCACCACCGGGGCCACCGTCATCACGACCGTCAGCGCTGGAACGATCACCCGGTCACCGGGACGCACCCCTGCCGCGTACAAGCCGGTCTGCAATGCCGTCGTGCCGGAGGAGACCGCCACGACGTCGGTGACGCCGAGGTAGCTCGCCAGTTCGTCTTCGTAGGCGTCCACTTCGCCGGTCAACGGCGGCGCAGCGGCGCGTATCACCGATCCCCCAGGACACGGTCGAACTCCATCAGCGGGTTCATGTTCACACAATCGCCGCTGAACAGCGGGCAGTCCCGCGCGGACGTGGTCGGCATGAACAACTCGGCCGCGGTGTGGCCGATGATGCTCCGTTGGGTGCCAGCGGCGGCCTGTGCGGCGATCATGTGCCCTGACGGGCAATCCCACACCGATCCATCGGGCTCGATGAATGCCAGCTGGTGTCCGCCGTAGCAGCCGGGTTTGTCCTGCAATCGGTGCCGCACTGTCGAGACCACCTGCGCCGGATAAAGCTCCCCTGGCAGGCTCATGCCGAGATCGGCGGCGGCAATCGCGCCGAAGACCTCCTCGAGCAGCGGTATGTCGCGCTCACGCAGCACCAGTTCGGCGAACAGTTCGTGGCCGGGGTCGAGCGCGACCGGCTGCGCGACGAAATAGTCCACACCCAGCTCGGCGGCGAACCGCGCGGTGTCGGGCATCCCGGCCAGGGTGTTGCGTGTCAGCACGCTGTAGATGCCGACCTTCATCGCCCGGTCACCGCGGTCATCGAGCAGCGCGGAGATCCCAGCGACAACCCGAGCCCAGCTGTCGGTTTGACCGCCCCGTGTGGGGCGTTGACGGTCGTTGATCACTGGATCGGCCGAGTCCAGAGAGACCGAGACCGCGTGCACGCCGTTGTCGTACAACATTTTCCGGATCGCCGGGCGGGTCAGAGGGCGGCCGTTGGTGCACACCACGACCTGTACTCCCGCGGCGGTCAACACCGCGATGATCTGGCCGACCGGTGGCCAGTTCAGGGGTTCACCGCCAGCAAGGAATACTCGCTCGATCCCTGATTCGCCGATATCGGAGAGGAAGTCCATCAGCACCGGCAGTCCCAGATCACCATGGGGCAGGTGGGTGAGTTTGCCCGGCTGTGTCGGTGGTTCGAGGCGATCCTGTTCCAGCACACCGAAATAGCAGTGCGGGCAACCCAGGTCACATGGGCTACGCAGCGCCCACAGCACGGTGGTCGTCTTGCCCGCCGAGATCATCGCGGCCCCCCGGCGGCCTCGATGATCTCGCCGAACATCTGCTCCACCACGGCGGCCTCGTCGCGTCCGGCGCGGTCGATGACGCGAAAACGGCGCGAATCACGGTGCGCACGGTCGCGATACATTCGGTCCGCGCATTCGATGAGTGCTCGTTCTTCGGTCGTGACCGGGCTCCCGCGACGGCGGGCGTATCGCGCGACGCAGGCGTCGATATCGTCGACGAGCAGCAACACCCGATCAGGTGGAGGCCGCCATATCGCCGCGGTCGCGGTGATGAGGTCGGCGAGCTGATCGCGCAGCGCGGCTATCGCGTCTGTCCCGCCCCAGATCGCGGCTTGATAGATCGCCACGGTGTCCACACCGCGGTCTTCGAGCACCACCGCGGGCGGATCGGGCAGGGCATGGATCTGTTCGTACTCGCGGACCTTCAATCCCAGCAGCGCCAGGGTTTCGGTGCGCGGATGGCCGGTGCGCAGAAACGTGTCCCCGCCCGAGAGGGCGGCGATCACCTTGCTCGGCACCGCGTCACGGGTGTCGGTCAGCTCGGCGACCATCGCATACTCGCCCGCCGGGAACCGCTGGGCCACCTTCCCCAGCAGATGGGTCTTGCCGACGCCGTTGATCCCCTCCACGCTGCACCACAGCGGTGCGCGCGCGGTCACGATCGATCCTTGCGCACGCAGACATACAGGTTCTCGGTCGATGATTCCCCCAGGACCGTGGCGATGACCGGGCCCAGCAGTTGATCGGGCACGCGATCGGACAGCTGCTGATACAGCTCGGCGGCACCGCCGCCGAATCGGTCGCTCAGCGCCTGCTCTATCACGTGCGTCGGTGGCGGCAGGATCCCGATCTCGTCCATGACAGCCAGCCCCACCTCATCGAGGGCTGCCAGCAGTTGTTCGCGGGGCCATTCGTGGACGTGGACGCGGTATTGGAGTGGTGCGCCTTCGGGGGTGATCGGCGTCGACAACAGCAACCGACCGTCGGGGCTCAGCGCGTTGGCCGCCTGGCCCAGGCTCGCCAGTCCCGCCGGATACGGCAGATGTTCCAGCGCCGAGGTGTAGACCACGACGTCGATATCGGCGCCCACGCCCCAAGGCTGGGAGACGTCGGTGGTCAGGAACTTGATCGGGAACTGCGGCCCGTAGTGGGCATCGAGTTGCTGTTGGCGCAGGACCGCGCCGCGCAGGTTCGCCGGGCTGATATCCAGTCCCAGATAGCTGCCCAGATCCGGGCGGTAGCGGTAGAGCACCGGCAGTTGCAGGCCACCACCGCAGCAGGCGTCGACCACCTTGTCTCCGGGGTGGCAATGCCCGGCAATGATCAGCCGCTGCATCAGGTTCATGATGCCGCTCGCCTTGACCTGGCCCACTCCCAGGGCCGCGTAGAAGTCATCCATCTGATTGATGCTGTAGTCGCCGATCATCGGCGTGCCCGGCCGCGTACGGCGCGGATCATCGTGGCGTTCTGCCGCAGTCATCGAACCTCCCAGGGGAAACGAACCCATCCAGCGCATGTGGCGCCGATGTAGTGACAATGCTGTTGAGGCTCACCGGCATTCGCCTTCGCCCAGTTGACAGTGTTGACCACAACCACCGCGCGGCGCACCCGCGCCACCGTGTCCGGGAGCAGCGAGCAGGCCACAGCCAGACTCGCGCCGGAACCGGCGACGTCATCGACGACCAGCACATCAGCACCCGGGGTGAAGACACCCAGCGACGCCGGGTCGAGCACCCGCGGCTCCGGGTACTTTTCGGCGTCGGTGCCCTCGTCCCGGGTGTGTTCGATGCCGATCGCGCGCACGTCTCGTACACCGAGCTGATGCGCCAACGCCACCGCGGGCACCATCCCCCCGCGCAGCACGCCCACCACCACGCTGGGCCGCCCGTCGGCGGTGATACGTGCAGCCATCGCGCGCAGACACGAACCGAATCCGGCCCAGGTCAGATCCAGAGCCAGAGCCTCGCCGTTCGACACGCTCATCGGGCTCCCGCCAGCACATGCAATCGACCCGAGACGTTCCAGCCGCGTGCCACGGCCTTGTCGTGGATCGCGGCCAAGCCCGCCACCACAGCCTCAACGGTCTCGCCTTCGGGCATCACCCAGATCGGGGACAGACCATGAGTGGTCTGCAACTCGGTGATCTCGGCGAAATCGGCATCGACGTCGGCGACGACAAATTTGAACACCGCACGTCCTGTCGCGGTCAGTGCCGCCAGCGCGTCCGGCACGATCCGTGTCGCGTGCGGCATACCGGAATTGGCGAGTTTCGGCGAAACCACCCACATCTGTACGCGCTCAGCGAGTTCCGGGATCGGCGCTATCGTCCCGTTGGTCTCCACCTGCACCCGCGCGTTCAACCCCTGCGTGATCGCGGCCATCGCCGGTTGTTGCAGCATCGGTTCCCCGCCGGTGATCACCAGCAGATCCACGCCCACGCCGGTCACCCATTCCGCGATCTGGGCTGTCGATATCCGCTGCGACACCTCGGCCGGGCGGTATCGCGACCAATCCCAGGTCTGCTTGGTATCGCAGAAGCCGCAACGCAGATTGCATCGCGACAGCCGCACGAACGCACACCGCTGCCCGGCATAGGGGCCTTCTCCCTGGGTCGACACGAACCTCTCCGCGACCAGGACGGTGTCACGCCGCCGATCCCCCACCGCGTCCCTATCCGATCCTGTTGCCATCAGTCACGACCTCTCCCAGCACGCCGCCGAATGCGATGTCTCGCTCACAGTCATCGACACCAAACGCGCGCCACCCAAATTCGGTTCGACTTCGGCGATGAACCAGCAACCCAGATGATGGGCCAGCAATTCACTGGTCGGCGCGAAGTCGACCACGTCGTTGAGATGACGATGATCGAACCGTGTGCGCAAATACTCATCCAGCGGGGCCAGGTTCGCGAAGTCGGTCACGAAACCGTGCTCATCGAGCGTCGCCCCGCCCACAGCCACGGTGACCGTGTAGTTGTGTCCATGCAGCCGCGAGCATTTGTGCTCCACCGGCAGCGACGACAGTTGATGGCTGGCGCAGAAGTTGAATGACCTCGATATCCGGAAGTTCCCATGCTCGGTCGAGACCTGCGTCATCGTGTCGTCCCCCGATCAAATCGTCCGACGATCGTTTTCAAATCCAGTGTTATTCAACGTCATACAGCATGTCAACGTGTAATTTGTTGCTACACAACTATTTTCGTGCACGACGCATCCGATTTTGGCGGTGCATCACAGCGAATGCACCGCTATCGAATGCTCGATGAAGTCAGCTATCGGACTCGGCTCCGCCGCCTCTCTCTCGAAGAGCACGATCTCTGTTCCGCCTTGTCCTGCTCGACCCAACTGCCGATCGCGTCGGCGATCGAAAGTGCGGTTCGGCGAGGGCTCGCGGCGGAGGTATCCACGACCAAGTCAGCCTCGCGCGCCATCCAGGTGCGGGCCTCGAGGAAGATCGACAGATGCTCCAGACGCCACCCGGCAGCACGATGCAACACCTCGTCATCGCAGATTCGTTGCCGCAGGATCTCGGGCCGTACATCCAAGAGCACTTGGCGCAGCGTGTGCCCGTGTGCACGGGTTCCGGTCACCAGCTCTCGCCAGTACTGCTGGTCCAGCACGGTTTGCGTGATCACCAGGTGCTGGCCGGTCTCGCGGGCGATCTCGTCCGCAACGATCGGAGTCAGCCGTCGCCATGACCGCAGTTGCTGGAAATCAGCGAATCCGAAGTCCTGGAACTGCGATCGAACCAGGAACCCGACCATCTCCGGGTCGAATATCCGCCACAGCGGGTTGTCCGCCACTATCTGCTGGGCGACGGTCGTCTTACCGGCGCCGAACGGTCCATTGAGCCACACCATCACAGGAGAACGCTCCTATCCCGAGCAGGCCATCTCGAACCCGCAAGTCACTGCTGTCGGATTTCATTCGCCGGTATCGACACTGTCTCTGGGCACCTCCCCCCTCGTTGTGTCGAGCAACGGGTATCAGCCACCACACCGCCCACCCTCGCTGGCGGTTCTGTTGAGAGTGGCGCGGTGTTCTCGGTCCGCTGGCAGGAAAGATATGTTCATCGGCCGTATCCGGGCACTCGACCGATGGCGGTATTGGTGACGACGTCCGCACTGCCCGGGTGAGTTCTCGTCGCACGAAAGACGGTGCGGACCTGCCCGTTCCAACCGCACGGCAGGGCGCAAGTCGGATAGATCGAGGTCTCCATGCCGCCCTCGCGCCGCCGAACGGTGCGTGTTGCTGTCGCCGTGTAGCCACAGTTCGGGCACTTCTCGAAAAAGTCCAACACCTCGCTGACGGCATACTCCGGCCGCAACACTGCCGCCTCGGTAACACCCGCGGCCGAGGCAGGCACCGCCGAACCGTTCTCTCCAGATGGCGCTGCGCGCCGGTGTTCCGAGGCGCCGCCGACTGCCGCACTCCCCTCCGTTTCTCCCGTCGCTCCCGGCGCGGTTGTGCCGGGGGTCGTGGCCAGCCAGTAATCGACCAAGGTGAGGCCCTTGTCGGTCAGGGTGTAGACCGTCGCCGATCGGCCAGAGCTCGGGTTGGGCACTATTTCGGAGCTGACGAGGGCTCGTCTTTCGAGACCGCCCAAGGTGAGGATTGTCGTGGCGATCAATCCATTCGCGGTCAAACTCGCCGCAGAGCGCGGGCTTTCGGCGGAGGCCAGCACCAGCAGCATGCGCAGCTGTGATTGGCTGTATCGGTCCCCACGGAACCGGCGGTGGGCATGGATGGCATCCGCGACCACGATTGCCTGTTCGGCGGGGTCTGCCGCAAGTCGACAGTCATCGGTGTAAGTGCCGCTGAATTCATCGGCACCGGCTGTGGCGGTCATCCGGTCGCTCCGAATGTTCGCTCGACCACATTGCCCGAAGCACACCACGTCATAGCACTATTCGATCTCACACTGTGGTCCGTTGAGCCGTGGCCGGTGCGGGCCCTGGTCGGTACCACCGGCGCGATGGTTTGTGTAGGGTTCGCGCTGCTCATGCCGTCTCGCCCCCGCTGGAGCGTCGGGGAGTTGACAGTGTTCCGCCGTTGTCGACGTGAGCTTGCAGGTCCTGGCCTGCTGCGGCATACACGAACTTCACGTGACTCCGAACGATCGTCCGGCTCTGCTCGTGGGTCCATCCAGCCCGGACCAGGATGTCGATCGCCGCCGCGAGTTCGGTCTCCCGACGTGGCTGGTCATCGCGGTTATCGGCGTCGATCGCGCGAACGAAGGTCAGGGTGTACTCGGAGCCGAACTGAGAGTCGAGCGTATCGACGAACTCCGCCGACTTAGGCAGAGCGATACCTTCGGCGCTGTGCAACGTCGGCTTTGTCGGGGGTGGCTGAGTGCTCATGCGATCTCCGGGATTGCGGTTCCTGATGAGTGGCGGCGTCGTGGCGGGCGGTGGTTTTTCCGCGTGCGCCTAGAGAATCGAGGGTGCGCGAGCATCACCGCCTCCCCACCGCAGCCAAACAGAACTCGCTGGATACCGAATTCCAGCCGAAGCCCGCCCGGCCCGCTGAGGGTCGCTCTACATTCGGACGCCAGCGGTGCACGGGGACCAATCCGGGCCCTATCAGGTCGAAGCCGAACACGAGCGCGGCGATCTCCTCGGCTGAGCGAGGCCAGAACTCGATCTCGCCGTGGTGGTAGATATCGCGCGCGAGGTGGACCATCTCGGTGTCCACGTCGTCGGTGATGTGGCTCATAACCACATACGACCCGGGCGGAAGGATTGCGGTGACCGCGTCGATCACCGCACGGGGGTCGGCGATGAACTCGGCGACGAACCCGAGGCAAATCGCCACCGGCTCGGTGAGGTCCACCGTCGCGCTGATCTCTCGCACGATCGTGTCGGTATCGGTCAGATCCGCGTGCACGAACTCGGTGCAAGAGCCCGCGAGTAGGGCGCGCCCGTGCGCGGCCACGACCGCATCGCTGTCCACGTACACGGTGCGTGCGCCCGGAAGCACCCTGCCCGCGATCTCGTGCAGATTCGGTGCGCACGGATATCCGGCACCGAGCTCGACGAACTGGGCGATCCCGAATTCGGCCGCCAGATCGTGCACCGCGCGCAGCAAAAACATTCGGGCCGCTCGCGCGCCCAGCTGGAAAGCGGGAGCCTTCTCGACCAGGAGTGCGCCGAGACGCTGATCCACCTCATAGGAATCCTTACCGGCGCCGAGCAGGTAATCGTGCACCCGCCCGCAGTGAGGGCGAAAGGGATCATGCGCGGTGAGCGCTTCGGCTCTTGCCCTGGCCGACATCGCATGTCGGCTCATCTGGTCTCACCTTCCACACCGGGACCGCGAAAGCGCGGTGACCCCCGCCTCTGATCGCGGCTGTTGACCAGTGCGCATCTGTATCGGGGCGAGCGCGCCGCGACCCGGGCCACGTCGGTGTGTGGCGGTGACGGTGATGACACCGATCTCATCCCGGTTCCGTGCCCTCCTGGGGTGTCCAGTTTCGTACAACGCGGGCCGGATTTGTTGTCGTGCAGAGGCATCCGATGGTTGCTCACGACGTCACCAACTCGTCGGTTCGCATCCGGACCGGCCGCCGCTGCGATGACCCGGTAGGGGGTGCGGGGGTCATTGCGTACCTCCCCATGCGCCGAGCGCGGCCAAGGATGATCGTTCACTCGCCTCCCCCGATTTCGTGGTGGGGGCGGGTTTCCAGTCCTGGGCCACCGTCAGACCGGGTTCGAGTAATTCGACTCCTGCCAGCAGCGCCGCCACCTCGGCGGTGGTGCGGGGCCGCATCGTCAGGTGGTACTCGGTGTAGACAGTGGCCACGTTCACGACGGTGTCCGCCTCAGTGTCGGCGTCGGTGCACACGTGAGTCGCCGCCAGGTACCCGCTCGGGAACGCGGCGACCAACTCCGCGATCACCGTGGTGGGGTCCTTCAGCCGCTCGAGAACCAGTGACCCGAACACGAGCGCGACCGGCCGGCTCGGGTCGATACCGCCGGGCCGGAGGCGTGTGTGCTCGATCGCGGCCAGGATCGAGTACGGGTCATCGAGATCAGCTCGTAGATAACGGTTTTCGGTGTCGAGTAGCGCGAGACCGTAGGCAGAAACGATCATCCCGTCATCGAGGTAGAGGACACTCGCGGCCGAGATGATCGAACGGGCGACGCTGCCGACGTTGCGTTCTCGCGGATACCCGCACCCGATGACCACGAACTGGCAGACCCCACGGTCGGCCAGCGCGGCCACCGCCCGCAACTGAAACACATGCCCTGCGCGGACACTGGCACCGAATCCCGGCGCACAAACATTGATGGGGGCGATCATCTCCTGGTCGATGCTGTAGTTGTCCTTGCCTACCCACCGGAACGGGTCGTCCGGGCCGTATTCACGGTCGAGGTCCAGCGGAAGCAGAGCGTCGAGGACGCGAGCATGTGCCGGTCTCAGCAACTCGTCCCCGGTTGTCGCCTCGCGTTCACGGGGATCGTCGCGTGTCGCGCTGCGATATTCGATACATCCGCACGTCGGGCATTGGTTCACCAGCTCACCACCGCACCTGCTCGAGCAGCCAGGCCACGAAACCGGCGTAGTCGGCATCGGCCGAAGCCCGTATGAGACGGCCGTA
Organism: Nocardia sp. NBC_01377; assembly: GCF_045040005.1. Taxonomy (NCBI): domain Bacteria; kingdom Bacillati; phylum Actinomycetota; class Actinomycetes; order Mycobacteriales; family Nocardiaceae; genus Nocardia; species Nocardia sp. NBC_01377. Next base: position 5,761,374 of record NZ_CP109566.1, read on the forward strand.
GGGATCGCGGCACAGGCGTGCGTCGTCACCGATGTGGACCCGAGTCTCGGCGAATGTGACGAACTCATAGCCCAGGGCGGCCGAGAGGGTCAGGGGGTCGTGGAGCCAGAACCCGTCATACCCGCGCGCGATCCACCGGTGGAAATGCGCCGACAGCAGCCGCGCCCACTCCGGTGCGCTGTCGGAGTCCAGCGCGTGGATCAGCGTCCAGTCGGTGGTGACGCGGATCTCGGCGTGGTTGGTGTGGTCGGCCAACACCAGCCTCGGCGCGGGCAGTATCCGCAGTGCCCACCCCGTGGCGAGGGTGTCTGTCCGCAGGTTGTGTTCCCCGCGTTCGGGATCGCGGTAGTGATCGAGCCATCCGCCCATCTGGGTGACGGTGATCTGCTCGGCGATCTCGGGTGCCGCGCGCAGCAGGGTGGCGAGGTTGGTCATCGGCCCACAGCCCACCCACTGGACCGGACCCTCGGCATTCACGATCCGCTGATTCAGGGCGTCGGCCAGCTCGTGGCGGCGGTCCTCGCGTTCCTGCACGCTCGGCAACACATAGGCGGGCACGCTCTGGCCGGGATCGGGCAGGAACAGACGCCGCTCGCCCAGGTCGATCCCTTCGATGACCTCGACATCGCTGCGGCCCACCAGACCCAGTACCCGCCGCGCCAGCTGAGCGCGCAGACCGCCGACCTCGTCAGCGGTGACCACCAGCAGCTCCGGCACCAGCCGTGCGGCGATCACCAGGGCAACGAAGTCGTCGGGGTCACCGCCGAGGTCGGTATCGAGCACCACCAGCCCCACGGGTGCGGACTCACAGTACGAAGCACCCCGGTCGGCAGCCCGAGCAGCGGCCTCCGACCGCGGCGGCACTATCCCGCCTCCACAGGTGTGGAGATGCGGGTCAGGTGGACCGGTAGCTGTTGGTGACCGACACTGATGAAGCTGTCCAGCGTCTCCAGCGCCTCGGGTTCGGTAGCGAGTGCGAGGTGAGGGAATCTGGCGAACAGGGCGGGGAGCGCGACCGCGGCTTCGAGCCGGGCCAGGCCCGCGCCGAGGCAGTAGTGCGGGCCGTAACCGAAACTCAGGTGCTCGGTCTTCGGACTGCTGGGGTCGAATTCGTCGGCGTCGGTGCCGGGCCGACGACGGTTGGCGGCGGCGATCGCGGCGATGATCGGATCGCCCGCTTTGATCTGCTGGCCCGCGACGTCGACATCGATATCGGTGATCGCGTAGCGCAGCGGCAGATTCGCCACCGGCGGCGCGAATCGCAGGGTCTCCTCGACCAGACGCGGCCAGTCGACGGTGCCCGCCCGGAGCTTGGCCCCGAGCGCAGGGCGGGTAACGACCTCGCAGATGGCTTGATCGAGCAGGTTGACAGTGGTCTCGAATCCGGCGGTGATGACCAACAGCAACGTGTGGACCAGTTCTTCCTCGCTGAGCCGGTCCCCCTCGTCGCGGTGGTTGATGAGCAGGCTGGTCATGTCATCACCGGGCTGGGCGCGGCGCAGCGCCACGAGGGTGGTCAGCAACTCCAGCATCTCGGCGAGGGTGAGGGCCGGATCACGTTGCGGGAGTGTGGAGAAGATCTCCCCCACACAGACCCGCAGGCGTGGTTGGAGACGGTCGGGTACTCCCATCAGTTCGGTGATCACCCGCAACGGCACCTGAGCGGCGAATTCCTCTCGCAGATCGACCACCGATCCCGACGGGTGTTCGGCGAGCTCGTCGAGCAGGTCGCCGACGATGCGGTCGATCTGAGGTTGCAGCGCGATGACCCGTCGGGCGGCGAACGCGGGCCCGACGAGTTTGCGTAGCCGCGTGTGGTCCTCGCCGTGAGCGGTGAACATGTTGCGCACCGAAACCCACGTGATCAGCGCCCAGTCCAGTGGGACCTCGCCCGCGAGGAAAGCGGGCCAGTGCCGGTAGCTGTCCTTGGACACCCGCTCGTCGGCGAACAAGGACTTGAGCAATTCGGAAGTGGTGATCGCCCAGGCACGTATCCCGCCGGGCAACACGACCGGGACCAGCGGCCCACGCTCACGCAACAGAGCGGCTTCACCACGAATATCGGTACCGGTGGCATCGAGCACGTACGGGTCGAGGACGGATTGCAAATCGGTCATACCAGAACTCCAAAGGCGAGAAGACGATCAGAAAATGCGCGGTAGAACAGTTCGGTTGAACGGTCAGCGGCGGGCGCGCCGCGCGGTCAGCGGATCGAAGACGACCGGAAGGGCCTTGAGCGCGCGATGAAAAGGCCCCGGCCGCCACACCAATTGCTCGGGGCGGCAGGCGAGTCGGAGATCGGGCAGGTAATCGAACAACTCGTCGATAGCGTCGGCGGCGCATTGATAGGCGATGTCGCGGGCCGGGCAGTCATGCGCACCCGCCGAAAAACTCAGATGCGAGACGTTGCGGGAGTAGTCGATGTAGCCGGTGGCATCGGGGGGACGGGTGACGCGGGGGTCGGTGTTGCAGGCCGCCATGCCGATGAGTACCGGCTGGTCCGCGGGCAAGATGACACCATCGAAGTGGACCGGATGACGGGGATAGCGGACACACAGGTTGGCCAGCGGCGAATCACGGAACAAGACCTCGTCCAAGGCATTTTTTATCGTGCACGTCCCACTCACGACCTCTCCGCCGAAACGCGGATCGGTCACGACCAACCAAGCGGTATTGACCACCAAGTGTTGGAAGGGCTCGATACCCGCCGCATACATGGTCAAGACCTGCTCACGTATTTCCTGCTCGCTCATATCGCCCGCGTGCTGAATCAGCCTGGTCGTGACGTCACTACCCGGCTTGGCACGTTTGAGGTCGATCAGCGCCCCCAGCGCGGCATCGAGGATCGCGTCGACCCGCTGAGGGTCGGGCACGGCCTCGAACATCATCGCGAAGCCCGCGGCAAGCTCGGCACCGATATCCGGTGGGCAGCCCATGATCTCGTTGATCGTTCGGAACGCCAGCGGGCCCGCGTAGTCCGCGACCAGGTCCATCTCGCCGTTGGCTGCGACCGCATCGATGAGCGTGCTGCCGTGTTCGGCGACGGTTTTGTGCAATTCGTGCAGGTTCACCGCTTTCAGCGCGGCGTTGGTGGCCTTGCGGTATCTGAGATGGTCGTACCCGTCGCTACGCAACGCGTTGTCCCTGTCTCCCATCATCGGCAGGACCGGGCACCGCGGATCCATCGTGGCCTGCCACCTACTCGGATCGGCCCGAAAGCGATCCGAGTCGTGCAGGATCTGCACCCCACGCCCCCACCCGATCACCAACGTCGCCATGACACCCGGCGCCAACTCGACCCGGGCGAAATCCGGATGGTAGCGGCGCATTTCGGCGTAGAAGTGGTGCGGATCGCGCCCAAACTTCGGCGAGTGCAGAGCGAAGACAGGACCGTCCAGGCCGCTCGGCACGGATTGCTGTCTGACCGTGCCTCCCGCCGAGGCCGACAGGGTGACACGGTGCGTGGGCGGTGGAGGGACCGTAGTGGCCATGGAGCGTGTCCTTCTCTACGACTGTTTGCGATCCAGTCGGCGTCTCAACGCAATGCGTCTGGTGAGCACCGGAACCGAGAAATCGCGGCTGTTCAACACTCTTTGCAGATCAGTGCGCCGGGATGGGACCGACATCATCCCGAACCGGATGCTTGCAGCGACGGTAGGAGCCGCCGAATGTATGCGGTGATGGGATATCGATGATCCGGATTCGGATATACGGAAACTTGTATATTGTTCCGGCGGAGCTTATTTCGAGGCGTGAGGCATTTGTTTTCTCCCGGCGGCGAGGACATCGAAGTCGACCCGCCGCCGGGAGGCTTGGAGCATTGGGCGTTGGGCTGGCCGGTGGTTCCCGGCGTACTGCACGGAGTCGCGGCGTTGCCCGGCTCGTCCGACCTCCACGTGTCGGTGGCGGGTCAGCCGAGGATTTGCCACCTCGGGCCGTGGTTGCCATCGTTCGATCTCCGCTCGGTACCTGTCGGCTCGTCCTATTGCTCAGCTCTCAGGAAACTGGCTGCCTACACTGATCAGAAAGGTGGCAACTCGCGGGAACGGGATTTGCCATACCCGTGGGGTACACAAATCGATCCAAACGTGGAGGGGCATCGGTGACAGGTCTGACCGAACCGGACCGGCAACCGGCGGCCATCGCGAACCGTTTGGCGCGTGAAATCAAGCGGCGGCGCCTCGAGGCGGGCCTCAGCCAGCGCAAGTTGGCCGCCCAGATCGGTTACACACGCCAGTACGTGTCCATGTGTGAATGGGAGGATGCCAGCCTTCCTTCGGCGGAATTGGTTGCGGCGATAGACACCGCAGTCGGCGCGAACGGTGAACTGGTCTCGATGCGCGCCGAAGCGCCCGACAGACGTCACCGATCTCGGCGAATATCGACCGAGTTGGTGGCGGCGTCCGAACGCGGCCCGGCCGCTGCGGTTCAGTCGACGGCTGTGGTGGCTGCCGAACTGGATCTCGATCGGGCGTTTGATGCTGAGTTGGCCACGTCATTTCTCCGGTCGCGCTCGGTGTCGGAGGCGACAATCGACAGCTTCACCGCAGTCACGAATCTTCTCGCCGGTCAGCGGCAGAGTATTGCGCCCGACGCACTGATAGGGCCGATAGAAGCTCATCGGGACGCTGTTGCCACACTGTTCCGTGCTGCCACAAATGAGCGTGTCAAACAGCAGGTCGGAGCTCTCCTAGGGGAGACTTCTGTTGTCGCAAGCCGCGTTTGGAGCGCCGTAGGCGACAGGTCGATGGCTCTGACCCATTGCGCGTTCGCCCGCAAGCTTGCAGACCAGCTGCAAGACAGGGCAATGAGTGGAATTGCGCGAATATTTGAAAGCAATCTACGGTCCGACGCTGCAACATTGATCAGCTCGGATGGCGATGTGGTGATCGGACTGCGGATTCTCAAGGAAGCCGCTGAGTTCGCCGATTGTCTACCACCCGCCGCACGAGCCCGGATCGGCGCGGAGCAAGCACAGGCATACGCAGTACTTGAGCTGCGGGAGGAATGCGAAGAAGCGCTCATGCGCGCCCAGCGAGCCGCTGAATATATCTCCGAGGGTGACCGCACAGGATTATTCAGCGACTGGAACACGACACGAATTCAGGTGTATGTGGGCACGAGTCAGCTCCTGCTCAACGAGCCCAAGAGGGCGATCGCTGCTCTCAGCTCAGCTTTGAACACCAAAATGGGCGACAGCCCCAATGTCGAACTTGCTGCGCGCGTTGACCTCGCCAGCGCATACACGCTATCCGGTGAGCTAGAAGAGGGTTGCAGGATTCTTGAAGACGCATACAGCGCCCTGGCGGCGATGGGGAATCATCGCGGAATCGAGCGCGCGCACCGAGCCATCGAGAGGATGTCGCCCTGGCAGAATGAACGGCCGGTACTGGCGATGAGGGAAAAGATCGGTAGTCTCAATCCCTGCTGATGGTGCCGATTATCGACTCGATGGCCTGTACCGTCGTATCGGGGTCTAACCAATCAATGATCGAATCAGGCGAGTGTTGCGACAATTCGGCGCGCGTTACTCTGTGAGTGACAGCAATGACTCTAAATCCAGCGTGTCGTGCGGTTGCGATATCGTTGGGTGCATCACCGATGATGATCGTTCGCGTGGGGTCAACTGCTTCTCCATATTTTTCGGAGAATCGACCGGACACGACGGCAGGCAGTTCAAATCTGTCTCGAGCATCTGAGCCAAAGCCGCCGATATTCAGATCGAGGTGCGAATCCAGTCCTGCTACCCTGAGTTTGAATTCCGCAGCGACACGCAAATTTCCAGTCAGCGCGGTCTGTACGAACCCACTTTCTGCCAGGGCGGCGATAGTGTCGGCCGCGCCAGGATATGCAGGCTGGTCCCGTGCAAGTTCGTCCTCTCCGCGGGACATGACATCTGCCAACTCGACACTGAATCTTTCTAGTCCGCTTTCTGCCAATGCAGCGGAAATTCCAGACGCGATTGCAGTATCAATAACTATGGACTCGTCGGTATAGCCGTGGACGCGTGCAGGAGGGAAAACCACTTCAGACTCCTCGAGACCGTATGTCCGTGCGACGGCCCTGCGCAGCCAACGCAAGTCCGCAGGAATCAAAGTGCCATCAACATCCCAAATAACGAGTCCCTTGTATGCCGCAACCATGCGTACGGATTCTTCCAGACACCACCGTTTACCGCAGTGCGCACCCCGACGGAACCGGAGCACCAGTGGGGTGATCCGGCGTCCTCGACGGCAAATTCTGCCGTGACGGTAGGTGCACGGCCGTCGACTAGATGATTGAGCTCGCAGTGCCCCGTCGGAGGTGGAGATTGCCGGGAACCCCGCAAATTTACTGACGGCCCGACAGCGACCAAGGCCGCCGACCACAGGGAAGCGGACAGGATCGCGACCCCACCGGAGAGGGTGCTCACGATCAGTCCGGACAGCCATGCGCTGCCTGCCTCGATCCGCACCCGCCTTGGCGGGGTGTCGGTATCCATGGTGTGTCGTCCCCCGTTGTCGATCCTGGTCACCGCGAGCCGCGCGAGGCGAGGCCGGTCGGCTCATGCTTGCGTGCGAGGCGGCGCTCACTCGGTGGGTACCGGTGCGACACCTCACCGAGGTGCGGGGTTCGTCCCCGGCTTCGGTCAGGTGCCGCTGTATCCGATCCGGCGTCCTGGGGCGGTCGAATGGCTGTACGACGTCAAGGGCACCGAGTGATAGTCCACCAGTCGCTGATCCGTACCGTGGTGTAGGCGGCGGCCGTGGCCAGCAGTGGCAGGCCGAGCAGGATCAACAACAACAACAGCAGCAGAGCAGCGCTGGGTTTCAGCTGCTGCTGACGTGGCGCGAGGGGTCCTGTTCCGATTCTCTTTGTCGGTGAGCAAGGATGAGCGGATGTCGAAGGCACGGGGGCAGTGTTCTATTCGCCTAGATCAACGTCCGGAAGAGTTGGCGGAACTGGCGGAGTGGATCCGTCGCGATGACAACGTGTGCGGCGTGGTGACCAGCCCGCGGCCGCAGATCCGCGATGGTCGGATGGGCGATCTCTACGAGGTGTCGAGGGTAGCGGTTGGCTCCGGTGGGATCGCCGCCGCGCTTGCGCGGTCGTGGGCGACCTGGCTGACTCACCTTCGCTCCGACGTCACGATCACGGCGACCCGCGCCGATGGGGCCTCATACGAACCTGGTGCCAAGTGCGTCGAATCCGAGGATGGTGTGGTCGATATCCAGAAGTTGCTCGATTCACCGGACCGACTCTGAATGGGCAGACATCTCGCCCCGACCCGTTCGCGAGCAGTACTGATCGGGGTCGCCGAATATACCCATCCGGAGGTCCCGGAAATACCCGCGGCAACGACCAATATCGAAGATCTCGCCCAGGCCCTGACAGCACCCGAAGGCGGTGCGTTCGGTCCTGACGACTGTATTTCCATCGCCAACCCAAACGACAGCGCTCGAGTTGGCGAGGTGATCGGCCGCGCGGCGCGTGAAGCCACCGATGTCTTGTTGGTGTACTACGCCGGGCACGGGATGGTCGATCAATACGGCAGGTTGCATCTGGCCTTGACCAGCAGCGACCCCCGTAACCTCAGGTGGACTTCAGTGCCGTTCGCGATGCTGCGCGAAGAGATTCTCGAAACTTCCGCTCGCGCTCGGATCTTGATCTTGGACTGTTGCTTTTCTGGCCGCGCGTTCGAGGCGATGAGTAACGGGCCTGGTCTCGTGGCCGGGCAGGTCCAGATCCGCGGAACGTACACGGTCACGTCAACCACGGCGAATGAAACGTCTTACGCACCTGTGGGACACCGCAACACTGCCTTCACCGCATCGCTGTTGACTGTGGCTGACGAGACACCCGGGCTCACCCTGGATGAACTCTACTATCGAACCGATCAACTGCTCAGGGCCAGCGGCTATCCCAACCCACAACGTCGGAGTATCGATCTCGCCGGGGAACTGCGGTTGTTCGGCCGCACCGACGACGAGTCGCGGTACCGCCGAGCCGCCGACAACGGCGATGACGACGCAATGACCGTTCTCGGGGCCTTGCTGATGGAGCAGGGCAAATCCGATGAGGCCGAAATTTGGTTCCGCCGGGCCGCCGACGAAGGTCACATCTATGCGATGACCGTTCTCGGGAATCTGCTGATGGAGCGGGATGAGCCAGGCGAAGCCGAAATTCGGTACCGCCAGGCCGCCCACGATGGTGCTACCGATGTGATGACCGTCCTCGGCTGGCTGCTGCACACGCGAGGCGAACCGGGCGAAGCCGAAACCTGGTGGCGCCGAGCCGCCGACAACGGCGATACCGACGCGATGACCTTCCTCGGGTTCCTGCTGGAGAAGCAGGGCGAGCACCGTGAAGCGGAGACCTGGTTCCGCCGAGCTGCCGACAACAGCGATATCTACGCGATGGCGATCCTCGGGAATCTGCTGATGGAGCGAGATGAGCCAGGTGACGCCGAAATTTGGTACCGCCGAGCCGCCGAAAAAGCTGACACCTTCTCGATGTTCAACCTCGGGGTTCTGCTGGAAGGGCAGAAGAAGTTCGGCGAAGCGGAGATCTGGTACCGCCGAGCGGCCGAAAATGGTGACCCCGATTCGATGTTCAATCTCGGTAGCTTGCTGGAAGGCCGAAAGGAGTCGGGTGAAGCGGAGGTCTGGTACCGCCGAGCCGCCGAGTGTGGCCACATCTTCTCGATGTTCAACCTAGGGGTCGTGCTGGAAGGGCGGGGAGAGCCGGGTGAAGCGGAGGTCTGGTACCGCCGAGCCGCCGAGTGTGGCCATACCTTCTCGATGTTCAACCTCCAGGTCGTGCTGGAAAGACGGGGAGAGCACGGTGAAGCCCAAACCTGGCTCCACTACCTTGCACAGGGGGTCCTCAAGCAAGTCGATGACAACTACCGGAACCCCAATTCTTCCTCGTCAACCGACTAGCCGCGCAGCAGCCGGTGATTCGGAGCCATCGCTGGCCTTGAGCAGCGCTCGACAAGCGATGTCCTCGGTGACGTATCCGTGCGGCCGGATCGGTACTGACTTGCCACATCAGCCACGCTTTGTCCAAGGCCGGGCGTATTTCGCCAGCGACGGCACCGAGGCGTGTGCCATAGTTGGTGCAACGCTTAGGCCCGCCGACCAACTCGGTGGCGGCGATGTCCCTTGTCCCCTGCGGCAGAGCAGATAAGGCCGCCAGTGTGGCCCGACAGACCGACATCACAAGGTTCGAGAATCATGAGCCAGGAGGTAGGTCGGGTGTGCAGTGAGTCAGGACGATGCGGGAAGATAACCGCATGTCGAATCAGAACGGGCAGACGCCGATCCAAGTCAGTGGCAACTCTTCCGACTTGATCCAACTACGGGACTGGTTCGGTCGTGACGAGGCCCTCCGCGGGCAGGTACACCTGCAAACCCCTCCGCCACAAGATGGCCAGATGGGTGGGCTCGCCGACGTACTGATGGTGGCCTTCGGCGCAGGAGGAATCGGCACCGTCCTCGTCAGTTCGCTCAAGACCTGGTTCACCACGCGACACTCTGACCTCACTCTGACCATCACGCTTCCCAACGGCGCCGAAGTCCTGCTCGACGGCAAACGCGTAAAGCAGGATCAGACCTTCGCTGCCCTCCAGAAGATGATCGACTCCCTGAACACCGCCCCATGACTCGACGACGGCCCGATATCGACAGGTCGCGCGCGGTTCTGATCGGTGTCAGCCGGTACGAAACCGATGAACAGAGCACGGCCGACCTCTCCGAGGCCCTCCCATCGCTCGAATCGGTCTCCGCCAACCTCTCCGACCTAGGGCAGTTGCTCACTGAACCCGACCTGGGAACTTTCGCTCCCCAGCACTGCACACTCGTGGAGAATCCGCAGCTCGCCGAGATCGGCGACGTTCTCGTACGGGCTGCCCGCGAGGCCGAGGATGTTCTGTTGGTGTACTACAGCGGTCATGGCCTCGTCGATAGTCGAGGACGCCTGTATCTCGGTCTTCCGGGCAGCAGCCAGACGCGAGCAGCCTGGAAGGCTCTACCCTTCGAAACGTTGCGTGAGGATCTCCTGGACAGTCCGGCCAAGATACGGGTTCTGATCTTGGACTGCTGCTTCTCCGGTCGCGCGTTCGAGTCCATGAGCGACGCCGATACGTTGCAGGCCAACCAGTTCCGGATTAATGGGACATTCACGCTCACCTCCTCCGCAGCGAACGAGCCTTCCTTCGCGCCGCTAGGAGAGATACACACGGCGTTCACCGGGGCCCTCCTGTCCCTCGCCCGACAGACACCGGGGCTGACCCTCGATGAGCTGTATGGCGCAGTGCAAGGCCACTTGTCGGCCCTCGGCCGCCCCGCGCCTCGCCGGCGAAGTGTCGATGAGGCCGGGGACTTGGTGATCTTCGGGCATCCTCACCAGAGCCGCTCGGCTGCTGGCATCGAGGTGGAGCGGTTCGAGCGCACCTATGAGTTCGATGAAGCCAGAAGAGTCGCGCCTAGGGTGAACCCGACTTCGGGGTTACCCGGCTTCTGGGACGTCACAGTCCGCAACGGCAGCGCCACACCGATCGCTCAGCTCGAAGCAGATGTCTATCCCGTTGACGCCACAGGCAGTCGCATCGAGGACGAGTGCGTGACAGCCAAAGGTCATCGAATGCTGTGGAAGACCCTGAGCGACCGCAACCGCGCCGAGGTTCGGGGCAAGGTCAATTCATCCAACCCACACAGCGGCACTCCGTTCGCCGAAATCACCGCCGCCACGATGGAAGACTTCATCATGAATATCGTCAGTCCGATCACAAGCCAGCAAATAGCACGGCCGGCGGACTGCTACCCGGACCCGTTCCCTGCCGGGGCGGAAGAGACGGTCGTCTACTACGCGCCCAACGCCGCGACGGTCCGCGCGAACCTCACGTTCACCGACACCTCCGGAAACAGATGGACAAGATCGCACGACCAACGGCCGCGGTTGGTCGAGCGATGATAATGTCCTGCCGGTCAGACAGATCTGGCTTTCCGATAGCAGTCACCGGAAGAAACGACGCTCCCTAGCCCGACGATCAGGCAGACATCCGGGCTTCATTGCGAGAGTTCGGAATCCACACCCAATGCCTGCCGGTCCACAGGCCGTCGATCCAGCGCTTCCATCCAGGTCCTCTCATCGGCCAAGTCCAGAACCTCACGCATCCGCCGACGGTGTCGGGTAGGGGACGGTGTGCACTGGACCTCCAATGAGCCACCGGGCCACGTCGTGATCCCGTCGGCCCAGATCATCAGACCAACCTCCTCGCCGGGAACCAGGCGCGGCACCTTTCGGTGCAACACATACCCTCGACTGTCGGCGGGATCCGGAGCAAACGCCCTACACCGCACACCGCGGCCCTGAATCAGGATTCCGTGAGCGGCACCGTCACCGATGTTGGTCAGAGATGCCCACGCCAGCACCGGCTTTCCAGCACCCTCGTGCGCGATGGTCGCCCATAGTTGGGGACCAACTTGCACCTCGATGCGCTGGAGCAGCCATGCGGGTTCCGGACGGTCGCGACGACGAAGATAGAAAGTCCACAAGGTGGCAAGACATGAGATACCTGCCGCGATCCAAGCTGAAAGTGGGCCGATCATCTGGGTATTCACGCGGCCATCCTCGCACCCGCCGTGGACCGCGATGGATTGACGGCACAGTGCCACATGAGGTGCCCGGCACAGTCGACGCTCGTGGGAGTACAGCGGGGCCCATGCGATAGCACGAAGGGGTCAGCGGGTACGGGACCGGCCCGACACCGCAGGAGGCTGATCGTCGGCGCGTTAATCGCTGTTCCCGGGTGACCGGTTTACGGCCAGCCAACGCCGTGAACGTGACTCTGGATGTCACCCGCGAACGAGTACCATCGCAACAAGCTTAAGTTTGACGAATCCACTTAGTTGGACTGTCTAAGGAACATTCACTAGTTCGGCCAGATCCGCACAGTCGAGCAGGTGCGCCGATATCTTGCACGCTTCCGCCGCCAAGAGCTCGGTGGAGATGGATTTCACCAACATCTCCAGCGAGACCCGGCGTTCGTCTTCCTCGTCGAAGGCCCGCACCCTCACACCAATCGGGACACTGGGCTCGTGGGTGCCCGCAACAACCATCTCGCGAAATGGGCCTCGATGCTCGCGCTCGTCGTCTGGATCGTCCAGATCGGGATCAGCGTCCTCAAGACACCACGAGGGGCACTCCCCGTCGGGTGAGGTCAGTCGCACGTCCGCAGCCTCGATGAACATCTCCACTACCTGCCGCGCCTCATCGGCGGTCAATTCCAAGCCGACTCCGTGCGGATCCATCATCTCGATCACACACCTGCGGGATTCTCCATGATCACGAGCACTGACTCGCATAGAAATACGACGGACAACGCCAATAACCACCACTTCGGCGATTTCGAGCACCAATTCCGGTCCATAATGGACAAAGCCAGCGCTGGGATTGCTCAAATCCCATGCCAAGTGCGACTCACACCAAGGCGGGCACGAAAGATTCACGGCCACAACTACTCCCCACACTCATAGCCGACACCCGTCCCGCGCCTGACAGACTCAACTCTAACGTTCGAACGCGGGACCTGACTAGCCGACTGAGACATCCGGGTGGTCTCCTCAACTGTATTGCGACAGACCCGCTCCGACCTGAACATCCAGGACACGCCATAAGCACAGCACGCAACGGTTCGATGCCGTTGATGGCCATCCGGATATAAGGCCCATGTCCCTCCTCGCGAACGACCCGATCACTCCACATTCCTCAGCCACTCTCTGAATCACCCTCCGGTAGCGATACGGCCTGTTCCGAGCACCACTGCTGCACCTGTACCCGTCCCTGCCGATTCCCGGTCGTCACTGCGCACGACACCAACGCGAGCCATCCTCCGGTCGATGTCCGCGCCCACGCATGCAACAAGCCCGGCGTCGTCCCGGTCAGGGACAAACCTCCACTGCGCACCCGTAGCGATACATTTCCTCCGAAGTCTTTCGGAGCCATGATGAGCCGACCGAGATCGATGATCACCCGGCGCGGTGGATCGATCACGTGGTACGAGGGCCCACCTACCGAGCCACGTGAGGCGAATTTCAGGCATCTCAACGGGTGACTACCTCGTACTGATCGCACTGCCCGACCGCGGAGCCCTGGCCATACGTCCGGTCCGCCCTGGCCACCATCCTGGACCTACACGAGGCACCGGCGTGAGCACCGACGATCTTGAGGTCGCACGTGTATTCCTGGACCGACTCGGCATCGACCCCGGCGCCCTGCTCGAACCATCAGCAACCCACGGGCCCATGCCCACCTTCGCTGGATACGTTCCCCAAGTCTCGGCTGTCGTATCGGCTGGAACTCGACGAACCTACCGCCCCTACTGGAGCCAGCTCACTACACACTGGCCCGACCGAAGAATCGATGAACCCACCGCACTCGAACTACAAGCGCTGGTCCAGAAGACCCAAACCAACGCCCTCGTCCGCCGCAACAGCCGCAGCGGACGCTCAGCCGCCGAGCACATGGTCGCCGCGATCCGCTGCCTCTACAAATTCGCCGAAAAGGACCACCTCATCTCCAGGGCACAAAACCCATCCAACGACCTCGACAAACCACGTCGACTCCCCAGTAGCCGCCGAGCCCTGTCGCACCGCCAGCTCACCGAGATCAACCACGCCGCAGCGACGACAGGCAACGACCCCGATCTCGACACCCTCATCCTGCGGCTACACCTGGAAACCGTGTGCCGCACCTCCAGTGCCCTCGCACTACGACACGACGACCTCGACCCCGATGAGCACAAAACCCGGGGAGATTCACACTGCCAGATCCGACTCAGCGGAAAAGGCGGCACCCTACACTGGCAACCTGTCTCCCCCACCCTCATGACCAGACTGACCCAACACCGCGACCGCAGCCCCGAACCGAACGGACAACTACTGCGATACCGCAACGGGCACCCGATCACCCGCCGCCGCTACGACCACCTCTGGAACCGCATCGGCCGCGAACTCCCCTGGGTCACCACCCGACAGATCACCACCCACTGGCTACGCCACACCACCATCACCTGGATCGAACGCAACTTCGGCTACGCCACCGCCCGCGCCTTCGCCGCCCACGCCGAACCCACCGGACAAGACGGCACCACACTCACCTACGTCACCGCAACCGACGAAGAAGTCGCCTTTGCTCTCTCCGCACTCACCGGCAAACCACACCCCATCATTTCGTCACATGACGATGCGCTACTGACGCCGCCCACCTCATCTCACCGTGCAGCATCCCCGTTCCTTGAGGAGGACAGTACCGGCCTAAAAGGTGGGTCTACCCGATGATCGACAGCCTCGCCACGCCGGAACACCCGTCGACCGATACAGGCCGTTCCCGCTGCTGGGTCGAAGGCGCGTCCCGATCCCACGGCAGAGCACTCACCTTGCGTTAGGTTTGGGGCCGAAGGTTTGGGGCCGAGGATGTAGTAGTGCGCGATCGACTCCCGCAGCTGTCCGGATGGCTCGCACTCGACCAACTGCGCTCGAAGGTCGTTCTCGAATTCGATAGCGAGAGCGGGGTTCTGGCGAATCGGGGCAGTGTAGGAGGTCGACCACAAGAATCCTATGAACTCGTCCACCGCCCAAGCGTGTGATGTCGGGAACCGGCATTCGGTGACATCGAGGAACCCCGCCTCCCGCAGGATCTCTTCATGGGTGCGTCGCGAAGGGGCGCCGCTGTCGGCCGTCGCTGGCGACACACTCGCAGGGCGTCCCGGTTCGCCGGACCATCGGGCCACGACATCGACGGCACCCCCCGCCACGACTCGGTCCCACTCCACGGCGTACTGCTGCCCAAAATCGCTAGACAACAGCCTGGATCCAGCCACTGACCGGCACATTCGGCGATCATCGCGCGATTGAGCCGATGGAAGGCGTTGCCGATCGTGACCAACCGTGCCGGGGGCGGTGACCACCAATTCCTCGGCTCTGCCGACGCTCCAGTCGATATTGTTCGCGCCGGCGGCGCGACTTTGCGGCGGCCGACCTCGACCATGTCGGGTTCGAGGTCGACGGCCTGGACGCGCAGGCGACCCGGTCGTGCAGTGGAATCGCGATCTCGCCTGTGCCGCAGGCAAGGTCGATGAGCAGGCCGCCGATCTGCCCCGCACGAGCGAGTAGGTCCTCGAACAGGATCTTCGGGTAAGCGGGGCGGTCGTGGCTCATCGGCCTTCGTTCGCTGCGCGATGACAGCTGGCGGCCATGTCGGTGGTAGTAGTGGTGAAAATTTGGTGCCGTTGCCGCAGATCGCATGCGCGGGTCGCCCACGCCGACCCTATGGCCAGATGCGTCTTCCCCACCCCTGGCATGCCGATTAGCGAGCGCCGCATCGGGCTACGAAACCCCAACTCGGCCAAGGCCACTACCTCGATCCTCTGCTACCGCGCCTGGTGACGGACCCAGGGGCGCGCCCTCTTGAACCTAGCCGTACCCTATTGCAGGACAGGGCCAGTGGGAGATGTCTGTCACCCTTACCGGTGTGGCCTCCATCTTGCCGGAGTTCGGGAGGGGTATCGGGGTTGCAGCTTGGCAGCTTTATCATCCAACGAGGCAGGTGGGATATCGGTCACGTGGCCGCAGTCCAGGGGAGCCAAGTTCGCATCGAGTACTTCGAGTCGATCGCCGAGCCGATCGCCGAAAGTGTCGATGCTCTCGTGCACGACTGTCAACTCATCACGCTTTCCGTGGGTGCTCGAGTATTTTGGCGCGACCCCGACACTCACGATTGGACCGCCGGGAGGGTTACCGCAAGGCAGGGCGAATCGTATTTCGTCCGATTCCCCAACAGCAGCGCAGACCAGCGAGTGAGAGGGTCGGATCTACGGGTGCGTTGGAACCGCCCCGTCCGCGATCCGCTGCATGTGCTGACCGCTGGCGGAAGCGAGCCCTGGTTCTTTCGACAGGCTCGTATGCCAATGTTGAATGCGCTAGTCTGGCAGCGCGCGGCCTGCGCGAACGTCCCAGCGTTTTTTTCTTCTGCGGTCGAACTGTTCCCTCACCAGGTCGAAGCCAGTCTTGCGGTCCTGTCAGACCCGGTTCAGCGGTACCTCTTGGCCGATGAAGTGGGATTGGGAAAGACGGTCGAGGCGGGGTTCGTTATCCGGCAGATCCTGATCGACAACCCGTTAGCCAAGGTCACAATCGTGGCACCGGACGTGCTGCGCAGGCAGTGGATTCGCGAGTTGACGGGCAAGTTCTTCACCGACGATTTTCCGCGAGCTGAAATCAAGGTCCTCGCGCACGAGAACCCGAGCGGTTGGGCCAACCATAAGAATAGCGATCTGCTTGTTGTGGACGAGGCACACGTGCTGGTCCAAGGAGGCGACCCAATCTCCTCGCCGTACCGCGAGTTGGCACTATTGGCCCACACCTCGGAGCGGCTTCTGCTCCTTTCAGCCACTCCCATCACGTCCAACCCGCTCACCCACCTCGGTCTGCTACACCTGTTGGACCCAGACGTTTACCGCTGGGAGGACCAAGCGGCGTTCGAGACTCGTTACGCCTTGCGCGCCGAACTGGCAGACGTCGCCTACGCGATCGATGCCGACTGGCCACCGCTGCTCCCGATGAATATTGATCGGATACGTGCCATCCTCCCCGAGGACCAGCGAGTGGAAGAGTTGGGCTCTGCGGTGCTCGCACTACTCACTCCCGACGGCGACCTCGCCGATGTGGCCGATGAGGACGAACTCCGGTTGCGTGTCGACGAACTGCGAGGGCACATCAGCGAGACCTACCGGTTGCATCGGCGTACGATTCGTCACCGGCGATCTCGAGTCTTGGCGGACCGGGCCGACTCCGACTTCGTGCCCTACGAGGTGCGAGGCCGCGAGCTACCGAAACATTTGACGATCCAGTCCTCTGCCGATGAGCGAATCCAGGAGATTCTTGAAGAATGGCGGATTGGTACACGCGACGCTCTGTTGGACCGGGGTGCCGCGGACGAGGATGCCGCCTACGCTCAGGTTTACGGCGTCCTCGTGTCGCGTCTGGGCGTCAGCGGGCGTGACCTCCTCGAAATCTTGCGGTTGCGGGTCGAGCGCATCGACCCTTCGGTCGCCATGGACCCGGTCGACCGGGGGCTCGTGACCTTCCCCTCAGTCCTGGCTCACGAACCCCGTACTCTGCGAGCAGTCGAGGAGGTGGTGGCCGAGAGCGACGTGACTGTTTTCGAGCAGATGACCAAGGCTCTGCTACCTGTGCTCTCACGGCACCGGAAAACGATCGCATTCTGCGGTGGTGGCGCCCTGGCGGAAGACCTGGCTGCTCACCTGCGGACGCGGTTCCCGAAAGCCCCATTATTCCGGCACACGAGATCCATGCCTGCGGAGGACGCGGAGAAGTCTGTTGCGGGTTGGCGGGATGCGCCTACCGGCTTACTGGTATGCGACGACTCTGGCGAGGACGGCCTGAACCTTCAGGTGGCGGACGCGGCGATTCACCTGAGGCTGCCGTGGTCGCCCAATCGGCTCGAACAACGACTCGGCCGGGTGGATAGGTTCGTGGAGAGCGGCAAGGGTACCCCGCGTGGCCCTGCCGCGAACTATGTTGTCCTGCCGTCGGGGGGCGAGTTGGCAGCGACGACCGCGTGGCTGGAACTGCTGTGCAGTGGCTACCGGATCTTCGATGCCTCGGTGTCGACACTTCAGGACGCGATCTCCCAAGGGCTGGGCTCCGTATGGCGTCGAGCGCTCGATGTCGGGACCGACGCACTAGTGGATTGCTCCGAAGAAGTGGAGCGGGCGTTGAAGGAAGCGTCGATCGAAATCGACAAGATGGACATGCTCGAGTCGATCCATCACAGCGTGACGTACTCCGACGACGTGGCAGACGCTATGAGCGCGTTGGAGACTCATTGGACCAAGATTCGAGAGGCGGTTCTCGGCTATACGTCCGGGAAGAACGGCGGTATCGACATCCGACGGCTGGAGCAATCCATCGACGGCCGGCGTGTGGAGGTGTTCGACGTCGCGGGGTCGAAGCCGAGAGTCGACCCGAGTATTTTGCGCTTCGCCGGATCTCGCTTCGGGGAAGACTCGGGTAAGGGTGTATTCAATAGGTCTGTCGCCGTTCAGCCTCCTGGTAGGCGGATCTTCCGCATCGGCAACCCGGTCGTCGATCTCCTGGCACACATCATCGACAACGACGACCGGGGGCAAGCAACCTGTGTGACCCGCATCGACCCCCGTTATCAAGACGAGGAACCTGGGATCTACTTCGGGTTCGACCTCCTTTTCGAAGCGGATCTGCAGGCCGCGACCGCCCATGTGCCCGATGTGCCCAGTGCGATCCTCGCCCTGCGGCGCCGCGCTGACCGGCTTTTCGCCCCTTTCACAATGCGTGCGTGGGTCGAGGTCGGCGAGGATTGCACAGTGACAGGCCCGGAGATCACGAGGTGGCTGGAGCGACCGCTGAACTCTCGGTATGACCACAACGTCACCGGATCGAAGCTCGATGACTTGGTCGGTCAGTTCGGCGGATGGGCGGGCTTCCGAAAGGCCGGCGTTGAGGCAGAGCAGTTGGTACGTGTTCACCTGGCCGAGACGACGAAGCTCACCGACCGATCCTCGGCGGCACTGGGCCGAGCTACGGCCAGCATGCGGGTGATGCAGGCGCAAGCCAAGGCACGGGCCTTGGCGGGACGACTCGTGAACGACGAGGAGACGATGGTTTTGGACAGCGCCCTGACGTCCGCTCTCGCGGACGGGATTCGCAACCCAAGCGCACGCGTGGTCGCGGCCATATGCGTAGCCCGGACGGGGATCCCAAGGCAGGGTCGTGAGTTCTGATTCGTGGAGGGGCGCACAGCAGTTGTTCAACCAGTGGCCTACTATCCCGTCCTTCGATGACGCGACCGGGCTTCTGCGCAGGCTGACGGACGCTGTACGTGAGTTAGGTACGCAACGCGCCTCCAAGGTCGATGTGGCTGTGCTTACCCGGCAGGTGCTTTTGGACGCTGCAGTGCGGGGAAACAGCGCAGGATTGATCACACCGCGCGATCCGGCTCTTCCAGGTATTTCCGAGTGGTCGAACGCCAAGTGCACCGCATTCGAAACGCCCGGCGGATTCCGCGTCTGGGCGAACCCGTGGACTCCGGAGACGACAGGAGCGTCAGTGGCGTCGGCCGCTGCCGAGGAAGACCTGCGCAATGTACACCTCGGCAGCGAGGCCAACCAACGCTTCATTCCGGCAACTGTGCCAGCCGATCCGTTCATGACCAGTGCCTTCGGTCATCGAAGCTACAAGTCAACCGGACAGCGGCAACTGGCTCGCGCGGTAGCGCTCGCCGCGCCGGGCAACACACTGATCCTCAGTCTGCCTACCGGTCAGGGCAAGACGGCCGTCGCGTTGGCCGCAGGGATGGTGGCCCCCGAGCATTCGGGGTTGACCGTGATTGTCGTACCAACGGTGGTATTGGCACTGGACATGGAGCGGCGAACCAAAGAGTTGATGCGGCACCATGACATCGGCGCCCCGCACGACCGTTTCGCTTACATAGGTGGGCTTGATGAAGACGATAAGCGACGAATCCGGGAAGCAATCAAGTCCGGCCGGCAGCGTCTGCTGTTCACCTCACCGGAAGCCCTGGTCACCGGTCTCGCAAAGGCTTTGGAGGATGCCGCCACCTCCGGGCACTTGCGCTACTTCGTGATCGACGAGGCCCACCTAGTGGAGCAGTGGGGTATCCGGTTCAGGCAGTCCTTCCAGACGATGGCCAGACATCGTAAACACTGGATTGCCTCAGCCCCGGAGGGCAGGGCTCCGGTGACGATCGCGATGAGCGCAACTCTTACACGTGACCAGATCTTCAGTCTGAAGTTCATGTTCGGCGACCCTGAACGCACCCGGGTCATCTCTGCAGCACAGTTACGACACGAACCGAGTTTCTACATTGCACACCATACGGAAGAGGCGAGCCGCGTTTCCGCGGTTCTGCGCGCGGTGCACCTCCTGCCCAAGCCGATGGTGCTCTACGTGACCACTCGCCGCGATGCTCGGCTGTGGCGGGAACGACTGTACGAGTCAGGTTTGCACCGAGTCACTGCGGTTACCGGCGAGTCCACCGACATCGAGCGGCAGCAGGCAATGGCCGGGTGGAGCGGTCGAGACTCGACTGGAGAGGTCTCGACCGCTTACGACGTCGTCGTCGGGACGTCAGCATTCGGGCTCGGAGTAGACCTCGGCGACGTCCGGACAATCGTGCACGCCTGTGTGCCGGAATCCCTCGACCGCTTCTACCAGGAGGTGGGGCGCGGCGGACGCGACGGATTCCCGTCACTGTCGGTCTTGTTGAGCATCAACGAAGACTTCGACGTTGCCGCGAGCCTCGCAGACGAGCGGCTGATCAGCGCAACCTTGGCGTTCGAGCGATGGCGCGCGATGTTCGTTAAGGCAGAGCGGCTGGCGAGGGAAGTGTACCGCGTCGACCTTGACTGCTACCGAGCAGATTTGTCCAGAACCTCGAAATCGAACCGGGGTTGGAACTTGCACATCCTGGGTCTGATGCACCGTGCTCGACTGATCGACCTGGCTTTGTCGGTGCCCGCCGAGGCTGGATCCGACGTATGGGACGACGAACTCGGCACAACACCTAACACACCTGGTCAGTCCACCGATCAGTTTGTACAAATCACTCTGCTGGACGGTGCCGCGAACCGAGAGGCTGAGTTCTCGGAGCGGATCACGCGCGTTCGCGGCGAAATCAAGCGCAGCAGGCGCCGGGCGGTCGACAACCTGCGCGACATGCTCAGTGGGCGGCAGTGCATGGGCGAGGTATTGGCGGCCTACTACAGCACCGATGACATCACGATCGGCGTGACCTGCCGAGGATGCCCTCGATGCCGTCAGACGGAAAAGCCCGCGGAAGCAGCCTTTTACCGACTGGCAGCCGAGCCGACCCCGTTCCTCCCGGCACCGACCGGCCCAGTCGACAACGACCCACTCCACCGCTTTCGAGGCCGGGCGAATTGTCTCAGTATCACCTGGGACGGTGATGCGGACCTTCAGCGAGCTGTGCCCAGGCTCCTCCATGCGCTGGTGCTGAGAGGGTTGACTGTTGTGGGTGGGCCCGGTGCGACTCCTGAGTTGATGGCAACCCTCCAACGGGACGTCGGCCAGGTCTCTTTGATCCACGACCTAGACGGCGACCTGCTGAGGTCGTATGCGGGCCCGATGTTGTGGGCCGGTGCCTCCGACACCCGTTGCCTGCCAACAGATGTAGTGGAGCGGATTCGGTCCGAGGACGTGGTCTATGTACTCCATCCAGCTGATACCGCGCACCCCGAGAAGGTGTCAGAAGCGTTTGCCACAATCCACCGACCGACCCTTTCCGTGCGCACAGCGTTGGAGTCCCTCTGATGGCCTATCTGAACGTCGACAAGGCTCTGCCCACGCAACTTTGGGCGCTGGTACGACTATTGAGCGCGCGACAACCCTTGACCGATAGTCAGGCCAGAGCACTTCTGAGCCCCGATTCGCTGAACGTGGAGATGAAGACCGACTCTCCGTTCCAGTCGACGGTTAGTACGTTGCGGGACTTGGGGTTGGTGGCCCAGGACGAGAGCGGCAAGCTTTCACTGCGACACTCGATGCCGACCCTGGGGAGCTTTCAACACCGTCTGCGCGAGGCCCTATTCGCTCCGGCACGTAACACCGATCTGGAGTCCGACCCCATCACCGGCAATAGGGACATGACCGTTGTCCTCTCTTACTTCCTTTCGTTCGACCCCTTGGACTCGCCGGTCCCCCGGGAACAGGTGGACGAAAGGAGCGCGGGACGCTTCTCGGTCGAAGGTAAGAACCCGACACCGAGCAACGTGCGTTGGCCACGATTCGGGCACTGGGTGCCAATGCTGGGCCTGGGCGCGGCACCACTGATTTCCACATCTGATTCAGGCGCGCTCACCCCCGACTGTACGAAGGCGGTCCGTCAAGTGCTGACCACTTCCCAGTTAGCAGGGAGAACAGTCTCTGCCGTGGACCTGGTGCGGACACTCAGGGAGGCCATTCCTGTGTTACCTGGAGGCGCCTACTCGACTCGACTGGGGATTCAGGATCCCGGTGATCAGGTTGTTGACCCAGCTCTGTCCTTCGCGCTTCTCCGCGGCTGCTACGAAGGCTGGTTGCAGTTCGAACGATTTGCGGACAGCGCAAGTACGGTGACCGTCGCAGACCGGGATGAACCAAACCGCCGGGTGTCCGACATCCTGGTCCGGGAGGGAATCAATGACTGAGCAATTTACCCTGCACACCTGCTGGAGCGCTGAAGAAGCAGGTCAGACAATCAACACCGAGGCGGTCAGCCCCTCCCGCGCCATTTTCCTGGCTACACACGCTCCACTCAGACTCCGACGAAGTCGGTTGACGGGGGGAACGCGCGAAGACGCAAAGAACCTGGAGCGCGCAGAGGAACTAGTTGGCGAAGAGGAAGTCCTGTCAGACTTCTTGACACGAAGGTCTGACACCGGCGCTCTGCTGATGCCCGTCGTAGGCGGATCAGGCACCGGTAAATCCCACCTCATCAGATGGGTTCGCGAGCAGATCGAGGACACACCCGACCGCAAAGTCATCTACCTGGAGAAAGGAAAGACCAGCCTCAAGGCCGTCATCGCAGAACTCCTCGCCGACCTTGAGTCACAAAATGCAGCCGAACTTCGCCGCACGATTGATCAACTCTCGTCGAGCGTGGAGCCCGAAGCTCTGGCAAGACGCCTGATCAACAGCATCGAGGAAGAACTGTCAGCCACCACACAGGACGGCGTCTCCGGGCCGACACGACTACTGCGTGGCCCGCGCGGAGTGGCTGTCCTGCTGCAGGACCCCCACGTCCGCAACCACATGCTGGAGCCAACGCGATTCATCCCCCAGTTGGCACACCAACTCCTTCATGACCGCCGGGATGGCGAGCAGCAGCGCCCCGAACGGTTCACCGCTAAAGATCTACCTCTGGAATTTGGTGACATCAAAAAGGTCGCGGACATGACGGCTGGCGTTCTAAAGATGCTCAGCACCAACCCAGCGATGCGGGATGCCTCTGTCGACCTGTTGAACCAGTGTCTGGAGGCGTCAGTCAAGAGGGCCTTCAATATGGGTTCAGGCAGCCTGGTGTCGGCGATGGAGGAGGTTCGCAGGGAATATGTTCGCCAAGGCCGCGAAATCGTTCTCCTCGTAGAAGACTTCGCGCTCATCCAAGGCATGCAGCGGGAACTATTGGACGCCATGATCGAACCTGCGCGGCGGGAGGGCGTCGAGGTACTTGCCCGTATCCGAACTCTACTCGCGGTGACGACCGGCTATTTCCAATCGTTGCCAGAGACGGTGCTGACCCGTCTTCACGCCACAGTCGGATATGTCTATGACCTCGACGCGCCTCTCAACGCCACACATCGGGAGGAGGACTATATGGCCTCCTTTGTGGCAAAATATCTCAACGCCGCAAGACTCGGGGCTGAAGTGCTCGACGCGCTGGCAGACCCATCCAAGCCTCCCAACCACTGCAAATCCTGCCTATTTAAGACTGAGTGCCATGCCGCTTTCGGCGTGTCCGACAAAGGCTATGGCCTCTACCCCTTCAATCGTTCCGCACTGACCAGAGCGGTGCACTCCACTGCTCCCCCGGAGGCGCCATACCAGTTCGTGCCACGTGCAGTGCTGGGCTCCGTGGTTCACAAAGTCCTTGTAGAAGATGCTAAACCCATCAGGGACGGAGCCTTCCCGCACCAAGGCTTCCGCGACAGGTTTCGCCGGGCGAAGATCGACGATCCGCTCGGCAGCGCCATGCTCGACATGGTGGAATCCACCTACCCGACCGAAGTCGACCGATACCGCGCTTTCCTAGAATTTTGGGGCAACGCCGAGTCACCTTTTGAAGGTGAACCGGGGATCCGGCTCGCGTTCGGGCTAGCAGCGCTGAAGTCCTCGAGTGCTCCGCGCCCTCAGACTTCGGAGAGGCGGGAATCCTCGACGGAACGGAATAAGGCTTCCGAGTCAGGCAGTCCTGCGCTGCCGCTATCTCTTCGGCGGTCGCTTCAGGAGATCGAGGACTGGGCGACGAAGGACGAGAATGCTATGCCCAACGTCGCCCGCGATCTGAGGGCAATCATCGCCGATGCGGTCCTCCAGCGGTACGACTGGGCAGACCCGTTGATGAACAGCATGAAAAAGGATGCCCTCAAGTCGGTATGGAGTAGCACCTCGGGGGCGGTGCACATCCGCGGGGCCAGGGGTGGGCTGAAGATCGACCCCGAGTCAGCCCCGATTCAGTTCGCGAAGACTGGACACAATGCCCAGTTCTTCAAGTCGGTACTGCTGTTGAGAGAAGGGCACCGACCTAACTCGATGGACAGCGTGTACCAGTTGGCGCAGTTGGCCGAGTCGAAGGCCCCAGATCTCACCGCGGCCGTTCTAGCGAAGCAGGAGATCACCGACTCGGACCTCGTGCTAGGTCTGCGGGTGTCGTTGATCGGCGCCGCAATGGCTGGCCAGGCGTGGCCTGGCATGCCGGAGGCGAAGTTGGTCGACGTGGTCATGCATGACGGCAAAGGTTGGGTCCGTGAGGATTCCGATACTCGTGTACCCCAGTGGACCTCGACACTGGCAGAGCACCTGAGCAAGCGCGAAGCGCTTGTGGCGCAAATCAGGAATGCGGTCGGTATCTCGCAAGGGGTGGGCGGCAAGGTCCGCCTCATTGATGCCGCACACCTGCTTCCGCTGCTCAACCAAGCGGCTCAAGAATGGACGTGGCAGGTCGGTGACCGCCCGACGCCGGCCTGGGTCTCGTTGGCAGCCAAAGGTTTCATGTTGATTCCCCGCGTCATGGACGAGCAGTTGGATGTGCTGCGGGACTTGCTGGCCTCGCTGCGCCGCAGGGTTGCTCGAGGAACGCTGGCCAAGGTCGTGCCAGCCGTTCTGGACGCCATCGCTGAAGCCAATCAGCACGGTTTGCGGATGACCTCTACTCAGAGAGAGAACCTGAAGGAACTCGCCACCGACGTCAAAGATGTGGACTGGAGTGTCATCACTGATCTCGAGGACGACCTCACGCACCTCGCGGATATGGCGGCTGAGAGCAACGACCTGGACAGGGTGAAGATGCTCGTCGCGGTCCGCGGACGCGGTCCGGCGCTGCCCGCTATTCAAGCTTTTCTGGAAGCCAGCAACGCCTGGTTGGACGAGGCGTTGGAATCAGCCAACGCTCGGAGTGGAGGGCATGATTCGGAAATCTCCGACAATCTCAGTTCTGCAGTCCGCCAGTGGGCCGAGATAGTGCACAACGAGGAACCGACCGATGAGTGAGGTGACCGTCTTCGAGAAAGTCGAGCAACTGCGGAGTGAGGCGCGCCGCTTGGCGACCGCGGAGAAGGGCGCCAACGAGGCCCGGCGGATTGGCAGTCGGACGACGAAACTGCGAGCCTCGCTCGGCGAGTTGAGCACCCAGGTCGAGCTTGCTCGCAAGGTCAACGAGACCATCGGGTCCACGAGAGTCGATCTCTCCACTGTGGACGATGGATATGAAGAGTTCGAAGCCAAAGTGCGAAGTGTGACCAACCCTGGTGATGCGGTCTTCGAACGGGCCAACCGGCGTATCACTGCGGTGTGCAAGCGACTGGAGGGTGAGATCAGCTCAGCATGGTCCACCTGGGCGTTGGCCCGGATCTCTGAGTTGCATCTGACACGCATGCCGATGCTTCCGCCGGGAGACCAGCATGAGGCTCGTCGGAAACTGGACGAGTTGGAACGGTGGTCTCGCGCAAAGGACTTGTCCAAATCTACCGTCAGTCTCTTCACAACCTCAATCGGTGGGTTGGCAGACATGCTTGCCGATGTCCCTGACGCGCCACCCGCAGTCGCAAACCTGATGGTGAGGCTATCTGGTGAACGGCCGCCCACGCTGGCGGAGATCACGGACGACGAGATCTCCCTACTGCGGTCGCTGCACCTCGATGCGCAGATCACGGTAAAGAGGACCGGTACGTGAGTGAAATAAGTCTAAGATTCGTCAACGACCTCCTCTCAGCATTGGAAGACCAGGAGCTCCCTCTACTGTCTTGGGGAGTAACCACCGGGGTGCTTTCCTTGGACGAGGTCACCGCGACGATCGAGCGTGTCCTCTGCGAACATGCGGATGCACCTCGCGGCGTCACCATCGACGACCTTGTCGACTACCTGGTAAGTAAGGCGTTACTGGTGCCAGCGTCGAGCACCGCGCCAGCCTACGACACCGCAGAAACGCCTGTGTACCGAACGCGGATGGCTGAGGCGCTGCGGCTTACCGTGAACCTCAGGCAACTCTTCCCGCCACGTTGGGGGGCTGCCCCGCAGCCGGGTTGGTGGCTGCGGGGGCCGCGACTCGTGGCCGACTACAGGCTGCACGTTCAACCGCGCCGTTATCCGAAGCGAGACATCACGCTGGACCGGGCATGCGCCGAGTTGGCGACGCAAGCGGGCTGGGGTCCTGCCCAAGAGCGTGTCATGAAAGTTCTTGTAGGCGAAAACAATTTGGCCGCCTTCCAGCTCGCTGCGACGCAACGCATCTTCTCGGCCATTCATGCGCAACGTAGCCAAGGGATCATCGTCGGAGCAGGCACCGGCAGTGGGAAGACCATGGCTTTCTACCTTCCAGCTTTCGCTTCGATGGCGGGGTCCGCCCGGCGAGGTGTCCACACTTTGGCGATCTACCCTCGTGTGGAGTTGCTGCGAGACCAACTTGTTGAGACGGTCCGCATCGCCCAACGGCTTCAGGAAGCGGCGACTACCCCACAGCGGATCCGGATCGGTGTTTTGTACGGGGGTACGCCGAAGCACAACAAGGACTCTCGGTATTTCGGGAACCAACGATCCGGCTGGAAGCGGAGCAAGAGCGGGTTCGTGTGCCCCTACTTCAGTTGTCCGGAGTGCGAACGCGGCGAATTGATCTGGCCGGAGGCCGGTCGGCTTGCCGGTGTAGAGCGGTTGCAATGCGGAAACTGTCATTACGTGATCGAGTCGCCAAGCCTGGCATTGACCAGGGAGAGCATCCGAGCTAATGCTCCGGAAATTCTTTTCAGCACCACAGAGATGTTGAACAGGGGCGCAACGAACAACCTGTCGGGTGTGCTGGGCTGGCAGGGCGGAGCGCCGCCTTCTGTTGTTCTGTTGGACGAGGTGCATACCTACGTCGGGATGCACGGTGCTCAAGTCGCGCTTCTGCTGCGGCGTTGGCGAAACGCAACGAAGAAACCGATCACCTTCGTCGGCCTGTCTGCGACGCTGCGTGACAGCGAGCGGTTTTTCGCCGCGCTGACCGGCCTCCCATCGAGTGCTGTCGACCGAGTCGAACCCGCGGAGGACGACATGATGGACGAGGGACGCGAATATTGCATCGCGTTACGCGGCGATCCCGTGTCCCGGGCCAGTCTCCTGTCGACCTCGATTCAGACCGCAATGTTGTTCGGCAGGATCCTCGACAAGAAGCAACATGTATTCGGCACGACCGGGTTCGCCTTTACTGACGATTTGGACGTGACCAACCGCTTCTATGACGACTTCCGCGACGCCGAAGGCGGGCAGAACCGGTCGATGCGCAATGGTCAGCAGCCGATCCTGGCTGCGCTGCGATCTTCAGCGGGAAGCTTTGAGGCAGATCGCGAGCGTGACGGCCAGGTGTGGCGTGTGGTGGAGAAGATCGGGCACCTGCTGTCTCCGGACCTCAGACAGCAATACCTGCGGATCGGCCGGACTTCGTCACAGGACGCGGGGATGGACCGAGACGCCGACTTCACTGTCGCCTCACCGTCACTGGAAGTAGGCGTCAATGACGCCCGGGTCGGGTTGGTACTACAACACAAGGCGCCGCGTAATCCGGCAGCGTTCATCCAGCGGCGAGGACGGGCCGGTCGTCTCCGGGACACCCGGCCAATCACTGTAGTGACGCTGTCGGAGTATGGGCGTGATCGCCTGGCCTACCAGGCCTACGAATCGTTGTTCACTCCGGTCTTGACCGCCCCGACCTTGCCTGTTGGCAACAGGTTCATTCAGAAGATCCAAGCCACGCAGGCCATGTTCGACTGGTTGGGTGTTCGAATGCGCGCACGAAAGTGCTATGTCGACCCTCGCACTATGCTGACAAGCCCGTGGAGTGAACACCAGTTTGACGATTCCGTGTATGAGACTGTGGCCCAGATCCTTCGCGACGCACTGGAAGATCAAGTGACCCAGGACCACCTTGCGAAGCATATCCAAAGTGCGTTGCAGATCGGCCCCGACGACGTCCGAGCGATCTTGTGGGATCCACCCAGATCGTTACTGCTGTCCGCAGTTCCGACAGCGTTGAGGAGGCTGAATACACGGTGGAAGCCAGCCCGTGAAGATCCCGGCGCTGGTCGAGGAAAGCTGCTTCCGGAATTTCTGACAACCTCGCTGTTCGCACCTCTGAACCTCCCCGAGGTCGAGTTAATATTGCCTTTCAATGATCAAGACGAGCCGGAGGCGCTGGGTATCGCGCAGGCACTACGTGAGGCCGTACCTGGGAGAGTCAGCAAACGATATGCATACCGACGCGACGACGATCGAACTTGGATCGCACCTCAGGCCGGTTCCGACGAACTCGACCTGCGGACAGTGGTCGGTCCGGGCGCGACCGTGGAAGGTGTGTGGAAGGGCCCTGACGACAGAAGTTTCCAGGTAGTCCGTCCGACCTGCATCCGCATGACGGAGCCGGACCCCGATATCAACACAAGGTCCCAGGGCGTTCCCTTATGGGTCAGCGAGATCGTGGTCAACGACAGCGCACCGCCTAACGCGGCTGATATCCCGAATCCGTCGCTATGGAGCAGCCGACTGGTCGAGGTTGGGTTCTGCTCCCACCGGAGCGGGAACCCGGTCGAGGTTCGGCGGATGACGATCGGGGCGGACAGTGTCGTCGCGCGTACCAACCAGCGGGTTGATGAGCGGCGGAAGATCGCATACCTGCTCGACGGTCGACCGGCAGCCCTGGGCTTCCACCTGGATGTTGATGGGATCAAGTTCGTCCTCAGGCGTCCTGATCTCGACAGCCCCGGATTTCGCGCCTACCTTGCGTCACCTCAATGGCGGTCGGTCGCTTTCTTCGATGCGGTGCGAACAGATCCCGCTCTCGACGACGTAGCGAACAGGTTCCAGCGGGAGTGGCTAGCCCAGATCTACCTCACCGCTTACACCCTCACCGGGGCGGACGGGGCCCCAGGCTCGGAGGTGCACGCGAAGCTAGCTGGTGGGGCATGGCGTGATCAACTCCAAGAGATTCTCACCGTCATGTATCGGAGCACCGAGGCGCCCGGTTCGACCGTGTCGGCGACAGAACGACTCGTCCAGGATCTCTCGGCGCTGGCCGCGCAGCAGGACGTCATCGACACCGTCAATCGTGCAGGCCGACTCCTGGCGGATCCGGACATCGTGAACCAGACGGCGTCGTTGGCCAGGCAGGTATACACGCACACGGTTGCCGCCGCGATCCTCGCCGCATCAATTCGTGCCAGCCCACATGCCCAGGACAAGGATCTCACCGTCGACGTCTTCGAGGGGACGCAGGGAGACCACGACGTGGTATGGCTGACCGAGACGTCGATCGGAGGTGTCGGCGTGGTCGAGTACCTGGTCCAGAACTATTCGCAGGACCCGCGAGCATTCTGGACGCTCGTCGACTCGATGCTGGCCCCGGGAGAGCATGAGCACGTGGACGCGGCGATGCTGGAACTCCTGAAAGAGTTGACGGCAAATCCTTCCGGTGCAGCGGCGAGCGCCATAGCCAAGTTGCGGCATGCCCGATCCACCTACGCTGCGGGAGCTGGGCTCAAAGACCTGCGTGAGGCGTGGACGGCTCTTAGTGGGCCGCCTCGGCACGCCGCAGTTGCCGCCTTGTCGACCCGCCTGCTGCGCCCAGGCTCGGACCCTGCCTCGGACCGCACAGCGTTGCGTCTGGTAGAGGACTGGATCATGTTGGAGCAGAGACTTGGGGTGGAAGTCGATGCGCGTGTGGTGGCCTACGCTGCCAGTCGCGGTTCCTTTGCCGACAACGAGCGCGAACTGACTGCTGATCAGGCGTTCAGTGTGCTGTGGCCCCGCGGCCACCAGGCACGGAACCAGCACCTGCAGTACTACCAAGGATACGGCCAGGAAGCCACCGTTGAGCGAGCGTTGGCCGCCGCTCTACACACGGAGCAGTTGCTCGAGATCGAGCTTGAGGACCCGGACTGGATCGAGCGGTACCAAACGGCACTCGCCGAGCACGGTCGCCTCGACCTGGTAGGTCGCAGCCGCGGAAACCAGGCTATAGCTGACGCTTTGGTGCTGCTTCCAGTTCTGCCTGTCGACCGCGATGCCCTTCGCGTCTACGGGCAGGTTCGGAACATCGTCAGGCACTCCGATCGCACCACCTTGCGTGTGGAGATCAGGGAGGCGGTGCAATGACCAGATCGGCGCGCACCATTCGCATCAGCGAGCAGACGCGTATCAGAGTTGCACCGGTCCTGCGGGCCGTGTTGTTGTCCGAGATGCTCGCTCCCAGTCCGCTGATTTGGCTGGTATCGCCATGGATCACCGATATCGACGTGATCGACAACTCCGCAGGTGAATTCGATGCAGTGTTCGGAGACGAGTCGATTACCGTATGCCGGTTGTCCGACGCACTGGCCAGGATCAACACGGCAGGAGCCCATATACGCATCGTCACCCGCCCCGACAACCACAATGCTCCATTCCTGCACCGGTTGAAGGCCATGGCACCTCAGGGACGCCTCAAGGTGATTCAGGCACCTGAAATTCACGAGAAGACTCTCTGCGGGCAGGAGTGGCTGCTTACCGGATCCATGAACTTCACCATCCGCGGAATGACAGTGAACGACGAGGCGGTCACCTATATCCAGGGCGGGCGTGAGCCCGGCCAGGCACGAATCGACCTGGAACGGCGTTGGGAAGGTGCGACGTGACCGAGACCGAGGTTCTTTCGACCCGGACGCCGGAACAGATCCGATGGTTGCTCGAAGCCTACTTCGCGGCACCCGTCAACGATGCGTGGCCGGATATGGCCGAGGACTACGAATGGGCGGACCGTACCAGGCCGTTCGTCGACAACGCCCTGAATCGGCCTGAGATAGCACTGGTATTGCCCTGGTTGAAGAAGTCGGTGGATCGCTTCGCCATCTACGTGGTGGTAGACAAGCGGGAAGACGTTGTCCCCACAGCGGAACTCATTAAGGCATTTGCGGGACCTAGCTACCTCGCTGACTCCTCTATGGAACGCCCCGCTCAGCTTGATGCGGGGGTTGAGATCGAGAGGATCCTCCTTGAGTACGTGGATCCTGCAGCTGTATTTCGCCTCGGTGCGGGGCCGATGCCAAAACAGCGGGGAAGATTGACTGACGCGATGCGTCTGATGCAAGAGGCGCTCGCGAACCGGCCGACTCGGTCCTGGCGCGTCGTAAAGTCTGCCGGCAGGCTCTTGGCCGAGTTCGACGCCGCACTGGCCGCCGGTGGCGAGGCGAGTTCGGCGGCAATCCTCGACCAACTGCGTGAGGTCGGCGGACTAGACGCCAGCAATCTGGCGTACTTGACAATCAAACGGCTCAACCGGCTCGGTAAGGACGCCGAAATCCAGGCACTGCCTCGCCTAGTCGACATCATCAGGCAGGAGCCTCCTACACCTGTGCGCGAAGCTCTTCTCGAATCCCTGTACTTCAGCGCGATCGAGGACTACCTCGCAACTGGTGACCTCGACGCGGCGTTCCAGGTGCTCATGGACACCGGAACCTACCTCCAGGAGTTGTTGAACGGCCCGCTCAGGATGCGTTCAATCAGCGCGTGGACGATCGCGGTGCTCGCGGGAATCATCGGAGACGATCACAGCCTGCTGAAGCACGCGAAGGACGAGTTACATAGAATGGACCGATTCGAGGAGCTTCCGGAGGCGGTACGCGAACAACTGCTGAGCAGGGTCGAGGACGACTCTCCTGAACTGGAGACCGCTCCTGCAACGCAATCCGCTATTCGCTCTTGGAGCGAACTGCTGGCGGCAATCTCCGACAACTCTCCAGCCGTGCTCAACGTGCTCAGGGAGTCCAGTTGGCAAGACTGGCCACCGCCCGCCCAGGACGATGAAGAGATCGCTGGCCTGCTGGACGGTTTGAGGGATGAAGCCGCTGAACAGGCATGGAGTGCAGTAGGCGCTTTCCTCGAGGCCGCAGGCTACGACGATCCGGCAGCTTTCAGTGCGGAGGCCTTCATCCTTAACGCACTCACACACAGCCGATTCAACCCCGGCGACCTGTTGGCGATTCAAGCGCTGCTCGGTGTCGCACTGCGCGGTGCCCCGAACGCCGACCATTACCAGCGCATGCTCTGGGAGATCGGCTCGGAGTCCGACCGCTGGGTTGCTCCGGAGCGGGCGTCGGTCGTCCTGGACATCGTCGACACACTGGTGTTGTCGGCATGTCCCGATGAAGCTGCGCGGCAACAGCTTAGCTACCGCTTGCTGACTCCGCTCTCCAGACATTCGGAACGACTGGACCCCACCGATATTGCATTTGCTCGGGTGCTCGACGGAGAACTCGAGCTCGGATTGCCGTGGCAAATTGAGCAAGACGACGAACAGTTGGAGCCGGAGGTGTGGCGCGCCGCCAATGTGAGCATCCTTCTCTACTCACTTGACGAGAAGGTACTGGGTCGGGTGACCGAGCAACTTCGCGCCCTCGCACCGAATGCCCGAGTCACCTGCTCTTCTGACCACGTCGGCAGCCCCCGCCTGCGCCTGTGGGTGCAAAGCGCAGACCTGGTTGTGTTGATCACTCGATGCGCGAAGCACGCCGCAACCGGATTCATCTCGTGCCACACCAGTAGCGAGAAGATTGCGTACGTGGACGGAAGTGGGTCCGCATCTTTGCTCCGCACAACGTTGGCAGAAATTAAAAGACGCTACGGCTAACGGGAGTGACCTGACCCCGTCGGTTCGGGCACGACGGCAGCGGCCCATACAAGGTGCACACCCTGAACGTCTCGCTGCATCATTTACACCCGTCACTGACACAAGTGGGCAGTGACGGGCAAACGACGAGCGATGTCCTAGCGTCGAGCGCGCAAAGCCCCCGCGAGCGCCTTTGTGAGCAACTTGATATCGGTTGGGGTGTTCTGCAACGAATTCCAACGCCGCTGATCGTCGGGGCCAAGGTCCCATGTGCCCGAGGTCCAGGCTGCGATATCGTGCAGTTTTGCTAGGTGGTGTTCGACCCCGGCTTCGGGCAACTGGTCGGCGGTGTACCGGTCGGTCACCGTATCCATCACGTAACCCAGAGCCTGAATCCCGACGCCGTGCGTAAGTCGCGACTTGCGTGGCGGCAACTTCCACTCGATCGGCCAGGTGCTCTCGACCAATTTCCAGAAGATCTTGAGGTGTAGCACCATCTGCTCCACGTCACCTGAACCGTCCTCGGGGTTGCGGTATTGGTAGAGCGCGCCGTCGTAGAGACTGTTCTCGATCATCTTGAGAACACTGTTGTCCTTGATGTAACCATCGGGCGAGGTCGGGGTCGCGATCGCGCCCCGGAACGGGCTGTCGGTGTCGATGTTCAACCGGGTCATCAACTCCGCGGGCAGTTTGCGCCTGGCGTACTTCGGTGGCAGGTAGCCTGCCGAGTCCGGCAGCAACTCGTGGATCAGGCCCTTGGGCAGTGGTTTTGTGTTGTTGACCAGGATGAACTGTGAGCGCTGCTCGTCCTGTCCCGTGGCAATGAATGCGACTACGGCAACGGGGAACTCGTCGACATCGGCATCGCGTATTGCAGCGATTCGTTGTTGCCCGTCCACGAGCAGGCCGGGCTTGTCGGCTTCATCGAGGGTCTCATCAACTGGGATGATCAACTCACCTATGGACGAGTAGTCGACGTCACTGCGTCGCTGACTGGATTCGAACCGGACCCGGGTGTCGAACGCCAGTACGACCGCGTTGGGCAGCATCGCCTCCGGAGATTCGATGTAGCGCTGGATCGCTCGGATATGACTGAGTACTTCGGGGCGCTGGTAACCGTCGAGATCTCCGTGATCCGTCCGTCGTACGCGCGACACCGTCGTGAAGTCGTGCAGGCGTTTGCCATCGATTGCGAAGCAGTAAATTCGCCTCTCTCGTTGCCGCACTTCAAGTGCCGGCACCCTGATCTCGTATCGGTCGGCCATAAGCAAACTCCTTCTAGGACTCCGGCATTGGTTCGGTGTGCAACGTTCTCATCTTTTCGGCGAGAACCGACAGGTTATGAAAACCGCGTCGCTTGTTCCGCTCGGTACCTCGGAAGATCACCATCTCGATGCCGTGCTTCGCGCAGAGCCCGCAGAGACAGGACTGCCAAGCCGCGTCCTCCAGTGTGCGGCGGTAGGCGTCACGGTAGCTCCTTTTGACGCCGACTATCTCCTCGTAGGTCAGCACACGGTCGAGCGCGTCGGTCAGGCTGCAACGGCCAGCATCGAAGGCACGCAACGCGTTCAAGCACTCGCGTTCAGCCTGGACCGCATCGCGCTGGGAGACGTGTCCGGCGAGTATTGCGCGTTTGAGGGCGAGATTCCCGTCAACCTGCGGAACCTTGATAGCTGTGTAGGTGCTGGATTCGGTGTAGAAGTTGTCCCGATCATCCATGAACGCTTGGCGGAACGCAGATGTGCTGTCGAAACTAGTTACTCCCAATGCCTCGAATTTTCCGATCGTGTCCAGTCGAGTGATCCCAAGTAGGTGCAATTCGGTATCGTCCGCCCGTACGGGGTCGATCGCACGCAAACAATCCAGGATATCCGGGGTCTTCAACGGCACCATACCGCCCAGAGCTATGCGCTTGTACCCCATTTTCTGTAACTCGGACACACTATCGGCGTAACTGGCAGGATCCCACCCCTGTGCAGCGCCAACCGGTTCCAGTCGCGATCTCCGGTCGATGACTGCCGATAGAAATTTCTCAGCGTAGCGCAGAGATATCCGGCGTCGTTCAGTCCATTCGTCCGGCGGCGGATTAGCGCTATTGGGGCGGTGATAGCCTAGTATGATGTGATCGATACTAACTCCGGCATCGAATCCGCATTCTTCGTAGAAGTCGAGTACTTCGTCGACCGTATAAGGCGGTTCACGCTCGTCGACATAGTTGAACGCACCACAGTCACCCAGGGTGGCTATGTCGTCAGGCAAGCGGAAGAATCCCCGCACTCCCAGCCTGTAGAGGCGGTGCCGCTGCGGCATTGAGTATTTCCCGGCACCGCGCAGCGAACCGTCGACGATAGCTTTCGAAACAAGGATCCCATCGTAAGCGGGCGCAACCAAAACCTCGTGCGCATATAAGTCGTCTCGCTGACGTACGCGGGTCGGCAAGTATTCGTCATGGATAAAATCGTATGTTGGACTGACGAGGTCTTGACTGTCTGGAAAATAAAACTTCACGACATACCCGCCCGTGCGTTCAAATACACTCGGATCAGATAGTTAGACAGTTCTTGGATATGCTTGTGCATGTTTTGGACCTCATTCCATCGCAGTCCATTCTCGTCCCAGATCCCCGAGGTCCAACGGCAATATGGTTCCACAAGCGCAAGATGCTGTCGAATTATCTCAGGTGCGTCAGGCCGGCGCGCATCCACTGTTCCCAATATTCTGTCCATCAATCGCCCCATCGCACGAATTCCTGCGCCGTGCATAAGACGGCTGCGACTGGCGGGCTTGCCCCATGCATCGGGAAACGTATCCCGTACCGCAGTCCAGTATGTAATTAAGGCATGAATGATTCCATCGAAGTCAGTTTCATTCTGGCGCACGTCCCTGTATGGATAAAGACATCCGGAAGAGGAGGTGATACTTTCTTGGATCATGTCAACGACTGCAGTATCAGTAATTACTGCTTTGCCGCTGGATCCTTTCGCTGTCGATGTACGTTTGATCATGCCATGCATCGGCGATCGCTCATCAAGATTCAGCACGTCACATAATTCTGACGGCGCTTTTCGCAATGCCAGTCGAGGTGGAAGTTGCCGGTCGACTTCGGGCAACAATTCTGTGACCAACCCACGCGGAAGCGGCTTCGTGTTGTTCACACGAATGAACTGGTCACGCTGCACCTGCACCGATTCGGCCACGAATGCGGTGACAGCCACGGGGAAGTCCCGCTTCTTAGCGTGTGACAAGGCTATGGCGCGTTGCTGGCCGTCAACGATCCATGCTGGCTTAGGACGACCGGCAGATGGAAGCGGAATAGTCACCGTTCCGGTGATACCTAGTTCATCACCGGGTATACGGTTGCCCCGAATGGCGTGGAACTGCACTTGTGCAGACAGGGCCATGATGATCGGGTTGGGAAAGATTGCGAGGTCACTGTCGAGATAGTCGATGATCTCTTGGATGTGTCGACGAACTTCCGGTCGCTGGTAGCCGATCAGCTTGCCGGCCTCATTGCGACTGACTCTGGAGATATCGGCGATCTCTAGGATTTCTTCAGCCTTGAGTGTGAACACATACAGTGGGTACTTCTCTGTCTGTGCGAGGCAGAGCGCGCGCCGCCGCAAGCAGTGGTTGTCTTTATTCGCCACTAGTTCTCCACCTCCCTTGCAATCTCATGGTAGAGATGCTTAAACCGCCCTTGCTCACACGACTGGCCCGAGTCTCGCAGTCGCCGCAGAAGCCTGGTGGCACTTGATTTTTCGACGCCGCGATGGGAGCGGATGTACTCGCGCACCGCGTCGTCGGACAGGCGTACCCCTGGTGCGCGACGACTGGTGTCGGGTGGAGCGGTGTCGACAGCATGCAGCGCCACCTCGCGAAGGTTCCTATGGCTGAGATCGGCTCCGTTTGCCACAATTTGCGACAGCAGGTGAGCGGCGGCGCGCGCATGTAGAACGTGAAGGCTTCCCCCGACGACCGAGCGCAAACGTGCGGGAATCGGAATGACCACGTCTTCCAGTCCACGTGCTGGCAAGTTCGGCCCGATGACAGTGAACCTGTCCGCGGATCGCAAGAGGCCAGCGGCCGTACGAAGGTCATCTGCGCACGCGGGCAGGTAGGTATTGGACAGAACCGCCACTATCGTCGCATCCGGATCCTGACGAGCCAGGTCCGCGAAAGACCGTGGTTTGTCGGCGCTCGGGCCAGCCCAATCGGTCAACCGCTGCCACCATTGCCGGGTTTCCAGCTTGTCCCGCCCCACCGAATCCTCGTTCCCGATCGAAAAAGTCGCTGCGTACGGGTGAAGATAAGCGTCGACATCGACAAGCCCGTAGCCAGCCGAGCAGACCCATAGCCGGGCCGGAGCGCCGACCAGCGTCGGAAGGCCACGCGCAATGTTCCAGTGCTGACCACCATAGAGATCGTGCGCGCGAACTGTTGGTGGCTCGGCAGTAAGGCGACGAGTCCATTCGGCGAAGCGCAACCCCTGTTGTTGCTCGCGTAAATTCCCCAGTCTCAGGCTCTCGGGTACAACTTGCCTCTTGCGGTTCGTACAGGTGACCACGATATGGACCGTCGATTCAGACCGCCTACCCGGCATCGGGTCGTCCACCGATCTCATCTGTTGTCGTCCAAGGGAACTCGGCGTACGCCGCGTGGTTGTGAATGCTTTCATCGTTGAGGACTCGCACCCGGTACTCCGCGATCCTGTTGTCGCGGCGCAGAACTGTGACAACATTGCGGGCCATATCTTCCACGAAGACCGGGTTGTCGTAGGCAGCCATCGTGACGTGCCGCTCGTCAGGTCGTTTGAGCAAGCTGTAGACCGGCGAGGAGCCGGACAATTCGGCGACGGTGATGAGGTCATCGAACCAGAGATCACCGCGAGGGTCGCGCGCCCGCACACCAATGGTGACCCATCCGCGCTGATTGTGCGCACCGCGGTCACTGATGGCCTTGCTACACGGGCACACACTTGTGACCGGCACGCAGACTTGCTGCAGTAGAACCGCTTTCGCGTCATCCGCGCTGATATCCAGTTCGCATGCATAATCCATGAATGACGGGATTCCAGTGACGGGTGCCTGCCGTTCGAGAAAGTACGGGAACGCTATCTTCACTCGCGCGTTGGTACTTCCCATCCGGCCTCGGAGGTCATCGACCATGCTGAGTGCGCTGTCCGGTCCAAGCTGATCGCGCCACTCCTGCAGCACCTCGATGAACCTGCTCAGGTGAGCCCCCTTGATGTCAGCGCCGAGACTTACCGACATCGTGACAGTTGCGGCGACTTCGCGCTTTCCCCCTTGGCCGTCTGCGACCAGCAACGGATATCGCAGTCCGTCTATACCGACCTCGCCCAGGGCAATGCCGCGCGTATCAGGTTGCGCTTGAACATCACTCAGCACGTGGTTCATCTTCTCCCCTGTAGATGCAACCGGAGGTGCACGTTTCTCTAACCACAACCTGAGACAAGGGCAGCACGTCGGCTAACTGCTGCCATATCCAACGTGCGAGCACCTCACTGGTGGGGTTTTCCAGTCCTGGCACTTCGTTGAGGTAGTGATGATCGAGTTGGTCGGCCAGCGGTGCAAAAGCCTTCTTGACCTCGCCGAAGTCCATCACCCACCCCGACTCGGCCTCCACCTCGCCTCTGACATGAATAGCGACCTTGTACGAATGCCCATGCAGCCGAGCGCATTTGTGGCCGTCGGGGACGTTCGGTAGGCGGTGAGCGGCTTCAAAGGTGAATTCACGGAAGATCTCCATCACCTGATCCCGATGTACTTGTGGGTTTGCACGCTCAACCTCCATTGTGGATGCTGTAGGCAGTACTCGATCGCAGCTTTCGTGTTCTCCTGAAGCATGGGTCCATCCATCGGTTGCAGAAGCAACGACGAAAAGTCGAGCGACTCATATAGTTCCGGAGGCGCTTGGTCTTGGGGGAATACCAGTTTCAGTTCGTCTCCCGCGGTCAAGACGAGATCTGTGCCAGCCTTGGGGCTGACACAGATCCAGTCCAAGCCTTGGGGCGCGGACTGGGTGCCGTTGGTTTCGACCGCGATCTCGAATCCCGCTTCGTGGAGTGCCCCGACCAGTGGCTGGTCGAGTTGGAGCAACGGCTCTCCGCCAGTGCACACGACAAGCCTGCGGGCTCGTGGGTGAGCATTCCCTTCCCATGTGCCTGAGACAGCCTCAGCTAATGCCGCTGTTGTCGTGAAACTGCCACCCCCTGGCCCGTCTGTACCCACGAAGTCGGTGTCGCAGAACTTGCAGATCGCGCGACTACGCCCGGACTCCCGGCCATTCCATAGGTTGCAAGCAGCGAACCTGCAGAACACAGCTGGGCGACCTGCGTTGCCACCTTCTCCTTGGAGCGTGTAGAAGATCTCCTTGACCTGATACGCCATCACGCGACCCCGGCGGCATATGGCGCTGGGTCCGCCATGCCTATCTCTGCAAAGCCACGAATACGCAGCAAACACGAGTCACAGGTTCTGCAACCGGCACCATCCGGGCGGGGGTCATAGCAACTGTGAGTCAGGCCGTAGTCCACACCCAACTCCAGGCCGCGCGAGATGGTTTGCGCCTTGGTCAACTCGATCAGCGGCGTGTGGATCTTCAATTGCTGGCGCCCCTCAACACCGGCCTTGGTCGCGAGGTTCGCCATCCGTTCGTATGCTTCGATGTACTCCGGTCTGCAATCCGGGTAGCCACTGTAGTCCAAAGCGTTGACACCGATAAAGACGTCACTGGCACCGAGAGTCTCAGCCCACGCTAGGGCAAATGACAAGAAGATCGTGTTCCGCGCGGGAACATATGTGATCGGGATCTCGCCGACGTCGAGATCCTCGGCTCGATCGTGATGAGGAACGTCGATGTCCGCCGTCAACGCCGAGCCGCCGAAGACGCGCAAGTCTATGTCAGCCACCACATGCCCCGATGCGCCGAGCGCCTTCGCTACACGGTCGGCAGCCTCCAGTTCAACACTGTGCCGCTGACCGTAACGGAAGCTCAAAGCGTAGGTCTCGTACCCCTCGTGCCTGGCGATAGCCAAGACCGTCGAGGAATCGAGCCCTCCGCTCAGCAGCACCACAGCCTTCTGGACCACGTTCATCATCTCCTCCGAGGATTGCACCCGTCACCACACCAACAGCAGTTGTAGTCAAACTGCATCGATCATTCAACCCAACTATCTCCAGTTTCACAGACGTCGCAACCAGCAAACTACAACGATGGCATTTACAGCAAGCGCCGAACACAGAGGCCCAGTCCACCCACCACCCGAGTGGCACCTCTGACCTGCATAATTATCGACGATGCCAACCTGCTGCCAGACA
Source organism: Nocardia sp. NBC_01377 (assembly GCF_045040005.1). Taxonomy (NCBI): domain Bacteria; kingdom Bacillati; phylum Actinomycetota; class Actinomycetes; order Mycobacteriales; family Nocardiaceae; genus Nocardia; species Nocardia sp. NBC_01377. The sequence continues at coordinate 5,801,657 of NZ_CP109566.1, forward strand.
CACTGAGCGCTCCCCGATGACGAGGCTCAGCGAGGATCGAAGGGGCCAGTCGCGCCACTCCCGCACGAGGACAGCATGATTGGGACAACTACAGGGGCATGTTGATCGGAATCGTGCAGTTTCTATCGGCTCCGACAGTTCAGCGGCGCCGCAGTCCCCGCAGAAAGCTGCATCTATTGCCCGGCCAGATCGAACATGTGGGCGTAGTCGATCATCCGGGAAGTTGGTTCTCGCCAGTACGCGTTGGCCCGGCGGATTCGGCGGTGGTGGTGGTGGTGGGAATCGACCAGGACCTCGCGATTGATCAATGCCGCCCCGCCACCGGGCAACAGCGAGCGAGTCGGCCCCTGAGGCTGAGGAACTTGGCACGGCGGAACAAACACATGCCCGCACTTTGGTGAAGAGCGATTCCAGCTGCTCAACGAGTGGTCCGACCACATCGGTGACGATCTTGGCGACCTTCGTGCCAAGCTCGCCAACGATCATCGCGATGCACAGAGCGTTCGCGGTGGACAACCAGGGCCACGTTGCCCGTCCACTCCGAATCCGTAGCCGTGACTGTGCCAACGCCGCGAAAATTGCTTCGCCGACAACGGTTTCGACCGCGATATCCCTCAGTTCCTACCGGATCCGATGGTGCGCGTCATCGAGATAGCGGCGTACCCTCCGCACGTGTCACCGAGCGCGCCTGGCTGAGTCCGACGCCTACGCTGCCGTTTGGGCTCAGACAATCTCGCAACGAACCAGAGGCTCCGCTTCCAAGCAGCCCATCAGCAATCGGCTCGCAGAACCGAAAACGAACCAATCCTCTAAAGATAACGAATCGAGGCCACCACCAGTCGACTCTTCGCTGATCTCGGCGGCTAACCGCAGACACCATTAGGTACCTTTTCTGGCAAGCCTGGGGCCCCCCATCAGGCTCGTCGGTTCGATGCACTCCACCCAGCACGGCGCAGAAGTGGGCTCGCGGGTAGAATCATGTTGGGTCCAGCCGAAGGTCGTTCCGTGTTCTGGCGGAGGGCATCTCAGCGACAGCGTGTGGCACCTGATCGGTTTGCCTCGCCCGGCACAGCCCAACTACGAAGTCTCCTTCTCTCGCTCGCGAATCAATTCGATGAGTTGCCGGCGGTGCTCGCGGGCGGTCCGGCTGGCAAGGACGAGGGCTGCGGTGATCGCGCGCGCGTATTCAATGTCGCAGGCTTCGAGTGTGCGGCGGTGCTCGGCGCATTCGGTGTCGAGCGTGTGCCTGAGTTGTGCCACCTCGGCGAGGAGGGCTCGGCGTTCGGTGCTGATTGCATTGCGCTCACCTTCGGCGTGAGCCTGTGCCAGGCGAGCCGTCTCGAGCATCGCGCGCGTCGCGGTGATTTCGGCCTCGGCGTCTCCGCGGACTCGGTCGCGATCGGACTCCGCGGCGGTGATCTGGGCAGCGGCGACCTTCTCGACGGCGGTGACGCGCTGGTCGGCTTCCTTGGCTGCGGAGCGGGCTTCGCGGGCGGCGGCCGAGGCGAGTTCTTCCGCGGCGATGGCGCGGGTGAGTCGTTGTGCCATCGCGGCTCGTGCCCGTTCGGCCTCGGCGAGGGCCTGGTCGGCGAGAGTGATCCGGTGGTCGGCTTGTCGCTGTATTTCCTCGATTTCGCGGTCGACAGCCGCGGGGTCTGTGAGTCGGGCGAACAGGTCGGCGACGTCACCGACGACGGTGGCGAGATCGCCGCAGAGGTGCCCATAGTGGTCCAGCAGCCCGACCAGTGTGTGGGTTCCGTCGGTGATCGGACGCGGGGACGGTTGCACGACAGCGACTTCGGTGGTGGTGAGACTACGCAGTCGGCGCATGGCCTTCTGCGCGGTGTGCTCGGGGTTGTCGCAGTAGCGCCGCGGTGCGCCGGGCCGTCCGGGGACTCGGGCGGGTACCGGGGTCGTGCAGCCGGGGAACTGGCAGCGTACTTGCGTGGGCGTGACGCAGGCCGGCGTCATGGCGTTCGACATCGGGATTCCTCTCCGATCCGTTCCATCTCATTCCATCGAACGAGGAATGAGATGGAACGGATTCGGTTCGGTCGGGCATCGGGTCAGGCGGCGAGCTCGAGCATCTCGGCCCGGACACGCGGCAGGCGGCTCGCGATGACCTCGGCCGCGGACTGGCTGGCCGTGCGGTCGTTGTGGCCGTACCGGCGGTCGGTGGTGGTGACCGATTCGTGGCCGGCGTCGCGGGAGACGACGAACAATGGGACGCCGTCCTGCAACTTCCAGGAGATTCCCGTGTGACGCAGCATGTACGGGGTCAGGTGTTTGGTGCGCAGCGACGCGACCGCAACGGGATAGCGTTCGAGGAGTTCTTCGGGGTCGGCGCCGTGCCACATGGCTCTGGTGCCGAACGGGGTGAAGTCGCGACGGGCGAGGGCTTCGAGTCGGCGCAGGGCAGGCTGCCAGGCTTTGCGGTGGAAGTAGCCGGCGGTGATGGGCGTGCCGGTGTATTTGTGGAACAGCAGCTCGTCACCGGGGCGGGACAGATCGAGGCGTTGCACCGTCTGTAGCGGGATGTTGATGGTGCGGATTCCTCTGCTGGATTTGGGTTTGCCGAGTTTGAGTCGGCTCCCGCCGTCCTTCCACGCTTTGTTGATGCGCACCGCGCCGGTGACCGGGTTGACGTCGCGGACCTGGAGGGCGCCGATCTCGCCTGGGCGTGCCATGGAGACGAGACCAAATTCGGCTTGGGTGCGCCAGCGTTGGGACAGGAGTTGTTCGAACAGCTCCCATTCGTCGTTGTCGAAGATCTCGATCTCGATGTCGTCGTGGCGCGGCAGCCGGATACCGGCGCACGGGTTGAACGCCAGTAGCGGTGCCGGGCGTTGTTCCACGGCCGCGCGCATCGCCGCGGACAGGAACCCGTGTTTGTTCTTGATCGTCTTGGGTGCGTTGCCCTTGTCCTGTTCGAGATAGACGATCCAGGCAGCGTCGGTGTCCTGGGTGACGGCCTCGAGGGTCGCGCGCTCGCCGAAGAACGGGACGATGTCGTTGACGATGTAGCGATGATATTTGGCGCGCCCGTCCTCCTGCACGCCGGTGAGACGGTCGGTGTATCGAGTCAGCCACTCGACCAGCAGGACCGCGCCGGTACCGGCGTCGCGTTTGCCCGCCAGGACATCACGAGCGGCGTCGAGGCCGATGCGCTCGATCAGATCGGCCCACCACTGGGCCTGGTCGTACTCGTCGAAGCTCTCGGCCGACTGCCGCCGTTTGCCGTCGAGGTCGTAGTAGTGGAACGGGACCTGCCAGCTGACGGTGCCGTCCTTGCGGGGCCGTGGGCGAGGTGTGGGCATACGCCACTCCTGTCGTGTCGAAGATGGCGACACGAGCTGCCTGAGAGGCGGTGGTGACGGCGGTGATGACCGCGATCGAGATCCAGGCTACCGAAGTAGCCCCTGACCTGCACATGAAAAAGTGGAGCTAAGGGGACTCGAACCCCTGACCCCCACACTGCCAGTGTGGTGCGCTACCAGCTGCGCCATAGCCCCTGATTATCGCGCTCGGTTTCCCTCGCGCTTGAAGAAAGTTACACCACTGCCGTGTCGGCTTCCAAATCGCCTGGGCATAGCGGTGGTGGGAGTGAGGCGCACGCGTTACTATCGAACGTATGTTCGAGTCTAATCGGAGCTTTTCCATGGACTTCGGGGCCATGAGCGATGAAGGGTTGATCGGTGCCCTTCGGGCCGCGCACGGGGCGGCGGCACGGGCGCAGGCGGCGGAGGTTTTCGCCGTGCGCGAGTTGTATCGGCGGCATCGGGCCCAGAATGTGGAGCCGGGGCCGGGTGGGGTGCGGGCCGGGGAGTTCGCGGCGAGTGAGGTGGCCGTGGCGGTGCACGCCGACGAGGCGACGGCGGGGGCGCTGATCGATATCGGACTGGCGTTGGAGGAGTCGTTGCCGCGGACGCGGCTGGCCTTCGAGGCGGGGCGGATCGACCTGGCGAAGGTGCGGGTGATCGTGGACAGCACGCGCGGGCTGTCGCGGGAGGTCGCGGGGGTGGTGGAGACGCGGTTGATCGAGGTCGCCGAGCGGACCGAACCCGCGCGGCTACGGCAGGCGGCGCGGCGGTGGGCGGCGCGGTTGGATCCCCGTGGGGCGCGACGTCGCCGGGAACTTCGGCAGGATCAGCGTGATGTGCGGATTCGGGCGGTGCAGGACAGCATGGCGGTATTCGACGGATTGCTGCCCGCACCGGGAGCACAGACGGTGGCCATGCGGCTGCGCGAGATGAGTTTGCAGGTGTGCGGGCAGGATCCGCGGACCATGCCGCAGCGACGCGCCGACGCGCTGGTGGCATTGGCGGACGGGTCGGGGCGGTTGCGGTGCACGTGCGGGCGGGGGCGGCGTTGCGCGAATTCGGGTGTGCCGCAGCAGGCTCCGCGACGGCCGCTCGTCCAGATCGGGATTCCGGCCGAATCGCTGCTGGGGACGAGCGAGGCTCCGGCGTTCCTCGCGGGGTACGGGCCGATCGACGCGGCGCTGGCGCGAACGGTCGCCGAACACGCTCGGTTCGAAGTGATTTCGGAGCGGGAGGAATCCGAGGATGTGGGAGGAGAGGGGACGGCACGGTGGGTTCGGGCCGTCGACGGGATGTGCCGGTTTCCCGGCTGTGTCGTGCCCGCCGCCGAATCCGAACCGGTCGACGGCCCCGCCGAGGAAGGGAGCCGAACGGCCGGGGCGGGCTCCTACGTCCTGTGCGCCAGGCACCACCGTCTGAAAGTGTTGGCGGACAAGGGAAAAACGGGGTGGTGCGTCGCGCCGGCCGATCACGATCGCCTGCGGTGGACCGCACCGACCGGCGGTGTGCACATCACCGTGCGCGAGGGCGCGAGGTACCTGTTCCCGCATACCGATATCGACCGTCCGGTCGGCGTTCGAACCGGTGCGGAGCACTCCGAACCGGACGCACGGCCGCTCCCCCCGGACCGTCCGACCGCCGTTGATCTCGTGTTTCCGGTCGCGGGTCACCTTCCGGTCCATCTCCAACTCACCAGAATCGCGCCCGAGGACGAGATACCCGTCACCGAACCATCCGCCGACGTGTACTGATTCCGGCTCGAGACGGACCCGGAGCGAACTCGGACGACTCCCGCTCAACGGGTCACGTCGACGACCCAGTTCTCGTTGTTCACATCGATCCTGGTGGCGCCGTCGTACACCGACGGGGTCGCGGCCTTGCCGTCGAGCAATCCGTTGAGCTGGTCGAGGGCGGCTTTGGCGTTGGCGGTCGCGGCGTCGACCTTCGCGCCGGAGGCGACGCATTGCACGACGTCCTCGCCGGCACCCGCCTCGCGGGCGAGATCGGCCAACTGCTGGTTGGTCAGGTCGGACTTGTTCTCCTCGGGCTGATCGGTGACGAACAGCATCTCGTGGAATTTCGCGTAGACCGGGCCGGAACCCGATTCGGCCACGCATTCGGTCGCGGCCACGGCGCGGGTCGAATAGTTCTTGCTCTTGGAGCGCGAATCGAGGAAGTTCACGAAGCGGTAGCGGACAGCGAGTGCGCCCTCGTCGACTTTCTGGGCGATCTCCTGGCCGTAGACGCTCTCGAGCACGCCGCAGGCCGGGCACAGCGGGTCCTCGTAGATGTCGACGGTGTTCGCGGCGTCGACCCGGCCGAGTTGCACCGAACCGTCCGGGGACAGCACCGAGACGACGGCGGGGTTGCGCACCATGCCGTATCCGTCGTTGCGGACATCCGCCTCGTCGTTGCTCCAGCGCATCACCAGCAGGACGACCAGCGCGATGACGACGACCGCGACACCACCGAGGGCATAGGTGGTGGTGTTCGACATCGGCCGCGGCGTGTACTTCGGGGATGGCTCACTCACGCCGACCACTCTGCCCGAAACCTGTACGCGACACACCGCCGGGAGGTCCCGGCGGTGTGTCAACGGACACGACGGCGACCCGCGTCAGACGGCCCGCAGAACCACCGCGTCGGCGATCCGGCGCAGGGCCGCGCAGACCTCGGGCGGGAACGGCGCGTCGAGCAGTGCGCGTTTGGCCTGTTCCCAGCGCACGGTGATCATGTCCTCCACCTGCGGCAATGCCGTGGCGGTGAGGATGTCGCGGCAGATCTCGGCCTGATCTTCGTCCAGTTCGGGATCACCGAGCAGAACACGCAGCCGGGAGGCGTCGGCGGGCCGGGCGTTCTCGAGTGCCAGCGCAACCAGGGCGGTGTGTTTACCCTCGCGCAGATCCTCCAGATTGGATTTGCCGCTGCTCGCGGGGTCGCCGTAGACGCCGATCTGGTCGTCGCGGAGCTGGAACGCCTCGCCGAGCGGGCGCGCGTACGCGGTCAGTGCGGCGAGAACGCGCGGATCGGCGTCGGCGAGCACGGCCCCGAGATGCAGCGGATGTTCGCAGGTGTAGGACACGGTCTTGTAGCGCACGATCTCCATGGCCCGCTCGAGGTTCTCGGTCGGGCACCCGGTGGCGAGCAGGTCCAGGTACTGGCCGTACATCACGTCCGCGCGCATCGAGTCCAGGACCGCGAGCGCGCCGCCGAGCCGGGAGGCGCTCAGCTGCGCGGTGTGCAGCAGTTCGGCGGCCCAGACCATGGTCAGATCGCCGAGCACGATGGCGGCGTTGACGCCGAAACGGTCCGGATCGCGCCGGTCGCGATGCCGATCGGCCAGACTGCGATGCACCGTGGGGTGGTCACGGCGGGTGTCGCTGTCGTCGATGACGTCGTCGTGGATCAGCACCGAGGCGTGGAAGAGTTCGAGCGAGGCGGCGGCGCGCACCACCGGCTGCGGAATCTCGGGGCTGCCGCCCGCCGCGAGCCAGCCGAGCACGCACAACACCGGCCTGATCCGTTTTCCGCCCGCGAAGAGGAATCCCTCCAGGGTGTCGACCACCTCCGCCGGAAGTCGCCGCGCCGCGCCGCCGCCCGCTTTCTCCCGGACGAACGACGCGAGCGCCTCGTCGACGCGCGCGCGGATCGCCACCGGATCGGGGGTCGTCGAAACCGAGGCCGTGCCGGGAGCCGTCATCGGGGCACCACACTTTCGCCGCGTTCGGACGAGGTGAGGATCCCCTCGATACGGGCGGCGCTGGTCCCGAGTCCCGACGGGCGCAGCAGGGCGAGCAGGATGGAATCGGAGACCCGGGCGGGTGTGATCACCGGGCGGTAGCGGGCGTCGAGCTCGGCGTCCACGTAGCGTCCGGTCTTCTCGTGCCAGTAGGCGATCCCGGCCATCCAGTCCTTGAGTTCCACGACACGCCGGTCGAGCAAGGCACGCGCCGCCGCGTCGAGATCGGATTCCGCGTAGAGCAGGGGCAATTCGGTGGTGGCGATGCGATCGAACAGCCTGATCCTTGCCGTCATCAGATCGTTGACCATGCCGAGCGCCTCGTCCCGTCCGCATTCGAAGAAGCTGCGCAGCACCCGGACGCCGTTGTGGAGGTCGCCCTCGTATTCGGTCTCCTTCCGATACGAGAACAGATCGTTGAGCAGCGCGGCGTAATCGCTGGCGGTGTTCTCCAGATCGCGCAGCGTCTGCACCCGGTAGACCTCGGGCGGCACCAGGTCGCCGTGCGAGAGCCGCGACATCGTCTTGGTCAGATCCGATCCGAAGGTGCGTCGGCGCATCTCGATGTAGTCGACCGGATCGGGGATGCGGTCGGCCGCGTCGTTGGCGACCTCCCATTCGCAGCCCTCCACCAGACTCATGACCGAGGTGTGCAATTCGAGACGCTGGGCCGCGTCGAGTTCGTTCGTGGTCCGTCGCCAGAGATCGGCGAGGCCGCGTTCCATCGCGTTGACCGGCGGCGGGCAGGCCGAATCGTCCAGCGGCATGAATCGCGGGAATCGGGCGGCCTGGGCCGCCGCGCCCGCCGGATCCCTGCGCCTGCCGAAGACCTGCGGGTAGTAGTCGTCCAGGTAGGTGCCCCACGCCAGCCAGGCGGCCGAGATGTCGAGTTCCTCGGTGGTGGCGTCGGGATCCATCCCCGCCGAGCACAGCGCGAAATCGAACTGGCGCAGATCGTTCGGTGTCCACAGCGCCACACCGCCCAGTTCGGGGACCGGATCGTGGAAGCCGACCCGCTGTCCCCAGGCCAGCAGGGTTGATCTCGCCGAATCCAGGAGCGGGCTCAACCGGACCTGGTACGGCATGGAGATCTCCGGGATCGGTGTCGGACCCACCGGCTCGACGCGGGCGTGCACCAGACTGCGCGCGCGCACTCGCTCGGCGCGCGAGGTACTCGGCGGCCTCGCCGCGGCGAGGCCGAAGCCGGTCGGGCCGCTGGTCGGATCGACGGTCGCCGCACCGTCGTTCATGTACCGGCTCGATCGCAGATGCCATTCGTGGCCGCCGGATTGCCAGTCCTGCAAACCCTTCGCGTAGGCGAGGACGGCGAGTTGGTCGGTCAGGCCGACCGCGCGCTGCGCGAACAACGCGGGCACCTCGGTGAGCGCGGTGTGTTCGAACTGTTGCAGCCGTGAGGTCAGCAGGTCGTTGACCAGATCGGCGGCACGCTGGGTGTCACAGCCGAAGAAGCGCTCGACCACGAGGACCGCGTTGGCGTTCTCCCCTTCCGAGCGCACCTCGCGCTCGTAGGAGAACAGGTCGTTGCGCAGGTGGACGGCGTCGGAGAAGGTGTCGCGCAACACTTCCAGCGGCCGGGTCCCGGCGAGTTCGGCGGGCACCTCGGCGGCCACCGCGTGTTCCACCAGGTTGGCCGACCACGGCGCGCCACCGACCTTGCGGCGCATCTCGATGTACTCGATCGGATCGGCGATCCGGCCCTCGGCGATATTGGCCAACTCCCAGCGTGATTCCTCCAGCAGCGCGGCGGTGGTCTCGGCGAATCTGGCGCGCCAATCCGTCGACATCGACGGCACGGTGCGCGCCCACAGATCGGCCAGGCCGCGTTCCACCGGATTGGTCGGCTCGGGCATCGGACCGCCGGACAGCGGCATGAAATCGCGGAGCCGGTCCAGGTATCGCTTGGCACCCGCGCCGTCCCTGCTGCGTTTGAACAGTTCGAGGAAATGGTCGTCGAAGTAGAACACCCAGACGTACCAGTCGGTGATCAGGTCGAGTTCGCGGCCGTCGCAGTCGGGATGGGTGTAGGCGCAGAGCAATCCGTAGTCGTGCCGTTCCAGATCCGATTCGTCCCAGATATGGGTTCCGGCCTGGTCTTCGAAGAAGCCCATCGCGGTCGCCCACCCCCTGGTGTGCGCGCGTGCCCGATCCACGTGCGGATTGAGGCGGGCCGGATACGGCATGTAGAACTCGGGAAGGGCGAAGGGCTGCACGGTATCTCCTGTCCTCGGCATTCGGCTCACCGGTCCCGGTGCGAGACGAGGTGGGCCAGCGCCACCAAGTCCTCGGCGGTCGACGGATCGATCAGGGCGGCGATGGCCGCGTCGACCCGCTGCTGAGCGTCGCGCAGGGCCCGGTGACGACCGCCCGCCGACTCGACCAGCTCGGCGGCGCGTTCGGTGTCCATCGAGATGTCCGGGGGCGGACCGTAGTACATGGCGGCCAGTTCGGAGGCCGCGATCGTTCCCGAGCCCAGTGCCGCGACGACCGGGAGCGACATACTGCGCCTGGCCAGGTCGTCGGCCGGTTTGCCGGTGACGGCCGGATCTCCCCAGATGCCCATCAGGTCGTCGACGAACTGGAAGGCCATGCCGAGTTCGCGGCCGAAGGTGTTCATCCGCGATACCGTCGCGGCGTCGGCGCCCGCGCAGATCGCGCCGAGCGAGCACGCGCACCCCATCAGCGAACCGGTCTTCCCCATCGCCATCCGCGCGTATTCGCCCACATCGGCTAGTCGGGCGGCGCCGAGTCCGCAGTCCTCGTGTTGGCCGCGGCACATCTCGATCACCGTCATCTCCAGTTCGGCTACCGCCGCCGACGCCATCACTGCCGGTAGCGCGGCCACCAGCAGTCGCACCGCGAGCGCGTGCATGGCGTCACCGAGCAGGATCGCGTCGGCGATACCCCAGACCTTCCAGACCGCGGGCCTGCCGCGACGGCTCTGATCGCCGTCCATGACGTCGTCGTGCAGCAGCGTGAAATTGTGGACGAGTTCCACGGCGGCCGCGGCGTGCACGGCGGCGGAGGTCGTCCCGCCGCACGCCACGGCGGTGCCGAGGGTCAACGCCGGACGCAAGGCCTTCCCCGACCGGGCCGACTGCGGCGAGCCGTCCACGTCGGACCACCCGAAGTGGTAGCCGCCCATCAGCCGCAAGGGATCGGGTAGCCAGGCGATCGCCTCCCGTAGGACGGGTTCGCAGAGATTCCGCGCATCGGTCAGTATCTCGTCGGCGCGGCGGCCGGCCGCCGGAGTCGTCTCGATCATCGGCCTACACCTTCCTGTCGGGACGCAGCCGAACCCCGGTCCGTCGGCGGGGGGAGTTCGATTGCGGGGCAGCCGGGTCCGTCGCACCGGGCCGATGATCGGACCGGAGGGGAGCGGCTGCCGGATGACGCGGTATCGGAACGCTCGCTCAGGCCGCCGCGCGGAGGTTTCGGACGGCTGCGCGGACAACGGTCGACAACGACTGCCGCGCAGCCGTTTCCGTCTGCACCGGATGGTCGGTGGTGATGCGTGGGGTCATGCGTGGTCCTCACCTCGAGGTTGACACCGCGGCACGGACGAACGCGGTGGTGCGGATCTCGATGAACGACTACTGCTCGGTACCGCGCGAGTTACGGGCAGTACCGGGGGGATGCTGATCACACAAAACGAATTGACCTAGGGGACAGCAGATTCCGAACGGCACCAATCCTAGGTCGGTTTGCCGCGAGATCGCTACGAAAACAGGAAGATGCCGAACGGTCCGCTACTCGGATGGTAACGAAACGCACACGATCGAGACGCTCACCCGCAACGTCGCGGAACGACGCCACCCGCGTCGACACTCGACGGGTCGCCGGACCCGTTGCCGTGGTGCGCCTTCCGGAGGTCGTGATCCCGGGTTTCGTGATCCTGGATCTCATGATCCCGGACGTCGTCCTCGCCGAATTCGACCGCCGCGGACCGGTAGGTCATCGGGACCTCGGCGTCGGACTCGTCGGCGATCGACCGATACGTCGAGGGAACCTCGTCCGGGCTCGCGTCCGCCTCCGGCTCGCGGACGACCTCGAACACCGTCGCGTTCCGTTGCAGCGTCTCCGGCACCAGCAACCACCACACCCCGGCGACCAGCAGGAGTCCGCCGGTGACGACGAGCGCGAGACCGTAGGAGGTCTGCTGCGCCAGCGCGCCGATCGCGACCGGACCGACGACGGTGCCCAGATCCGCCGACATCTGGAAGGCCGCGAGGACCGGCCCGCCCCTGGTCTTCGGACCGATGATGTCGGCGAGGGCGGCCTGCTGGGTCGGGGTCAGCATGCCCGACCCCACCCCGGCCACCACGGAAGTCCCGAGCAGCCACGCGAGATTCGGCGAGTAGCCGAGCCCCGCGGTGCCGACGGCGCAGATCAACGCGCCGGTGACGAGGAAGGGTTTGCGGCCCCAGCGATCCGAGAGTCCGCCCGACCAGAACAGCACCGCCACATTGCCCGCCGCGAACGCCGTCAACGCGATACCCGCCATGCCGATCGACTGATCGAGCACCTCGACCACGAGCAGCGGCACCAGCGCCATCCTGACGCCGAACACCGCCGCGCCGATGGCGAAATTGGACCAGAGCACCGCGCGGTATTGCGGCAGCGCCAAGGCCGCGCGGAAACTCATCAGCGTCATCTCACCGGCCGCCTCCGGCACCGCGAGACTCGAATTCCGCAGACTCAGGTGCACGACGGCGCACGCGACGAGCAGCGCGACCGCGTAGATCACGAGGGGCGCGCGCAGGCCGAGCCCGGCCATCGCGGTGCCGACCAGCGGCCCGCTGATCGAGCCGACGAGGAAACTCGTCGACCACAGCCCCGACACCCGCCCGCGCGCCTCCGGCGGTGAGATACGGATCACCAGGGCCAGCGAGGACACGGTGAACATCGTCGAGCCGATGCCGCCGATCGAACGCAGCACCAGAAGTTGCCAATAGCTCTGGGCGAGCGCGCTGGCTCCGGTGGACAGGGCGACGATGAGCAGTCCGCCGATATAGACCCGGCGCTCCCCCAGCCGCTGCACCAGCCTGCCGCTGACCGGGGCGAACAGCAGCCGCATCGCCGCGAACGCGCTGACGATTCCCGACGCCGCCGCGACGCCGACCCCGAAACTCCTGGCGAACTGCGGCAACACGGGTGCGACGAGACCGAATCCGATCGCGATGACGAACGCGGCGCCGACCAGCACCCAGATCTCGGCGGGCAGCGCGCGTGCGCCGCTCGCCGAGGCCGAGCGTCTACTCACCCGCCAGCGCCCGCCCGACCACTTCCTCCGCGGCCGCCTGCACCTGGAGCAGGTGCTCGGGACCGTGGAACGATTCGGCGTAGATCTTGTACTTGTCCTCGGTGCCGGAGGGGCGGGCCGCGAACCAGGCGTTCTCGGTGGTGACCTTCACACCTCCGAGCGGTGCGCCGTTACCCCTGGCCCTGGTGAGGACCTCGGTGATGGGTTCACCCGCGATCTCCTTCGACGTGATCATGTCAGGAGTCAACTTCGCGAGCAGCTCTTTCTGTTCCACGGTCGCGGTGGCGTCGATGCGCGCGTAGGCGGGCGCGCCGTAGCGGCGTTCCAGTTCGACGTAGCGGGCCGACGGGCTCTGCCCGGTGACGGCGGCGACCTCGGCGGCCAGCAGGGCCAGCAGGATGCCGTCCTTGTCGGTGGTCCACACGGTGCCGTCGTGCCGCAGGAACGAGGCGCCCGCGCTCTCCTCGCCGCCGAAGGCGAGACTGCCGCTGAACAGGCCGGGCACGAAGTACTTGAAGCCGACCGGCACCTCGTGCACGTCACGGCCGAGCACGCTCACCACCCGGTCGATCATCGAGGAGGTGACGACCGTCTTGCCGATCTTGGTCAGCGCGTCCCAGCCCATCCGGTTCGCGACCAGGTACTCGATCGCGACCGCGAGGAAATGGTTCGGATTCATCAACCCACCGTCGGGGGTGACGATGCCGTGCCGGTCGGCGTCGGCGTCGTTACCGGTGGAGATGTCGTAGTCGTCCTTGATCGCGACCAGCGCGGCCATCGCGTAACGCGAGGACGGATCCATCCGGATCTTGCCGTCGCTGTCGAGCGTCATGAAACGCCACGTCGGATCGACGAACGGGTTGACCACCTCGAGTTCGAGGTCGTAGCGCTGGCCGATCTCCTCCCAGTAGTCGACGCTGGCGCCGCCCATCGGATCGGCGCCGAGACGGATGCCCGCACCCCGGATCGCATCCAGATTCAGCACATTGGGCAGATCGCCGATGTAGTGGTCGAGATAGTCGTAGCGCTCGACGCTGGTCTGCAAGGCGTTGCTCACGGTGGTGCGTTTCACCTCGGACAACCCGTTGCGCAGCAGCTCGTTGGCCCGCGCCGCGATCGCGTCGGTGGCCTTGGCGTCGGCCGGGCCGCCGTGGGGCGGGTTGTATTTGAACCCGCCGTCGCGCGGCGGATTGTGCGACGGGGTGACGACGATGCCGTCGGCCTGATGCTTCGTGCCGCCGCGATTGTGCCGCAGCACAGCGTGACTCAGGGCCGGGGTCGGGGTGTAGCGGCCCCTGGCGTCGATGATGGCGGTGATCTCGTTGGCCGCGAGCACTTCCAGCGCGGTCGTCCACGCCGGTTCGGACAGCGCGTGGGTGTCGCGGGCCAGGTACACCGGGCCGGTGATGTCGCGGCTGGCACGGTATTCGACGATCGCCTGGGTGATGGCGAGTATGTGGGACTCGTTGAAGGCGGTGTCCAGGCTCGATCCGCGATGCCCCGACGTCCCGAAGGACACCAGTTGCGCGGGATCCGAAGGATCCGGGAGACGGCAGTAGTACGCCGTCACCAAATGCGCGATGTCTTCCAGGTCGGTGGGCCGCGCGGGACGCCCGGCTCGATCGTGGGCCATGCTCGGGTCTCCCTTCCGTGTCGGCTGCGCCCGGCTCGTCATCAGAATCATGTCCACAACCACTGGGTCGCGGACACGGCGGCATACACCGCGGCCAGGCTGGCCGCCACGCTGATCACGACGTTGCCCACCGCCAGGTGGTAGGCACCGCCGGTGACCAACCGGATCGTCTCGTAACCGAATGTGCTGAACGTCGTCAGCGCACCGCAGAAGCCGATTTCGGCGAAGGCGGGTACGTGACCCGCCGCGCCTGCGCCGATGAGAGCGCCGAGCATCGCCGAACCGACAATGTTAACGGTCAATGTCCCCCACGGCATCGGGGATCGCAAACGAGCGGAAACCGCGCGATCGATCAGGTATCGGGCGGGGGCGCCGAGCATTCCGCCGAGTACCACGAGAACGGCGGTCATCGATCCCACCACCGACGCACCCGGCGGTGCGGACCCGGCCGTGGCGCGCGTTCGTCCGGTCGTTCCGCTTTGCCTTGTGCCACCGCCGGATCCGCACCGTCGAGTGCACCGTGTGTGCCCGTGACCCGCATGCCAGACCCCTTCCGTGGGCGTTCACCGTTGTTCACCGCGCCGTCCCCGCCGCGCCGTTCCGAACACCAACCGCGTAGCGCCCATCCCGAGTGCCACCGCGGCGAGCGCCGCTACCACCGTTCCCCCGAGGTAGCCGAGCGCCTCGGCCGTCGCACCCGATTCGAGCAGTCTACGAATCTCGAGGCAGTAGGTCGAAAATGTGGTGAACCCACCGAGGATACCGACGCCGAGGAACGGACGTAGCAGTTTGTTGGCTACCCATACCTCGGTGATCAGAACCATCAGGATTCCCATCGCGAGACATCCGGTGACATTGATGACGAAGGTCGACCACGGCACCTGTCCCGGCCGCACCGGCCAGTGGCGCCCGACGGTGTAGCGCAGCAACGCCCCGATCCCGCCGCCGAGCGAGATCACCAGCAGCACCACGGGCTCGACGGCCACGGTTCGGGACTGCCCGCCCATATGCTGACCTCCTGCCGCCCCGGATATCGCCGTCGCAACTCTATCGGTCCGCCGCCTGGCCAGTCCGCCCCGGGACGCGGCACGAACTATGAGCGGCGATGTTCCCGATCCGGGGACTCCCGCGCGCACAAGCGAAGTCACAGCACGTTCCACCCGATCTTCCCCACACCCTCACATACTCAGGTCTGGAGCGATATGGCGGTACGACGATCAGGTTCGACCACGGACCGGGACACGGTGCCCCGGCGCCGATCCGGGTCACAGCGAATTCGTGGCAGACATCGGGCACGCGGGTCCGTGCTGCGCGGCTACGCGGTCACCCTCGCGTCGGTGGCCGCGGTGAGTCTCGGATCCACCTCGCCGGTGGCGGCGTCACCGCTCTACCCGACCCCCGACGCCGACGCCTTCTATTCCGCGCCCGCCGATCTCGCGGGATATCGCCCCGGTGACATCGTGCGCAGCAGGCAGATGCCCGACGCCGCCTATCCCGGGGCCGCGGCGTGGCAATTGCTGTTCCGCAGCACCGATTCCGGGGATGCCCCGATCGCCGCTGTCACCACGGTGCTCGTTCCGGCCGGCGGCGGGAACGCCAGGCCGCTGCTCTCCTATCAGCCGTTCGTGAACGCGCTCGGCACGCGATGCGCGCCCTCGCACAGCCTCTTCGACGGCAGCATGCGGGAAGCGCCCGCGCTGAATCTGCTGCTGGCCAAGGGCTGGGCCCTGGCTGTTCCCGACCATCTCGGTCCGACCAGCGCGTACGGAGCGGCGAAACTCGGCGGGCGGATCACCCTCGACGGGATCCGGGCGGCGAAACGATTCGGGCCCGCGGGCCTCGCGGACAGTCCGGTCGGCATGGCCGGATACTCCGGCGGCGGTATGGCGACCGGATTCGCCGCCGCGCTGGCTCCCGACTACGCGCCGGAACTGCCCATCGTCGGCGTGGCCCAAGGTGGAGTCCCGATGAATATCGGCAAATTGGCCCAGGACGTCGGCAACGAGCCGAGTCCCCTGTTCGGTCTCGGCTTCGCCGCCGCGATGGGGCTGGAACGCGAGTATCCCGGTGAGCTGTCGATGGAACGGGTGCTCAATCCGGCCGGTGCCGCGCTGCGAAGCGAGATCGCCAACGCCTGCACCGACGAGATCATCCGGGCGGGAGCGGATCGCAGTTTCGGTGACGTGTTCACCGTCGCGATGGACGCCGATCCGATCACCATCCGCGTGCTGCACGAGAACAGCCTCGAGTCCTACGCCGGTGCGCCGTCGGTTCCGGTGTACCAGTGGCACGGTGGGGCCGACCAGGTGGATCCCGCTCTGGTACGCGAGGTTTCCGCACGGTATTGCGCGGCGGGCACCCCGATGCTGCTCGACGTGATCCCCGGGGCCGATCACGCCTCGGCGATGGCGCAGGGCATTCCTCGGGCCTTCGACTATCTGGCCGATCGGTTCGCGGGCATTCCCGCGCCGACCAACTGCTGAGACGGCGGGGCCCGAGGTTCGATCCCCTGCCGAGAACAGCGGTGCCCGCGTCGATGTCGACGCGGGCACCACGGTCGGGCGATCCGGTATCAGTGGGCCAGTACCGGTTCACCCTCCGCGGGTGCGGGCACGGTGTTCGGGATCAGCACCGCGGCCAGCACCGCGCCGATCGCGAAGATCGCTGTCGCCCACCAGAAGCTGGTGGTGTAGCTCTCGACCTGCGCCTGGGCGACGGCCAACGCGCCGGGCTGTTTGCCCGCAAGGTAATCGGTGGCGGCCGAGGCGGCGATCGTGCTCAGCAGTGCCGTGCCGATCGATCCGCCGACCTGCTGGCTGGTGTTGATCATCGCCGAGGCCACACCGGCGTCCTCGTGCTGCACACCGGCGGTCGCGCCCTGGAACGCGGTGGACATCGCGCCACCGAGTCCGAGACCCATCAGGATCAACGCGGGCAGCACGTGGGTGGCGTAGCTGGTATTCAGCCCGATCTGGGTCAGCCAGCCCATGCCGACCGCGGCGATCACGAATCCGGCGGTCACGATGACCTTGGGACCGACCCGTTGCAGCAGCAGCGGCGGCACCGTGGTCGATGACAGCACGATCGCGGCGACCATCGGCAGGAACGCCAGGCCGGTGGTGATCGGCGAGTAGCCCAGGCTCAGCTGCATGTAGTAGGTGAGGAACAGGAAGATGGCGAACATTCCGATGCCCATGACGAACACGGTCATGTAGGAGCCGCCGCGGGTGCGGTCCAGCACGATGCGCAGCGGGAGCAGCGGATGCGCGACCCTGGTCTCGATCCACACGAAGACCGCGAGCAACGCCGCGCCGCCGATCAGGAAGAACAGGGTGATCGGGTTGGTCCAGCTGGTGGATTCGGCGTGCGAGAAGCCGTACACGATGCCGAACAGCGCGGCGGTCACCGCGACCGTGCCCGGAATATCCAGTTTGGGCCGCTCGGTGGCGACGTGCTTGGCGAGCAGCATGACCGCGCCGACCAGCGCGACGGCGGCGAAGGCCAGGTTGACGAACATCACCCAGCGCCACGAGGCCCATTCGGTGAGCATGCCGCCGAGCAGCAGGCCGAGCGCGCCGCCGGTACCGGCGACCGCGCCGAAGATGCCGAAGGCCTTGGCGCGTTCGGCGGGTTCGGTGAAGGTCACCGTCAGCAGCGAGAGCGCGGCGGGAGCGAGCAGCGCGCCGAAGACGCCCTGGCCGACGCGGGCCGCGACCAGCATCTCGAAGCTGGTGGCCGCGCCGCCGATCGCGGAGGCGACCGCGAAGCCGATCAGGCCGATGATGAAGGTGTTGCGCCTGCCGAACAGGTCGCTGAGACGTCCGCCGAGCAGCAGCAGGCTGCCGAAGGCGAGCGCGTAGCCGGTGACGACCCACTGCCGGTCGCCGTCGCTGAAGCCGAGGTCCATCTGCGCGGCGGGCAGCGCGATATTCACCACGGTCGCGTCGAGCACGACCATCAACTGTGCGACGCCGAGTACGGCGAGCACCCACCAACGCAGGGCGTGTGAGCCCCGCTTTCCGGTATCCGGTGCCGTGTGATCCGTGGGGGCCGTAGGGGCCGTGGCCCCACGGTCGAACGTGGTAGTCATATGTCCCCTAAGTCGGAATCGCCGAAACGGAGAAAGTTCCTCCGGTTATCGTCACAACGATAACAGAAGAACGGAGACATCGCCTCCGCTTAATCCCGGTCGTTGGTAACATGTCGGTGTGAATCCCGCCACGGCCCCAGCCCCGACCAGGCGCCTGCGTGCCGACGCCGCGCGCAATCAGCAACGCATCGTCGCTGCCGCACGCGCACTCTTCGCCGATCACGGACTGGAGATCACCCTCGACGACGTCGCCGAGCGCGCCGGCGTCGGCGTCGGCACTGTCTATCGCCGCTTCTCCAACAAGAAGGAACTGATCGCCGAGGTCTTCGAACAGAACGTCACGGAATTCGCGGTGGCCGCGGAAGCGGCGGCCGCGCATCCGGACCCCTGGCTCGGCCTGGTCCAGTTCTTCGAGTACGCCTGCACCCACCTGGCGACCAATCGCGGCTTCAGCGAGGTCATGCTGGAACTGGAAGAGGATCTCGAACGCTTCACCTCGGTCCGCGACCGCATCAAGCCGACCATCGCGGACGTCATCGATCGCGCCGCCGCGTCGGGCGCGCTCGCGCCGGGCGTCGAACCCTCCGATTTCTTCGCGCTGATCAATATGGTCGACGCCGTCGCCGCCTTCTCCAAGCCGGTGAACCCGTCCACCTGGAAGCGCTACATGGCGATCGCCCTCAACGGCGTCCGATCCGACGACGTCCCGCGGCAGACCCTCGACGTGCCACCGCTCACCGACGACGAGGTCGAACGGGCGAAAACCTTCGTCTGCACCGGTCGCCGCAAGTAACCTTCCCGTTTCACCACGGGTAGCGCAGGTCACAGACCATCACCTACAGTTGGACATATGACCAACTCGTGGGTGAACTGGGCAGGCGATCAACGGTGCGCACCGTCGGTTCTCGCCACGCCGCGCAATGCCGACGAGGTGG
Organism: Nocardia sp. NBC_01377; assembly: GCF_045040005.1. NCBI lineage: Bacteria > Bacillati > Actinomycetota > Actinomycetes > Mycobacteriales > Nocardiaceae > Nocardia > Nocardia sp. NBC_01377. Next base: position 5,820,655 of record NZ_CP109566.1, read on the forward strand.
CCGAAATCCTGGTCCGGGCGGTCGCCGACGGCAGGAACGTGCGGGTCGCGGGCGCGGGACATTCCTTCACCGACACCGTCCTCACCGACGGCGTGCTGATGAACCTGTCCGCGATGAATCGGATCATCGATATCGACAGCGCGAACGCTCTGGTGCGCGTCGAGGGCGGCATCACCCTGAACGCCGCCAGTGCCGCGCTGCACGCCGCGGGCCTCGCCTTCCCCAATCTCGGCGATATCGACGTGCAGACCATCGCGGGCGCGACCGCCACCGGAACCCACGGCACCGGAGCCGCACTCGAGAACATCTCGGCCGCCATCCATTCGGCGGAACTGGTGCTGCCCGACGGCAGCCGGGTGGAACTGAACGCCGAATCCGATCCCGACGGTTGGCGCGCGGCCCGGGTCGGCATCGGGGCGCTCGGCGTCGTCACCGCGCTCACCCTGCGGTTGGTGCCGTCGTTCGTGTTGGAGGGAATCGAACGACCGATCCCGGTCGAGGAGATCCTCGACGACCTCGACTCCCACGTCGACGGCAACGAGCATTTCGAGTTCTACATGTTCGCGCACAGCCCGCTCGCGATGACCAAACGCAACAACACGGTCGAACTGCCCGAGCGGCCGAGGGCCAGGGCCGTCGACTGGTTCGCCGATATCCTGATGTCCAACTACGCTTTCGACGGACTCTGCCGTCTCGGCAAATGGCAGCCGGGTCTGATCCCGCTGATCCATCGCGGCGCCGCCTACGCGGGCAGCTACCGTCGCCAGGTCGATCGCTCCTACCGGGTTTTCGCCTCCCCCAGGCTGATTCGCTTCACCGAGTTGGAATACGCCGTCCCGCGCGCGCATTCGGCCGAGGCGATCCGCGAGATCAAGGAACTGGCGAAGAGATTCAACACCGCCATGCCCATCGAGGTGCGCTGGGTCGCGCCCGACGACGCGTTCCTTTCCCCCGCGAGCGGCCGCGACACCTGCTACATCGCGGTGCACCAGTACCGGGGGATGGAGTGGGAGCCGTATTTCCGTGCCTGCGAGGCGGTTTTCGAGAAATACGAGGGCCGTCCGCACTGGGGTAAACGCCACTTCCAGACGGCGCGAACCCTGCGCGAGCGCTACCCGGACTGGGATCGCTTCGCCGCCGTGCGCCGTCGCCTCGATCCGAAGGGCCTGTTCGTCAACCCGTACCTCGACCGCGTCCTCGGACCGATCTGACGGCCCGTCGGGTCACTGTTTCGCCGCGAGCAGTTCCCGGACCAGTCGGGGCACCGCCGTGCCGATCGGTTCACGCACGACCTCGGTCGCGATCGCGTCGTAGGGTGTCGGCTCGGCGTTGACGATCACCAGATCCGCGCCCGCGTCGACGGCGATCGCGCACATCGACGCGGCCGGTTCCACCTGGAGCGAGCTGCCGACCGCGAGGAAGATATCGCTGGTCTCCGCCGTCACCGCGGCCTTGGCCATACTGCGCCGGTCCATCTGCTGGCCGAACATGACGACCCCGGCCTTCAGCACTCCGCCGCAGTCCGGACACGGCGGATCGGCCTCGCCCGCCGCCACCCGCTCCAGGGTCGCGGCCATACTCGTCTCGAAGGCGCATTCGACACAGACGACGTCGAACATATTGCCGTGGATCTCGATGACGTATTGCGGTGACGAACCCGCGCGCTGGTGCAGTTGGTCGATGTTCTGGGTGATGATGGACACCGGCCGAACGCGCGCCAGCTCGGCCAGCGCGATATGCGCGGCATTGGGCACGGCCTGCCAGGCCGGATTGTCGCGGCGGGCCAGCCAGGATCGCTTGCGCAGGTCGTGATCGGCAAGGTAGTTGTCGTAGGTCGACAACAGTTCGGCGATCGGATCTTTCGTCCACACCCCACGCGGACCGCGAAAGTCCGGAATGCCGGAATCGGTGGAGATACCCGCACCGGTCAGCACCCCGACCCGGCCCGGCCGCTCACGCCACTCACTCGTCATATCGAAAGCCTAGGTGGACACCGGATGACCGACCACCGGCCTTCCCGCCATCTCATGGAGACGAGGAGCCTCACAGAGACGATGAGACGTTGCTATACTAAATCTCTCATCGTCGTGCACCTGGTCGATCGAAGGAGATCACAATGACCGCGTCCACCACCCTCGAATCCGCCGACGCGCGTGATCTGCCGCAGCGCCACCCGTTCGAGCCGGGCACGCGCATGTGGGACGAGACCGGCCTGGTCACCTTCTCACTCACCGCGGGTTCCGCGTTCCTGCTCCAGACCATGGAACCGACCATCTCCGCGGTGGTCGACAAGCATTCGACCTTCCGCACCGACCCGATGGGTCGCGCCCTGCGCAGCCTCGCCTCGGTCATGATGTGGGTGTACGGCGGCGAGGAGGGGCTGGCCGAGGCCGAACGGCTGCGCGGCATGCACGCCACCCTCAACACCACCACCCCCGACGGCGTCCGCCATACGGCGCTGAGCAGCGGCCCCTGGGCCTGGGTGCTGCACACCGGAACCTTCGCCTTCACCGAAAACGCGAAATACTTCGCCCGCCGCCCCCTGACCGACGCGGAGAAGGAGACCTACTACCGCGAAGCGGTGCAGTTGCTCCGCAATTTCTCGGTGCCGCCCAGGGAGATTCCGGAGAACTACGCCGCGTTCCAGAAGTACTTCACCGAGATGGTCGACAATCATCTGGTCGCGACCGGCACCGCCCACGACTACCTACGAGTGATCCGCTCGGTCGCGCCGCCCAAGCGATTGCCGCGCGTACTCACCCCGGTCTGGAAGATCGCTGTCGCGCCGATCGGCAGGATGCAGTACTTCGTCACCGTCGGCACCACCCCGGAATCGGCCCGCCGCACACTCGGACTGGAGTGGAGTGCCGCCGACGAACGCACACTGCGTGTCCTCGGTCGCCTGATCGCCTACCTGCTGCCGCTGCTGCCCGAACGGCTGCGCTACTTCCCGATCGCCTACGAGGCGCGCAGGTTGGAACGCGACCGCGCCCGCCTGCGCCGGATCATCGCGCGACGTCCTCTCTGAGCGCGTCCGCGCCGACTCCCGTCACCACGTCCGTACGATCGCGCGGACGTGGCGACGCCGTTCTACGCAAACAGGACACGCGCGAACGCGCCGACGACCGCACCGCACCTTCTCCGACGGTGCGAGAACCGCGTTCGACCTCCCGAACCGCCCCCACCAGCACGGCAATCCCACGGCAATTTCCATTCGGTGCCCGGAGGTAACGCCAGGGGTGCCCGAGGTGATCGACACCATGGCCGTATCCCTTACGCTACGACAGCGTTTCGGCCCGAGCAGCCATTCGGACGACGCGTACCGGACGGCTGACCCGGCCTCACGGCACACCCTTGGTTTCGCTCTTCACCGAAAGGCGCTCGATGGCCCACACACCCAGTGTGCTGTTCGTCTGCGTGCACAACGCCGGACGCTCCCAAATGGCCGCCGGATTCCTCGCCGCGCTCGCCGGTGATCGCATCGAGGTTCGTTCCGCGGGCAGCGAGCCCGCCGCCACCGTGAACCCGGTCGCCGTCACGGCCATGGCCGAAGTCGGCATCGACATCGCCGGTGGGACACCGAAATTGCTGACCGACGAGGCCGTCGGCGTCTCCGACGTGGTGATCACCATGGGCTGCGGCGACGCCTGCTCGTATTTCCCCGGCATCAGCTACCGCGACTGGGTGCTGCCCGATCCGTCCGGCGAGGGGATCGAAGTGGTGCGCACCGTCCGCGACCGCATCCGCATCCTGGTGGAGAACCTCATCGCCGAATTGGTTCCCGCGCCCAAGCATTGATCCGAGCGCGTCCGATTCGTTCAAGACCGCGGCCCGAACGGCCGCTTACGCTGCCGGTATGACACCACAACTCGACTTCATCGGCATCGTGGTCTCGGATATGGCCGCCTCCCTCGCCTTCTACCGCAGGCTCGGGCTGGAATTCCCGCCGGACGCCGAGAACGCGCCGCACACCGAGGCGACGATCATCGGCGGCCTGCGCCTGGCGCTCGACACCGAGGACACCGTTCGCTCCTTCCACCCCGACTGGCGACGCCCGACGAGCGGCGGCCGCGTCGGACTCGCGTTCCGCTGCGCCGACCCGGCCGAGGTCGACACCGTCTACGCGGCGATCGTCGACGCCGGATACCACGGCGAACTGAAGCCGTGGGACGCGCCGTGGGGACAGCGTTACGCCACCGTCGCCGACCCGGACGGCAACGGCGTCGACCTCTACGCTCCGCTGGGCTGAGGGTTTCAGGACCCTCCGGGCCCAGTGTCGTACGCCCCCGGCTGGGCCGAGTGTCCTAGGCCCCGCTGGGCTGAGTGTTTTGCGCCCGGCTGGGCTGAGTGTTTTGCGCCCGGCTGGGCTGAGTACCGGCGGAACCGCTGGGCGGGGTGTCGCCGGAACTGCTCGCCAGCAACTGCCCCAACGACATTCCCGCCAGCTCCCGCACCTCGCGGGACAGGTGGGCCTGATCGGCGAAACCGGCGTCGGCCGCGGTGTCGGCAGGTGACACCCCGGTCCGCGCCATCGCGACCGCGCGCTGCAACCGCAGGATGCGGGCCAGCGTCTTCGGCCCGTATCCGAAGGCCGTCAGCGAACGGCGGTACAGCAGCCGGGTATTCACCCCGGTCCGCTCGGCGGTCGCCGCCACCGAGATCCCGGAATCCATGGCGGCCACGATCCTCGCCAGCAGCGGATCGGGCGGACCCGCCTCGGCCGCCCGGTCCAGCGCGACCGACTCGAGCGCTCCCGTCCGGTCGGCGGCGTCGTCGACCCGGCCGGTGAGCGCGCGCACCGTGCGCGACGGCCACAGTTCGTCGAGGTCGACCCTGCGGTCCCGCAGTTCGTCGGCGGGCACGCCCAGCAGCGCGGGACCGGCACCGGGAAAGAACCTGATCCCCGCGTAGGTGGTACCGATCGGCACATTCGGGCGGAACGCGGTGGTGTCGGGACCGGCGACGACGAGGACCCCCGCACGCCAAATCAGGTCGATACAGCCGTCGGGCAGCACGGGCGCGACCCGATCGTGCCCGGTCACGGTGCGCGTCCACAGCACCGCGCCCGCCAGCCGCGACGGACGCTCACGGTAGGCGGGGGCTCGGTCCGGGTGACGGGTCGTCCGATCCACCCCACCGAGGCTACGCACCACCACCGACAGATCCCCGACTAATCTGAAGACACCCGCCCTCGGTTCGAGGGCGTATTCAGACATCGGACGACGCGGTCCGCGGCATCCCCGTGGGCCCGGCCGTCCGGTGACATATCGGAAGGGACCACTGCCGGCATGACCGAGAGCAACACCGGGGACGCTCCTCCCCTCGCCGACATCATCAACGGCGCACTGGAATTCACCATTCCCCCGGCCGGGAAGATGGGAGTGCGGGCGATCGAGGCGCGCCGGGGATACGCCTCGGCCAGTGTTCCCATCGAAGGGAACGGCAATCACTTCGGGGTCATCTACGCCGGAGTGCAGTTCACCGTCGCGGAGGTACTCGGCGGGATGATCGCCATCGCGACCTTCGACAATTCGGCGTACTACCCGCTGGTCAAGGGTTTCGAGATCGCGTTCGTCGGCATGGCGAAATCGGACCTGCGCGCCGAGGCCACCCTCGCCGAGGAGGAGATCGCCCGTATCGAGGCCGAGGCGGCCGAGCGCGGGAAATCGGACTTCACGCTGGAGGCCGTGGTCACCGATGCCGACGGCAAGAAGGTGGCGGTGACCAAAGGCCTGTACCAGCTACGGGCCCACGGCAGATAGCGATCGGCGGCCGGTCGGACGCCGGGCGCCGACCGCGCCTCAGTTCGGATTGGCCCCGCGCGGTGTCACGCGAATGTAGTGCGCCTCGTCGGCCGGGATCCTGTTGCCGGTATCCCGGCATCCGACGGTCACCTCGGTGGCGGGCTGCGAGGAAAAGGTCCAGAGCGTGATCCACTCACCACCTGCGATTATTTCGCGTTTCTTGACGTCCGAGGAACGCAGATCTTCGTTGCGTCCGGTGCTGTCGGTTACCGTGCAGCGCAATCCGGCTGCGGCGTCTCCCCATTCGGCGGGCGCCTTGATATCCATGATCGCTTCGGCGGGCACGACCACCGGCCGCGCGGCCCCGATCGCGATACGTACCCCGGGGCCCCGCTCCTCGGCGGCCTGCTCCGTCGTGCGCTGCGGCGCACCGGATGTGGAGACAACCGTCGAGGTAGCGGCCGTTGTCGAAGTATCGTCGCCGGAACATCCGGCCACCGCGGCGGCCAACGCGACGGGCACCGCCATCCAGATCAGTCTCACAGGTCAACCTCTCTTCGCGCCCCCGCTCGCGCGGTGGGCCGGATCAGCGATCGAACACAGCGAAAAACGTCTCGCGGGAAATCACACTACAGGGCCGGAGAATTCGCAATTTATCGGCAAATGGTCGATGACGTGGCAAAATTCGAGGAATCCGACAATTCGAGCGCACGCCACCGACGTCCCTCCCGAATTGCCGGTCGGCCGCCCATACGACCCGGCGGCTAGGATCGCGCTGGTGATCACGACAGCGTGGTCGTGATCGCCTCGTATTCCGGCAACCATTCGTCTTGGAGAATCCCGATGACGTTATCCGTCGCATTCCACACGCTCGACATCACGACTCTCGACGGCGCAGCGGACGCCTATCTGGCCCAACCCGACGACGGCCGCGCGTATCCGGGCGTGCTCTTGCTGCCGGACGCCTTCGGACTTCGACCGTGGATCCGGGAAATGGTCGAAACCATTGCCGCGCAGGGCTATATCGTGCTCGCGCCCAATATCTTCTACCGCGCCGGAAGGGCTCCGGTGCTACCGGTCCCCGACTTCTCCGAACCCGATGCCCGCGCGAATTTCTTCACCGCGCTCGAGCCGCTGCGACAGCAGTTGACCCCCGAACTCGCACTGCGCGATCTGGGCGTGTACCTCAACCGGCTCGCCGATCTCGAACACGTCGTCCCCGGCGGACTCGGCGTCGTCGGCTACTGCATGGGCGGCAGGCTGGCCCTGCGCGCCGCGGGCGAATACGGCCCGAGGGTCGCGGCGGCGGCCAGTTTCCACGGCGGCGGGCTCGCGGTGGACGAGGCTCCCGACAGCCCGCATCACGCCGCGGGCAGCATCGAGGCCGAACTGCTCATCGCGCACGCCGACGCCGACCATTCGATGCCCGCCGAGCAGATCGAGGTGCTGGACAAGGTATTGGACGCGGCGGGCGTGCGCTATACCTCGGTGGTCTATCCCGGCGCCGCGCACGGCTACACCATGCGCGACCTGCCCTCCTACGACGACGGCGCCTACGAGCGGCATCTGAGTGACCTGTTGGGCCTGCTCGGCAGGAATCTGCCCGCCGAAGCCGCCTGACACCGGTCGCGCGTACAGCACGAGAGACCGACGACCGGGAGAACCGTGGAACTCACCTCGCACGCGGCACTGACCCGTGACGACATCGACGCCGCCGCCGTGAGGATCGCGGGCGGGGTGCGCCCGGTGGTGCTCGCACCCGCCGATCTGCCCGGCGCGGGCGAATCGTGGCTCGCCCTGGAATTCATGCAGCACACCGGAACGTTCAAGGCCCGGGGCGCACTCAATTTCCTGCGTGCGCACCGGGACCTGGCGACCTTGCCCGAGGCCGGGGTGACCATCGCCTCCGGCGGCAACGCCGGGCTGGCCTGCGCGTGGGCGGCACGGGCACAGGGGGTCACGGCGACGGTTTTCCTGCCCGCGAACGCGCCCGCGGTGAAGGTGGCGCGGTTGCGTGACTACGGCGCGCGCGTGCGATTGGTCGGCGACCAGTACGCCGACGCGCTCGCCGCCTGTCACGAATTCGCCGCGGAGAGCGGAGCGCTCATGTCGCACGCCTACGACAATCCGCTCATCGCGGCGGGCGCGGGCACCCTCATGACCGAGATTCACCAGCGGCTGCCCGATCTCGACACCGTCGTGGTCGCGGTAGGCGGCGGCGGACTCTTCGCCGGAATCGCCACCGCCGCGCATCGGTACGGCGTGCGCACGGTGGCGGTGGAACCGCTACACTGCCGCGCGCTCGATGCCGCGTTGGCGGCGGGCCGTCCGGTCGACGTCACCGTCGATTCGGTCGCCGCCGACTCCCTCGGCGCGCGCCGAGCCAGCGGTCTCGCGGTGGCCGCCGCTCTGCGGACCGGCGCGCGTTCCGTCCTGGTCTCCGACGACGAGATCGTCGCCGCCCGCCGGATGCTGTGGGCCGAGCGACGGCTCGCCGTCGAACACGGCGCCGCCACGGCCCTCGCGGGGGTCATCGGCGGCGAGTCCGGGCACGGCTACCGCCCGGATACCGGTGAGCGGGTCTGCGTCGTGCTGTGCGGCGCCAATACCGACCCGTCGGACCTGGCCGGATGACCCGTGGAAGTCACTACCCGGCAACGGAATCGGTTCGCTACCGGGCAACCGGGTGTTCATCGGCAAGACTGTTGGCATGACGAGGGACGCGGTTACGGTCGCACACCGATTGGTACTGGAGAAGTTCCCGCGGGCACGCGCGGCCTGGCTCGGCGGCAGCTTGGTCACCGGCGGCGTCACCAGCGCCTCGGATCTCGATATCACGGTCCTACTCGAGGGCGAGCCCGCGCCCTATCGCGAATCGCTGCATCGCGGCCGCTGGCCGGTGGAGATGTTCGTCCAGACCGAATCGTCGCTGACGCGATTCTGCACCGACGAGATCGCGGCCCGCAATCCCACCACGGTGCGCCTGGTCGGGCAATCCGAGGTGCTCGTCGACGTCGACGGCAGCGGCCACCGACTGCGCGCGCTGTTCCTGCGCCTGCTCGACGCCGGTCCGGTTCCGCCCACCGGTGACGAAATCCGTTCCGCCCGTTACGGAATCACCGATCTTCTGGACGATCTCATCGCCTCGGACTGCGAGGACGAACGGTTGATGATCGCCACCGCGCTCTCGACCCGAGCGGGCGAACTGCTGTTGACCGGCTACGGCCGCTGGATCGGGCGCGGGAAATGGCTGCGCCGCGAAATCCGTTCCCTCGACGATCGATTCGGCTCGGACTGGGCGGTCCGACTGCCCGCCGCGGTACGCGCCGTCGCGGCCGACGATATCGGACCGATGGTGGCGGCCACCGACGAGATCCTGAGCCTTTTCGGCGGCAGACTCTTCGAGGGATACCGCACGCGGCCCGCCGACGCGCACACCGAGCATCAGGGCGTCCAGTAGGTCTCCCGATGAGCGGCTCGGTCACACGGGGCGAACCGCTCACGAGGTGTGCGATCCGCGCGGCCCCGGACGCTAGCCGACGACGGCGTTCATGATGGTGCCCGCACTGGTCGCGACGACACCGCCGATCATGGCTCCCGCCACCATCTTCGGCGATTGCAGTCCGCCACCGGACCATTTCTCCCAGGCGAAGCGTCCACCGGCGTAGACGATCGCGAGGATGCCGGAGAGCAGGACGAACCAGGTGAGGTAGCGGACCAGTTGCATGATCTTGTCCGCCAGCGGCGGCGCCTCGGGTGAGGGGTTGCCGATCTGCGCAAGTACCGCGCCGTATGTGTCGTGCGCGGTAGCGAGAATGATGCTCACAGTCGTACCCCTCTTCGAATGTCGACGAACGATTCGAGAACGCCATCGACGAGAGTACTCGTTTCCCCTCGGAAACATTGCGGGGCAGGACATTTCGAGAAAGATGCCGACCGGTCGGATGGACCCTCGACAAATACATACGATCGACCGTATTCTTATCTCATGACAGTCACCAGGGAACATTTCACCGAAGAGACCGATCCGTACTGCCTGCCCACGCTGGAGGCCGCCGCGCTCCTGTTCGACGCACCCTGGCGGCGTTTCGGCGTCATCGGTGACAGCCTGTCGGCAGGCACCGGCGATCCGACTCCCGGCTACGCGTCGATCGGCTGGCCCGACCGGGTCGCGGATGTGCTCCGCCGCGTACACCCCGACCTGGCATATCTCAATACCGCGGTGAACGGCGCGACCACCGACGAGGCGATCGGGACCCAACTCGATCGCATGCTCGCCTTCGAACCGGATCTGCTGCACCTGCCCAGCGGCGCCAACGACATCGTGCGCCGCTCCCCCGACTACGACCGGATCGAGCAGACGCTGCGCGGACTCTACGAACGCGCCGCGTCGACCGGAGCCCAGCTGATCACCTTCACCCTCGGAAAGGCCTACGACATACCGGTTTTCCCGGATTGGCCACAGCGCGTGCGGACCCTCAACGGCATCACGCGCGGGCTCGCGACCGAATACCGGGCCGTGCTGGTCGAGATGTGGGACCACCCGATCAACGATCGGGCCGACCTGCTCAGCGCCGATCGCATCCACTTCGCCGCGTCGGGTCAGGCCGCGTTGGCCGCCGAGGTGGTGAAACAGCTGGCCCACCACCTCGAACGCGGGCGTCGCGCATGAGCGCGCCGACACCGCGGCCGCCCACCGACAAACGACTGCTGCGTGGTGCGCGCACCCGATCGACGGTCCTGCGTCGCGCGGTCGACCTGGCCTCGCTCGACGGTCTGGAGGGTTTGAGCTTCGGCCGGATCGCCACCGACACCGGCCTGAGCAAGGCGGGCGTGCAGACCCTGTTCCGCACCAAGGAAATACTGCAACTGGCCGCCGTCGACCACGCGCGGGATCTGTTCATCGCGGCCGTCGTCGACCCAGCCCGCGCCGAAGCCCGCGGCGGCGAACGGTTGCGGGCACTCGTCGAGAACTGGATCGTGTACGCCGAGACCCCGCTTTTCCTCGGCGGCTGTTTCCGAGCGGCGAACATGACCGAATTCGACAGCAAGCCGGGATCGGTCCGCGACGCGCTGTTGCGTGACCAGCGAGACTGGCGCGCCCTGCTCGCGAATCAGTTTCGCCACGCCGCCACCGCGGGCGAGATCGCGGAGACGGACCCGCAACTGGCCGCGTTCCAACTCGACGCGGTGCTGCTCGCGGCGAATACCGCCCTGCGCCTGGATGATTCGGCGGTTGTCAGCAAGGTGCGGCGCGTTCTCGATCAGATGCTGCGACCGCCCGGGTAGCCGCGTCTACCAGAACGAACCGCGGGCGCCGACCGGCTCGGGAGCGAACCACCGCGAGCCGACGGATTCCGGCTCGGGATCTCGCACCCGCTCGAACGCGATCCAGGTCCGGCTGTTCGTCAGCACCAGACCGTCCTCGGACACGGCGAAGGTGGGACCGCGGGTCAGGAAGTCGATGAGCCAGAGATCCTGGCCCTCCGATTCCGGCGAGCAGGCCATCAGGGTGGAACTGGGAGCTCGCGCGTCGAGGATGTCGCCCACGATGTCGGCGTCGAACATCGTCGTGTTGCAGCCCGCGTGCGCGGAAAGCCTGCGGGTCTCCGCGACGAACCAGAGCGTGATCCGGGTATTTCGAACGAGTACGCGGGGTGTGCCGTCGTCGGTCACGGACACCGAAGCGTACCGCTGGCCCCACAGGGTCGGTCGATTCATCGGCGGGAACAGTTCCTCACTGACGGTGGTCGAATGTTCAACCATCTTCGGGTGGTCGATTCGCCACCGAAACCTGCCGGTCCGCTCATCGAACCGTTCATCGCAAATTCTTCTCGATCTCCCGCGCGGCATGCGCGACGAGTCGGGGCAAACCGGGCGGAAAGCGGTTCGTCAGCGACATACAGCCGATGGCGGCCACATCGACGCCACCATTCCAGCGGATGGTCGCGGCCGCGCAGCAGAGCCCGTTCGCGACATCGAAATGGTCGACGGCTACCGACCCGTTGTCCTCGATGGCGGTACGGACCCGGTGCCATTCGGCCCCCGTGTATCCCGGCGGCGGTGGCGCCGGATCCGCCCTGGCCGCCATCAGTACCTGCGCCAACGCGGTGCGGAACGCGAGATCACTGCCGGGGCCCGCGCTCAGGAACACATCGGCGCCATTGAATCCGGTCACCATGTGGACCGCGCCCTGATCCAGCACGCAGACCGCGACCATCGATTCGGTCAGCGCGGCGAGCACCCGGCCCGGTCGCTGAGCGGCTCGGCGCAGCATCGGCGCGACCTGCCATTGCCGTCCGAGCTCGGCCAGACGCGACCCGACGAAATACCGTTGCTCGACCCGTTGGACCGCGCCGAGGCCGACCAACTGCTCGGCGAGCCGGTACGCGGTCGCCTTGGGGATCCCGGTCGAGCGGGAGAGCACCGACAGCCCGCACCCGTCCGGACATTCCGAAATGGCCTGTAGTACTTGAAATCCCGCATCCAACACGCCGCGACCCGAACTCGGTGACGTGCCGAGCGATTCCCGCGCGGAATCCGAGACCATCGCGTACCCCCTCTCCGGCAACGACTCGTCGGCTCGACGCGGGCTCTCACCCCGAGCCACGCCGCCGCCGATGCGGGCAGCCTAGCGACTCACCGCGACCGCGCGCACCCGATGGCGGCGAATTCACCGACCGAAGTCAGTTCGGTCCTCGGGTAGTACGGCCCCATCGTCGCGGCCGGATCATCCTGCGGAGCGTGCTGGATAGCACCGGCGAAATCCGGGGCGGGCAGCATATTGCGCATCAGCAACAACGTCGCGCCGTTGGTGGTAGGCAACCACGCCACACCGCAGTCCGCGGTGGCGTTGGCGGGCCGGTCGGCGGGGTCGGAGACGACCACCGTGAACTCGCCCGCCGCGTCGGTGGTGATCCCGTCGTCGGCGACACACGCCGACACCCGCGTACTCAACACTTCGTTGGTGCACAACGACCAGTAGCGCAACGCGGCGGACGTCATGACCGGCTGCCCCTGATAGGTCGCCGGAGTTCTCGGCAGTTTCGCCCTGATCACCGCGACCTGTCCTGCGTGCGGCGCGACACGGGAGGTCAGGTAGGTGTTGTCCGGATTGGCGAAGACACCGTTGCCGCTGGTTTTCGACCACACCCGGTAATCCGGGCCGGGCAGCGCCCGCGGCAGGTCGATCCCGCCCGACAACTGGACCGCCGTCGGGTCGCTCACCTGCGGCGAAGTCGCGCATTCCGGCATGGTGCGCGGACCGTCGGCGCCGTTGAGAGTGAACTCGGGCAGACCGGCGCCGCCGAGCGGGTCGAGACCGGCGTCGGGCCGGTACACCCGGTAGAGCACCACGGCGAGACCGGCGTCGGCGTAGAGCGTGTTGGGCTCGGGCCGCTCCGGGCGCGGGCCGGGCATGACGCGCACGGTGTAGGACCGCTGCGTGGCCGTGCGGTCCGCACCGGGCAGGAACGGGTCGACGCTGCCCGGATCCGGCGCGATGTTCAGATCGTTGAGCCCGTCGAGGGTCTGCGAACCGCGGTAGCTGGTGAACGAGATGTAGCGACCGTGCGGGAACGTGCCGCGCAGGGTGACGCCCTCGGCGGGCAGGTTCGGCACCGCCGTCATCCAGTAGTTCGCGAAGGTGTCCGGCAACGCGACATTGACGGTGTCGGCGCCGATCCGCCTGCTCCACCCGCAGTCGAACGCCGGTTCCGCCCGCGCGGGCGCCTCACGCGTCATCGGCACGGCGACCGCGCCGACCAGCGCGGCTACCGCGACCAGGCCCCGCAGCAGATCCTTGATGGTGTCCACGCGGCCAAGTATCACCCATCCCGACTCGGTGATCCGGTCGGGGGACCGTCAGCGGTCACTGTCGGCACAGCATCGTCTCCACCAGCGCGTGGGTGCCGATGACGAGCGCGATATTGCCCGCGACATCGGGTAATTCGTTCAGCGCGACGGTGACCGCGCGATCCTCGGCCGCGACGGTGACCGTGCTGAACCCGTGGATGGATCCGGTATGGCCCCAGGCCGTTCGCCCGCACGGGGCGGAGAACCGGAACAGCCCGAGCCCCGAGGCCTCGGAGAAGCCGATCAGTCCGGTCGGCACCGTGCGCTGCATCTCCTCGAGCAACGCGGGCGCGAGCAGCTGTCCCGAGAGCAGCGCCAGGTAGAAGCGATTGAGATCGCGGCCGGTCGAGACCATCGCGCCGTCGGGCAGGCCCCAGGACGGATCGATATCGGTGATGTCGAGGCGGACCTCGCCGAAGCGGTGGTAGGCGCGCGGATGCGGACCGTGCAGCACGTCGTCGAACGGGAACTGCGGCCAGTAGGTGTCCGAGAGTCCGAGCGGCAGCAGGATTCGCCGCGTGACGGCTTCTCCGACGGGCAGACCCGTCACCTGTTCGATGAGTTCACCCGCGAGCAGGTAATTGGTATTGGAATAGCCGAAGGACGTCCCCGGCACGGATTCCGACGGATTGTCGAGACCGAGCCGAATCAATTCCGCCGTGGTGCGCGGGGTCGTCAGATCCTCGACCGACCCCTGTTCGAGCAGCGGCAGATAGTTCGGGATACCGCTGGTGTGCCGCAACAGATCTCGCACCGTGATGTGCGCGCCGTCGCCACCCGGCCCGTTGACCACTCCGGGCAGATACCACTCCAACGGCCCGTCGAGTTCCACCTGACCTTCGTCGACCAGTTGCAACATCACCGTGGCCACGAAGGTCTTGGTGATACTCGCGACGCGCAACGCGGCGTCGTCGGGGAACGGCGCACCGCTGGTCAGATCCCCCATCCCGCTGTCGTACTGATCGACGCCACCGGGTCCCGTGTGGATCAGCTGCGCGCCGGGGACACCCGCCGCCGCGACGAGCTCGTCCAGTTCGGCCTGCCACAGCGAGGACTGATCGAGGGGCACGGCAACGGCGTGTGGCGCGGCGGAAGCCGACGAAGCCGCCGCCAGTACCACCATCGCCCGGACTAAGTACTGCCGCATCGGCATCTCCTGGCTGTGAACGCATGAACCCCCACGGGGGATATCGCCGTAGCCGTTGTCCGCGTTTACCGCCGCGCCCCAGAGCGGTTCGTACACGAGGGATTCGCGGCCCGGCACCGACCCGGTTCTCAGCGAACTCTCACACGATGCCGGGGCCAGCTCTCAGATTCACCCCGTTGAATGTCCCCAGCTGCCCCGTTCGGGAACACCTCTCCCGGACGTCGGGCAGCGCCAATCCTCTGGCAGTACCTACCCGCGGACGGGACTCGGGCTCTCCGCCGGTGCGGCGCTCGGCTCCTCCGGCGGCGCCGACGTCGCGACGGGTTCGGTCGCCGCGACGGGCACGGCCGACGTTCGGCGCGTACCGAGCAGGAACAGCACCACGAGCAGCACGCTCAACCACACGTAGGTGTTACCGATGACATGCTGCCACGGCGTCCACAGCGATTCGCGCTGTTCGCCGTTGGGTAGCCAGTTCTGCGGCCCGTAGACGAAGACCGCCGCCGTGGCCGCCGTGACCAGATACCAGCCGAGTGCCCGGCGCAGCGGCTGCCTGGTGGCGTAACCGAACATGGCGAACAGCGCGGGCGCGATCCAGACCCAGTGATGCGACCACGAGATCGGCGAGACGAGCAGCGTGAACACCGCGTTGATCGCGAGCGCGAGCGCGGGCAGGTCGGCGGCGCGGCGCATGGCGGCGACCACGAGGACCAGCAGCGCGGCGCCCAGCACCAGCCACACCACCGTGAACGCGGGTTCGGGGACACGCAACCGGGCCAGCACCGCTTGGATGGACTGGTTGGTGTGGAAGGCCGAACCACTCAACCCGTCGACATTGCCGAGTCCGCCGAACCAGTACTTCACCGACGCGTCGGGCAGCACCGCGAAACTGATCGCGGTCGCCACGGCTCCGGTGATCGCGGCGGTGATCGCCGATTTGTAGTCCTTGCGAACCAGGAAATAGAGGACGAACGCGGCGGGCGTCAGTTTCACCGCGGCCGCGATCCCGACCAGCATCCCGCGCCGCCACTTGGGCTTCTCGGTGAGACAATCGGCGGCGACCATGGCCATCAGCAGCAGATTGACCTGGCCGAAATCCAGCGTGGCCCGGGTCGGCTCGAGCAGCATGGCCAGCGGCGCGGCGCACGCCGTGGCGAACAGCGCGAGCCGCCTGGCCTCGTCCCCCGGCCAGATCCGCCGAGCGACCACGTACAGCGTCGACGCGAGCGCGGCGGTGGAGGTCACGAAGAAGGCGAACGCGGCGGAATCCCAGGGCAGCAGCGCGAAGGGGCCGAGAACCAGCGCCGCGAACGGCGGGTAGATGAAAGGAAGCCCGATCCCGATGGTGGTCTGCGGCAACTGACCGTACATATCGCCGCCGTCGCGCAGGGTTTCCACCCCGAGGCGATAGACCTGCAGGTCGATGAACCCGCCGGTGATCTCCTTGCACGGCCAGATCGGCATGGTCAGACACAGGTAGGCGAAGATTACGAGTAGCACCGGGAGAAGCCACATCACACGCCCGAAACGGCGGTTCGATGACTTCGACATGTCGACGGCGGCGGAACTACTCATCCGCGGCGACTATACCGGTGGACCTGTCCGCGATCGACGGGTGTCGATCGCCACGCCCGCCACGCCCGATTGCTCCGTATTCGCCCCGACGGGTGCGGGCGGTGACGAACGGACCGCCGTGACGTGCGAACCCGCCGCTGACCGGCCCGCAGCGCGGTGCACGACACATCGGTGCGCGGCACCGGGTCCCGAGAATCCATCCCGCGACCGGTACCTTTCGTCCGATGTGCGCACCGGGAATCGTTCGATCCGCCCACGACAACGCCGCGCGAACCGGTCGCCGCGCGCTGCTCGGCGCCATCGGTCTGGCCGCGGCGGCCACGGTGTCGGCGCCGCTCGCCCGCGCGGTGCGCCCGAGCCGGGTCGTCCACCTCACCCACACGTTGACGCCGAGGCTTCCGGTCTGGCCGGGTAATCCGGCGCCGACCATGGTCCCCGTCGCCCGGTACGAGGCGGGCGGATTCGCTCAACACGCGCTCGCGATGTGGGAACACACCGGAACCCACCTGGACGCCCCGGTGCATCGGGTGCCGGGCGTGGAAGCGACACGCCCGGAGTCGAAATGGCTCGCACCGCACGGTGAAACTTCATCGAGCCGAAACACGTGAGCTGTAGTGCAGAAACAGGGTGTCCCGATGCTTCACGCGAACCCGTTCGACAAGGGGTACGAGTGTGAATTCGGGAGACACCGCGTGGGTGCTCGCCAGTACGGCGTTGGTCATGCTGATGACGCCGGGTCTGGCGTTCTTCTACGGCGGCATGGTCGGCGCCAAGAGCGTGCTGAACATGCTGATGATGAATTTCTGCACCATCGGTGTGGTCAGCACGCTGTGGCTGCTGTACGGCTACAGCGAGGCCTTCGGTGACGACGCCTACGGAGGATTGATCGGCGACGTCTCGCACGTCTTCCTCCGCGATACCCAGACGACGCTGTCCGGACCAGCGGGCCACCAGATCCCGACCATGGCGTTCGTGATGTTCCAGCTCATGTTCGCGGTCATCACCACCGCGCTGATCTGCGGCTCCATCGCCGAACGCGCGAAATTCTGGGCCTGGATACTCTTCGTCGTCGGCTGGTGCACCGTGGTGTATTTCCCGGTCGCCCACTGGGTTTTCAGTTTCAGCGGTTTCACCGAAACCGACGCCGCGGGGATATCGAGCAATATCGGCGGGTGGATCGCCAACGATCTGGGCGCCTTGGATTTCGCAGGCGGTACCGCGGTGCATATCAACGCGGGCGCGGCCGGACTCGCGATCGCCGTGGTGATCGGCAGGCGACGCGGCTGGCCCGAGAGCACACCGCGACCGCACAATGTGCCGTTCACCCTGCTCGGGGCCTCCCTACTGTGGTTCGGCTGGTACGGCTTCAACGCCGGATCCGCCTTGGGCGCCAACGAACTCGCCGCGCTCGCGTTCACCAACACCACCGTCGCGACCGGCGCGGGATCGCTCGCCTGGATCGTCGTCGAACAATTGCGTGACGGGAAACCCACGACGCTCGGCGCGGCCTCCGGGGCCATCGCGGGCCTGGTCGCGATCACCCCCGCCTGCGGATACGTCGACTCGCTCGCCGCGCTGGCCATCGGTGTGGCGGCGGGGATCATCTGCGCGCTGGCCGTCGCGCTGAAATTCACGTTCCGATACGACGATTCGCTCGACGTGGTGGGTGTGCACCTGTTCGGCGGCCTGGTCGGCACGCTGCTCGTCGGCCTGTTCGCCGACGAGGCGGTCAATCCCGCGGGTAACAACGGACTTCTGCACGGCGGCGGCCTGACCCAGCTGTCCCGCCAGGCCATCGCGGCGGGCGCGGTGCTGACCTATTCCTTCGTCGGCGCGCTGGTCATCGCCTGGATCATCGACAAGATCGTCGGGTTCCGGATCAACGAGCACGAGGAATTCGAGGGCATCGACGAATCCGAACACGCCGAGACCGCTTACGATTTCGGCTCCGCCGTGAAACCCGTCCCGGTCCGGGCGACGCCGGTGCGGCGGCCCATGGAGCGAGTCGACAGCGAACCGATACCGAACCAGCCGCCGTCCGCTCCCCCCGGGCGGGCGCCGATGCCCCGCCAGCCCAATCCTCCGTGGCGGCGACCGGAACAGCGGAACGACAGCGCACCGATTCCCGGAGTGCCGCCCGCGCCGGGGCCGAACACGGTGCGACGGCCTCCCCCTCCGGATCGTGGCTACGAGCCGATCCCACGCCCGGGACCCTATCGGCCGTCCTAGTTCCAGCTCATCGCAGAGGCTTCCGGTACTCGTCGTCATCCCCGCGAGAATCGGGACCGGTGGACCCGACATCCGGGACGGGTATATCCGTGGCACCCGTGTCCGCCTCCTCGACACGACCCGATCTCGTGATCGCGACCCCGGCCAGGCACAGCAGTCCGCCGACGACGGCGAGGGGCGCGGGCACCTCACCGAGCGCGATCCACGCCATCAGGACGACGAGGGCGGGCACCACGTAGGTCGTCACGCCCATATTCCCCGCGGTGGTGCGCGCCAGCGCGTACGCCCACGTGGTGAAGGCCACGGCGGTCGGGAAGACGCCCAGGTACACCATGCCGAGCGTCGAGGTCGGCGGTGCCGAGGCGACCTCGCGCACGAGTTGTCCAGCGAACGGCAGACACGCGACGGTGCCGACGACACAACCACCGGTCGTCACCTGGAGCGCCGAGGCGTGCGTCAGCGCGGGTTTCTGGACGACGACCGAGATCGCCCAGGTGGCCGCGGCGGTCGCGCACAGCGCGACACCGAGTACCGCGCCGCCGCCACCGCCGGAATTCGACAAACCGACGATCACGGCGCCGGTGAACGACACCGCGACCCCGGCCAGCAAGCGCCGGGGAAACCCTTCCCCGAGGACGAGGCCGCCGAGCAACGCGATCAGCACCGGCCCGATATTGACGACCATCGCGGCGGTTCCCGCGTCGACGTGGCGTTCTCCCCAATTCAGGGCGACCATGTACACCCCGAACCACAGCACACCGGAGATCAGGATGCCCCGCCAGGCACCGCGCGCGGGCAGCCCTTCCCCGGTCACGGCCAGGATGACCACCAACGCGACGGAGGCCGTGGCCAACCTGCCGAGGGCGAGCGCCCCCGGCGAGAAATCCGCGCCCGCGGATCGGATGAAGACGAACGCCGACGCCCACAGCACCACCGTGACACCGGCGGCGGCCAGGGCACGTCGATCGTTCGACCGCGCAGCTCGCACCATTCCCGGCACGCTAGAACACCGTCGAGGCGAAAGCACGCGGATTTCCGACACGGTGTTACGTTCAGGTATCCCGGCTCGTTTCGCTGACGGCTGAATACCGCTCGGACGGAATCGGATGTGGTCCAACACGTTCCGGTGACCGACGGTCGATCCGACCGGTAACGCCTGCTCAGCCCGGTCGGTGTGCCGCCGGTCGGCGCCCGGCGGAGCCGCGTCGGCCGAGCCGGATTCCGACGACGGGCCGAGGAAGGCCGTCGCAGGCACCGGTATCGTCGGTAGCGCCAGCGCGCCGGGTGGAGGGACCGTGCGCACCCGCGCTCACCGAGGAACCCTCTTGAAGTATGTGCCCCGCCTGATCATGTTCCTGGCGATTCCCGCCCTGCTGTTCGCCCTGCCGTGGTGGACGCTGGTCGCCGCCCCGACCAGCGGTGCGAGCACCCTGTTCTCGCTCGGCACCGCCGTCTTCCTGCTCGGCTACCTGACGCTGCCGCCGGCGATGACGGCCGGGCACGGCGCGCGCCAATCCGATCTCGCGTCGATCGTCGGCGACACCCTGCTCGGCATCATGTGGGTGTTCTTCAGCTGGTCGGTGATCGGCACCGTCGCCGGATGGGCACTCGCGCTCGCCGGAGTCGACGATCGCGCCCGGATCGTCGCGACCGGGGTGTTCGCGGTCTCGACGGTGCTGGTCGTCTACGGCATCGTCGAAGCCAGGCGGGTGCCCCGGGTCCGCACGGTGCACGTCGACATCCCCGGCCTCGGCCCGAGTCTGGACGGTCTCCGTCTGGTCGTCGTCACCGACACCCACTACGCCGCGCTCGACCGGCTGCGCTGGTCGGAGCGGGTCGTCGAACTCGTCAACGCGCAACAGCCGGATATCGCCTGTCACGCGGGCGATCTCGCGGACGGCTCGGTGGCGAAACGCCACCCGCAGGTCGACACGCTCGGCAAGGTCGAGGCACCGTTCGGCCGTTTCTACATCACCGGCAATCACGAATACTTCGGCGACGGCCCCGGCTGGATCGACCACATGACCTCGATCGGCTGGCAACCGCTGCACAACCAGCACGAGATCGTTACCCGCGGCGGCGACAGCCTCGTCATCGCGGGTATCGATGACCCGACCGGCAAGGCCGTCCCCGGCCACGGCCCCGATCTGGACGCCGCGCTGGCGAACGCGGACCCGTCGCTGCCCGTGGTACTCCTCGCCCACCAGCCCAGGCAGATCGCCGACACCGTCGCCGCCGGAATCGCGCTCCAGATCTCCGGCCACACCCACGGCGGCCAGATCTGGCCTTTCCACTACCTGGTCCGGCTCGAGCAGCCGGTGGTCGCGGGCCTGAGCCGTCACTCCGACCGCACCCAGCTCTACACCAGCCGCGGCACCGGATTCTGGGGACCGCAACTGCGCGTCTTCGCGCCGAGCGAGATCACCGTGCTGATCCTGCACCCCGAATCCCCGCGGGCCGCGGCCTGACCCGGCGTCCTACAGCGGCGGCAGCGACGCCGATTCGGGGAAGACGACGGGCAGCGACGTCAACGCGCGATGGAACGGCCCCGGCCGCCAACTCAATTCGTCCGGCGACACCGCCAGGCGCATCTCCGGCAGCGCGTCGAGTAGTTGGTCGACGGCCTCCTGCGCGATCAGATACGCGATCGAACTGGCCGGGCAGGCGTGCGGACCCGCGCCCCACGCGAGGTGGGATCGGTTGCCCCCGTAGCGATCCGCCGCGATCGCCGGATCGTCGTTGCACGCGGCGATGCTGATCACGACGGGTTGGTGCGCGGGTAGCCAGACGTCGTCGATCAGGATGGGCTGACGGGGGTAGCTGAGGCAGAAATTCGCCATCGGCGGATCGTTGAACAACACCTCGTCGATGGCTTCGCGGGTGGACAGACTGCCGCCGAGCACATTCCCGCCGAACCGCTCGTCGGTCAGGATGAACAGCAGCGCGTTCACGATCAGGTTCTGCTGCGGTTCGATCCCCGCCCCGTACAGGGTACTGAGCTGGTTCACGATATCCATATCGCCGAGCCCGGCCGGATGCGCGATCATGCGGGAGGTGATATCCGAACCCGGTTCGGCCCTTTTGAGCTGCGCCAATTCCAGCAGTGCCGCGATGAGTTCCTCGTTACCCCGCCCCGCGTCGATGCCCTCGAAAATCGCGGCCATCCCGTTGGCCGCCCGCTCCGCGATGGCGGTCGGCGAACCGAGCAGCGTGTTCAGCACCGCGAACGCGAGCGGAAAAGCGTACTGGCGCACCAGATCCGCCGACCCTTCGGCGCAGAACGAATTGATCAGCGGTACCGCGATTTTCGCGACGATTCCCTGAAGCCCGTACTGATCGACCATCTCCAGGCCCGCGAAATTGATCTGCCGGAATCTGGCATGTTCCTCTCCCGCGCTGCGCAGCGCGTTCGGGCGCCATTTCATCATCGGCAGCACCGGGCAATCGGCGGGAACATCCTTCTCCCACGCGCGCGGATCGGCCGGGAAATGACTCGGATCGTTGAAGATCCGCAGCGCCGTGTAGTACCCGACGACCAGCGTCGCCGGAATTCCCGGAGACAACTCCACCGGCACCAAAGATCCATAGCGCGAACGCATCTCACGATAGGCCCGATACGGATCGGCCGCGAACTCCGCCGTGTACACCGGCACGCGGGGACCGTCGTGATCGACGGGCGAACTCTGGGCCGAGCGGCCGCGCGCGGCGGTCGGAGGGGTTGTCATCCGTGGGAACTCCCAATGATCGAGCAGCAGGCACCGTGAGCGTAAGCAGGAGATCGGCTCCGCGCATCGGAATCGGTTGCGGCGATTCTTCCGGACGGGTGCTATCGCGGGATTACCGAGGTCGATTCCGTTCACGAATCGACAGGGGTATCTACCCGGCATTTCAGACATTCGGCAGCGATTTCTTCGACCGAATATCGATCGCTCGTGATCACAATCCACCCGATGTTGTCATCCGATGACCGCACCGCGATGATGGCCCCCTCCACGGCCGGCCTCGGCCCCATGACCACTGACCGATACTTCGCCTTCGGCGGCTACCACGGCGTCGCCCTCTACGACCCCGTCACCGAGACGACCATCGTCGTCTACGCCACCCTCGGCCCCACCTCCGACGCGAACACCGACACCGCGGTGCCGATCGGGGTGAAGATCGGCCAGTTGGTCGTACCGGACCACCCACCCAGCGTGCCCTGACACAGACCGCGAGGTCGCGCGTGCCGAGTCGCCGCGCTCGTCGGCCGCGCCGTGCGATGTCCGACCGACCGCCATTTCCGTCACCCGATTTCGGCAGCGAACCGCCAGGCGGAACAGCTCCCGTCTTTCCCACCAGGTTCCGACCAAAGTGCCATACGGGTAGCGACCAAACTGCCACACACCGTGCGACCAAACCGCCATATGACCGGCGACTGAACTGCCACGAGACACCCACTTCACCTGGATCACCCCCGCTGAAAAGTCACTTCTTCCGAACGAGCGAGACTGCTGTCCCTGTCAGTGCCGTGTGGGGGGTCCCGAACGCGTGAAGGTGTTCGCGGGCGGCAGCCGACGACAGTCGATGATTCCGACGAGCGAAGCGGCGGGTCACCGATGAATTCCACCGGTGTGCGGCGTCTATACCAACAGCACGCACTCTGCGAATACGGTCAGGGAGGACCCCATGAGCACCGAAGCACTGCCGCCCGTCGTCGACGCCGATACCTGGCAGCGTGAACTCGAAGCGCTGCGTATCAGGGAGAAGGCCGCGACCAGGGAGCTCGACGCGATCGCCGCCCAGCGACGTCGCCTGCCGATGGTCGAAATGCCCGAATACACGCTCGAGGGCGAGAAAGGACCGGTCCGGCTGGCGGATCTCTTCGACGGCACGTCGCAACTGATCGTCTACAACCACATGTGGTTCCCCGGCGAGACATGGCAGTGCGGGGGCTGCACCGGTTTCACCTCGCAATTCACCCGATTGGAATTCCTCGACAACTACGACGCCCGTTTCGTCATCGTCACCCAGGGCCCGATCGACGAGGCCCTCGCCTACAAACGGCGGGTCGGCAACAAAATGGACTGGTACTCCACCGCCAACAGTTCCTTCGGCGCCGACGTCGGCGCACCCCCCGGCGAAGGATTCGCGGTCAACGTCTTCCTGTGCGACGGCAACACCGTCTACCGCACCTGGCACACCAACGGCCGCGGCACCGAACAACTCAGCCACTCGTTCGCACTGATCGATGTCCTGCCCTACGGCAGACAGGAAGAATGGCAGGACTCCCCCGAAGGCTGGCCCCAATCACCCACCTACAGCCGCTGGAGCGATTCCAAGGACATCGCCGCCGCCTACGGCGACCCGAATATGTGACGTAACCCGAGAATACGAAGGCCCGGCCCACCTGGACCGGGCCTTTCGAGTCGGCGATGATCGCGTCGAATCTCCCTGGTACCGGGTCGGACGCATGATGGCCGATACACCGTGCCACCTGACAACGCGCCCGGACGCCCGAGAGATTGCAACATGTCGCTGACGACATATATCGTTGTCACCACGGGTGCAATGTTCATCATCGAGATCGAGCCCGAAGTGCGGGACTGGCTCGAGGCACTGCCTGCCAGGCACTTCCTCAAGATCGATGAATACGTCGGGCTTCTCGCTGAACGCGCAGATTCGCTCGGCGAGCCCCTATGCCCGATATCTGGGCGACGGCGTCGGCGAACTCCGCCCGACAGTGGACGGCGCCGCTATTCGAATCACCTACTGGCTCGCACCCGGACATAGAGTAATCCTGCTGACCGTCTTTCGCAAAACTCGGATGCGAGAGGACGCCGAAGTCAAACGCGCGAAACTAGCCCAACAGACCTGCCAAGCCGAACATCAACCCGCCCATCAAGAATTCGTTCGCACAGTCGAGAGAGGAGAACTGGACCGATGAGCCACGCACGCTGGAAAACCCTCCGGGAACGCAAACTTGCCGAGGGTTACACCGAACCCGAGGAAGTCACCGAGGCACGCCGAGAAATCCGACTCTCCATGGCACTGGCCCAAGCCGTCTACGACCGCCGAACCGAACTCGGACTCACCCAATCCGACCTCGCCGAACGCGCCGGCCTCACTCAGGCCAAAATCTCCCGTATCGAAGGCTCCGATACCGTGCCGACCCTTCCCCTGCTCGCCAAACTGGCCGACGCCCTCGACGCCACCCTCAATATCGCCTTGGACGCCGACGACACCCGGGTCAGCTTCACCAGCCACCACGCCGACGCTGCGTGAACCGAAAGACGAAGAGCCCGGCCGTTGGGCCGGGCTCTTCGTGAGTGGACCTCGCGGGAACCTACTCGAACCGGACCGACATTGTGCAGGACTTCGCTGAACTGCAGAAGCAGACCGAAAGAAGCGGACCATATACACCGATGCCACCCCGCCCGAACAGGTCTGGTGTGAGGAAGAAGCAGTTATTAATAGGATCGGACGAGGTCGCCGAGATCATAGGCAAGTACATCGCGGGCGCGTCCATGGCAGAGCTGACGGTCGAGCATCACATGGCCAAACGGTCGGTGGCGAAGATCCTCCGACAAAACAATGTGATGATCCGCCCCAGAGGAGGGCGGAGGTCCTGCGCCCTCGATGTCCGACTGGCGATGAACCGGGATGGACAAATTATGTGAGCAGGCCAGCTGATCACAAGGGACGCACGATCAATATAGGTGCTCGATTGTCACCTCACCGTCCCAGTGTCGCGCGAGGTATTCCGCGACCAATCGGCGGTGGCAGTAGTGTGGCTTGTCCTCGCTGCAGAGCAAGACCGCATTGTCGAACTCCTCTCCCGAAATGGTCTTTTCGATGCCTCTTTGCTCCATCAGTTCCAGAAATCGGTCTTCGTATTCCGCCCAGCCGGTGCTCTGCTTCTTGTAATCGTCGAGCATCGGCTGGGTCGGTGCCAGATCGGGCCGGTGAGTGTAGGTCATATCGCAGAGCTCACGGAGGAAGTACCTGAGGTCATCGCGCTTGGCAAAACCAGCCAGTTGCGAGACGTTATTCAGCCGGACATCGATTAGTGTCACCGCACCCGACGCACGCAAGAGGCCGAAAAACCTCTCAGCAGGCTTCTTCGTGAACCCTATGGTATGAATTTTCACACTTCTGCTGCCCTTTCCGCGCGAATCTCCTCATCGACGTAGGCGATTCGGCGCTCCTGACGATTCAACGCCTCTTCCAGACGCTCGGCTACCGTGCGGAACAGATCAGGCTCGGCCAGCCCGAACTTGACCATGAGGCGCTCCACTGCCGAGCTGTGACTCTCAAGCTGCCCATCAGCATGAATGTGATCGATCGAAAGGCCGCGCTCGGTGAGCACCCGTGCGATGAGCACCGTCCGGTGGCAGTCCAACGGCTCACCCTCGGAACACATAACTGCGATCCGCTCGGTCTGGGCCCCGTTCACCAAGCGTTCGATGCCGCTGGTGAACTCGGATGTCCGGGCGAGGCGGGCGTACTGCACCTGCCCATCGACGTAACAGCTGGCATCCTCCGTGCGTGCTCCGAGTTCCTTACCCATAAAGACATACTTGATTCCTGCCTCACGCAGACCACGCTCCACCGCGTTCCGATTGAACTGCGGCGCGAAGCGGCTGGCTGGAACCGAGCGCACATCGGCGACCGCTGTGACGTCATGCTGACGGAGCAACCTCACTAGACCGGGAAGATCGTGTGTGGAGTGACCTATCGTGAGCATCGCGCCGATCGTCATCACCCGCCACTTACTTTGCTATCACCGCAGTCAACCATTCCCGCCACGACCTTATAGATGTAGCCATCATCAAACTTCTCAGCGATACTCACGGTCACGAAGGACTCACTTAATCGGTACTTCCCCAGCCCCTTCGCCCGAAATCTCTCTCGGTGTACCGGGTCAGTCACCTTCAGCGAATAATCCGCGCCTGCAAAACGAAACCGGGCACGCACAGACGGCCTTCCGTCCTTCGAGTATGGAGGAGGGGGCCCCACCTCTATCTTCACCTCATCGACACGTATGAGTTTGAGCGAATCTTTCACTTTATGCTCTTGCTCGACCGGCACACGGTCGTTTATGCCAGAGTACGAGTGGTAGCCGTTGATCCACAAACTACTCGGGCGCTGCTCCAGCAAACACAGCTCGTCCCACCCGATCCGCCCCACTTTTTGCAAGCGGATGGCGGGATCGAGCAACCAGTTCTCCTGCTGGAAGTCGTTCGGCTGATGCTTGACGAGCGCTACAGAAACGACGTCGAGCACCTGTGGCTCAACCCCGCCGCTATATTGCCGCTCTTTCTCATTCACTGCATGACCTGGACGGTCGCTGACAGGACGAATCCACGTCGCCCGATTCCGGGGGAGAGCGAACGGACGAGTCGACTCGATCTCAATTCCCGCCACACATCGGCCTCCATGTTTGTAGGAATTCGCCAGACACACAAGCACTTTGATCACCGTCACGCACATCCTCCAGACTCCCAGCACTACCACTTGCGATCGTAGCGCCAGGGCACACAACAGGATCGCGGCTACCGTAGTCGGGACGCATCACCCACCCGAGACCTATGCAATTACGAGTCACCAAGGCATCGAACACCGAGCCCAAAGCTGGGCTAGGCGACTTTGACGCTCCAATCACCAACATGAGCAACAACATCCAGAGTTCCTCCAAGCGCGACGATGTAGTCACGAACCAAATCCATGGACGTGATCTTGCCGTGCTCGATCTGCGACACCCTGGCCTGTGAAACTCCCATCAGCTCAGCGACCTGGGCCTGCGTCGCCCCGCACTGCTTGCGAAGTTCGGCGAGCTGATGTCCGCGCTGCTCCGCGCGCATCTGCTCGCGGCTCTCGTCCCGCGCCGTGACGCGCTCAGGGGAATCCCATGTCGGGTCAATTTCACGAGCTCGCCGCTTGGCCTCTTCCCAAGGCACACCCTTCATGACTCCTCCTTCGTTGCTCGGTAGTCTTTATAGCGCTGTTCAGCAAGGGGGACCGCATCTCGATACCAACGGTTCCACTGGCCGGATTTGTCCCCGGCGACCAGGACGATCGCCTCTCGCCTCGGGTCGAAGACGAACAGCATCCTGATCTCGGAACCCGCTGGGGTTCGAGGGCGAAGTTCCTTGAGGTTGTGCAGCGCCTTGCTGGACTGGATCCGATCGACCAACGGTCTTCCCAACTCTGGTCCACGCTCGGCCAGTTCGTCCAGCGCTTCCTCAATCTTGTCGGCGATCATCGGCTCGTTCTTCACCAGGTCGAGGAACCAGTCGTTGACTGGCTCAAGCAGCAGGATGCTCCATCGCACCGAACGATTATAACTAATCTTTATGCCGGTCGGGGTTCGATGCAGCATCAGGGGACATGGCGGGAATCGAACCGCTGTCTCTGCAAATCCGCAGGTAAAAGCACAATTCGCCCCTGCGGCTCGATCCAGTCACCAGAAAGAAGAAACCCGCAGGTCGTTGACCTGCGGGTTCTCGTGAAGTGGAGCTGCCGGGAATCGAACCCGGGTCCTCCGCCGCGTCTTCAGGGCTTCTCCGTGTGCAGTTCGCTAGGTCTCTGCTCGGATCTCCGGGTCTCGCGAACAAGCTCGGATGACGATCCCAGTCACTGTTTGATGTCCCGTCCGGCCCCGCGACCGAGTCGAACGGTAATTCCCTCTAGCTGATGCCAGTACCCGGACCGAGGGACGGGCCCGGACTGACAGAGACGACCTGCTACTTAGGCAGCGAGGGCGTACTCGCGCTGATTGGAATCGGCGCTTAATTGGTTGCAGCGACGCTTACGGTGGTCTCTTGCCTGCACCGACACGCTTCCCCTGAATCAACGTACGCAGTCGAAACCGTTCAGCCCCGTACGTGCCCGCACCCTGCGGGCTAGTCATGTTAACACCATCGACCGCCCCGCTCATTCCCATTATTCGCGGGTGCGCTCCGGCTCACTCACCGCATGCCTTTGATACGCCGCCCGACCTCGCGGGTGACCTCGCGCTCGGCGGTCCGCCGGGCGAGATCCTGGCGCTTGTCGTAGTCCTGCTTACCCTTGGCCAGCGCGAGTTCGACCTTCACCTTGCCGTCGAGGAAGTACATCGACAGCGGCACCAGGGTCTGGTTGCCCTCGCGGGACTTGCCGACCAGCCGCTCGATCTCACGCTTGTGCAGCAGGAGTTTGCGGACCCGACGCGGCGAGTGGTTGGTCCAGGTGCCGTGGCTGAACTCCGGGATGTGCAGCCCTCGCAGCCACACCTCGCCGTGGTCCACCGTGGCGAAGGCGTCGACCAGTGACGCCTTGCCCTCGCGCAGGCTTTTCACCTCGGTGCCGACCAGCGCGATCCCGGCCTCGTAGGTATCCAGGATCGTGTAGTTGTGCCGCGCCCGGCGGTTGGTCGCGATGACCTTGCGCCCCGTCTCCTTCATAACGGACAACTATACAGAGCAGTATTTCGTCACTTCCCGGCGATTCCCACCTTCCATGGGCGGCAACGAATCCTGCCGTAATCGCTCACCGATTTGTTCGTGACGATTCCGATAATCATCGACCTTGGAAGTCGAATAAATGTCGAGCGCGAAGGATTCGAATACGGCTGCAATTAATTCATTTGACAAACGAGGCTCATCGAAGGCGCCGCACATGACGTTGTCCGTGCGGCGACCACCCCGGATCCACGGCCGACCTCGAACCGAGGCACCCCACCGACCGACACCGCGTCGACGGACCCGCCGCGACGAAGAGATCAATCGGACGTTCTCCACTCGTCAGCCACCAGACCGTGGCGTTCGACGTCGCGAACACCAGTGTGAAGACAGGAAAACCGATCGGTCTGCCCTCGGGTCGACGGACCACGACCGCCCCGTTATTCGATCCAGGTCCGGGGAATCCCGGTTCAGGTGAAGGTCTACGCCGATCGTGCCCCCGTCGCTCTCCGTCAATTCGTCACGGATCTGCTCGTGACGGCGTGGGTGTATGCCTCGGTCCGGGCAGCGATGTGGGTGCACGATCTGGTGCGCGAACTCGCCGTTCCCGGACAGAAGTTGGAGGACGCCGGGACCGGTCTGGCGGACAACCTCGCGAAGGTGAGCGACAAAGTGGACCGGGTGCCGGTGGTCGGCGACGATCTGACCTCGCCCTTCGAACGCGCCGCGTCGGCCGCGCGGACGATGGCCGACGCGGGCGCCGATCAGCAGGCACTCGTCGACGATCTCGCCCTCGTGCTCGCGATCGGGTTGCTGATCGTCCCGATCGCGCTGGTGCTGTTCGTCTGGCTGCCGCGGCGCGTGCGGTGGATGCGACGGGCCGGGGCGGCGGCGCGCCTGCGCACCGATTCCGCGGGACAGGACCTGCTCGCCCTGCGCGCGCTCACGAACCAGCCGCTGCGGAAGTTGAAACGGATCGACTCCGACGATGTGGTCGATGCCTGGCGGCGCGGAGACAACGACACCGTCCGGCAGTTGGCGGCGTTGGAATTGCGAACCCTCGGTCTGCGCGGGAGTTGACCTCGGCGCGACGCGCCCGTGTTCCTACCGGCCTCAGGCGACGACCGATCGCTGCGCCACCCCGACGTATTCGCTCAGCGGACGAATGAGCGCGTTGGATTCGCCCTGTTCGATGATGTGGGCGGTCCAGCCGGTGATGCGGCTCATCACGAAGATCGGGGTGAAGATATCGATGTCGAAGCCGAGCAGATAGTAGGCGGGGCCGGTCGGGAAGTCCAGATTCGGTTTGATGCCGGTGCCCTCGTTCATGGTGCGTTCGAGGATCTCGTAGATCCGCACCCACTTCCGACCGTCGGCTACCGCCGCCGCGATGTCGACCAACGCCTTCTTCATGGTGGGAACGCGGGAGTCACCGTGCTTGTAGACGCGGTGACCGAATCCCATCACCTTGTCCTTCGCGGCGAGTTTGTCGCGCATCCACCGCTCGGCCAGGGCGGGATCGCCGATCTCGAGCATGTCGCGCATGACCGCTTCGTTCGCCCCGCCGTGCAGACGGCCTTTCAACGCGCCGATGGCGGCGGTGACCGCGCTGTAGATATCGGACTGTGTCGAGGTGACCACGCGGGCGGCGAAGGTGGAGGCGTTGAAACTGTGCTCGGCGTAGAGAATCAGCGAGACCTCGAACGCCCGCACCAGTTCCGGTGCGGGCACCGAACCGAAGCACATATTCAGAAAGTTCCGCGCATAACCAAGATGCGAATGCGGCGCGATCGGATCCAGGTCGTGACGGCGACGATGATCCGCCGCGACGATCGTCGGCAGGACCGCCAGCATGCGAAGGGCTTTGGCGCGGTTGGCGTTCGGTGAGTTGTCGTCCTCGGCCGGGTCCTCGGCACCGAGGTAGCTGATCGCGGTGCGCACCACATCCATCGGGTGGCAGTTCTCGGGCATCTTCGCCACCAGCGACAGCAGTGATCGGTCCGCGCGCCGCGAGGCCCTTTCCTGCTGCTGGAACCGCTCCAGCTCTGCGTTCGAGGGCAGTTCGCCGTGCCAGAGCAGGTAGGCGACCTGTTCGAAACCACAGTGCGCGGCCAGATCCTGCACCGGATAGCCCCGGTAGGTCAGCGAGTTGGTTTCGGACACCACCTTGGAGATCGCGGTGGTGTCGACGACGACGCCCGCCAACCCCTTGTAGATGGTGGGGATCGCTGTCTCCGTCATCACTGGTTCCCTTCCGGAGTGAAATTGAAGATCTCGGAGTCGAATTCGTTGTAGCGCTCGTATTGCAGCAGTTCGTAGAGCCGGGACCGATGCTGCATCCGGTCGAGCAGCCCGGATTGTGTTCCCTCGGCGAAGATTTCGCGCAGACCGACCTCGGCGGCGAACATCGCCAGCCGCAATGTGGTCACGGGGTAGATGACCGCGTTGTAGCCGATGTTCTCCAGTGTGGAGGCGGGGATCAGTTCGGATTTGCCGAACTCGGTCATATTGGCCAGCAACGGAGTCGATACCGCCGCACGGAATTTTTCGAACTCGGCGACCGTGTACAGCGCTTCGGTGAAGATCAGGTCCGCACCCGCCTCGGCATAGGCTTTCGCCCGGTCGATCGCGGCGTCGATACCCTCGATCCCGGCGGCGTCGGTGCGCGCGCAGATCACGAAATTCGGGTCACGCCGCGCCGCGACGGCCGCGCGCAGGCGGCGCACCATCTCACCGGTCGGCACCACGGCCTTGCCGTCCAGATGTCCGCAGCGCTTCGGGTTGACCTGGTCCTCCAGGTGTAAGCCCGCGATTCCGGCATCCTCGAGGATGGTGACGGTGCGGGCCGCGCTCATCGGCTCACCGAACCCGGTGTCCGCATCGATCAGTACCGGCAGGTCGGTCACCCGCGCGATCTGCTGCCCACGCCCCGACACTTCGGTCAGGGTGGTGAGCCCGATATCGGGAAGTGCCAGATCGGCCGAGACCACCGCGCCGGAGACGTACACCCCTTCGAAACCGATCTCCTGGATCAGTTTCGCCACAAGGGGATTGAACGCACCGGGCAAGCGTTGGATCGAGCCCGACGCCAGTCCGGCCCGGAAGGCGACGCGCTTGTCCGCCGCCGAAGTGGACGCTGCCAGTAGCCCTGTCATCAGAAGATTCCCTTCGGGGAACGGGGCGCGCGGGCGAGTACATCCGACGAGACGGTGAACGTGAGCTCCGACAGCTCGTTCGCGGACAACTCACCCGCGCGCTGGACCACTTCCAGGAAGCGGTCCTGCTCGGCGGGCTCGATCACGCCCTCGGCCAGGGCGCGGAACTTGGCGATGTACTGCTCGCGAGCGAACGGGCGCGCGCCGAGCGGGTGGGCGTCGGCGACCGCGAGTTCGTCGACGATCACCTCCCCGCTCTTCAAAGTGACCTCGGCGCGCGCACCGAACGCCTTCTCGTCCGGGTCGCTCAAGTGGTAGCGCCGGGTCCATTCCGGGTCCTGCGCGGTGGAGATCTTGCGCCACAACTCGACGGTGTCGGGGCGTTGGGCGCGTTCGGGGGCATAGGAGCGTTCGTGGTGCCAGGTGCCGTCCTGCAACGCGACGGCGAAGATGTACATCACCGAGTGATCCAGCGTCTCGCGCGAGGCGGTCGGATCGAATTTCTGCGGATCACCCGACCCGGTACCGATCACCACGTGGGTGTGGTGGCTGGTGTGCAGCACGATCGAGGCGATCTGGTCCAGATCACCGATCCGGTCACGCAGCCTGCGCGCCAGATCGATCGGGGCCTGGCTCTGGTACTCGGCGGAATGTTCTTTGGTGTAGGTGTCCAGGATCGCCCGCTTGGGTTCACCCGGGCCGGGCAGCGGCACCGAGTACTCCTTGTCCGGGCCGCCGAGCAGCCACGCGATCACCCCGTCCTCGCCCTCCCAGATCGGCGAGGGCGCACCCTCACCGCGCAACGCGCGATCCACCGCCTCCACCGCCATCTTCCCGGCGAAGGCCGGAGCGTAGGCCTTCCAACTCGAGATCTCGCCCTTACGGGACTGACGAGTGGCAGTGGTCGTGTGCAGCGCCTGACCGACGGCCTGGTAGATGGTCTCGGTATCCAGACCGAGCAACGTGCCGATACCGGCGGCGGCCGAAGGCCCCAGGTGTGCGACATGATCGATCTTGTGCTCGTGCAGGCAGATCGAGCGCACCAGATCGACCTGGATCTCGTACCCGGTGGCCAGACCACGAATCAGCTCACGCCCGCTGCGACCCGCGTGCTGGGCCACCGCCAGGATCGAGGGAATGTTGTCACCCGGGTGGGAGTACTCCGCGGCCAAGAACGTGTCGTGGAAGTCCAGCTCACGCACCGCGACACCGTTGGCCCACGCCGCCCACTCCGGCGAGAACCTCCCCGCGACACCGAAAACCGTCGCCCCCGGCTGATGCAGATGCGCCAGCGCCTGAGCCCGCGCGTTGGACACCGGGCGCCGGGTGATCGACGCCGCCGCCACCGCCGCGTTGTCGATGATCCGGTTCACGATCATCTCCTCGGTCTCCGGAGCCACCGCGACCGGATCGGCGGCGACCTCCGCGATCCGCCACGCGAGATGCTCCTCACGCGGGAAATGCTCGGCCGAGCGGTGCGTGCGGACGAGATGATTCTTCACGGCGAGAGCCTCCAGACATCAATTTCCGGGTTTCCGATTCGCACGTTACACATGCCCCAACCAGGCAAATAGACCTCGCAACTGTCGATTTTTGGGGAGGATTATCTGCGAAGTTGCGTATGTTGCGTAGACGCTCCGGGCCGCGTTTCGGCCGTACGGGACATACAGCCCGGGAACGATGGTTGGCGTCGAAGACGGTCCAGGGTCGGACGAACCACGATGAGCTGTCGGCCTGCGGTACCACCAGCTCTCAACGACCGACTCTTTCTCGCCGGGAGAACCTCCGCACGACCGCGCGCGACGCGCCTCACCCGGCGGGCATGGTTCACCCCGATGAGAAGCTTCCCCGACTCGGGGTCGGGGGCCGACGGTTCGGATTTCGGCGCGGCCTCTTGCACACTGCGTCACCGGCATCAATAACGTCGGCGAACCTCCCGACGATCGGGGAAGTGGCGCGGCCGAGTCCCCGGATCAGCGCAGGGTCAGATACATCGCGAACAGTGCCACGAAAGCGACGATCAGCAGCAGCGTCGACAGGCGCGGCCTACCGAGCCGTTGCGGACGGGTACGGCCGAGCCAGACGGACTCGACCGAGGGATCGAAGGCGTGCCTGCCCGGCGGTCCGCCGGGGGTGTCGGCGGGCGGGGAGCCGCCCGATACCCCGGAGTCGTCGGAGGAGTCATCACCGGATCCCATGGATGCACCGTAGCCTCAGTCGGCGTCGGCCCGCCCGGTTTGGCAGCCCGTATTCCGATGCTGTTGCGATTCGGTGATGTAGCCGAACGCGCGGGACGGATCAGCCGAAACGACGGTGGAAGGCCTCGCTGTGCGCGCCGGACGCGAGATCGACGGTGACGACACGTAATTCGACCGCGCTCGCGCTCACGTCGAGCACCGTGAAGCCCAATTGGTGGTAACTCTCGAACAGCGCCGGATGTGCGCCGGACGCGGTTCCCGGTTCGTTGCCAACGGTTTTGGCCGCCGCACCGCTGACGATCTGGCGGGTGCCCTTCGATTCCGGTGTCGGTTCGAGCACCTGGAGCGAATGATCGTGGCCGGACAGGATGAAATGGCATCGGCCGGTGACGTATTCCTCGAAGAACCGTTTCGCGTGGACACCGTTGAGCGGTTCGAAGGTGAACCCCTCGTAGCGACCCGCGTCACCGTGCGGGCCGTTGTTCAGATACGGCTGGTGGGTGCAGGCGATCTTCCAGGTGGCGGGCGAATTCGTGATCGCGTCATCGAGCCATGCGCGCTGGGCGTTCATGTATTCACCATCGACGGCCCAGTACGGCGAAAGCAGCGGCGGCACATAGGCGGCCAGCGGATTGACGTCGAGGACGAAGAATTCGACCACCGGATTCTGTTCCGGCAGTCGCACCGAGTAATAGCGGCTCGGCATCCACCACCTGGCCGAATTCGCGTGGTATTCCACCTCGTGGTTGCCGCGCAGCAGCCAGCCGCCGTCACCGGGCAGCACCGAACTCGTGTCGTGGTTGCCGAGCACCATCGCCCAGGGGAAATCCAGTCCGGCGTTGGGATCTTCGAATTTGCTCGCGAACTGCGGATCGGTCGCGCTGTTCGGTCCGGTCTCGTAGATATTGTCGCCGAGGCCGAGCGCCAGCGAAAACGGTGCGCGCCCGTGATATTCGCGTGCCGCGTTGGCGACCGCCCACTGGGTGCGAGTTCCGGTGCCCGCGTCTCCGGTGACGAGGACGCGCACGCTGTCCGTGGTCGGGAAGGCGAATTTCCGCACCCCCTCCGCCACCGGGACGGCCTGGGCGGGCGACAGACCGACAACCGTGACGCCCGCTGCCGCGGCGGCCGCCCCGGCGAGCAGATCCCGCCGCCCGATCCCGTGTGCCTCACCCATACCCGTCTCCTCCAGTCGACTCGTCCGAGGGCCGCGCGAACTCACCGGTCCGTCGACCGGCACACACCGTATCCGGGATCTGTCGAGTGCGGAACCGGCCGGGCCGTCACGCCTGCGCCAGAATCTCGAGCACGCCTTCGCCGTACTTGGCGAGTTTGTTCTCACCGACCCCGTTGACGGTGCCGAGTTCTTCGAGGCTGGCCGGTTTGCGGGCGGCGATTTCACGCAGCGTCGCGTCGTTGAAGACGATGTAGGCGGGCATCGCCTGTTCCTTGGCGGTGGCCGAGCGCCATTCGCGCAACTTCTCGAACAGCGGCACGTCCCCCGGCGCCATGTCGACGACCGTCTTGGCCTGTTTGGCCGCGCGCGCGGATTTGGCCGGCACGCGCTCGGGTTCGCGGCGCAACCACACCTGACGGCCCTGGAACAGCACTTCGTCGCTGGCCTCGGTGAGGGTGAGCACCCCGTAGTCGCCGTGCACAGCGAGCAGGCCCTGCGCGAGCAACTGCCGCGTCACCCCGCGCCATTCGACATCGCGCAGATCGGTGCCGACCCCGAAGACCTTGAGTTCGTGATGGGCGTGCTGCAACACCTTGGGGTTCGATTTCCCGAGCAGGATGTCGACGATGTGCCCCGCGCCGAAACGCTGGCCGCGCTCGCGCTCCAGACGCAGCACGGCGGAGAGCATCTTCTGCGCGGCGACGGTGCCGTCCCACGATTCCGGAGGCGTCAGGCAGGTATCGCAATTGCCGCACGATGTGCCGTCCGGCTGGCCGAAATAGGCGAGGAGCTGACCCCGGCGGCAGGACACTGTCTCGCACAACGCGAGCATCGCGTCCAGGTGCAACTGGAGTTGCCTGCGGTGGGCCGCGTCACCTTCGGAACTCTCGATCATCTTCCGCTGCTGCACCACGTCGTTGAGTCCGTAGACCATCCACGCCGTCGACGGCAGCCCGTCGCGACCGGCGCGACCGGTCTCCTGGTAGTAGCCCTCGACCGATTTGGGCAGGTCCAGGTGGGCGACGAAACGGACGTCGGGTTTGTCGATCCCCATGCCGAACGCGATCGTCGCGACCACGACCAGCCCGTCCTCGCGCAGGAAACGCGACTGGTTGGTGGCACGGGTCCTGTTGTCCAGTCCGGCGTGATACGGCACAGCCGTGACGCCGTTCTCGGTGAGGAACGCCGCGGTCTTCTCGACAGAATTGCGGGACAGGCAGTAGACGATGCCCGCGTCACCCGCGTGTTCGGCGCGGATGAATTCCAGCAGCTGACGGTCGGCCCGGTTCTTGGGTTCGATGCGGTACTGGATATTGGGCCGGTCGAAACTGGAGACGAAGCGACGCGCGCCGCCGAGATCGAGGCGGTGGATGATCTCGTCGCGGGTCTTCTCCGTCGCGGTGGCGGTGAGCGCGACGCGCGGCACATCGGGCCAGCGTTCGTGCAGCACCGAAAGCGCCAGGTAGTCGGGGCGGAAATCATGGCCCCACTGCGATACGCAGTGTGCCTCATCGATGGCGAACAACGAGACCTTGCCGCGTTCGAGCAACCGCACCGTCGCCTCGGAGCGCAGCCGTTCCGGCGCCAGATACAGCAGGTCCAGCTCGCCCGCCACGAACTGGGCCTCGACCGTCCGGCGCTCGTCGGGGAACTGCGAGGAATTGAGGAAGCCCGCGCGCACGCCGAGCGCGCTGAGCGCGTCGACCTGATCCTGCATGAGCGCGATCAGCGGCGAGATGACCACCCCGACACCGGGGCGCACCAGCGAAGGCACCTGATAGCACAGCGATTTTCCGCCGCCGGTCGGCATCAGGACCAGCGCGTCCCCACCCGCGATCACATGCTCGACGATCTCGCGCTGATCACCGCGGAAATCGTCGTAACCGAACACTCGGCCCAGAACCTCTTGCGCCGCACCGATTCCGGCGCCGATCGCGGATTCGTCGGTCACCACAGCCGCGGATGTGTCGGGGGGAGTCACCCGGCCCATCCTACGAGCGCCGCCGAGACCACGCGCCGTCAGCGTGAGTATGACCGGGGCGATCCGCCGAGTTCTCCACATGTGGACAACCGAATTCCGTGGAACAGCGCACACCGGTCGCCGCCAGGCGACCGGTGTGCCCAGACGCTATTCCCGCACGTAGTAGCGCAATGTCGCGTAGGCGGTGATCGCCGCCACCACGATCCCGAGTGGCGCGATGGTCAGCGCGACGGTGGCGATATCGTCGCCGGTGATCCGGGGGAAGACATTGCTGTCGAACAGCGGTCCCAGCGCCCGGTCGATGACCAGCGGTTTGGCGATCAACAGCCCCACGATCGCGAGCAGCGATCCGGCCAGCGCCGAGACCACCGCCTCCATCAGGAACGGCAACTGCGTATACCAGCGGGTGGCGCCGACCAAGCGCATGATGCTCACCTCGGTGCGACGGGTGAAGGCCGCGATCTGCATCATGTTCGCAATCAGCAGCAGTGCCGCCACCGCCATCACCACGGCCAGCCCGAACGCCGCGTTACGCAGGCCGTCGAAAAGGCGCAGCAGCCGGTCGACGAACTCACGATCGTTGGCGACGAGTTTCACGCCCGGACTGTCGTGGAAGGTGTTGTAGATGCGTTCGTACTGGTCGCCGTCGGTCATCTTGACCCGCATCGAGGCGGGCAGCCGCGTCTCGGAGAGGTACTGCACCGTCTCGGGCTGATCCTCGAAGAGTTCCTTCACCTCATCGAGCGCGGCCGCGCGATTGACGAATTGGACGCTGACGACGCCGGGGGCCTTCTTCATATCCGCGAGCAGCGTCCGGCACGGCTCGGCCGCGCAGTCGGGATCCGTCTCGGAGATCACATCGTCGAGGAAGAATCGCACCTCGAGTCTGCTGGTGAAGTACTGCTCGGTCTTGTCGGCCATGCGCACCGACAGCAGGCCGCCGCCGAGCATCGCCAGCGATACCGCGGTGGTCAGGATCATCGCGACCGTCATCGTCACATTGCGACGCAGGCCGGTGAGAACCTCGCTGAACAGGAAATTCGCGCGCATTATCGGCCCACCCCGTAGACGCCTCTCGCGTCGTCGCGCACCAGTCGGCCCCGGTCGAGTTCGACCACTCGCCTGCGCATCGCGTCGACGATGTGATTGTCGTGGGTCGCCATGAGCACGGTGGTGCCGATCCGGTTGATGCGTTCGAGCAGCATCATGATGTCGCCGCTGGTATCGGGATCGAGGTTGCCGGTGGGTTCGTCGGCCAGCAGTACCAGCGGCCGGTTGACGAAGGCGCGGGCGATCGCGACGCGCTGCTGCTCGCCGCCGGAGAGTTCGCTGGGCAACCGGTCGCCCTTACCGCCGAGACCGACCATATCCAGGACTTCGGGCACGGTGCGGTCGATGAACTGGCGTCGTTTGCCGATCACTTCCAGCGCGAACGCGACATTCTCCTGGACCGTTTTCTGCTGGAGCAGCCGGAAATCCTGGAATACGACGCCCATCCGCTGCCGCAATTTCGGTACCTTGCGCCCGGGTAGCCGGTCGACGCGGAAATCCGCGACCCGTATCTCACCCGCCGTCGGCGCTTCCTCTTTGAGCAGCAGGCGCATGAAAGTCGACTTACCTGAACCGGACGGTCCGATGATGAAGACGAACTCGCCCTTGCCCACATCGACGGTGACATTGTCCAGCGCGGGTCGCGTCGATGTCTTGTACGACTTGGTGACGTTCCGCATGGTGATCACGGGGAGCCAGTGTAACCAGACCGGCCCCCCGATCCGCGGACTCGATCGGACTACTGTCCGGCGGGCTCGGAAATCGTCGCCGCCGGAGACGTGTTGATCAACACACCCGTGCCGATAGGCGGATGCTGATCGGGTTTGACGAACAGATAGAGAACGAACGTCGCGATCCAGGTTGCCATCAGGACCGCGGTCGACTTGCTCGGTTTCACCGTTTCTCTCAGGATCACTGTCGTTTTAAGTGGACTCACTGATTCCCTCCCGGCGTAGTGCCGCGGCGACTCGCACCCGCAGCTCTCGGCCGACTTCGAATTGCTTACCCGGCAGTGTGCGGGCAACCATTCGGATATTGATCTGATCCATTGCCAGGTCATCGATACCCATCACGGTGGGTTCGTCCAGTAGCAACGGCTTCAGTCTCGGGTCTTCGTACGCCCTTGTACCGACCTCGTGCAGTATCTCGTTCACCCTGGTGATGTCGACGGTCGCGGCCACCGGGACGTCGATCGCGGCACGGGCCCAATCCTTGGACAGGTTGGTCACTTTCACGATCTGTCCATTCGGCACGATGATCACTTCGCCGTCGGAGTTGCGCAGCGTGGTGATCCGCAACGTGACATCTTCGACCGTACCCTCGGCGATCTCGGCCGAACCGGTCACCGCGATGCGAACCACGTCACCGAATCCGTACTGCCGCTCGGTGATCAGGAAGAATCCGGCGAGGATGTCCTGCACGATGCGCTGGGCTCCGAAACCGAGCGCCGCGCCGAGCACCGCCGCGGGCGCCACGAGACCGTTGACCTGAAAGCCCAGACGCTGCAACACTTCCATGCCGACCAGCACGTAGACGATGGTCAGCACCACCCAGGTGAGCACCTGGGCCAGCGCGTGCCGATGCTTGGCCGCCTCGGATCGCACGAGCGCGTCGCTGCTGTGGAATCCGGAGTCGATCCTGGTGGTGATCCGGTCCCGGACGAAGGTCGCGAAGCGGCTGAAGAGCACCACGCCCAGCATCAGCAGGACGATCTCCAGCCCACTGGATCGCAGCCAGGCCGTGGTGTCCGAAGAGGTTCCGAGCGCGATCACCGGACCATCTCCGGCAATGTCTCGAGTTCGGCAACACACACGCCAGACAGGCTACAACGACACGGGGCCGAGCACGGCGCGTCACGCCGATACGGCCCCGTCGAGCTGTCGTGGCGAGGCCGAATTACAGCCCGCCGCAAATTAATTCGCCTGCTCCCGCATTCTCCAGCGAATCCCCGATTCGATGAAACCGTCGATATCGCCGTCCAGCACCGCCGTCGGATTGTTCACCTCGTAGTTGGTGCGCAGATCCTTGACCATCTGGTAGGGGTGCAGCACGTACGAGCGCATCTGGTTACCCCACGACGCGCCCTCGTTGGTCTTGAGCGCGTCCATCTCGGCGCGCTCCTCGAGCCGTTTGCGTTCCAGCAGTTTGGCCTGGAGCACGCGCATGGCCGAGATCTTGTTCTGCAACTGCGACTTCTCGTTCTGGCAGGTCACCACGATGCCGGTGGGGATATGGGTCAGGCGCACCGCCGAGTCGGTGGTGTTGACGCTCTGACCACCGGGCCCGGACGAGCGGTACACGTCCACCCGGATCTCGCCTTCCGGAATCTCGATATGGTCGGTGGTCTCGACCACGGGCAGCACCTCGACCTCGGCGAACGAGGTCTGGCGGCGGCCCTG
The DNA here is from genome assembly GCF_045040005.1 of Nocardia sp. NBC_01377. Lineage (NCBI taxonomy): Bacteria > Bacillati > Actinomycetota > Actinomycetes > Mycobacteriales > Nocardiaceae > Nocardia > Nocardia sp. NBC_01377. The sequence goes on from NZ_CP109566.1 coordinate 5,861,582, forward strand.
GTTGTCGAACGGGCTGATCCGCACCAGACGGTGGGTGCCCATCTCGATCGAGAGCGTGCCGTAGGCGTAGGGCGCCTTCACCGCGAAGGTCGCGCTCTTGATACCCGCCTCTTCCGCGTAGGAGGTGTCGTACACCTCGACGGCGTAGTTGTGCCGGTCCGCCCAGCGGATGTACATCCGCATCAACTTCTCGGCCCAGTCCGCGGCGTCGACGCCACCGGCGCCGGAACGGATGTTGACCAGCGCCTCACGCTTGTCGTACTCACCCGACAGCAGCGTGCGAACCTCCAGGGCCTCCACGTCGCCGTGCAGCGCGACACGTTCGGCATCGGCCTCGGCCAGCGCCGCCGCCATGGCCTCGCCCTCTTCGCCCTCGGCCAATTCGTAGAGCACCGGTAGGTCGTCGAGTCGCTGCCGTAACTCCTCCACCCGGCGCAATTCGTTCTGGGCGTGGGAGAGCTCGCTGGTGACCTGCTGCGCGTGGTCCTGGTCGTTCCACAGGTCCGGATCCGCTGCCTGGTGTTCGAGCTCATCGATGCGGCGGCGTAATTCCTCGATATCGAGGACCGACTCGACCGTCTTCAGAGTCGCGTCGAGTTCGGCGAGGTCGGCGGAAACGTCAGGATGCACGATGTTCAAGCGTAGTCGCCCCGTCTGACCGGCGGCTCTTCAGGCCGGGTGAGTCGGTCGCGAGCGATGAACGGCGGACTCGGTCGTCATTCAATGAGGCCGTTTGAACCAGGCTCCCGCACTGCGTTGAGACAAGAGGATGACGATTGCCAGGCTCGCGCCGAAGCCGAAAAAGCCGGGCGGGACGCCTCCCGACATGCCGCCGAGGCCCCACCAGGATTCCGAAACTCGCGAAAATGATCGCGGCCACGCGCATGCCGTTCCCGTTCACGGTGTGTCTTTCAGCTGTCCCGCTGGCCTGTTCGGTCAGCGCGGTGGGCGGGCTTGCGGGTTCACGCCGGACATGGTTCAGCCCGAGACCGCACGCAGAGCACCGGGGTGGCGGCCCGCGAGCTTGTCCAGAGCGGTAGCGGTGGCCTCGTCGGCCGGAAGGTAGATGAACAGCTGCTGGTCGTCATCCGCGGGAAGATCGAGGGTTTCGAACACCAGATGCAACCGACCGGCCTCGGCATGCTCGACCCGGGTCGTGCCGGTCGCGGCAGGCAGGTTGGGCACCGTGGCAACGCGACGTGTGAACTCCTCACCGGCGAGGATCTCGAGTTCATCGGCGAGGGTCGCGGTGGCCGGATCATTACGAAAAGGTCCCTGTTTGAGGGCGGCGACCTGTTCGTCGGCGAGATATTCCCAATCCGGGTAGAAGTCGCGAGCCCGCGAGTCACCGAAGAGGAACAACGCGAGATTGGCCGTGGACGGATCGTCGAGCAATCCGGTCGGCGCCATCAGCCGTCGGTAGCCCTCGGTGTAGGCCAGAACATCGCTCAGACGGTTCACCACCACCGCCGCGGCCGGTTCCAACCGATCGAGAATGACGCGCACCGTAGGCCGCACAGCGCGGGCCGGGCCCACCGAACCCATGCAACTGAAGCCCGGGTCAGCTGATTTGGTCAACCGGTACAGGTGAATACGCTCACTCGGCACGAGATGCAGTGCGTTCGCGATGGCCGAGAGCACCGACGGCGACGGGCGACGGTCACGGCCTTGCTCGAGACGAATTATGTACTCGACGCTGACCCCGGCAAGGGTAGCGAGCTCGGCACGACGCAAGCCGGGTGTGCGGCGGCGCGGCCCCGCCGACAAACCGACACGGGCAGGTGAGACCGCCTCGCGCCGGGTCCGCAGGAACAGTCCCAGCTCGTTGTCGCTCACCCTTCGACGGTAACAAGCATCGGGCCGCCGAGGGTGTCCCCGCCACTACCACCCTCGCGGCGGTCTCCCCGGCTCGCGAAGCCGGTCGCACAGTTGATCTCGACGACCGATCCGGTCGTGACAGAGCACGAGGAGACAACGATGGCAAACACGCCCTTGAAACTCGCGGTGATCATCGGCAGCGTCCGCGACGGCCGGTTCGGGCCGGTGGTCGCGAGGTGGTTCGTCGACCAGGCCGACCGGCACGGTGGATTCGAGGTGGATCTCATCGATCTCGCCGACGCGGAACTGCCGATCGGACTGCCCGCGGTCTCACCGATGATCGAACCGAATCCGCCGCGCCCGGAGGGGATGCTCGATCTGACGGCGCGGCTGACGGCGGCCGACGCATTCGTCGTCGTGACGCCCGACTACAACCGCAGCTACCCGGCCGCGCTGAAATCGGCGATCGACTGGCATTTCACCCAGTGGGACGCCAAGGCCATCGGATTCGTCGGCTACAGCGGGGCGAGCGGCGGCCTGCTCGCCATCGAACATCTGCGCCAGATCTTCAACGAACTCAATGCCCACACCGTGCGCAACTACGTCTCGTTCCCGCGCTACTACCTGCTCTTCGACGCCGAGGGTGAACTGCGTGAACCCGAGGAACCCGCCGCGGCGGCCGAGGCGATGCTCGACCAGCTGCACTGGTGGACTCGTGCCCTGACCGCGGCGCGCTCGGTGCCCGCCTCGGCCTGATCGCGGCCGGTCGCGTGCCGCGCGGTACGGAATCGGCGACGCCCGATAGGGTTCGGTTCGTGGCTGCTCACTCCTCTGATCTGGAACTCGCCCTGCGATTGGCCGACGAGGCCGATTCGATCACCAAGGCGCGGTTCGGCGCGCTCGATCTGAAAGTGGACGCCAAACCGGATCTCACACCGGTCTCCGACGCCGATCTCGCGGTGGAGAAGTCGATCCGCGTGCTGCTCGGCCACGCCCGCCCCGACGACGCGGTACTCGGCGAGGAATTCGGCGGCGAGGCGGAGTTCAGCGGACGGCAGTGGGTGATCGATCCGATCGACGGCACCAAGAATTTCGTTCGCGGCGTGCCGATCTGGGCGTCGCTGATCGCGTTGCTCGAGGATGGCGTCCCCGTGGTCGGCGTGGTGAGCGCGCCCGCCCTTGGCAGGCGGTGGTGGGCGGCGGCGGGTTCGGGTGCCTGGTCGGTGGTTCATCCCGGTGCGCCGCAGCCGATCTCGGTGTCGGCGGTATCGGATCTGAGCGCTGCCAGTCTGTCCTTCTCCAGCCTGTCCGGTTGGCGGGAGCGCAGGCTGCGCGAGCGCTTCCTCGATCTCACCGACGACGTGTGGCGGATCCGCGGCTACGGCGATTTCTTCAGCTACTGCCTGCTCGCGGAGGGCGCGGTCGATATCGCCACCGAACCGGAGGTGTCGCTGTGGGATCTGGCGGCCCTCGACATCCTGGTCCGCGAGGCAGGCGGCACGTTCACCGCGCTCAGCGGCGAGCCGGGGCCGCACGGCGGTGACGCCGTCGCCACCAATGGGCTGTTGCAGGAGGAAGTGCTGGCCCGGCTGGGTGCGACGGCCTGAGCGGACCAACTCGCCTGTCGCGGCACGATTCCCACGTCCGGCGGCGAGGAATGTCGGCTCAGGCCGGGTCGAGCGACTTCTCGTACAGCATCACCCGATCGGTGCCGTGGAACTGCGGCGGCAACGTCGCCTCCCTGACCTCGGTGAAACCCTGTGCGGTGTAGTACTTCCTGAGCATCTCGTTGTTCGCGGCGGTGTCGAGGCGCTGCCGGACGATGCCCTCGGCGAGCGTGCGTTCGGCGCAGAATGCCAGGATGCGCGCACCCAACTCCCCGCCCCGGTGTTCCGGTGCGACCATGAGGCCGTGGATGTAGCCCGCCTCCGCATCGTCGTCGCCCCAGAATTCCGGGTCGCGCCAGATCAGGCGGACCGCCGCGATCAGGGTGCCGGATTCGCGCCACACGAACCACTCCCCGCGCTCGGTTTCGGCGCGCACCATCGCGGTGGGATATTCACCCGGGAGCCATTGGGCGATGCCGTGGTCGACCATCCATTGGGCCAGGCGGTCCCGCAATCGCGCGATGGCCGCCGCGTCGGCGGGGAGAGCGGGGGTCATGGGGGCTGCTTCGAACACGGGATCCGCTATCGGCGCGGGTCGGCCGGGGTCAGGTCGAGGCCGGGCGGGGGACGCAGGCGGCGCAGGGTGCCGTCCATGCTGGTGACGTAGAGGGCCCATGTCTCACCGTCGCGGACGATGCGCACCGACGTCGCGCCGTCGGGCGGGTTGCGAAGAAACGGTGCGGGTTTGATCAATCCCGTGATGATCGTGCAGGCCGCGCCGGTGACCGTGTCCACCTGATAGACGGCGCCGAGCACGTGGTCGGCGACGAAGAGGGCGCCCCCGCGCGTGGCCTCCATATCGTCGGGCACCGAGAGCAGCCGTGGGATCCCGGTGACGACCGTCGGCTCGTTCGGCGCGTCCAGCGGTATCCGGTAGATGTTCATGGAGAGGTTGCCGGTGAAGATCGAGACGCCGTCCGGGGCGAGAGCGAGACCGTTGGTCAACGGCAGCGACGACCAGGTGCGGGTGTATTCGCCGGTCGACGGCCGGTAGCGCGAGATGCCGCTCGGCGGGCCGACGACCCCGATATTGCTGAACAGCAGATCCCCGTCCGGCAGCAGAAGCAGTCCGTTCGGACCGTTCAGGCCGTTCAGCAGGGTGGTGACGGCGCGGGTGGGGATGTCGTAGCGGGCCAGGGTGCCGGGGAGTTCTCCCGCGCCGTCACCGGTCAGGAAGTAGGCCGAATCCCCGGCCACGCGCACCCCGGCGGGGTGATCCAATCCGGTCACGACCTTCTCGAACCGGCCCGCGGCGTCCACGTGCGCCAGATAGCCGTCGAGGATTCCGGTGACGTAGAAGCCGCCGTGCCCGTCGCTGTCCAGATTCTCTAGATTGCCGACACCGTCGAGCACGGTCTCGGCCGTCCAGCCCTCCGCGCACGAGGAGAGGATCGGCTCGGCGGATGCGGTCGGTATCACGGCGAACGTGCCGATCGTCACCGCGCACGCGAGTATCGCCGTGCGAAGACGCCGACTCCCCGACCCTGTCGTCATGCGGGACAACATAACAGCATCGTCGGGCGGTACGGCCCGAACGCGCGATGCCTCGAAACCGCTGCGATCGACACCGTGCCGACGTGCCCACATCCTCACCCGAGGTGGCGGATCCTCGGCCATATCTCGGCCAACGGCACGCGCGGACCACGGCAGATATTCATCGGCGCGCCCTGCTCGTCGTTATCGATGCCGAGACCGTTCTCGATCCGTCCCGCCGATTCGACCTCGGTGCAGTATCGATCGAGTTGTTCGCGGTCGATGCCGACGGTGAGCACCTCGACGGCCGAATCGTCCGGCGGTCCCCACCACCAGTACGCGTTGTGGCCCGAATGTGGTGTGGGCAGATCGTAGGGCGCGCCGAAACGCTCGATCGCGCCCGCCTCACCGTAGTTGTCGGTGAGGATCGCGATGTCGGGGCCGAGTCGGGCGCGCACCTCGCCGACGTTCCGAACGAACTCCGGCCAGCCGAGAGTCTCGCCCGCGTCGTAGTTGCCAGGACAGGCGAATCCGGCAGCGCCGACACCGGCAGCACCGGCAGGAACAAGATCGCGCCCGCGCAGGCGTCGACCCCGACGACCGAGCCCGCCGCCGCCCATCGAACGCGGTGTCCGCCCAGCCATCGCGCCACCGGAACCGCCGCCGCGGCCAGCAGGATCGGATACATCCCGCCCAGGTGGTACGCCTTTCCGCCTGTGACGAGGAACAGCGCGAACAGGACCGCGTAGCTCACCGCGAAGGCCCGATAGCGACGGTCCCGCCACAGCCGCCACCAGCCGAATATCCACAGCGGTGCGAGCAGCGGCCCCATCAGGCCGAATTGCAGGAGGACGAACATGATCGGCGTATCCGAGGTGCCCGAGGAACCACCCGCGATGGCTCGGCTCAGTTCCCATTGCGGCCAGTCGTTACGCGCCTGCCACAGCAGATACGGCAGCCGGATCAATACCGCGAGGACGACCGCCCAGACAGATATCCGGTGGCGAATACCTTGCGAGGTCCGACCGCGAGCAACGAGACGACGAGTACGACCACCGGGAAGATCAGCAGCAATGGCCGCCGCGAGAGCGCGCGCACCGCGTCCGCCCCCGAACGCGCCCGCCATCCATCCGGCGCACAGCACAACCAGCGTCGCCGCCACCAGCGCGGGCAATCGGAACAGGACCAGCGAATCCGGGTCGATCACCGTCATCGCGCGGGCCAGCAGGAGCGTCAGCGGTGGCTGATCGGTATATCCCCATTCCAGCCGACGGCCCGCGGCCATGAAGTACAGCTCGTCGCGGTGGTAGCCGTACCGGTTCGCGAACGCCGCGAGGACCGCGGCGAAAATCCCCGCGACCCAGTACATTCGGCCACTCTCCCATGCTCGGGCACAGTGCCGCCACCGGAAATTTCCCACTAGTTCCGATTTCCGCCCGTTCCATTGCTCGCCACCCCGTCATGCGGGAAACTCGCGGAGCGACCGACAATAGGACGGTTGTCCAGCTGTGTACCGAACATCACAGCGGTACCCGGACAACAATCCGCACACATCGGCTCGACGCAGTTCTTACTCTGGAGTAAGATAGACTTACTCAGGAGTAAGATTGCTGGGAAAGATTCGCCCCGCCCCACCGGAGAAACAGGTGATGATGAGCACTCGAGACAGCGCGACGAAGCGACGTCCTGATACGTCCGCCGTCGGCCTCAGCCAGCCCAAGCGGGACTGGATGGGCGCCGCGATGCGGGTGATGACCACCCTGACCGGGTCCGAACTCGTCGAGAAGTACAACCTGCGCAAACCGATCGAACGGGCCACCTACGAAGGCACCAAGACCGGGTTCCGCACCCTCGGGGCGGCCACCCGCGCATTCGGCAAGGTCGCGGGCGGGGGGCGTCCCAAGCGCCTGGCGAACAACGAGTCGACGCGAAAAGACCTCTTCGACATCACCCCCTCCGACGAGCAGCAGATGATCGTGGAGACGGTGCGCGATTTCGCCGCCGAGATCCTGCGACCCGCCGCTTTCGACGCCGACGCCGCGACCTCGGCCCCGCGCGACCTGCTCGAGCGCGCGGCCCAACTCGGCATCACCCTGATCAACGTGCCCGAGGAACTCGAAGGCGCGGCCTCCGAGCGCGGCGCGGTCACCAACTCGATGGTCGCCGAAGCGCTCGCGCACGGCGATATGGGGCTGGCGCTGCCGATCCTGGCTCCCAGCGGTGTCACCGTTGCCCTCTCGCAGTGGGGCACCGACGCCCAGCAGCAGACCTACCTGCCCGCCTTCACCGGCGAGAACGTGCCGCAGGCCTCCGTCGTCATCTCCGAGCCCCGCGCCCTGTTCGACCCGTTCGCGCTCCAGACCAAGGCCACCCGCTCCCCCAGCGGCTACCGCCTCAACGGCGTCAAGAGCCTGGTCCCGGCCGCCGCCGATGCCGAACTGTTCATCATCGCCGCCGAACTCGACGGCCGCCCCGCCCTGTTCATCGTCGAATCCGACGCACCCGGCCTGGTCGTGGAAGCCGACCCGAGCATGGGGCTGCGCGCCGCGGGCCTCGGCCGACTGCTGCTCGACAATGTCGCGGTCGGCACCGACGCGATCCTCGGCGACGGTGACGCCGCGACCCGCGCCGAGGAGTACGCGGACGCGGTCCGCCTGGCCCGCCTCGGCTGGGCCTCGCTCGCCGCGGGCACCGGCCAGGCCGTCCTCGACTACGTGATTCCGTACGTGAACGAGCGCGAGGCGTTCGGCGAACCCATCTCGAACCGTCAGGCGGTCGCGTTCATGGTCGCCAATATCGCGATCGAACTCGACGGACTGCGGCTGGTCACCCTGCGCGGCGCCTCGCGCGCGGAACAGGGCCTCTCCTTCGCTCGCGAGGCCGCGCTGGCCCGCAAACTCGCCACCGACAAGGGCATGCAGATCGGTCTCGACGGCGTCCAGCTGCTCGGCGGCCACGGCTTCACCAAGGAACACCCGGTCGAGCGCTGGTACCGCGATCTGCGGTCCGTCGGCATCGCCGAAGGTGTCGTGCTCGTCTGACCCGGCCCGATCGCGTATTTCAGGAGACCTCACCCATGATCAACCTCGAACTCCCCAAGAAACTGCGGGCAAGCGCCAACCAGGCCCACCAGGTCGCCCAGGAGATCTTCCGCCCGATCTCGCGCAAGTACGACCTCGCCGAGCACGACTACCCCGTCGAACTGGACGCCATGGCCGCCATGGTGGAAGGTCTCGCGGATTCGGGCACCCAGAAGATCGGCGGCGCGGCGGGCGGACGGTCCGACGACAGCGCCAAGGACCCGCACTCGACCGAACTGCTCGGCAACAGCAACGGCGGCAACATGTCCGCCCTGCTGAACGCGCTGGAAACCTCGTGGGGCGACGTCGGCCTCATGCTGTCGATCCCCTACCAGGGCCTGGGCAACGCGGCCATCGCCGCCGTCGCCACCGACGAGCAGCTGGAACGTTTCGGCAAGGTGTGGGCCGCCATGGCCATCACCGAACCGTCCTTCGGCTCGGACTCCGCCGCCGTCACCACCACCGCCGTGCGCGACGGTGACGAATGGGTCCTCAACGGCGAGAAGATCTTCGTCACCGCCGGTCAGCGCTCCACCCACATCGTGGTGTGGGCGACCGTCGACAAGAGCCTCGGGCGCGCGGCCATCAAATCCTTCGTCGTCCCGCGCGACGCCCCCGGCCTCTCGGTGGCCCGCCTCGAGCACAAACTCGGCATCAAGGCCTCCGACACCGCCGTACTGCTGTTGCAGGACTGCCGCATCCCCGCCGACAACATCCTCGGCAGCCCGGAAGTCAACGTGGAGAAGGGTTTCGCCGGGGTCATGCAGACCTTCGACAACACCCGCCCCCTCGTCGCCGCGATGGCCGTCGGCGTCGCCCGCGCCGCCCTCGAAGAACTGCGGACCATCCTCACCGACGCGGGCGTCGAGATCTCCTACGACATCCCCGCGAACAACCAGCACGCCGCCGCCGCCGAATTCCTGCGCATGGAAGCCGATTACGAAGCGGCATACCTGCTTTCACTGCGCGCCGCGTGGATGGCCGACAACAAGAAGCCGAACTCCCTCGAAGCCTCGATGTCCAAGGCCAAAGCCGGCCGCACCGGCACCGACGTCACCCTCAAGGCCGTCGAACTCGCCGGAGCCATCGGCTACTCCCAGCGCACACTGTTGGAAAAGTGGGGTCGCGATTCCAAGATCCTCGACATCTTCGAGGGCACCCAGCAGATCCAGCAGTTGATCGTGGCGCGCCGGGTACTCGGGAAGACGAGTGCCGAGCTGAAATAGGTTATCGGACAACAGAAAATCGGTGCCGGTCGCAGTGTCGACCGGCACCGATTTTCGTACCGTCCGGAATCCGCAAGGCTGTTCAGTCGGGCTTCGCCTGTTGTCCCAGAATTGCGGTCGGCTGAAGCATGATGCCCGGCTTTCCGCTGAAACGACTTGTCAGCATGAACAACTCGGCGCGCAGAAACGGGTGCAGGACGTTCACGACAGTCCGCGCGAATTCATCGACCTCTTCCGTCGTGCCGGCATCGAGGATCGAATACTCGGTGTCGCTGGTCGCCGACCGGCCATCGGCCTTGAAGACGCCGACCACCGACACCGCGGCGACATAGAATTTCGCCCGAGTTCTGGTTTCCATCGTCACCAGAACGGCACCCTTATCGCCGCTTTCCAACTTCATCCCCCCGGCCGTCACCTCGGCGAACCAAGAGGGGACGTCCTCGGGATCATCCGGATCGATGAGCTGGTACAGCAAACGGTCCGGATCGACGTGATGCAACGTCCAATCTGCCAGCTTGGTCATTGCGCGGACGCTGATCGATCGACCGACGACTCCCTCAGCACATATGTACGCGATGGCCGACGCGCGCTGCGCCCCCGCCGAACGTGTACATCATCGGGTAGATCGGTCGTGCCGGTGCCCGACTGCTTGTTGTCGGCGACAACGGTCAGCGACCGCAGCACGGCGTTTCCGGCCTGCGACTTGCTCTGCCAGACATGATATGGCTGGACGTCGTAGGTGATCATGGCGCCGATAGCCTCGGCATAGCGATTGAGAGTCGCCATGGTGGGATTCGTTCCCCCGGCCTCGAAGCGGCTGATCGTGCTCCGATCGACGCCCATCCGACGGGCCAACTCTGCTGGCTTGATGCCCGCTGCCGACCGCCGAGCAACCAACTGCCGGATCAGCTCGTATTCGGACTTCGCGAGGTCGACACCCAGCCGCTCCGCAGCACTCAACGGCTCCAGACCAGGGATGTTCATACAGAACCCTCCTTCGCATTCCCCGAGAATGCTGACTTAAAAGTCAACGCTAGCAGTTCCAGTTCCAGACACGCCAGGTCGTCGGAGGAATCGCCTCCTCGCACCAACGGATGATCGCCCACATCGCCTGCTTCATCTGTGCTGTCTGCTTACTACCCACATGACTCTCCTGCCCACGCTTGGTGCCCACGCCCGAGCCCAGGACCAGGTCGGTCGGCACGTCCGGCTCTCCGAAGTACAGGCGGTGTTCGCGAGCGTTTCCCGGCCTCGACGGCTTCTTCGGGGTGCGCTCGTCGACGCGGAGTTCTCCGAGCCAGGGCATGTCCCGTCTACCGAAATCACGACGCCCGACTCGATCACCGACGGGCACCCGATAGCCGTCACCGTTCCACGAGGCCGGTAGTCCACTTTCGGCGGCGGTCTCCATCAAGCCGACGAGCACCCGGAACGCACCCGGATCGCTGACCCGCAACGATGACAGCTCAGCGGCACAGAGTTCCACATACCACGTCCAGCCCGCGGAGTTCAATCGGCCGTGCAGCTCACCCGGCGGGATCCGAACCTTCCGAGCATCGGGGTCGAACGGCATGGAACACCCTCTCTCTGAACCGATTCGGACCGAAGACAACCAGCAGATCCACTTGATGGGCACGCGAGATTCGGCCCCGAACGTCAGCCCCGTCATCTACCCATCGGCGAAGCCACAGGCACACCACGAGAGCGGCCACCTGATCCGCGCAGCTTGTGAGACCACCCCCGACGCAGAGAGCATAGGACGTCGAGTTCGGGAGCGAGCTGAAATGAACAGTTGCACAACAGAAGCCCGATCCGGCGAGCCGGATCGGACCTTCGGGCTCGGACTTCACTCGGCGCCGAGACGACCACCGATGATCTCTTCGAGTTCGTCCATCGTGCGTGTGAAGATCGCCGGTAGGTCCACGTCGTAGCGGTGCGCGAGGATCAGCACCGACCACAGACAGTCGGCGAGTTCATGTTCGAGCGCGTCGCGGCCGCCGGGCACGGTGCGGGTGCCCTCGGCTGCCATGACCAGTTTGGCGAGATCTCCGACGTCGCCGATGAAGCCGAGCATGAAATCCTGACGCGACCAGGTTCGACCACGCTCAGCGAGGTTCGATTCGTCGTACATGTCGTGGATCCGGATCGCCCGTGAGCGAAGTTCTTCGAAGTCCATCCACCATGTCTATCAACATCTTCGGGGTACGGCGGGTCACCTCGACACCTACGACTCCGCGGTGGTGAGTAATTCACTCCAGCGGCGGGTGACCAGTTCCGTATAGAGGTCCGCGTCGATCTCGTACGCACCGAGCGCATAACCGTCGTTGACTTCGACCAATGCGGTCTCGCCGGTGTTCAGGACGCCGAAATCCATACCGTACGCGATCGGGGCGGTTCCGGAATCGCGATAGGTCGCGATCGCGGATTCGATGACGTTCATGTCGGGTGATATCGACCGGTCGCCGCTGTAGCGGGAGACCGTGACGATGCGCCGATCGATGACGTAGACGCGGAATTCGGCGATCCAGGCGACGATTTCGGAGCACCACACTTCCTGATGCCTGCTGATATTTCCCAGCGCGGCGATATCGCGCTCCGAATAGCAGACGGTGCCGGTGAAGTTCTTTCTCCGCCGTGCGGGTTTGACGAAGGTGGGTACGATTGTGCCCGCGTCCAGCGCGCGTTCGACCTCTCCCAGCGTCGACATCCACACGGTTCGCCGGAGATATTCCCGCAGGCTCGCCGGGTAGTCGTCGGCGTGCGGTATCGGAATTCGCAGTTGGCTCATGGCGCCGTGCATCGCGTCCATGTCGCCCGCCACCATCGTTTCAGGGCCGAGTGGCAGTTGCCTGCGTTGAATTCGTCTCAGGACGTAGAACCGGATCGGTATGCCGAGGCGGCCCAACCCCTCGGCCAGCAACCTCTCCTCGTGTCGAAGCCAGCGCGGGCCTTGGCCCTGGAGGAACGCGGTGGTGATCATGAATCCCCTGAATCGTGGAACTTCCCCGCGATACAACCCCGGCCGGACCGGTTTCGGCTATCGGATATCGATGTCGACCTCGGCGCCGGGCGGCAGCGTCGCCACCTGCTGGTGGATCTGGCCGGAGATGTTGAGGCTGACCGCGAAATCGAGGACGCGGAGGTTCTCGATGGAGAGTTCGCCGCCGAGGATCGGGGGGTGATCGAAGTCGTAGACGGCGTCTTCGTCCGGGACGAGACCACTTTCGGCCGCGGCGACGGCGAGGCCGGCCAGTAGATATTGCTCCATGCCGTCGGGGGTGTCGAGTTCGGCTTCGAGTTCGTCGGGGGTTTCCCACGGGCGGGTGAGTTCACCGTTGAGTGTGTCCAGCCACCACAGTCCGTCTTCGGCTTCGAAGAAGACATCGCCGAAAAGCGATGCGCACAGGGGTGTCTTGTCGTCGAGGCCTATCCATTTCCACGAACGGAGGCCTTCTTCGAACTGCTGCGCCGTAAACGGCTTGACTAGTTGCACACCGCGACCCTACTCACGTTCACCGCCGATTCCGCCCGATACACGCGCGGCGTGCCCGGATTGACCGCGGTTCGCGTCTGCACCGATACCCTCACGCACCGGTGGCGCTACCTAACGACGATGCCCGGCATTCGAACACGCGGGCGTTGGCGGTGTTCGGGGGATTTCGGCGGATGGATTCACCGAGCCGCACCCGGCAATCTTCGAGGGGACCCGTTATACGTCGACCGGTTTTCCGCGTCATTTCTCGGCTGTACTTGCGGTCGCCGCGGTATTCGCGACGGCGTTCGCCGGTTCCGCGACGTCGGAACCGATGCGGATCGACTGGATCGCCGCGGTAGAGAAATTGCGGATCACCGCGGCGGGGAATCCGGAGGCCGAGCGGCGGTGGCGCGCCTGCTGGCGGATCAGGAGCGGATCGCGGCGGCGGGGCCGGTGGCATCGCCCGCGCAGCCGTTCCAGGTGCCCGCGCAATCCGACATCGGCCGTGGTCAGGGGGCGAGTGTCTACGGTTCGGGGGTGGCGCCCGGGGTGGACGGATTCCGCTTCGGATTCTTCGGCGGACCGGGCACCATCGCACCGAATCAGGGTGGCGCCGAACTCGAGACCGTCTGGTTCAACCTGGCCAACGGACGCAGCCAGACGGAGTTGCTGTCCGAGCGCGGCGACGTACTCGTCGACACCACCGTTCGCAGCAGGGCGTTGGACACCGGGACCGGAATGGTGGTCGCCGCGGAGTACGGGAGTCTGTGGCATCGCTGGCCGGTTCCGGTGTCGGCTGCCGATCCGGACGGCTTCCGTACCAACTCGGCGCGATCTCGTTCCCGTCGCTGGGCGCCGTCGTCAACTGAGCGTCGACCCGGCGTGCATGCCGGGACACCTCGGCCGTGGTCAATCGGGTTCAGCAGGTGAAGTATTCGCCCGCGTTCACCTCACGCGGCACCGATTCCTCCGAGAGGCAACCGAAGGGAATCACGCCCGCGTCACTGGCGCGGAAACCTGTTCCGGCGTCCGCGTTCACGCACAGCAGGCCGCTCGAATCCATCCGGCACCGGTTGCCGTGCAGGCTGATCCGGGAGCCGTAGGGCAGTTGGCTGCCGTATCCGCGCAGGAACGGTCCGGGGTCGCCGTGCAATCCGCCCACCGTCAAGGTCTGTCCGGAGAATTCCACCCAGCCGCCGACCCAGTTGCCCTGACGATCCGACGGTTGCGCGGGCGGATTCTTCAGGTCGACCAGGCAGACCAGGCTGTGTCGGCCCTCGTGACCGTCGCTCATGCATTTGATCTTGCCGGTCGGGCTGGTGAATGCCCGGTCGCCGCTGTCGAGTTCGGTGCTCACACCGTCATCGGTGGTCGCTGCCGCGTATTTCGTCCCGCTGACCTCGGAACCCTCGTTCACCCACGACACCACTTCCTTGATCGGAGCGCCGCTGCCGGGAGCGGCTTTCGCCGCCGCCGAGGTGGACGGCGCGACGGTCGCCGCGGGCGTCGAGGTGGGTGTTTCGTGCGAGGAATGATCGGTCGACGACGAGCAGGCCGCCGCGAGAAGAACCAGAGCCGCCAAGGCCGCGATACGCATGCGTGCACCCTAGCTTCCCCGGTGCGACGTCACGACAGGTGGCGGCACATCCCGATTCGGTCACGAATAGGCAAGGGAGCGCGCGGAATTGACGACATCGGGGACGATCACGCGCGGTCGGCGCGGTCGGCGCGGTCGACGGCCGCCAGCCGTTGCAGGCGGAGGCGACACTCCCTAGTCTCGGTCGCGTGGATCTGGAAGGACGCGTCGCGGAACTGGAGCGCAGAATCGCGGCGCTCGAAGGCGGCCGCGCGACACCCGCGCAGGCCGATACCACCGCACCCGGGGACGAACTCTGGGCGGTGAACCGGTTGCGCGCCGAATTCTCCGGTTCCGGCGTGACCAACGGCGGCGTGCTGGTGACCGGCTCGGGGCGGTTGCCCGCCGGGGACGAGTACGGGTGGCAGATGGCGTTCACCACCGACGACCTGCTGCTCGACGACGCCGACGGCGCGGCGGAATGTCTTGCCGCACTGAGCAGTCCGGTGCGACTGCGGTTGCTGCGAGCGATCCTCGCCGGACGTCGCACCGCCTCCGATCTCGCGGAACTCGACGGCGTCGGTACCTCGGCGCAGATCTACCACCACTTGCGGCAACTGGCCGCTGTCGGCTGGTTGCAGACGGCGGGCCGTGGACGATTCGAGGTGCCGAAGGGCCGCGTCGTTCCGCTGATGGTGGCGTTGGCCAGCGCCAGACGCTGACCGCGACCCCGCCGACCCGATTCGGCCCCGACCAGGTCCAATACCCGGCCGAACATTCTTGTCGCCGACTGTAATCCTGCCCGGAGAACCCGCCGATCCACCTTCCGGACTCACGATTCCGGACAATTCACAACGCTTCGATATCCCATATTGTCGCTTCTACTGTGACCCGGGACACACCTTGCTACCGTGAGCGAACATGCCGTTCGGTCTCGCTCGGCCGAAGGCTCGGCGAGTTCGCTGTGGAGGTTTCCGCCAATGAAGGTTGCGCACGCGGTCGAGGCCGTCAAGGCCATAGGGCTACTTCGCACCCGGGGGATCACCGATCCTCGTAAACCACTGGAGACATTGCGCACCATCAAGGAGTCCCAGGTCTTCGGCCCGCAGGCGACCTCGGTCCGGCATTCGGCCAGGGTCACCCCGGACGCTCCCGCACTCGTCGACGAACGCGGCGAGCTGACCTATCGCCAGCTGGACGAACAGTCCACCGCGATCGCCCGCGGGTTGCGCGCGGCGGGCATCACCCAGGGCACCGTGATCGGCGTATTGTGCCGCGACCATCGCGGCCTGATCCTGACGATGGTCGCCGCGGGAAAGCTCGGCGTGCGGGTCGCCCTGATGAACACCGGCTTCGCCAAACCGCAGTTCGCCGCGGTGTGCGAGCGCGAACATGTCGAGGCGATGCTGCACGACAGCGAATTCCTCGGCCTGCTCGACGCGCTACCCCCGGAGCTACCGCGCTATCTGACCTGGGTGGACGAGGGCGCCGAGATCCCCGAGGGCGAGCAGTCCCTCGACGATCTGATCGCGGCCAATTCCACCGAACCGCTGCCCAACCCGTCCAAGCCGGGCGGTTTCATCATTCTGACCAGCGGCACCACCGGGCTGCCCAAGGGCGCGCCGCGCAGCAAGACCTCCCCGCTGGCGACCGCGCAACTGGTCGACCTGCTCCCTTTCCCGAAGGGCGGAACCCAGGTCATCGTGTCGCCGATCTTCCACAGCACCGGGCTGGCGACCTGGCTCGTCGGCGCGACGCTCGGCAACAAGGTGGTGCTGCGCCGCCGCTTCGACGCCGAGGCGACGCTGAAGATGATCGCCGACAACAAGGCCGAGATGCTGGTCGCGGTGCCGACGATGCTGCACCGGATGACCGAACTGCCCGCCGAGGTCCGCGCCGCCTACGACCTGTCTTCGCTGACATCGATCGTGCTCGCCGGTTCTGCGCTGTCCCCCGAACTCAGTACCAAGGCCGCGGAGGTGTTCGGGCCGGTCGTCTACAACCTGTACGGGTCGACCGAATGCGCGGTCGCCACCGTCGCCTCGCCGCAGGATCTGGCGCTGGCGCCCGGAACGGTCGGACGCGCGCCCATCACCTGCGAGGTGCGGCTCTACGACGACAACGGCAAGCGCGTCACCGACGTGGGCGTGACGGCGCGGATCTTCATTCGCAGCGGTGCGCCCTTCGAGGGCTACACCGACGGCCGCCACAAGCAGATCATCGACGGCTACATGTCCAGCGGCGATGTCGGCCACTTCGAGGAGCACGGCCTGCTCATGGTCGACGGCCGTGACGACGACATGATCGTCTCCGGCGGCGAGAACGTCTTCCCCCAGGAGGTCGAGAACCTGCTGCTGGAACGGCCCGATGTCTTCGACGCGGCCGTCGTCGGGGTCGATGACGCCGAATTCGGAAAACGTCTACGCGCGTTCGTCGTCGCGGAACCGGGCCACTCGCCCGACGCCGACGAGATCAAGGCCTACGTCAAGGAGAATCTGGCCCGCTACAAGGTTCCCCGCGAGGTCGTCTTCCTCGATGACCTGCCCCGCAACACGACCGGGAAACTGCTGCGGCGCGTACTCGTCGAATACGAGGTGAAGGCGTAGAAAACAACCCGGTGTCTGAGACGACAACCGTCGGGCTCCAGAGTCGCTTGCTATTGTCGGCACCACACTGGATCCCGAGGTTGCGGTTCACTTCACCCCCAGTCTTTCGTGGGTGGATCGCGGAAGGTTGTTGTCGATGGCGTCTCTTTCCTTCCCTGCCCTGGGTGGCACCGCGCGCAAAGCCGCCGATGCCGCCCTAGGTGTGAATGTCATGGTGAAACGGCGGCTGTTCAATCCTTTGCGCCCCGACCACGCCGCCCGGTCGGCGTTCAACGTGCTGAAATTCGGCCCCTTCGCCGGCGTGGTCATGCACGCCGCGCAGACCAGGCCGCACGCGGCGGCCATCGTGGACGAACGCGGTGAGCTGACCTTCGGCGAACTCAACGAACAATCCAGCGCGCTCGCCCGCGGACTTCAAGCACGCGGAATCGAGCCGGGCGACGTGATCGCGCTACTCGCTCGCGATCACCGGGGCATGGTGCTGAGTCTGCTCGCGGCAGGCAAACTCGGGGTGCGCGCGGTCCTGATGAACACCGGGTTCGCGAAACCGCAATTCGCCGACGTCGCCACGCGCGAAAAGGTCAAGGCGGTGCTGCACGACAGCGAATTCCTCGACCTGATGAGCGCCATCCCCACCGACATCCCCCGAATTCTCACCTGGGTCGACGAGAAGGACGGCGCGGACCCGGCGATTCCGACCCTGGAATCGGTATCTGGGGGTCATTCGACCTCGCCGCTGCACGCCCCCGACAAACCGGGCGGGCTCGTCATTCTGACCAGCGGCACCACCGGCACCCCCAAAGGCGCCCCGCGTGACCGGGTGAGCCCGTTCGCCTCCGCGCAGTTCGTCGACCGGGTGCCGCTGCCGAACAACGGGACCATGATCATGGCCGCACCGATCTTCCACGGCACCGGGCTGTCGCAGTTCACCCTCGGTCTCGCCCTCGGCAATCGCGTGGTCTTCCAGCAGCGCCGCTTCGACCCGGAGTTGACGCTGGTGAATATCGAACGGTACAAGGCGGATTCGCTCGTCGTGGTGCCGACGATGCTGCAACGCATTCTCGACCTGGGCCAGGACGTGCTCGCGAAATACGACCCCAGCGGTATCAAGGTGATCTTCGCCGCGGGATCGGCCATCGCACCCGACGTCGTCACCCGGACCCTGGACTACTTCAACGACAGCCTCTACAACCTCTACGGCTCCACCGAATGCGCGGTCATGACCGTCGCGACACCCGAGGATCTGCGCAAGGCGCCGACCACGGCGGGTAAGGCCCCGGTCGGCATCAGGATCGTGCTGCTGGACGAGGACCGCAAGCGGATCACCGAGCCGAACGTCACCGGCACCATCTTCGTCGACAACGGTTTCGCCTTCACCGGTTACACCGACGGGCGCACCAAGGAAATGGTCGACGGCATGATGTCCAGCGGTGACGTCGGGCATTTCGACGCCGACGGCCTGCTCTACATCGACGGGCGCGACGACGACATGATCGTCTCCGGCGGCGAGAACGTCTTCCCCCTCGAGGTGGAGAACCTGATCGCGGGCCGCGACGACGTGTTCGAGGCCGCGGTCGTCGGCGTCGACGACCGTGAATTCGGCAAACGCCTGCGTGCCTTCGTCGTCCCGGGACCGGAGTCCGCGCGTGATCCGCAGGAGATCAAGGACTACGTCAAGGCGAATCTCGCCAGGTACAAGGTGCCACGCGAGGTGATCTTCCTCGACGAACTGCCGCGCAACGCGACCGGCAAACTGCTGCGCAAACCGCTGATCGAGATGGATATCGACGGCTGAACCGCCGCACCGCGTTCGACGAATTCGGGCCCGCCCCTTCGGGTCGGCCCGATTCGAATACGCCTCGGCCACCGACCAGGACGATCGCCGCGGCGGCCCGGTAAGGCCGGGAGAGCATCGCATACGGCTCGGCTATCATCAGCGGGTGAGTATCGAGTTCGCCCGGCCCGCCGCGGGGTTCCGCGGTGCCGTCGCGCTGTTGCGCGGTGGCTCGGCCGGGGCGATCTCGGGAGCTCTCTCCCTGGCCGCGCACGGCTGGGTCTCCGACGGCATGGCGCCGGAGAGCGCAACACTCGTACTGCTCGTCGCCGCGTCGGCCGTGATCGGCGCGCTGGTCGCCGGGCTCGCGCCACTGCGCGACACCTCCCACGGACTGGTCGCCGCGCTGATCGGCGGCCAACTGCTCGGCCACCTCACCATGGGGCTCGATTCCGCGCGGACGCATCACGGTGACCTCGCGCCGACACCTCGGATGATCGCCGCGCATATCGTCGCCGCGTTCGTGGCCGCCGCGCTCATTCGCGGCGCGGAGGCCGCGTACCGGATCGGGACCACCGTCCTGGCCCGGGTTCTTCCGATTCGTCATCGCACGCCCGTCATCGCCGAGCCCGCGCCGCTGCGTACCGCGCATCGTGACCGGGTCATCCTGCGGATCCTCGCGGCCGCGGCTCTGCGCACGCGCGGGCCACCGCTCGCCGTTTCCTTCTGATCTCATCCCCTACCCGGTGCTCGAACCGCACGGTTCGCGTGTCGTCGTGATCTGCCGCCGCGCTCTGTCGGAGCGCGGGATCCACGCGCGGCAGCCGCTTTCGTGAACGCGTCGCGTCACGTTCGCCGTCCGCGCTCGACAGTCACGCGCGCGCCCGTGTGGCGTCGACACGTCGGCCGACGGCGTGCCCGGGTTCCGAACCTCAGAATCGAAACGATCGTGAGCACAACAGAATCCATCACCCCCGACGTCGTGGACGCCACGCCGTCACCGCAACCGCCGCCGCGGCGTAGATCCGACAGCGGCCTACAGGCGCTCGCCATGCGCCTGCACTTCTACGCGGGCGTCTTCGTCGCCCCGTTCATCCTGATCGCGGCCGTCACCGGCGCGCTGTACGCGATCTCACCGACGCTGGAGCAGATCGTCTCCCACGATCTGCTGACGGTCGAAGCGGGCGACGCGCGGCGACCGCTGTCCGAACAGGTCGACGCCGCCGTGGCCACCCGGCCCGAACTGGCACTGGTCGCCGTCGCACCGGCGCAGGAACCCGACGACACCACCCGGGTGATCTTCGACGATCCCTCGCTCTCCGACGAGCGACGCGCGGTCTTCGTCGACCCGTACACCGCGCGGCCGGTCGGTGAATCCGTCATCTACGGCAGCTCCGGCGCACTGCCGACGCGTACCTGGATCGACCGCTTGCACCGCGATCTGCACCTCGGTGACACCGGTCGTCTCTACAGCGAACTCGCCGCGTCCTGGCTGTGGATCATCGGACTCGCCGGGCTGGTGCTGTGGGTGCGCCGGGTCCGTAGCCGTCGCACCAGGAATTCGGCGGGCTGGCTGCTCGCGCCAGACCGGTCCCGCCCGGGTCGTCTACGGAACATGAACTGGCACGGCGCCATCGGCATCTGGGTACTTCCGCTGCTGTTGCTGCTCTCGGTGACGGGGATGACCTGGTCCGCCTACGCGGGCGCGAATATCGCCGACCTGCGCACCCAACTCAGCTGGACCACGCCGTCGGTGAGCACCGCCCTGCCCGGTGCCGAGTCACCGGCGCCCGCGCCCACCGGTGATCACCACGGCGGCCACGCGGCCGAGACCAGGCCCGCGGATCCGACGACGCAGATCGCGTCGCTCGATCGCGTCTACGACGCGGCCCGCGAGGCAGGTGTCACCCAGGCGGTGGAGATCACGGTTCCGGCCGACGCCGATCAGGCCTTCCTGGTGAAGGAACGGCGGATGCCCGGCACCTACACCGTGGACGCGGTCGCCGTCGACGGCGCGTCCGGTTCGGTCACCGCGCAGCTGGACTACGCCGACTGGCCGCTCATGGCCAAAATGACGAACTGGGGCATCCAGTTCCACATGGGTCTGATGTTCGGTCTGCTCAACCAGTTGCTGCTGCTCGCGGCCATGATCGGTCTGATCGTGGTGATCGTGCTCGGCTATCGCACGTGGTGGCAGCGGCGACCGGTTCGCGGGGGCTCGCGGTTCGTTCCCGGCCGGGCACCGCGTCGCGGCGCGCTGCGCAAGAGCTCCTGGCTCGTGGCGGTGCCGTTGCTGGCCGCCGCACTGGTGGCCGGATGGTTCGCGCCGCTGGTCGGGCTCAGTCTGCTCGCCTTCCTCGTGATCGACGTGGTCGTCGGATTGTTCCGAAAGACGGTCGAAGTGGAGGATGCGCCGGTCACCTGACCCCTCGGCACCGTGTGGACCGCCGGTCACCTGACCTCGGTATTCGGTGTGCTCGCTCGGGCGGGCTTCGGCGACGCGGAACATTCGGCAAGTCGCGCGGTCGCGCGGTCGGGCAACCGGCCGAGCCTGGCGGCAGGCGATGCTGGGCGACCTGCATAGCCTTCACGACAGGCGTTGTCGGGCAACCGGTGCACCCGGGCAGTCCGGCGGCGCGGAACCGGCCCGCAAGCCGGTCGGCAACCGTTGTCAGGCAACCCGACACTGCCGGGTCGGTTGCCTGCATCCGGATGCGTTGGGCAACCGGCATCGTGCGGCAGACCGGCGAGCTGAATCGGCACCGTCGCAGTCGGAGCGTTCGGCCGAACGGCACAGGTCCGGGCACCGGGCGTTCCGCCCGGTCCATTCGCTTCGGTTCGCCCCGGGTTCTCCTCACGTCGGTTCCGGCTCTACCTCGAGCGCTGCCGACCCATGCGCCCACGACATCCGACCGACCGTCCACTACAGCCCGAGTACCAGCCGATAACGCTGTGCCGCAACGACATACACCGACGGCACGGCTGTCTCACAG
Organism: Nocardia sp. NBC_01377; assembly: GCF_045040005.1. Lineage (NCBI taxonomy): Bacteria > Bacillati > Actinomycetota > Actinomycetes > Mycobacteriales > Nocardiaceae > Nocardia > Nocardia sp. NBC_01377. Next base: position 5,883,270 of record NZ_CP109566.1, read on the forward strand.
TCGCGCCCGAGATCGGTCGCGCGACTTCCGTCAACCTCATCGATTCGAACGGATTCCTCCATCATGAAGATCACCAAATTCGCCCTGACCGCCGCGTTCATGACCACGGCCGTTGCCGTCGCGGCGGGTGCGAGTCACGCGGCGGAGCCTGCACCCGAGACCATCGGGTTCTCCGCGCACGCCACCGACACCCGATCGATCATCTCGATCGACTCCGGATCGCTCGTCGTGCAGGACGGCGCGCTGAAGATCGAATCCGCCGACGGTGTCGTGGTCGCGGGCACGCCACTGACCCTGCGCATCGAGGATTTCGAATTCCCCATCGCCGCCGAGATCTCCGGCCGCGAGGCGACACTCACCCCGCAGCTGTCCATGGACCGGGCCGTGTACAAACCCGTCGCCCTGCCCTACGAGGACAAGGCACCCTGGAAATCCGAGTACGACCGCGAACAGGCGGCGTGGAGCCGGATGACCAGCACCATCGGCATGGGCGCGACCCTCGGCACCCTCATCGGTGGCCTGGGCGGCGGCGCGCTGGGTTGCGTCCTCGGCGGCATCGCGGGCGCGACGGTCGCCTCGGCCACCATCGTCGGCCTGTTCGGCCCCTTCATCCCCGCCGCGCTCGTCGGATGTGTCGGCGGCATCGTCGCCGTGGGCGCACTGGGCACCCTGCTCGGCCAGATCCTCGTGACCGCCCCCGTCGCCATCGGCGCGGTCATCCAGTACGCCGTCACCACCAACCAGCCCTTCGTGGCCCCGGCCAAGTAGTTCACACCGAGGACGCGACAGCTCCACTCACTCGGTGAGCGGAGCTGTCGCCGACCGGCCCGCGCAGGCGGCGGCGCTGTCGGTGGATGAGGATTCCGATTCGTGCGAACGATTATTCGGTAGGCGCGTCGCCGTCGATGACCGGTGTGTCCGCGGCGGGCGGCACCACCGGGCGCACGCGAGCCCAGGCGAGGAAGGCGACGCTCACGGCGACCATGCCGATTCCGGCCCAGATGTTGACGTCGATACCGCCGGTCTTGGCTTGTTCGGCGGCGGTGTCGTTGACCAGGCCGGTGATGACGAGGACGACGCCGTAGCAGCCGAGCAGGGTGCCGACAATGGTGCGGATGTCGAAAAGCATGGCGCGGCTTCCTTATCCGAAGACGATATTGAGGGCGATGACCATGACCAGGGCGATACCGGCGAGCAGGACCGGACGCTGGTACCAGGGCAGCGTCGCCTCCTCGGGGTCCGTGCGCATTTCCTTCGGGGTCTCGGAGTAGACGAGGCCGACGAGCTCGGCGGCGGGTTTGGGCTGGGTCACCTGGGTCACGGCGACGCTGACGACGATATCGACCACGAATGCCGCACCGGCGGCGACGAAGCTGGCGCCCTGACCGGAGAGTTGGAAGACCTCGGTCTCGTGCAGGATGAAAACGAATATGGCCGAGGCGGTTCCGCAGACCAGGCCCATCCAACCCGCGGTCGGGGTCATCCGCTTCCAGAACATGCCGAGAATGAATGTCGCGAACAGCGGCGCGTTGAAGAAGCTGAACAGGGTTTGCAGGTAGTCCATGATGTTGCTGAAATTGCCCGCGATGAACGCGGTGAATATCGCCCCGACGGTCGCGCCGACGGTGGCGAGACGCCCGATCTTGAGGTAATAGCCGTCGCCGCGATCCTTGACCGCGTACTGCTGCCACAGGTCGTAACTGAAAACGGTGTTGAACGCCGAGATATTGGCCGCCATACCGGCCATGAACGCGGCGAGCAGACCGGCGAGGCCGACACCGAGCAGCCCGTTGGGCAGCACGTCCTTCATCAGATACAGCAGGGCCTGGTTGTAGGTGGTGTCGCCGGAGTAGTCGGGATCGGCGGTCACCGCCTGTTTGTATTCGATCATCTCCGGTACGAGTACCGCGCTGATCATGCCGGGGATCACGACGATCAGCGGAATGAACATCTTCGGGTACGCGCCGATGATCGGGGTGCGCCTGGCCGCGGAGATCGAATGGGTCGCCAACGCGCGCTGGACTTCCACGAAATTGGTGGTCCAGTAGCCGAAGGACAGTACGAATCCGAGGCCGAACACGATGCCGAGGACCGAGGCGAAGTTGTTGGTGAAACCGCTGAGCGCGTTACCGGGCCAGGATTCCAGTTGTTCCGCGCCGCCGGGTGACGCGGTCACCTTGTCGCGGAACCCGTCCCAGCCGCCGGCCTTGTGCAGGCCGACCAGGGTGAGCGGCAGCAGCGCGGCGACGATGACGAAGAACTGGAGCACCTCGTTGTAGATCGCGGCCGAGAGTCCGCCGAGGGTGATGTAGGACAGCACGATCACCGCGGCCACGATCACCGACACCCACAGCGGCCAGCCGAGCAGCACATTGAGGATGGAGCCGAGCAGATAGAGGTTCACCCCGGCGATCAGCACCTGCGCCACCGCGAAACTCAACGCGTTGACCAGATGCGCGCCGGTGCCGAAACGCCTGCGCATGAATTCCGGCACGCTGCGCACCTTGGAGCCGTAGTAGAACGGCATCATCACCACGCCGAGGAACAGCATGGCCGGTACGGCGCCGATCCAGAAGTAGTGGAAGGTCGGGAATCCGTATTCGGCGCCGTTGGCCGACATCCCCATGATCTCGACCGCGCCGAGGTTGGCCGAGATGAACGCCAGACCCGTCACCCAGGCGGGTAGCGATCGCCCGGACAGGAAGAAGTCGATACTCGACGAAACCCGCTGGCGCGCCATGATCCCGATGCCCATCACGAACACGAAATACAGCGCGACCAGCGCGAAGTCGACCGGCTCGGCGTCCAGGCGCAGGGTCGACGCCGCCTCGACGCGCGCTTGCGCGAGCGGCAGCGTCGAGGTCAGAACGAGTGAATCGGCAAGCGGCACAGCGTCGTCCCTCCAGGCGGTGAAACCGGGCGTCGAGCTTGGTCGTGCGTGGCGGCGACCAACCATCGCCCACCTCTACTGTGCGTGATTGTGCCCCAACCTCGCGGCACAATCACGCATAAAACCTGGACAGTTGCTCAGTCCGACTCGTGCGCGACGGGCCACGGCGCGGCGAGGACCGCGCGTGTCGGCGCGAATACCGAGCGTGCGCGACGATCTCGCGCGGATCGGATGCTCCGCCGGGAACGACCCCCGCAGATCGGCGGGGCCGCGCTGCCGCCGAATCCGCTCGCGGCCACGCGCGCGGCGTGGCGGCGGTTGTCGGACTCCTACCCACGACCCGGCCGACCGCGGGTACGTGGCGGACTCGCCCGTGAACGTCGACGGGTCCGACCCGCTGACGCCGAGCTACGCGGGTCGCTGAGCGCGCAAGGACCGTTCGCCGAGGTCCAACGTGGCCCAGGTCGACGGCACCCCTGCCGCACCCGGATCGGCCCTACGGGTCGGTACGCGGATAGGCTCGCCACGCTCGATTCCCCGCCTGCCGCAACTTTTCAGCAATTCTTTCCGGATGGCGGCGGATCATTCGATGCCCGGCACACCGACATCCGACCTACGCGGTCGAATTCTGTCACCGACGGCGTCGCGCGGTGTAGAAATCACCGCCGGATCCTCCCGAGCCGCGACACGAACGCCGGGATCGGTTCTTCCGCCCGGCATGCACCGCGAGTCCGATCACCGCGCGAGAGCACGCACCGCGCACCCTCGTCGGCACCGCATCGGACAGCCGTCCGAGACACGCCGACCGAACTCGGCATACGCGTGCTGGGCGTGCGCGATCGAAGATCCTGACGCACAGTCGAATTTGAGGCAAATACGGCCTACAAATCGGGTCGGTGGTTTCGGGAGGGCATTATGATTCACAGCACCCCATACAGCGGCCTACTCGGGCTGCAGTGGATCGATCGACTTCGCCCGCCGCTGGGCCGACCGCGCGTCGCGAGTTCGAGACATGACGCCGACGCACCATTGACGATCGAGATCGGCGCCGCTACCGGGGTGGGCCCGACCGCCGTTTCGGCTTTCGACGCGGCGCTGCGCGAACTGGGAGTGGGTGATGCCAACTTGATTCGCCTTTCTTCGGTGATCCCGCCGCGCGCCGTTCTGGAGCGCGGCGAACGGGTGCGCAAGCAGATTCCCTGGGGCGATCGGCTCTACTGCGTCTACGCGAAGGGCTGCGCGACCGATCCGGGCGACACGGCCGCGGCCGGTGTCGGCTGGGTCCTGCGCGACGACGGTTCCGGCGCAGGGCTTTTCGTCGAGCACGACGGCGAGGACGCGGACCACGTCGAACACCTCATCCGATCCAGCCTGACCGATATGACCCGGAATCGTCCCGCGGCGTTCGGCCCCGTGCATTCGATGGTCACCGCGACCGAATGCGAGGGCGACCCGACCTGCGCCCTCGTGCTCGCCGCGTTCCACACCACCCCGTGGGGGCGGTGCCCGTGACCGAGACATCGCGTGCGCGGACGACATCCGCCGTGAGCGGCGAACCCGAGGTCAGCGTGACCGTCGAGACGTCGATCCCCGACGCCGGGATCGAGGTCTTCCATCGGCTCTACGAGGAGGCCTTCGGTCCGCTTCGCACGAAGGCGATCGCCCGACAGGTTCTGCACCGTGCGGAATTCCGCGAGGAGATGATCGATCCGCGCGTACTGAAGTACGTCGCGCGGACCTCGGACGGCGAACCGATCGGCGTGACCACGCTTACCAGGCATCTGGAAACGGTGCCGTGGATAAGTCCGCACTACTTCGCCGCGCGATATCCCGAGCACGCGGCCCGCAACGCCATCTACTATGCGGGATTCACCCTTGTTGCCCCAAGTGCGCGACAGGGGGCGGCCTTCCATGCCATGATCAAATCAGTTGTCCAGGTTTTGGTAGCCGAACGCGCTGCGGTCGGTTGGGACATCTGCTCGTACAACAACACTCAGCTCTCGTTCGCCGACAGTATCCGCGCGGTGCTCGATGAGCAGGCGAATGTCGAAGTAGCGGTGGAGGATTCACAGACGTACTACACCGCACAGTTCACCGAGGACGGAGCGACCAAGGGGGGCTGATGGCAGTCAGCGAAGAGCAGTCGACGCGGCGGTGGTCCTGCACCGGAAATATCTGGTGCGTACTGCTTCTCACCGGGTGGGCGGTACTGATCTCCCTACCGCTGCTCATCCGGTCCCACTCGCTCGCCCTCGTGGTCATGCTCACGGTGGTCAGTGGCGCGCTCGTCATGATCGGCACCGGACTGCGCAGGCACCGGCCCGCCCAACCGCTGCCCTGGTATCTGCTCTCGGCCTCGGCGGTCTCGTTCGCCACCGGGACGGTGCTCCGCGATTTCACCCCGGCACACACCTGTCCGTGGGACGACATCTTCACTGTCGCAGGATATTTGGCGCTCGGACTGGCCGCGACGCTGTGGCTGCGCCCGCGCCGCGTCGGGGGCGACTACGACCTGTTGCTCGATTCCGGGCTCATCGGACTCGGGGCGCTGCTCGCCTCGTGGACCTTCCTCATCTCCCCGATCCTCCAGACCAGCGCCACCACACCGAGGACGGTGCTCGCCGCGACCTACCCGGTGCTCGACGCCCTCCTGCTGACCCTGCTCGCGCATTCGGTGGCGACCTCGGCGCGTTCGGAGACCTCGCTGCGGCTGGTGCATCTCGGACTGATCGCGGTACTGCTCGGCGATCTCGGCTACAGCCTGGAGAGCGCGGGCACCACCACGATCGAGCACGAACTGCTCCTCACCCCGCTACTCGTCGCCTACGCGACCGTCGGCATCGCCGCGATGCATCCGACGATGACGGCGCTGGGCACACCGCGGCGCATCCACCCGCACCGATCCCGCCAGCGCGCGAGTTTCATCGCGGTGGCCCTGATCGTCGCGTCCCTGGTGCCGGTGGTCGGATCGAGTCTGGACACCGTCGACCGCGTGGTGGTCTCGTCGCTGTTCGCGCTGTTGCTGATCGGAGTACTCGTGCGCAGCGAACGCGCGATCCAGCGCTCGGCGCGCAGTGAGCGACGGGCCCAGTACCAGGCCGATCACGACATGCTCACCGGCCTGCTGAACCGCTCGGCCCTGCTGCGCGCACCCAACCGCGACAGCGACCACTGGACCGGAAAACCGCTGACGCTGCTCTTCATCGATCTCGACGGCTTCAAGATGGTCAACGACAGCTACGGCCACGCCGTCGGCGACGAACTCATCGCCAACGCCGCCGCCCGCATCCGGCGGATGGTGCGCCGCGACGACGCGGTCGCCCGGTACGGCGGCGACGAATTCGTCGTCCTCGCGCCGCTGGGCAGGCAGGAGGCGGCGACGCTGGCCGAACGACTACTGAACGCGTTCGTGCGCCCGTTCGAACTGAGCGCGGGCGAGGTGCCCATCACGGCCAGCGTCGGCATCGCCTGCGTCGGTCCGCGCGACTGTGAGGCCAGCATCTACGACCTGATCCGCGATGCCGATTCGGCCATGTACAACGCCAAGGAGTACGCGCTCGGCTACGCGTTCCACGACGAGTTGCGCCACGGTCCGCTGAGCGGAATCCGTCCGGCGCCGAGCGCGCCCGAATACCCCGCGTCACGGTTGGGCCGCCGTCGCGAGACCGCCGTCTGAGCGGGATCGGGCGCGCTCACCTCATTCGGGGCCGGGCAGCCCGAGTACCGCGTGCACGAACTCGATGATCCGCGGCGCGTGCGCGGGCAGCGCCGTGGCGCCTTCCTCGACGATCACCCGCCTGGCGCGCTCGACGATCGCGTCGGGAATCCAGGCGATCAACGCCTCCGACCGCCGCGGTAACCCCGGGTTCTCGCGTCCGGCCTGTTCGTAGAACTCGCGATACATCTCCCCCGAGAGATCGACCGCGTAGTCGCGGATCATCACGGCCGCCCGGTCGACGCACAGCGATTCCACGATCATCACCCGCGCGAAACCGGGCTCGGCGGCCACCACCTCGCAGAAGGTGGTGACCATCGTCGCGATTCTCGCCCGCGCGTTCGCCTCGCCGAGCGCCGCCAGCTCATCCACGACCCGGCGCGCCAGCATAGCCTGCGCCACCCGCAGCGCTTCGAGGAAGCACTGCTGTTTGGTGTCGAAATGCTCGTAGAACGTGCTGCGCGACACCCGCGCCCGGCCGACGATATCGGCCAGCGTCGTCGCCGCGTAACCCTTGTCCTCGACCGAGGCCACGATCGCCTCGAGCAGCCTGCCCCGCGACGAGCCGAGGACGGCATCGCGCGTCAACCTGTGTCTTTCGGCGAAATCGTTCCAGCGCACCAGGACACGTCCCTCGGCGGGCACCGCCGAATCGTCGACCACTACGCAGAGCCTCCCACTATTCGGACAGCTCCTCGAGCAGTTTGCGTGCCTCCTCGAGTTCGGCCTGCAACTGGGCAACCTTGGCCTGCTGCACCCCGCGAGCGGCTTCGAGTATGCCCGCGACCACCTCGGCCACCTCCGGATGCAGCACCTTGGCCGCCTGCGCGACGGCCGCGCTGGTGACCGGCAGGCCGCGGATCGTGCGCTTCTTGCCGTTGACGACGTCGACCGCCCATTCGCCGTCGGGGGTGCCCGTGAGCGTCACGGTGACCTCCGGCGCGGTCCGCTTGCGCGCGGCGGGCGCCTTGGCCGGTTTGGGCGCCGCCGTCCCCGTCGTCCCCGCCGTCCCGGCCGGGCCCGGTTTCGCCGCGGCGGCCTTGGCGGCCGAATCGGCGCTGTCGGCCGCGGCGTTCGCGGTGACGACGCTCGGCGGGGTGGACGGTGTCGCAACGCTCGTCACGGTCGACGGCTGGGTCACGGGTGGATCCTTCCTGGTAGTCGTCTTCGGCGCGGCGCTCTTCTGAGCAGGGGGCGACGGGCGCGGCGGCTTGGTCAATGTCACTTCGGTCGGAGAGAAGGACAGTACATCTTTGGACCCGGTGGGCCGGACCTGCAGGAAATCACCGTCGGTCGGGTCGCCGAGCGCGACCACCTTCCCGGACCTGCCCTCCGCGACGCCGACGGCGGCGGCGGTGAACCACACCATCGGCGGGCGGCCACCCGCGATCTCGGTAGCTATCTGCTCGATCTCTGTGTCCGACAATGGTTTGGGTCTGCTTCTTGGCGACGGCATGGTGCACTCCGAGCGGTCTTCGTGGATGGCTGCGTGCACAGATGATGCCGCACCGCACCGACAGATTCACACCGCGTCACCGAATCGGGGCGCCCTCGCCCGGTTCCGAGATTTCAGCGAATAGCCAGCAACGCACAGCCCACCGTCATCGCGGGGCTCGCAGCGCGGGGTACCAGATCTCGGCGAGAACCTCCGCGGCCCGCTCCGCCGAGACGTCGATGGCGCGCTGCATCGCCCACCGGGTGAAGAAGCGTTCCAACTGGGCGACAAGCAGTTCCACGCGCAGCACCGCCTCGTCGCGCCGATCCCGCGGCCAGCGCGACAGATACGACGGCATGGCGTTGGGGAGCGCGAGTATGCCCTGCCTGGCGACCTCGCGGAACTCCGGCTCCAGCGCGGTGGCCTCGTCCCACGCCGACAGCAGGTCCCGATACTCGTCGAACCACTCGATCGCGCGGGCCACCCAGCCGACGAACTCGGCGCGCGAACCGGTGTCGAGCACGCGATCCAGATCCTCGTAGAACCGCACCGCGGTGAGCTCGGTGCCCGCCGCCTCGGCGACCGCGCGCAGCACCTCCGATTTGGAGGCGAAATGCAGGTAGAACGTCGCGCGGCTGCACCCGACGGCGGCGGCGATATCGTCCACCCGCACCGAGGCGTAACCCCGGTCGCCGAACAACCGCCTCGCGCCGTCGACCAGCGCGGCCCGCGTGCGGCGCTTCTGCTCGTCGCGCAGGCTCCGCGCCGCGACGTTCGGCCCTGGTGGCACGCGGGACGACTCGGTCGACATTCGGGCCACCTCCTCGAAAACTGTTCTCACGCGCGACTTCCCGCGAACGGACCCGGCGGTCCGCCGTAGCGGACGCAGCCTCGCTGGACATCATGTCATTCACTGGACACCCAGTCCAGCCAGTGTTAGTTTGTTGTCCACGTCACACAGGAGGCCCAACGATGCGAGCACTGCAACCGACCGGGCCGGAAACCCTCGAACCGCGCGAGGTCCCCGTCCCCGAGATCGGGCCGACCGACCTGCTGCTGAAGGTCGCGGCGGCAGGCATCTGCCACTCCGACCTGCACGTGCTGCACATACCGTTCAAGATGCGCGACGATCCGCTCACCATCGGGCACGAGATCTCCGGCACCATCGAGGCGCGGCGCGGACGCCGTCTTCGATTTCGTCGGCATCGACAGCACGGCCCGCCTCGCGGTCGAATCGGTGGCTCCCAACGGGGCCTACCGGATGATCGGACTCGGCGGCGGCGCACCGGAGATCACGGCGGCGCCCTCGGGCGGCCCGGGCTGGCCGTGGGGCGCCTCGGCGCGAAAGTCGTACGGCGGGGCACCAGATCCGATCTGATCAACTCGGTGAAATTGGCTAAATCGGGTAAATTGCGCGTCGAAGTGGAACGCTTCGATCTCGCCGACGGGCGCGAGGCATTGGATCGCCTCGACCGCGGTCTGATCCGGGGCCGCGCGGTACTGGTGCCCTGAACGACAACCGTTCCATCCCGTCGGATCCGGCACCGAGGACACCACATATGACGCAATCCGTCGACCCTCGCGCACGCGCCGCGCAAGTGGCGGGGCGCCTGATCGGGCCGGGCGGCCCGTTCGAGATGGCCGTCGAAGACGTGCTCGGCACGCCGATTCCGGTCGTCCGCCATCGCGCCCGCGCGCTGAGCGAGATCCTCGCGGGCTCGGTCGCGCTCGGCGAACGCGAGTACCTGGTCACCGCCGACCGGCGGATCACCTACGCCGAGCACGCCGCGGCGGTCGGCGCGCTGGCTCGCGCGCTGCGGGACCGCTACGGCATCGGCCAGGGCGATCGGGTCGGCATTCTGGCGGCGAATACGCCGGAGTGGGTGATGACGTTCTGGGCGGCGCAATGCCTGGGAGCGATCGCCGTCGGCTACAACGCCTGGTGGGTGCCGAGGGAAATCGCCTTCGGCATCGGACACACCACGCCGTCGGTGCTGATCGCCGATGCCGAACGGGCGGCGCGACTGGCCGAACTCGACCTCGACGTCCCGGTGCTGACGATGGAAACCGACCTGCCCGCCCTGATCGCGGAATTCGGCGGCGGTGAACTCCCCCGCACCCCCGTCGACGAGGATGATCCGGCGATCATCCTCTACACCAGCGGGACCAGCGGTCGGCCGAAGGGCGCGGTGCACACCCAGCGAAACCTGCTGGCCGTCATCGACTATCACCGATTCAACGACGCGCTCGCCGCCGCCTTCCGTGGCGAGGACGAAGACGGCGCGCCCAAGGGCAGGCGATTCCTGTTGACCTCCCCGCTGTTCCACATCGCGAGCCTGCACAACCTGGTGATTCCACGCATGGTCACCGGCGACACCGCGATCATCCACCAGGGCGGTTTCGACGCCGACCGCGTCCTCTCGCTCATGGAGCGCGAGCGCGTCACCAACTGGGGCGCGATGCCGACGATGGCCTCGCGCCTGCTCGCGGCCGACCTCTCGCGCTACGATCTGTCCTCCCTCGCCGCGTTCTCCCTCAATTCCGCGCCTTCCTCCCACGCGCTGCAAGAGCAACTGCGACAACGCCTTCCGGTCACCCGCACGGCGCTGGCGACCAGCTACGGCATGACCGAATGCAGTACCGCGGCCACACTGGCCGCACCGGCCGAACTCGCCGCGTTCCCCGACACCGTCGGCAGGCCGGTCATCGGGGTCGCGCTGGAGATCCGCGACGACGCGGGCGAACCGGTCGGCGACGGGGCCGAAGGCGAGATCTGGGTGCGCAGCCCGTACGTCATGCTCGGCTACTGGCGGGACGAGGCCGCCACCGCCGCGGCCATCACCCCGGACCGCTGGCTGCGCACCGGTGATATCGGTGTCCTGGACCAAGGCAGATTGCGACTGTCGGGCAGGCGTTCGGATCTCATCCTGCGCGGCGGCGAGAACGTCTACCCCACCGAGGTCGAGCAGTGCCTCGAAGAACATCCCGCCGTCCGCGAATGCGCCGTGGTCGGTATCCCGGACGCCGATCTCGGTCAGCGGGTGGCCGCGCTCGTCGTCGTCGATGACGCGACGGCGGTCAGCGCCGAGGATCTCACCGAGTTCACCCGCGCGCGGCTGGCGTACTACAAGGTGCCCGTCCGGTGGCGGATCACCACCACCGCGTTGACCCGCAATGCCACCGGCAAGGTGGTGCGCGCCGGGATCGTCGACGCGCTGGCCACCGACGCGCCGACCGGATAGCCCGCCGCGCCGACAACCCGCCTTCCCGGCTCGACCGATACGATTGCCCAGGTCATCGCTTCGGCGGTGCTCAGCTGATCTTGGTGTTTGACCATGAGGTTCCCGGGAATCCGACCCATAAGCCACCGAGAAAGGGTTGTCACCATGTTGCTGCGCCGGCTTGCCCGACCACTGCTCGCGACCGCGTTCATCGCCGACGGTGTCGATACGCTGATTCATCCACAGCCTCGCGCCAAGGCGGCCGCCGCGCTGGTCCAGCAGGGTGAACGATCTCTGCCGAACAATGTCGCCGCCAAACTGCCCGCCGATCCCGGCACGATCGTCCGGGTCAACGCGATCGCCCAGGTCTCGGCCGGAGCGCTGCTGGCGCTCGGCCGCGCACCCCGTCTCGCCTCGCTGGTGCTGGCCGCCACCGTCATCCCCGCGACGGTCACCGAACAGGATTTCTGGGCCGAATCGGATCCGGACCGCAAGATCGCCAAGCGCAATGCCTTCCTCAAGGACATCAGCCTGCTCGGCGGCCTGATGATCGCCAGCGCCGACACCGCGGGCAAGCCGTCGCTGGGCTGGCGTGGTCGGCGCGCGGCGCAGGGCGCGGCAGCGGCGGTCTCGGCCGCCCTGCCGATCGGCTCCTCGGATTCCTCCACCGCGTCCGCACTGCGCGGACAGGCCCACGATGCGGCGCTGCGTGCCCGTGAACTGGGCGGGGTCGCCGCGAGCAAGGGCGCCGAACTGGCCGGATCGGCGCAGACGCACGGCGCGGAGTTGGTCGATCTCGCCAAGGAGAAGGCCCCCGAGGTGGCGACCAAGGTTCGCAAATCCCGGTTCACCAAGGCCGCCAAGGAGCACGGGGCCGAGATCGCGGAAGTCGCCAGGATTCGGGGCGCGGAACTGGCCGAGGCGGCGCGGGAGCGCGGGTCGGACGCCGCCGAGATCGCCCGTCATCGCGGGGCCGACGCCGCCGAGGTCGCCCGCGAGCGCGGCGCCGAACTGGCAGGCGTCGCTCGGGAACGCGGCACCGATTTCGCCGAGGTGGCCCGTGAACGCGGCACCGATTTCGCCGAGGTGGCCCGCGGACGTGGCGCCGAACTGGCCGGTGCGGCACGGGTCCGCGCGGCCGAACTGGCCGAGGTCGCGCGCGAGCGGGGCGCGGAGGTTGCCCGCGACCGCGGCGCTGAGCTGGCGGAGACGGCGCGCGAGCGCGGCACCGAGTTCACCGAGACCGCCAAACATCGCGCGCCGGAGATCGCGGCGACCGCGCGTGAGCGCCGGGCCCTGCTGGCCGAGGCGGCACGCGAGCGCGGCGAGGCGTGGCGGCGCTGATCGTCTCCGCCGCGCGCGGCGAGCACTGACGGACCGGGTCGGCCGGTATGTGGCGGAAGTGGATTCCGACACATACCGGTCGGCCCGTTCGCTTCTGGATGGACGCGCCCCCACAGGTTTCCGTACCAGCGGCCTCCCCGCTATCCTCGCGGATTTCCATAGCGGCTCGACACCACGGGACCGCGAATACGGGGTCTTGCGACAATTCGACGCTGTCTTCCGGTACAACAGACACGTAGCGCCGGAGTCCGACCCGTGATCGAATCGCCGCGCGACCCGCCCAGGCGGGCCGTGTGAGATATTCAGCGACATCGCAGCGAAGGAACCTGTGTGCGACGGTGGACCCGCGAAGGTCTGCCTCTTGCCTGTATGTCCAGGGCCCCGAGTTGTCAGATTGTGAGTACCGCAGTGGATCTCGATCTCGTCCGATACCGCGCCACCGACGATGTGCTGGCGTGCCAGATCTCCGGTAAACAGTTGCGCCGATTGGTGCGGACCACCGTCGGACTGTCGGACGAGTCGATCGAGTTACTCACCCAGCTCAGCGAACGGCTGCGAACGGCCGAGGGCGCGCTGCCGGACCCCGCCATGATCTAGTGTGCCGCACGGCCTTTCGTCGTCGGGCGGATGTTCTCGCGGATCGCCGCGATATCCCGGTAGCCGTTGACCGCCATGAGCAGGTCGGCCTCGGCCAGGATCATGCGCAGCACGTGCACCAGGCCGGGCACCCCACCGAGTGCCAGCCCGTAGACATAGGGTCGGCCGAGACCGACCATGGTCGCGCCGAGACCGATGGCCTTGATCACATCCGAACCCGAGCGCACCCCCGAGTCGAAGAGCACCGGAACCCGGTCGTCGACCGCGGCGACGATATCCGGCAGCGTCTCCAGGGCGCTGAGTCCGCCGTTGGCCTGTCGTCCACCGTGATTGGAGCAGTAGACGCCGTCCACGCCGTGGTCGAGCGCGCGGCGGGCATCCTCGGGATGGGAGATCCCCTTGAGCATGATCGGCAGATCGGTCAGCGAACGAAGCCATTCCAGGTCGTCCCAGGTCAGGGCGTTGCCGAAGGTGCCGATCCAGTGCAGCACGATCATCTTGGGGTCGTCGGTGCCCGCCATCTGCTGGAAGACCGGATCGCTGGTGTAGTTCTTCAGCACATGTCCGCGCAGCTGCGGGAAGTTGCCGGTCGACAGGTCGCGCGGACGCCAGCCCGGAATCCAGGTGTCGAGCGTGACCGCGATACCCCGATAGCCCGCGCGTTCGGCCCGGCTCACCAGGCTCGCGGCGAGATCGCGGTTCTTGGGCGTGTAGAGCTGGAAGAAGCCCGGCGTACTCCCGGCGTGCGGGATGACGTCCTCGAGCGGATCCTCCATCAGCGTGGAGAAGATCGCGGGGACGCCGGTGGCCGCCGAGGCCTGCGCGACCGCGATATCACCGTGTTTGTCGCCGGTGACCAATCCGATGACGCCGACCGGTGCCATGAACACCGGACTCGCGAAGGTCTGGCCCCACGCGGTCACCGACAGATCGCGCTCGGTCGCGCCGACGAGCATGCGCGGTATCAGCCCCCAGTCCTCGAATGCCTCGGCATTGCGCCGCTGGGTCAGTTCGTCGCCCGCGCCGCCCGCGATATAGGAATGCAGCGAGGTGGGCAGCGCCGCCGCGGCCTTGGCCTCCAGCGTGGCGTAGTCCATCGGGAACTCGGGCAGGTTGCCGCCGAGCGCGGCGAAGTAGATCTCGTTCTGGTAGTCGGCGAACGCCATCGTCCGGCCCTTTCGTCGGCGGCAGGTCACGGGGGCGCCCGGGCCCTCCCCTCCGGATCCTAGACAGCGCGGCGTGGCCGCGGACCCGGAACCCGATGCCGCTACGCGTCGGTATCGAGGAATAGGACGATCCGCCGGATAGCAAGTTCGTGCCGATCGAAGTCGATGATCGCCACGCCACGCGCGTCGCCGAGATCGACCGAAACGGTGACCACGCGTCCGGCCACGATCATCTTGTCCCAGCGCATATTTCGGGTGCGATCGACGAAATCGGCCACCGAGACCGACGTGCCCGGCCGCAGTTCGAGTTCGGCGTGTCCGCCGAGCAGATCGCCCACCCCGGTGACGTCGCCGACAGCGGCGGCGGTGAACAGCGCGTCGACCCGGCGCTTACCCGCGCGTCCGACGCTCGACAGCGCCCGCATCATGCCGATGGCGCCGCCGACGCCCTGGTTGCGGACCAACCGCGGCCCCAGCCGCGTGGCCGCGCCGATACCGCGCGGGCCGGCGCGCAGCAGTTGCCCGATCATCGGGGCCAGTTCCCAGTGCGCCGCCAGCCGGGCGATCTTCCACGTCGCGCCGACCTCGGCCAGGTCGTAGCGCAGGTGCATCGGCACGGTGACCGTCGCCCCGGTCGACATGATGATGGTGATCGACAGATCGCGCACCACCGTCGGACCCGCGACGAGATCGCGCCGCACGTCGAAGGCGATGGCGTTGGGCCCGATGAAGGTGTCGTAGAAGCGCCCGATCGCGACCTTGCCGACGTGCGGACGGGAGCCGACAGGATCGTTTACCGCGGCGTCCTCGCCGAACAGATCGACCCACGCCGCCTTGTCGTGCGCCGCGACGGCACGTGGCGACGCGAGTACAGCGGCGAGCAGATCGTCCGCGGTCGAATCCAGCGGCATGACGGGTTCCTCCATGGTCACGGTCGAACGACGGGTGCGCCTATGTTAGAACATGTTCTAATTTTGGCGCAGGCCGTCGGCCGCGCACCCGCTCGACAAAGGACCTCGATGGATTGGTACACCGGCGATTCCGCCTATGACACCGTACTCGCTGTCGCCTTCGCATTCGCCGCGTTCGTGCTGGTAGCAGGCCTCTTCACGCAGAGTCCCTACGGACGGTTCGCGACGGCGAAACTCGGATTCAACCTCCCGCCGAAACTCGGCTGGTGGCTGATGGAGATTCCGGCGACGGTGGTGTTCGCGGTGTTCTACCTCGGCGGCCCGCGGCGATTCGAGCCCGTTCCGCTGGTACTCGCGGCGATCTGGCTGCTGCACTACGGAAACCGCGGCTGGTTCTTCCCACTGTCCATCCGGCAGGTGCCCGGTAAACGCGGCAGCTTCAATATCTCGGTCCTGGCGATGGGCATGTTCGTGACCGCCGTGCACGGCTACCTGAACGGGGCGTTCTTCAGTCACGACTACCGGAATCAGTACGACACCGACTGGTTCACCGATCCGCGCTTCCTCGTCGGCGTGGTGATCTACCTGTGTGGGTTCACCCTGCTCGTCCGCTCGGAGTCCATCGTGCGCAACCTGCGCGGCAAGGCCGATCCGAGTTCCGCGCAGTCGACGGAATACCGGATTCCGTACGGCTTCGGGTTCCGGTACGTCACCAGCCCCGCCTATCTCGGCGAACTGATCGCGTGGGCGGGTTTCGCACTGCTCGGCTGGTCACTGGCCGGAGTGGCGATCTTGCTGATCACCGCGGGCAATCTGGTGCCGCGCGCGCTCGCGACCCACCGGTGGTATCGCGAACGGTTCGCTGAATACCCGGCCGAGCGAAAGGCCTTGATTCCCTATGTGATCTGAGCAAGCGCGGGAGCGCGCTACTGCGCGGACGACGCGCCCCACACGGCGCGCGCACCGGATTCGCCGACCCGGAAGACCTGAACGGTGGCCGCGACCCCGGCGACGATCACGAGTACGGCCAAGGCCACGACGAAGACCCGTGCGAGTGGCTTGCCGCGCCGTTCGCGCAGGTGGACGACGAGCAGAGCCACCGTCAGCACGACGAGCGGAACGACGAACCACGTCATCGTCGAGCCGAGATCGGCGTGGGTTCGCAATGTCTCGGAGGGGCCGAAGTTCCGGGCGAAGGTCTCGCCCGCGTCCACCGTGATCGGGGTCAGCACCATCGTGACCGCGGCGAGCACGGTGGCCAGCCAGATCAGCGCGCGCCGCGCCGTCGGCCATACGGCGGCGAGCACCGCCAACGACGCGGTCAGCGGAACGAGCACCACCACGGCGTGGACCAACAGGACGTGGGCGGGTAAACCATTGATCATCTGCACGGCGCCTCCTCGGCATCGACCGCGTCGGCGGTCCACCGACAGTGTCGTCCCCGATCATATTTTCCGCACGGCGACCACGCAGACGAAGACATCGACCGGCGTGCGCGGGAGGGGCACCCTCGCACGCCGGTCGCGCGCGGGAAAGATCAGGAATCGCTGTGTGCGACCGCGTATCGCAGCCGCAACTCCCGCTTGAGCACCTTGTGACTCGGACCCAGTGGCAGTTCGTTCAGGAATTCCACCCGCCGCGGGTACTTGTGCTTGGCCAGTTGTTCGCGGGCGTATTCGATGACGCCCGCGGCGGTATCGGCGTCGGGGAGTGTGGATTCCGTCGGCACGACCACCGCGCAGATCTCCTCGCCGTAGGTCGGGTCGGGAACCCCGATCACCGCCACCTGCGCGATACCGGGATGACGCAACAGCGCGGCTTCGACCTCGGTCGGATACACGTTGAAACCGCCGCGGATGATCAGATCCTTGGTGCGGTCGACGATCCGGATGAAACCGTCCTCGTCCTTGACGCCGAGATCACCGGTGCGGAACCAGCCGTCGACGACGGTTTCCGCGGTCGCCGCCGGATTGCCGATATACCCGTTGAACACATTGTGTCCGCGGACCACGACCTCGCCCAGTTCCCCGGTCGGCAGCAGCGAGATCGCGCGGCCCAGGTCCGGATCGGCGATCTCCACGTCGACACCCCAGACCGGATGGCCGACGGTGCCCGCGCGCGAACCGAAATCGGGTTGGTTGACCGCGGCCGACGGCGAGGTCTCCGACAGGCCGTACCCCTCGAGGATCCGGGCGCCGAAGGTCGCCTCGAAGGCTTCGAGCACCGCGCCGGGCAGCGCCGCGCCACCGGAGACGCACAGGCGCAGCGCGGGTAGCCGCTCGGCCCGCGCAGCGGCCTCGATCAGGCCGATGTACATGGTCGGCACGCCGTGGAAGGTGTCGACGTTCTCGGCGACCATCAACCGAATCGCTTCGGCCGCATCGAATCTGGACTGCAATACCAGCGCCGCGCCCGCACGCCAGGTCGAATTCATCGACACCGTCTGGCCGAAGACGTGGAACAGCGGCAACGCGCCGAGGGTCACGTGTTCGGGACGGACGTCGTTCGCGTCGAAGGCGTTGACCGTCGCGTTCATGACCAGATTCAGGTGGCTCAGCTCGGCCCCCTTCGGCGTTCCCGTGGTGCCGCTGGTGTAGAAGATCACCGCCGGATCCTCCGGAGCCCGCGACACGAACGCCGGAATCGGTTCTCCCGAAAGCGAATTCGGTGCGACGCAAGGAATCTCGGCGATCGAGGCCGCCGCCTCGCCGACCGGCGCGAACATCGGGTGGCACACCATCAGGGTGACCCCGCTGTCACGCAGGACGTGCGCGGCCTCGCGCGCGGTCAGCAGCAGGTGCACCGGCACGACCACCGCGCCTGCCGCGAGGATCGCGTAGTAGGCGCGCGGGAATTCGGCCGTGTTGGGGCACATGAGCGCGACCCGATCGCCGGGGCGGATTCCGAGCGCGATCAGCGCCGCGGCCTGACCTCGCGCCTGTTCCCACAGTTCGCCGAAGGTGATCCGGTGCTCGCCCTCGATCAGCGCGACCCGATCCGGCCGACGCTTGGCCTGCTCGGCGAGGACGCTGGCGAGCGACAGTGTCGCATTCATGGGGAGTACTCCTGTTCTATCGATGACCGCGCTGTCACGAGCGACACGTGCCGTCGCCCGGCCGCGATCTCCGGTCGGCTCGATCGGGTCCGCGGACGCGATGCGCCCGCTGACGGGCTACCGGGTTCGTCGGAGGGGTCCGGCGCACCGGACGCCGCGGGGGTTCGCCACCGCACGCGACGGCGACACGGGGGACGTCATCGACGAGGTGGCCGAATGGTGCTGGCCACCGGATCCGTGACATCGCGGATCGCGCGAACGACCGGCCGATTCCCTCCTGGAGCGTGCGATATGCGCCGTCCGCGACTCGCAGCCCATGGGAACCTCCGAAACTAGCAGTGCAAGTTTCGACAAGGCTATGCCTGATACACAGGGCAACGCAAGTATCAAATTTGGCCGGATCGTCCGACCGGATCACCACGCTCCGACACGGTCATCGGTCACTGCACCCACGGAGAAAATCCCGGACATCACTTGTGCTCGCCGACAATTAGTTCGGGGGTCCGGAATTGTTAGATTCGACGGACCAGTTCGACATTCTCCGAATCCGACGACCGGCTTCCCGCGCCCGCCACGGCGTGACGCGCCCGCGGCGCGATCGAGAGGATGGACAGCAGTGAGCATGCCCGCCGAATCGGCGCCGGTCGCACCGACCGCTGGCCCCGTCGCGGGTTCCACCGCCGCGCGACTTCCCGAGGACGACGAATTCTATTGTCCACCCGATGATTTCGCACTGCTCTCGGCCGGAACGATCCCGCGTGCCCGCAGCGTCGAACTCGCGCTGTTTCCCCTACTACGCGCTGCGCAGGGCGCTCGCGCGCTCGGCGCGATACCGCAACTGGAACTGGAACTGCCGGTGATCGCCGAGGCGCTCGCCCGCGGCTGGGCGGTGACGGTACCGGATCACGGCGGCATGGGCGGTCATTTCGGAGTGGCACGCGAACCCGGATATCGCGCGGCGGCCTTCATCCGGCTGAACGGATCGCTGATGTCGGGTTTTCGACGGTCTGCGTCGCGGCGTTGCGGCGGGCCTATCCGGCACTGGACCGGGCATTGCGCGAATTCGGGACCCCGGAATTCCACACACTGCTCGCCGACGCGGAATCACGCACCACGCTGGCGCTGCTGGCCCGTTTCGCGGGCAAGAACATGGACCGCTACAGCACCACCGGATTCGCCGACATCCTGGCTCGGCCGGCGGTGCGGCGCGTACTCGACGACATCCGGCCGGGACAGCGCGCGCCCGCGATGCCCCTGCTCGTCATCCAGGGCGTGCACGACGAACTGATCGCCGTCGCCGACGTCGACGGGCACGTGCGGCGCTATGATCGCCCGCGTACTGACCGGATGCCCGATCACCGCGCGACGCGGCGGGCCCGGGATGGCGCGAACCCGGTCTCAGCCGAAATGGCAGACGTAGTGCAGGGTTTCGACGACCTCGATATCGAACGAACTGTCGCCGGGCACGCTGAACGACTCGCCGCCGCGGAAGGTGACGGCCTCGGACGCGCCGGGGAGGGTGACCTTGCATTCGCCCTCGATCAATTCCATGATCTCCGGCGCGCCGGTGCTGAAGGTGAGCGCCGAGGGCAGGATGACGCCGACCGATTTGGCCGTGCCGTCGGCCAGCACGATGTTGTGGCTGACGCATTTGCCGCCGAAGTAGACGTTGGCCTTCTTCGTCACGCTGACGTTCTCGAACTGCGACATGATCTCTTTCCCGAGCCGATGTGGAGCCGTCAGCTTACTGGGCCCACTACCGCCGTCCTCACACCGTGCACAGCGGTGCGATCTGAGACAGACCGCCGGTCGTGGGCGAGGTCAGGTACACGCACCGACTCTGCCCGACCGCGTCGATCGCCGTCCCGACCTGCTGCCACTGCGCGGCGTCAAGGGCGGGTGTGCGCGACAGGACGAATCCGGACACCCGGGTCGGGTCGGTGACCAGCGCCCAGGAGTAATCCGCGCCGAGGGCGGTGACGATGTAGTTGGTCGGCCCTTCCAGGCTTTCCTGGGTGGGGACGCCGGGGAAACTGACGTGCAGTTGGGCGCCGGTCGCCCGGTCGTTCACGGTCGCGGTGCCACTGATCTCGTTGGGGGTGTTCGACCAGGTGGTGCAGCGGTTGCGGACCGAGACATTGCCCTGCGGGTCGAGAGCGTAGGTGGCGGTGGTGTCGCGCGCGCAGACCAGATTGAAGAACTGCGGCACCGCGGCGAGCTGGTACCAGGTGCCGAGGTATCGGTCGAGTTCGAGCGACGGCACCGGGGCGGGTGCGGCGACCGGTCGCGGCGCGGCGGACGCGATACCCGCGCTCAGCGGGGCGACGATGAGAGCGGCGGCGAGAACGGCCGCGCAACGATGGATCATTCGATGGGGGAACACGGGAACTCCTCGGATCGACGACTCTTCCACCTTAACCCAGAACGATGCATAATTGACGCGTCGGTGCGGTTCGCGACCGGCACGGATCACGCAGGAGGTCGAATGCGTTACGACTGGCTCCCCCGAGCGGCCGGAATCGCGACCGCCGCCTACGGCATCGCGGTCGCCGCGCGCCCCGCGATCCTGCTCGGGCCGTGCGGCTGGTCCGACGAGCCCCCGGCCGTGCGCGCGCTGACCAGGATGGTCGGATTGCGCGACACCGCCTCCGGACTCGCCATGATCGCGGCGCCCGATGCCCGATCCCTGCGTGTCGCCATCGCCGTCAGAGTGTGCTCGGACCTCGGTGACACGGCGGTACTCGGGCTCGCGCTGCGCGGCAGACCACAGCGCGCCAAGGCCGTCGCGGTCACGGCGGGCTGGGGCCTGCTGTGCGCCGCCACCGCGATCGCGACGACGCGAACATGAAGTCCGTGCGGCTACAGCCGGGCATCGCGCACCGCCCCGGACACCGGGGCGCCGGGCCGTGACGACACGCCGAGACCGGACGGGGCAGAATGAGGCGATGCCCGCCGGTTCAGCTCCAGTCTCCGACGCGGCCGGATACACGGTGCGCGCGGTCGCCGAGCGTCTCGGCATTCCGACCGCGACGCTGCGAAGCTGGAATCGCCGGTACGACATCGGGCCCCCGCAGGATCGCCCGGGCAGGCACCGCCTGTACTCGGAGCGGGATATCGCACTGCTCGGCCAGATGGTCGCGCTCATCCGCGACGGCGCGACGCCCGCGGGCGCGGCCGCCTCGGTACGCGGGCCGCTCCCGGTGCGCGGCGACCGGATCACCCTGCTCGACGCGGCCTTCGCACTCGACGCCACGGCCGTGTCCGGCCTGCTCGGCGTCCACGTGCGCGACTACGGGGTGATCGCGACCTGGGACGAATTGTGCCGCCCCGCCTTCGCCGACATCATCACCCGCCAGGACGACGGCGAAGGCTGCATCGACGTCGAACACCTGCTCTCCTGGTGCATCACCTCGATCATGCACCGCACCAATCCCCCACCGGAGAAGATGGCGGCGCCGAATACAGCGGCGTCGAACACGGCGGCGCGATCGATCCTGTTGGCCTGCACCAGCGGTGAGACACACGCGCTCCCCCTCGAGGTGCTGCGGGCCGCACTCGCCGAACGCGCCGTCGGCGCCAGGATGCTCGGCGCCGACGTGCCGACGACCGCGCTGACCGACGCGATCGCCCGGCACGACGTTCCGGCGTCGGCAGTGCTGTGGTCGCAGCAGGAATCCACGGCGCTGACCTCGGCGGTCCGCGCCTGCGCCAACGCGGGCGCGCGGATCTTCGTCGGCGGCCCGGGCTGGGAAGAGGTCATCCTGCCCGACACGGTGCACCGGGTGCGCAGCCTGACCGACGCCGTCGACCTGCTGGCCTGAACCGGCCTCGCGTCCCATGCGGACGGAGCGGTCGGCACTCACGCGAATACGTCCGGCACGCATGTCCCGAACGTGTTGCCGAGACCGTGCGACGTCTCCCGTGGAATACGATCCTCGGCTGTCGGCAGGTCGATCCCGCGCTCATCGACATGGGCCGCGGACAGGGGATGTCGGCGCCGACGATAGTGCGGTCCATCCCGACCCGTCGCTCCCGGCCGAAACGGCCCTCGGATCGCATACCCCGAAACTCTCGGTGTTCGGATTCAGCCTGGTCGGAACCCGAATCGACCGATCCGACACGGCGCGCACGGCGAACACCTCCCGGCATGAGTGGCTCACTCACGCGAAACGATGCATAATTGATGCACAGCGAGTCCGAAGGAGAGTTATGGTCGACCGCAAGCAGGACCGCACCCGGCACGTCGCCGTCATCGGCGGCGGAGTGTCCGGACTGACCGCGGCGTTGGCCCTGGCCCATTCGTCGGAGGTCACCCTGTACGAGGCGCAGGCCAGGCTCGGCGGACACGCCGACACCCACCGGATCACCGCGACGACGGGCGCGTCGATCGGCGTCGACACCGGTTTCATCGTCCACAACGACCGCACGTACCCGACGCTGCTGCGCCTGTTCTACGAACTCGGCGTCGCGACACAGGAATCCGATATGAGCATGTCGGTGCGATGTGACGGCTGCGGACTCGAATACGCGGGAGCCCGCGGTCTCGCCGGACTGTTCGCCACACCGCGATCGGTGACCCGCGGACGCTACCTGCGGCTGCTCACCGAAGTACCGCGTTTCCACCGCCTCGCCCGCGCGGAACTCGACCATGCCGGGTCCGAGGGCCGGACGCTGGGCGAATTCGTCAGGGCGGCGGCGTTTTCCGACTACTTCGTCACGCATTTCCTGACGCCGCTGGTATCGGCGGTGTGGTCGTGTGATCCAACCACCGCGCTGCGCTACCCGGCCAGGTACCTGTTCGCCTTCCTGCACCATCACGGCATGCTGACGGTATTCGGCTCGCCGACCTGGCGCACCGTGGTCGGCGGGTCGACGAATTACGTCGGCGCGGTCGCCGAGCGATTGGACGCCGTGCGCGTGGCCACCCCCGTGCGCGCGGTGCACCGGACCGCCGACGGCGTCGCCGTGCGGGACGACGCCGACGCGGTCGCGCGTTTCGACGCCGTCGTGGTCGCGACCCACCCCGACCAAGCCCTTGCCCTGCTGGCCGAACCCACCGACGCCGAACGCTCGATCCTGTCGGCGATGCCGTATTCGGTGAACCACACCGTCCTGCACACCGACGAATCCGTGCTCCCGAAGGCCACGCGGGCCCGCGCCTCGTGGAACTATCGGCTGCCCGCGTGCGATACCCGCGCCGACCGGGTGCTCGTCAGCTACGACCTGACCCGATTGCAGCGCCTCGACCGTGCGGACGACCGCCGCTTCCTCGTCACCCTCGGCGACGGCGACCGGGTCGCGGCGGACCGGATTCTGGATCGAATGGTCTACGAGCATCCGATCTACACACCGGATTCGGTCGCCGCGCAGCGCAGGCTCGGCGAGATCGGCGACGATCGCGTGGCATTCGCGGGCGCCTATCACGGCTGGGGTTTCCACGAGGACGGGGCGGCGTCGGGTCTGCGCGCGGCGCGACGGCTCGGTTCTCGATGGGCGGACGAGCCACGGGTCGTGCACGCGTCATGAACGCGCGCATCGTCCGTACCCGTATCCATCACGCGCGAATGGCCCCGCTGCGCCACGAGTTCCGATATCGCAGCTACAGCTGGCTGGTCGATCTCGACGATATGCCGAGGCTGCCCGGGTGGCTGCGTCCGTTCGCCGATTTCCGCGCCGCCGACCATCTCGGCGATCCCGGCCTGTCGCTGCGCCGCAATGTCGACGACTACCTGGCCGAACACGGCATCGGCCTGCGTGGCGGCCGGGTGCTGATGCTCGCCAATGCCCGTGTCCTCGGGCATGTCTTCAATCCGCTCACGCTGTACTGGTGCCGCGACGAGACCGACACTCCGGTCTGCGTGATCGCCGAGGTGCACAACACCTACGGCGGCAGGCACCGCTATCTGCTCCGACCCGACGAGAACGGCCGGGCGCGCACCGAGAAGCAGTTCTACGTGTCACCGTTCAACGAGGTCAGCGGCGAATACCGGATGCGAGTCCCCGAACCGGATGACGAACTTCGGGTATCCATCGTGCTCGAATACGGCACACCGATCTTCGCCGCTTCGATGACAGGTCGTTGCCGAACGGCCACCCTCCCGACGGTTCTGCGCGCGATCATTGCCGTACCCCTCGCTCCACTACTGGTCTCGGCGCGTATCCGCTGGCAGGGCGTGCGCCTGTGGGCCCGCCGCCTGCCCGTCGTCGCCCGACCCTCCGTTTCGCCCCAGGAGCCGCTGCGGTGAGTATCGAATTCCACGCCGAACCCGGCACCCGTCCCACCCCGAGCAGAGCGGCGTGGCCCGACGTCGACACCGTCCCCACGGGCATCCGAACCGCCGTCGCGGCGCCGGTGGCCGAATACCTGTTCCGGCGCGCGGTCCGCGACCTGCCGGTACTGGTCGAACTGCCCGACGGCACGAGGTACGGCGACGGTGATCGCGACGATCCGCGAATGATCCTGCGCCGCCCGCGTGACTTCTTCGCCCGCATCGGGGCGGGCGGGCTGATCGGGTTCGGCGAGTCGTATATGGCCGGTGACTGGTCCGCGCCCGACCTCGCGGCGACCCTCGAGGTCTTCGCCGCCCGCATCGACACGCTGATCCCCGCGTCCCTGCAACGGTTGCGGCGACTGTATGTCGCCACCCATCCGGCGGACGAACACAACAGCCCGGACAACACCAGGGATAACATCGCCAGGCACTACGACCTGTCCAACGAGTTCTTCGCGCTCTTCCTCGACGACACGCTCACCTATTCCAGCGCGTTGTTCGGACAGCTCTCGCCGCCGCCACGCTGGGAGGATCTCGCCGCGGCCCAGCACGCCAAGATCGACCGGATGTTGGACGCCGCGCGGGTCGGGCCGGGTACCCGCGTTCTCGAAATCGGCACCGGCTGGGGCGAATTGGCCCTGCGCGCGGCCGCGAGGGGCGCGGTGGTGCGGTCGGTGACGCTGTCCACCGAACAGCGCGCGCTCGCCGTGGAACGGATCGCCGCGGCCGGGCTGGGCGACCGGGTGCGCGTCGATCTGCTCGACTACCGCAAGGTGGATGGCACCTACGACGCCGTGGTGTCGGTCGAGATGATCGAGGCCGTCGGCTACGAATATCTCGGGACGTTCTTCGCGACCATCGACGGCGTCCTGGCGGACGACGGGCGCGTGGTCGTGCAATCCATCACCATGCCGCACGAGCGCATGCTCGCCACCCGCGACACCTACACCTGGGTGCACAAATACATCTTTCCCGGGGGTTTCCTGCCATCGACCCGCTTGATCGAGCGAACCGTGCGCCGCGACAGCTCACTCCTCGTCCGCGACGACTTCTCGATGGGGCCGCACTACGCCCATACCCTGCGGCTGTGGCGTCAGCGCTTCGAGGCGCGGCTCGAGGAAGTGGCCGCGCTCGGGTTCGATCCGGTCTTCATCGAGATGTGGCGGCTGTATCTGGCCTATTCCGAGGCCGGATTCCGGTGCGGTTACCTCGATGTGCGTCAGTTCCTGCTGACCAGAGCGGATCAGCCGGTCCGGCCGAGCAGATGACGCAGCGTCGATTCCAGTTCGGGTCGGCGGAACGTGTGCCCGGCGCGTAACAGTCGCGCCGGCGCGACGCGCTGACTCGCCGCGGCCAATTCCTTGGACCCCTGCGCACCGAGCAGCAGCCCCGGACCGAATTCCGGAACGGGCAGCAACGCGGGCCGATTCAGCACCCCGGCCAATGTCTTGGTGTAATCGGTATTCCGAACCGGTTGCGGGGCGACGGCGTTCACCGGGCCGACGAGATCGCTGTCCCACAGCGCGCGATGGTACACATCGACGAGATCGTCGATCCCGATCCAGGACAGCCATTGGCTGCCGTCACCGATCCGGCCGCCGAGCCCGGTCGTGAACAGCGGGCGCAACAGTTTCAGCGTGCCACCGCGCGGCGATTGCACGATACCGGTGCGAATCCGGGCCACCCGCACTCCGGCTTCGGCCGCGACGAGTGTGGCCGCCTCCCAGTCGGAGACGAGATCGGCGAGGAAACCGTCACCGTGCGTCGCGTTCTCGTCCAGCACCTCGTCGCCGCGGTCGTATCCGTAGTAGCCGATGGCCGAGGCGCAGACGAACGCGCCGACCCCGGTGGCGGCCGCGCGTTCGGCGAGCCTGCGGGTCGGACCGATCCTGCTCTCGGTCATCGCGCGCTTGTGGCCCGCGGTGAAACGTCCGGCGATCGACGCGCCCGCCAGATGGACGACGGCGTCGACGCCGTCGAGCAGATCCGGCGCGGGATCGTCGGGGTGCCATTGCCTTTCGTCCGTACCGACCGGCTGATGCCTGACCAGGCGCAACACCCGGTGGCCGCCGGTGGTCAGGAACGCGGTCAACGCCGACCCGATCAGACCCGAACTCCCGGTGACGGCGATCGTCGACGGCGCGTAGCCGTGCGCGGCCGCCCGACCGTGCGCGGCCAGATCGTCGGCCAACTGCCGATAGCGGTAGTCGAACATCGGACGCAACGCGAAGGCTGGAACCGGGGAGTCCACCCGATCAACCACGCGGGTACCCGCCTCGTCGACGGCCTCGAATTCGTGGGTGTGCCGCCAGCGCAACAGCAATCCGGCGGGCATCGAGGCGAGTCCGTCGACGACCAGATCGTCGACGAACCGGTGCGGCGGGTCGTATTCGGCCGGATCGTGGCGGGCCACCCACCGCAGTCCACCGGGCAGACCGAGGACCGCGCGGCCGTCACGCAACGAGTCCGCCTCGGCGACCGGGGTCACCGGCTGCCAGGGCGGCGCGAGCCGGGCGAACGCACCGGGGCGGGAATACCACGCGAACACCTCGGATCGGGATGCGGCGACGACACTCGAACACTCGATGCCCATCCCCCGACTCTAACCATGATTCACTCTCGCGCAACGTTCATGCATCGTTCTGTCGCGATTCGCCGGAATCTCTAGAAGAATGGGCCGATGACCGATGCACCCGGTGCCACGCCTCGACTGGACACCCTCCTCGACCGGACCATCGTTCCCGGCTTCACCCGCCTCGGCATCGCGCTACGCCGCGAACACTGGCCCGCCGATCCGGCGCCGCACGCGCTACGCGGCGCGACGGCACTGGTGACGGGGTCCAATTCCGGTATAGGCCTCGCGATCGCGGACGCGCTGGCCGCACTCGACGCATCGGTGGTGCTGGCCGTACGCAACCGGGAACGCGGCGAACGGGCACGCGACCGGATACTGGCCGCGCGTCCAGGCGCCGACGTCCTCGTCACCGAATGCGATATCGCCGATCCGGATTCGGTCACCGCCTGCGCCGACCGGCTCACCGACCAGCTGACCGGGCTGAACGTGCTGATCCACAACGCGGGCGTGCTGCCACCGAAACGCACCGAATCGCCCGACGGACACGAACTGAGTCTGGCCACCCACATACTCGGGCCGCTGCGCCTGACCGACCGGCTCGCGCCGCTACTCGCCGCCACCGGGGCGGGCCGGGTGATCTTCGTGTCGTCGGGCGGGATGTACACCCAGCCGCTGGCCGTCGACGATCCCGAATACCTGCGCGGCGGGTATCGCGGCGCGACGGCGTACGCGCGGACCAAACGCATGCAGGTGGCCTTCACCCCGATCATCGCCGAACGATATGCGCCGCAGGGAATTTCGGCGCACTCCATGCATCCCGGCTGGGTCGACACCCCCGGCATCACCGACGCGCTGCCCGGTTTCCATCGTCTCGTCGGACCGCTGCTGCGAACCCCCGCCGAGGGCGCCGATACCGCCGTCTGGCTGGCCGCGACGCAACCTCCGCCGCCGTCCGGACATTTCTGGCACGACCGGCGGCAACGTCCCGAACACCGACTGCGCCGCACCCGCTACTCCTCCGGGGAGGTCTGGCGGTTGTGGCTGGACTGCAACCGTGCGGCCGGGGTGACCCTGTACTGATCGGATCACACACGGCCGCACGGTGGTTCGTGGTTGTCAGCGCACCGGTTGCGGTGCGGCCGACTGTCGGGGCGTGGAGCCCTCCGCCGACTGTCGTTCCGACGCGGCGCCACCCCGCTTCGCCATCGGGACGGACCGTGATGCCGTCGCAGCGTCCGCCGACCGGGGTGCGGTCGTGGCGTCCACCAACTGGCGCTCTGCCGTGGCCTCCATCGACCGGTACGTATTCATGGCGTCCGCCGACCGGTGCGCGCTGACCGCGTCGACCAACTGGCGCGTGGCGACCGCATCCGCCGACAGTGTGGCCGTGGCATCGGAGACGGTTTCGGAGGAAACCGGTGTCCGCTCGCTCCATCCGGGCGGACCGAAGACGTACCCGAACCTGCCCCGCCACGAATTCGCATGGCGCACATCGCGAATCATCGCGGCGAGTTCGTGGTAGTTCACCTTCAGCGGATTGTCGGTCTCGATGTTCTTGGTGAGTCCGTAGCGGATCGGCTCGGACTTCTCGGCGAAGCTGCCGAACAGGCGATCCCAGACGATGAAGATGCCGCCGTAGTTCTTGTCGATGTACGGCTGGTTCGAGGCGTGGTGGATCCGGTGGTGGGCGGGGGTGTTGAACAGGAATTCGATCGGGCGCGGCAGGGTGTCGACGCGCTGGGTATGGATCGGGAACTGGTACAGCAGGCCGATGGCCTGGAGCAGGAAGATCATCCACGGAGGCAGGCCGATCAGCGCGGCGGGCACCCACGCGAATCCGCGCATGGTCGAGGCGACCGGATGCACCCACGACAACCTGATCGCGGTGGAGAGGTTGAAGTACTGGCTGGAGTGGTGGACGCTGTGCGCGGTCCACATCAGCCGGATCCGATGGTCGGCGCGATGGGCCCAGTAGTAGCAGAAGTCGGTGACGACGAATCCGAGCACCCACACCCACCAGTGCTGCGGCGACAGGTGCAGCGGCGTCAGTGCGGCGACGACGATCACCGCCGAGAACGGCACCAGATTCTGCGCCAGCGGCCGCAGTACGCGGCCGATCGTGTACGTGGCGATATTGGACGCCGTGTCACGCCCGGACTGTCCGTTGGCGGCGCGGTCGGGATCGCGGCGGTAGGCGATCCACTCCACGAGCATGAGCACGGCGAACGCGGGTACGGCGTAGATGAACAGCTGGGAACTATTCACGGGGTCTCCCTCCATTGGGTTCGCCTCTCACACTATGGCCGCTGACCTGGCTATACATCGCGCCGCCGGGGGATTCGCGATCCCCCACGCGGGGGATGCGCCCGCGCCGCCCAGCGGACACGGTGGCATCGGCGGGTCCGCGGTGGCGCGCGCCGCGCTGGGTAGGCTCGGCGGCGGCCCGACTGCGCGAAAGGTGGTGGCGAACTGTTCGACGTGACCAGGTCGCTGGCCAGGCAATCCCTCGTGGTCGCGATCACCGCTGCGGTGGTCGACACCACGATTCTGGCGCTGTGCGGGGTGTTCTCGACTGCTCCGTGGCAGACCCTGGCGGTGATGGCGGGCATCGTGGCGGCCGATCTGGCCCTGGCCGCTCCTCCGCGCACCGCCGCGGTGGTCGCCGTCGCGCAGGTCGTGGTCCGACTGGCGGAATCGGTGCTGATGATGCGGCACGGACTCACCGTGCGTTTCGCCGACGTCGGCTATCTGGTGGCCGGGTACCGCGCGGGTGCGTGGCTGACCGGCCTTCGCTCGTTTCTCACCGTCGCGATCCTGTGCGCGGGTTTCGTCACCGGGCATCTGCTGGTCGGAAGTGCCACCGCGGGCGATTGGCGGCTGCTGCTCGCCACCACGGTCAGCGTCGGCGTGGTTCCGTGGCTGGTCGGGCGCTACACGGCGGCTCGTGGCGCCTATATCGCCGATCTGGAACAGCAGGCGAGCCTGCGTGAGCAGGAACAGCGCACCGCGCTGGTGCGCGCGGTCGCCGATGAACGCGCCGCCATCGCCCGCGATCTGCACGACGTCATCTCCCACCACGTCAGCGCCATCGGGATCCACGCGGGCGCGGCGCGGCTCGCGCTGGCCGACGCGGGCGACACCGCCGCGACCCGTTCGCTGAGCGCGGTCGAATCGAGCAGTCGCGCGGCGATGGTCGATCTGCGCAGGCAGTTGGACATGCTGCACGGCCGCGAGGACGACAGCCAACGTCAGCCGGGCCTGTCCGATATCGACGGACTGATCGATCACGTCGGGGCGGCCGGGCTCGAGGTCGAAGTCGTCGTCGACGGCACTCCCGTGACGCTGCCCGATTCCCTCGACCTGACCCTGTACCGCATCGTGCAGGAGATCCTCACCAACGCCCTGCGGCACGGCGATCCCGGTCGCGCGCGCCTGGTGATCGGCTACCGGCGGGACCGGGTCACCATCGCGGCGTCGAATCCCGTTCCCGCCGTCACTGTCTCGTCGCCGGAGGTGCCCCGAGGTCTCGGCGGGATTCGCCGCCGCGCCGAATTGTTCGGCGGGACGGTGCGATACGGTCTCGATTCCACCGGACGCGAATGGCACGTCGACGTCGAGATACCGATCGGAGAATCGTGACCGGCCCCCTGCGCGTCCTGATCGCGGACGACCACAGCATGTTCCGGTCCGGACTGCGGGCCGTGGTCGACAGCCAAGCGGATCTGGAATGCGTGGCCGAGGTCGGCGACGGGCGCAGCGCCATCGCCGAAACGGCCCGCCTGCGCCCGGATGTCGCGATCCTGGATGTGCGGATGCCCAAACTGGACGGCCTCGCCGCCACCGAGTCGATCGTGGCCGCGGGCGGCACCCGCGTTCTGGTTCTCACCACCTACGACAGCGACGCCAACCTCTACCGCGCGCTGCGCGCCGGTGCCAGCGGATTCCTGTTGAAGAGCCTGCCACCGGAGGAACTGGTCGCCGCCATCCGTATCGCCGCCCGCGGCGACGCCCTCATCGACCCGTCGATGACCCGCCGTCTCATCGCGAATTTCGCGGGCACCCTCACACCCCCGCGGATCCCGCCCGAAGTCGATCAACTGACCGCCCGCGAACGCCAGGTCCTCCTGCTGCTCGCCGACGCGCGCAGCAACGCCGAAATCGCGGCCGAATTATGCGTCGGTGAGGAAACGGTCAAAACGCACGTCTCCCGCGTGCTGGCGAAACTCGGTGTGCGCGACCGGATTCACGCCGTCGTGTACGCGCATACACACGGACTGGTGACGCCGGGAGGGTGACCGCCGGTCATGCGCCCGGGAAGATGCACCCAGCGATCCGCGCGTGACCTCTGCGCCGATCCCGGAATATGCGAGGCCGTCGATCCGCACGTTGCGTAGACGAAGAAATGGCTCAGGCCCGGGAGATCGTAATCTCTCGGGCCTGAGCCTTTGTAGCGGGGACAGGATTTGAACCTGCGACCTCTGGGTTATGACAGACCGCGATACAGGCAGCTTCGACCAGCTTCGGATCTATGCCTCTACCAGGTGTGCGTCGCACGTCCGGACGGTCACGCGCCGCTACGACGATTCGTCGGATGGGCCATCGGCGGCTAGCGCGTCCACCAAGGCTTCGGCGCTCGTACGAATCGTGTCGCTCTCGGCGTGCTCCACCAGTACGAAGAGGTAGTCGAGAAACGCCCGGAGACCGAGTTCGTCCTTGGCGTTATCGGTTCGCGTGGCTCGTGAGACCGCCTCTCCCCCCAGGGTGAGCAACATATCCACGACGGTGGACATCGCCGTCTGCGGCGAGTCGTTCACTGCCTCGGCCACCGTCTGGACGAGGAATGCGCTGACCACCGATCTCTCGACGGTAGAGGTGGCGGACCGCTGCCTCGACCACAGGTTCTCGTCACGCTGCTTCTTTCCCGCGACGTAGGCACCGAGGTAGCCACGTTCGCGCGCCTCGCTCAACCATCGGCTCGCCGTGACGAGCGAAACTCCCCAGTGCTCCGATATCGCTTTGCGGGCCGAACCGCCGTCGGCTTCTGCCTCGACGTACCACCAGGCGACCTGCATGTAGTGTTCCGCGGGCCACGACCGCCCGGACTTGGGCATCTGAGTGCGGGCGTCGCCGAGCAGCCGCGAGACCCGTTGCTCCCATTCGGTTTTCAGTGCCCGTTTGACGCGGTCGAGGATCACACGCAGCTGTATTCGACGCAGCGCGGTCTGGGTGATCGCCACGGGCGCGGACGGATCACGCTGGCGCACCACCAACTCCGTGATCATCGGCGATCCGTTCACTAGGCGACCTTCGACCGTGTACTTCCACGGTCCCGGCAGGTCGTCGTATGTGACCACCACCCGTTCGGTCCCGTCGGCGTCGGCGAGTACCTGGCCGCCTGTGCCGGGGCCACCGAAGGGCGGAACGCTGAGCATCGCCGCGCCCTCGCCGTCGTCGGAAATGATAACCCCCTGACATAGTGATGTATCTCCGAGCGTAGACGACGCCCCTGCTCGGGGCGAGGCTGGATACCAGCGGACGGCCCCCAGGTGGCGGTCCCGGTCTGATGGACAACGAGAACGAAAGGCGTCATCAAGTGACATCTAGCTCCGCGAACCGGTCCGGTTCGCAGCCCGATCCCGACCGGTTGCCGTTGCGCTGGTTCGTGATCCTCGCGACCGCGGGCGCGAGCGGCACCGCCATCGGTGCGATCACCGAGGTGGCCGTCGGAGTCGGGGTCGCCCTCGGGGTCGTGGGCCTGCTGCATACGATCCTCGACCGGTAGCGGCCGGCCCGCCCGCCAGCCGTTGAGATGAGGTACCAGCTGGGTGTGTAGCTGGTGCGTCCTTTCTCGCTCTGTTCCGTCTGTCTTGGTGCCCATCCCTCACGGATCAAGGAGTCACCATGAGTACCAGCCCAAGTGAGTTCGAGGCGGCCGATCCCACCGACGCACCGGCCCAGTCTGCGGCGCCGACGTGTTGTGGCAGCGAACGGCAGTCGACCTGCTGCGATGAGAGCGAGAAGTCGTCGTGCTGCGCTCCGGCGGCGACGGCCGGGGGCGGGTGCGGCTGCCAGTAGCCCTCTCGGAACCAGGATGCGGTGCGAGCCACGTGGCTCGCACCGCATCTTCGTCGGGTCGTGGGAATGCCGAGGACCCGTGGCCGTTCGGACGCCGGGGTGGGAACTATTGGTCTGTGGGTGGTGCGTCGGTGCAGGCGCAGGTCTCACTGCGGGGTTGGTAGTCGTGGACGTGGCCGGTGCGGTCCTGGCTGATCTGGCAGCAGGCGTGGAGTTGGGCGTGTAGGGCGGCGCGTCCGCGTTGGACGCGGGATTTCATCCCGGATATCGAGATGTCCGCTTGCTTCGCGGCGGCGGCGTGGGTGTGGGCGTCGAGGTCGACCATCTTCACGGCGGCGGCTTGGTCGGCGGGAAGGGCCGCGAGCATCGGCACCAGGCACTTGGCGAGTTCTTTCTGTGCCGCGGTGTCGGTGTCGGGTCCGCCGTCGTTGGTGCTCGGGTGTTCCGGTACAACGTCGACGGGCAGTTCGCGGCGGTGGGGTGCGGAGCGGTAGTAGTCGGTAATCACGTTGCGGGTGATGGCATACATCCAGCCGAGGAGGCGGTCCTGATCGCGGAGGTCGTCGAGGCTTTTGGCCATCCGCAGGAACACGATAGAGAGGATGTCGTCGGCGTCTTCGGGGCGTGAGACGCGGCGGGCGATGAAGGTCCGCAGGTCGCTGGAGAAGCCGCGCCACAGTTGTTCGAGATCACTGTGCCGGTCCGGTGGTGTGGTCGTTGTGGTGGCCGCTGTGTGGTTCGTCATCTCTCCTCCTGCTCTGTGTCCAGCATCCTCGCCTGCCGCTGTGATCGCGACCCTCGATTCGTCCTGACCTGGTCCGATGAGGGCGACAGCGACCGGGTGCTGTCGTGCGTCCATCTGTGGGATGTCTCGTCTGTACGGGTGTCGATGTCGATTTCGGGTTCTCCGGTTCGACGTATCTGTAGGAGCGTTGAGGAGGTGAGAGAGCGATGCTGACCACACATCTGTTGTCGGGGCTGACCGATGAAGAGGTCGAACTGATCGTGGAGCAGGAACTGCATCTGCTCGACGCCGCCGCATGAGCGCCGCCGACCCCCGCAGCGGGCGTATCCGCTGAGACCACAGTCCCGCCGAGCCTCTACCTCACCGGTAGAGGCCATCGGCGTGTCCGGCTGTGGATGAGCGATGTGGACGCCGACAGCAGCTCCGTCCTTCCCTCGGCGGAGGAAAGGAGGGAGCGGTCGGGCGATTCGGTCAGTGCGCACGTGGCCGAATCCGGCGCATGAGGGCGGGGATCACGGTGACCGCGGCCCACAGTCCGATCGCCGCGACCAGAGCGGTGGCGGTATCGGTGAGGGTTGCGGTGCCGAGGACGTGTCCGCGTAGGGCGTCGGTGGCGTGGGCGACCGGGTTCACCGTGGCCATGGCTTGCATCCAGCCGGGCATGCTGTGGATCGGCGCGAACGCGCTGGAGACGAACATCAGCGGCATCATCGCCATCATCCCGGCGAACTGGACGACGTCGGGACGGCGCAGCCGGTCACCGATCAGTCCGAACAGGGCACTCATCGCCCCCGCCAGCACCACCAGGACCACGACCGCGGCCAGTGCGTCGATCGGGGTGCCGTGGAAGTCGAAACCCAGCGCCAGCGCGGCGATGCCGAGTAGCGCGGCTCTGGCGAGGGTGAACAGGGCTTCGTTGATGGTGCGTGCCAGGCCGGGCAGTGCCGTGCGCATCGGTAGGGCGGCGAATCGGTCGTGCAGGCCGTTGGTGTGGTCGATCGCGGCCGAGACTCCGGCGTTGGTGCCCGCCATCACCGTGGAGACCGCGAGCATGGCCGGGGTGAGGAAGTCGATGTAGCTGATCCCGGCGGGGAAGCCGGGTCCGGCGGCGACGCTGCGGAATACCTGGCTGAACAGGACGAGCATCGCCATCGGCATGGTGAGCGAGAACATCAGCAACTGCGGGACGCGGGCGCTGGTGCGCAGGTTGCGCACGGTCAGGGCGGCGAGCTGGTTCCCGATCGGGGAACGCCCGACCGCGGTCATGGTCGTGGTGGTCATCGGGCCGCTCCGGTCGTGACGTGGGTGAGGTGGGTGAAGACGTCGTCGAGGCTCGGGGACGTCACATCCAGGTCGGTGATCTCGAGTCCGTCGCGGTGCAGGTCGGCGACCAGCGCGGTCGCGGTGGGGGCGTCGGCGACGGTGACCGAAACCCCGACCCGGCTGCCCTCGGCCCGCTCGCTGTCGGGGGTGAAGGGAAGATCGGCGAGCTGTTCGGCGGGGACGGTGAGGTGCACGACCTTGCCGCCGATGATCTGTTTCAGCTCGGCGGGGGTGCCGCGCGCGGCGATCCGGCCGCGGTTGAGGATCACGATGTCGTCGGCGAGGCGGTCGGCTTCCTCGAGGTACTGGGTGGTGAGCACCACGGTGGTGCCCGCGGTGGTGAGTTCGTCGACGACGTCCCACAGTCCGGCGCGGGCCAGCGGGTCCAGACCGGTGGTCGGCTCGTCGAGGAACAGCACCGCCGGATCGGCGACCAGGCTCGCGGCAAGGTCGACGCGGCGGCGGGAACCACCGGAGAGTTCTCCGACGCGACGGCCGGCGTACTCGTGCAGCCCGAGCCGATCGATCAGAGTGTCGGCACGCGGGCGGGCGCGGCGGCGCAGCCCGGCCAGGCGGCCGATCAGCTCCAAATTCTCTCGTGCGGTGAGGAATTCATCGAGTCCGGCGTACTGGCCGGTCACCCCGATCCGGCGGCGAACCTCGGTGGCGTCGGCCACCACGTCCAGGCCCGTGATCTCCACGCGGCCGACCGTCGGCCGGACCAGGGTGGTCAGGGCGCGGATCAGGGTGGTTTTCCCGGCGCCGTTGTGGCCGAGCACCCCCAGCGTCGTCCCTGTGGCGGCGTACAGATCGACACCGTCGAGCGCCCACGTGCTGCCGTAGGCGACATGCAGATCCTCGACCACGACCGTCGGGGCGCTCATCGCGCACCAACCAGATGCCGATCGGCGAGGTGGTGGCGGAGCCGGTGAATGGTCATCGCGGGGATTCCTCTCGGAAGGCGGTGTGCTCGCATCCGGGTGGATGGGAGTCCGCTTCTTCAGACGAACCAGGCGCGAATTGGACGCAGCACCGCGGATCCGGGGGCCGCTGTTGAGATCGCGAGCGCGTAGTCCCGGGCGCCCATGCGGCGAGCAGGACACAGTGGCGCACGGCGGCGATCACGCCACATCACGCAGCTGAGTCGCGAGCCGGGCGGCGTCGCGGCCCACGCCCCGCAGCGAGGCCGAGGACAGGCTGCGTTGCCATTCGAGGCCGACGTAGCCGAGTCCGGCGTGGGTGGTGGACAGTCCTTTGCCGTGGCGCGGTGCCCCGGCGGCGGTCAGCGCGCCGATGTTGTTGAGATAGGCGGGGTTCGGTGTGTATCCGGTCGCCAGGATGACGGTATCGACGGGGGTGGTGGTGTCGGGCCAGAGTGCGGAATCAATGCGCAGGGTGGTGAACATCGGTCGGTGTTCGGGTTTGTTCGCGGCGATGGCCGATTTGTAGTGCCCGGTGTCGAAGACCGGTGCGGTCGGGGGTCGTCGCAGCAGATATCCGATGGGTGCGGTGTCGATTCCGGTGAGGGTGAACCAGAAGTGCATGTCGCGGCCGAGGGGGCGTTGGGGCACGAACTTGACCGGTGTCCGGCTGGCGAGGGTGACGGTGGCGTGTTCGGCGAGTTCGGTGGCGATCTGGACCGCGGAGTTTCCCGCCCCGACCACGATGACATGTCGGTCAGTGAATTCGGTGGGTGACCGGTATCGACCGGCGTGGACGATGTTTCCGGTGAATAGGTCTTGTCCAGTTAGCTCGGGGATGCGCGGTGTACCGAATCCGCCGGTCGCGGCGACCAGCCGGGGTGCGGTGAAGCCCGCTCCGGTGTCGGTGTGGGCGGTGAAATGGTGTCCGTCGTGGGTGACGGTGTCGACGCGGTGATGGGTGTGGATGTCGGCGTCGAGTGTTTTCGCGTACTGGCGCAGGTAGTCGATGACTTCGTCGCGGTGTGGATACCGGTCGGGGTCGCCGGGGAATGGGAGTCCGGGCAGGGCACTGTACTTCGCGGGTGAGAACAGGGTGAGGCTGTCGTAGTAGTGCGGCCAGGACCCGACGGGTTCGGGTCCGGCTTCGAGCAGGGCGACGGACAGGCCGTGTTTGCGGAGGTGGTGGGTGGCGGCCAGTCCTGATTGGCCGCCACCGATGACGAGGGCGTCGTAGCGGGTGGTCACTGGTGGCGTCCTCGAAGATCAGAGTGTGGGGTCGTGTCTGGGTACCGAGGCGAACGCGACGGCCGCGGCCACGACGGCGAGCGCGGCCAGGAGCAGGTAGGTGTTGGCGTAGCTGCCCGTCCATGCGCTCAGTGCGGTGCCCGCCCAAGGGGCCAACGCCATGACGATGACGACCGGTGCGGACATGAGTCCGCTGAGACGTCCGTAATGTGTTGCGCCCCATCGTTCGGTGATCGCGGTGGCCTGGATCAGGGTCATGATCCCGCGCACCAGTCCAGCGCCGATCGAGACGCCGATCAGGACCACGACCGTGGTGCCCAGTCCGAGTAACGCGGTCGCGGCGGCCGTCGCGGCGAAGGCCGTCACAATCCGAACACGCGGGCCGGTGGCAGCAGCGAGTGGGAGGTAGCCGATGCGGCCCAGGACTTGCCCCGCTCCGCCCAGACCCAAGGTGAGCGCAGCCAGCGACGGGGAGAATCCGCGTTCGATCAGCAGCGGTACCAGGTTGAACACTCCGGCGAAGGCGGTGAACGCACCCAGGCTCAACGCGACCACCAGGGCCAGGAAGGCGGGGCTGCGGGCGACGGCGTTGTGGTCGGCGTGGAAGCTGTTCGCTGGCGGTGGTGGGTGTGGCCAGGGTCCGTGTAGCCCGAGCCAGTGGGCGGGGATGGTCACGATCGCCAGGATCGCGGTGAGGATGAGATAGGTTGCGCGCCAATCGGTGTGCTGGACCAGCGTGGCTGTCAAGGGCGCGAAGACGGTGCTGGCGAGTCCGGCGGCGAGGGTGAGGATCATCAACGCTTTCACGTGCCCGGTGCCGTACCAGCGGGTCAGGGCGGCGAAGGCGGGTGGGTAGAGCACCGCGCCCATCGCGATCCCGGCGGCGATCCAGCCGGTGAAGAACAGCGCTAGGTTCGGTGCGGTCGCCACCACGATCAGCGAGGGAATGGCCAGGACGGAACCGAGGGTCATGATGGCGCGCGGGCCGGTGCGGTCGATGAGTCGTCCGACCGGGATTCCGGTGAGCGCGGCGGCGAGCTGACTCAACGAGAAGGCGGCGGTGATCGTCGGTGCCGACCAGCCGGTGTCGTGGGTGATCGAAACCGACAGGACAGGGAAGGCGTAGTAGAGGATTCCCCAGCTGGTGATCTCGGTCAGGCACAAGGTCGCCAGCACCCGACGCAGACCGGTAGCGGTGAGGCCACCGGTCTGCGGGGCAACAGTGATGTCGCTCAACAGCTCACCCTCGCGCAGGCACGGCGCTGCCGAGGGTGATCAGTTCCGGTTGCGGTGCTCCGCAGCAGCCACCATCACCGTTGTCGGCGGCGGTTTTGGTGGCGTTGGGGTCGTCGAAGACTCCGGCGCCGCCGCAGACTCCGGTGTCGGGCAGGGCGAGTTCGACGCGGGTCGCGGCTTCGTGATCCCCGGCGATCGCGGCGGCGATGGAGCGGACCTGTTCGTAGCCGGTCATCGCAAGGAAGGTCGGGGCGCGGCCGTAGCTTTTCATCCCGGCCAGGAACACGTTTGGTTCTGGATGCGAGAGTTCGGTGACGCCGTGGGGGTAGACGGTGCCGCAGGAGTGGACGTTCGGGTCGATCAACGGCGCGAGCTGGGTCGGGGCTTGCAGGACCGGGTCCAGGCCGAGGCGGATCTCCGACAGCCATGACAGGTCGGGCCGGAACCCGGTCAACACGACCACGCGGTCGACGTCGTCGAGGCGTTGCCCGTTGTCGGAGATGAGGGTGTGTCGGCCGCTGGTGTCGGGCTCGATCGCGGCGGTGCGGAATCCGGTCACCACCCGCAGATGCCCCGCCTCGACGGCGGCCTTGGCGCGTTGTCCGAGCGCGCCGCGCGCGGGCAGCTGGTCGGAGTCCCCGCCGCCGAAGGTGTTCGCGGTGTCGCCTCGGCGCAGGACCCAGCTGATCAGGGTGCCCGGTTCGGTCTCGGCGAGCCCGGCCAGGGCGATGATGGCGGTGAGCGCGGAGTGCCCGCTTCCGGCGATCACGATGTGGCGTCCGGCGTAGCGGGCACGCACCCGCGGGTCATCCAGGTCGGGCACCCGGTAGTCGATCACCGCTGTGGCGGCGGTTTCGCCGAGTGCGGGAAGTCCCTCGCCGCCGAGGGGATTGGGCGTGGTCCAGGTGCCGGAGGCGTCGATCACCGCCCGTGCGAGCACGCGGTCTTCGGTGCCGTCGGCGCGACGGACGTGCACCGACAGCGGTTCGGTGTCGCGACCGGCATCCACCACACGGTCACGGCCGCGGCGGGCGACGCCGACCACTTCGGTGTTCAGGTGCACGGTGTCGCCGAGCGCATCAGCTAGCGGGATCAGGTAGTCGCGGGCCCAGTCCTGCCCGGTCGGGTAGGCGTTGACGTTGGGGGCGCTCCAGCCGGTGGTGTCGAGGAGGTGGCGGGCGGCGGGGTCGATGAGTTCGGCCCAGCGGGAGAACACGCGGACGTGGTTCCACTGCGACACCGCGGCTCCTGCGGTGTCGCCGCGCTCGAACACCAGGACAGGGAGGTCGCGTTCGCGGAGTTGGGCGGCGGCGGCCAGGCCGATCGGTCCGGCTCCTACGACGACGACGGGCAGTTGGTTCATGATCCCGATTCCTTTCATCGACGGTCATCGATCATTCGATTCGAACTGTATCGACGTACGTCGATCAATGCAACCATCGATGCTGGTCGATATAGTGGTGGGTATGACGTCCCTGGATATGCCGATCGTGCGCAGCGGTGAAGCCACGTGGGAGGACACGCTCACCATCGGCGACGCGACGACCTACGCGGCGTGGTTCACCTGCCTTGCCGACCCGACCCGCGTGCGGTTGCTGCACCAGGTCGCCACCCGCCCGTCCGGGATCACCGTCGGCGAACTCGCCGAAGCCCTCGGTATCGGGCAGCCCACCATCTCCCATCACGTGCGCAAACTCGCCGACGTCGGATTCGTCAACGTCCACAAGGACCGCACCTCCACGGTCGTGAAGGTCAACCCCGCCTGCTGCACCGGCCTGCCCCATGCCGCCGACGCGGTCATGGGAGTGCTGGCCCAGCGTCCGTGCTGCCCGACCGATCTCCCCGACGACGTGTCAGTGCGTGCGATGACCGACGCCGATTGGGACGCGGTGCTGCGCATCTACGGTGAAGGCATCGCCACCGGCAACGCCACCTTCGCCACCGAGGCCCCCGCCCGAGAAACCTTGGACGCCCGATGGCTACCCGGACACCGGTGGATCGCCGAGATCGACGGCGACGTCGTCGGCTGGGCGGCATTGAGTTCGGTGTCCGGTCCCGACACGTTCAAGGGGGTGGCCGAGAACTCGGTCTATGTCGCCGAGGACAAGCGCGGGCGTGGAGTCGGAAAGGCGTTGCTGCACAAGCAGGTCATCGCCGCCGACGAAGCAGGGCTGTGGACCTTGCAGACCTCGATCTTCCCGGAGAACCGCGCCGGCATCGCCCTGCACCACTCTGCCGGATACCGCACCATCGGTGTGCGCGAACGCATCGGCCAGCGCGAGGGCGTGTGGCGCGACACGGTCGTTCTCGAACGCCGGAGCCCGGTCAACTGACACCCGGTGCACCTCGACGCGGTTCGCCGTTCGCGGTGCCGGTCGTTCGCTCGACGCCGAGATCGACTCTTCTTCGGATCAGGCCGACATGGAGGTGCCGTGATGGTCCGTCGGGTCGGCTCGGCACCGAGGGGACTGTTCGCTCGGTCAGGTCAGGTCAGGCCGGGGTGCGTACATGATGACGGCGACGCCGATCAGGCACAGGGCGGCACCGGCGAGGTCGTAGCGGTCGGGACGGAATCCGTCCAAGGCCAGTCCCCACAGCAGTGATCCGGCGACGAAGACGCCGCCGTAGGCGGCGAGGATGCGCCCGAAGTGGGCATCGGGTTGCAGGGTGGCGACGAATCCGTACAGTCCTAGCGCGATGACACCGGCGCCGATCCATGCCCAGCCACGGTGTTCGCGCACGCCTTGCCAGACCAGCCAGGCACCGCCGATCTCGGCGACGGCGGCCAGGACGAACAACAGGATCGAACGCGCACCGGTCATGACCGGTGAGCCTACGAAAGCGGGCTCACCGCGTCGCGGCGGTGGTGGCGCAGCCACATCCAGCGTTGGCGCGCCCGCCGGGATCGGTGGTGCCGGACTCGGTGGCACAGCCGGTGCGACGGCCGCGGGTCCGTGACCAGATCAGTCCGGCCACACCGATCGCGAGCAGGCCGAATCCGAGGGGTTCGAGCCACGACAGGCTCACCAGCAGTGTCCCGCTGCCGAGCAACCCGGCGGCGATCAGGATCGGTACCAGGCAGCACGCCACACACAGGGTCGCGCCGAGCCCGATCGGCGCCCACCAGCGGCGCGCGGTCTTGCTCTGTTCAGCAGCCACAACGGCCTCCTTCGGTGATCGCGGCGGGGTGTGTGTCGAAGGGCACTGGGCAGCAAGGGCTTTCGCTGCATGCGAGCAGGTCGTCGCATCCAGCGGCCAGCGCGGCGCGCAAGGTATCGCGTACTGCGGTCAGTTCGACGAGTTTGGCATCGACCTCGGCGAGTTTGGCGGTGGCGCGGGCCTGCAACCCGGCATCGGCCCGGCGATGCCCGAACCTGGTCGCTTCGAGCAACTCCGCGACCTCCTCGAGGGTGAACCCGAGTCGCTGGGCGGCTTTGATCACCCGCAAGACCGACAGTGCCTGCTCCGGATACATCCGATGCCCGCCCAGGGATCGGTCCGGTTCGGCGAGCAGCCCACGCCGTTCGTAGTAGCGCAATGTCTGGGCGTTCACCCCGGCCGCCGCGGCCAGTTCACCGCTGCGCATCCCGGTCATCGACCGGCCCCGGCGACCGCGGCACGGGCGCGTTCGGTGAGTGCGTCGAGAACCTCGACGTAGGCGACGGGTGCCTCGATCCGCATCACCGTCCCGGCCGGGGTGTCCTCGAAGGTGAAGGTGAAGGTGAAGAACGAGCAGCAGGTCGACTCCCGCGCGGCGAGATCGCGCCCGACCGACTCGGCGTCGAAGGCGTCGGTGAGTGTCAACTCCAGGCGTGTGGAATCAGCGCGGCGGGCGGTGCGCACGGAGTCGGCGAAGAACGCGTCGAATTCGGCCAGCCGTGTCGGGCGTTGCACGGTCGGTAGCGTGCACGCCGAAAGATTCATCATCGGATCGGAATGATCGTCGGTGGTCATGAATTCACGGTAAGCCTGTACCCAGGTACCGGATGCAACCCCGAATTTGTGGGCCGCCACCGGCCCGGCCGGGATCGGTCCTCGGCTGAGCGCCATCGGCGAAGTCGACTTCCGGTCGGTTGTGCCTGGCTGTGCCCGACAGGGCGTTCACTCGGTGTTTGCTTGCGATGCAGTTCGACAACTGTCAATATCGATCCATGTCTAAGTCGCAGCTCGCGATCACGCCGGTGCAGGAGTGTGCGCCGTCCCCGGTGGTGCGCCCACCGCTCTCGGCCGAGGCCGCCGTGCCGCTGGCAGCGGTATTCAAGGCGTTGTCGGATCCGGTTCGGCTGCGGGTATTGAGCGCGGTGGCCAGCCGCGCCGACCACGAAGCGTGTGTGTGCGACCTGTCCGAGGGCATCGATGTGACCCAGCCGACGATCTCGCATCACCTGAAGGTGCTGCGCGAAGCGGGACTGCTCAGCAGTGAACGCCGCGCGTCGTGGGTGTACTACCGGGTTGAGCCCGCCGTCTTGCAACAGTTGTCGACCTTCCTTGCCGACACCGTGCCGGGGAGTGACCGATGAGCGGGTTGGC
This sequence comes from Nocardia sp. NBC_01377, assembly GCF_045040005.1. Lineage (NCBI taxonomy): Bacteria > Bacillati > Actinomycetota > Actinomycetes > Mycobacteriales > Nocardiaceae > Nocardia > Nocardia sp. NBC_01377. The sequence continues at coordinate 5,926,528 of NZ_CP109566.1, forward strand.
GCGGCGGTTGGTCGCGGAGTTCGTGGGCAGTGCGTTGCTGGTCGCGGTGGTCGTCGGTTCCGGGATCGCCGCCGAGCAACTTTCCCCCGGCAATACCGGCTTGCAGTTGCTGGAGAACTCGACCGCGACGGTATTCGGTCTGGGCGTGCTGATTCTGGTGTTCGGCCCGGTCTCGGGTGCGCATTTCAACCCTGTTGTCTCACTGGCGGATTGGTGGATTGGACGTCGCAGCGGCACTGGCCTCGGCGGTGGCGAGGTCCTGGCCTACATCGGCGCGCAGGTCGCCGGGTGTTCGGCCGGGGCGGTGTTGGCCAATGTGATGTTCGAGGTCGGTGCGTTCCAGGTCTCCACCCATGACAGGGTCAGTGATGGTCATCTGGTCGGTGAGGTGGTGGCCACGGCGGGGTTGCTGGCGGTGATCTTCGCGCTGGCGCGCACAGGCCGGGCGGCGATGTCGGCGGCGGCGGTGGGGGCCTATATCGGTGCGGCGTACTGGTTCACCAGTTCGACCTCCTTCGCCAATCCGGCGGTCACGGTGGGCCGGATGTTCTCCGACACCTTCGCCGGTATCGCGCCGGGCTCGGTACCCGCCTTCGTCGGCGCGCAGGTCCTGGGCGCGGTGCTGGGGTTGGGGTTGATCGTGTGGCTGTATCCCGGCAGCGCCGCGACCGCGGACAACGTCGTGGTTCCCCACGACAACCCCGAGCCCGAAAAGCTCCCTCGAGTCTGAAAGGAACACCCTCACATGGCATCCAAACCCAGTGTGTTGTTCGTCTGCGTCCACAACGCCGGACGCTCGCAGATGGCCGCCGGTTTCCTGGCACATCTGGCCGGGGAGGCGATCGAGGTCCGCTCGGCGGGCAGCGCCCCGGCCGAGTCGTTGAATCCCGCCGCAGTGGCGGCGATGACCGAAGTCGGGATCGACATCACCACCCAGTTCCCGAAGATCCTCACCTACGACGCGGTGGAGACCTCCGATGTGGTGATCACCATGGGCTGCGGTGACACCTGCCCGGTGCTGCCCGGAGTGAGCTACCGCGACTGGCAACTCGAGGACCCGGCAGGCAAAGGCGTCGAAGCGGTACGCCCGATCCGCGACGATATCCGCGCACGCGTCGAGGCTCTCATCGCCGAACTACTGCCCACCCACGCCTGAACGAGGAGTCGTTGTGCCGACCGTAGAGATCTTCGAACCCGCGCTGTGCTGCAACACCGGTGTGTGCGGCCCCGACCTCGACCAGGCCCTGGTGGAATTCTCCGCTGACATGGACTGGGCGCGCAGGCAAGGCGCGGCCGTGATCCGCTACAACCTCGCCGGTGACCCGATGGCGTTCGCCACCAGCGACACCGCGCGAAAGTTCCTGGAAGTCGCTGGCTCCGAGGGACTTCCCCTCGTGGTCGTGGACGGCGTCACCGCATTGACCGGCCGCTACCCGACCCGCGCCCAGATCGCGGGCTGGGCAGGGCTGGCGGCCGTCGAGTCGGCAAGCGAGGCTGTGGTCGCCCCGGCAGGTATTGCGCTGCTGGGGTTGTCCGAGACCGAGGGCTGTCAACCCGACAGCGGCTGTTGCTGAGCGCCGTGGCCACACCCGGATTCCTCACCGACGCGCCCCGATTCCTGCTGTTCACCGGCAAAGGCGGGGTCGGGAAGACTTCCGTGGCGTGCGCGTCGGCGGTGGCCCTGGCCCGCCGAGGGCGCCGCGTGCTGCTGGTCAGCACCGACCCCGCCGCGAACCTCGGACACGTCTTCGGACGCACTGTCGGAGCGAGGGTGACCGCGCTGGACGCGGTGCCCGGACTGTCACTGCTCGAGATCGACCCCGCGCAGACCGCTGACGCCTACCGTGAACGAATCATCGCACCGGTCCGAAATCTGCTGCCCGCCAAAGAGATCGAGACGATCACCGAGCAGCTATCGGGGTCGTGCACCACCGAGATCGCCTCGTTCAACGAGTTCACGAATCTGCTCAGCGACGGCGACAACGGTTTCGATCATGTCGTGTTCGACACCGCGCCCACCGGCCACACCATCCGGTTACTGCGGCTGCCCGGAGCGTGGACCGAATTCCTCGACACGGGCAAGGGTGATGCCTCCTGCCTGGGTCCACTGTCTGGCCTGGACAAACATCGTGCCGCCTACGCGGGCGCGGTAGCAGCGCTCCAAGATCCGGCACGCAGCCGCTTGGTGCTCGTGGCCCGGGCCCAGACCTCGACGCTGACCGAACTCGACCGCACCGCGAACGAACTGGCGTCCACCGGCATCACCGGCCGCTACCTGGTCCTCAACGCCCTGCTCCCCGACACCGGCGGCGACGATCCACTCGCCACAGCGCTGCACGCGCGCGAGCAGGCCGCGATCGAGGCGATGCCTGCGGCGCTGGCCGAACTACCTTGCGACCGTGTCGAACTCGCCCCGGGCGATATCGTCGGTGTCGGCGCTCTCGAGTGTTTCTTCGACGATCATCACCCACCGGTACACGCGCTCGATGTGGCGTCGACGCCTGTTCCCGACGCGCCGTTGGCTCGTCTCGTCGACGAGATCGAGGCAGGCGGGCACGGGTTGATCCTGTGTATGGGCAAGGGCGGTGTCGGCAAGACCACCGTCGCCGCCGCGCTCGCGGTCGCGCTGGCTTCCCGAGGCCATGATGTGCATCTGACCACTACCGATCCCGCCGCCCACCTGCACACCACTCTGCCCGAGGCCGTGGCGAATCTGGAGGTGTCGCGGATCGACCCGGCCGAGGCCACCGACCGCTACCGGCAACGAGTCATGGCCACCAAAGGCACCAACCTCGACGCCGAGGGGCAGTCGGCGCTGGCGGAGGATCTGCGGTCGCCGTGCATCGAGGAAGTCGCGGTGTTCCAAGCCTTTTCGCGCATCGTTCATGAGTCCCGGCGACGGTTCGTCATCGTCGATACCGCACCCACCGGGCATACCTTGCTGCTACTGGACGCGACCGGCTCCTACCACCGTGAAGTCGCCCGCCAGATGGGCGAGCACCAGTCCTTCACCACACCGTTGATGCGGTTGCAGGACCCCGCCCAGACCAAGATCGTGCTCGTCACCCTCGCCGAGACGACCCCGGTCCTGGAAGCAGCCGAACTGCAAGCCGATCTGCAACGCGCGGGTATCACCCCGTGGGCGTGGGTGATCAACAACTGCGTCGCCGCAGCCGGTCCTTCCACACCGCTGCTGCGCCGTCGCGCACGAGGTGAGAGCGACGAGATCCACACCGTCGCCACCCGATACGCCACCCGGTTGGCCATCGTGGGTGCCCGCACCCAGGATCCGACCGGGGTCGAAGCGTTGACCGAACTCATCGGCACCGGCGGCCTCACCACCTCGGTGTAGGCCGGGTTCATGACCACAGCGTGGCGAGTGGTCAGACGGTCAGGGCTTGGCGGTGAGCGCTGAGCTGGTGCTCGCGTCCCGGGCTTGGGTGAGCGGAAAGCTCAGGCGAGGGTGGTGATGTCGAGTTCGACGAGCAGGCGGCGGACACGTTCCTCGATCTCGTCGCGGATCGGGCGCACCGAGGCCAGGTCTTGTCCGGAGGGGTCTTCGAGTACCCATTCCTCGTAGCGGCGGCCCGGGTACACCGGGCAGGCGTCGCCGCAGCCCATGGTGATGATCACGTCGGCGGCCTGCACGATCTCCTCGGTCCATGGTTTGGGGAATTCGCTGGTGATGTCGATACCGACTTCGGTCATCGCCGCTATCGCGGCCGGGTTGATCTCCGCGCCGGGTTCGGAACCGCCCGACCAGGCCACCGCCTGATCACCGGCGAGGTGGGTGAAGTACCCGAGGGCCATTTGCGAGCGTCCGGCGTTGTGGGTGCACAGGAACAGCACCGTCGGCTTGCTGTCGACGACCTTGCCCTCCACGCGTGCCAGCGCGCGCAGGCGTTGGCGGGCGAAGCGTTCGGCGAGCAGCGGTAGGTAGTTGACCACCGTCGCGTGTCCGGCGAATTGATCGTAGGAGGAGTGCAGGAACCGTTCGATGGTCTCCAGCCCGAAGGTGTCGGCGAACTCGGTCTGCAATCGCGTGGCGGCGGTCTTGAGCGCCAGCTTCTGGTCGATGGTCAGATCCTCGCGCGCGTAGGCGGCGGGGGCGACGGGGCTTTCGGGCATGGCGAACTCCAGTTTGTTCGACGGGAACAGCGTTGTATGGGCAGGTTGGATCAGGGAGCGGGCTGGGTGGCGGGGGTGATGGTGACGGCGATGCGATCGATGCGTTGGCGGATCTGGTCCAGGGCGAGGTCGAACGCGGCGTCGGTGCCGGCGGGCACCGGATCGGGGATCGACCAGTGCAGGCGTGCGGAGTCGGCGGGCAGTTCCTCGTGGGCGTTGTCGCACACCGCGATCACCAGGTCCCCCGGCTGCACCAGCCCTCCGACGGCGCGGGGCGGCTGGGGTCGCAGCGGGATCCGGTGCCGCCGGGCGGCGGCGACCGCGCCCGGGTGCACTCTCTCGGCGGGATGGGTACCGGCCGAGGTGGCTGGTACCTCGCTGCGCTGCGTCCATGCGGCCACCGCCAACTGTGAGCGTGCGGTATTGCGGCTGCATACGAACACCACCCGTTGTGCGGGGATCACGCTGCGTGGCAGCAGATGTCCTCCGAAATCGGTCACCAGACGCAGATAGCTACGGCGTCGATCGCCTTCCGAGCGTTCCTTGCGGACCAATCCCGCACGTTCGAGGACCAGTACGTGGTGGGCCAGCAGGTTGGTCGGGATGGTCAATCGTGCGCACAGCTCCGAGGACGCCATGTCGCCGGTGGCCAATGTGTCCACGATCTGCACCCGTGTGACGTCGGCGAGCGCGGCGTGCACCTCGGCACGCCGCTCCACCGACCATAATCCCTCAGTAGTCATTGACTCAATAATCACTGATCTAATATCGTGGGTCAAGCGCAAGGCAGTGCCCGGCGACGGCGACTCGGACTCGAGTCGCCATCTCCGGGCCGACCCGAGCGCACAGATCCCTGTGGAGCAGGGACTCCGAAATCCGCAGGGCCTCAACGTCAATCGATGATCACCGATCTCCAACGGATCGACTGCCGTCGATCGCCCGTCGCTGCCACCAACAGCGCTGTCGCACCCGAAATCCTTCGATCCAGAGATCTGCCCCACGAGTTTCAGCCGGTCGCGGCTGACATCGGACCGACCAGGAAGGCACACTCGACATGGCTATCCGTCAGGCCAGACGCCTGCATGTTCTCGCGCTCGCCACCATCACCGCACTGGCCCTGACCTCATGCGGAGGCGACGATCCGGAACCAGAGGCTCCACTGTCGGGGCCGGTGGTGATCGACGGGTCCAGCACGGTCGAACCGCTTTCGGTGGCCGCGGGCAATCTGTTCACGGCCGAACATCCCGATGTCCAGGTCGCAGTCACCGCGTCCGGCACCGGAGGCGGGTTCAAGAAGTTCTGCGCCGGACAGATCGACATCTCCGACGCCTCGCGGGCGATGAGCGGCGCCGAGTCCAAAGCCTGTGGGGAGCGCGGGGTGATCTTCAGCGCGTTGCAGGTCGCCAACGACGCGCTCACCGTCGTGGTCCACAAGGACAACACCTGGGCCACCTGCCTGACCGTCGAGCAGTTGAAGAAGATGTGGGAGCCGGGCTCGACGGTCAAGAGCTGGAACGAGATCGACCCCGCCTTCCCCAACGAACCGTTGTCCCTGTTCGGGGCGGGCACCGAATCGGGCACTTTCGACTACTTCACCCAGGCCATCACCGGGAAAGAGGGCGCGAGCCGCACCGACTACCGCGCCAGCGAAGACGACAACGACACCGTCACCGGCGTCGCCGCCGCCAAGGGAGCGCTCGGCTACTTCGGTTTCTCCTACTACGAGGACAACACCGACAAACTCCGGGCGGTCCAGATCGACAGCGGCAAAGGCTGTATCGCACCGTCGGTGCCCACCGCCCAGGACGGCAGCTACAAACCCCTCGCCCGGCCGTTGTTCATCTACCTCACCGACACCGCGTTGAAGAAGCCGCAGGTGGAGAAGTTCGCCGAGTTCTACATCAACAACAACGCCAAGATCGTCGCTACGGCCGGATTCATCCCGATGACCAGCCCGCAACTCTCCCAAGCCCGCGCTGAACTGGCCGACATCGTCGAAACCGCCGGACAGTAACCCGCCCCTGCGACCACAGTCCCGGCCTCGACCGATCGGTCACCGCCGCGACGGTGCTCGCACCATCGGTTCATACCCGCCGTGTGGGTATCGACAGCGATCGATACCTACACGGCGGCAACGACTTCGACCGAAAGGATCTCAGAGCAGTGAGCACGAAACCGGCAGTGTTGTTCGTGTGCGTGAAGAACGGCGGCAAATCCCAGATGGCCGCCGGGCTGATGCGCAAGGCAGCAGGAGAACAAGTCGACACCTACTCCGCGGGCACCCGCCCCGGCACCGCACTCAACGAACTGTCGGTGCAATCGCTGCGGGAAGTCGACGTCGACCTGAGTCAGGAAGCTCCCAAACCGATCGACCCACGCCTGCTGCGCGCGGTCGATCTGGTAATCACCCTCGGCCGCGAAGCCCACATCGAACCCGTCGAAGGCGTACGGATCATCAACTGGGACACCGACGAACCCTCCGAACGCGGAATCGAAGGCATCGAACGCATGCGCCTGGTCCGCGACGATATCGCCGCGCGCGTCCATGAACTGCTCGCCGAACTCACCCCACCGGCCTGACCAATCCGTGTCGCGCCTTCAGCGCGGGAGGGGTGTGCGCGGCGGCTACATCAGGTCGGGTGCCGGATCGAGTGCGCGACGGCGGCACACCGGCAGGCTCGGCGCAGCGACCGCGACGAGCGCGGGACGCGGAGCCGCGGCCCGTGCGATCCGGTAGACGCGATCCGGATAACCCGGTGAGTCCGGCAACGGTCGAGGGTCCGACACGGCATGGTGGTCGTCATCGGCGGCCCCGGATCGATACACCGCGGTCATGGCACCTCCGTGACGTATCGATCTCTCGGGCCGCCGTCGCGGTGACTGCGGAGTCGTTGCGAAAGAAGGATCGACGCGCGCTGCCCCGGTAGGTCAGTTCACCGACAGCTACTATAGTGCGAACGTATGTTCGAGGAATGGGGCGACCTAAGCTAAGGGATGCTGTCCGAGCTGTATCACGCGCAGGCGCTCACCGACATCAGCCAGATCCTCCATGAGCGTGGCGTCAGGCCCAAGGATCAACACATCCCAACTGTTCCAGCGAACACCGCTGCTATCGAGGCTGTCGACGCTTCCCGTGTACTTGCTCACTTCCAGCCTTACGGGGTGGAAGGGCTCGCCGATCGTGCCTGCGATAAGTACTCGCGGGGAGACACCCGCATCGTAGGTGACCATGTAGAGACCTCCTGTGCCAACGCCCGGTTCGAGCAAACAGGGAGCAGAACCCATGCAGGGTGCCGTGCTTCCCGACAATAAGGGAGAAAAAGGGACCCCGAACGCCGAAAATAGTCCAGGCCAGAGAGACCGAAATCTCTCTGGCCTGGGCCGTTTGTAGCGGGGACAGGATTTGAACCTGCGACCTCTGGGTTATGAGCCCAGCGAGCTACCGAGCTGCTCCACCCCGCGTCGGTAAACACAACATTACACATGTCGGCGCACAGAAGGCAAATCACCGCCGCCACATGTCATCACACCAGGTCAGCGCCACCGAAAGTCGACCGTAGGCGGGGGATCGGGCCCGGAATGAGGCGCGTTGCACACCGAGGGCCCACCGCGACGTGACGCACCCGGCGCCCACGGTGACTCGATGAGCGCCCCAGCGATACACGTTATTCGACGGAATGATGTTTCAAATTCCCACCCATCGGGATACCGAGGCGCTTACACCCCGAGAGAGATACCGAAACGTGACGCGGAACACTATTTCATGGTAATCTCGATCACATCACGGCACTATAACTGCACTATAGAAAACGCTTGCCATGGCGTTTCCCACCTGCATGAATACACATATACCCGCTATTCGCTTCATACAATGCGCGAGTTATCAAGATGTGATCTGCCGAGTTTTCTTCGTTACCGTCGAATCAGGCCCGGAGGCAATCCGCGGATGGGCTCCAGCTCGCACCGTCGACCACCGGAAACCCTGTCCCGTGGTGCGAGAACCCCGATTTCCTGGGGACAGGGACCGGCGAAATCCACGCCGAGTCGGTGCGTACAGGGAGGGAAAATCATATGTCTGAGAACCGGAAGTTCAGCGCGCGCGCCCTCGGCTTCGCAGCCGTCACCGGCGCCCTTGTTGCCGTCCCGTTCGCACTCTCCACCGCGACCGCATCGGCCGCGCCCGCCCACGACTGGGACGGCGTCGCGCAGTGCGAGAGCGGCGGCAACTGGGGGATCAACACCGGTAACGGCTACTACGGCGGCCTGCAGTTCTCGCCGAGCACGTGGTCGGCCAACGGCGGACAGGGCTCGGCCCACGGCGCCAGCAAGGAAGAGCAGATCCGCGTCGCGGAGAACGTGCTCGCCACGCAGGGCGTCGGCGCCTGGCCGGTCTGCGGACAGTACCTGCGCACCGCGGAGCCCGAGCCGGAGATCCTGTCCGAACTGCCCGCCGAACTCCCGAGCAGCGCGGTCTCCGCCGTCGACCAGGCCAAGAGCGCCGGCGCCGACCTGGCGAAGCAGTACGGCCTCGAATCGCAGTACCAGGCCGTCCTCGAGCAGAACAGCGCGCTCATCGACTCGCTGGGCCGCTGACGCCGACCCCGTCAGCGACACAGCGTCTACAGGAACGGCGCCGCTATCACTGGGAGATAGCGGCGCCGTTCTGTGTTTTCCGGAGGATCTCTCCGGATCAGCGACCGGCCTCCTGGTAGGCCTTGACCGCGGCCTCCAGCTCGTCGAGCGCCTTACCGAAGTCCTGGAAGTTGCCGGTGCGCATGGCGGTGCGCACCGCTTCCAGTTTCCTGTTCAGCTCGGCTGCCGCCGCGTCCTTCGCCGGCGACGAACCGGTCGGCGGAGTGACGGTACCGGCCGTCGGCGGGGTACCGCCCGACTGTGGCGGCTGGGTGGGTTCGGTGACCTGCGGCACGGTCCCCGGTTTCGGCCTGGTCGCCGGATCGCCACCGAACGGAGTCGCCAACGCCCCCGCGCCGGGGAGCAACTGGTTCAGCGCCTCGGCGAGTGTCGCGGCATAGCCGACCTTCACACTGCCCGCCTCGTCGCGATAGCTGACGAGTACGCGAAGCAACTGCGGGAAGGTGGACGTGGTCGGGCCGGTATTGCGTTCGTTGTAGAACGGCTCAACATAGAGGATGCCGCCGTCGGCGATCGGCAGGGTCAGCAGATTGCCGTATTTGATCTTGTTGGAATTGGACAGCAGGGTTTTCTCGCGGGACACCTGATCCGCGGTCGTCATACTGTTCTGCGTCTGCTGTGGACCCTGGGTCTGGGTGTCGGTCGGCAATTGCAGAATCGTGAACTTGCCGTACCCGTCTGGGTCGGACCGCACCGAGATGTACGCGGAGAGGAACTGCCGGTTGTAGCCGACCATCGCGCTGGTCAGGTTGAACACCGGTTTGTTCGTCGCGGCGTCGCCGAGCAGCACGTAGTACGGCGGCTGGTTGAACGTGCCGCCGCCCTGGGCCTCGACGGTGGGGTCGGCGGGCACCGACCAGAAGGCGTTGTTGGTGAAGAACTCGCGCGGGTTGTCCACGTGGTACTTCGTCAACATCTCGCGCTGGACCTTGAACAGATCCTCGGGATACCGGAAATGCGCGCGCAATTCGGGCGAGATCTCGCTTTCCGGCTTGATCGCTCCGGGGAACACTCCGCGCCACGCCTGCAGCACTGGATCGGAGGAATCGGTCTCGTAGAGGGTCACCGTGCCGTCATAGGCGTCGACGGTGGCCTTGACCGAGTTGCGGATGTAGCTGACTTCCTTGCGCGGCAGCAACCGCCCGGTCTTCTTGTCGATGCTGTCCTCGACCGCGCCGTCGAGCGAGGTCGTCTGCGCGTACGGGTAGTTGTCGAGCGTGGTGTAGGCGTCGACGATCCAGACGATCCGGCCGCCGACGACGGCGGGGTAGGCATTGCCGTCGGTGGTCAGCCACGGCGCCACCTTCTGCACGCGCTCCTTCGGGCTGCGATTGAAGATGATCTTGGAATCGTCGCCGATGGCCGAGGAGAACAGAATGTTGCGCTCGGCGTACTTGGCGGCGAAGGCGAGCCGGTTGAACCAGTTGCCGATCGAGACGCCGCCCGCACCCTCGTAGGTGTAGGACGCCGTGTCGGAGTCGTACTCGCGCGGGTTCTGGCCGTCGACGGCACCGACGATCGCGTAGTCAGGATTCGACTGCGAGATCAGCTCGCCGTAGTAGACGCGCGGCTGTTCGACCTTGATCCGCTGCCGGTCCGCGGCGGTCGACAGATCGCTGACCATGAAGATCGGGTAGCCGCTGTCACTGCTGCCACCGGTCGCGTTCGGATCTTCCGACTGCGGCTTGTTGACGCGGTTGGCGGGCGCGGCGACGAAACCGTTGCCGTGGGTGTAGACGGTGTGCTTGTTGATCCAGTCGGTCTGGTTGCCGCTCAACGCCGCGGGATGCAGTTCGCGCGCCGCGACGATGAAATCCTGCACGTCGCCGTTGAGGGTGTAGCGGTCGATGTCGAGCGACTCGGGGAAGCCGTAGAAGTTCTTCAGCTGCTGCAACTGGGTGAACGTCGGCGACAGGATATTCGGGTCGAGCAGCCTGGCGTTGCCGATGGTGGCCGCGTCGACCGGGATCTCCAGCGGGGATTTGCGGCTCTCGCCCCGGTAGTCCTTGTATTCGATCTTGTCGTCGGTGATCCCGTACGCCTGCCTGGTCGCGGCGATATTGCGCTCGATGTAGTCGCTTTCCTTGTCCGCGGCGTTCGGGCGCACCGAGAACTGTTCGACGATCAGCGGATACACCGCGCCGACCAGGATCGAGGAGAGCACCAGCAGCGCCGCCGCCATGGCGGGCACCCGCAGATCACGCAGCACGATGCCCGCGAAGAACGCGATGGCGCAGATGACCGCGATGGACAGCAGGATCAGCTTGCCCGGCAGCACCGCGTTGATATCGGTGAACGAACCACCGGTGAAGGTCGGCTCCTTGCGGCTGCTCATCAGCAGGTCGTAGCGGTCGAACCAGTAGGCGACCGCCTTGAGCAGTACGAACGTCCCGGCGAGCACCGCGAGCTGGATGCGCGCGGGCCGGGTCAGCGTGCCCTCGCGGCCGCTCAGGCGCAGTCCGCCGAAGATGTAGTGAGTGACCAGATTCGCGAAGAACGCGATGACGATCGAGACGAACAGCCAGTTCAGCACCATGCGGTAGAACGGCAGGTCGAAGGCGTAGAAGCCGACGTCGAGGTGGAACTGCGGATCCTGCTGGCCGAAATCCCCGCCGTTGAGGAACAGTTGCAGCACGACCCAGTTCGACTGCGCGACCAGGCCGGACAGCACGCCGATGACCACCGGGATACCGATGCCGAACAGGCGCAGCCTGCTCATGACGGTGGTCCGATAGCGGGCGATCGGATCGTTCGGCCCGGCGACCGGGATGAAGACCGGCCGGGTCCGATAGGCGAGCAGCAACGCCAGCCACACCACGAGGCCGACGAAGATCGCCACCGCCGCGAACAGGATGACGCGACTGCGCACGACCGTCAGATAGACATTTCGAAAGCCGACCTCGCCGAACCACAACCAATTGGTATAGGCGTCGGTCAGCCGCGGTCCCAGCAGCAGCAATGCCGCGATGACGACGGCTGCCACGAGCAGCACTCGGCTGCGGCGGGACAACGAAGGTAAGCCGGTGGGGGGCCGCATGCCCACGATGCCACTCTCCAAGGTCCGGCGGCGTCCGCTCCGTTGCCGGGCGATGCACCGCAGTCCGATTGATGCGGGTGATCCTGTTCGGACCATCTGGCGCCCACTCTACGGAAACGGACATCGAATGGGCTCGGTGACCTTGTTCAGCATCGGAAATACGATTCAGCGCGCGTCACCGGGGCGGCGGGCGGCCGAGTCGCCGAGTCCCGCCACGGCCGGTCCCGAGGTGATGCGAGGATGTTTGCGTGACCGCTGACCTGCACGCCGAACTCGTCCTCGCCCGCTCCGTCCGTGAGGTGGCGGAATTCGCCGACGCCGAAGGCTGGGGCAACCCCCCGCAGATGTTCGCGCTGGTACCGACGACCGATCTGGTCGCCGCCGAACCCGGTCTGATCGATCAGCTCGATCAGGGCAACGAACTCACCCCGATCGCTCAGGAAGCGTTCCCCGAGGACATCACCGGCGGATCGATGGCGTTGGACGAATTCCTCGCGACCACGACATGGCCGCCCGCGGTGCAGGGCTGTGTGCTGGTCCAGGAGATCGTCGTGCTGCCACCGGACGCCGAGAGCACCCTCGACGACGCGCTCGCCCCGCTGCTCGCCGATCACGACGCCGCCGACGCCGCGGCCCGCGCGGCGGCCGAATCACATCCCGAACGCAGGGAGGCGCGACTGCTTGCGGCGGTACTGCGCGAGGGCGCGTCGCTGTGCCTGCTGCAACTGCGTCCCGAGGACGACGAGGAATTCGCCGACCTCGACCTGCTCACCTATCCCAACCTCGCGCCCAACCTGGTCGAGGCGCTGCACAACACCTTCGACTGACGGCCCGGGTTCCTCAGCCGCAGCTCACGGTCTCGCGGCCCGCGCTGATGTCATCGAGGGATTTCACCGCGCCGTCCAGATTCTCGACCTTGACCAGCCGCAATCCCTCCGGCGTTCGCTGCCTGGCCTCGTTGCAGTTCGCGGCGGGGACCAGGAACGTCTCCGCGCCGACCTCGCGCGCGGCCATCATCTTGTACTGGATGCCGCCGATCGGCCCGACCTTGCCGTCCTGATCGATGGTTCCGGTACCCGCCACGAATTTGCCGCCGTCGAGTTCCCCCGGGCTGAGCTTGTCGATCAGCGCGAGACTGAACATGAGCCCCGCCGACGGACCGCCGATATCGGCGAGGTTGAAGGTGACCTCCATCGGCGGGCGCGCGCCCTCGCCGGGGGTGACGCCCAGGTAGCCCTTGGCCGGATCGTCCGGGCGCGCGGCGAGCACGATCTCGGCGGTCTGCTCCCCCGCGCCGCGACGGAACGCCACGGTGAGTTCACTGCCCGGCGGCTGCGACGAGACCGCCGTCACCACATCCTTGGGCGCGGCGATCGGCGCGCCGTTGATGCTGATCAGTTCGTCACCCGGTTCGAGTACACCCGCGGCCGGTCCGTCACCGACCTTGCGAATGAGCACCACCGTCGGCAGATTCAGGAAATGCAGGGCGGCGACCTCGGCGTTGCCCTCGGAATCCTTGAAATCCTGCTGGTTGGACTTGTCGATCTCCTCGCGCGGCACCCCGGGTGGATAGACCTCGGCGCGCGGCACCAGTCCGTGCTGGCCGCTGGCCCAGAACCCGAAGGCCTCGAACAGGTTCAGGCCGTCGCGCACCGAGACCGTCGTCATATTGAGGTGACCCGTCGTCGGATCGACGGCCGCGCCCTGCACATCGACGACCTGTTTGCCGTCGACCTCGCCGAGTGTGTTGAAGGTGGGTCCTGGACCGAGCGCGACATACGGCACGGTGACCACGGTGCCGATCACACCGAGTATCAGCACCGGGACGAGGGCGGCCACCAGGGTCATGATCCGACGATTCACCAGGCCCACCATAGTGTTCGGCCGCGCGTACGGGCGGCGCAGGCAGATTTTCCAGCCTCCGCGCGTCCACCCGTTCGCCCCTCGCGAACATCGCGCCCGCACCGGCGCGAGCCACGCCACCATCCCTTGTTCGTGCCTGTCGCCCGCGTAACGTTAGCTGTATGACTGACCTCCCATTCGGATTCTCGAACCGCGATGACGACGACGCGCGCAAGCGTGGCGAGGAGCCGAGCGGTGCCGATCCGAACAACCCGTTCGGGTTCGCGACGGGTGGTGCGGGCGGGTTCGATCCGTCGCAACTGGGACAGATGCTGACCCAGCTGGGACAGATGCTCAGCGGGATGGGCCAGCCGGGGTCGGCGCAGGCCGGTCCGGTCAATTACGACGTCGCCAAGAGATTGGCCCGCCAGCAGCTCGGTTCGTCGGTGGCTCCCGTCTCGGAGACCACGGCCAAGGCGATCGCGGATGCCGCGCACCTGGCCGAACTCTGGCTCGACGGTGCGACCACCCTGCCCGCCGGCGCGGGTCGAACTGTCGCCTGGACGCCCAACGACTGGATCGAGGAGACGCTGCCGACCTGGAAACGGCTGTGTGATCCGGTCGCCGAGCAGATCTCGGGTATGTGGACCTCGCAGTTGCCGGAGGAGGCACGCGAATTCGCGGCACCGATGGTCGGGATGCTGGGCCAGATGGGCGGACTCGCCTTTGGTTCACAACTCGGCCAAGCTCTCGGCCAACTCGCCAAAGAGGTGTTGACCTCGACCGATATCGGCCTACCGCTCGGTCCGAGCAGCACCGCCGCGCTGCTGCCCGCCGCGATCTCCGAGTTCAGCGCGGGCCTGGAACAGCCGGAGAGCGAGATCATGGTATTCCTGGCCGCGCGTGAGGCCGCCCACCAGCGCTTGTTCCAGCATGTGCCGTGGCTGCGCCAGCAGGTGCTCGGCGCGGTGGAGGATTACGCGCGCGGTATCAAGATGGATTTCTCCGCGCTGGAGGAAGCGGCCCAGGGCATCGACCCGATGACGCTCGGCGATCCGTCGAAACTCGAGGAACTGCTGTCCAAGGGCACCTTCGAGCCGCAGACCACACCCGAACAGAAGCAGGCACTCGAACGTCTGGAGACCCTGCTCGCCCTGATCGAGGGCTGGGTGCAGGTGGTGGTCACCGAGGCCGTCGGCGAACGTCTGCCCGGCGCGGGCGCGCTCGCCGAAACCCTGCGCCGCCGCCGTGCCACCGGCGGCCCCGCCGAACAGACCTTCGCCACCCTCGTCGGTCTGGAACTGCGTCCACGCAAATTGCGTGAGGCCGCCGCGCTGTGGCGGCGTCTGAGCACCGACGCCGGAATGGAAGCCCGCGACGGCGTGTGGGCACATCCCGACCTGCTGCCCGACTCCGACGACCTCGATTCGCCCGCAGGTTTCATCGATTCGGTGATCGGCGGCGGCACAACCGCTTTCGACGATCCGATGGCGCAGTTGGCGGCGACCGAGGCGCGCGAGGCCGCCGAGCGGGCGGCGCGCGAGAAGAAGGACGACGACGGCGAGTGACCGCCGAGGCGCGCGAAGCGGCGAGTGCGGGACCGCTCACGTAAGCGGGCCGCGTTCATCCCGGCGCGGGACCGCACACGACGTGTCGCATGGCCGGACAGCCGAGCACTGAGCTCGAACCGAATACAGCTAATCGATAGCCAATCGCGTCACGTGAGTTCGCTCAATCTGCTTCGAGTCTGAAATTTCGACCCAAGTGCTGGTCATCGGTCCATTTCAGGGTTGTCGAGACCAAAGCTAGTCACGAGTTGGTAACCGTGTTACCGTCAATAGCGAACCAGTAAGAGCCAGCCAGCTACCAGACGATGTGGAGGCGTGATGCCGAACTTCTCGCTGACACGTTCAGCCACGGCACTCGGAGACGACCGATGCCCGACCTGCTCGGCTCGATGGACAGATGACGGTCAGAGGTCGAAGTGATGGAACGCCACATAGCTGTCGAGTCCGGTATCGAGGGGCTACCCACGATGCACTATCGGGCCGAGGAATCCGCGGCGGCCGCCTTCGTCGCGGAGATGCGCAGACTGCTGCCCGCCCGCGCGGTGCGCGTCGACAATCGCGTGACCCGGGAAATGCGCCCGCTGCCGTGCCAGCGGCTCTACCAGGAGGGGTAGTCGCCGCGGTCGGATCGCCGCGGTGTGGATCGCGGACACCGAGACGGACAATCGCACGTCCGAGAATTGCCCTGTGAACAACGCGAATTCCTGTGGATAACCCCAGGATTCACCCCCTTCGCGGTACCCGGGCACCCGCATACTTCCGGCATGACAACGAATCCTGTGCGGGGGCCGATGCTGAATCCGCGGGTGACGGTCCTCGTCCGCCCGTCGGGGGTGGTGCAGTTGGGCTGGGATCCGGAAAAAGCTCTGCTGATCGACCCGCCCGGTCTCGACACCGCGACGGTGCTCGCCTTCATCCGACTACTGGACGGCTTGCAGACGCGCCCGCAGATCATCTGGCAGGCCGGGGAGAACGGCATCGCCGCCGATCGTGCGGTGGCGCTGCTCACCGAAATCGATGAGGCCGGACTGCTCGTACACCCGCGAACCCGCGAACGGCAGGTCAGATCGGTGCGGCTACACGGACTGGGTCCGCTCTCCGACACGCTGACCACGGGCCTGCGCCGCCTGGCGATCCGTCCGGCGCGCTCACGCGGACCGGTGCCGGACGTGGCGAGCGCGGCGTGGCGAGCTGATCTGGTCATCCTCGCCGACGATGTGGTCGCCGATCCGCACCTGGTGAGCGAGCTGGTGCTGCATCGCATACCGCATCTGCAAGTAAGGATTCGCGACGGCAAGGGCATCATCGGCCCGCTGGTCCTGCCCGGCGAGACCAGCTGCCTGCGCTGCGCGGATCTGACCCGCTCCGACCTCGACGCGGATTGGCCGCACCTGGCCGCCCAACTGCTCGGCCGGGTCGGGCATGCCGCACCCGCCGCGATCGCCGCCACCGCCGCGCTGGCGCTCAACGAGGTCGAGTCGATCGTGGCCTGTTCACCGCTGCGCACCCCGGCGACCCTGGACACCACACTCGAACTGGATCTGGATTCCCATCTCATCCAGCAGCGCTACTGGGCACCGCACGGGGAATGCGGATGTCGCGCCGTTTCGGCGGGCGTACCGGCGTGAACGGGGTCGCGACCACGGATCGGACAGGGACCGAGATCACATTACGATGGCGATCCCCCTGGTCCTTCCGCCATGATGGGTACGTGTCCGAGATTGTGCGCCGCCGCTCGTCCCGCAATGCCAAGTTGGCCAAGATTCCGCTCGGCATCGCCGGACGCGCGGCAGTCGGCTTCGGCAAGAGGCTGGCTGGGGGCGACAGATCGGAGATCAGCGCGAACCTGAACCAGAAGGCCGCCGAGCAGTTGTTCACCGTGCTCGGCGAGCTCAAGGGCGGGGCGATGAAATTCGGCCAGGCGCTGAGCGTGATGGAGGCCGCGGTCCCGGAGGAATTCGGCGAGCACTACCGCGAGGCACTGACCAAGTTGCAGGCGGCCGCGCCGCCGATGCCGGCCGCGACGGTGCACCGGGTGCTCGACCAGCAGCTCGGCACCCAGTGGCGGCAGCGCTTCCAGAGCTTCGATGACACCCCGGCGGCGGCGGCCAGTATCGGCCAGGTGCACAAGGCCGTGTGGTCGGACGGTCGGACCGTCGCGGTGAAGGTGCAGTACCCGGGGGCGGACGAGGCGTTGCGCGCCGATCTCAAGACGTTGTCGAGGATGACCGGTCTCATCTCCTCCGTGATTCCCGGCGCCGACGTCAAACCGATCCTGGCCGAGATCACCGAACGCACCGAGGAAGAACTCGACTACCGCAACGAGGGCGCCAACCAGCGCGCCTTCGCGAAGGCGTTCGACGGTCACCCGGAGATCGTGGTGCCCAAGGTGGTGGCCTCCGCCCCCAAGGTGATCGTCACCGAATGGCTGGACGGAACCGCGGTGTCGAAGATCATCGCCGACGGCGCGCGGGATCCGGAGGGCACCCGCGACCTGCGCAATCGGGTCGCGTTGCTGATGGGGCGGTTCCACTTCTCCTCTCCGGAGACGGTCGGTCTGCTGCACGCCGACCCGCACCCCGGCAATTTCATGATGCTCGCCGACGGCAAACTGGCCGTCATCGATTTCGGCGCCTGCGCGCCGCTGCCCGACGGTTTCCCCTCCGTACTCGGCCGGATGCTGTCGCTGGCCCTCGACGAACGGTTCGACGAGCTGACCGACCTGCTCCACGACAACGGGTGGGTGATCCCGGGCCGGGAGCTCGCCGACGAGGAGATCGCCGACTACCTGCGTCCGTTCACCGACCCGATCCGAACCGAGTCGTTCCACTTCACCCGTAAATGGATGCAGCGGGTAGCGGGCAAGGCATCGGATTTCTCCAGCCCCGAGATGAAAACCGCACGCGCCCTGCAACTTCCCGCCGAACACGTGATGATCTTCCGCGTGCTCGGCGGGTCGGTGGGCATCCTGGCCCAGCTCGACGCCGAGATCCCGTTCATGCAATTGGCCAACACCTGGCTCCCGGGACTCCGCGAGGAGCGCTCGGCCAGCTGACAGCGCCGGTACGGTTTCGAACTTCGCGCCGGGCGGCGCGCCACTTCTCGGCACGAGGGATCATGCCGACAAGAAGCGCGCCGCCTCGGCGGCGAAAGACCTTGTCGCACAACGCAAACTAGCCACACGCCGGATCTCGCGGTGTGCGGCTGGTCTGCTTTCTCGTTCCTGGGCGCCGTGGGGGTGCGGCAATGACGGGGCCTCAGCGACCGGAGGGAGGAAAGACCTCGGCTCCGGGCCCACGATCCACGCCATGGCGACGCACGGCGTGATCATGGGCCCGGTGAACCGTGTCCGGGTGTGTTCGCGGATCCCGCTCATGCGGAGATCGCGACCTTGCGCGGACGACCGCGCGGACGCTTGCGGGCGATCACGACACCCTGGTCGAAGATCTCACCGCCCCAAACACCCCAGGGCTCAGCACGATCCAGAGCCGCGTTCAGGCAGCCCTTGCGGATCGGGCAGGACTCGCACAGTGCCTTGGCCTGCTCCAGTTGAGCGGGGCTCTCGGCGAACCAGAGGTCGGGATCCTCCGCCCGACAGGGCAGGACTTTGCTGACCTCACGGGTGCGGGTCGGCCCTGCCACGGTTCGGCATGTCACGTGAGTAGTGGCTTGTGGCCAGCTCTCTGCGGTGAACACGTCGTTCTCCTTCAGCTTGTTTGCAGCGGTTCGTTACTTTGTCCACGAAACCGGTGGCAAACGGCTGAAGAGCCGCTTAAAACAAATGGCCACGGGTTTCGCTTCGATGCGATCCGTGGCCAGGAGGTGCGGGGAGTCCCCTACCTAGATCGACATCTGTGTCGATTCCTGATCACGGTCGCCGGGTGTGCGGTGCGGAGGCGGGCTGCTTGCGTATCGGCCGCCGGGTTTTCCAGCAGTGCGGATGCCTGCTGATATCCGGTGTCGAACGCGAAGCCACCGGGGACCTCGACGGCCTCCGGGTGCCAGCTACCGCTGGTCTTGTCCTGCATCGATGCGCAGATCGGCTGATGGGTGCGCGAGACTTTCGCCCCGCCGCCGAGAGCGCCTACGAAGGACAGACCGGTCCCCTGCAAAGCGAGGACCCCCCGGGAGGCTGAGATGGGCATGCGCGCGCCACCACCGAACATGTCGATAGCGCTGATATTCACGATGCCGTTCATCGGTCTGCCTCCCTCCTGTACTCGAAATCTGTCGGAACTGTGCGCGCCGGGATGACCTCCCGGTGCGTGATTCCCACCATATGCAATGTCGGCGAAACCGACAACATATTTTCTACCTGCGGTTTTGTGATGTGGATCGACGTCGCGACGCGACGATCGCGAGGACGTCCGCGCCGTACTGGACGATCTTCTTCGCGCCGATCCCCGGAATCGCCTGGAGCGCTCCGTCATCCGAGGGCAGTTGCTCGGCGATCGCGGTGAGCGTGGTGTCGGTGAAGACGACGAATTCGCGCACCCGAAGCGCTTCGGCCTTTTCGCTGCGCCACTCCTTGAGCGTCTCCAGCAGCACGGCGTCGAGTTCGGCCGGGCAGCGAGGGCACCGGCCGAGCATGGTGGCGTAGGTGCCGATGAGCGGTTTCGCGCAGATCCGGCAGGTGGGCCTGATTCCCTTGGCCTCGACAACGGGTGCGGCGATCCGTGACGCGGGCGATTCATCGGGGACGACGCCGTTGAGGAACCGGGACCGGCGCCTGGTCCGGCGCGCGCCCTCGGTGCGCGCCAATGCCCAGGACAGCCGCAGGTATTCGCGGGCCCTGGTCACGCCGACGTAGAGCAGTCGCCGTTCCTCCTCCAGCGCCGCGAAATCGGCGACCGAACCGTCGTCGGCCATGACGTGATTGATCGGAAGGGTGCCGTCGGCGAGGCCGACCAGGAAGACCGCGTCCCATTCCAGCCCCTTGGCCGCGTGCAGCGAGGCCAACGTGACGCCCTGCACGGTCGGCGGATGCCTGGCCTCGGCGCGCGCGGCCAGTTCGCGCAGCAGACCGATGAGATCGAGGCTCTCGTCCTGGCCGAGCAGTTCCTCGGTCAGCCGGACCAGCGCGACCAGCGACTCCCAGCGCTCCCTCGCCTGCGCGCCGGTCGGCTCGGTCGTGGTGAGCCCGACCGGGGCCAGCACCGCTCGAACCAGCATGACCAGTGATTCACCGCTCGTGGACTGCTCGGGCAGATCCTCGCGCGAGGCGGCCTGGCGCAGCATCGAAACGGCTTGGCGCACCTCGGCGCGCTGGAAGAAACCCTCGCCGCCGCGCACCTGATAGGGAAGTCCCGCTTCGGTCAGCGACTGCTCGTAGGACTCGGATTGGGCGTTGATCCGGTACAGCACCGCGATCTCGGAGGCGGGTGTGCCCGCGTCGACGAGTCGGCGGATCTCGCTCGCGACCGCGGCGGCTTCGGCCGGAACGTCGGGATGTTCGGCGAAGATCGGTTCCGGGCCGTCGGGCCGTTGTCCGATCAGTTGCAGCCTGGTGCCCGCGATCCGGCCGCGCGCCGCGCCGATGACCCGGTTCGCCAGCGAGACCACCTGCGGGGTCGACCGGTAGTCGCGTTCCAGCCGCACCACGGTGGCCTCCGGGAAACGGCGGGAGAAATCGAGCAGGTAGCTCGGGGTGGCGCCGGTGAAGGAGTAGATGGTCTGGTTGGCGTCACCGACGACGGTCAGATCGTCGCGCTCACCGAGCCAGGCGCCGAGTACGCGCTGCTGTAGCGGGGTGACGTCCTGGTATTCGTCGACGACGAAACTGCGGTAACGACCGCGGAATTCCTCGGCGACCGCCGGATAGTCCTCGAGCGCGGCCGCGGTGTGCAGCAGCAGATCGTCGAAATCGAGCAGTAGGCCGTCCGGTGTGGTCTTGAGCGATTCGTAGGCCGCGTAGACCTCGGCCACCCGCTGCGCGTCGTAGGGCGGTTCACGATGGCGCGCGGCGGCGGCCGCCGGATAGTCCTCGGGCGCGATGAGCGAGGCCTTGGCCCATTCGATCTCGCTGAGCAGGTCGCGCACGCTGTCGGTGGCCGAGGAGAGTCCGGCGCGATTGGCGGCCTGCGCGACGATCGGGAATTTGCTGTCGATCAGACGCCACGGGACATCGCCGACGACCTGCGGCCAGAAGTATTTCAGCTGCCGCAGAGCCGCCGCGTGAAAGGTGCGTGCCTGCACCTGATTCGCCTCGCCGCCGAGGCCGAGGTCGCGGAGCCTGCCGCGCAGCTCGCCCGCCGCGCGCGCGGTGAAGGTGACGGCGAGCACCTGGTCGGCCTTCACATGCCCGGCCGAGACGAGGTGGGCGATCCGGTGGGTGATCGTCCTGGTCTTGCCCGTTCCAGCGCCCGCGAGTACGCAGACCGGCCCGCGCGGCGCCCGGACGGCGGCCGTCTGCTCGGGATCGAGGGCGGCGAGGTCGAGTGCGGGCACGGCGTCCATCATGACAGCCCCCTCCGACAGCTCCGCAACGAACATTCGACCGGGCTCGCCGATCTCCCGGCGCCGCTTCACCCTCGTGCCGTGTCGGACTCGCTCCACCCGCGACGATGAGTCGACCGGCGCATCGCCGATTTTCGGCGACACAGGAACAGGATCGGTACGCGGGGTGTTGAAGGTTGGGTGACTGACGCAACCCCCGCCCTGACCATGTACTCGACCACCTGGTGTGGTTACTGCCGGAGGCTGAAGAAGCAGCTGGAGGAATCGGGTATCAGCTACGTGGAGATCGACATCGAGCAGGATCCGGCCTCGGCCGAATTCGTCGGGAGCGTCAACAACGGCAATCACGTCGTGCCGACGGTGAAATTCGCCGACGGCTCCACCGCGACCAATCCGTCGCTCGCCGCCGTCAAAGAAGTACTCGCCACCCTCGCCTGAGAAACCCTCGCCTGAGAACGGTTCCAGCCCACCCGGCCCCGGCCGTATCCCCGACGGGCATACGGCCGCGGTCACGATCAGTCCAGCGCCGCCCAGGATTCCACGATGGTCCTCGCGATGGAGATGGAACCGGGCAGCAGCAGGCGCGGACCGTCCTCGCGTGCGGACCAGTCCCCGTCGGTCAACGCCGTTCTGACCTGGTCCTTGGTGAACCACTGCGCCTCGGCGATCTCACCGTCCGAGAAGACCAGCGGCTGTTCGGGATCGGCGACAGCGGCGAATCCGAGCATCAGCGAGCGCGGGAACGGCCACGGCTGACTGCCCAGGTAGTGGATATCGCGCACGTCGAGACCCACCTCTTCCTTCATCTCGCGTTCCACGCACCGCTCGAGTGATTCGCCCGCCTCCACGAAACCGGCGAGGATCGAGTACCGCCTCGGCGGCCAGGCGTGCTGGCGGGCCAGCAGGGCGCGATCGCCGCCGTCGTGGATCAGGCAGATGACCGCCGGGTCCAGACGCGGGAACTCCTCGGCGCCGTTCTCGGTGACACGGGACCAGCCGCCCTTGATCGGCGCGGTCACCACCCCGTCGACGGCATGGAATCCGGCACTGTCGTGCCAGTTCAGCAGCGCGAGCGCGGAGGTGAGCACCCCGGCGGTGAAGTCGTCGATCTCGCCGACGAGCATGCGCAGATCGGACAGTTCACCGGCGAGATCGGTATCGCGCACCGCCCACAGATGTCTTCCTTCGGCGATACCGAGGAAGACCGCGGCGGGGTTCGGTTCGGCCGACCACTCGACGGCGGACTCCAGCACCAGGGCGCCCTCGGCGAAGCGGAACTGACCCTTGCGGTTCAGCCGGAGCAGCCGTGCTTCGCTCCAGCCTTCCTTGAGAGCCTGGTCATCGGCCCGGAGCGTATCGGCCCGGTCGACGGCGGAACGCGACAGCAGCGGCACGGCATTCAAGTCGAAAGACACGCTTCGACACTAGTCTCATTTGAGCACGCGACGAATATAGAGCAGCTTGTCGCCGCCCTCGATGGCGTCGACCGCGGGTTCGCCGACGCGGATCAGCTCACCGTTGCGCACCACGCCGAGCACGATATCGCTGAGATGGCGCGGGGAGCCGCCGATCTCGGACGGCTCCACATCGCGTTCGGCGACCGCGAATCCCTGTTCGGGCGTGAGTAGATCCTCCATGATCTCGACCACGGTGGGGGTGGTGGTGGCGATGCCGAGCAACCGGCCCGCCGTCTCCGAGGAAACCACCACCGAATCGGCGCCGGACTGGCGCAGCAGATGGGTGTTCTCGGCCTCGCGGATGGCGACGACGATCTTGGCCGCCTTGTTGAGTTCCCGCGCGGTCAGCGTGACGAGTACCGCGGTGTCGTCGCGGTTGGTGGCGACGATCACCGACGCCGCGTTCTGCACGCTCGCCAATCGCAGCACGTCGGACTGGGTGGCCGAACCGTGCACGGTCACCAGGCCCGCGTTGCCCGCGGCCTCGAGCGCGACCGTGTCGGTGTCGACGACCACGACATCCGCGGGTTGCACACCGTCGGCGATCATCGCGTGGATCGCGGTCCGTCCTTTCGTTCCGTATCCGACGACCACGGTGTGATTACGCACGCTGCGCCTCCAACGCTGAATCTTGAATGTCTGGCGGGAACGCTCGGTGAGCACACCGATGGTGGTACCGACGAGCACGATGAGGAACAGCAGCCGCAGCGGCGTGATGACGATGATGTTCGCGAGCCTGGCCTCGGGTGACACCGGGGCGATATCGCCGTAACCGGTGGTCGAGAGCGAGACCGTGGAGTAGTAGAACGCGTCGAGGAACGAGATGTCCTCGCCCGCGTTGTCGTGGTAGCCGTCGCGACCGAGGTAGACCACCATCGCGGCGGTGAACAGCAGTCCGATCGCGAACAGGACGCGCCTGACCAGCGAAGCCCACGGGCTGGTCTGGGTCTCGGGAATGCGAAGCAGGCCGACCAGCGCGAAATCCGGACGACTGGTCAATCCGAGTGCGCGCGACCTGTCGCCGAAGTCACCCAACACCGGTGCCACCACCCCTGCCGCTCGTCGAACCGGCCAACTCCGGCATTACCTGTACCTCCGGCACAGCACGGGAGCCTACTCCGTTACGGCGATAGCGCCCGGCCTCGACGGGAACACCGATGGATGCCAGGGTATCCGTATGGCAGAAAACACATCGGACGCGGGGCGGCGTCCCGCTCTCGCACTGTCCCTGCTCCTGTTCGGCGCCGGGGTCATGCATTTCGTCACCCCGAAATTCTTCGACTCGATCGTGCCCCGATCGCTGCCCGGCAAGCCACGCGATTACACCTACGCCTCCGGTGTGGCCGAGATCGGCGTCGCGGCGGCGCTCGCCGTGCCGCGCACCCGTGGTTTCGGCGGCCGCCTCGCCGCGCTGCTCTTCATCGCGGTACTCCCCGCGAACGTGCAGTTCACCGTCGACACGGTCAACAACAAGAAGGCGTCGCAGGCGATGAAGATCGGGTCGGTGGCGCGATTGCCGTTGCAGATCCCGCTGATCACCCAGGCGTTGAAGGTCGCCCGATCCTCGCGTCGCTGAGCACCGGTTCATCGCTCGGTCGGCTCGCGCGGTGGCGCCGACGTGCGGATGAGTTCGGCGAGTTCCTCCGGCCCCGGTAGTTCCACCGGGGCGACGGTGTGACCCGATCGCACGTAATGGAAAGCCGCGCCGATCTTTTCGAGTACATCCGCTTCCGGCAGGCCGGTCCTCGCCACCATCAGGCGCGCCCAGGCCAGACGATAGATCGCCAATTGCATGGCCACCGCGGGTTCGTCGGCGGGACCGGGTTCGGCCCCGGTCTTCCAGTCGACGACGACCCAGCCGCCCCCCGGTTCGGCGAACACCGCGTCCATCCTGCCCCTGATGACCGTGCCCGCGATCGACGTCTCGAACGGGATCTCCACCTCCAGCGGGCTGCGGTGCGCCCACGGCGACTCGAGGAACGCGTTCTGCATGCGGGTCAGCTCGGCGTCGACGCCGCCGTCGACGGCTTCCGGCCCGCCCGCGCCCGGCAACTCGTCCAGGCCGATCAGCCGGGTGCCGCTGAACCAGCGCTGCACCCAGGCGTGGAAGGCCGTACCGCGTCTGGCCAGTGGATTCGGCGGGAACGGCAGCGGACGACGCAGCCGCCGCGCCAGTTTCGCCGGATCGGCCCGCATCTCCACCAGCGCGGTCGCCGGAATCTGTCCCGGCAGTTCCACTTCCTGCGTGGCGACGCGCTCGGCTTCGAATTCCGCGAGCAGGGCGTCGACGTCGGCGGTCCAGCCGTCGGGATCGTTCGGGTCGACGGAGAATTCGTCCGGCGGGAGGTAGTCGTCGGGCGGGGGTGCGAAATCGTCGGGGAACGGGGCGTAGTCGTCGGTGAGGTAGTCCTCGGGTGCGGCGAAATCGACCAGCGGGAAGTCGTGATGGAGGTAGGGGTCGTCCGCGGGTTCGAATTCGTCGGGTGGGTAGTCGGCGACCGGGTAGTCGTCGGGCGGCGGGTAGTCCCCCGGCTGACCGACCGGCGGGTTCGTCTCCGACGGGTAGTCGCCGGGCCGGTGATCATCGAGCGAAGCGCCGAAATCCTCGTACGGATGGTCGGCGGGCATGGGGGATTCCGCTCCGAGCGATTCCGTATCGTCGCCGGACCGATGGGCGGCCGAAGTCGTATGCGGGACCGCGGAGTCGTCGGCAGGTCCGGCCGCGGGCAGCGAAGCGAACGCCGAAGCCCCGGCGCGTCCCGATTTCTTCGCGGGAGCGGGGGGATTCGTTCGGAGTTCGTCCAAGGCGGCGCGCACCAGGGCGGCACCGCGCTCGATGGGGAGACGGCGTGGGCCGAGTGGGTCGCGCGGCCATTCGGCGGTGGCCGGGTTGTCGGTGAAGGGGTTGACGGCGTCGGCGTCGGGGGGGTCGTCCCAGCGGGCGATCTCTAGTGCGCCGTGGACGGGGCCGTCGGGGGTTTCGCCCGCGTTCTTCAGGTCGAGCAGGAAATCGGAGGGGCCCTTGGGGGTCGAGCCGGTTTCGGCCCAGTGGTGCGCCGAAACCAGCAGTACGCGTTCGGTTCTGGTGAGCGCGACGTAGAAGAGTCGGCGTTCTTCGTCGATCCGTCTGCGTTCGAGGGCGTCCTTGTGCGCTTTGACGGCGCGTTCGAGATCCGAGCGATCGTAGAGGTCGGTCAGGTCGAGTACGGGAACGCCCTCGGCGGCGTCGTCCTGGATCCGGTCGCCGCGCAGGGTGGTCGGGAGTTCGGCGAGCGCGCCCAGCCAGGTACCGGAGGCGGTGCCGGAGGGAAACAGTCCGCGGACCACGTGCGGTACGGCGACGACCTCCCATTCGAGCCCTTTGGCGGCGTGCACCGTGAGCACCTGTACGCGGTCGCGCGCCACCTCGATCTCGCCCGGTTCCAAGCCGTTCTCCACCGATTCGGCGGCGGCGAGAAAGGCCAGCAGACCGCCGAGCGTGGCCCCGGAATCGGCCGCGTACCCGGCGACCACTTCCGCGAACGCGTCGAGATGCTCGCGCCCGGCCCCGGTTCCCGCCATCGCACGGCGCGCCTGGGTTTCCACACCGACACCGATGGTGCGTTCCACATCCGCGACCAATTCGGCCAGCGGTTGGGCGCTGCGCTCGCGTAACGCCGACAGCTCGCGCCCCAGCGCCTCGACGCGCGCGAATCCGGTCTCCGAATACTGTTCGGGCGGACCGGGATCGGCGATGGCGTCGGCGAGTCCGGCCTGCTCGGCCGGTTCGGGCGCGACCTCGCGCAGCGCCTGCGCGAGGGTGGCGCTGTCGGTGATGTCCGTGGCCTCCCCGCCCGACAGTCTGCTGATCGACAGGTCACGTGCCCGGCGGGCCAGCGCGGCGATATCGGTGACGCCGATACGCCACCGCGCGCCGGTCAGGATACGGACGGCGGCGCTGCCCGCCGAGGGTTCGGCGACGAGTCGTAGCGTCGCGACGATATCGGCGACCTCGGGCGTAGCGAGCAATCCGCCGAGTCCGACGATCTCCACCGGTAACCCCTGCTCGCGCAGGGCCTCGGCCAACGGTGACGCGTCGGCGTTGCGGCGCACCAGCACCGCGGAGGTCGGCGGCGGCTCACCAGCGCCGCGCCGCGCCGACCATTCGGCGGCGATCCGCTCGGCGATCCAGTCACGCTCCTGCGCGACGGTTTCGGTCGACGCGAGGGCCACGACACCCGGTTCCGCGTTCGGTTTGGCACGTAACGCGTCGACTGTCACCCCGCCCTTGTCCCTGGCTCCGATCCGCAGCGGTTCGGCGACCAGATTCGCCAGCGCCAGCGCCTCGGGGGGATTGCGCCAGCTGGTCAGCAGGGGCAGTGTGGGCGCGGGAACGCCGGGGGCGGTGGGGAAATCGGTCGCGAACCGTGGCAGATTCGCCGCCGACGCCCCGCGCCACCCGTAGATCGATTGCATCGGATCACCGACCGCGGTGACCGCCAGCCGGGGCCGATCACCGTTTTCGGACGTGTCACGCCGAGAGCCAGTCGACGGCTCATCGGTGGTGACCGCCGACGATTCGCTGTGCGCCCCGCGCTTGTCGGTGCTGCGCGTGGAGTGAGAGTGGGCGGTGGGGAAAGTCGATGTGCCGCCGAAGAGGGCGGCGAGCAGGATGCGCTGGGCGTGGCCGGTGTCCTGGTATTCGTCGAGCAGAACCAGACGGAAGCGGTCGCGTTCGGCGGCGCCGACCTCGGGGTGGTCGGCGGCCAGGCGGGCGGCCAGCGACATCTGCGCGCCGAAATCGAGGGCGCCGCGACGGCGCAGGGCGGAGGCGAGCTGATCGACCAGCGGGAGCATGGCGACGCGTTCGCGCTGGACCTGCACCAATCCGCGCAGGTACTGGCTCGGACCGCCGCGCTGGCGGGGACCAGCGGGCAGGGTGTGCACCAGTTTCTCGAGTTCGGTGTGCGCCTCGGCCAACTGTTCCGGCTCGACCAGGTGTTCGGCCAGCTGACCCGACAGCGACAGCACCGCCTCGGTCACCGACACCGGGGTCCGCTCGGTGTCGAGGTCACCGTCCCAGGTCCGCACGACCTGGTGCGCGAGCTGCCAGAGCTGGGTCTGGGTGAGCAGGGTCGCCGACGGTTCCACCGGGAGCAGCAGACCGTGCTGGGTCAGCAGCCGACCCGCGTAGGAGTGGTAGGTGCTGATCTCGGGTTCCGCGCCCGACAGTTGCGTGCGCAACTCCCCCGTCGGGTCGAGTTCACGCAGCAGTGGCGCGCCCGCGAGCCGCGCGAGGCGGGTGCGAATACGGGAGGTCAACTGCTGCGCGGCTTTCCGGGTGAAGGTCAACCCCAGCACCTGCTCGGGCAGCACCTGCCGGTTGGCGACCAGCCACACCACCCGCGCGGCCATCGTCTCGGTCTTTCCCGCGCCCGCGCCCGCGACGACCAGTGTCGGACCCGCGGGCGCGGCGATCACCGCCGCCTGTTCGTCGGTCGGCGGCGGCAACCCCAACGCCGCTGCGAGTTGGTGTGGGGTGACCCCGCTCATCGCCTTCCCTCGGCTACCCCGGCACACACCGCGACGCGGCACCCCGTGACTCGGGATGCCGCCGTGTACGCGTGATGATCGGGTTCGCCGGGGTGGGGCGGGGTCATTCGTCGGTGACCTGCCTGCCCGTGTCCTGGACGGGGCAGCTGCCGGAAACGGCGCAGTGGCGGCAACCGTCGTTGCGCATGGCAAGGTAGCTGGGGCCACGGGTCGAGGTGGCGGCGTCGTGGATGGTGGTGCGCCACGAGTCGAGCGCCTCGGCGTCGAGGGGTTCCTGCATGCGCTGGGTCGCGCCCTCCTTGGCATTGGGTTTGGCGACGTAGACCAGGCGCGCACCACCCGGTTCGCCCGGCTCGGCGCTCTCGGGGGCGGACTGTTCGCCGGGCGCGCCGGATTCCGCGTCGGCGGAGTCGGTGTGCAGGTCGAGCGCGCCCAAGGCGGCGGCTACCTGGTAGGTCGCGAGCTGGGCGTGGTCGGCGGCGGCCTGTTTGGTGATGGGCGACTTCCCGGTTTTCACGTCGACGATGACGAATCGGCCGAAGGCGTCGCGTTCGAGCCGGTCGACCCGACCCTTGATACGGACCGCGGCCTCGTCCTCGGTGCGGCCGGGCAACTCGCAGTCGACACTCACCTCGACACCGGCCTGGGTGAGTTCGCCCCTGGTATTGCGCACCCACGCCATGAACGTTTCCAGCATCGCCTCGGTGCGGCGCAGTTCCTGCCGCGAATGCCACGCGGTGCCGGGATCGACGGCCTGCCACGCCCGATCGAGCGCGGCGCGCACCTGGGGCTCGGGGACGCGGCCCGCGAGCGCCTGCACCAGCGTGTGCACCAGATTGCCCTTGACCGCGTGCGGGTTGTCGCCATCGGTGCCGCCGTGCCGTTCCAGCGCCCATCGCAGCGGGCAGGTGCGCAGCATCTCCACCGTCGAAGGCGACAGGGATATAGAGGTCTCGTCCGCACCCCACAGCGGACGCGGCGAGCTGAGTTCGCCGGTGCCGTACCAATCCTCGGGGTGGGTGCCGGGCACACCCGCCTGGGCCAGCCGGGCCAGCTGGTGGGCCGCGCGCCGCCTGCGTTCGGGGTCGGCCTCGTCGTCGCAGACCACCCCGCGCAATTCGGCGACGAGCGCGTGCATCACCAGCGCGCGGCCGGGATCGGCGATCGGCACCGCGCCGGGTTCGCTGTCGTCGTCGTGGCCGAGCAGCTCGCCGAGGAAGCGGGACGGCACCAGATCCCGGTCCCCCGTGACCGATTCGACCGCGGTCACCAACAGCGACCGGCGGGCCCGGCTACAGGCGACGAGCAGCAGTCGGCGTTCCTCGGCCAGGATCGGCGCGGCGCGGCTCACCCGATCGCCGGACGGATCGATTCCGGCGGTCAGATCCACCAGATCCTCGGTGTGCAACAGGGTGCCGCGCGCACGCGGGTTGGGCCAGATACCTTCCTGCACGGCCGCCACCGCGACGACATCCCATTCCCGGCCCGCCGCGGCGTGCGCGCTCAGCAGCGCGACCGCCTCACCCGGCGCGGTCAGCGGTGCGGTGCCCTGCGGAATCTCCTGCTGGACAAGGTATTCGACGAACCCTTCGATACTCGCGCGCGGTAACCTGTCCACATAGGCCGCCGCGGCGTCGAAAAGTCCGACGGCGGCGTCGAGATCCCGGTCGGCCTGCATCCCCGTCGCACCGCCGCGTTCGGACTGGGTGACCCAGCGCCGTTCCAGCCGCGAGGCGATCCACAGCGCCCACAGCACGTCTTCCAGACCCGCGCCGTCGCTTCTGGCCTTGCGGGCCTTGTCCAGGGCGTCGATAACGCGTTTCAGCGGTGCCGCTTCGACATCGGTCAGGCCCGACAGCAGGTCGCGCGGGTCCGCGCCGACGAGGAGTTCGCGCAGGACTTCCGCGGAGGGGCGGTTGATCAGAGAGTTCCGATCGGAACTCTCGTCATCCCGTTCGGACTCGGCCTCGCCCATGTTCGCGGGCACGGTGACAAGATCGTCTCCGTCCACGACGAACGACGCATCGTCCCGTTCGGAATCCGGAACGTCCCGTTCGGACAGATGGTCGATCCATTCGGGCCGATCCGGCACGGCACGGGAGCGCCGTTCCGCCGAATCGGAGGACGCCGCGGCTTCCAGACCCCAGTCGACGTCGTTGTCGTACCGATCGATGTCGTCGGCCTGCCATCGCGGGTCGACGCCGGCCGGTTCCCCGTCGACCTCCGGGACCGCACCTTCGAATTCGGTCGCCGCGTCCGGTTCGGCGGCGTAATCGGCCTGATCCCAATCGGATTCGCTGATGTAGCGTTCGTCGTCCTCCGGCGGGGGCCCCACCGGGTCGTCGACCGGAACCTCCACGCCGCGGGCCGCTTTCGCTTCCCTGCGTTCGGCGTCGAGCACACTGCGCCGGATACCGCGTCGCAATCGCCGCAGGCTGATCTGGTCGGCGCCACCGAGCGGGCCGCCGAGAAGATCCAGCGCGTCCTCGGCGGAGAACAGTTCGGCCGAGGCGCGGGGCCCGCGCTCGGTGGCCAGCACCGCGCGCAATGCCAGCAGCATCCATGCCGCGCCGCGCCGCCGCGCCAACGGCACGTCGAGCGCGGGCTGTTGCACGGGGACACCGGCGGCGAGCAACGCCCGCCGCAACGGTGCGAGCGAGAGCGGAACGGAACGGACGATCACCGCCATGTCCGACCACGGCACCCCGGCGGTGAGATGCGCCCGCCGCAGATGGTCGGCGATCAGCGCCGCCTCCTTGGCGGGGGTGGCCAGGACGCGCACCCGCACGGCAGCGCCGCCGTCGAGGGTGCCGGTGTCCCCGGCGGGCGGCGAGAACCGCTGCGGACCGCTGCCCGGCAATTTCGCCGCGACCCTGGCGACCGCCAGTCGCACGGGCGCGCTCGCCCGATGACTCTCGCGCAGCACGATGCGCTGACCGGAGGGCGTATCGAGATCGGTCAGGAAGGTCGAATCCGCGCCGCGGAAGGTGAAGATGCCCTGATCCGGATCTCCGGCCACGACCGAGGTGTGGGCGGCGTCGCCGATCACGCGCACCAGCAGCGCGGCCTGCGGGTCGAGATGTTGCGCGTCGTCCACCAGCAGATATCTGATCCGGGCGCGTTCGGCGGCGAGCAGTTCACCGTCACCGGCCAGCGCGTCGAGGGCCGCGCCGACCAGCTCCGCGGCGTCGAGCGCGGGCGCGGTGGCCTCCGGCGCCTCGACCCCGACCGACCAGCGCAACAGCATGGACTGCTCGTAGCGCATGGCGAATCTGCCCGCGGCGACCCATTCCGGCTTGTCGTGCTCGCGACCGAGGCGGACCACATCCTCCGGCCCCAGTCCGCGTTCGGTGGCCCGCAGCATGAGGTCGCGCAACTGTTCGGCGAATCCGGCGAGCCCGAGCGCGGGACGGAGTCGTTCCGGCCACAGACCGTTCGCCCCGGCGGCCATATCGGTCAGGTCGCCGCGCAGCATCTCCCGCAGGACCGCGTCCTGCTCGGCACCGGTCAGCAAACGCGGCGGCGGGTTGCCGTGCGCGACGGCATGCCTGCGCAGCACCGAGAAGGCGTAGGAGTGCAGGGTGCGCACCAGCGGTTCCCTGGTGGCGCCGGGCACGCCGCCCTCGGCGCCGCCCGGTCCGGCCAAACGCCGGGTGACCGCGTCGCGCACCGCGCTCGCCGCCTGTTTCGAATGGGTCAGGACCAGCACCGATTCCGGATCCGCCCCGGCCGCGATCCGGTCGGCCGCCAGGTCGACCAGCAGCGCCGTCTTCCCGGTGCCGGGACCGCCGAGCACCTGCCACGGCCGCCAGCCGGGCCGGATCGGGCCGACGGCCGCGTTGGCTTCGAACAGCGCGCGCACCTCGGCGCCCCAGAGCCTGGCCCTGGGTGCCGCTGCGTTCCGGCGAACAAGTCGCACCGCGCTATCCGATCGCACCACGCGCGCTATTGCAACAGACGGCTACGACAGACCCGCCGCTCCCCCGCCTCTGTGAGTTGCCGCCCGGCGCGCACACGACAGAATGGTCTCGTGTCGAAACCGCATGTGCACCGCTACGGTCCCGCTTCCGGGCCACTCGTTCTCGCTCTGCACGGGCTGACCGGCCACGGGCAGCGCTGGGCGGCGCTCGCACAGGAGTATCTGCCGGAGATCCGGGTCCTCGCCCCCGACCTGCGCGGTCACGGCCGCTCGACCACGCTGCCGCCGTGGGATTTCGAACAGATCGTGGCGGATCTGGTCGATCTGCTCGCGACCGAGACCGACGAACCGGTCCTGGTCGTCGGGCATTCGTTCGGCGGCGCGACGGCACTGCACCTGGCGCGGCGTCATCCCGGCCTGGTGCGCGGGCTGGTGCTGCTCGATCCCGCGATCGCCCTGGACCCGGTCCGGCTCGAGGACATCGCGCGCAGCACGCTGGCACACCCCGACTACGCGAACGTCGAGGACGCCAGGGGCGACAAACTGGCCAGCGCGTGGGCCGACGTCGCGCCCGGCCTGCTCGACGCCGAACTCGATGAGCACCTGGTCCCCACCGCCGGGGGCCGCGTCGGCTGGCGGATGAGCCTGCCCGCCGTCACCTCCTACTGGGGACAGCTGGCCCGCGCTCACGTGCTGCCGCCCGCCGACCTGCCGACCGTCCTGGTGCAGGCGATGAAGGTGACACCGCCCTTCGTGACGCCGGAATTCCGCGCCGCGCTCTCCGCGCATCTCGGCGATCGGCTCATCGTCCACGAATTCGACTGCGATCACATGGTCGCGCAATCCCTGCCCGCCGAGACGGCCGCACTCGTGCGCGCGGCGCTCGGCTGAGCGATGCCGACCTCCGACGCCGAGATCGAACAGGTACGTGCCCTGGTCGGACGCATCCCGCGCGGTTCGGTGGCCACCTACGGCGATATCGCGATGGCGGCGGGGCTGTCCACTCCACGCACCGTCGGCTGGATCATGCGCACCGATTCCGCCGACCTGCCGTGGCACCGGGTGATCGGCGCGAGCGGCAGGCCCGCCGCCCATCTGGCCCACCGGCAGTTGCGGCTGCTCGCCGAGGAGGGTGTGCCGATCCGGGACGGACGGGTGGATCTGGCGACAGCGCGTTTCAAGTTTCCCGAACTTCGGGATCGGTGGACATGACGCGGGTTACCGTGGAGGGATGTCCACCCGCCTGGCGCGTGTCGTATTCGATGCTGACCGGCCGCGGTCCGTCGCGGGTTTCTGGGCCGAACTACTGGGCTGGGCGGTGCCCCTCGATCGATCCGACGAGGTCGATGTGGCGGCACACGATCCGGACGGCCTGGAGATCGCGCTGACGTTCCTTCCCGCGGCGCACACCAAAAAGGGTAAGAACCGTATCCATCTCGATCTGGCGAGCCGCTCGCTGGACCACCAGCGGGTCCAGGTGGATCGCGCACTGTCCCTCGGCGCACGGCATATCGATATCGGTCAGGGCGCGGTGCCGTGGGTCGTCCTCGCCGATCCCGAGGGTAACGAATTCTGCGTACTGGAACCTCGCGAGCAATACGTCGACACCGGAGCGGTCGCGGCCATCGTGGTCGATACCAGGGATCCGGTGCGGCTGGCCGAATTCTGGTCGACCGCTTCGGGCTGGCCGGTGACCTACGGCGGCGCCGAGATCGCCGGATTGCGCTCGGCGACCGGTCTGGGCTGCTGGCTCGAGTTCGTGCACACCCCCGAACAGAAATACGGTCGCAATCGCCTGCACCTGGACCTCACGTCATTCCCAGCCGACGATCCGGCCGAGGAAGTGGCCCGACTCCGGGCGGCGGGCGCGACGCCGCTCGCCGCGGGCAGTCTCGGCGACGCACCCGGACTGCCGCTCGCCGATCCGGAAGCCAACGAATTCTGTCTCCTGCGTCCCGCGCCCGACTACACGGTCGCCTGATCGCGTGAGCACGGTGCGCCCCGCCGACGACGAGGTCGCGCCGCGTCGTGCGGGACCGCCGACGAATTAGCATGTCGCCCATGCGGTACCTATCCTCCGGGCGGCTCCGATGAGAGCCGCCGACGCCATCGTGCTCGCCGGCGGACGCGCCAGCCGTATGGGCGGAATCGACAAACCCGGCCTCGTCATCGGCGGACGCACGCTGCTCGACGCCGCGCTCTCGGCCGTCGCGGGCTGCGGGCGCACGGTGGTGGTCGGTCCGCATCGGCCGGACCTGGCCGCGCGATTCCTCCAGGTGCGCGAGGTGCCGCCGGGGTCCGGTCCGGTCGCGGCGGTGGACGCGGGACTGCGCGCGCTCGACGTCGATCCCGCTCCGCTGGTGGTGGTACTCGCCGCCGACATGCCGTTCCTGACCGCCGCCGCGATCGCGACACTGCTTCGACAGGAGGCCGAAACCGGTGCGGACGCGGTCTTCGCCGCCGACGACGACGGCAGGCCGCAATACCTGATCGGACTGTGGCGGCGGGCCGCGCTGGTCGCCGAACTCGGCAAACTGGATTCGCTGATCAACCAGCCGATGAAGGCCCTGATCCCCACCGAGACGGTCATCGTGCCGGTGCCAGGTGTCGCCGATGTCGACACCGACGACGAGTTGCAACGCGCGCGTACCGAAGCCGCCGCCGTCACCGCGGCGACGGAAACCTCGGCCGGCGCCGAGGCTCGCGTCTCCGACGTCGTACCGCCGACACCGCTGACCGTCGATGAGGCCAGGCAGGTCCTGCGCGCCGATCTGTCCCGGCTCACCGCCTATCGCACCCAGTTGCGCGCGGTCGGTGGCGCGGCGCTGGCCGCGCCGTTGACGGCCGAGGGCCCGCTGCCCCGCTTCGACGTGTCGGCCATGGACGGTTACGCGATCTGCGGCGACGGGCCGTGGCAGCTGCGCCGTGACATCGGTTTCGCGGGCGGTCAGCGTCCGGTGGGACTGCTGTCGGGCGAGGCGGTGCGCATCGCCACCGGCGCGCACGTGCCGGACGGCACCACCGGTGTACTGCGCGACGAATTCGCCGAGCTCGGACCGGGGCACATCCTGCATCGACTACCGGACACCGCGGCGCGCGAGGACATCCGCCGCCGCGGCGAGGATCGCGGTCCCGGTGACCTCGTCGCGGCCACCCGCACCCGCGTCACGCCCGCGCTGGTCTCCGCGGCGGCCAGCGTCGAGGTGACCGAGGCGTTCGTGCGCGGACCGGTGCGCGCGCGAATCGTGATGACGGGCGACGAGATTCGCAGCGACGGACCTCTGCGCATCGGGCAGACGCGCGATTCGATCGGTCCCGTGCTCCCGGATATCCTCTCCCACTACGGTATTCGCACCTCGGATCGGGTGCACCTGCGTGACACCGCCTCCGGTTTCGACGAAGTACTCACCGCCACAGACGATATCGACCTGCTGGTGATCGTCGGCGCGACCGGGGGCGGCGCGGCCGACCAGCTGCGCGGCGCGATCGCCCGCGCGCACGCCCGCGTGCTCGTGCACCGATTGCGACTGCGTCCCGGCGGTTCCACCCTCGTCGCGGAACTGCGATCCGGCACGACCGTGCTCGGCCTGCCAGGTAACCCGTTCGCCGCCGTCGCGACCCTGATGACGCTGGCCGCCGCGATCGTCGATGGACGCACCGACGCCGAGCCGGGCCGCACGCTCACCGGGCCGCTGCACAACGCCGCGGCCATCACCTCCACGGTCCCCCGCGTCGTCCCGGCACGCTTCGCCGCGTCCGGTGGCTGGCTGGGCGAGCCGCAGACCAGCACCGCGCACCTCGGCGATCTCGTAGACAGCGACGGTCTGGTCCTCGTCCCGGCGGGCGCCGCCGACGGAGTCGTCGCCGAATTCCTGCCACTACCGGCCTGAATACCGGAGCCCGAATAATATTCTCGATTCCTCTTCCGATAGCCATATCCACTCGCTATGGTGATCAGTGTTAGGCGAATAAAACATCACTTCGGACACATCACTTCGGAAAGGACCGAGTGGAGATGGCTGAAAAGTCGAAGAAGACGCCTAAGAAAACGCCCAAGCAGATGCCGAGGCAGCAGCAACAGCAGCGCCAGGAGCAGGGCATGGGCCGAGCGGGATCGCCCGAGGATCCGCAGATGGAGGGCAGTCAGCGGCCGCCGTCGCAGCGTGACGCGGAGCGCCGCCACGGCCAGAACTGATTGACGAACACACTGCGACCGCCGGTACCGGTACCGGCGGTCGCAGTGTGTTTCCGCGACCTTCCGAATAACCCGAAGAATGGACCCGGCACGCACGCCGAATTGTAATGTTCTATACCGGCGTGCCGTAATTTCGTCGCACTTCACAATTCCCCGCCGACCACGGAAGCCGGTGCGAACTCGAACGCTTCCCGGCACATACCGCGAGCGCCGCCACCCTATCGGCGACCTCGGATCCGAGCACCCGTTCCACGCATCCTGCGCCGAACACTGGCGACCCGGCCGCGCGCCTCTTTGACTGTCCGGATGGCTGTCCCCTCCCACGCGCGCGGGTACGCGTCGTTCGGCGGTGCCGTCGGACGCACCACGGCGGAATCCACCCCCGAGTGGACCTACCCGCCGACCGCGCCCGCCGACGCGCCGAACATCATCGTGGCCCTGGTCGACGATATGGGATACAGCGATATCGGCCCGTTCGGCTCGGAGATCGACACCCCGACCCTGGACCGGCTGGCCGCCGCCGGGGTTCGGCTCACCAACTACCACACCACGCCGCTGTGCTCGCCGTCGCGGGCCGCGCTGCTGACCGGAATCAATTCCCACCGTGCGGGTTTCGGCTTCGTCGCCAATGCCGACCCCGGATATCCTGGCCTGCGGCTGGAACTGGCCGACGATGTGCTCACCCTGCCGGAGATCCTGCGCGCGGGCGGCTACGCCACCTACGCCGTCGGCAAATGGCATCTGGTGCGCGATGCCACCATGAATCCCGCGGCACACCGTGATTCGTGGCCGACCCAGCGCGGATTCGACCGCTACTACGGTTCGCTGGAAGGGCTGAACTCCTTCTACTACCCGAACCAGCTCGTCTCGGATTCCTCGGTGGTCGATATCGAGGAGTATCCGCCGGACTACTACCTCACCGACGACCTGACCGACAAGGCCATCGGCTACCTGAAGGATCTGCGCGCCCACGACGGGTCCAAACCCTTCTTCCTGTACTTCGCGCACGTCGCCATGCACGGCCCGTTGCAGGCCAAACCCGAGGATCTGGCGAAGTACCGCGGTCGCTACGCCGAAGGCTGGGACGCGCTGCGGCAGAGCCGTTTCGCCGCCCAGCTCGCGCAAGGACTCTTCCCGGAGGGCACCGGCCAGAAGGCCCGCGATACCGGGCCAGGTTACGAAGCGGCCGAATGGGATTCGCTGAGCGAGGAACAACAGCGACGATTCGCGCGGTACATGGAGGTGTACGCGGGCATGGTCGACAGCGTCGACCAGGGCCTGGGCCGCGTTCTGGACGTGGTCGAACAGTTCGGGGAACTCGACAACACCATCGTGGTGTTCACCTCCGACAACGGTGGCACCGCCGAGGGCGGACCGGAGGGGACCCGCAGCTACTTCGCCGAATTCGCCCATATCGACGATCCCGACTGGATCGCCGATGTCGCGCACGACGAAGAGCTCATCGGCACCGCGCGACTGGGCGTGCACTACCCGCGCGGTTGGGGTCAGGCCTCGAATACGCCGTTCCGCTTCTACAAGGGCCAGACCTTCGCGGGCGGAGTGCGGGTTCCGCTGATCGTGTCCTGGCCGAAGGGTCTGGCGCGCGCCGAAGGCGACAACGGCATCCGGCACGAGTACGCCTACGTGACCGATCTCGCGCCCACGCTGCTGGATCTGGTCGGACTCTCGCACCCGGGCGTGCGTCACGGCTTACCCGCCAAGACATTCGACGGCACCTCGGCGGCCGAGCTGCTGCGCGACCCGCGGGCCACCACCACGCACACCGAACAGTATTCGGAGATGACCGGCCACCGGGGCTTCTACCGCGACGGCTGGAAACTGCTCTCGCTACACGGCCCCGGCGCCGAACTGGACGCACCGGCCTGGCAACTGTTCGACGTGCGCGCAGATCCGACCGAACTCCACGACCTGTCGGACCGATTCCCGGACAAGGTCGCCGAACTCGCGGCGGCCTGGGACGAATCGGCGTGGGCCAATACCGTGTTCCCCCTCCTCACCAGGCAGGATCTCGCGCGCCGACGCCCCGAGGAAGCCCGCCTCGGCGCACCGGTGCGCCTGCTCCCCGGCACGCCGACCCTCGAGCGCTATCGCTCCCAGCGCCTGATCGCCTACCGCGACTTCACCGTGACCGCCGAACTCGGCGGATATCGCGCCGGAGACGAAGGCGTGCTCGTCGCCCACGGTGATCCGCTCGGCGGATATCTGGTCTACATCGAGGACGGGCGGGTCGTGGTCGGGGTGAACAGTTACGGGGTCTACCGGTCGGCGACGACCGAGCCGCTGCCCCCGGGCACGAATCGGATCACCGTCGAGACGGTGATCCGGCCGCGACTGCGCCAGGATTTCCGGATCGTCGTCGACGGTCTTCCCGACACCGAACTCACCGACCAGGTCCAACTGGTCGGAATGTCGCCGTGGACGGGCATCTCGGTCGGCGTCGACGCCCGCGGCCCGGTGTCGTGGGATCTGCGCGCGCGACGCGGACCGTTCCACTACACCGGCGATCTGCGTGCCGTCAGCTACGTCCCCGGCCCGATCCGCGTCCCGCGCGCGACCATCGATGCCGTGGAGCGCGAAGCGGAATACGCGGCCGAATGAGGACGCGAGCGCGTGGGCGTACCGCCCGATTTTCGGGCGAAGGCTCCTTTCGGATACCGTTCACCAGGCACTATGCAGTTCTTCTCCGCGGTAAAGGATGCACCTGATGGACGACAGTTCCCTGATCTGGGATGACGGTGCCTTGCTCACCATCGACCAGCGCGGACTGCCCGGTCGGGTGCGGGAACTGCGTCTGAGCACGGTCGAGCAGATCATCGACGCGATCTCGACACTCGCCATCCGCGGGGCCCCCGCCATCGGGATCGCGGGCGCGTTCGGCGTGGTCATCGCCACCGCGGCACACACCGTCGACGGGGTGGTCGACCTCGACCGCGTCCGGGCGGAAGCGGACAGGATCGCCCGAGCGCGGCCGACCGCGGTGAATCTGGCCTGGGCGGTACGCCGGGCGACGGCCGCGGCGCCCCGGGGCGCGGACGCCGTGCTCGCCACGGCGCTGGACATGCTGGCCGAGGACGGCCGGGTCAACCGCGCCGCCGCGACCAACACCGCCGACCTGGTACGGGGACTACTCGGCGACCGACCGTTGCGGGTGCTGACGCACTGCAATACCGGCCGCCTCGCCACCAGCGCCTTCGGCACCGCGATCGGCGCGATCCGGGTGCTGTTCGAACGCGACGCGATCGAGGAAGTGCTGGTCGACGAGACCAGGCCGCTGTTGCAGGGCGCGCGGCTGACCGCGTGGGAGCT
This sequence comes from Nocardia sp. NBC_01377, assembly GCF_045040005.1. Taxonomy (NCBI): domain Bacteria; kingdom Bacillati; phylum Actinomycetota; class Actinomycetes; order Mycobacteriales; family Nocardiaceae; genus Nocardia; species Nocardia sp. NBC_01377. The sequence goes on from NZ_CP109566.1 coordinate 5,966,642, forward strand.
GGCCGAGGCCGGTATCCCGCACCGGCTCACCATCGATTCGGCCGCGGCCTGGGCCATGGCGACCGGGCAGGTCGACTGCGTGCTGGTCGGCGCGGATCGCATCACGGCCAACGGCGACGTCGCCAACAAGATCGGCACCTACATGCTCGCGCTCGCCGCGCGCCACCACGGGATCCCGTTCATCGTGGTCGCGCCCGAATCGACCCGCGATCCGAATATGGCCACCGGCGCCGAGATCGTGGTGGAACAGCGCGCCGCCACCGAGGTGACCGGTTTCGGCGGCGTCGTGACCGCCCCGGAGGGCACCGGGGTGTTCAACCCGGCCTTCGACGTGACCCCCGCCGCGCTGGTGAGCGCCGTGGTCACCGAGGCGGGGGTGGCCTATCGCGACGGCGTCGCGGGCGGAGACGCCGCCGCCACCGAAGCCACGGCCGTGGCGGAACTGGCGCGCGGGCTGTACCTGCGTGGCTGGATGCCCGGCACGGCGGGCAATATCTCTGTGCGGCAAGGTGATTCGGCCGTGGTTACCGGTAGCGGACTGTCCAAGGGCGAGCTGACCGCCGACGATATGGTCACCGTCGGTGTCGCCGATTCGGTGCCCGAACCCGGACAGCGCCGCAGGCCGTCGGCCGAGACCACCATCCACACCGCGGTCTACCGGAGCACCGACGCCGCGGCCGTCGTGCACATCCACCCGCCGCACGCGACGACACTGTCCACCCGGACCGGGGCGCGCGAGGAGATCACCGTGCTGCGGATCTCCGACTACGAACTCATCAAGGGTCTGGGCGGCGCGGACCCCGGGGTGATCGAGATTCCGATCTTCCCGAACTGGCGCGACGTCGCGCGCATCGGCGCCGACGTCGAGCGCTACCTGACCGAATCCCCCGGCGCACCACCGATTTTCGGTATCGCGGGCCACGGCATCACCGCGTGGGGGGACACTCTTGCCCAGGCTCGCGACCGCGCCGAGTGCCTGGAGGCGCTCTGCGAGCTGGTGACCCGTTCCGGACGGCGGCACGCCTTCGCCGCCGACACCGACCTGATGGAGATCGGACCGAGATGACACTCTTGCAGATCATGGCCGCCGACAACGCCGCCGAGGTCCGGGTGCGGACCACCGACGACGCGGTGATCACCGCCGAATTGGCCCGTCGCGGTATCGCTTTCGACCGCTGGCCGGTCGTGGCCGACGCCGCGTCGGTGGCGTCGGACGAATTACTCGCCCACTACGCCGACGAAGTCGCCGTCCTCAACGCGTCGGGCCGCTACCGCCATATCGATATCGCGCGCATCCACCCGGACGACGCCGATCCGGCCTGGCAGCAGACCGCGGCGGGAGCGCGGGCCAAATTCCTCGACGAGCACCGGCACGCCGAGGACGAGGTGCGTTACTTCGCCGCCGGACGCGGCTGCTTCTACCTGCGCCTGGAGGACGAGGTGCTGGCCGTGGTGTGCGAGGGCGGGGATCTGCTGTCGGTGCCGGCGGGCACGCGGCACTGGTTCGATATGGGCACCCGCCCCGATTTCATCGCGATCCGGTTCTTCGAGGAGGCCGACGGCTGGGTCGGAGATTTCACCGGAGATCCCATCGGCGCGGGTTTCCCGACCCTCGACGAGCTGCTGACCGCGCCGTGACCGACGTGATCACCGCCGTCGTAATCGATATCGAGGGAACGACGAGCCCGACCGATTCGGTACGGGAGGATCTGTACGGCTACACCCGGGCCAGGCTCGGCGACTGGTTGCGCGAGAACCGGACCGGCGCGGCCGCGCCGGTCCTGGCGGGAACCAGGGATGCGGCGGGTCGCCCCGACGCCGACGTCGACGAGGTAGCCGAGATCCTGCGCGGCTGGCTCGGTTCGGATGTGAAGGCCGAACCGTTGAAGACCGCGCAGGGCCTCATCTGCGCCGAGGGTTTCCGTTCCGGCGCGCTGCACGGCGAATTCTTCGCCGACGTCGTGCCCGCGCTCACCGCCTGGCACGCGGCCGGACTGCGGCTGTACGTGTATTCGTCGGGTTCGGTGCGCAATCAGCGCGATTGGTTCGCCTTCGCCCGCGGCGGCGACCTGGGTTCCCTGATCGGGGACTATTTCGATCTGACGACCGCCGGTCCGAAACGCGAGTCGGCGTCCTACGAGACGATCGCGGCGGCCGTCGACACCCCCGCGTCGGGAATCCTGTTCCTGTCCGATCATCCGGACGAACTCGACGCCGCCGTGGCGGCGGGCTGGTCGGTGGTCGGTGTGCACCGTCCGGGCGAACCCCAGCGTCCGAGACCGCCGCACCGCTGGGTGGACTCCTTCGAACAGATCCACCCGAGGGCGAGTGCGGGCCTTCGGGCCCGGTAGTTCCGGCCTTCAGGCTCCGTAGACCCGGACCGAGGGGCGGACCGAACCGATGCGACCGTGCTGGACGGCGGCGAAGATGCGGCGCGCGTGCACCGCGACGGGGCTGGTCGACCAGGGCGCGAGCGCCGTGGTGAACATCAGTTCGCACCAGGACAGGGTCGGCACCTCGCCCGCGGCGAGCGTCGCGATCAACGACATCTCGGTATCGTGACCGGTCCACGCCGCCACCAGCCAGGACGCGTCGAGGCGGCCGAGGAATTCCTCGGCGTCCTCGGGTGGGCCGTGGGGTGCGTCGACGGCCAGGTGCACGACGGCGGCGATCGAATGGCGCATCCTGGCGTCGATACCCATCGCGTCGTGCAGCAGTAACGCCTCCAACGCGGCGCGCAACTCCACACCGGGGTCGACCTGCGGACCGAGCGAACCGGCCGGACCGGTACCAGCGTTGCGCGTCACAGGCATGCTCTCCTTCGGGTCGTCGTACATCACTACGGATCGGAGGTGGCGCCCTTGCCCGCTCTCCGCTGTCCTGGATTCGACCGTCTCGCCGACCAGATCGATCAGTGCTCCGGGATTCCAATCGAGCCTGCCGAAGACCTGGCACCAGTCCATCGCCGGGTTGTCCTCGGATACCTCGACGGCCAGGGCGAGACCGGACATCGACGCGGTGCACGCAAGGGTCACCCGGTCGAGATCGGATTCGGTGACGGTGAGATGCAGCGTCGCCTCCGGATATCCGGAATCCGCCCGCACCCGCCCTGCCAGCCACACCGCCCGTACCGCCGCGGCCATCGCACCGGCGAAACGATCACCGTGCGGATGGTCGTCGTCACTGTCCAGGAAGGGGCCGTACCAGAGTGCTCTGCCCTCGTCCCCGCATACCGCGAACGTTCCGTTCCCACAGTCGGCCGCCGCCGCCAACGAGATGTGGGGTACCAATTCGACCTCATCGACCATGCGCAATCGCTCCCGCAATGTTTTCGCAATCCATGGACGTGCTGCTCATCGAATCACGGTTCCGTAAGTAATTGCCCACACCGTGATAAACGGATCAAATACGCTTCCACCATCGTTGTCCATACAATCTCCGACATCTCCCGCACCCTGTGAAGTACCTGCACCGGCCAGGGCACCTACCGCACCGGCGGGCCACGGGACCGGGTTCGGGCATATCGCCAGCAACACCATCGCGGCCTGTCGGTCGACCGGTACGGTCACCATATGCCCCTCGTCGGATCGCCTTCCACGACAGTTCGTTTTCGTCCGGTCGCCGTCGTGGCGACGACGCGGCCGAACGTCGCGAGGCATTCGCCGCCGCCGCATCCCGGCTACCGACCGTGATCCACGCCGGACACCGATGCCGCGCTCTCGGCGGGGCCGAGACAGGGGGTGCGGATTCCGAGAAAGAATTGGATTCTGCCCGGATGATTCCCGGAATCGACACGGAACATCTGGACGTCGAGGCTGAAGCAATCGCCGGAGTCCGGATCCCGCAGATGCATGTGCGGACTGTCGCGCCCGTATGTGGTCCCCCCGGCCGCCCACATCCGCCGGAATTCCGGATATTCGCCCAGTTCGGCCAGCAATTCCGCGGCCCACTCGGTGTCGCCGGATTGTCCGATGAGTCCGCGCAACCAGTCGACGGTCATCGCGGCCTCGCGCTCCCACTCCACCATCACCCGGGTGGACAACTCGTTGCCGAAAAACCAGCGCAGCATGTTGCCGTCGTCGACCAGTCCGGAGAACGCACTGGCGTAGGAATCGTTGCAGGACAGAATGTTCCATCTGGTATCGAGGTAGCACGCCGCGTTCGGCTCGTGCACGACCAGCCCGTTGCGCATGTCGTCGCTGATCTGCCCGCGCAGTTCCTCGACGCCGGGGAACCGGTCCTCGGCCAGACCCGCGAGGTCGAACAGATGCCTACGCTCGGCGTCACCGAGCGGGCTGATCCGGTCCAGATATCGAATCAACGCGTCGACCACCGCCCTGGTCGGATGATCACGATCGCCGCCCTCCAGATGCGTGATATAGCTGGAGCTGACACCGGCGGCAAATGCCAGTTTCTCCCGAGATATGCGCCGTTCGTCCCTGAGTCGTCGCAGCAACCCCCCGAAGGTGGGCGGTCGCAATAGATTCCCTACGCCGACGTCCGTCGTTTTGCGTGGCACAGCAATCCGCTCCTATGAAACTGTAGACGTATCAACGATTCGAGCACTTCACCATGGAGAACAGGATGAGCCCTCCCCGACCTGATCGATACGGGAAAGACCGGGCGGCACCTGGCTCCCATCGTCAACTATGCGGGCGCCTGCCCATAGCGACTGATATTAAACGATATTATTTCTTTATATTAGCGGGACTCGCGGTATGTTGGCTACATCACAGCAAAGATCTTGGTCATGAATCGGATGATGCCACAGCCGCATTGAACTCCGGGTAGTTCGGGGCGCGCTCATAGCAACCGCGCGCCGGAATGTCGCGGCGGCGCGCCGCCGACACGCAGGCGGATGACATGTCCACGACAGCTCGGAAGCCGAGCGGGGGACACCGCCCGAGAGTCGGGCGCAGACCCCCGACATACCGGACATCACGACGCGACCAGAAACTCGATCAATTCGATCCGTGGAAAACGAAGACAGTTACTGCTGTCCGGAAATACCGTCGAATGAATAAACCGACCGACCAGCTAATCGATGGAAAAACGATTCATCGGGCCTCGCGCCGCCCCGCACGGCGGCCGCGCGACCGCCCCGGATGTGGCCCCGAGGCCCTCCGGATACCCCGCGGTCCGTGTTAACAAATATTAAGCGTCCGAGAAGCCCCGGTTTCCAAAGCATCACCGCCAAGCCCCCGATACATCCACCCGGGACGGTATTTCTGCCGGTCAGGGCATATCACCCCTGGTCGCGTCGACATGCGCGACGAATCGGGCGCCATGCGCAATGACCACGAGGTTGCGCCGATCTCACAACTCACCGAGGGCCCGAGCGCGCTGTGAGAGATTCGTTTGGCCACGGGTGCCGACCTCCTTAAAGTCGGTGCAACAGCCCAACTCAACTGCTCGAAGGGGGCGTCGTGGTTAATTCACGCACTCGGAATTCCGGACCCTCCGGTGGGGCGGGTCTGCCTTCCGCGAACGCGGGTGACGCATTGCTCCGATTGGGAAAGTATTTCCAGATCGGCGAGGTCTCGCCCGATCAGCGCAGCCTGCACAAGGTCGGCGGGCGCGGCGCCGACGAGTTCTACCGGGATCGCTGGGCGCACGACAAGGTGGTGCGCTCCACCCACGGCGTCAACTGCACCGGTTCGTGCTCGTGGAAGATCTACGTCAAGGACGGCGTGATCACCTGGGAGTCCCAGCAGACCGACTATCCCTCCGTCGGCTCGGACAAACCCGAATACGAGCCGCGCGGCTGCCCCCGCGGCGCGTCCTTCTCCTGGTACACCTACTCCCCGGCCCGGGTCCGCTACCCGTATGTGCGCGGCGTGCTGCTCGAGCTGTACCGGGAAGCCAAGGAGAAGGTCAAGGATCCGGTACTGGCCTGGGAGGCCGTCGTCGAGGATCCGGAGAAGGCGGCGCGCTACAAATCCGCGCGCGGCAAGGGCGGATTCGTGCGCGCCGAATGGTGGGAGGCCGCCGAGATCGCGGCGGCCGCGCACGTGCACACCATCAAGCGTTACGGACCCGACCGGGTCGCGGGCTTCTCGCCCATCCCGGCGATGTCGATGGTCAGCCATGCCGTCGGCGCCCGCTTCATCTCGCTGCTCGGCGGCTCGATGCTGTCGTTCTACGACTGGTACGCCGACCTGCCCGTCGCCTCGCCCCAGGTGTTCGGCGACCAGACCGACGTACCCGAATCGGCGGACTGGTTCGACGCGGGCTACCTGATCATGTGGGGTTCCAACGTCCCGGTGACCCGCACCCCGGACGCGCACTACATGACCGAGGCGCGTTACCGGGGGCAGAAGGTCGTCGTGGTCTCCCCCGACTACGCCGACAACACCAAATTCGCCGACGAATGGGTGGCCGCGCACCCGGGAACCGATGCGGCACTTGCCATGTCGATGGGCCACGTCATCCTCAAGGAATTCTTCGTCGACCGCCCGACCCCGCGCTTCCTGGACTACATCAAGCGCTACACCGACCTGCCGTATCTGGTCTGCCTCGATGATCCGCAGGGCTGGGACGCCGACGGCAACTATCACCACGACGGCGCGCTGGCGGGCAAATTCCTGACCGCCGCCGATCTGGGTCACACCGACGAGGGCGCGGCCCACAAGCCGGTGCTGCTCGACGCGGCCGCGAATCCGGTGGTGCCCAACGGTTCCCTCGGCCACCGCTTCAACGAGGCGGACGCGGGCAAGTGGAATCTCGACCTCGAAGGCGTCGACCCGCTGCTGAGCCTCTACGACGCGCCCGATCGCGGCTCGATGGCCGTGCGCCTGCCGCGTTTCGACACCGATACCGCCGGTGTGTTGGTGCGCGGCGTACCGACCATGACGGTCGCGGGCAGGCGGGTCACCACGGTCTTCGATCTGCTGCTCGCGCAGTACGGCGTCGGGCGCGACGGCCTGCCCGGCACCTGGCCGACCGGCTACGACGACGCCTCCGAGCCGTACACCCCGGCCTGGCAGGAGACCATCACCGGCGTTCCCGCCGTGCAGGCCGCGCGGGTCGCCCGTGAATTCGCCGACAACGCCGAACGTTCCGGCGGTCGCTCGATGATCCTGATGGGCGCGGGCACCAACCACTGGTTCCATTCCGACCAGATCTACCGCGCCTTCTTCACGCTGACGCTGCTCACCGGCTGCCAGGGCGTGAACGGCGGCGGTTGGGCGCATTACGTCGGACAGGAGAAATGCCGTCCGGTCACCGGGTGGTCCACCCTGGCCTTCGGCCTGGACTGGCAGCGCCCGCCCCGGCAGATGCAGGGCACCGTGTTCTGGTACCTGACCAACGACCAGTGGCGCTACGACCCGTTCACCTCGCAGTCGTTCGCCTCCCCGCTGGGCAAGGGCACCTTCCGTGGCCGCACCGCCGCGGACAATATCGCGCTGGCGAGCAGGCTCGGCTGGATGCCGACCTACCCGACCTTCAACCGCAATCCGCTCGATCTCGCCGACGAGGCCGAGGCGGCGGGTAAATCGGCGGCCGACTACGTGGTCGACGGCCTCAAATCCGAAGACCTGCGTTTCGCCTGCGAGGATCCGGACGCACCGGAGAATTTCCCGCGCTGCCTGACCGTCTGGCGGGCGAACCTGCTCGGCTCCTCCGGCAAGGGCAACGAGTACTTCCACAAACACCTGCTCGGCGCGGATTCCAATGTGCAGACCACCGACGCCACCGGTGTGCGCCCGCAGGAACTGGTGTGGCGGGACAAGGCGGCCACCGGAAAGCTGGATCTGCTGCTGTCACTGGACTTCCGGATGACGAGCACGACCCTGTTCTCCGATATCGTGCTGCCCGCGGCGACCTGGTACGAGAAGCACGACCTCTCCTCGACCGATATGCACCCGTTCGTGCACGCGTTCTCCGCGGCGATCTCACCGCCGTGGGAGGCGAAAACCGATTTCGACGCCTTCCATCGTATCGCCCGCGGCGTCGCGTGGATGTCGGAGAAGCATCTCGGCAAGCGCAAGGACATCGTCGCGGTGCCGTTGCAGCACGATTCGCCCGATGCCCTGGCCCAGGTGGGCGGCAAGGTGCTGGACTGGAAAGCGGGCGAGTGCGAGCCGATTCCGGGCAAGACCATGCCGAAGATCGTGGTGGTCGAACGTGACTACCCGAATATCGCGGAGAAGATGGCGGCCCTCGGGCCGCTCGTCGAGACACTCGGCCTGACCACCAAGGGGGTCACCACCTACCCCGAGGCCGAGGTCACCTACCTGGCCGGGATGAACGGCACCGTGGTGTCGGGGATCGCACAGGGACGGCCGTCGCTGGCCAAGGACACCCACGCGGCCGAGGCCATCCTCGCGCTGTCGGGTACCACCAACGGCAGGCTGGCGGTGGAGGGTTTCGAGGCGCTGGAACGGCGCACCGGCACCGAACTCGCCGATCTGGCGGCCGAACACGAGGGTAAGCGGATCACCTTCGCCGACACCCAGGCCAGGCCGGTTCCGGTGATCACCTCGCCGGAATGGTCGGGCAGCGAGACCGGCGGACGGCGCTACTCACCGTTCACCATCAACACCGAACGGCTCAAGCCGTGGCATACGCTCACCGGCCGCCAGCATTTCTACCTCGACCACGACTGGATGGTCGAACTCGGCGAACAGATGCCGATCTTCCGGCCACCGCTGGATATGACAGCCCTGTTCAGCGAACCCGGCGTCGGCGACGTCGGCGCCAACGGCGTCACGGTGCGGTACCTCACGCCGCATTCCAAATGGTCCATCCATTCGGCCTACCAGGACAACCTGCACATGCTGACGCTCTCGCGCGGCGGTCAGTCGATCTGGATGTCGGATAAGGACGCGGCGAAAATCGGTGTGGCCGACAATGATTGGATCGAGGCGATCAACCGCAACGGTATCGTCGTCGCCCGCGCCATCGTGTCGCACCGGATGCCGGAGGGCACCGTCTTCATGTACCACGCCCAGGACCGCGCCGTCGACGTGCCGCGTATCGAGGGCACACCGGAGGTGGGCGCGGCCCGCGGCAAACGCGGCGGCATCCACAACGCGCTCACCAGGATCATGATCAAACCCTCACACCTCATCGGTGGGTACGCCCAGCAGTCCTTCGCGCTGAACTACCACGGGCCCACCGGAAATCAGCGCGACGAGGTCACCACGATTCGTCGCCGCAGCCAGGACGTGGAGTACTGATATGCGTGTTATGGCACAGCTCGCCATGGTGATGAACCTGGACAAATGCATCGGCTGCCACACCTGCAGCGTCACCTGCAAGCAGGCGTGGACCAACCGAGGCGGCACCGAGTACGTCTGGTTCAACAATGTGGAAACCCGTCCCGGACAGGGTTATCCCCGCCAGTACCAGGACCAGGAGAAGTGGAAGGGCGGCTGGACGCTCACCAAGCGTGGAAAGCTGACCCTCAAGTCGGGCTCTCGGCTCAAGCGAATGCTGAACATCTTCGCCAACCCCGATATGCCGACGGTGTCGGACTACTACGAGCCGTGGAGTTACGACTACGACAATCTGCTGTCGTCGCCGCCGATCGACACGGTGCCGGTGGCGCGGCCCAAATCGCTGATCACCGGCGAGGACACGCAGGTCACCTGGGGCGCGAACTGGGACGACGATCTGGGTTCGGGTCCGGAGCAGGTCGGCAAGGACCCGCTGCTGTCGCGGTTGTCGGACCAGGTGAAACTGGAGTTCGAACAGACCTTCATGTTCTACCTGCCGCGCATCTGCGAGCACTGCCTCAATCCGTCGTGCGCGGCCTCCTGCCCGTCCGGCGCGATCTACAAGCGGGCCGAAGACGGCATCGTGCTGGTCGACCAGGACAAATGCCGTGGTTGGCGGCAGTGCGTCACCGCGTGCCCCTACAAGAAGATCTACTTCAACCACAAGACGGGCAAAGCGGAGAAGTGCACCTTCTGCTACCCGCGCGTGGAAGTGGGAATTCCGACCGTCTGCTCGGAGACCTGTGTGGGACGGCTGCGCTACATCGGCGTGATGCTCTACGACGCCGACAAGGTGCAGGAAGCGGCCTCGGTCACCAATGACAAGGATCTCTACCCGTCGCAGCTGGGTGTGTTCCTCAACCCGCACGACCCGCGTGTCGTCACCGAGGCGGAACGGGCCGGGATCTCACCGGAATGGATTCAGGCCGCCCAGGATTCGCCGGTCTACAAGCTGATCGTCGACTACCAGATCGCGCTGCCGCTGCATCCGGAATACCGCACCATGCCGATGGTCTGGTACGTGCCGCCGCTCTCGCCGGTGGTCGACGTGCTGTCCGAGACCGGTCACGACGGCGAGAGCGCGTCGAATCTGTTCGGCGCCATCGACGCGCTGCGTATTCCGGTGGAATACCTCGCCGAATTGTTCACCGCGGGTGACGTCGGACCGGTCCGCGCGGCGCTGCAACGACTCGCGGGTATGCGGGCGTTCATGCGATCGGTGAACCTCGGTGAGGAACCCGATCCGAACATCGCACCCTCGGTACGGCTGGAACCGGAGGAGATCGAGGCGCTGTACCGGCTGCTGGCGATCGCCAAATACGAACACCGGTACGTGATCCCCAACGGCGCGGGTTCGCAGGCGCATCAGCTCGACGCGCTGGCCACCGGATGCAGCCTCGACACCGACGGCGGACCGGGAATGACCGCCTTCGATCAGATGGTGGAGAAATTCCAGCTCAACGACAACAACGGCGCCGCGCCGGAGGAGAAGTCGAACCGGATCAACCTGCTGAACTGGGACGGCAAATCCACCTCGGGCCTGCTGCCCACCGCCGAGTCGACCAACGGCAACGGCGTCACCGGGAACGGCAGCAACGGCGCTGCCGGGAACGGCTCGACGGACCATGCCGGCAACGGCGCCGCGCATGGTCCGTCGGCTGAAACCGTCACCCCCGCCGTCGACGTGGTGCCGCGATGACCCGCCGCGTCGGCGGCCTCCGAGCCCTCCGCCCCGTCGACGGCGACGGAGTGGCGCGATGAGCCTGCTGAAGATCCGCCGCCGTCCCGAACCGACGATTCCGATGTCGGACCGCGACCGCCGCCTGGTGTGGCGACTGGCCGCGCTGCTGCTGGACTACCCGTCCGCCGATCTGCTGGCCATGCTCGACGAATTGAGCGACGTGACAGCGCAATTGCCCGAGCACGTGCGCACGCAGATCGACCGCCTGCTGACGCATCTGCGCGTGACGCCGCCGATCGAACTCGCGGCGAGCTATGTCGAGACCTTCGACATGCGCAGGCGCGCGAGTATGCACCTCACGTTCTACGCCTTCGGCGACACCCGCAAACGCGGTATGGCGCTGCTGCGTTTCAAGCACGCCTACAAGCACGCGGGCGTGGAACTGGGCGACGAGGAACTGCCCGACCACCTGCCGGTGCTGCTCGAATTCTCCGCGACCGTCGACCCGATCGGCGGGGAACGCCTGCTCGGCGAGCACCTGCCGGTGATCGAACTGCTCCGACTGTCGCTGTCGGACAGCGGTTCTCCCTACGCGGGCGTGCTCGGCGCGGTCACCGCGACGATGCCACCGCTCACCACGGCCGACCGGCGGCGTATCGCCGAACTCGCGGCCGAGGGCCCGCCGGAGGAAGAGGTCGGACTCGATCCCTTCGCGATGGATCCCACGATGTTCGCCCAGTCGGAAGGCCGACGATGAATTACACCCCGCACCTACCGACCGAATTGTGGCTGATCCTGCCGTACGTGGCCTTCACCTCGTTCGTACTCGGTCACATCTGGCGCTATCGCAACGATCAATTCGGCTGGACCACACGGTCTTCGCAGATCTACGAGAGCAGGCTGCTGCGCCTGGGCAGTCCGCTGTTCCACTTCGGCATGCTCGGCGTCTTCGGCGGACATGTGCTCGGCGTGCTGATCCCGGAATCGTGGACCGCGGCCGTCGGCATCTCCGAACACACCTACCACGTGATCGCCGTCGGCGCGGGGTCGATCGCGGGTCTGTCGGTGCTGGCGGGCGTCGGGATCCTGCTGTACCGCCGCCTGACCGTCACCGCGGTGCGCAAGGCGACCACGACCAACGACAAATTCATGTACGTGCTGCTCACCGCCGCGCTCGTCTCCGGCCTGCTCAATACCTGGGGCAGCAACCTGCTGTGGGGCACCTACAACTACCGCGAATCCGTATCCCCGTGGTTCCGTAGCCTTTTCAGCCTCAACCCGAGCCCGGAGCTGATGGTCGACACCCCGTGGACCTTCCAGCTGCACGGACTGGTCGTGCTCACGCTGGTGGCGATGTGGCCCTACACCCGGCTGGTGCACATGTTCAGCGCGCCGATCGGCTATTTCACCAGGCCCTACATCGTGTACCGGCACAAGCAGTCCGACGCGCCCGACACCCGCCGCTACGCGCGGGCCTGGGATTCCCCGGTCACGCCGGAACGCTGGCGCTGACGAACACCCGAGATGCCCGCCCACCACGTCCGGTGGGCGGGCATCCGGTATTCAGGCGTTGTCGTAGGCGTCGCGCAGCACCTTGATATCCAATTTCGACATCGTCCGCAGCGCGGCGCCCGCCGCGGCGCTCTTGACCGGATCGTCGCCCATCATCAGTTCCGGCAGTCCGGCCGGGGCGACCTGCCAGGACAGTCCGTAGCGGTCGGTGAGCCAGCCGCAACTGCCGGGCTCGCCGCCCTCGGTAAGCGCGTCCCACAGCCGGTCGACCTCCTCCTGGGTGTCCACGATCAGCTGGATCGAGACCGCGTCGGTCAGCGGGTGGCCGGGGCCGCCGTTCATCAGGGTAATCGCCTGGCCGTCCAGGTCGACGGTCACGATGAAGGCCGAGCCGTCGGGGTGGCGCGCGATATCGACGATGCGGGAATTCGGCACCAGTTCCACGTAGCGGTTGGCGGCCTGCTCGGCCTCGGACTCGAACCAGAGGAAGGTGTTGACGGACATGATGTGCTCCTTCTGAGGTGGTGATGACCTGCTGTCCCCCTTCGGTCGGAACCACCGCGCCCCGCTCGACATATCTCGGCAGAAATTTCCGAAGTCTTTTTCTCGATACCGAAATTCCCTGGTCGGACCGGGTCCGGAACCATCGGTTACCTCTTGGCCGGTAGCGATCTCGCATAGGCTACGCCGCGTTCGACCCATTCGCGCAGGGCCGCGTCCGCCTCGACCGCTTCGGCGCTCACGCGCAGCCAGCCGTCGATCTCGCGTCCGCCCATCACCATCGACTGGACCCGTTCGCCATCGAGTAGATCGCCGCCGAGGCTCGGATCGACGCGCACCATCAAACCGCCCTTGCCGCTGGCCGCGACCGCCATGTTTCCGCCGACCAGGAATGCCAGGCCGCCGAACATCTTCTTCTCGGTGAACCCCGAAGCCGGACCGACGAGCTCCCGGACGCGCTCGGCGAGTTCTTCGTCATATGCCATGGTCACCAGTGTGGACCCGGGCACCGACACGTCCTAGACGCCGAGCGCGGCGGCGAACATCGGCCAGGAACGGTGGACGTCGTCCTGCCAGTACGGCCAGGCGTGAGTGCCCGCGGCGCGCATGTCGACGGTGGCCGGTATGTCCAGTGCGGCGAGCCGATCCGCGAGCGGGCGGGTGCACCTGCCGACGACCGTCTCCATGACGCCGCCGACCAGGAGCCGATCCAGCAGCGCGCCGGGATTGCCGCCGATGCCGGGCGCGCCGAAGGTATCGTGCGGACCTGGCAGTCCGTTGCCCGCCGAGATGTAGAGCGCCTTGCCGCGCAGCCGGTCGGCGTGCAGCACGGGATCGTTCTCCGCCCAGGCCGGATTGTTCAGCGCGCCCCACATATTCGCGGCATTGCCGCCGAACAGGGCGAGTTCGGATTGGATGAGCAGCTGCCCGGCCACGTCGCTGGTGCGCGCGCAACCGCTGTAGGCGCCGATGGCCTGATACAGCTCGGGCGCGGCGATGGCCAGGTTCAGCGCGGAGGTCGCCGACATCGACAGCCCCGCCACGGCGTTGCGCCCGGTCATCCCGAAACGCTCGTCGAGCAGCGGGGGCAGTTCCCTGGTCAGGAACGTGGTCCACTTGTTGCGGCCGAGCACCGGATCGTCGGTGATCCAATCGGTGTAGTAGCTCGCGCGCCCGCCCATCGGCACGATGACGTTCACCGGTTTGTCGGCGAAGAAATCCTCCACATCGGTCCGGCGCGGCCACGGGCCGCCGCTCTCGCCGCCGTCGACCGCGTTGAGCAGGTACAGCGCGGGCGCGCCCGCGCCGGGATGCGACATCCACAGGGTGATGGTCCGGTTCATGGCGGCCGAGTACACCACCACCTCGAGTTGACGTCCGCCCAGCGGACGGACGTCGACGATGCCGGATCCCGGGTCGGCCGCCGCGACCGGCGGCCACACGAGCGCGGCGAAGGCGGCGAGGACGGCGATCGAACAGCTCACGAGCCGATGCATGATTCGAGTGTCCCGCAATACCAGCCCGGTCGGTGTGTTCGTGGTGTTTCGCGTACTCACCGGGCGTGTTCGGCCGCAAACGCACGTTTCACCGTGAATACCCGCAACGGTGCATTCGGCTCACGGGGAGGGCACGACCGTTTTCAACACGTCGTCGAGAGCGGTCGCGCCGACGCCGAAGGTGTCGCGCAGCGCCGAATCGTCGACGAGGAACGTCCGGTGCGACATGTGATAGGTCTCGAACACCTCGATCCAGAACGGGTCGCCGAGGCCGAGCAGGGTCAGTTCACGGTCGGTCATGACCTCGAGGGTCGGCGGCTCGACACCCGCGAGAGCCAGCATCACCAGATCCGCGCCCGCCCGCTCGGCTGCCGACAGGATCGCGCCGAACAGCGGCGGAACAGCCTCCGGCCAGGTGTGGGTATTGAAGACGGTCGCGGTGGCCGTCGCCGTGCCGCCACGACCGACGATGACATGCTTAGGCATGATGTTTTCCCTTCTGGGACAGGATATTTCGTACATCGGCTCGGTGACCGTCGACGGCGAACCCGGCTATTCGGTGACGGTCTGCACCGCCGAACCCGGGGTGGTCAGTGCCGGAATCGGCGGCTTCGACGTGACGGACGCGCGGCGACCACGCACTGGGGTCTGGCCGACGAACTGAGCGCGCTGTATCCGGAACTGACGGTCCGCACCGACGCGTTGTTCATCGAGGACGGGCCCGTCACCACCGCGGCGGGAGCCGCGGCCGGAATCGACCTGTGCCTGCATCTGATTCGCACAGATTACGGATCGAGTATCGCCAATGCCGTCGCCCGCCTCGCCGTCGTGACACCGGTGCGCCCCGGCGGCCAGGCCCAATTCTTCGACACCGCACTGCCACCGGAGAACGGACTGTCACTGGCGTCGACCAGGGAATGGGCCATGGGCAGGCTCGATACTTCCCTGTCGCTGGACGAACTCGCGCGTCACGCGCGCACCAGCGTGCGCACCCTGACCCGCCGATTCCACGAGGAGACCGGGATGAGCCCGCAGAAATGGCTCACCCACCAGCGCGTCCACCGCGCCCGCGAACTCCTGGAATCCACCACCCTGCCCATGGACCAGGTGCGCGCCACTGCGGACTCGGCTCGGCGGAATCACTGCGCCAGCACATGATTCGCCAGGTCGGACTGTCACCGAGCGCCTACCGGACGTCCTTCACCCGGTCACCACGTCACGCGCTGTAGTGCGGGGCGACCGGCGCTTCAGAGAACCCGGACCCGAGTCAATTCCGCTGCGGCGGTGCGGTATCGGTCGGCGATCAGCCGGACGACGGCCGGGTGCACGCCGATGGGTTCGGCCACGCCGTCCGCGCCCGCCTCGTGCAGACGCTGCTGGAACAGGCCGTGCGCCAACAGGTACGAGGCGATGAACACGCGGCGCGCGCCCGATTCCCTGAGATCTGCGACGACCTCGGGAACGCGAGGGGCTCCGGTCGCGACGTAGGCGATCCGCACCGGTGCGCCGAGGTGTTCGGCGAGCAGGGCCGCCGAGCGCCGGACATCCTTGCGCGCCCTGGCATCCGACGAGCCGGCGGCGGCCAGGACGACCGCGTCGCCGCGTCGCCAACCGGCGGCACGAAGTCGCATGGTCATGACGCGCGCCAACGCCGGGTCCGGGCCCATCGCCCTGGTGACCGCGACGGTGGGGTGTCCGCTCTCCGCGACTTCACGCGGAACGTCCTGGTAGACGTGGTAGCCGGAGGCGAGGAACGCCGGAACCACCACGGCGGGAACCGATCCCGCCGCCGCTTCCAGATCGCGCAGCACTTCCGAAGGCGAGGGACCGAGCACGTCGACGAACGCCGTGCGGACCACGGGCGCCTGGGTTATCGCCCACTCGCCCGCGGGTTCCGCTCGCGCGGTCAGTTCCCGCGACACCGCTTCGGCCAGCGCGGCGATCATCTCGACGCCCCTGGTGCTCCTGGTGCCGTGCGCCACCAGGACCAGGGCGGGCGAGGTCACGACTCCGGCCCGTCTACGCAGTTCCGTCCCGCTCGTCGTCGCGCCGTCATGCCGACCAGCTCCCCATCGACTGGACATAGCGCGAAGCCCGAGCGGGCGTGTTCATACCGGGCAGCGGGGGGCGCTGTCCGTCCAGCTGACGCGGGAAGTTGTCCGGGCATTCGACGGCGTCCAGCGCGAGCCGGTAGCCGCGTTTGACCACGGTCTGGATCGCCTTGGGGGTGCCGAGGCCCGCACGCAACCGTGCGATGGCCGTCTCGACCGCGTGGGTGTCGTCGCCGCCACCGGGCAGCGCCGCGAGCAGATCCTCCCGGGACACGACCCGACCGGGCTGGCGGGCGAGTGAACGCATCAGAGCCATCGGCGCGGGCGCGAGTTGGCGCACCACACCGTCGACCACGACGCAGCCGCCGCGCACGCTGATCTGGTGACCGGCGGCCTGGATCCGGTTGGCGCGCCGCGGCAATTCCTCCGCGACGTGGCGGGCGAGCGCGCCGAGCCTGGCCCTGGCGGGCATCGACGTCGGCACACCGAGTTCTTCGAGCGGAGCCGCGGTGATCGGTCCGACGCAGGCGGGCAGCACCCGGCCGCGCAGGGCGTGCAACACGCCCTCCAGCAGTCCGGTCTCCTTGGCGCGCATCAGCATCGACGCCACGGCGGGCGCGCTGGTGAAGGTCACGCAATCCAGATTCGCGGTGACGATCGCCTCGATCATCTGGTCCATCGGCCCCTGATCCACGGGCGGGATCCAGCGATAGACCGGCACCGGAACCACATCGGCGCCCGCGCAGCGCAGTACCTCGCAGAAATCCGGAATCGGTTCCCATTCGGTGGTGGCGCCGTGCAGCTGAACCGCGATGCGCACACCTTCCACACCTTCGGCGAGCAGGTGGTCGAGCACCTCGGCGGAGGACTCCGAGGCGGGCGACCACTCCTCGCGCAGTTCGGCCGCGCGGATGGCGCCCTTGGCCTTGGGACCGCGGGCGAGCATCCGGTTACCGGCGAGGGTGGTGCGCAGCTCTTCGGCCAGCCCCCAGCCCTCGGCGGCCTCCATCCAGCCGCGGAATCCGATGCCGGTGGTCGCGACGGTGATCTTGGGTGGATCGGACACGAGCTGGCGGGTGACCCGCTCCAGCTCGGTGTCGTCGGCCAGCGGAATGATGCGGATGGCGGGGGCCGAGACGACCGTCGCACCCCGCCTGGTCAGCAGCGTGGCGAACTCATCGGCACGTCGCGCTGCCGTGATGCCGACCGTGAACCCGGCGAGACACGCGCCCGCGTCGATTGTCGTCATGGGTGTTCATCCGTCCGAGGATTCGAGCCCGGACGCCACCGGCTCATTGGATACCGAAACGATGCCGTCGTCCACACGCACCGCGTACACCGGCAGCGTTGCCGACTCGTCGTCGAGGCACCGGCCGTCGAGCAAGGAGAACGCCTGCTTCAGCAGTGGCGATGCGACGACGGGAATCCCGCCGCGATCACCGACGATCCCACGCGACATCACCGCGGCCCGGCCGATCGGATCGATATTACCAACGGCGCACACCGTGCCGTCGATCAGTAGGAACAGGGCGGCCTGCCGGCCACCTTTCAGCAACACCGCGGCGCCGCGGCCGGGAATCAAGTAGTCGAGTCGGCACGCCTGTGTCCAACCCGTGGCCGTGGCCTGCGAAATGCTGGGTGTATCGATAACGGTCATCGGGTTCCTCCTCCGAACGCCTGTCTCATTGGTACCGGCGTCCTGTTTCCACGCGGTTAAGCGCTCATTTCCCGTGCGTGGCTGTGGTGGATCCCACACCCGCCGCGACCGGGATCTCCGGCAGGCCGAGCAGCACCGGCACCTTGCGTTCGCCGCTGTCGTCGAACGAGATGGTCGGGTCGCTCTCCTCGGGAGCGTTGACGAAGGACACGAAACGCGACAGCTTCTCCTCGTCATCGAGAACGGCGGCCCATTCGTCGCGGTAGCCGTGGACGTGAGCGGCCATCGCGGCCTCCAGATCGTCGGCGATCCCCAGGCTGTCCTCGCACACGACCTGCTTGAGGTAGTCCATGCCGCCCTCGAGCGCCTCCTGCCACGGCGCGGTGCGCTGCAGGCGGTCGGCGGTGCGGATGTAGAACATCAGGTAGCGGTCGATGTACTTGATCAGGGTCTCGTCGTCCAGATCGCCCGCCAGCAGTACGGCGTGCTTGGGGGTGAGACCGCCGTTGCCGCCGACGTAGAGGTTCCAGCCGTGCTCGGTGGCGATGACGCCGACATCCTTGCCCCTGGCCTCGGCGCATTCGCGCGCGCAGCCCGAAACGGCGAGCTTGAGCTTGTGCGGGGACCGCAGTCCACGATAGCGCTTCTCCAACAGTACGGCCATGCCGACCGAATCCTGCTGGCCGTAGCGGCACCAGGTGGAGCCGACGCAGCTCTTGACAGTACGCAGCGATTTGCCGTATGCGTGGCCCGATTCCATACCCGCGTCGACCAGGCGCTTCCAGATCAGCGGCAACTGCTCGACGCGCGCGCCGAACAGGTCGATGCGCTGGCCGCCGGTGACCTTGACGTACAGGCCGAATTCCTTGGCGACCTCGCCGATGGTGATGAGCTGTTCGGCGGTGACCTCGCCGCCCGGCATCCGAGGCACCACCGAATAGGTGCCGTTCTTCTGCAGGTTGGCCAGGAAGTGGTCGTTGGTGTCCTGGAGCGCGGCCTGCTCGCCGTCGAGGATGTGATCGCTCGAGGTGGAGGCCAGGATGGAGGCGACGGTCGGCTTGCAGATATCGCAGCCGGATCCCTTGCCGTGCTTGGCGATCAGGCCGGAGAAGGTGCGGATCCCGGTGACCTGGACGATCTGGAACAGCTCGGCGCGCGACTGCGAGAAGTGCTCGCACAGCGCCTTGGACATCTCGACGCCGGACTGTTCGAGCAGCTTCTTGAGCATGGGAACGCAACCGCCGCAGGAGGTTCCGGCGGAGGTGCAGCTCTTGACGGCGGGCACGTCGCAGGCGCCTTCGGCGATGGCACCGCAGATCGCGCCCTTGCTGACGTTGTTGCAGGAGCAGATCTGCGCGTCGTCGGGCAGCGAGTCCGCGCCCAGTTCCGCACCGGCGGGCGAGATCAGCGCTGCGGGTTCGGCGGGCAGCGGGCGGCCGACCAGCGGACGCAGTGCCGAGTAGGCGGTGGCGTCGCCGACCAGGATGCCGCCGAGCAGGATCTTCGCGTCGTCGGAGACGACCAGCTTGGCGTAGGTGCCCTTGGCCGCGTCGTGCAGCACCACCGACAGCGCGCCCTCGGTGACGCCGTGCGCGTCGCCGAAACTCGCCACGTCGACGCCGAGCAGCTTCAGCTTGGTGGACATATCCGCGCCGGGGAACTCACCCGCGCCGCCGAGCAGTCGGTCGGCGACGATTTCCGCGGTGGTGTAGCCGGGGGCGACCAGGCCGTAGCAGACGCCCTCGACCGCGGCGCATTCGCCGATCGCCCAGATGTGGGGATCGGAGGTCTGTAGACCGAGATCGGTGATGATGCCGCCGCGCGGGCCGACCTCGATACCGGATTCCCTGGCGATCTCGTCACGCGGACGGATGCCCGCGGAGAACACCACCAGCGAGGCGACGATCCGGGAGTCGTCGGACAGCGTCAACTCGAGTGTGCCGTCGTCCAGTTTTTCGATCGAGGAGGTGCCGACACCGGTGTGGACGTTCAGTCCCAGATCGGTGACCAGCTTCTCCAGGATCGCGCCGCCGCCTGCGTCGATCTGGGCGGGCATCAGCCGCTCGTTGTATTCGACGACGTGCGGGGTCATCCCGAGCAGGCGCAGCGCGTTGGCCGCTTCCAGCCCCAGCAGACCGCCGCCGATGACGACGCCGTGCGCGCCCGGCCCTGCGGCCTCGGCGGCCGCCCTGATGCCGTCGAGATCGTCGAGGGTGCGGTAGACGAAACATTCCGGCAGGTCGTGCCCCGGCACCGGCGGCACGAAGGCGTAGGAGCCGGTCGCCAGGACCAGCGCGTCGTAGGCGATGGTGTCGCCCTCGGAGGTGGTGACCTTGCGAGCGTCGCGGTCGATGGAAATACCGCGCTGGCCCAGGCGCAGCTCGACCAGGTCGTCGCCCGCGTATTCATTCCCGGGCAGGGCGAGCGCGGCGGCGTCCCAGGTGCCGACGTAGGCCGAGAGACCGACGCGGTCGTAGGCGGGAAGCTGCTCCTCGCTCAGGACGAGCACCTGCCACAGGCCTGCGTCGTCGCGGGACCGGAGCGCTTCGACGAAGCGGTGACCGACCATGCCGTGGCCCACGACCACCGCGGTTTTGCGTTGCGTCGGATCGACGGTGGGGTTCATGAGTGTCTCCGTACTGGTGCGAATGTCAGGCGCGAGCCGACGAATTGGTGGACGGTGCGCTGTCGGCGTGTTCGGCCCGCAGGACCAGCGACTCGGCCTCGACCACGACATCGGAGTCGGTGGACCGGCTGCCCGAGGTGGGCCTGCGCAGGAAGACCGCCCAGGTCACCGCGGCGCAGGCGACGTAGAAGGCCATGAAGACCCAGAACGCGGTGGTTGCGGAAGCGGTCGACGAGTAGGACGAGCGCAGCACCAGGTTGATGCCGACACCGCCGAGCGCGCCGATCGCGCCGACGAAGCCGATGAGCGCGCCGGAAGTGTTCTGCGACCAGGCCGCCTGCGCCGCCGGAGTGGCGTCCAGGCTCTTGCTCTTGGCGTCGAAGACCGACGGGATGATCTTGGTGACCGAGCCGTTGCCGACACCGGAGAGCACGAACAGCGCGATGAATCCGACGACCAGCATGGTCATCACACCGCCGGTCGGCACACCCTTGTTGCTGTCGCCCATGGTGCTGGCGACACCGACGACCACTGCGGCGGCCATCATCGCGCCGAAGACGTAGAAGGTGACGCGGCTGCCGCCGATGCGGTCGGCGAGTTTGCCGCCGTAGGGCCTGGCGAGCGAACCGAGCAGCGGGCCGATGAAGGCGATCTGCGCCGCGTGCAGCGCGGCCTGCGCGGCGGTGTCGCCACCGGCCTTGAAGCTGATCTGGAGCACCTGGCCGAAGGCGAAGCTGTAGCCGATGAACGAGCCGAAGGTGCCGATGTAGAGGAACGCGATCGCCCACGACTGCGGCACCTTGAGCGCCGTGATCATGTAGGACAGGTCGGCCTTCTGGTTCTTCAGGTTGTCCATGTAGAGCGCGGCGCCGACACCGGCCAGCGCGACGAGCACCAGGTAGATGGCGCAGATCAGCGAGGCGTACTGGTTGCCCAGGGTCGCGATGACCAGCAGGCCGATCAACTGGATCACCGGAACGCCGATATTGCCGCCGCCCGCGTTCAGGCCGAGCGCCCAGCCCTTGAGCCGTTGCGGGTAGAAGGCGTTGATATTGGTCATCGACGAGGCGAAGTTGCCGCCGCCGAGACCGGCGAACGCCGCCACGATCAGGAACGTCGTGTACGAGGTCCCGGGCTGGTTGATGAAGTACAGGGTCAGCAGCGTCGGAATCAGCAGCAGCCCGGCGCTGAAGATCGTCCAGTTGCGTCCGCCGAAGCGCGCGGTAGCGACGGTGTACGGAATGCGCAGGATCGCGCCGACCAGCGTCGGCACCGCGACGAGGAAGAACTTGCCCGCCGGATCGATGCCGAACTTGTCGGTCGGCATGAACAGCACCATCACCGACCAGATCGACCAGACCGAGAACCCGACGTGCTCGGCGAAGACCGACCAGATCAGATTGCGCTTGGCGACATCTTTACCGCCCGCCTCCCAGGCGTCGACATCCTCGGCATCCCAGTGCTCGATGTTGCGGTTACGCGTCAGCGTGCTCAACAGGGCCTCCCAAAATCGGTTAGCCCAACGGTAGGAAACAGGTATTGCCGAAATGCTGCGCGAAATGACCGCTGAATCAACGGTTGCTCACGTTTACCCGAAACCCGAAGTGAGTTCCGGGTCTATGTTTCAACGATGTGACACGACGGTTTCCGTCGGTGACAAAGAGCCGATCTCGCAATAAAGCGGCGGTGAGGTGTGACGCGCACGACCCTTTCGGAAAAGAATGGCCGCTTCCGCACGACCTCGCAACTCGAGTTGTGAGGTTCTTTTCTCGGTCAGGCCCAGCCGTCCTCGAGAACGCGCGGCCTGCACGCCTGCCACGCGCCGACGAGCAGCACCAGTACCGCGACGCTCAGCATCGCGAACGGCGCGAGCCAGCCGCCCGTCGCGGTGTGCAGAGTGCCGAACAGCAGCGGCCCCGCGCACGCCACGGCGTAACCGATGCCCTGGGTGAACCCCGACAGAGCGGCCGAGCCGCGCGCGGTGCGGGTGCGGACGTTGATCAGCGTCAGCGCCATCGGGAAGGTGCTCGGACCGAGTCCGAGGATCACCACCCACAGCACCGTCGCGCTCATCGGCGCGATCAGCAGTCCGGCGAAGGCGATGAAGAAGAAGGCGGCGAAGAGCACCACGAACGGGAAAGGATTGCGGAACCGGGCGACGATGGTCGGTGCGGTGAATGCCGAGACCAGCCCGACCAGGGCGAACAGCCCGACCATGGTGCCGCCGAAACCGTCGCTCGCCCCCGCCTCGGCCAGGATCTGGGGCAGCCACGCGAAGATCGCGTACGTGGTCAGCGAGGTCATGCCGAACATGGCGGCCATCCCCCAGGCCAGCGGCGAACGCCAGACCCGGCCCGGCACCTCGGGCTCGGCGCCCGGCAGTGCCGTCTCGTCCACCACCTCGCGCCCGCGCCGCACCCGCAGCACACCGATCCACGGGAGCGCGGCGGCGAAACCGAGCACGGCCCACAATCCCAGCGAGATCCGCCAGCCGTGCGCCTGCGCGACGGGCACCGCGATCAGCGCGGGCACGACGGTGCCCAGTTGCACCATGGTGATGTACAGGGAGCTGATCACCGCGAGACGGTCGGGGAAATAGCGTTTCACCAGCGGCGGGATCACCACGTTGCCGATACCCATCCCCGCGAGGGCGAGCCCGGAGAACACCAACAGTTCGCCGGTGCCGCCGACGAGGGCGCGGATAAGCATGCCGAGTCCGGCCAGCACCATGGCGGTCAGCGCGGTGCGCTCCAGGCCGATCCGGCCGACCAGGAACGGGGCGATCAGGCCGGAGACCGCGAACATCGCGGTCGGCACCATGCCGAAGACGCCGATGATCGCGGTCGAATATCCGATGTCGTCGCCGATTCGCTCGGCAAGGGGACTGAACGCCGTGACGGCGACCCGGAGGGTGAGCGCCGACATCACGATCGCGGTGAGTACCAGGAGCCGACCCTCCGCGAGCGCGCGCCTGCGCGGCTCGACGGAGGTCTGATCCGGACGGGTCGTGGTGTCGGTGAGGGTAGCTGTCACCGACAAATCATAGGATGACCCGATGATAGGAGGCAACGTATTTGTGATGGGCGGTACTCTGATGCGGTGCAACCAGTCCGGCGCACCAGCCTCATCGCCCAGGTAACCGAGCAACTGCGTGCCGAAATACGTTCGGGCCGTTGGTCTATCGGCTCCCGCATCCCCACCGAACCGGAGCTCACCGAGCTCACGGGGACGGGGCGGAACACCGTACGCGAAGCCGTCCAGGCCCTCGTCCACGCGGGCATGCTGGAACGCCGCCAGGGTTCGGGCACCTATGTGATCGCGATATCCGAAGTCGGCGGCACCCTCGCCAAATACTTCGCCGACGCGGAGGAACGCGACGTCCTCGAACTACGCGAGGCACTCGACACCACCGCGGCGGCCCTGGCCGCCCGACGCCGCGACGACAACGACATCGCCACCCTGAAACGCCTGCTCGACGAACGCGGCCGTCACACCTGGGGCGAGGGCAACCCCGCCGCGATCGCCGCGGACGTCGCACTGCACCGGGCGATCGTGGTCGCCAGCCACAACGCGGTGTACCTCGAGTTCTACGACTCGCTGCTGCCGACCATCGAGCAGGTGATCCGCTCGCGCACCGCCAAATCCGACGACTCCTACAACGCGGAGCATCAGGAACTGGTGCAAGCTGTCATAGACGGCGACGCCGAGCAAGCGGCGCAGGCGACACGATGCTTCCTCGGATCACTCATCGCCGAGTACCCCGAGCCGCGCTAGGACCGACCGGTCGCGCATCATAAATCGACGTAACCAACAGGTCACCGAACGCAATTCGACCGTGTGAGTCGAATTTGCCGGGAACGCAACGGAAGGCCATCAGCGCGCAACAACCAACTTCTACGTTTGTCTCGACCGTAGCGAGGCAATCGAGAGGGAGCCGATGACTGCCACAGTAGCTACCACCGGACAACAGTCGGAAACGCAGGCGTTCGAGCATCGGACTCGCGGACGCTGGCTCGATAAATGGGAACCGGACAACACCGAATTCTGGGAAGCGGGCGGTAAGAAGACCGCGCGCAAGAATTTGATCTTCTCGGTATTCGCCGAGAACCTCGGATTCAGCATCTGGGTCATCTGGGGCACCGTCGTCACCAGCATGGGCCTGGCCGGATTCGACTTCCTGGCCGGTCTCGGCAAGGGCAACCCGACCGCGGTGAGCAACGCGCTGCTGCTGACATCGACCCCGACCCTGGTCGGCGCGGCGCTGCGAATTCCGTACACCTTCGCCATCCCGAAATTCGGCGGACGAGCGTTCACCGCGTTCAGCGCGGCGATGCTGCTGATTCCGACAATCGGATTGGCCTATTTCGTCAACCAGCCCGAAACCCCGATGTGGGTATTCATGGTGCTGGCGGCGCTGGCCGGTGTCGGTGGCGGCAACTTCTCGTCGTCGATGGCCAATATCTCCTTCTTCTTCCCCGAAGGTAAAAAGGGCGCGGCCCTCGGCATCAACGCCGCGGGCGGAAATCTCGGCGTCGCGCAGACCCAGTTGGTGCTGCCGCTGCTGATCACCCTCGGCACCCACATCATGGCCAAGGACGCCGCGGGCTACCGCTTCGGCATCACCCTGTCGGTCCTGGTCTGGATCCCGTTCATCCTCGTCGCCACCTTCGGCGCCCTGCGCTACATGGACAGCATCGGCACCGCCAAATCCGATGGCAAGTCCTACAAACTGGCGCTGACCAACCGCCACACCTGGATCATGTCCTTCCTCTACATCGGCACCTTCGGATCCTTCATCGGCTTCTCCTTCGCCTTCCCCACCCTGATCAAGGCCAACTTCCCCGACCTGGCCAAGATCGGCTGGATCACCACCCTCGGCAACCTGGCCTTCCTGGGCGCCCTCGTCGGCTCCTTCAGCCGTCCGTTCGGCGGCTGGGTCTCCGACAAAGTCGGTGGCGCCAAGATGACCGTGTTCGTCTTCGGCGGCATGTCGGTGGCGGTCGTGCTCATCATGGCGGCCCTGGAGATGAAGAGCTTCCCGCTCTACCTGGCCGCGTTCCTGCTGCTGTTCATCCTCACCGGCATCGGCAACGGCTCCACCTACCGCATGATCCCGTCCATCTTCAGCGCGGAAGCCAAGAAATACGCCTCCGAACACGGCATGGACATCTCCGAAGCCACCGCTTCGGCCCGCAGGCAGGCAGGCGCCGCAATCGGCGTCATCGGAGCGATCGGCGCCTCCGGCGGCTACGTCCTCCAGCAGGCACTTCGCCTGTCCAACATCAACTTCGGCAGCATGACCCCGGCCTTCTGGGCCTACGCCGCAGCCTTCCTGGTAATGGGCGCCGTCACCTGGTTCTTCTACCTCCGCTCCAGCTTCGCCACCGGCCGCATCTCTTCCCTGGCCTACGCGAACGTGTAATCCCCACCACCCCCCATCGCCGAACGCCGCCCGGTCCACCCCGGGCGGCGTTCGGCGTACCGGCCGAATCCACTCCCCGGGCACGCCATCGAAATCCGTGCGCCGTCCACCCCAGCTCCGACATCGGCCCGGCCCGGATGGTCGCGCACGAGTGGATTTCGACCTCAGGGTGCGCTGTGGGCAGCATCCCCCGCGATCTCGAAAAGCCACCCGGAGATCCGCGGGAGACCGAGTAGTAGATTGCATAGCGGTAGCTGGGGGTGCGTATGAGGGAGAGTCTGGGGCGACTCACCGGAAGAGACTGGTGTGCAGCTAATTTGGAGCACTGAGAGATGTGGGAAGAACCCCGTCCCGAGCTCGCCGCATGCCTCTACGCTGAAAAGCGACACACGACGGTTCGATCGGGGGCGAGCGTTGGACATCGTAGACAGCGGGGCGGGAGTTCGAATGCTGCGACACGTGCGACTGGACGACCTGATAGAGATAGCCGCCCTGGAATGCGAACTGTTCGCCGAGATGGCCTACTCGTATTCCGGGTTGCGGCAACTGTTCGATCTGCACGGCGTGCATTGGGTCGTGGCCGAGGTCGATGACGTCATCTGCGGCTACGCGCTGGTCGGGCTCGACTACCGGCGGCGCGGCTGGGTGATGAGCCTCGGCGTCACACCCGCTTATCGTCGCCGCGGCATCGGGCGGACACTGCTGGAGCGAGCGGTCGAGCACTGCCGGATCGCACATGCCGAACGCGTCCGCCTCACTGTCCGTCCCGGACATGCCACCGCCCGTAACCTGTACAAAGACGTCGGCTTCACCTGGATCTCGGAGGAGGATCACTATTTCGGCGCCGACGAACCTCGCCAGGTTCTGGAACGTCGATTCGATCACGAGCCGAAGCAGTGGGGCGGCGCGACACCGGATGATCCGCGCTGGATCAAGCGCAGTTCTGGTTCGGCCCCATAGCCGAACAGTGTTGGCGTCGCACCCACCGATTGTGGACGGCTACCGGATCGGCCAGGCACACTGTAATACAGGTCTCGGCGTCGACCGCCGAGCACGGGGGCGAGGACCAACGCGGAATGAGACCGCAGATGCCAGATACATCAGGAGTGGTCGATCCCTCCGACCACTCGAGTGCCGACCGAATCCCCATGTCACACTTGTCGATCGAGGTCGGCCATTTCTCGCTCGCCGATGTCAGAGGCAATATGGCGAGCGTCCGGGCGGACCTGCGACGTATCGCGCCACTGATGCGCGCCTTCACCGAATCCGCGCGAGTCCGATACGGTCCCGCCGCCCGAATAAGCACCTGCTATCTGATCGACGACTACTTCGAGCCGGATATCGCACCCGTGGACATCTTGGACGACCTTCGCTCGGCTGCCGCCGAAATCGGTTCGACCATCGACTATTTCGCGCGTCTCTCCAGCTGCGCTCGAGCAACCCGATTCGCGCACAGCGTGCCGACCGGCGACCCGATTCCCGTCGCCGAGATGGTGGCCGCCCGCATCGTGACCGAGCCGTCACCGCCCGATGCCGGCCGACGCCCACCGACCGGACAGTCGGGTTGGCTGTGCAACAGTAAGCGAGCCACCGAACACGAAGCAGCACAGGACGAATACCGCACACCGACCGACGAGTACGGGCGTCACGAGCATTCGCTGTTCCTCGATGTCCAGTTATGGAGTAACCGAAATACAGCGGAGGGCACCGAAACCCGCTGGTCGTGCGCATTCCTCACCACCGTGTGGCATCTATTGCGACTCGGCCTGCTGCGCTACGACGGCGCACCCGTAACCGACCCGCAGCCGTGGTACACCGAGCCGACACCGCCGACCTGGGACGAGTTGCCACCCGTGGTACAGATCAATCCCGACGCGACACCCTTCCCGGCATACCGAACCCTCTCGATCCTGCCCAAACAGTATGTCGGCATCGAACACGCTGTCCGACTCGTCCTCGACCATCTCTCTCCGTACGGGCACGTGAACGACGAAATCATCGCGGGCGCACTGGCCGAACCGGTTCCGATGAACGTGCCGCGCTCAATCGGCGACCGGCTCTCGCATCTGCTGCTGGACGGATCGTGAGCCGCCGACTCCGACGGTCTCCGCGATCGCCGCCTTCGTTGAAACGTGCCCTGTGGCAGACCACGCCACCTACCGACAAGCCGATGTTCGGCAGACGAGGCGCACAATGGAATGAAAGCCGCATTTCTCCGAGTGCCTTTGTGGCTGTGACGGAGCCGTGACCTGGGGGGTGGTGGATGCCACGACCGCGTGCCATCAATACGTCTGTCAAGAAGATCGCCGTGAGCCTTGCCTTCGGAGTAGCCGGTCTGGTGACCAGCATCGTCGGTGATGCCAAGACCGCGGAAACCGTGACCACCGTAGTCGTTTTCGGTGGTTTGTCGTTCGCGGCGGCCGAGATCATCGGCTTCAAGAATGAACAGGCGCAATTCCGTCACGAGGTGCTCGAGTCCATCGCGAGATTGAATTCGATTGTGCAGCAAGAAAACTCCGCGAACCGTGTCGCTACTGCGGAGGTCACGGAAAGTCTGGCCCGCGCCACCCGGCTGGTATCCGGCAGACAGACCTTATCCGCCCTGGACGAATTGGTGGTCGGGCTGGCGGAGTCGGTCGCCAAGATCGACGACAGCGCCCCTTTGCTCGCGCACGCATTGGTGATCGAGTACGTCAACCGAGCCATCCAGTGCTCGGCCGGTCCGATGACGGGAGAGATCGTCTACCCCGGCGAGGACCGGCACATGTTGCTGGCCTTGGCCGCGGCGGCGCAAGATCGGATCGACGCCGTGAGTCCGGTAATTCTCGATGGCAGCGATTTCTGGATGTCCGAATTCGGCATTCGGTATCTGGAGATTCAGCGACAGATCATTGCCGAACGCAATGTCCAGGTGCGTCGCCTTTTCGTGGTGGACGATCGAGATCAGATATCGGACCGGGCCGTCATACAGCAGATCGCCGATCACAATTCGATGGGTATCGATGCCAGGGTGTTGATACCCGAGGACGCGCCGCCGACACTGCGCCGAAGGCTCGCCAGCATAGTGCTGTTCGATGGCTGCTTGAGCTACGAGATGACCTCATCGACGCGTTTCTCGGGATCGATGGCACCGCTGCTGACGCAGACCACCGTGGTGTTCGCCCTGGACTCGGTGGCCACTCGGCAGATGGAATTCCAGCGACTGTGGGAGGTGGCGGTGCAGGCCGTCTGACCCTGCAACCGCCACCGTCAGTGGTCGGTAACGAAGTCCGCCGCGAGCCCGTAGGCGTCCGTCGCCGAACGGATGGCGTCGCGGATATCGACGTCACTGTTCGTATCGTTCACAACATAAGGCTCGATAAAGCCCTTGTCGATATCTGGGCAGCTGAAGTACATGATGGATTTACGATGCAGACTGATCGCCGGATCGTGATTCCTGACCTGATGATAGAGCGGCTTGATCTCATCGCCCGTCATCACCGTCAGAATGCTACCCGGCATGATCGCGACCTCGTCCGGTCCGATGTCGAGCTGCTTCGTGACGTTGCCGTCCACGGATTCCAGTCCCGCGGCGCTTGCCCATATGACGGTCGCCAGTACGCCGTCCTCATGCGGCGTCTGACCGAGCACCCGAGAAGTCGGCTGGTCGTACGAGTTGACCTGCAGGACCGACGCTTCCTCGAATGACAGGTCGTGCCGATAGTGGTAATGATGAGCCAACTCTTCGAGGAGCCGACCGATCACTGGACGAGTGACAGCGACGCGATATCCCTCGAGCGCGGCGAGGAACGCCGCTATTTCCTCGTGGTACGGGAGCCGCCTCCCACATTCCGGATTCCAGTACAAGAACGAGTCGTTCACGTCGAATTCGTTGACCGGGTCGCCATTGTTGTAGGCCGTGCCCGGCGGGCGATAGCCGTTGGTCAATCGCTCGGTGCTGTATCGACTGTTGCGCTCGGGGCCGACCGCGAAGAAGCGAAGCGCTCGTTCGTACAACCGCACCAGACAGTCTGTTTCGTCCGTTTTCAATCGGACACGAGCGAAACCGTCAGTACGGATCTGCTCGAGCATTGTCTATAAGCCCCTCTGTCGTCGTATAGGTCGGTCCGAGCGCACTATAAACTTGTCAATACCGAACGGATTCACCTTGGTAATCGCCATGCGAGGAAAAAACGATACGCCGGTTCGCACGCGACCTTACCCCGCGGTCGAACGTTTCGCCGACTCCGGGTCGCGCGGGCGCGTCATCCATATCGTCGCACGTTCGATCGACTCGACAAACGCCGGTCGCGCATCCGTAACCCCGTCGGACGCGCCATTCTCACCGCGGGTTCGACCGGGCATCACAATCCGGCCGGTCGATCGCTACGAGCAGGACGGACTAGTCGCCGATGCTCCGATATCGCTGTTTCGGCGCGCGCGAGCCGTGCTGAACATTGTCGAGCGCGTCGAACGCCCCTCCCGCATGGTTCCCCCGCGCGGCCGATGGCCACAGGATCAAGACCACTCGTCGGCCTGATCGATAGCCGAATCCCACTGCTATCGTGGACATCACACGCCACAACGTGGTGACGTCCGGGGGGATGAACATGATCGAGTACGAACGGCACTGGCAGCTCTCCGATTTCGTCCGATCCATGACCACCCGTATCGATCGGAACGGCACGGCCTACGCGCAGGAGGTGGCGAGTCGGCTCGGTAGTCCGGTGCGGGGCCATGACACCGCGACCGAACAGGCTCTACTGGATTCGCTCAATCACCGTGTAGAGGATGTCCTCACCCACTACGAGCCACCGTCCACCCGACGACGTGGCGACAGCTTGGTCTTCCGGCACATCTACACCGCCCACGACACCCCCGAGGCGCGCGACGCCGCTACCGATCCGACGACGATGCTGCTTACCGCACTACTGGCGGCCGAGGTTGAGACACGAGGCCCGCTGCGGCTCAGCCGCATCCAGAGCGCACAACTCGCGGCACACTACGAATGCATCGGCGCCGCACTGGTGGCATCCGGACTAACCGCGCACGCGATCCTCGCATTCCGCGGTGCGTCGAGTTTGCACGGTCAGCACGGAGATGTAGAAGAGCAGGACCGCTGCGGACTCGCGATCGCCCGCGTCAGGCGCCGAGCGCATCCGCCGGGCCCACGGCGGCTGCCTGGCTGGGCCGCGGATCTATTGTGCGGCTATGGCTATCGACCATTCCGACTACTGCTGTGGATAGCCCTGCTGCTCGTGCTGTTCACCTTCGGTCTGCGGGCGAGCTCCGATATATCTCTCACGACCGCGTTGCATATGAGCCTGATCAACTTCCTCAACCCGATCGGCACCGGCGATCTCCCCGAGGTGCATCGCCCGGGTCAGGTGCTGCTCACGATCGAGTCCTACATCGGGATCGTCTCGACCTCGGTCTTTTTCGCCCTGCTCGTCCGACTGTGGTTCCGCCTGTGAGCGGCTACCATTCGGTACTGCGCACACCGGTCCGGTGCAGCGCCGCCAGGGTCGCGACGGTCATCCGGTCTCGGAGCTGGCCGACCCGGGCATTCCACTGATCGGTGAATCCGGGATCGGCCTGTAGCTGATCCCACGCAGGCTGTAGGCCGACGGGAACATGCGCGCCGGGCATCCACAGACAGACGAGGTGTTCCAGTAGCGGCGCGAGGACACTCACCGACTCCGGACTCGCGGACCGGAACAAGTCGGCTCGCTCGACCTCGGCGTCGATGACCGTCAACAGCCAGTCGTGCAGTGCCAGATCCTCGCAGAGGCGGTGCACGGCCGCGAGTTCAGCCTGGTCGCGAACGGTGATCAGCGCGGTGCGCACCGTCTCGTCCTGCACACGGAACACCACCGCCGGACTGCTGACGTTCGCGATTCGCGCCGCCCACCGCAGCCGGGTGGTATCGGTAGGAATGGGCGACTTCTGATTCAGCGTGGCGTTCATCCGCACGGTCATCAACAGTCGATCACTGATCGACTCGAGGTCGAGGGTATCCGCCTGCGGTTCGTCCGGCATCAGAAAGCCCTCGGCCAGATCGGCCGCCGTGTCGATGCCCGCGCGACTGCGGCTGAGCAACTCGATGACGCCGACCCGCTCGAGGTAGTGCGACCACACATTGCGCCGACCCATCTCCGCGTCTGTCACCGTGGTCTTGGCCGAACTCGAAAGGACTCGCCCGCCGACCACGACCGCGTTGACCCCGACCGTTCCCACTGCCCGTCCCGCACTACGTGAAACGGTCGCCAGGCGACAATCGACACCGACCGCGGTCGTTGGCGAACTCGCCCAAGCGATCGGACGCTGCCGTGATGTCACCCGCCGCCCCGGGACCAAGGCCAACAGCTCCTCGACAGCACCGCGGCTCAGGGTCGAGGAATCGGGGACAAGGCAGGTGCGCACCTCCCCCAGCACGACCAGCGGCGCCGAGGTGCTGCCCCCAGCCATGTCAGGACCCCTCCAGCAGCAGATGGGACAGCCGCTTGGTAACGGTGCGTGGCAGGGTGATTTCCTCGCGCCCCGCCCGGGCGACGATCTGGTCTATCACCTCGGCATCGAGATCGATGTGCTCGAGGATGATCCGCACCGCATGCTCGACACCGAGATATCGCTGCGGCAGCAGCGACAGCGAACGGTAGGCGGCGAACGGTTTCGCGGAAGGGTTCAACTGGATGACGGCGGGCATCTCCCACCATTTCGCGGGAAACGACCGTGAGGTCCACAGGCGTGGTTCGACCACCGGCCTGCCCTCGTAGCGCAGCATTCCGAGCCGCAGCAGCTGCCAAATCGACGCCAGGAAGGGGCATGACCATTTTGTGTGGATTTCATTGCGTCCGTTGACCCTGACGGTACGGCGACTCCATATCTGCACGTCGAGGAAGATCGAGTGTTCGCGCGCCGCGAGTTCCTCCGACGGGCGGTAGGGCTCGAATCGCATGGCCTCCGACGGTTCGTCTTCCGACGAACGACGCCCGTTGCACAGCCAGCCCGATTCGGTCACGGGGGGACGCCGCCCGGTGAATTCGCGCGGCGGTTCGGCCACGATACGCGCCGCCACTATCTCGGCGAGGCCGATAGCGTCCGCACCCTCGATCGTCGCGGGCACCTCCCAGCAGCCCGCCTCACGCGCCAGATAGTCGATCACGACGCCGTATTCGTCTGCGATGCCGAGTAGCCGGTTGATGACCTCGGTCGGGTCGGTGTCGTGGCGGAAATAGTCATCGATCAGAAAGCAGGTGCTGACCCGCGCCTGCGGACCGAATTCCGCCCGGGCGGCCGCCGTGAAAGCCTGTACCAGCGGACCGATCCGCTGGAACTGCGCGCGAAGGCGTTCATCACCGTTGCCGAAGTCGTCCATGTAGAAATGCCCCGCCTCGATCGAGACGTGAGACAGCGGCACCTCGGAGACCCGAACACGTTCGGTCGCCTCGCTGTAGCCCGCGAAACTGTCCACTGGAATCCAGACCCTTCTGGCGACGTTTCAGGAGGCTTCCGGCGTCTCCACGGACTCCCATGTCGCTTCATCGATGAGGCGGGCGGCGAGTCCACTGAAGGCGGTGACGGTGGCCGGATTGGCTACTTCGGCGGTGACATCGGCGTCGAGAATCACTTGTTCCCGCCATTGCAGTATCGGCTCGACGGGTGTCGATCCGAGTACCTTGCTCTCACCGAGCAGATTATCCGACGCCAGTGTGCTCAACGCCGCGTCTTGCTCCTGCACCCACGCGGCCTGCGGACCGCCGACAGCCCCGGTGTGGGTGTCGACCTGCGGCACTGCGGTCCGCACGAAGCGCACGCTCTCCAGCAGAGTATCCGGATTGTGCCCGTAGGCAGCCCCGTTGTCCAGCAGTCCACGCGCACCGTGGACCAGTCCGTTGGCCGCGAGGATGTGCTGACGAGTCCACCGGTGGAACACCAACCAGCACACCCGCGTCGCCCGGAAATGCGGCAGTACGGTCGCACGCAGCACCAGATCCATCGCCATCGAACGCCCCGCGCTCAGGTCTACGATGCAATTGGTGTACCGCTGCTCGAGTCCGAGCAGCAGTCCCGCGCAGCGTTCTACGATCTTCGGATCGTTGGCGTCGAGGAATTCCCCGCCGCCCGCGTCACCGGGGATGAGCATCAGCTTCCCTGAGCGGTGTCGCTGGCGACGCAGCGCCGCCCGATCGGTCGAGGCGTAGACATCGAGTCGCGTCGTCGTACCGTTGCGCCCGAGCAAGTAAGAATGCAGTCCCGTCTCCCCCGTGACACCGCGGCTCACCGAGCTGATCTCGAAAAGGGCTCCCGCGGTGGGTGAGCCGAAATCGAAATCGGCGTACACAACGCTCTGGCCGGACAGACACAGGCGGTACGCGATATTGCAGCTGGTCACCGATCGCCCGGTGCCGCCCTTGTCGGAGGTGGCGAACACGATCATCGGATCAGGCCCCCCGGGTCGCGTCGCGACGGGCATAGGTCAGCTTGTTCAATTCGAACAGGGCCACCGACGCGAGACTGAACGAGGTACCTGGTTGTTCGTCGATCAGCCGCCTGGCCTGGGTGAGATACTCCTCGACTTCGTCTAGCATGCGCCGGTTATCCGAACTGTCATTCACACTCACCCCGAGCATGACCTGATTGAACAGGTGGTCCGCCTCATTGAGCAGGTCGACCGCGCGCACGACCATCGAAGCGGCGCGCAGCGGCACCTCACGAAAAGTGCGGTCGGCGGTGACGAGACTCTCGATCATCCGTTCGGTCATGTACCAGGACGGTTTGAACTCCGGCTGTCGCTGCGAGTCGCCGCCGAACACCGCCCCCGGGTCGTCCCACAGACCCGCAGCGGGCCCGACCCGCAGCATGCGTCGATCGATATGATCCATCGTCGTCTCGGCCAGCTGCATGAGCTTGTCACGCGCTTCGATATTGCCGGACAGCCTTGCCGCCTGAAGCGTTCGCTTGAGCAGCACCGGAGCGAAATCCGAGACCTGCCATTGCAGCCGAGGTCCGCCGCCGACTTCTTCGGTGCCGACCAGTGACAATTGCACACCCGGCATGTGCAGGTGCACCGCCGGATCATCCCTGGTCGGTCGCCGCACGATTCGCCCGCGTCGCGCCAGTTCGTCGAAGATTGCCACGGCCCTTGTCAGATCGTCGTCGGAAGCCGTGCGGTTGACCAGATCCTGGATGAGTACCGCGGAGACGATGAGGCTGTAATAGTCGGACTCGTCACCGTCTGTGGTGCGCCACGGAATATCCTCCAGCGGCCACCCGACGGGTCCGAAGCGGGCGACGGTCGACCAATAACGCTGTGTCAGATCCCAGCGGATGCGCAACGACTCGGCGAGCCGGTACTGATCCTCGCTCAACAGGTCGAGTTCGCGCGTGCGCTGGGAGATGAGATCGTTGATGCCGTCGAGCGCGATGATGGTGAAGTACAGATAGGGGCGGGTGTCGGCGATCCCGGGCTGTCTCGCGATGGCGGAATCGATGAATCCGACCGAGGCCGCGTCCTTGGCGATCCCCCAGGTCCACCCGCACTCGAACAGCAGGCCCTCGTCGTCGAGTTGAGTGTCGGGGGTCTGGCCGAGTGTGATGTCGTTGCGCAGCCTCGCCCTGACCCGCTCCAGCGACTCACGCACTTCCCGCAGGACTGTGTCCTCCAGTCTGCCGTCCTGGTTGAGCATGCTCAGCAGTACCTGCCCCGCAGGCGATTTCGGTGACATCGTATTCACGACGAAGCTGCGCACGAGCCCGGTCATCGCGGCGGTGAGCCGGGTGCTGAGCCTGTCCGACAACCGGTCGATCCGGTCGATGAACTCCCGGTGGGCCTTGCCGCGCAACGAACCTTCGTATACGCG
Source organism: Nocardia sp. NBC_01377 (assembly GCF_045040005.1). Taxonomy (NCBI): domain Bacteria; kingdom Bacillati; phylum Actinomycetota; class Actinomycetes; order Mycobacteriales; family Nocardiaceae; genus Nocardia; species Nocardia sp. NBC_01377. The sequence goes on from NZ_CP109566.1 coordinate 6,002,651, forward strand.
AAGGAATCTCATTCCGGCGACACAGACGCTCAGCGACATCGAGTAGGCGTCGACGACCTCGATCTGACGCTGTTCGGCGGTCAGATCACGATGGTCCGTGGACCGCAGTCGTCTGCCCGACGCGAAGTCCGGCTCACCGTCGGGTCTCGTGTTACGTTCGATGTATTCCTCGAGCCGGGCGATGACGAACGAACCGATCCGAGGCGCGCCGCCGACGACCGACAACACCGCGCGCACATCGGATTCGATGAGATCCTCGCGATCGAGTGCGAAACTGTCTATCTCCGTGGCCGGGAACAGCAGACAGTGCAGCTGCTCGGAATCACTGACCGAGTTGGGATCGGTTGTCTGCTCTACGGTTTCGGGCCGACGCTCGGGTTCGGAGAAATCGGACACCGTGGGCGGTTGGAACACGTCATCGAGTTCGAAGGTGTGCACCGCATCGATCGACTCGAGTGTTTCGCCGATGTCCCAGTTCCAGGTCCCGTCCCGGTAGCACGCGGCGAGCAGCGCGCTCCAAATGTCCAGAATCTGTTGCCGAGGCTGAATTCTCATCTGCCGCCGCCCTCCACCCCGTGTCGCCGTCGCCGCAAATCAGCCGTCTGCCTTGCCTGCCGCGGCGTCCAAGCTGCGAGAAAACTATCTCACAGCCATCGGGCTCACAACGTCAGCCGCACCATATCGGCCGTCCGCGCCAGCCCGGAAAAAGCCTGCGGGGTCGACCTCGGATGGATCGCATGCACCGCGAGCCGGAATATGACTGCGCGCAAGAGCATTTGAGGCCATTCTGGCAGATCCGACCACCTCTCCATAAGTCCGTCGTCGGCGCCACCCCAAGCGAGGGCGTCGACGACGATGACGCCTGCGGCCCATTGGGGTGGGCGCCAGTACGGTGTCAGGTCCGAGAGACCGGGGGTTCCCGGTCCTGAGAACAGGACGGTGCCGAAGAGATCGCCGTGCACCAGTTGCGGGGGTGTCCTGACGGATTTGCGCAGAGTCGCCAGCTGACCGATCAGTTCCATGCTGCGGACGCCGTCGGCACTCGTCGGCGGTGGGCTGCCGCCTGCGCGCAGGGTCCGCAGCGGCACGGCTTCCCAGGCGGCGCGGTCGGCGGCGACGAAGACGTCGACGTCCATCCACGGCGCGACGGGCGGCTGTACGAGAAACCGAGGACGTTCCAGTTCCGCGGTGGCCTGGTGCAGGCGCAGCGATACCGAGACGACCTCGTCGTGGCGGGGTTCGGGGAAGCCTTCCAGGTGGGTGTCGGCGCGCCAGCCGGAGACGACGTAGCGTCCGTCGGTGGCGCGTACGGGGCGGGCCAGGCGCACGCCGTCGACCTCGAGCGTCTCGCGGATCTTCGCCGACCACGCCGCGCGCGCGTGGTCGGCGACGGGGCTGAGCACCACGTCACCGCAGCGCCAGCCGCCGTCCCAGTCTCCCAGGGACACCGGGGTCACTTCGCGCAGACCGAACGTCGCGCGCACGTGCTCGGGGGGTTCCACAGAAGTCACGGCCGTACCGTACCGCCGGTCACGGCGGCCCGGAACACTGCCACACCGCCGATCGGGGTCGCGGTCCGGTGTCGAATTCGTATACCGCGCACCGGGCATGGAACCCGATGCGCGGTGTGATCAGTAGACGGGAAGCGAGGTGTCGATCTGTTTCGCCCACGCGACGATGCCGCCCTGGACGTGGGTGGCGTCGGAGAAACCGGCCTTCTTCAAGGCGGCCAGGACCTCGGCCGAGCGGATACCGGTCTTGCAGTGCAGCACGATGGGGCGGTTCTGCGGCAACTCGGCCAGGACCTCGCCGGAGAGGATGCGGTCCTTGGGGATCAGTTTCGCGCCCTCGATGTGCACGATGTCCCATTCGACCGGCTCTCGGACGTCGATGAGCTCGATATCCTTGCCCGCGTCCAGCAGTTCCTTGAGTTCGCGCGCGGTGATGGTCGACCCGGCCGCCGCCGCGACACCCTCGTCGGAGACCACGCCGCAGAACGCCTCGTAGTCGATCAATTCGGTGATCGGCACACGTTCGGGATCGCGGCGCAGTTTGATGGTGCGGTAGCTCATGTCGAGTGCGTCGTAGACCATCAGTCGACCGAGCAGCGGGTCGCCGATACCGGTGAGGAGTTTGATCGCCTCGGTGACCATGACCGAACCGATGGACGCGCACAGCACGCCGAGCACGCCGCCTTCGGCGCAGGACGGGACCATGCCGGGCGGCGGGGCCTCGGGGTAGAGGTCGCGGTAGTTGATGCCGCGGTCGTCGGGTGCGTCTTCCCAGAAGACCGAGACCTGGCCCTCGAAGCGGTAGATGGAACCCCACACGTACGGCTTACCGGCCAGCACCGCCGCGTCGTTGACGAGATACCGGGTGGCGAAGTTGTCGGTGCCGTCGACGATCAGGTCGTAGTCGCGGAACAACTCGATCGCGTTCTCGGGCTCGAGCCGGATCTTGTGCAGGTTGACGGTGATCCCGGAGTTGATCTCGTGGATCGAGTCGCGGGCACTGTCGGCCTTGGGGCGACCGATGTCGGACTCGCCGTGGATGATCTGACGTTGCAGGTTGGAGGCGTCGACCTCGTCGAATTCGACGATGCCGAGCGTGCCGACACCGGCCGCGGCGAGATACAGCAGGGCGGGCGAGCCGAGACCGCCCGCGCCGATCACCAGCACCTTGGCGTTCTTCAGGCGCTTCTGCCCGTCGACACCCAGATCGGGGATGATCAGGTGGCGACTGTAGCGCGCGATCTCGTCGGTAGTCAGCTCCGCGGCCGGCTCGACGAGCGGCGGCAGGGACTTCGATGATGACACGTCCAGGACTCCTCGAATCGAATTGGCCGATCACGGCTTTTGACATCACGGCGTTGACCACCCGTGCAACACCGGCGAGCGGGCCGTTCTTCCCGTTCTATGGTCGCGTACCCGCCCCCGGCGCGCGTACGCACCCCACGGGACGGCTAACCGCGGGGATAGGGCCAGGGGTTGAAGCGGCAACGCTTGCCGTCCATGGGGACGACGCCGTCGGGGTCGAGGGCGGCGATGTCGTTGTTCTTGGTTCCGAAGGTCTGCTGCATCATCACCGGTGCGAGTCCCCCGTCGGTCTCACAGGGCTGATGCTGGTGGTAGCCGATGGCGTGGCCGACCTCGTGGTTGATCTGATACTGCCGGTAGGACCCGATATCGCCCTCGAAGGCGAGCGCGCCGCGGACCCAGCGGACTTCCGAGAGCACCACGCGCCGCAGGTCGGCGTTGTAGCAGGAGGAGTCGATCGGGATATCGAATCCGCAGGCCTTGCGGGTGGACTCACGCGAGGTCAGGGAGATGCGGAAATCAGGTTCGCCCTGGTCGATCCGGCGGAAGGCGAATTTGCGGTCGTGCGACCAACTCTTCGGGTTGGACAGGGTGCTGTCCACCATCCTCGCCACCGCGATGTCACCGCCGAGTCCGGAGGTGTCGATACCGTCCTCGATCTCGACGGTGTAGCTCAGATGCAGTTCCGCGCCCGCCCCGAATTCGGCGGCGGCGCCGGGCACCACGTGCCAGGTGCCCGCGCCGATCTCGGTGAACGGGCCGCCCTCGGGGAGCGCGCCGGTGGGGAGATCGCCGGGGAACTGGCCGTCACCCGGCGGTGCGCCGATGATGCCCGCCGAGGCGGCGCGCGGGCTGAGCCTGCCGAATCCGGGATTCCCGCCCGCGCCGATGACCTCGGGACCGCCGTTCACCGCGTCGACGACGACCAGCACGGTGACGACGAAGAGCACGGGCAGGGCGTACGCGCGCCAGCCATAGGTGGAGATGAAGCGCCCGAGCGCGCTCTGTTTCTTGACTCCGCGTTCCGGGCGCGGTGACCGGGCTCGCGCCTCGTCGGGTGCGGTCGGATCCCAGCGGGCCCGCAGCGGTTGGTGTGTGCGATCGGCCGAGGCATGGAGTCCGAACGGGTCGCTGACCTCGACCGCGGTGCCGACGTTGTCGTCCTCCGCACGGGAATGCTCCGGGGTCGGCCCGTCACCGTCGGCCGACGGGTCCGAACGCGCCCGCCCCCTCGTCGAACCGGACCGCGCGTCGGACCTGGCCATGGATTCCGACATCACGGTTCCGTCGGCCCGGCGGCCCACCGAGGCCGTCCGGCCGAAGCAGCGCCGGGTATCGCACCTGTCGCGGGGCCTGGATAGGGTATGGAAGACGAGTGCCCGGGGCGGTCGACACGATGGGTCACGCACACCAGACTCTCACAGTCGGCGGTATCGCAACGCCACGAGTGCCGCGGAGCCGGAACGGCGAACATGACACACCACAGGGGTTCGCTGCGATATATCTCACCGTGGGGACTACATGCGTATCCCCGAACCGCATGTATGCCACAACCGGGTATCGTTCATGGGATACCCGGTGCACAATCCCTATTTGCCGGGGAATCGACTGGGAGAGCCGAAATGACTGACCTCGTGGACCGGCCGACGTCGCGTAAAACGTCGTCCGAGGCCATGGCGCCGACCAAGCGCGGCACTCGTCTGCCGCGTGACGAACGACGCCAACAGCTTCTCCATGCGGCCAGCGAGGTGTTTGTCCTACGCGGTTATCACGCCGCGGGAATGGACGAGATCTCCCAGTGCGCCGGTGTGAGCAAGCCCGTGCTGTACCAGCACTTCACCAGCAAACTCGAACTGTACCTGGCTGTCCTCCAGAACTACGTCGACATGCTGGTGTCGAGCGTACGCCAGGCATTGCGTTCGACCACCGATAACAGGCAGCGTGTCCGCGCGGCCGTCGCCGCGTACTTCGACTTCGTCGACAACGAGATGCAGGGCTTTCGCCTGGTCTTCGAGTCGGACCTGACCAGCGAGCCGCAGGTGCAGCGCCGGGTCGAGCAGGCGACCGAAGCCTGTGTCGACGCGGTCTTCGATGTCGTGGCCCACGATTCCGGCCTGGACCCCTACCGGGCGCGCATCCTCGCCGTCGGCTTGGTTGGCGCGAGCCAGTTCACCGCCCGCTACTGGCTGGAGGCCGACCGCCCGATCCCCAAGGACGACGCGGTCGACACCACCGTCGCGCTCGCGTGGGGCGGTCTGTCGCATGTGCCGCTGCATCCGCTCGACGGCGGCGCGCCGCGCACCCTCGGCTCTTAGGAACAGATGAACAGAGCCCCTGTGCTCGACCGAGTCGGTCGAGCACAGGGGCTCTGTTCGTATCCGCGCTCGGCGGCGAAGGCTAGACGGCGGCGAAGCCGACGCGGCCCGCGGCAGGCGTGCCGATTTCCACGTAGGCGACCTTGGAAGCCTGGATCAGGAACTTGCGACCCTTCTCGTCGGTCAGCGACACGACGCCCGTGTCGCCGGTCAGCGCACCGGATACCAGCGCTTCGACCTCGTCCGGGGTCTGCGAGCTGTTGATCACGAGCTCCCGCGGGCTATCCGATATACCGATCTTGACCTCCACGGCCAACCTCCGAACCTAGAGTCCTGTGCTGTCGAATCCAAGGCTAGTGCAGGGCGGGGACGCCGTGTCGGACGGCTGCCTGCGCTGTCAGCGAACAGCGTGGGCGGCGCTACTTCGGCTCGACCAACTGGATCTCGAGTTCGACCTTCACGGCGTCGCCGAGCATGCCGGGCAGCGGGACGCCGACACCGAAATCGGTGCGCTTGATGGTGCCGGTCGCCGAGAATCCGGCGTGCCGTTCCCCGGCCGCGGGCACATCCTGGACCCCGCCCCACTCGACCTCGAGCGTGACCGGTTTGGTGATGCCGCCGAGCGTCGCCTCGCCCTCGACCACGAAGGTCTCGGCGACCAGCACGGGTTCGGTGGCGCGGAAGGTGAGCGTCGGACGGTTGGCGACGTCGAGGAAGTCGGCGGCGCGGATGTGATTGTCGCGGTCGGGGTTTCCGGTGTCGAAGGAGTCGAGGTGGATCGTCGCGCCGATGGTGGCCGCACCGGACTCGTCGACCACGAATTCGGTCTCGAAGCGGGTGAAGCCGCCGCGCACCTTGGAGATGCCGAGGTGGCGAATGGTGAAGGCGACCGAGGAATGATTCGTATCGAGGGCCCACGCCCCGACCGCGAGGGGTCGGGTGGCGGACGCGGTGGTGGATTCCGAGGTACTGGTCATGCCATCGACGATCACTCGCCGATCATCGGATAACCAGACCGCCGTTATCCTGGCCCTCGCAGGGCGCGGCTCCGGATCCCAGGACAGGGCAGGATGGAGATATGGCCCGAAACGGATTCGCGGAATTCCTGGTCGCCCGGCGCGCCGAATTGCGACCCGCCGATATCGGCATGCCCGCGGGCGGGCGGCGCAGGACCCCGGGATTGCGCCGCGAGGAAGTGGCCGTGCGGGCGGGCGTCAGCGCCGACTACCTGGCCCGGCTCGAGCAGGGCCGCGATACCAACCCGTCGATGTCGGTGGTCGACGCCCTCGCCGACGCCCTGCTGCTCGCCGGTGCGCAGCGCGACCACTTCACCATGCTCGCGCTCACCTCCGGCAACGAATACCGTTGTCCCGGTTCGGAATCGCCCGACGAACAACTCGCCGACTCGATGCGGACGATTCTGCGGGCCCTGCAACCGACGCCAGCCCTCGTGGTCGGGCGACGTTTCGATGTGCTCGGCTGGAATCCCGCCTGGGCCGATTTCGCCGCGCCGCTCGGCCTGTTCGACGAGGCCGACCGGCCGAATCTGGCCTGGTACATCTTCATGCATCCGGCCGCGCAACGCGTGCTGCGCGACTGGTCGGCGGCCGCGGATCATTTCGTCGCCGCCCTGAATCGGGCCAAAGTCCGCTGGCCCGCCGACGACACCCTGCGCGAGATGATCGCGGCGCTCCAGCGCAGTCCGGAATTCGCCGAGCGTTGGAAGCCACATCGGCTCGGCGACGATCGTTCCGGTGTGCTCGCCTTCGATCATCCGGTGCACGGCGCCGTCGACGTGCCGTTCGAGACACTCGACTCCGACCGGGACCAGAGTGTGATGATCTGGCTGACGGACAAGACCGCGGCGCAGGCGCCGGGCCTGCGCCTGGTCGAACCGCGCGCCGTCAACGAATAGCGCGGGGGCACAGCGCTATTCGCTCCCCGCAAGGGCGCGTGTCAGAGGCCGAGTACCGCCATGCGCTCGGCGTGACTGGTCTGCATACGCTCGAAGAGTTCGGCGATGCCGTTGAGATCGCCCGTCGCGGTGAGGACCAGGTCGGTGAGTTCGTCGCGCTGGGCCATCACGTATTGCGCCTGGGTGATCGCCTCACCGAGCAGGCGGCGACCCCACAGCGTGAGCCGGTCGCGCTCGGAGCGACTGGTCTCCACCGCCCGGCGCACCTCCTCCACCACGAATTCGGAGTGGCTGGTCTCGGCCAGCACGTCACGGACGACGGCGGCCACCTCGGGGCTGAGCGCACCGGCGATCTCGGTGTAGAAATCGGCGGCGATACCGTCACCGACGTAGAACTTCACCATCGATTCCAGCCACGTCGACGGGTCGGTGGACGCGTGATAGGCGTCGAGCGCGTGGACGAACGGTGCCATCGCGTCGAAGATATCGGCGCCGACGGCGGCCAGCGCGGCTTCCAGCGACGCGAAATGCCCCATTTCGGCGGCGGCCATCTTGGCGACCGCGACCTTGCCGCGCAGCGTCGGGGACAGTTTCGCTTCCTCCGCCAACCGATAGAAGGCGGAGATCTCGCCGTAGGCGAGTACCGCGAACAAATCGGTCACGCCGGGATGGTCCGCCGCGAGAATTTCGGAATCGATCGGCGAAACTCCCAGTCCGGCGGATATCTGTTGTCCCATGTATGCGAAGGGTAGTCCTGGATTCCGAACCCGGCCTTGCCAACCCGAACTTTCTCGGTTCCGCGTCGCCGGACTACCGCAGTTCGGCGAGGAATTTGTCGATGGCTGCCCACGTCGTGTCGCGGGCCGTGTCGCCGGTGAGGATGCCGAGATGGCCGCCGGTGGCGGTCTCGTAGCGCACCGAGGCCGCGCCGGTCAGATTCGCCGCGCCCGCCTCGACGGCGGCGGCCGGGGTGATGACGTCGTCGGGGCCCCGACCAACAGGACGTGCGCCGTCACCTCGGCGAGCGCGATCCGCCGCTCCCCCAGTCGCACGACACCGCGGCCGATGTCGTTGTTCAGGAACATCCGGCCCCACAACTGTCCGTAGAAGCGGCCGGGGTAGCCGGGCATCGCGGCCATGAATCGGTCCACCGATTCCATTCTGGCCAGGGTTTCGGTTCTGGCGATATTGCGCGCGACGAACCATGGTCGGCGCAGTTCGCGATCCCACGCGGTGGCCCGGTAGGCGATACGGGTGAGCGGAGCGGGCACGCCGCCCGCGAGCCGGACCGCGGTCGACGCGACGAGGTCGCCCCGAGTGCGTTCGGCCACCGCGCGCAGTTGGGGCACCCCCGGCATCCTGTCGTAGTCCAGCGGTGAGCCGATCGCGGTGATCGAGCGGATGGGCAGGTGCGGGTGCGCGGCTGCGGTGAGCAGCGACAGTGTGCCGCCGAGGGACCAACCGATCAGGTCGACGGGCGCGCCGCCGCGATCGGCCGATGCGCGTAGGATCGCCTCGGGCAGGATGTCGTCGATCCAGTGCTCGAATCCCATCCGCCGGTCCGCGAAGGCGATCTCGCCGTAGTCGACGAGGTACGGCGATCGACCGGTCTCCAGCAGGAATCGCGCGACGCTCTGGTCGGCGCGCAGGTCGAAGCAGAGTGCGGGCGCGGCGAGCGGCGGAACCAACAGCACGGCGGATGTCATTGTGGCGGAATCGGATTCGGCACCGTCGAAGCGGCTCAACCGCCGGTGTGGTTCATCCCACAGCACCGTCGACGGGGCGGGATCGTGGTCCCGGACGCCGGGGCCGAAGGTGAGCGCCCAGGCATTGCGGGCGGCGAGGGTGACGGTGTCTGCGAGACTCACACCAAGAATCTCTCACATCCCGGTACCGACGGTTACAGGCAAGTCCCGTCCCGGTGCGATTCTCGGGTTGTCCGGATTCGTCACCGCGACATGAATTGCCATGTCTCGCACCGGACATCGCTGACCCGATGGCGAGAAGACGCCGATTTGTCCGGAAAATACCGCGGCGGCAATTCGAGCGGTGCACAATATCACGCTACAATCACTACGGACAACGAGAAATTTCGCTCGACCGGAGCTGCCGGATCAGTACCTTTACCGCGTCCAGCGGATGGGTCGTGAAGGCCTTGGACCAGGTTCGGAGCCGGAATTTCTCGGTGTCAGGAAAATGTGCGCGCACCAGATCCGCATCACCGTTGCGCCGCGCCGATGTCCCGGGTCGCTGCCGTATCCACGGCACCCTGGTGACGTCCGGCAGTGGCCCGGGTGAGTATCACAGGCGGATACGTGGTTGTCGTGGACCGACCGGTCCGCCCCACGCCTCGTGCGCGCGTGACGCGATTACGAGGAAGGCACGAACCTGAGCAAGATCACTGTCGAACAGGAACCCGGTCTCACCGACACCCTGTTGACCGCCGAACTGGATGACACACACACCGCACCGAAATTCGCAGAATTGGGAGTTCGCGACGAAATCGTTCGCGCACTCGGCGAGATCGGTATCGAACGCACTTTCGCGATTCAAGAACTGACCTTGCCGCTGGCGTTGGCCGGCGAAGATCTCATCGGTCAGGCCCGCACCGGAATGGGTAAGACTTTCGGATTCGGCGTGCCGCTTTTGCACCGCATCGCGACCGCCGATACCGGAACCACTCCGCTGGACGGCACACCTCGCGCACTCGTCATCGTCCCCACTCGCGAACTGTGCATTCAGGTCACCTCCGACCTGGAGAACGCGAGCAAATACCTTACCAATCACCAAGGGCCGCTGAAGGTGGCCTCGATCTACGGTGGGCGTCCCTACGAGTCCCAGATCGCCGCGCTGCGCGCCGGCGTCGACGTCGTGGTCGGAACGCCGGGACGACTACTGGACCTCGCCAACCAGAATCACCTGATCCTGGGCAAGGTCGGCGTGCTGGTCCTGGACGAAGCCGACGAGATGCTGGATCTGGGCTTCCTGCCCGATATCGAGCGCATTCTCAGCATGGTCCCCGACAAGCGTCAGACCATGCTGTTCTCGGCCACGATGCCGGGCCCGATCATCACCCTGGCCCGCACCTTCCTGACCCGGCCGACGCATATCAGGGCCGAGGAACCGCACGACTCCGCCATCCACGACCGCACCACGCAGTTCGTCTACCGGGCGCACGCGCTCGACAAGCACGAATTGATCGCCAAGGTGCTCCAGGCCGAGGGCCGTGGCGCGACGATGATCTTCACCAGGACCAAGCGCACCGCGCAGAAGGTCGCCGACGAACTGGCCGACCGCGGGTTCGCGGTGGGCGCCGTGCACGGCGACCTCGGTCAGATCGCCCGCGAGAAGGCGCTGAACAAATTCCGCAAGGGTGTGATCGACGTACTCGTCGCCACCGATGTGGCGGCGCGCGGCATCGATATCGACGATGTCACCCACGTCGTCAACTACCAGTGCCCCGAGGACGAGAAGACCTACGTCCACCGGATCGGGCGGACCGGTCGCGCCGGACGCACCGGTGTCGCGATCACCCTGATCGACTGGGACGAGCTGAACCGCTGGGCCGGTATCGACAAGGCGCTCGGCCTCGGCATCCCGGAACCGGTCGAAACGTATTCGCGTTCCCCGCACCTGCTCAGCGATCTCGGCATCCCCGAGGGCACGACCGGCCACGTCCGCAAGGCGAAGCCGGTGGTCCGCGAGGAGGAGGCCGAAGTCGTCGAGCGGCCCGCACGCGCGCCGCGTAAACGCAATCGCAGGCGTACCCGCGCCGGTGAGCCGATGGACGGCGTGGAGAGCACCGGTACCGACACCACCGGTGTCGATAACCGCGGCACCGAGAGCCGCGCGGAGACAGGTGCCGAAGGCGAAGCCGAAGAAGGCGGACAACCGCGTCGCAGGCGGCGTCGGCGTCGTTCGGGTGCGGATCAGGAGGCCGCGGCGAACACCGTCGCCGCCGAGGTGACCTCGACCGAGAACACCGAGGACACCACCGGCGATGACACCGGCGAACAGCCCGCACGGCGGCGTCGTCGGCGGCGCAGGCCCTCCGGTGACGATTCGAGGACTGCCGAAGGCGGTACGTCGGGTCGCGGCGAGTCCGGCGGCGGTTCGTCGAGTTCGGTCGCGAACATCGACACCGTCGCGGTCACCGATCCTTCGGTCGATTCCACGAACAACGGTGGTCCCACCGCGTCGACTCCTGTCGTGAACGACTCGGCGACCTCGGTCGGCGATGTCTCGACCGGTCCCGGCACGGTGACCGGCGCTCTCGACGCAGGCTCGGATGTTCCCGCGTCTGTGAACGGCAAGGCGTCCACCAACGGCGCGATCGTCGCCGACGTCGCGGCGGCTTCGGTCGACGCCACGGCGGCGACCGACGGCACGGGCCTCGCGACGGCCGTCATCGACAGGCCCGAGACGGTCGTTGACGTCACCGCGGCGAGCACGGCGGTCGAGGCGACCACGGCAGTGGTGACCGATGACGCGGTGGCCGAGAAGCCGGTCCGCAGGCGGACCAGGAAGGTCACGGCGGACGTCGCCGGAACCGACCCCACCGCCGAACCTGTTCGTAGTCGCAGCCGCAAGGCCGCGACCACCACCGACAAGGCCGTGACCGTTGCCGATGCCGACAGCACGGCGGAGACGGTCGTAGCGCCTACCCGCAGCCGCAAGAAGGCGACCGCACCCGCGGGCGAGGCGACTGTGGCCTCGACCACGACTGCGGCCACGACAACGGACGAGGCGACCACGGTAGCGGCCACGACAACGGGCAAGGCGACCGCAATCTCGACCGCGAAGGCCGCCGAGGCGGCCGAGGCAACGACCGCAGCAGAGGCAGCCGAACCGGCATCGTCTGCGGTCGAGGCCGTACCCGCACGGACTCGCACTCGCAGGAAGACAGCGGTCACCGAGGCCGCGACCCCGGTCGTGGACGACGCCGCCGAACCCGTGGCCGCGAAGACCACGCGCAGCCGCAAGAAGGCGCCCGTGGCGGAAGCGGAAGCGACCGAGGTCACCGCGACCGCCGACGCCGAACCCGCTGCGAAACCCGTGCGGAGTCGCAGGAAGGCGGTCGAGGTCACGGTGGCGAGCGACGAATCGGTCGCTCCCCCGAAAGCCGTGCGCAGCCGTAAGAAGGCGGTGGTGGCCGAGGTGGCCGAAACCGCCGACGTCGCCGAGCCTGCCGAGAAGACGGTGCGCCGTCGGACCCGCAAGGTAGCCGAAGCCACCGACTCGACCGTTACCGAATCGGTGACGACCGAGATCGAGGCACCGGTGAAGCGGCGTCGCACCCGGACGACGGCGGCGAGCCTCGACGCGGCGGCCAACGGTGCGGCCACCACGGCCTCGACCGCGGGCGAGACACCGCGCAGGCGCAGCCGTAAAACCGACGGGCAGGATGTGGTCACGGCCTCGGCGGCGACCACTTCGGCTTAGTTCGGCGGATCCGCTACCCTCGCAATCGTGCTCGCACCCGAGCGGCGAACGCGCGCCGACATCATCTCCGCGGTCGCGATCGCCGTACTCGTACTGCTCGCGGCCGTGGCGGTGTGGGCGCGCGGCGACGCGACCGGCACCGACTCGGTGACGGCGCCGACCCCCGTGTCGGCGCCGCCCGCCGCGGACCGGCTGCCCACCACGCTGCGCGAACTGTGGCATGCCTCCGACAGCGCGGATTCGAGAGCGCTGACCTCGGCCGGAGTGGCTGTCACCGGCGACGACGGCACTGTCACCGGGCGTGATCCGCTGACCGGCGCGCAGGTGTGGCGGTACCGGCGGGATATGCCGCTGTGCGGGGTCGAGTCGCAGTTCGCGATGGTGCTCGCGGTGTATCGCGATCAACGCGGATGCAGTCAGGCGACGCTGCTCGCCGGGGATACCGGCGAGCGGCGCACCTCGCGCAGTAGCTACATGGACGAGACGGTGCGGCTGTCGGTCGACGGCACCTACGCGCTCGCCCAGGGGCCGCGACGCCTGGAACTGTGGCGCTCGGATCTGGTGCGCACCATCGAATACGGCTACGTCGACGCACCGGTGAACGTGAAGACCCAGCCGCGTTCGGGCTGCGATCTGCTCTCGTCGGGTTCGAGTCCGTCCCGGCTGGCCGTGATCGAGCGTTGCCCGCAGGATCCGGTCCGGCGGCTGACGGTGCTCAATCCGGCGCCGAAGGACAATACGGTTCCCGAGGAATACGGCTCACACGTCCTGTCCGGTGTCGGCGCCGACGCCCCGGAGACGCGGGTGCTGGCGGTATCGGACAGCCGCGTCCTGCTGTACATGCCGGGCGGATCGCCCACGGACGCGACCGAAGTCGCGCCGCCACGCCTGGCCGTCTACGACGGCAATGGCAACCCCCTTGTGGTACAACAACTCTCGGCGCCACTGAGCGACAAGGCCACGGCTGTCAAACTCGGGTCGACCTTCTTCGTGTTCACCGGCAACAGTCTGATCGCGTTGAACGGCAGCACCTTCGATCCGCTGTGGGCCGCGCCCGACGTGGTCGGCACACCGGCGATGATGACGGGCAAACTGCTGGTGCCGGTGACCGATGGCATCGCGGTGCTCGAACCGTCGTCCGGCGCGGAGATCTCCCGTATCCCGGTGCCGCGCCCCGGGGCGGACATCTCCCCGTTGTCCCTCGCGGTGCTCGGCACCACGGTCCTGGAGAAGCGCGGGACCGTTCTCTACGCCCTCGGTTGAGCACACGGCCCTGGTCACCACGGCCGACGACGAGACGGCCAGAATGGATGACATGTCCGCACTCTCCACACTCGACGCCGCCCGGGTGGTGTTGCTCCGACACGGGGAGACCTCCTGGTCGAAGCAGCGTCGCCACACCGGACGTTCCGACCTGCCGCTCACACCCGACGGCGAGGCGCAGGCCGAGGCGGCGCGACCGTTGATCGCCGACCTCGCGCTGCGGAATCCCCTGGTGCTGACCAGTCCGCGTCGGCGTGCGGTGCACACCGCGGAACTCGTCGGCCTGACCGACACGGTCGTCGACGACGATCTGGTCGAATGGGACTACGGCGAGTACGAGGGCCTGACCACCCCGCAGATCAGGGAGTCGGCGCCCGGCTGGACCATCTTCACCGGCGACGTTCCCGGTGGCGAGACGGCGGCACTGGTGGGCGCGCGGGCCGATCGCGTACTCGCCTCGGTCGACGCGGTGCTGCCCGAGCGGGACGTGATCCTGGTCGGGCACGGCCATTTCTCGCGGGTGCTGATCGCCCGCTGGGCCGAGTTCGACGTGCGCGAAGGCCGCCGCTTCCCCATGTCCACCGCGGCCGTCAGCATCCTGGGCTACCAGCACGATGTGCGAAGCATCCTGGCGCACAATCTGATTCCCGCAACGAACGGAGACGTGTCGTGACCCTGCCCGAAACAGCCGAGATCCGTCGGGCCACCGAGGCCGACATTCCGGCCCTCGTCGGTCTCGTCCACGATCTGGCCGAATACGAGAAGGCGAGCGACCAGTGCGCTCTCACCGAGGACCAACTGCGCACGGCGCTGTTCGGCCCGGCACCGGCACTTTTCGCGCATGTCGCGGAGGACGAGGCGGAGATCGTCGGGTGCGCCATCTGGTTCCTGAACTTCTCCACCTGGAACGGGGTGCACGGCATCTTCCTCGAGGATCTGTACGTCTCGCCGTGGGCGCGGGGCAAGGGATACGGCAGGGGTTTGCTGGCCGCACTCGCCCAGGAAGCGGTCGACAAGGGGTACAGCCGCGTCGACTGGTCGGTACTCACCTGGAACACCCCGTCGATCACGTTCTATCGATCCATCGGCGCGCAGAGCCAGGACGAGTGGGTCGGCTACCGACTTTCGGGGGAAGCGCTGTCCGCACTGGCCGCGCAGGCACGCTGAGGATCTCGGGCCGCGGGATCGCGTGAGTTGTACGGTGGGACAGGAATATCGCGCCGCCGAGTGAGTCGAGGACACCGATGAAGGTCACCGTGCCCGACGGCTGGCCCGACGACGCGAACGCGGCGAGAGCCGTGCAGGATCGGTTGCGGCCGTTGGTCGTCACGACCGATCCGCGACCGCCGGATTTCCGCGTCGTCGCCGGAATCGACTCGGCCTACGACGATTCCGGCCTGGTCGCCGCCGCCGCGGTCGCGTTGGACGCCCGCACGTTGCAGACCGTCACCTCGGCCGTGGTGCTCGGCACGGCGACTTTCCCGTACGTGCCGGGCCTGCTCGCCTTCCGCGAGGTGCCGACCGCGCTCGCCGCCCTCGAAAGGCTGGACGCGGCACCGGATCTGCTGATCTGCGACGGTCAGGGTCTCGCCCATCCCCGCCGCTTCGGACTCGCGTGCCACCTGGGCATCCTGGCGGGGGTTCCGACCATAGGCGTCGCCAAGAACGCCTGGGGTGAATGCCCCGATCCCGGGCCCGAACGCGGTGACACCGCCGATATCCGGCTCGACGGCGAGGTGGTCGGCCGGGTGCTGCGGACCAGGACCGGGGTGAAACCGCTGTACGTCTCGGTGGGCCATCTCGTCGATCTCGACACCGCGTGCGAGCAGGTGCTGTCGCTCACACCGCACTATCGCCAGCCCGAGACCACCCGCCAGTCTGATCAACTGTGCCGCCGCGCGCTGCGCGAGGCGGTACTGCGCCGCACCGATATCGCGGGCTGACCGGCCTATTCGGGATCCGCGCCGTACTCCTGGGCCATCCACAGGTTGGACTTGGGCGCGAACAACAGCACGAGCGCGCCGATCGCGGCGACGCCGAGCAACGCCCCGAGGACCGGCTGATGGGAGTCGGTGAGCAGCGACCAGGCCACCGGGAGCAGCAGGAGCTGGGCGATGGTCGCGATGGCACGCCCCCATCGGTGACCGAGCAGCAGACCGACGCCCGCGGCCAGTACCGCGCCGCCGAGGATGCCGAACCAGGCCGCCGTGCCGTATCCGCTCGTCTGCGTCTGATCGTGTCCGAGAAGTCCGCGCACCAGGAGTACGACGGCGACGATGACCGCGACCGCGCCTTCGACGGCGACCAGCCCGCCCGCGCCTCGCACCGTCGTCGGCACCCGCGCCGAATCCGTACCTTCACCACTGTCGACCACGGGCCCAGCCTACGAGGAGGCCACCGTGGCGAGCAGCGAGACCACCGGGGCGATCCGGTGGGCACCGTGCCGGGGAGGTGGACGGCGGCTTTTCGGACCCGCCGCGCGCGGCCATTAGGCTGCCAGCGTGCGGACGCTGCTGATCGTGAATCCGAATGCCACCTCGACGACGCCGGCGACCAGGGATCTGCTGGCGCACGCGCTGGAGAGCCGGACACAGCTCACGGTTGCGCACACCCAGCATCGCGGACACGCCGCGGAATTGGCCCAATGGGCATCGACCAACGAAATGGATCTGATCGTCGTGCACGGAGGCGATGGGACGGTCAACGAGACGATCAACGGTTTTCTGCCCCTGCCGGAATTGAACGACGGTCAGGCCTGGCTGCCGCGCCTGGGCGTGATTCCCGGCGGTTCGGCGAATGTCTTCGCGCGCGCACTCGGAATTTCACCCGATCCGGTGACGGCGACCAATCAATTGATCGATCTGCTGACCCTGGAGCGCGACCGGAAGATCGGACTCGGTCTGGCCGACGATCGGTGGTTCACTTTCAGCGCGGGCGTCGGACTCGACGCGGATGTGTGTGAGGCGATCGACAACAGTCGCGCCAACGGTCACGCCGCCACCCCGGCCCGATATATTCGAACAACTGTGCGACAATTCTTCCGGGCCCGGCGCAAGGACCCGACCATACGGATCGAAATCCCGGGATTCGCGCCGGTCGGCAAGGTCCATTACGCCTTCATAACGAACGCGAGCCCGTGGACGTACCTGAACTCGACGCCGGTGCACACCAACCCGGGCACGACATTCGAGACCGGGCTCGGCGTGTTCGCCGTGCGGTCCATGTCGGTCGCGCCAACTCTGTTGCTGGCCCGCCAACTCCTGGCGGCGAATGGAAATCCCAAGTCGCACAATTTATTTCGTGAAGACGACGTGCCGTCGGTGCGGGTCACGACGGCCGAACCGATCGGCCTGCAAATCGATGGCGATTTTATCGGGAAACGGAACGTGGTGGATTTCACCTCCGTGCCGGATGTGCTGGATGTGATCGCGCCGCAGCCGAACAGGGTACGAATCACCCCCTGAAACATCGTGGTTGTGCTGCGAAAACCCGGTGGAGCGAGTACAAAGGACCGGGCAGGGCCCCTATGCGGGGACTTCGTGAGCGTGAGCTTCCCCACGGTGCGCCGTAGACCTATTGACATCTACGGTGTTCGTGAAAGCATTCACAAGCAACCGTGCGGAAACATTCGAGTCGCACAAGTGAACGAACCAGAAACCGTAGGCGCCAATTGTGGCGCCCAGCAAAGGAGCAGAGGAATGGACTGGCGCCACAAGGCCATCTGTCGCGATGAGGACCCCGAGCTGTTCTTCCCGGTGGGTAACAGTGGTCCTGCGCTCGCGCAGATTGCCGATGCCAAGCTGGTCTGCGCTCGCTGCCCCGTTACCGCCGACTGCCTTTCCTGGGCCCTGAAGTCCGGGCAGGATGCCGGCGTGTGGGGTGGTATGAGCGAGGACGAGCGCCGTGCGCTGAAGCGTCGCAATGCGCGCACTCGCACCCGTACTGTCGTCTGATTCGACGATAAGCGCAGGCGGACCATTCAGCCCGGTCCGCCAACGCATTTCGGCCCGGCACCCTTCGTAGGTGCCGGGCTTTCTTATACCGTGACGAGGCGATGATTCGCGGAAAGGTTCTCGGAATTCGACGGAGATCAGCGACCGGAACGACGTCCGAGCGGAACGCGCAGCACCGCGTCGGTGCCGACGTCCGCGCCGGGGTGCAGACCGATGGAACCGCCCAGTTCGGCGGTGACGAGCGTCCGCACGATCTGTAGGCCGAGCCGGTCGGAGGCCTCCAGGCTGAAACCGGGGGGCAGGCCGCGACCGTCGTCACTGATGATGACGTCGAGCCAGCGCGCCGACCGTTCCGAACGTATTGTCACCGTGCCGTTTTCACCCGAATCGAAGGCATGCTCGATCGCGTTCTGCACCAATTCCGTGAGAACCATCACCAACGGGGTGGCTCGTTCGGCGGAGAACACCCCCAACGATCCCGCGCGGCGTACCTTGATGCGGGTGGTGTGCACGGTGGCGACATCGGCCATGATCGGCAGCAGTCGGTCGACGACTTCGTCGAGATCGACTTCCTCGTCCACCGACATCGACAACATCTCGTGCACGGAGGCGATCGAAGTGACGCGGCGCACCGATTCGGTCAGCGCCACCTGCGCCTCCTCGTTCTCGGTGCGACGGGCCTGGAGACGCAGCAGCGCGGCCACGGTCTGAAGATTGTTCTTCACCCGGTGATGGATCTCACGGATGGTCGCGTCCTTGCTCAGCAGCGCGCGATCGCGGCGCTTGACCTCGGTGACATCGCGGACCAGCACCGCGGCGCCCGCCAGTTCGCCGTGCGGGCGTAGCACCAGGGTGCGCAACAGCACCGTCGCGCCGCGCGCCTCGACCTCCATCCGCCTACCCGTCCGCCCGGCGAGCGCGGCCTGGATATCGCCGACCACTTCCTGGGCGTCGAACGGATCGGTGATCAGCGAACGCGTGGTGACGGCGAGATCCTGACCGGCCAGATCGGCTTGAAGACCCATCCGGTGATAGGCGGACAGCGCGTTCGGGCTCGCGTAGACAACGATGCCGTCGGTGTCGAGCCGGATGAAACCGTCACCGGCGCGTGGACTGGAATGGGTGGCCGCGCGATCCTCGGTGGTGGGGAAGCTGCCGTCGGCGATCATCTGGCACAGATCGTCGGCGCAGGCGAGGTAGGCGATCTCCAGGGTGCTGCGCACCCTGGACCGCTGCATATCGGTATCGCGGCTGAGCACCGCGATGACATCGTCGCCGCAGCGCACCGGAATGGCCTCGCGCACGGCGTGCACCGGATGCGGGTGGTAGACGCCCTCGGCCTCCACATCGCTGTCCGAGCGCACCACCGTCCCGGTCCGCAGCGCGTCGAAGACCTGGACATGGTCGCCGTTCATCGCGGTGCTGCCGACCATGTCCTCGAGGTGGACGGTGGCCGCCGTCGTCGGGCGGCACTGGGCGACACACACGATATCGGCGCCGTCGGTGATGGGTCCGGCACCGACCCACAGCAGCAGGTCGGCGAAGGAGAGATCGGCGAGCAACTGCCAGTCGCCCACCACCCGTTGCAGGTGATCCACGGCGACGCCGGGCAGATCGGTATGTTCGGCGAGCAGTTCACTCAGGGTCGACACGTCGGGTCTACCGCGTCACTCAGGAGATCACGGCGATGAGGTCGCCCTGCTGGAGTACCTGGCCGGGCTCCACGGCGATCGAGGTGATCTCGCCCTCGGTCTCGGTGAGCACCGGGATCTCCATCTTCATCGATTCGAGCAGCACCAGGGTCTGGTCGATCGCGACCTTCTCGCCCACCGCGACTTCGACCGTCAGGACCGTCGACACCATCTCCGCGCGTACTTCCTCAGCCATGACACACCTCATTCGTTCGGTCGGGTCCGTATCCGCTGCAGCTACAGCCAACCACACGTGAAAGAATGGCCTTCAATCAGAAGGAGGTCTACTTATGGGTAAGCGCGGACGTAAGAAGCGCAGCCGCAAGGGAAACGCGGCCAACCACGGCAAGCGGCCCAACGCCTGAGCCGCGGCTGCGGCCGAGCGCAACCGAGCGGCCCGCTCCTCCGTCACGGAAGAGCGGGCCGCTCAATTGTTTTCGAATATTTACCGGGCTCATGCCTCGGTGGTCTCGATCCGCGTCACGGTGGCCGATGTGCGAATCTCGAGCGTCAACCGGTCCCGCAGCGAATCCGGCGCGCGGTCACCACCGCATTTACGGCTGAGCAGACCCTTGATCTTCTCCTCGATGCCGTATGCCTCGATACAGGGCGAGCAGGTGTCCATGTGGTGCTGGAGCCGAGCCCTTGTCGACTCGTCGCATTCACCGTCCAGCATCAGCCAGACATCGGCGATCACCGCCGTGCAGTCGAGCTCCATATCGGGGTCCCGCTGATCGCTCACTGCTTGACCTCCTGGCGCTCGCCCCGATTGAATCCACGCTCGCGCGCCACGTCGGCGAGCAAACCCTTCAGCTGCTTGCGTCCGCGGTGCAGCCGGGACATCACCGTACCTATGGGAGTGCCCATGATGTCGGCGATTTCCTTGTACGGGAAGCCTTCGACGTCGGCGTAGTACACCGCCATCCGGAATTCCTCCGGCAATTCCTGTAGCGCCGCCTTGATCGCGTCGTCGGGTAGGGCGTCGAGCGCCTCGACCTCGGCCGAACGCAGACCCGTCGACGTGTGCTCCGCGGTCGCGGCGAGCTGCCAGTCGGTGATCTCGTCGGTCGGATACTGCGCGGGCTGACGCTGCTTCTTGCGATAGGAGTTGATGTAGGTGTTGGTCAGGATCCGGTAGAGCCAGGCACGCAGATTGGTGCCTTCCTTGAAGGATTTGAATCCCTGGAACGCTTTGACGTAGGTCTCCTGCACCAGGTCCTCGGCATCGGCCGGGTTCCTCGTCATCCGCAGGGCCGCGCCGTAGAGCTGGTCGAGCAGCGGGAGCGCGTCGCGCTCGAACCGCCGCGCCAGCGCGGCCTCGTCGACCGGTGCGATGGTAGCCGCATCGTCGCCGCGCGCGTCGCCGACCGTGCTCTCGGTCACCCCGTCGTCGTCGCTCGTCACACCTGTCCCTTCGATCGGCGTACCCGCCAAATCTACCGGCAAGTTCGGATCGAAGGACAATCGCGGGTCCGACGGCGGCGCCTCGGCCCGGACCGGACGTTCGTCGAGCAATACGGGCACCGGCATCTCCCTTCCTGTGATACGACCTGATATCCGTGGCGGGCGCGGGCATCCGACCCGGCGCCTCGCCGGGCGCTCCTCCCGCCGTGGCGGATTCGGTGCGCACTACATGGCTGTGCAACATGTACCGGCCCCGCTGTGTTCCCGGTCGGGCGCCGGTCACGGCAAAAATCATCGCGCACCGCGGGGCCGTCGCCGTTAAGGTGAGTCGCCGTTAAGGTGACCCGTATGGCAGGCGCATCGACCCCCGCGATCCGCACCCTGTCCTCGGCCGGGGTCGAGCACCGGGTCCACGCGTACCGGCACGATCCACGCAGCGATTCCTACGGCACCGAAGCCGTCGACGCGCTCGGCGCGGAACTCGGCGTCGAGGCGGATCAGATCTTCAAGACACTGGTGGTCGAACTGTCCACCGGCGCACTCGCGGTGGCCGTCCTCCCGGTGCCGAACACCCTCTCGCTCAAGGCGGCAGCGGCGGCCTTCGGCGCGCCGAAGGCCGTGATGGCGGACAAGACCAAGGCCGAACGTAGTACCGGCTACGTGCTGGGCGGCATCTCGCCGCTGGGTCAGCGCAAACCGCTGCCGACCGTGGTCGACGCCTCGGCGCTCACCTGGGATCGCGTGCTGTGCAGCGCGGGCAAGCGCGGACTGGAGATCGAACTTGCCCCGGCGGACCTGATCCGGGTCGCCGGTGCGGTGAGCGCGTCCATCACCGCCTGACCCGACCGGTCCCGCCCTCGTCCGGCGCGGTCACGGGCCACACGGACGGGAATGTGCGTTACTGATCTGCGGTGTTACCGATTCGAAGCGTTACCCGTCTACGCAAGGTCCGATTGGTCCGACCCGAGGATGTGAT
The DNA here is from genome assembly GCF_045040005.1 of Nocardia sp. NBC_01377. Classification (NCBI taxonomy): domain Bacteria; kingdom Bacillati; phylum Actinomycetota; class Actinomycetes; order Mycobacteriales; family Nocardiaceae; genus Nocardia; species Nocardia sp. NBC_01377. The sequence goes on from NZ_CP109566.1 coordinate 6,024,426, forward strand.
GCGAAATGTTTCGACACCAACGTCTGCGCACCGTGGTCGCCGCCCTGTTCGGGGCGGCGGTACTCGGCCTCGGTTCGCCGGTACTGACCCCGATCGCCGCCGCCGCGCCGCCTTCGACACACGGCGATTCCCCGTTCGACGGCCTCGGCGCCGACGACGCACCGGGTAAACCCGGCACGCAGGAAGAAGCGATGGCGGAGAAGGCCGAGAAATTCGGCGGCGGACTCGCCTCCGAGATCATCGACCTGATCTCCGGTGTCGCGAAATGCGGCCTGAATATCGCGACAGACGCCGTGGACTGCGGGCTCTGACGCTCCGCTGTCCACTGTCCACGCTGTCGAAGGCCGGGTCATCAGAGCAGACGCATCTGCCCGGCCTTCGGCGCGGAGCCGTCGACGTCGGCCAGTAATTCCGGACCGTTGTTCTTCACACTGTTCACCAGCGGCGAGACCGGTCTGGCGACGATGCCCGCCACGGATTCGGGTTCGGGTGTCCGCAACAGTTCGTCCGGCGCGGGATGGTCCGGGTCGAGCCAGGCGTCCCAGTGTGCGCGTGGCATCGGCAGCGGCATGCGGTCGTGGATCGCGGTCAGGTCGCCCACCGCGTCGGTGGTGAGGATCGTGCACGACAGCAGCGGCGAACTCTCCGGCAGCGAACGATCACGCCAGACCGACCACAGTCCGGCCATGTAGAGGCGGGAGCCGTCGGCGTTCGCCATGAAATACGGCTGTTTGGCGGCCTTGCCCTTGGCCCCGTCGCGGCGATCGTCGATACCGACGGCGGGTTCGACCAGCCATTCGTACCAGCCGTCCATCGGCACCAGGCAGCGCCGGTATTTCACGGCGTCGCGGAACGACGCGGTGGTCGCGGCCTTGTCCGCGCGGGCGTTGAACAGCGGTTTGCCCTTCACCGGGACACCGGGTTCGGCGACCTTCGTCCAGACCGGGACCAGGCCCCAGCGCATGCGCCGGATCCGCAGCGCCGGATCGTCGTCGGGATGTGCACGATCGTGGCGTTCGACCACGGTGAGCACCTGGGTGGTCGGGGCGACGTTGTAGTTGGCGTATCCGCTGGTGCCCGCCCGACCGTCACCGTCGGTCTCATCGATGGCGTCCAGCTCGACCGCCAGCCGGCCCGGGTCCGTGGTGGTGGCATATCGTCCGCACATATTTCGATCCTGCCATCCCGTCCCGACAAAGGTCGGAGCCGAAACGGGAGACAATGGGGCATTGTGGTGACCTGGTGAGAGTTTTCGCTTAGCATTCTCTCAACGGAGGGGTTGGATCAGACCCTCCGCTCCGGCACGCGCACCGACCGGCCGCCCACAGGTAAGAGGAGAGTCCCACCGTGACAACCACCGAGGCCACACCCACCGCCCCCGATACGGCGCTGCAGTCGGTCGACCCGGCCACGGGCGAGGTCATCGCGACCTACACGATCGCCGACGAGAACGCGGTGCGCGCGGCCGTCGACAAAGCCCGTACCGCCGCGTCCACCTGGGGTTCGCTCAGCTTCGACGACCGCAGGAAACACCTGCTGCGCTGGTCGAGCCGTCTCGTCGCCGAGTCCGACGAATTCTGCGCGCTCATCCACCGGGAGAACGGCAAGCCGCTCGATGACGCGTACCTCGAGTTGATGCTCGCCCTCGAACACATCGCGTGGGCCGCCAAGAACGCCAAGAAATACCTCGCACCCGAGAAGATCGCCCCCGGCGCGCTGATGTCGAACTTCTCCGCGCGCCTGGAACAGCGCCCGCTCGGCGTGGTCGGTGTGATCGGGCCGTGGAACTACCCCGTCTACACCCCCAACGGCTCCATCGCCTACGCGCTCGCGGGCGGCAACACCGTCGTCTTCAAGCCGAGCGAGTACTCGACCGGTATCGGCAACTTCCTGTCGCAGGCCTTCAAGAAGGCCAATCCCGAACTGCCGGAAGGCATTTTCGAAACCATCAACGGTCTCGGCGCCACCGGTGCCGCGCTCGTCGCCTCCGGTGTCGACAAGATCGCCTTCACCGGTTCCACCGCGACGGGTAAGCGGATCATGGCCGCCGCCGCGCAGACGCTGACGCCGGTGCTGCTCGAATGCGGCGGCAAGGACGCGGTGATCGTCGCCGGCGACGCCGACGTGAAGGCCGCCGCCGACGCGGTCGCCTGGGGCGCCACCGCCAACAGCGGCCAGACCTGCGCCGGTGTCGAGCGGGTGTACGTGGATCGTTCGGTGCGCGACGAATTCGTCGCCGAAGTCAAGCGGATCCTGCAGGATGTCAAGCCGGGTTCCGACAGCAAGGCCTCCTACGGCCCGATGACCATGCCGAGCCAGATCGATATCGTCCGTCGCCACATCGACGACGCCCTGAAGAACGGCGGCACCGCCGTGCTCGGCGGCCCGGAGTCGATCAAGGGCCCGTTCATCGAACCCGTCGTGCTGGTCGACGTCGACGAGGATTCCGAGGCCGTGGCCGAGGAGACGTTCGGACCCACCCTCACCATTCGCACCGTCGACGGGGTCGACGAGGCGGTACGCCTGGCCAACAACTCCAAATACGGCCTGTCCTCCGCGGTCTACTCCAAGAACAACGGGCTGGAGATCGCGCGCCGACTGCGCGTCGGAGCCACCTCGGTGAACTCGGTACTCGCCTTCGCCGCCATCGCGGGACTGCCCTTCGGCGGTGTCGGCGATTCCGGTATCGGCCGGATCCACGGTGAGCCGGGTCTGCGCGAATTCTCCCGTCCGCATTCGATCGCGGTGCAGCGGTTCACGGTTCCCGGCATGGCTCTGCTGAGCTACTCGCGCACCGAATCCACCATGAAACTGCTGCGCAAGGTGGTGCCGTTCCTGCACGGACGTCACAAGTAGGCCGTCGGAGCCGACAATGCCGAGCGGGGCACGGGATCTCGATCCCGTGCCCCGCTCGTCTGCCCGCACCGCGCCATGGTCGTCGCGAACGACGCGAAGACCGAAATTACCGGCCAGTTCACGACCGCCCGCGTGTCCGGTCGGCGGATGGGCGAAGATGGTTACGTGACCTATTGGCCAGCGCCCCATGTCGATGTCCCAGTCCACGCGAACGTCACCCTGCCCGGATCCAAATCCATCACCAACCGCGCGCTGATCCTGGCCGCGCTGGCGGACGGGCCCTCGACCATCACCGGTGCGCTGCGCAGCAGGGATACCGACCTGATGATCGGCGCTCTCCGCGCGCTCGGCGCCGATATCACCGGCGAGGCCGAGACGCTCACCGTCGTCCCCGCGGCATTGGGCGCGGGTTCGGTCGACTGCGGTCTCGCGGGCACGGTGATGCGCTTCCTGCCGCCGGTCGCTGCGTTGGCGAACGGCGATGTCGCCTTCGACGGCGACGCGCAGGCGAGAGTGCGTCCGCTGCGGACCATCCTGGACGCGCTGCGCGGGCTCGGCGCGGATATCGACGGCGACACGCTGCCCTTCGCCGTCCGCGGCAAGGGCGGGCTGCGCGGCGGCTCGGTCACCATCGACGCTTCGGGTTCGTCGCAGTTCATCTCGGGTCTGCTGCTCTCGGCCGCCCGCTTCGACGAGGGACTGATCGTCCATCACGACGGCAAGGCACTGCCGTCGATGCCGCATATCGAGATGACGGTGGAGATGCTGCGCCGCGCCGACGTGGAGGTCCAGACCCCCGCCGACAGCCGCGACGCGCAGACCTGGACAGTGCGGCCCGGCCCGATCAGGGCCGTGGACTGGGATATCGAACCGGATCTGTCCAACGCGACGCCGTTCCTGGCCGCCGCGGCCGTCACCGGCGGCGAAGTCAGCATTCCGCACTGGCCACGGCTCACCACCCAGCCCGGTGACGTGATCCGGGAGATCCTGGTGCGGATGGGCGCGGAGGCGCGCATCTTCGACGGTGTGCTCACCGTGCGCGGACCGGAGCGCCTCGCGGGCATCGATATCGACCTGCACGACGTCGGCGAGCTGACCCCGACCGTGGCCGCGCTCGCCGCCCTCGCCGATTCGCCGTCGTGGTTGCGCGGTATCTCGCATCTGCGCGGACACGAGACCGACCGGCTCGCGGCGCTGTCGACCGAGATCAACCGGCTCGGCGGCAAGGTGACCGAAACCGAGGACGGACTCGAGATCGAGCCCGCCGAATTGCACGGCGGCCGTTGGCATTCCTACGCCGACCACCGGATGGCGACCGCGGGCGCGATACTCGGGCTCCGGGTGCCGGGTATCGAGATCGAGGACATCGGCACGACCGCCAAGACCCTGCCGAATTTCGTCTCGCTGTGGGAGCGGATGCTCGACACCGCGTTATCCGGGCCGGGAGTGGCGCGCTGAACGTCAGCGGGGCTCGGCCGTGAGCCGCAAGGTCGCCAGCTACGACGAAACCGACGTGCGGGTTCGTGCGGGCAAGAGTTCACGGCCGAGGACCAAGACCAGGCCCAGGCATAACGACGCCGAGGCCGCGATGGTCGTCGCGGTGGATCGCGGCCGGTGGGGATGCGTTCTCGACGGCGATCCGGACCGGCGCATCGTCGCGATGCGCGCCCGCGAACTCGGGCGGACCCCGATCGTTGTCGGCGATCAGGTCGACGTGGTCGGTGACCTGTCCGGAGCCACGGACACGCTGGCGCGCATCGTCCGGGTCTCCGATCGCACGACGGTGCTGCGCCGCACCGCCGACGACACCGATCCCTTCGAACGCGTCGTCGTCGGCAACGCCGAACAATTGTTCATCGTGGTGGCCCTGGCCGATCCGCCGCCGCGCACCGGATTCGTCGAACGCGCCATGGTCGCGGCGTTCGCCGGTGGCCTGCGGCCGATCCTGTGCCTGACCAAACACGATCTGGACGCCGAATCCGAATTCGCCGCCGCCTTCGACGATCTCGACTTCACCATCATCTACGGCGGCGTCGACGACCCCATCGAGCCGGTTCTCGAGTTGCTCGACGGAAAACTCACCGCCTTCATCGGGCATTCCGGGGTCGGCAAGTCGACGCTGGTGAATCGCCTTGTGCCGGAAGCAGAACGGGCGGTCGGCGAGGTGTCCGGTGTGGGCAAGGGCAAGCACACGTCGACCCAATCCGTGGCACTGCCGCTGCCGAACGGGGGCTGGGTCATCGACACGCCCGGAATCCGCTCGTTCGGGCTCGCCCACATCACCCCCGACGACGTGATCGCCGCATTCGACGACCTGGCCGCCGCCATCGAGGACTGTCCGCGCGGTTGCACCCATCTGGGCCCGCCGACCGATCCCGAATGCGCGCTCGACCAACTCCCCGGCAAGGAACGCCGCGTCGCGGCGATCCGCCTGCTGCTCGAGGCCCTCAATACGAACGAGGCGTGGTAACCGGGTCGGCACTCAGCCGGTGTGTTTGCGCACCGTCTCCTCCCAGATCGCCTGGGGTGCGGGGAATTGCCGCGACAGCACCCGGTGTTCGAGGTTGTGCGCGGCTCTCGTCGCGGCCAATGTGCTGACGTATCGGTAGAGCGCCAGCGCCGCGAGCACCCCGCACAGCACCGTGGCCCATACCCGATCGCGCCAGTACACCCCGGCGACGACCGCCGCGGCCAGGACGCCGAGCGCGACGACGGTGATGCCGAGTCCGTGCAGAACGGATCGGCGGATCAGCAGCCGCCGTCGGTTCCGCAGGAAGGCCTCGTACCACCCGTTCGCCTCGTGTACCAGCGACCGGGCGGCCTCGGGGGCGTCCACCGACAGTCCGGACTCCAGTTCGTCACGCCACTGCCAATACCCCTGTTCGGTGGATCGGGGAAAGTCGCGCGGAGATTTGTTGTCGCCCATACCGTGGACGGTACGGCCAGGGCCTGCGCGTCGCCCGCCGCACTGCTCCGGCTCCGGCTCCGGCTCGCCGCTACAGGACCGCCCGGTATTCCGGGCTCAGCGCGAACGCTTCCCCCTCGAATTCGGTGATTACAGACCGAAAACCACTCGGTTCCCCAATGTTTGCCGAAGAATCGCGAAACCCTCAGTCCGCTCGAGCTTTCCGATATGTTGTGCCCCGAACAGGGGGTTTCTTTTCGATACCGTCTGCCCGTCGCTCGGGACCGCGTCGGCCGGAGATAGCTCTGCTCACGAGAATTCGAGAGGACGAGAATGACCGCACCGCTCGACACGCGATACCTATCGAGAACAGTGCGCACGATTCTGGGCAGTACCCTCGCGTGCGCCGCGCTGTTCGCGGGCGGCGCGCACGGCGCCCAGGCGGCACCCGCCGTGGATTCCACCAGCAGCGACGCCGATTCGGCGGCCAAGGGCAACCCCGGTCCCGCGCGCAATGCCGCCGACCTGTTGTTCCTGCGGCGGACCGACTACGACGACGCCGACTATCCGACGCAGGACGCCGCGATCGAACTGGCCCAGGCCGAATGCAAATACCTCGATACCCACGGCAACACGGCGCGCAATCGCATGCGCCTCGCCGAGCAGACCAGACCCGCAGTGAAATACCCGTATCTGTTCCTGGAAGCCGCCGTCGACGCGGTCTGTCCGTGGAACCGGCTCTGACCCGGCGAAAGGAAAGCGCCCACGGATCGAGATCCTTGGGCGCTTTCGATATTCCCGACTCAGTGCTTGCGACGTGATTTGGGCGAGCGGCCCGACTTGGCCTGCGCCCGAGCGGCCTCGCGACGCTCGCGGCGGGTGGTGCCCGCACCGTCGTCGTCGCCGTACTCCTGGACGTCGTCGTGGACCGCGGCGTGCCCACCGTCGTCCGGGCCCGCCGGACCGGAGTAGCTGTAGCCGCGCGGGCTGGGATCGCCGATTCCCTTGGCGCGCAACGCCGCCGGTGCGCCGTTGGCGGCCGGAGCCTTCTCGGTCGACACCGGGGGACGCGGTGCGGTGGCGCCGACCGGCGAACGCAGACCCGGATCGATGGCGACACCTTCGGGTTGCGGCTGCTGCACCTCGACCTGGAGGTTGAACAGGAAGCCGACCGACTCCTCCTTCAGCCCCTCCAACATCGCGGCGAACATGTCGAAACCCTCACGCTGGTACTCGACGAGCGGATCGCGCTGCGCCATGGCGCGCAGGCCGATGCCCTCCTTGAGGTAGTCCATCTCGTAGAGGTGTTCGCGCCATTTGCGGTCGAGTACCGACAGCAGCACCTGACGTTCGAGGTTGCGCATGGAACCTTCGCCCGCGAGCCCGTCGATCTCCTGCTCACGCTTGGCGTACGCGTCGTGCGCGTCGTCGAGCAGCGCCTCGGCCAGTTCGTCCTTGGACAGGTCGCCCGCCTCGCCGACCTCGGTTTCGCCGGTCAGCTCCTTGGCGTCGACGCTCACCGGGTACAGCGTCTTCAACGCGGTCCACAGTTTGTCCAGATCCCAGTCCTCGACGTACCCCTCGGCGGTGGCGCCGTCCACGTAGGCGGTGACCACGTCCGTGATCATCTCCTGGACCTGGCCATCCATATCCTCGCCGCGCAGGATCCGGTTGCGCTCGCCGTAGATGATGGTGCGCTGCTGGTTCATGACCTCGTCGTACTTGAGGACATTCTTGCGGATCTCGAAGTTCTGCTGCTCGACCTGGGTCTGCGCGCTCTTGATGGCCTTGGACACCATCTTGGCCTCGATCGGCACATCGTCGGGCAGATTCAGGCGGGTCATGATCGACTCGAGGGCCGCGCCGTTGAAGCGCCGCATCAACTCGTCACCCAGCGACAGGTAGAAGCGGGATTCACCCGGATCGCCCTGACGGCCGGAGCGACCGCGCAGCTGGTTGTCGATACGCCGCGACTCGTGCCGTTCGGTGCCGAGCACGTAGAGCCCGCCCGCCGCGCGCACCGCGTCGGCGTCCTCCTCGGTCTGCGCCTTGACCTGATCCAGGGCCGAATGCCACGCCGCTTCGTACTGTTCGGCGGTCTCGACCGGATCCAGGCCCTGCTTGCGCAGCAGGATGTCGGCGATGATGTCCGGGTTGCCGCCGAGCACGATATCGGTACCACGACCGGCCATATTGGTCGCGACGGTCACCGCGCCGGGCCGACCGGCCTCGGCGATGATCTCGGCTTCCTTCTCGTGGAATTTCGCGTTGAGCACGTTGTGCGGGATACCGCGCTTGGTGAACTGCTTGGACAGGTACTCCGAGCGCTCGACGCTCGTGGTACCGATCAGCACCGGCTGGCCCTTCTCGTGCCGCTCGGTGACGTCATCGACCACGGCCGCGAATTTGGCCTCTTCGGTCTTGTAGATCAGGTCCGACTGATCGGCGCGCACCATCGCCCGGTTGGTCGGGATCGGGACGACGCCGAGGTTGTAGATCGAGTGCAGCTCGGCGGCCTCGGTCTCGGCGGTACCGGTCATACCCGAGAGCTTGTCGTAGAGGCGGAAGTAGTTCTGCAACGTGATCGTGGCCAGGGTCTGGTTCTCCGGCTGGATCTCGACGCCTTCCTTGGCCTCGATCGCCTGGTGCATACCCTCGTTGTAGCGACGTCCGACCAGGATGCGGCCGGTGAACTCGTCGACGATGATGACCTCGCCGTCGCGGACGATGTAATCCTTGTCGCGGTTGTACAGTTCCTTGGCCTTGATGGAGTTGTTCAGGTAGCTGACCAGCGGGGAGTTCGCCGCTTCGTAGAGATTGTCGATGCCGAGCTGATCCTCGACGAATTCCACGCCCGCCTCGTGCACGCCGATGGTGCGCTTCTTGATGTCGACCTCGTAGTGCAGGTCCTTCTTGAGCAGCGGGGCGATACGCGCGAATTCGGCGTACCACTTGGAGGAGGCGTCGGCCGGACCCGAGATGATCAGCGGGGTGCGGGCCTCGTCGATCAGGATGGAGTCGACCTCGTCGACCACGGCGAAGTTGTGCCCGCGCTGCACCAGATCGTCCAGCGAATGGGTCATGTTGTCGCGCAGGTAGTCGAAGCCGAACTCGTTGTTCGTGCCGTAGGTGATGTCGGCGGCGTAGGCCTGGCGGCGCTGGGCCGGATTCATCCCGCCCAGGATCACGCCGACCTCGAGACCGAGGAAGCGGTGCACGCGGCCCATCCACTCCGCGTCGCGCTTGGCCAGGTAGTCGTTGACCGTGACGACGTGCACACCCTCGCCGGACAGCGCGTTCAGGTAGGCCGGGAGCACACAGGTCAGGGTTTTGCCCTCACCGGTCTTCATCTCGGCGATATTGCCGAGATGCAGGGCGGCGCCACCCATGAGCTGGACCTTGTAGTGCTTCTGGTTCAGCACTCGCCACGACGCCTCACGAGCCACCGCGAAAGCCTCGAGGAGCAGGTCGTCGAGGGTCTCGCCCTCGGCGTAGCGCTCCTTCAACTCGCCGGTCTTGGCCTGGAGTTGGGCATCGGTGAGCATCTCGATCTCCGACCCGAGTTCGAGGACCTCGTCCGCGACGTGAGCCAGCCGCTTGACCGTGCGGCCCTCACCAATCCGTAGCAACCTCGTCAGTGTCAGCGCAGGCACGGGTCTCGTCAGTCCTCTGGTCGGTGTGTCATCTGTACGGCCCCCCACCCGGGTCGGGCGGTGTGCGCGGCCGGTGCGCACGCACTCCGCCGAGAACGACGGAATCCGCAGCACGCTCCATGCTAATGCCGCACCCATGGTAGGCGCCGGTGACCTGCGTCGTGGCTGCTCGCCCGACGCCGTCACCGGGCCGTGGGACGTTCGCCTTCACCGTACTCGTCGCGGGTGCGCGTGGCGGCGGGTGCGCCGTACGATGTAAGACGTCCGCAGCCGCTCGCCGCGCATTCCCCCTCCCCCTGTGATCGAATCGGGAGACCGGAGACGTTCGGAGATGGTCGGCCACGACGAGGGCACGGGTTAAGGAATGCGTCCATTTCGCTTGATATGCCACAAGAACGCCTACGGTTCGTTGTAGCGCACCACAAATGAGGCGTTGTACCGGGGCACACCGCGCGGCGGAGTCGCGAAGACGCGGTGTGCGAGCAAGCGGAACGCGGGCGGCCGGGGCGCAGTGCAGCGGAAGGGAGTACCGGGCAGCGTGATCACGAGACTGACGCCGCAGGACGCGTCGTTCTATCGGCTCGAGTCGAGCAGCAATCCGATCCATATCGGCTCCCTCGCGATCGTCCGGAACACCGACGACGAATCATCGCTGGATTACGACAGCCTGGTGGATCTGGTCGAGAGCAGGCTCTCGCTGGTCCCCCGCTACCGACGCAAGGTGCGCGAGATTCCGCTGGCCCTCGGCAGGCCGGTGTGGGTGGAGGACAGCCGCTTCGACATCACCTACCACGTGCGCCGCTCCGCGCTGCCGAGTCCCGGCACCGACGACCAGTTGCACGACCTGGTCGCCCGGCTGGCCTCGCGACCGCTCGACCAGGGCCGACCGCTGTGGGAGATGAATCTGATCGAAGGACTTTCCGACGGCCGCAGCGCGATCTTCACCAAAACCCATTCGGCGCTGGTCGACGGGGAGAGCGCGCTCGAGATCGGGCACGTGATCCTCGATACCAGCCCGTCACCGCGCGGTCTTGCCGACGACGCCTGGGTCGCCCCGCGCGAACCCAACGAGGTGGAACTGCTGGTCGGCGCGCTCGGCCACCTGGCGGCGCAGCCGCGCGAGGCGCTCGAAGTCGTCCGGGGGGCGAGCGCGGACGCCTTCGCCATGGTCGCCGCGGCGGGCCGCGCGGTGGATTCGGTGGTCACCGCGGTCAAGGCCGCGACGGCGGGCGCACCCGACAGCCCCCTGAACGCCAAGACCTCGCGCAGCCGCCGTTTCGATGTGGCCCGTACCGACCTCGAGGACTACCGCAAGATCCGTAAGCGGTTCGACTGCTCGATCAACGACGTGATCCTCGCCGTGGTGACCGGCGCGCTGCGGAACTGGCTGCTCTCGCGCGACGAGGCGCTCACCGAACAGGCCACCCTGCGCGCCGTGGTGCCGATGTCGGTGTACCTGGAGGATCCGAACGGCGATCAGCTCAATCCGGCGGGCGAGGTCTCCTCGTTCCTCATCGATCTTCCGGTGGGCGAACCCAATCCGGTGATGCGCCTGTCGCACATCTCGCACGCGACCGACGCCAACAACCGGCATCGCCGCGGTGTGCGCGCCCGCACCCTGGTGCATCTGGCCGGGTTCGCTCCGGCGAGCCTGCACGCGGTCAGTGTCAGGGCGGCGAGTACGTTCGCAGAGCACACGTTCAACTTGGTGATCACCAACGCGCCGGGTCCGCAGACGCCGATGTATATCGGCGGCGCGCGGATGCTGGAGATGTATCCGGTGTCGCCGCTGCTGCGCAGGCAGGCTTCGAGTATCGGGATCACGTCCTACGACGGGCACGTCTTCTACGGACTCAACGCCGACCGCGACGCGATGGCCGATATCGGAGTGCTCGCCGCGGCGGTGCACGAGTCCATGGAGGAGATGCTCGGTGCCTGCGTCTGACAAATCAGATCGCCCCGCGATTCGGGTCTACATCCCTGCGACGGTGCCGATGCTGCGCGGGTTGGTCGCGGACCGGGAGATGTTCCCGATCGGCGGCACGGCGTTCGCGGTCACCCCCGCGCTCCGCGAGGCCTACGCCTCCGGCGACGACGACGAACTGGCCGAGGTCGCCATGGTCGAGGCGGCGCGCGCGTCGCTGCGACTGCTCGCGGCCGAACGCGACGATTTCGTCGGCGGCGGGGATTCCGGCGATGCCGAGAGCGGCGATATCGATGACGCCGCGGGCGCCGCGTCGGCGAGCAGCCCGGTGTACCGGCGCGCGGTCATCGCCGCGGACGTGACGGGCACGAAACTGCGGCCGGACCTCGATGACGCCGTGGTCAAACTCGCGGGGCCGATCACCTACAACCAGATCGCCTCGGTGCACGTCGACCTGGCGGAGGCCGAGCCCCAGGTCGCCAAGGCCGTCGACGTGGTCGACGCCGCCGACCTGGGCGATACCGACGCCGAATTCGTCCTCGGCGACGCCGAGGACCACCAGCTGGCCTGGTACGCCGCCCAGGAACTGCCGTTCCTGCTCGAATTGCTGTAGGCGGAACGGACCCGCGCGGACCGATCGGCCGTCGCCCGACCGACACAACCTACGATGCCGTAACCTTGCGGACAGACGGCACCGACGGTGGCCGCACGACAAGAGAGACGAACGGCACCGAATGGTCTTCAAGAATGTCCGCGAGTGGCTGGAGGCTCCGGCCGCGAGTGTCGCCGAGCGCGGCGGCAGACTGAATGTGCTGCGCGGCGCCGTCGCGCGGGTCACCACACCGCTGCTGCCCGACGACTACCTGCACCTGGCCAATCCGCTGTGGTCGGCCCGGGAATTACGCGGCCGCATCGTGGAGGTGCGCAAGGAGACCGCCGATTCCGCGACGCTGGTCATCAAGCCGGGCTGGGGTTTCGATTTCAAGTACCAGCCGGGTCAATACGTCGGCATCGGCATCCTGGTCGAGGGCCGCTGGCACTGGCGCTCGTATTCGCTGACCTGTCCGCCGAACTGGACCGAACCCGGCCGCGGCGGTGGACGTCTGATCTCCATCGCCGTGAAGGCCATGCCGGAGGGTTTTCTCTCCAGCCATCTCGTCGGCGGTGTGTCCGAGGGCACCATCGTCCGATTGCAGGCGCCGCAGGGCGGATTCGTGCTGCCCGATCCGCCGCCGGAGAAGGTGCTGTTCCTCACCGCGGGCAGTGGCATCACTCCCGTCATGGCGATGCTGCGGGCCATGGACCGCAGGGACCGGGTCACCGATGTGGCGCACCTGCATTCGGCGCGCACCGCCGAGGATGTGATGTTCGGCGCGGAACTGCGCGACATGCACGACCGTCACCCGAGTTTCACCTCACACCTGCATCTGACCGGCGAGAACGGCAAATTCGCGCTCGCCGATCTGGACGAGCGTTTCCTCGACTGGCGCGAGCGCGACACCTGGGCCTGCGGCCCGGCGGGCATGCTCGACGAGATCGAATCCCATTGGCGCGCAGCGGGTCTGTCGGATCAGCTGCATGTCGAGCGGTTCGAGATCGCGCGGTCGGCGGTGGGCGAGGGCGGCACGGTGACCTTCGGCAGGACCGACCGCTCGGTCGAGGTCGACGGCGCGACCAGCCTGCTCGAGGCGGGCGAGTCGGTCGGTGTGCAGATGCCGTTCGGCTGTCGTATGGGCATCTGCCAAACCTGTGTCGTCACACTGAGTTCCGGTCATGCGCGAGATCTGCGCAACGGTGAGGAACGCCGCGAGGGCGACAAGGTTCAGACCTGCATCTCCGCCGCGGCGGGAAACTGCACACTCGACATCTGACAACGGCGAGACCGCGCAGCGCGCGGTCGCGTGCCGAGTAGCCGGACGCTACTCGGCACGGCGGGTACCCTCGGGGTACACGAGCCAGAGAAGGGACTCCGGTGGCAATCACCGATATCAAGGCGTTCGCCCACCTCACGGCCTCCGACATCGAGACCCTCGGCGATGAGCTCGATACCATTCGGCGGTCGGTCGAGCTGTCACGCGGAGAGCGTGACGCGAGATATATCCGCCGCACCATCGCAGCCCAGCGCGGGCTGGAAGTGGCGGCGCGCGCCGTTCTTTTCGGCAGCCGCAACCGCTGGGCCTGGCTCGCGGGCACCGCGATGCTCTCGGTGGCCAAGATCATCGAGAACATGGAACTCGGGCACAACATCAGCCACGGCCAGTGGGACTGGATGAACGATCCGGAGATCCATTCGGGCACCTGGGAATGGGATCAGACCGGCCCGTCCTCGCAGTGGCGGCGAGCGCACAACTACTCGCACCACACCTACACCAATGTGCTCGGCAAGGACGAGGATCTCGGCTTCGGCATCCTGCGGATGACCCGCGACGAGCAGTGGCGCCCGATCCACCTGGTGCAGCCTGCGGCGAATCTGGTGCTCGCCGCCGGGTTCGAGTGGGGTATCGCCCTGCACGACTGGGACATCGAGAAGCAGCTGTCGGGCACGCCACCCCGCGAGCTCATGTCCGCCCCGAATCGCGAGTTCGGACGCAAGATCGCCCGCCAGGTCAGCAAGGATTTCCTGCTGTACCCGTTGCTGACCGGTCCGGCGTGGAAGTCGACGCTCAAGGCGAACGCCACCGCGAACCTGGTGAGGAACCTGTGGGCGTACGCGGTCATCTTCTGCGGCCACTTCCCCGACGGCGCCGAGAAATTCACCGTCGAACAGCTCGAGGGTGAGACCAGCGGCGAGTGGTACCTGCGCCAGATGCTCGGCAGTGCCAATTTCAAGGCCGGGCCCGCGATGGCGTTCATGAGCGGCAACCTCTGCTACCAGATCGAGCACCACCTGTTCCCCGACCTGCCGAGCAACCGATACGCCGAAGTGGCGGTGCGGGTGCGGGAGTTGTGCGACAAGTACGACCTGCCCTACACCACCGGATCGCTGGGCAAGCAGTACCTGCTGGCGTTCCGGACCATCCACAAGCTCGCGCTGCCGGACCGCTTCCTCAAGCGCACCGCCGACGACGCTCCGGAAACCTCGTCGGAACGCAAATTCGCGGGTATCACCCTCCCGTCGCTGCCCACCGAACGCTGGACCGAGAACCATTGGCGGCCGGAGAACCATCGGGTGATGATCGACCCGGAGACCGGGCGACGTCGCGGGCTGCGTTCAGCGATGGCCGAGGCGAAGGTCGTATTGCGCGAGAAGGCCGAATACGAAAAAGGAGTCCTGCGCGAAGCCAAGCGGTCGCTGAAGGAGAAGGCGGAGCAGGAGAAGGTACTGCTGCGCGAGGCACGGGCGACGTTGCAGGAGAAGGCCCGCAACGAGCAGGCGACCCTGCGTCGCAAGGCCGTGCGGAAACGGATGTCACTGCGGCTGCGCCGCAACCGCTGACGCTCCGATTGGACCGATCGGCGGCAGACGTCTAGCATTCTCCCAGCGACTCCGCAATGCGGTATTTACCACAATTCCGCATCCTCGCTCGCAACCTACGGTCACGTAACTTACGGTACTGTAACCACCATGGCGATTTCGGATGTCAAGGAGTACGCGCACCTCACCGAAGCCGATGTGGAGGCACTCGGCGCGGAGTTCGACGCGATCCGCAGGGAGATCGAATCCTCCCGCGGGGTGAAGGACGCGCACTACATCCGCAATGTCATCCGGCTTCAGCGCGCGCTCGAGATCAGCGGCCGCACCGTACTTTTCGCCAGTTTCCTGCCGCCCGCGTGGTTGGCGGGCGTGGCGTTGCTCGGGACGGCCAAGATCATCGAGAACATGGAGATCGGGCACAACGTCATGCACGGCCAGTGGGACTGGATGAACGATCCCGAGATCCATTCCAGCTCGTGGGAGTGGGACAACACCGGGCCGTCCAAGCACTGGAAGCAGACCCACAACTACCTGCATCACAAGTACACCAACGTGCTCGGCATGGACGACGACATCGGCTACGGTCTGCTGCGCGTGACGCGCGACCAGCGCTGGAAGCCGTTCAATCTGGGCAACCCGGCCTACAACCTGCTGCTGCAACTGTTCTTCGAATACGGCGTCGCGATCCAGCACCTGGAATTGGGCAAACTCGCCGCGGGCCGCTACCCCGAGGGCTCCCCCGAGCGCGCCGAATTCGAACGCAAACGCGGTGAGGTACTGGCCAAGATCGGCAAACAGGTCGGCAAGGACTACCTACTGTTCCCGCTGCTGACCGGCCCCGCGTTCTTCACCACCCTGACCGCGAATATCGCCGCCAATATGGTGCGCAACGTCTGGACCAATGCCGTGATCTTCTGCGGCCACTTCCCCGACGGCGCGGAGAAGTTCACCAGGGCCGATATCGAGGGCGAGACCAAGGGCGAGTGGTACCTGCGCCAGATGCTTGGCAGCGCCAACATCTCCGGCGGCCCGATCATCCATTTCATGAGCGGGAACCTGAGCCACCAGATCGAACACCATCTCTTCCCCGACCTGCCGAGTAATCACTACGCCGATATCGCGGTGCGGGTGCGGGCGCTCGCCGAGAAATACGATCTGCCCTACACCACCGGATCGCTGCCGGTGCAGTACTTCAAGGCGTGGCGCACCATCGCCAAGCTCGCGCTGCCCAACAAATACCTGCGCCACACCGCGGACGACGCTCCCGAGACGGCGTCGGAACGTAAATTCGGCGGCGACACCGCCCCGACATTCGATCCCGTCACCGGTAAGCGCCGCGGACTTCGCACCGCGCTCGCCCAGGGACGTCGCCGGATCGCCCGCGCCGTACCGATCGGCTGACCAACGGCGGGTCGGCTCACCGGCGCGGGACACCCGCCTGGTTGACTTGCCCCGTGTGTGCCGACCATATGAATATCTACGAGGCGATCCGGCTGCGCCGGG
Source organism: Nocardia sp. NBC_01377 (assembly GCF_045040005.1). Taxonomy (NCBI): domain Bacteria; kingdom Bacillati; phylum Actinomycetota; class Actinomycetes; order Mycobacteriales; family Nocardiaceae; genus Nocardia; species Nocardia sp. NBC_01377. The sequence continues at coordinate 6,040,682 of NZ_CP109566.1, forward strand.
ACGTGCGCGCCGAATTCACCGGTGAACTCGTCGACGACGAGACGCTGTGGCGAATCCTCGACGCCGCGCATCGGGCCCCGAGCGTCGGCAACTCGCAGCCGTGGGATTTCGTGGTGGTGCGCGACCGGTCGACGCTGCGGCGATTCGCCGATCACGTGGCCGACAAACGCGTCGAATTCCGTGACGCGCTACCGCCGGAGCGGGCCGAGACCTTCGAGCCGATCAAGATCGAAGGCATCACCGAGAGCGGCACGGGCATCGTCGTCACCCATGACGATTCGCGCGGCGGCCCGGTGGTTCTCGGCCGCGCGACGGTTCCCGAGACCGGGGTCTACTCCACCGTGCTCGCCATCCAGAACCTGTGGCTGGCGGCCACCGCCGAAAGTGTCGGGGTGGGCTGGGTCTCGTTCTACGACGAGCCGTTCCTATCCGACCTGATCGACCTGCCCGACCACATCCGCCCCGTCGCCTGGCTCTGCGTCGGGCCCGTCGACGAATTCCAGACCGTCCCGGACCTGGAACGTTTCGGCTGGCGCTCCGGCAGAGCGCTCGCCGACGCCGTACATCGGGAGACCTTCCGCGCGAATTCGTGAACGGCCCGTCGCTACACGCTTTCGAGCACCGCCGACGCCCCGATACCGCCCGCCGCGCAGATTCCGAGCAGTGCGGTGGATTTGCCGGTGCGAGCCAACTCATTCGCCATGGTGGTGACCATGCGGGCTCCGGTCGCGCCGAACGGGTGGCCGAGTGACACCGAACCACCGTGCACATTGAGCGTCTCGATATCGATCTCGCCCACCGCGGTGTCACGGCCGAGGCGCGTCTTTGCCCATTCGTCGCTGGCGAGGGCGCTCAGCACCGACAGCGTCTGCGCGGCGAACGCCTCGTGGATATCGACGAGGTCGATATCGGCCAGCGACATACCGGCCTTGTCGAGCGCTCTCGGCATGGAGATCGCGGGCCCGATCAGCACCTGATCGGCCGGATCGACGCTGACGTAACTCCACGAGCGGAAGGCCGCGAGCGGCCGGTAGCCCATGGCCTTCGCCGCGTCCTCGCTCATCAACAGCACCGCCGACGCGCCGTCGGTCAACGGGCTGGCATTACCCGCGGTGACGGTGCCGTCGGTCGCGAAAACCGGGGCGAGTTTCGCCAGCCGCTCGATGCTGGTGTCGGCACGGACGAGACCGTCCCGGTCGATATCGACGCCGTCGGGTGTGCGCACCCGCAACACCTCGTCGTCGAAACGCCCGGACTCGATGGCTGCGGCGGCGCGACGGTGCGACCGCACGGCGAATTCGTCCTGTTCGCCGCGTCCGATGCCGTGAATTCGCGCCATCTTCTCGGCCGATTCACCCATCACCTCGCCGGTGGTGCGTTCGGCGATCTTCGGCCGGGCGGGCAGCAGATCGGTGAACGGGGCCAGTTGACGCAGGGCGGCGAGGTAGTCCGTCGGCTTCGGTTTGCCCAGTGCCAGTGGCGCGCCCGCGTGCACGAGTTTCTGGGGCAGTTTCACCTCGGCATTGCTGGTGGAATCACTGCCGCCCGCGATCATGATGTCGTATTCACCACGCTCGATCGCGGCCGCGGCCGCGGTCACCGCCTGTAATCCGGACGCACAGGCCCTGGTGACCGTGTAGCCCTCGCAGCCGGGATCGAGTTTCAGGTCGAGTGCGATCTCGCGCGCGATATTCGGCGCGGCGCTGGGCAGGATCACCCCGCCCCACACGATCGCCCGCACCTGTTCACCGGGAAGCCCGGTGCGCTCCAGCAGTCCGCGCACGGCGGCGTCGGCCAGCGCGATCGAATCCATCCGCGTGTAATCGGTGAACGCGCGCACGAACGGTGTGCGCGCACCCGAGACGATCACGGCACGGCGGGCAACCTGGGCAGCCATGCGAGTTCCTTTCGACAGACCTGTTGCACTGAACTTACTTCAAAGTAAGTTCCAGGTCTACGACGGGATCGGCCGAAACTCCCGCGCAACGTCGATGACAGACCCGGCGGCACCCCACGTGGTGATCGCCGCCGGGTCGCCATGGGCCCGGCCCGCGGCTCAGCGATCCCCTCCGAATCCGCTGAGCCTGCCGCGCACCGTTGCACGGCAGGCCGGTAGGTCGGCCCCGGTGAACGCCCCTGCTCGTCCCCGGAACCTGTGCAGCCGGCGTCGGGACGCTCGGCGCGAAAACACAGTAACAATGTTTCGACAGGTTTCTCAAACACTTTCTATCAGCTTGCTATCAAACCCGAAAACGGCCTACGCTGAAACCCACTATGCAAAGCACTTCGGAGCTGTCGCGACAGAAGCGCTTCGGCCGGATCATCAGGGAGCGCCGGGACGAACTCGGCCTCACCCAGATCCAGATCGGCGACCTCGGCGGCCCGTCCGCCCCGACGATCAGGAAGATCGAGGACGGCGACTCCTCGATCAGCACGCACACCCTCAACAAACTCGACGTGCCGCTCCGTTGGCGGCCCGGCAGCGCCGCCCGCGCCTACGCGGGCGGCACACCGTCCGAAGCGCGGAACACGGATTCGGCGGGCAACGAATCGATCGTCTCCGGACCGGATTCGATCCGCTTCGAACTCGGTGATCTGACGGCCCTGCTCGCCGCCTCGGGCCGTCTCAACGACGCGATAGAACGCGGCCACACCGTCGAGCCGCACGTGGTGGCCGCCGTCGGAGATCTCAACGGCGTCGTCTCCCGGCTGTCCGCGCGCTACGCCACCGTCATGCTCGAACGCAACGGGGGTCCGGGACGGCAGCTGCACCCGCTGGTGGAGATGGCCTTTCAACATCTGCTCGAGGTTCCCGCCGAGGTGAGCGATCCGGCCGAACTCGACGAGCGCCGCTATCGTCGCTGGCTGGCGAACCGCGTCACCGAGATCGACGCCGGTACCGAGGCGAGGTTCCGCGATCGGTGGTCGGCCGCCAACGGCGCGGCAGAATTCCGGAACGGCGAGGAATGAATGGTGAAGATGTCCGAGAACACCTCCGCGCATGAGCGATTGACGCTCAGTCGCAAGATCAACCGACTATTCGAGACGATGCATCCGCGCGCCGCACCGGAGCGCGCGTCGTCCTCGGTGGCCGAACAGGTGAGCACCACCCTGCACCGCACCATCTCGGCACAGCACATCGACAGCATGCGCGACGGCGTCTTCGACGAGCGCGTCGTCGACGACGATGTGCTCGCGGCCATCGCGCACTGCTTCGGCGTCGAATCCGATTACCTCACCACCACCGGCGACACCGCGCGGTCGATCGATCGCGAACTCGAACTGCTCGCGACCATGCGCGATGCCAATGTCGCCAGCATCGCGCTGCGCGGTTCGGAGGTCGACCTCGACCGCCTCTCCCGGCTGATCGAGAGCACCGACCGACTCCGACCCACCACTCGGTAACATCGACACCCACACGGGGCGGGATCGTGGACTGTCGTAGGAGATCGCATCGTATGGCCGGTATGGACACCCGGTTCCGGGAACTCTCCCGGAACGTCTCGATTCCACGTCCGTGGAAGCTGAGCTCCTATATCGACGCGGTCGCCGAGTTCCGGGGACGACCCATCACCCTGCATCCGGTGGATACCGTCGACCTCGCGGGAGCCGGGTGCGGCACCGGCAGCGGTCTGTGGATCGCCAAACAGGATTCCGATGTCATCGTCTACGGCGCCGACACGACCGAATGGCACGCCGAACATATCGTCGCCCACGAACTCGGCCACATGTTGCTCGGGCACGGACCCGATCGCGCCGACGGCACCGCGGCCGGCCATACCCTGGCCGCGGTGACCGAACTGCTGCCGTCGATCAGCCCGGAATCCATCCGGCACGTGCTGGGCAGAACCGATTACGGCAGCAGTCGCGAACGCGACGCGGAGACCTTCGCCGACCTGGTGATGTTGCAAGCGCTGCGGCCGCGCCGCGATTCCCTGTTGCGCAACACGTTCTTTCGTGATCGCCGCCGGTAGGACAGCACTGCGCCCGGCCGGGCGTCGTGATCCGGCCGGGCATTTCGACGCGCGCTAGGTGAGCCGGATCAGGCCGTAGTCGAAAGCGTGACGACGGTAGACCACCGAGGGACGGTCGGTCTCCTTGTCGTGGAAGAGGAAGAAGTCGTGGCCGACGAGTTCCATCTGATAGAGGGCGTCATCGACCGACATCGGAGTCGCGGTGTGCGCTTTGGTGCGCACGATATGGCCGGGTCCGGCCTCGTAATCCGTTGGCTCCGTGGAATCCTCGCCGGGATGGGCATGGGCGTCCAGATCACCGCTGGCGAGGGCGAACAGTTGATCGTCGACGAGTTCGGCGGTCGCCTCGGCGACGGAGACGGGAGTCTTCTCACCGTAGTGGACACGCCTGCGATCCTTGGTGCGGCGCAGGCGGCTCTCGAGTTTGGCCGTCGCGGATTCGAGGGCGGCGTAGAAACTGTCCGCGCACGCTTCGGCCCTGGCGACCGGACCTTTACCCCGCGCGGTGATCTCCACGCGCTGGCAACTCTTGCGCTGACGACGGTTGCGTTCGTGGAACAGCTCGACGTCGAAGATGAAGATCGACGGATCGAAGCGTTCGAGACGGGAGAGCTTCTCCGAGACGTAGATTCGGTAGTGGTCGGGCACCTCGACGTTGCGGCCCTTGACCACGACGTCGGCGCGAGGAGCCGGCGCTCGATCCTCGTCGGGGGACTCTTGTGAATACGCGGCACCGGGGTCCAGTACCGAGGAATTGGAATCTTTCACTGAAGGTCGTGAAGTCGTCACGCGTACCTCCCGGATCTGGCCGCACAGCCCGATATGACGTGCGGCGGGGTTGAGCCGTGCCGAGCAGTATTCGGTATCCGTCGCTTCGCGGAGCCCTTCGCGGTTACACGGACTCGGGCCGGGGGCCCGGACCTCACGTCGGGGAATAGCACGGCACGTAGTTGTCCGAGGCGCCACCTCCAAACTCCCGGTTCGGGTGTGTGTTGGCGACGGTAGTACGCATAGCGGCGGTCCGCCAGTGTTCACGCAAATTTCCCGGAGTCAAGCAGCACACGTCACCAGAACGCCACGTACCGAATAACCGACACGTCCGAGCGCGCGCACCGATTCACCGACGGTGGCGCCGGTTGTCAGCACATCATCGACCACGACTACCTCGGCAAATCCGGTGTAGGATGCCCGCGCACCGGGTATGGGTAGAGCGTGGATCCGACCCTCCAGATTGCGCCTGCGCTCGCCGGATGTCAGCCCGACGGAGTCACGCGCTCCCCACCACAGACGTAATGCCGGGACCACCTGGCAATCTTCCAGCGATCCCGCCGCGGCAGCGGCCGTCCGCAGGACCGGATCGCCACCCCGACGCCGCGCCGCGACCCGTCTGCTCGGGGCGGGCACCAGGATCAGTGTCCGCCCCGGAGCCCGTAGTCGAGCCAGCCCCGCCGCCAGCGCGTCACCGAGGGGTCGCGCGAGATCACGCCTGCCGTGTTCCTTCATCGCCAGTACCGCGCGACGGGCCGGACCGGCGTAGGGACCGAGCGCCCAGCACGGCACGCCGGGATCGGTCCGTGGACGGACCCGCACCGGCGGTCTCGTCAGCACCGCGGCGCAATCGGCGCACCATGGCGTCCCGGCCGTCCCGCACCCGCCGCACCGTGCGGGCAACATCAGATCGAGCAGCGTTCGCATCGGGCGAGTGTGCACCCACCCACCGACAGAGCGCGGCTATCCGGGCAGCACGGGAACGGCGTTGGCGCCCAGCCCCGGCACCTCGCGCCAATAGGGTTCGCCGCCGTCGGGATTACTGGTCAATTCGAGGACAGCGCGCGAATCGGCGACGTACTGGTGTTCGGGCGAGACGCTGACCGACCGCACCGGCGAGGTCAGATTGCGCCCGGTCAGCGGTAGCAGCCCGGAGCCGTCGATCTGGACGGTGCGCACCGGGTCGACATTGCCCTGGAACGCGATGAAGATCGTGTCGCCGCCCAGCCAGTTCACCGACACCGCGGGTGTGCTCACGTCGACGGCCACCGGCATCGGCGAGTTCACCGCGTATTTGCCATCGGGCCTGCGGACCACGACCGCCACGTACACCTTGCCGTCCGCGATCAGCACCGCGCGGACACCGCTGCGCGAGATCCTGATCTCGGTGATCGGGAATCGCAGCGCGGTGGAACCCGTTGTCAGGCCGGAGATGTCGACGTCCTCGACCGACACGGTTCCGGTCGCCCGGTCGTTGACCACCCGGATGACGTGCTCACCGTCGATGACCGCCCACGCGGCGCTGCCGTCGAGGGCCCAGGACGGTCGGCTGATGGTGGTGCCCTCGGCGACCGGGAACTGCGTGCCGCCGTAACTGCCGACCATCAGCGTGCGCGGCGGCTCGGGCGCGGGCCTGCCCGCGTCGGCGACGGCGGCGACGAACTGACCGTCCGGGCTCAGCGCCGCGGACTGGAGATTGCTCACCGCACCGAAATAGCCGGGGGCCGGGTCGATCCCGCCGACCCCGACCTGCACGAGCGAGCCCTCGCGCAGCGCGTGCAGCCCGATCCGGTTCTGGGCGTTGACCTCGGGACTGGACTGCTGGACGTCGGCGACCGACCACCCGTTCGCGGCGAACCGTTCGTCCAGGGGTTTGCCGTCGGCCAGGAGCATGTACGGCCCGAGGACGTCGGCTCTGGCCAGGGTGAGCACCACCTGCGCCGCGAGCAGTTCGCGATCGCGCTGGTTGAACCCGTTGACGCCGGAGAAATCGATGCGCACGCCACCAAGGCCCACGCCGACCTCGTCGGGATCGCCGTTGGCCTTGGTGATCGGACCTCGTATCGCCACGGGCGGGGCCATCAGGTTGCGCACCACCGGGGCGAGCGCGGGCTCGCTGCCGTCCGCCAGCAACGAGAGCAGCCGCTCGGCCAGTTCGTTCTTCGGCGCGGAGATCCAGCGCAGATCGGGAACGACCGAATTACCCGTCGGCTCCGCGAAGTACAGCACGTATCGCCGGTAGGACTTGGCGAAGGCGGTGGTGTCCATCACGACGCCGTCGGGCAGGTCGTCGATGCGCCATTCGCCGTCGACCTTGACCATCTCGATCTTGTATTCGAGCGGAGGGCCCTCGGTGGCCCGGTACGCGCCGTCGGGCGCGATCTCGGCGACCTTCTGGGCGCGGATCCGGTAGGTGGCGGATTCGGCCTCACGCGATTCGAGCAGGGTGTCGGGCCGGTCGACGATCACCGTGCTCGTGGTGTCGTCCCACTGGGCCGAGGCCGACTCGGTCATGTACTGCCGCGCCGCCGCGTACCCGTTGGCCGGGTCCGCCGTCGCCTGGAGGTAGTCGCGCAGCAGCAGTCCCGGATCGCGCCCGGCCGTCGGCGGCAGCGGTCCTTCCGACGTCGGCTCCCTGTTGATGGTGCCGAGAGCCTGCGGCGCGGAGGACTCCGGCAGACTCGCGCACCCACCGAGCAGCGCGGTCACCAGCACGAGGGCGCCGAGCGCGGCCCAACGCAGCCGCGGGAACCTGGAATGCACGGTCATGACTGTACGTCTCCCGATTCGCGCGCTACCTCGCCGCTGTCGGCGGCCGACCGCGACGGCGGCTCCGGTGCGGCGCCGTCGCGGTCGGCCTCGGTGGCCTGGGCCCGGTCCGCGCCCGGTTCGGGCTGCGGCAACGGGCTGGACGGCAACTCGACGGTCTCGGATTCGGTGGGACGCGGCGGTTTGCGCATGCCCGGTTCCAGCGGCAGCGGGCTCACCCCGAGTTTCTTACCGCGAACCAGCGGCAACGTCAGCCGGAAACTGGCGCCGAGGCCGATCTCGCCCCACGCCTCCAGCCTGCCCTCGTGCAGATTCGCGTCCTCGACGCTGATGGACAGACCGAGTCCGGTACCGCCGGAACGGCGCATCCTGGACGGGTCCGAACGCCAGAAGCGGTTGAACACCAACTTCTCCTCGCCCGGCCGCAGACCGACGCCCTGATCGCGTACCACCACCGCGACCGCGTTGGCGTCGGCATCGCCGCGCATCCGGATCAGCACCGGTTTGCCCTCGCTGTGGTCGATGGCGTTGGCGAGCAGATTACGGAGCACACGCTCGACGCGACGCGGGTCGACGTCGGCGACCAACGGTTCCTCCGGCATGTCGATGACCACTTCGATGCCCGCGTCCTTGGCCAGATGCCGCACGGTGGAGATCGCGGCCCGCGCGCACATGCGCACGTCGAGCGATTCGACCTGCAATTCGGCCACGCCCGCGTCGTGCCTGCTGATTTCGAGCAGGTCGTTGAGCAGGCCCTCGAAGCGGTCGAGTTCGGTGACGAGCAGTTCGGCGCTGCGGGCCAGAGCCGGGTCCAGATCGTCGCTGCTGCTGTGGATCAGGTCGGCCGCCATGCGGACGGTGGTGAGCGGGGTGCGCAACTCGTGGCTGACGTCCGAGGTGAATCGGCGTTGTAGATTGCCGAATTCCTCGAGCTGCGTGATCTGGTTCGACAGACTCTCGGCCATCTCGTTGAACGCCTGCGCCAACCGCGCCATATCGTCCTCGCCGCGCACGAGCATGCGTTCCTTGAGTCTGCCGTCGGCGAAGCGGCTGGCGATCCGCGCGGCGGACCGGATCGGCAGCACGACCTGCCTGGTGACCAGCGCGGTGATCGCGGCAAGCAGCACGAGCAGCACAAGGCCACCGATCATCATGGTGCCGCGCATGAGCGCCAGGCTGCGTTCCTCGTTGGCCAGCGGGAAGATCAGGTAGATCTCCAGGGTCGGGATCTCGGCGCTCGGACTGCCGATGACCAGCGCGCGGCCGTGATAGCCGTCCGGATCCGCCACCGTGGCGAACTGATAGCTGACCTGGTTGCGCTGCACGAACCGGCGCAGTTCCTCGGGCACCTCGCTGATCGGACCGACCGAGATCTGCTGCTGCGGCGTGCCGCCGACCATGCTCAGCGCGGAATCGAAACTGCCTGCCACACCGCTGGATTGACCCGTGCCACCACGATTGGACAGCGCGTCGCGCGCATCACCGAGCCGCTGGGTGCCGATATCGTGCACACCCGCGAGCTGGCTCTCCACCGTATTGCGCGCGCGGTCCATCTCCTCGACCGCGGCGTTGATCTTGGCGTCCAGCAGCCGATCGGTGATCTGGCTGGTCAGCACCACGCCGAGGATGGTGATGACGATCAGTGACAGGGTCAGCGTCGAGACGATGACGCGCAGTTGCAGCGACCGTCGCCAGACATGACCCAACGCGGTGCCGACATCTCTGAACCACGTCGCCACCGGTGTGAGCGCTGTTCGAATACGATGACCCGTCCCGCGTGACGCACCGGCCGGGTCGTCGTGGCCGACCGCGCCCGCGGGACGCTCCTCGCTATCGATCACGGGGGTCCGGCCTTGTACCCGACCCCGCGGACGGTCAGCACGATTTCAGGATTCTCCGGGTCTTTCTCGACCTTCGCGCGTAGGCGCTGCACGTGCACGTTGACCAGCCTGGTGTCGGCCGCGTGCCGGTAGCCCCATACCTGTTCGAGCAGCACTTCACGCGTGAAGACCTGGCGCGGTTTGCGCGCCAGCGCCACCAGCAGATCGAATTCCAGCGGCATCAGCGAGATCTGCACGCCGGAACGGCTGACCTTGTGCGCGGGCACGTCGATGACGATATCCGCGATGGACAGCAGTTCGGCGGGCTCGTCCTCGGTGCGACGCAGGCGAGCGCGCACCCGGGCGACGAGTTCCTTGGGTTTGAACGGTTTGACGATGTAATCGTCGGCGCCCGACTCCAGACCGAGCACGACGTCGACCGTGTCGGTCTTGGCCGTGAGCATCACGATCGGCACCCCGGAATCGGCGCGCAGCACCCGGCATACGTCGATGCCGTTCATACCGGGCAGCATCAGGTCCAGCAACACGAGATCGGGGCGGATCTCACGTACCGCGGCCAGGGCCTGCGTGCCGTCGCCGACCACATGCGGGTCGAACCCTTCCCCGCGCAAGACGATCGTGAGCATCTCCGCGAGCGCCATATCGTCGTCGACGACCAGAATCTTCGGCTTCATAATTACTATGTTGTCATCTCTCGCGCTCGTAGCGGGCCGCCACGCCAACACTGGTCGAATCCCGCCGCACATCCAACCTTATCGGGCAACGATTTCGGCCAATCGGGTGATCAACGTCGAGGCGTCGTCGTCGGTTCGGAACTTCCACCACGGCCCGAACCAAGGCAGTTCGGCCAGCTCGCGGTACACCTCGTCGGTGCGCTGTTGTAGTCCGCCGTCGCGTTCGTAGGCGTCCAGGGCCCGGGACTCGTCGAGTTCGCCACGCCTGTGCGCACGCTCGGCAGCCACCTCGGTCGGCACGTCGATCAGCACCTGTAGCTCGGGCACCGGAAGCGCGAATCTGCCGAATTCCAAATCGCCCACCCAGCGCACCGTTTCGCCGTCCGCCGATTCCTTCTGGCGGGCGGCGGAATACGCGGCGTTGGAGGCGACGTAGCGATCCAGCACGACAATGTCGTTGTCGGCCACCAGTTTCGACAGTTCGGGCAGCGCGGCCGCGCGGTCGAGCGCGAACATCAGCGCCATCGCGTACACCGAGTCGGCCAGATCGCCGTGTTTGCCGCGCAGCGCCTCGGCCGCCAGATCAGCGTGCACCGAACGGCCGTAGCGCGGGAAGGCCAGCGTGGCGACGCGCAGACCGCGCGCACGCAGGGCCGCGCCGACGCCGTCGATCAGCGTCCGTTTACCCGCTCCGTCGATCCCTTCGACCGATACCAGCGCACCCATGAGGAGCAGGCTACATGCGCGACGGTGACGGACCGACGCCACCCGACCAACTCGGCAAATATGAAATATCAACACTTCAGATTGTCGTATATTGGCGGCGGCTCCACCCACTATCAGGCAGGTCAACCACATGCCGAAATCACACATTCTGCCCGCGATCGTCGCGGCGATCGCCATCTCCAGCGCCGTCATCCGCGGCAACGCAGCCGCGGATCCACTTCCCCCCGCCGATCCCGTCGCGGCCGACACCGGCAGCGCCTCCGGATCGGCCGCCGATATCGCCACCGTGTTCCGGCTGCTGTCGATGACGGGTTCGGCCGGGATCAACTGCGCGCTACGGCTGTACTTCTACGGCGACTGCTATCGGCTTCGGCTGTAGCCGGGCGAGTGACCGCGCACGCGTGTGTCCCGTCGAGCCGGACTCGACGGGACACACGTGATTCGGGAAGAATCCCTCGCGGGCGTCAGTACCGGTAGTGCTCCGGCTTGTACGGTCCCTCGACATCGACGTTGATGTACTCGGCCTGATCCTTGGTGAGCTTGGTCAGTTCACCGCCGAGCGCCTCGACGTGGATGCGGGCGACCTTCTCGTCCAGCGCCTTGGGCAGGCGATAGACCTCGTTGTCGTATTCCTGCGGCTTGGTCCACAGCTCGATCTGCGCGATGACCTGGTTGGAGAAGCTGTTCGACATCACGAACGACGGGTGTCCGGTCGCGTTGCCGAGGTTGAGCAGCCGCCCCTCCGACAGCACGATGATGGATTTGCCCGACTCGAAGGTCCACTGGTCGACCTGCGGCTTGATATTGAGCCGGTGCGCACCGGAACGCTCCAGCGCGGCCATATCGATCTCGTTGTCGAAGTGGCCGATATTGCCGAGGATGGCCTTGTCCTTCATCGCCTTCATGTGATCGAGGGTGATGATGTCCTTGTTGCCGGTCGAGGTGATGACGATATCGGCGTTCGCGATCGCCTTCTCCACGGTGACGACGTCGTAGCCGTCCATCAGCGCCTGCAACGCGTTGATCGGGTCGATCTCGGTGACCTGGACCCGGGCGCCCTGTCCCGCAAGCGATTCCGCGCAGCCCTTGCCGACGTCGCCGTAACCGCAGATCAGGATCTTCTTGCCGCCGATGAGCACATCGGTGCCCCGGTTGATGCCGTCGATCAGCGAGTGGCGGGTGCCGTACTTGTTGTCGAACTTCGACTTGGTGACCGAGTCGTTGACGTTGATGGCCGGGAAGACCAGCTCACCGGCCGCCGCGAACTGGTACAGCCGCAGCACGCCGGTCGTGGTCTCCTCGGTGACGCCCTTGACCGATTCCGCGATGGCGCCCCACTTGCCGCGATCGGTCTCGAAACGCTCGCGCAGCAGGTTGAGGAACACCTTGTACTCGGCGGAGTGGTCGTCGTCCTCGGGCGGGATCACACCCGCCTTCTCGAACTGCGCGCCGCGCAGCACGAGCATGGTGGCGTCGCCGCCGTCGTCGAGGATCATGTTGGTGGGTTCGCCCGGCCAGGTCAGCATCTGCTCGGCGGCCCACCAGTACTCCTCGAGGGTTTCACCCTTCCACGCGAAGACCGGTGTGCCCTCGGGCGCGTCGACGGTGCCGTGCGGACCGACCACGACCGCGGCGGCGGCGTGGTCCTGGGTCGAGAAGATGTTGCACGAGGCCCAGCGCACCTGCGCGCCCAGCGCGACGAGGGTCTCGATCAGCACCGCGGTCTGCACGGTCATGTGCAACGAACCGGAGATGCGGGCGCCCTGCAACGGCAGCACGTCCGCGTACTCGCGGCGCAGCGCCATCAGACCGGGCATCTCGTGCTCGGCCAGCCGGATCTCCTTGCGGCCGAATTCGGCCAGCGCGAGGTCCGCCACCTTGTAATCGACGCCGTTGCGGACATCGGCGGTCAGGGACGTGCGTGCGGGAAGTTCTGAGGTTGTCATGCGCCTGGATCAGCCTCTCGGTGAATGTCGGTTCGATCAGCAAGGCTAGTCCGTCACTCCGCGCCGTGGCACAGCGCGACGGTCTTGCCGTATCGCGGTGGTACTAGCTGTAGGGGACGCCGTTGGGGAAGATGGTCGACCCCGGGTCGATCGCGCCGTCCGGTTCGTCGACGAATTCACCATCGCACACGCCCGCGAGCGCGCCGCGCACCAGCGGCAGTACCGCGGGAAGCAGCGGTTCGAGCGCGTGGTCGACGCCGCCGTTGCCGAGGGTCGGGAACGGCGTGATCCGGCACTGTCCGCCGTCGAGGCGCCCGTCGGACCATTCCCGCTGACTGCGGATCGAGTAGTAGGCGGTCGGTCCCGGGGTGTCGTCGCCGGCGTTGAGCTCGGCCATGAACCGGGTGTCCGGGCAGATCTCGGCGCCCACCGGCTGCCCGCACGCGCCGGACGATCCGTACTGCGGCGCGCCGATCGCGACATAGGTGGCGATCCGGTCCGCACCGCCCAGATTGCGCAGGTAGTAGCGACCGCTCATCGCGCCGATACTGTGCGCGACCAGGGCGACGGGAACGCCGGGATGTTCGGCGCGGGCCGCGTCCACCGCGACGGCGACCGACGCGGCGTCGGCCGCCACGTCGAAACCCCGCAGATCGAGGACGAGGGAGGTGTATCCGTCCGCGCGCAGTTCGGCGGCCATCGGTTCGTAGGGCAGCGGACCCAACGACTGGCCGGGCACGATGACGACGACACCGCGCGTGGCGGCCGGAGTGGCGGGAGCGGCGACAGCGGGAGTGGCCGCCGCGAGCGGAGTGAGGACAGCCGCGGCGGCGGTTGCGAGGACGAGCAACCTGTCGAACATTAGCTGAGCCTAACCTAATCCGCGCGATTCGGGGTCAGGCGGCAGCCCGGCGCGAGGCCGCCAGTCTCACTCGTTTACGGGGCAGGACATTGGCCTTGTCGAGGTCGCCGTCGTAGTGGGCGAGCACCCGCTTGTCCATCACCGCTCGCCAGAGCGGCGGGATCGCGGCGAGCACGATCATGCTGGCGTAGCCCGCGGGCAGCCGCGGCGCCAGCGCCGAGGTGCGCAACGTCTGGTAGCGGCGACCGGGGTTGGCGTGATGGTCACTGTGCCGTTGCAGGTGGAACATGAAGATATTGGTGACCAGGCGATCGCTGTTCCAGCTGTCGCGGGCCGAACAACGGCGGTAGAGGCCGTTGGGCCTGCGCTCGCGCAGCAGACCGTAGTGCTCGACGTAGTTCACCGTCTCCAGCAGCGAGGCCCCGATCACGGCTTGCAGGAACAGCCACGGCACCGTCGCGATGCCGAAGATCCCGATCAGCGTGCCGAACAGCACCAGCGACATCGCCCAGGCCTGGAGGATGTGATTGTGCGGGCTCCACCAGCCGCGATCGCGCCGGGCCAGCCGCTCGCGCTCCAGACCGATCGCCGAACGGAATCCGCCGCCGACGCTGCGCGGCAGGAATTCCCACAGCGATTCCCCCAGCCGGGCGCTCGCCGGATCCTCGGGGGTGGCGACGCGGGCGTGGTGACCACGGTTGTGCTCGACGAAGAAATGCCCGTAGCCGGACTGCGCCAGCGCGAGTTTCGCCAGCCAGCGCTCGAGGACCTCGACCCGATGCCCCAGTTCGTGCGCCGCGTTGATACCGATGCCGCTGACGAACCCGAGAGTGGTCGCCAGGCCGAGTTTGTCCAGCAGGCTCAGGTCGTCGCCCGCCCACATCGCGCTGGCGATCACCAGGCCGATCAGCTGGATCGGTAGGAAGAGGTAGGTGCACCACCGGTAGAACCTGTCGTTGGACAGGCGTTCGTAGTCCTCGTCGCGCGGATTGGATCCGTCCTCGCCGACCACCCAGTCCAGCACCGGGATGACGATCAGGATCAGGACCGGCCCGATCCACCAGAAGATCTCGTAGCCGGTGCGCAGGACAAGTTGCGAAGGGAGCAGCGCACAGGCGGGCGCGAGCAGACCGAACACCCAGAGATGGCGTTTGGGATCGAGCGACCCCTTCGGTTTGCCAACCGGTTGCACGTTTGCCCCGCTAATTCCGTACTTCCACTTCGTTGCAGGACAATACATACAGTGTTTCGGACTGTTACACAGCACCTAGGCAATCAAACGTGGTGGTACTTACAACCCTGCTAGTCGGTTTTTGGTCGAAATCATAAGTGCCTCGACGCACTGTGCACCCGCGGCTACCGCTGAGCTCCGGTCCCATCCGCTGCTACTGCCGGTCCCTCGCGGACAGTATCGCCTCCACGTAAGGGGCCAGCAACTCGCTCAGCTCGGCGGGGGCGTTGTGCCCGGGACCGGGCGGGGTCGGGATGTAACTCAGCGCGATCCGCACCAACGCCTGGGCGAGGATCTCCGATTCCGCCCGGGTGGCGTCCACCCAACTGTTCTCGAAGGCCCCCGCGAGGCGATCGGTCGCGTGCGCGAGCAAGGGCCCCGCGTCGAGGGTGATGAGGCGGAGCAGATCCAGTTTCGCCTCGCCCGAGAGCAGCGACTGCACGAGCGGATCGGTGGCCGCGTCCAGGAAGAACCCGGCCAGACCCTCCCGGAACGCGGCGCGCGCGTCACCGACGTTGCCGTCGATCGCGGTGTGAACGTGATCGACGAGATCGTCGGCCAGTCGCAGCGCGTACGCCTGCGCCAGGCCCGCGCGTGAACCGAACTCGTTGTAGAGGGTCTGCCTGCTGACGCCCGCCCTGGTCGCGACATCGCCGAGGGTGATCTTGGCCCAGTCCCGTTCGACGAGCAGTTCGCGCATACCGTCGAGGACGGATGTGCGCAGCAGCAGCCGCGCCGCTTCCTGATAAGGAACCCTCGGTCCGGTACGCGGCATACCCGCGACACTGTCACGGGCATCTGCCGCAGTCAAAATCTCACGACCGTTCGATCTCGACCATGAAGAAATCGGCCTTGGCCGCGCCGCAGTCCGGAC
This sequence comes from Nocardia sp. NBC_01377, assembly GCF_045040005.1. NCBI lineage: Bacteria > Bacillati > Actinomycetota > Actinomycetes > Mycobacteriales > Nocardiaceae > Nocardia > Nocardia sp. NBC_01377. Next base: position 6,056,347 of record NZ_CP109566.1, read on the forward strand.
AGGTCCAGTCATCGGGAATATCGTCCCACCTGGTACCGGGGGCGATTCCGTCGTCGGGCCAGCCCTGCGCCTCGTCGTATTCGAAACCGCACTGGACACATTGGAACAGTTTGTAATCCGGTCCGCCCGCCCCCCGGCCGATCGTCGCTTCACTGGGTGACGCTGTACTCATCCGCTCACTCCTACCGGTTCGAAATCGATTTTCTCGCGTACGCCGCAATCGGGACAGCACCAGTCGTCGGGCACCTCGGACCAGGCCGTTCCGGCCGGAAATCCTTCGTGTGGTTCACCTTTCGACTCGTCGTAGACGTAATCACAGACGGGGCAACGGAAAGAGCTCACGACTACACCTCCGTCGTGCTCGCGCCGTAGCGGGCGAGGACCCGATCCCGTTTACCCGGCTGGATATTGGCCCGGGTGATGTCGCCGTCGTAATGGGCCAGCACCCGCTTGTCCATCACCCGACGCCACAGCGGCGGGAAGTAGGCCAGCAGGATCATGCTGGCGTAGCCGCTGGGCAGATTGGGTGCGCCGTCCCAGCTGCGCAGGGTCTGATAGCGCCGCGTCGGGTAGGCGTGATGGTCACTGTGACGCTGTAGGTGGTACAGGAAGATATTGGTGACCAGGTGATCGCTGTTCCAGCTGTGCACCGGCGCCGGGCGCTCGTAACGACCCGAGGCGGTCCGCTCGCGCACCAACCCGTAGTGCTCGAGGTAGTTGACGGCCTCGAGCAGGCTGAATCCGACCACCGCCTGCAACACCAGATACGGAAGCAGTTCGATACCGAAGATCGCGATCAGCGCGGCGTACAGCACCACCGACATGAGCCAGGCGCTGAGCACCTCGTTGTGCAGACTGAACGGCTTCTTGCCGAGACGCTCGAGCCGAGTCGACTCCAGCCGCCACGCCGAGCTCGAACTCCCCCACACGGTGCGCGGCCAGAAGGCCCAGAAGGACTCGCCGATCCGGGAACTGGCGGGATCCTCCGGCGTCGCCACCCGCACGTGGTGGCCGCGATTGTGCTCGATGTAGAAATGGCCGTAGAAGGGCTGGGCCAGCGCGATCCGCGACAGCCAGCGCTCCAGGCGCACCTTCTTGTGGCCCAGTTCGTGCGCGGTATTGATACCGATGCCGCCGATCATGCCGACGGTGATGGCGAGCCCGATCTTGTCGACCAGGTGCAGCCCGCCGTCGATGCCGAGCCAGCTCACGTCGTCCGCGGTGATCAGGTAGCAGGCCATCACCAGTCCCGCGTACTGGAACGGCAGGTACAGGTAGGTCAGATAGCGGTAGTACCTGTCGTTCTCCAGGTACTCCATCACCTCGTCGGGCGGATTCTCACCGTCCGGGCCGAAGAACACATCGGCGATCGGGATCAGCACGTAGATCAGGATCGGACCGAGCCAGAACGGCACCTGCGCCAGCCGGTGCCAGCCGATCTCGTTGAGCGCCCAGATCAGTGGCAGACCGATGGTGAACAGCCCCGTCGGCGCGAAAAGCCCCCACAGCCACATGTACCGCTTGCGGTCGCGCCACGCCTGTACCGGGCGCTCGGCCGCGTCGATATCCGTCGACATCGTTGTCTCCCCTTTCCAGCGGCGCGCCGAAAGTGTGACGCGCAATACATCTATGATTTACAATAGCCGCCACAGTGTCGGATGTCTATACAAATACGCTGATTTGTAAAGTTGACATGGCATGCGGGCCGGTCCCGGAAACAGAAGAAGGGCCGCACCCCGGAGGATGCGGCCCTTCGACGGCCGGTACTAGCGGTCCAGCAGTACATCCGCGTTGTCGGGCAGGGCGCCGACCGGCCACCACCGCAGGTCGGTCGACTCCGCGCTGCGCACCGGAACCGCGCCCGCCGGGGCGACGGCCAGGAACAGCAGATCGAGGTGACGCGTCAGCACACCGAGCGAACAGGTGATCGGGTGCGCCTGCGCCCCATACAGTTCCGGTTCCAGGTCGATGCCTTCGATACCGGATTCCTCGGTCGCCTCGCGCAGCGCCGCGTCGGCGACCGTCTCGTCACCCTCCTCACAATGCCCTCCGAGCTGGAGCCAACGCCCGACCCTGGGATGCAGGGTCAGCAGGACCTCGCTCCGGTCGTGCGAGAAGACGATGGTCGACGCGGTGATATGTCCCGGCGCGTGCCCACGTAGGCAGCCACCGGGGGCCGACCCGAGGAAGGCCAGCATCGCCTCCCGCAGCGACTCATCGGGACGTGTTGCCGGGCACCAGGATTCGAGCAGTTTCGTGGCCGAGGCGTGCAGCGATTCGGCGCTCATCGCGCGAATCCGCCGACGGCGGAACAGGTGGACGCGATCGTGGTTCGGAGAGTCACGGTTCCCATGATCACAGTTCCACCAAACCCGAGCCCGGACCGAATACCGAACGCGGCGCGGGTTCCTCGAGCGGATGACCGATGGCGATGGCGCCCAGCGGATTCCAGTCCTCGGCGAGACCGAGCACCGAACGGGTGACCTCCGGGGCGAAAATCGTCGAGCCGATCCAGCAACTGCCGATCCCGTCGGTGGCCAGCGCCACCAGCAGGCCCTGCACCGCCGCGCCGACCGCGACCGTGAACATGGTCCGCTCCGCGGCGCGCCTGCGCTCGTCGGGGTAATCGTGCGCGCCGTCGGGCACGCAGAACGGAATGATCACCTCGGGCGCGTCGAAAAGGATGCGTCCGCGCGCGATCCGGCGCTCCACCCGTTCGGGATCGAGTCCGTCGGCGGTGAGGTCGGTGCGCCACTTGTCGGCCATCGCCTCCAGCAATGCCTCCCGTAACTCGCGTTCGCGCAGCCACACGAAACGCACGGGACGGGTGTGGTGTGGCGCGGGCGCCGTCAGCGCCGTCGCGACGGCGCCGCGAACGCGTTCGGGGTCGACCGGGGTGTCGGCGAACTGCCGGACCGAACGGCGCAGCAGCAGCGCCTCTTTCCGTCCGCGGTCGATCGCCTCGGCGGTGCCGAGCCAGAACAGATCCTCGGTGCCGCCGCGCAGCAGGTCGACCGCGCCCGAGCCGTCGTCGGTGACCGGTAGTCCACGCACCACGGCGACGGGTACGCCGCCGAGTTTGCCCTTCACCAGATCGGCGGCGGCGGCCAGTTCGTCCGCGATCGCGACCTGCGTGACGTGGAGTTCGTTGCCCTGCCCGTCCACGGTGCCCGCGTAGTCGTGCAGGACCCGCAGACCGGACGAGCCGATCGCGGCGTCGGTCTGCCCGTTACGCCAGGCCCGCCCCATGGTGTCGGTGACGACCACCGCGACGGTGACGCCGAGACGTTCACCGAGCGCGGCGCGCAACGCCTTCGCGCTGCCGTCGGGGTCGTTCGGCAACAACACCAACTCGCCCTGTTCGACATTGGAACCGTCGACCCCCGACGCCGCCTGGACGATGCCGAGTTTGTTCTCGGTGATCAGGGTGCGGCCCTTGCGCGCCAGCACCCGCACCGCTTCCTGATCGACGAGTGCGCGGCGCGCGCTGTCGCGTTCCTCCGGATCAAGCGGCGCGGCGACGATCCGGCCTTCGACCTTGGCCACGATCTTGCTGGTGACCACAAGGATGTCGCCGTCGGCCAGCCACGGCGCCGCCGCCGCGATGTGCTCGGCCAGGTCGTCGCCCGGCCGGAACTCCGGCAGGCCGGTGATCGGCAGGATGCGCAGTTCGTTCGCGGCGTGATCGGAATTCACGTCCGTCTCACTCCGGGCGGGATTCACCGTCACCAACTCCCTCCGGCCAGGATTCCAGGATTCACCGTCACCAGCTCTGTCCGGCCAGGATTCACCGTCACCATTTCACTCCGGCAAGGTCGAGGGCCTCACGCACCATTTCCGCGGTGGTGGGCGGATCGGTCATCAGCAAGGGCACACTACGCACCTCGACTCCCGGCACCCGCGCCGAGTCGGTGCTGTGGATCAGCCAACCGTCCAGGATGCCGGTCGCCGAGCGGGCGCCGTAATGCCTGCCGATCGCTTCCGCGGTCGTCTCGACCCCGATCACCGACAGGCATTCGTCGGCCATCCCGCGCAGCGGTTTGCCGTCGATGACCCCCGATACCCCGATCACTTTGGCCGACGTGGTGCGCAGCGCGCCTCGGATTCCCGGCACCGCGAGGATCGCGCCGATGCTGACGACGGGATTGGAGGGGGCCATCATAACAATATCGGCCTGATCTATGATATCGATCACATTTGGGGCGGGAGTGGCGTCATCCGCGCCGATTGTCGCGAATCCATGGGTCTCGATGTTCGCTCGGTAACGAACCCACCACTCCTGGAAATGGATCGCGCGACGTTCGCCAGGGTTGCCAGGATCACTCACAACGACATGCGTTTCACAGCGATCGTCGGTTGCCGGGATCAGTTTCACGCCGGGTTGCCACCTCTTGCACAGCGCTTCGGTGACCACGGAAAGCGGGTACCCGGCGCGCAACATTTCGGTTCGAATCAAGTGCGTCGCGATATCCCGATCGCCCAACCCGAACCAGTCCGGCTCGGCATGATATTCGGCGAGTTCCTCCTTGGCGTGCCAAGTTTCTCCGACCCGCCCCCATCCACGTTCGGTATCGATTCCGTTACCCAGCGTGTACATGCAGGTATCGAGGTCGGGGCAAATGCGGAGGCCGTGCATCCAGACGTCGTCACCTACATTGACGATCGCGGAAACGTCGGCTTCCGGCAGCAGTTCCCGAACACCCTGCAGGAACCGCGCGCCACCGACTCCACCGACGAGTACGGCGATCTTGGGCCCGTTCGCGGGCGCGATGTCCGCTTGTTGTGCAGTCACATCGACACAGCCTATGCGGTACCGGAACCAGCGGTGTTCGCCGCATATTTGCTGATCATTTGCTAGTGGGTACCACAAGATCAACACAGAAATCGGCGACGGATAGTAACGGAATAGCGTCGGCCGCTTGACCATCAACACATCCGGCGTGTCTAATCACAGACATGTCATTCCGGGCTCGCGCGAGAGTGCATGGCGCGAGCGGTTTTTCGAACAGATGTTCGCACTGGAATGACGAGCACGGGGATGTCCGCGGGACAACGTCGCGGGGTACGGCCGTCGGTGTGCGCGTTGGTCCGACGGAAAGAATCATTCTGCGCTAACACACAGTGAGGAGGCGGAGCGATGGCCGAAGACATGGTCTCGCCAACCGATTCCACAGCAGGCGCAGCACGTGGCGTCTGCACAGACATCGGCCGGATCGAACAGGAGGCGGGTGACGACATATCGACACCTCGGCTCAGCCTGGTCGTGACGGGCTTCGACGAGATGTTCGAATCCATCGAAGAGCAGTGGCAGGAACGTGCCCTATGCGCGCAGACCGATCCGGAGGCGTTCTTCCCCGAGAAGGGCGGCTCGACCCGCGAGGCCAAACGGATCTGCATGGGTTGTGAAGTACGCGACGAGTGCCTGGAATACGCACTCGCACACGATGAGCGTTTCGGGATCTGGGGCGGCCTCTCCGAACGGGAGCGCCGCCGCCTCAAGCGCGGAATCGGCTAGAACCTGATGCCGCACCGACCTCGATGCACGAGGTCGGTGCGTGTTCACCTAGATTTCTCTTATGTCTCGCTCTCGCAATCGACGACCACCGACCGCCCGGTCGGTGATCCGGCGTGGTCGCGGGGTGCGCGGACCCATGCTGCCTCCGACCGTCCCGGCGTGGCGTACGCGCGGCCAGCAATTCGACCGGCTGGTGCTGGAGGCGTTCGCGCCGCTGGACAGCCGCTGGCACGATCGACTCACCAAACTCGATATCGCCGTCGACGATGTCCCCAAAATCCGTCCGCTGCACCCCGATTCGGTCACCTGGCCGGACGAGGTGGTGGCGGACGGCCCCGTACCCCTGTCCCGACTGGTGCCCGCGGGCATCGACCGGCACGGGGCGGCGACCCGTGCGCGGGTCGTGCTGTTCCGCAAACCACTGGAACTGCGGGCGGGTGATCCCGACGACCTCATCGACCTGTTGCGCGAGGTTCTCGTGCAACAGATCGCCACCTATCTCGGGGTCGATCCCGACCTCATCGACCCCGAGGACTAACGCGGCGACCGTGGCGATCCCGCTGTGAGCCTCACCCCTTTTACCGCGTGTCCGGCCACCTCGGAGGGCCGAGTGGGGTTACTCTCATCCGCGTGATCCCCATGCGTCGTTGTTGCCGACCCGGCTGCAAGAATCCGGCCGTCGCGACGCTCACGTATGTGTACTCGGACTCGACCGCCGTCGTCGGACCACTGGCCACCGTCGCCGAACCGCACTCATGGGATCTGTGCGAAACCCACGCCTCCCGCATCACCGCCCCCAAGGGCTGGGACATGGTCAGGCACGAAGGCGGATTCTCCTCCAGCACACCGGACGACGACGATCTCACCGCGTTGGCCGAAGCCGTGCGCGAGGCCGGGTTGCGTCGCCGTCCGCCGGAACCCGACCAGCGCGGCTACCGCGATTACGCACCGCCGCCGCCCCAGCAGCGCACCACCAGGACCGGGCGACGCGGACATCTGCGCGTACTGCCCGACCCGCCGAGCTGACCCACCCCCGTCGCACGAGAACGGGACCCCGTCGATCCCGTCCGACCGAGCCACTAGGGTAGTGGCTATGACAGCCACGCGCTCTGCCGAATTCGTGAACGCGGTGATCAAAGCCTATGACGTTCGCGGAGTGGTCGGTGAACAGCTCGACGCGCAATTCGTCAGCGACGTCGGGGCCTCGTTCGCGCGGTTGATGCGCTCCGAGGGCGCCTCTCGCGTTGTCATCGGACACGACATGCGCGACTCCTCACCGGAACTGGCCGCGGTCTTCGCCGAGGGCGTGACCGGGCAGGGCCTGAACGTGGTGCATATCGGCCTCGCCTCCACCGACCAGCTCTACTTCGCCTCCGGCAGCCTCGAATGCCCCGGCGCGATGTTCACCGCGAGCCACAATCCGGCGCGCTACAACGGCATCAAGTTGTGCCGGGCCAAGGCGCTGCCCGTCGGCCAGGACACCGGCCTCGGCATCATCAAGGACGAAGTCGTCTCGGGCGTGCCCGCTTTCGACGGACCGCGCGGCGCCGAGACCGAGGTCGACGTACTCGCCGACTACGCGAGTTTCCTGCGCGGGCTGGTCGAACTCGACGACATCCGCCCCCTCATCATCGCGGTGGACGCGGGCAACGGCATGGGCGGGCACACGGTGCCCGCGGTGCTCGGCACTCTGGGCCAGGTGAAGATCGAGCCGCTGTATTTCGAACTGGACGGCTCCTTCCCCAACCACGAGGCCAATCCCCTCGATCCGGCGAATCTGGTGGATCTACAGAAGCTGGTCCGCAGCACCGGCGCCGATATCGGACTGGCCTTCGACGGTGACGCCGACCGGTGTTTCGTGGTGGACGAGAAGGGCGATCCGGTGTCGCCGTCGGCCATCACCGCCCTGGTGGCCGAGCGCGAGCTGGCCAAGGAGCCGGGCGCGGTCGTCATCCACAACCTGATCACCTCGCACGCGGTGCCTGAACTGGTGCACGAACTCGGCGGCACGCCGGTGCGCACCCGGGTCGGCCACTCGTTCATCAAGCAGGAGATGGCAACCACCGGCGCGGTTTTCGGCGGTGAGCATTCCGCGCACTACTACTTCCGCGATTTCTGGGGCGCCGATTCCGGCATGCTCGCCGCCCTGCACGTGCTCGCCGCGCTCGGCGAGAAGGACCGGCCGGTCTCCGAGCTGATGGCGGCCTACGAGAAGTACGCCGCCTCCGGCGAGATCAATTCCACCGTCGCGGACGCGGCCGAGCGCACGCTCGCGGTGCTGGAGGCATTCGGGAACCGCGCGGTCGCCATCGACCGACTGGACGGTGTGACCGTGCAACTCGCCGACGACGCGTGGTTCAATCTGCGCGCGTCCAATACCGAACCGTTGCTCAGGTTGAACGTCGAAGCCAGGACGTCGGCGGAAGTAGACGCACTCGTGACCGAGATCCTGAGCATCGTCCGCTCCTGACTGGAATAGTGGAATCACAGACAGTGGATTCGTCCGACCTGGGCTCGGTGTGTACGACCCGGGTGCGTTCGGACGAATCGAATACAGCGGATGAGGGGAGGTGGGACGCCCGATGATCGCTGGAACTCCGGTACTCGACCTCGATGACGCCGCATCGCTCGAGGCAGCCGACAGCAGCGGCGCCCTGCGTTCGGCCGCTTCGGGAGGCGCCCAGGTACGCGCGACCGCGGCAGCCGTCGACGAGAACGCGCTCGCGTCGCTCACCGATATCCGACCTCGCAGCGTCGTCCTGGTGACCGGCGGTGGCCGGGCCGCACGCGCGGGCGCACTCCTCGTCGCGGCACTGGGCGACCGCGCCGGGCTGCCCATCGTGCCCGCTCCCGCGCTTCCGGCCTGGGTCGGACCACTCGACGTGGTGCTGATCGCCGGCGACGACGCGGGCGATCCACGTCTGATCGATGCCGTCGACCGCGCGCAACGCCGAGGCGCCGAGGTGGTGATCGCGGCGCCGATGGAGGGCCCGTTACGCACCGCCGCGGCCCGTCGCAGCGCGCTGCTCGAACCGCGCGTCACCGTTCTCGACCACAATCGGCTGCTGCGCTACCTGGCGGTCGGGATCGCGGTGCTGCGCACCGTCGACCCGTCGCGTTCGGGGACCGTTGTCCCCGATCTCGGCGCGCTCGCCGACGTACTCGACGCCGAGGCCATGCGCGACGCGCCGCAGAACGAGGTCTTCCACAATCCGGCCAAGACGCTGGCGACACGCATGCAACAGCACGGGATCGTGTTCGCGGGCGACTCCCCCGCCGCCGTGGCACTGGCCGAGCACAGCGCCGAGGTGCTGTTGCAGTCGGCGGGCCGGGTGGCGGCCTCCGCCGACCTGCACGAGGCCGTCACGGCCAACGCGCGTCTCGCCGACGCCGCGGGCGGGGTCGCACCCGATTTCGACCCGCTGTTCCACGACGAGGAACTCGACGGCCCGGCCCCGGTGGAACGCACCAGGATCTTCGTCCTCAGCACCGACCCCGACCAGTCCTCCGCCCGCCGCAGGCTCGCGGTATTCGGCGGTTCCGGCGTGGTCGACGCCGATCTGCTCAACGCCGACGTCGATCTGTTGCAGAACACGCTCGACGATCCGGCGGGTCCGACGCGGGCCCGGGTCGACGAGGCCGGGGTTCCGCTGCCGGGATCAGCCACCCACAGCACCGAACTGGAGCAACTCGCCGTGCTCGCCGTCCGTATCGAAATGGCCGCGGCCTACCTGCGTTTGATCGGTGCGCGCGGCGGCGCCGCGGCACCGGGTGATCAGTACGACGGGGGACGCTACTAGTGCACGAACTCGTTGGTGCGCTGCGCTCCTACGCCTGGGGTTCGCGCACCGCGCTCGCCGAACTGTGCGGCAGACCCGTTCCCTCCGCCCATCCCGAGGCCGAATTGTGGTTCGGCGCCCATCCCGCCGATCCCGCCCATGTGCGCACGCCGGAGGGCACCATCTCACTGCTGAAGCTGGTCGCGGCCGATCCCGAGCGTGAACTCGGCGCGGCCGCATCGGAGTTCGGCGGCAAACTGCCGTTCCTGCTGAAGATCCTGGCCGCCGAGGAACCGCTGTCGCTACAGGCGCATCCGAGCGAGGTCCAGGCCCAGACGGGATTCGAACGGGAGAATCGCGCGCGGGTGCCGCTGGATTCCCCGATGCGCAACTATCGCGACGAGAACCACAAGCCGGAACTGGTCGTCGCGCTGGAGCGATTCGAGGCGCTCGCGGGATTCCGCGCGCCGGAGCGCACGGTGGCGCTGTTGCGCGCGCTCGGCGTGCCCCAGCTCGAATCGTATGCGGAACTCCTTGCGGCGCAGCCGGATTCGGCCGGATTGCGCACGCTGTTCACGACCTGGATCACGCTGCCGCACAATGTGCTCGCCGCGCTGCTGCCCGCGGTGCTCGACGGCTGCGTGCACTACCTGTCGGCCAGGGACGACCGGGTCTTCGTCGCCGAGGCCCGCACCACGCTCGAACTCGCCGAGGCCTATCCCGGTGACGCCGGGGTGCTCGCGGCGATGCTGCTCAATCGGGTGACCCTGGAACCGGGACAGGGTTTGTTCCTCGACGCGGGTAACCTGCACGCCTACCTGAGCGGACTCGGCGTCGAGATCATGGCCAATTCCGACAACGTGCTGCGCGGCGGTCTCACCCCGAAACACGTCGACGTGCCCGAACTGCTGCGGGTCCTGGATTTCGAACCGATCGACCTGCCCGCCGTGCTGCCCGAACCCGCGGGCGACGGATCGGTCCGATATCGCACGCCCGCACCGGAATTCGCACTGCACCGCTTCGACCTGACCGCGGGCATCGGGCAGGTGCCGCTGCACGACGGCCCCGGCATCGTGCTGTGCACGGCAGGAACCGTGCGGCTGCGGCGCGGCGGACAGACTCTGTTGCTCGAACGCGGCGCGGCCGCCTGGATCTCGGCCGCCGACAGCGATATTCGGGCACAGGCGGTGGACGGCGCGGCCCAGTTCTTCTGCGCGTGCGTCGGCAGCGCGAACTGATCTCATTCGGTGACCGGCGGCGGGGCACGCTAAGTTAGCCGAGATCGGCAAACGAGAAAGGACACCCGACATATGTCTGCTGGTGGTGGCAAGAAGGCGATTATCGCCGCGTTGACGGCGAATGCCGGAATCGCGGTCGCGAAGTTCGTCGGTGCGGCGATCACCGGTTCCGCGTCGATGCTGGCAGAGGCCGTGCACTCGGTGGCCGACACCTCCAACCAGGGCCTGCTGCTGTTCGGGCAGAACCGCGCCGAAAAGGAAGCCGACCAGCTGCATCCGTTCGGATACGGCCGCAATCGCTACTTCTACTCGTTCATCGTCGCCCTGGTGCTGTTCACGCTCGGCTCGATCTACGCGCTCTACGAAGGTATCCACAAGGTTCAACACCACGAGGAACTCAAGTCGCCGATCGTCGCGATCGTCATCCTGGTGATCGCCATCGGACTCGAGACCTACAGTTTCATGACCGCGGTCAAGGAATCGCGGCCGCTGAAGGGCAAGAGCAGCTGGTGGCGGTTCATCAAGACCTCGCGCAGCCCCGAACTGCCGGTGGTGCTGCTCGAGGACACCGGTGCGCTGATCGGTCTGGTCTTCGCCCTGTTCGGTGTCGGACTGACCATGCTGACCGGCGATCCGGTGTGGGACGCCATCGGCACCCTGGCGATCGGCGCGCTGCTCGGTGTCATCGCGGTCATCCTCATCATCGAGATGCAGAGTCTGCTGATCGGTGAGGGCGCGACGCCCGAGGAGGACGGCGAGATCCGGTCGAATCTGGTCGATGGTCACCGCATCGAGCGGGTCATCCACCTCAAGACGCAGTACCTCGGTCCCGAGGAGATCCTGGTCGCCGCCAAACTGGCGTTCACGCCCGGACTCGATATCGGCCAGATCGCCAACGCGATCGATGAGGCCGAATCGCGGGTGCGCGCCGCCGTGCCCGCCGCGCGGGTGATCTACCTCGAGCCGGATCTGTATCGGGAACCGGCGAACTAGCCCGATTTCCCGGGGTCCGGTCGATCACCAGCCCGCCCCGGACTCGGCGTCGACCGGGCGGCTGGTGTGCCTGCCCCGCGACGACCGGGTCCGCGAGTAGCGTCGGCCGGTATGTCGAGCGGTGGTAGCAAGACGGCCGTGTACGCGGCGTTGGCGGCCGACGCGGGGATCGCCGTCGCGAAATTCGCGGGCGCCGCGATCACCGGATCGTCGTCGATGCTGGCCGAGGCGATCCACTCGGTCGCCGATACCGCCAATCAGGGACTGCTGCTGATCGGGCAGAAGCGCGCCGAGCAGCGTGCGGATCGGTTGCACCCCTTCGGCTACGGCCGCAACCGCTACTTCTACGCGTTCGTCGTCGCGCTCGTGCTGTTCTCGCTCGGCTCGCTCGCCGCGATCGACGAGGGTATCCACAAGATCCGCGAACCCGAGCATCTCCGCGACCCGTTCGTCGCCATCGTGATCCTGCTGGTCGCGATGGTCCTGGAAGGGTTCAGCCTGGCCACGGCCACCCGCGAATCCCGCCCGTTCAAACAGCAGTCGAGCTGGTGGGCCTTCATCCGCAATTCCCGCAACCCCGAACTGCCGGTGGTGCTGCTCGAGGACAGCGGTGCGCTGATCGGTCTGCTGCTCGCCTTCGCGGGCGTCGGGCTGACGATGGTCACCGGCAACCCGATCTGGGACGGGATCGGCACGCTCGGCATCGGCATCCTGCTCGGCGTCATCGCGACCGTCCTGATCGTGGAGATGAAAAGTCTGCTCATCGGTGAGGGCGCGACGCCGAGCCAGGACGCGGCCATCCGCGCGAATCTGGTGGACGGCGCGAGGATCGAACGCGTCATCCACCTGGAGACCCAATACCTCGGTCCGGAGGAACTGCTGGTGGCCGCGAAGATCGCCGTCGCCCCCGGACTGGATATCGCCGACATCGCCACGGCGATCGACGACGCCGAGGTAAGGGTGCGCGCGGCGGTGCCGATCGCGGAGCGGATCTATCTGGAACCGGACCTGTATCGCGAACGCCTCGGCTGACCGTCGACGGTGACACCGGCATGGACTCTGTAGGACAGGCGACATTCGCGTCCGATCGCGGTGCGAGAAGCCGGACCGCTCCACGACTCGGAGGCGACGCCGACAGCCGGTGACGGCCCGCCTGCGCTCACCCTCGAAGCAGGCCGAGTGGATCGGTGTGGATGCCGAAGCGGGAACGCAGGACGTGGCGGGCCGCGTGCAGGCCGTTCATACCGTGCACCCCGGGTCCGGGCGGAGTCGCCGACGAGCACAGGTAGACGCCGGGAACGGGAGTCGCGTACGGATTCCAGCGCGGGGCGGGACGGAAGAGGAACTGGCGCAACGACATCGCGCCCGCCGAGATGTCGCCGCCGATGTAATTGGCGTTGTGCTCGGGCATTTCGGCCGCGGTGATGACGTGTTTCGCCAGAATCAGATCGGTGAAGCCGGGGGCGAAACGTTCGACCTGGGCCACGACGGCGGCGCTCACATCGCGCGGTGATCCGTTGGGGACGTGGGCGTAGGTGTAGAAGGTGTGGTTGCCCGCCGGGGCGCGGGTCGAATCGACCACGCCCGGTTGGATGGCGAGCACGTAGAGCCGGTCGGCGTGGCGGCCCGCGGCGACGGCGCGTTCGGCGGCCACGGCCTCGCTCCTGGTGCCGACCAGGTGCAGTGTGCCCGCGCGAGCGCAGTCCTCGGCCGTCCACGGCACCGGTCCGGACAGCGCGAAATCGACCTTGCAGGCCGCGCCGCCGTAGCGGAAATCCCGCAACCGGTCGGCGTAGCGGTCGGGAAGCCGGTGACCGCCGATGCGGAGCAGTTCGGCGGGACTCAGATCGAGCAGCACCGGTTCGTCCGGGAATTCATCGAGCGAGTCGATCCGATGGTCGGTGTGCACGCGGCCACCGAGACGTTCGAGTTCGGCGATCAGCGCGTCCGGAATCGCCTGGCTGCCACCGCGCGGCAGCCCCCAGCCGCCCGCGTGGGCCAGGGTGCCGAGCAGCATGCCCGCCCCCGCCGCCGGAATGGCGCGCGGCGGGGTGATCGCGTGCGTCGCGACGCCGGTCAGCATCGACGCCGCGGGTTCGTCGTCGAACCGCAGATTCCACAACGGCGTGCCCTGTTCGATGACGCGGAGTCCGAAGCGCGCGGCCGTCAGCAGATCACGCGGCAACCTGCGCAGATCCGACATCGCGACCTCGACGACGGCCTCCCAGTGCCGGACCATCGGGGCGAAGAGTCTGCGCCAGGCCGCGCCGTCGCGTCCGAGACCCTCGACGGTGCGGTCGAGATCGCGCCAGGCCACCCCCGCCCGGCCACCGTCGAGCGGATGGGCGTAGGAGACCTCCGGCGTCAGCAGTTCCACGCCGTGCGCGGGGAGATCGAACGCGCGGAAGAACGGCGAGGCCGAGGCCATGGGATGCGCGCCCGCGCACAGATCGTGACGGAATCCGGGCAGGGTCAGCTCGATCGTGCGCGATCCGCCGCCCGCGCTCGGCTCGGCCTCGTAGACCTCCACCGCGAGACCGGCCCGCGCCAGGATCACCGCGGCCGCGAGGCCGTTCGGTCCCGATCCGACCACCACCGCATCCGCCATGACCACACGCTACCGCCGGATCCGATCGCGTCACCGGTCGTGGATCAGACGCGAACGGCGGCAAGCCATTCGGCGACGAGCAGGGCCAGGCGTCGCTCGCGCAACTCCGGCCGCAGCCTGCCCGCGCGTTCGAGGGTGGCCAGGCCGTGGATGGAACTCCACGCGACTTCCGCGCGCGCGCCGAGGTCGGCGTCGTCGACGAAGGGCCGGAACAGGCCCTCGAAAACGGCGAAGGCGTCGCGCAACGGCTGCGGCGCGTCCAGTCCGAAGACCAGATCGGTCGACAGCACGAACATCGCGTCGTAGCGGGCCGGATTCGCGGCGGCGAAATCCAGGTACGCGCGGGTCACGCTCTCCAGCGCCTCGGCGGGGGTCGCCGCGGTGGCCTCGGCGGCGCGCAACGCGGTGGTGAGATCGATGATGCCTTCGACCGCCACGGCCGCGATGATCGCGGCCTTACCCGTGAAATGGCTGTACAACACGGGTTGGCTGTATTCGATGCGCTCGGCCAGCTTGCGCACCGTCACCGCCTCCCAGCCCTGACTTTCCGCGAGTTCGCGAGCGGCATCGATGATCCGCTGATGCCGATCGGCCCGTTCGCGTTCTTTTCGGGTGGTCATGCCAAGATCCTAGCCTCGCTAGACATTCTAGCGAGGCTCGGTCGGGGCGAGGGGAGCGCGCCCCCATCCGCCGCGTTCAGACGTCGGTGGAGAAGCGGATACCGCCGTCCGGGATTTCCACGCCGGGCCAGACGCGGGCGCCGCGCAGCAGTTCACAGCGGGCGCCGACCTGCGCGCCGTCACCGATGACACCGTCGCGCACCAGCGCGCGAGGGCCGATGCGGGCGCCGAAACCGATGATGGAGCGTTCCACCGTGGCACCCGCCTCGATGATCGCGCCGTCGAAGATGACCGCGCCGTCCAACCGCGCCCCCGCGCCTATCTCCGCACCGCGCCCGACGACGGTGCCGCCGATGAGCAGGGCACCGGGAGCGACACCGGCACCGGGATGGACCAGGGATTCCCCGCGCTGCCCCGGCAGGGCGGGCGAGGGCGCGATACCGCGGACGAGGTCGGCCGAACCCCGGACGAAATCCTCCGGTGTGCCCATATCGCGCCAGTACGAGGTGTCCACGTGGCCTTGCACGCGAGCGCCCTCGGCGAGCAGCGCCGGGAACACTTCGCGTTCCACCGAGACGGGGCGACCGGCCGGGATCTTCTCGATGTACTCGCGGCGGAACACGTAGCAGCCAGCGTTGATCTGGTCGGTCGGCGGATCCTGGGTCTTCTCCAGGAACGCGGTGACCCGGCCGTCGGCGTCGGTCGGCACACAGCCGAAGGCCCTCGGATCGCTGACCCGGACCAGGTGCAGGGTGACATCGGCGTTGGTCGACTCGTGGGTGTCGAGAATCGCGCCGAGTTCGGTGCCGCCGAGCACATCGCCGTTGAAGACCATCACGGTGTCACCGCGCAGCTTCGGCAGCACGTTGCGGATGCCGCCCCCGGTGCCGAGCGGCTCGCTCTCGGTGACGTACTCCAGGTCGAGTCCCAGGTCGGCGCCGTCACCGAAATGCTCCTCGAATACCTCCGCCTTGAACGAGGTGCCGAGTACGACGTGGGTGATCCCGGCTTCGGCGATCCGCGCGAGCAGGTGGGTCAGGAACGGCAGTCCCGCGGTCGGCAGCATCGGCTTGGGTGCCGACAGGGTCAGCGGACGCAGCCGCGTTCCCTGGCCGCCGACCAGAATCACGGCTTCGGTGCCTGCATGTCCTGACATCAACTTCCCCTGTTCACAGTGGATTGTTCCGCGCGGCGGCCCCGACTCGGGTCAGCCTCGTGCCTGCTCTCGCAGCGCAGATCGAACCGCAATCCGGGAGCGAATGGCAAGTCCGGCCCGCAACGCCAGCCGCAGCGGCGCCTGCCACCAGTGCGGATGCCGGTCGGCCTGGAACCGGTAGGCGCTCGCGTGGTGGGCGGGCAGCATCAGTTCCGGGTGGCGGCTCGCCGCGTGTCCCTGGGCGTGAGTGACCTCGGCGGTCGGGACGAAGACATTGTGCCAACCCGCCTTACCGAGGCGGTCGCCGAAGTCGACGTCCTCCATGTACATGAAGTAGCGCGAATCGAAGCCGTCGATCGAATCGAAGGCGCTGCGCCGGACCAGCAGGCAGGAGCCCGAAAGCCACCCGACGGTGCGTTCGGAGATCTGCTCGTTGTCCTGGCGATAGCGCCGGGTCCACGGGTTCGCGGGCCAGACGGTGCCCAGGATCGCGTGACCGGCGCCGTCGAGCAGACCGGGCACCGAACGCGCGGACGGGTAGACGGTGCCGTCCGGATCGAGCACCATCGGTCCGAGCGCGCCCGCGCGCGGCCAGCGTTCGGCGGCGGCCAGCAGTTCATCGATGGAATCGGTGCCCCAGCGGATGTCGGGGTTGGAGATGACGACGAATTCGATATCGGGGTCGATCTCGGCGACGGCCCGATTGATCGCGCCGCCGTAGCCGAGATTTCCGCCGGTCCGTAGCAGTCGCACGTGCGAATTCGCCTCGGCCGCCAGTTCCGGGACACCGTCGACCGAGCCGTTGTCGGCCAGGATCACCTGCGGTTTCTCGCCGGTGGCGTGCGCTAGCGTGGTGATGAAATGGTCCAGGTGCTCGCCCGGTGAATAGGTCACCGTCACGACCGCGATGCGGCCGGGGGACACGGATTCCGAGGACGGGTTGTCGGTTCGCTCGCTGCGCTCACTCACGACCGCCCAGCCTAGTCGGAACCGTTCCGGTGCGCGGCCCGCGGTGCGAATACGGGCGGCATCGCCCGTGACGCCGACCGCGGTCGAGCGGCGGTGCGCGGCGATGATCGAAATCGATACGGGCGGAGCGGGTCTCGCCGACGATCTATCCCGCGCTCAGCGATCGGCCAGCGCGGCGCGCAGCGCGTCTCGCCACGGACGCAGCGGTGTGAGTCCGGCGTCCACCCACGCCCGGTCCGACAGCACCGAATAGGCCGGGCGGCGCGCGGGTCTCGGGAACGCGGCGGAATCGCACGGACGCACCCGCTCCGGATCGGCGCCGATCTCCTCGAAGACGGCACGGGCCAGCTCGAACCAGGTGGCGCGGCCCGTATTGGTGGCGTGCAGCACGCGGGGCGGGGCCTGCACGGAGGCGAGGTCGAGCAGGGCCGAGGCGAGGTCGACGGCGTAGGTGGGTGAGCCGAGCTGGTCGTCGACCACGTCGACGGTGTCGCGCTCACCTTCCAGGCGGAGCATGGTAGCGACGAAATCGCCGTCACGTCCCCGGTACACCCAGGCCGTGCGCACCACCACCGCGTCGGGGGCGATATCGAGGACTGCGCGCTCCCCCGCCAGTTTCGAGCGCCCGTACACCGTCGTCGGTCCGGTCGGGTCGGCGGTGTCGTAGGGCCGTTCCCGGGTACCCGGGAACACGTAATCGGTGGACAGGTGGATCAATCGGGCTCCGGCCCGCGCGCATTCGGCCGCGAGCACGGCGGGGCCGGTCTCGTTGGCGGCGAAGGCGGCGGCCTGCTCGGATTCGGCGCGGTCGACCGCGGTGAAGGCGGCGCAGTTGAGCACGACGTCATCGGGCCCGACGACCGCGCGGACCGCGGCGGGATCGGTGATGTCCAGGTCGGTTCGGCCGTATCCGCGGGCGTCGGGCGCCAGCCGCAGGAGCTCCCGGCCCACCTGTCCACCGGCTCCGGTCACGACGAGACGGGCGGTCAACGGTGGGTTCGACACAGTCACGGGCGCAAGTCTGGCACGCCGTGACATCGCCGGTTGACCCGTACCGAGGTAGCCGTTGGTTAGCCTGGGGGCGTATGTTCCGGTGGACAGTTGCCACCGGAGCGGGCAGGGGGCAGCCGGAGGCGGGGCCGGTCGGGTGGATGACGCCGTCGGCGTTCCGACGGTACGTGCCGCGCCCGGATTCCATCGAGTTCGTCGAGAGGATGCGGGAGTGAGTCGATGAGCGGGTCGGTTCCGTCACGATCGTCCGGAGCCGGCGGCCCGGGAACCGTCGGGCCCGTACAGGTCATCGTCGCGTTGCTCGCCGCGCTCGTCGTGGTGGTCACCGGTTTCGCCTGGCACAGCGTCGACGCGCTGATCTCCAATATCGAACGCATCGGCGATCTGGGACTGGGCGGAAGTCGTGACGGCGCGATCGACATCCTGCTGGTCGGGGTGGACAGTCGCACCGACGCGCACGGCAACCCGCTGACGCAGGCGGAACGGGCCATGCTGCACGCGGGTGACGAGGTCGGCACCAATACCGACACCATCGTTCTGGTGCGCGTCCCCAACGACGGGCGTTCCGCGACCGCCATCTCGCTCCCCCGCGACTCCTACGTCGACATACCGGGATTCGGCAAGGGCAAGATCAACTCGGCCTACGGCGCGACCAAGGAGGCCGAGCGCGCGAAACTCATCGGCACCGGTCTGTCCGACTCCGAGGTCGACAAGCGGGCCACCCAGGCCGGTCGCAAGGCATTGATCACCACCGTCGCCAATCTGACCGGTATCGGTGTCGACCACTACGCCGAGGTGAGCCTGCTCGGATTCGTCCTGCTGACCGAGGCCGTCGGCGGTGTCGACGTCTGCCTGAACCATTCGGTGGACGAATGGATGTCGGGTGCGGACTTCCCCGCCGGACGGCAGAAACTCGACGGTCCGCAGGCATTGAGTTTCGTGCGCCAGCGCCACGACCTCGAACGCGGCGATCTCGACCGCATCGTGCGCCAGCAGGTGTTCATGGCCCAGCTCGTCGGGCAGGTGCTCAGTGCGAAGACCCTCACGAATCCCTCGCGGCTGGGCCAGCTCAGCGAGGCGGTCGGGCGCACCGTCGTACTGGACGAGGACTGGGACGTGCTGACCTTCCTCCAGCAACTCAAGGATCTGTCCGGCGGGCAGGTGAAATTCGAGACCATTCCGGTGACCGATCTCAACGGCATGACCGGCGACGGCGAATCCGTGGTGCGGGTCGACCCGAAAGCCGTGAAGTCCTATGTGGCATCGCTCGTCGGCGGGTCGAGCCGCGAAACCCCACAGCCACTGGTGAATCCGGACAGCGTGACGGTCGACGTCTACAACGCGGGCGGGGTCGCGGGGCTGGCGGGCAAGGTCTCGCAGGCGTTGAGCGCCAAGGGTTTCCGCGAGGGCACCGTCACGAACTATTCCGGACGCAGCGCGAGCAGCAGCCGGGTGCTCACCGCCGACACCTCCGATTCGCGCGCCAAGGCCGTCGCGCAGGCGCTCGGCGGGCTGGCCGTGATCGCCGACGAGTCGATGTCGCCGGGTTCGGTCGGGGTCGTGCTCGCGAGCGACTATTCTGGTCCGGGCTCGGCGGCGAGCTCCATGTTCGATCTCTCCGGACCCTCGACCTCCGCGACGCCGGTTCCCCCCGCCCCACCGATCGACGCAGGCCAGAACGGACCGAAATGCGTGAACTGACTCCCCTCCCCGCCGACGATCGTGACGTCGAGCATGCGTGACCTCGACCAGGCGCTCACCCTCACCGAGGCCGTCCTCGACCCGATCCTGGCCCGCGAACCGGCAGGTCCGCGCGTCACCTACTACGACGACGCGAACGGCGCGCGGATCGAACTGTCCGGGCTGACGCTGGCGAACTGGGCCGCCAAGACCGGCAACCTGATCCGCGACGAATTCGGGCTGAGCCCCGGCGCACGGGTCGCGGTCCTGCTGCCCGCGCATTGGCAGACCGCCGCGGTGCTGCTCGGCTGCTGGTGGGCCGGGACCGAGGTCGTGCTGCGCCCCGATCCCGACGCCGACCTGGCTCTGGCCACACCCGATCGCATCGATGACGCGGACGGTGTCGCCGAAGTGGCCGCGCTCTCGCTCGATCCCATGGGTATGCCGGTGCGCGATCTGCCCATCGGGATCACCGACTTCGCCACCGCCGTCCGGGTGCACGGCGACCAGTTCCATCCGCGCGGCGCCGGTGTCGCGCTCGACGGCATGCCCGTGTCGGAAGTTCTCGCCGAAGCCAGGAAGTCGGCCCTGCGGCAGGGATTCGCCGAGGGTGACCGCGTGCTGTCGAGCACGCCGTGGGAGACCCCGGCCGAGCTGATCGACGGATTGATCTCGGTGCTCGCTGTTGGCGCATCACTGGTACAGGTCGTCAATCCGGACCCGGCCGCCAAGGAACGCAGGATCGCCTCGGAACGGGTCACCGCGCAGCGCGGGTAACGGGAGGAGTCCTACCCAGGTATAGGTCCGGCGTCCGACCGGAGGCCGTTTCACCGCCGTGGCCGACCCCGTAACGTGGGAGACATCACACAACGACGAGGTCGGTGGTACATGAAGCCGCAATATTGGTTCCGTTGGCTGTCTCAACAGGGCGCGCCGCGCTTCGTACTGCGCACGCAAGCGCGTCGCGGCGACCCGTTCGCCGTCCTCATGGGCGGACCGGGCGGCATCGATGATCCGTACCCACTCATCGAAGAACTCCGCGGGCGGGACCGGCTGCTTCGCACCAGCCTGTCGTGGGCGGTCTTCGACCACGAACTGAGCCGAGCGATCCTGCGCGACAGCCGGTTCGGGGTGCGCACACCGGAGAGTTTCGACGTCCCGAAACCGTTGCGGATGCTCGCGCAACGGTCACCGCTGCCGCCCAATCCGGTGGAACCGCCGTCGATGCTCGTCATCGATCCGCCCCAGCACACGGCCATGCGCAAACCGGTCGCGTCCGCGTTCACGCCCAGGGCCATCGCCAAACTCCGCGAACGGGTCGAGACGGTGACCGAGGAATTGCTCGACGCGCTGCCGTCGGACGGTTCGGCCGACCTCGTCGCCGCGTTCGCCGCCCAGGTGCCGATCGCGATCATCTCCGAAATGCTCGGCTTCCCCGACGAGGATCGCGATCTCTTCCTCGGCTGGGGCGATCGGATGACGCCGCTGCTCGATGTGGGCATCTCCTGGCGCACGCATCGCCGTGCCCTGGAATCCATGGAGGTGATGAACGAATACCTCGACGCGCATATCGCGCGGCTGCGCCGCACCCCCGGCGACGACATCATGAGCACGCTGGTCAGCGCGGGCGAACTCGACGACTACGCGCTCAAGGCCACCGCGAGCCTGCTGATGGGCGCTGGGTTCGAGACCACCGTCAATCTCATCGGCAACGGCGTCGTCCAATTGCTCGCCAACCCCGACCAGCTCGACCGTTTGCGCGCCGAACCCGACCTGTGGCCCAATGCCGTGGAAGAGGTACTCCGCATCGATTCACCGGTCCAGACCACGGCGCGGACCGCGCTCGAAGACCTCGAACTCGACGGCGAACAACTCCGGCGGGGTCATACCGTCGTGCTCTCGCTCGCCGGGGCCAATCGCGACCCTAAGGTGTTCGCCGATCCGGACCGTTTCGACGTCACGCGCGCGAACGCCAAGGAGCACCTGTCCTTCAGCAACGGCATCCACGTCTGCCTCGGCGCCAGCCTCGCCAGGATGGAGGGCGTGTACGCGCTGCGCGCGCTGTTCGAGCGGTTCCCCGATCTGGCGCTGGACGGCACACCGCGACGCCGTCGGCTGTTCACCCTGCACGGCTACGAACACATGCCGGTCCGGCTGGGTCGCGCCGCGCACGCGAAACAGCCGTCCTCGGTCTGATCAGCTGAAGCCAACGGCCTGCTCACCCCAGGCGGTGTGCAGGTCGGCGTCCGGATTGCCGACGACGCGGTCCACCGCGTCGATCAACAGGGTGGCCCGGTCGGCCCGGCGATACGGCGGCCAGTGCTTGGAACCGTCGAGCGCGGCGGGCACACCGTGGGTCGCGAAGGCCAGCCAGCGCCGGATCATCCGGCCGGAGACCTCGGTGGCCGCCTTGCGTCCGCCGAGCCAGAACGTCGGATCGTGGTTGAGTGTGCCGAAATTGCCGAACACATAGGGCAATTCGGTCGCGTGGCCCGCGCCGACCCGGGCCGCGCGCAGCATCGGCGTCGCGTGGTCGAAGCGGTAGGCCCAGGTCGGCGAATGCGCGGCGTGGCCGTCGGCCACCCAGTGCGCGGGCATGCGGAAAGCCGCGTCGGTCGACATGGCCAGCGCGCCCCTGGTCTTCGCCAGATCCGGGTAGGCGGAGGTGATCTCGGCGATCCGCTCGGCCGACCACTCCGGATGGCCCGCGGCCACGTCCTCCAGCATCAGGTTCACCGCTTCCGGCGTCACCGGCATGATCGGCGAACGGAACACCCGGAACAGCGACGACTCGTCCTTGTTCGTGCCGATGATGAGCGGCACCCGGTGCGAACGCCCCGCCTGGAACCGGTCGACCGGATAGGTCGGCAGCAGGTCACCGTCGACGACGGGCGCCGCCGCCAGCCTGCCCGGCTCCCGCAGCGGCACCTCGTCGAGCAGCAGACCCGCCGCCTGCACGATTCGCTCGATCGGCATATCGCTCAGTTCGAGCGCGCGCGAGGAGGGCAGTTCGAGTAACTCCATGAACCGCCGTGCCACGCCCGCGGCCCGCTCCTGGCCGAAAACCGTGGTGGCGGGCGGACTCTGGGCGATCGCCCGATGGAAGAGCCCGGCCGCGCGCGGGGAGGTCAACAGCGCGGTCACGCAGCCGCCGCCGGAGGATTCGCCGAACAGGGTCACATTGCCGGGATCACCGCCGAATGCGGCGATATTGTCGCGCACCCATTCCAGCGCCGCGATCTGATCGTGCAGCCCGAGGTTGGGCACGAAACCGTGGAACAGCGAGGACAGATCGAGGAAGCCGAGCGCGCCGATCCGATAGTTGACCCCCACCACCACGACATCACCGATCTCGGCGAGTTTGCGCCCGTCGTAGACGGCCTGCGCGGCGGTACCGAGGCAGTAGGCGCCGCCGTGCAGCCAGACCATGACCGGTCGCGGTTCACCGTCCTCTGTCAGCAGGCCGCGCGGGGCCCACACGTTCAGCCACAAGCAGTCCTCGCCCATCCGCAGATCCGAGTCGACCGGCACCATGGTGCCCATCGTTTGCGGGGCGATATTGCCGAACGTCGAACATTCGCGGACGCCGTCCCAGCTCTGTGGCGGCGAGGGCGGACGGAACCGCCCGGTTCCGGTGACGGGCGCGCCGTAGGGGATGCTGCGCCAGACGGCGACCGGCCCGTCGAGAAACCCCCGAACGGGGCCGTACTCGGTGCGCGCGAACGGCGCGTCGTCGTCGTGCGTCGCCGTCGGCGTTGCGGCTCGGCCCGGACTCCGCTCACTGTGCTCGCTCATCTTCCCGCACCTCCTGCCCCGGCCCGCCGGTGCGCTGGACGATTGCTACCAGCGGGACGGTACTACCTGATCTTTCAATCGAGAGTACGTCTCTGTTCGTGGGTCGGCAGGAGGACGCGGTTTTCGACTCCGACGCGATACGCTGGCGGGATGCCGAGCTATGCCTTTCGGTGCCGTGGTTGCGGTGACACCTTCGAGGTGAACCGCCCCATGGCGCAATCGTCCGATCCCGCCGTCTGCCCGAACGGACACGACGACACCGTGAAACTGCTGACCACATTCGCCACGGTCAGCCGGGGTGGCGGCGGTATGCCCGCGGCCGCTCCCGCGCCGAGTCCGTCGGGTGGCGGGTGCTGCGGCGGCGGCGGCTGCGGCGGCTGAATCACGCGCGAGATCGAGCGCGTCCATTTCTGTGACTCGGATCACCATCGATGAGTCACGGTGATTTCGCCACATCGGCGCCCCATTTCCGCGTGCGGATCGGTCGGCGACGGCGGTACGGCGGGTCACGTGCGCGTCGGAGCCGGTCTCAGCCGGTGTGCTCGCTGTCGCGTCGATCGACGTGCCCCAGATCGCGATCGGGCGCGACCCGGTCGCGCACGCGCTGCTTGAGCACCGAGATGTCCGGAAATCCGCCGTCGGCTTTGCGTTCCCACACCTGATCGCCGTCGACCGTGATCCGGAAGACCCCGCCGGTGCCGGGTATCAGCGCGACCTCGCCCAGATCGGTGCCGAAGGTGCTCAGCAGTTCCTGAGCCATCCAACTCGCCCGCAACAACCAGCGGCACTGGGTGCAGTACTCGATCGCGATACGCGCCATGCGACGACGGTACCGTTCACGGCTCGATCACGCCGTCGACGTACACCCACGCCCCGTCCTCCCGGGCGAACCTGCTGACCTCGTGCAGCGACCCGCGCACCCCGTCCGCGCGGTAGTGCGCCACGAATTCCACCACCCCGGTGTCGTCGAAGGGCCCACCGCGCTCGACCCGCACGATCTCCAGGAACATCCACCGCTGATCGTCATCGATCTCCACCACCGGGGGACGCCGCGAGGAATGCCACGACCGACGCAGATACTCCCCGTCCCCGACCGCGAACGCGGTATACCGCGACCGCATCAGCGCCTCCGCCGTCGGCGCACCCCGCTCCCCCGCGAGCACGGGCCCACAGCATTGCTCGAAAGGCTCACCCCGGCGGCACGGGCATGGCTGCGACTGCGTCATCCATCGATTCTCGTCTCACCCCGGTCCCTCACCGAATCCGGGCATATGAGCCGATAGGCATGGATCGGCCGAAGCGTCCAAGTGGGCAGCCACTACGGCAGTTGACCGTGCGAGGGTCAGCGGCTTTCGACCTTCGACAGGACGACCGCTATCGCCGCGGTCTGGTCGCGCCAGCGGCGTAGCTCGGTGACGCCGGGCGCGAGTTCGTAGTCGTGGTGGTGGGCGGCGCGGGAGAGCGCGGCCCAGACCGTCGCGACCTGGGCGGCGGTGTCGGGGCCCGTGTAGCTGCGCAGGGCGAGCAGTTGGGCGCGCATGGGGCAGCGCAGCAGGTCGGGGGCGAGTCGCGCCCACAGTTCGTCCACCGACTGCTCCAGCGCCAGGCGCAGGATCCAGGCGGTGGCGCGTGACCAGACGCCGCCCGCGTCGGTGACCTCGCCGTCGAGCAGTCGGTCGACGACCTCGAAACGCTCGACCACCGTCGGCCGGGGCGCGCGTGGTCGCTCGGCGCGGTGCGGTGGTCGACGGCCGCGGCCCCGGGAACGGCGCGGGGCGGTCACCGGATCGTCCGGCCGGATAGGACATCCGGGGCACAGCGGTCCGGCGGGCGCGTCACGCTCACCGCACCAGCCAGGCGAGGAAACGTTCGGTGTCGCTGATCAATTCGCGCATGCTGCGCCCGATCGGGACGTGCGCGCCCGCCGTCACATCACGCAGGACGCTCACCAGCCATTTTTCGTCGCGGGCCAGGAATTTGTTGAGGTTGTCCACGTTGTAGCCGACACCCATGACGGCCAGCGCCACCATCGCGCGGGTGGTGAACGCCTCCTCGACATGGCGTTCCACCTCGCGGTGGTGCATTCCGGTGGCGAGCAGGTCGCGGCGCGCGCGGGACTGACTGGCCGCCTCCACCGCGGACCGGCAGCAGGTGGCGACCAGTTCGTCGGCGATGGCGCGCGGCAATTGCGGGGTGCGCACGAGTGAACGGGCATCGGCGAGGTAGCGGCGGACCGGGTCGCTCGAGGTCCGCACCTCCACGACCGACCGTTCTCGGCGCTGCACTTCGAGAACGCAAGCGTCGAGTTGCATGCGCCGCACCGCCTCGGCCAACCGCTCGTCGTGGGTGAACACGATGACCTGGCGGTGCCTGGCGACCGTCGCCAGCACCATGGCCAGGCCGTCGACCTTGGCGGGGTCCATGGCCTGCACCGGGTCGTCGATCATCACGAAACGGAACGGGCTGTCCTCGACCGTCGCGCGCGGCAGGAACAGCGACAGGCCCAGCGCGTGCAACTCGCCCTGACTCATCACGCCGAGGGCGGCACCGTCCACCTCGTCCACGGTGACGTCGAGCAGTACCCGGCGCGCGGTTCCGGCATTGCCCTGTAGGCGGATCGCGCCGAGTTCGACATTGCTCTGCTGACGCAGGGTCCGCCAGATCCAGCGCGCGGTGGTCTCCAGCGGCGCCATCCGCTCACCGCGCAGACCCGCGGTCGCGGATTTGAGCCAGTCCTCGGCGCGTTTGACGGTCCGCAGTTCGTTCGCGCGCAACGCGACCTCACGGGCGTTGTCGAGCCAGGTCGCCAGGCGCGGCACCAGCGGCGCCCAGACCTCGTCGAGACGATCGAGTTCCTTGCGGGTGCCCTGCTGGAGCAATTCCAGTTCGTCGACCAGGCGGGTGTGCGCGCCGCGCAACCGATCCGCCAGATCGGGGGTGTATTCAGCACCGGTCAGCGCCGCCCAGTCCGCCCAAGCCCGCCGCACCGCGCCGGTGTCGACAGTCGGCGGATTGCTCGGGTCGAAATCCAGTTCCTGCGGAACGTGATCGGGGAGGCCACGGGCGGTGCGCACGGCGCGGTTCAACTGGTCGCGCGCCGTGGTCAGCGCGTCCACGCGGGCGGTGAGCTGGGCGATGGAGGCATCGGCCGCCTCGGCCCATTCGCTGTCGAGAGTGCCGCGACCGCAGACCGGGCAGGCGCAATCGCCGACCACACCCGCGTGTTCGCGGGCCCGGCGCAGCAGGTCGAGCACTCGCAGATCGGCCTCGGCGTCGGTGGTCGACCCGAGCGCGACCTCGGCGCCGCATTCCTCGATGCGGGCGGCCACCGCGTCGACCTGGGCGCTGGTCGGCAGGGTGAGCCGGACGATGGCGCGCAATCCGTCCGGGCCGATGGTGTCGTCGACCGTGCCGAAGATATGGCGGCTCACCGCGTTCAGATCGGGTTGCAGCGGACGCAGCAGTCGCGCCATCCGCACCGCGCGGTCGTCGGCGACCTGCTCCAACGCGCCGAGCAGATCCAGCCGTTCCTGGCGTGAATCACGGGCGGCGCGTTCCAGTTCCAGGCGGCGGGCGCGAATCCGCTCCTGGGCCCTGGTCAATTCGTCCAGGCCGAGCAGTTGGTGCAGCGCGTCGAACAGGTCGCTGGGTTTGCCGTCGACCAGCGCGCCGAGTTCGCTGTAGGAGAGGAACGGGCGGTACAGGTCGAGCACACTCGACCAGCGGGTGACATCGAATGGGGCCGAATCGTTCTCGGCGAATGGGGCCGAATCGTTCTCGGCGACGCCGGTGCCGCGCTCGGTCCACACCGCCTGGGTCAGGTCCGCCTCCGGCGCCCACTCCTTGACGACGGTGAGTTCGGGGTCGTCGCCCTCGGTGAGCAGGTCGAGTTCGATACGGGCCGACTCGCCTTCGTGCAGGTTGCGCCATCCCTCGCGCCACGCCGCCGAGCGGCCGTCCCAGCGGCGATTGCCGCCGGTCAGCGCCAGTTCGGCGGCTTCGGCGAAACTCGATTTGCCGCTGCCGTTGCGGCCGACGACCAAGGTGAGTCCGGGACCGGGCGGCACGTGCAAGGTGGTCTCGGGGCCGATCCCGCGGAATCCGCGGACCCGGATGGCGCGCAGGAAGACTCCCGCGGCGTCGAATTCTCCGGCCTGCCCGTGCGCATCACGATGGCCGAGAGAACCGAGCGACCACAGCACTGTCTCCGCGACGTCCGAGGTGACGGTGGGATCTTCGGACAAGCGCCGGGCCACCACTTCGGGCAGGCGCGGCGATACCTCCGTGGCCGGATCGGCCGCGGGATTCACGCGCATACGTCAAACCCCTTCACCACCGAGCCGCGGCCTGCCCACCCGCCTCGCACCCGGTGTCCTCTGTCGAAAGCTCAGCGAAACGCTACCCGATGCGCCGGGATTCGCCCACCGGGCGGTGCCGAATACAGTCCTGTCCCGGAATGGGCGGTCCGAAGGATGGTCCGAATCTGCCCGCGGGGATGGATATGGCCATCGAAGGCGCACGGCCGCCCTCGATGTCCACCCCTCGCCAACCCCGACGGGCAGCTCGATGTGTGTCACCCGATCGGGTGGCTCGGACGGAGCCGAACAGAACAGAATGACAGTATCGAGACGGTAACGCAACCGCAGGAACGATTCGAGAAGGTGAGCGAATCCGATGCCGACACAGTGGGTTCCGTGCGGACCGGCGGGGGCGACGGCCGGTCTGTCGGTGGCCTGCGGTACAAATCCGGTCGACGCAACCTTGGGGGGAACACCGTGAACCGCCACCGATCGAGAGCCGCCCGATGACAGCACCGTGGACCGAAGCGCAGGTCGGCGCACTCGCGCCGGACGCGAACGCGCTGTCGGCCGCGCGTGCGCTCGGTGCGCGCTGGCACGAGACGGGGCACCGCGACACGGCGCTGTGGGGGATGTGGCACGGCGGCGGGGCGCCGCCATACCTGACCGTCGTCGATCTGAGCGGACCCGCGTATCGGTGTTCCTGCCCGAGCCGGAAATTTCCGTGCAAACACGTGCTGTCGCTGATGTTGCGCTGGACCGCCGGTGCGGTGCCCGACACGGACACCGTCGCCGATTTCGCGGCCGAATGGATCGCTTCGAGAGCGAAACGAGCGCGAGAACCCGCCCGCGACACCGCGATCCGAGTGCCGAATCCCGCCACCGCGAGGCAGCGGCGCGCACGGGTCACGGCCGGGCTGGACGACCTCGACATCTGGCTCGGCGATCAGGTCCGCACCGGCCTGGCCCAGACCGATCGCTCCTACCGCGCGTTCGAGGCCATCGCGGCCCGCATGGTCGACGCCCAGGCGCCCGCGGTGGCGGCCGTGCTGCGTCAACTCCCGACCACCGTCGCCACCCGTGCGGACTGGCCGCGGATCGTGCTGCGCGAATACGCGCGCCTGCACCTGCTGATCGCCGCGCACCGCCGTCTCGACGAACTGCCCGACGCACTGGGCGCGAGTATCCGCACCCACATCGGCTACCCGACGTCCGCCGAGGCGGTGCGCGCCGAAGCGCCGCTGCGCGACCGGTGGATGGTGCTCGGCAGTCGGACCACCGAGGAGGAGCGGCTCTACACCCGCAGGACCTGGCTCTACGGCAGGAACACCCACCGCTGGGCGCTACTGGTCGATCACTGCTTCGGATCGCCCGGTTTCCCGAACGACGTACCCGCGCTCGGCGCCATGGCCGACGCGCACCTGCACTACTACCCCGCCGCCGCACCGTTGCGCGCGCTCTGGGGCGAACGTCACGGCACCGACGAACCTTTCACCACCGTGCCCGGGGCGAGCGGCACGATCGCCGCCGCGCTGGAAGCGCACGCGCGGGCACTCGGCGCCGACCCCTGGTTGCGGTCGTGGCCGGTCCTGCTGCCCGAGGTGACGCCGGTGGTGGACGACAGCGGTTGGCGGGTGGTCGATTCCGGGGGCGCGGCACTCGCGTTGGCCCCCTCGGAACAGCCGTGGCGGTTGCTCGGGATATCGGGAGGTCATCCGGTGACGCTCAGCGCCGATTGGACGCAGGAAGGGCTCGTTCCGGTCTCGGCGCTGGTCGCGGGTGAGGTACTCGACGTCACGGGGGAACGCGCGGCGCCTCGCGGAACGAATTCCGGCGCGGCGGTGGCCGGGAGCGGGGCCGATCCGACTTCCGTCGCACTGCTCGGCACCGCCCGGCGCAGTCCGGATCCGGCCCGGCTTGCACCGCCGGTCGCCGCTGCGGCCGTGCGGCTTCGGACGGATCCTGCGCTGCTACTGCTGGAATCGGCGGCGCTGCGCGATGCCTTCGAGCGGGGCGGGGTGCCTGCCGAATCCGGCGACATCCCCGAACCCGCGCTCGGCGATCCGAGGCGGCGACTGCCGCAGGCTGCGGCAGTGCGCTTGGCGGAGATGCTGCGCGGCACATCGAATTTCCTGCCGGAATGGTTCGACGCCGCCGAACCGCACGACTACCGCGCGCCGGACGCACTGTGCGCGCTGCTGCTCGAACACGCCTCGGGCAGTTCGCCGTGGCGGACCGCGCTGCTGCGGTTGGCGGGCCGTCGCGGACAGTGGCTCGCGGCGCGACATCCGCAGTGGCGCACATTGTCGTGGCCCGATATCGATACCGAACTCGATGAGGACACCTGGCATTTCGGCGGTCCGCAGGCCCGCAGGAATTGGCTGGCCCGGTTGCGGGTCGAGGATCCGGCGGCGGCGCGCGGCGCGCTGATCGAGGTGTGGCCGAAGGAATCGGGACCGCTGCGCGCCGAACTCCTGGCCACGCTGGAACCGGCGATCTCCCCGGCCGACGAGGACCTGTTGGAACCGGCATTGGACGACCGCCGCGCCGATGTGCGCCGCACGGCCGCGGGCCTGCTGACCCTGCTTCCGGATTCCGCGTTCGCGCGGCGGATGACCGCGCGCGCGGCCGCGTGGTTGCGCCCGACCACATCCGGTACACCCCACCTCGTCATCGACCTGCCCGAGGCCATCGACGCGGCCGCCCAGCGTGACGGCATCGTCGACCGTGGCGTCGAATTCACCTACCGCTGGAACGGCAGGCCCGACGTGACGGCGGGACGGTTGCGCCGGCTGGTCGCCGCCACGCCACTGCGGTTCTGGCAGAGCGGAAACGCCGACGGCTGGCCGGACACCGCCGAACTCGGCCCCGAGCGATGGGCCGGAATCGGCGTGGACGATCGATTCCGGCAACCGCTGTTCGACGGCTGGGTGGACGCGGCGCTGGCCCAGGGTGACTCACGCTGGGCCAAAGCATTGTTCGAGGCGGGAGTGCCGTCAGACGCCGCGCTGCTGCGGCGGCGCGAGTTGTTCGCCCTGCTGCCGATCGAGGACAGGACACGTCATCTGCTGCGGCTCGACGGTTCGTGGTTGTCCGAGATCGAGGCGCTGCTGCCCGCCATGGGACACCCGTGGCCCGATGCCGTCGCCAACCACCTGATGCTGTTGCTCGCCGATCGCGCCAGGATCGCCGCGCAGCACGCGGGCACGCACGGCGCGAGCCCGGCCGCGCATCGCTCGCTGCTCACCACGGCCTCGGTCCATTTCCCGGTCACGGCCGCGCCCGCGGTCGGCGCCCTCGCGCGGCGCTGCGATGATCCCACCTGGGTGCGGGCCTTCGATCTGCTCGCCGACGATCTCACCCACCGCTCGAAGATGCTCGAGGAGTTGCAGTGACGACCATCGACCCTGCCCCCGGCCTGCTGCGCCCGCACGCCGAACAGGCCTACGCCGAAGAACTACGCGCCCTCGCCGTCGGCGACGACCGGCCGCGCCCACCCTCGTGGCTGCTCTCACCGTGGGCGGTCGTCACCTACCTGCTCGGCGGCACCTCCGCCGACGGCACGGTGATCACACCCAAATACGTCGGGCCGCGCCGATTGATCGAAGTGGCCGTCGCGACTCTGGCGACCGACCGCGCGCTGCTGCTGCTCGGCGTGCCGGGCACCGCCAAAACCTGGGTTTCCGAACATCTCTCGGCCGCGATCAGCGGGTCGTCGACGCTGCTCGTGCAGGGCACTTCGGGGACGGCCGAGGAGGCGATCCGCTACGGCTGGAACTACGCCAGACTGCTTGCGGAGGGGCCGAGCGACGCGGCGCTGGTCCCGTCACCGGTGATGACCGCCATGCGCACCGGCGCGATCGCCCGCATCGAGGAACTCACCCGGATTCCCTCCGATGTGCAGGACGCGTTGATCACGATTCTGTCCGAGAAGACGCTGCCGGTGCCGGAACTCGGCTCGCAGGTGCAGGCCGCGAAGGGGTTCAACGTCATCGCCACGGCCAACGACCGCGATCGTGGCGTCAACGAACTGTCCTCGGCGCTGCGCCGCCGGTTCAACACGGTGGTATTGCCGCTGCCGGATGACGAGGACGACGAGGTCGCCATCGTGGTGCGCCGGGTCGAACAGCTGGGCGTGGCACTGGAATTGCCGCGTATTCCCGCCGCGGCCGAGGAAGTGCGACGGGTGGTTCGGGTCTTCCGGGAACTGCGCTCCGGCATCACCGCCGACGGCCGCACCAAACTCAAATCGCCCTCGGGGACGCTGTCGACGGCCGAGGCCATCTCGGTGATCACCAACGGCATCGCGCTGTCCGCGCATTTCGGCGACGGCACCCTGCGGGCCGACGATATCGCCGGTGCCGTACTCGGTTCCGTCATCAAGGATCCGGTCGCCGACCGGGTCGTGTGGACCGAATATCTCGAGGCCGTGGTCCGCGAACGGCCCGAGTGGTCCGATTTCTACCGGGCCTGCCGGGAGATCACCGGGTGAACGAGTCTCGCACGCACGAACAGCCGACGCGTTCGCGCACCGGCCCCCGGTGATCTCGTGACCACCTCGGCCGACGCGGCACGGGATGCCGTCACCAGGGTTTTCGGCATCCGGCATCACGGACCCGGTTCGGCGCGCTCGTTACGTCTGGCCCTGGAGGAGTTCGCCCCCGACACGATTCTGATCGAGGGCCCGGCCGACGCGGATCCGCTGGCCGGTTTCGTCGCGGCGGACGGGATGCGACCGCCGGTCGCCCTGCTCGCCTACGTGCCCGCGACTCCGGCGCGTGCGGCCTTCTGGCCCTATGCCTCGTTCTCCCCCGAATGGCAGGCACTGCGCTACGCCGCCGAATTCGCCGTGCCCGTTCGCTTCTGCGATCTGCCCGCCGCGAATGCGCTCGCCGCGTCCGACGAGGGCGGCGAAAGTGGTGACCCGCTGGCCGAATTGGCGGCCGCCGCGGGTTACGACGACGCCGAACGCTGGTGGGACGCGGTCGTCGAATCCAGCGCCGACGCCACCGCTTTCGACGCTATCACCGAAGCCATGGCCGCGCTGCGCGATTCGCCGGTTCCGGCGGTGGTCGACGCGCACACCCTGCGCCGCGAGGCGTTCATGCGCCAGACCATGCGCAAGGCGCTCAAGGCCGGCGCTCGCCGTCTGGCCGTGGTCTGCGGAGCCTGGCACGCGCCCGCGCTGACCGGTCAGCTCGGCCCCGCCGCCCCCGATATACGGCTGCTCAAAGGGATGCCCAAGGTGAAAGCCACCGTGACGTGGGTGCCGTGGACGCATTCGCGACTGTCGACGGCGTCGGGCTACGGCGCGGGCATCACCTCACCCGGCTGGTATCACCACCTCTTCACCGAAACCGAACAGCCGATCGCGCGCTGGCTGACCAAGGTCGCCGGGGTGCTGCGGGCCCACGATCTGCCGGTCTCCAGCGCGCACGTCATCGAGGCGGTGCGGCTCGCCGACACCCTCGCCACCCTGCGGACCCGGCAGCTGGCCGGTTTGTCGGAGGTGACCCAGGCGGTGCGTTCGGTGCTGTGCGGGGGTGACGAGACCATGGTGCGGGTCGTGGTCGCCGAACTCGTGGTCGGCGAGGCGCTCGGCGCGGTGCCGGAAGGCGTGCCGACGGTGCCACTCGACGCCGATCTGCGCGCCGCGACGCGGACACTGCGCCTGAAACAGGAGCCGACGCCCAAGACGCTCGACCTCGATCTGCGCAAGGACAGGGAACTCGAACGTTCCCGGCTGCTGCATCGGCTGCGTCTGCTCGGCATCGACTGGGGCACACCGATCACCGGAGAAGTGCGCAATACCGGCACCTTCCGGGAGAGCTGGCGACTGAAGTGGCGACCCGAATTCGCCGTCGCGGTCATCGAGGCCTCGCGCTGGGGTCCGACGCTGCGCATCGCCGCGCAGACGAAGATCCTCGACACCGCGCAGAGCACGCGGGTCACGTTGGCCGATCTCACCGACGCGCTCGACCTGGCCCTGCTCGCCGATCTCGGCGATGCCACCGAAGGGCTCATCACCCGCCTGGAATCGGTCGCGGCACTCGATCACGACGTCACGCATCTGCTCGCGGCGCTGCCCGGCCTGACCAAGACCCTGCGCTACGGCGATGTGCGCGGCACCGACACCAAGGCGCTCGGCCATGTCGCCGACGGCCTGCTGGTGCGGATCTGCGCCGGATTGCCCGGCGCGGTCACCGGACTCGACACCGACGCGGCCGAGCAGGTGCGCGCGCTGATCGACGCGGCGCACACCGCGGTCCACACTCGCGACGACGCGTGGTCAACGGCGCAGTGGCTGACCGCGCTGGAGAAACTCGCCGAACGCGCCGATGTGCACGGCGCGCTGGTCGGGCGTGCCGTGCGATTGCTGAGCGATGCCGGTGTCATCGATGAGGCGCAGGCGGCTCGGCGGCTGTCGGCGGCGCTGTCGATCGGCAACACCCCCGCGGCCAAGGCGGCCTGGATCGACGGTTTCCTCGGTGGACGCGGACTGCTGCTCGTCCACGACAGGGAGTTGTTGCATCTCGTCGACGGGTGGCTGGAGAGTCTGGCCGAAGACCAGTTCGTCGAAACGCTTCCGCTGTTGCGCCGCACCTTCGGCGCCTTCGAATCCGGGGAGCGCCGCGCCATCGGCCGGGCCGTGCGCGACGCCGGACCCGCCCCCGGTACCGCCGTCGCCGACATCGACTCGGCGCGCGGGTTGCTCGCCATGCGCACCGTCGCGGAGATACTCGGAGTGAACTCATGACCGACGAAACACAGAACAGGCGTTGGCGATTGGTACTCGGCGGCGCGGCCGAGCCGGAACTCGGCGGACTCGGTTCGGGCGACGACGCGGCCATGGACCGGGCCGTGGGCGGGCTCTACGACTCGGGTGAGGACGCCGCGACGGGTAAGCGCTCGGCCGGGCTCGGCGGGTCGGCGCCGAAGGTCGCGCGCTGGCTGGGCGATATCCGCACCTACTTCCCGTCCACGGTGGTCGAGGTGATGCAGCGCGACGCCGTCGAGCGGCTGAATCTGACGCAATTGCTGCTGGAACCGGAGTTGCTGGAAGCGGTGGAGCCCGATATCCACCTGGTCGGCACCCTGCTCAGCCTCAACAAGGTGATGCCGGAGACCACCAAGGCGACCGCCCGGGTCGTCGTCGAACGGGTGGTGCGCGAGATCGAGCAGCGCATCGCCGCGCATACCAGGGCCGCGGTGTCGGGCGCGCTCAATCGCGCCGCCCGCGTCGCCAGGCCGCGCCCGCGCGACATCGACTGGGACCGCACCATTCGCAAGAATCTCGCGCACTATCTGCCCGAATATCGCACCGTGGTCCCGGAACGGCTGATCGGCTACGGGCGCAAGGCCCAGGCCGTGCGCCGGGATGTGGTGCTGGCGATCGACCAATCCGGTTCGATGGCGGCCAGTGTCGTCTACGCCTCGGTCTTCGGCGCGGTCCTGGCCTCCATGCGGGCACTGAAGACCTCGCTGGTGGTCTTCGACACCGAGGTCGTCGATCTGACCGAATCGCTGGCCGATCCGGTCGACATGCTGTTCGGCACCCAACTCGGCGGCGGCACCGATATCAATCGCGCCATCGCCTACAGCCAATCGCTGATCACCCGGCCCGCCGACACCCTTTTCGTGCTCGTCTCCGATCTCTACGAGGGCGGAATCCGCCACGAGATGATCCGCCGCGTCCACGAGATGAAGGAGGTGGGAGTCACGGTGGTGGTGCTGCTCGCGCTGTCCGACGACGGCGCTCCCGCCTACGATCACGAGAACGCCGCGGCGCTGGCCGGCCTGGACATCCCCGCGTTCGCCTGCACCCCCGACCGATTCCCCGATCTGCTCGCCACCGCGCTCGACCGCGGTGACATCCGTTCCTGGGCCGAACGCAACACCCGGTAGCGCCGGGTCGGAGTACCGTGCCCGTGCCGGACCGACGGGTTCGATAGGCTGCCAAGGTCTTTGCTGGGATGGGGGCACGCATGCTGCGCCGTGGTGACGTATTCGCCGGGTATGTGATCGAACGCGAACTCGGGCGCGGCGGCATGGGCGCTGTCTACGCGGCGCGACATCCGCGCCTGCCGAAGCTGACGGCGCTGAAGCTGCTGCACCGGGGCATGTTCGAAGACGAGGACACCCGCGTGCGCTTCGCCCGCGAGGCCGAGACCGTGGCACGCCTGGACCACCCGAATATCGTCACCGTCTTCGATCGCGGCATCGAGGACGACCAGCTGTGGATCTCCATGCAGTACGTGGACGGTGTCGACAGCGCGTCGGTTCCGACGACGGCCATGTCCGCGAATCGCGCCGTGCAGATCACCGTCCAGATCGCGGGCGCGCTCGACTACGCGCACAAATCGGGAGTGCTGCACCGGGATGTGAAACCCGCGAATATCCTGCTGTCGAAATCCGCGGGCGCGTCCACCGGCTTCGAGGAACGGGTGCTGCTCACCGATTTCGGCATCGCCAAACTGCTCGACGGTTCGGCCGGACTCACCCGCACCGGAACGCTCACCGCGACACTGGCCTACGCCTCGCCCGAACAGCTCACCCAGGGCGACCTCGGCCACCGGTCGGATCAGTATTCGCTGGCCTGCACGCTGTTCCGGCTGCTCACCGGTGCGGGCCCGTTCGACGCCCCCAATATCGCCGCCGTCGTGTTCGGCCACGTCCAGTCCCCGCCGCCGTCGCTGTGCGCGGCACGGCCCGACCTGCCCGCCGAATTGGGCGAGGTGGTGGCCAGGGCGATGGCCAAGGATTCGGCGGATCGGTTCCCGTCCTGTGCGGAATTCGCCGCGGCGGCGGCGCGCGCGTTGCGCACCCGGGCGACGGTTCTCGCACCGGCCCGATCCGAGCCGCCACGTCGTGGCCCCCGTGCCGCACCCGATCCGACGATGCGTGCCGAGCCGGTGCGGCCGAGCCGCGAGGACATCGTGCGAGGTTGCCTGTTCGGCGGCGCCGTCGGCGACGCGCTCGGCGCGCCGGTGGAGAACATGATGTCGCACCACATCCGCCAGCGCTACGGCCCGCGCGGAGTGACCGGAGATTCGGCTGTCCTGGAGATCTCCGACGAAACCCAGCTCACGCTGTTCACGGTGGAGGCGCTGATCAAGGGTTCGATCCGGGCCAGGGCGCACGGCAAGGGCGGCGCCACGCTCGGATTCATGCAGGCCGGGTTCCTGGAATGGCTTCGGGGACAGGGCCTTTCCACGGCCGAATCGGCCGCGCACGCGGATCGTCCGTACAGCTCGCTCACCGGATATCCGGAGCTCATGAGCCATCGTGGCACCAGCAATGCCAGCGTCACCGCGTTGCGCAAGGCGGCCGAGCGCGGACAACCCGGTCTGCCGCTCGGTACCCGCGAGCGCCCGATCAACGATTCCAAGGGGTGCGCGGCGCTGGTCCGCGCGGCGCCGTGCGGTTTCGGGTACGCCGCCGACACCTCTGGTTCCTCACTCGAGTTCGTCTTCGAATTGGGTTGCGACGCCGCGGCGCTCACGCACGGCAATCCCGGTGGGTGGTTGCCCGCCGGCGTGCTCGCGGCCATCGTGTACGCCCTGTGCCGGGGCGCGGAACTCGACAAGGCCGTCGAGCTGGCCCGCGCGGAACTCACCCGCCACACAGGGCACGAGGAGACCGAGAAGGCGCTCGCCACCGCCGTTCGGCTCGCGGGCGAAACGGGCGGACGAGTGCCAGGCGCCGACGAGGTCGAATCGCTCGGACGCGGCTGGATCGGCCCGGAGGCGCTGGCGATCGGCGTCTACACGGCGCTGACCGCCGCGGCGGCGGGCGGCTCGCCCGAGCAGATCGTGCGCACCGGAATCCTGCTTGCCGTCAATCATTCCGGCGACAGCGATTCGACGGCGGCCGTGTGCGGAAATATCCTCGGCGCCCGCTACGGCGTCGCGGCGGTGCCCGCGAGGTGGCGATCGGCACTGGACGTGGCCGCCGTCGTCGACCGGCTCGCCGGTGACTACTGCGCCGAATTCGGTCCGAATCCCCCGCGCGACGACAAGGGCGAACCCGCGTCGGAATGGCGGACCCGCTACTTCGACTGAACCGCGCCCATCCGTCCCCAGGCGGTGGCGGACGCGGGCACCACCACCGGGTGCAGCAGCGCGGCCAGGCCGAGCAGCGTGATCGCGACGACGGCGTCGAGCCAGTAGTGATTACCGGTGCCGACCACCACCAGCAGGGTGAGCACCGGATGCGCCAACAGCAGCCAGCGCCATCGGCCGCGCGTCGCGGCCACCACGGCGAAGGCGAGCAGCAGGGCCCAGCCGACGTGCAGCGACGGCATGGCGGCGAACTGATTCGACATTCCGCCCGCGCCCACCGGCCCGTAGACCGATTGTCCGTGCACGGCGGCCAGGTCGACGAAACCGTATTCCGGCAGCATGCGCGGCGGCGCGAGCGGCATCAGGACGTGTACGACCAGCGCCGCGCCGGTCAGCACCACCATGAGATTGCGTGTCCACCGATAGTGCTCGGGGCGAAAGACCCACAGCCACAGCAGCACACCGACCGCGACGGTGAAATGCGCGGTGGCGTAGTAGAAATTCGCGGGCACGGCCAGCCAGTCGTGACCGACGAACAGCGACTGCACCGTGGTCTCCCCCGGCAGCCCGAGTCGATGTTCGACGCCGAGGATCTCGTGGGCGTTGTCGAGCGCGTGCGCGCTGTCGTCGGCGGTGATCATCCGCCCCATCTTGTAGGCGAGATAGAGCACCGTGATCAGCGCCAGTTGCCCGATCGCCTCGCCGCCGCGTCCACGCAACGCCGTCCGCATCCGTTCGACGACGACTTCGGGCACCATACGCAGCCCGACACCCGGTCCACCGAGACCTACCGCCACCATTGCCGCGGCCTCCTTCCCATCACATCCGGACGACCACCCGCCTTAACCGGAGTGACACTCTCCGTTTAATCTAGCAACACCGGATGGACACGATCCGCACACTGTGACCGAGGAGACAGCGAGAGAGCCACGCGCTCCCGCGGCGCTGAAACGCACCCTCGGGTGTGCCGAATCGACTGCGGCGCAGGGGAATACGACTCTCGATCATCCGAGGACGAACGAGGCCGTGGGCCGGTGGGCCGGTGGGCCGGTGGGCCGGTGGGCCGGTGGGCCGGTGGGCCGAGCGTAGGCACCGTCCCGGACATGACAAAGCCCGGTGGGGACGCGGAGTGCGTCCCCACCGGGCTCGGATCGTGCGGTCCTACAGGTCCGCGATGGCCGCCAGCGGAGGCGTCCTCGCTGCGCGGATGCCGGGCCAGACGGCGGCGAGCACACCCACCACCCCCGACGCGATCAGGACGGCGACCAGCTGGTT
The DNA here is from genome assembly GCF_045040005.1 of Nocardia sp. NBC_01377. Lineage (NCBI taxonomy): Bacteria > Bacillati > Actinomycetota > Actinomycetes > Mycobacteriales > Nocardiaceae > Nocardia > Nocardia sp. NBC_01377. The sequence goes on from NZ_CP109566.1 coordinate 6,095,345, forward strand.
CCACGGGATGGCGATCTGGTCGATGCCGAAATCGCGCAGGGTGCGCAGGAATCCGATGCCGAGACCGATGCCGAGCAGCACGCCGACGATGGCGCCGAAGACCGCGATCAACATCGATTCCAGGTAGATACTGCGTCTGACCTGGGCTCGTGTGGTGCCGACCGCGCGCAGCATCCCGATCTCCCTGCGCCGCTCGACCACCGACAGCGCGAGGGTGTTGATGATGCCGAGGATGGCGATCACCACGGCCAGCGCGAGCAGGCCGTAGAGGATCGCGAGCAGCGTGTTGATCTGCCTGCCCTGCGCGCCCTTGAACTCTTCGCGATCCTGCACCTGGACCACGGCGAACCGGTCGGTGGCCTTCGCCAGATCGGTCCGCATGGCGGTCAGGTCGGTTCCCGGCTTCGCCTTCACCAGCACGAAGAAATTGTTCTGGAAGGCGACCGGTGTCACCTTCTGGAACACCCCGGGCGACAACACCATCGCACCGAGCAGCGGCGTCTTCTTGTAGACGCCCGCGATCGTCACCGGGACCTTCTGGTTCTTGTCCAGCGTGGTCAGTTCGACGGTCTGTCCGACCTTCCAGTTCCGGTCCGCCGCCTCGGTGTCGTCGACGAGGATGTCGTTGTCGCCGAGGGTTCCGGTGCCGCGCAGGATGTCGTAATTCAGCACACCCTCCAGCGGTCCGTCCGGCGAGACGCCTGCCAACTGGTCGTCACCGACCTGCACGGCCGCGCCCCGGAGACCGACCGCCTGCGCGACCTCTGGAACCGCCTGTTTCACCGCGTCCGGCACCCCGAGCGGGAGACCGAGCAGCTGGGATTGCTGCGGACCCGCGAGCACGTAATCGGCGGCGACGCCCTTGTCGACCAGCACACCGACACTGGATTTCGCCGAGGCGCCGAGGATGCCGATCGCCGAGACCAGCATCAGCCCGAGGGTCAGCGCGAAGGCCGTGGCGGCGGTGCGGCGGGGATTGCGCACGGCGTTGTTGCGCGCCATCCGGCCGATAGGACCGAACGGACGCACCAGCAACCCGAGCGTGCCGACCACCGGCCGCGACAGCGCGGGCGATGCCAGCAGCACCGCGAATATCAGCGCGAGCGCGCCCACCCCGACGGTCGCCGCGGCATTGCCGCCGGTGGATTGCGCGCCGAGGGCCACCAGCGCGACGCCGATGACGCCGAGCACCGCGCCGACCACGGTCCGCACCCGCAGCGAATCGCCCGCCGACGCGAATTCCTCGCGCATGGCCTCGACCGGCGGGATCTTCGCGGCCCGGCGTGCGGGGGCGTAGGCACTGATCACCGTCACCAGCAGGCCGACGACGAGGCCGACGACGATGGTGCGCGGCAGCACCGTCATGGAACCTGTCGGCAGCCCGAGATCGAAGGCGTTCAACAGGGCCGAGAGTCCGAAGGCCAGACCGACACCGGCCGCCAAACCTATCGCGCTACCGATGAATCCGATCACCAGCGCCTCGGAGATCACGGTATTGCCGACCTGGCGTCTGCTCGCGCCGACCGCGCGCAGCAGGGCGAGTTCGCGCAGGCGCTGGGCCACGATCATCGAGAAGGTGTTGTAGATGATGAAGGTGCCTACGATCAGCGCGATCGCGCCGAAGGCGAGCAGGAAGTAATTGATGAAATTGAGCGCTTCCGACACCTGGGATTTCAGGTCGGCCCGCACCTGTTCGCCGTTCTGCACCTTGAAACCGGGTAGTTCCTCGGCGATCCGGTCGCGCAGATCGTCACCGGCGACACCGGACGACGCCGCGATGTCGACGTAGGCCACGTGATATCCGTCGGTGAACAGCTGACGGGCCTGGGTGCCGTCGAAAAGCAGACCGATGAATCCACCGGTGTCGGAGGCGACGGTGTAGATGCCGGAGATCGTGACATCGATGGTCGGACTCTGCTGGGTGCTGCGCGAGGGAATCAGCACCTTGGCCGTATCGCCGACCTTCAGGCCCGCGCGTTCGGCGCCGCCGCTGTTGATCGCGACCTGCCCCGTCGCCGTGGGCGGAGCGCCTTCGACGAATTTCTTCGGCTCGGCGACCGCGCGCTCCGGCGGAACGTAGGACTCGCCCCAGCTCGGAGCGCCGCCGGTCTGCACCGGCTTGTTCTCCAGGTTCAACAGGACCAGCGGTCCGTTGACGTTCGGCGCGACCGCGCGCACCCCCTCGGTGCGGCTGATCTGATCGACCACGGCGATCGGCACACCGAAGGACTGCTGGTTCTCCGGACTCACCCGGACATCGACGCCCTTGGCCTCGTCCTCGAAGATCCCGTCGAAGGTGCGTTGCAGGGTATCGGTGAAGACGAACGAACCCGCGATGAACGCGGTGCCGAGCACCACCGACAGCAGGGTCAGCGCCAACCGGACCTTGTGCGCAGCGAGATTGCGTAGAGCCACCTTGCGCATCGGGTTGCCGCGCGGCCGACCGTCCTTGGTCGGCGCGCCGGGCGATGCCGCCATCAGGCCTGCTCCAGCGATTTCATCCGGTCCAGCACCGACTCGGCGGTGGGATCGCGCAATTCGGACACGATGCGACCGTCGGCCAGGAATACCACCCGGTCGGCGAAGGAGGCGGCGTGCGGTTCGTGGGTGACGATCACGACCGTCTGACCGAACTCGTTCACCGCCGCCCGCAGGATGGAGAGCACCTCCTCGGAGGCGCGGGAGTCCAGATTGCCGGTCGGCTCGTCGCCGAAGATGATCTCGGGTTTGCCCGCGAGGGCGCGCGCGCACGCCACCCGCTGCTGCTGACCGCCGGACAGTTCACTGGGACGGTGGCCGAGCCGGTCGGTGAGCCCGAGCCTGCCCAGCACCGTGTCGAGCCACTCCTGATCGGCCTTGCGGCCCGCGATGTCGAGCGGAAGAGTGATGTTCTCGAGCGCGGTCAGGGTCGGGACGAGGTTGAAGGCCTGGAATACGAATCCGATGCGGTCACGGCGCAGACGCGTCATCTGCTTGTCGGACAGGTTCGTCAACTCGGTGTCGCCGATGCGCACCGCGCCCGAGGTCGCGCTGTCGAGACCCGCCAGGCAGTGCATCAGCGTGGACTTACCGGAGCCGGACGGACCCATGATCGCGGTGAACTCTCCACGCGCGAAATCCGCAGACACCTGATCCAAGGCTGTGACCTGCGTATCTCCTGTTCCATAGATCTTGGTAACCGCAATGGCGCTGGCCGCGATACCTGTCGCGGTCGGTGGATCAGCGATATCTGTACCCGCTACGTGCGAAGTCATGCCACCAGTCTGTCTGGCGAGCCGTCCGCGCGCCATCAGGGTTTGCCCGGAATCCCGTGGCCGTCGGCCCGCGGCGCTCGCTGGGCGGCGCCCCGCGAAACCGGCGTCCGGTACGTTGATTCTCGGATCACGAGGATCCGGAATTGGCAGGTGGAGACAAGTGAGCATTCGAACAATTCCGCTGCGCACCCTGTCCGGCGAGCAGGCCACCCTGGCCGAGCTGGTCGGCGACAAGGTGGTGCTGCTGGTCAATGTGGCCTCGAAATGCGGTCTGACCCCCCAGTATTCGGGGCTGGTCGAGTTGCAGCAGACCTACGGACCCAAGGGTTTCAGTGTGGTCGGCGTGCCGTGTAACCAGTTCATGGGCCAGGAACCCGGCAGCGCCGAGGAGATCCAGGAATTCTGTTCGACCACCTACGGCGTCGACTTCCCGCTCCTGGAGAAGACCGATGTCAACGGCGACGAACGCCACCCGCTGTACCAGGAACTGGTTCAGAGCCCCGATACCGAGGGCGAGACCGGCGATATCCAGTGGAACTTCGAGAAGTTCCTGATCGACCGCTCGGGCGCGGTGGCAGGCCGTTTCCGCCCCCGCACCACCCCCGAGGCGCCGGAACTGCGTTCGGCCCTGGAAAACCTGCTCTGACCTCCTCGCCGCCCCGACGGGCCCGGTAACCGGCGTCGACAGCGAAAAAGCCGACCGGACGTGACCCGTCCGGTCGGCCTCCGCGTATTCGGGGTCGGATCGTGCCCTGGATCAGTTCAGCGGGGCCGAACGCCACCAGCGCAGCACCTCATCGATGGTGCCGACGATTCCGTCGGTGTACATCAGGATCTGGTTCCGGTCCTTGTCGCCGGTGAAGACGGTGACCATCTTCGGACCGCTGTTCTCGAATTTGTAGTTGGTGTAGGTCTTCCCACCGTTGGTGTCGGTGGATTTCACCTTGTCGCTCGGCAGGTTGTTCACCGCCGCCTGGGCGTCCGCGGCGGAATCGTAGATGTAGAAGGTGAAGAACGGATCATCGTTGTCACCGCCGCCGAAGCAATCCCACTGGTAGACCCAGTCACCGAAATCCGGGGTACCCGAGGTCGGCGTCGACGGCGAGCTCGCGCTGTAGGAACCGCAGGTCGCGCCGTTGTAGCCGGTGTCGCCCGATTTGGACGCGGGCACCATGCGCGGGAATTCCTTGCTGATCGACTCCGAGTCGGCGGTCACGGTGCCGCTGCTGCTCGGCGAGGTCGTCGATGACGACGACGGGCGCGCCACCGTCGTGGTGGTCGGCGTATCGGAACCACCGCCCGCGACCACACCGACGATCCCGATAACGACGACGAGCAGGACCACCGCCGCCACACCGATACCGATGATCAGGCCGGTATTGGATTTGCGCGGCGGCTGATGCGAAGCGGGGAACTGTCCGCCGCCCATCGGCGGACGCGGCGGTTGCTGCGAATAGCCGTAGGTCTGCTGATTGTTGTACGCGCCCGTCGGATTCGGATGCTGCGCGGTCGGACCGGGCTGCGGTATCTGCGCATTGGGCATCGAGGTGTACGGCGGCGCCGTATTCGCCATCGTCGCACCGGTCAGCGGCTGTGCGCCGCTGTTGATCGGGGCCGGACCCTTGGTCAGCGGATAGGGCGAGCCCGTCAGCGGATGCTGCGGGCCGGTGCCGGGACGCGGGCCGGTCAACGGAATCGGGGGACCCGTGACCGGCATCCCCGTGATCGGCAGGGCGGGCGCACTCTGATTGGACAGCGCGACGAGCGCGGCCGCCGCGAATTCCGAACAGGAGGCGAAGCGCTCCTCCGGCCGTTTGGCCATCGCCCGCGCCAGCACGAGATCGAGCGCGTAGGGCAGGCCGGGGCGCGTATTGCTCAGCGCCGGCGGCGGTGTCTGGAGGTGGCCCTGGATCACCTGGGCCGGATTGGTCGCGGCGAACGGGCCGCTGCCGGTGAACAGCCAGAACAACGTGCACGCCAGCGAATACTGATCCGAACGGTGATCCAGCGATGCTCCGGTGAGTTGTTCCGGGGACGCGTAGGCCAGGGTGGCGGTGAACGTCCCGGTCTGCGTCAGATGACCGGTGTCGTCACGCAGGCGCGCGATACCGAAATCGGTGAGGTAGACGCGCTCGCCACGGCCGCTGCCGGAGCGGGCGAGCAGGATATTGGCCGGCTTCACGTCGCGGTGCAGCACACCCATGCCGTGCGCGTAGTCGAGCGCGTCGGCGGTCTCCTTGATGATCTGCACGGCCCGTTCGGGCGGCAGCGTCGCGGGATCGACCGACGCGGCGTCGATTCCGTCGACGTACTGCATCGAGATCCACAACTGCTCGTCATCGAGGCCGCGGTCGTAGACCGTGACGATATTCGGGTGATCGAGCCGGGCTACCAGATCCGCCTCCCGTTCGAACCGCGCCCGCACCTCCTTGTCGAAGAACATCTCCCTGTTCAACAACTTGAGCGCAGTCATCCGCGGCAGGCGCGGATGCTTCGCCAGATACACCGAACCCATGCCACCGCGGCCCAATTGCCGGTCGATGACATAGCCGGCGAAAACGTCACCGCTGGCCAGCATTGTCTGCTCCACTTCCCGCCGTCATCGGGACCCACCGATGAACAGGCGTACAGCATAAGAACGCGCGCTCGAGCAACGCCCGACCACGGAAAACATCGAAACCATAGCAGCAGTCGCGTGCTCATCGGTTGCCCGAGGATTTCCGGATTGTCCGGCGCGACATGGACAGCGGACCACTACGGCGGAGGCCGCGGCTCCGACGGCCCCCCGGCGGACGGGGCCGCACCCGGCGGACGAACGCGCCGGACCCTGGCATCGGGCAGCGCGATCGTGATGGGCCGAACCGGACGCTTCCGGTTCGGCGTCTCCCGCGCCCCGGAATCCGGTTGCCCGGCAGCCGAACCCGACCGCTCCTCGGCCGCCTCCGCCCCCTGCCCGCCGCCGACCCGGCCCGACGCGGATTCGGGTCCGCCGTGCGGAACATCCGGTCGCCGCGAGCCGTGCGCGGTACCGCCGGAATGGCGCGCCCGCGGTGCACCCTGGACGCCAGGCGACGCAGCACCCGCCTGCGGTGAACCGTCAACGGGCGCACCCGGAACAACACCGTGCGACGCCCCACTCGTCTGCGGCGAACCGTGCCCCAACGGACGCGGCGGAACGACGCTGTGGGACGTGCCACTGGACTGCGGCCCTCCGCGCGGCGGCGGGCCCGGCCGAGGCGGAACAGGTCCCGATGTGCCCGAATACGGCGAAACCGCACCGTGCGAACTCCCACTCGCGTGCGGCGAACCCTGCGACGGTGCGCCACCATAAGGCGGAACGACGCTGTGCGAGGTTCCACTGGACTGCGGCGAACCGTGCACGGGCTCGCCGGGACGAGGCGGAACGGGTGCCGACGTGCCCGAATAGGGCGGAACGAGACTGTGTGAGGTTCCGCTCGATTGTGGCGAACCGTGCGGCAATGGGCTGGCCTGAGGCGGAGCAGGTGCCGAAGTGCCCGGATACGGCGAAACCGCACCGTGCGAACTCCCGCTCGACTGCGGTGTTCCGTGCGGCGGTGCGGCACCGTGCGAGGTTCCGCTCCGCGGCGGCGTACCGCGCATCGGCTCACCTGGACGGGGCGGAACCACGCTGTGCGACGTTCCGCTGGGGTGCCGCGGGTGAGGCGGGACGACGCTGTGCGACGTTCCGCTCGACCGATATCCCGGACCGTTCGGCCGGGCCTGGGGACCCGGTGGCACGGGGGGCGGTTGCGGACCGTTCGGCGGAACCGGGGCGGGGCGAGCGGGGTTCGGGTACGGAAGGCGGGGCGGGGTTCCGACGCGGGTCGGGTCGACGTAGCCGGGGGGAAGTACTCCGGTGGGCGGCAGCGCGGCGGCGGGTGGCTGCGCCGGGTGGCGGGGGGCCGACGGGCGGGGGTGTGCGGGGGCCGATGGGACGGGCGGCCGGGCGGTGCCCGGATGCGGTTGACCGGTGCCGCTGTTCGGGTAGGGGGATCCGGTGGCCTGGTAGCCGGTTCCGTTGGGCGGGTATCCCGTCGGGTATCCGGTGCGCGGTCCCTGGACCGGCGCCTGACCGGTACGGGCGGGCGGGTGCGTGGGCATGCCCACGGGGCCGGGCTGACCGACGGGGGTGACCGCCCGACGCGCCGCCGCCGCGAAATCGGTGCAGCTGGCGAATCTGTCGTCGGGGCGTTTGGCCATCGCGCGCGCGAGCACGACGTCGAGGGCGGGGGGAATTCCCGGGCGCAACGGTCGCAGCGAGGGCACCTGACCGTAGAGGTGGCCGTTCATCACCGAGGCGGGGCTGGTCCCGTTGAACGGCGCGGCGCCGGTGAGCATCCAGAACAGGGTGCAGGCCAGCGAGTACTGGTCGGCGCGGTGGTCGAGCGATTGTCCGCTCAACTGTTCGGGGGCGGCGTAGGCGAGGGTGGCGGTGATGGTGCCCGCGGATCCGAGGGTGGTGTCGCTGTCACGCATACCGGCGATGCCGAAATCGGTGAGCAGCACCCGTTCCGGCTGCCCGATGGGCGCCTTGGCCAACAGGATGTTGGCCGGTTTCACGTCGCGGTGCAGCACCCCGTTGGCGTGCGCGAAATCGAGCGCGGCGCCGGTCTCGCCGATGATCTGCACGGCACGCGCGGGCGCGAGCACGTTCACATCGACGCTGGCCGCATCGGACCCGGCCACGAACTGCATGGAGATCCAGAGCTGATCCTCTTCCGCGCCCCGGTCGTACACGGTGACGATATTCGGATGGTCCAACTGCGCGACCAGGTCGGCCTCGCGCTCGAATCTGCCACGCATCTCGGCGTCACCGTAGAGATCGCGTTCGAGCAGTTTCAGTGCGGTCAGTCGCGGCAACCGCGGATGCTGAGCCAGATACACGGTGCCCATGCCGCCCTGACCGAGCACACGCTTGATCACATATCCGGCGAAGGTCTCACCAGTGCGCAACACGGTCTGATTCACCCCCCTCGTAGGGTCGAGCACGTGGATCCTAACGATGTATCTCTTCGGACCACGCGGGCGCAACATCCCATTATCCACCGGCACGGCCGCGAACATCGGCTGTCGGTGAGCTGTCGGTGCCAGTCATTAGGCTGAACCCATGCGCATTGGAGCACACGTACGGCTCGACGGCGACCCGATCGGCTTCGGTGAGAAACTCGGCGCCGAGGTCATCCAGTTGTTCGTCGTCGATCCGCAGAGCTGGGACAAGCCCACGCCGCATCCGCGAACCGAGGAGATACTGGCCAGTCCCATCGATGTGGTGGTGCACTCGTCGTATCAGATCAACGTCGCCAGCCTGAACAACCGGCTGCGGATGCCCTCACGCAACGCGGTCGCCCAGCAGGCGAAGGCCGCCGCCGAACTCGGCGCCTTCGGCCTGGTGGTGCACGGCGGTCACGTCCGTTCCGACACCGAGATCGAGGACGGGATCGTCAACTGGCGCAAGCTGTTCGAACGTCAGCAGGACAAGGGCGGTTTCGCCGTGCCGATCCTGATCGAGAACACCGCGGGCGGCAACCATGCGATGGCGCGGCATTTCGACTCGATCGGCAAGCTCTGGGACGCGGTCGGCGATTTCGGCGCCGGGTTCTGTCTCGACACCTGTCACGCCTGGGCCGGCGGGGAGGAATTGGTCGGCGTCGTCGAACGGATCAAGGCCATCACCGGCCAGATCGATCTGGTGCACCTGAACTCCTCGCGTGACGAATTCAACTCCGGCGCGGATCGGCACGCCAATTTCGCCGACGGCACCATCGACCCGGAACTACTGGCCGAGGTGTGCCGGACCGCCGACGCGCCGGTGATCCTGGAGACCCCCGCCGAAGGGGTCGCCGACGATCTGGCCTACCTGCGCGAACACCTGGACTGACCGGTCCACTCGGTCGGGGGCCCGGCGTCGCCGGTTGCGATCAGCGCGACGACAAACCTGGTCGGGGCGCTGTCACGGTGATGTGCTCGACGTCGTACCCACCCGACTTCGAGCAGCGAAGGTGATCACATGACGGTCGACTACGCCACCCCCCGCACCGCGACGGTGTCCAAACTCGGCTCCCGCATCGGCGCCAGGGTCGACGGTGTCCGGCTCGGCGCCGATCTGGACGTCACCACCGTCGAGGTGATCCGTGCCGCGCTGCTCGAGCACAAGGTGATCTTCTTCCGCGGCCAGGATCATCTGACCGAGGACGGCCAGTACGAATTCGCGCGGTTGCTCGGTACCCCGACCACCCCGCATCCCACGGTCACCTCCAAGGGCGTGAAAAGTCTGGCGATCGATTCCGAGAGCGGTCGTGCCAACAGCTGGCACACCGATGTCACCTTCGTCGACCGGATCCCGAAGGCGTCGATCCTGCGCGCGGTGCACCTACCGCCCTACGGCGGCTCGACCACGTGGGCCTCCACCGTCGCGGCCTACGAGTCGCTGCCCGAGCCGCTGAAGTCGCTCGCCGAGAATCTGCGCGCGGTGCACACCAACGTCTACGACTACGCAGCCTCGCACAACACGATCAGGAACAATCCGAATTCGACCGCCTACCGCGCCGAATTCGAGTCGACCTATTACGAGACCGAACACCCGGTGGTGCGGGTCCATCCGGAGACCGGCGAGAAGTCGCTGCTGGTCGGTCATTTCGTCAAGCATTTCGTGGGTCTGTCCTCCCCGGAGTCGCAGGCGCTGTTCCGGCTGTTCCAGGATCGGGTGACCCGGCTGGAGAACACCACCCGCTGGGATTGGCAGTTGGGCGATGTCGCGATCTGGGACAACCGCGCCACCCAGCACTACGCGATCGACGACTACGACGACGCGCCGCGCCGCCTGACCCGCATCACGCTGGCGGGCGATGTCCCGGTCGGTGTCGACGGCAGGCGCAGCACCGTCGTCGCGGGCGACGCCGAGCACTACTCGATCGTCGAGGACGTCACCGAGGCCGCCTGACCGAGCGGGCCCGACCGGGCCCTCACCCCCGGTCGGGCCCCGCCCCGGCGATGAGGGGCGGCCACGGCGGTCGGACGCCGTGCCGTCGGACGAGGTGCGCGGCGCCGACAGGTGGTCGATAGTCCACACTGGTTGCCATGAGTATTCGGCCGTTGGACGGCGTTCGCGTCCTCGAGCTCGGCAATTACATCGCGGCGCCGACCGCCGGACGCATTCTCGGCGATTTCGGCGCCGAGGTGATCAAGGTCGAGCGGCCCGGGGTGGGTGACGAGTTGCGCAACTGGCGGCTCTACGGCGGTGACACCTCGATGCTGTTCCGCACCGTCAACAGGAACAAGAAGTCGATCACGCTGGATCTGCGCACCGAACAGGGCCGCGAGATCGTGCTCGACCTCATCCGGCATTCGGATGTGCTGCTCGAGAATTTCCGTCCCGGCATGCTGGAGAAGTGGGGCCTTGGCCCCGAGGTCCTCGATGCCGTCAATCCCGATCTCGTCATCACCCGCATCTCCGCCTACGGACAGACCGGTCCGATGGCCGAACGCCCGGGATTCGCCGCGGTCGCCGAGGCGGTCGGCGGCCTGCGTGAACTCGTCGGCGATCCGGACCGTCCGCCGGTGCGCGTCGGAGTGTCCATCGGCGACTCGATCGCGGGCATCTACGCGGCATTCGGCACGGTCATGGCGCTGTTCCGGCGTGAGCGGGTCGACGCGGGTTCGGTGGCGCTGTCCGAGCGCGTCATCGACGTCGCGCTGAACGAGGCCATCCTGTCGGTGATGGAATCGCTGGTGCCGGACTATCTCGCCTACGGCATCAACCGGGAACGGGTCGGCGGCCGGATGGAAGGCATCGCCCCCAGCAACGCCTATCCGTGCGCGGACGGGGTCAGCATCATCATCGGCGGCAACGGCGACGCCATCTTCCAGCGCTACATGGCGGTGATCGAACGCCCGGATCTGGCCGCCGATCCCGAACTCCAGGACAACGCGGGCCGCTGGCGTCACCGGGAGCGGCTCGACGCGTCGATCGCCGAATGGACGATCCGCCACACCAGGGACGAGGCGTTGACGATTCTGGAAGGCGCCGCCATCCCCTGCGGTCCGATCTACACCGCCGCCGATATCGTCGCCGACGAGCAGTATCTGGCCCGCGACATGATCCAGCCGTTCGCGGTCGACGTCGGCGAACCCGAACCCAAGACCGTCGGATTCCCCGGCATCGTGCCCGTCATCGGTGGGAAATCGCTTCCCATCCGCAACGTCGGCCCCGATCTCGGGGAGCACACCCGCGAGGTGCTCACCGAACTCCTCGGCCGCAGCGCCGCCGAGGTCGACGCGATGGGGATCTCGTGAGCAGGCCGGGTCCCGAGCGTCGTCGTCCGATGGGCCGGGGTCGCTGGGAGACGCGCGCGCCCTCGCCGCGCAGGCCGACCGTGCATCCGAATCCGGCGGGAATCAACCGGAAGGCCTGGGCGGGCGTCATGTGCGTGCCGAACCGGACGCGCGAGGAGAAGTGATGAAGGCGACCGAATCCGTTCTGCGTGACGTGACCCTGCGTGACGGTCTGCAACTCACCGGGAAGGTACTGCCGGTCGAAAACAAGGTGCGCATCGTCCGGAAGCTGCTCACGCTCGGCGTGCCCGCGCTCGAGATCGGTTCCATGGCGCGGCCGGATCTGGTGCCGCCGATGGCCAACACCATGGATCTCATCGCCGAACTCACCCCCGATGAATTGCGGCATTGCTGGGTCTGGGTGGCGACGCCGCGCCATATCGAGAAGGCCGCGGCGGCGGGCGTGCGCAATTTCCAGTACTGCTTCTCCGCCTCGGATTCGCACAACAGGGCCAATATCGGACGCAGCACGGAGGACAGCGTCGCCGCCATGCCCGACGCGGTACGTCTGGCCCAGGAGGCGGGCGGCGAGATCCAACTCTGCCTGGCGACCAGTTTCACCTGCCCCTTCGAGGGGCCGGTCGATCCGGAGCGGGTACTCGCCATCGCCGCGGATCCCCGCACCGACGGCGCTGCCGACATCGTGATCGCCGACACCCTCGGCCAGGCGCATCCGGCTCAGGTGACGGAGCTGATCTCCGCGGTGGCGACGCGAACTCCGCGGCGCCGCATCGTCTTCCACGGCCACGACACCTGGGGTATGGGGGTGGCGAACACGCTGGCCGCGCTCGCGGCGGGAGCGACCATGGTCGACGGTTCGCTCGGCGGTCTCGGCGGCTGCCCGTTCGCACCGGGAGCCAGCGGCAACACCTCGACCGAGGACATCCTCTTCGCCACCAGACCCGCCTGGTTCACCCCCGCCACGCTGGCCGGTCTGGTCGAGCTGACCGAGGAACTGCTGGGCGATCTCGGCGAGCCCAATCGTTCGCGGGCCGCGCAGGGGGCGCGTTCGAAGGCCGAGGCATTCGAGTGGGTGGCGCGTCGGGCGTCGGCCTGATCCGCCGCGCGGAAATCCTTCAGTCGCCGGGCTTCCCCTTGTCGGCGCGCAACTTGAGCAGGACCAGTCCGGACGTACAGGCCAGGATCAAGCCCGCGACGGTGATCTCCACGTGCAGCCCGGCGATGCCGAATACGGCACCGACGAGGCCCGCTACGAAGAAAACCCATCCGAGGATCCGGAAAAGGACCCTGGGCACGGCGCGCACCGGCTGTGTCGACTCACCGTGTGCCGACCCGCTGTGCGCCGACTCACTCCGCGTCGACTCGTCGTGCCGCTCCGATGCCGGGGCCTGCGGCTCGTCGACTTCGGGCGCGGAGCGCAACGGCGTTGTCGAGTATGCTCCCATCACCACTCCTCGATGACGCCGACAAGAGTATTGCCATCGCGCGGCTCGAGCGGCGCGTCTCTCATCTGATACAGGCGTCTCACGCGTAACTTCGATCACAACGCTACGACCCGCGCTGGCCGATATGGCGCGACACGTGTCCACGACACGCCGGTGAGACCAATTCGATATTTGAATCACTAATGTTTTAAAAATCGGTGGTCGCGGACCCGCCGACCGGCGTCCCATCTGGCTTGGTCGATCGACCTGGTTTATGGTGAGCCCACTCGAAAACACACGAGGAGAGACCCCGATGGTGAGCAGCAGGGCCAAGATCGCCGGTCCGGCGATCGCAGTCGGCGCCGTATCGCTCGGCCTGGTTCTCATCGGCGCCTGCGGTGTCGGACACCACGACATCTACGTGCCGCCGCCGCCGCTCGAACTCGGTCCGGCCGCCGCGGTGGCGACCATGCGCGACGGTTCGAGCGTCACGGTGCCCAAGGTGATCATCCCGCCGTCCCCGACCTGGCAGATGGCCCCCGCGGGCCCGCCGCGCAGGCCCGCCGGATACACCCCGCCTTCATCGACTTCGCCGGGCGCCGAACCGGACTCGGCGACCGAGTCACCCGAATCCTCCACCCGGCCGGGACGGACGTCCCCCACGCGCACGACGACGCCGCCCGCCATCCGGGGTTCGGATACCGAAGAGACCCCGACGACGACCCGAACCCGCACGCAGACGGCCGATCCGACCACCGTCGAGGAATCCGTGCCGACGACCCGCGCGCAGACGAGCACCGAGGAAGCCGCGGCCCTGGAGGAAACGCGCACCGAGGATTCGAGCGTCCCGCGACCCGGTGCGGGAGAACCAATCGTCATCGAACCGACGAACGCGGGCGCGACCACGGAATCGCCCCTCGCGGAGTCGACCACCACCACCGAGGACGCGACCACGATCGTCCCGGACCCGCTCGTCTCCGCGGACCCGACCACCACGCCACGATGAACGCCGATCGAGGGCACCGAGTATCCGAATAACCCGGACTCGAGCGCCAACTCGATCCGCGCCGACCCTTCGGAACACGAAAAAGCCGGATGGTCGGCGCGAGTAGCGAACCCCGCACCGGGCCATCCGGCCACCGTCGTAGCCGACCTACAGCTCCGGCAGTTCGTACTCCCCGACCCGCGCGGTGAGCACCGACAGATGCTCGAGCGAGCCGCCGAGGGTGCGCTCGATCGCGGTCAGTCTGGCGACGTAGTGGCCCACCGGATATTCCGCGGTGACGCCGATACCGCCGTGCATCTGGATCGCCTCCTGCCCGACATGCCGGGCCGAACGACTGATCTGCAACCGGGCCCGCGAGCCGACGACCGGATCGACCGAGCCGTCCGCCAGCGACGCCGTGGCGTACAGGCTCATACTGCGCGCCAGTTCCAGCGAGACGTACATGTTCGCCGCCCGCTGGGTCAGCGTCTGGAACTTCGACAGCGTGACACCGAACTGCTTGCGAGCCTTGAGGTAATCGGTGGTCAGCCGCAGCGCCTCCTCCATCGCGCCGATGGATTCGGCGCACAGCAGCGCCTGCGCGTGGGTCAGCGCCGACAGCACCGTGTCGGCGGCGTCCTGCGCGTCACCCAGCAGTTCGCCGGGCGCGTTGTCCAGTTCGATCTGGGCGCCGCGCGATCCGTCCACCGTGCTGTAGGTCTTGCGGACCACGCCGGTGGCATCCGGCGCGACCAGGAACAGTCCGACACCGCCGCCCGGCAGCGCCGCGCTGACGACGAGTTCGTCGGCGGCGTCACCGTGCGAGACCGGATTCTTCACACCGGTCAGCGTGTACGAATCACCCTGCGCGGTGGCCGTGGTGCCCAGTTCGGCCGACGGCCACCGCTTACCCGGTTCGGCATGGGCGAAGGCGAGCAGTCTGGTCCCACCCGCGATCTCGGGCAGGATGCGTCCGCGCTGCTCGGCACTGCCCGCGAGGGCGACCAGGGCGCCGGGCACGTAGACCGCGTCCACGATCGGCTCGGGAGCCAGCCTGCGGCCGACCTCCTGCAACACGACCATGGTCTCGACCGGGCCCGCGCCGACGCCGCCGTCCTCCTCGGAGAAGGGCAGGCCGAGGACGCCGAGTTCGGCGAGCTGATTCCAGACGTCGCGACTCCAACCGAGTTCGGTATCGGTCACCTTGAGCCGGGTCTCCGGATCGTAGGCGCGGGCGAGCAGGTCGCGGACGGTGTCACGCAGCATGACCTGTTCATCGGTGAGTTCGAAATCCATGATGGCCCCTCACAATCCGAGGATCGTGGAGGCGATGATGGTGCGCTGCACCTCGCTCGAACCTCCGTAGATGGTTGTCTTGCGGTAGTTCAGGTAGCCGGGACCGGTGCGCTGGGCCCAGGCGGGTGAGGCGATATCGTCCGCGCCGACCGGAATCGCGTCCGGTCCCGCGATGTCGAGCAGCAGTTCGGTGGCCGCCTGCTGCAATTCCGAACCGCGCATCTTCAGCACCGACGACACCGGATTCGGTTTGCCGTCCTCGGAGTTGGACACCACGCGCAGCTGGGTGAGTTCGAGAGCGAGCAGTTCGTTCTCCAGTTCGGCGACCCGCGCCGCGAACAGCGGGTCCTCCAGCAGGGTTCCGGCCCCGGCACCGGTCTGACGCGCGTATTCCTTCGCGACACCGAGTTTGACCTTGGTCCGTCCGACGCCCGTGATGCCGGTGCGCTCGTTGCCGAGCAGGAATTTGGCGTAGGTCCAGCCCATGTTCTCCTCACCGACCAGCTGATCGGCGGGAACGCGGACATTCTCGAAGAAGACCTCGTTGACCTCGTATCCGCCGTCGATCAGCTTGATCGGGCGGATGGTGACGCCGGGGCTCTTCACGTCGAACAGCAGGAAGGAGATGCCCGCCTGCTTCTTGGGCGCGTTCGGATCCGTGCGTACGAGACAGAAGATCCAATCCGCGTACTGGGCCAGGGTCGTCCAGATCTTCTGGCCGTTGACGATGTAGGAATCACCGTCGCGTACCGCGGTGGTGCGCAGCGCGGCGAGGTCGGAACCCGCGTCGGGCTCGGAGAAGCCCTGGCACCACCAGATGTCCATGGCGGCGGTGGGCGGCAAGAACCGCTCCTTGATCTCCTGGGAACCGAAATGCGCGATGACCGGACCGACCATCTGGGCGTTGAAGGTCAGCGGCTCGGGAACCGAGGCCAGCTGCATCTCGTCCTGCCAGATGTGGCGCTGGATCGGCGTCCAGTCCTTGCCGCCCCACTCCACCGGCCAGTTCGGCACGGCGAGCCCGTGGTCGTTGAGGATCTTGTGTGAGATGACGACTTGCTCGCGGGACAGCTCCTTACCGTATTTCACACGCTCGCGGATCTCGGAGGGAATCTCGGAGCGATAGAACTGGCGCAGTTCGTCGCGGAAGGCGACCTCGTCGGGGGACAGGGATATTTTCATACATAGCTCCCATGGTGTCTCGTACGTCCGAGTGAAACCCTACCTCCCGGTAGTCTCCCGCTGACTCCGGGATCACACCAGGCAAACACGCAAACACGGGCAACCACCGGGCGACCACGACGGCTACCCGGGCGCACTCCACGGCGAACTGGTAACTTGCTGCAGGTGGGGCTGGGAAAAACCCACGCGTTCAGCAGTCAAAAGGGAGTTGTGTAGTGAACGGCAGAACCTTCGCGCGCGCGGCCACGGCAGTGACATCACTCGGCATCGGTGCGGTTCTGACCCTCGGCAGCGCGTCCGCCGAACCGGCGTCACCGGTCGAGACCACGCTCACCGACCTCACCGTGCGGGCGGGAGAGGACATCTCCGCGCAGGCGGGCGTCGGAGCGCTGAAGGAGTACACCTCACTGCTCGACGTGCCCCAATTGCGTCACGTTGCGGCCAGTTTCATTCCCTTCGCCTACGCCGCCCCCACCTTCGGCTGTGGCAGCCACGGGCCGATCACCACCATCATCGCGGCGGCGACCACCGAGGGCCCCAATCGCAACCAGGGTGTGAGCCCGGACCCCGGCACCCTGCGCTTCAGCGCCTCGCCCGCGCATACGGGCGCGCCGCTGAATTCGGGCCTCGTGGTGGCCTGGGTCAATATCAACAACGGCCGCAGCGGCCTGGACACACTCGACGACCGCACCGAGGTCGGACTGCCCACGCTGTCCAAGACCATCGATTCCGGTCCCGGCACCGTGCTCGCCTCGATGTGGGGTGTCATCAACTATCCGTTCGCGAACTGCGTGATGACGCCGACCGTCGGCACCTTCGTGGTCCCCGACCTGCCCGCCGCCGCACCGGCGGAGGCGGCCCCCGCCCCCGAATCCGCGGCCCCGACCACGCCGAGCCTCCCGCCGGTACCGCAGGCCGGCCCCGGCACCGGTTCACCGGCACCCGCCGACGTTCCCACACCGGCCCCCGCGGCGCCCGCTCCGGCCCCGGTGCCCGCGCCCGCCGCACCGCAGCCCCCCGCGGGCGCGGCGGTTCAGGGCGAAGTTCCTTCCGGCAGCTGAGTTCTCGTCCCACTACCGTGCTGGACGCCGATGACGTGCGCCGGATCGCGCTCTCCTTTCCCGAGGCCGCGGAGAAGGAGCGCTGGGATCATCCGACCTTTGATGTGGCGGGCAAGATGTTCGCCACCGTCCCCGATGATCAGACCTCGTTCGCGGTGCGCTGTCCGAAACCCGACCGGGACGAGTTGATCGCGGCCGAGCCGGACAAATTCTGGGTGCCCACCCACGAGGCATCCTCCTCGTGGGTGCGGGCGCGATTGTCGGCGCTCGAGGATGCCGGGGAATTGCGCGACATCCTGTTCGACTCCTGGCGGCAGGCGGCCCCGAGTCGTCTCCTCGACGACGCCTGAGCCCCGTCTCGGGCGATTACCTTTCCGGACCGAGGAGCCGATCCGCGCCCGAGACAGGCCCGTCAAGGCCGCATGTCGGCCCACGCCTCCTCCGTGACGTAATGCCAGCGATGTTCGGGTAACTCGACGCCATCGGGCGCGCAAGTCGCGCCGAAGTCCGCCGGGCCGCGCACTTCGGCCTCGCGCAACGCCGAACCGACCGCGCAGCACACTTCCAGCGTGAAGCGGCGGCGACCGGACGGGGAGATCGCCTGCATCGTGACGACGATCATCCGCAGCGTTCCCAGCACCGATTCCCTTGCGGTGCGCCGGTTTCGGCGACTCGCGGTCACGATTTCACTTCGATCGGCTCGACGGCAACCTCGACGGCGGGCTCCGCCGAGCGCGCCGCCGCGGTCGCCGGACGCAGGGCGAGCGCGACGACACCGGCCGCCAGGCCCGCTCCGATACCGAACAGGAAGGCGCGGTCCGAGGCCGCCAGCGCGTCCGCCAGGGTGGTGGAGGTGCCGATGACGGCGATCAGCACCGCGGTGCCGAGTACCGCGCCGAATTGCCGGAAGGCCGCGACGACGGCGCTGGCCGAGCCGTAGCGGGCGGCCGGAACATCGGTGACGGCCGCCGCGCCCAGAGCCGGGAAGGCCAGGCCGATTCCGATACCGACCAGACACTGTCCGGGCAGCCAGGTGCCGAGGAAATCCGGTTCCGCACCCGCTCCGCGCAACCACGACAGGCCGGCCGCGTAGATCAGCGCGCCGGGGACGATCACCGCGCGATGTCCGAAACGGTCGGCGAGCCTGCCCGCCGGAACGGCGACGACGGTGGTGAGCAAGGGGCCCGGCAGCACCGCGAGACCGGCTGTCAGCACGCTGTACTGCCAGACCCCGGTGAGAAAGAGAATGTTGCCGAGGATCATCGAGAAGAAACCCATCGCGAACAGCAGCGTGCCGAGATTGCCGAGAACGAAACTCGGAATGCGGGCGAGCGCCGGTTCCACGAGAGGGTGCGGATGGGTCGCGCAGCGACGGACCAGCCAAGCCACCAGAATCGCCGCGACGACGAAACAGGCGACGGTGCCGGGACTGCCCCATCCCCAGTTGTGTCCCTCGATGATGGCGAGGGCGAGCAGTCCGAGTCCGATCGCGGCCAGCAGTGCCCCGAGCAGATCGGGAAGTCCGCTCTCGGTGCCGCGCGGGGTATCGCGCAACGCCGCCCGGCCCGCCGCGAGGATGAGGAGTCCGACGGGGACGTTGACGAGGAAGATCCAGCGCCAGTCGCCGAATTCGATGAGCAGCCCGCCCAGCGGCGGACCGGCGCCTGCGGCGAGCGCGGCGGCCGCGCCCCAGATGCCGACGGCGGCGGCGCGGCGCTCCAGCGGGAATTCGGGCAGCAGCAACGCCATCGACACCGGCGTGATGATCGCCGCCGCCGCGCCCTGCATCGCACGGGCTCCGACGAGGAACTCCCAGGTCGGCGCGAGCGCGCAGGCGATCGAGGTGAGTACGAAAAGCGCTGTGCCCCAGAGTAGTAAGGGCTTGTGGCCGAAGCGGTCACCCAGTCCGCCCGCCGGGACGAGCAGTGCCGCCATGGCGATGAAGTAGGCGTCGAGTACCCAGCTCAGTTCGGCGCGGTCGGCGTCGGGGAACGAGGCGGCGATATCGGGGAAGCTGACATTGACGATCGAAGTGTCGAGGAAGGCGAGGAACGCGCTGCCGCAGATAGCCAGAAGCGCCAGGGCACGTCGTTGCAACATGCAACTAGAAGCTAGGCGACGTAGTTGCGTTTTGCAACGGGGTATTCTGGCCTGGATGAAACACGATGATCTGCTGGGCAGTAACTGCGCCATCGAACGTTCGAGCGCGGTACTGGGTGAACGCTGGGTGATCGCGATCCTGCGCGCGGCCTATTTCCGCGCCCGCACCTTCGAGGACTACCAGCGCCGAACCGGCATCGCGCGCAATATCCTCACCGATCGACTCAACCGCCTGGTCGACTTCGGGATCATGGAACGGCGCGAATACGCCTCGGGTCCGCAGCGCAGCCTGCACGAATACCGATTGACTCCGGCGGGAATCGAGCTGTATCCGGTGATCGCCGCCATCCTCGCGTGGGGCGAGAAGCACACCGGACTCGTCAACGGCGCGCCGACGCAACTGCGGCATCGCGGATGCGGAGAGATAACCCACGCCAAGGTCGTCTGCGAACGCTGCGGCGAAGAACTCCTGCCGAGCGATGTCGAGGTCGGTCCCGGACCGGGGGCGAACGCGCCCGCCCCGCCCTGGCGACCGCTATCCGAACGAACCGACCCGATCGAACCGGACCCGATCGGACACTGACGCCGAACCGGGCGGTCCGCCGACCCGGATCAGCGAGCGAGCCGGACGTGCAGCACGGTGCCGACTTCGGTGCCGACGAACAGTTCGTCGCGCTGCCCCGGCACGGCGACCACCGACGTCATCGGCTGGCCGGTCAGCACCGTGCAGATCGCTCCCCCGCTCGGATCGACCCGGACGAGTTTGCCCGACAACGTGGTCACATACAGGATTCCCGTGTCGTCGATCAGCAGATCGTCGGCGAAATCGGGGATGCCCGCCACGCCGGTGGTGAGGTCGGCGAGCACGGCCATGCGCTCGGGGGCGTCGATCGCGATGCCGACGACCTGCCCCAGCGCGCTGCCGTTCGCCGTCAGGTAGATCGTGCGGTCGCGGATCACGATGCCATTGGCACCTGAACCGCCACCCGAGCCCGCCGCCCGCGCGGTCCATTCGGCATCGATCGTGCCGTCCGCGCGGACCTTGATCACGCCCGCGTTCGTCGCGGCGATGTAGAGGGCCCCGTCCGGCCCGAACGCCGCGCCGTTGGGCATCGAGGCCAAGCCGTCGACGAAGACCTCGGGACGCGGCTGCGCGGCCCTGGGATCGAACCGGACCACGCCGCCGGGACGTACCGCGCTGGTCGGCGCGTCCCCGTAGACCACGTAGAGCAGTCCGTCAGGTCCGAGCCGCAGCGCGCCGGGGAATTCGACCGGCACCGTCGCGGTCAGCGCGCCGGTGCGGTCGTAGCGCTGGACGGCGTTGCGATACAGGCGTGCGACCCAGAGATTGCCGTCGGCGTCGAAGGTGACGTTCTCCGACCAGTCCAGAATCGGCACCTGAGCGGGGAGCACCGGGGTCGCCACGGCGGGCGCGCAACCGGCCACCGGGTCCGCCGAGGCGGTCGGCGCACCGGAAAGGCAGGTCACGGCGAGTGCGACGAGGACGGGACGGGCCCAGCGAACGCGACTGCGATGCTGTTTCACGAACACGTCGATCCTCCTGGCTGCGGGGCGAATCCGCGCAGTCTAGTCGTATCCGCGTGATCTGTGTGAAGTACCCTGATACGCAAAAGTTTTGGCACTATCTTTTAATGCTTTTCTTCGACGGCGCGCGTGGCCGGATGCACTATCGGCGGTGGCCGGTCGAAAACAACGTCGCGGTGGTGGTTCTCCTGCCCGGCCTGGGTCAGCACAGCGGCCATTATCACCGGCTCGCGAGGACCCTCAAAACGATCGATGTCGAGATGTGGGCACTCGATACCGCAGGTCACGGACTCAGCGAGGGCGATCCCGAACATCCGGGCACGTTGGCCGAACTGGTGGCGGACGCGACGAAACTGGTCGAATTGACACGCGCGGAACTTCCACACACACCGATGGTGCTGATGGGCCATTCGCTCGGCGCGGTCACCGCGCTCGGCATGCTCGGCGCGGCCATCCCCGATGTCGGCTCGGAGGCCGACCTGTCCGCCGTCGAGGCCAACGTGCCGGTGACGCCGAGTCTGCCCGTCGAGGACCTGACCGGTCTGGTGCTGTCCGGCGTGCCGAAGCGGGCGCTCGGCGGCGGTGTTCCCGGAGCGCTCGGCACCCCGCTGCCCGCACGCCTTCCCGTGCTCGCCGTGCACGGGTTGGAGGACCGTCGGGCGCCGATCGATGCGATGAGGGTATGGACTGCGCGCCACGAAACGGTAAATTTGCGTGAGTACGCCGACGCCGGACACGACCTGCTGCACGAGCCGGGGCACGCTCGGGTCGCCGGGGATATCGCGCAGTGGCTCCGAAACGCGGTGGTGGGGCTGGCTCGGCAACGCTGAGCCGGACGGCGGGCCGATCGGGCCGCCGTCACGGCACGACGAGGAAGGGGGACCGCGATGCGATCGGATGTCACGGCTCTGAACAGGGCGGTCGACGAGGGACAGTTGTGGATCGACGGGGTGCTCGTCGCCGACGGCGCCCACGATCGCTGCGCCCGCAGGTACGAGCAGCTGGCCGACGAGGTCGATGCCCAGATCCGAGTGCTGAGTGAGGCGACCTCGCTGCCCGGATTCGGCGGTTTCGCCTCGGGCGCCGCCTTGCGCAGCGGTTTCGAGGGCAAAGCGGACGACGCGGTGGTCCGGCTGCGCGAGTACGCCGACGCCGCGCGGGCTCTCGCGCAGACCTTCCGGGCCGCGGCCGCGGCCTACACCCGTTCCGATGACGAGTTGGCGAGCGCGGTCGGCCGGATCGACCCGACGGGAGCGATCCGTGCGTGAACTCCCGACGAACGCCGAACGCGGGGAGCACACCCGCCACGACCCCGATTACGCGCCGAATGTCGAGATATTCGACAACCTGACCCATCGCCGGATCCACGCGGGAGTGCAACTGCTCGACCCCGCCGCACTCAGCGCGGGACAGCAGGCATGGCAGGGATCCGCCACCGGTGTCGCGGACGCGGTGTCGCAGGCGCACACCGAGATTCGCGCGCTCATCGCCGACGGTTGGCGCGGGGGCGCGGCGCGGACCGCCGCCGAGGCGGTCCGGTCCTTCGAACAGCACGGCCAGCAGCTCGCCGATGTGATGTCGGTGGTGGCGCAACGTCTCGGCCACGCCGGTGACGCCGCGGAGACATTGCGCGGCGCGGTGGGAGCGCCGACCGCCGACACACCGGATCTGTCTGCCGCACTGCTGGATCCGAGTCAGGCGACCGCCAACAGCGCCACGCAGAAAGCCGCCGAACACGAACGCGGCGACGTGGTGCGAGCGATGGACAGCGTCTACACGAACGCGTTCATCCGTTCCGGGACCGATGTTCCCGCCTTTCCCGACTCGACACCGTCGGATTCACAGCGGGTTGCGGGCACGGCGACCACGGCGGCCGCACCGACGACTCCCGTGTATACCGCGAGTGTCCCTGTGAACCAACCAATTTCGGATGTCGACGTGGCGGCTCTCGCGACGTCCGTTCCGGAGGAGACCTCGTCACGAACCGAACCCGTTGCGGCGCAGGCCACGACGGCGCAGGCGGCCACCGTTCCCGCCTCCCCCGTGCTCACCTCCGCCCCGCACGTGGTCGACCCGCCTTCGGTCCCCGTATCGGCGCAGACCGCCGCCACGACCGCACAGCAGGCGGCTTCCACCGTGCCGACACCCGCCCCGGATCGTGTCACCGCGCCCGGTTCGGGTGTGCCGACCGTGCCCGCCGCGGCGGCCCCGGTGGTCGCGCCGACCGTTCCGGGCGCCGGCGCTCAGAGCAGTACCGAGGAGGACCGTAAGCGGGACGAACGGCGACGCGACACCGGCGGCGACGCCGTCAACGGCATGGGCGCGGGCGCGATCGGCGGTCTGATGGGCGGCGCGCTCGCCACCTCCGCCGACAATGCCCGCTCCGGTTCCGGAATCGGGTCGCCCCAGGTCAATCGCACCGCACGTTCCGAAGAGGACGAGGACGACGACCTGGAGTGGATCGATGATGACGACGATCTGACCTTCCTCGAGCCCGCCGACGAGCCGGACGAGTTGATCGGCGCGCTCGATCCCACCACACCGCCGGTGGTCGGGGACTGGACCGAACTGGAGTGAACTGGACGCTGACCCCCGACCAGTTCGCACTGGCCTGGGAGCGCACCGACGGTGACCGGATCCCCTATCCGCTCTCGGTGCGGCTCTCGGCCCGCGACACCGTCGAGCGCGCCGCGCAATTGCCCGCGCTGACCGCGTGGTGCGACCGGGTGCTCGACGCCGATCTGGAGGCCGCGCTGCGCGTGCTGGCCCGGCCGACGGTGCGACTGGAGGTGTACGGCGAGTGCGATCCGGCGTCCGCGCAGCGATCGCGCGACGACCCGCAACCGGATCACTCGGTATTGACCGATGCCGCACTGGGCGCCGAATCCGGCCGGGCGGCAACACCACTCGGGACGGAACCGGACGACGAGGCGGTGGGCAGCCGGAATATCCGCGTCCCCGTCGCTGCCCGATCCTCCGGGAACGGGCCCGCGCCGATCACCCCGTACGTGGCGCGGGCACCGGCATACGGCCCGTCCGGCGACGGACCGGGCTCATACCACGCGGCGGCCTCGAATTCCGAGGCCGTCGGGCGCACCGGCGATGCCGACACCCTTCCCGGCCCGCGCCCGGTGCGGGTACTCGGTGCGACGGCGGGTCATATCGCGGTGGTGGCGGCCCAGCGGCCCGGTTCGGCCTCGGATCGCGGCGGTGATATTCGTCTCTTCATCGGCGGCCCGAAAAGTCTTGCCGCCCGCGTGATCTCGACGCTTCCGGAGAACTCGCCCGGTACCTCGGCCAGGCTCGTCGCGCCGCTGCCGCGCGTGCGCGAGGACAGCAGGGATCTGGTGACCGTTCCGGTGGCCGGTCCCACCGCGCCCGCCCGGATCCGCCGTCTGCTCGGCAGGCCACGCGACGGCATCGGCCAGATCGTGGTCTCCGCCACGCGCGCCGACGGCGAGTTGCACCCGTTCGGGGTGCTGTGCTGGATCGATATCACCGGCGACGGCCGGTACGCGATCCGCACGGGTGCCGACGTCGACGTCATCCCGGTCGACGCCGAAGGTTTCGCCGCCCAATTGCGCCCCATGCTCAACGCGGCGGGCCGATCGAGCGCGAGCGCGACTTCGCGCTGATCCCCGGGCGCGACCGCGACCCGTTGCCGACACGCACGTCAGCGCAGCAGATCGGTGACCTCGTCGTCGGCGAGCTGGTGGAAATCGCGGAAGGCGGACCCGACTCCGCCGAGGGATTCCGGCACCAGCGGGCAGATCACCTCGTCGGCCTCCCCCTCGACCCGTCGCACGGCTTCGGGCGAGGACACCGGGACGGCGACCACGATGCGTTCGGGCCGCCGCAGCCGCGCGACCCGGCAGGCGACGACCACCGTCGCGCCGGTCGCCATGCCGTCGTCGACGATGACCAGGGTGCGCCCCGCGATCGGGATCGGCGCGGCGTCGCCCCGCCATATCGTGCGGCGACGTTCCAGTTCGGCGCGTTCCCGCGCCTCGACCCGGTCGAATTCGTGTGCGGGCACACGGGATTGCGCCAGCACGTCGGGATTGCGCACCAGGATGCCGTCCTCCCCGATCGCCCCCATCGCCAGCTCCGGCTGCCACGGCACGCCGAGTTTGCGGACGAGCAGGATGTCCAGGTCACCACCGATGATGTCGCGGACCGCCGCCGCCACCGGAACGCCCCCGCGCGGCAGCCCGAGCACCAGCGGCAGCGACCCGCGCAGGTGTTCCAGTTCGGCCCCCAGTGCGCGACCGGCGGCCGCCCGATCGGTGTAGCCCATCGGTTCGAACGCTACTCCTGGCCCCGCTCGGTGATCGAGAATCGGCGCAATGCCAGGCTCGGGTTCGCGGCACGGACGGCGGCCAACTGTTCGAGGTCGACCTCGGCCGCGATCACACCCGGCTCGTCGCCGAGTTCGGCCATGATCCGCCCCGCCGGGTCGATGATCATGGACGCGCCCGCGCCGCGCGGCGCGGCCTGGTCGGCGGCGGCGATGTAGACGGTGTTCTCGATGGCGCGGGCCCGCACCAGCGTGGTCCACTGATCCACCTTGGCCGGGCCGGGAATCCACTGGGCGGGCAGCAGCAGCACCTGCGCGCCCGCGGCCGCGCTGCGCCGGAAGCCCTCGGGGAAGCGGAGGTCGAAACAGGTCTGCATGCCGAATGTCACACCGCCCGCCTCGAATGTGGCGGGGGTCTCGATGACGCCCGGTTCGACCACATCGGATTCGCGATGTCCGAAGGCGTCGTAGAGGTGCACTTTGCGGTAGCGCGCGATCTGTGTCCCCGAGGGGTCGAAGGCAACGAGTGTATTGCGGATACGTTCCGATCCGGGGTCGCCGCGCTCCACCGTTCCGGCCACCAGATGCACGCCGAACTCCGCGGCGATCGCACCGAGCCCGGTGACGAACGGGCCGGTCAGCGGTTCGGCGACGGCCACGACCCGCTCGTCGAGCCGCGAGACCGCGTACATGGAGTACTCGGGCGCGACGACGACCTTCGCACCGCTGTCGACGGCCGCGGCGACGTGCTCACGCAGCGCCTCCAGATTGTCCGGCGGCTGCTTTCCCGGCGCGAATTGGATGACGGCCACCGACATCTTCGCGGTTGCCCGGTCGTGATCCGCGGACGAGTCATTCGATCGCATAGGTCTCACCGTATTGGGCCGGTGGCCGGGACAGCTACTACAAGGCAGTAAAGTACTGGTCAATGAGCACCAATGAGGTCGACAGCGTTTCTGGCGACAACGACAGGGACAACGACGGCCCGACCTTCGCCGATCTCGGGATCGATGACCGCCTTCTCGCGGCCATCGCCGATGTCGGCTACGAGTCGCCGTCGCCGATCCAGGCCGCGACGATTCCGCCGCTGCTCTCCGGCGCAGACGTGGTCGGCCTCGCCCAGACCGGAACGGGTAAAACCGCGGCTTTCGCGATCCCGATCCTCATGGGATTGGAAATCATCGGCAAGCAGCCGCGCGCGCTGGTGCTGGCCCCCACCAGAGAGCTGGCGATCCAGGTGGCCGAGGCGTTCGGCCGCTACGCCGCGCACATCCCCGGTCTCAACGTGCTGCCGATCTACGGCGGCCAGAGCTACGGCGTGCAGTTGTCCGGACTGCGCCGCGGCGCGCACGTGGTCGTCGGCACCCCGGGTCGCGTGATCGATCACCTGGAGAAGGGCACGCTCGACCTGTCGCAGCTGCAATACCTGGTGCTCGACGAGGCCGACGAGATGCTCAAGATGGGCTTCCAGGAGGACGTCGAGCGCATCCTCGCCGATACGCCCAAGGACAAGCAGGTCGCGCTGTTCTCGGCCACCATGCCGCCCGCGATCCGCAAGATCTCCAAGCAGTATCTGCGCGAACCGGTCGAGATCACGGTCAAGACCAAGACCACGACCAACGTCAATATCAACCAGCGCTGGGTGCAGGTCTCCCACCAGCGCAAACTCGACGCCCTCACCCGAATCCTCGAGGTCGAGTCGTTCGAGGCGATGATCATCTTCGTGCGCACCAAGCAGGGCACCGAGGAACTTGCCGAGAAGTTGCGCGCCCGCGGGTTCTCCGCCGCCGCGATCAACGGCGATATCGCGCAGAATCAGCGCGAGCGGACCATCGGACAGCTCAAGTCGGGCACGCTCGACATCCTGGTCGCCACCGACGTGGCCGCGCGCGGTCTGGACGTCGACCGCATCTCGCACGTGGTCAACTACGACATCCCGCACGACACCGAGTCCTACGTGCACCGCATCGGCCGCACCGGCCGGGCCGGGCGCAGCGGCGAGGCACTGCTGTTCGTCGCGCCGAGGGAACGGCATCTGCTCAAGGCGATCGAACGCGCCACCCGGCATCCGCTGACCGAGATGCAGCTGCCGAGCGTCGAGGACGTGAACGCCCAGCGGGTCGCGAAATTCGGTGACACCATCACCGAGAACCTGTCGAACCCGAACCTGGCGCTGTTCCGCACCCTCATCGAGGATTACGAACGCGAGCACAACATCCCGCTGGTCGATATCGCCGCGGCGCTGGCCGTCGGCTCCTACGACGGCGACAACTTCTTCATGGAGCCCGAGCCGGAGCCGGTGGAACGTCCGCAGCGCGCGCCGCGTGACCGTCCGGCCCGTGGCTTCGACGAGGATCGCGGCACCGGGTTCAACCGGACCAGCGGCGCCGAACTCGCCACCTACCGGATCAGTGTGGGCAAACGGCACCGCGTGGTGCCGGGCGCGATCGTGGGCGCCATCGCCAACGAAGGCGGTTTGCGGCGCAGCGATTTCGGGCATATCAGCATTCGACCGGATCACAGCCTGGTCGAGTTGCCCGCCGATCTGTCCAACGAGACGCTCGAAGCATTGCGGCGCACCAGGATCAGCGGCGTGCTGATCCAGCTCCAGCTGGATTCGGGCCCGCCGCAGAGCCGCTCGTTCACCCGTGGTCCGCGCACCGAGCACAGCGGCCCGAAGCGGTTCGAGAGGCGTAAGCCACGCTCCTGAGCCGGGCAGGGTTCACCGAGGTCACATGGGCTAGCTAAGGTGTTGCCGTCCGCGTTGCTCGGGTGCCGGTGTTCGTCGGGGCGCCGCGAGTGCGGGTGTCCCGTAAGACACAGGAGGGCCGCGTTTGTTCGTGTTCGGTGATCGTGTCGTGTGCACCGCCGCTGATCTCGTGCGGGCGGCGCGGTGCGAATTCGCGCTGTTGCGCGCCCTCGACACCGAGCTCGGCACCTTCGCGGCCGAATCGGCGGATTTCGGCGATATCGCCGCGGTGCCCGGTATCGGCGCGGAACGCGAACGCACACGCACCGATTTCCGGGATCGATTCGGCGACACCATGGTCGAGGTGCGGGCGCCGCATCCCGAACCGCAGGATCCCGAACCGCAGGATCCCGAGGCCAGGGTCGCGGCGTTGCGCGCCGTCGACGCCGAGACCGACGCGGCACTGCGCGCGGGCGCGGATATCGTGAACGGCGCCACCTTCTTCGACGGCCGGTTCGTCTGCGCCTGCGAATTCCTGGTGCGCGATCAGGCGGGTTACACCGCGCACGGCACCGCGCCGTATCAGCGGGAATCGGTGAGGGCGGCACTGGAACTCGCCGCTCTCGAACTCGCGGCCTGCGCCGACGCCGCGGACGCCCGCGGGCTATCCACCGCCGCCGTGGTCCGATTGCACTGGGGCCGAGACCTTTCCGATCTGCCGACGGCCGAACTCGTCCCGATCTATCGTTCGCTCAGGCGCCGGGTCGAGTGGATCGTGGAGGAGAAACTCAGCGAACTGCTACCCGTGCAATGGGGTGATCCACGCTTCCTTGCCTGCGGTCGATGCCCGACCTGCACCTCGGCGCTGACCACCGCGCGCGATCTGCTGCTCGTGGCCGGACTCGGCAATCCGGCGCGAGCGCGACTGCGCGAGGCCGGGACGGCGACCATCGACCGGCTGGCGGTCACCGAATCCGCGGTCGCCGGACTCTCCCCGCGCACCGTGGGCACCCTGCGGCGTCAGGCCGAAATCCAGGTCGCCGGTGAACATTCCGGCGGCCCGGAGTACGCCGTGTTCGACCCCGACGCGCTGCGCGCGCTGCCACCGCCGTCCGCCGGCGACCTCGCGCTGATCCTGGACGACACCCCCGGCGAACCGCTGCGGATCGAGGTGGGCGGCCCCGGCGTCACCTATCGGAGCTACCGGATTCCCGGCGACTCACCCGCCGCGACGGCCGCGCGACGCGACGCCGTGGCCGACACCCTCGATTTCCTCGTCTCGCGACGTCGCGACCATCCCGCGATGCGGGTGTACTACTTCACGCGCGAGGTCCGCGCGGCACTGCTGCGCAGCACCGGCGGGTACGGCGTCGGCGAGGAGATCGCCGACGAACTGCTGTGCGACGGCGTGCTGGTCGACCTGTATCCGATCCTGCGCAACACGGCCGTCATCGGGCGGCGATCGTATCGGCTCGAGACCCTGCGCGAATTTCT
Organism: Nocardia sp. NBC_01377; assembly: GCF_045040005.1. Lineage (NCBI taxonomy): Bacteria > Bacillati > Actinomycetota > Actinomycetes > Mycobacteriales > Nocardiaceae > Nocardia > Nocardia sp. NBC_01377. The sequence continues at coordinate 6,124,985 of NZ_CP109566.1, forward strand.
CCACGACCGCCTCTCTCTCGATGCCGCGACGGGCGAATCCGCCGACTGCGCGACGATCCTGCGACTGCGCGACTGGTTGCTCGACCGCGCCGCCGACGAACGGATCACGCCGTGGCCGGTACCGCCCCCGGGAACGCGGTCCTGGTGCGGCCCGGATTCGCAGGGGGCGGAAACGATTCCGCCCGCGCCCCCGTCGTCCATCGAGGCGGCGCTGGCCGAATTCGCGGCGGGTCGCGGCGCGGCGGGTCCCGCGCCGCATCCGGCCGCGCTGATGGCCGCCGCGCTCGGCTACCACCGGCGCGAGCGGCGACCGCTGTGGTGGGCGCATATGGACCGGCTCAGCCACCCGGTGAACGAATGGCCCGAGGCGGCGGGTGTGCTCGTAGCGGACTGGGGCACCGTCGACACCAAATGGCATCACAGCCCGAACCGGCCGACCATGCGGCGCTATCTCACCCTGACCGGACGGATCGGCACCGGTCGCGGCGCGGGCACGACGCTGGCGCCGGGCGCGACCGTCTATACCTACTACGACCGCCCGGTGGCCGCGGGCATGGTGACGGCGGTCGGCAGGCGCGCCACCGCGACCGCCACCGTGCTCGGCTGTTCGGTCGACCCGGATTTCGACGACACGGTCCGCCTCGAGGAATTACTGCCCGCCGGGTGCGAACCCTACGACGATCTGCCCGTCGCCATCGCGCCACAGTTGCCCGCCCGCGACGAGAATGCCGAGGGCGCGGTGGAATTCGCCGCCCAGCAGTTGCTGGTGACACTGCCGGAGATACCGCGCAGCGCCGTCTTCGACATCCTGGCGCGCAGGCCGCCCCGGCTACGCGACGGCGCCGCGTTGGCCGAGGTGCACGGCGATCACGCGGCCGCGATCACCGCGGCGATCCGCGAACTCGACGACTCCTACGTCGCGGTGCAGGGTCCGTCCGGCACCGGGAAGACCTCCACCGCGGCCCGGGTGATCGAACGCCTGGTGACCAAACATCGCTGGCGGGTGGGTGTGGTGGCGCGATCGCATCCGACCATCGAGAACATGCTGGACGCGGTGGTCGAATTCGGCGTGCTCCCGGAACTGGTGGCCAAGAAGGATGTCGAATCGGTCGCGCCGGAGTGGGCCGTCATCGACGCGGGCCGCTACCAGCGTTTTCTCGACAACGCCGTCAACGGGTGCGTCATCGGTGGCGCGCCCGCGGATTTCGCGAACGAGGACCTGATCGGGCAGCAGGCCCTCGATCTGCTCGTGATCGCCGACGCGGGCGGTTTCGCGCTGGCGGAGATGATCTCGGTCGGCCCGAGCGCGCGCAATCTGCTGCTGATCGGCGATCTCGCGCCGACGACGGCGCACGCCGCGCACCAGGAACCGGTCGGGGAATCGGTGCTCGGCTGGCTGATCGAGGACCGGGCCACCCTGTCCGCCGAACGCGGCTACTTCCTCGATCGCAGCTGGCGGATGCATCCGCGCGTCTGCGAGCCGATCTCACGGCTCTACTACGACGATCGGCTGCGGTCCAACGAAACCATCACGCTCGCACGCCAACTCGACGGGGTGGTGCCCGGCATCGAGGCGGTGCTGGTCGGTCACCTCGGCAACACCACCGAATCGGAGGCCGAAGCGCGCGAGGTGGTCCGGCGGGTGCGCACGCTGCTCGGCGTCTCGTGGACGGTCGGCACGATGACCCGCCGCCTGCATCCGCACGACATCTTCGTCGTCGCGCCCTACGGCGCCCAGGTCGGCCGGATTCGCACCATGCTGGCCCGCGCCAAGATCGAGGACGTCCTCGTCGGCACCCCGGATCGCTTCCGCGGTAGGCAGGCCGCGGTGGTCCTGCTGTCGATGACCACCTCCACCCCCGCCGACGCGCCCTACGGCATGTCGTTCCCGCTCTCGCGCGGTGTGCTGCACGCCGCGCTGTGCCGGGCGATGTGGAAGGCGGTGATCATCCGCTCCACGCTGCTGACCGAATATCTGCCGTCCACACCTGGCGAGGTGACGGATCTGGCCCGATTCCTCGAGTTGACCGCCACGCCGAGCTGACCCCGCGCCGAACCGACCAGCGGTTCGCCCTGAGTTCGGGAAGCGTCAGCCGAAGCATTGCCCTTCGCCGCGATAGGTGGGAACCGCGCTGCGCGTGCCGTCCTCGTCCACCAGGTGGATTCGATCGAAACGCTCGCACAGTTCGCCCGCCTTGGCGTGCCGGAACCACACCCGGTCACCGATGCGCAGCCCCGACGCCGACGACAGCGGGGTCTGCACTTCGCCCGCACCCTCGGTGCCGATCAGCCGTAATCCGGTGGGCCACACCGGCTTCGGCACGCGAGACGGACCGGTCGGTCCGGAAGCGATGTAACCACCGGCGAAAACGGTCGCGATGGACGGCGTCGGCCTGCGCAGCACGGACGTGGCGAAGAAGAGGGCGGGGCGCGGGGTGAACGCGCGGTAGTTGTCGAACAGCGTCGGCACGTACAGGCCCGATCCCGCGGTCACCTCGGTGACCTCGGGATCGGTGATACTGACTTCGATCGAGCCGGTACCGCCGCTGTTGACGATCCGCAACGGGCCGACCACCGAGCGCACCGCCGCCAGCACCTCGGTGCGCCGGGTGGCGATCTCGGCGGCCGAGAGTTTCTTGACCAGGCGAATCGCGATATTGCCGTCGGGAAGTCCGGCGATCTGCGCTTCGTAGGTCATCACGCCGACGACGTCGAAACCGCGATCCACGGCCGCCCGGGCCAGTGCCGCGGCCTGATCGGGCGTGCGCATCGGGGAGCGGCGCACGCCCAGATGGATCGGGCCGACCCGCAGCGAGGCGTCGACATCCAGGCAGATCCGCGGCCGGACCCGGTCGCTGCCGACCGCGGCCCTGATCAGCGCGAGTTGCTCGGCATCGTCGACCATGAGGGTGATGGAATCGAGCAGCGTCGCGTCGCCCGCGAGTTCGGCCAAGGCGGCCCGGTCGACGCTCGGATAACCCAACAGCACGTCACGGGCGCCGAGCCGAACCAGCCAGATGGCCTCGCGCAGCGAATACGACATGATGCCCGCGAAACCCCCGGCCGGTCCGGATCCGAGCACTTCCTCGAGGACGGCGCGACAGCGCACTGATTTACTCGCCACGCGAATGGGGACCCCGCCCGCCCTGCGCACCAGATCGGCGGCGTTGGCACGCAGTGTGGGCAGGTCGATGGCGGCAATGGGCGGATCCAATTCGGCGGTTGCCGCGTGGAGCCGCGCGATCGGCGAGGTCACCGTCCCCACTCAACCACCAAACTGGTCAGACGTCCAGCTCCTGTCAGTACGCGTCGGTCGCGCGTCCCGCCAGGCCGCTGACCAGGTCGTCCAATACGACCAACGCGGTCTCGTCATCACAGTCGGCGAGCCACCGCAGCACCGTGCCCTGCAACATCGCGGCCGCGTACGCGGCGATCGACTCGACCGGTTCCAACCATTGCGTGCCCGACCGGGCCGCGCAGAGGTCGAGGAACCACGCGACCTCGGCATCCATGTCACGGAACATCGCGCGAGCCGAAGGGTCCGGCGCGCAATCGGGCGGGACGTCCCATCTCTCGCGTAATGCATTGACGGTCGCCTCATATGCTTTTACCTGTTTGGTCGGCGCGGCCTTGACCATCGGCCAGTACGCGCTGACCCCGGCGTGCAACAACACTCGTAGTGCTCGCACACCGGTGAAATCGAGCGAGGCGGCCGCCTTCTCCACGGCCTCGCAGATCGCCGGCCGGAACCGCACCTCTGCTATCTCTCCACGTGCGCTCAACGACGACTCCCTCGGCGAAAAAACTCGCGCAAACTGCGGCGCGACTCGCTGAACATTGCGACCACTCCCACCGACCTCATCATTGAGATCACGGGGCTGCCCGGTCCAACGTTCACCAATGGTAGAGGGTTATCAAGGTTTAAGAACGGGTTCAACGGGTAATTTCAGACTGAAAGAATGTTTTGTTACCCAAACGGAATGGCTTCGCGACCATCCCTCGGCACTGATGAAACCCCGTTCTGGGTGTGGTCTCATCGACCCTCCCGGCAAGAGACACCTCGATCCACTGTACGGACGATTCAGGGACCGCTCGGTGTCGCTGTGGCACACAACACAGAGCGATCCTCACGAACCGGTCATCAGAATTTCGCCGAGCGAACGATTCCCACGGCAACCCCCGGCCGATAGCCTGGGTCGGTGACTCTCCCGACCCCCATCGACCAGTTCTTCATCTCCGGCACCTTCAACTTTCGCGACACCGGCGGCCTGCGCACCGCCGACGGCGCGACGGTCCGTCCCGGCGTCCTGCTCCGCTCGGCCCAGCTCAGCGGCCTCACCCCCGACGGCCACGCCACCATGCGCGAACTCGGCGTCACCGACGTCTACGACCTGCGCGGACTGCGGGAGATCGACCACGTCGGGCACGACAATCTGCCCGACGGTGTCCGGCTCAACATCACCCCGTTCGACTCGCGCATGGGCGAGCGGCCGCCGCACGAGGCGCGCACCTCCTTCGGCATGGCCCATATGCTCGAGGTCTACCGGTTCTTCCCCGCACTGCCCGAGGCCCAGCGCGCGATCGCCGCGATCGCCGACTCCGTGCTGCGCGGCGAGGGCGCGGTCCTGGTCCACTGCGCGGCGGGCAAGGACCGCACCGGCTGGGCGATGGCGACGCTGCTGTACGCGGTCGGGGTCACCGAATCCGATATCTTCGCCGACTTCCTGCGCAGTAACGACGCGGTCCCCTCGCTGCGCGCGATGTTGCAGCCGAAAATGCCCGAGGGTGTCGAACTGACCGCCGATCTGCTCGGTGTCAGGAACGAATATCTGAACGTCGCCCTGGCCGCGGCGCTGGAACAGCACGGTGACTTCGACAGCTATCTCGAGGCCATCGGTCTCACCACGCAAGTGCGCGCGCGATTGCGCGAAACGATGCTGGAGTAATCAATCGATGCGTGGAAATCCCGACTGACCCGCCGCACCGCGACGGACCAGGCCGTCCGCGTCGATGGTGACCTGATCGCCGGTGTGGAACCAGCTGCCGGTGAAGCGATCGGCGGTCGCCTCGGGATCGTTCCAGTAGCGTCGCGTGACATTGGGCCCCCGGCACAGCAACTCACCGTGCCCGGAGCTCGCGCGCGGCCCGAACAGCGCCAATTCGGTACCGCCGAAAGGGAATCCGAGGACGGCGGCATCCGCTTCGGCGCGGTCGTCGACGGCGAGACCGATACCGCTGGTCTCGGTCGCGCCCCAGACCGACCACTGCCGCGCGGCGGGAAAGATCTCACGCAGGGCGGCCGAGGGCGTCGCGCCCGCGGCGGGGACGAACATGCGTTCGGCGCGATGTCCGGCACTGCTGATCCGCGACACGCCCTCGGTGCGCATCCCGTCCTGACGCAGCGCGGCAAGTTGCGGTAGTAGGCGGGCGAACAGTCGCGGGGTCGCCGAGACCATGTCGACCCGTTCGGTCGCGATCCCCTCGGCGAGTTTCCCGGTATCGGGGGCGAGTACGACGGTGCCGCCGACCGCGAAGGTGGGCAGCAACTGATCGACGCAGCCGCTGGCATGGGCCAACGGCAGTAGCAGCAGGTTCCGCAGTCCGTCGGTCGGCAGGTCCAGCGCACCGACCACCGACCGGATGGCCGAGAGCAGATTCTCGTTGGTCAGTTCCACGCCCTTCGGCTCGGCGTCCTGGCCCGTGGCGCCCGGCGCGGGACCGCTGGTGTAGCAGAGCAAGGCCAGATCGCTCAGCGCGGCGCCGTCATCGATATAGGACGCGCCGTCGGGCAGTTCGTCGCCCGCGCCCGAGCCGAGGACGAAATCCGCTCTGCTGTCGGCGATCACGCGGTCGGCCACCGCCGCGGGCAGGCCGTCGTGGACGAGAACCGGCACCGCGCCGCTGAGCAGCGCCCCGAGGAAGGCCTGCACCCAGCGGGCACCCACGGGCATGTGGATGGCGACGCGGTCGCCGTATCCGATGCCGTGCTCCTGTAAACCTCCGGCGATCCGCGAGGCGGAATGCCACAGCTCCCGGTAGGTGAACCGGGGGCCGCCGATCTCGACCACCGCCTCGCGCTGGGCGAACGCGTGCACCCGTAGATCGAGCAACTCGGTGAGCGCGGGGGTGAGATTGCCGTACCTGAGCACACCGTCTGCGCCGCGAGCCAGCGGGTTGGCGCACACGGGCGGCCCTGCCATGGGGTATTCGACCAACAACTGCTGCGACATTCGTCCTCCGCGCGCCTCGAGCGACCAGGCACCTGCGACTATATGACGAGGATCACAATCTCGCTGGGTTAGCGGCGATACGTGTCATGTCGGACACGCCGGTCATCGACCGGTGTAGGTGGCCTTACCCGGTCCGACCTCCAGAAAGCTGCGCACCGCGCCGCGCAGATCCTCGGTGTCGAACAGCACGCCGGAAACCTGCGGGGTGACCGAATCAGCGTGTGCCACACCGCCGGAACGCCAGGCCGCGACGATCTGTTTGGTGGCGGCGTGCGCGCGGGTCGGCCCCTGCGCGAGCCGGTAGGTCAACTGCCTGGCCGCGGTGTCGACATCCTCGTGCACCGCGTTGACCACACCCCAGTCGGCCATCGTCGCCGCATCGTAGAGATCGCCGGTCATCACGAATTCGCGGGCGCGCCCCGATCCGGCGCGCTCGGCCAGCCGCTGCGGGCCGCCCATCGACGGGGTCAGCCCGACCACCGTCTCCACCAGACCGAACCTGGCCTTCGGGGCGGCCAGGATGATGTCGCAGGCCAAGGCGATCTCGAAGGCCGCGGTGAGGGTCAGGCCGTGCGCGGCGAAGACCACCGGGCACGGCAGCGCTTCGATCGGATGGATGATCTGCGCGAACAGGGTGCGCCACAATTCAGCGCCCTGTTCCACCGACAACCCGTCGAAGACGTGCACGTCGACGCCGCCGGAGACGACCTTGCCTTCGGCGCGCAGCAACACCGCCCTGGGCGGGCGCGCGGCCAATTCCGCGATATCGCCGACCAGCGAGTCGAACATCGCCTGGTCGAACAGGTTCAGCGGCGCGTTGGCGAAGGTGAGGATCGCCACCTCCGCGCCGCCGCCGGTGACTTCACGTTCCAGCCGGGTCGCCTTCGATTCGCTCATCCGGTCAGCCTAGAACCCGGATCTGCCAAACTGTGCCGGTGACCAAGTCGGCATCCGAATCCGGTACCTACGTCGAGTCCGGCGAGTTCAAACGCGACACCAACTACATCACCACCCGGATCACCGCCGACGGCCGTGACGGCTACCCGGTCGAGGCGGGCCGCTATCGGCTCGTCGCCGCCCGCGCGTGCCCGTGGGCCAATCGGACGCTGATCGTGCGCAGGCTGCTGGGCTTGGAGAACACGCTGTCGCTCGGACTCTGCGGGCCCACCCACGACAAGTTGAGCTGGACCTTCGATCTGGACCCCGGCGGTGTCGACCCGGTGCTCGGCATCGCCAAGCTGCGTGACGCCTACCTCGCCGGATTCCCCGACTATCCGCGCGGCATCACCGTCCCCGCGATCGTCGATATCGCGACCGGTCAGGTCGTGACCAACGACTACGCGCAGATCACGCTCGACTTCTCCACCGAATGGACCGCCCTGCACCGCCCCGGCGCCCCGCTGCTGTATCCGGAACCGCTGCGCGATGAGATCGACGAGGTGAGTCTGGCGATCTTCCGCGACGTCAACAACGGGGTGTACCGCTGCGGTTTCGCCGGGACCCAGGATGCCTACGACACGGCCTACGACCGGCTCTTCAACCGGTTGGACCAGCTCACCGAGCGTCTGGAGAGGCAGCGCTACCTGGTGGGCGACACCATCACCGAGGCCGACGTCAGACTGTTCACCACCCTGGTGCGCTTCGACCCGGTCTATCACGGACATTTCAAATGCAACCGGAGCAAACTCAGCGAGATGCCGGTGCTGTGGGCCTACGCCCGCGATCTCTACCAGACGCCCGGTTTCGGAGACACCATCGACTTCGGCCAGATCAAGACCCATTACTACGTGGTGCACACCGATATCAATCCCACCCGGATCGTGCCGAAGGGACCGGATCTTTCGGGCTGGCTCACCGCGCACGGCCGCGAATCGCTCGGGGGACGCCCCTTCGGCGACGGCACGCCGCCACCGCCGCCCGTGCCGTCGGAACAGGTGCCGACACCGGTCCTGCCCTAGACCGGGTATATCGGCCGTAACGGGGAACCCGTCGAGTGATGCGGTTCGTTGCCGTGTTGGGCCGAGCAATCCTCGGTGCCATAGAGTTCTGCCAGCGAATGCTGAGACTAAGGGGTTCTGCCGATGAGGCACAGCGCGTTCGAAAAGACCGTGGTCACGCTGCTCGAGAACGGATCGAAGCTACAGGGCCCCGCGGTGGAGAAGTACATCGACATGGTCCGGCGCTCACACCCCGACGAAACCCCGGCTCAGATCATCACCCGGCTGGAACGGTTCTACCTGCTCGCGGTCACCGGCAGCGGTACGGCGGCGGGCGCGACGGCCGCCATGCCCGGTGTCGGCACCGTCGCCTCGCTGGCGACGATCACCGCGGAGACCGCCTTCTTCCTCGAGGCCTCGGCCCTGTACACCCTCGCTATCGCCGGGGTGCACGGCATCGCGCCGGAAGCCAAGGAACAGCGCCGCGCGCTGGTGATCGCCGTCGTGCTCGGTGACGCGGGCATGGACATCGTGGAGAAGTCGGTCGGCCATTCGGCCAAGAACTGGGGCACGCTGCTCGCCACCCGCATACCCGGCCTGTCCGGGATGAACGATTCGCTGATGAAGCGTTTCATCGTCCGATTCCTGACCAAGCGGATGGCGCTGATGGCGGGCAAGGTGATCCCGATGGGGATCGGCGCCGTCATCGGCGGTGTCGGTAACCGCGCCCTGGGCAAGACCACGATCGTCAACGCGCACAAGGCCTTCGGCGCGGCGCCGAGCAGCTGGCCCGCGTCCAGGCATCTGGTCATCGAAGCGGATCCGCTGAAGGCGATCGATCCGTCCGCACCTCGGCGGACCCCGGGCCCGCGGTGACTCCAGCACGCCCCGCTTTCTCCGTTCGCGGATTGACCAAGCGCTACGAACAGACCGTGGCGATCCAGGATGTGACCTTCGCCGTCGACACCGGCACCAGCGTCGGCCTGGTCGGGCCCTCGGGCGCGGGTAAGTCGACGGTGCTGCGCGTCCTGCTCGGTCTGGTGCGTCCGACCACCGGCACCGCGTCGGTGGGCAGCCCCGGCTCGGTGGCCGGTATCGGCGGCGGGTCGCCCGTCGGCGGCATGCTCTGCCCGCGCGGGCTGCATCCGGCCCGCGCGGCCCGCGACCACCTGTCGATCCACGCCGCCGCCGCGCGCGTGCCCGACGGGCGGGTCGAGGAAGTGCTCGACTCGGTCGGGCTGTCCGGCCACGCCGACACCAGGATCTCGGCGTTGAGCGCCGGACAGCACACCCGGCTCGCGCTGGCGACCGCGCTGCTGGCCGACCCACCACTGCTCATCCTGGACGAACCGGCCGAAGGTCTCGACGCCGCCGAACGCGGATGGTTGCAGGATTTCCTGCGCGGGCACAACCGCAGGGGCGGCACCGTGCTGCTGTCGAGCACGTCGCTGGCCGCGGTGGTGCCGATGGTCGACAACCTCGTCGTGATGAGCGAGGGCGCGGTGGTCTACCAGGGCACCCCGGCGAAACTGCGGCGCGGACATCCGGACCGGCTCGTCGTCGCCATATCCACCCCGGTGGCGCTCGCGACCGTGCTCGCCGCGCGCGGCTACACCGACGCGGTGATCCGCCCGGACGGCAGACTCGCGGTCGCCGACGCGACCGAATCGCAGATCCGGGACGCCGCGCACACCGCGGGCGTACGACTGGACAGCGTCACCGCCGACCCGATCCACCCGGATCGGGTCCTCGCCTCGCTCACCAAACCGAGAACCACCGCACCGATACCGTTCGCGGCACCCGCCCCGTACCCGAACCACCCCGTCCAGCAGCCGACGTCCTACGGAATTCCACGGTGATCACCCTCCTGCCCCCGGATCTCGTCCCCGCCGTCAACTCCGAACTCCGCAAAGCCGCGACACTGCGCTCGAACGCGATGCTGGCCGCCCTGCTGCCCGCCGTCGCGCTGGTGGCGTGCCTGGCGACCAGCGTCCGTTCCGGCCCCGCCGACCCCGAAGCCGATCCGGCCACCGGCGCCGCCTCGATCGGGCTCTACGCCGCGATCGCGGTGACGATCCTGGCGGCGGCCGTCTTCGGCGCGTCGGGCGCGGGTGCGGAATTCCGGTATCACTCGATGCCGGTCACCGCGCTGTTCACCACCGACCGTGACCGCCTGATCGCCTCGAAACTGCTGGTCACCGGGGCCATAGCGCTGACGGTTGCCGTCGCGGTCGAACTCGTCGGTTTCGCCTGCCTGCTGATCTTCGGGCGCGGCAAGGTCGAGTTCGGCACGCAACTGGTCACCGTGCTCGGCGGCGGATTACTCGCCACGACCTGCTGGTCGCTGATCGGCGCCGGGCTGGCCCTGGTACTGCGGAAATCGGGTGCGGCGATCGCGGTGCTGCTCGGCTGGCTGCTGATCGCCGAACCGCTGATCTGGCTCATCGCCAACGCCGTCGGAATGGGTGGCGTCGCCACCCTGCTCCCCGGATCGGCGACCATCGCCACGGTGGCCGTCGGCTCCTTCCCCGACAGCGACATCCTCGCGCCGACACCGGCCGCCGTCGTCGTCCTGCTGCTGTGGACCATCGGCAGCGCGGGCGCGGGCTGGTGGTCCCTGCGCACCCGCGACCTCTGATCCACACCTGATCCGCGGATCTCCGAACGCGCGCCACCCACCACCGCCCAGCGCGCGGCGCCGCGGCGACCACGCGGGAATCAAAGCGCGTCGCGAGACGTCGTAACGTCGGGGATACGAACGGGGGGTGAGTGGGAAGTGCTGGTGGCGGAGTTGGACGGGCGTGCGGCGCGACAGCCGGGGTGGATTCGACGATTGTGGGCCGCGAGCCTGGTCTACCGGGGCACGCTGGCCGGGGTCGCCGCCGCGGTGGCGCTCGGCGCGGTGGTCGAGGTCGCCGCTCCCCTGCTGACCAAACGCGCCGTCGACGCGGCGGGCGTCGGCGATACCGAGGTGATCGGGGTGGTCGCGGCCCTGCTCGCCCTGCTCGCTGTCGGACGGTTCGTCTCCTCGCTGACCAGGCGAGTACTGGCCGGGCGACTGTCCTTGGATATGCAGCACGCGATCCGGGTGGATCTGCTCGCCTCGTTGCAGCGCCTGGACGGGGCCGGGCAGGACACCATCCGGACCGGGCAGGTGGTGTCGCGATCCATCACCGATCTGCAACTGGTGCAGGGCCTGGTCGCCATGGTGCCGTGGTCCGGCCTGGCGCTACTGCAATTCGTGCTCGCCGCGTCGGTCATGGTGTGGCTGTCACCGCCGCTGGCCGCGGTGGCACTGCTGGTCGTGCCCGCCATCGCGCTCGTCGTCTACCGGATGCGGCCGCGCCTGTACGCGGCGACGTGGTCGGCGCAGCAGCGCGCGGCCGATCTGGCCCAGCACGTCGAGGAAACCGTCACCGGCGTAAGGGTGGTGAAGGGTTTCGGGCAGGAGGCCAGGATGGTCGACCTGCTGGAGAAACACAGTCGCGACCTCTACGCCGAGCGGCTGCGCGCCGCGCGCGTCGACTCGAGGTTCGCACCGGTGGTCGCCGCCGTACCGCAGGCCGGAATGGTCGCGGTGATCGTCGTCGGCGGGCTGCTCGCCCTGCACGGCCTCATCGGGGTCGGCACCTTTCTCGCCTTCGCCGCCTACGTCGCGACCATGACCGCCTCCGCGCGGACCATGTCCTCGGTGGTGATCATGGCCCAGTTGACCCGCGCCGCCGCCGAACGAGTGTTCCAGGTCATCGACACCGCGCCGGTCATCGCCGAACCGGCGCATCCCGCGCCGCTGCCCGACGGCCCGCTCGGCATCGATATCCGCTCCCTGAGCTTCGGATTCGACCCGGACCGGCCGGTACTGCGCGATCTCGACCTCGTGGTTCACCCCGGCGAGACGGTGGCGATCATCGGACCCGCGGGCTCCGGCAAATCGACGCTCGCGCTGCTGCTGCCGCGTTTCTACGCGCCGGATTCGGGCAGCATCCATCTCTTCGGCGCCGAGGCGGATCCACGGGCAGCCATCGACTCCACACCCGGCGGTGACGGAGCGGACGGGTCCGACTCCGCCGCGCGGGGCCGGTCCGAACCGACGGACGGTTCACTCACCGACGGTCGATGTCGGTCCGTCGACATCTCCGACGTCAGCGCCGCCGACCTCCGATCCGCCGTCGGCGTCGTGTTCGACGATCCCTTCCTGTTCTCCGACACCATCGCCGCCAATATCGCGCTCGGCCGGACCGACGCCACCGACGCCGAGGTCAGGCAGGCGGCGAAACTCGCCGCCGCCGACGATTTCATCAGCGAACTCCCCGACGGCTACGACACCGTCGTCGGCGAACGCGGTCTCACCCTCTCCGGCGGTCAGCGTCAGCGGATCGCGCTGGCCAGAACCCTGCTGGCACGTCCGCGCATCCTGGTGCTCGACGACGCCACCTCCGCGGTAGACGCGGTGACCGAGGCCGCCATCTTCGACACCCTGCCCGACCGGGGCGGGCGAACCACGCTGATCCTCGCGCACCGCGAATCCACCCTCGCCCAGGCCGACCGGGTGATCCGGCTGCCCGCCCCCGAAGCGCCCGCCCTCGTCGTCACCGCCGAACCGGCGCGCGGGCGCGAGGCGACCGGCGGTCCCGGGAACTGGTCCGGCATCACCAACGCGTTGAGCGAAACCCCGGAACTACGCCGCAATATCGCGCGGCTGCCACCGGCCACCGACCGTCCCGTCGATGACGACCGCGCGCTGCGGCAACCCGAACCGAACTTCCGGCTCGCGCGGCTGCTGCGCCCGGTCCGGCTGCTCGTGCTCACCGTGGTCGCGTTGCTCGCCGTGGACGCGCTGCTCGCGATCGCCTTCCCGCCGCTGGTGCGCTACGCCATCGACGACGGTGTCAGCGGTGACGACGCCGGGGCCCTCACCCGCGCCGCCGTGATCGGAACCGTCCTCGTCGTCGCCGGTCTGCTCGTCGGCGTGGTGACCACGGTGCTGACCGCCCGCACCGGCGAACGCGTGCTCTACGGGCTGCGCATCCGCAGCTACGCCCACCTGCAACGGCTCGGGCTCGACTATTACGAGCGCGAACTGTCCGGCCGGATCATGACGCGCATGACCACAGATGTGGACGCGCTGTCGACCTTCCTCCAGACCGGGGTCGCGACCACCCTGATCGGCGGACTGACGCTGATCGGTATCGCGGTCGCGCTGCTGGTCATCGATGCCTCGCTGGCCGCGGTGGTACTGGTCGCGCTGCCGCCGCTGTTCGGGGCGACCCTGCTGTTCCGTCGCGTCTCCGACACCGCCTACACGGTGTCGCGGGAACGGGTGTCGGCGGTGAACGCCCATTTCACCGAGAACGTCACCGGTCTGCGCGCCGTTCAGGCCAATCGGCACGAACCGGTCGCGGCCAGGCGTTTCGCCGAGTATTCGGTGCGCTACCGGCATTCGCGGATGCGGGCGCAGTGGGCGATCGCGACGTATTTCGCCTCCGTCATCGCCTGGGCGGATCTGGCCCTGGCGGCGGTGGTGTTCATCGGGGCCCGCGAGGTGGCGGCGGGCACCACGACGGCCGGCACGCTGATCGCCTTCGTGCTCTATCTGGAACTGCTGTTCGGTCCGATCATGCAGCTGTCGCAGGTCTTCGACGGCTATCAGCAGGCCAGGGTCGGCCTGCGCCGGATCGGCGACCTGCTGCGCACGCCGTCGTCCATCGCGGCCGATCCGCCCGACGCGGTCGCGATCGAGGGGTCGTTGCGCGGCGAGGTCGGATTCGACGAGGTCCGCTTCCAGTACTCGGGCGCGACGAGCCCGGCGCTGGACGGGGTGTCGCTGGAGATCGCGCCCGGCGCCACGCTCGCACTGGTCGGTCCGACCGGCGCGGGCAAGTCGACCATCGTCAAACTGCTGGCCCGGCTCTACGATCTGCCGCCCGGCGGTGCCGACGGCGGGGTCGGCGCGATTCGGGTGGACGGTGTCGACATCCGCGACTACCGGCTCGCGGACTACCGTTCCCGGCTCGGCATCGTGCCGCAGGAAGCTCACTTGTTCACCGGCGACGTCGCCAGCAACATTGCATTCGGACAACCATCCGCGAGCGCCGAACGGATCGCCGCGGCCGCCGAAGCGGTCGGCGCGTCGGCGATGATCGCGGCGCTGCCGTTGGGGATGCGGCAGCCGGTCGGCGAACGGGGACGCGGGCTGTCCGCGGGGCAACGTCAGCTGATCGCGCTCGCCCGCGCGGAACTGGTCGACCCCGATCTGTTGCTCCTCGACGAGGCCACCTCGACCCTCGACGCGGAGACGGAGGCATCGGTGCTGGTGGCGAACCGGTCGCTGGCACGTGGACGGACCACCGTCGTGGTCGCGCACCGGCTCGGCACGGCCGCTCGAGCGGATCGGATCGCCGTGGTCGACCACGGCCGGATCGCCGAGATCGGCACCCACGACGAACTGATTTCGGGCGGAGGACAGTACTCGCGCCTGTGGGAGGCAGCTACCTCGCCCTCTCGTTGAGCGCCAAACGTGGTACGGGCGACAGTTTGCCGGGACGAGGGAATATTCTCGTTGCCGGACGAGTCTGCACAGGTGAGTTCTGGAATGTCCGGTGGTGGGTAGCATCGCCGATTTGCTGCTGGGCCTATCCTCAATGAGGGCGCATCGGCGCGCATCCGCTGATCCCCGTGCCGGGCACGTCACAAACGTCGCAGCGCGAAGAACGAAATGAGGCGAACACCTGCTGTGAGCAGCTCAACTTCCCAGTTCGGACAGAACCAGTGGTTAGTCGACGAGATGTATCTCAAATACAAGGAGGATCCATCCTCTGTCGACGCGAGTTGGCACGAGTTCCTCGCCGACTACACCCCTGAAGTGACCGGCGACCAGCCAACTCCTCAGACGACATCTCCCGCCGCCGACTCGGCGCCCGCCGCACCGGCGGCCGTGAAGACCGCACCGGCAGCGGTCAAGACGGCACCGGCGCCCGCACCGGCGAAGGCCGCACCCGCACCTGCCGCCGCCAAGCCCGCACCCACCGCCAAGCCCGCGCAGGCTCCGGCGGCCAAGGCCACCCGCGCCCCGCAGACCACCCCGGCGCCGCTGTCGAACGCGGCGCCCACCACCGGTGGTCCCAAGTCCGGCGAACCGGCTTCCGACGAATCCCGGGTGCTCCGCGGCGCGGCCGCGACGGTCGCGAAGAACATGTCCGCCTCGCTGGCCATCCCGACCGCCACGAGCGTGCGGGCCATCCCGGCGAAGTTGATGATCGACAATCGTCTGGTCATCAACAACCACCTCGCGCGGACCCGCGGCGGCAAGATCTCCTTCACCCACCTGCTCGGTTTCGCGATCGTGCAGGCGGTCCGCAAATTCCCGAACATGAACCGGCATTTCGCCGAGGTCGACGGTAAGCCGAACGCGGTCACCCCCGCGCACACCAACCTCGGTCTCGCCATCGATCTGCCCGGCAAGGACGGCAACCGTTCGCTGGTGGTCGCGGCCATCAAGAACACCGAGGACATGACCTTCGGGCAGTTCCACACCGCCTACGAGGACGTCGTGCGGCGCGCCCGCGACGGCAAACTCACCGGCGAGGACTTCTCCGGCGTCACCATCTCGCTGACCAACCCGGGCACCATCGGCACCGTGCACTCCGTGCCGCGCCTGATGAACGGCCAGGGCGCCATCATCGGCGCGGGCGCGATGGAGTACCCCGCCGAATTCCAGGGCATGGCCGACGAGCGCATCGCCGATCTCGGCATCGGCAAACTGATGACGCTCACCTCGACCTACGACCACCGCATCATCCAGGGCGCGGAATCCGGCGATTTCCTGCGGACCATCCACACCCTGCTGATCTCCGACGAGTTCTTCGACGAGGTCTTCCACGCCCTCGGCGTGCCGTACGAGCCGGTGCGCTGGCGCCAGGACATCCGCGAGCGCGGCGTCGACAAGAGCGCTCGCGTGCTCGAGATGATCGCCGCCTACCGCAACCGCGGTCACCTGATGGCCGACACCGACCCGCTGCGCCTGGTCAAGGAAAAGTTCCGCAGCCACCCCGATCTCGACGTCACCCAGCACGGGCTGACCCTGTGGGATCTGGACCGCGAATTCGACGTCGGCGGTTTCCACGGCCAGGAACGCATGAAACTGCGTGACGTGCTGTCGATCCTGCGTGACGCGTACTGCCGCCACGTCGGCGTCGAGTACACCCACATCCTGGAAACCGAGCAGTTGCAGTGGATGCAGGAGCGGGTCGAGCAGAAGCACGCGAAGCCGACGGTCGCCCAGCAGAAGTACATCCTGAACCGGCTCAACGCGGCCGAGGCGTTCGAGACGTTCCTCCAGACCAAATACGTGGGTCAGAAACGGTTCTCGCTCGAGGGCGCCGAAGCCGTCATCCCGATGATGGACGCCACCATCGACCAGTGCGCCGAATACGCGCTCGACGAGGTCGTCATCGGTATGCCGCACCGAGGCCGCCTCAACGTGCTCGCCAATATCGTCGGCAAGCCCTACTCGAAGATCTTCACCGAGTTCGAGGGCAACATGAATCCGGCGGCCACCCACGGCTCCGGTGACGTGAAGTACCACCTGGGCGCGCGCGGCACCTACCTCCAGATGTTCGGCGACAACGAGATCGAGGTCTCGCTGACCGCCAACCCCTCGCACCTGGAAGCGGTCGACCCGGTGCTGGAGGGTCTGGTTCGCGCCAAGCAGGATCTGCTCGACAAGGGCGACGGCCCCGAGGGCTTCTCGGTCATGCCGCTGATGCTGCACGGTGACGCCGCGTTCGCGGGTCAGGGCGTGGTCGCCGAGACGCTGAACCTGTCGGGTCTGCGCGGTTACCGGGTCGGCGGCACCATCCACATCGTGGTGAACAACCAGATCGGCTTCACCACCGCGCCGGAGAACAGCCGCTCCACCGAATACTCCACCGATATCGCGAAATTCATCGGCGCGCCGATCTTCCACGTCAACGGCGACGATCCCGAAGCCTGCGACTGGGTGGCCCGTCTCGCGGTCGACTTCCGGCAGAAGTTCCGCAAGGACGTCGTCATCGACATGGTCTGCTACCGCCGTCGCGGCCACAACGAGGGCGACGACCCGTCGATGACCCAGCCGTCGATGTACGACGTCATCGACACCAAGCGTTCGGTCCGCAAGGCCTACACCGAAAGCCTGATCGGCCGTGGCGACATCTCGCTGAAAGAGGCCGAGGACGCGCTGCGCGACTACCAGGGTCAGCTGGAGCGGGTGTTCAACGAGGTCCGCGAACTGGAGAAGTACACCCCGGGTCCGAGCGAGTCGGTCGAGGACGACCAGAAGGTCCCGACGACCGTGCAGACGGCCGTCGACAAGGCCCTTCTGCAACGTATCGGCGACGCCTTCCTCGACGTGCCGGACGGTTTCAACGTGCACCCGCGCGTGAAGCCGGTGCTGGAGAAGCGCCGCGAGATGGCCTACGAGGGCAAGGTCGACTGGGCCTTCGCCGAGTTGCTCGCCTTCGGCACGCTCATCGACGGCGGTCTGGCGGTGCGCCTGACCGGTCAGGATTCGCGTCGCGGCACCTTCACCCAGCGCCATTCGGTGATCATCGACCGCAAGACGGCCGAGGAGTACACCCCGCTCCACAACATCGGCAGCGAGAACCCTGGTTGGTTCGCGGTGCACGATTCGGCGCTGAGCGAATACGCCGCCGTCGGTTTCGAATACGGCTATTCGCTGGGCAACCCGGACGCACTCGTGCTGTGGGAAGCGCAGTTCGGTGACTTCGTCAACGGCGCGCAGTCCATCATCGACGAGTTCATCTCCTCCGGTGAGGCCAAGTGGGGTCAGCTCTCCGACGTCGTGCTGCTGCTGCCGCACGGCCACGAGGGCCAGGGTCCCGACCACACCTCCGGTCGTATCGAGCGGTTCCTTCAGCTGTGCGCGGAAGGTTCGATGACCGTCTCGGTGCCGTCGACCCCGGCGAACTACTTCCACCTGTTGCGCCGCCACGCGCTGGACGGCATCCGCCGCCCGCTGATCGTCTTCACCCCGAAGTCGATGCTGCGCAACAAGGCCGTCGTCTCGGATCTGAAGGATTTCACCGAGTCGAAGTTCCGTTCGGTCTTCGACGAGCCCGCCTACGAAACGGGCACCGGTGATCGTTCCAAGGTCAAGCGGATCGTGATGACCAGCGGCAAGCTCTACTACGAGCTCGCCGCCGAGAAGGCGAAGCAGAAGCGCGAGGATGTCGCGATCGTTCGGATCGAGCAGCTCTACCCGCTGCCCGTGCGCCGCCTCAACGAGGCACTCAACGGCTACCCGAACGCCACCGATATCGCGTGGGTCCAGGAAGAACCGGCCAACCAGGGCGCATGGCCCTTCTTCGGCCTGAATCTCCCCGAAACCCTCCCCGAGCGGTTCAAGAAGCTGCGCCGTATCTCCCGCCGCGCCATGTCGGCCCCGTCCTCGGGTTCGAGCAAGGTCCACGCCGTTGAGCAGGCCGAGATCGTCGCCGAAGCGTTCGAGCCGACCAGCTAGTCACCTCCGACAACCCGACGCCGGGTCGTATCGCTCGCCCGAGCGAAACGACCCGGCGTCGTCGTTGGGCGACCGATCCACAGAGGCCCACGACTGCGAATTCCCCGAATACGGCCCAGACCGAAGGAAGGCAGCGCCGCCCGCACCGGTGTCCGGTCAATATGCGCAGTCGAGCCGCGGAACAGATCTCGGTGCGCATTACCATCGGCGACTGTGCCACCATTCCGCTCCGCCCTGACCCACCTGCTCCAGGCGCGTTTCCCGCTGTTGTTCGTGGAATCCTTCGAGGAACAGCGGGTGTTGGACGAGATCGACGCCGCGGTGGCCGGTTTGAAAACGCCGCGCGCGCTGTGGCGTTGGTCGGCGACGGAGGGGCTACGCCGGGCCGGTGGCCCTCCGGAACGGGAGACGCACGCACCGGCGGCGATGTTGCAGGGGGTGGCGCGGGTGCACGAGCGGGCGGTATTCGTGCTGAGCGATCTGCACGCCTTCCTCGGCGACGGCACCCAGCAGGCGGATCCGCTGACCGTGCGCGCGCTGCGGGATGTGGTGCGCGATTTTCGGGCCGGGGAACTGGCCCGCACCGTGATCGTGGTCGCGCCGGTGCTGCGGATCCCGCCCGAACTCGAAAAAGATGTCACGGTGGTCGATTTCGCGCTGCCGGGCGAACCCGAGATCCGCGACCTGCTCGAAGGCATGATCATCCGGAATCGCGACACGGTGCACGTGGCGCTGGACGAACGCGGTCGCGACCGATTGACCAAGGCGGCGCTCGGCATGACCCTCGCCGAAGCCGAGAACGCGGTATCGCTGGCGATGGTGAACGGCAGCGCCCTCACCGAATCCGATGTGGAACTGGTGTTGGCGGAGAAAGCGCAGACCATCCGCAAAACCGGACTGCTGGAGTTGGTTCGGAGCGAGATCGATCTCGCCGACGTCGGCGGGCTGGACGCGCTGAAGTCGTGGCTGGACAAGCGGCGTGACTCCTGGCTCGCCGAGGCCGCCGCCTACGGGCTGCCCGCGCCGAAGGGGGTGCTCATCACCGGTGTGCCGGGTTGCGGAAAATCGCTGACGGCCAAGGCCGCCGCCGCGGCGTGGGGACTTCCGCTGATCCGGATGGATATCGGCCGGGTCTTCGCGGGCCTGGTCGGCGCGAGCGAACACAATATGCGCTCGGCCCTGGCGACCGCGGAGGCGTGCGCGCCGTGCGTGCTGTGGGTGGACGAGATCGACAAAGGTTTCGCCGGGGCAGGCACCGCTTCCGACACCGGCACCAGCGCGCGGGTTTTCGGCACCTTTCTCACCTGGTTGCAGGAGAAGACCGGGCCGGTGTTCGTCATCGCGACGGCGAATCGCATCGAGAATCTGCCCCCGGAATTTCTGCGCAAAGGCCGATTCGACGAGATCTTCTTCGTCGACCTGCCGGATTCGTATGAGCGCGCCGATATTTGGCGGCTGCACCTGACCCGGCGGCCCGCCGGACCCGCGGGCGGACCCGAACTCACACCGGAGCTGCTGCGGGAACTGGCAGGGATATCGGAGGGGTTCTCCGGCGCGGAAATCGAACAGGCCGTGGTTTCCGGGCTCTTCGAGGCCTACTTCGATCGGCGGGCGCTGACCGCGGCGGATCTGCTGCACGCGGTGCGAAATACCGTCCCGCTGTCGACGTTGCACGCCGCGCAGGTGGCCGAGCTCAGGGAATGGGCGAAATTGCGCGCTGTTCCCGCATCCCGATCGCTGGGCAACGACGGCCTCGCCCCGGAATAATCCATACGTGAGCATTTCTCTGATACTGCTGCCCGTCGCACTCGGCGCGGTCGCGAAAGCCGCCGTCGCGCAGAGTTCTCCCGCACCGAATGTGTGCACCGTGTCGACGCGATTGCGGGACGCGAGACTGCTGAATCTGGCGTTGCAGGACACGGGTGCGCGCACCACCTCGGCCGCCCCCGACGCCATCGATGTCGAATGGGCGCAGATGACAGCGCAACTGCGGCGCGACGCCGAGGGGGTGTGGCAGGCGCATTTCCACGGCACCGAGGACCGGCAGCGCTGTGTGGACACGGTGCTCGCGATCGACGCGGCCTACGGTTTGCGGGTGCAGGCCGAGGTGTTGCGGCGGGTCCGTGACCAGGCGCCCGCCGCGGGCATGTCACTCGTCTCGCAGACCGCCAACGCCGACCGCTCTGTGACCATGGTGCTGGAGGTCCGCGAATGAGCCGGCCGGTCCGCATCACCGTGACCGTCTCCGCCGACGGCCAGATACAGGCCGAGACCCACGACGCCGTCGGCGAGCAGTGCCTGCCCTACGTCCAGGCACTGGAGGATCTGCTCGCCGCCGACACCCTGGACAGCGCCTACACCGCGGACTGGTGGAAAACCGAGGGGGCGCCCGTGGTCCCGCAGCCGGATCGCGCGCACTTCGCCCAGCCCGCGCGACTGGATCACGAGCGATGAGCCTGCCGCAGCCCGGCAGCCCGCGCTGGCGGGTAACCCACAGCCTCTGGATTCTGCCTACCTTTCTCCTCGGCCTGCTGACCTGGGGTTCCTTCTTCTATATCGGCATCCGCACCGGAAAACGGGCGTGGTTGATCACCGGCGGTGTGTACCTGCTGTTGGTCATCGGTTGCTTCGTGGCGATGGGGTTTTCCGGACCCACCACCGACGAGCTCGCCGCCGGAGCGCCGCCGCGCACTCACAGCGAGGAGATCGTCAACACCTGGTTATCCGGCGCGCTCGTCGCGAACTGGATCGCGGGATTCGTGCACGCGCTACTCGTCCGCCCGCAGTACCTGCACCTGCTGTGGGAGAAGTCGGCGGGGCCTCAGCACGCGATCACGCCGGTGTACCCCGATCGGATTCAGCCGCGATCCGCGAACGGCTGGATCGGCGGTGATCCGCAGCAGTATTGGGCACCGCAGGCTCCGTCCGTTCCGGCGCCGTGGTCGACGCCGGCCGTACCCGCTCCCGGCTTACCCGCAATCTCCCCGCAAGCGACACCCGCCTCTACGCCTGGGTCACCCGGCGCACCGTGGCAAACAGCAGCTACACCGACGTGGGGTGCGTCCGCCGAACCATGGTCCGCAGCACCCCCACCGGGGTCGTCCGGCGCGCCGAACGCTGGGCAGTCCGTGCCCGCCACCTCACCGTGGCAACGCATTCCGTCCACTCCTGCCGAAGGCGGTCGGCTTGCCCCGCTCTCCGCGCCCGGGTCCGCACCGCAATTCGGCCTACCCGCCGCTGCGTCCGAATCCGCCCGGTCGGGCACGCACCGGCCCGCCTCGGATTCCGACGCCACGTCAGACCTTGCCACCGACCGGATCGACGTGAATACCTGCTCGGCCGAACAACTTGCACAGGCGGGCCTCCCAAGGTCGGCGGTGGACGCGGTGCTCGAGGCCCGCAAGAGCACCGCCCCCCTGCGCGATCTGCGCGAATTCGCTCGAGTCACCGGGCTGAAACCCCATGAGCTCCACCTCGTCGCGGCGCGTCTCTCTTTCTCGGAAACCCCGACACCCGCGGCCCGGGGCCGGAAGCTCGATCTGTGATCCCGAACGAGGTCCCCGCCGATTCCTTGCGTCTGGCGCGGGTTCTCACCGCCACCGCCGCCGAGGGACCCGGCCTGCGGACCGCGATCTGGTTGCAGGGCTGCACGATTCGTTGCAAAGGCTGCTTCAACCCGCACATGTGGGCGGATTCCGGCGGCACGACCGTCCCCGTGGGCGAGTGGACCGAACGCCTCCTGTGCGAGGCGATCGCGGCCGGGGTCGACGGCATCACCCTGCTCGGCGGCGAACCCTTCGAGCAGGCAGCCCCTTTGGCGCGCTGTGCCGCGGCCGCCCGCGCACACGGCCTGTCGATCATGACGTTCACCGGCTACGACTACACCGATCTGTGCGCCTGGGCCGAGGTGCGGCCGGATATCGCGGCGCTGCTCGCACACACCGACCTGCTCGCCGACGGCCCGTTCCGCGCCGAACTGCTCGACCACCGTCGCCCCTGGGTGGGCTCGACCAATCAGGGTCTGCGCGCCCTGACCACTCGATATCGCGACCTGGATTTCGTGACCGCCCCGGATCGCGTCGAAGTGCGGGTCGGCGCGGACGGCACCGTCGCGGTCAACGGATGGAGCGACATGGACGCGCTCGACACCCTCCTCGCGGACCTGGGCGCACGCATCGACCGCCCACACGCCCGGAAAATCGATCCGCGCGACTGACCGTCGCCGGACCGGACGACCACGCCACCGACGCCGAGACACGCGCGACCACGACCGGAGCCGACCAGAAATCAAACACATGTTCGAGAACGGGCGGGAATCGGAACCATACCCAGTCGGTATGCGGCCGTGTCCTACGGTCGACCGTTCGGGAGGACTCTGGACAGAGTTGGGGTGCGGTGGTTGGAAGGAGTGGGGTATGGGTTTATCGAAACGTCACGTCCATATCGAATCCGACTACCTTTCGCTGGATTACACGGCTTCGGCGGAGCAGGCCCGCAATGTCGCCGATGAACTGGCCGAAGGTTTTCCGGAATTCGAAGTGACGGTCGACGACGAACTGCGTGACGGATTGCCGCCTCTCCCCTGCTCGCGCCTGTGGGATTGAGGTCCGCATTTCCCCTGCTGCACCGGGCATTTCGTGTCCTGGCGGCCGTTGGGCCGATTCGACGTGGCGCGCGGCGGGCGCTGTGCGCATAGGGTGGGAACGTTGGACGGCGCGACGGTGATCGTGCCGTATCGCGCGTCGAGAAGTAGGTGTCGGTGTCCACGACGGTTGATGACGAGGGTGTGCCCGGACTCGCCTGGGTCACGATGGGGCTGGGGTGGGATCCGGAGACCCGTCGATGGCTGGCCGGTGGCAGACCCGATATCGATCTGAACGCGGCCGCGCTGATGTTCGAGGGCGACGTACTCGTCGACACGGTGTATCACGATCAGTTGATATCCCAGGACGGGGCGGTGCGACTGCTCGCCGACAGCGTCACCGGAGAGGAACCGGGCGACGACGAGGTACTCACCGTCGACCTGACCAGGTTGTCGCCGAATATCACCACCGTCATCTACCTGGTCACGTCCTACGCCGGACAGTCCTTCGAGCAGATCGACAATGCCTTCTGCCGCTTCGTCGACGGCCTCAACGACATCGAGTTCGCCCGATACATTCTGGACAACGGACCGAATCGCACGGGATTTGTTCCCGGAAAGCTGGTCCTGACGGCGCGGGGATGGCAGTATCAGCCGATCGGCGTGGCCATCGAGGCGAACCATCCGGTCGAGGCGATTCCCCAGCTCGCCCCCTACCTTTCGTGAACCACGCCGGCGCTTTTCACCCGTAGGTGTATATCCGCCGGACAGAAGAGGTTCCGAGTGCGAGTCCTGGTCACCGGTGCGAACGGCTACCTCGGCGGCGCGGTCTGCCGGGCGCTGCGCGACAGCGGGCACACAGTCATCGGTTCGGTGCATCGCGGGCGGTCACTCGCGCCCGCCGACCTGCCGATGCGGGCCGCCGACCTGCGCGATGTCGCCGCCCTCACCCACGCGCTGCACGGTATCGACGCGGTCTGTCATCTCGCCGGGCTCACCCGCGCCCGCGATTCGCATACCGAGCCACTGCGCTATTTCGAGGTGAACGCGGGCGGCACCGTCGCCCTGTTGCGGGCGATGGAGGCGGTCGGCGTCCGCCACCTGGTATTCGCCTCGACCGCCGCGATCTACGGCACACCGGATCGGCAGCCGATCGACGAGGATCTGCCCGACGACCCGCCCCATCCCTACGCGGCAAGCAAACTGGCCGCCGAAGCGGCCATCACCGCCCAAGCCGCCACCGGCACGCTGTCCGCGGTTATCCTGCGGTTGTTCAACCTCGTCGGCGGGTCCAATGCCGACGACGGCGGGATCATCCCGCGACTGCTCGCCGTCGCCGCCGGCGAACTGCACCGCCTGCCGATCAACGGCGACGGCACCGCCGTTCGCGACTACCTCCACATCGATGACGCCGCAAGCGCATTCGTCGCCGCACTGACCCGACTGCCCGACCCCGGCGTCTCGCGGCGATACAACATCGGCAGCGGAATCGACACCAGCGTGAACGAGTTGGTGGCGGCGACCTCCCGGATCACCGGCAAGGCCGTCGCGGTCAGGCACCGCCCGGCCGCGACCGAACCGCGACGACTCGTCGGTGACAGCACCCGCGCCAGGAACGAACTGAACTGGACGGCAACCTCCTCCGATATCGACACGATCATCGGCCGCGCCTGGGCGGCCAAGGATCCGAAAACCCGGCCGATTCCGGACACACCGGGAAAGATGTAGCGTCAGCCACCCTCGGGGGCACACGAATTGGGGGCATTCGCGCGGCCCCACCGCGCGGCAATTTCCGAACCGAGTTATCCACCTGGAGTTTTCGGCGAGGAGGACTGTAGATGGACGAGGAGACATGTGCCCCGGCCCCGGAGCTGACGGCACAGTTACTACGACAGTTCCGACTGATCACCGGCGTCGAGATCGGACCCGACGACGACTATTTCGCGATGGGCCTGGTGACACCGCTGCGAGCATTGGAAATCGTCGCCCTGCTGGAACGCACCTTCGACTTCGAAGTGCACACCGACGACCTGCATCCGGACAATTTCCGAACCGTCCATCGCGCGGCCGCGTTCGTCGTCCGCAAAGCCGCGGTGGTGACCTGTCGGGCACCCGCGCCCGACCTGGAACGGTTCCTCGCCGAGCACACACACGACAACGCTCCACCCCCTGCTCCACACAGGTAATCGCCCTCGCCTCGATTCCCGAACGCCCACCGCTCGTGGGCGCAGATCTCCGACGGCGACGTGCCCTGCCGCGATCAGTAGGCGAGCTCGCTCCAAGGGATTTCGATCGGGAACGGGAACCCGATCCGGATCCCGTCCTCGTCGGCGGGCGTCCATTCTCCGGCGAGCAGATAGTTGGCCGGGCGGAGTGGACGTACACCGTCGGGGAGGCGGCCGTGCCCGGTCTCCAGCGCATAGGCCCGGACGATGGCGATGGCGCTCTCGGCGCGCGCGATAGTCACCTCCCAATACCAAGGGATGCCGACGCTCGCGTAGCGGCCTTTCTTCGCTTCCATGTCGGACTGACTGTTCGACGGCGACAGCACTTCGCCGACGATGAGCGTGTCCGCTGCCCTGATGTCCTGGAACGGGGATTCCAAGCAGCGATAGACGAGAAAATCGGGCGTCAGGAAGTCGGACTTGCCCGTGGCGCCGAGGAAGACATTCGTCTCCACATCGACCTGCCAACAGGTCTCGGGATGGTCGGCGATGCCCTTGCGTGCGCAACGCTCGACGGCGTTGCGCATGCGGACGGTGAAACGTTGGTGCTCGCCGGGGCCGCGGCGCACCCACACCACGCGGCCATCCCAGAGTTCGATCTGCGCGGCGATTTCCTCGGGCAACTCTTCGAGTTCCTCCCACGTCATGAATTCGGGGAGGTCCGGTCGATCGACGTCGGGCACGGCCATATGGATCATGGTATGCACCCGAGTGATGGACGACAGCGGCAACGACAGCTGTCGTCAAGGTTGGCGATTCGACCTACCGTGCGGACTCGGCGGAAACCGCGGCACGGCCCAACGCTTCGGCGAGTGCCGGATCGAGGGCGAAGGCGAGCGCCACGAGGGATTCGACGAGCAGGTCGACGAGGTCGTCGCGGCCGATGGGTTCCTCACGCAACCACGTCAAGGTCGTCTCCTCGATGAACGCCACCCAGCCCCGCATGCCGAGCAGGAGCCGGGGCCTGCGGTCCTCCTCGATCGGCACCGGCGCTTCGGCGAGGATGATGCCGATGATGACGTCGCGGGTCTGGTCGACCAGAGGTTTCAGGTCGGGGCTCACGCTGGTGGGGCCGCGCAGCAGCGCCAGGTAGGAGGCGCGGTTCTCGGTGACGTATTCGACGTAGCGCCCGATCGAGTCGTGCAGCATGTCGAGCACGCCGAGCGTGGGGTCGGGGGTGACGCGTTCGAGGAGTTCGGCGTTCGCCTGCGCGACGACGGCCAGCTGGAAATCCTGTTTCGTCGGGAAGTAGTGGAAGAGCAGGCCGCGCGAGATGCCCGCTTGTTCGGCGATCTCGGTGATGGAGATGTCCTCGATGGCGCGTTCGCCGAGCATCTTGACCCCGAGGGTTATCAGCTGCACGCGGCGCTGTTCCGGGGTGAGCCGGACACGCTTGGTCGCTCCCGCTTCTCTTGCCACGCCGCCATCTTACTGAACGTGACTCAATAGCTGTTGACTGACGCTCAATAGATCCGTATTCTCACTTACATGAGTCGCAAGGTTACAGACAAAGCTGTCGGCGACCAGCCCACCCGCCACGCCAGGACGATCGTTATCGGCAGTGGGTTCGCGGGGCTCGGGCTGGCTATCCGACTGGGCCAGCAGGGTCGCACCGATTACCTGGTCCTCGAACGTGGCAACGACGTCGGCGGCACCTGGCGGGACAACACCTACCCCGGCGCGGCCTGCGATGTGCCGTCGCACCTGTACTCGTATTCCTTCGCGCTCAATCCGGACTGGTCGCGTTCGTTCTCCAAGCAGGGCGAGATCTACCAGTACATCCGCGGTGTCGCCGAACGGCATCGGGTGCTCGACAAGCACATCTTCGACTGCGACGTGACGAGTGTGCGCTGGAACGCCGACGACGCGCGCTGGGAGATCAGCTCGTCCAAGGGCGAGTTCACCGCGGACACGGTGGTCTCGGCGGTCGGTGGACTCTGCGAACCCGCGCTCCCGGATATCAAGGGCATCAACACCTTCGAAGGCGAGACCTTCCACTCCGCCCGCTGGAATCACGAGATCGACCTGACCGGAAAGCGTGTCGCGGTCATCGGCACCGGGGCCTCGGCCATCCAGATCGTGCCCGCCATCGCGCCGCAGGTCGCGCATCTCGACGTCTACCAGCGCACCGCGCCCTGGCTGCTTCCGCGCATGGATCGCCCCTACACGCTGCCGGAACGACTGGCGTTCAAGCACATTCCCGGCTTCCAGCGCCTGTCGCGCGCCGCCATCTACGCCGCGCGTGAGACCCAGGTCGTCGGCCTGGCCAAGGTGCCCGCGCTGATGCGTGGATTCGAACTGCTGGCGAAGGCCAAGTTGCGCTACGAGGTTCGCGACGCCGAACTGCGCAGGAAGGTCACCCCGGACTTCCGGATCGGCTGCAAGCGCATGCTGATCTCGAACAACTACTACCCGGCGCTGAGCCGCCCGAACGTCGACCTGGTCACCGAGGGCATCGCCGAGATCCGCGCGAATTCCATTGTCACCAAGGACGGTACCGAGCGTGAGATCGACGCGCTGATCGTCGCCACCGGATTCCACGTGACCGATTCGCCGACCTACGAGGCCATCACCGGCAAGGACGGTCGCACGCTCAGCGAGGTGTTCGACGAGATCGGTCAGCAGGGCTACAAGGGCGCGTCCATCGCGAACTTCCCGAATATGTTCTTCCTGGTCGGCCCGAACGTCGGCCTCGGCCACACCTCGATGGTGTACATGATCGAATCACAGATCAATTACATCGCCGACGCGCTGGCGACCGTCGACGAAATGGGTTTGCGCACTGTCGAAGTCCGCAAGGACGTCCAGGACGCTTACAACCGTGATTTGCAGGCGAAACTGGGCAAGAGCGTGTGGAATACCGGTGGCTGCGCGAGCTGGTACATGGACAAACATGGGAACAACACCACGTTATGGCCCGATTTCACCTTCGAATTCCGTAGGCTGACAAAGACATTCGACGTGGACGCCTATCAGACGACGGCCGCGTCACGTAACGATCTGAAAGTGGTGGCAGCACCGTGAGCAATGACGCTTATTTCACGGGCAAGGTTTGTGTGATCACCGGGGCGGGTTCGGGCATCGGCCGGGCGCTCGCGGAGAACCTGGCCGAACGAGGCGCCAAGCTCGCGCTCTCCGACATCGATACCGAGGGCCTCGCCGAGACCGCGCGCCGGTGCGAGGAACTCGGCGCGCAGGTGAAATCGGATCGGCTCAACGTGGCCGAACGCGAGGCGGTGTTGCTCTACGCCGACGCGGTGAAAGCGCATTTCGGCGTCGTGCACCAGATCTACAACAACGCGGGAATCGCCTATCACGGCGACGTGATCAAGTCCGAGTTCAAGGACATCGAGCGGATCATGGACGTCGACTTCTGGGGCGTCGTCAACGGCACCAAGGCCTTCCTACCGCTGCTCATGGAGTCCGGCGCGGGCCATGTCGTCAACGTCTCCAGTCTGTTCGGGCTCATCGCCGTGCCCGGCCAGAGTGCTTACAACTCGGCCAAATTCGCGGTGCGCGGTTTCACCGAATCGCTACGCCAGGAAATGCTGGTCGGTAAGCATCCGGTCAAGGTGACCTGCGTGCACCCCGGCGGCATCAAGACCGCCGTCGCCCGCAACGCCACCTACGCCGACGGCATCGACGCCAAGAACGCGGCATCGATGTTCGACGCGAAATTGGCGATCCACACCCCCGAGATGGCCGCGCAGACCATCACCGAAGGGGTGCGCAAGGGCCACGGGCGCGTGCTCATCGGCTGGGAGGCCAAGCTGCTCGATCTGTTCGTGCGGATCACCGCGTCGGGCTACCAGCGCATCGCCGCCGCCGTCAACCGGCCCTTCCTGCCGTAGACCATGCGCGATTTCGATATCCCGCTGCCCCTCGCGCGGGCGGTGCTCGATCCCGTCTTCCGCGTCATCCTCAACGATCGCCTGCCGTTCGCGGCGCAGCGCGTGCTCATGGACGTGATGTCGCGCGCGCAGCCGGTGCCGGACGACACCGTGGTGCGGCGACTGCGACTGGCGGGCAGGCCCGCGGAGCGGATCACCTCGGCCCCGACCGCGATCGACGGGCCACGCGCGCGGGCGGCGGAGTCGGGCGCGATCCTGTACCTGCACGGCGGCGGGTACACGGTCGGCTCGCTGACCACGCACCGCTCGCTGGCGGCCCGGCTCGCGCACGGCACCGACTGTCCGGTGTACGTGCTCGACTACCGACTCGCGCCGGAGCATCCCTTCCCCGCCGCGCTCGACGACGCGGAGACCGCGTTCCTCGAACTCGTCCGGGAGAAGGGGCACCGGCCGGAGCGCATCGCGATCGCGGGCGATTCCGCGGGTGGCGGGCTCACCCTCGCCACCGCGCAGCGACTCGTCGCCGACCACGGGCTCACCCCCGCCGCGCTCGGACTCATCGCCCCGTGGAGCGACCCGAACCTGGTTCCCGACCGCGAACGCGATCTGGTCGTCAATCGGCCCTGGTCACGCTCGTGCGCCGCGGCCTACCTCGGCGCGGGCGACGGCGACGATTCCGGATACGCGCCGCTGCGCGGTGAACTGCACGGCCTGCCGCCGACCTACCTCCAGGTCGACGAGGGCGAGATGCTCCACGACCAATGCCTGACGCTGGAGGCGGCACTGCGCGACGCGGGCGTGCACGTCCGGTTCAGCCGGACACGCGGACTGTAGCATGTCGCGCAACTACAGGCCGGGCTGATCGGGTCCGCGGCCGCCGAGGTGCGGGAACTGGCCGATTTCCTGCGCGAAGCGTTACAGCCGGTGTCGGTCCGGGATCTAGGATGATCACGCACCCCGTATCCACCGGCCGATGGTCCCGCTCGAAACAAGATTCGGACAAATTTCCGGTGGTCGACATGACGACGCGCCCATACGTGTCGTAGATTACTGGCGAGTAAACCACGTGGAAGGGCAGTGATGCGCGAGTTCGAAGTTCCGGCTTCCTACACCATTCCGGAAGACGCGAACAATTCCGACAACGTCTTCCGGCATGCCGAAAAGTCACCGAACGCGGTGCTGTTCAACCTGTCGGACGACAACGGCGGCTGGCGGAATGTCACCGCCGCGGAGTTCGCGAAAACGGTGACCGGCATCGCGAAGGGTTTGATCGCCTCCGGCATCGAACTCGGTGACCGTATCGCGATCATGGCCCCCACCCGGTACGAATGGGTCGCCTTCGACTTCGCCATCTGGGCCGCGGGCGGCTGCACCGTCGCCATCTACGACAGCTCCGCCGCCGAGCAGGCCAAGTGGATCCTGCAGGATTCGGCCACCAAACTGCTGGTCCTCGACAACGACAAGCACCGCGCCACGATCGACGAGATCGAGGCGGGCTCGCTGGCGGATCTGAAGGAAACCCTCCAGATCGACAAGGGCGCGGTCGACCAACTGATCGAGCGCGGCGCCGAACTCGACGACCAGGTCGTGCATGACCGTCGCAAGCAGGTCAAGGCGGCCTCGCCCGCGACTCTGATCTACACCTCGGGCACTACCGGCCGCCCCAAGGGCGTCATGCTGTCGCACGCCAACCTCTGGGCGGAATCGAAGTCCGACCGGCTCGCGCTGCGCAAGTACATCCAAGAGGGCAAGAAAACCCTCATGTTCCTGCCGCTGGCCCA
This sequence comes from Nocardia sp. NBC_01377, assembly GCF_045040005.1. Taxonomy (NCBI): domain Bacteria; kingdom Bacillati; phylum Actinomycetota; class Actinomycetes; order Mycobacteriales; family Nocardiaceae; genus Nocardia; species Nocardia sp. NBC_01377. Next base: position 6,156,110 of record NZ_CP109566.1, read on the forward strand.
CGTCTTCGCGCGCGCGGTCACGCTGACCTCGTTCGACGCCAAGGTGGTCCTCGCCTTCACCTCCGACTGGACCACCCTGGTCGAACAGTTCGGCAGTTACCACCCGCACTTCATCCTCGCCGTGCCGCGTGTGTTCGAGAAGGTGTTCAACGGCGCCAAGCAGAAGGCACACGACGGCGGCAAGGGCAAGATCTTCGACGCCGCCGCCGACACCGCCATCGAGTGGAGCGAATCCCTCGACAACGGCGGCCCGGGTCTGGTGCTCAAGCTCAAGCACGGCGTGTTCGACAAACTCGTCTACAGCAAGCTGCGGGTCGCGCTCGGCGGACAGTGCCAGGCGGCCGTCTCGGGCGGCGGACCGCTCGGCGCGCGCCTCGGCCACTTCTTCCGTGGCGTCGGCGTCACCGTCTACGAGGGTTACGGTCTCACCGAATCCACGGCGGCCGTCACCGTCAACACCCCCGAGAACCTGCGGGTCGGCAGCGTCGGCAAGCCGATCGAGGGCCATTCGGTCAAGATCGCCGAGGACGGCGAACTGCTGCTGCGCGGTTCGGTCGTCTTCGACGGCTACTGGGGTAACGCGGAAGCCACCGAGGAAGCCTTCGCCGATGGCTGGTTCAAGACCGGCGATCTGGGCGCCATCGACGCCGACGGCTTCGTCACCATCACCGGCCGCAAGAAGGAGATCATCGTCACCGCGGGCGGCAAGAACGTCTCCCCCGCGCTGCTCGAGGATTCGCTGCGGGCCCATCCGCTGATCAGCCAGGTCATGGTTGTCGGCGACGGTCAGCCCTTCGTCGGCGCGCTGATCACCCTCGATCCCGAGGCGCTGCCGGGCTGGAAGGAACGCAACAGCGTCGCCGCGGACACCCCGATCGAGCAGCTGATCGAGAATCCGGCCATCGTCGCCGAAATCGATGCCGCGGTCGCGGACACCAACAAGAAGGTGTCGCACGCCGAGGCCATCAAGAAGATCCGCATCCTCGCCGTCGACTGGACCCAGGAGACCGGCGAACTCACCCCGAAGATGTCGCTCAAGCGCGCCGTCGTGATGAAGCAGTACGCCTCCGAGGTGGAGAAGATCTACAGCTGATCTCCTCGTGACAGCAACGGCGCCGCCCGCGAATCGAATTCGCGGGCGGCGTTGTCGTATCGGGCCCTTCCCGATGTTCGTCTGCCGTCAGAAAATGGTCACATCGACGGCACGGGGGCGGCAGTAGGCTCGGTTTCATGGCGCGACTGTGGTATCGGATGGCGGCCGGGATCGTCTCGGCGGGCCTGGCGCTCGGCGTCGCCGAAGTGCTCGCCGCCTTCGTCGGCTCCGAGACCGCACCTGTGCAGGTCCTCGGCTCCACGGTGATCGACCACACGCCGGGTGGATTGCGCGAGTGGGCGATCCAGACTTTCGGCACCAGCGACAAATTTGTGCTCTACCTGTGCATGGCGGTGGTCGCGATACTGCTGGCCGCCTTCGTCGGCGTGGTCGAACGCGGCAACCGCGCGATCGGTTCGTCGGTGTTCGCGGTCTTCGGGGTCGTCACCGCGGTCATCGCGGTCGAACAGCACGGGTTCTCCGCGGCGTTCCCGACGGTCGTCGGTATCGCTGCGGGGATCTACGCGCTGCGGGTGCTCACCCGCCGCGTCGAGGCGGTCGAGGCGGTCGAGGCGGTCGAGGCGGTCGAGGCGGTCGAGGCGGTCGAGGCGGTCGAGGCGGTCGAGGATGATCGGCTCACCCCCGGAGACCGCACCCCGGACCACACCCCCGCATCGTCGGTATCGACCGACCGACCGCAAGCCATACCGCATCCGGCCCTCGTGCCGGACGGCGTGAGCGCGTTGCGACGCCGACAGCTGCTGCGCGGTGTCGCCGTCACCGGCGGGGTCGCGCTGGTCGCCGGATTCGGCGGCCGACTGCTCGGTTCGCGACGGGCGGACGTCTCGGGTGAACGGGCGGCGGTGCAGCTGCCGGAACCGGTGGGTCCGCCGATTTCCCTTGCGCCGGAGGCGGATCTGCGTATTCCCGGACTGACCCCGTATCTCACCCGCAATGCCGATTTCTACCGGATCGACACCGAGCTCATCGTGCCGCAGCTGTCGATCGAGGACTGGTCGTTGCGCATCCACGGCATGGTCGAGCGCGAGATCGTCATCCGCTGGGCGGATCTGGCGAATCGGGAGGCGATCGAACGGCTGGTGACATTGGCGTGCGTATCCAATTCGGTGGGCGGCGATCTGATCGGCAACGCGATGTGGCGCGGCTACCGGATCGACGAAATGCTCGCCGAGGCGGGCCCGCACCCCGACGCCGACATGGTCATGTCGCACAGTGTGGACGGATGGACCGCGGGAACCCCGCTGGCGGCACTCACCGACGGCCGTGACGCGCTGCTCGCCATCGGCATGAACGGTGAACCGCTTCCGGTGTCCCACGGCTACCCGGCCCGCATGGTCGTGCCCGGCCTGTACGGCTACGTCTCGGCCACAAAATGGGTGACCGAACTCGAGGTCACCCGGTTCGACCGCGCGATGGCCTACTGGACCAAGCGCTGGTGGTCCCCGTACGGCCCGGTCAAGACCGGCACCCGCATCGACACCCCCCGCGCGAACGCCAAGATCTCGAAGGGCACCGTCGCCATCGCCGGAGTCGCCTGGGCCCAGCACCGCGGCATCAGCGCCGTCGAGGTCCAGATCGACGGCGGCCCGTGGCAGCAGGCCAAACTGTCCGCCGAACAATCCATCGACACCTGGCGCCAATGGGTCTTCGAATGGAACGCAACCCCCGGTTCGCACACCGTCTTCGCCCGCGCCACCGACGGCGCGGGTGCCATCCAGACCGCCGACCGCATGGGTGCCCTCCCGAACGGAGCCACCGGCCACCCCGAGGTCGCCTTCACCGTCGAATAGTCGCCGGGCTGGGCGGACAATCCGGTACACGACCGCCCGAAGTCTGTTCGAACGACGCGAGAATGTCCGCACAGACCGGCCGGACTCCCCCGGTGACGCTCAGCCCGCGAGGGTGTCGGCCTTCGAGAGTTTGTCGGTCGGTTCCGCCGCGCGGCCACGGGAGTGGCTGACGAACAGGGCCGAGGCGACGACGCCGATGAGGAGGATGCAGGCGGGGAGCAGCATCGATTCGGCCAGTGCGGAACTGAAGGCGACCTTGACGAATTCCGGTATGGCGCCCTGGCCGGCGCCGCCTTCGGCGACCTTGCCGCCGCCGAGTCCGTTGGCGCTCATGCGGGAGGCGATGAGGGCGCTGATCGCGGCGCTGCCGAGGACCGAACCCACCTGGCGGGTGGTGTTGTAGATACCCGCGCCCGCACCGGCCTGCTGGACCGGCAGGTTGTGGGTCGCCGTCGACGCCAGCGGAGCCCAGATGCAGGCGTTGGCGAAGCCTGCGAGCGCGCCGGCGACGAGGAAGACCGCGATCGGGGAATCCGGTGTCATCAGCGCGGCGAACCAGAAGACGGAGGCCGCGAAGGCGGTGAAGCCGATGGTCGGGACCAGCCGCGGCGGCAGACGATCGGAGAATTTGCCGATGACCGGGGCGAAGAAACCGGTGACGATCGCCATCGGCGCGAACACCAGGGCGGATTTGGTCGGCGACATCTCGCGCACGGCCTGCAGGTAGAAGTAGGCGGGCACCATCAGCGCGGTGATGGCCGCGCCCATGGCGGCGATGGCGAGATTCGACAGCGCGAAATTGCGATCCTTGAACAGGCTCAGCGGCAGCAACGGCTCACCGCGGTTGCGGGCCTGGTTCCAGATGAACGCGGCGAGTACCAGCACACCCGCGCCGATCATCAACCAGATACCCACCGACCAGTCGTACGAATTGCCCTCCTGGATGCCGAAGACCAGCAGGAACAGACCGACACCGCTGAGCACGATGCCCGGGATGTCGAATTTGTGGTTGTTGGTCTCCAGTGACGGCACCAACCAGACGGCCAGCCCGAACGCGATGATGCCGACGGGCACGTTGACGAAGAAGATCCACTCCCAGCCGAGGCTGTCGACGAGCACGCCACCCAGAATCGGGCCGACCAGTGTCGCGAGACCCGCGACGCCGCCCCACAGGCCCATCGCCGCGCCACGGCGATCCGGCGGGAACGTCCTGGTGATGACGGCCATCGTCTGCGGGGTCATCAGCGCCGCGCCGAGTCCCTGCACCGCGCGGGCCGCGATCAGCATGCCGATGGTGCCGGAAAGACCGCACCACAGCGACGCGGCGGTGAAGACGGCGAGGCCGATGAGGTAGATGTTCTTGGGGCCGTAGCGGTCGCCGAGCCTGCCGGTCACCAGCAGTGGCACGGCGTAGGTCAGCAGGTAGGCGCTGGTCACCCAGATCACCGAGGAGACATCGGCTCCCAGGTCTTCCATGATCGCCGGGTTCGCGACGGCGACGATGGTCATATCGAGCAGGATCATGAAGAAGCCGACGACAAGCGCGGTGAGCGCCAGCCACGGATTACGTTGGGTGGTCATAGGTTCGGTTCCATTCTCGGAAGCTTCGAAGGTTGGTGAGCGATCGGGGCCCGGCGCGCCGGACTCCGTCGCGAGATCACGGGGAGGCCGCGGCGGCGCGGCGGGGTACGGGCGCACGCTCGGTATTCCCGGCGGCGGCCCACGGATGTTCCGGTCCGGCGATCCTCGCGCCGGTTTCCGGGTCGAATCGTTCCCACTCCAGCGCGCCGCTACCGAGTTCGGCGAGGAAGCCGTCGATCCACGCGATCTCCGCGCCGACGGTCGCGCGCAGATACGGCAGCACGATCCAGTACCGACGCGGGACCTGGTGTCTGGTGGCCCAGTCCGTCATGCGGTCGAAATCCTCGATATCGGCGCGCAGATGCCCCAGTCGTTCCTGGAGCAGGGCGGTGACGTCGGCGGCGGGCAGATTGTGCGCTTCCGCCAGCGCGAGCGGGAACATCGGATATTCGGCGTGCGGGTACCGGATGACCTCGGCGATCTTGTTCCGCAGCGCCTGTTCACCGAGTTCGGTGATGCGATAGGTGGTGCGTTCGGGACGATTACCCGACCGGTCGACGCCTTCGGCGCGCACCAATTCGTGCTCGGCCAGTCGCGCGACCGTGTGATACAGCGATCCCGGGCGGACCTTGACCAACACATCTTCGCCACGGCTGATCAGCAGCTGATACATCTCGTACGGATGCATGGGCCGCTCCGCCAGCAGTGCCAGCACGGCGACCGCGAGCGCGGTCACCCCGGGACGCGCCTGTTGTCCCATTCCTTCCCCTCTCAGTGGTCGAGCGTGGCACCGGCGGTCCGCGGCCGGATATCCCACGCCAAATACTCCACACGGAATATACGGTCCGGAGCATCTGGGTGGCAAGGGGGTTACGCGCGCACGATCCATGATGGAAATGCCTCGTAGAGGCCCCGAAATGACGGTATTGCGAAGATCAGAGGGCGTGCTCGTCCAGCCAATCGCGCGCCGCGGTCGCGGCGGAGGTTCCGCTGCGGACCTTCAGGATCAGGTCGACCAGATCCTCGGTGGTCAGCTCGCCCGCGACGTAGTTCAGTTTCTCCAGGCGACGGTCGTCGAGCATGCCCTTGCGGAAGATCGGGAGCACGTTCTGCGCGGGAAGCGCGTAATCCTCATCGGTGAGGATCGCGAGGCCATCGGCCGCGCCGGGGGTCAGAGCGGGCGGGCCGGAGAGGACGCCGACCGGCGAACCGCCGTCCAGCAAGGCGTTTCGCAAGGTCGCCGCGTCGGGCAGTGGGCGTTCTCCGGCGAAATCGCATCCGGTGATCGAGAGTCGCGCGGACGACGCGCGCAGAATGTCGGGGGCGGGGGCGATTCCAGCTTCCCACTCGCCACAGCGCGGACCGATGTCGGCGATCGAACGCAGGTCCTCGCGGTCGGCGACCTCGGCGGGCAGTAGGACGCGCGGCCGCATATCGGTCCCGTCGGCCGGATCGGCGACGACGATTCCCTCCGGCAGCGCCCGATTCAACGCGACGGTCACCTGCTGCGGGGTTCGGGCGGTCGTGGCGGAATCCAGGTAGGCCAGCAGTTCTCCGCTGTGTTCGCCGACGAGACCGATCCGGCCCGCGTCGAGTGCGGCGAGATAGTCGGGCCGCGCTCCGAGCTGTGGCAGTACCGCGACGGTGAGTCCGGTGCGCGCGAGCGCGCCCGCGTAGATCTCGGCGAGCACCCGGGATTCCACCGAATCTCCCGCGCCGACAACGAATGCCGAACGCGGGTCGTCACTGCCGCACGATACTGCGGTGACAGCGGCCGCGACCAGCAACAACCGTGCCAGCATCCGCTTCGACGCGGCCAGCAACATCCGGCGACACCAACTCTCCGAAGTCGACAGAGCCGACACAAAGGCTCAGTAGCGGGCAGTATGGACAACCAGAATGTACCGGTGGCCGTCGTCACCCGGCCGCTCGCATAGCTCGCTCTGCCGGAAGGACCCCAGTGGATACCACATCGCCCCCCGATGCCGCGCGGCACCGGCGCTCGGCGCTGCGCTTGGCCTTGCGCGCCACCCGATTCCTGATCGCCGCGGCGGCATTGGCGACGGCCATGATCCTGTCGGCCTGCGGTGATTCCGATCCACTGGCCGCCGACGGCGATTGCTCGGGCGACACCGTCGTCGTGGGGTCGGCGAATTTCCCCGAATCGGAGACCGTCGCCGAGATCTACGCGGAAGTGCTGCGCGTCAACGGTTTCACCGTCGAAACCCGGCTGAACATCGGCAGCCGCGAGGCCTACATCCCGGCGCTGCGCCAGTGCGCGATCTCGGTGATCCCGGAGTACACCGGCAACCTGCTGCAATACCTGGACAAGAACGCGACGGCGACCAGCGCCGCAGACGTCGACGCCGCGCTGGTCACCGCCCTCGGTTCCGATCTCGTCATCGGCACCCCGGCCCAGGCCCAGGATTCCGACGCCGTCGTCGTCACCAAGGCCACCGCCGACCGCTGGAATCTGCGCACCATCGCCGATCTCGCGCCCCATTCGGCCGAGGTGAAATTCGGCGCTCCCGCGGAATTCCAGGAGCGCGCGGGCGGACTGCCCGGATTGAAGAAGAACTACGGACTCGACATCGCCGCGAACAATTTCGTGCCGATCGCCGACGGCGGCGGTCCCGCCACGGTCCGAGCCCTGGTCGAGGGACAGGTGACCGCGGCCGATATCTTCACCACCTCCCCCGCCATCACCCAGAACAACCTGGTGGTGCTCCAGGATCCGAAGAACAACTTCCCCGCGCAGAACGTGGTGCCGCTGTTCAACGCGGCGAAGAAATCCGATCGGGCGCTCGCCGCGCTGAACGCCGTCTCCGCGAAATTGACGACGCAGGAACTGCTCGCGTTGAACGAGGCCGTTTCGGGGACGAGCAAGACCGAACCGAAAGCGGCGGCGGTGGCGTGGGTGAACGCCATGGGACTGAACAAGCACCTCGGCTAGTCGGCTCGAGCGCCGGAATACAGGATTACCAGGAGATACCGTTTGTCCGATATCGAATTTCGCGGTATCAGCAAGATCTATCCGGACGGCACCCGTGCCGTCGGCGATCTCGACCTGAATATCGAATCGGGTTCGCTCACCGTGTTCGTCGGTCCCTCCGGCTGTGGCAAGACCACGTCGATGCGGATGATCAACAGGATGATCACGCCGACCTCGGGGGCGATCACCGTCGACGGCGTCGATATCTCGACGGTGGATCCGGTGACATCGCGCCGCGGGATCGGATATGTGATCCAGAGCGGTGGGCTGCTGCCGCATCGCACGGTGCTCGACAATGTCGCGACGGTCCCCGTTCTTCGCGGTGCTTCACGCAGGGCCGCGAGGGCCGCCGCGCTGGAGGTGCTCGACCGGGTCGGGCTGGATCGCGCTCTGGCGCAGCGCTATCCGGCGCAGTTGTCGGGAGGGCAACAGCAACGGGTCGGGGTGGCGCGGGCATTGGCCGCCGATCCGCCGATCCTGCTGATGGACGAGCCGTTCAGCGCGGTCGATCCGGTGGTGCGGGCGGAACTCCAGAGCGAAATGCGGAGACTACAGGCCGAATTGCGCAAGACGATCGTGTTCGTCACCCACGATATCGACGAGGCGATCACCTTGGGCGATCGCCTCGCGGTCTTCGGCCGCGGCGGCGTCCTCCAGCAGTACGACACCCCGCGACGTGTACTCGCCCGGCCCGCAACGGATTTCGTGGCGGAATTCGTCGGGCGCGACCGTGGCTATCGCGGCCTGTCGTTCCGAACCGCCGCACACGTTCCCGTACACGAGATCCGGACCGCACGCGCCGACGAGGTGGCGGACCTGCGGCCCGCACCGGGCGAATGGGTGCTGGTGGTCGACGCGGCGGACCGGCCGTCCGGGTGGATCGATATCGCCGGTGCGGCGTCGGTGCGGGCCGGAACCTCTCTCGCCGAGAGCATGTCGGCGGGCGGGTCGTTGTTCGCTCCCGGCGCGGATCTGCGCCAGGCGATGGACGCGGCCGTCTCCTCGCCGTCGGGAATCGGCGTGGCGGTGGACGATTCCGGCGCGGTTCTGGGTGGCGTGCGGGCGAGCGACGTCGTCCGAGTACTGGCCGAACAGCGGGCGTCCGAGGACGCCGAACGCCACGGCCTCTCCTCCGACGGCGCCGAATGAGCACGGTCCGAGGTGTTCGATGCGCTATCTGATCGACAATTTCTCCGTCGTCATGGGTTTCACCCGAACCCACGTGTATCTGGCGCTGGTGCCGTTGGTGATCGGATCGGTGATCGCGATTCCGGTCGGCGCGTCGGTTCGTCGAGTGCGGTGGCTGCGCCGGGTCACCGTGACCGTGGCGAGTCTGGCCTACACGGTGCCGTCGCTGGCCCTGTTCGTCATCATCCCGCCGCTGGTCGGCATCTCGACGATCGATCCGCTCACGGTGATCATCGCCCTGTCGGTGTATTCGACCGCGCTGCTGGTGATCGCGGTTCCGGCCGCCCTCGATTCGGTGGCAGCCGATGTCATCGACGCCGCCGACGCCATCGGTTACGGTCCGCTGCGTCGCACCCTCACCGTCGATATGCCGCTGGCCGTGCCGGTTTTCGTCTCGAGTCTGCGGGTCGTCGTGGTCAGCAATATCGCGATGGTGTCGGTGGGCGCGCTGATCGGGGTCGGCGGGCTCGGCAAACTGTTCACCCAGGGCTATCAGCGCGACTATCCCGACGAGATCGTCGCGGGCATCATCGTGACGCTCGCGCTCGCGCTGATCTTCGACCGCGCGGTCTATGCCCTCGGTCGTCTCGCCACACCGTGGACGCGAAGGAGCGGACGCACCGCGAAGGGCGGCGGCACATGAGTCTGTTTCTCGACGCCTGGACCTATCTCACCGACGGCGCGAACTGGGGCGGTCCGGCGGGCATCGGAACCAGGATCGCGCAACATCTCTGGTACAGCGCTCTCGCGGTCGCCGCCTCGGCCGTGGTGGCGGTGCCGCTGGGACTGGTGATCGGGCATACCGGTCGGGGTGCGGCGCTGATCGTCGGCTTCGCGAATTCGATGCGCGCGCTGCCGACCCTCGGACTGCTCACCTTTCTGGTGCTGCTGCTCGGCCTCGGCCTGATCCCGCCGCTGCTGGCCCTGGTCACCGTCGGCATCCCGCCGCTGCTCGCGGGCACGTACGCGGGTATCGCGAATGTGCCCGACGACGTGGTCGACGCCGCGCGCGCGGTCGGCATGACCGAACGCCAGATCCTGTTCCGCGTCGAGATCCCCAATGCCATGCCGATTCTGCTCACCGGCCTGCGCGGGGCGACGTTGCAGGTGGTCGCCACCGCGACCATCGCCGCCTACGTCAACCTCGGCGGTCTCGGGCGCTACATCTTCGACGGTATCGGCCTCTACCGCTACGACCGCGTGCTGGTCGGCGCGATTCTCGTCGCGGTACTGGCCATGGCGCTCGACGGCATCCTGGCCCTCGCGGTGTGGGTGAGCGCGCCGGGCACCGGTCGTCTGCGTCGTGGACTCGCGCCGATCACAGTGGCGAATTCGATCCGGCCCACTTCGTAGGGAGGCCGATCCGGACCGAAAACGGGAGCGCTCCGGTCCGAATTCGGACCGGAGCGCTCCCGTGGAGATTCGAACCGCTTACGCGACGCCCTCGGCGCGAGCCGCGTTCGCCACCGCTTCGGCGACGGCGGGCGCGACACGGGGGTCGAGCGGGCTCGGGACGATCTTGTCCGGGCCGAGCTCGTCGGCGACGACGCTCAGGATGGCGTCGGCGGCGGCGATCTTCATGCCCTCGGTGATCCGGCGGGCGCCCGCGTCGAGCGCGCCCTTGAACACACCGGGGAAGGCGAGGACGTTGTTGATCTGGTTCGGGAAATCGCTGCGGCCGGTGGCCACGATCGCGGCGTACTTGCGCGCCACCTCGGGGTGGATCTCCGGATCCGGGTTGGACATCGCGAAGACGATCGACTCCGGGGCCATCGAGGCGATGAGTTCCTCGGCGATCAGACCGGCGGACAGACCGAGGAACACGTCCGCGCCTGCCAGAGCCTCGGCCGCGCCGCCGTTGAGACCGCGCGGGTTGGTGCGCTGGGCCAGTTCGGACTTGACCTCGTTGAGATCGGTGCGCTCCCGGCTCACGATGCCGCGCGAGTCGAGGACCGTCACGTCCTTCACTCCCGCGGCGAGCATGATGTTGGTGCACGCGACGCCCGCCGCGCCCGCGCCGGAGACGACGATCTTGAGTCCGTCGATGGCGCGACCCTGGACCCTGGCCGCGCCGTTGAGCGCGGCGAGCACCACGATGGCGGTGCCGTGCTGGTCGTCGTGCATGACGGGGCAGTCGAGCGCCTCGATGACGCGCCGCTCGATCTCGAAGCAGCGCGGAGCCGAGATGTCCTCGAGGTTCACCGCGCCGAAGCTCGGGCGCAGGCGGATCAGCGTGTCGACGATCTCGTCGACATCCTTGGTGTCGAGCACGATCGGGATCGAGTTCAGGCCTGCGAACTTCTTGAACAGCGCGGCCTTGCCCTCCATGACCGGCAGCGAGGCGCGCGGGCCGATGTCACCGAGTCCGAGAACCGCGGTGCCGTCGCTGACGACGACGACCAGGCGGTCGGTCCAGGTGTACTGCTTGGCCATCGACTCGTCTTCGGCGATGGCCCGGCTGACCTGCGCGACGCCGGGGGTGTAGGCGATCGAGAGGTCGCGCTGGGTCTCCAGCGGAGCTGACAGCTCGACCGAGAGTTTGCCGCCGAGGTGGCCCGCGAAAATCTCTTCCGACGTGATCGAGGAAAGGGAGGCCGGATCGTCGGTGCGGTTCACCGCGGTGGCATTCGGTGCGTCAGTCACAGGTGACACGATTTCACTCCTGCTCGGGTCGGGCTCAACCGGGGGACGGTTACCGCCGGGTACTGAGGTGATAAATGATTTGAACCGCTCATCGAGTGCTCCGGTCGATCAGTTTCGCATTCCGATCGCGCGCGGGGAACCTGCAGCAGGATATCGAATTGGCGGTGCGTCGCTGATCCGCGAAGCGGAGCCGGAGGGTGTTCCGGGCGGATATGCGGTGCGATCCTCGGGGCGCCGCGGTGCGCGGCGGAGAAGATCGTCATCGTTCCCTGACCCGGCGGTGGCAAGGGCGGGAATCCGCAATATTCTGCCAGCCTCGACAACGACTTGCCAAACCGGTCTGTGCTATACCGGCCGCGCGTCATATTCCGAGGGTAGGGCCCGGGAATTACCCAGAGGTAAGGGGAAACTCGCACCCCGGCGAACGGGGTCTGTGAGGAGACGCAGCGCACTCGAACCGGCGCGGTGAGCCGACCTGTCGGCGCGGGCGTCGACCATATCGGGAGCACGTTCACAGGGGTAGCGGATCCGCCACGCCGCCGCGGTGTCCGTCGGCGGGTTCCTCGGTGACGGGCCGGGCGGGCGGATGTGCGGCGAGGACCGATTCCTGACCGGCGAGCGGCCGGGCGGACGGTTCGGCGACCTGGGCGTCGACGGGCTCGCGCGGGGAGACGGCGAGCACCGATTCCTGACCGGCGATCCTGCGGACGTCGGCGGCGGTGAGGTGGCCGTAATCGTCGCGCGTGTCGGAGCTCTCGGCGCCGGTGGGCCGTTCGTCGGCGCCGACCCGATTCCACGGCCGGGTCTCCGGGCGCACCCAGACCTCGTCGAGACCGCCGGACATCAGCCGCACCCGCCAATCGGCGTCGGCGCCGGGGTGGTCGGTGCGGCGATGCATCCCCCTGGTCTCGGTGCGGGCCAGCGCGCTGTATTTGGTCCAGCGCGCCACCGCGAGCAGCGCGGCGGCCTGCCTGGCGCGCAGCCGACCGGCACCGCGTCCGCCGAGATCGAATTCGGCGCCGGGCCACATCCCGTCCAGTTCACCGATGCTGTCGCGCAGGCTGCCCGCGCTGCGCCAATAGCTGCGTCGCAACGGCAAGGTGTGTTCCTGCACCAGACCGACCACCGCGCGCGGATCGACGCGCGGCCGATCGTGCAGTCCCGCGCCGGGCACCGGATCGGCGGCCCGGGGTATCCCCCTGGCGACGGCGAATCGGGCCGCGTTCGCACCGGCCCAGACGCCGGAGGCGAGCGCCCACGCGCCGCCCTGCCCGCCGAATCCGCTGACCGCGCCGGTGATGGCTTCCCTGGTGGTGACGTCACCGGCTCCGTACAGGCCGGAAACCGTTGTCGCGCAATCAGTTCCGGTGATATGCAGGCCGCCGGTGCCGCGCACGGTGCCCTCGAGTACCGCCCGCAGCGGAATCCGCCGGGATCGGTCGACCACCCCTTGGCGCGACAGCCAGATCCCCACGACTTCGGGCAGATCTTCGACGGCGGCGTAGACGCGCCTGCCCGCGGCGAGCGCGGCGAACGCGTCGGTTCCGAGGTCGGCGAGGTCGGCGCCGGATTCGTCGTACACCGTGGGGAAATGCGCGGCCAGTCCCGGCGCCGAACTCGAATGCCGCGCGACCGTGGGCAGACTCAGGGCCGGGGCCAGGCCGTAGGCGCTGGAGAATTCCATCCCGGACAGTTCGGCGCCCGCCTCCACCGCGAGCAGCAGTCCGTCACCGGTGTCGACATCGGTGCCGGGTCCGCCGGACAGGAAGGCGCAACCGCCGGTCGCGACGACGACCGCGCCCGCGCGCACGGTCCACGGCAGGTAGCGGTTGTGCGGTTGCAGGCCGGTCGCGCCCGAGACGACGCCGTCGCCGTCGGTGAGCAATTGCAGCGCCGGGTGGTGATCGAGAATTCGGACACCCGCCTCGCGCAGGCGTCGGCGCATCCGGCGCAGATAGCTCGCACCGTCGACGCACACCCGCGAGGACTTGCGGTGGGCGTTGCGATCGGTGCCGGGGAATCGGTAGCCCCAGCGCGCCAACTCGTCGACGCGACGATATGTCTCGTCCAGGACCATGTCGATCCACATCGGGTCGCCCAGGTCACCGCCGTGCGCGCAGGCGCGGCGGACGGCGTCGTCACGGTCGGGGCCGGGCGGCATATTCCAGAGCGCTGTCATGCCGAAGGCGGTGGGACCGCTGGATCCGCAACGGGCCTTGTCGACCAGGATCACCCGCGCGCCGGACGTGGCGGCCGAGACAGCGGCCCAGGCACCGGCGGGGCCACCGCCGAGAACCAGAACTTCCGCTTCCAGATCAGCCACAAGAAGAAATATTCGGCCACTATTCATCCGGCCGCAACTATTACACGGCTATTAGCCCCACCATTGTGTCCAAAGCAATATTCCCGTGACCACGAAAACAACCGCGGACCCGGTAAAGGCAGCGAAACCCCGATGCCGATCCGAAAAAATCTGAGCGACAACGGCCGTCACGGACGCGAGCACATGGCACACGATGGATTCCCCGCCCGGCCCGGGGAAATCGCGTCTGCTCGCGATGAAGGCGGATCCGATCACGACGAGGGCCAGAACGACGGTTCCCGCGGCCACCACGCCACTGAGCCAGCGAACGACTCTCACCGGACGATCACCGGCACACCCGTGGCCTTACCGACGAGCTCGTCGAACTGCGCCGGATCGGTGGTGAATTCGCCCAGGCGGATGGTCTTGTTCGCACCGTGGTAATCCGACGACCCGGTGGTGAGCAGCCCGAGTTCGGCGGCAAGACCCGCCAGCACCTCCCGATCGGGGGCGGCGTGGTCGGGATGATCGACCTCCAGTCCGCCCAGTCCCAGCTCGGCCAGTTCGCGGATGTCGTCGACGGCGAGCAGCCGCCCGCGCTTCCTGGCCCTGGTGTGAGCGAGCACACTGACCCCGCCCGCCGACGCGATCATCTCCACCGCGCGACGCAACGGAGTGTCGGCCTTGTCGACGTAATACGGCCCGCTCGGCGCGAGCAGCCGGGTGAACGCGGAGCCGACGTCGGGCACCACCCCGGCCTCGACCAACGCCCTGGCCAGATGCGGACGCCCCGCCGACGCACCGGCGGAATCGAGCACCGCGTCCGGATCGATGGGCAGGCCGTCCTCGCGCATCCGTTCGGCCATCGCCCGCAACCGATCGACGCGTTCGGCGCGCAACCGCTCGCGCTCCTCGGCGAAACCTCGGTCGGCGGGGTCGAAGAGATAGGCGAGCAGGTGCACCGGCACCGGCCAGCCGTCCTCACCGAGCCCCACGCACGACATCTCCATGCCGCGCACCAGGCTCACCCCCTCGGGTAGCGCCTCCACCGCTTCGGCCCACCCCGATGTGGTGTCGTGATCGGTGAGGGCGACGACATCCAGGCCGTCCGCCGCCGCTTTCCGCACGAGTTCGGCCGGTGTGTCGGTACCGTCGGACGCGTTCGAATGGGTGTGGAGGTCGATGCGCACGTCTCCAGTCATACAGTGCGCGATCTCCGACGGTTGTGGTCAGGCCCCGACAAGGCGACCCGGTCTCGAGCAGGCCCGTCGCCGATCCCGACGTAGCATCGGCGGGTGCCCTCCATTCCGCCGATGCCGTCGTTCCGCGCTTCCGCGCGCGCGGCCCGAACGGCGACACGTTCGGAACTGCCGCGCATCCCGGTCCCGACCGCGCGCGCCATCGTCGACTGCGGCGTCTACGTCGACGGACACCGGCTGCCCGGCCGATTCACCCACCGGGACGCCCTGGCGGAAGTGCGTAATCGCGGGGCCGGTTTCGTCTGGGTCGGCCTGCACGATCCCGACGCCGCCCAGATGGGCGATATCGCCGAGACATTCGGTCTGCACGCCCTCGCCGTCGAGGACGCGGTCGGGGCGCATCAGCGGCCCAAACTCGAACGCTACGACGACACCCTGGTGCTGGTGATGCGCACCGTCGCCTATGTCGAACACGAATTGCACAGCGTCAGCGAGATCGTCGAGACCGGCGAGATCATGGTGTTCGCCGCCGCCGATTTCGTGGTGACGGTCCGGCACGGCGAGCATTCCGGGCTGGCGTCGGTGCGGCAGCGCCTGGAAGCCGACGCGACCATGTTGATGTACGGCCCCGGCGCGGTGCTGCACGGCATCGCCGACTACGTGGTCGACAACTACATCGATGTCGCGGCCTCGGTCGAACTGGATATCGACGCGATGGAGGAAGAGGTCTTCACCCCGCGCAGCCAGGTCGCCATCGAATCTATCTATCAGCTCAAACGCGAAGTGGTCGAATTGCGCCGCGCGGTGAATCCGCTGGCGATTCCGCTCCAGTTGCTCGGCCACAAATCCGATCTCCCGCTGCCCAAGGAGATCAGGCGCTATATGCGCGACGTGGCCGACCACCACACCAGCGTGGCCGAGCGCATCACCGATTTCGACGGATCGCTCAGCGCGTTGATCGGCGCGGGGCTGGCCAAGATCGGCGTCCAGCAGAACACCGATATGCGCAAGATCTCGGCCTATGTCGCCATCGCCGCGGTGCCGAC
This sequence comes from Nocardia sp. NBC_01377, assembly GCF_045040005.1. Lineage (NCBI taxonomy): Bacteria > Bacillati > Actinomycetota > Actinomycetes > Mycobacteriales > Nocardiaceae > Nocardia > Nocardia sp. NBC_01377. The sequence continues at coordinate 6,171,965 of NZ_CP109566.1, forward strand.
GATGATCGCGGGCATCTACGGCATGAATTTCGAACACATGCCGGAACTTCGGTGGACCTATGGATACCCGCTGGTCATCGGCGTCATCGTCTCCATCTGCACGATGCTGCTCGTGCTGTTCCGGCGCAACCACTGGCTCTGAGCGATCCGCCGCGCGACTACAGGGTGGCCGCCCCGCGCGCCGGGTCGTGCACGTCGATCCCGGCCTCGCCCCACGCGTCACGCAGTGCGCTCGCCCCGCGCACCCGGACCCACGCCGCTTCGGTCGCCGTCACCGGCGTGACCGTGAGATAGCGGACCGGGTCGGCCGGTTCGGGCAGCACGACCTCGGGGATATCGCTGTCACCGAGCAGGACTGCGGTGAAATTCGCGCCCGCCCACATCGGCTCGCCCAGATCCAGCAGCGCGTCGGGTTGCAGCACGACGCCTTCCACGGCGGGCGTGGCGACCAGGACCCCGAGCGCGCGCACGAGTCCCGCGGTCTCGCCGATTCCGGCGCGCAGGGACAGCACGAGTTCGGCACGTGGTCCACGCACCGGATCCGCCAGCAGGTCACCGGGATCACCCATCGGATGACGTGAGCCGCCGAGAGTGACGAAACGCACCAGATCGCCGTCGTGGATGCGCAGGATCTCGATGGCCTCCAGCCCGAGGAAGGTCACCGAGGCCGAGTCGACCCCGGCGGCGGCGACGCCGTAGTGGTCGAGCACTCCGGCGCGGACCCTGTCGACTACTTCCATCCGTCAGATCGCCAGCCTGGCGAGCATATCGCGCGCCTGCTCGGCCGATTTCGGATCGCACAGCACGTCGTAACGGCCCGCGACCAACTGCATGGTCGAGGCGAAATCACGCTGTCCCTTGGTCGCCGCGTACGGGATCGAGGTGGTGATGACGCCGAAGATGATGCCGCCGACCAAGCCGACCAGCAGCGGCCCGAACGCGCCGCCGGTGGTGAACAGGCTCAGCAACAGACCGAGGAAAAGGCCGAGCCACGCGCCGCTCACCACGCCGCCGCCGATGACCTTGCCCCACGTCAACCGGTAGAGCACCCGTTCGACCTGCATCAGGTCGACGCCGACGATCGTCACGTCCTGCACCGGGAATTGATTGTCGGCCAGGTAGTCGACAGCCTTCTGCGCCTCGGCATAGGTCGGATAGGAGCCGACCGGCCAACCCGACGGTGGGGTGGGGAGACCCTGCCGGGCGCGGCTGGAGCCTCCTAGAGGATTCGTCATATCACCATTCTGCTATCACGCCGGGATTTCCGGGGATGTGAAACGCGTGTTCTTGTCGTCCGTGGCGTGGCGGGTGCGCTCGCCCGCGAACCTCTAGCCTGACAGCCATGGCAGCAACCAGGGTTTACGTCGCCAGGCTGGCCGGCCTGGTGGTGCTGGGACCGGACGGCGAGTCCATCGGCCGTATCCGCGATGTCGTCGTGGCTATCCGTTACGACCGCCAGCAGCCCCGGGTGCACGGCCTCGTCGTCGAACTGCCGAGCCGCAGGCGAATTTTCGTACCCATGCTGCGGGTGACCGCGATCGAGCCCGGTGTTGTCACATTGAACACCGGAACCGTGAGCCTGCGCCGCTTCGCGCAGCGACCGGGTGAACTGCTCGCCATCGCGCAGATCGTGGATTCGGCCGTCCGGGTGGACGATCCGGACCTGCCCGACCTGGTCGACATCGATGTGTTCGTGGTGGATCTGGGAATCGAGCAGACCAGGACGCGGGATTGGCGGGTCTCGCGGGTCGCGGTGCGCGGGCACCGGCGCATCGGGCGCAGGCGGACCGTGCACGTGGTCGACTGGTCACGCGTGTCCGGTCTGACGCCGTACGAGATCGGCAGACCGGGCCAGGACGTGACGACACTGCTGGAACAGTTCGAGGGCCTGCGCGCCGCCGACGTCGCCCATCTGCTGCGCGAGTTGCCGGAGAAGCGCCGGATCGAGGTCGCCGAGGCGCTCGACGACGAACGCCTCGCCGACGTCGTCCAGGAATTGCCCGACGACGACCAGATCGACCTGCTCGGCCACCTCGAGGTGCGCAGGGCCGCCGACGTCCTGGAGGCGATGGATCCCGACGACGCCGCCGACCTGCTCGGCGAACTCTCCACCGGCGAACGCGAATCGCTGCTCGCCCTGATGGATCCGGAGGAATCAGAACCGGTCCGGCGGCTGCTGCAACACTCCCCCGACACCGCGGGCGGTCTGATGACCCCCAAGCCGGTGATCCTGACACCGTCGACGACGGTCGCCGAAGCGCTGGCCCGGGTCCGCAATCCCGATCTGACCCCGGCGCTGGCGTCGATGGTCTTCGTGGTCCGTCCGCCGACCGCGACGCCGACCGGACGCTATCTGGGTTGTGTCCACCTCCAGCAGTTGCTGCGCGAACCACCGGCGCACCTGGTCGGCGGAATACTCGACAGCGATCTGTCACCGCTGCGCGTCGAGGTGCCGCTGTCGGCGGTGACCCGCTATTTCGCCACCTACAACCTGGTGTGCGGCCCGGTGGTCGACGCGGAGAGTCATCTGCTCGGCGCCGTCACCGTGGACGACGTACTCGATCACCTGCTGCCGGAGGACTGGCGCGAGCAGGAGGAATCACACGAAGGGGTGCCAGGGCATGAGTGAGAAGAGCCCGGCGAGGCTGCGGCTGGAGACACCGCTGGAAACCCGTTTCCGGATCGACTGGGATGCCGAGGCGCTGGCCCGCAGCAGCGAGCGGGTGGCCCGATTCCTCGGCACCGGACGCTATCTGGCGATGCAGACCGTTGTCGTCATCGTCTGGATCCTGATCAACATCTTCGTGGTGGCGCTGCGCTGGGATCCCTATCCGTTCATCCTGCTCAATCTGGCCTTCTCCACCCAGGCCGCCTACGCCGCCCCGCTGATCCTGCTGGCCCAGAATCGCCAGGACAACCGGGACCGGGTCGCGCTCGAAGAGGACAGGTCCAGGGCGACCCAGACCAAGGCGGATACCGAATTCCTCGCTCGCGAACTCGCGGCGCTGCGGATCGCGGTCGGCGAGGTGGCGACACGCGACTATCTGCGCCGCGAACTCGAGGAGATGAAAGAGGTGCTCGACCGGATCGATGCCGCGGCGTCACCGGATCGTGCGCACGATATCAACAAGACATCGAAGGCGCGTCGCAAGAAAACCTCCGGTCAGAAGCAGGGAGGTGACCCGATTCCGCCGCAGCCAACCGATCCATGACCGGAAATGCTCAACAACCACTTGACCCATGGGTAACCTGGAGAACGTTGTCCCGAGCGGGTCGGATGCGAAATGTCCCGGACAGCCGCGCTCACGACGTCGAGGATTGGTGTGGCCGAATGCGTATATCTGCTCCAATTACCGTGTCGGCCCTGGTAGTGGCGGGTCTCGTCGTCACGGGATCGGGTACCAACACCACCGATGAGACCACGGCACCGCAGGCTACCGACGCGTTACTGGCCGCATCCAACGGCCCCGGCGGCACGGGCAACGCGCCAGACAATACCAAGGAAGCCGAGCTGTCCCGGACAGTCGGCTTGCTACCGGTAACCCCCCAGACACCCCGCAAACTCACGGCAATGACGCCGCCCGCCGACGGTAACGCCCCCGTCGCCGGAACGGTTCCGCTTCGTGACATCGTGTTGCCCGCCACCGGCGGCGCGCTCGGCATCCCGGAAATCGTGCTCGCGGCCTATCGCAACGCGGAGCTGGCAATGGAATCGGCGGCGCCGGACTGCGGACTGCCGTGGAATCTGCTCGCCGGAATCGGACGGATCGAATCCGGTCACGCGAGCGGTGGGCGAACCGACGCCGCGGGCACGACGGTCACCCCGATCCTCGGCCCCGCGCTCGACGGCACCCTGCCCGGCAACGAGGTCATCCAGGCCACCGACGGCGGCTACGTGCGCGCGCTCGGGCCGATGCAGTTCCTGCCGAGCACGTGGAGCCACTACGCCTCCGACGGCAACGGCGACGGGGTCGCCGATCCGCACAACGTCTTCGACGCGACCGTCGCGGCGGGCAAGTACCTGTGCTCGGGCGGGCTGAACCTGCGCGATCCGGCACAGGAACTGCGGGCCGTGCTGCGCTACAACAACTCGATGTCCTACGCCGCCAACGTCTTGAGCTGGTCGGCGGCCTATCGCACCGGCGGCAAGCCGAGCCAGGACCGCATCTACCCCGGCTTGATCCCGCCCGGTCAGGCGCCGAATCCGGACATGCTGGCGGCGAACAGGACGACGCCGAGCCCGTCCACCCAGGCCGAGTTGCCGCCGAACGCGCCGACCACGGTCGACCCGGCCGCCCCGACCCAGGTGATGATCACCATCCCCGGCCTGCCGCCGATCCCGTGCGGCATCTTCTGCCCGGCTCCCGCGCCGCCCGCGAATCCGTGTGAGACGCAGACTATTCCGGCGCCGATGCCGCGCCCGGGCGATCCCGCGCTCCCCCCGGCGGCCAAGACCTTCGGCGCGGGCGAACAGCGGGACCCGCAGGCGATAGCACCCGCGCCGGCCTGCGCGCCGCTGATGCCCGATATCGGCGACCAGCGGGCGACCGTGCCCGCACCCGCGCCGGAGGCGGCTCCCGAGGCCGTCCCCGCCGAAACCCCGGAACCCGAACTGCCCGAGGCCCCGCAGCAGGAAGCGGCGCCCGCGCCGACGCCCCAACCCGGCATCACCCTGCCGTTCAACATCGTCATCCCGCTTCCGCCCGTCGGTCCCTGACCAAACCTCGATCGAGGTCACGAAGCAGTAACAAAAAGATCTCGAATGCGGTACCCTCTCCTAGAGTTTCAATCTTGAAAGCGGAGGAGGGCACCACACCGTGGGGCGTCACCGTAAACCTTCGACCGGTGTAAAAGTCGGCCGAACATCTGTCCTAGCTCTGTCAGGTTTGCTCCCCGCCGGCGTCATCGCCGTCGCGGGCGCCTCCGACTTGGACCCCGCCATGCAGGCGGATATCCAACCGTCCCCCGAGGAAGATCGCGACGCGCTCGGCGCGCGCCTGGCCGCCGCGCTCGACGAGACCGCGGACCACGCCATGGCGCAACAGAGGTTCCGTGCTCCGCCGGTGGTCAAAACCGTTGCGCTGCCGGACAACCGGGCGCGCGCCGAGATACCCGCCGGGCCGCTCGGCATTCCCGGCATCGCGGTCGCCGCCTACCAGAACGCCGAACAGGTCTTGCACACCGAGGATCCCGAATGCGGGATGTCCTGGTCGATGCTCGCCGGTATCGGCCGGGTGGAATCGACCCACGCCTTCGGCGGCAAGGCCGATGCCGACGGTAATCCGCTCTCACCGGTCTACGGCCCGGTGCTCGACGGCTCGCTGTACGGCAACCACGTCATCCACGACAGCGACGACGGCGCGCTGGACGGGCTCAGCGGGTACGACCGCGCGATCGGCCCGATGCAGTTCCTGCCCGACACCTGGAAGCGCTACGCCGCCGATGGCAACAACGACGGCGTCGCCGACCCGCAGAACCTCTTCGACGCCACGCTGACGGCCGGGAAGTACCTCTGTAGCGGCGGACTCGACATGCGCGACATGTCCCAGCAGACCCGCGCGATCCTTCGCTACAACAACTCGATGGCCTACGTCGCGAACGTCATGGCGTGGGCCAACTCGTACAACAACGGCGTCGCTCCGAAGCCCGCGGAACTGCCCCGGATCTGAGACGACTAAAATCGCTGGAATGTCAGTGGTTACGGAAGCGGATGTGCGGGGAGCCCTCGCAAAGGTCGACGACCCGGAGATCCGCAAGCCGATCACCGAACTGGGCATGGTGAAGAGCATCGGGATCGGCGCCGACAGCAATGTCCACATCGAGATCTACCTGACGACGGCCGGTTGCCCGCTGCGGACCGAGATCACCCAGCGGGTCACCAAGGCGGTCGCCGACGTCGCGGGCGTCGGAGCGGTCACGGTGGAACTCGACGTCATGGACGACGAGCAGCGCACCAACCTGCGCAAGCAGTTGCGCGGCGACTCCCCCGAGCCGGTGATCCCCTTCGCCCAGCCCGGTTCGCTGACTCGCGTGTACGCGGTGGCCTCGGGTAAGGGCGGTGTCGGGAAATCCAGCGTGACCGTCAATCTCGCGGCGGCCATGGCCGCGCGCGGATTGTCGGTCGGCGTGCTCGACGCCGATATCTACGGCCATTCGGTGCCGCGCATGCTCGGCACCGACCAGCGCCCCACCCAGGTCGAGCGCATGATCATGCCGCCCGTCGCGCACGGGGTGAAGGTCATCTCGATCGCGATGTTCACCCAGGGCAACACCCCGGTCGTGTGGCGCGGGCCGATGCTGCACCGGGCCCTTCAGCAGTTCCTGGCTGATGTGTTCTGGGGCGACCTCGACGTCCTGCTGCTGGACCTGCCGCCGGGGACCGGCGACGTCGCCATCTCCATCGCCCAGCTGATCCCGAGCGCGGAGATCCTGGTCGTCACCACCCCGCAACTCGCGGCCGCCGAGGTGGCCGAACGGGCCGGCTCGATCGCGTTGCAGACCCGTCAGCGCATCGCGGGCGTCGTCGAGAACATGTCCTGGCTCGATCTGCCGGACGGCACCCGGATGGATCTGTACGGATCGGGCGGCGGCCAGACCGTGGCCGACAGCCTGAGCCGCGCGGTCGGCGCGAACGTCCCACTGCTCGGTCAGATCCCGATCGAGCAGGCGGTGCGCGAGTCCGGTGACGAGGGCACGCCGATCGTGCTGCGCGATCCCGAGAGCGCGGCGGCCAAGGCCCTGCTCGAGGTCGCCGACAAACTGGCGGTGCGGCGGCGTGGCCTGGCCGGGATGTCGCTCGGCATCGACACCACGCGTCACCTGTAGTACGTCCCGGCGCGGGCCGCGCGCGAGGAGATGTGCGCGGCCCGCGCGAGGACATGTGCGACGTGTCGGCCGGTGCCAATAAGCTGATCGGCATGCTCACGCTGCTTTTCTACGTGCTGATCGTAGGCCTCGTGGCCGCGATGCTCTTCCTGCTCGCGAGTGTGGTGTTCGGGCGGGGGGAGGAACTGGGGCCGCTGCCCGAGGGCACGACGGCCACCGTGCTGCCCGCGGACGGCATCAACGGCGCCGATGTGCGGGCGCTGCGCTTCCAGCAGGTGGTGCGCGGATACAAGGCGGGCGAAGTGGACTGGGCGCTGGCGCGACTGGCCGCCCGCATCGATGAACTGCAACGGGAATTGGCGTACGCGCGCGGCGGTACGGCCGAGTCCGCCGTACCCGCGAGCGCGCTGCGGACCGGCCCGCAGCCCGCCCCGGCTCCGGTCCCGTACCGGCATCCCTGGCCGGAGACGCCCGCACCGCCGCGTGCGCCGTGGGGCGTGCCGTCCGGGCAATCCGATCCGCCGCCACTACCCCTGGCCGGGCTGACGAGCGCGCAACCGGTCGTCGGCCCGGCACCGGAGGTATCCCCGCCCGAGGGCACCGCACCGTTCGATCCTCGGCCCGAGCATGCCTCGGCACCGCACGGACCCGAGACACCGCACCGGGGCGCGCCCGCCGATCCGGGAGCGCGACGACCGGACTCGGGGCAGAACGGCGATTCCGCGCGACCCCGTGACCACTCGACCCCCGATTCGCCGTGACCGCCGCGACGATGAGCGACGGCCGATTTCGGTGCCCCTGGGCGGAGTCTTCTCAGCTGTATCGCGATTACCACGATCAGGAGTGGGGCCGTCCACTGCACGGTGACGACGCCATGTTCGAGAGAATGTGCCTGGAGGCATTCCAGTCCGGGCTCGCGTGGATCACCATCCTGCGTAAGCGCCCCGCCTTCCGGACAGCATTTTCCGGATTCTCCATCGAACGGGTCGCCGAGTTCGGCGACGATGATGTGGCGCGATTGCTCGCCGATACCGGCATCGTGCGCAACCGGGCGAAAATCGAGGCAGCCATCGCCAATGCCGAGGTTGCCCGCGCCCTCGACACCGGCCTCGACGAGCTGATCTGGTCGTTCGCCCCGCCCGCGCGCCCGCGCCCGCGCGAGCTGGCTGAAGTGCCCGCGACCAGCCCCGAATCCATCGCTCTTGCAAAAGAATTGAAGAAACGCGGATTTCGTTTCATCGGACCGACGACCGCGTATGCGTTGATGCAGGCCACCGGAATGGTCGACGACCATCTGAGCGATTGCTGGATCCGCTGAAGCCGTCGGATCACCGACCTCCCGGTCACATTTCGAACTCAGGTATCCGTCGAGATCGGCAATAGGGAAGAATAGATCGGTGTAGCTCGCCAAATGCCGGCGAGCTCGCTGGTTGGTGACAACTGGAGTTCCAAGAAAGTGCGCAGAAAACCGCGCAGATCTGGAGGGAGCAGAGGATGGCGGCCATGAAGCCCCGCACCGGGGATGGTCCCCTCGAGGCAACCAAAGAAGGGCGTGGAATCGTTATGCGGGTTCCACTCGAGGGTGGCGGGCGTCTGGTCGTCGAACTCACGCCGGATGAGGCAGCGGCGCTCGGCGACGAACTGAAGAGTGTCACGAGCTAGCCGGCCGCAGCGAAGCGAGTGCCGGGCCGAGGGCGGCCCTTCCGATGATCCCGACGAATCGGGATCGGACGAGGCCGCCCATGCACCCGGCACTCGCTGATGTGGCCGCCCTGTTGGCGTGCCCGGAATGCGGTCTCGAACTCGAGGCCGCCGACCGGGCGTTGCGCTGCCGGAGCGGGCACAGTTTCGACATCGCCAAACAGGGCTACGTCAGCCTGTTGACCGGCTCGTCGACCAAGATGACAGGCGATACGCCCGCCATGCTGGACGCTCGTGCGGCGTTCCAGGGTGCGGGACATTTCGCGCCGATCGCGCAGGCTGTGGTCGGCGCGATCGGCGCGACTCTCGACGAGGCCGGACCCGCGGCCCCGATAGTGGAGGTGGGCGCCGGAACCGGCTACTACCTCACCGCGATCCTCGACGCGGTGCCGGAATCCCGTGGCATCGCGGTGGACGTCGCCAAACCGGCGGCCCGCCGCTGCGCCCGCGCGCATCCTCGCGCGGCGTCGGTGCTCGCGGACGCCTGGCGAGGTCTGCCGCTGCGCGCCGATACCGTGTCCGGGGTCCTCGCGGCCTTCGCCCCGCGCAATCCGGCCGAGGTGGCGCGGGTACTCGAACCCGGCGGCCGATTCGTCGTCGTCACACCCACATCCCGACACCTGGGCGAACTCGTCGGCCGACTGGGCATGGTGACGGTGGATCCGGACAAACAGCAACGCCTCACCGAATCACTCGCCGGACATTTCTCCCCCATCGATCGGGTGAGCGTGGAATATCCGATGACACTGTCGCGCACCGATATCGCGCATGTCGTCGGCATGGGCCCCTCGGCATTCCACGTCGCCGACGAGTCGAGGAACGCCGCGCTCGACACACTCGACGAGAACACGAAAGTGACCGCGTCGGTGGTGGTCGCCGCCTACCGTCCGATATGAGGGCGGATCAGAATTTGCGTACCTGTTCGTACACGTCGACGGTGCGCGCGGCGATGGCGGCCCAGTCGAATTCCGCGATGGCCCTTGCCCGTCCGGCCGCGCCGAATTCCGCGGCGAGCGCAGGATTCCCCGCGACCTCGTTCACCGAGTCCGCGAGGGCGCGCTCGTAGTCGGCGGCGGTGGCCGGGTCGTAGTGGACCAGCCGCCCGTTGCGTCCGTCGCCGACGACCTCCGGAATCCCGCCCACGTCGGAGGCGACCACCGCCGTGGCGCAGGCCATGGCTTCCAGATTGACGATGCCGAGCGGTTCGTACACCGAGGGACAGACGAAAACGGTGGCGGCGGCGAGTATCTGCCGGATCTGCTCGATCGGCAACATCTCCCTGACCCAGAAGACATTGCCGCGGCGCTGCCGCAATTCATCGACGGCCGCGGCGGTCTCGACTTCGAGTTCCCTCGTATCGGGGGCTCCCGCGCAGAGCACGAGTTGGATATCCGGATCGAAATCGCGGGCGGCGGCCAGCAGATGCCCGACACCCTTCTGCCGGGTGATCCGTCCGACGAACGCCGCGATGGGCAGGTCGGTACGCACCCCCAGTTCGGCCAGTACCGGCCTGGCGTCCGCGTCGGCGGGGCCGGGATGCCACAGGGTCGCGTCGATCCCGTTGTGCACCACGTGGACCCGGCCCGGGTCCAGCGCCGGGTATGCGTCGAGCACGTCGTGGCGCATCCCCTCGCTCACCGCGATGACCGCGTCGGCGTGTTCGACCGCGTTGCGCTCCGACCACGACGAGAGCCGGTAACCACCGCCGAGCTGCTCGGCCTTCCACGGACGTCGCGGTTCGAGCGAATGCGCGGTGAGCACGTGCGGGATCCCGTACAGCGTCGCGGCCAGATGCCCCGCGAGCCCGGTGTACCAGGTGTGGGAATGCACCACGTCGACGTGTCCGGCGGCGTCGGCCATGCGCAGCTGCGCCGACATCATCTGCATGGCGGCGTTGGCCGCGTACAGCATCGGATCGGGTTGGTGCACCACGGCATCGGTGCGGGGCACGCCCATGCAGTGCACGGTGACATCGCAGAGCACGCCGAGTCGATCGACGAGCTGCGTGACGTGCACGCCCGCGCCGCCGTACACCTCGGGTGGATACTCCCGGGTCAGCATGGCGACCCGCAATCGGTCGCCCGGGGTGACATCGCTGTCCCGCGGCCCGTCTCCGACCGCCGTCAATGCTTCGCGTGACTGCTCGGCTTCACCGGATCCCGCCGCCGAGCGCCCGCCGTCCGTGCCGAAACTCACGGTCTCAAAGTAGACGCTCGGCTCTGCGGGGGCCACTCACACCCGCACTTCACGGTAGTTTGGCAAATGTGAGGAGCCAGCCGCACGTACTCGGGATCGTGCTCGCCGGTGGCGAGGGCAAGCGCCTGTTTCCACTGACCGCGGATCGCGCCAAGCCTGCGGTCCCCTTCGGGGGTGCGTATCGCCTGATCGACTTCGTCTTGAGCAACTTGGTGAACGCAGGATTTCTACGACTGTGCGTACTGACCCAGTACAAGTCGCATTCGTTGGACAGACATATCTCTCAGACCTGGCGACTGTCCGGTTTCGCGGGTGAGTACATCACCCCGGTTCCGGCCCAGCAACGGCTCGGCCCGCGCTGGTACACGGGCAGCGCGGACGCGATCATGCAGTCGCTGAACCTGATCTACGACGAGGATCCGTCCTACATCGTGGTCTTCGGCGCCGATCACGTGTACCGGATGGATCCGGAGCAGATGCTGTCGCACCACATCGAATCCGGTGCGGGCGTGACGGTGGCTGGCATCAGGGTGCCGCGTAGCGAGGCGAGCGCCTTCGGCTGCATCGATTCCGACGACTCGGGTCGGATCACCCAGTTCCTGGAGAAACCGGCCCATCCGCCGGGCACCCCGGACGACCCGAACATGACCTTCGCCTCCATGGGCAACTACGTGTTCACCACCAAGGTGCTCGTCGATTCCATTCGCGCCGACGCCGAGAACTCCGACTCCGATCACGATATGGGCGGCGACATCATCCCGTCGCTGGTAGCCGCGGGGCAGGCGGGCGTCTACGACTTCGCCGACAACGACGTGCCCGGCGCCACCGACCGTGACCGCGGGTACTGGCGCGACGTCGGCACCATCGACGCGTTCTACGACGCCCACATGGATCTGGTGTCGGTGCATCCGGTGTTCAACCTGTACAACCGGCACTGGCCGATTCGCGGCGCGGCGGAGAATCTGCCGCCCGCCAAATTCGCACAGGGCGGGCTCGCGCAGGAATCCATCATCGGCGCGGGCAGCATCCTCTCGGCGGCGACCGTGCGCAATTCGGTGTTGAGTTCGAACGTGGTGATAGACGACGGCGCGACCGTCGAGGGCAGTGTGCTGATGCCGGGTGTGCGCATCGGACGCGGCGCGGTGGTGCGTCGCGCCATTCTCGACAAGAACGTGGTGGTCGCCGAGGGCGAGATCATCGGTGTCGACCTCGAACGCGACCGGGAACGATTCGCGGTGAGCAACGGCGGTGTCGTCACCGTCGGCAAGGGAATCTGGGTCTGACCCGACCGGGGTCGGGCGCGCCGTTCACGGTGTGCGCGGCGCCGGGCAGAACGGCTCGCAGGGGCCGGGTGTGCGCGGGGCCGTCGGCCGGTCGCGATTCCCGAAATCCGCGTTGCTCACCACGATCAGCACGAGAACCGCCGCGACCAGCACGAGCACAAGCACCACGGCCGTGCCGCCCCAATCGACGCCGTCGTCGTTGTTGTGGAACATCACGGCCCCTCTCGGGCGGGAGGGGCGGGTGACTCTCCGGCCCGGCGGGGGTGACGTCGACGGATTCGCCCTTGTCAGGGAGCCTGCGGCGCGCCCGTACAGAAGGGCTCACAGCTTCCCGACGCGGGCGGGGTCTTCGGCGGACCGGTGTCGAAGTCGGCGTTGCTCACCAACAGAAGCACAATCACCGCCGCCGCGACAATCAGGAAGAAGACGCCGAAGATCGACGTCAGCCAACTCGGCGTCGAACGCTCGGTGGCCATATGGCCGAGATGGGCTGTTGTCTCGGTGAATTCGGAACTACGTTGCCAGATCATGCGATACCTCTAACTCGATTGGTTCCCGCTTACCCAGCGCGATCGAGTTCACGCGCCCCGCGTGGCTATTCCACACGCCAGCGGCCATACGGCGGCCATCCGCGCCAGTTCATCGATTTCCGAATCCATGTCCTTGGCCATCGATGCTGCCCTGCCGACGGCGGCCACGGTGGGCAGACCCGAACTTCGCGCGCGCAGCGCGAACAGCAGCGCGACGGCGGTCTCCAGCGTCCGCTGTTCGGGCTCCGGCATCCCCCGTGCCGCGATGGCAGCGCGGACTTCCGGCGGGAGGGCGCGGGTGTGACGGGACAGGATCAGCATGCAATCGCGGATCTCGACCACTGTGCGATACACGCGGTAGCGGCTGTCGACGCGATCGATTCCCGGTGCGCGATGCACGATTTCCGGGCAGGCGGCGGTGAGTTCGGACCACAGCGGCAGCAACTGTTTCCCACGCCGCGACCAGTCGTCGAGCCGCACTCGTTCCAGACCGGACCGGATCAGCGGAGCGGCGTAGAACACGGTGCCCGCCAGCACCGTCGGGAAGATCAGGTCGTTGTCGATGATTCCCTGCAACCTGGTGAGGGCCGTGCGGTGGCCTGTTCCGAGCAGCACCGCCGTCATCGTGCGACTGACCGCTTGGACGACGCTGACGATCCCGACCCCGATGACCATCACGTGCAGCGCCGTCTCGATTCGATCCCCGCCCATCGACAGTCCGGCCCTGCCGAGCGCGATGAATTCGACTCCGACCAGCAGAGCCAGCGGCACCGCGCCCCCGAAGTAGACGAAGGCCATCGGTTCCGCGCTGGCGCCGCGTACCAGGGCGGCGGGATCCTCGGCCAGGCCGAGCACCACGGCGGACAGCACCCAGAGTCCGGTGGTCGCGGCGAGCGTGATCCCGGGGACCGGACGATCACGTCCGTCACGGGCGAGCAGCACACCGGCCGCGGAACTGGCGGCGAACGCGACAACGCTCAGTTGGTACATCAGCAGTACGGAGAGGTGTCCACCCGTCGCGATCGTGATCAGCCGCTGACAGTTCGGTTCACGCAGGGTGCAGTTCACCAGTCCGAGGCCGATGATGGCGGCCAACTGCCGATCCGCGCCGGTCTGGTCGAAGTACAGCGCGCGCAGGACGACCACGGGCCATGCCACGAGCAGGGCGGCGGACGAGAGCACCGCGGGCCAACCGGAGTGCACGGTCGATCGAAACCTCGGTCAGCCGCGCGAGGCGCAGAGCAGACCGTCACCGACGGGGATCAGCACACTGGTGAGTTCGGGGTCCTCGGCGATGGCGCGGGTGGCGGCCCTGACCGCGGCGGTGGCCGGATCTCGCTGGGAGGAATCGGGGACACGACCGCCGAGCAACGCGTTGTGGAAGATGATCGCCCCGCCCTCCCTGAGTAATCGCACGGCTTGACCGACGTACTGCGGGTGTTCCAGGGGCGCGGCGTCGATGAAGACCAGGTCGTAGGCACCGTCTGCCAGCCGCGGCAGCACATCGAGGGCGCGGCCATTGATCAGCCTGGTGCGCGCGGGGGGAATCTCGGCGGCACGGAAGGCATCCTTGGCCGCGCGCTGGTGTTCGGGCTCGGAATCGATCGTGGTGAGCGTGCCGTCCTCGCGCATGCCGTCGAGCAACCACAGGCCGCTGATACCGGCGCCGGTGCCGACCTCGACGACCGCGCGCGCGCCGAGCAACTGCGCGTACATGCTGAGCAGCGCTCCGACCGACGGCGGCACCGGAGCCGCGCCCAACTCGGTGGCCCGTTCGCGCGCGCTCACCAGGATGTCGTCCTCCACGACGGATTCTTCCACGTAGGAGAGATTTCGCTCCAAGTTCGATGCCACCGTATGAGGCTAGCTTCCCGGCCTCCCCGCGTCTTTCCGCCGCTCGTGAGTGTGTGAGCATAGTTTTCCGCCGTCGCCGCCGATCCGCGCATGGTGGCGCGCCCGGCCGCCCGGCTACCTGGTCATCTGCGGCTTTCCCGGTCCGCGCGGGCGGATTCGCACGGTCACACTTCCGGAAAGACAAATTTCTCAGGTGTCCCTCAGGATCTCCATAACCGGGGCATATCAGGACAGGAAAGAGTGGGAACACGTAAGACCATCAGACCGTTTACACGGGACCAGGGAACAACGACATACAGGTAGTCGGTTGTATCCCCTAGGTGGGGGTCCGGGATTCCGGATCAACACGACCGTGGCGAACGTTTACGGTCCCGAGTAGGAGGTAGCCCCATCCACATGGTCAAAGGTTCCTTTGCGACACTGCCGGGGCACTCGGGGGACTACTCGGGGAAAAGCCCGGAGGCGAACCCGCTGCCGGATACGGTCGGCTCGACAGCGCAGGCTCGTCCCGCCGCGGTGAGCGAATACGCGACACTTCCCGATCACATCCCGCCGTTCGACACCGAACGGCCCGACGAGAACGCCCTGCCCGAACCCGGCGAGCTGACCGGAACCGCGGCCTTCGACGCCACCGGCGACCGCGCCGCGATGCCGTCGTGGGACGAACTCGTCCGCGAACACGCCGACCGGGTGTACCGATTGGCCTACCGCCTCTCCGGTGACGCGCAGGACGCCGAAGACCTCACCCAGGAAACCTTCATCCGGGTCTTCCGCTCGCTGTCGAACTATCAGCCGGGCACCTTCGAGGGCTGGCTGCACCGCATCACCACCAACCTGTTCCTCGATATGGTGCGCAGACGCAACCGGATCAGGATGGAGGCGCTACCCGAGGACTACGAGCGGGTGCCCGCCGAAGGACCGACCCCCGAGGACGCCTACCACGACGCCAGACTCGACCCGGACCTGCAATCCGCGCTGGATTCGCTGGCGCCGGAGTTCCGCGCGGCGGTCGTGCTCTGCGATATCGAGGGCCTGTCCTACGAGGAGATCGGCGCGACGCTCGGAGTCAAACTCGGCACCGTGCGCAGCCGCATCCATCGAGGGCGTCAGGCATTGCGCGACCACCTTGCGCATAATGGATCTCAGCAGCGGTTCACCGCTGACGCGAATCTCGGGTGATCGGTCGCAAACCGGCATCACCCGCGCAGGTGGTCGATATCGGTTGGAAGGGTGAGCACCGAATGAGTGGTGAGTCCAGCGCGTCCGGTCCTTCACCGCGTTTCCGTCCCACCGAACATCTGGCCAGCGAGGCGATCGCGGCCTATGTGGACGGGGAACTGCGGATGAACGCGTACCTGCGTGCCGCTCAACATCTGTCCCTGTGTCCCGAATGCGCGGCCGAGGTGGACGCGCAGCAGCAGGCGCGGATCGCGCTGCGCCAGTCCGGTCAGGTATCGATTCCCACCGGACTGCACGACAGCCTGACCCGTATTCCGCTCGCCGAGCTGCCCGGCACCAACGGCGCGGCTCATCAGCAGGCCGGGAACGCCCGAAACGAGGCTGTTTTCGGTTTTCTGGCGGATTCGTTCACCACGACCCGGTGGGCCAACTGGTGGCGCAAGTAGAGTTTGGCGAGTGACCACCGAATCACCGAACACCGGACCCGTGTCTGACGCGCCCGCGGCGGGCGACACCCCCGATTCGGCGGCCGACAGGGGGAACCTGAGGCCGTCGGACGCACCCGTTCTCGGTCCCCGGCCGGTCTATCGGCCCCACGTCGACTCCCACACCACGCGCGCCTTCCGCCGCCCTAGCGGCCAGACGGGATCCTTCTCCGCGAACCGGCCCGCGAGCACCGGCGGCGCGGGTATCGCGCCGCTCGGTCCCGAATTGCAGAACCGGCCACCGGATGCCGTGCTCGCCGAGGCGTTCGGCAGGCCGGAGGGTTCGAGCGAACTGTTGCAACGCGAGCCCGATTCCGGGGACACGCCCGACGGCGCGCCCGGTCGCGTCGATCCGTGGCGCGACCCGAACTCCTCGGCCGCGCTCGGCGCCCCCGCCGTCGCGACGCCGCGGGTCGAGCCGCTGCCGCAGTCGCGCCGACTCACCGCGCGCGAAGTGCTGTTCGGCTCGCGGGTGGCACCCAAGGCGTTGGCCGTGCTCGCGGTCGTCGCGCTCGCCATCGGCCTGATCGGCGGACTTGTCGGGCGGCTCACGGCCGAGGCGTCGACCAACCTCACCTCGCGCACGGTGAGCCTGCGCCAGAGCGATGCCACCGAACGTCCGCACGGGCTGATCTCCCAGGTCGCCAATGCCGTTCTGCCGTCGGTGGTTTCGATTCGCGTGACGGTCGGCGAGAACGGCGCGACCGGTTCCGGCGTCGTCATCGACGGTGAGGGTTACGTGGTCACCAACAATCACGTGATCTCGATGGCCGCGCAGGACAAGAGCAACAGGGCCGCGATCCAGGTCACCTTCTCCGACAGCACCCGGGTGCCCGCCACCATCGTCGGACGCGATCCGAAGACCGATCTGGCCGTGCTCAAGGTCGATGTGAAGAACCTCACGGTGGCGAAACTCGGGCGCTCCCAGGACGTGCAGGTCGGCGACGACGTGCTCGCCATCGGCTCCCCCCTCGGGCTGAGCAAGACCGTCACCTCCGGCATCGTCAGCGCGCTGCACCGTCCGGTGAAACTCCAGGGCGAGGGCAGCGACACCAACGCGGTGATCGATGCCGTGCAGACCGACGCCTCCATAAACCCGGGTAACTCCGGCGGCGCGCTGGTCGACATGGAGGGCCGGGTCATCGGCATCAACTCCGCGATCCGCAGTGAGACCGGCGGTTCGGTCGGCCTCGGCTTCGCCATCCCGGTGGACGTGATGACCGATGTCGCGCAGAACCTGATCAAGAGCGGTCAGATGCATCACCCGATGATCGGTGTGAGCGCTCGCACCAAGACCGTCGCCAACGACGTGATGAGCGGCGCGGCGGTGGCCGACGTGGCGCCCGATGGGCCTGCCGCGAAGGCGGGGATCGTCGAGGGAGATGTCATCGTCAAGGTCGGCGATCGCGAGGTGACAGGTCCGGAGGAGCTGACCGTCGCGGTGCAGGCCCACAAGATCGGCGACCGGGTGAACGTGCAGTTGATTCGAGACGGCAGGCAGGTCGACGTGCCTGTCACGCTGGAATCCGACTGAGTCGCGACCCCCGCGCCAGGTAGCCTGGACTCGTGTTCAGCAATATCGGCTGGAGCGAGATGCTCATCCTGCTCGTCGCCGCCCTCGTGATCCTCGGTCCGGAACGGCTGCCCGGGGCGGTTCGCTGGACCACGCGCAGCCTGCGTCAGGTACGCGACTACGCGAGCGGGGCCACCGCCCAACTCAAAGAGGAACTCGGTCCGGAATTCGACGACCTGCGCAAGCCGCTGGCCGATCTGAACGAGTTGCGCGGGATGAGTCCGCGCGCGGTGGTGACCAAACATTTGCTGAACGGGGATGATTCGGTCTTCCGCGATCTGGAGAAGGCGGTGCCGAGCAAGGACGACCTCCTCGGCACCGCGAGCGGCATGCCGGATCACCCGATGCCGAAACTCGAGAAGCCGTTGGCGCGCAACGAGCGTCCGCCGATCGACAACGATGCCACCTGACCTGTAGAAATACACTTTTCGCGCGAAACGGACTGAGCCGTCTGGAAGTTCGACTGTCAAGCGTTCTAGACACACGAGCGTGTCCACCTGTCTAGACTTCGCACATGTCGGCCGATGACGTGGCGCGAGTCTTTGCGATCGAGGACAAGGTCGAGAGACTCAAGGCAGCCACAGACGGGGTGGCGGCGGCGCAGCAGACCATCAACGAGCTAACGCGTATCCGCAGGGCGGTCATCCGCGAACTGCACGCCGAGGGCTGGACCTTCGCCAGAATCGGTGCCGCCGCCGGACTTTCCCGTGCGCGCATCCATCAGGTGAGCACCCAGGGCCCCGCACCCGAGGGATTGTTCTTCGGGCACGGCTCGCTGACCGTGCTCGTCCCCGAGATCCGCGCCGGGCGCATCCTCGGCGCACCCGATCCCAACGCGGGCACCCGACTTGCCGAACTGCTGCGCGAACTCGGTTTCACCGCGACGGTCGAAACCTTCCTGCCCGGTCGCCCGATCGACCTGAACCGCGACGGCCTCATCGCCATCGGCGGCCCCGAACTCTCCCCGAGTCTGCGCCAGCTCATCGCCGCCGACCCCCGGCTGCGCCGCGCCGTGACCCGCGCGGGCGACGCCCGCCGCGGTATCGAGGACAGGGCGGCCAGGCGCGTGTACCGGCCGGGCGGCCCGGAGCCGCACGATATCGCCTATCTGGCCCGCCTGCCCCGCCCCGACGGTCGCGGCACCTGCCTGCTCATCGACGGACTGCACCCACCCGGCTCCCTCGGCGCGATCCGGCTGCTCGCCACCCGCCTGGCCACCCTGCACGAGCGCGCGGCCAACAATCTGTTCTCGGTCCTCATCGCGGTCCGCTACGACCGCTCGACCGGTGAGCCCGTCGACGCCGACCTGCTCACCCCGGTCTACCGCCACGAACCCCCCGATTCCCGATCGGCGGCCCTGCGCACCCGTCGCTGAACTTCGGCGCGTGTTCGACGCCCGCCCGGGCGGTTCGGCCCACTCGGTCGCGCGTGTTCGCACCGCATCCAGGGCGCCTGCGCCCCCTCGTGCCCGACCTCGGCCGCCCTCGACCACCCTCGGCCGCCCGCTGATCGCATATCGCACGGCCCGAATCGGTTTCGCGCGCGGCGAGGCTCCCACGAATCGACAGCGGGCAGGTTGCCGCCTCACAGATTTGGCCCAATGGGGTACCGCCCCAGGCTCACCGATCTGCCATGTGGCACAGCTCACGCGGTCCCGCCCGCCCACAGAGCCTCTTCTACATATAGATTGCTGACAAATAACCACTAATGTGAGCGGGTGCACGTTTCGTGGGTGCGAGGTCCGCAGCCGAGCCGAGCCGGGTCGTGTGACGGGCTGTTCGTACGACATTTCGAGCGCCCACCACGGGAGGCAGTTGTGAACCTCGTCGTCGCCATCGGCACGGTCCTCGTGGTCGCGGGCATGCTCGGCATCCTCGCCGTCGCCCTCCGCGGAACCGGCTCCGCGCGTGATCACCTGACAGTGGCGCAGATTCAAGCCAGGCTCGCCGGGGAGTACCCCGCCGAGCCCGCCACGTTCGGCGGACCGTCCGTACTCCGCACACCCGCCAGGTCGAATCGGGCCGCCGATTTCGACTCTCCCACCCTGGTCGATATCGCGCGCCCGACCAGCGACCCCCGCCGGACCGAGCCGGTGACCGCCGACCGACGTCCCACCGGCTACCGTCCCCACCCGAACATCCGGTCCGGCACCGACAGGTAGTCGCCACCCGATCGCGCCCCCTGCGTACGACGGATCACAACGCACCGGCGCATACCCTCGGCCCACATCGCGAACCGGTCCCGTGCGGTGCGGGGTCCACGACGACGACACCCTCGGCCGTCCGAATTCCGGGCCGCCGACGGTTCGTGGCCACTCGAACGATCGGCGGGCACCCGAGGCGATCACGGGAAAGCGATTCCCGCGCACGACCGTCACATTCCAGGGCACCCACCAGCGGTTCGTGGCTACGCTCGAACTATCGGCGCGTGTCCTCCGCCTTCACGGCGGGCCGCGCGAGGCGTCGAGGAGAGGAGCGGAGGCCGTGCGCACCTTACTCGAACAGCTCATCGGGCTGCTGCCCTCAGGACCCGTCGCCCTGGCGCGGGTCATCGAGACGACCGGCGCGGGACCGAGGCAGCCGGGGGCCGCGATGCTGGTGACCGAATCGGGCACCATCGTCGGATCGCTGTCGGGCGGCTGCGTCGAGGCGGCGGTGCTCGACTCGGCGCGGACGGCGCTGGCGAGCGGACAGGCCGCCGCCGACCGTTTCGGGTACGCCGAATCCGACGGCATCGAGATCGGGTTGACCTGCGGCGGCGAGATGGAGATCTTCGTCGAGCGGGTCGACGCGAGCAGACTCGCGGTGCTGACCGAACTGCGCGGCGCACTCGCCGCGAGCGAACCCGTCGCGCTGGCGACCACGCTGGAGTCCGCCACCGAATGGAAGTTGTTGCGGCCCGGGGGTTCCGAGCCGTGGCGCCGCGTCGATCGGGATGCCGCGGCGTTGCTGGCCGCGGGGCGCAGCGGCATCGTCGGCGCGGCGGAATGCGGGCCCGAATCCGCCACACGTCCGCGGACTTTCGTCCAGGTCTTCGCCACCGCACCGCGGATGATCCTGGCGGGAGCCAATGATTTCGTGCGGGCGCTGAGCCACACCGGCCGCGGGCTCGGCTACCGGGTCACCGTGGTCGACGCCCGCGAGACGTTCGCGACCCCCGCTCGTTTCCCCGCCGCGCACGACGTGGTCGTCGACTGGCCGCACCGCTACCTCGACGCCGAATACCGCGCGGGTCGCGTCGATCACCGCACGGTGGTGTGCGTGCTGACCCACGACGCGAAATTCGACGTGCCGATGCTCACCGCCGCCCTGGCCATCGACCGGCTGGCCTTCGTCGGCGCGCTCGGTTCCCGGCGCACCGACGCCGAACGGCGCGAGCGACTGCGCGAGGCCGGTGTCGGCGAAAACCGGCTCGCGCGCCTGTACAGCCCACTCGGCCTGGATCTGGACGCCCACACCCCCGACGAGACCGCGATATCCATCGCCGCGCATATCCTCGCGGTCCGCGGCGGCGCGTCGGGCCTTCCGCTGGATCGGCTCGACGGACCCATCCACCGCTGAGTGGTACCGCCGTCCGGACGGCGGTACCGAACCCGCCCGCGAATACCTGTCGGTACAGTCGGGGGCATGTTCAGCTCCACCGCCGTGCCGTCACCGACTCTGTGCGGCAGGCCGGTGGCGACGGATCGCGCTCTGGTCATGGCCATCGTCAACCGGACGCCCGACTCCTTCTACGACAAGGGCGCGACCTTCGGCGATTCGGCCGCCATGGACGCGGTCGCGCGCGCTGTCGACGAGGGCACGGACGTGGTCGATATCGGCGGGGTGAAAGCCGGTCCCGGCAATCTGGTCGACGCGGCCGAGGAGGCCCGCAGGGTGGTGCCGTTCGTCGCCGCCATCAGGGGCAAATATCCCGAGCTGCTGATCAGCATCGACACCTGGCGCGCCGAGGTGGCGCGGGCCGCCGTCGACGCGGGCGCCGACCTGATCAATGACACCTGGGCGGGCGCCGATCCGGATCTGGTGCGTGTCGCGGCCGAACTCGGGGTCGGCATCGTCTGTAGTCACACCGGAGGGGCGGTGCCTCGGACGCGGCCGCACCGGGTCCGCTACGCCGACGTGGTGGCGGAGGTGACCGAGACGGTGGTGCGCGCGGCCGAGGACGCGCTCGCCGCGGGTGTGCGCCGGGATTCGATCCTGATCGATCCGACCCACGATTTCGGTAAGAACACCCATCACGGGCTCGCACTGTTGCGTGGAGTCGACGTTCTTGTAAAAACCGGATGGCCAGTCCTGATGGCACTGAGCAACAAGGATTTCATCGGGGAGACTTTAGGTGTCGACCTATCCGAACGGTTGGAGGGCACATTGGCAGCGACAGCATGGTCTGCCGCGGCGGGCGCTCGAATCTTCCGGGTCCACGAAGTCGCCGCGACCCGGCGAGTGGTCGACATGATCGCCGCGATCCAGGGCATCCGGCCCCCCGCACGAACCCTGCGAGGTCTGGTATGAAATTCCAACACCGCGAGCCCGCCTGGGCGACTACGAACACCTTCGACAACCCCGAATGGCCGGTCGACGACCTCGTCGCCGCCAAGAACGGGCGCACGGTCTCGGTCGTGCTGCCCGCGCTGAACGAGGAAGGCACCGTCGCCGACGTGGTGGCCAGTATCCGGCCCCTGCTCGGCACCCTGGTCGATGAACTGGTGGTACTCGACTCGGGATCCACCGACGCCACCGCCGAACGCGCGGCGGCCGCCGGCGCCGAAGTCATCACCCGGGAACAGGCGGTTCCCGAACTGGATCCGGTCTCGGGCAAGGGCGAGGTGCTGTGGCGCTCGCTCGCCGTGACCAGCGGCGACCTGATCGCCTTCGTCGACTCCGATCTCATCGACCCGGACCCGGCCTTCGTGCCGAAACTGCTCGGCCCACTGCTGACGGTCGAGGGCATGCACCTGGTGAAGGCATACTACCGGCGGCCGCTGCGCCAGGGCGATTCCGTCGACGCGCACGGCGGCGGCCGAGTCACCGAACTCGTGGCACGACCGCTGCTGGCCGCACTGCGCCCGGAGCTGTCACAGGTGCTGCAACCGCTCGGCGGCGAATACGCGGGCACCAGGGAACTGCTGACCTCGGTCCCGTTCGCGCCCGGCTACGGCGTGGAGATCGGACTGCTGCTCGACACCTACGATCGGCTCGGCATCGATGCCATCGGCCAGGTCAATCTGGGCGTGCGCACCCACCGCAACCGTCCGCTCGCCGATCTGGGCGTGATGAGCCGCCAGATCCTCGGCACCGTCCTCGGTCGCAGCGGAGTCCAGGACTCCGGCGCGGCGCTCACCCAGTTCCCGCTGATCGGCGACGAATTCACCGCCCACAGCACCGAGGTGTCGCTGGCGGACCGTCCGCCGATGAACACTTTGCGCCCTTCCCGCGTCGCGGCCTGAGACCACCGGCACTCACCCTTTGGGCGCGCGCCTCGCGGCCACGTCGTCGGCGTACTCGTCGTAGGCGGGCACGTATCCGTCGGCGCGGCCCGCGAGGACGTACAGCGTGCTCGCGTCGTCGCTCGCGTATCCCTGTTTGCGTAGTTCGACCTTGCGGCTCTTGAAGGTCGAGGTCTGCTCGAGTTCGTCGACCACGCGGACGAACAGCGGGACGGCATAGGACGGCAGGCGGTCGTAGGCGAGCCCGGCGAGCGCCTTCCCGTCGAATTCGGCGTCGGGGCGCAGGGTCACGGCGGCCATTCCGGCTTTGCCGTCGGTTCCGGGAATGTCGACGCCGAACACCACGGCCTGCTCGATCGCCTCGCTCTCGCTGAGCGCGCCCTCCACCTGCGTGGTCGCGACGTTCTCGCCCTTCCACCGGAAAGTGTCGCCGAGCCGGTCGATGAAGGCGATATGCCACCAGCCCTGGTCGCGAACCAGGTCGCCGGTGTCGAACCAGACGTCGCCGTCGGCGAAACCGTCGCGCACGAGTTTGGCCTCGGACGCCTGCGCGTCGGTGTATCCGTCGAAGGGCTGCCTGCCCGTCACCTTGGCGAGCAACAGTCCCACGCCGCCCGAACCGACCCGCCGTAATCTGCCATCGGCTCCGCGCGCGGCCTTACCGGTCTCGTCGTCGTATTCGACGATCGCGTACGGCAGCGGACCTACCCCGGCCGTGCGGTCGATGCCGAACGCGTTGACGAAAGCCACCGGCGCCTCGCTCGCGCCGTAGAACTCGACCACCCGGCCGATGCCGAAACGGGTGGTGAACTCGTCCCACAGTTCCGGACGCAACCCGTTGCCGACCGCGAGCCGGACCCGGTGCTGTCGATCGACGGGTGCGGGCGGCTGCCGGAGCAGATAGCGGCAGAGTTCGCCGATGTAGATGAACGCGGTGGCCCGTTCCCGGATGATCTCGTCCCAGAATCCGCCCGCCGAGAATTTGCGGCCGAGCGCGTAGGTCGCACCGCCCGCGAGCACCGACGACAGCGCGACGGTGAGCGCGTTGTTGTGATAGAGCGGCAGGCAGCAGTACATGATGTCGCTGCCGCGCAGTCGAATTCCGAGTCCGCCGAGCCCGGCCATGCTCTTGGTCCAGCGCTGGTGGGTCATCACGCTGGCCTTGGGCAGGCCGGTGGTGCCGGAGGTGAAGATCAGGAAAGCCCGCTCGCCCGCGGTGATCTGCGCGCAGACCGCGGGATCGTCGGGATCGGCGAATTCGGCCGCGTCCAGGAGATCGTCGCTGTACAGCACATTCGGCAGCGGCTCCGGCAGCGAGTCGAGCGCCTCCCGGCATTCCTCGCCGACCACGTCGAGCACACTGTCGAGCAATTCGAAACTGTGCGCGAGCACCCGATCGCGCTGATTGTGGTTGACCAGGCCGGCGGTCGCGCCGAGTTTCACCACGGCCAGTGCGAGCAGCAGGGTTTCGGGCCGGTTGGTCATCAGCACGCCGACCACGTCACCGCGCCGGACACCGCGATCGGTGAGGACGTTGGCGAACCGGTTCACCTGCGCGTTCGCCTGCTGATAGGTGTAGGTGCTGCCCTCGAAACGCAGGAAGAGCCGTTGCGGGTGCCGGTGGGCGTTGCGCTGGAAATACAGGCCGATCGAGGCCCGGTCACCGGGCCGGACCAGCATCCCGACAGCGTTGCGCACCATGCCCGGTGCGTCGAGCGCCATCGCCGGGAGGGCTTTGACGAGATCGAGAAGACTTACCGTGGTGCGGGTTTCGGTACTCACCGGTCCTGATGCTCCTCAGCGTTCACTGTGACGTCGGCGAAACCGCGCAGCGCGGCGAAGGCCGAGGCCAGATCGGTCACGACGGTGATCCGCTCCATCGCGTACCTGGTCACGAACCCGCGCTCGTACAGTTCGTCGAGCCAGCCGAGCAGTCCCGCGTAGAAACCGTCCGCGTCGAGCAGGACCACCGGCTTGTCGTGCTGGCCGAGGTAGCCGCCGGTCCACGCCTCGAAGAATTCCTCCAGCGTGCCGATGCCGCCGGGCAGGGTGAGGAAGGCGTCGGCGCGATCCTCCATGACCTGTTTGCGCTGGCGCATGGTGTCGGTGACGATGAGTTCGTCCGCGCCCACATCGGCGACCTCTTGGTGCACAAGGTGTTTCGGGATCACCCCGACGGTCTTCGCGCCACCGGCGCGCGCGGCCGTCGCCACCGCGCCCATCATCGAGACGTGACCGCCGCCGGACACCAATCGCCAACCGTTCCTGGCGATTTCGGTGCCGACCCGGGCCGCGAGGGACAGGTGCGCGGGATCGGCGGTGCTGGCCGAGCAGTACACGCACACCGAGTACCCGGCGGCGGTCACCACTGGTCCTCCGTGCCGAGCGCGTCGACATTCCCGCCCGCCGCCGCGGTGTCGACGATGATGGAGACGACTTCCTCGACGCTGTCGGTCAGATGCAGCAGATCGAGATCTCCCGGCGAGATCTTGCCCGAGCCGCCGAGCGAATCCCGCAGCCAGTCAACCAGTCCCGACCAGTACGCGGTGCCGAACAGGATGATCGGGAACCGGGTGATCTTGCGGGTCTGCACCAGGGTGAGCGCCTCGAACAATTCGTCGAGGGTGCCGAATCCGCCCGGCAGGCAGACGAAGGCCTGCGAATACTTCACGAACATGGTCTTGCGCGCGAAGAAATACCGGAAGTTGATCCCGAGGTCGACCCATTCGTTGAGGCTCTGCTCGAACGGCAGCTCGATGCCGAGCCCGATCGAATAGCCGCCCACCTCGGAGGCGCCACGATTGACCGCCTCCATCGCCCCGGGACCGCCGCCGGTGATGACCGCGAATCCGGCCCTGGCCAGCGCGGCGCCGATGGCGCGGCCCGCCTCGTATTCGGGGTGTTCGACCGGGGTGCGCGCCGAACCGAAGACCGCGACCGCGCGCGGCACCTCGGCCAGCGCGCCGAAACCCTCGACGAATTCGGCCTGGATGCGCAGCACCCGCCACGGATCGGTGTGCACCCAACCGCTGGGCTCGTGCCGATCGAGCAGATTCTGGTCCGCGGTGCCGAGACCGGCCTTACGGTCGCGACGGAACATGATCGGCCCCCGATACTTGGGGGTCGACTTCCGTGAGCTGGCAACCTCGGGTTCGACGGCGTCGGTAGACATGACCTCCACGCTACCGGGATCGGCGTTTCACGCGCCGAACCACCGGGACAACACCGCGCGTATTCACGGCAACACGGGATCGCCGGATTCAGGCCCCGCCGACGAGGTAATTCCGGAGGATGGCGGCGACGGCGGTGATCTGCGCCGTCGGCACGTGTTCGTCGCGTTTGTGGGCCAGATTGGGGTCGCCGGGACCGAAATTGACGGCGGGAATGCCGCGCGCCGCGAAACGGGAGACATCGGTCCAGCCGTATTTCGCGCGCACCCCGCCACCACCGTGGGCCTCGACCGAGGCGATGAGGTCGGCCGCCGCGGGCGCGGTCAGCCCGGGCAACGCGCCCGGCGCGGAATCGGTGACCTCGAAACGCAGGTCCAGGCCCGCGAAGACCTCGCGGACGTGGGCGACGGCCTCGTCCACCGAACGATCCGGCGCGAAGCGGAAATTCACGTCGAGTTCGGCGATATCGGGCACCACATTGCCCGCGACACCGCCCTGGACCCGCACCGCCGACAACCCCTCGCGATACACGCATCCGTCGATGTCGACCTGCCTGGCCTGATACTCCGACAGCCGTTGCAGAACCGGCGCCAGACGGTGAACAGCGTTGTCGCCCAACCAGGATCGCGCCGAATGCGCGCGGGTGCCCTCGGTGGTGAGCCGCGCCCGCATGGTGCCCTGGCACCCCGCCTCGACCCAGCCGCCGGACGGTTCGCCGAGGATCGCGAGATCGCCGTCGAGCCACTGCGGCAGATCGCGCTCGATATGGCCGAGCCCGTTGTGTTCGGCGGCGATCTCCTCGCCGTCGTAGAGGATCAGCGTCAGATCGCAGACCGGATCGGCGACGGTCGCCGCCAGATGCAGGAAGACCGCGTCGCCGGATTTCATATCGACGGTGCCGCAGCCGAACATCACCGGCACGCCCTCGGCGTCGGTGTCGAATCTGCTCGGCACGTTGTCGGCGATCGGCACGGTGTCCAGGTGCCCCGCCAGGATCACCCGTGTCGGCTTGCCGTGATTCGTCCGGGCCAGGACGACGTTGCCGTGCCGGAGCACCTCGAATCCGGTGGTCTGCTCGCGCAGCGCGCGTTCGACGATGTCGGCGATCACGGCCTCGTCGAGCGAGACGCTGGGAATGTCCACCAGAGCGGCGGTCAGTGCGATGGGATCCTCGCGCAGGTCGATGGTCACGCACTCAGCGTACGGAGAGGGGCGGTGCCTTTCTCCGGTGACCCGCGACCGGGTTGTGACGAACAAGCCGCAGGTAGGTTCACCACGGCCCGCCTCGGGTCGGTAACCTCTGTCGACGTGAGCATCAAGGGAGCAGCAGCAGTCGGTATCGCCAATGTGACCGCGGACGGAACCGTCCTCGACACCTGGTACCCGAGCCCGGAGCTGGGCGAATTCGGCGAGACGGGCACCAAACGCCTCGATGACGCCCCCGCGGAGTACGCCGCGCTGCTCGGCTTCGATGACGCGCGCGGCGTCGACGTGGTCGCGGTGCGCACCGTGATCGCCGACCTGTCCGCCCCGCCGGTCGACGCGCACGACGTCTACCTGCGCCTGCACCTGCTCTCCCACCGGCTGGTCACCCCGCACACGATCAGCCTGGACGGCCAGTTCGGCCTGCTGAGCAATGTGGTCTGGACCAACCAGGGCCCCGCCGCGGTGGAGGGTTTCGAGGCTACCCGCGCCAAACTGCGCGCCCGCGGTCCGGTGACCGTCTACAGCGTCGACAAATTCCCGCGCATGGTCGATTACGTGATCCCGACCGGCGTGCGTATCGGCGACGCCGACCGGGTCCGGCTCGGCGCGCATCTCGCCTCCGGCACCACCGTCATGCACGAGGGTTTCGTCAACTTCAACGCCGGCACCCTCGGCAATTCGATGATCGAAGGTCGTATCTCGGCGGGCGTCCTGGTCGGCGACGGTTCCGATATCGGCGGTGGCGCGTCGACCATGGGCACGCTGTCCGGTGGCGGCACCCAGATCATCTCGATCGGCGAGCGTTCGCTGGTCGGCGCGAACGCCGGCGTCGGCATCCCGCTCGGTGACGACTGCGTGGTCGAGGCCGGGCTCTACGTCACCGCGGGCACCAAGGTCGTCACGCCCGACGGCACCGTGGTCAAGGCCGCCGAACTGGCCGGGCAGAACAATCTGCTGTTCCGTCGCAATTCCCAGAGCGGAGCGGTGGAAGTGGTGTCCCGCGCGGGCACGGGTATCGAACTGAACGCGGCGCTGCACGCGAACGACTGAGTTCCCGCAGGGTGAGCCTCACGAGGCGGGCTCACCCTCCAGCCCGAACGCGATGACCCGGTCCGGACGGATGCGGATCATCTCACGGGACACGCCTTCCATGTAGGGCTGCACATCCGTCAATGCCTTCGCGGTACCGCGTATTTCGAGGCAGCGCACGCGCCAGGGCCGAACCGAGGCGACGTCGTCGACCACGAAGGCGACGCGGTCGTTGCCGGTCAGATTGCGGAACTTCCACGAAGCGCCCATGTTCCAGCCCGCGATATCGATGGTGCCGAGGTCGGCGTTGTACCGGAAACCGACGGGGTTGTTCTGGGGCGAGCCGTCGGGGCGGACGGTCGCCAGCCGACCCAACTGCTGCGTGTGCAGGTAATCGATCTGTTCGGACGTCAGCTGTGCGTTCATATCCGTGACCGTAGAACCTGCACCTCACTCGAGGTCAATCCCCCGAAGCCAGCACCTTCTTCTGCACCTTGCCCATGGCATTGCGCGGCAGCGCGGTCAGCACGCGGACCTCTCGTGGCCGTTTGTGCACCGAAAGCTGCTGCGCCACATGGTCGATGAGTTCGGACTCGACATCGTCTGCCGCACCGTCGCGCAGCACGACGAAGGCGACGACGCGCTGGCCGAGATCGTCGTCGGGCAGACCGACCACGGCCGCTTCGGCGACGGCTGGATGGCCGAGCAGCACGGTCTCGACCTCGCCCGCCCCGATCCGGTAGCCGCCGGATTTGATGAGATCCACCGATTCGCGCCCCACGATGCGATGGAAACCCTCGGCGTCGATGACGGCCACGTCACCGGTGCGGAACCAGCCGTCCTCGGTCCAGCTCTCGGCGGTCACCTCGGGAAGATTCAGGTATCCGTCGAACAGCATCGGCCCCGAGACCTGTAGCCCGCCGATACTCTCGCCGTCGTGCGGCACCGGTGCGCCGGTTTCGTCGCGCAGCCGCGTCCGCGCGCCCGCCACGGGGGTGCCGACCCAGCCGGGCCTGCGCTCGCCGTCGGCACGCGTGGACAGCGTGATCATGGTTTCGCTCATGCCGTACCGCTCGACCGGACTCTGCTCGGTGAGTTCGCGCAACTTCTCGAAAACCGGAACGGGCAGCGGCGCGCTGCCCGACACCAGCAGCCTGGCTTTCGCCAAGTGCCGTGCGGATTCCGGATCTTCGACGACCCGCGACCACACCGTCGGCACCCCGAAATACAGCGTTCCCTTCGCCCGCGCGTAGGCCCGCGGCGTCGGCTTGCCGGTGTGGATCAGCGGTGAGCCGACGCGAAGCGGGCCGAGTACGCCGAGGATCAGGCCGTGCACGTGGAACAGCGGAAGACCGTGTACCAGTACATCGCTCGCGGTCCACGACCACGCGTCGGCGAGGGCGTCGAGCCCGGCGGCGATGGCGCCGCGCGTGAGTACCACGCCCTTGGGCAGGCCGGTGGTGCCCGAGGTGTAGAGGATGAACGCGGCCGAGCCCGGATCGGGTTCGGAGTAGGTGTGCCAGGACCGCGCGTGCACGCGTACCGGCACCACCGGCAGTCCGGTGCCATCGGGCGCCTCGCCGAGCCAGGCCTGCGCCCCCGAATCGGCGAGGATATGGGCGAGTTCGGCCTCGCCGGAATCCGGCGGCACGGGCACCACCGTGACGCCCGCGATCAGGCAGCCGACGACCGCGAGCACCGTCGTGACGGAGGGCGCGGCCAGTACCGCCACCCGGTCGGCGCGAGCGACCCGCTCTGCCACCGAGGTCGCCGCGCCGAGCAGATCACCGCGCGAGAGCGTGGTCCCGTCGATGGTGACGGCGTCGGGGATATCCGCACCCGCGGCGACGGCGAGCGGATTCAGGGAACGAAGCAGCAGCGGCGAGCCGAACGACATTCGCTCACGCTACTGCGCGCGTGCCATAGGATCGACGCTGCCCCGCGGCCCGTCCATCCGGCCGTTCGAACATCGAGTCCGCCATCGAGGCGAAGTCGGCCGTGCGGTCGCCGCTCGCCGCGGTAGGTTCCCGGATCCGTGTCGTGCCGACCTCCGGCGGATCATGCGGCGGAAGCGCTCCCCCGATCACAGCTCGGACGACGTGGGCGGCAGACGGTTGACACCCCGCAGAGGCGGTGAGACGGTTTATGAATACTCTTCTCAACGACGAGATCGAGGTCGCCATGACCAGACCATTTCGCGCCGACGCGTCGACGCCGAGCACGCGCGCCGGGACCGACGACTTCGACATCACCCGCCATATCGACGGATCGGCCGCGTTCTTCGGCGCGGCGGCCAACGTCATCATGCAGTTGAGCACCCCCGCCGTCGGCTACGGCGTGCTGGAGAGTCCGGTCGACAGCGGCAAGATCATGCTGCACCCGATCAAACGGACCCGAACCACCCTCACCTATCTCGCGGTCGCCATGCTCGGCACCGAGGACGAGCGCGCCGCCTACCGCGCGGCGATCGACACCTCGCACCGTGGCGTGCGCTCCGGCCCGGACAGCCCCGTGAAATACAACGCCTTCGACCCCGTCCTGCAACTGTGGGTGGCCGCCTGCCTCTACTGGGGCGCACGCGACCTCTACGAGCGCATGCACGGTCCCATGGACGAAGCCGCCGCCGACGGCTTCTACCACCACGCCGAACGTCTCGGCAGCACGCTCCAGATGCCCTCCGGGCTGTGGCCCGCCGACCGCGCCGCCTTCGACCGCTACTGGACCGAGAACCTGGCCCGCACCAGCATCGCCGCACCGGTGCGCGCCATGTTGGACGACATCGTCGACCTGAAGATGTTCCCCCGCCCGGTCAACCTCGCCTTCGGCCGATTCCACCGCTGGATGACCGCGGGCATGCTCCCCGCCCGCCTCCGTGACCAGATGGGCATGCCCTGGTCCGACCGCGACGACCGCAACCTGGCCCGCCTGCTCACCACCGCGGGCGCGATCGAGGACCGAATCCCCCACGCGCTCAGGACTTTCCCGATCACCGCGTTCCTCTGGGACCTGCGCCTGCGCCGCCGCCTCGGCCTGCGCCTGGTCTGATGACGCGACGCGTCCTCAGGACACCCGGAAGGAGACGACGACGTGGTCGCGGGCGAAGCGGCGGATGGCCTGGTCGTCGCCGAGCGGGATCACCGTTTGCGGGGTGAGTGCCAGTGATACCGCGGTGCGGGCGATCATCTCGGCGAGGGGGGCCGGGTCGTAGTCGGGGAGTTTGCCTTCCGCCTGGAGGCGGGCGACGAATTCGGCGAGGTAGTCGCGGCCGAGTTCGATGATCGGCGCGCCGCGCGTGGTGAGGAACGGCAGGACCAGTTCGGGTTCGGTGGCGAGCAGGCGGTGGACCAGTTCGTTACCGCGCAGGCCGTTGATGAACGCGGCGAACAGTTCGACGATCTGGTCCTCGGCGTCGGCGTCGCGGTCCACCTGACGTTTCAGCACGGCGTCGACCTCGTCGATGAAATCGCGGGTCTGACGGAGCGCGACCGCCTGGATGAGATCGGATTTGCTCGCGAAGCGCCGGTACAGCGTGGCCAGCGACAGCCCGCAGCGCCGTGCCACCTCGACCATGCTCGTGCGCTTGATCCCGAAATCGAGGAAGGCCATCAGGGCGGCGTCCAGCACGCGTGCCTGATTGCGATCCTCCGGGCCCGTGTTGCGCACCAGGGGCAGCAACCTGGTCAGCCTCGCCATGCTCTCCACCTATCCACAGTCGATTCCGGCGAAACGATGACGATCCAAGCATCGCATAGCATCACCCTCCGGCGACGGTCACCGCCGATTGACAGGATTCCGAGACGATGAGAAAGTGAGGGCACAATCTTCTCATTTTTCGTCATCGTGAACGAAGACAGAAAGACGGGGATCCCATGACCGCACCCCTGCGCGAGACAACGCCCGAACCTGCCCGAAGCTGCCGTTACGGGACGGCCGACGACTTCGACATGGAGGAGTTCTGGACCGGGGCGGCCGCCTTCCTCGGCGGCACCGCGAATGTCATCATGCAGCTCAGCCTGCGTCCGGTCGCCTACGGCGTGATGGAGAGTCCCGTCGAATCCGGTCGCATCACCGTGCATCCGTACAAGCGGCTGCGCACCACGCTGACCTACCTCGCGGTCGCGCTGATGGGCACCGACGAGGACAAGCGGATCTACAAGAAAGCCGTCAACGGCTCGCACCGGCCCGTCCACTCCGGTCCCGCCAGCCCGGTCGAGTACAACGCCTTCGACCCGAAACTACAGCTGTGGGTGGCGGCCTGCCTGTACTGGGGCATCGTCGACCTGGAGGAACGACTACACGGTCCGATGGACCCCGACACCACCGCGGTCTTCTACCGGTACGCCTCCCGACTCGGCACCACGTTGCAGGTGCGCCCCGAGATGTGGCCCGCCGATCGCGCCGCGTTCGACGAGTACTGGACTTCCGAACTGGCCACCAAGACGATCGATCCCAGGACCCGCGCCTTCTTCGACGACCTCATCGATCTGAAGATGGTCGCCAGGCCGCTGCGGATCTTCGCACCGGTTCAGCGCTTCTTCGTTGTCGGGCTGCTGCCACCGCATCTGCGCTCGGAGATGCGGTTGACCTGGACCGACCGCGACGAACGGATCATGAACGCGCTGTTGCGCGCGATCGGCGCCGTCCATCGGCGATTCCCCAAGCCCGCCAGACTCTTTCCGCTCAACGCCTACCTGTGGGATATGCGTCGCAGGCACCGGCTGGGCACGCCGCTGGTCTGATCAGGACCGCGAGACCAGCGCCCGCAGGAAGAACCCCAGATTCGCCGGGCGCTCGGCCAGCCGCCGGGTCAGGTAGCCGTACCACTCGTTGCCGTAGGGCATGTAGACCCGCATCGCGTATCCGGCCTCGGTCAGCCGGGACTGCTCACCCTCGCGAATGCCGTAGAGCATCTGGTGCTCGAAACGATAGGCGGCCCGGTTCGTTTCGGCCGCCATCGTCTCCGCCGCGAGGACGAGCATCGGATCGTGGGTCGCCACCATCGGATAGCCGTCCCCATACATGAGGACTTCGAGACAGCGCAGATACGATTCGGTCACCTCGACGGCATGCTGGAACGCCACACCCTGCGGTTCCCGGTAGGCGCCCTTGCACAACCGGATCCGTGAATCCGGCCCGGCGAATTCGGCGCAGTCGGATTCGGTGCGATGCAGGTAGGCCTGGAGAACCGTACCGAGCCAGGGAAATTCGGGCCGCAGTTCGAGCACCGAGGCCAGGGTGGCGTCGGTGGCGGTGTGATCCTCCGCGTCGACGGTCACCCATACCCCGGCCTCGGCCGCCTTCGCGCACAGGACGCGCAGATTGTCGGTGGCGATGGCGGGGCCGTCGACGGGTAACGCCTGCCCGAGGGCCGACAATTTGACCGACACCTCCACCGGCGCGACCTCGACACCGAGCGACCGCACCCGCCCGAGCGCCGCGAGATCGTTGATGAGCGAGAGGTATTCCGCCACGGTCGCGTCCGCCTGCGCGCGGTCGGTCGTGTACTCACCCAGAAAATCGACGCTGACCAGCCGGTCGGTGCCGAGCACGGCCGCCACGACCGGAAGCAGTTCGGTCCTGGTCTCCCCCGCCACGAAGCGGCGGACGATATCGGTGGTGACGGTCGTGCCGGTGAGCACGCGTTTCATGCGCGGCGACCCGGCGGCCGCGAGAATGACGGGACGCAGCGGATTCATCGCCGACTACCCCGCACCGGATTCTGCGTTGCCTGGCCCACCGTGCCTCCTGTGCCGTCGGGAATGCCGCTCACACGTCCATATGCGGATAGCGATGCTCGACCGGGGGGACGAACGTCTCCTTGATGGTCCGTGGCGCCACCCACCGCAGCAGATTCAGCGGCGAACCCGCCTTGTCGTCGGTTCCCGAAGCGCGCGCGCCACCGAAAGGCTGCTGACCGACCACCGCGCCGGTGGGTTTGTCGTTGATGTAGAAATTGCCCGCCGCGAATCGCAATGCGGCACTGGCCTGTTCGATCGCGTGCCGGTCCTGGGCGAAGATCGCGCCGGTCAGCCCGTAGGGTGCGGCGGATTCGGCCTCGGCCAGAATCGCCGCGTAGGAACCGGGTTCGGCGTCGTCGTAGACGTGCACCGACAGGATCGGGCCGAAATACTCGGTCCGGAAGGAATCGTCGCGGGGATCGTCGGAAAGCAGCACCGTCGGGCGCACGAACCAACCTTCGG
Source organism: Nocardia sp. NBC_01377 (assembly GCF_045040005.1). NCBI lineage: Bacteria > Bacillati > Actinomycetota > Actinomycetes > Mycobacteriales > Nocardiaceae > Nocardia > Nocardia sp. NBC_01377. Next base: position 6,206,642 of record NZ_CP109566.1, read on the forward strand.
AATCGTCGTACTCGCCGCCGACCGGGATGGTGATCCCGGCGTCGCGTGCCCGCTCGATGGCGGCCACGTTCTTGTCGTAGGAACGTCGATCGATCAGCGCGCCACCGAATTTCGTCAGGTCGGCGATATCGCCGTATTCGAGCCCGCCCGTCACGTCCAGGAAATCGTCGCCCATGACCCGCCACACCGAGCGCGGGATATAGGCGCGCGACGCGGCGGAACATTTCTGGCCCTGGTATTCGTAGGCGCCGCGGACCATCGCGGTACGCAACGCGTCCGGATCGGCCGAGGGATGCGCGACGATGAAATCCTTGCCGCCGGTCTCACCGACGAGCCTCGGATAGCCGTGGTAGCGGCCGATATTCGCGCCGACCTGCTGCCACAGGTATTGGAATGTCCCGGTGGAACCGGTGAAATGGATTCCGGCCAGCCGGGGATCGCTCAGCGCGACTTCCGACAGTGCCGCGCCGTCGCCGGTCACCATATTGATCACGCCGGGCGGCAGGCCGGCGGCTTCGAGCAATCTCATGGTGTAGAAGGCGGACAGCGTCTGGGTCGGTGACGGTTTCCAGACCACCGTATTGCCCATCAGGGCGGGCGCGGTCGGCAGATTTCCCGCGATGGCGGTGAAGTTGAAGGGGGTGATCGCGTAGACGAAACCCTCCAGCGGCCGATACTCCAGGCGATTCCACACCCCGGGCGAGGACTGAGGTTGCTGTTCCATGATCTGGCGCGCGAACGCCACATTGAAACGCCAGAAGTCGATCAGTTCACAGGGGGCGTCGATCTCGGCCTGGATCGCCGATTTCGATTGACCGAGCATGGTCGCGGCGGCGATGGTCTCGCGCCACGGGCCCGCGAGCAGGTCCGCGGCGCGCAGCAGGATCGCGGCGCGTTCGTCGAAGGGTAGCGCGCGCCAGCCGGGCGCGGCCGCGATGGCCGCGTCGATGGCTCCGCGCGCTTCGGAGTGGGTGATATCGGTGTAGGTCCCGAGGACGTGAGCGTGCCGGTGCGGGGCGACGATGGAGTGCCGATCGCCGATACCCGGGCGATGTTTGCCGCCGACGACCAGCGGGACATCGACGGATTCGGCGGAGATCTCGGCCAGTCGCGCGACCAGTAGTTCACGCTCCCGGCTGCCGGGTGCGTAGGAATGCACCGGCTCGTTGCCGGGGACAGGGACAACCGTGACAGCGTCCATACCCCAGGCTATCGCCCTTTGCGGCCGGTTGCGCGGCACGCGCGCCGATCGCGTGTCCCCGGACGCTGCCTGGCAACCGCTCGATCGGGCGGGCGGGCGGCGATGGGGTGGCCGCACCGAACCTAGGGTCGTCGGCCGATCGCGGATCGCGACGCGCACGGTCCGGCCGTCTTCGACGCTCCGGAGTGTCAGATGAGCGTCGGGCACGCCCGGCGCGCTGTTCTCAGCGCTCGCCGAGTCGTGAGACCGCGGCGTCGATGCGCTCGTCGGTCGCGGTCAGGGCGATGCGGACGTATTCGGCACAGCCCGGGCCGTAGAACTCGCCGGGTGCGGCGAGGATGCCGCGTTCGGCCAGCCAGTCCAGGGTCGTGTGGCAGTTCTCGCCCCTGGTCGACCACAGGTAGAGGCCCGCCTCGGAATGATCGATGCGGAAACCGGCCGCTTCCAGGGCCTTTCGCAGAATCTCCCGGCGCGCCCGGTACCGTTCGCGCTGCTGCGCCTCGTGCGCGTCGTCGCTCAGCGCCGCGGTCATGGCGGCCTGGATCGGGAAGGGCACCATCATGCCGGAATGTTTGCGGACTTCGAGCAGTTCCGCGACGAGTTCGGGGTCGCCCGCCACGAATCCGGCGCGGTAACTGGCCAGATTCGAGGTCTTCGACAGGGAATGCACCGCGAGCAGGTTCGTATGATCGCCGTCGCAGACATCGGGGTCGAGGATCGAGACCGCCCGTCCCTCCCAGGTCAGTCCGAGGTAGCACTCGTCGGAGGCCACGATCGCGCCGCGCTCGCGGGCGAAGGCGACGACCTTGCGCAGGTGATCGACGCCGAGCACCTTGCCGGTGGGATTCGACGGCGAATTCACGTAGATCAGGGCCGGATTGCGCGGGCCGAGCTGGGTCAGACCGTCCGCGCGCACGATCTCGGCGCCCGCGAGCAGTGCCCCGACCTCGTAGGTCGGGTAGGCGGCCTCGGGGATGACGACCAGGTCGCCGGTGCCAAGGCCGAGCAGTTTCGGCAGTCCGGCGATCAGTTCCTTGGTGCCGATCACCGGCAGGACGGCGGCGGGATCGATATCGGTGACCCCGTAGCGCCGCTTCAGCGCGTCGACGGCGGCGGCGCGCAGTTCGGGCGTCCCGTGCGTGGTCGGGTAGCCGGGGACCTCGGCGACCGAATTCAACGCGGTCCTGATCAGCGGTGCCACCGGATCGACCGGGGTGCCGACCGACAGGTCAACGATTCCGCCGGGATGCGCCGCCGCTTTTGCCTTGACCGCCGCGATGGTGTCCCAAGGGAAGTCGGGCAGCAGCGAGCTGACCCGAATACGAGCCGACACGTGCGAACTCACTCGCCCATCGGGGGGAGTTCTTTGATGAACGCCGGATCGAAATCGGTCTTGCCGACCTTGGTCGCGCCACCCGGCGAACCCAGCTCGTCGAAGAAATCGACGTTGGCGTTCACGTAACCGATCCACTGGTCGGGGGTGTCGTCCTCGTAGAAGATGGCCTCGACCGGACACACCGGCTCACACGCACCACAGTCCACGCACTCGTCGGGATGGATGTACAGCATGCGACCACCCTCGTAGATGCAATCCACGGGGCATTCCTCGATGCATGCCTTGTCCTTCACGTCAACGCACGGTTCAGCGATGATGTACGGCACTGCCGTTCTCCTAGTCTGGTCCTCACCTGCGGGATGGTCCGCCTGCGAAACCCTATCCCTACACCCCACGTTACTACCGGTCAGCCTGCCCTAACTTCCCAGCTCCGGCCCCGGCCGCGTCCACTGTGACGCCCCAGCCAGATCCTAGTGCCGCAACCCCGTTCACGCCCGCATCGAGTGACCGATCCCTCCAACCCCACCGTTCACACCCGAGGCGCGATCTCCAGATCCGCCCACAGCAGTTCCAGCGGAAAGGGATCCGAGGCGGCGACAGCTACCGGGCCCATATCGCGGTGACCGGTGCCGATATGGATGTAGGGGCCGGTCCGATCCGACAGCGTGTAGCGCTCGATGGTCAGCGTCCCGATCTTCACGTCGACCTCGGTGTTGGTCTCGTAGCAGGAACCGCCACCACTGCCCCGCATCTCGGCGACTGCCGCGCGCTCCAAGGCCAGCGAGAGCCGGGTGCCGACCTTCTGATGGTCACGCCCGCGCTGCTCACGCGGGACGACGAAACCGTCGACGATCTCCAGTTCGCGGCGGACGTCCTCCTCGATGTCGAGGAACGTCACCCAGTCGATCGGCGTCGGTTGCGGGCCCTGCCAGATGACGGTCACGTCGCGATCGTAACCGTCGTCCCGGGTGCTTCCGTGGCTATCCGACGACCAGGGGGATCGAGGTGGCGGAGCGGTCGATGCGGCCGTAGACGGTGGTGCGTTCGCGGACCGGCCTGCCGATGCCCTCGGCGATCTCGCGCAGTTCGGCGACGGTTTTCGCCGAGCCGTGCTGGGAGCCTGCCATGCGGGAGATGGTCTCCTCCATCAGGGTGCCGCCGAGGTCGTTGGCCCCGCCGTTGAGCATCATGCGGGTGCCCTGGGTGCCGAGTTTGACCCAGCTGGTCTGGATGTTGTGGATACGGCCGTGCAGCATGATGCGCGACAGGGCGTGGGCGGCGCGGTTGTCGCGGATGGTCGGGCCGGGGCGTGCGGCGCCCGCCAGGTAGAGCGGGGCGCTCTGGTGGACGAAGGGCAGCAGCACGAATTCGGTGAAACCGCCCGTCTCGTCCTGGATTCCGCGCAGCACGCGCAGGTGGCCGACCCAGTGCGACGGATTGTCGACGTGTCCGTACATCATGGTCGAACTCGACCGCAGCCCCACCTGATGGGCCGTGGTGATGACCTCGATCCAGGCCGACGCGGGCAGTTTGCCCTTGGTGAGCACCCAGCGCACCTCGTCGTCCAGGATCTCGGCCGCGGTGCCAGGGATGGTGTCCAGCCCCGCCTCTTTCAGCGCGACCAGCCAATCCTTGACGCTCTGGCCGCCACGTGACGCGCCGTTCACGATCTCCATCGGACTGAACGCGTGCACGTGCATCGACGGCACCCGCCGCTTCACCGCGCGCACCAGATCCGCGTATCCGGTGACCGGCAGATCCGGGTCGATACCGCCCTGCATGCAGACCTCGCTCGCACCGTCGACATAGGCCTCCCAGGCCCGGTCGGCGACTTCCTCAGTGCTGAGCGTGAAGGCGTCGGCATCGCCCTTGCGCTGGGCGAACGCGCAGAAACGACATCCGGTGTAGCAGATGTTGGTGAAGTTGATATTCCGGTTCACCACGTAGGTGACCTCGTCGCCGGACACCTCGCGACGCAACTGATCGGCGAGGGCGACAACGGCTTCCAGATCCGGGCCGTCGGCGGTGGCGAGCGCCAGGTATTCGGCGTCGCTCAGACCCGCCGGATCGGCTTCGGCGGCGCGCAACGCCGCGAGTACGTCGGCGTCCAGCCGCTGCGGCACGGCGATCGCCAGATCACGGGCCTGTTCACGAATGGTGTCCCAGTCGCCGAAGGCTCCCAGGACCTCCTGGCCGAGTCCGGAATCGCTGCGGCTCTCGGTATTTCGTCCGGTGACGTCGATCGAGGTGTTGAGATCGACCCGCCCCGCCGAATCCCAGTTCTCGTCGGGCTCCTGCCACGGCAGGCCGACCGGCAGCGCGTCCGGGTTCGCCAGACCGGTCGCCTGGTCGGTCAGCGCCGCGACGTGCGCGCCGATCCGGGGATCGATCCACGGATTGCCCGCGCGCACATACTTCGGATGCGCGGAGGTGCGCTCGACCAGCTGGTATCCCGCGGCTTCGGTGATCTCGCGCAGGGTGTCCAGATTCGGCCACGGCCGTTCGGGGTTGACGTGGTCGGGCGTGACCGGCGAGACCCCGCCCCAGTCGTCGATACCCGCGTCGATGAGATCGAGGCAGTCCTGCTGGGAGACCAGATTCGGCGGCGCCTGCACCGGCACGTCCGGGCCGAGCAGCAGCCTGGTGACGGCGATGGCGGCGCGGAATTCCTCCAGACCGGCGTCGGGGGTATCCCGCATCGCGGTATCGTCCTTGGCCCGGAAGTTCTGGATGATCACTTCCTGGATGTGCCCGAATGCCTTGTGCTGCTTACGAATCGCCATGATGGATTCGGCGCGCTCGGCCATCGTCTCACCGATGCCGATCAGGATTCCGGTGGTGTAGGGCACCGAGAGACGTCCGGCGTCGGTGATCGAGCGCAACCGCACCGCCGGATCCTTGTCCGGACTGCCGTAGTGGCATTGGCCCTTCTCGGTGAACAACCGGGACGAGGTGGTCTCGAGCATCATGCCCATGGACTGCGCGACCGGCTTGAGGCGGGAGATCTCGTCCCAGCTCATCACGCCCGGATTCAGGTGCGGAAGCAGTCCGGTCTCCTCCAGTACCAGGATGGAGACGGCGCGCAGATAGTCGAGCGTGGAATCGTAACCGCGCTCGTCGAGCCACTGCGCGGCCTCGGGCCAGCGATCCTCCGGCCGGTCACCGAGGGTGAACAGCGCTTCCTTGCAGCCGAGCGCCGCGCCTTCGCGCGCGATCTCGAGCACCTCGTCGGGTTCGAGGAACATGCCTTTGCCCTCGGCCCGCAATTTGCCCGGGACCGTGACGAAGGTGCAGTAGTGGCATTTGTCCCGGCACAGTTTGGTCAGCGGGATGAAGACGTTGCGGGAGTAACTGATGGTTTTCGGGCGACCCGCCGACTCCAGACCCGCGTCGCGCACTCTGGCCGCGCTGGCGGACAGATCGACCAGGTCATCGCCGCGGGCGTGCAGCAGCACGGTGGCTTCGTCCACGTTCAATGTCACGCCGTCACGCGCTCGCCGCAGCGCCCGGCGCATGGCCGATGACGTGGGCGGCACGGGGGGGACACTCGGTGTCGCTAGCTCGGTCACGCCCTCGATCATGCGCTACACATCCTTCGCTGTCTCCCTCCAGTGCACCCGAGTGAGCGTGCGGCAATGCCGCGACCGCGCACACGACGACGACGGCGCCGCGTACGGCGCAGTCGTGAGCAACACAACCTCGCGACGGCGCGCGGTTATTCCATGGGCGCTTCGGCGCGTCGACGGAGGGCGGGAATTTCGTGCCAACATGGCTGTATGTCGCCACCGAGCACCGTACTCGCCGATCCGGCACTGCGACCGAGCCCGAAGGCCAAACTCCTGTGGGCCCTCCAGGGGGCGGTGTTCTGGCTGATCGCCGTGGCGGCGGTGCTGATCTGGGCATTCTTCGACTCGGGCCATCGCGGCTGGCAGGGCGTGGCGCTGGCGGTGGCGATCGTCCTCGGGATCGTCAACGCGACGGTGGTGCCGTGGTGGCGCTACGCGGTGCACCGCTGGGAGGTGACCGACGAGGCGGTCTACACCAGGGTCGGCTGGCTGACCCAGGAGAGCCGGGTCGCGCCGATCTCGCGCGTGCAGACCGTCGACACCGAACGCGGACCGCTCGAGCGTCTGCTCGGTCTGGCCACGGTGACCGTGACCACCGCGTCCTCGGCCGGAGCGGTACGCATCGAGGCGCTCGATCTGCCGGTCGCGGAGGAGACGGTGACCTGGCTGACGCAGATCGCGGCACTGCACCGCGGGGACGCGACGTGAGCGGACCGACCAACGACCCGGCCGCCCGCGCCTCCCCCGCCGACGCACCCGCCGTCCCCGATGCGGGCAATTGGTTGCGGCTGGACAGGCGGATGCTGCTGATCCATCCGGTCAACGAGGTGGCGAAATTCATTCCCGTGCTGGTCGGCACCCTGATCCTCGGCACGAGCAGCGGTAATCACGGCTGGAGTCTCATCCCGCTCGCCCTGATCATCGGTTTCGCCCTCACCCGCTGGTTCACCACCACCTATCGCATCGGCCCGACCCACGTCGAGTTGCGCACCGGCCTGATCCAGCGCCGCAGACTGTCGGTGCCGCGCTCGCGAATCCGTTCCGTCGACATCGAATCCGATCCGCTGCACCGCCTGCTCGGACTGTCGGTGGTGGTGATCGGCACCGGACAGCAGGCCGAGTCGGGCGAGAAATTCCGGCTCGATTCCCTCGACCGCGCGTTGGTGCCCGCCTTGCGCGCGACCCTGGTCGATCATCTGACCGCGAGCGCGAAACCCGCTGCCGAACAGACCGATTCGGAATCTCCCGACCGCATCGCGCCGGATGTCGAGCCGGTCACCGAACGAGAGATCGGGCATTGGCAGCCGAGGTGGGTCCGTTACGCGCCGCTGTCGCTGACCGGATTCGCGGTGATCGCCCCGATCGTCGGCGCGGCATTCCAGTACGGACTCGGCGATATCGTGTTCCGATCGGACGCGGCGCACTCGTTGGAGGATGGCTCCTCCGCTCTGGTCGTGCTCGCCGTCTTCGGCGGGGTGGGCGCCATCGTCTCACTGGTCAGCCTGGCCGCCTGCACGCGTTATCTCGCAACCTATTTCGGGCTCAGAGTGCTCGACAACGGCCGCACCCTGCACCTGCGGCACGGACTGTTCACGAAACGACAGATCACGCTGGATCTCGCCCGGTTCCGCGGCGTGACCGTCAACGAGCCACTGCTGCTGCGTTTGTCGGGCGCCGCCGAACTCGAGGCGATCATGGTCGGAGAGAACGCGCGTCAGAAGATCCTGCCGCAGGCACCCCGCGCCGCCGTGGAACGCACCCTGGCCGAACTTCTCCTCTCCCGCGCCGCGATCCCCGATACCCGGGACTCGATAGCGCCTGGCGCACAGGGTGATGCGTCCGATCCACCGACCCGCGCCTGCCCCGGTTCGCCGCGGACGAGCGCCCAGGGCAGCGTTCCTCTCGCGTCCCACGGCAACGTCGCGCGCCGCCGCCGCCATACCCGGGCACTGACCCCGACTCTCATCGCCGCCGCGATCCTGTTGCTGCTCACCGTCATCGGACTCGACGTATCACCGTGGCTGTGGCTGATTCCCGCCGTGACCGCTCCGTTCGCGATGGCTCTCGCCGAGGACCGCTACCGGGGGCTCGGCCACGCCGTCCTCCCCGCGACACCGTCGACTCCCGCCTGGCTGATCACCCGCGCCGGATCACTCGACCGGGACCGCGACTGCCTCGAAGGCCCCGGCATCATCGGCTGGACCGTCCGCCGCTCCTTCTGGCAGCGCCGATCGGGAGTCGCGACCGTCGTCGCGGCCACCGCGGCGGGAAAGAAGCGGTACCTGGTGGTCGACCTCCCGCTGGACGAGGCGTGGGCCCTCATCGAGGCGATCACCCCGGGGCGTCTCGGCACCCGCCCGCCGCCGTCGGAGCCTTCTCGGCGCACGAGCTGAATCCGGCGACCACTCACCAGTCCGGGCGGCCGATCGAGAGTCGATGCTGGAAGACATTGCCGGGATCCCATGTCGTCTTGACCCCGCGCAGCCGTTCGTAATTGCCGCCGTAGTACAGGCCGTGCCACGGCACCCCGGAGGTGTTCCACTGCCGGTCGGCCATATCGGGATCGGGGTAGTTGATGTAGCTGCCGCCGTTGGATTCGTTCGGCACCGGCGCGCCACCGGTCGCCGCGTAGACGTCGCGGAACATTTCACGGGCCCAGGCGATCTGACGATCGTCGTCGCCGGGGATACGCCACGCGGCATGGATGAGCAGCTTCATGAACGAATTCCGCGCCGAGACCGCGGTGGCGTCGGCCGCCACCGCATTGGTCACACCGCCGAAAGGCATGAATTCCAGCTGGGATTCACCGAGGAAGCGGATATCGCTCATATAGCGGTAGAGAGTCCGCAACTGTTCGGACGAGAACGACTTGCGCAGATACGCGGACTTCGCCTTGACCCGGAACCCGGGCATCCCCTTGGCGTAGTAGACGTTCGCGAGGGTATCGGCGTAGGACGAGGTGGTCGGCGGCGGACCGACCAGCCCGGGGGTCACGCCCGCCGATATCGCGGCGACGAACTCGTCGAACATCTTCGCGGCATCGGGCAGGTCGCCGTCGAGCAGGACGAGTACATCCGAACCCGCGATACCGGGTTTGATGTGCAGAGGCGCGTACAGACCGGTGAACGGGTCGCCCGGCGCGCTGTGCTGCTCGAAGAACGCCAGGTAGTTGCCGACGAGGCGAACGAACGACTCCTCGGTCGCGAACGGCAGCGTCAGCCGCGTGTGCAACATGGTCCCCGGCGGTTTCGGCAGCGCGCGGGCCGGATCCACACCGTCCGACCCCGAGGAACGCAGCAGGTAACGCGTGGCCACACCGAAATTGCCGCCACCGCCGCCGGTATGCGCCCACCACAGATCCGCGTTCGGACCGTCCTCGGTCGCGACGACGACCGACGCCGCGCCACTCGAATCGACCGTGACGAGCTCGACCCCGTACAGGTGATCGGCGACCAGCCCGAGCCGCCGCGACAGCGGGCCGTAGCCACCACCGCTCATATGCCCGCCCGCACCGACCCCTTTGCAGATCCCGGCGGGAAGCGTCACACCCCAGCCGCCGAGCAACCGCTCGTAGACCGCCCCCAGATCGGCGCCCGCGTCCACCGAGAACGCGCGATGGGTCTCGTCCCACGACACCGTATTCAACCGCTGGAGGTCGACGATCGCGCGCGTCCGGTCGTTGTCCACGAAATCTTCGAACCCGTGCCCACCCGACCGCACCGCGAGCGCGGAACCCTCTTTCACCGACCGCTCGACCGCGACCCGCACCTCCTCGGCATTGCCCGGCACGAATATCTGCTGCGGCCGCGCGGTGAAACGCCGGTTGTAGCCACGGGTGGTCAACGCCACGTAATCCGCGTCGCCCGCCCGCACCATGCGCGGTTCCACCGCGTGCGCGACCGGCAGGCCCAGCGTGCTCACCGCGGCGCCGACCAATGGCGCGGCGAGGAAGCGGCGACGAGACAGCGGCATCTGTTCCCCCTGTTTGAAATGTCTGTGTGGCGAACCAGACACTAGCTGTTCGTCGGTTACCGCGCGAAACATCCCCGCGAGGCTGCCATCCCGGCCCGGGGCCGGCGCTCCGGGGACGGTAGGCAGTCGCGCTATCCAGCGCATTGCGGTGTGGCTGATCGGTTGCCGGGTTCCGGCGACGTTGAATGGACGACGTGGTCGAGACCTCGAACGCGCGGACCAAGGAGCTGCCGATCGCCGATCGGCGGGTCCGTCGACATCAGCGGGGGGACAAGTACCGGCTGACGGCGGTCGGTGGTCTGGCGGCGCTGTCGCTGGACGCGCTGTCCAGCGTGGCCTACGGGCCGGAGGCGATCGTGCTGGTGCTCGTCGCGGCGGGGACGGCCGCTGTCTCGCTGACCTTTCCGATCGCCTGCGCGATCACCGCGCTGCTGTTGGTTCTCGTGCTGTCGTATCGGCAGGTGATCGCGGTCCATCCGGACGGTGGCGGCGCGTACGCGGTGTCGAAGCGACAGCTCGGGCGGGGTGCGGCGCTACTGGCGGCGGCGAGTCTGGTGGTCGACTACGTACTCACCGTCGCGGTCAGTCTCAGCGCGGGCGCGGCCAGTCTCGCGAGCGCCTTCCCCGAACTCGCCGACAATCTGCTGCTGCTCACGCTGCTCGCCCTGGCGGTGCTGACGGTGGTCAATCTGATCGGGGTGGCCGAATCCGCGAAAGTGCTGATGGGCCCGGCGATCCTGTTCGTCGGGCTGATCGGCGCGGTGATCGTGGTCGGGCTGACCCGTTCGCATTCGGTCGCGGTGATCGGATCGGCACACCGTCCGTTCGACCCGATCACGGCCGTCGGAATCATCCTGGTGCTCAAAGCTTTCGCCGCGGGTTGCTCGGCGCTGACCGGTGTCGAGGCCATCGCCAACGCCGTGCCGTCGTTCCGTACCCCTCGGGTGCGCCGCGCCCAGCACACCGAGGTCGCGCTGGGACTGCTGCTCGGCACCCTGCTGCTCGGGTTGTCGTGGCTGATCCGTAAGCACGGGGTCGTGCCGCGTGAGGACGTCACCGTGCTCGCGCAGTTGTCGGCAGCCGCGTTCGGCACCGGCTGGCTTTTCTATCTGACCAATCTGGCGGTCACGGCGGTACTCGTACTGGCCGCGAATACCAGTTTCGGCGGGCTGCCGATCCTGCTGTCACTGCTCGCCAAGGATCGGCGGATCCCCTCGCTGTTCGCGCTGCGCGCCGAACGTCCCGTGTTCCGCTACGGGGTCGGCGCGCTCGCGGCCGTCGCCGCGCTCGTGCTGATCGCGGTCGACGCCGAAACCCATCGACTGCTTCCGGTGTACGCGGTCGGGGTCTTCATCGGGTTCACGCTGTGTCAGACCGGTTTGGTGCGGCACTGGTGGCGGGACCGTGGATCGGGCTGGGTGTCACGCGCCGCGCTCAACGGCTTCGGCGCGATCCTCACCGCCGTCGCCGCGGTGGTGCTGCTGGCGGAGAAGTTCACCGAGGGCGCGTGGCTGCTGCTGATCATCATCCCGGCCCTGATCATCCTGTTCGCCAGGACCGAGGGGTACTACCGGGGGATCGCCGATCAATTACATCTCGGCATCCTGCCCGCGCGGCCGAGACAGGCGCCGGTCGCGCGGGAGATGGTGATCGTCCCGGTGGTCACGATGAGTGAGGTGACCACGCGCGCACTCCGGGCCGCGCTGCGGATGCGCGGCGAGATCGTCGCCGTCGCGGCGGCGATCGACCAGGAGTCGATCACCCGGCTCAGCGCGCAGTGGAAGCAGTGGGATCCCGGCATCCCACTGACCGTGCTGCCCTGTCCGCACCGCAGCCTCGTCGCGACCCTGGTGGGATACGTCCGTAAACAGACCGCCGCCGGTCACGAGGTCACTGTCCTGCTCGCCCAGGTCGAGCCGCGCCGCTGGTGGCACCGGCCGCTCCACAATCCCCGAGGACCGGTCCTGGCGGCCGCGCTGCGCGCCCGTACCGACGCGGTGGTCGCCACCTTGGCGGTGCGGGTCTACTGACCCGGGCGGTTCAACTCGGGCGCGATGCCTGCGGACCGGTGCGGAGGTAGGCGTAGGCCAGCGGCGGGCCGAGTCCGCACAGGAGCAGAAGCAGCGTCGGCCAGTCGCTGATCAGCATGATGTCGCCGCCCGGACCGCTGACCGAACACGCGAAGAAACCGACCGCCCAGGCGAGCACCGGGAGCAGCGTGATCCCCGGCCGGTCGGTGAGGGTGCGCATCGCGGCGACCAGCGCGACGTTCAGCACAGCGGCCAACAGAGCCGTGATCGGGAAGGCGACCGCCCCTTCGGTCAGGACGCTCGCGAGACCCGCAGGCGCGGCGATGACCTCCGGTTCCGGAGCGGGCAGGCTGCCGCTTCCGAGGTAGACCGGCAGGTAGAGTACCTCGAACACCAGGGTGAACAGGCCGCTGAGGACCAGCGCCGTCATCAACGCGACGGCCGGAATTCCCGCCGGGCGATTTCCAGCGGCGCCGGACGCTCCGGGCCGCTTGTCGACGGTGGCCGTCACGACACCGGCGGATAGCCGAGGAGCGACAGCAGGTGGCTCTGCATGTCGACGAACGTGTACAGCACCGACATGTACAGCTCGTGCTGCGCCGGCCAGTTCGGCTTCATGCTGTCCACGAACGCCACGATGGCGTCCTGGAGATGCCAGTTGTACATATGACGAGTCTATTCCGCTGGACATTCGCGGGTCGTGGCCCTCTTCCCACAGGCTCCGGCCCTACCGCCATCCCAGAACTCCGACTCCGGTCACAGCTCGGATCCACGGCTCCCGGGATGTCCGGATTTCAGTCGAGTCCCGCGAACAGGTCGTGTTCGCGGCCGTCCGATCCGGTCGGGCCGCGTTCGCCACGAACCAGGATGTAGTGCTCCTCGGGCAGGACCGGCTGCACGACATTGTTCGACAGGGCGAACTCTCGGCCGGAAGGGGCGACCGTCACCTGGGTCGCGTGGGCGCGCAGCGCGGCGCGTTTGGCGGCGAGCACGTCGGATACCTCGATGGTCGTCGTCACCGAATGGCCGGGCACACTGGCCAATTCGTCCACGGCGGGCAGCCGCCAGCCTTTCGGGAGCGCGCCGGGAAGTCCTTCGACCGTGCGGCGGGCGAGCACCTCGGTGTGCAGGCGGAGCATCTCGCCGTCGGTGACCGTCCAGTAGAACTTCGGTGTGTCCCAACCGCGTTCGGCCGCCGCGTGTACCGCGTCGGTCGTGATCCGGTGTGCGCGAACATGATCCGGATGACCGTAACCGCCGCGCGGGTCGTAGCCGATCACCACGTCGGGGCGCAGTTCCAGCACGATCTCGGTGAGCGCGTCGACGGCCTCGGCACCGGAATGGATGAAGGCCCTCGGGTTCTCGGCCGACGGGGTTCCGGCCATTCCGGAGTCACGCCACCGCCCGGCTCCGCCGAGGAAACGCGGGGGCGCGCAGTCCAACGCGGCCAGGGCCCTGGTCAATTCGAGGATCCGGTAGCCGCCGAGTTGGTCGGCCCGATCGGCCACCAGTCGCGCCCACTGATCCCCGATGACCTCGCCCTCCTCGCCGAGAGTGCAGGTCACCACGGTGACGGGTACCCCCAGACGACGGTAGTGGGCGATGGTGCCGCCGGTGGTGATGGATTCGTCGTCGGGATGGGCGTGGACCAGCAGCAGGCCGCCGGTCACGGAATCCGTCTCCACATCGCGGCATCGCCGAAGATGCCGACCTGGATCGCACCGCTCAGCGACGCGCCGTCGACCCACGGGCCCGAGGCCGCGACGACGTTGTCCTGCACGATCGGCAGTACCGTCGCCAGGTTCCACAGGCTCGGTTCGGCGTCGGCGAGCGTCCTGCCGACGTCGATACCGCGCAGCGCGCCGTCGATCCCCGGTTGCAGCGCGGGATCGCACACCCCGGACAGATTGCTCGGCGCGCGTCGCGCCGCTTCGACCGCGGCGCGCGTCTCGCTGTCGGTCACGGCCGGATCGGCGACGGGCGGACAGCCGTAGCGCGAGGCCAGCACGGTCGCCGGATCACTGCCCGCGACCTCCCAGCCCACCAGCGCGTCGACACCGCTCTCGACCACTTCCTTACCGTAGAGCGCGTCGGCGGCGAGGCTGCGAACGCTGGCATCTATTCCGGCACTGCGCAATTGGTCGGCGGCGGTATTGGCGACAGCGAGCGCGGTCGCGTCGTTGGTCACCGCGCCGATCCGAATGGCCAGTTGTTTGCCGTTCTTCGCGACGGTCCTGGGCTTCGGCGCGGGCGAGGTCGGCGAGGACGCCGTCGGCTGCTCGGGCGCACGGGCATAACCCGCCTCGGCGAGCAGGGCGAACGCCTCGTCGGAGGTGGCACGCGGGGGCGCGGTCGGGAGATAACCGGGATCGGACGGTGTCAGGATCTGCGCCCTGACCGGCTCCACCCAGCCGCCGGTCTGCGCGCCGACGGTGGCGAGCAGCGCGGGATCGAGTAGCGCCACCACACCGCGCCGGACCCGGGGATCACCGAGATCCCCACTGCGCCCGTTCAAGACGAATTGCAGTTCGCGCGACTGCGGCATGATCGCGGTACGCACCGAGGGAATCGCCGCCAGTTGCGCCTGGGTGGCGACGCCGCCGTGCACGAGCGCCATCTGCGCGTCACCGGTGCGCAGTGATTCCGCGAGTTGCGCGGGAGTTCCGCCGCGGCGCAACAGGATCTGATCCGGCGCGGCGGGTGTTCCCCAGTACCGGTCGTTGCGTTCGAGCAGGATCTCGTCGCGTCCGCGATCCACCGATTTGATCGCGAAATTGCCGCCGGAGACCTGGCTCGGCTCCTCCAGTCCGTTGACGAATCCGCCGGGCGAATCCTTCAGCAGATGCGAGGGCAGCAGGTCGACGAACAGTTCGCGCCACGCCGGATACGGCTGATTCATGGTCACCGTGACGGTTTTGCCGCCGCCGGAGGAATTCACGTCATCGATCAGCCGGTAGCCCGCCGGATCGACCGCACCGGGCTGGGTGATCATCTGCTGCCACAGGTACCGGAAATCCTCGGCGGCGATCGGCGCTCCGTCGGACCAGTTGGCCTGATTGCGCAGCGTGTAGGTGATGGTGAACGGCTCCTGCGCCGTCACCTCGGCCGAGGTGACGAGCGCGGTGTCCGGCACCCACTCGGTGGCGCCGGGCACCGCGGGATTGGGCACCGGACGGAACGGGCTCGGCAGCACCATCGAGGCCACCGCCGCGTTGGCGGGCGACTGGTCGGCGCGCAGATGCGGATTGAATCCGATGCCGATGTCGTCGATCGCCACCACCACGGTGTGCTTACCCGGTTTGGCCGGTGTCGTCTTCGGGCTGTCGGTGCTCTCGATCGGCGGCGGCGGATTCGCGGTGCAACCGGCCAGCACCGTGACCGAGACCGCCATCATCGACACCACTGCCAGCATGGTGCGCGTCGTCGCGCGTCGTCTTGCCCCCGAGCTCACGGAGCGCACTCTACCCAGCCTCGCCGTCGGCCGACCACCGGCCGACGTAACCCCGCCCGAAGCGCCGAGACCCGGCCGGACACGATCCGGCGGACCGGTCGCCATCGGCTCGCGGTCCGCCGGATCCGGCGTTCGTGTCGGCGCGGGCACGACCGTGCCCGGGTTGATCGCCGAACGTCGGCACTACAGCGCGGCCCGGTCCCGAGCCTTCCGCCTGGACAGTTCCCGGCCACGCTCGGTGGCACCGAGAATCACCTTGCGCACCCGGACGATCTCCGGGGTGACCTCGACACATTCGTCACCCGCGCAGAATTCCATCGCGCTCTCGAGATCGAGCTGCAACGGCTTGGCGAGGGTTTCGAACACGTCGGCGGTGGAGCTGCGCATATTGGTCAGCTTCTTCTCGCGGGTGACGTTGATGTCGAGATCCTCCGCGCGCGGGTTGATCCCGACGACCTGACCCTCGTAGGTGTCGGCGCCCGGCTCGACGAAGAACTGGCCGCGATCGGAGAGCTGGATCATCGCGAACGGCGTCACGCTGCCCGCGCGGTCGGAGACCAGAGAACCGGTGTGCCTGGCCCGGATCTCACCGGCCCACGGGGCGTACCCGTGGGAGACGGCGTTGGCGATGCCGGTGCCCCTGGTCTCGGTGAGGAAGTCGGTACGGAAACCGATCAGTCCGCGCGAGGGGACGATGAACTCCATGCGCACCCATCCGGCGGCGTGGTTGTTCATCTGGACCATCTTGCCCTTGCGGGCGGCCAGCAGCTGGGTGATCGCGCCGAGGTACTCGTCGGGGCTGTCGATCGTCAGCTCTTCGAAGGGCTCGTGGATCTTGCCGTCGACCTGCTTGGTGACCACCTGCGGCTTGCCGACGGTCAGCTCGAAGCCCTCGCGGCGCATCTGCTCGACCAGGATGGCCAGCGCCAGCTCACCGCGGCCCTGCACCTCCCAGGCGTCGGGGCGACCGATATCGAGCACGCGCAGCGAGACGTTGCCGACCAGTTCCGCGTCCAGACGCGATTTCACCATCCGGGCCGTCAGCTTGTGTCCCTGAACCCGGCCGACGAGCGGCGAGGTGTTGGTGCCGATGGTGACCGAGATCGCGGGCTCGTCGACCATGATGCGAGGCAGCGCGACCGGGTTCTCGACGTCGGCCAGGGTGTCGCCGATCATGATGTCGGAGATGCCCGCGATGGCGACGATGTCACCGGCGACGGCGAGTTCGCCCGGCTGACGCTCCACACCGATGGTCTGGAGCAGTTCGGTGATCTTGACCTGTTTGACGCCGTCGGCGTGCATCCACGCGACGTTCTGCCCCTTGCGCAGTTCACCGCTGTAGATGCGGACCAGCGCGAGGCGGCCGAGGAATGCCGAGGCGTCGAGGTTGGTGACGTGCGCCTGCAACGGAGCGGCCGGATCGCCCTTGGGCGCCGGGATGTACTCCATCAGCACATCGAACAGCGCGTCGAGGTTCTCGGCGCTGGGGGCGTTGCCGTTCTCCGGCTGTTCCCGCGACGCCTTGCCCTCGCGCCCGGAGGCGTAGAGCACCGGCAGATCGAGGGCCAGTTCGGCGGCCTCGGCGGCGGCGTCGTCCAGATCGGAGGCCAGGTCGAGCAGTAGATCGTGGCTCTCCTCGACGACCTCCGCGATCCGGGCGTCGGGCCGGTCGGTCTTGTTGACGACCAGGATCACCGGCAACGACGCGGCAAGCGCCTTGCGCAGCACGAATCGGGTCTGCGGAAGCGGTCCCTCGGACGCGTCGACCAGCAGCACCACGCCGTCGACCATCGAGAGGCCGCGTTCGACCTCGCCACCGAAGTCGGCGTGCCCCGGAGTGTCGATGACGTTGATCACAGTCACCGATCCGTCCGGGTTGTGCCGGTGCACGGCGGTGTTCTTGGCGAGAATGGTGATGCCCTTCTCGCGCTCCAGATCGCCGGAATCCATCACCCTGTCGACCAGTTCGGCACGTTCGGCGAACGCGCCCGACTGACGAAGCATGGCGTCGACCAACGTCGTCTTACCGTGGTCGACGTGGGCCACGATGGCGACGTTGCGAAAATCGCGTGACGACACGCCTCAATCCTCCTGCTGTTGGGTATAGGTTCGGGCCGACCCCTGCAAACAGGTGGAGAATCGAAACTCACCGGGCATTGCGGCCAGGTTTACACCTTACCGCCCGGGGCACCACCCCCGATCCCCCGGCACTCCAGTAAGGGTATGCTAACCATCGTGGGCAAGGCCAAAGCAAACAAGGTTTCCTCGTTGAAACCCAAGAAGAAGTGCTGTCGCAAGAAGACACGCTGCGTGAAATGCCCTGTGGTCATTATGCGTATGAAGAAGGCCGAGGCCGCGGGCTGCTGTGGCAAGGATCTCAAGAAGGCACTCAAACAAGCGCGCGCGGCCTGACCGGCGAACTCGCGGCACACCTGTCGTCGCGCGCCGACACGCCCGCGTCGGCGAACGCGAGATTCACGACTATCCGGACACCGATCGCGCATCCACGCGTGAGATCGCGATGAAACCGCGCGAGGCGGGGTAGAACCGGATCATGAGCACCGAACTGCTGACCGAATCCGAGATCGCCGAAGCCGTCGCCACGCTCCCCGACTGGACCTGTACCGGATCCACGCTGACCCGCACCCTGGAGGCGGGCTCGTTCCTGTCCGGTATCGAACTCGTGGGCGCCGTCGCCGAGGTCGCCGAGGCGGCCGACCATCATCCCGATATCGATATCCGCTGGCGCAAGATCACCTTCGCGCTGTCCACCCACTCCGCGGGCGGACTCACGAGACTGGACGTATCGCTGGCTCACGAGATCGATCGACTGGCTCCGCGATTCTCCTGAGCAGCCGACCCGAGCGGATCACCCACCCGTAGAAGACCAGCACCCCGAGGACGTCGACCGCGCCGAGCCAGGACAGCACGCCGGGACGGGAGATCTCCCAGATCGTGGGCTGGAAGAACGACAGCACCCACGGCACGCCGACCAGCATCGTCACCAGCCAGTAGCCGGCGAGTACGCGGGCGCCCGGCGCGTGCCGCAGCGGTCCGTAGACCAGCCACAGGACCGTCGGCAGCAGCCACACCCAGTGGTGCGACCACGAGATCGGCGACACCATCAGCCCGAACAACTGGACGATCACCAGGGTGCCGAGCCGGTCGTCGGAATCGAGTGCGCGCCAGGCGAAGTACGCGAGTACGGCCACCACGAGCGCGGAGGCGATCCACCACGGCCCCGATTCGACGTCGTGGCCGAGTATGCGACTCAGCGTCCCGCGAATCGACTGGTTCCACACCGAGCCGACCGGCCCGATCCGGTCGGCGTCGCCGAGCAGCGTGCCGAAGTACCGCGTCGCCTCGTGATTGTTGATCAGATAGCTGACCCCGACCGTCGCGCCGAACACCACCGCCGACCACACCACCGTGGTCCAGCGCCGACGCGCCACGAAATACAGCCCGGTGATCGCCGGTGTCAGCTTGATACCGGCGATGATCCCGACCAACCCGCCCGACAACCACCACCGCGAACTCCGTACCGCGACCATGGCCCCGAGTACGAGAAAGACGTTGACCTGGCCGTAGTCGATCGTGGTCCGCACCGGTTCGAGCCAGAGGCCGACGGCGGTCCAGCCGATCGCGGCCACCCGCCACCCCGGCGCGCGCGGCCGTTCCCGGCCGAGAACGAGTTCGAGGCTGATCCACACCACCCCGTACAGCGCCGCGACCGTCGCGAGCAGCCAACCGATGGCGACCGCGGTGAACGGCAGATAGTGCAGCGGGAAGAAGACCAGCGCCGCGAAGGGCGGATAGGTGAAGGGCAGCGGGAAGTCCGGCGTCTTCTCCGCGTAGGTGTAGTCGTAGAGCCGATCGGTCAGCAGATCGGCCGAACCGCCGACGTAGACGTGCAGATCGACGAGATTCATCCCGTTGTCCGACAGCAGCATCCACAGCAGCCGAGCCAGCACCGACAGAGCGAGCGCGAGCACGGCCAGCCGTAGGGGTGCGGCGGCCGGACGGCTGTCCGTCCGAGCGCTCTCTCGGTTCACATCGCATGCTTTCGACGTCGGTGCGAGCCGTCTTCTTCGACCCGTCGGAAAAATGTTCGGTGTGTTCGGCGACAAGTGCCGAAGGCTGCGACTACATTAACCGGAGCCCCGATCCACCCGATCGGACGTACGAATCCGAGACGTCGTCGGATTTCGGTTCGGTCTCGCTCACGGCGTCCCGTGCACCGCCACTCGATGGTTGAATACTCGCAAGTAACATTTGCATCACCTTTCCAACCAGTAACGCCGGTGAGGGGCTACGTTCCGATAACACTGTTCGTCCACGCACCTGTCGGACATCGCAGCTGTACAACTCGGTGGCGTTGTCCCTAGAGTGACCCCGAAACGATGGCTTTTTGCATCGCTCCAGATGTACCCGAAGGTAAGGACGGCTAGACCAGTGCTTCGCACCCGAGGAACGCGGATTGCATTGTCCGCTCTCGCCCTGGCGGCGAGTGCTTCGCTTGCCGCGCCGACCGCTTTGGCGGCGCCCGCGCCCGCCGCGGTCCCGAACAACATCCCCATGGTTCCCGAGGGTGTTCCGGTAGACGCGCTGGCCGCGCTTACCCCCGCGATCGTCGGCTCGATCGCAGGGCCCGCCGATATCGCGGACGGCCCGCAGTCAGCCATCCTCGCCCAGGCGCGTGCGCTGCTGGCGACCCTGAACCTGCCGCCGCAGATCAAGTCGACCCTGGAACGGATCATCACGTTCCTGGACGGCAGCGGCGGCGGCGGTCCCGAGGTCCCCCAGGACGGGCCGGTCATCGCCCAGTTCCTGTACCCGACCATCGGCAAGGGGTGCATCAGCGCCTCCGCCGATTCGGTGGGCACCGCACTCGCCGTCCCCGGCCCGGCGCAGCTGCCGCCGCCCGGACCCGCGGCCGGACAGACCGGATTCGTCTTCACCGCGCTCGGCACCAAGGCGCCGACCGTCGCGCAGAATCCGCCGATGACGGTGCAGTGGCTCAACCTCGACACCCGTCAGAGCGGTGTTCAGGCGCTCACCGACGAGGCCAAGATCAACCCGGACGGCCCCGCCACCCTGTCGGCGATCGCCAACACCGGTTCGGGTCGTATCGTCGCGGTCGTCGGCGGCTCGCTGACCACCAAGGCCGAGGACGCGGAGCCGCGCACCTGCTCGTTCCTCCCGACGCTGGGATTCT
Organism: Nocardia sp. NBC_01377; assembly: GCF_045040005.1. Classification (NCBI taxonomy): domain Bacteria; kingdom Bacillati; phylum Actinomycetota; class Actinomycetes; order Mycobacteriales; family Nocardiaceae; genus Nocardia; species Nocardia sp. NBC_01377. The sequence goes on from NZ_CP109566.1 coordinate 6,227,413, forward strand.
TCACCGTCTGATCCCCTCTTCGAACCGAACCGCCTGCCACCGTCATCCGGTGGCAGGCGGTTCGTCTTTGCCACGCCGACGACACGCACGCCGATCCGGGCGATGGGGTGTACCGGCCCGGGCGCTGTGGTAGACCGAAGTCATGGCGACTGTCGATGGAACCGTTCGTCCCGACCGTTCGATGCGAAGCAGGCGATCTCGCCGATCGATACTGTCCATCCGCTCGGAGGGTTCCATCCTGTCCATCGGTTCCGCGTATTCGATCCTGTCGATCGGCAGTGTCGGGTCGATTCTGTCGATCGGATCGGTCGGATCCTTCGGTTCGGCGATATCCTCCGGCTCGTTCGGCAGCCTGGGGTCGGCCTTCTCCGGTCTGTCTCGGTGGTCGCTGTTCTCGTGGCAGGGCGATCACGACGCGCCGGATTCACGCCCGAATCTGCGGGTTGTTCCCGACGACGAACCCGATCTGCGGATTACTCCGGTCTCGCACTGCCAGACGTGAGCACGGAACGCGCCGCCCCTACCACTGACCGTATTCGGGCCGAAGCACTGCGTTGAGGTCGACGCCGATACCGTCCACCGCGCGTTTGTCGATCTCGAATTGATGCAGATGCGCGGCCGCGTGGACGAAACCCTTCGGCGTTCCCCAGTTGTGCTGCCAATACCAGGAACCGAGACCGGCGATACGGGCCAGGTCGATGGTCGGCGAATTCGCGTAGATACCGACGTTCTCCTTGCCGAGTACCGATTCCCAGCCGAGTAGGTAGGGCGCGATCATCGTGGCGAAGTCGACCGCGGACGGATTGTCGTCGATCGAGGCGTAGATGGGCCGATCGTCCGGGCCGCCTGCCGCGCGATGCAGTTCCAGACCACGGGCGGCATGGCGTTTGCCCGCTTCGAGTCCGCCGCGCCAGTCCGCGGTCGGGCCCTTGCCGTACTGGTAATTGGAGACGATGGTCAGACCAGCCTCGTGCAGCGCGTCGACTTCGGCGGCGCGCAGCGGTTTGCCCGTCATCCATTCCGCGCCGGGGCGGCGATCGGAGACGTAGCGGATGACGCCGACGTGGCCCGCGGCGCGGATCGCCTCGGCGTCGGGCACACCGCCCGCGTAATCGATGAGGGTGCCGAGTTCACCCGCGGCGGTGGCGGTGGGTGCGGTGATGCCGACCACGGCCGCGGCGGCGGTCAGGGCGAAAAGTTCACGGCGGGACAGGTCCAACGAACGCATCGCAGACTCCTTCGCGCTCCCCCCGAACGACGACATCGGACGGTCTCAGAAGCAGCAGGAAGCAGCGTGCCCGGCGCACCTTCCCCAAGGTAGATCGCGCGCCGGGAGCCTCGAACGTGTACTAATTTCACCACATTCACATTGGAACCGCCAGACCCATCGGAAACACTCATCACACTCGCCACAGGCGTCACGATCAGGCGATGGTGTCGATCCGCGCGGCCACATCGATGGTTCGCTGGGAGCTGTCGTCCAACTCGGTCCGCACGACCCGCGCGACCTGGGCGACGATCTGTTTCTTGATGCCCGCGAGTGCACCGAGGGTGGCCGCGCGCATGCCCTGCGCCTTGAACTCCATCCGGATATCGTCCGGATCGGGCGGCGTCACATCGATCACCAGGCGTAGCGGGTCCGCGGCACGCGCGGTCAGGACCAGCGGGACCTCGACGTCGACGCGGTAGTGGTTGGCCTTGAGCACGTCGACGGTGATATCCAGACTCACCGGCAACATCAGATCGAAACGGACCGGCTCGTGCTCGGGATCCTCGACCGGGCGCGCGGTCAGCTTGGGCACCCTGATCGCGCCGCGGACGGTGACCGTGGCCTTCCGGCCCGGCCCCGTACGGAACGGACCGACATCGATCGCGCGCCCCGCCATCCGCTCGACCACATCGAAGACCCGGTCGCGGGTCACGACGTGGTGGAAGAAGTTCGTGCCGAACCTGCCGTAATCGATCCAGTCGAATTCGGCCCGCTCACGATGTTCGGAGCGGGTGCCCCCGACCAGCGCCTCGATATCGAACACCCGGCCGCGCCGGGCCTGCGGTTCGTCGAGCATGGCGTTCACCCGGTTGGCGACCTCGCGCTGCACCATGCCCGCGATGGGATCGAGCAACCATTCCCCCACCGAGTCCAGGGCCTGCGCGCGCAGCACGAAACTGACGTCGCGAGCGCTGATCGGCGGGATATCGATGACGACGAGCACCGGATCGGCGGTGCGCGCGTGCAGGGTCAGATCGATTTCGACCACGGCCGTCAAACGCAGTCTGCGTCCGCCGAGCAGCACTTTCACCGCGAGCGAGAGCGGGACGGTGAGTTCGAAGACGACATGCGGGTCGTGCCGGAACAGCACCGGCTCGCCGACTTTGCCCTCGGCCACGAATCCGGCGAGACCGGCGGGTCCGATCGAGAAGGGGCCGATCGTCATACCCCGGCCCGCGATTCCCGATACCGCCGCGACGATCCGCTCCTCGGTCACCGCGTGGGTGACGAAGCGCTCGCCGAATTCGGCGTAATCGATCCAGATCGGATCACCGCTCGTTTCGTCGGACTGCTGCGTCGTCGGCTGCATGTGTTCCGGAACCCTTACCTGTGGACGGGACATCGGACACGCTACGCGAGCCGGAATTCCCATCGACGCGGTCGGGTTTGCGCCCGTCCGGTCCGAATACCGACAAGAGACCAGCTCACGAGGTGGAGCCCCGCCATGTTGATGAGGGGGAAACACAGCGGGGCTCCGGGTGACAGCGCTGCCGGGCGCTGACTACTCCATGGTAAGTCCTCGAGGCGGACTCACCGAACCCGCCCGCGCCGACCATTTCGGCTGAGCGGCAATGACTCTCACAGTCGTCCGAATCCGACCACGCCCGCCACCCCGGCGAGGGCGAACCGATGGATCCTCACCTCGCCGAACTCGTTGCCGCCGATGGTGGTGACGAGCCCGTTCGCGACCTCGAGAACGATATTGGTGTGCTGGGTGAACGGACTGCCGTCGCCGTATAACAGCACGTCACCGGTGCGCGGCCGATAGTCGGCGGCGATCGGGGTGAAGCGGCCCGCGTTCTGGTAGTACTCCTGGAGGGTGTAGACACCGGGGATCCGCCACGATCCCGAATGCGGATTCTCCAGCGTCACGCCCGCCTCCCGCATGACCCAACTCACAAAATCGGCGCACCACGGTTCGTCCACGCCCTCGGAATATTTCGTGCCGTCACCGGGATCGGCGAATTCGCGCTCGACGACCGCGACCAGCCGCGCCTGCGCAGGATCGAGGGCGGCGCGATCGATGACCGGGAATTCGGCCGGGCTCTCCCCCACGACGGCCGCCCTCGGGTTGTGCGACTGCCACCAGCGCACCCCGAGCGCCGCACCGGCCGCGAGCGCGACCGCCAATATCCCCACGGTGATCCACAGACCCGCGCGCGTCCTCGTCGATTGTCCTTGCGACATACTCCCCCGCCGTCACGGCCGACCCTCGGCCTCATGAATTGGACGAACGAGCGGGCCGTACGGTTCCCCATCCCCGGTCGCGAACCGACCGGGGTTCAGCCGCGCGGGTCGCGGCCCAGGTAGCGCAGCAGCTCCTCGACCGGGCCGTCACCGGGTTCGCCGTCGAGCACCGCCGAATACGCGCCCCACTGCCGCAGCGGCTCGACGATCTCCATGTCCGGGCTACCGCCGGGGCCGGGATCGACGGTGCGCGCGGCGGTGAGCAGGTGGGTGGCGAGTTCATCGGTCAGCGGGGAGGGCCGGCCGGTCGCGACGGCGACATCCCAGGCGTGAACGGCGGCGTCGAGGGCGCACAGCACGGCGGCGACGGCGGTCGGCAGCTCGCCGTGCGGCAGCGGAGTCGGAACGGTCGGGGTCTCGTCGGTGACGGTCGACCAGGCCAGAGCGGTCGGCTCGATGGCGGCGCGGACGAGTGCCAGCGGAGCGTCGGCGAGTTCACCCGACGGGTCGAACGGGTCGTAGGCCGGTCCGACACCGAAACCGAGGGACGCCGCGTAGGCGAGCTGATCGCCCGCCGCGTGCTGGACCACCTGGGTGACGGTCCACTCCGAGCAGGGAGTCGGCAATTGCCATTGATCGTCGCCGACGCCGCCGACCGCGTCTTCGAGCGCACGGTACGACTCGGCGAGGACGGTGCGCCAGACGGCGTTCAGGGAGGCGGTGCTCCGGGAGGCTGCGGTGGTGTTCATGTCGGCCCTTTCGGTCGGGTTGTTCTCGGTGCTGACATGAGCGTATGACCCTATTAGGGCTGTTTCTTTCCTAATAGGAACGGGGATGAATGTGGCGCGGACCACATCGCGAGTGCTGCGTCTGCTGGGGCTGTTGCAGGACCGCGCGCACACCGGGCGCGAACTCGCCGAACGGCTCGGCGTCACCGATCGCACCCTGCGCAACGACATCCGGCGACTGCGCGAACTCGGCTACCCGGTGCACGCCACGCGCGGCGCCGTCGGCGGATACCGCCTCGGTCGCGGCACGACGATGCCGCCGCTGCTACTCGACGACGACGAGGCCGTCGCGGTCGCGGTCGCGGTCGCCATCGGACTCGCGGAGGACGGCTCGACCGGACTGGCCGATATCACCGATCACGCGGGCCGCGCCCTGGCCAAACTGGAGCAGATCCTGCCGAAACGACTCCAGCGCAAGGTCACCGCACTCGGCACCGCGACGGATATCGGCCCCGCGACGACGGGTTCGCGCGAACCCGACGCACCGGTGCCCGCCGCGCTGCTCACCACCCTCGCGAGCGCCGTCAGGGACGGCGCGACGGTGCTGGTCGACATCGAGGACACCGGGACCGGTTCCGACGCCGCCGAGATCGAGCCGTATCGGTTGATCAACTGGCAGCGCCGCTGGTACCTGGTCGCCTATTCGCTGCGAACCCACAGCTGGCGCGCGATTCCCGTCGCCAGGATCTCGCGGGCGACGCCGGGGGAACGCCGCTTCGCCGCACGCGCGCTGCCGGGGGGAAGATCCGATGGCGTTCGTGATCCGCGATATCGCCAGCACCGGCTGGAAGGTGCACGCGCGGGTGACGGTCCTGGCCCCGGCGGAGACGGTGATCGCGCGGATCAATCCGGCCGTCGGGGTGGTGGAACCGGTGGACGACCGCAGTTGCGCACTGCTCACCGGCGCGGACGCGCTGGAAACCATCGCCATCTACCTGAGCATGCTGATGATGGACTTCCGCGTGGACGGACCGCCCGAACTCGTCGAGCACCTGCGCACCCTGGCGCGGCGCTACACCGAAGCGGTGGCCGACGTCCCCGGGTGACGCCGTCGGATCAGATCGCGGCCTTCTCGATCTTGCGGCCCATCGGAATGCGGGCCGTCAGCACGACGGCCAGGATCGCGGCGGACATGGCGATGAAGAAGGTGGTGTGGAATCCCTCGCGCGAGGGCAGGGAGTGGCCCGCGTAGGCGAAGGTCATATGGGCGAGCACCACACTCATCACCGCGGCGGAGGTGGAGGTGCCGATCGAGCGCATGAGCGAGTTCAGGCCGTTGGCCGCCGCGGTCTCGGTAATCGGCACCGCGCCCATGATCAGCGCGGGCATCGCCGCGTAGGCGAGTCCGACACCGCCGGAGACGATCACCGACGCGAGCATGATCTGCCAGACGCCGTTCATCATGACCACCGCGGACAGGTGTCCGGCCGCCATCACCGAGGCCCCGAGCATCAGGGTCACCTTGGGCCCGCGCACCGCGGTCAATCGCGCCGACACCGGCGAGAGCAGCATCATCACCAGACCCGCTGGCGCGAGGACCAGACCGGCGTTGACCATCGTCAGCCCGAATCCATAGCCGGTGCCTTCGGGGGCCATCAGCAGCTGCGGGAGACTCAGCGACATGGCATAGAGCGAGAAGCCGACCCCGATGGAGGCGAGGTTGGTGAAAAGTACCCGGGGCCGGGCCGACACCCGCAGGTCGACCAGTGGGGCGCGCTGACGAAGTTCGAAATAGCCCCAGCCGAGGAAGACCAGGAGCGAGATCGCGAAAAGCCCCAGGATCGAGGGGCTGGCCCAACCCCAGTCCGCGCCCTTGGTGATCGCGATGAGCAGGCACAGCAGCGCGATCGACAGCCCGACGGCACCGCCGAAATCGAAACGCGACGGCGTGCGCACCGGCGATTCCGGTACCAGGACGAAGACCAGGATCGCGCACAGGACACCGAGCCCGGCCGCGGTCCAGAACAGCACGTGCCAGTCCGCGTTCTGCCCGATGAACGCGGCGGCGGGCAGGCCGACCGCGCCGCCGACGCCGAGCGTCGCACTCATGATCGCCATCGCCGACCCCACCCGCTCGGCGGGCAGTTCGTCGCGCATGATGCTGATCCCGAGCGGAATCGCGCCGATCGCCGCGCCCTGCAACGCCCGGCCGATGATCTCCGGCACCAGCGACGAGAAGGCCCCGCAGATCACCGAACCCGCGATCATCATGAGCAGGTTCGCCAGCAGCACCCGGCGTTTGCCGAACATATCGCCGAGCCTGCCGCTGATCGGGGTGAACACCCCACCCGCGAGCAGCGCCGCGGTGATGACCCAGGAGGCGTCGGCGGCGGAGGCGTTCAGCAGCGACGGCAGCGACGGGATGATCGGGATGACCAGCGTCTGCATGAGCGAGACGACAATGCCGACCGTGCCGAGCGTCGCGATCAGTACTGCGGGTGACGGCCGCCGCTGATCGTCGGCGCTGGGGACGGTCGCGGACGCGTCGGCGGTGATGGACATGAATGTGTACAATACACACCATATGTATGGTGCACCATTTGCTTTTGCCGACATCGGACCGACATAGTGGTGCAATGTCAGACCAGGCCCGCGTCGACAGCACGGCGCTGCGGCGACTCGTCTTCGAACTGACGCTGCTCTCCCGGCACTACCCCGCTTCCATGTTGCGCCGTCCCGGATTCCAGCTCGACCGTTCCGCCTACGTCATCCTGACCCGGCTCGAACTCGACGCCCCGCTGAGCCTTCGCGAGTTGTCCGACGCGCTCCAGCTGGATATCTCGACCATCAACCGACAGATCGCAGCCATGCTCAAACAGGATCTGGTGGAACGCGAATCGGATCCGGACGGCGGTATCGCACGCAAGATCCGCGCCAGTGACAAGGGATTGCGAGCGCTGAACGACGATCGCGCCCGCAGCTACGAGGGCATCGGCAATGTCGTCGCCGACTGGGCGGAGCCCGACGTGGCCCAATTGAGTTCGCTCATCACACGTTTCAACCAGTCCATCGAGGCGCTCGAGCAGAACTGGTGGCCGCGGCCACTCGAGGAGATCTAGCCGAGCCGTCTTCGATCACGGCCGGGCGAAATGCGCGGTCGTAGGTTTGAAGAGCGAATTTCGAGGCACTACCGGGACAAGAGGCTCGTAGAAGGAGAACCCCGTGTCTTCCGGAATCCTGGTAGTTGTCATCGTCGTCGTGGTCGTGCTGGTCGGTGCGGCCGTGCTGGCGCCCCCATATCTACGCAGGAAGCGTCTGCGCGACAAATTCGGCCCGGAATACGAGCGCGCGGTGGAAGAGACCGAGGATCGCCGCGCCGCCGAACGCGAACTGGCGCAACGGGAACGCAGGCACGACGAACTCGAACTGCGTGACCTGACGCCCGAACGCAAGGAAGAGTTCACCGCCGAATGGGCGAGCGTGCAGGAACGGTTCGTCGACGAGCCCGCCGACGCCGTCGGCGCGGCCGACAAGCTGGTCACGAATGTGATGGCCGAACGCGGGTACCCGACCGAAGGTTTCGACCAGCAGGTCGCCGACCTTTCCGTGGAACACGCGGCGACTCTGGACCACTACCGCGCCGCCCACGCCATCGCGATCGAACATGCCGACGGCAAGGCGAGCACCGAGGACCTTCGCACCGCCCTCGTGCACTACCGCGCCCTGTTCCTCGATCTGACGAACGGCAGCCACACCACGCACAAGAAGGACACAGTGTCATGAGCACCGAATACGACCGCAACCGCACCGGTTCGCTCACCGAGGACCCGGCCGATATCGACAACACCGACAACACGCACGGGCATTCCGGTGCCGCCGACAGTTTCGATCCCGGCGAGCACGAGGTGATCGACGCCGAGGTCATCGACGCCGAGACCAGGGATACCGAGACCGGACGGACGCCGTCCTCGGTCGATGACGACGGGCAGGTCTTCGTCGCCGGGAGCGGGTCGAGCGCGGACGACGGGGAAACCGGACGTCTGTCGGCCGATGACGAATACGGCACCGGCAGCGGCGTCGGGACGCACGAGGAGAACGCGGCGAAATCCGAGGCGGATCTCCCCGACCGCGCGACAGCCGACGCGGATGCCGCGCACACCGCCGACACCGAACGTGACCTGATCGCCACCGACGAGCCCGAACCGGGTGTCGACACCGTCGAGGAGAGCGCCGAATCCGAGCCGGTCGTGCGACAGCAGAGCCCGGCTCCCGACGACGACGCCGTGGTCCCGCTGTTCGACGAGCAGTCCCTGGAGCAGTTGCGGGGACGGTGGCGCGACCTCCAGGGCACCTTCGTCGATGATCCCCGTGACGCCGTGTCCCGCGCCGACGACCTCGTCGCCGAGCTGATCCACGAACTCACCAGTACCTACGCCGAACGCAAGGAGATCATCGCGGACCGGTGGTCCGACGACCCGGACACCGAATCACTGCGGCACGCGCTGCGCAGCTACCGCGCGTTCTTCAATCAGCTCCTTTCGCCCACTTCCTGACCTGGACCGCACCACCGAACCGCCCGAGCGCGACGAGCACGGCCGCGCTCGGGCGGTTCGGCGTGCCGCCCCCGCACACCGCGCTCTCGCGTCGCCGCCCCGCGCCACATAGGCTTGCGCCGTGAATTCCGGGCGGACAGTGGTCGACGGGCGTTTCGAGTTGCTCGAGCCGCTCGGCAGCGGTGGCATGGGAACGGTGTGGCGGGCCTACGATCTGGCCCTGCATCGTGAGGTCGCGCTGAAGGAGGTCCGTCCGCTCGAACCGGAGGGGCAGGGCGGGGCACCCGGCGTGCAGCGCGAGCGGGTGCTGCGCGAGGCGCGGGCGCTGGCCCGGATCGGCCACCCGAATGTGGTGGCCGTGCACCATATCGTCGACTCCCCGCCCCCGGCGCACCCGTGGATCGTGATGGAACTGGTGCGGGGCCGCACCCTCTCCGATCTGTTCGCCCAGGGGCCGATTCCGCCGGACCGGGCCGCGCAGATCGGGCGCGGGATCCTGGCGGGTCTGCGTGCCGCCCACCAGGTGGGTGTGCTGCACCGCGATATCAAACCCGCGAATGTGCTGTTGCGCGAGGACGGTTCGCCCGTGCTCACCGACTTCGGCATCGCCGCGCTGCACGACGCCACCGGATTGACCGGCACCGGCAATCTCGTCGGTTCACTGGAATTCATCGCCCCGGAACGTCTCGGCGGGCAGGAGGGCAACCCGGCGTCGGATCTGTGGTCGCTCGGCATCGTGCTGTTCCTCGCGGTCGAGGGGTACCACCCCATGCGGCGCGACACCACCGTCGCCACCCTCGCCGCCGTCCTCCAGGGCACGGTCCCGGTTCCCCATCGCGCGGGCCCGCTGACCCCGGTGCTCCAGGCGATCCTGGTGGCCGATCCGAATCACCGGCCGTCGGCCGAACAGGTCGATCACCTGCTCACGCAGGTGCTCACCGCACCCCACTCCTTCGTTCCCGGCCCCCCGCCGACGCCGCCGTCGCAGCCCATCGTGTCCGGCCCGACGCCACGGCCCCCGTACCGGACCGATCCCTATACCCCGCCGTCGCACGCTGTCGGCTCCGGTCCGGCCCCGTATCGGCCCGACCTGCACGCGAGTCACCCCGCGCGCGGGAAGGTCTCGCGCGGAGCCAAGTTCGGCATGGCCACCGCCGCGGTCCTGGTGGTCGCCGTCGTCGCGCTGGCGGCGCTGGCCCTGCGTCCCGATTCCGGCGACGACGGTCCGGGCGCGACCGCGTTCCCCGGCACCACACTCACCACCGGCTCACGAACCGAGCCCCTGATCGTGCCCGGTTCGGGTGTCATCACGAGTCCGGGTGTGCGGGTGACCAATTCACCGGCCGGGGACAGCACCGACCTGCTGACCCCGACGGGGATGCGCCAAGCCGTTTCCGCCCTGGAAAAGGCTTCGGGTGGAACAGAATTCACCGAGGTGACCTTCTACCCGAACTACGTCAACGCCTCCGCGCCGGTCCGGAACAGGCCGAGCGTGTACGACGAGTACGTTTTCCGCAACGGCTCGGCCAGCCGCAAGGGCGCGGGCGGCGAACTCGACGCCGACAGTGCCACCATCGCGCTGAACACGATCAACTGGGATCTGGTACCCGGACTCTTCGCCACCGCGAACGAGAAACTCGGCGTTCCGGAACCGACATTGCGCTACGTGATCGTCAATCCGGCCTGGACCTTCAACGACGAACGCCCCACCCTGCTGATCTACCTGACCGATGATTACGGCGGCGCCTACCTCGCCGCCAACCTCGACGGAAGTATCGTCACGATGTATCCGAGGGGCCGGTGAGACGCTCAGCGACCGAAGCGCAGGGTCACCTCATCCGATACCGGACGCGCACGACAGGCCAGTACCAGCCCGCGGTCTATCTCGTCCTCGGTGATCGCCAGTAGCGGCTCCGGCTCCATTCGCGCCCGTCCGGATTCGACAGTGGCGATACAGGTTCCGCACGAGCCACCGAGACACGAATACGGCAGGTCTTCCCGCTGCCGGAGCGCAACGTCGAGAATCAGGGCGGTTCGCGGCACCTCGACATCGAGATCCGCGCCGTAGCCGGTGAGTGTGACCGTACTCGTCCGGGTGTCGGTCGTCACCGGCGTCACGTCCGGGATGTGGGTCTCGAACAACTCGGTTTCGATCCGCGATCGGTCGATGCCGCGTTTCCCCAGCGCCAGTGCCGTTTCGGCGACGAGTTCCTTCGGACCGCACAGAAACCATTGATCCGCTTCGTATTTCGCGACCTCGGCCGGGTCGATGCGGCCGTGGCGATATTCGGCCCGCTCCGCTTATGAGACGATTTCTGAATTCGGTATCAGTTCGCAAACTCGCGGATACCGACGATCTCACCATCGACGGCGAAACTCATCCCGTCGATTCCCCACGTCTCGAACTGTTCGCGATCCGCTCGACCGAGGGGTCCTCGATTTCCGTTGTCGGCGTGTTCGTTTCGTGCAATATTCGCAATTGATAGCCGAAATCTCCCGGGACGAGGACCGCGGTCGCGAGGCGCCGCGCGGACGAGACGTCACCGAGACGGTTGGCCGCGGTGAATCGGACGACGCTGAGACCGCCGCCGTGCACGAGTTCCGCGATATCGGTGATGTCCATCTCCAGACCGGGTTGCAGATTCCTGGCCGACCACAACCCGGCGAGCAAGGTGTCCCTGTCGACCACCTGTCCCACCGTCGTCACCGCCGAGAACCCCTCGTGCAAGACATGGGCGAACCGGTCGAACACCTTCGGCGGCGCGGCCGAACCGATCCATTCGGCGAGATCGGAGTGCATGGCGGTGATCGCCTCGGCGAGGTCGGGATCTACAGACATGTCGCAATCTTGGTCCAGATCCGGTGGCGGTCGCATCGGGGCGCACCCCGCACCCGGCGGACCGGTCAGGAATCGAGAAGCGACCGCCCGACCCGGCACCTAACGTCATCGGTATGGACATCATCATTCATTCGAGTTTCCTGCCCCACGCCGATCCCGAGGAATCGCTGACCTTCTACCGCGACACCCTCGGCTTCGAGGTCCGCAAGGACATCGGACAGGGCGAGATGCGCTGGATCACCGTCGGCCCGGTCGACCAGCCCGCGACGTCCATCGTGCTGCACCCGCCGACCGCCGCGCCCGGCGTCACCGACGAAGAACGTCGCACCATCGCCGAGATGATGGCGAAGGGAACCTACGCCTCCATCCTCTTGTCGACCTCCGATCTCGACGGCGTCTTCGAACGGGTGCGGGCCGACGGGGCCGAGGTCGTCCAGGAGCCGACCGTCCAGCCCTACGGCGTGCGCGACTGCGCCTTCCGCGATCCCGCGGGCAATATGGTGCGCATCGACGAGCGCGCCTGAGACGCGAACGACGTCCGGTCACGCGCACTGCCGATACTGTTCGTCCCGGACGGGTGTCACGAAACCGATGGATCGATCGGAGGTACTGATGACCGAGAAAGCACAGAAATCCAACGCCCTGTCGCTGTGGTTCCAGCGCAAGCTGAACGTGAGGACCAACCGCAGGATCCGGCGCAAAACCGGCAAGATCATGGGCATGGATATGTTCATCCTGCACACCGTGGGCAAACGCACCGGGCGGCCGCGACAGGCCCCGCTCTCGTGGTTCGGCGACGGCGACGGCTCCTGGCTGATCGTCGCCTCCGGCGGCGGCGCCGTGCACCCGGACTGGTACGTCAACCTGCGGGCGCACCCCGACAGCGTGGCGATCGAATTCCACGGCCGCGATGCCGTCCCGGTGACATCCCGGGTGCTGGAGGACGCCGACCGCGAGCGCGCGTGGCAGCGGATCACCACCGCTCAGCCCCGGTACGCGAAATACCAGCGCAAAGCCGAGCGGGAATACCCCGTCGTTCTGCTCAGCGCGCGGTGACGCGGAACCTCCCGTTCCCACTCGGAGATGTCGGTGGGCGCGGATAGAGTCGCGGGCATGGGAGGGGAACAGATCTCGAGGGTGATTCCGGGCTGGGCCGAGCAGCGTCGGTTCGGTATACGGGTCGATTGGGGCCCGGTAGGCGCACAGGCGCTGGGACCGGGCAGCGCGGCGGTCGTCGTGGTCGATGTCCTGTCGTTCACGACATCGGTATCGGTAGCCGTGGACGCCGGGACCGAGGTGCTGCCCTACCGGTGGCGCGACGGGACCGCTCCGCGATTCGCGGCGGACTCGGACGCGGAACTGGCCGTCGGCCGACGCGAGGTCTCGGAGCGTCGACCGTGGTCACTGTCGCCCGCTGCGCTGCGCCGCGCTCCCGCACCGCGACGCCTGGTCCTTCCGTCACCGAACGGATCGGCCATCTCGGCGGCGGTCGACGGGATTCCCGTCATCGCCGCGTGCCTGCGCAACGCGTCGGCGGTCGCGCGCTGGATCGTCGACCAGGGATGGGGCACGCGAGAGCAACCGGTCTCGGTGATCGCCGCCGGTGAGCACTGGCCGGGCCGCGATGTGCTGCGACCGGCGATCGAGGATTGGCTCGGAGCCGCCGCCGTCATCGCGGCGCTCGTCGAATACGGGGCCGGACCGCTGTCACCGGAAGCGACGCTGGCACGGAGTTCCTACACCGGGAACGCCGATGTGGCGGCACTGGTCTCGGGGTGCGCGTCCGGTCTGGAGCTGGCGAGTATCGGGTTCGCCGACGACGTCGCCGTCGCCGTGGAGATCGAATCCAGTTCCGCCGTACCGGTTCTGACCCGCGGCGCGTTCGTCGACGCGCGCGTCGGCGCATGAGCATCCGAGGGGCAGATGGCGGGATGACGGCCTGGAATTCGAGCATGACCGGTCCGGGAACGGTGTTGGCCCGCGCCTTCCATGACGATCCCATGTTCACCTTCATCGAGCCCGACGCCGAACGACGCGCGGCGGTACTGCCGTGGTTCTTCGGCGCCGCGGCTCGACCGGGCGCGAAGTACGGCAAGCTCGAGCGCCTTCTCGGCGTCGACCCGACCGAGCAGGGGCGTGGACGGCAGCGCACTGATCACCTCCGCGCTCGCGCAGGCGGGCAGCGAGGGGTATCCGTGCTACCTCGAGACAACCAACGAGGCGAACGTGCCCTTCTACGAGCGACACGGGTTCGAGGTGGTTTCGGCGAACGCGCCGGGGGCCTGCCCCGCTTCTGGACCATGCTGCGGCCGACCGGCTGATCACCGCGACACGAATACCGAAGTCGGACCGCGTCATCGCCGATGATGGTCACTATTCGCTCGCCAGTCCCTCGTCCGACCGTTCTTCGAGCATCTCCACGAGCGCCGCGGCCAGCAGCGCCACCGACCGATCTCCGTCGTGGACCAGTTCCCGCAGCAGGTTCAGGGCGATCGTTCCCGGCATCTCGGCCAGCGCCTGCGTCAGCCGTATCCGCACGGCCGAATCCGCCGCGTGCGCGGTGAGCTCGTCGACCAGCGCGTTCATGATCCGTTCGGCCCACTTCACGCCCCGCGCCAAGGTTCCCAGGACCTCGGCCGCCTCCACATCGTTGCCGCCCTCGACCACCGACCCGACGAGTTCCGGCACGGCTCGGGTCACGCCCCGCGCGCCCAATGCGAGGGCGGCACGTCTGCGGACCGTCGGGTCCGCGTCCTCGAGCGCGTCGGTGAGCACGGCGGTCGTGTCGTCGCCCGGAAGTTCGGCGAGCGCGAGGGTCGCGCGCAGCCGGACGTCGACGTCATCGGAGCCCATTCCCGACTCCAGGATCGCCACACCGTCACCGCCCGCGCGCGCGAGGGCCCACCGCAACGCTCCGGCGACATTCAGGTCGGATTCGGTCAGAATCGCCTCGGCCAGCAGTTCGGCGGGCATAACCACGTCCTCGGCCGGAGCGAGGACGGCCTGCTGTCGCCTGGCGGAATTCCGCGAACGGAGTTTGTGCAGGAGTTCGATGGTGCGCAGGGCGTCCGGCCAGCCGGAAGGGCCGGTGGCATCGACCGCGCGGAGTCGGTCGAGGAGTTCCCGCTCCCGGTTCAGTCGCTGTTCGGTCTTGTGGATGAGGTCTCCGACCAACGCGGACGGGGTGAATCCAGGATCGTCGAGCGCCCGCCCGATCTGGCGGAGCGACAGCCCCAGAGAGCGCAGACCCTCCACGTGGAAGATCCGCCGGATGTCCTCGGGGCCGTATTCCCGGTAGCCGCCCACGGTGCGGCCCGTCGGTCGCACCAGCCCGAGGGCGTCGTAATGCCTGAGCATCCTGGCACTCACCCCCGAGCGGCGCGCCACCTCGCCGATCAGCACGTCGTCGACTCCTCCCGTTCCGGTCCCAGCGCGACGACCCGCTTCGCCGCATCGACGGCGAGATCGAACCCGGCGTCGGGATCACGCAGAAGTCCCAGCGTCGCACGCGCGTGCGCACGCACCGCTTCGTCGTGACTGTCCATCGCCGTCCGCAGGATCGGTTCGACCACCTCGCCGAGCGCGACCAGGGCACGACTCAGACTCAGCCGAACCTCCCGGTCTCCGCGCCCGAACTGCGTGGCCAGCGTCACCGCCAACGCTTCCTTCTCCGCGTCCGGCACGAGAACGACGGCGGCGCGCCACGCGCTCCGCGCGACCTCGTCATCGGCATCACGCAACAGCGCCCGCGTGATCACCGACCACGCCTTCGGATCCCCGATCTTGGACAACGTGTGCAGCGCCTGACTGCGCGCCTGAGCACGTTCGGAACGAAGTTCCACGCCGAGTTTCGGCACCGTGATATCCGACGGGAGACGGGTCAGCGCCCAGGTGAGCATGTCGCGAACGAAGAAATCCGGCTCGACCGCGCACCGCCCCACCAGCGCGTCGACAAGACCGGGATCGGGATACGTGCCCAGCGCCATCGCCGCCTCGAGCCGCGTGGACGAGTTCCCCGCGGCCAAAGCGTCGAGCAGTCGGGTGTGCTGTGGGTTCGTGTGTGTCGAATTGATGGGGACCACCTCCGACAGCCAGTGAAGGCCTTGACACCGTGACAATGTCAAGCGCGAACGTGAGGATGTAGGCGACGATCGTATCGGCGGTCTGGACCATCGCACGTGTGGTGGGTCAGCGGTGTCGGGCGGTTCGTGCCCTCTTCACGACTCCGACGCTCGGGACCGGGCAGAGTTCATGGCTCGGTCGTAGAGCGCGTTGAAGAAATGGTCGCCGGGATTGCCGAACCACGGCAGCTCTTCGAGCTCCGACCGGTCGTCGTCTTCGTAATCGTCATCGATGAAGATCGATGCGGGCCACCGTCCGGATCGAACCTCGTCGACGAGAAACCCCAGCAAGTCGGTGAAGCTGTCCGCGCAGACGTAGTGCCGCTCTTCATCTCGTCCGAAGTTGATGATCTGGCCGTGGACTCCTTGGGAATCGGGGTCCAGGTCGAGGCCGATATAGTCGGCGCGCGCGGTATCCGACCACAGCGGGATCCAGCCGGGCGAGGTATACAGCGGTTCGACTCGGCCTTCCGCACCCGGCATGACAGCACCGGCGGCTTGCAGGGCCTCGATGTCCTTGCTCGCGCGCACCGGAATCCATTCCGACCAGCAGTCGAGTATCGAAGATGTCGACAGGAAGGTCAGGGTCGGAATGCAGGGCACCGCATGGTCGCCGCGCGTCGATGTCACCGTCCGGCGCTGACCGTTGTGCAGCATGAGGACGGATTTCACATCGTCCGGAAGGCATTGCCCGAGTGCTTGTTCCAGCGCATCGATCTCGGCGCGGTCGGCGGGTGGCCCGAGGTTGTCGTATGCCAGTGGCACATTGACACGGAGCCAGTCGACGTATTCCTCGAAAAGCGTGATCGCCCGCACCGTCGAAACCTATCAAGTGCTCGCACGGTCGGCCGGTCTGCTACATCGCCACGCTGCTGCGGGACTCACTCACGGATGGCGGGCCGAAGCGGTCCGGCGGGTGCGGCGCCCACCAACGTCGCGAGAGCCTGCCCGCCAGGTATGCGCCCAGCGCGTTCAACAGCACGTCGTCGACGGTGGAGTGGCGGCCGATCGCGAGCGCGAACTGTGCGGCCTCCACCGCGATCGACGCCGTCCCTGCCACCAACAGGATGCGGTACGAGCGGGTGAACCACGGCCAACGGACCGGCAACAGGAAGCCGAGTGCCGCGAAGACCAGCAGATTCCCTCCGAGCTGCTCGACGACGCGATTGTCCGCCAGTACCTCGGCCAGATCACGCAGCGGCACCGGATTCACCGATCGACCGGTTCCGAGCGGCGTGAAGATCATCCACAACCACGGCACGGTGCCCACCACCATCCCGACCTCGCAGAGCGCCGCACGCCACCCGCGCCGCCGAGCCAACCACCACGCCACGAGACCCGCGATCGGTATCGCCGCGAACGCGGCGAACGCGACTCCGCCCCATGCCTCCCACGTCCCGTTCACACCGCCCAGTATCACCCGAATCCCCCGCGCCACCGGTCGGCTCCACAGACCTTCCACACAACCCACACATCGGCCGACGTACGGATTCACAGCCCCGGCCGACCGTTGTCCGCTCACAGTGCGAGGCAGCCGCCATTCACCCATGACGGGCTCGATCCGGCTGCTGGTCCGCCTCTCGTCCAGTCGACGAACACGGCATCAATTGCACTGACATCACCGCTGTTACGCGCGATACTGGGTACGCGAGAGCCGATCAGCGCTCTGAGGCAACGGGGGAATCATGTCGAGAAAACAAGGCTGGCTTGTGGGCGCCGCAGTCGTGGCTGCTGCTCTGGCGCTCGTCGGGTGTGGGACGTCGGTGGACACGACCGCATCCACCACGACACAGCGACCGAGCCCGTTCAGCACCTCGCGCGCACCGACGACAACCCCCGCCCCACCGCCCGCGCCGGTGCTGAACCGTCGCGCCGAGAACGGCGAGGTCGTCCAAGAAGCGGGTCTCAACGGATCGGGAACCCTGCTCATCAACAACGGCAACAGCGCGGACTTCGCGGTGGTGGTCACCAACGGCAGCCCCAATGCCCCGCAGGCGACGATCTACGTGCAGGGCAACTCCGAGGCCACGCTCACCGGGATCGCGGGCACCTACTTCGTCTACCTGAAATCCGGTGTCGACTGGGACAGCGCCACACTCGGATTCACCCGTTCCCGCACCTTCCAGAAATTCGATGATCCGTTCGACGCGGAATCGGACTGGGAGATCACCCTGCAACCGTCACTCGGCGGCAATGCCAGCACCAGCAGCGTGCCCGCGTTCTGAATCGCCCGAAGCGCGATGGCGGCTGATCCGAGGATCGGATCGCCATGGTCATCTCGGGAAGGCTCGAGCCGCGGGCGGTAGCAATCCGACGATGACGGTCGCCACTCGTACCAGCTCGGTGCACAGCGCGTCTCGCGTGTGCCCCTTGTCTTTCGACGCTTCGAAGATGATCACCCGCGGTTCCCGAGGGGCCTGCGGGTCAGCGAGGACATCGAACGCCAGAACACAGAAGCTGTCGGTGGTCTCCCAGTGCAACATCACCGCGGAACGGTCGCCGATGGTCAGCGGTGTCGGCCGCGCGTAGGTCTGATGGCCGAGGTCGAACAGCGTGCTCTCATAGTTGGCGGCGACACCGGGAGCAAGAATCTGGAACCATTCTCCGCGCCAGCTGCATCCGGATGATTTCTGCTGGATCCGGATATCGGCTGCGGCGAGGTCACTCTCCGGTACCGCACAGGAATCCCAGATCTTCTCCGCCGAAGGCGTGATGGTCGTCGATGTCGTGGTGCGGGTCCGGCTGGTCACCCTCGTGGGCGATTCGTAGTCGTAGACCGTGGTCGGATACGCCGACTGCGCCTGCTGGGCAATCGCTTCGGCGATCGATTGGGCGCCCGCCCGCAGATCCTCGCGCAATTCCGGTGAGTTGGCGACCGGGAAGGTTTGCGGCACGCCCGACCAATCCCTGCCGAAGGTCTCCACCTCCACCTGTAGGTTGCCGATCCGGAACCGGACCCCCACGCGGGCAACGCGCCGCTCGAACTCCTCCACCCAGACGATCGCGTCTTCGCCGATACCGGGAAGCGGTTGCGGTCGCGCGTTGTTGCCGGTCGTGGTGGCCTGCGCCGCCAATCGGCTCGTCGTCGTCCCGACGGATCTCGGGCTTCGATCGAGGCTCATCGAGATCGCGAAACTGCGCGACATCGCGACCCGATGGGGCGCGACCGGTTCACGCAAGATCGGATCGGAGTACTTCATCACGCAGTACAGGTCCGAGAATTGGTCGCTGTCGTTGCCATCGGTATGTTCGAAATCGGCTCCCGCGTCGTACAACTCATCCGCGTACGCCTCCACCGCGGACTCCGCGGGTCGTACCGCAGCGGCGCATGTCGAAGGAAGTGAGGAGAAACCCGGCTGATACTTCAGCTGGAAACTCTCGGGAGTGGCACAGCCGACCAGCCATGCCACCATGCACAGAACACCCGACACCACCACTATCCGGTGGCCGCGACGAACACCCACGATTTGCCCCTCCCCCTGCACCGGCTTGGCAGACCCCGGCACAGCCGAGTATAGAGCAGCCCCTCGACGACGGCCGATGCCTGCTACAGCACCTCCGACACCGCTCCCGTCGTTCACGTGCCCGCTCATCGAGGCCGGGTCGACGTAGACACCGGAAAGTCCTTACACACAGGATCATTCGGCCTCTCCCTGGATCGCGATCAGCGAATCCACGGCTCGCAACCGGGAGTCGGTAAGGAGGTTAACCTCGGTCGTGGCTCTGAGATGCTCAACACCGAGCTGTCGGTCGCGTCGATGGAGGCCATGTCGTGTTGCCGCGCACCCAAGGTTCCCAGCGCGACCAAACCTGAAGTGCCGATTTCACATTCGGACCCATCGAAGCCCGGCTCGATAGGCTGGCCGACATGAAACCGCCAGACCCAGGCCTGCCGCCGACCTATGAGGAAGCGCTGCGAATCGCGCGTGATCTGGCTCGGGATCCCGACACGCTCATCCCCTATCCGCATCCAGGGCTCGAGAATGCCCGGTACGGAGGAGGTTTCGCCTTCCTGGAAACGATCAGCACCGATCGCGGCGATATGGCGGGTTATGTCCTGGTGACAACTACAGCTCACGGCGGCGGGCTACTGTCGGTCAGCGACGACACCATCGACACGGTGATCGCCGAGCACTTGGCCCGAGCCGAACACGCCAACAGAGACATCCCCGACAGCGAACTCTCGGTGGCGCACCGTGTGGCGCTCGAGGCCTACGACTTCGGCCTCACACACATAGACGGGCACGGGACGATCGATCCCGAGACGGCAGACTACGCCGAGTTCGTTCTCATCGTCCTGCGGCGCAGCGGCAATCGGGGAGACTCCGGGCGTAAAGTCCTCGCCCGCAATGACTTCCTGTTGCAGAGCCCGACCGCGGGGCGTCGATACACCCAACCCTGCCCGCGCTGCGAGCGGCCCACGATCTACGCGGAACGCTATCCCCGCGCGGTCTGCGATCAGTGCCTGAATCGCACCACCGACAACGCTGGGCGCCGGGTCACCGGCTTCAACACCGATTTCAGTGGTGGAATGATCGCCTACTACGCGGACACGCTCGACTCCGGCTCCCAGAGAGAAGAATGCGTCGAGGTCACCCGCACCGGTACATGCTTTATCGACGGACACGCCGCGACGATGCGGGAGGGTCGTTTCGGCGGGATCGTCGTGGAGCTGGCGGCCGGTGGCAAGACACGTCGGAGATGGCGTCGATAGACCGACCACGTCGCGGTGCGCCTACCGTTTGCGCCCCGGTAGGCGGCACATGGTGCCGACGAAACGGCCGGATCCTCCACCCGAAGGTGGGATGGAATCCGCAGAACGTCCGCCGGTGGCGGTATATGGTCCGCTCTGTTGGTTCGCGGACCATGCGGCGATCAAACGTTGAAACGGAACTCGATCGCGGCTCGGATTCTGCCAGAACCGCTACCCACGCCGACGACCTGGTTCGTCACCAGGTTGTCCGACTACGGCACACCGCCGCGTTGTGGCGCGAAGCAACGTCACGACGAAGGCGCGACAAACTCACACCGCAGGTCTGACACCTTTGCGATGTGCTCGTAGTCGTGGTCGGCGGCAAGCACGGTCGCATCGTTCACGATGGCGTAGCCCGCGATCAGGATATCGAGGGATCCGGCCGCACGGACGAGCCCGGCGTTCCACAGTGCCGCCTGGATATCGAGCACGAGCAATTCGTCGGGTGCGTGCTCGAGCGGGAACCCGAGTGAGATCTGCTCTCGGTAGTGTGCATGCTCCTCGGGCGTGCGGGCACTGTGGCAGAACTCGAGCACCTGCGGCGGACAGGTGACGAACAGGTCGGACGGCGCCCGCTCGATGCGGCGCAGCCGCGCGGTGATACCCGGATCTCCAGTGGCCAGCCTTGCCCAGACCGAGTTGTCGACGAGGTAGTCGGTCACGCGGACCGGGACTCGTCCGGAGACACCACCGGGGCCCCGATTTCGTTCTCGAGGTCGCTCAACGCGGCGATACCGTCGATCATCGCGCCCTTCTGCTTCGAGGCGATGAGTCGGCGCAAGGCGAGGTCGAGGACGGCCCGGTTCGATCGCTCGCCTGTGAGCGCCCTGGCACGCTCGATCAACTGCGGATCCAGATCGACACTTGTGACTGCCATGATGACCCCCTCTATAAACTATATGACTGATTATATAACAAACGGTGTCACAGAGCCATCTCAGCCTGCGGACAGCCCCGAACGGGGCATCGTTTCGCTTCACGTCCGACAGGTCTAGAGAACCGCGCCATCGAGCCTGACGTAGGCCTGAACGGACTGAACTTCGCAGCTCCACCTGCTTTTCGACCAGTCATCGCCTTCACTTGAATGCGGCGCCCACCCGGATCTGTGATGTCGTGCGATTTCGTGGAGTTGGGTTCCAGTACCCCACCCCGTGCACACAAGACCACTTGCTCGGCAATGTCCCCCAAAGGCCTATTGCTGGTCCGTACCAACCCGCGACCGCGCAGTTCCGCGACTGATACCGGCCTCGAGTCGAAGCAGGTCACGAACACCCAGGTGAGACAAGTCAGCGTCAGCAGATATCGGCCCGCTTCGGCCGATCGCCCCCAACTCGGTCACTTCTTCGCAGACGCTGATCTAGACGTTGAAACGGAACTCGACGACGTCGCCGTCGGACATGACGTAATCCTTGCCCTCCATGCGCACCTTGCCCGCCGCCTTCGCCGCCGCCATCGATCCCGCGTCCACCAGATCCGCGAACGCGACGATCTCGGCTTTGATGAAGCCGCGTTCGAAGTCGGTGTGGATGACGCCCGCTGCTTTGGGAGCGGTGCCGCCCTGGTGGATCGTCCAGGCGCGGGCCTCTTTCGGGCCCGCGGTGAGGTAGGTCTGGAGGCCGAGGGTGTGGAAACCTGCGCGGGCGAGGGCGTGCAGGCCGGGTTCGGCCTGGCCGATGGATTCGAGGAGTTCGAGGGCGGATTCGTCATCGAGTTCGAGGAGTTCGGCTTCGACCTTGGCGTCGAGGAAGACGGCGTCGGCGGGGGCGACGGCGGCTTTCAGTTCGGCGACCTTCGCTTCGTCGGTGAGCACCGATTCGTCGGCGTTGAAGACGTAGAGGAAGGGTTTGGTGGTGAGGAGCGAAAGTTCCTTCAGGAGTTCGGTGTCCACCTTGTTGCCCGCGGCGAAGAGGGTGGTTCCGTTGTTCAGGATCTCCTGCGCCGTTTTGGCGGCGTCGGCGAGGGGCTTGCGCTCCTTCTTGATCTTGGCTTCCTTCTCGAAGCGCGGGACGGCCTTCTCCAGCGTTTGCAGGTCGGCGAGGATGAGTTCGGTTTCGATGACCTCGATATCGGAGGCCGGGTCGACCTTGCCGTCCACGTGGATCACGTCGTCGTCGGCGAAGACGCGCACGACCTGGCAGATGGCGTCGGCTTCGCGGATGTTGGCGAGGAATTTGTTGCCGAGACCTGCGCCCTCGGACGCCCCCTTCACGATGCCCGCGATATCGACGAAGGAGACGACGGCGGGCACGATGCGCTCGGAACCGAAGATATTCGCGAGGGTTTCGAGACGTGGGTCGGGCAGTGGGACCACCCCGACGTTCGGCTCGATGGTCGCGAACGGGTAGTTCGCGGCAAGCACGTCGTTCTTGGTCAGCGCGTTGAAAAGCGTCGACTTTCCGACGTTGGGCAGGCCGACGATTCCGAGGGTGAGACTCACGAGTCAGGAAGTCTACGCGTCGCGTTGGACCTCGCGGTCCGCCGCTCCCGGGAACGCGCGCCCAGCGGGTGCGGTACTCCCCGGGTGGGGCGGGATCAGGGGATGAGGACGACTTTGCCCAGGTTGGCGCGGGCTTCGATGACGGCGTGCGCCGCGGCGGCGTCATCGAGGGCGAATTCGGCGTGGACGGCGGGGCGCAGCTGGCCTGAGGCGACATACTGCCACAGCTCTTGACGCCAGTGGTCGTAGGTTTCCGGGGCTTCCCTGGCGATGCGCGCGATCCGGAAGCCGACCACGGATTTCGCGTCGGCGAGGTCGTCGGCATGGATCGTGCCGCCGGAGCCGAGGGTCACCAGGCGGCCGCCGGGAGCGAGTGCGGCCAAGGTCGAGGTGAGCAGGTCGCCGCCGACGGCGTCCAGGGCGAAGTCGACGGGGTCACCCCAGGTCGGAGCGTCGTAGGTGACGACGTCGTTGACGCCGAGATCGGTGAGGAAATCGGTTTTCGAGAGGTCGGAGACGGCCGCGGTGACACGTTTGGCTCCGCGGATCCGGGCGAGTTGGACGGCGAGGTGACCGACACCGCTCGCCGCCGCCGTGATGAGCGCCGAATCGCCGGATTCCGGTTTCGCGGCATCGAGCGCGCCCAGTGCGACCAGGCCGCCGCGCACGAGGGCCACGGCGTCGACGGCGGACGCGCCGTCCGGGATGGTCGAGGCCATCGACTCGTCGAGTAGGGCGTACTCGGCGTAGGCGTGGCCGAAGCACGGACCGGTAACCCGGTAGCCGGGCATACAGTCGGTGACGCCCTCGCCGACCGCGACGACTTCACCGGCGATCTCGCCGCCGAGCGGGCCGGGTTGCGCCGTCTCCCGGACTCTCCGCACGACAGGCAGGGTGACGCCGATCGCGTCGACGCGCACGAGGAGCTGACCGGGGCCCGGTGTCGGCACATCCACCGATTCCACCTCGAGCACCTCGGGACCACCGTTGCGCGCATATCCGACCCGACGCATACCGACCTCCGTTGATCGTCAGAAGGCGTAACGGTAACGGGAGGACCTGCGGATATTACGTATCCACTGGCGTTGTTGTGCGGCATCTCACGACCGTCTCCGGGAGGGCTCGACACTGGACACGCTGCGGAATCACCGGCAGGTGCGGTGGTCAGGCCTCCGGGCCACCCCCGAGCGATCACGCGCGCTCGCCGCCGATCTGCGCCGTCTGGGAGCCGGCGGCAAACCGGTCGTCGCGGTGTTCAACGGCACGGTGGTCGTCGCTCGACGCTCGTTCGCTCGGTCCCAGCGTTCGCAACGTGCGGCAAGGCATCGCGGGGCCGACGACCGAGTCCGGGGCATCATTCTGACCTCGGGCAACCCACCCCGCAATGCGTCCGACATGCGATGTGCGGGATCGGTCCGGCCTGCGTGGACATTCACTGCGTCGGCTGCGAGGTTTCCGCCGATCTGCGGCGAAAACGTCCGCGCAGGCCGGGCCGGCCCCGGACACCGTCGGCCTGGAGAGTGGACGCCCTCCAAGCGCTGCCCGAGATGGGCATCGAAGCGCCGACCAACTGCGCCACTTCCGGACGCTGCCACGCGAGTGCGCTGCGCCCCGGTCACCGACGCAAGGCGCGCGCCCTCCGGTCGCTGAGCGACGCGCCCCGCTCAGCCGCAATGCGAAGCGCGCGAAACCTCCGTCGCCGAGCGAAGCACGCGAAACTTCGTTGTGCCGACCCGGGCAATGCCTGAAACCGGGCGGGAACCTCCGCACTCGGCCCGCAACGCCCTCGTTCGTCACCACTCACACCATGCACAGCCCACCCCCGGCGTACCGTGACCATATGGAGCCGACCACGGAGGTGGTGACGGCACGACCCGCGCCCGCGCTGGCCGGGTTCATCGACCACTACCTCGGCTACCGGATGACCGGTTACCCGCCCGGATTGCACCGGGGTCTGCCGTCGCGGCATCTGACGTTCATCGTGTCCATCGGGCCGAGTATCGATGTGGTCGCGCAGACGGATCCGAGGCAGCGGCCGGAGGATTACCGCTGTGTGCTCAGCGGGTTGCAGGCCAGTTCGGCGGCGATCGCGCATTCGGGGGATCAGGAGGGGGTGACGATCGCGTTGACGCCGATGGGGTGTCGGACCTTGTTCGGGACGCCCGCGAGTGCGCTGTGGAATACCTCGCTGGAATGCGCGGATGTGGCGGGGCCCGCAGGTGACGAGTTGTGGGAGCGGTTGCAGGGGCCCGCGCCGTGGTCGCGGCGGTTCGCGATCTGCGATGACGTGCTGGGGCGGTTGGCGCATCCCGATCGTCTCGTGACGCCCGAATTGGCTTGGGCCTGGCGGACTCTCATCGACAGTGGCGGTGGTGTGGCGATCGGGCGGCTGGCCGACCGGATCGGGTGGAGCAGGCAGCATCTGGCGCGGCGGTTCGGCGCCGAATTCGGGGTGAGCCCGAAGCTGGCCGGGCGGATCACCCGGTTCGAACGAGCCCGGCGGATGATCGAGCGCGTTCCGGCGCACATCACGATCGCCCAGGTCGCGGCCACCTGCGGGTATTACGACCAGGCGCACCTGAATCGCGATTTCGCCGAGTTGGCCGGGTGTAGTCCGACGACCTGGCTGGCGCAGGAGGTTACATCCGTCCAAGACGGGTCCGGCGTCGAGAGCGCAGGCTGAGAACATGACGAATCCAGCAGAATCCACTACCCGTATCGCCGCGGCCGTGTGGCCGTGCCTCGCCTTCCGTGACGCCCGCGCGTCGGCGGATTTCCTGGTCGACGCGTTCGGTTTCGAACTGACGGCGATCTACGCCCGCGAGGGTGATCCCTCCGTCGTCGAACACGGTGAGTTGCGCTGGCCGCTGGGTGGCGGGGTGATGTTCGGCTCGGTCGGCAAGGACGACACCCCGTTCGGCCAGCGTGAACCGGGTAACGACCTGGTCTATGTCGTCTGCGACAACCCGGACGAACTCTTCGCCCGCGCCACGGCGGCGGGAGCGGAAGTCGTGCGCGATATGCGCGATGAGGATTACGGCTCACGGGGTTTCGCGGTGCGCGATCCCGAGGGCAATATCTGGAGTTTCGGTACCTACAGCGGCGAGTAGAGCGTGCCGCGACGCCGTCGACCGTGCGCGCGCTCGATTGAGTTTCTTCGACCTCGGATCAGGTGGTTCGTGGGGACGATCGCGATGGCACGCACTCGCCGCACGCCTGACGACCGGGGCGTATCGAACCGTTCAACGCCCGCCCATTCCCGACATGGCGATGCCGTGCACGAACGCGCGTTGCGCCACGGCGTAGAGCGCGAGCAGTGGCAACAGGACGACGACCGCCGCCGCCATCAACAGCGGCCACTGGGTGTGGTACTGGCCTTGCAGTCGAACCAGACCCAGTGTGGCGGTGGCGTATTCGTTGCGCTGGATCATGATCAGCGGCCACAGGAAATCGTTCCACACCGAAATCCAGGTGAGTACGGCCAGCACCATGAGGGCGGGGCGGGTGTGCGGCAGCAGCACCCGCCAGTAGATCTGCCACGTGGTGCAACCGTCCAGGATCGCGGCTTCCTCCAATTCCGTTGGCAGGGTGCGGAAGAACTGACGCATGAGGTACGTGCCGAAGGCGCTGCCGAACAGGCCGGGCACGATCATCGCCCACGGGGTGTCGACCCAGCCGAGGGTGCGCATGATCAGGAACTGCGGGATCACCGTGACGGTCAGCGGCACCATCAGGGTGGCGAGGTAGGCGAGGAAGAGCACTTCTCGGCCGCGAAAACGTAAGCGGGCGAAGGCGTATCCGGCCAGGGAGCAGAAGAAGACCTGTCCGGCGGTCACGCACAGCGCGTAGACGGTGGTGTTGAACAGCATCCGTCCCATGGGGAGTGTGTCGAAGACACGGCCGTAGTTGGCCCACTGCGGATGCTCGGGCAGTATCGACGGCTCGGTGATTTCGCCGTCGCTCTTCAGTGAACCGGAGACCGCCCAGAGGATCGGGATCAGTGCGCACCAGGCGATGAGGATCAGGATCACGTAGATCGCGGAACCGTGGAGGAATCGCCGCGCGGTATGGGAACGTCGGGGCCGGGACTCGCGTGTGGCGCCGGAACCGCGAACGGGTGACGGCACCGACTCGCGTTCCGCACCGGAGCCCGACCTCACCAATCTGCGCGCCACCCGTCCCAGTACACCGGGGGTACCGGCGGTTGCCCCGCCGTTGACGGCCTCGGCCTCGTCGATCTGCCGCACGCGCATCAGAACTCCAGTTCGCCGCGTCGGGCGAATCGCAGTTGCACCAGGGTCAGTACCAGCAGGATCGCGAAGATGACCCAGGCCAGGGCCGAGGCGTAGCCGATCTCGTAGAAGCCGAAGGCGTGCTGGAACAGCATGATTCCGAGTAGATACGTGCCGGTCTCCGGCCCGCCGTTCGCACCGGTCAGCGCGTAGGCCTGGTCGAAAGCCTGGACCGAGTCGATGACGGTGATGACGAAGACGAACGACATCGGCCCGCGGATCAGCGGCACCGTGATCGACCGGAAGCGCCGAAACGCACCCGCGCCGTCGATCTTCGCCGCCTCGTACAGCACCGTCGGCACGCCCTGGAGCGCGGCAAGCAGGATGACGGTCGCGAACGGCACGCTCTTCCAGACCGTCACGACGCTCAGTGAGATCAGGGCCCAGTTCGGGTCGGTCAGCCACGGCACCGGGTCGATCCCGACGCGGGCGAGCGCGAGATTGAGCAACCCGTCTTCGGTGGTGAAGATGAACCGCCACACCACGGCCGTGGCGACGGTCGACGCGACCAGGGGCAGGAAGGCGGCGGTGCGAAAGACCGCGATACCGGCGAGTTTTCGATGCAGCGCGGACGCCACCGTCATTCCGATGACGACCGTCGGCACCAGCGTGAGCGCGGTGAACAGCGCGGTGTTGCGTAAGGCGATGGGGAACAACGGATCCGAGCCGAACAGCCTGCGATAGTTCGCCGTCCCGACGAATCGGGGCGGGCCGAACAGATCCCAGGCGTGGAAGCTGAGATAGAGCGAGAAGCCGAGCGGGAACAGCAGGAATATCGCGACGGCGGTCAGATTCGGCGCCACGAACAGCCAACCCGCTCGTTCACGGCGACGCGCGAGGGTCGGGCGACGTTTCTTCGCGCGGTGCCTGCCGGACGCGGATGTCATGACGCGCCGAGTACCGCGTCGATATCCCCGGGGTCGAGCGTGTCGGCGCGGGCGGCTCCCCGCAGCACCCGATTCCCGCCGCGTTCCAGCAGCGCGGACACCTTGCCCCACACCGGGGTGACCGCCAGCGGGCGCGAACTGCCCGGACCGTCGGTGAGTACGGCGAGATTGCGGATATCGCGGTGGGCGTCGGCGAATCCCGGTGCCGCCATCACCGACTTCAGAACGGGTACGAACAGCCCGGATCGCGCGATGAGTTCCTGCCCGACCGGTCCGGTCGCGAATTTCACGAATTCCCAAGCCTGTTCGACACGCGGACTGCCCGCGGCGATCGCCAGGCCGGTGCAGCCGACATCGGTGATCGCGCCCGGGCCGCCGTGCGGTCCGACCGGAAGCACGGTGAGGTCGATATCGAGATCGTCCTGCCCGGCGAATTCGGAGTACAGCCAGTGTCCGCCCATCGCCATCCCGGCGCGGCCGCGGCGGAACAGGTCCGGCGCGGAGACCGACTGCTGTTCGCCGACGCGCGGGGCGACCCGGTGCCGGAGCGCGAGGTCGGCGTAGAACTGGAATCCTTCGGCGAAGCGCGGGTCGTCGAGATTGGCGCGGACCGGATCCACGGCGGGCGTGAACCAGTCGGCCCCGTTGTTCATGCCGAAGCAGGCGGCCGAGAAATACGGCACCCAGGCGTCGACGAAACCCCAGCGCGACGTATGCCCCGAGCTGTCGCGGCGGGTGACGGCACGCGCGGCGTCGAGGAATTCGTCGAAGGTCCACGCATCGCGCCACCGGGTCGTCGGCGAGATTCCGGCGCACAGTTCACGGTTGTAGTAGAGGAAGACACCCGACCACTGTTCGGGCAGCGCGTACTGGCCGCCCGCGTAGGCGAAGGTGTCGTACAGCGCGGGGAAACTGTCGCGGCGCAGCGTCTCCGCATAGCCGGGATCGCGGTCGAGCAGGGTGCGCAGGTCGAGCAGCACACCGCGTTTCGCCAAACCCGAATAGAGCAGTTCCCACGCCATCATGACGTCGGGACATTTGCCGCCCGCGCAATAGGTGAGCATCTGCTGGAGCGGGTCGGGGCCGGACACGATGGTCCGAATCCTGATCTCCGGGTGCAGTTTCCGGAATTCCTCGATGATCCGGCGGCGCACCCGCGCTTCCTCGGGGCGGGCCTGGAAGAAGAACGTGAGCGCGTCGTCGTCACCGCCGCAGCCGCTCAGCAGCGGTAAGGCGAGTGCGGAGCCGAGCAGGGTCCGCCTGCGCAACCGCGCGGCGGGAACGACCGGCCGGTGCGACGGCCGGGGTTGCGAAACCGCGCGGGTCGGGTGCAGTACGGCACTCCTGCGGGGGCGAAGGCGGCGTAGTACGGACGGCAACGCAGCTTACTGACGGCAACAATCACGAAGCGCCCGACACACGGGACAAATTTCGTCGATGAGCCCGTGATAGCGGAATTCCGCCTGACCGCCGACGCCGATCGGATACGTTGGCACGTGTTTCAGCGGAGTTCTACAGGGGAGTAGGCCGATGGCGACACTCGAATATCTGCGGACCGATCCGGAGCTGCCACCCGTCGGCGTGGTCGATCGGTCCCCGGTCACACCGGCCAAGAAGGCGGTTTTCGCCGGAATCGCGGTACTCGGCGCGGTCGCCTGGACCATCCTGGCGCTCGCGCGCGGCGAGAACGTCAACGCCGTCTGGATCGTGGTCGCGGCGGTCTGCACCTACGTCATCGCCTACCGGTTCTACGCGCGCTACATCGAGTGGAAGATCACCACACCGCGCGACGATCTGGCCACACCCGCCGAAATCCTGGAGAACGGCAAGGATTACATGCCGATGGACCGGCGGGTCCTCTACGGCCACCACTTCGCCGCCATCGCGGGCGCGGGACCGCTGGTCGGACCGGTGCTCGCCGCCCAGATGGGATATCTGCCCGGCACCATCTGGATCGTCGTCGGCGTGGTCTTCGCCGGTGCGGTGCAGGACTACCTGGTGCTGTGGGCCTCCACCAAACGACGCGGTCGCAGCCTCGGGCAGATGGCCCGTGACGAACTGGGCGCCATCGGCGGCGTCGCGGCCATCGTCGCGATCCTCGTCATCATGATGATCCTGCTGGCGGTGCTCGCGCTCGTGGTCGTCAACGCGCTCGGGGAGAGCCCGTGGGGTGTGTATTCGATCGGCATGACCATCCCGATCGCCCTGTTCATGGGTGTCTACCTGCGGTTCCTGCGGCCCGGTCGAGTCGGTGAGGTGTCCGCGATCGGTATCGCGCTGCTGCTGTTCGCGATCGTCTCGGGCGGCTGGGTCTCCGAGACCGGCTGGGGCGAGGACTGGTTCACCCTCTCCAAGACGACGATCGCGTGGCTGCTGATCGCCTACGGCTTCTTCGCCTCGGTGCTGCCGGTGTGGCTGTTGCTCGCGCCGCGCGACTACCTGTCGACCTTCATGAAGATCGGCACCATCGGCCTGCTCGCCGTCGGCATCCTGATCACGATGCCGGTGCTGCAAGCGCCCGCCGTCTCGCAGTTCGCGAGTTCGGGGACCGGACCGGCCTTCGCGGGCAGCCTGTTCCCGTTCCTGTTCATCACCATCGCGTGCGGGGCGCTGTCCGGATTCCATTCGCTGGTCGCGTCGGGGACGACACCGAAACTGCTGGAGAAGGAATCCCACGGCCGCATGATCGGCTACGGCGGCATGTTGATGGAATCGTTCGTCGCGGTGATGGCCATCATCACCGCCTCGATCATCGACCAGCACCTGTACTTCGGCATGAACGCACCGGGCGCGCTCACCGGCAACACCCCGGAAACCGCCGCCGCGTATACGAATTCGCTCGGACTGTCCGGTCCACCCGCCACCGCGGCCGATTTCGCCCAGGCCGCCGCCGACGTGGGCGAGAAGACGATCATCTCGCGCACCGGCGGTGCGCCGACGCTGGCGATCGGTATCTCGCAGGTCTTCTCCGAATTTCTCGGCGGCTCGGCGATGAAATCGTTCTGGTACCACTTCGCGATCATGTTCGAGGCGCTGTTCATCCTCACCACGATCGACGCGGGCACCCGCGTCGCGCGCTTCATCGTCTCCGACGCACTCGGCAATTTCGGTGGTCCGATGCGCAAATTCAAGGATCCGTCGTGGCGGATCGGCGCGTGGCTGTGCTCGCTGGTGGTCGTCGCGGCATGGGGTTCGGTCCTGTTGATGGGCGTCAACGATCCTTTCGGCGGGATCAACGCGCTCTACCCGCTGTTCGGCATCGCCAACCAGTTGCTCGCCGCCGTGGCGCTGACGGTCGTGCTGACCATCATCATCAAGAAGGGCCTGGTGAAATACGCCTGGATACCGGGTATTCCACTGATCTGGGATCTCACGGTGACGATGACGGCGTCGTGGCAGAAGATCTTCTCCGCCGACCCGAAACTCGGGTATTGGAAACAGCACAGCCTGTGCCAAGCGGCCAAGGACGCGGGCAAGGGCTGTCTGACGGCCAAACCGGACCAGGTCGAGACCGCACTGCGCAATACGTTCATCCAGGGCACCCTGTCGATTGTCTTCGCGGTGCTGGTGTTGATCGTCGCGATCGTCGGCGCCATCGTCTGCGTGCGGGCGTGGCGGGCGGGCGGTTCGGAGACGACCGAATCGCCGGAGGAACCGTCGCGGATCTTCGCGCCGAGCGGGTTCGTCGCCACCGCCGCGGAGCGGGAGGTGCAGAAGCAGTGGGACGAGTTGATCGCGGCGGGGACGGTGCGGGCGCCGGGGGCGGCGCACGCGGTGGATCGTTCGTCCGTATGACGCGCACAGCCGGGTCGGGGGTCGGCCGGTCCGGTGGATCGGCCGACCGGCGGCGCGCGCGTGCCCTCCGGTTGGTCGGCCCGTCCGACGGTTCGGGCGCACTCGGCCGCATGCGCGGCGGCGTGAAGGCAGTTCTCTGGTGGGTCGACTCGGTACTCGGCGGTCAGGACTACCGCAGGTATGTCGAACATCTGCGGCGTAATCACCCCGGTCGTGAGATCCCGACCGAGCGCGACTACTGGCGGGACCGGTACGCGGAAGCGGACCGGAATCCGCAGAACCGCTGCTGCTGACATCGCCTGTCGCCGTGGCGGGCAAACGCCGACAAATCCCTATCGGTAATACCTTCCGGTTGTTGCTGTTTCGCGTTGCGGCGGACGGCGTTCGGGCCGATCCACGGCCTCCGACGCCGGTTTGCGCCGCCCTGATTTCCCGGGTCCGGGGCAACTTCGGGCATCCGTGGCGGATTTCCGCTAGCACGGTCTCGCGCGAGCTGACATTGTTGATTGGGTGACGATCACGGCGTTGGATTTCGAGCGGTGCTATCGGGCGGTGTCGACGCGGGACTCGCGGTTCGACGGACAGTTCTTCACGGCGGTGCGAACCACCGGGATCTATTGCCGCCCTTCGTGCCCGGCCATCACACCCAAACGAACCAATGTCAGCTTCCTGCCGACGGCCGCGGCGGCGCAGCACGCCGGATACCGGGCCTGCCGACGCTGTCTACCCGATGCCGCACCCGGTTCCCCGTTATGGAACACACGGGCCGATCTCGCGGCCAGGGCCATGCGACTCATCGGTGACGGCGTGATCGAACGCGGTGGCGTGCCCGCGCTGGCCGCGACCCTCGGGTATTCACAGCGTCAACTGACGCGCGTACTCACCACCGAACTGGGCGCGGGTCCGCTGGCCCTGGCCCGCGCGCACCGCGCCCACACCGCCCGGCTGCTGATCCAGACCACCGCGATGCCGATGTCGGATATCGCGTTCGCGGCCGGATTCGCCAGCATCCGGCAGTTCAACGACACCGTGCGCGAGGTCTTCGCCGTCAGTCCGACCACCATGCGCACCGAGGCCCAGCGCGCGCGCAAGGACACGCCCATCGCCCCCGCCGTCAACGGGGCATTGACATTGCGACTGCCCTACCGGGAACCACTGGACCGCGCCTGGCTCGAATGGTTCCTGTCCTCGCACGTCGCGCAGGGCGTGGAGCAGTGGGAGGACCACGCCTACACCCGCAATCTGCGCACACCGCACGGCCACGCGACGGCCCGGCTCAGCTTCCAGCGGGATCACGTGCGCGCCGAACTCGCCCTGCACGATATGCGCGATCTGGCCCCGACCGTGGCGCGACTGCGGCACCTGCTCGATCTCGACGCCGATCCGGTCGGCATCGATGAGGTTCTCGGCGTGCTGTCGCGCCGCAACGCCGTCCAACCCTTGGACGGCGAGCAGTTGCCCGACGCGGGCACCACACCCGCGACCGGTGAGCCACCCCAGCCGACCGGAACCCAGCGTCCGCTGTTCAGTCCCGGGATCCGAGTTCCCGGTTGCCTGGACGGTCCGGAACTGCTGCTGCGCACCATGATCGGCCAGCAGATCTCCGTGTCGGCCGCGTCGACACATACCGCACGCCTGGTCGACGCGCTGGGCGAGGAAGTCGAAGGGCCGCTCCCCCGGCTGTTCCCGACGCCCGCGATCATCGCCGAACGCGGCGCCGAAGTCCTCACCGGTCCCGCGCGGCGGGTCCACTCGATCGTCGCGGCCGCGGGCGCGATCGCCTCGGGCGAACTGCGACTGCATCAGGGCCGCACCGCCGCCGACCTGCGCCGCGACCTGCTCGCCCTGGACGGCATCGGCCCGTGGACCGCCGACTACGTGGCCATGCGACTGCTCGCCGACCCCGATATCCTGCTCGGCACCGACCTCGTGGTTCGTGAGGGGGCCGCACTGCTCGGCGTCGACCTCACCGACACCGAACGGTGGGCGCCGTGGCGGTCGTATCTGTCGATGCACATGTGGAAGGCCGCGTTGGCGGGACGGGCACCGCGCAAGAACGGGCACAAACGGGCCGGGACGTCGTGAGTCGACCGGCAAACTCGAACAGCGAAAGGGCATACGTCATGAGCACCGCGGACTACGCCACGGTCGACACACCCATCGGTCCCTTCACCGCACTCGCGGATCGGGACGGGGCGGTATTGGCCGCAGGCTGGACCGCCGACGCCGAGAACCTGCGTCTGCTGATCCATACTCGGCTGCGACCCGGTGACCTGCGTGAACGCGATTCGCTCGGTGCGATCACGACCGCCGTCTCCGACTACCATCGGGGTGAGCTCGACGCGATCGACGCGATCCCGGTCCGCCAGCACTCGGGTGAGTTCCTGCTGCACGCGTGGGAGGTGCTGCGCAAGGTCCCCGCGGGCGATCCGGTCACCTACACCGAATTCGCCGCCGTCGCGGGCAGGCCCGCCGCCACCCGTGCCGCCGCCAACGCCTGTGCCCGCAACGCGGCGGCCCTGTTCGTGCCGTGCCATCGCGTGCTGCGCATCGGCGGCGCGCTCGGCGGGTTCCGCTGGGGTCTGCCCGCGAAACGTTGGCTGCTCGACCACGAAGGGCGCTCGCGGTAGCCGGGTCTGCCCGCGAAACACCGACTGTTCGACCTATGTGGCGCGGGGCCGCGATCGTGCTACGAAACGGTCGTCTCGAGGCGTGATCCGCTCCGGCCGCGGATGACGTGGAGGCGGCTGGGAATTCGCTGGCGCATTTCGTCCACGTGGCTGACCAGGCCGACCACTCTGCCGCCCGCGCGCAATTCGTCGAGCACGCCCATAACGGCGTCGAGGGTGTCGGCGTCGAGGCCGCCGAAACCCTCGTCGATGAAGAGGGTGTCGAGTACCTGGCCGCCGGATTCGGCGGCGACGGTATCGGCGAGTCCGAGGGCGAGCGACAGCGAGGCCATGAAGGTTTCGCCGCCGGAGAGCGTTTTGGCGGGGCGGATCGCGCCGGTGTAGTCGTCGCGGATGTCGAGGCCGAGTCCACCACGTCGACCGTTCGGTCCCTCCCGGTCCGAGTGCACGAATTCGTAACGCCCGCCCGACATTCGACGCAACCGCACCGAGCCGGAGAGCGCCACTTCCTCCAGCCTGGCGGCGAGGACATAGGACCGCAGCGACATGCGGCGGTTGTTCTCCCCGCGTCCCGCCACGACGTCGGCGACACCGGCGAGTTCGTCGTGGGCCCGTTGCAACGGCGCGACCCGATCCAGCGCGACCCACAGTTGTCCGCCCAGATCCTCGAGCAGATTCACCCGGCGGGTGGCCTCGGCGTGGGCGGCGACCGCCGCGTTCAGGCGGGTTTGGGCTTCCGCGACCTGGCGTTGCAGTTCGGCCGGATCGCGGGGTTCGGTGAGCGCGGCCGCCTGCACCTCGGGTTCGGCGAGGACGGCCTCGGCGCTGCCTTTCCTGTGCTCCGCGTCGAGCAGTTCGGCGTCTATCTCCTCGTGCCGTCGCGGGGGGCGCGATGCGGTGGCGACGACCTTCGCGTACGCGGCCAGTACGGCGACATCGTCACCGACGGCGTCGGCGCGCACCTGCGCGTCGATGGCGAATCCCGCCGCACGAGCGAGACTTTCGACGCGTTCGGCCATGACGACCACCTGTTCACCTGCCTTGACGACGGCTGCCACGGCCTCGCGCAGCGCCGTGGCGGCGCCGATCAGGGCGTCGATACGGCGACGGCGATCATCGATGGTGCGGTCCGCACCGGCTGCGGCGCGCAGCCGTTCGGCGAGTTCGGTGTGACGGGCTGCCGCACCGGCGATCCGCGTGGACACGGTGCTGCGCCGGGTATCGGCGGCGCGCAATTCGTCCAGGAGGCCGGTCTGCTCGGCGCGCAGCCGTGCCAGCTCGGCGTCGAATCCGTCGACCAGTTCGGCCATATCCTCGGCGTCGCGGTAGCGGTCGGTGCAGGCGCGCAGCGCGGCGGCGAGTTCGACCCGATCGGCGTCACCGCCCGCGGCCTTGAATTTCTCGATCTCCCTTTCCAGCTCCGTGATCTGTGTCTGCACTCGATTGCGTGCTTCCTCGGCGACCCGTTCGGCGGCGACGGCCTCGTCCTCGGACGCCTCGGATACCGCGTGCGCGGTCGGGCGCGCCGGGTCCGGATGGTCCTCGGAACCGCAGACCGCGCACGGCTGCCCGTCGACGAGTTGACCCGCCAATTCCGCCGCCATACCGGCGAGACGACGTTCACGCAGGTCGAGCACCCGCTCTTTGGCATCATTGTGATCGGACCTGGCGGATTCGAATTCGATCCGGGCGTGGTCGAGTGCTGTTCGGCGGGTGGCCAATTCGACCGCGGCCGACACCGCCGTCTGCAATCGTTCGAGTTCGGTCCGCACCGAGGGCAGGGTGGCCGCGGCGGTGGCGGCCTCGCGCGATCGCGCTTCCGCGGCGGCGATCGCCGCGGGCAGTTCCTCGCGACGTCGGTTGACCGTGGTGATGCGGACCGCGAGCGCGGTCTCCTCGCCGCGCAGTTCGGTCAATTCCCTGCTCAGGCCGGCTGCGATGTCGACGTCGCCGCGCACCTCGTCCAGCGCTCCGGTCTGCGCGCTCCAGCGCCGGATCGCCGCATCGATATCGGTGTCGGGACGCACCGTCGTGCCCCGCCCGGTAGGTGTTCCCGGCTGCCGATCACCGGCCCGCGAGATCTCACGGTCGTCCGCATCGCGCGCCGTACCGGCGGGCGGCGTCGTGAGCAGTTCGGCCCGACCGAGATCGGCGGCCGCGGGGTCCATCAGCGCGGTCACCAGCGCGTCCTCGGCCTCGCGCCGCCGTTTCTCGTGCTTTCGGGCGGTGACGACCACGGCTCTCGCCTCATCGATCGCTTCGGTGACCGGCTGGGCGCGACGGGCGGACTCCAATTCGGCGCGCAATGCCGCTCGATGGTCCGCCCCGGCGAGGTAACCGTCCAGGGTGGCCCGGGCGGCTCCCCTCCGGCGGCGTAGTTCGTCGAGGCGCCGCTGTTCCTCGGCCTCGGATCGGATCCGCGCCGAATCCCGCTGGCACCGTTCGGATTCCGCGGTGGCGGTCGTCAGATCGACTCTGGCGGCGGCCAGCAGATCCTGTGACCAGGTGACCGCCTCGTGGGGTTCGACGACCTCGGTGACATTGCGCCCCGCCGCCATCGCCACATTGTCGATGAGACGCCGGATGGAATCGGTCCGCCGTCTCATCTCGGCCTCGGAGGCGCGGCGCTTCTCGGCGAGCCACTGCTCGGCGGTGCCGAAACGTTCGGTGTCGAAAAGCTTTTCGAGCAGCTTCTCGCGATCCTCGTTGTGCGCCCGCAGGAATCGCGCGAAATCCCCCTGCGGCAGCAGGACGACCTGGAAGAACTGGTCGGCGCTCATACCGAGCAGGCGGATGACCTCGTTGCCGATATCGGTGAGCCGGGACAGGTTGACGCCGGGACCGTCGAGCCATTCCAGTGTCGCGGTGGGGTTCTCCTTCACCAAGCCGCCCTTGGCACGTTTACTCGGCCGCACGAATTCCGGTGACCGCGTCAGCCGCAGTCGCCTGCCGCCGATCACGGCCTCCAGCACCACCCGTGGCGGTGTCTGCTCGTCGGCGTGATCGGAATGCAGGCGTTTGCTCTCCCCCCGCGCCCCCGGCACGCTGCCGTAGAGGGCGAAGGCGATCGCGTCCAGCACGGTGGTCTTTCCCGCGCCGGTCTGCCCGTGCAACAGGAAGAGTCCGTCGGATCCCAGTGTGTCGAAGTCGATGACGGTCGGCTCGGCGAACGGGCCGAATGCGGTCATCTCCAACCGATGCAGCCTCACGCGGTGAGTTCCCCGGCGAGCGGCAGCGCAGCGGGCTGCCGGTCGGGTTCAGCGACCGCCGCGGCGAGTGCCTTTTCCAGCCAGGCCATCTCGCCCGCGCTCGGTGCGCCGCGCACATCGGTGAGGAAGCTCTGCGCCACCTCGGTATCACGCCTGCCGCGCACGCGCTCGCGGTAACGCAGTTCCGGATTGCCTTCCGGGCGTGCCCATTCGACGTGCACCACGTGCGGAAACCGTTCTCGGAGCTTACGCAGCGGATCGACGGGACGGGCGGTGTCGGTGAGGGTCGCCGAGACGTAATGTTCTTGCGCCTCGGCATGGGCCGGGTCGTCCAACAGTTCGTCGAGTGTGCCGGTGAGCCTGCTCAGGCCACGCACCGAGGGAAGGTCGCGACGCCGGACCTCCCGCAGCCCCGACTCGTCCAGATCGATGATCCACACCGCCTTGCGATGTGAGTTCTCCGCGAAGGAGTACGGCAACGGCGAACCCGAATAGCGCACCGATTCCGAGAGGGTCTGTGGCGAATGCAGGTGGCCGAGGGCGACGTAGTCGATCCCGGTGAACGCCGAGAGCGGAACCGTCTCGACGCCGCCGACCGAGATGGACCGCTCCGACCCGGTCGCCGCGCCGCCGACGACGAAGGCGTGCGCGAGAATCACCGAACGGATATCGCCGCGTCGCGCGAGGTCGGCGCGGATTCTGGCCATCGCCGCGTCCAGGATGTCGGCGTGCGAACGCGCCTGCGGCACACCGAGTTCGGCGCGGGTGATCTCGGGTTCGAGGTACGGGATGCCGTACATCGCGATGTCGCCGTGCTCGTCGGCGAGCAGGACCGGCCGATCGGCCTGGGCGACGGTGGTGCGCAGGTGCAGACCACCCGCGGCGGCGAAACTGGCGCCCGCGCCGAGACGTGTCGGCGAATCGTGATTGCCCGAGGTGGCCACGATCGTGGCGCCCGCGGCGCGGATCGCCTCGAATCCCCGGTCGCACACCGCGATCGCGTCCGCGCTCGGAATCGATCGGTCGTAGATGTCGCCGGGGATCAGCACGACGTCGACGGACTCCTCGGCGACCAGCTCCGCGACCGCGCCCAACGCGCGCTCCTGGTCGGATAACAGATCGACGCCGTGGAAGGTACGCCCGATGTGCCAGTCCGAGGTGTGCAGCATCCGCATGGGGCGAAACCGTAGGCGTACCCACCGACAGAATTCAATCGCCCCGACCCGGGTGTCGGAATTGCCGCGTTCGGACCGGCGTGTCCGGCGGTGTTTCCTTTCCCACCCCGACGTGGATTCCACCGTGGCGCCGAGGATTTGCGGACGCGTCGCCCATCGGTAGCCGGTCGGCTTTGATTCCTGTCGGTGACGTACGGCACTATCTGCGCTATGACCGCACCGATGCTCGTCGCACTGATGCTGGTATTCGCCGCCGGAGTGGGACTCGGCTGGCTCGGTCATTCCGCGCGGGCGGGCAGGAGGGCGGTCGCCGCCGAAGCGAGACTGGAGGCGGCGGGTGAGAACGAACGGCTGCTACGCCACTCCCTCACCGCGGCGAACGAAGACGCCGCGCGCAGGCATTCGCACGCGATCGGCGCGATGGTCGAACCGTTGCGCGAGGCGGTGGGGGCGCTCGAACGCCACATCCAGCATGTCGAGCACCAGCGCGTCGACGCGTATTCCGGTCTGCGCGAACAGGTCGCGGGTATGCAGCGCACCTCGCACCAGCTGGCCGGGCAGACGAATCAGCTGGTCTCCGCGCTGCGGGCGCCGCAGGTACGCGGGCGCTGGGGCGAGATCCAATTGGAACGGGTCGTCGAACTGGCTGGTATGACCAGGCATTGCGATTTCTCCACCCAGGTGAGCCGGGCCACCCGCGACGACGGTGACAACGAACGGACCGCGACGGTGCGCCCCGATCTGGTGGTCCATCTGGCGGGTGGCCGCAGCATCGTGGTCGACGCCAAGGTGCCCTTCGAGGCATACCTCGACGCGTGCGCGGCCGATGATCCGGATCTGCGCGCCGATCTGCTGGCCCGGCACGCCAAACACCTGCGGGTGCACGTCGACAAGTTGGCGGCCAAGGCCTATTGGGCCGCCTTCGATCCGGCCCCGGAATTCGTGGTGCTCTTCATCCCGGGTGATCCGTTCCTCGATGCCGCGCTCACCGCCGACTTCGGATTGCTCGAGCACGCCTTCGGTCGCAATGTGATCCTCGCGACCCCGACCACGCTGATCGCGTTGTTGCGCACGGTGGCCTTCAGTTGGCGGCAGGAGGCGCTCTCGCGCGACGCCGCGACGATCCAGCAATTGGGAAGAGAGCTTTACACCAGGCTCGGAATGACCGGTAAACACCTGGATCGGCTCGGATCGCAACTCGGCAAGGCGGTCGAGGCATTCAACTACACCGTGGCGTCGGTAGAATCTCGTGTCATGGTGACGGCCAGGAAATTGCACGACCTGGAAATCGCTGAGCAGCCGATTCCCGAGATCGGCAAGCTGGAATCGATGCCGAGGGCGGCGGCCTTCGCCGACGCGGAGGAGTAGTGGTACGCGCACCGCTCGACCACCCGCCGCCCGCGTCCGTCGACCGGCGACGACCATCGCGCCGATCGATCGACGACGGCGCCGCTGGCCGTGCCGTAACGCCGACACGCGCCACGCCGGTTAGTGTTCTCAGCGTGGCTGCTTCCCAACGTGTGCGATCCCGGGTGCCCGCGCCGCAACGTTCGATCTTGCCGTCGGTGCCGGGTGTCCCGGCCGGTGCGGCGATCCTGATTGCGGCGGCGTGCACGTTCCTGGGGTTCCTGATCGATGCAAACGGCAACACCGGGGAACTGACCGGCACCTTCGCGGCGCTGTATGTCGCGGGCTGCGTTGCCGCGGTTCTCGCGGTCCGCTATCGCGGCCTGTTCACCGCGATGGTGTTGCCGCCGCTGCTGCTGTTCCTGGCGGTTCCGCTGTCGTATCAACAGCTGACCGGCAGTAACTCGAGCGGTATCAAGGACATCCTGCTCAACCTCGCGATCCCGTTGGTGGAGCGGTTCCCGACGATGTTCCTCGCCACCGCGCTGAGTCTGGCGATCGGTGGCCTGCGCATCTACCTGCATCGGCGGGCCGAAGCCGAGGAACGCGGTGACGAGGCGCGCCGCGGATCGAGTTGGGGACGCAACGGCTCGGCCGATCGCTCCCGCCCGGCGAAATCCGCGAGCCCGGCCAAATCCGCCAAGTCGAAAGCCCCGGCCAAGAACGCGAGGCCCGCGAAGGCCGCGCCGCCCGAGGCCGCCAAACGACGTCCCAAACGGCCCGATCCCGAGCCCATCGTCGATATCAGCGATCAGAAGACCGACAAGTACGAACCGCCGCGCCCCGGCGGCAGGCGTCCGAGCGCGGAGGTGGCGGAAACCCCGCCCCGGGTCGCGACCAAAGGCCGTCCGAGGGAGGGCGGTCGGCCCGTGACGGGACGGACGGCCCGCCCCGCGGCCGCGATGCCGGCGCGCGCCGAGAGCGAGGTGCCACGCGGCGGTCGCCCCCGAGGCGAGGTGCCACCGCACCCGCAGCCCAATGTCCGGTATCGCGACCGGGAGTCGCAGCGCAACGAACGCCGGAAGCCGGAGAACCTCTGAGCGCGTGCCCGTCCGTCAGTGGCGGGCGGTGCGCAGTTCTCGCGGCAGGGCGAAGACCAGGGTCTCGTTGGCCGTCGTGACCGGTTGTACGTCGGCGAAGCCGTGTTCCTCGAGCATGTCGAGCACACCGCGTACGAGGATCTCCGGCACCGACGCACCCGAGGTGATGCCGACCGTGCGCACCCCGGCCAGCCAGGCCGGATCCACTTCGCGGGCGTAGTCGACCAGGTACGAGGCCTTCGCGCCCGCGCCGAGAGCGACCTCGACCAGCCGCACCGAATTGGAGGAGTTGCGCGAACCGACGACGATCACCAGATCGCATTCGGGCGCCATCGCCTTCACCGCGACCTGGCGATTCTGCGTCGCGTAGCAGATGTCGTCGCTCGGCGGATCCTGCAACAGTGGGAACCGCTCGCGCAGCCGCTGCACGGTCTGCATGGTCTCGTCCACGCTGAGGGTGGTCTGCGACAGCCAGATCACCTTGTTCTCGTCACGCACGGTGACCTTGTCGACGGCATCGGGGCCGTCGACGAGCTGTACGTGATCGGGTGCCTCCCCCGCGGTGCCCTCGACCTCCTCGTGGCCCTCGTGGCCGATCAGCAGGATGTCGAAATCGTCGCGGGCGAATCGTTTGGCTTCCTGGTGCACCTTGGTGACCAGCGGACATGTCGCGTCGATGGTGTGCAGATTCCTGGCCGCGGCCGAATCGTGCACCGCGGGCGACACGCCGTGCGCGGAGAAGACCACGACCTGCCCGTCGGGCACCTGGTCGGTCTCGTCGACGAAGATCACACCGCGTTCACGCAGGGTCTCCACCACGTGGCGGTTGTGCACGATCTCCTTGCGCACGTAGATGGGGGCGCCGTGCTTCTCCAGGGCCTTCTCCACCGTCTCCACCGCGCGATCGACACCCGCGCAGTAGCCGCGTGGCTCCGCGAGTAGGACTCGTTTCTCGCCGTCGGCGAGCGCGGTTCCGGTACCGGCCGAGCGGGCGATTCCGACGTTCAAGGGGATGGCCGAAGACATGACGACAGCTTACTTGCGTCGGGCGGTTGCGAGCCGGGTGGAGGGACACGCGACAATCTGTCTGTGACACCCACCCTTTGCATCGTCGGGCGTATCGGGCAGGCTAGAACCATGTTCCGACCTCCGTTCCTGGCCCGGGTCGCCGCCGGTGCCGCCGTGTACGCCCTGGAAGAGACTCGCAGGCTGCCCACGGCGGCCGTGAACTTTCCGATCACCGCCATCAGCCAGCTGCTCCAGACCTCCATGCATATCCAGCAGTTCGTGACCAGCCTCGCACTCAAGGGCGACGCGGTTTTCGATCGTCTGGGCAGCGGTGAGCAGGAACGGCCGGAGTGGGCCACCTTCGACGAGGATCTCGACTCCGATTCCTCCGCGGAACCGGCGTTCGCCAATCCGGCGCGGACCAGCCGTTTCGATCTGTACACCGCTGACGAGCCCGCCGTGGCGAGTGAGACGAACGGGCACCCGGTCGCGCTACCGACGGTCGACGAGCAGGACGACTCCGCGGTGACGGATACCCCGGTGACAGACGCCACAGTGACCGGCGCCACGGCAGCCGACACCGCGGTCGGTATCGCCGAGGAAACGCCCGAGGTCGTCGCACCCGAGGTCGCCACGCGCTACGACTACGCCAACATGACCCTGGCGCAATTGCGCGCCCGGCTGCGCATGCTCTCGGTCGAGGAACTCGCCGAGTTGCTCGACTACGAACAGCTCACCCTGGACAGGGCGCCGTTCGTCACGATGCTGACCAATCGGATCGCCACCGTCCGCGCCCAGTGAGCCCGGTCTCGCGACGGCGGCGAAGCGCGCGCGGCCGACCTCCGCGCCTCGGTTCCGAGCGCTCGACGCGGGGCCGCGGCGACGAATCGCCCGACCCGTTGCGTTCGTGTCCGACCCGGCGCGTATATCTGGCGGCATGACTCAGGACGGCACGGCGGCGCGGACCGGTGCCGCGACGCCAGCCAATTCCGCCGAACAACCGTGGCCGGTGCGTACGGTCGCGCTCAAGGTCTCGCAGTGGATCGACCGGCTCGGCAGTATCTGGGTGGAGGGTCAGATCACCCAGATGAACCTGCGGCCGGGCACGCGCACCGCGTTCCTCATCCTGCGCGATCCTTCCGCCGACATGTCGCTGTCGGTGACCTGCGACCCGGAGTTGATCCGCAGATCGCCGGTTCCGCTCCAGGAAGGCAGCCGGGTCGTCGTCTTCGGCAAACTGTCGTTCTTCGTCGGGCGCGGCACGATCTCGCTGCGCGTGATCGAGATCCGTCCGGTCGGCGTCGGCGAACTGCTCGCGCGTATCGAGCGGCTCAAGGCGCTGCTGGCCGCCGAGGGGTTGTTCGATCCGCGTCTGAAACGTCCCGTCCCCTTCCTGCCCGGCACCGTTGGGCTGATCACCGGCCGGGCGAGCGCCGCCGAGCGCGATGTGCTGATGGTGGCCAGGAATCGTTGGCCCGCAGTACTTTTCGATGTCCGCAATACCGCGGTGCAGGGTCCGACGGCGGTACCGCAGATCCTGGGGGCACTGGCCGAACTGGATCGCGATCCCGCGGTCGACGTCATCGTGCTCGCCCGTGGCGGCGGCAGCGTGGAGGATCTGCTGCCCTTCTCCGACGAGGCGCTGTGCCGGGCGATCGTGGCGGCGACGACGCCCATCGTCAGCGCGATCGGTCACGAACCGGA
Source organism: Nocardia sp. NBC_01377 (assembly GCF_045040005.1). Taxonomy (NCBI): domain Bacteria; kingdom Bacillati; phylum Actinomycetota; class Actinomycetes; order Mycobacteriales; family Nocardiaceae; genus Nocardia; species Nocardia sp. NBC_01377. The sequence continues at coordinate 6,271,448 of NZ_CP109566.1, forward strand.
TAATCCGCTCTGCGATCTGGTCGCCGATATGCGCGCGGCCACGCCCACCGACGCCGCGAAGCGGATCGTGCCCGACGCCGCGGCCGAACTCGCCGGGGTGCGCGATATGCGGGATCGCGCTGCGGCGGCGCTGCGCGGCTGGGTCGACCGCGAGACCGCGGCGCTCGCGCAGTTGCGGTCGCGGCCGGTGCTCGCCGATCCACTCCGCGATATCGACCGGCGCACCGAGGAGGTCGAACGGCTCAGGATCGCGGCCCGACGCTGCGCCGACCATCTGATCGGCGCCGAGTCCACGACGACACGGCACCTGCGGGAGAAACTCACCGCGGTCGGCCCGGCCGCGACGCTGGCGCGTGGCTACGCTGTGGTGCAGCGGGTTTCCGGCCGCGAGCGGCATGTGGTGCGCGGTATCGACGACGCGCCCGCGGGCAGTCAGTTGCGCGTGCGGGTGGCCGACGGCGCCGTCACCGCGGCGGCGTTGGGGTCACAGGCACTCGGTAAGAGCGTGGTGAGCGGCGCGGGTCCGCGCGAGCACGACATCGACGACAGGGAGGAACGACGGTGACCGATTCCGGCAACGCCGAGGCCGAGCCGACGGAGCTGGCCGAGATTCGCGGCTTCGGCTACGAACGCGCCCGCGACGAATTGGTCAACGTCGTGAAGATGCTCGAACAGGGCGGAATGGACCTGGATGACTCGCTCGCGCTGTGGGAGCGCGGCGAAGCGCTCGCCACCCGGTGCGAGGAACATCTGGCGGGCGCGCGCAAACGCGTCGAAGACGCGATATCCCGTTCCGAGGCCGAAGAACAGGTATGAACCGGACGTAGGAGCAGACATGGGCATTCGTCGCGCGACACCCGATATCCGCACCGACGATATGGCGCGCAGCCGCGATTTCTATCGCCTGCTCGGCTTCGAGGAGACCATGGATCTGGGCTGGGCGGTGACCATGGCCTCGCCCACCAACCCGACCGCCCAGATACTGCTGCTCGGGCCGGGCGCCGAGCGGTTCCAGCCCGATATCAGCGTCGAGGTCGACGATGTCGACGCCGTGCACGCCGCGGCGAGCGCGAAGGGCGCGGATATCGTCTACGCGCTGCGCGACGAACCGTGGGGCGTGCGGCGATTCTTCGTGCGTGATCCCGACGGAACGGTCGTCAACGTCGTCGGCCATCGCTGACCGGGCCGGAAGCGCGAGAGTGCGGCGAGGCCGTCAGCGCGACAGTTGCGGGGCGGCCGTGACGGCCTGAGCCAGCGTCGTGAACGCGCTCGTGTCACCCGCGCCCTTGATCAGCACCCTGGACTGGCCGAAATCGGCGATCCAGGCCGTCTCCTCGGTCGGCTCGGCGAACACCGTCCATTTCTGGTTGCCGATCTGCTGGGTGCCGTTGGCGAACCGGGAGCCGAGGATCGAGCGGGCGAGCACCTCGTCGGAGGCGCTGCTCTGGGTGAGCTGCATGTACGTCCCCGACGGGGTGATATATCCCACGGTGCTCACCGGACCGCCGTCCGGGCCGGTGATGGTGTCGCGACTGCCCGAATTCGGCGTCCAGTCCGCGGGCACGGCCGGATTCCTGATCGGGAACGGCAGCGTGCGCGCGTCGGAGTTCAGCGCGGACTGCACATCGAAATGCGGGATCTTCCCCTCGGTCGGACCGGTCGCCGAGAAGCTGCACTGACTGGCCAGACCTGCGAAGACCACGGCGATCAGCACCAACGGGATCAGTGAGAAGAACAGATCCTTGTAGTCGTGGAGGATGCGTGGCTTTTGGTAGGACACGGTCCAAGTATCCACTCGTCGGCGTGCCGCTCCCGCCCGCACCCCGCACGTCCTGCCATCTGGTGCGAAGTCGGGCCGAGGCGAAATGAGACAATCGTGCGGAAACAAACCAACCGAGGGAGGCACCCCGCCATGACGGCATCGAAGCCAGCACCCAGCCGCCGTGAGGCCCCTGATCGCAATCTCGCGCTCGAATTGGTCCGGGTGACCGAAGCGGGCGCCATGGCTGCGGGCCGCTGGGTCGGGCGCGGCGACAAGGAGGGTGGCGACGGCGCCGCCGTCGATGCCATGCGCGAGCTGGTCAACTCGGTCTCGATGCGCGGCACCGTCGTGATCGGCGAGGGCGAGAAGGACGAAGCGCCCATGCTGTACAACGGCGAGATCGTCGGCGACGGCACCGGACCCGAGGTGGATTTCGCGGTCGACCCGATCGACGGCACCACGCTGATGTCCAAGGGTTCGCCCGGCGCCATCTCCGTGCTCGCGGTCGCCGAGCGCGGTGCGATGTTCGACCCGTCCGCGGTGTTCTACATGCACAAGATCGCGGTCGGTCCCGACGCCGCCGACGTGATCGATATCTCCGCCCCGATCGCCGAGAACATCGCGCGCGTCGCCAAGGCGAAGAGTCTGCTGAAATCGGATCTGACCGTCTGCATCCTGGATCGTCCGCGCCACGCGGAGCTGATCCAGGAGGTCCGCGACGCGGGCGCGCGGATCCGGCTGATCTCCGACGGTGACGTCGCGGGCGCCATCGCGGCCGCGCGTCCCGATTCCGGCACCGACATCCTGGTCGGCATCGGCGGCACCCCGGAGGGCATCATCGCCGCGGCCGCCATCCGCTGTATGGGCGGCGCGCTACAGGCCAAACTAGCGCCGACCGACGACGAGGAACGCCAGAAGGCGATCGACGCCGGTCACGATCTGGACCGTGTGCTCACCACCGAGGATCTCGTCGCGGGCGAGAACGTCTTCTTCTGCGCGACCGGTGTCACCGACGGTGACCTGCTGCGCGGAGTCCGCTACTACGGCGGCGGCGCCTCCACCCAGTCGATCGTCATGCGCTCCAAATCGGGCACCGTCCGCATGATCGACGCCTACCACCGTCTCACCAAACTCCGCGAGTACTCCGCCGTGGACTTCATCGGCGACGAGGACGCGGATCCGCCGCTGCCCTGATCCGTGAGATCCGACGAAGACGCGTATGCCGTTGGCTGCGCGTCTTTTTCGTCGCTGTCGGGTACGCGTTTCGGGCCCTCGGATTCGGGGCAATCATCGCCCGTTCCGTGCTGTGCGCATCGCCTCAGGCGTGGCAGCCCCACACGGGGCGCGGTCGGCATAGGGTCGGAAATATGACCGAGGAGACGCAGTACCGCATCGAACACGACACCATGGGCGAGGTACGGGTTCCGGTGCACGCCCTGTGGCGGGCGCAGACGCAGCGGGCCGTGGAGAATTTCCCGATCAGCGGGCGTGGACTGGAACGGGCGCAAATCAGGGCGCTCGGACTGTTGAAGGGCGCGTGCGCGAAGGTGAACCGGGATCTGGGGTTACTCGATCCGGGTAAGGCCGAGGCCATCATCGCCGCCGCGACCGAGATCGCCGAGGGCGAGCACGACGACCAGTTCCCGATCGATGTCTTCCAGACCGGTTCGGGCACCAGCTCGAATATGAACGCCAACGAGGTCATCGCATCGATCGCCAAGGCCAACGGCGTGGATGTGCATCCCAACGACGACGTCAACATGTCGCAGTCCTCCAACGACACCTTCCCGACCGCGACCCATCTCGCCGCGACCGAAGCGGTCATCAAGGAACTGGTTCCCGCGCTGGAACATCTGCGGCTCGCGCTGCTGGACAAGGCCACCGAATGGCGCACCGTGGTGAAATCGGGCCGCACGCACCTGATGGACGCGGTGCCGGTCACCCTCGGCCAGGAATTCGGCGGCTACACCCGCCAGATCGCGCTCGGCATCGACCGCGCGATGGTGACGCTGCCCCGGCTCGGTGAGCTGCCCATCGGCGGCACCGCGGTCGGCACCGGACTCAATGCCCCCGAGGGGTTCGGCGCGAAGGTGGTCGCGGAATTGCGGCGCTCCACCGGTATCGACGCGTTCTCCGAAGCCGAGGATCATTTCGAGGCCCAAGCCGCCAGGGACGGACTGGTCGAGGCGTCGGGGGCACTGCGCACCATCGCGGTGAGCCTGACCAAGATCGCCAACGATATCCGCTGGATGGGTTCGGGGCCGCTCACCGGCCTGGGTGAACTCCAGTTGCCCGATCTCCAGCCCGGCAGCTCGATCATGCCCGGCAAGGTGAATCCCGTTCTCCCCGAGGCGGTCACGCAGGTGGCGGCGCAGGTGATCGGCAACGACGCGACCGTCGCGTTCTCCGGCGCGAGCGGCGCGTTCGAGCTGAACGTCTACATTCCGGTGATGGCGCGCAACCTGCTGGAATCGATTCGCCTGCTGGCCAATGTCTCCCGGCTCTTCGCCGACAAGTGCGTCAGGGGTCTGGTGGCGAACGAGGACCATCTGCGCACCCTGGCCGAATCCTCACCGTCGATCGTGACGCCGCTGAATTCGGCGATCGGCTACGAGGAGGCCGCGGCGGTGGCGAAAGAGGCGCTGAAGCAGAAGAAGACGATTCGCCAGACCGTGATCGACCGCGGTCTCATCGGCGACGGTCTCTCCCTGGAGGAACTCGATCGGCGTCTGGACGTGCTGTCGATGGCGAAGGTCCAGAACGGGAAGTGACCGCTTCGGTCGGTGCGCTCAGCTAGCGCACCGACCGGCGGGGCGAGTCAGCCGCGCAGATGCGCGATTTCGGTGCGGGCCTGCTCGCCCTCGGCGCCGAGATCGTTGCGCTCGAAGACATTCCACCGTGCCAGCAGCGGTGCGAAGACCAGCGTCGGTTCCTGCGCCGGATCGTAGACGCCGGCCTCGGCCAGCAGTTCGTCGCTGCTGCGTCCGTCGGGCAGGGTCACCGACGGCACCGTGAACGCGGCCACGCTGTCGGCGACGGCGCGCATGGTCTGATCGGGGGCGATATCGAATCCCGCGGCGACGAGATCGGCGAAGAATTTCGCCTGCAATTCGTCGTCGAGCGCGATGCGGTCGGCCATGGCGGTGACGATCTCGTTCTCGCCGAGCGCGGCGATATTGCGATGCCGGACCGCCGACGCCGTCTCCTCCAACGCGCAGGTGGCGAGCACGTCGAGCAGATGCAGGGAGGGCCTGCGGAAGCCCTTGGTCATGTGTTCCATGCGCGACCGCTCCAGCTGCACCGGATCGACCGCCCTGGTGACCATGAGGTAGTTGCGGATCATGATCTCGTGCCGGTTCTCCTCGGCCGTCCAGCGGCCGACCCAGCGCCACCACGCGCCGGTGCGCAGGTACTTGCCGATCTCACGATGGTAGGAGGGCAGGTTGTCGGCCACCAGGACGCTGACCGTCAACGCCAGCTTGGCGACCTCGCTGAGCTCGGATTGCCCCGGCTCCCAATCGGTTCCGCCGAGGAAGCGGAAGTTCCGGCCCTCGCTGAACGGCACGTAGTCGTGCGGCTGCCATCCGTCGGCCACCTCGATGTGGCGGCGCAGATTCAGTTCCACCTCGAGCGCGAGCGAATCGAGCAGCTCACGATCGGTCAAGAGATTTTGCACCATCACAACCTAGCTGCTGTTCCCGCGACGCGGGGATATACGACGGCATTGCCGGACGGCGTCCGAAACCACCGGAGATGGTGTCACATGATGCCGGACGCCGCATCCATCGCACAATCGAGCCGCGGATTCCGGCGGCCTACTTCGGCGTGACGGTGATCTGGCCGTCCACCCAGGTGATGGTGCCTCCGGTGAAGGTCGACTGCTTGCCGCCGGGGATATCGGTCTCGTCGCTGGTGGGATAGCCGAGCGTGCCGTTCGCGCCGCCGTCGCTCTCCCACGCCTTGCGGATCTCGCCCCAGACGATGTGCGGGTCGCCTTCCTTCGCCTCGTAGATCGTGCCGCCCACGAAATCCTGGTACTCGCCGTCGTCGGGGCCGTTCTCCTGCGCTTCCGTCGGCGCGCCCAGCGGGCCGGTCGGACCGCCCGCGCCGACATACTTCTCGTAGATGTCGCCGGAGACCGTGACCTCGGTCCCGCCCTGGGTCGGGATCTTGGCCGACTCCGTCGACTCGCCGGTGGAGTCGACTCCCGTCGTCGCGGTCGCGGATTCGGCGCTGCGCGCGGTCTCGGAGATCTCCGATGGCGTGGTCGTGGCGCGCGCGGTCGTGGTCGTCACGGCCGCGGGCGCCGTGGTGCTCGCCGCGGAATTGGAATCGTCGTCGTCATCGCCGCATCCCGTGGTCAGCAGCAGTGTCGCGGCCATGAGCGCCGTGGTGTATCCAGCCGTGCGTCGAGCGAAGTGGTGCATGTCCATCCTCTCGAATTGGCTTCCGTGGCTTGTCGGGGCGCTCCTTCACGCGGTGCGTACCGCGCAGCCTAGGACGAGGTTCGGCAACGACCCGGCGAATCGTTACCGACTCACCGGGTCGTTGCCGAACAGCTATCGAGCGGTGACTACCCGCTCATTTGTGAGATGAAACACACCCTGGGCGTTTGCCCGTCAGGCGTTCGGGCCGTACTCCTCCAACATCTCGGTGACCAGCGCCGCGATCGGCGACCGCTCACTGCGGGTGAGGGTGATATGGGCGAAAAGGGGATGTCCCTTCAGCTTCTCGATCACCGCGGCGACGCCGTCGTGCCTGCCGACACGCAGGTTGTCGCGCTGGGCGACATCGTGGGTGAGCACCACCCGCGATCCGGTGCCCAGCCTGCTCAGCACGGTGAGCAGCACATTGCGTTCCAGCGACTGCGCCTCGTCCACGATCACGAACGAATCGTGCAGCGACCGACCTCGGATATGGGTCAGTGGCAGCACCTCGAGCATGTCGCGGCTGAGCACCTCCTCCATCACCTCGGCGGAGGCCAGCCCGTCCAGCGTGTCGAAGACCGCCTGGGCCCACGGGCCCATCTTCTCGCTCTCGCTGCCGGGCAGGTAGCCCAGATCCTGGCCGCCGACCGCGTAGAGCGGACGGAAGACCACCACCTTGCGCTGGGTACGGCGTTCGAGCACCGCTTCCAGACCCGCGGTGAGCGCGAGCGCCGATTTGCCGGTTCCGGCCTTGCCGCCGAGCGAGACGATGCCGATGCTCTCGTCCAGCAGCAGATCCAGGGCGATGCGCTGTTCGGCGGAGCGGCCGTGCAGGCCGAATGCCTCGCGTTCGCGCACCAATTGGACGCGTTTGTCCGGGGTCACCCGGCCGAGCGCGCTGGAACTGGAACCGAGCAACCGGATTCCGGTGTGGCAGGGCAGTTCCCTCGCCTGGTCCAGATCGATGATCGATTCGGAATAGATCTGGTCGATCTGCGCGGTGGCGACATCGATTTCGACCATTCCGGACCAACCGGAGGTGATCACGTCCTGGGCGTGGTACTCGTCGGCCTGCAAACCGACGGCACTGGCCTTGACGCGCAACGGGATATCTTTGGACACCATGACGACTTCGCGGCCCTCCGCCGCGAGATTGAGCGCACAGGCCAGGATGCGAGAGTCGTTGGTGTCGGTGCGGAAGCCGACCGGAAGGACCGTAGGGTCGGTGTGATTGAGTTCCACCTGCAGTGTTCCGCCCTCGGTGCCGATCGGCACCTGCTGGTCGAGCCTGCCGTTCTGCACACGCAGATCGTCCAGGTTGCGCAGGGCTTCCCGCGCGAACCAGCCCAGTTCGTGGTGGTGGCGTTTGCCTTCGAGTTCGCTGATGACGACCAGCGGTAACACGACGTCGTTCTCGCCGAACCGGGTGTAGGCCCAGGGATCGGAGAGCAGGACCGAAGTGTCGATGACGAACGTCTTGGCACCGGACGAAGCGGAGAGCGAGGGGCTTACTCCCTTGGGATCAGAAGTGACAGCGGCGCCTTTCCCGGTTTTACGGGAGGTCGCCGAGGGAGCGGAAACGGAGCGTGCAGCAGTCACGGTGGGCTCCTTGTTTGTCCGTGCGGCACCCGCGCGGACGATCTCGCTGGACCGGTCCGTCCTGATGGGTTCGACTCGAGTCAGAACCCACGAGGGCCGGGTGCCGGCCCCCTCGCACTGAGTAGCTCAGTCACGGTCAGGACCTCCCGTACGAACCACAACGACGCGGCCCGCATCATCGACGCTACCGCCGACTACCCGTTCTCCGCTCCCGGAGCGGTAGGCATGTCGGTGAAGATCCCGTTAACGGGCATCGGCACGCCGGTCGTAGCCGCAGGTCAGCACAGCCCGTTAGAGTCGAAGTCATGTCCGATCACGAGGAACTCGAGAAGCTGTCGTCCAAGGAATTGCACGACCGCGCGGTGAAACTGGCGGTACGCCACGGGGATGTGAAGTTCCTCTGGCGTCTGCTCACCTCGATCCCGGCCGCGGAGGCGGCGGCGGGCAATGTCGGCGAGAGCGAGGCCGACATCAAATGGGTCGTCCCGATGATCGACGACTACTTCCACGCCGGCGACGGTGATATCGCCGACATGCTGCGCCCGTTCTACCTGGAATACCTCACCGGGCGTGCCTGAACAGCGCGGGCCGGGCTCCACGCCCGACCCGTCGCGAACCGATCAGCGGCGACCGAGGACCGCGCGGACGAGTCCGACCACGGTGCCCCTGATGAAGTTCTCGAACGAGAAGTGGTCGTGCCATAGCACGATTCGACCGCCGCGCAATTCGAACGTGCCGGTCACCCAGAACGCGATGCGCACCGGTCCGAAGATCAGTATGTCGGTGCGGTCGGTGAGGACGATATCGCCGTCGGCGGCGATGTGATGGATCTCCGCGGCGAACCCGACCTGATCGCGGCTGAGCCCGCGCAACAGTCCGCCGACCCGCTTGACGCCGCGCACATCTGGCAGCGAGGTGTTCTTCCACACGATCTCGGGATCGAGCAGTTCCAGTGCTTCGCCGACGGCCCCGATTTCCAGGGCGGCGAAGAATTCGCGCACGGTGGTGATCGAGTCCTGCTGCAGTTCGAGTTCTTCGGTCATGCTCCGACGATAGGCTGCCGCGCGTCGCGACGGCGCGCGATATGGACGCCCAATCCGTCGAGGATGCGGTCGATACCGAAGCTCAACGCGCCGTCGCCGCCCGCCGCCGCCCCCGCCTCCGCGTAGGCCGCGCTCGCCACCGGATAGCGCTGGGCCGCCGCCTCGCGCATCTCGGCCAGTTGCGCCGCGATGCTGTCCTGGAAATCCTGCGGACCCGCGGCGAGCACCTGCTGCGCCAGACCGCGCGCGTGGCCTGCCAGCATGGCGATGGTGTCGAGGCGTTCGGACGTGGTCAGGCCGGAATCGGCGAGGTCGAGCAGCGCGACCTCCATCCACGCCATCTCGTTCGGGCCGACGGGCCGCGCGCCGACGGCGAGTTCCAGGGCCCACGGGTGGGCGCTGAAACGCTCGTAGAGCGATTCGCACCATCGGCGCAGGCCGACGCGCCACGGCTCGCCGGCCGGATTCCGGTCGACGGCGGCGATCTCGGGGGGCGCGCCCAGCGCCGAGTCGAGCATCAGCGCGGTCAACTCCGCTTTACCGGGAACGTAGCGATACAGCGACATCTTCGTGAAGCCGAGCCCTTGCGCGAGGCGCTGCATGGACAGTTCGGCCAGTCCGTCGACGTCGGCGATGGCGACGGCCTCCGCGACGATGCCCTCGAGCGTGAGCGCCGGTTTGGGTCCGCGTTTCGGCCGCTGCCGGGTGCCCCACAGCAGTTCGACGGTGGTCGGTTGCGCCATCCGAATCCTTTCCGTGGATGCCTTGACTCTCGAACTGTGTCTACCATACTCTAATTCGTGTCCATTGGAAACAGATTCCATCGGACACAGATTGTGACCCCCGTGGAGGCACCCCAATGCACACCAAGAACGTCCTCATCTCCGGCGCCGGCATCGCCGGACCGGCCTTGGCCTACTGGCTCGACCGCTACGGCTACGCGGTGACCGCCGTCGAGCGCGACCCCGCGCCGCGCCCAGGCGGTCAGGCGGTCGACTTCAAGGGCGCCACGCACCGGACCGTGCTCGAGCGAATGGGCATCTGGGAGGAGATCCACGCCCGTCGCACCGGCACCACCGACACCGTGTTCCTGGACGAACACGGCGAGCGCCTGGCCTTCATGTCCGGCGATTTCACCGGCGGCGATGTGGAGATCCTGCGCGGCGATCTGTCACGGATCATGTACGAGCGGACGGCGGCGCGCTGCGACTACGTCTTCGGCGACACCGTCACCGCGCTCACCGACACCGGGGACGGCGTACGCGTGGAATTCGAACGCGGCGCGGCCCGCACCTTCGACCTCGTCTTCGGCGCGGACGGCATCCACTCCAGGGTGCGACGCCTCGCCTTCGGACCGGAACGGGAGTTCGTCCGGCATCTCGGCCACTACTACTGCGTGGCGGGCGCGAGTCCGTGGAGCACGACCGACGCGGGTTCGCGCGAACGGGCGACCGCCCACGGCTACAACACGCCGGGACGACTGGCCGTCAGCGGCGGACCGAAAGCCCAGCAGCTCTACCTCTTCACCGCACCCGAACTCGACTACCAACGAGACGACGTGGAAGCCCAGCGCCGCATCGTCACCGAGGCCTACGCGGGCCTGGGCTGGCAGGTGCCCCGCATGCTGGAGGAGATGTCGGCGTTCGACGATTTCTACCTCGACTCGCTCAGCCGCGTCGACATGGCGAAATCCGGCTACACCCGGGGCCGGGTCGCGCTGGTCGGCGACTCCGGATACGGGAATACGCTCGGCGGCTTCGGAACCGGGCTCGCCGTGGTCGGCGCGTATGTGATCGCGGGCGAACTCGCGCTGCGCGACGATCACACCGTCGCCTTCGCGAACTACGACGCGATCATGCGCCGCTACGCCAAGATCGCCGGGCGCAGCAACGCGGGCCGGTTCCTCGCGCCGAAGACCGGCTACGGAATCGCGCTGCGCAACCGGTTCCTCGAATCACCGCTGTGGCGGCTGATGTCGAAGTACTCCGACGACGCGAGCAACGATATCGAGTTGCGTGACTCCCCCCAGCTCGTCGCGCGCTAGTCCCCTCCCCGGGCCGTCGATTCCGCCGCGCAGGTGGATCGACAGTGTTTCGATGGAACCGAGCCGGGTGCGGGTGCGTCTATATCGTCAGACCGCACCGACGGAAGGGACAACCGCCATGAGACCGATCGACGGCCGGGCGATCACGAATCCCGAGAACGCGCAGAGCTTTTCCCACGCCGAGATCAAACAGGCCGCCGAACAGATGGACCCGGACGGCCTGGTCGGGGCGGTGGACGCCTGGACGACCATCGCGACGGCGGTGACCAGGGCGGGCCAGCAATTCGAATCGGCCGCGGGAAAGGCGGTGGACCAGCGGTGGGAGGGCGCGGCGGCCGACGCGGCCGTCGGCGGTCTGCGCCGGTACGTCACCCGGCTGGCCGAATTCGGCGATGCGCTACAGCGGCAAACGGTTCCGCTCGAGGCAGCGGGGAACGCGGCGGCTCGGTTCAAAGCCGCGATTCCCGAAGTAGGTGACGGCTCGGGTGGTTCCACCGCTCCCGAGGTGCGCAATGCCAGCGAAGAACAGGCCCGCGACGACATGGTCGCCTATTACATCCAGCCCTACGGTGCGGCCGCTCAGGAAATTCCGCCGCTCCCCGCGGTGGTCGATCCGATCGGGGGCGGTATCGGGACCTCGAACGGACTGTTCGGATCCGGTAGCGGACCGCACGATTCGAGTGGTGGTGCGCCGGGCGGTCCCATCGGGGCAGGCGGTACCGGTGCGGCGGAGCACTCGGGCACCTCGGGCACGTCCGTAGGTAGCGGCGCCGTGGGCACTCCGGGAGGTCTCGGTGCGATAGGCACGGGCTCAGTCGGTGCGACAGAAAACGTTGACACGGCGGGCACGTCCACCGGTGCCGGTACCGCTGGCGCAGCGGGAAACTCGAGCTCGGCAAGCGGTTCCGGCGTTACCGGTGCGTCAGGTGATTCCGGCGGAGCGGGTGCGCCGAGCAGCTCCGGCGGAGCGAACGCCTCGGCCAACTCGAGCGCGTCAGGAATCTCCGGCCTGATGGGTACACCGGGCGACTCCAACACCACGGGCACGCCGGGGAACTCCGGAGGAACAGGTGCGCCAGGCGGCACCGGCACTACGGGGAACAGCGCCGAGCTGGCGAGCGGTGGCTCGGGCGGCGGAAGTGCCGGAAGCAACGGCAATGCCGCGACGCCGGGCGGTTCCGGCGGCACCGGCGCAGCAGGCGGCACAGGCACAGCGGGCGGCGCCAACGGCTCGGCGGCATTCGGGGGTGGTGAGGCGGGGACCTCGGCGGCGGGTGAGAAGCCGGCCGCGAGTACCTCGACCGGAGCCGCGGCCGCCCAATCGGCTACGTCAGACGCACCTCCCGGGTCGGGGACACCGGCGGCGGCACAAACCGCAGCACCGCAGACCTCGGCACCACCGACGGCCGCACCGCAGGCGGCAGCACCGGTGACGCAGGCGCCTCAGACCACCGCACCGATAGCAGCGGCGCCTCAGACCGCCGCACCGGTGAGTGCCGCAGCACCCTCCGCCACACCACCGACCTCGACACCGCCGACCTACGCACCACCGACCTACGCACCACCGACCTCAGCTCCACCGGCCTACGCACCACCGGCTTCGGCAGCGCCTACCTACTCCCCGCAACCCCTCGCCCCTCAACCGGTGCCGCACACCCCGTTCTCCGGCAGCGCGCCCGGCGTCGGCTCCACCGCCGGTGTGCCGACCTACACCCCGTTCAATCCCGGAACACCGCAGTTCACGGCGAACGCGCCGAGTGAAACCGCACCTGGTGCATCCGGCCGATCGGATACCTCCGCCTCGCACAATCCGAACGCGGCGCCGAATTCGGGCGCGCAACCGCGACCCGGTGTTTCGGTGCCCGCCCAACCGGCGGCGCAGTCGGCGCAGCCCGCTGCCCCGGCGGCCGTCCCGGCCCGGCCGGTCGTTCCCGGTGGCGCGGGATACGCGGGCATGATGACTCCGCGCGTCAAGCCGGAGGAGGACGGTGAGCATCGATCACCGCGGTATCTGCGCAGCGAGGAACACGCGACCGAACTCCTCGGCGAGGTGGAGCGGACCGTCCCGCCCGCGATCGGAGCCCAGTGATGTCACAGTGGACGCTGTCCGCCGAACAGTTCGCGGCGGCCTGGTTCGGCACCGGGCTGGATCGGTTGCCGTTCCCGTTCCGATTCACCAGCCGCTTCCCCGGGATGCGCGAATACCAGGAATACCAGGAGCAATTCCGCTCCGAACTAGCCCGCGACGATCACGTCCCCCTGCATCGGGCGCTACGGGTCCTGAGTCATCCGGAGTGGCGCGTGGAACTGTTCGGCGTCGACGATCGGCGCGACGGTGTCGAGATCCGCGGCGTCGCGGGCGCGACCCGGACCGGGGCGGGGGTGATCGCCGTCCAGAATCCGGCGGCCGACGGCGGCAAGGTACGGCTGCGGCGATGTCGCGGCGACCAGCTCGCCGCCGAATTGATCAGGGCGCTGCCCGATCCGCCACCGGGCACCGCGCTGGAGAAGACCTACCTGCTCGATGATCTCGCCACCGATCGCCCCGACCCGTTCGACAACGATCCGGCGCGCGCGGTGCAGGAACGCTATCGCCGTTTCTGGCGTCAGCCCTCGACCACACGGGGTACGGCGACGGTGCTGCGCGGCCCGCGCAACGGTGACGCGCAGCGCATGGGCCGAATCCGATGGATCGACACCGAGGACGGTCGCTATTGCGAGATACCCGCCAACCGCGCGTTGATGATCCGGCCCGCTACCGGCGCCGACATCACCCGCTACCTGAACGAGACGATCGTCCGGGCACGAGCCAGGACGTCGTAACGCGGAAACGACATCGCCCGCACGGGTTTCCGGGCGGGCGATCATCGAGCGGAAAGCGGAGGGGCGGAAGCTCAGCCGAGCAGGTGCCAGTCCTCGAGGCCCTGGTACAGCGGAACCGACTGCGCCAGTTTCGATACCCGCCCACGCAGAGTCTCGGTATCGGAGCCACCGGCCAACGCGGTACCGATGATGTCGGCGACCTCGGTGAATTCGGCATCACCGAAACCACGGGTGGCCAGCGCGGCGGTGCCGATACGAAGCCCGGAGGTCACCATCGGCGGGCGCGGGTCGAACGGAACAGCGTTGCGGTTGACCGTGATCCCGACCTCGTGCAGCAGATCCTCGCCCTGCTGACCATCGAGCTGGGAATTACGCAGATCCACCAACACCAGATGCACGTCGGTGCCGCCGGTGAGCACGCTGATGCCCTTACCCGCCACGTCCGCGCCGGTCAGACGCTCGGCCAGGATCTTGGCCCCGGACAGCGTGCGTGCCTGACGGTCCCGGAACTCCGCACCCGCGGCGATCTTGAACGCCACGGCCTTGGCCGCGATCGCGTGCATGAGCGGGCCGCCCTGCTGGCCCGGGAACACCGAACTGTTGAGCTTCTTGGCGAATTCCTGCTTGGCCAGGATCAGACCCGAACGCGGACCACCCAGGGTCTTGTGCACCGTCGAGGAGACCACGTCGGCGTACGGGACCGGGGAGGGATGCAGACCCGCGGCGACCAGCCCGGCGAAATGCGCCATGTCGACCCACAGGTACGCGCCGACCTCGTCGGCGATCTCACGGAACGCCGCGAAATCCTGGTGCCGCGGATACGCCGACCACCCCGCCACGATCACCTTCGGACGCGCCTCGAGGGCGATCTTGCGCACCTCGTCCATGTCGACGCGGTGATCTTCCTTGCTCACCCCGTAGGAGTGGACCTCGTACAGCTTGCCGGAGAAGTTCAACCGCATGCCGTGGGTCAGGTGACCACCGTGCGCCAGGTCCAGACCGAGCAGCTTCTCACCCGGGTTCATCAACGCCATCAGCACCGCGGCGTTGGCCTGGGCACCCGAATGCGGCTGCACGTTGGCGAAATCGGCGCCGAACAACTCCTTGGCGCGATCACGGGCCAGAGTCTCCACCACGTCGACGTGCTCGCAGCCGCCGTAGTAGCGCCGACCGGGGTAACCCTCGGCGTACTTGTTGGTCAGGACGCTGCCCTGCGCCTGGAGCACCGCACGCGGCACGAAATTCTCCGAAGCGATCATTTCCAGGGTGTCACGCTCGCGCGCGAGTTCACCCGCCATCGCGGCAGCGAGCTCCGGATCGAGCTCACCGAGAGACTGGGTATTGACAGAGGCGGTCGTCTGCGTCACGGCCTCAGTGTATGGGCCGCGCGCGGCGCTTCGAGCATGGGCCCGATATTGACCAGCACATCATCGAGCGGTCGGGTGGATTTCATGGCTCGGGATTGGACGATCGCCCCTTCCAGGGCGCTGATCACGAATCCGGCGAGCGAATCGGCGCGCTCCCCCGGCACTCCCGCCCCGGTCAGCGCGACAGCCAGTCGCGCGGTCCAGTCCGCGAATGCCGCACCCGCCGCGGCCTGCACATCCGGTTCGGATTCGGCGAGCGCCGCGCCGACGACCGGGCAGCCCGCGGTATAGCCGCTGGATTCCAGTGCCCGCTTCCACCAGTCGACGAGCGCCGCGAGCCACTGGCGCGGCGTTCCCGTCGCGGTGACCATGTCGATGACGGTGGCCATCCGCGCTCCCGCCACCTTCGTCGCCGCCTCGACCAGTTCGCCCTTTCCCGAGGGGAAATGCTGGTACAGCGAATTGCGCGAGGCCCTGCTGCGGTCGAGCAGCGCGGACAGGCCCGCGCCGTGCACACCCTGTTCCCGCACGAGTTCGATCGCGCCCTCGATCAGCCGGTCACGTGGCCCAGCCGCCATATCGCCTCCACAGTCGTGTCCACCTCGGTCTCGCCACGCCGACAGGTTGCGTGAACCGATCGGTCCATGCTGCAATTATGGCAGACATGGACCGATCGGTTCATCGAAAGGACGGGATTGATGACGACCACCGGAATCGACTACTCGGCACTGTCCGGCCTCGACATGCTGCGAACCGCCATGGCGATGGAAGACCGTCCGCCCTACATCGGCGATCTGCTCGGCATGGAAGTCGACGCACTCGAGCACGGTCGCGCCGTGTTCGCGCTACAGACCCGCCCCGATTTCGCCAATCCCCTCGGCACGACCCACGGCGGCATCTGCGCGACCCTGCTGGATTCGGTGATGGGCTGTGCGGTGCACACCACCCTCGACGCGGGCGTCGGCTACACGACACTGGAACTGAAGGTGAACTACATCCGCTCCGCCCCCACCGACGGCCGCCGCCTCACCGCCACCGGAACCACCATCCATGTGGGCCGAACCACCGCGACCGCCGAGGGGCGCGTCGTCGACGAGCAGGGTCGCCTGGTCGCCCACGGCACCACGACCTGCGTCGTCTTCCGCTGATCCGACGATCGGAAAACCCATGAGCGACAACACGACTCTGCGCAAATTCAAGCGCGAACGATTCATCGGCCGCTACCTCGCCAACCCCGCCGTCCGACTGCTCGACCGGATCGGCGTGCGCTCGGCGCTGCTCGCGGAACTGGAGACCACCGGCGCGAAAACCGGCGCGCCCCGCCGCGTCCCGGTCACCGTCTCGATCGACGACGAGGGCGCGTGGGTGATCTGCCAGCACGGGCCGCGCGCGGGCTGGGCCCGCAATATCGCCGCCGATCCACGGGTCAGACTGCGCCACGGCGATATCTGGCGCACCGGCACCGCGGCGTTCGTCCCCGACGACGATGTCGTCGCCCGGGCTCGCACCTTCGCGGGCGGCAGGTTCGGCAAACCCGCGACGGCGTGGGCGACCAAGGCGCTGGAAACGGATCCGATTTCGGTGCGCATCACCTTCACACCGTCCTGACCTGGACATATATCCGATATCGGCCCGCGGACGCACTCTTCGACGCCGCGACTAAGGCCGATTTCCGCCGATATCAGAGATTCGGTTATCCGGCAGCACAACCGATTTCATACTGTGACATCTGATAGTCGGGCGCATGTGACATTATCTCCAGTCAGATGGACGGCACTGTCCACCTGACACATCCGAGGAAGACAACATGCTGCTCAATTTCATCGCTGCCTCGCCGATCGAAGCACTGCTGAAGGCGTTGCTCCAGTCCACCTGTTCGTTGTCCGGCGGCGGAGCCGCGTGCGCCAACTGGTAATCCCGGCCACAACCTGAGAAGACTTCACCTACCGGCCCCGCCGCATCGCGACGGGGCCGATTCGTCTATATGGCCCGGACCGCGCCCGGGGTGAGTGGTTCATCGAGCAGACGCCGGAAGCGGTCGGCGCGCTCGTCCGCGTCCCCCGCCCGGTCCAGCCAGCCGCCGAGCAGCCGATAGCCCTCCACGTAGGTGCTGATGTAGGCGCGCCACAGCGGCGAGGACAGGAAGCGCAGCGACTGGCGCGCACGGTCCGGGGTCAACATGTTCCAGCGTTGCAGGAATTCGGCGACCTCGGTCTCGTCGCGGTGCTGATCGTGCAGCAGCAGCGCGGCGTCCTGGCGCACACCGAGTAGATCCGCCGACGCGGTCGCCAGCCGTTCGGCGCGCTCACCGTCGAATCGCAGCCCCAGATCGACGTAGATCTCCTGCGCCCACCGACCCCACCCCGGACCGACTATCGAGCGCAGCGCGAGATCGGCGAGCCCTTCGGCCATCAGGCACTGCGGGGTGTTCACCAGGAACAGCGTCTGCTCGGCTTGGCCCGCCGCCACCAGTCCGGCCTCTTTGCGGCAGTGCTCGGTGTGATGGCCCGGGTAGGCCTCGTGCGCGATCAGATGCGGCAGATTCGCCATGTGCTGTTTGAGGTCGGAGTTGATCGCGACCTTGGAATGACAATTGCCGAGGTAGTAGTTGAATCCCGACCACGGCTTGTCACCGACCACCTCGTAGGTGACATGTTCGTGGTCGGGCAGCGGGTAGCGCTCACGCACCAGTTCGCGCAGCGCGCCGGAGAACGCGTCGACGCACGCCTGCAACCGTTCCGGCGGAATCTCGTCGGCCCGGCGGTGCGCGGCGACCCGCTCGGCCAACGGACCCTCGCCCGCCAGCACCTCGTCCATCCGCCGGTGCGCGTCGCGGTAGTCGTCGATATCCCCGGGGGCGATCTCGACATCGAAATAGGCGCGCACCTCGTCGACGAATCCGATCGATTCCTCGGCGAACTTGCGCCCCGAGCATTCCAGCGCCCGCAGATGGACATCGAGGAATTCGGTGCGCTCGGGCGCGAGTCTCGCCTCGGGCAGTGCCGCGCGCAGGTCCGCGGCCCGGCGCGCCAGTTCGCTCGGCTGCGGCGGCGGCGCGTTCTCCACCTCCCTGCGCAGGACCGGATCACCGGTATAGGCGTCGACGAAACCCTCTTCCAAGCGATCGAAGGCCAAGCCGAGACGCAGGTACTCGATCACCAGCGGATGCGCATCCATGGTCGCCACATTAGTGGGGAGAACGCCCGGTATCGACTCGGTTACCGACGGGTAGCAAGACCCCGTGTGCCACACATTGTTGATGCGGAGGACAATTCGGCCATGCGGCGAGAGCTAGACCGAATCTCACAGCGTCCATACCCATTGTGTGGGTGTTTGCGGAAATGGAGCGTCGGGTAAGTGGCACGAATGAGCGAGCCGAGCCCCTATGTGGAATTCGACCGGAAGCAGTGGCGAACGCTGCGCAAATCGACTCCGCTGGTGCTCACCGAGGAAGAACTGATCGGCCTGCGCGGTCTCGGCGAACAGATAGATCTCGAAGAAGTCGCCGAGGTCTACCTTCCCCTCGCTCGACTCATCCACCTGCAGGTGGCGGCACGTCAGCGGCTGTTCGCGGCGACCGCGACCTTCCTCGGGGAAAAGCATCCGGACAAGCAGGTGCCGTTCGTGATCGGCGTCGCGGGCAGTGTCGCGGTCGGAAAATCCACCACGGCCCGTGTTCTCCAGGCATTGCTGGCGCGATGGGATCATCACCCCCGTGTGGATTTGATCACAACCGACGGATTCCTTTATTCCACCGCGGAACTGACCCGACGCGGGATAATGCACCGCAAAGGTTTCCCGGATAGCTACGACCGCCGTAAACTCCTGCGTTTCGTCACCGAGGTGAAATCCGGCGCCGCCGAAGTGTGCGCACCGGTGTATTCACATATCTCCTACGACATCGTGCCGGGCAAGCTGCACTGCGTACGCCAGCCCGACATCCTGATCGTCGAAGGCCTCAATGTGCTGCAAACCGGTCCGCGCCTGATGGTTTCGGATCTGTTCGACTTCTCGATCTACGTCGACGCGCGCATCGAGGATATCGAGAAGTGGTATGTGCAAAGGTTTCTCGCGCTGCGCGCGACCGCCTTCGCCGCCCCGAACGCGCACTTCCACCACTACGCGGGCTTCGACGACGCGCAGGCGACCGCGGCGGCACAGGAGATCTGGCATTCCACCAACCGCCCGAATCTCGTGGACAACATCCTGCCCACCCGCCCGCGCGCCACTCTCGTCCTGCGCAAGGACGCCGATCACTCCATCAACCGCCTGCGACTGCGCAAACTGTGATCTCCACGCGCACAGCGTGATCCATGTCCGCCGCGTACACGCGCCGAATCCCGGTGTCACACCCCGAATCGGCGGTGCCGCGCGGCGTAATCGCGGAGGGCACGCAGGAAGTCGACGCGGCGGAACTCCGGCCAGTAGGCCTCGGTGAACCAGATCTCGGAATAGGCGCTCTGCCACAACAGGAAACCGGACAGCCGCTGCTCACCGGAGGTGCGGATGACGAGGTCCGGGTCCGGTTGCCCCGAGGTGTAGAGATGCTGGCCGATCGCGTTGACGGTGATCGACTGCACCAGATCCTCACCGGTCTCGCCCGCCGCCATCTCCAGGCGCATCAGTTTGCGGACCGCGTCGGTGATCTCCTGGCGACCGCCGTAGCCGACAGCGACGTTCACGTGCACACCGTCGCGTCCGTCGGTGCGTTCGGCCGCGGTACGCAGACGTTTGGCGATGAGTTCGGGAAATCCGTCGAGCGTACCGACGATGCGCACGCTCCAGTTCTGTTCCGGGGCCGACAGTTCCTCGACCACGTCGGTGATGACCTCGAAGAGGGTTTCCAGTTCCTCGGGGTCGCGTTGCAGATTCTCGGTCGAGAGCAGGTAGACGGTGACCATCTCGATGCCCTCGTCGGCACACCAGCCGACGAGTTCGGCGATTTTCAGCGCGCCGACACGGTGGCCGTGGCTCACATCGGTGAAACCGTTCTCCCGAGCCCAGCGGCGATTGCCATCACACATCACCGCGACGTGCCGGGGGTGCTGTTTGCCGGCCAGCTGCTTGGACAGCCGCGCCTCGTAGATGCGGTAAGGCAGACCACGCACCTGACTCGGAAGCTCCACGGCGTCCAACAGTACGCCCCACGACCACGAGCCGAGCATCGACCGCGTTTCCTCGGCGCAGTAGCCGAACGCACCTAACTTACGGTACCGTAGGTTACTCACGGGTCACCCAGGAGGTAGCTTTGTCCGAATCAGTCGGTGCCGTCGACGCGGCGCCGGTCGGCGCGCACCCGAGTGAACGGCTGGTCGACGCACTGGTCAAACCGCGGATGCGGGGCTGGATCCACACGTGGGCGGTCGGTATCGCCGCCGTCGCCGTCATCGCCCTCGTCGCGAAGGCCGCCACCATTTCGGCGACCGCGGGCTGGTCGACGCTGATCTACGGCCTCACCGTCTGCGGACTGTTCGGAATCAGCGCGATCTATCACCGGGTGACCTGGAAATCTCCCGGCACCCGCATCCGGATGAAACGCGCCGACCACTCGATGATCTTCCTGTTCATCGCTGGCAGTTACACGCCGTTCGCCCTGCTCGGACTGCCCGGAAGCACCGGACGGACCCTGCTCGCCGTGGTGTGGGCTGGAGCGCTCGCCGGTGTCGCGCTGAAACTGCTCTGGCCGACCGCACCGCCGTGGGTCGGGGTACCGCTGTATCTGCTGCTGGGCTGGGCGGTCGTGCCGGTGGCCGGTCGCCTGCACGACCAGGTCGGGCTCGCCCCGCTGATCCTGCTGCTCGTCGGCGGGCTCGTCTACAGCGCGGGCGCGATCCTCTACGCCACCAAATGGCCCAATCCCTGGCCCGAGGTCTTCGGGCATCACGAGTTCTTCCACGCGGCGACGGTGCTGGCGGCGCTGTGCCACTACATCGCGATCTGGCTGGTCGTCCTGCGCTGAACCGGACCGCACCGTGACCGGAATACCTCGCGACCGAGTGCTGCCCGCACCGAAACGCGCGTCGAAAACGCGAGTGCCACCGTGGGAGCGCCGGGTCCGCAATACAGTCGGAATCGTGACGCTGGACAACCGAAGGAGTATCGGGAGATCACCTCGTCCCACCACGCGGGTGCGGTGCCATCGGTTCGCGCCGCGGCGCGCAGCCTTCACTCACGCCGCCGGACCGGGCCGGAGGACACCGCGACGGGATGTGCGCGCGTCGTGATCGCCAAATTCGCGTTCTGGGCGCTCAAAGCCCGCTGGGGGCTGGCCGTCGTGGTGATCGCGGCCAATCTCAGCGGTCTGGCCGTCATCGTCACCGAGTTGTGGCTCAGCGGTTTCCTCGGCAGACTCGGCGCGGACTGGCCGCGCACGATGGCCCTGGTCGGCATCTACCCGGCCATCGGATTCCTCGTCGGCATCGGACTCGCCGTGCGCGACCGCACCGTCTACTTCGCCTGGCTGGACGCCGGACGCAAACCAACACCCGACGAAGCGCGCCGACTGCTGCGTCTGCCCATCGCCATCACCGCGCGGGCGCTCGCCCTGTGGATTCCCGGGGTGATCATCGCGGCATCGATGTTCACGCATCTCACCGAGAACAACAACATGGGCGTCACCGCCGTGCTGTTCCTGCTCGGTGGTCTGCAATCGGCGGCGGTGACCTTCCTCATCGTCGACCGGCTTATCCGGCCGACCATCCCGGTCGTGGCGGGAGTACTCGGCGCGACGATGCACTGGAGTTCGTCGGTGCTGATCCGAGTGGTCGTCACCTGGGCGGTCTCGGGCGCGATGCCGCTGCTCATGCTGATCGTCGTCCTCGCCGATCCGGTCTCGGGCGCGCCGAATCGCATCCGCACCGCCATCTACCTCGCTGCGGTGGGCATCGGTGTCGGAGCGCTCGCCACCACATTCCTCGCCATCTCCGTCGCCGCGCCGTTGCGGGCGCTGCGGCTGGCGCTCGACCGGATCACCCACGGCGAATCGAATGTGCGGGTCTCGGTCGGCAGCACCAGCGAGATCGGGCGGCTCGAACATTCGGTCAACGAACTGTCGGCGAATCTGCTCGAACGTGAACGGATGCGCGACGTCTTCGGCAGGCACGTGGGCGACGAGGTCGCCGAACGCGCCCTGACGCGCGGGATGGACCTCACCGGCGACGTCAGGGTGGTGTCGGCGCTCTTCGTCGACGTCACGGGCTCGGTGGCGCTGTCCACCGGATTGTCGCCGCAGGAATTCGTCGCCAAACTCAATCGGCTGCTCGCCATCGTGGTCGCCGCCACCGAGGAGAACGACGGCCTGGTCAACAAATTCGAGGGCGACGCCGCGCTGTGCGTCTTCGGCGCACCGCTCGCGCTGCGCGACAACGCGACCCCGGCCTTACGCGCCGCCCGCAGGATCAGGGACGAGGTGATCGCCAGCGGTGAACTCGATATCGGCATCGGCGTCGCGCGCGGACAGGTTTTCGCCGGTGACGTCGGCACCGACACCCGCCTGGAATTCACCGTGATCGGCGACGCCGTCAACGAGGCGGCCAGGCTCACCACCGAAGCCAAGGCGACGCCGAGGCGAATCCTGGTGAGCAACGCGATCATCGAGGCCGCCTCCGCGCACGAACGTGCCAAATGGACGCTGTACGACCACATTCAGTTGCGCGGCCGCCCCGAACCGACCGCGTGCTGGACCGATTTCGAGCCTTCCGGCCTCGATTCCGCGCCGCGAACAGCGGATCCGGAAATCACCACCGTCCCCGAATCCGAGACGCTGAGCCCCGCGGCGGAGGCCCACCGCTCCATCCCCGATCCGAGTCACGCGGACCGCTGAAAGCCTTGTCCTGACGTGCGATCGACGGTGCTTGTCCACAGGTCCCAGGTTCCCGACGCGCACGTCATCGTCCGCCGATCTCCCCCGGACTGCTCGTCGGACGAAGGAGTGTGCCGATCGCCGAGCACGGGCTCCCAGTACCCGCCACGCACACCTATGGTGCGCCAACCGCCCCCGACCGCTCGCCGGACGAAGGAGGCGTGAAGTCAACGTCCTCCGGACCGAGGTTCCGGAAACCGCCGCGTGCCGCTCAGCGAATGAGCGAGGCGCGCAATCCCTCGGCTGTGGTGACCGGGAGATCGCAGACCGTCCCTCGGCAGACATAGGCGGCGGCGGTGCCACCGACAGCGGGACGGTCGGCAAGCAGCGGAACCGCGTCGGCCGGTGCGGCGACGACAACGGTTCCACCGGGGGCGGCGATACGTGCCGCAGTCGCGAGATCGGTCGCGGTGGAAGTATTCTCGGCCGATTCCGGTACGGCGATCGCGACCTGTAGCGGTCCGCGCAGCGCCGCTTCGGCGACCGTCAGCCACTGCCCGGCCGAACGGGGAGCGCGGGCGAGGACGATCGCACCGCGCCGCAGGGTTTCGTCGGCGAGTTCGCGGTAGCGCACCGCTTCGGCGGGGCCACTCACCGCGGCGGCGGTCAGCAAGGCCTCGGCGAGCACGGAAGCGCCTGCCGGGGTCGCGCCGTCGATGGGGTCGCGCGGGCGGGCCACGAGAGTTTCGGCATCGTCCGCGGTGTCATACCAGCTACCGGGGACGTCCGGGTCGGCGAAATGCTCGATCACCGTGTCGAGAAGCCGTTGCGCCCGATGCAGCCAGTCGATCTCGCCGGTCGCCTGGTGCGATGCCAGCAGGGCTACCGACAGCCAGGCGTAATCCTCGAGTATGCCGGGCGCCGCGCCGACCGCACCACCGAGCGAGGCGCGGCGCACCCGACCGTCCACCACGTGCTCGGCGACGAGGAAGCGCGCGCACCGCAGCGCGGCGTCGACCCAATCCTGTTGCCCCAGCGCGGCACCGGCCTCGATGAGGGCGGTGATCGCGATACCGTTCCAGGCGGTGACGACCTTGTCGTCGCGTGCGGGCTGCGGCCTGCCGTCGCGCGCTTTGCGCAACACCGCACTGACCTGTTCGAGGCGGTCGAGATCATCCGGGTCGACGTAGCGGGTGAGCACCGACGTCCCCTGTTCGAAATTGCCCGCCGTGCTCACCCCGAAAACCTCTGCGGCCCAAGCGCCATCGAGAGGACCGAGTTCGCCGACCAGCTCAGCGGGCGTCCACACGTAGGTGGCGCCCTCGACACCGGGACCGCCCGGTTCGAGGTGGGTGTCGGCATCGAGCGCGGACGCGAAACCACCCTCGGCGGTGCCGAGATCATCGAGCAGGAATCCCACGGTCTCCCGGGTGATCCGCAGCGGCAGCGACGAACCGCCGCGACGCGCGAGATGTCCGTAGACGCGCAGCAATTGGGCGTTGTCGTAGAGCATCTTCTCGAAATGCGGCACCACCCAGGCCGCGTCGACCGAGTAGCGGGCGAAACCGCCGCGCAACTGGTCGTAGATCCCGCCGCGCGCCATCGCTTCGGCGGTGCGGTCCACCGCCGCGAACACCTCGGCGTCACCGGTGCGCTCGGCATTGCGCAGCAGACCCTCCAGCAGTGCCGACGGCGGGAATTTGGGCGCACCGCCGAAACCCGCGTGCTCGGGGTCTTCGTCGGCCAGCACGGCGCGAACCGCATTGTCGAGCAGTTCGTCGTTGACCGCGAACTCGGCGTCCGGCAGACCCCCCGCCTGTGACCGCAACGCCTCGCTGACCTGCTCGGATGCCTGCCGGACGTCATCGCGGCGGTTATGCCAGGTATCGGTGATCGCGGTGAGCAACTGGGCGAACGACGGCATCCCGCCGCGCGGCACCTTCGGATAGTAGGTACCGCAGTAGAAAGGCGCGCCGTCCGCGGTGAGGAAACACGTCATCGGCCAGCCGCCCTGCCCCGTCATGGCGACGGTCGCGTTCATATAGACCGAATCCAGGTCGGGACGTTCCTCACGATCGACCTTGATACAGACGAAGTTGTCGTTCATCAGCGCGGCCGTCGCCTCGTCCTCGAACGACTCGTGCGCCATGACATGGCACCAGTGGCACGAGGCGTACCCGACCGACAGCAGAATCGGCACGTCGCGCTCGGCGGCCTCCGCGAGCGCGTCGGCATCCCATTCCCGCCAGTGCACCGGATTGTCGGCGTGCTGACGCAGGTACGGGGAGGTGGCGTTACCGAGCCGGTTCATATTTCCACCGTCTCACAATCGTGGCCGGAGCGCGGCGACCGGGCGACACGGCGCTCCCGCGAAACGGCGCGCTCGACTCTCCGGCCGCTGGAGGGTGCAGGCTCGACGGCACCCCCGAGACAGGAAGGTTCCGCGATGAAACTCGACCTGGCGAAAAGCGACAAACTCTACTACACCGCGCCCACCGACCCGGTGCTGCGCGCCTTCGACACCTACGGCTATGCGACGGTGACCGGCGAGGGCGCGCCACTGGGATCGGAGTACACCGACGCCGTCGGCACCCTGTACCGCTCGGTGTACGGCGCGAAGAAACTCGCCAAGGCCGCGGATCGGGATTTCGTAGTGCCGAAATTGGAGGGCCAGTGGTGGGTGGATTCCGACGACCCGCCGCTGTCGGTGCCGCGCGAGCAATGGCGGTGGCGAATGATGATCCGACTCCCCGATTTCGTCACCGGCGAGATGATCACCGGCGCCACCTTCGAACGGTTCCACGAGGGCGCGGCGATACAGGCACTGCATATCGGCCCGTACGCGACCGAACCGGAGACGCTCGCGCGCATGGAGGCGTTCATGGCCGAGAAGGGCCTGACCATGAACGGCCGCCATCACGAGATCTACCTGTCGGACCCGCGTAGATCCGCCACCCGGACCAAGACGATCCTTCGTCACCCGGTGCGGGCCCAGTCCAGGCAGCCGATCCTCCCTGAAGTCGACGGAATCCCGCATATTTCTTCCAAGTATGTCCGCTGAGACCGGGTGTCGACCGTCGGAGGCCTGCGAGCCGATGCTCATGCGCGCCGCCACCCGCCCGCCTGTCCCCACCCGTGGATGCGCCCTCCCCTTGCCGCACCCCGCAACCGGGGAGGTCCCGAAGTCGCTAGACGGTGCGGCCGAGGTAGGCCATCAGTCGAAGGTGGGCCGGTGCGTCCGGGGAGATCGCGATCTCGGGGCCGAACATGCCGGGTTTGCGGAAGGTCTCGACGCCGCCGGCTTCGGCCATGGCGGCGAGCAGTTCCGCGCTGAGATCGTCGTCGGCGAGATCGGGGCGATCGATGGCGATCGCGAGATCGAGGCCGTGCACGACCACCTCGGTGAGGTGGACCAGCGCGGCCTCCGGCGCTGTCGCCGTACCGATCGGGAGATTCACCTCCGACCACGGCACGTCCAGGCGACCCCATGCGGCGCGGTCGATTTCGGCCGCGGCCGCGTAGGCCACCTGCGGATCCGCGCCCAGCCAATCGTCGTATGCCCCGACCGGATCGGTTCCAGCCAGCTCCGCCGCGAACAGCCGCATACCGCCCACCAGGTGGTTGAGCACCGCGCGCACATCCCATTTCGCGCACGGCGTGGCCGCCGACAATCGGCCGTCCTCGATCGCGTCGACGATCGTGCCGGTCATGTCGAGGGCACGGTCGATCCGGCCGATCACAGTCTGCATGGACTTCCTTAGCTAGGGCGAACACAGAATTGGTAGCACGGCGGTGTGACATCCGATCGGCATACGCTACTCAGGAGTACCCGCCCGGAGCCACGGTGAAAACGTGACGGGAGACTCCGAGCGATCACCGTCACGCGGTGAGGAACGCGGCGAACAACAGGACCGTCGCGACGACGTAGGTCGCCATCGCGACCGCGGTGACGCGCGCCCTCTGCGGCGGACGCAACGTCTGCGGTAGGAGCGCGGCGGCGAGCAAGCCGGTGGGAACGGAGAAGATCGTGCCGAAGGTCAGGCCGTAACCGTGCGGGTCGACGACGGGGTCGGTGGCGAGCCGGTAGGTGACCACCAAACCGACGCACCTGGCCCATAACGCGAGAACGGCGAGGCCGAGTACGCCCGCTACGGCCCGCGCGACGAGTCGCCACCTACCCAGAATGCCATGCGGCCGACGCGGCGACCACGTCGACGGCATTGCACCGCAAGGAGATTCGGCCGACCGCCCCGTCAGCTCGATTGCGCGCGCTCGTCCGAACCCTCCACCGGCTCACCGGATTCAGATTCGGGACGCTTGATGATCCCCGGTTCGGTCCCCTCGTCCGCCTCCTGATCCGGCTCCGGATGTTCGGGCTCGAAGGTGGGCGGCAGGTTCTTCAGGTGCCGGTTCATCGAACGCACGAGCAGGACGGTGCCGACGAGCAGAATGAGCACGATCGCGAGACCCAGCGGTGAGGCCTTGCCGAATTCGGGGCCCGTCGGCGTGCCGGGGGTTTGGGCGAGAAGAGCGAGCATCACCGGTCCGCGTCCTCGATCCCCGCGAACAGGTCGTGTTCGGGCAGCGCGGTGCTGACCCTGGTCTTGGCCAATTCGAATTCCTCGGTCGGCCACAGCCGCTGCTGGAGTTCGATCGGGATCGCGAAGAACGCGCCGTTCGGATCGATCTGGGTGGCGTGCGAGCGCAGCGCGTCGTCACGTTGGTGGAAGTACTTGCCGCATTCGATCTGGGTGGTGACCCTGACCATCTTGTCGCCGCGCCCGTCCTGGTACTGCCGCACGCGGTCCAGCCATTCCTGCAACGGGAACGGCTCGCCGACGCGCTCGTACTCCGCGGCGAAGACCTCCATCCGCTTCAGGCTGAAACCGTGGTCGTAGTAGAGCTTGAGCGGCGTCCACGGCGTGCCCGCGTCGGGGAACCGTTCGGGATCGCCCGCCGCCTCGAAGGCCTCCACCGAGACCTCGTGGCATCGGATGTGATCCGGATGCGGGTAGCCGCCGTTCTCGTCGTAGGTGGTGATCACATGCGGCTTGAACTCGCGGATCACGCGCACGAGCGCCTCGGTCGACTCCTCGAGGGGGACCAGCGCGAAACAACCGTCGGGCAGCGGCGGCAGCGGATCGCCCTCGGGTAATCCGGAGTCGACGAAACCCAGCCAGGTCTGGCGCACGCCGAGCGCCCGCGCGGCGGCGGCCATCTCCTCTCGCCGGATCTCCACGATCCGGTCGAGCACACCCGGGGTGTCCATCGCCGGGTTGAGGATGCTGCCACGTTCGCCGCCGGTCAACGTCACGATGAGGACTTCGTGTCCCTCGTCGGCGTAACGGGCGGTGGTTGCGGCACCCTTGCTGGATTCGTCGTCTGGGTGGGCATGCACCGCCATGAGGCGAAGGCCACTCACGTCTCGTTCACCGTCGCTCTCGGTCGCGGGTGTCGGGTCTTCATTCCCTATAGTTTCATTCGACCTACTTTTGTTCCGATGTGCCCCCCGGGAGCGAGAAGTCCATGAACGAGCCCCAGCCCGAAACCACCGGCGACGTGTCCGCCGATGGCGCGGCGGCGGCTCGTCGCGCCGACCGCTACGGCACCCGTGACCGACGCGACGCGCCCGGGATTCGCAGGCGCTGGATTCCCGCGACGCTGATCGCGATCGTGCTGGTCGCGGGCCTGGGAATCGCATTCCTCGGCTTCCAGAAATACGGTCCGGACGATATCGACGCCGAACAACTCGGCTACACCCTCGTCGACGATTCGACCCTGTCGATCCGGCTGAAGGTGACCCGCGACGACCCGTCGCGCCCCGCGGTCTGTTTCGTCCGGGCGATGGATCGCGACGGAGCCGAGGTCGGCCGGAGAGAGGTGCTCATCACACCGTCGGACAGCGGAACGGTCGAATTGACGACGATCGTCCGTTCCTCGGCCCGGCCATCGGCGGGCAACATATACGGATGTAGCGATCGGGTGCCCGAGTATCTGCGGGCGGGCTGAAACATCTCCCGACTCGGGAATTATCGGCGTGTTTGTCGGCAAAATGAACTCCGACCTGCGTGTTTATGATTCATGCTAAAATAGCGTGATACACGGTTCCGGGGCTCGGAGCCGTGTTTGCTGCATTGGCGGCCAGCGCTGTGAGTTCCGGGTTTTCGGGTTTGCCCGCAACGTCACCTGTCGGGGTTCGATGAACTTCCCAGGATTGGCTCTAGCCGTCGGCTGGTGCATGCCCTCCTCCGGGTGGGGGCGCCGGTATCAGGGAATCCCGGTCCGCCGGGAACAACTACTAGGGAGTGATCGAGATGACCGAGACGCAAGTGACCTGGCTGACCCCGGAGTCGCACGACAGGCTCAAGGGCGAACTCGACGCGCTCATTGCCAACCGTCCCGTCATCGCCGCCGAGATCAACGAGCGCCGGGAAGAGGGCGACCTCAAGGAGAACGGTGGCTACCACGCCGCGCGCGAGGAGCAGGGCCAGCAGGAGGCGCGTATCCGCCAGCTGCAAGAACTGCTGAACAACGCGAAGGTCGGCGTCGCGCCGACCAAGGCGGGCGTCGCACTCCCCGGCTCGGTCGTGAAGGTCTACTACGACGGCGACGAGTCCGACACCGAGACATTCCTCATCGCGACCCGCGAGGAGGGCGTGAACGACTCCAAACTGGAGACGTACTCGCCGAACTCCCCGCTCGGCGGCGCGCTCATCGATGCCAAGGTCGGCGAGACCCGGGAATACACGCTGCCCAACGGCAACACGATGAAGGTCACGCTGATCAGCGCGGAGCCCTACCACAGCTGATCCCTGCGTCACGAAACCCGAACAGAAACGGCCGCACCCGAACACGGGAGCGGCCGTTCTGTATGTGCTCGGTCTGTTGTGCTCAGCCAGCGAGCGCCCGTTCCACATCGGTGAGCAGATCGCCGATGTCCTCGATGCCGACCGACAGTCGAACCAGATCGGCGGGCACTTCCAGCTCCGAGCCCTCGGTCGAGGCGTGGGTCATCGCGGCCGGATGCTCGATCAGCGATTCCACGCCGCCGAGCGATTCGGCGAGGGTGAAGATCTCGGTGCGCGAGCAGAAATCGTGCGCGGCCGCGCGGCCACCGTGCAGGCGCACCGAGATCATGCCGCCGAAACGGCGCATCTGCTTGTCCGCGACGAGATGGCCGGGATGTTCCGGCAGGCCCGGGTAGATGACCTGGGAGATCGCCGGATGCCGGGTGAGGTATTCGGCCAGGGCCTCGGCGTTGTCGCAGTGACGTTCCATCCGCAGCGCGAGAGTTTTGGTGCCGCGGATGGTGAGGTAGGCGTCGAAGGGGCCGGGAACAGCGCCCGCGCCGTTCTGCAGGAAGCCGAACGCGGCGTCGAGTTCGGGATCGTTGGTGATCAGCGCGCCGCCGACGACATCGGAATGCCCACCGAGGTATTTGGTGGTGGAGTGGGTGACCACATCCGCGCCGAGTAGCAGCGGCTGCTGTAGGTACGGGGTGGCGAAGGTGTTGTCCACCACCAGTTTCGCGCCCGCGATGTGGGCGACCTCGGCCAGCGCCGGGATATCGCCGATGCTGAGCAGCGGGTTGGTCGGCGTCTCGATCCAGACCAGTTTGGTGTTGGGGCGGATCGCGGCGCGCATCTCGTCGACGTTGAAGACGTGGGCGGGCGAATGCTCGATCCCCCACTGACTGAAGACCTTGTCGATCAGCCGGAAGGTGCCGCCGTAGGCATCGTCGGGGATGACGATGTGGTCGCCGGGGCGCAGCATCGCGCGCAGCGCACAGTCGGTGGCCGCCATGCCCGAGCCGAACGCGCGCCCGTAGGCACCCGACTCGAGGGCGGCGAGGTTGGCCTCGAGGGCGGTGCGCGTCGGATTGCCGGTTCGGCCGTATTCGAAGCCGCCGCGCAATCCGCCCACTCCGTCCTGGGCGAACGTCGAACTCGCGTAAATGGGCACGTTCACCGCACCGGTCTGTGGATCAGGATCGAATCCGGCGTGCACTGCCCGTGTGGAGAATCCCAGCTCGGTCATATCCCCAGACTAGAGGGAGGCAATCGCGGGCAACCGCGCGCCCGGTGGTATGGCCGAGTCCGAATATGCACGTCGGCACCCGTTTGTGATGACGGTCTCGCCGCGCGGGCGGCCGATTAGGCTGAGTTCATGGTGACTGTCGACGAACTCTTCGCAACCGACGCCCTGCTGTCCGAGGAGGAGCGCGAGATCAGGGATACCGTCGCCGCGTTCGCGGCCAGGCGACTGCGCCCGCATATCGCGGACTGGTTCGAGGCGGGCACTTTTCCCGCCCGTGAGATAGCGCCCGAACTCGGCAAACTCGGTCTGCTCGGCATGCACCTCGAGGGATACGGATGCGCGGGCATGTCGGCGACCGCCTACGGCCTGGCCTGCCAGGAACTGGAGGCGGTGGATTCGGGGGTGCGCAGCATGGTCTCGGTCCAGGGTTCACTGGCCATGACGGCCATCCACCTGTTCGGTTCGGAGGAACAGAAACAGCATTGGCTGCCCGGTATGGCGGCGGGCGAGACGATCGGCTGTTTCGGGCTGACCGAACCGGATTTCGGATCCAACCCCGGCGGCATGCGCACCCGTGCCGAGCGCGACGGCGACGACTGGGTGCTCAACGGATCGAAGATGTGGATCACCAACGGCTCGGTCGCCGATGTCGCGGTGATCTGGGCGCGGACCGACGAGAGGATCCGCGGGTTCCTGGTTCCGACGGATACTCCCGGTTTCACCGCCCGTGAGATGCATCGCAAATTGTCACTGCGCGCCTCGATCACCGCCGAACTCGACCTCGACGACGTCCGGTTGCCCGCCGACGCGATCCTGCCCGCGTCGAAGGGTCTGGGTTCGCCGCTCGCCTGCCTGAGCGAAGCGCGTTTCGGCATCATCTTCGGCGCGCTCGGCGCGGCCAGGGACTGCCTCGAGGCCACCATCGAATACACCCGCACGCGCGAGATCTTCGAGAAACCGCTCGCCTCCTACCAGCTCACACAGGCCAAACTCGCGGATATGGCGTTGGAACTCGGCAAAGGGCAATTGCTCGCGCTGCATATCGGCAGGCTCAAAGATCGCCACGAAGTCAAGGCCGAGCAGATCAGCGCGGGAAAATTGAACAGCACGAGGGAGGCGATAAAAATCGCCCGCGAATGCCGCACACTTCTCGGCGCGAACGGCATCACGCTCGACTATCCGGTCTTGCGACACGCCAACAATCTGGAATCGGTACTCACCTACGAGGGCACGGCGGAAGTGCACCAACTGGTTCTCGGCAAAGCGCTGACCGATGCGGACGCGTTTCGCTGACCCTCGGACCCGGGAATCTCAGCGAATCTCACCCGGATCGTCGAAGTAGTAGTCGTCGTCCTTGGTGTACCCGCCCGGACCGTAGCCGCCGCGTATCGGTTCCCGCGCCCACTGCTGCTGGGCGCGGGTGGCCCGGTCGTCCATCCACAGTTGTTCCCGGGCGGCGTCGTCGCGACCGCGCCGATAGGTCTCGGCACGCCCTTTGACCACGGGCATCTCCTCTTCCAGGCCGGTGAGCCAGTCCTCCCAGCGCCGCTGCATGGGGCGGATCAGGCCGCCACCGACACCGACCACGATGACGCCGCCGACGGTGGCGAGCACGGTGACGAGTATCGGCAGTGTCACCGAGGTCGCCACACCGATCTGGTTCAGGGCGGCGACGATGCCGATGCCCCAGACGAATACCGCCGCGATCCGACCCATCATCGGCCCGTACGACAGGCCGCCGAGCACGTTGGCGACCATGTCGCGCACACCGTGCGCGATGGCCCCCGCGACGACGACGATGACGATCGCCACCGCGGCGCGCGGCAGCCAGGCGACGATGCGGTCGATCGTCGCGCTGACCGGATTCGGGCCGAATATCCCGAACCCGACTTGCAGCGCGATCAGCAGAATCGCGAAATAGGCCAGTCTTGCCAACAGATCCGAGGCGTCGTAACGGCTGCGCGCCGACATATCCCCGATACCGCCGCGCTCGACCAGTCGATCGAATCCGACCCGGGCCAGGACGCGGCGCACGATCGCCGCGACGACCCTGGCGATGATCCAGCCCCCGAGCAGAATCGCCAGGGATCCCGCCATGGCGGGAACGAACGTCGCGATCGAACTCCACGCGTCCGTCAGCCCCTGCTCGAAATCGATAGCCGAACTGGAGGTATACACGGCCCGTCCCTTCGCTACCCGATACGCCAGGGCCGGTGCCGTGGCTGTTCCCGAGCCGGTTATACCTCGGGTCATCATCGAAACAGCGAGTCTGCTAATTATTTGCTGGCGCGTCGCGAATAATAGTTCGCCGCCGCACCCGCAGCCGCGATTCGATCGTGCACCGCCGCGCCGAAGAGCGTGAGTGCGCGATCGAATCGCGGCCCCGGGTCAGCGACCGATGGAACCGGTGCTGAGGAAGCCGAGCAGGTCGTGGCGGGTGATGACGCCGACCGGTTTGCCGTCCTCGACCACCATGAGCGCGTCGGTGTCGGACAGTGCCTTGGTGGCGGCGGAGATGGGTTCGCCGGATCCGATCAACGGGAACGACGGGCTCATGTGTTCGGCCACCGAATCGGTCAGGTGCGCACGGCCTTCGAATACCGCCGACAGCAGATCTCGCTCGGTGACGCTGCCCGCGACCTCGCCCGCCATCACCGGCGGTTCCGCGCCGACCACCGGCATCTGCGAGACGCCGTATTCGCGAAGGATCTCGATGGCGTCGCGCAGGGTCTCCGACGGGTGGGTGTGCACCAGATCCGGCAGCGCGCCGGACTTTCCACGCAGCACGTCACCGACCAGGGGCTCGGCAATGCTGCCGTCGAGCCGGGTGCGCAGGAAGCCGTAGGAACTCATCCACTCGTCGTTGAAGATCTTCGACAGGTAACCGCGGCCGCCGTCGGGCAGCAGCACGACCACGACGGCGTCGGGATCACGACGGGCCACCTCGATGGCGGCGACGACCGCCATACCGCAGGAACCGCCGACGAGCAGTCCTTCCTCGCGGGCCAGCCGTCGGGTCATGTCGAACGAATCGGCGTCCGACACCGCGGTGATCTCGTCGGGGATCGCGGGATCGTAGGCCGAGGGCCAGAAATCCTCGCCGACGCCTTCGACCAGATACGGCCTGCCGGTGCCTCCGGAATACACCGACCCCTCAGGATCGGCGCCGATGACCTTCACCGTGCCGCCCGACACCTCCTTGAGGTATCGACCGGTGCCGGTGATGGTGCCTCCGGTGCCGACACCGGCGACGAAGTGGGTGATCTTTCCTTCGGTGTCGCGCCAGATCTCCGGGCCGGTGGTCTCGTAGTGGCTGTCCGGGCCGCCGGGATTGGAGTACTGGTCCGGCTTCCAGGCGCCGTCGATCTCGCGCACCAGCCGATCGGAAACGCTGTAGTAGCTGTCCGGGTGGTCCGGCGGCACGGCGGTCGGGCAGACCACGACCTCGGCGCCGTAGGCACGCAGCACATTGCGCTTGTCCTCGGAGACCTTGTCCGGGCAGACGAATACGCATTTGTAGCCGCGCTGCTGCGCGACCAGGGCCAGTCCGACACCGGTATTGCCCGAGGTCGGTTCGACGATCGTGCCGCCGGGACCGAGTTCGCCCGACTTCTCGGCGGCCTCGATCATCTTCACCGCGATCCGGTCCTTGGAACTTCCGCCAGGATTGAGGTATTCGATCTTGGCGGCCACCAGCCCGGCGTTCGGCCCGACGACAGAGTTCAACCGGACCAGCGGCGTGTTGCCGATGAGGTCCACGACGTGATCCGCGATGCGCATAGCTCCATCGTTGCAGAACGCCGCGCGGTGCTCGCATCGACGGCCCTCTACGCGGCTTCCCGGCATCGCGACGACCCATGACGCGCTGGCCGGGAAGCCACATTGTGAATTCCGGCACGACGGGGCGAAATCGATGCGGGGCGAGTCGCACGCGGAGCCGGTCGCCGGGCCTAGGATCGGGAAATATGAGGCAGCCCAACATCGTCCGAGCCGCCACCGTTCTGGTGTGCGCGGCAATGGCCGCGGTCGTCGGATCCGGCGCGCAGGCCAGTGCGGCGACAGTCCCGTTCCCCCAGGTGCCGACGCTCGCGCACGGCGGTCTGTGCTGGACGAGTATCGAGACCTGGGCCGATACCAGCGCCGACTGGCCGGGCCGGGCCATCCTCAATATGCGGGCGACCCCGGTCTCCGGCGTCGGCCCCGGCCTCTACCCGTTCGCCCCGCTGTGCGAGGTGCGCGCCTTCGTGGCATGGCGCAATCTCGACACCGGCGCGATCGGCGTGTATGAGAACAATGTGGTGACCGGTATCTACGGCAGCATCCTCTACGCGCTGTTCCAGGACACCGGCCCGGGCCGCGTCGAGGTCGCGATCACCACCGATTCCGCGAACGTTCCCGCCAAGGCCACCTTCACCGTCCCCGGCTGATCGCCCGGGAGTTCGTGCCTTCCGTGAACCCAGACGACCTGGGCAAGCCGGCAGCGTGACCCATCGGGTACGCGCCCGGGTGACCGGCGGCGGAAGCGGGATCGACGTCGTCGTGCGCGGAGCCACTACTATTCGTAGTCGTGGCACCTCGGATGAACAGGCGTACCGCCGCGGTGACGGGTATGGCCACCGTGCTGGCCGGATCCAGCGCGGGCACCGCGTCGTGGGCCGCGTATCGACTTCTCATGGCGCAGGCGGGCGCGGCGCGGGGGGTCATCGGACGCGACACCTCCAAACCGCCGGAGGCCGACGGTGTCTACACCGCGGGCTGCGAGTCGCCCGAGCCGTGGCGACCGGGTAAGCCGGTCGACGTGCACCTGATGATCTTCGGCGATTCCACCGCCGCCGGACTCGGGTGCGCGAACTGCGAGGACGTGCCCGGCGTGCGGATCGCGCGCGGCTTGGCCGAGGCCACGGGGATGAGTATCAGGCTCAGCACCAAGGCGATCTGCGGCGCCACCTCCAAGGGTCTGTCCGGTCAGGTCGACGCGATGTTCGTCGCGGGTCCGCCGCCGGACGCCGCGGTCATCTTCGTCGGCGCGAACGACGTCACCAAGAAGCATTCGATCTCCGCCTCGGCGCATCGGCTCGGCGCCGCGGTGGCCAGGCTGCACGACGCGGGTGCGGTCGTCGTCGTCGGCACCTGCCCGGATCTGGGGACGGTCGCCGCGATACCGCAGCCGCTGCGCACCATCGTGCACAACTGGAGCGTGCGGCTGGCGAAGGCGCAATTCGGGGTCAGCGCCGACGCCGGGGCCCACCCGGTGCCGATGGGCGACCTCGGTCCGCAATTCCTCACTTCGCCGGACCGGCTCTTCGCCGCCGACGGCTTCCACCCCTCCGCCGACGGCTACGCGTTGGCCGCGGGGCATATTCTGCCGGTCCTGGTGACGGCACTCGCGCAGCGACGGGCGGAGTCACCGCAGGCCCGTTCGGCCGAACGACGTGGCATCACCGCGCGGCTGCGCGGACTCGTCGAATCACCGGGGTGGCGGGTGCGCCGCTCGGCCAATTTGGTACACATAGAGTCGCCAGTACAAAACTGAGCAGAAGCACAAAGGAGCCCTCATGCCCGAGGCAGTTATCGTTTCGACCGCTCGCTCCCCCATCGGCCGCGCCATGAAGGGTTCGCTGGTCGACATCCGGCCCGATGATCTCACCGCCCAGATCATTCGCGCGGCCTTGGACAAGGTGCCCGCGCTCGATCCGACCCAGATCGACGACCTGATCCTCGGCTGTGGCTCGCCCGCGGGCGAGCAGGGCTTCGGCATCGCCCGCAATGTCGCCGTCCAGCTGGGCTACGACACCGTGCCCGGCACGACCGTGCAGCGCTACTGCGCGTCCTCGTTGCAGACCACGCGGATGGCGTTCCACGCGATCAAGGCGGGCGAGGGCCACATCTTCATCTCCGCGGGCGTGGAAACCGTGTCGCGCTACAAGAACGGCTCCGCCGACAGCTGGCCGAACACCAAGAACCCGGTGTTCGACGAAGCTCAGGCCAGGACCGCCGAAACCGCCAAGGGCGGCGCGGGCATCTGGCACGACCCGCGCGAGGACGGTCTGCTCCCCGACCCCTACATCGCCATGGGCCAGACCGCGGAGAACGTCGCCAGCTTCACCGGCATCACCCGCGAGGACCAGGACCGCTGGGGCGTTCGTTCGCAGAACCGCGCCGAGGCGGCCATCAAGGCGGGCTTCTTCGAACGTGAGATCACCCCGGTCACGCTGCCCGACGGCACCGTGGTCTCCACCGACGACGGCCCGCGCGCCGGTGTCACCTACGAGGCCGTCAGCCAGCTGAAGCCGGTGTTCCGCCCCGACGGCACCGTCACCGCCGGTAACTGCTGTCCGCTCAACGACGGCGCCGCGGCGCTGGTCATCATGAGCGACACCAAGGCCGCCGAACTCGGTCTGACCCCGCTGGCCCGGATCGTCTCCACCGGCGTCTCCGGCCTGTCGCCGGAGATCATGGGCCTCGGCCCGATCGAGGCCGTCAAGAACGCCCTCGCGCTGGCGGGCAAGACGGTCGACGATATCGACCTGTTCGAGATCAACGAGGCGTTCGCGGTGCAGGTGCTCGGCTCCGCGCGCGAACTGAAGATCGACGAGGACAAGCTGAACGTCTCCGGCGGCGCCATCGCCCTCGGCCACCCGTTCGGCATGACCGGCGCGCGCATCGCCACCACGCTGATCAACAACCTCCAGACCCACGACAAGCAGTTCGGCGTGGAGACCATGTGCGTCGGCGGCGGGCAGGGCATGGCGCTGGTCATCGAGCGCCTGAGCTGACACTCGCGCGGCCGCCGCACAGGCGGCGGTCACGGTGAACCGTCCGGACGGCTCCCTATCCCCGCGATAGGGAGCCGTTCGTCGTTCGGGCACAGGACGATCTCGGCTCGATGCCCGCCCGGCTCGATGCCCGCCCCCATGCGGCGACGCGCGCGCCGACGGTAGCCTCGGCCCGCCGTAGGGGCGGTCGACCGACCTGCGCACCCTGCCCACCGATCCGGCCG
The DNA here is from genome assembly GCF_045040005.1 of Nocardia sp. NBC_01377. Taxonomy (NCBI): domain Bacteria; kingdom Bacillati; phylum Actinomycetota; class Actinomycetes; order Mycobacteriales; family Nocardiaceae; genus Nocardia; species Nocardia sp. NBC_01377. The sequence goes on from NZ_CP109566.1 coordinate 6,309,351, forward strand.
ATCACCTCGCCATGTCGTGGGCTCGACATTCGGATGTCACATATCGCGGTCGGGCGTCGTCTACCGGGTGAACGAACTATTCGTACGCACCCGGGAGACCGCCATGCACACCGCCTACGTCATCGTCACCGTTCTCGCCGCGGCCTGGGTCGGGTTCTCGGCGTTGTCGCTGTTGCGGCGGGCCGAGTTCGTGGTCGGCCCGCTGGTCGAATACGGCGTCCCCGAATCGTGGTGGACCCCGCTCGGGCTGGTGAAGGGCGCGGGAGCGCTCGGCCTGATCGCGGGGCTGTGGGTGCCGGTGATCGGGCTTGCGGCGGCGATCGGCATTGTCGCGTACTTCCTCGGCGCGATCGTGACCATCGTGCGGGCGCGGGCCTACGGGCACGTCCCGTTCCCGCTGCTGTACCTGATCCCGGTCGCGGTCGCCGCGACGCTCGGCCTCGCCGCCTGATCCGGGACACGCGAAAGGGCGGCCGCGTCGGCGACCGCCCTTCTCGTATCCGTGCGGCCGGGGCCGCCTGGAACTAGTCGTTGTTGAAGTAGCTCAGCAGTCGCAGGATCTCGACGTAGAGCCAGACCAAGGTGACGGTCAGGCCGAGGGCGACACCCCAGGCCGCCTTCTCCGGGGCCTGTGCGCGGATCAGCTGGTCGGCGGCGTCGAAGTCGAGCAGGAAGCTGAACGCGGCGATGGCGATGCAGACCAGGCTGAAGATGATGGCGAGCGTGCCGCCGTCACGCAGTCCGAGACCACCGGAGATGAAGAAGCTCGCGATCAGGTTGCCCAGGGCGAGCACGACGACGCCGATCAGCGCGCCGACGATCATCCGGGTGAAACGCGGGGTGACCCGGATGGCGCCGGTCTTGTAGACGACGAGCATGCCTGCGAAGACACCGAACGTACCGAGTACGGCTTGGCCGATCAGCGCGCTACCGCCGACGCCGCCGAATTCGACATCGGTGAACATGAACGACAGCGCACCGAGGAACAGGCCCTCGGCGACCGCGTAGGACAGGACGATGGCGGGGTTGTCCATCTTGTTCGCGAATGTGGCGATCAGCACGAGAACCAGGCCGACCAGGCCGCCGACGATGACGAACAGCGGGGCGAGCGAGGTGTTCGCGTTGGTGAGGCCGTAGGAGATGATCGCCGAGACGATCAACACACCCAGGGTGATGCCGGTCTTGGTGACGACATCGTCGATGGTCATCGACCGGGTGGCCGGGGCCTGCTGATAGGGCTGCTGCTGGTAGGGCTGCTGGCCGTACTGGTTGCCGACCTGGCCGGCACCCGCAACCCCGGACCCGAAGTTGGCATACCCACCGCCAACGCCTTCTTGGCGGGGCAAATTACGGAAAACCGGATTGCTGGAGGTGCGCACCGCGGATGCCTTTCTGGAGTCGTTGCCGCTGTCTGTCGAGCCGAATACTCGATATCCAACTGCTTGTTCCAACGTCTGTCATCCCCAACGAGTTCCTCGGCCGATCGATGAGGCGGACAATTCGGACTCTACCGCTGTTGCACATCGTGCAGACCACGGACCGATCGCGTCACCGTGAACTTCCGATTCCGGCCGACGACGTCGGTGGAACCGACGATACGTTCCACCACACCCCGGTAGTTCAGGTGCGAGTTGTACACCGCCCAGAGTTCGCCGCCGGGTCGCAGGACGCGACCGGTCTCGGTGAACATCTTGATCGCCGAACCGGTGTGCACGGCGGCGCCGACGTGGAAGGGCGGATTGCACACGACCAGATCGGCGCTGTTGTCCGCGGCCGACGACATCGCGTCGTCGCGGACCACGGTCACCCGGTCGACCATGTCGTTGGCCGCGACGGTCGCCCGGGCCGAGGCCACCGCGGCCGCGGACTGATCGGTGCCGACCACCCGCAGGGCCGGGCGCGCCTTGGCGAGCGCGACCGCCAGGATGCCGGTACCGCAGCCGAGGTCGATCGCGTCGCGGGCGTCCGGTTTCATCCACTTCAGGTGTTCGAGCAGGAATCGGGTGCCGATATCCAGGCGCGGACCGGAGAAGGCCGCACCGTGCGCGACCACGTCGATGTCGAAATCCTCCAGCCGGTCCTGCACCGGGAATCGCGGCTCCCCCACCGGCTTCGGCCCCGTGACGAGCAGCGTGCGCGACTTCTGCCGCCCCCGGCTCGCTCTGACCTCCGAAAAGGACTGGGCCAGCATGTCGTTCATCGACTTCGTCAGATACTTGTCACGGCCGCCCGCGACCACGGTCACCGAGGGATCGGCGTAGCGCGCGATGGCGTCGGCGATCTCGGCGAGTCCTGCCAGCGCGCGCGGCAGGCGCAGCAGGACCACCTCGACACCGCCGAGCAACTGCTCGCCGAGGGGATACGCCGCGTATCGATCGGCGAGACCGAGGGCGCGGGCGTTGTTGGCCAGGGCGAGTTCACCGGTCAGCAGATCCTGGTGGACGCGAATACCGCGCAGATCGTGTCCGACGACCACCCCGAGTGTGAGCGCGCCGTAGCTGTCCCCGATAATCGCTACCTTCCCGCTACCAGAGGAGCCGATGGCATCGGCGGCGACGTCGAGGATCAGCCGATCCGCCGCATCGACGGCATAGAGGTTCTGCGCCTCCACATCCGGATAGCGGCGTAATCGGGCTAGCACGTCCTCGAGATCTCCCACACCGTCAAGTGTGCTAGATCGTTGCCGAATAGTCGCGTTTGGGCCGATATTTCTTCTCCCCCACATCCCACGATTCGAGATGATGACCGTGAATTCCACCGGCACAGTGTATTTCGTGCCGACATGCCGCGACTTCACGGCCCACGTCCGGCGTGGCGATCCGGCTCGACACCGCCTCCGCGAGTGCCGAATTGCCCGAATTCGTCCCACCCCCGACCGCGCGGGTCGCATGTCGACCGTGACTCGACCTGCGCCACGGGCACGTTCGACTCCCACATCCGGGTCCGGTACGCGTACGTACTGGTCACACCGAATAATCGACCGTCCTTGCGAGTGTGCGTACGGCTGCAAGGACGGGGCTCCGATCGAGGCGATCGACGGCCTCGGCACCCGAAAGGCACTGACCGACAGACGGATTACCGACCCCGGCGCGCATATGGCGAATTCGCGACGGACAGCGAGGCGCGAGACCCGGCATCCGATCGTCTCCCACCCCCGCCACACCCGGGTTCGCGACCTCGGGCGCAACCAGTCCCGGCACCGCAAACGCGGGAATACCGGCCTACAGCATCATTTCAGCAAACTTTCTGCGCGATGGTTTTCACCTCGTCGTCCACGGCCCAGATCCCGCCGGATGTCCGCGCGCGAACATCCATGCGGCACAGTCCGGCCCGTTTCCGCCGCCGCGCAGCATTCGCTCAGTAACATCAGTCACATGCGTAACACGATTGTGTCGACGATCGCGGTAACGGCGGCCCTGCTCGCGGGCTGTGACGACAGCGACACCACCCAGCCCCGGTCGAATGTGTCCAGCACCGCCGGTACGACCGGCACCTTCGCCGACGTACCGGCGCCCGTCCCCGCCGACGCGCAACCCGAACGCGGCGAACCGTCCTCCGGCGCGGGTCTCACCGTGACCGGTATCCGCATCGGCGCGCAACCGGGATTCGATCGCGTGGTCTACGACCTCGGCGGCACGGGCAGTCCGGGATGGATCGTGCAGTACACCGATCGCGCCGTGCAGGACGGGAGCGGAAATCAGATCGACGTCGCGGGCCGGTCGATCCTGGAAGTACAGATCACCGGTTCGGCCTATCCGTTCGACAGCGGCGTGACCCCCTACGAGGGCCCGGATCCGGCGACCGACCCGGGCACTCCCGGAATCGCCGGGGTGTACCGGACCGTCGTCTTCGAGGGCACCACACAGTCGTTCATCGGCGTGAACGCAGCCAGACCCGGGTTCTCGGTCAGCACACTCGCCAACCCGACCCGGCTCGTCATCGATATCGCCACGCGATAGCCCGCCCCCGCGCGCGCTCGTACCGGAATCGTCGCTTTCATCCTTCTCCGGCACGCGGGCGGTACCCCCGCCGGGATCGGTATCCGCCCCCGGAAAATCGATGGTCTCGATCTGGGCACGCACAGCTGACGTGCACCCGGTGGAACAAGTACCGTCGAGTGGTCCGGTACGATACGCAACCCTCGCGGAACCGGACACCCCGAGGGGAGAGAGGCGACACCGACATGCGACAACTGGAACGAGCGGGCCTTACCGCCGCAGCTGCCGCCGCCGTAATCGGCATCCTCTTCCTGGGTGCGTGCTCCACGTTGATGACCGGAACCGCCGAGGTGAACCAGACCGATCTGGCCGCCTACCGGTCCGATATGACGGCCTCCTCCATCTCGGCCTCCTCCTCCCGCGCCGCCGCCGCGCAAACGGCGACCGAGGCGGCCTGCGACAGCTTCTTCTCCGCGAACGAGAGTTCGGTCAGCAGCTTCAACGCCTACATCGACGCCAGCAACAGCAGCGCACCCGACACCGACGCCAAGGCCACCGGCGCGGTCACCGCGTTGCGCGGCAACGCGCAGAACGTCGACCGCGCGGTGACACGGGAGGTGCTGCCCGACGTCGCCGAGAAGTTGCGGGCCTACCGCGACGACACCAATGCCCTGGCCGGCGCCCTGGAACAGCGGGTGGACATCACGACGCTCAACGTGGCCATCGACAAGTTCAACGCCACCAAGAACGTCGCGCGCGACACCTGCCGCGCCTACTGATTCCCGCCGAGGCCGAGTCGGGGCACGATCCCGGCATCACCCTGATCGGTGCGGCGTCGACGCTCCAGGACCAGAAGCGCCACCCCACCGATCAATGCCGCTCCCGCGATGACGGCGCCGACGATCGCCAGGCCCGGGTAGCCCGCCGTGACGAGCACCGCGGCCAGCACCGCGAAGGCGAGTCCGGTGCCGGCGACACCGATTCCGGGCCAGTGCCGGGGATCGGCGAGGATCGCCCCGGTTCCGGTCACCTCCGGGCGCGCGATATCGGGTGCGTCGTCGAGCGGGGGTATCTCCCACGTCCCTTCGGTTTTCATGGCGTCACGACCTCGGCTGTGCGATTCGGGCCGGACGCCCGAACTCTGCTACGCGCCGAGTTTCCCGTCACGGCGGTCGCAAACCGATCGGCGAGAAACAGCGCGCGGCAAAAACAACCGAGGTGGTGCCGAATCAGACCGCCAGGTCGCGGGCCGCCGACTCCGCCGCGTACGGCAGCGGCAACACCAGCCAGGAATCGGCGCTGCGGTAGTCGGGCAACGCGGAGCCCGCGGGATCGGCGCCGAGACCTTCGACCCGCGTCGTCGCGCCGTCGCCGCGGTCGACGCTGTCGGTATAGCGGTAGTGCAGATGGCCGTGCAGCAGCAGGTCGGGGCGCAACGTGCGCACCACGCGCTGGATCCGATCCTGATTCGGCAGGCATTCCGGCAGGTTCTTGCGGTTCCAGTCCGGATCGGAGCCGCGCGGCTTGTCATGGGTGAGCAGGACATCGACCGGAGTGTCGTCCGCGAGCAGGGCATCGCATTCGTCGTCGGTCATCTCCTCCTCCGGGAACCACAGCGTCTCCGCGGTGACCGGATGCCGCGCGGAGCCGAACTGCCTGCGGCGTCGGGCCGTGCGCTCCTGCGAGGCCTCGTGCGCGAGCCGCCACTGCTTGTCGACGGAGTAGGCGCCGCCGAACGCGGCGAACCGGGTGCCTTCCCAGGTCCAGCGCAATCCGCGCGGCGCGTAGCGGATGTTCTTGCGGCACACCAGGAAGCCCTCGTCGTCCGGTTCGGCGCCGTACATCCCGTGCAGCAGGGAGGATTTGTCGTGATTGCCGTCGAGGAAATACACCTGCACGCGGCATTTGCGCGCGGCCCGGTTCACCACGTCGAAATAGCGACGGCCCGCCGCGATGTGTTCCCACGCCCCGAAATCCCCGAGCACGAAGAGCCGGTCGCATTCCTGGCGCAGCGCGACGCGCAACAGCGCCAGCGCGTGGCCGGTATTGCCGTGCAGGTCACCTGTCATCAGAACGCTCCCCATCTCCCCATGGTGACAGCGCCCGCACGGCCGGGCATCCGCATTTCTACCTGGTGCCGGGTAGTGATCCGCCGCCGATCTGGCCGGAAATGTGGATCGGATGTCCCCGGTTCTCTCTCGTACGGCACCGGATCTCGGGAACAGTGGGCACCCGACACTTCGGCAAAGGACGGTTATGAGCGGCAAGTCCCACCACTACGACGTGCTGGTGATCGGTTCCGGGTTCGGCGGCAGCGTCACGGCGCTGCGCCTCACCGAGAAGGGCTACCGGGTCGGCGTGCTGGAAACCGGCCGTCGCTACGCCGACCACGAATTCGCCAAGAATTCCTGGCACCTGCGTGAATATCTCTGGGCGCCCAGACTCGGATGTTTCGGCATCCAGCGGCTGACCCTGCTCAAGGACACCTTCGTCATGAGCGGCACCGGCGTCGGCGGCGGCTCGCTGGTCTACGCCAATACCCTGTACGAACCGCCGGAGACCTTCTACCAGGACAAGCAGTGGGCCCACATCACCGACTGGCGTGACGAACTCGCCTCGCATTACGACCAGGCCACCCGCATGCTCGGCGTGACGACCAATCCGGCGACCACCCCGTCGGATCGGGTACTGCTCGAGGTCGCGAAGGATATGGGCATCGCCGACACCTACCGGCGCACCCCGGTCGGTGTGCTGTTCGCCGACAAGGACGCGCGGCCGGGCGAATCGGTCGCCGACCCCTATTTCGGCGGCGCCGGACCGCGGCGTTCCACCTGCACCCACTGCGGGGAATGTATGACCGGTTGCCGTCACGGGGCCAAGAACACGCTGGTGAAGAATTACCTCTACCTGGCCGAACAGGCGGGCGCCACCGTCCATCCGCTGACCACCGCGGTCACCGTGCGGCCGCGGCCGCAGGGGGGATACGCCGTCGACACCGTCCGCACCGGACGCTGGATCCGCAAACAGCGCACCACCTTCACCGCCGACCAGGTGGTGTTCTCGGCCGCCGCGCTCGGCACCCAACAACTGCTGCACAATCTCAAGGATCGCGGGCACCTGCCGAATATCTCCGACCGGCTCGGCGAACTGTCGCGCACCAATTCCGAGGCCGTACTCGCGGCACGGGCGCGCGGTAAGGATTCCGATTTCACCAGGGGCGTCGCGATCACGTCGTCGATCCATCCCGACCCGCACACCCACGTCGAACCGGTCCGCTACGGCAAGGGCAGCAATTTCATGGGACTGCTCACCACCGTGCTGGTCGACGGACAGGAGGGCAAACGGCGCTGGGTGCTCGGCGCGCGCGAATTATGGCGGCAGCGACGCGATCTGACGACGTTGCACAATCCCTCGTACTGGTCCGAGCGGATGATCGGCCTGCTCGTCATGCAGAACATCGACAATTCGATCGTCACCTACAACAAACGCGGCCTCTTCGGCAGGCGCATGACCACCAGACACGGCAACGGCACGCCACCGCCCGCCTGGATCCCGGTCGGCAACGAGGTCACCCGCCGGGTCGCCGAGAAGATCGACGGTATCCCGCAGGGCAGCTGGACAGAGATGGTGAACATTCCGATCACCGGACATTTCATCGGCGGTTGCCCGATCGGCGATTCACCGGTCACCGGTGTGGTCGATCCCTATCAGCGGCTCTACGGATACGAAGGGCTGCATGTCGTGGACGGTTCGACCATCTCGGCCAATCTCGGCGTCAATCCGTCGCTCACCATCACCGCCCAGTCCGAGCGGGCGATGTCGCTGTGGCCCAACAAGGGTGAGGAGGATCCGCGCCCGACGCTCGGTACGCCGTATCGCCGCGTCGCACCCGTCGCCCCGAAGAATCCGGTGGTGCCGGTGGCTGCCCCCGCCGCCCTGCGCCTGCCGATCACCCCGGTCTGACGGACCGGAATTCGCTGGCTCCGGCTCGCACCCGACTGGAATACTGGCCGCTCCGACCGAGGAGGGACCAGTCGTGGACCAGTCCGGGGTTCTATCGCTCAACGACCGGGTGAGCAGCGCCGTCACCGCCGCGATCGGCCGTCTGCGGCCCGATGTGCCCGACGCCGACGCGATGGTGCGACGTTCCACGCTTGCCGATTTCCAGTCCGGCGCCGCGATGGCGCTGACCCGGCGGACCGGGCTGAGCTCACCCGATATCGCCGCCGCGCTGGCGACCGAACTCGGGGCGACGGAACCGCTGTCGGGTGCGACGGCGTCGGGACCGGGCTTCCTGAATCTCTCGGTCACCGACCGTGCCGTGTGGGGACAGATCACCGCGCGACTGGATGACCCTCGCCTCGGCGTCGCCGCGTCGGAAGACCGGCGGCGCACGGTCGTCGACTATTCCAGGCCGAATATCGCCAAGGAGATGCACGTCGGCCACCTGCGGACCACGATCATCGGCGACTGTCTGGTCCGGGTGCTCGACTTCCTCGGCGCGACGGTGATCCGGCGCAATCACCTCGGGGACTGGGGAACCCAATTCGGGATGCTCATCCAGTACCTCACCGAACATCCCGACGCGCGGTGGCGCCACGGCGAGGTGTCGGGCGACGCCGAGTCGGTGTCGGCGTTGGACGGCCTCTACAAGAGGGCACGGGCGGAGTTCGACGCCGACGCCGCGTTCGCCGAACGCGCCCGCGCACGGGTCGTCGCGCTGCAATCCGGTGACGCCGAGACGCGGGAGCGGTGGCGGGAGATCGTCGCCGAATCCGAACGGGCCTTCGCCGTGGTCTACGCACGGCTCGGCGTGCTGCTCACCCCGCAGGACTCGGTCGGCGAATCCAGTTACGCCCCGGTACTCCCCGACACCGTCGAAGCCCTGGTCGCGGCCGGTATCGCGGTGGACAGCGAGGGCGCGCTCGTCATCCTGTCCGAGGAGGTCCTCGGCCCCGACGATCGGCCGGTGCCGCTCATGGTGCGCAAGAGCGACGGCGGATACGGCTACGACACCACCGATCTCGCCGCGCTGCGGCAACGGATCGACGAACTCGGCGCGCAGCGGTTGCTCTACGTGACCGATTCGCGGCAGGCACTGCACTTCCGGCTGATCTTCGAGGCCGCGCGCCGGGCGAGCTGGCTCACCGACGATATCGAGGCCGAACATATCGCCTACGGCACGGTGCTCGGCCCGGATGGGCGGCCGTTCAAAACGCGGGCGGGCGGTACCGTCCGGCTGCTCGACCTGCTCGACGACGCGGTCACGCACGCCGAGGCGATCGTCACGGGCAAGAATCCCGACCTGCCCGCGACGACGGTGCGCCGGATCGCCGAACAAGCCGGGATCGGCGCGGTCAAATACGCCGACCTGTCCACCTCACGGATCAAGGATTACACCTTCGACCCGGCCCGGATGGTCGCGCTGAACGGCAATACCGCCGTCTATCTCCAGTACGCCCACGCCCGCATCCGCTCCATCCTGCGCAAGGCGGCGAACGAGCGGCACGAGGTCGATCCCACCGTCTGCCCGGAGCCCGCCGAACGGTCACTCGCCCTCGAACTGGACGGCTACGCCACGGTTCTGGCCGACGTCGGCGCGACACTCGAACCGCACCGGCTGTGCGGGTACCTCTACGACCTCGCCCGCGCCTTCACCGCCTTCTACGACCAATGCCCGGTCCTGACCTCGCCGGAACCGGTGCGGGGCAACCGGCTCGCGCTGTGCGCCCTCACCGCGCGCACCCTCGAACAGGGACTCGGACTACTCGGCATCGCCGCGCCGGAGCGGATGTGACGGGGCGCCGCACGCCACCGCCCGCGCGGTGCGAGCGGCCGAGTCATACGCGCCGAACCACCGGGAACGGTGGCGCGCGAGCCGAAGTCGGGACACACTTGAGGCCGTGAGCCGCGTGTCATTCGGACCTACCGTGAAACGGGCCGCGCGATGACCGCGCTGGCCCGGGGCGAGAACCGTCCCGCGCCCGCCGAGCGGCTGACGATCACCGTCAACTGCTCGGCGCCTGTCGATGTCTCGGCCCTGCTGCTCGGGTCGAACGGGAAGGTGCGCTCCGACGCCGATTTCGTCTTCTTCAACCAACCCACCGGGCCCGGGGTCACCTACCGGCACGGCCAGGGCGCGGGGGATGTCATCGACGTGCGGACCAGCGCGCTGCCCGCCGACGTGGAGCGCGTCGTCATCACCGCGAGTCTGGACGGAAGCGGTCCCCGCACCTTCGCGGGCGCGAATTCCCTGCTCGCCACCATCGGATCGGACGCGGGCACGCTGACCTTCCCGATGACGGGGCTGAGCACCGAGACCGCCGTGGTGTGCGTGGAGATCTACCGTCGCGCGGGCGCGTGGAAGGTGCGCGCGGTGGGCCAGGGCTACGACAACGGGCTCGCCGGTATCGCGACGGCCTTCGGGGTGGATATCGATGCCGAACCCGCACCCGCCGCCCCCGCGGCGCCGCAGCCCGCCTACTCACAACCACCGCAGCAGCCGCCGCCGTATCCACCTGTGGCGCAGCCCTATTCACCTCCTCCGGCCGGTCCCCACCCTCCGGCGTCGGGCTACCCGACGCCCGCCGCGCCGCCCCCGATGTCAGCACCGCAGCAAGGAGCACTGCCGATGCAGAGCGATCTGTTCAACCCGAGCTTCGCCGAGGCCACCGGCGTCGGTATCCAGAAGCAGGGCGGCAAGATGATCAAGGTCGCCGTCAACGGCGAGACCATGGCGCGCGCCGGATCGATGGTCGCCTACCAGGGCGATCTCAACTTCCAGGCGCTCGGCTCCGGCGGTATCGGCCGCGCGATCCAGCAGCGGCTCACCGGCGAGGGCGTGCCGTTGATGAAGGTCACCGGACGCGGTGACCTGTTCGTCGCCAGCAATGCCTCCGACGTGCACACCATCGATCTGGACGGCAGCGACGGGCTCACCATCAACGGCGCGAATGTCCTCGCCTTCGATTCGAGCCTGCGCTACGACGTCAAACGCGTGCAGGGCGCGGCCGGATACGCCAGTAACGCGGGCCTTTTCAACTGCGTGTTCACCGGACGCGGCCGGATCGCCATCACCACCCACGGCACCCCGGTGGTACTGAATGTCGACCAGCCGACCTACGCCGATCCGCAGGCCGCCGTGGCCTGGTCGTCGAGTTTGCAGACCGGGATCAAACGCAACGACTCCTTCGGCCTCGGCCGTCTCATGGGCCGCAGCACCGGAGAGGGCATTTCGCTGTCGTTCTCCGGTCGCGGATTCGTGATCGTCCAGCCGTCCGAACTGCCGCCGGGCGGTTTCATCGGCGGCACCGGCGGCGGTCAGCAGGCGGGCCAGAGCGGTGGCCTGTTCGGTGGCGTCCTCGGCTGACGCCGGGCCCCGAACCGCTCAGGTCTGCTTCAGCGGTTCGTAGTCCTCCGCGCTGACGCCGAAGGTCCAGGCGACGCCCTCGCGCGCGGTTTCCGTGTCCGGCGGAACCCGCAGCCAGTAGGTGCGATTGGTGCCGTCGGGTTCGGGGGTGGAGTTGACGACCTCGACCATCGCGACATCCTCGTCACCGTCGAGTTCGATACGCCACAGCACGCCGGTCTCGTCCTTGTGGATCGGCTTGGCGCCCGATTCGTCCAGGTAGCGGTCGTAGCCGTAGTACTCCAGCATCACCCGGCGCAGTTCGGCGTTCTCCTCCTCGCGGATCTTCTCGGCGGTCAAACCGCTCAATCCGTCGAGGAATTCGGCGGGCACCGGCATACCGCGCCACGCGTACAACGCGAATCCGTCGGCGTAGGCGAGGGCGGGCCCGTCGCCGCGGTCCAGCCGTCCGGCTTCGTCGCGGTGCAGTTCGGTGGGACGTTCGCTGATCAGCGCGACCTTCTCGTAGGGCCACCACAGACCGGCCTCGCGGGCGATGGTGGCGAGCGCGGCGAGCGGTTGTCCGGGTTCGGTGCCGAACGCGGACAGCCACGCGGCGTCGAACTGCCCCAGCGCGGCGTCGAGCAGCAGCAGCCGAATCTTGTTCCGCTTCTTGGGCTTCGACGCCACCTCCTCGATGACACCGGTCCGGATGCGGTCGACGACCGTACTGGTCAACTCCCAGAGATCCGCACCTGTCGCCTGCCAGTGCTCGCCGAATCCGATCGGGCCGAGTTCGGCGTGCGAACGCGCGCGCTCGGCCGCCCACGGACCGTTGCGCACGGCCTCGCGCACGCAGGCACCCGTCTCACCCAGCGCGCCGTCGGTCCGCAACATCCGCACCGCCTCCAACGGCGACCGCACCCAGGCGATGCGCTCGGGCTCGGGGAGCCCGGCCTGCCGGTAGGCCGCGCGCACCGCGTCCTCGGTCACTTTCCGATCGCCGGGGCCCGTCGCCGACGCCACCGACCGCCACTCATCCCGCTTCGTCACGAACTCGCTCAATTCCGCACTTCCCGAATATCTTTCGATGTCTTCTCGTGTGTTCTCAGTCCGCGACGATGCGGACCGAACCGGGCACGTACTCACGCTGGCGCACCACCCGATACCAGCCCTTCGGCAATCCGATGGCGGCGTGTTCCTCGTGGACGACGCGACCGCCCTCGGGTAGGTGCAGCAGCATCGGACCGGTCGCCCCCGCTTCGCGAATCAACCTGCCGGGCCCTTGAACCGCGTGCGCGTGGCCGGTGACCTCCCCCAGCGCGAGTACCAGCCTGCCCCTGGCGTCCCTGGCCACCGAGGGCGCGTGGGCGGCCGAATCCGGTACCGCGCTCTCGTTCAACGGCATGATCAGAACATCACCCTGCCGATACATGATTTTCCTCCCGTCGCGGCCCGAGATCCGAGCCGTGCCGAGACGTTAGCGCGCCGCACCGACAACTTCGTCCCCATCGGAAAAACGTCGGGATCGTTTGGTAGAAAACGCATATCGACCGCGAGTACCAGACAGAAGGGGAGGTCGCGCGATGCGCGTAGGCGGCCACATGGAAGAGTTCGCCGGACTGCCGGTCTTCGCTTGTCCACTCGACGAGGACGAGCCGAGATCCGGTCCGCTGCCCGCACCGGAGTCGGTGGCGTGGCGCGTGGAAGTGTCCTGGGAAGCCGGTAAATCCTGGGAACAGTATTTCGAACGGTTCCTCGACGAGGTCGACACCACCGCTGTCAGTGCGCTGGTCATCGGCACCTGGATGGGCGAGGACGACTACGACAAGGGTTCGGAATCGGTGATCGAAGCGCTGGTGGCGGCGCGTGATCGGCTACCGGCGCTGCGTTCGGTCTTTTTGGGCGACATCACCTCCGAGGAGAACGAGATCTCCTGGATCAGGCAGGGGTCGGTGGCCCCACTGTTCGAAGCCTTCCCCGGACTCGAGGAATTCGGCGTGCGCGGTGCCATCAACCTGGAGATTCCCGTCGAGCGGCACGAGCGGCTGCGCAGCCTGACGGTGCAGACGGGCGGGCTGTCCGCCGAGGTGGTGCGCGCGATCGCGGCGGCCGACCTGCCCGCGCTGACCCATCTGGAAGTCTGGCTCGGCACCGAGTACTACGGCGCGGACGTGGTCATCGACGATCTGGCACCGATCATGACCGGCGAGCGACTGCCGAACCTGAGACATCTCGCGCTGCGCAACAGCGATATCCAGGACGAGATCTGCGGCGCGTTGGCCGCCGCACCGGTCGTCGCACGGCTGGATTCCCTCGATCTCTCGATGGGCGTGCTCACCGACGACGGCGCCGCCGCGCTGCTCACCGGCCAACCGCTCGGTCACCTGAAATCCCTGGATATGCGGCACAACTACCTGACCGACGCGATGCGCACACGTTTGCGGGAAGTTCTGGAACCGGCCGATGTGGAGCTGAGGTCGGACGCGGGCACCGCCTGGGAGGACGGCACCGAAGAGGACGGCGACCTGCGACGTTTCGTCGCCGTCGGCGAATGAGGCGGGCCGATTCGCGGATCGACCGTGAAATCCGCGCCGTGATTCACGCCCGGCGCTGCCGTTGTCGGTGCGGCTTGGTAGAAACCACGGGATAGATCACGAGAACGGCCGAAAGGGACTGGGCGACATATGAGCATCGGCGACCACATGAAGGAGTTCGGCGGGTTGCCTGCCTTCGCTTTCCCCGAGCCGGAGAAGAAGAAAAAAGACGGGAAGAAGAAGGACGGAAAAAAGAAAGGCGACGAGAAGGCGGGCAAGAAGAACCTGCCCGCCGCCCGCTCGGTGGCCTGGCGCGTCGGGGTGTCGTCGTGGGGTTCCAAGGAAACCTGGGAGGAATGTTTCACCCGGTTCCTCGACGCCGTCGACACCACCCAGGTCAAAGCCCTGATCGTCGGCCAGTGGACCGAGTCCTACGACAACGGGCCGGAATCGGTGATCGAGGCGTTGATCGCCGCGAAGGATCGCTTCCCCGCGTTGCGGTCGCTGTTTCTCGCCGACATCGTGATGGAGGAGAACGAGATCTCCTGGATCAAACAGTGCCGTATCACCCCGCTGCTGGAAACCTTCGCCGAACTCGAGGAATTCGGGGTGCGCGGTGGTCAGGATCTGGAATTTCCGGCGACGCGCCACGAGCGGCTGCGGAAATTGACGTTCGAGAGCGGCGGTCTGCCCGCCGAGGCCGTGCGCGGTATCGGCGCGAGCGATTTCCCCGAACTCACCCACCTCGATCTGTGGCTGGGGACCTCGGAATACGGCGGCGATGCCGCCGTGGAAGATCTGGCCCCGATTCTCACGGGCACCCGGCTGCCGAAATTGACGCACCTGGCGTTGCGCAACAGCGAGATCCAGGACGAGATCGCCACCGCGCTCTCGGCCGCGCCGGTGGTCGCCCGGCTCGAGTCGCTCGACGTCTCGATGGGCGTGCTGTCCGACGACGGCGCGGCGGCACTGCTCGCCGGTCAGCCGCTGAGCCATCTGAAATCCCTGGATATGCACTACAACTACCTGACCGACGCCATGCGCGAGCGGGTGCGTGCCGCGCTGGAACCCGCGGGCGTGGCACTGAGTCTGGACTCCGACGACGCCGAGCAGGACGACGAGGAAGACGGCACCGTGTGGCGTTTCGTCGCCGTCGGCGAGTGACGAGGGTCGTTATGCGCCCTCGCGAGTCCGTGCGGAGTCGGTTGTGTCCTGGCGCTACCGCACCTCCGCGGGGTGACGCGCCATGACTGAGGTTCGCGGGCCCGCACCGCGCTGGGTGATCGTCGGCAACGGCGAGAACCGCAGGGTCGGCATGTTCGCCGAAGCCGCTGTCACGGCGGGTTCGGCGAAACCCCGCGTCCTCGAATGGCGTGACGTACTGCGCGAGGGCGGTCACGAATTCGCCGCCGACGAGATCGTGCGACTCGACTCGCCCGGCGAGAACGCCGAGGTGGATCGGGTACTGCGCGGCGTGCCGGATCCGACCCGGGTCGAGGGTTCGGCACGCTGGTACGTCCGCTTCCTCGAGGCGGTGCGTTCGCTGCGCGGCGGCGTCAGGCTCGACGATCCGGACGATATCGCCGTGCTGTTCGACAAGCGCCTGTGCCACGAACGGCTCGCTCGGGCGGGCGTTCCGGTGCCGCCCGCGCTCACCTCGGGCACGGCCGCACCGGTCGGCGACTGGTCGGAGATCCGCGAGCGCATGCGCGAGGCGGAGATGGCGCGCGTGTTCGTCAAACTCGCGCACGGGTCGTCGGCCTCGGGCGTGCTCGCGGTCGAATCGACGCGCGCGGGCCGGATCCGGGCGACGACATCGGTCGAGATCACCTCCGACGGCACACTCCACAACTCGCTGCGGATACGGCGTTACACCGACGAACGCGATATCGCCACGATCGTCGACCGGCTCGCACCGGACGGTCTGCACGTCGAGCGCTGGATTCCGAAGGCCTCGCAGGACAACCGATCGACCGATCTGCGCGTGGTGGTGATCGCGGGCCGCGCGACCCACGTCGTCGTCCGGACCAGTCGGGCGCCGATGACCAACCTGCATCTCGGGGGGAGTCGCGGTGACGTGGACGCGGTGCGCGCCGCGGCGGGTGAGCATTGGGCCGAAGCGATGGCGATCTGCGAACGCGCCGCCGCCTGTTTCCCCGGAACGCTGTGCGTCGGTGTGGATCTGCTTCCCGTGATCGGCTGGCGGCGATTCGTCGTCGGCGAGGTCAATGCCTTCGGCGATCTGCTGCCGCGACTCACCGGTCTGCCCGACGGACCCGCCGCCGGACTCGACACCTACACCGCGCAGATCCGCGCGGCCCGCGACCGTCATCCCGTCGCGTCGCCGACCGTGTCGTCGCGATCCATGGCCGGGTGCGCTTCATGACCGGCCCCGATATGACCGAGGTGATCGGCCGCGACGACGTATTGCTGCTCACCCTCGACACCCTGCGCTACGACATCGCGGTCGAAGCGGCCGCCGCCGGCCGTCTGCCCAATCTGGCCGCACACCTGCCCGGCGGGCAGTGGCAACGACGCCATGCCCCCGGCAGTTTCACCTACGCCTCCCACCACGCGATATTCGCCGGATTCCTGCCGACCCCGGCCGCGCCCGGCCCGCATCCGCGCCTGTTCGCGGCGCGTTTCGCGGGAAGCGAGACGACGGCGGACGGAACCTTCGTCTTCGACGAACCCGATCTGGTGACCGCGTTCGCCGCGCGCGGGTACCACACGGCATGTGTCGGCGGTGTCGGCTTCTTCAACAAACAGGGCGCGCTCGGCAGCGTCCTGCCCGGCCTGTTCACCGAAAGCCATTGGGAGAAGGAGTTTTCCGTCGCCTCACCGACCTCGTTCGAAGCGCAGGTGGCCTGTGCCGAACAGATCGTGTCCGCGCTGCCCGAGGACCAGCGGCTGTTTCTCTTCGTCAATGCCTCCGCTTTGCATCAGCCCAACTGGTTCCACCTGCCGGGCGCTACCCGCGAGGCGGGTGACAGCCGGGCCACCCACGCGGCAGCGCTGGAATACATCGACCGTCACGTGGGACGCCTGTTCGACGTGATGCGTTCGCGGCGGCGATGTTTCGCCATCGTCTGTTCCGACCACGGCACCGCCTACGGGGACGACGGCTACACCGGACACCGGCTCGGCCACGAATCGGTGTGGACAGTCCCCTACGGCCACTTCTTCCTGGAGCCTCCCGCATGATCGACACCGTCGCGCTACCTCGGCCGTACCAGAACTACGTCTACGCGTATCCGCACAAAACCGCCTACCGTCCCCTCACGCCTCGACCGGCCATCGCCGACCTGTGGTCGGGCGAATCCACCGGCGCGCTCTCGCTGTACCTGCACATCCCCTTCTGCGAGGTCCGCTGCGGATTCTGCAATCTGTTCACCCGGGTCGGCGCACCCGACGGACTCACCGGCCGCTACCTCGACGCGCTGACGCGTCAGGCCGAGACCGTGCGCGCGGCCCTCGGCGACACCCAGCCCGTGCGTTTCGCCAATGCCGCGTTCGGCGGCGGCACGCCGACCTTCCTCGAGGCCGGTGAACTGTCCAGGCTGTGCGATATCGCCGAGCAGGTGATGGGCGCGGACCTGCGCGCGATCCCGCTGTCGGTCGAGGCCTCACCGAGCACGGCGACCGCCGACCGGCTCGGCGTCCTGGCCGAGCGCGGGACCACCCGCCTGAGCCTGGGCGTGCAGAGTTTCATCGATGAGGAGGCCCGCGCCGCCGTGCGCCCGCAGCGCCGCGCCGATGTCGAAGCGGCACTGGGCCGGATCCGCGACACCGACATACCGGTGCTCAACATCGACCTGATCTACGGCATCGACGGCCAGACGGCGGCCAGCTGGCGGCTCTCGCTCGACGCCGCGCTCGCGTGGCGACCGGAGGAGATCTACCTCTACCCGCTCTACGTCCGTCCGCTGACCGGCCTCGGCAGGAACGTCGACTCCGTCGCGGCCGAACACGATTGGGACGAGGAACGACTGCGCCGCTACGAGCAGGGCCGCGATCACCTGCTCGCCGAGGGTTACACCCAGGTCTCCATGCGGATGTTCCGCCGACTCGACGCGCCACCGCAGGGCCCCGACGACTACGCCTGCCAGACCGACGGCATGATCGGTCTGGGCTGCGGAGCCCGCTCCTACACCTCCGGCGTGCACTACTCGTTCGATTACGCCGTCGCCCCGCGTGAGGTCCGGGCCATCATCGACACCTACACGACCACCACCGATTTCACCGGCGCCGCCTACGGCCGGGTCATCGACGGTGACGAGGCCGAACGCCGGTACCTGCTGCAATCGCTGCTGCAAGCCGACGGGTTCTCCGTCGCGGAGTACCGCGGGCTCTTCGGCCGCGATCCCGGCGACGGCTTCGCCCCCGAACTCGAGTCGCTCGCCGAGCGCGGCTGGCTCGCCGACGCGGGATCGGACCGACTGCGCCTGTCGCCGCGCGGTCTCGCCTACTCCGACGCCATCGGCCCGGAATTCTTCTCCCCCGCCGTCCTCGCGGCCATGGCCGCCTACGAGCACCGGTGACCGGCCCGTGGACCTGACGATTCTCTACCGAGGGCCACTGTCGTCGTGCGATTACGACTGCCCGTACTGCCCCTTCGCCAAGCGGCGCGATTCGACCGAGCAGTTGCGCGCCGATCGCGCCGCACTGGCACGTTTCACGCGGTGGGCGGGTACCGCGACCGAGCACCGGCTCTCGATCCTGTTCACGCCGTGGGGTGAGGGGCTGGTCCGCTCCTGGTATCGCCGGGCGATGGTCGAACTGTCGCACCATCCGCATGTCGAGCGGGTCGCCATCCAGACCAATCTCAGCTGCCGCACCGAATGGCTCGCCGACGCCGATCGCGACACCGTCGCCCTGTGGTGCACCTACCATCCCGGCCAGACCCCGTATGCGCGCTTCCTCGACAAAACCGTCCGGCTGGCGAACGCCGGTGTGCGTTTCAGTGTCGGCATCGTCGGGCTGCCGGAACATTCGTCGCACGCGCGGCGGCTGCGCGCCGATCTGCCCGACCACGTCTACCTGTGGGTCAACGCCGCCGAGGGCCACACCTACACCGATGCCGAAGCCGACGACTGGACCGCCCTGGACCCGCTGTTCCCGTTCAGCCGTCACCCGCACCGTTCCGCCGGATTACCGTGCAGGACCGGCTCCTCGGTGATCTCGGTCGACGGCGAGGGCACCGTGCGCCGCTGCCATTTCGTGCCGGAACCGCTCGGCAACCTCTACGACGGATCCTTCTCCCGCGCGGCCGCGCCACGCGGCTGTCCGCTCGCGGTCTGCGATTGCCATATCGGATACGTCCACCTGGAATCACTGCCGCTCTACGACGTCTTCGCCGGTGGGGTTCTGGAACGGATCCCGGCCGCCGCGACCGGACACGGCACGGTGGCCCCGCCACTGCTCGGCTGAACGTTACGCGGCGAGGGCGAAGCCGGAATCGAGCGTCTCACCCGCACCGCTCACCCGCGTCATCAGGCGGGCCATGGCCTCGGCGACACCGGTCGGCTGCTCGAGGATGACCGAATGACCCGCGCCTTCGAGGATGACCAGATCCGCGTAGTCGACGGCGGCGGCCATCGCGACCGAATGCGACGGCGGTGTCATCAGATCGGCCGAGCCGCACAGCACCAGCGTGGGAATCCGCGACAGCGCGGCCAGCGCGTCGGTGCGGTCGTAGGTCATGAACGCGCTCAGGAAGCTCGCCATCGTCACGATGGGGGTCTCGTTGTGCATCGCGTTGGCCAGCGCGAGCACCCGGGGGCTGACGGTGCGGTCGCCGAATTCGGCGGTGCGGATGATCGGGGCGAACACCGTGCTCGCCACTCGCTTGGCATGGTGCATGACGCGGGGCGCGCGCCGGACGGCGGCCTGGAACAGGGACACGACGGGGTTGCGCAGCAGGCGGCCGAAGCCCGCGTCGGCCAGTCCGCTGGCGGCGGTGGCGATGAGCGCGACACCGACGACGCGGGTGCCGATCTCGTGCGGGTTCTGGGCCGCGTAGGTCAGCGCGGTCATCCCGCCCATCGAATGGCCGATCAGTACGACCGGGCCGGTCGGGGCGACCGCGTCGAGAACGTCACGCAGGTCCTGCCCGAGCTGGTCGAGGTTGTAGGTCCCCTGCGCCGCGGTGGCGGAGTCGCCGTGACCGCGATGGTCGTAGCAGACGACCCTGGCGCCGACGTACCGCCGCGTCAGCTCGTCCCGGACGTAGGTCCAGGATTCGGCGCGCAGGCAGTGGCCGTGCAGGAGGACGACGGTCGACTCGGCGTCACGCGGGCCGTATTCGCGAACCGCGAGCTCGACGCCGTCTCGGGTCGAGACCGTGGCACGACGTTCCGCCGAGGCGGTGAAAGTGCTGGTGATCGACATCGGATACTCCGGTCTGTGTTGCGGGGACAGCTCTACTGTCCATCGCATCCACCTCCGATATCAGGTCCCCGAGTGCTGGGGGCGACGCACCAAGGGTGGGCAGATCACCACCAAGGTTGCGGTTCGAGCCGACACGACCGGGGGCGACGATGCCGTGAAGCCGATATCCGCCCCGCGGTCACGGACCGGGGGCGGATATCTCGTCGGCGCGAATTGCATCAAATACCCACAATCGCCCGAATGGCTTCCAGCAGCGAGTTGATAAATTCGACAATCATCCGAATTCCCTCCTTCCCGCTTGGACCGGTCGGATCCCTCGAGTGTGTCTCTCGAATGAGGTTACCCGGGAGCGCGAACCTAAACATCATTTGATTATTTAAAACCTGCCCTCCACCCATTCCTCCAGTCGTTCAACTGACCACATGGAAGAAAACAGGGAAATACGACGAGCAGTTTGCTAAGCGTCCCGCATAACCGACCAGAAGTTCACGCAGGCGACGTTAACATCCATCAGCCCGGATCCAGCGCCGAGTCCACTGACATACATGCAGGTAGATCGATTTTTCTCGCCCCACACGAGTGCGACCTCCAGGGCTCTCGCGAACCGCTGAAACGCCAGCGAGTGGCTGGTTTTCAATCGATTCCTCCCGTGACGACGGGACCCATTCAAGATAAATGGTTGGTAACGAAGCCAGGAGAATTCTTTTCCTCCAAAATAGTTCCGGTTAGCGTTTCAGGTATCGCCAAACTGGTGGCGATGGTGGGGAAGTTCTCACCGCGATGCGATAGGAGAATCAGCATGGACGCACTCGTCGCGTTGATTACCGCGCTACTCACCACCCTGAGCGCGGGCTCGTAGCTCCATCGCGTAGTTGAACTGTGCCGGCCCAGCTCGTCGCGACGAGCTGGGCCGGTGCATGTGGTCAGGACGAATCCGGTGCGTCGGCGGTGGTCTCATCTGCCGCTCGGGGTGACGGGCGGGTTCGGTTCGGTGCTCGACTTCAACCGGCAGCCGGTGATTCCCCCGATCACTGTCGCTTCCACATGACCGAGGGTGATCTCGTTCCAGGTGTCATCGTAGAAGCGGACGTTGTGGTAGCCGGGCTTGTCGACACGGATCTCCATCTGTGTGACGCCATACGATGCCGCGATACGGCGTGTATCGGCGAGCACGTCGGGCCAGACATCATCGGGGACCGGCCCGGGAGCGACGAGCCTCCCGACTTCCCGATTGACACTCCGATCCGGTTGCGATGGAAGTCACCGCGGCAACTGCCCTGCGTCGCTTCGTCACTGAGCTCGAATCGCAAGGCGGGGACCCGGGCGGTGATCGCCCGCGCGATCTCGTCGACGGCGTCGGCGATCTGCCGAGCGGTATCTTCCAGACTCGGCCAGTTGCGGAGCCGCTCCTCCAGCTGCGCCAGGTAGTGCTCCTGCATCTCGTCCTTTCCGGTCGGGTCACACGCGGTTCCGGTCAATACGAGAGACACACCGACCAGACCAGCGCCGAGGACCGCGCGGATCGTCATCGCACTGCCATCTCCGGATGGCCCGCGGCGAACATCGCGAAGTTGTACGCGGTGATCGTGACCCGGTGCGGATATCGGCTGTGCCCGGTGACGCCGCTGCGCTGTTGCCCGTCATAGCCGACCCCGTCCTTCGTGGACAGGTTGTCGAAATCACCGAACGAGGGGTCACCGCCGAACCTTCCGAGGTCGGCAACGGGGTCGTCATCCGCCTCGGCGAGATAGGCGTGCCCCGGTCGCAACCCGAGATCGGTGGCGTCGTCGGCGAAGATCCCGGGAGAACCGAGGAACACCGCGTCATCGACCACCGACTTGCCCTGCGCCTGCAACTGCTGGAGGGCGAGCGCGGTGGTGGACGAACCGTAGGAGTGCCCGAGCGTGGTGATATGCGGGTCCGGGGTAGTAGACGCGGTATCCAGCCCCTCCAGAAAACTCGCCAATTTCGGTGCGCCTGCTCGCATCCGGTCCTCGCCCGCCGACCCGAGCGTGCCTTCGACCCAGTTGTCCAGACTCTTGCCGGAGTCCCAAGGCGTGTCCCCTCCGGCATCGGGAGGTTCGTAACCGATCCACGCGATGGCCGCCACCTTCGAGCCGTCGCCCCGGGACCGCAGCGCCTTCTCCGCCTCCATCTGTAGCCCCCTGGCCTCGCCGACCATGCCGGACAACGACCGATCGACGGTCGTGTCCTTCCCCGGAACAGCGACGGAGATGTGCGCGGCGGTATCCGGATCGCCGATGGAGAACGCCGCTTTCACCCGCTCGCCCGATGTGTCGAGCACCAGCAGCCGCCCCTGCTCCGGGTTGGCTTCCAGAAGTTTGTCGACCTCGTCCAGCGAAGCCAACTTCTCCTTCACCAGATCGCGTTCGGCATCCTCGTTGGTGAACCACCCACCGGTCGGATGGTTGTCGATATCGGTGTTCAACTTCTCCAGCCGCTGCTGGAGCCGCTGTCTTTCGGTGGCGAGGACCGCGACGTTCGCCTCGTGCCTGGCCGCGGCCGGGATTCCGTCAGGGTTGCCGATCCACTCGGGATGGCGGGCGACGACATCCTTGCGTTCTGTGTCGGTCAGGCTGTCCCACCACGCCGCGTTCTGCGCGACCGTCGCGTTGTCGGGCGGCGCCGACACCGCCCGGTCGACACGGGGATCCTCGGTCCCCACGATCACCGGCCGATCCAGCGCCTCCCCGACCGCGTCACCGGCGTCGCGAACCTGCTGCGCCGCCGCGCGGATCAACCGGTCCGCCGACCGCGCCGCGTCACGTAATTCGAAGAAGGCCTTGTCGATCAGCCCCTGGTAGGCCCGCGCGTTCCCGGTGATCTCCGCGCGCTTGTCGGCCGGGGCGTTGTCGGCGAACCCCACCCGGAGGGTCCAATCGTCCTGCACCCGATACGTTTCCTCCGCGATCGGGGTGATGTTCTCGGCCGTCTCGACCTTGCCGATCAGATTGGCGCGTTCGCCGGTCAGCCGCAGCCCCGCCTGGCGCAGCACCGTCGCCAGATCGATGACCTCCGCGTTGATCTTCGACGCCTGCCGGTAATCCTCGTCCACCCGGTCGGAGGCGGCATCGTATGCCGCACCGGCCCAGGAGGTATGGGCGTCCGCGACCCATCGCGTCATCCGCCGCAGTTCGTCGGCGTATCGACCGTTCGCCTCGTCCACGTGGTCGGCGAGTCCGGTGAGTACGGCAGGATCCCAGGAGACGACATTGGGCCTGGTCAACGCCCAGTCGCTCATCAGCGACACTCCGGCGCGCGGTAGTCGAATTCATCGAGCCGCCGCCCGAATTCCGCGTCGGTGACCGCGAGGTCGTCGGCGGCAATGCGCATCGCGGACGCCACCGCCGTGACCCGCCCGCTCGTGCGCAGCCACGCTCCTTCGGTGTATTCGGTCGCCAGTTCGCACGCGGCCCCCAACGGCGTCCCCGCGAGACCACCTGCCACGGACTTCGCGCGTGTCCGAACGTCGATGGCATCGACGTTCGCCGCGACCGCATCCAAAGTGCCGGCCAGCGCATTGATCTGATCAATATCGGCTTGCAGCACGATCCCCCCTCGGAATGCCGGCAACGCTCCTGGGTCCGAGACCGTAGCCGACGTGGCAGCGGCTCGCCATCACGTCTTCGACCGGCCCGTCCCGATCGGCGACCCGGAATCTAGCAACGCTAGACAAGCTAGCGGGCAGATGTTACCGTTGCTCCAGTTTCTAGCGATGCTAGATTTCAGGAAGGGGGAGCCGAAATGCTCGTTGTCACCGGCCAGATCATCGCCGTCGTCGCCGTTCTCGCCAATGCCGTCGTCTACGGCACCGACGTCTGCGGAGCCGTGATCACCCGATCCGTGAACCACGAACTCGATGACGCGACCGTGACCATCAGCGCGGGATGGGGCCACTACTACGGCGACAGGCGTATGCCGATCGTCGGCGCGGGCGGCGTGACCGCCGCGGTGCTCACGCTGCTGATCGCGCTGGTTGCCGGGCAGATCGGTGCCGCCGTCGCGGCCGGGATCACGGTGGCGGCACTGCTGACCTGGCTGGCCTTCTACGTCCGCGTCGCCAAGCCGATCAATTCCCAGCAGACCGCCGCGGCGCTGAGCGGCATCATTCCGGCCGATGCCCGCGCGCTACAGGACAAGTGGGACAGCATTCTGAAGTACCGGGTCACCCTGCAATTCGTCGCCATCGCCGGACTGTGCACCGCGCTGATCCTGTTCTGATCACGGAGCACGCGAGACCTGAGCCGCGCGACGAGTTCGCCACCGGCACCCCGACAACTCCCGGCCGACCGCCGGGGCACACCTGATATCGAATTCACCGAGGAGTATCCGACATGACCTTCACCATCAATGAACAACGATTCCTCGCGGAGGCCGGAATCGGTCGACTGGCCACGGTGTCACCAGACGGCGTCGTGCAGAACAACCCGACCGGCTATCGCGTGAACGCCGACGGCTCGATCGATATCGGCGGCATGCGGATGCGCGCCAGCCGAAAATTCCGCAATGTCGAGGCGGGCAGCCGAGTGTCGTTCGTCATCGACCAACAGGTTTCCCTGGAGCCGTATGTGATTCGCGGAATCGAGGTACGCGGCACGGCCGAGGCACTCGACGACGAGGAGCCACCCTTCCCGCACCAGGAACGCGCGGTCATTCGCATTCATCCCGAACGGGTCATCTCCTGGGGCATCGACGGCGGATCCTTCGATTTCACCAATCGCGGCGCCGAATAGTCAGGCGTGTACGACCAGTTCCAGAGCGATATTGTCGGGGTCGCGGAATTCCAGAATCGCCATGACCCCGAGTTCCTTGATCGGTTCGTGTTCGATGCCGTGTTCATCGAGCAGCGCGACCGCCGCCTCGAGAGCAGCGCGATCCGGCAGGGTGAACGCCAAATGATCCAGCCCGCAACGGTCCTCGTGAAAACCGTCTTCGGCTACCGGCCGCAACCCCAGCAATTGGGTGTCGTTCACCCGGTAGAGGACTCCACCGAACAGGAACGAGAGCTTCTCGCGGGTAGCGTCGTCGGCGACGGCGGGCACCTCCAGGTACACCGGCCACCCGAAAACAAGATCGTAGAATTTCCGAGACCGCTCGATATCGGACACCGTCAGCCGGACGTGATCGATGTATGTGGCAGCAATCGACATGCCATTGATGCTGCCACGTCCGGTTCGGAATCCGGAGGGTGCCACCACATACGGGTGGGATCTGTTTCAGCAGCTGCTGCGGATCACCATGCTGACCGTTCAGGTCAACGGTGACGAGATGGCGTGGGTGTGTGAGAACCGATTCGGCACCGGCGAGGACATCGTCACGGTCCACAGCATCGAAACCTTCGCGTGGGACGCCGCGGGTGATCTGCTGATCAAGACCTACTATCCGATGCCCGAACGTGTCGGCGCCGACCAGGACCCGTACGCGCACATTCTGGGCGACGAAGTCGGCGGTCGATAGCGGTCGGCAATTCCTCGAAGTAGGCGAACGGATATTTGTCCGATGACGATCCGAACCCCTGGCGGAGGCGATGTACCGGGGCACTCCGACTGCCGCGGACTCACTGCGGACCGAGGTAGCTGCCGACCACAGGGACGATGACCGGAATACCGATTTACCTGCGGTTTCGTAGTGCCCCCAGTCGGACTCGAACCGACACTTGGCGGATTTTAAGTCCGCTGCCTCTGCCAATTGGGCTATAGGGGCGTGCGGGTCAGCCTACCGACTCGTACGCCTGTACCGGAATCCCGACATACCCTGGTGGGTCGAATGGGCGGATCATGTCAATCGCCGGTATTCCACGGAATTGCCAGAGGTCAAGGTGGACAACGTGATTTGCGAGGGCGGCCGCTCAGCGGGGGTGGGCGGGTGGGGGATGGATCACAGCGGAGGCAGCCGGGGCTACGCGCGCTGGTCGGAAGGCTTCTCCACCGTCGACGCGCGGCCGAGCACCGAATGCCGTCGACCGTAGGCGAAATACACCACGAAACCGATCAGCATCCACACCAGGAAGCGCAGCCAGGTCTCCACCGACAGGTTCAGCATCAGCCACAGGCAGGCCAGGACGCCGAGGACGGGGATGACCGGTACGAGGGGGACGCGGAATCCGCGGGGCAGGTCGGGGCGGGTGCGGCGCAGGATCAGCACACCGACCGCGACGAGGACGAAGGCGAACAGGGTGCCGATATTGACCATCTCCTCCAGCGTGCCGAAGTCGACGAAACCGGCGAGCAGGGCGCAGCAGACGCCGACGATGACGGTGAGCCGCACGGGGGTTCCGTTCTGGCCGGTGTGCGCGAGTCGGCGCGGCAGCAGGCCGTCGCGGGACATGGCGAACAGGACGCGGGTCTGCCCGAGGTACATCACCATGACGACGGTGGTGAGACCGGCGAGCGCGCCGACGGAGATGACGTTCTTCGCCCAGTCCGCGCCGTTGAGCGCGAAGGCGGTCGCCAGGGTGGCGTCACCGCCGGACAGTTCGGTGTAGGGAACCATGCCGGTGAGCACCAGGGAGACCGCGACATACAGCACGGTCACGATGATCAGCGAGCCGAGGATGCCGCGCGGCACGCTGCGCTGCGGGTTCCGCGTTTCCTCGGCGGCGGTCGCGACCACGTCGAAACCGATGAACGCGAAGAACACCAGGCTCGCGGCGGCGAGCAGGCCGTACCAGCCGAAAGTGCTGTTACCCGCACCGGTCAGATAGGAGAACAGCGACTGGTGGATGCCCTCGTCGGCGGCGCCGGACTGTGACGGCGGTATGTAGGGGCTCAGATTCGACTTGTCGAAGTAGCCGATGCCGACCACGAGCACGAGGGCGATGACGGCCAGTTTGATGGCGACGGCGATGGCCGAGACACGCGAGGAGATCTTGGTACCGACCGCGAGCAGTACGCCGAGGACGGTGATCAGCAGCACCGCGCCCCAATCGAAGGTGATCGGACCGAGTTCGACGACTGCCGCACTGCGCCCCATCAACTCGCCGAGATACTGCGACCAGCCCTTGGCGACCACCGAGGCCGCGAGCGCGAATTCGAGGATCAGATCCCAGCCGATGATCCAGGCGACCAGCTCACCGAAGGTGGCGTAGGAGTAGGTGTAGGCACTGCCCGCCACCGGCACCGTCGAGGCGAATTCCGCGTAGCACAGGGCGGTCAATCCGCAGGCGACCGCGGCGAAGACGAAGGCCAGCGAGACCGAAGGACCGGCCACATCGCCCGCGGTGCGCGCGGTCAGCGTGAAGATGCCCGCGCCGACGACCACCGCGACGCCGAAGACGGTCAGATCCCAGGCGGTCAGGTCTTTTCGGAGTTTCGAATCGGGTTCGTCGGTGTCGCGGATGGACTGTTCCACCGATTTGGTGCGGAACATTCCGCCCCGGCCGGAACGGCGCGAGATCGTCACGGTCTACTCCTTCATGCTGTGGTCTGCCGAGATCGGGCGACTACCGGAGATGTCGATTCAGTGGACGCCCGCCATATATCGACTTACCCAGGGCGCGAGCACGGCAACAATCGCGCCGACGGCAATCGCCACCGATCCGGTGATTCCGAAATACGCGACCTCGTTCTCCGGGGCGGAGAAACGGGCGAGGGTGCCCGCCATCGAGGCGCCGATGCCGACCGAGAAGAAGTACAGCGCCATCATCTGGGCGCGGAACGCCACCGGGGCGAGCTGGGTGGTGACGGCCAGGCCGATGGGCGAGAGCAACAGTTCCGAGACGGCGAAAAGCGCCATGACCGCGACCACGAGCAGCACCGGCACCGTTTTCCCGTCGAAACCGGCCAGCGGAACGAACAGCAGGAATGCCACGCCCATCCCGATGACGCCGAGGGCGAATTTGCGCGGTGTGCTCGGCGACTCCGGCCAGCCCCGGCAGCGCGGCCAACGCGACATGGCCCGCCATGACGACGACACCGCCGTAGGCGCCGACGATGCCGACCCCGGTGCTCTGCGAGAGCCCGAGGCCGCCGTCTGTCACCGAGTAGTAGAGGTAGTACCCGAGGATGCTGACCATTCCGTAGAACGAGAAACGTTCCCAGCGTTCGACGCCGAAGAGATTCGCCAGACCGGTCGGATGACCGAACAGGGTTCGACCGGCTATCGGCCGATCCGACACCACGTCGTGGGACATGGTCGAGACAGTGACACATCTAGCAACTGCTCAGCAACTATCGTGCGGCGCGGCGCTGTCACCGATCGGATCAGCGTCCGACCGGGCCGATGAAGGGAAATACCACCGTGCACGAGGCCGGTTCGGCATGTGCCGGGTCGAGCGCGTTCAGCACCGCGCGCACGGCGACCGGGTCCGCGGTCAGTTCGTAGTGTTCGGTGTAGTCGGTGGCGCAGAGATCCTGGAGCACGATGTTGCGCACATTCGGCCCTTCGAGCTGACCGGTGGTGAACGGGGTGGCGATCTCGTCGTAGCGACTGACGATCGTGGTGAACCGGATATCGGGGGCGATCGAGGGATCGGGGTTGAGCACGCGCAGGAACGGAGCGCCGTAGGAGACCTGGCACGGTCCGCATTTGCTGGTCAGCAGTTCGTCGATCGCGGGCTGTTCGAGTAATCCGGCGAACATCGACTGGATACCGCTGAGGGTGGTGCCGTGCAGCGGGGCGCCCATGGCGATGTAGTCGTCGATCTTCGAGGCCGCGCCCAGATAGTTGAGGTTGTAGAAGGGGACGGCGCCGCCCATCGAATGGCCGACCAGATCGACCCGCGCCGCACCGGTCGTCGCCAGGACTCGATCGATGAACGCGCCGATCTGCGCGGCGCTCTCCTCCACCGGGGTGATCGATCCGATCGGGCCCAGCGGGCCCGTGCCGTATGTCGTGGTGAACACGCAGTATCCGGCGGCGGCCAGTACCGGGGACAGCGAATTCCAGGTGATGGTGTCGTTGCTCAGACCGTGCAGCAGCACCACCGGATTCGGGTGGGCGGCACCGGGACGACACGACCAGTCGTTCGCACCGGGCGGCGCGGCGCCGGGGCCGGTGGCCTGCGCGGCGAGTCCGCCCAGGTAGCTGTAGGACGGCGCGACCGGTGCGTCGTCGGCGGCGGCGACCTGCACCGCGCTCGCGACGGCCAGGGCCAGGGCCGCGCAGACTCCCGCGACATGTGTCGGCCAGCGTGACATCGAAATCTCCTCATCTCGTCGATGCGGCCGGTACCCCGCGAACGCGATGACCACGAGCGCTATGACCGACCGGTCGGTCATAGCGTAGCCTCGGTATGCGCGCACGCAAAGAAATCGGGGAGGATCAGTTCATGCCACGACCAGCCGAGCCCGGCCGCAACGCACTCCTGAACGCAGGCGAACAGGTCGCACAGGACCGCGGGCTGCGTGGACTGTCGATCAATGCGGTCGTCGAGGTGGCGGGCATGGCGAAAGGCAGCTTCTATCACCACTTCCCGGATCGGCGCAGCTATGTGATCGCATTGCACCGCCGGTACCACGACGCGCTCGCCGAACTGATCACCGCGCGCATCGGGGATATCCCGCCCGGCGTCGAACACATCCGCGCGGGCATCACCGCCTATCTGGACGCCTGCCTGGAAACACGCGGCACCAAGGCTTTTCTCGCGCAATCACGCACCGACACCGACCTGCTCGACGAGGTCTCCACGCGCAATCGCGACTTCGCGGGCGTGGTCGAAGGCGATCTGGCCGGGCTCGGCTGGCCCGATCCCGCGGCGGTGGCGCATCTGATGGTCGCGATGGTCGCCGAGATCGCGCTCGTCGAGTTGTACGACAACGGGCCGCGCGCCGATCTGCGCGCGGCGGTCATGGACCTCGTCGACCGCGAGAGCGAACGGAGCCGGTAGCGCGGCCGTCACGGCGAATCCACACCGGGATGTGCGCCCCGAGCAGTCGAGGCGAGCCCGGGATCAGGCGATGGACAGCGCGATTCCGTCGAGAATGTCGTGCTCACTCACCACGAGGGCCGAAATGCCCGCGCGACGCGACAATTCGTACGCGAGCACCTCGGTGATCACACCGCCGCCGCCGATCACGTCGACGCGTCCCGGATGGATCGGGCCGAGTGCGGCGCGCTGATCGTGATCCATGGAGATCAGACGATCACAGACGTCGCGCACCTGATCCAGCGTCAGGCTGGTGAGATGTACTCGCTCGGAATCGTATTCGGGCAGATCGAGCGCGACGGCGGCGATCGTCGTCATGGTGCCCGCGACCCCGACCCAGGTGTGCGCGCCGTCGACCGGAACCCGCTCGAACGCTTCGGTCAACCGCTCGGTGGCGAATTCCCTTGCCGCCGCGACCTGTTCGGCGGTCGGCGGATTGCCGGGCAGGCAGCGTTCGGTGATGCGGACGCATCCGATGTCGGCGGAGTAGGCGGCCTTGACGCCGTCGCTGTCGCCGAAGACCAATTCGGTCGAACCGCCGCCGAGATCGACGACAACGAAAGGCCCGGCCTCGCTGGACAATTCGCCGACCGCACCGGCGAACGACAGTCGCGCCTCCTCGTCACCGGTGATCACCTCGGCCTCGGCGCCGGGTACGACCGAGCCGAGTTCGGCCCTGGCCATGCCGAAGAAATCCTCTCGGTTGGCGGCGTCGCGGGTCGCCGAGGTGGCGACCATCCGCACGCGACCCACACCCGCGTCCCGCATCAGCGCGGCGTAATCGGCCAGCGCGACCCTGGTCCGTTCGATCGCCTCCGGTGCGAGGGATCCGGTCGCGTCGACACCCTGGCCGAGCCTGACGATCCGCATTTCGCGGTGCACGTCGGCGAGGCGGCCGTCGGGCAGCACATCGGCGATCAGCAATCGGATGGAGTTGGTGCCGCAGTCGACTGCGGCGACCCGGTTCGCCGCGGTGGGTGATGCGTTCATCGGTCCTCTTTCGTCCGCTCGTATTTCGGCCAATCGGCCGGGATCGCCTTACCGCGCAACCCGTGGTCGGCCGCGATCGCCACCGCCTCGTCCCCGAAAGGGTTGAGTCCGTGGCCTTTGGCCAGCGAATGCGCGATCAGCACGTGCAGACATTTCACCCGATCCGGCATGCCGCCGCCGGTGAAATCGGTACCGAGCGACTCGATATCGTCGCGCTCGGCCAGATAGCTCTCATGCGCGGCGCGGTAGGCGGCGGCCAGAGCCGGGTCGGCGCCGAGGCGTTCGGTCATCTCGCGCATCACACCCGCCGATTCCTGCCTGCTCGCCTCGGCGGTCAGCCGCGGATCGGTCAGGTAGTACAGCGTCGGGAAGGGCGTGCCGTCCGGCAACCGCGGCGCGGTCTTCACCACCGCGGGCAGACCGTCCGGCGTCCGATAGGCCACCGCGAGCACTCCACGCGGCTCACGGCCGAGTTGAGCGGCGATGATCTCGAGATCGCGGTCTGTCGGTGCGGTCACCGTGGTCCTTCCGGTGCTGACGGGTCTGTGGGCGGCGGCCCGGCCGGTGACGTCGGCGCGGGCGCCGCGCTGGGCTGTGGCTGCGAGATGGTCTCCCACAGTTCGGTGTACCAGGGTTCGGGAGCCTTCGACGGGGTGGGTGCCGCGGGTCGGGGCGGGGCCTCGATACCGGGTACCTGCACGATGTAGGGCGTCTCCCCCGGCATCACCAGGCGCAACCGGTCGCGGGCCTCGGCCCGGATGTAGGCCGGATCCTGCTGCTGGGCACGCCGATCGCGCAACCGGGTGAGGTCGGCTTCCAATTCCTGTCGCTGTTGCGCCAGTTCGGTCGCCTCGGTGCGCTGGGCGAAATAGGTTCGCATCGGCACGGCCAGGGTCAGCGCGAGCGCGCACACCACGGCCGCGAGAACGACCGCCTTCCCGGTGGAGAGGCCGAGAATCGTGCGCTCGTTCCTGTCGCCACCCGCGCCCCCGCGCGCGGCGATCTTGCGCGGGGACGCCTTCTTGTCGGCGTCGGCGCGTCGGCGCGCCGCGCGTTTGGCCGCGGCGGGCCTGGCGGCGGTTTCGGTATCGGTGCCCGCGCGCGGCCGCGAACCGGCCACGCGTGACGTGCGGCGGTCCCCGCGTCCGGCCGGACTGGTTCCACGCGCGCGCCGCTCGGTCATACCGCTCCCTGTACCTGTGCTGCGATGCGCACGAGAGCTTCGGCTATACCGCCGTACCCCTCGTGCGCATCGCGGTGATCATCCTTCGAACGCGAACCGCGGGAACGCGACGTCCCCGGCGTACCGGGCGGAATCGCCCAGCGCGTCCTCGATGCGCAGCAACTGGTTGTACTTGGCGACGCGCTCGCTGCGCGCGGGGGCGCCGGTCTTGATCTGACCGCTGCCGACGGCGACGGCCAGATCGGCGATGGTGGTGTCCTCGGTCTCGCCGGACCGGTGCGACATCATCGTCTTGTAGCCGTTGCGGTGCGCGAGTTCCACCGCGTCGAGGGTTTCGGTGAGCGTGCCGATCTGGTTGACCTTCACCAGCAGCGCGTTGGCCGCACCCTTGGCGATACCTTCTTCGAGACGCTCCGGATTGGTGACGAACAGGTCGTCGCCGACCAGCTGCACCTTGTCGCCGATCTGATCGGTCAGCGCGACCCAGCCGTCCCAGTCGTCCTCCGACAGCGGGTCCTCGATGGAGACCAGGGGGTAGGAGGTCAGCAGGTCGGCGTAGAACTGCGCCATCTCGGCGGCCGAGCGGACGCTGCCCTCGAATTTGTAACCGCTACCCGCGGTGTAGAACTCGGTGGCCGCGACATCGAGCGCCAGCGTGACATCGGTGCCCAGTTTGAGGCCGGTCTTGCCGATGGCGACGATGATCAGGTCGAGCGCCTCCTTGGTGCCCGCGACATCGGGGGCGAAACCGCCCTCGTCGCCGAGCCCGGTGGACAGGCCCTTCGACTTCAGCACCGCCTTGAGCGAGTGGTAGACCTCGGCGCCCCAGCGCAGCGACTCCTTGAACGTGGGCGCTCCGATCGGGGCGACCATGAACTCCTGGACGTCGACGCCGGTATCGGCGTGCGCGCCACCGTTGAGGATGTTCATCATCGGCACCGGGAGCACGTGCGCGTTCGGGCCGCCCAGGTAGCGGAACAGCTCGAGGCCCGAGGATTCGGCGGCCGCGCGGGCTACCGCCAGCGAGACGCCGAGCAGGGCGTTCGCACCGAGCCGGGATTTGTCGGGCGTGCCGTCCAGATCCAGCAGCACCTGGTCGACGGTGCGCTGCTCGACCGCGTCCAGTCCGATGACGGCGGGAGCGATCTCGTCGAGGACGCCCTCGACGGCCTTCTGCACGCCTTTGCCCAAGTAACGGTCGCCGCCGTCGCGTAGTTCGACCGCTTCGTGTTCACCGGTGGAGGCGCCGGACGGCACCGCCGCCCGGGTCAGCGTGCCGTCGTCGAGGGCGATCTCGACCTCGACAGTGGGGTTGCCACGAGAATCCAGGATCTCGCGAGCTCCGACCTGTTCGATGATGGCCACGAAAACGACACTCCTTCGCTGCTGGCACGGTGGATATCACGGGATGGGCCGTGCGGTGCCGAGCCTATCGCAGTACGCGACGGGTGCGGTCCCGGCACGGCGGGTCGAGTCGGCCCCCGGAACGCGGTGCGCGCGGGATCACACTCGGCGGCCGACGCTATAGGCGGCGGCGCGATCGCGGACGGTGAGCAGATAGCTGTTGGACCGGTTGTAGGTGAGCAGCGCCTGCTGCCATCCCGGTTCGGAGGTGAGGTCGCCGCCGCTCGCGCACAGGTACCTGGCCGCGGTCAACGCGGCGTCATCGATGTTCTGCGGGTCGGCGACACCGTCGCCGTTGGCGTCGACACCCCACCGCTTCCATGTTTCCGGGATGAATTGCAGCGGGCCGATGGCGCGATCGTGGTCACCGTCGCCGTCGAGTACGCCACGGTCGGTATCGCGGATCAGCGCCACACCGGGTGCGCCGTCGAGTGCGATGCCGATGATCGGCGGACGCACGTTCCCGTCGTCGCCGAGGTCGGAACGGCCGTGGGTGCCGTGCCTGCTCTCCACGCTGGCGATGCCCGCGATGGTGGTCCAGCCGATACCGCATTCCGGTCTCGCGCGGGCCATCACCGCTGCCGCGTAGCCGTATGCCTCCAGTGCGACGGTGGAGATGCCGGTGCTCGACTGCTCGGAGGCCCATCCGCGCAACTGCAACGCGCTGCGGCCGGGAGCGTCCAGGTCGATCGGGGGCAGCACCGCGCCGGGGCCGGGCGGTATGCCTTCCGGAATCGGCGGCAGCGCGGGACCCGCACCGCACCCGGCGACCACCAGGGCCACCAGGGCGGCGGCTACGACGCCGATCGTCTTCGCGAACACCACTCCATCATCCAGATCCGAGCGGATACGGCGGCGCGGCGTGAGAGAGGACTCCTTCGCAGCGCGGGGCGCATCGCGCGCAGGGGCCGCCGCCGAATCACGCCGCCGGTGCCGTGTGGTCGTGATCATCGCGTCCCCCCTCGTGCGGCACCCTCGGCCACCACGCAAGATTAGGTCGGGAACGCCGAATCACGCTTTCGGTTGTCCACAGGCGTGTGGCGTGTCGCCGGTTGTCCACAGGCCGATCTCGTCAGGTCGGGCATCGCGGCAGGCGACGTGGGTGATCCCGGCTCTCCGATCCGACCGGCGCCGTGGAAGTGTTGCGGCAGTTCGCATATAGCTGTCGCGAGACCGACCTCGACGCGATGCCGAGGTGTCAGCGTACGGCGTCCGCTCCCCGGTTCACTGCCTCGCCGATGGGTGCCGGGAATTTGCTCCGGCCGAGTCTTTCTCGCGTACCCTCGCTGATGCGTTATCGCTATACCCAGCGGCTTCCTCGTGCACGCCCGGTGTCGGCCATCGAGTAACGCCCGCTTCCTGATCGGATCGTCACCCCTCGTTCGGCCGATGCAAAGGAAGGTTTCTCCTGGTGAAAAGCGTTCTCTCCGAACGTAAGACGCTTCACCCACACGAAATCGAGCGGCGCGAACTGCCCGCAGAGGCCGGACGTGCCGTCCGGGCGCTGGCGGATCGGATCTGTACCGCGCTGGACGCGACACCGGGCGATCCCGCCGATTGGGCGCGTACCCTGACCGATTCCGCGCTCATCGCCCGGATCGACGCGGGGGTCCCGGAACTGCCCGCGTCACTTCGTGCCGCCTTCCGCGCCCCGACCAGCAATGCCGGGGCAACGATCGTCAGCCGATTGCCGGTCACCGACGAGGAATTCGGCCCAACCCCGTCCGAATGGAGCGAGGCAGCCGCCTGGGCGGGCGATCGGGAACGCCGCGCCCGTTCCTTCCACTTCGACATCGTCATGATGCTGATCGCGCGGGCGGTCGGCGAACCGTTCGGCTGGGCGGGCCAGCAGGGCGGCAGGCTCGTCAACAACATCCTGCCGACGCCCGGGCACGAGTACGAACAGTCCGGCGCGAGCAGCACGATATTGCTCAGTCCCCACAGCGAGGACGCGTTCCACCCGCACCGGGCGAATCTGCTGATGCTGGCGTGCCTGCGCAATCCGGACGATGTCGGCACCACCCTGTCGTCGGTGCGGCAGGTCGAACTCACCGCGGACCAGCGTCGCCTGCTGAGCACCCCGACGCTGCCGATCCTGCCCGATATCTCCTACGGCGACGGCCACCAGCGCTATCCGGCCCCGCCGGTGCCGACGATATGGTGCGAATCCCCTGACGGCGCGGATGATTCGATGTTGCGCTACGACCCCGCCTACACGCCGCTCGACGACGCGGATCCCGAATTCCGGCGCGCGTACGCCCATCTCACCGCCGAATTGGAACGGGTCTGCCACACCGCGGCACTCGAACCGGGTGAGTTCCTGCTGGTCGACAACGATGTCGCCGTCCACGGCCGAGTCCCCTTCACCGCGCGCTACGACGGCACCGATCGGTGGCTCAAGCGCGTCAACATCCGCCTGCCCGAACGCGGGCGACGCGCGGAGGAGGCGAAGGAAAACGGATACGGCCAACGGGTGGTCGCACCGTTCCGCGCGGGGGCGTGAGGCGGCGCGTCCCCGGATAACAGGAACGGGCAGGTCGTCTCGGCGAATACCGAGGCGACCTGCCCGATCGAGTACGTCAGATATTGACGCCGTAATCGCGGGCGATGCCCGCCAATCCGGACGCGTATCCCTGACCGATCGCACGGAATTTCCACTCGGGACCGTGCCGGTAGAGTTCGCCGAAGATCATCGCCGTCTCCGTCGACGCGTCCTCGGTGAGGTCGTAGCGGGCGAGTTCGGCCCCGGTCACCGAGTCGACGACCCGGATGAACGCGTTGCGGATCTGGCCGAAGGACTGACCGCGCGCGTCGGCGTCGTGGATGGACACCGGGAAGAAGATATTGGTGATCGTCGGCGGAGTGGCGGCGAGATCGATATTGATCGACTCGTCGTCTCCCTCGCCCTCACCGGTCAGGTTGTCACCGGTGTGTTCGATGGTACCTTCCGGCGAGCGGAGGTTGTTGTAGAAGATGAAGTGCTGATCGGAAAGCACTTTCAGACTCGAACCCGTGGCGAGCGCGCTCGCGTCGAGGTCGTAGTCCGCCCCGGTGGTCGTGCGGGTGTCCCAGCCGAGTCCCACCGTAACCTTGGTCAGGTTCGGGGCCTGCTTCGACAGTGAAACATTGCCGCCCTTGGCCAGTGTGACGCTCATGATCCCCTTCCGTTCGGCGCTCGCGCGCCGCCTTTCTCCGCGATTGTCATCGCTGTTTCCGATTGTTCTTGCAGCCGTTTTATTTTGATGTCAGATCCGTATGGCAGCGGATCAATGTGATTGATGGGCCCAGTCCTGCAAAGTTTCCACCCGGCCCTGGAGTGCGTGCAATTCGGTCGCATCGAGGACGTTGCGCTGGATGCCGTCGACGACGGCGAAAGCGGACTGCCGGTGATCATCGATCACGTCGACATCGATGCGAACCGCGACGTAATCTTGCGCGTCGGGCATCTCCTCGGCAATTACCTGAGCTGTTCCGCGTGCGCAGAGCGCGACGTTACCGCCACCCAGGATCAGCAGTGCCACCGGCGGCCGCTGCCGAAGTCTCGTCAGAGATCCGCGATCATACTCGAGACTGATCAGTATGGTCCGGTCGCCCGCGCGGACCGGCCACGACACCGGAATCGCGTGGGGCTCCGGATCCGTGGTGACCAGCACCGCGATGGTTTTACGTGGCCATTCCGGTAGCACGTCCAGGGCGGGATGATCTGTCGAATGGTCCTGTTGCGTCGAGCTCGCTCCGGCTGCCATCTGGGTTCACCTCGTGGATCGCGATGCGCGCGACGGGCTGTGTCGCGCTGACAGCCAGTCTAAGGCGCTGGGGCGCTCCACCGCTGGCGCCGGCGAATTTGCCCGAACCGATCTCAGGTGGTTATCAGGCGGAGATGCGCCGGGATGGGCAGCGAACGCGCCCAGTCGCGCGCCATATCCTTGGCGCGCACCTCCGTCGAGGCGTCGTGACGCGCGTGCTCGCCGAACTGGACGGCGCCACAGCTCGTCAGCGTCCGTGCGGCAATCTCCCCGCCGCGAGGCTGACCTCAGGTCGATGCGAAGTGGGGGGCTGATACTGTTCGCAACCACGTCGGCGATTCCGATTGACGGACGCCGGAATGCGATGCATCATTCCTAGCAACTCCCTGTTCATCAGGAGTTCTTCAATCCGCCGGCCGATGATTGTCCGGCCCTGCGCGCTGATTCCGTCGCGCTCGGCTGTTCCGGCCCTGCGCGTCAGCCTGTCCGGTACGAATCCGTGCGCGTCTGTCCCAGAGTGAGGTGAGAACGAATGGTCAACCGATCGTCCTGGTATCGGCCAGCGAATTCGTTCCTGCCCTACAGCATCCTGCCCCATCCCTGAATTCGACCGCGCCGTGCGAGGCGACCTCGGCCCACGCCCACGTGGCCGGGGCCGCCACCCGTCTCCGGCGCGGTGCCTCGGCGTTTTCCGACGGAACGACCCGATGGATGGGGAAAACAATGATGGATATGGGAGCAGCGCACTCGCGGACGGTGGGTACGGTCGCCCGATCGACCACGCGCAATCTGGTCGCCTCCGAGGCGATGGTCGCCGATCTGATCTACCTGCGCGGTGAACTGGCGACGGCGGAAGTGCCGTTCCTGCTGGTACGTGACAATGAACACCGACTGGTGCTCGCCGTCGACGCCGCGCATCGGACGATGGCGCAGCGGGTGCTGACGGCGGCGCTGTCCGCCGGATTCGCGTGCGCCGACCTCCTCGACAATGTCGTGCGACTGGGGCGTGACACCGACCCGGCCCACCACGTCGACCTCGAATTCTGGGACTACCACGGCGACACCGTCGAATGCCCGCGTCCGAACGCGCTGACGCGCACCGTGTTCGATCTCGCCGACGTGACGATGGCCGATGTCGCGCTGTTCGAGCGGACCTGGCCGACCCTGACCGATATGTTCGCTCCGCATCCGACCGACGTCGACTTCGATATCGACATCGTCTTCTCCTGGGTCGACGGGTCCGATCCCGAATTCCGCGCACGCCGTGCGGGCATGCTGGCACAGGTGGTGGTCGGCGAGGGCGACGACTCCGACGCCAGGATCCGTCAGATCGACGAACTCGAATACGCGATGCGCTCGGTGCACAAGAACGCGCCGTGGATCCGGCACATCTTCATCGCGACCGATTCCGCCGTTCCGGCCTGGCTTGCCGACCATCCGGCGGTGACGGTGATCCGCGCCGTCGACCATTTCAGCGAGACGAGCGGGTTGCCGACCTTCAACTCGCACGCGGTGGAATGCCAACTCCAGCACATCGAAGGGCTCAGCGAGCATTTCCTGTACTCCAACGACGACATGTTCTTCGCCCGCCCCACGCGGCCGTCCATGTTCTTCACCCCGGCCGGCATCAGCCGTTTCATCGAGGCCGACACCCGCATCGGGCCGGGACGGAACAACGAGCGCCGCAGCGGTTTCGAGAACGCGGCGCGGGTGAATCGCGGACTGCTCGCACGGCGGTTCGGGCATGTGATCACCCGCCATCTCGAGCACACCCCGGTTCCGTTGCGTCGCAGCGTCCTACTGGAGATGGAAGCGGAATTCGCCGAGGATTTCGCGCGTACGAGGGCCAGCCGGTTCCGCGCGGCCACCGATATCTCGGTCACCAACTCGCTCTACCACTACTACGCCCTGCTCAGCGGACGCGCGGTACCGCAGGAATCGGCGAGGATGCGCTACGTCGACACCACAAGCAGGGCGGGGCTCGGCCTACTACCCGAGCTGATCGAACGACGTGACGTCGACTTCTTCTGCCTCAACGACGGGAGTTTCCCCGAAGTCGGCGAGGCCGAACGGGTGCGCACGGTGTCGGCGTTCCTCGCCGAGTACTACCCGGAACCGGCTCCGTGGGAGCGGATCGCCCCGGCTTCGCACCCCGTCATGCCCGAGTCGGGCGCGGCCTGAGCGGTCAGCGCATCGATTCGTCGCCGGATTCCGGTGTCGGCTGCGCGCTGCGCATGACGTGCGGAATGCGGGCGGCGGGCGGTATCACGATGCCCGCCTCCCGCAGGGTCGCCGCGGCTTCCTCCGGCGTCGACGGGCTGCCGACGGTCGGGCCACGATCGATCGGCACCACCGAATGCACCACGGTGTCGGGATAGACGTGCACGTAGTTGAACGCCTGCGCGCCGTCACGCCCGCGCAGACCCCCCGCTTCCACACCGAGATCCTGGGTGTAGCAACTGGCCGACGCGACCGAGACCGGTATGCCCGCGAAGGTCGCGAAGGTGGAGAAATGCAGGTGACCGGCGAGGATCGCGCGTACGTCGCTGCCGTCGAGCACATCGGCCAGGCGGCGCTGATCGCGCAGTTCGACGGTGACCGCGAGATCGATCACGCACGGCACCGGGGGGTGGTGCATGGCGAGTACCGTGCCGAACGGGACGGGCTCGGACAGCACCGATCGCAGCCAGGACAGCTGGTCGTCGGTGAGATCACCGTGGTGGTGGCCGGGCACGGTGGTGTCGAGCACGACGATGCGCAGGCCGTCGACCATGTGCACCCGATCCAGCGGGGCGGTCGACGGGTATTCATCGAGCAGTCGTTGCCGTAGCGTGGCGCGGTCGTCGTGATTACCGGTCACCCAGACGATCGGGGCCTGCGTCCGGCGCGCGAACGGTTCCATGATCTCGCGCAGTTTGTCGTAGGCCGCGGGCTCACCCCGATCGGCCAGATCTCCGGTCACGACGATCGCGGTCGGTCGGATACCGCCGGAGACGGCGTGGTCGAGCAGCTGTCGCAGCCGCAGATCCGCGTCGACGGCGCCGTAGAGCTCGCCGTCGCCCGCGATGAGATGGGTGTCGCTCAAGTGGAACAACACGTGATCCGGTCGCGGATACTCCGCGACTCTGCCGATGTGCACCGGACCGTACATCCTCCCGGCGGTGTGCCCGCCATTGGCATCGGAATCCCCGCTACCTTAGCGAAGCCCTACCGACAGGATTCCCGACGGGCGGTGACGGCAAGCTTGCGGGTAGGTGTGACTTCGGTGTCGGAGGCGTCGCCGAGCGCCTCAGGGCCAGTAGCGACGCCACTCACCCGCGCTCAGCCGACGACGTTCCCCGCGTGCGGTTTCGGCGGCGTCCTCCGCGGCGCGAATCGTCGCGGCGAAGGTCAGCGTGGCCTTGCGCAGGCGTTCCTCGGCGCTGTCGGGACCGCCGAGGCGAACCACGCGCAGTTCGTCCGGGATCAGGTCGTCGGGCAGACCCGCTTTGGTGCCGCGCGCGATGACCTTCTCGGCCAGTGCGAGCGCGGGCTGGGCCATGGCGATGCCGTCCAGGCAGGAACGCCTGGCCTTCTCCGCCGATTTGCGTTCCTCCCAGGCGAGTTCCTGGGCCGCGATCTTGTCGGCGACCGTCGCGGCGGGGTCGAGCGAGGAGCCGACCAGGTGCGGGCTGCGATTGACGAGTTTGGCGACGAGCGCGGCGGCCACCTCATCGACGGTGAACTCCCCTGCCGCCTCGGCGATCCTGGAATGGAAGAGCACCTGGAGCAGCAGATCGCCGAGTTCCTCCTTGATGGTCTCCGCGTCGTCGTCCTGGATGGCGTCGAGGAGTTCGTAGGTCTCCTCCAGCAGGTACGGGCGCAGCGAGTCGTGTGTTTGGGTGACCTCCCAGCCACCGAAACTCCACAACCGATCCATCACCTCGACGGC
The DNA here is from genome assembly GCF_045040005.1 of Nocardia sp. NBC_01377. NCBI lineage: Bacteria > Bacillati > Actinomycetota > Actinomycetes > Mycobacteriales > Nocardiaceae > Nocardia > Nocardia sp. NBC_01377. Next base: position 6,350,704 of record NZ_CP109566.1, read on the forward strand.
GTCGGCCAGACCCGCCGCGACCCGACGCACCGCACCGACCTCGTCGCGCCGATCCATCAATTCGCGGACACCTCGGTCGCGACGGTGAGATCCACCGCGCCCTGCGCCTTGCCGTCCAGCGCCAGCAGCAGGTCGGCGACGAATTGCAGCAGCCGGACATCGCGGACCCGGTCCGCGCCGACACTGTCCTGAACCCGGGGCAGGGGCAGCTGCACCACACCGCTCGCGGGCTTGTAGGAGGCGCTCGGATAGATGCGCTTGAGCCGGAGCTGTTTGGAATCGGGAAGATTCAGCAGCGGGGAGATCTTCAGCGTGGTCCCGGCCGCCGCGATCTCGGTGACGCCGTACTCGCGCGCCAGCAGACGCAGTTTCGCCACCGACACCAGACGACCGACCTCGACCGGCAGTGGGCCGTAGCGGTCGACGAGTTCCTCCACCACCAGGGCGAGCGCCGAATCGTCCTGCGCAGCAGCGAGTTTGCGATACGCCTCCAGCCGCAGCCGATCGCTGGCGATGTAGTCGGGCGGGATATGCGCGTCGACGGGGAGGTCGATGCGGACCTCCTTGACCTCCTCGGTGACGATCGGTTTGCCGTCGGCGGCGGCCCGGTAGGCCTCCACCGCCTCGCCGACCAGTCGCACGTACAGATCGAAGCCGACGCCTGCGACATGGCCGGACTGTTCCGCGCCGAGAACGTTTCCGGCGCCGCGGATCTCGAGATCCTTCATCGCCACCGCCATACCCGCGCCGAGGTCGGAATTCTGCGCGATGGTGGCGAGCCGGTCGTAGGCGGTCTCGGTGAGCGGTTTCTCCGGCGGGTACAGGAAGTAGGCGTAGCCGCGTTCCCGGCTGCGCCCGACGCGACCGCGCAACTGGTGCAGCTGTGACAGACCGAGCGCGTCGGCGCGTTCCACGACCAGGGTGTTGGCGTTGGAGATGTCGAGTCCGGTCTCGATGATCGTGGTGCACACCAGGACGTCGAATTCGCGTTCCCAGAAGCCCTGGACGGTCTGCTCGAGCATGTCCTCGTGCATCTGGCCGTGCGCGACGACCACCCGCGCCTCCGGCACCAGATCGCGAATCCGCTTGGCGGCCTTGTCGATCGAGGAGACCCGGTTGTGCACGTAGAAGACCTGCCCGTCGCGGAGCAGTTCGCGCCGAATGGCGGCGGTGACCTGTTTGTCGTTGTACCCGCCGACGTAGGTGAGCACCGGGTGACGTTCCTCGGGCGGGGTCAGGATGGTCGACATCTCGCGGATGCCCGCCAGGCTCATCTCCAGGGTGCGCGGAATCGGGGTGGCCGACATGGTCAGCACGTCGACGTGGGTCCGCAGCGCCTTGATGTGTTCCTTGTGTTCGACGCCGAAGCGCTGTTCCTCGTCGACCACGACCAGGCCGAGATCCTTCCAGCGCACACCGGTCTGGAGCAGCCGGTGTGTGCCGACCACGATATCGACCGAACCGTCGGCCATCCCCGCGAGCACCTCGCGCGATTCGGCGAGATCGGTGAAGCGCGACAACCCCTTCACCGTCACCGGGAATCCCGCGACCCGCTCGGCGAAGGTCTGGAGATGCTGCTGGGCCAGCAGGGTCGTCGGCACCAGCACCACGACCTGTTTACCGTCCTGGACCGCCTTGAACGCCGCGCGCACCGCGATCTCGGTCTTGCCGTAACCGACGTCGCCGCAGACCACGCGGTCCATCGGCACCGGCTTCTCCATATCGGATTTGACCTCCGCGATGGCGGTCATCTGGTCGACCGTCTCGGTGAACGCGAACGCGTCCTCCATCTCCTGCTGCCACGGGGTGTCCTTGCCGAAGGCGTGACCGGGGGCCGCCTGCCTGGCCGCGTACAACTGCACGAGTTCGCCCGCGATCTCGCGAACCGCCTTGCGCGCCTTGCGTTTCGTATTGGCCCAGTCCGAACCGCCCAGTTTGGACAGGCTCGGCATCTCACCGCCGACATAGCGCGAGAGTTGGTCGAGCGATTCCATCGGAACGAACAGCCGGTCACCCGGCTGGCCGCGCTTTCCGGGCGCGTATTCGATAACCAGGTATTCGCGGCGAGCACCGCCGACGGTACGTTCGATCATCTCGACGAAGCGGCCGATTCCGTGCTGATCGTGCACGACCATATCGCCCGCGTTGAGCGCGAGCGGGTCCACCTGATTGCGTCGTTTGGCGGGCAGCCGCTTACCTTCGCCGGGCGCGGTGACCCGGTTTCCGGTCAGGTCGGATTCCGCGACGACCACCAGTCCCGCGTCCTCGAAGACCAGGCCGTCGTGCAGGGAACCGCACAGCACACCGACCAGGCCGGGACTCGGTTCCTCCGCGCTCTCGAGCACCCCCGCGGGCACTTCGGCGTCGGCAAGTCGTTCCAGCACGCGCTGCGCGGTGCCGTGGCCCGCGACCACCACCACCGCGCGTCCGCCGGTCGCGACGTGCGCGCGCAGCGAGGCGAAGATCGTCGCGACCAGTTCCTCGGAACCGCGCGCGGTGGGTCCTGCCAGCAGCGGCAGGACGACCTCGGCGGGATCGCCCGAGGTCAGCGGGCTCATGGTCCACCACGACAGCCCACGCCGGTTCGCACTCTCGTGGATCTCGGGCAGCCCCCGGTACCCGGAGGCGGCCAGATCAAGACCGTGCGCGCCCAGCGGCGCGGAGGCGCCGAAGGAGGCCGCGGTCCACGAGGCTTCCAGGAATTCCTCCCCGGTACGGACCAGGTCGGCGGCGCGGGTGCGGATCTTCTCCGGATCGCACAGCAGCAGGTGGGTGTCGTCGGGCAGCACCTCGGTCAGCAGGCGCAGTTCACCGGGTTGAAGCACCGGCAGCAGTGCTTCCATGCCGTCGACGGGAATGCCCTGGGAGAGTTTCTCCAGCATCTCGACCAGCGCCGCGTCGGCCGCGTTGTCGGCGGCCACCTCCGAGGCCCGGTCGCGCACCGCCTCGGTCAGCAGCAGTTCCCGGCACGGTGTCGCGACGACGAGATCCACCTCGATCTCGCCGAGCGAGCGCTGATCGGCCACCGAGAACGGGCGCAGTTCGGTGATCTCGTCACCCCAGAACTCCACGCGCACCGGATGATCGGCGGTCGGCGGGAAGACGTCGAGAATGCCGCCGCGCACCGCGAACTCACCGCGCTTGCCCACCATGTCGACCCGCGTGTAAGCGAATTCCACCAGCCGCGTGAGCAATCCGTCGAAGTCGAATTCCGCCCCGACCCGCAGCACGACCGGCTCGATATCCCCCAGCCCCGCCGCCATCGGCTGCATGAGCGAGCGCACCGTGGTCACCACCACCCGCAGCGGCACCGGGAACACCGGATCCTCCGGATGCGCCAGCCGCCGCAGCACCTCCAGCCTGCGCCCGACCGTATCCGCCCCCGGCGACAGCCGCTCGTGCGGCAGCGTCTCCCAGGACGGGAACTGCGCGACCGCCTCACCCAGCATCTCGGTCAACTCGACCGCCAGGTCATCGGCCTCACGCCCCGTGGCCGTCACCACGACCACCGGCCGTTTCACCGCGACCGTGGCCGAGACGAAGGGCCGCGCCGCCGACGGCGCGACGAGCTCGACCGAAGACTTCCCCACCAGGTCGGCAACGGTCCGCAGGGCCGCGTCGGCACCGGCCACCGCGGCCAGTCCAGCAAGAGGTGGACGGTGGGTGGGCATTGCGACTCCTGAGCTCAGGCGATGGTTCAGAACAGCCAACTGAGTCTAAACACCACGACCGACACCCTCTCCACCCCTACTACCGCGAGTGCGTGCCCCGCCCCGGGCAAACCTCACAAGCACCCGTCCACCACCACCACCGGCCCACAGACAAGCACCCCTCGACACCACCCGCCCCAAGAGGCAAACCCGCCAAGCACCGGTTGACACGAACCCCACCCCCCACGGCGCGAGTCTTACGAGCGACCCGTTCGCGGCCGTCTCGCGTCCGAGCGGTCGAGACAATGCGACGAAGTCGCGAGTCTCGACCGCTCGGACGCGAGACAAGAAGGGCCGCGAACCCGCGGCCCCCGGGCCGCCAAATTACGGCACGTATCTGCGGAGCCTTCGTGCCGCGAATTCGCGGAAGTACGAGAGTTTTTCGCCCGGCACGAGCGACGGCAGCAGGAAGTACCACGCGCGTTCCATACGGGTGGCCATCTGGTCGATGGAGTCCGTGCCGACGGCGACGATGTGTACGCCCGCGGTGATTTCCTGGAGTAGCAGCCCGACCACGTCCGAGTCGAGTTCCGCTTCCAGATCGCCTTGTGCGATGGCACGTTCGGCGAGTACGCGGTAGGTGTCGCCCCAGGTTTTGGCGATGTTGTCGCCTTGGGCGCCGCGGTAGTCGCCGATCTGGTGCGTGAGTTTGAGCATCGCGCCGACCATGGGGTCGTTCATGGATAGGTCGGCCACCACGTAGGTGATGCCGATGCATGCTTCCAGCGCGGGCACTCGGGGATCGAAGAATCCCTGGCACGAACCGACCAGGCGCTCGTTGCCCTGGTCGACCACGGCGCGTGCGAGTTCTTCCTTCGAACCGAAGTGAAAGTACAAGGCGCCCTTGGTCACGTTCGATTGCGCGATGATCTCGCTGAGGCTCGCATTCGCATAGCCCAAGCGCAGAAAGACATCGGCAGCGCCCGCAAGGACGGAGTCGCGGGTGATTTCCGCGCGCGCTTGCCTAGCCATCAGATCCGCCTGTCATTCTTGAACCCAGCCATCCTGAAGTAGACCGACATCTCGAAGTAGACCGATACACCGCCCGAACAGCACCCAGAGGATGCGTGAACCGTACCACCAGGTGTACGCCCGTTAACCAATTCGAGCATTCAGCCGGGCCTCCATCGCAATTCGCTGGTTACCTCTCGGGTCGGTCGGTGGCCGTGGTCGGCCACTCCGAGTCCAGCTGCGGATCGGCCTCCAGGTGGCGCAGTCCGTTCCAGCAGAGGTTCACCAAATGGGCTGCCACAACCTCTTTGGGCGGTGTGCGGACATCGAGCCACCAGGTCGCGGCGGTGGACACCATACCGACGAGTCCCTGCGCGTAGAGCGTGGCCAGGCTGGTATCGAGTTCGCGGCGCTCGAAATCGCCTGCGAGGATGTGCGCCACCTGGTTGACGGCCTCGTTGAGCAGGCTGGAGTAGCGACCGTCGTCGGTGGCGACCGGCTGGTCGCGCACCAGGATTCGGAATCCGTCGGTGCGTTCCTCGATGTAGGTGAGCAGCGCGAGCGCCACCTGTTCGAGCCGCACGCGTGAGCGGTTCTGGGTGAGCGAGGAGGTGATCATGTCCAGCAGCATCGACATCTCGCGGTCGACGACCACCGCGTACAGGCCTTCCTTACCCCCGAAGTGTTCGTACACTACGGGTTTGGAGACCTGGGCGCGTTGCGCGATCTCCTCGATCGAGGTCGCCTCGTATCCGCGTTCGGCGAACAGCGCGCGGCCTATCTCGATCAGTTGCTGGCGGCGCTGGGTGCCGGTCATCCGAGGACGTGCGGGCGAACCGCTCCTGCGGAGTTTGTCGCCGGTGGCCGGATCGACGGGTTCGCGCCCGGCCGATCGCCCCGCGTCCGGCCCGCTCCTCGAGGTCCCCTGCGGATTACCCATGGCGGTGGAGTGTCGGTCGTTGCGTGGGGAAGTGGGTCGTACGCATTGTCTGGCCTCCCTGCACGGACATTTACCGTTCCGCGACAACTGTTCCAGACAGCGGTGTTCGCGGGTGCGCCGACCCGCGGACTGCCGGGGCGCGATCGACGTTCGGCCGACCGGAGGACACGGCTTCGGCGGCCCGACGGGTACCTCGCGTACGACGCGCGCGGGGAAAAATCCGCGGGCAGGCGGGCTAGCTCGACTTGACGCGGGGTCTCATGCGAGGATTCATGCCGTGCCGCGGGGCGCAGCGGCGGGTTTCCCGATCCGCCGGTGTGACGATCCGCCGTAGTGTAATGGCAGCACCTCTGATTTTGGTTCAGATAGTTCAGGTTCGAGTCCTGGCGGCGGAGCACACCGGCACGATGGCCTATCGTTGGCCGCGCACGATCGCGGACCACATATATGCGGACCCACAAGCACACAGCGCTGACCGAGAACGAAGCCGCCGAAGCACGATGACAGGCAGCCGAGGGAGATCCATGCCACAGCAGACCGCCGTCGTCGTTCTCGCAGCCGGAGCCGGAACGCGAATGCGGTCGAAGACCCCCAAAGTGCTGCATTCGCTAGCCGGTCGGAGCATGCTCGCGCACGCGCTGCATGCGGCGAACGAGATCGACCCCGCGTACCTCATCACCGTGATCGGCCACGACAGGGAGCAGGTCGGGGCGGCCGCGAACGCCGTCGCCGCCGATCTCGGCCGCGAGATAAGCCTCGCCATCCAGGAGGAACAGCTCGGCACCGGCCACGCGGTCCGGTGCGCGCTGGACGCGCTGCCCGCCGATTTCACCGGCGATCTGCTCGTCACCTCCGCCGACGTGCCGTTGCTCGACGGCCATACGTTGAGCGCGTTGCTCGATGAGCACCGCAGCTACACCGAACGCTCGGCCGTGACGGTGCTGACCTTCGTCCCCGACGATCCGAACGGCTACGGCCGCATCGTGCGCGACGTGGACGGTCAGGTCGTCGAGATCGTCGAGCACGCCGACGCGACACCGGAGCAGAGCGCGCTCACCGAGGTCAACTCCGGCGTGTACGCCTTCGACGCGTCGGTCCTGCGCGCGATGATCGGCAGGCTCTCCACCGCGAACGCCCAGCACGAGCTGTACCTGACCGATGTGCTGCGACTCGCCCACGACGCCGGGCATCCGGTGCACGGCGCGCGCCTGGTCGATTCGGCCAAGGTGACCGGTGTCAACGACCGGGTACAGCTGTCCCAGGCGACCGGCACGCTCAACCGCTACATCCTCGAACGGCATATGCGCGCGGGCGTCACCGTGATCGATCCGGCCAGTACCTGGGTCGATGTGGGTGTGGAGATCGGCAGGGACGCGGTGCTGCGGCCCGGGGTCCAGCTGTTCGGCACCACCGTCATCGGCGAGGACGCCGAGATCGGCCCGGACAGCACGCTCACCGATGTGCTGGTCGGCGACGGCGCGAAGGTGGTGCGCAGTCACGGCGAGGGCGCGTCGATCGGGCCGGGTGCCGCCATCGGTCCCTTCGCCTATCTGCGGCCGGGAACCGTCGTCGGCGAATCGGGCAAGCTCGGCGCTTTCGTCGAGACCAAGAACGCGTCGATCGGCGCGCATTCGAAGGTGCCGCACCTGACCTATGTCGGTGACGCAACCATCGGTGAACACAGCAACATCGGCGCGTCCAGCGTGTTCGTCAACTACGACGGGGTACGCAAACATCACACCGTGGTCGGCTCGCACGTGCGCACCGGAAGCGACACCATGTTCGTCGCCCCGGTGACGGTGGGTGACGGCGCCTATACGGCGGCGGGTACTGTACTGCGCAGAAGCGTTCCCCCCGGAGCTCTCGCGGTGTCCGGTGGACCGCAGAAGAATATCGAGGGCTGGGTGCAGCGCCACCGTCCAGGGACGGATGCGGCGCGCGCGGCGGCGGCGGCGGTGTCGGCGGCCGACGAGATGTCGAGTCAGGTTATAGAGCAAAAGGATGGCAAACAGTAGTGACCGCGTCATGGATCGACAACCAGAAGAACCTCATGCTCTTCTCGGGACGCGCTCATCCTGAGCTGGCCGAGCAGGTCGCCAAGGAACTCGATGTCCACGTCACCCCGCAGACCGCGCGTGATTTCGCCAACGGCGAGATCTTCGTCCGGTTCGAGGAGTCCGTTCGCGGCTCGGATGCCTTTGTGTTGCAAAGCTTTCCGGCGCCACTGAACCAGTGGTTGATGGAACAGCTCATCATGATCGATGCGCTCAAGCGCGGTTCGGCCAAGCGGATCACCGCGGTCCTGCCGTTCTACCCCTACGCCCGTCAGGACAAGAAGCACCGCGGCCGTGAGCCGATCTCGGCTCGCCTGGTCGCCGATCTGCTGAAGACCGCGGGCGCGGACCGCATCATCACCGTCGACCTGCACACCGACCAGATCCAGGGTTTCTTCGACGGCCCGGTCGATCACATGCACGCGCAGGTGCAGCTCGCGGAGTACATCCGCAACAACTACACCCTCGATCACATCACCGTGGTCTCGCCGGATTCCGGCCGCGTGCGCGTCGCCGAGAAGTGGGCGGATTCACTCGGCGGCTCACCGCTGGCGTTCATCCACAAGACCCGCGATCCGCTGGTGCCCAACCAGATCAAGGCCAACCGCGTGGTCGGTGACGTCGAGGGCCGCACCTGCATCCTGATCGACGACATGATCGACACCGGCGGCACCATCGCCGGCGCGGTCAACGTGCTGAAGCAGGCGGGCGCGGGCGACGTGGTCATCGCCGCGACCCATGGCGTGCTCAGCCATCCGGCCGCCGAGCGTCTCGCGACCTGCGGGGCCAAAGAGGTCGTCGTCACCAATACCCTGCCGCTCACCGAGGACCAGAAGTTCTCGCAGCTGACGGTGCTCTCGATCGCTCCGCTGCTGGCGCGCACCATCCGCGAGGTCTTCGAGAACGGTTCGGTCACCGGATTGTTCAACGGCAACGCGTAGTACGTTCGTCATGGTTCGGCGGCTCGGACTCCGGTCCGGGCCGCCGACTGCGTTACGTGGGCGCCGTCGACGGCGATAACGCGTGCGACAGACATACGTTCGTAGGAGGGGGAGTCACCGTGACGACACCGCAGGAACCGCAGCGGGGCTGGAGCCTGGAGAAGGCACAGGACAACGTCGCCGATCCGGCCAGGGCCGCCGAGACCCAGGTCTACCGGCCGGGTACCGGACCCGCGCCGTTCCCGCAGGCCCAGCCGCAAGACGCCGGGCCGCCGCAGTACACACCGCCGGGGGGTTATCCCGCGTATCCGACCGGCGAGGCTCCGTCGAGTTACCCGGCCGACCCGGCGGGCGCGGTTGCGCCGAGTCATCCCGCCTACCCGCAGCAATCCATCCCCACGTATCCACAGCAGGGCTATCCGCAACAGGGTGGTTATCCCCAGCAACCCGGTTATCCACAGGCCGGGGGCGCCTACGGGCAGCCCGGATATCCGCAGCCCGCGGCGTACGGCTACCTGGCGCAGTACGGCGGACCCGGCTACCAGCCCTACGGCCCGTACGGCCCGCCCCGATCCGATACCCCGGCGTGGTCGATCGCGAGTTTCGTCTGCCTCGGAATCACGGCGGTCGCGGCGGTGCTGTGTTTCATACCGATCGTCGTCACCGCGCCCGCCGGGATCATCTTCGGGATCGTCGGCCATTCGAAGGGTGAACAACTCGGCAAGTGGGCCGCGATCGCCAACGGCGTCGTCCTCGCCCTCGCGATCGTGCTGGTCGTCGCCGTCGTCGGTATCGCGGGAATCGGCTACAGCTGATCGCGGCTCGCGCGAATTCCCGGGTTCGGATCCGCGTCGCCGCGCCGAATCCGGGAATACTGTCCGGTATGGACCGTGAACCGTTGGATATGGATATGGGAGACGACGAGCAGGCCGACGAGATCCGCGAATACGAGCGGAACGTCGAGAATCCGCCGGACGACCTGCGCATCCGCTATCGGGAGAACGAGGACGACGGCAGGCTCGGAATCGGCGAAGAACTCGAGCAGGAGTGGTCACGGGGCGATCGGGCGGCCGAGGAAGCCGAACAGGACGATCGTCCGGCCGAAGCTGCCGCGATGGATATCGTGGACGACACCGATCTGTAGGTATCCGTCAGCTAGCGACCCACCCCGCTCGAGGAAGGCGCTATGACCACACCGCAGCAACCCGGCGACAACCCCGACCAGGACCCGCCACGCTATCCCCCGCCGCCACCCTACGAACCGTTGGCGCCTGCCCCGCGCGAGCAGGGCCCGCCCACCCTGACCATCATCGGCGCCGTGTGCGCGGTGCTCGCGCTGCTGCTGTGCCCGATCCTGTTCGGCCCCGCGGGCATCGTCTTCGGCTACCTGGCGCACAAGAAGGGCGAGAAATTCGGCAAATGGGTCGCCGTCGCGTCCGCGGTCGCCCTCGTGCTCGGGCTGGTCGTGAGTTTGATCGTCTACAACAGGTAGACGGGACGGCCCACGCGGACATTCCGACGCCTCGCGCGCGGACTTCCCGCGTGCGGGCGCGACAGTGTCCGCGTGGGCCGGTGCCGCTCAGCGCAGATGGACCGCCGTCGCGGCGCGACGGAGTTTGCCCGACGACGTCTTGGGCAGCGCGCCGGGACCGAGGACCGCGACGGTGCGCGGACGGACGCCCTCTTCGGAGAAGACCGCGTGCACGATCTCGCGTTCGATGCGCTTGACCTCGTCGGGACTCTCGTGATCGTTGGATTCCACCACCACCGCGAAACTTTCGCGCTTGTCGCCCGCGTCGAGCCGCACGGCGACGGCGTTGCCCGGTCGCACGCCGGGTACCCGCATCGCGGCGCGTTCGATATCGGTGGGGTAGATGTTGCGCCCGCCCATGATGATGACGTCCTTGATGCGCCCGCACACCACGATCAGGCCCGCTTCGGTGAAGTAGCCGATGTCGCCGGTGTCGAGCCATCCGTCCGCGTCCTGCGCGGCGCGGAACCCCTCCACCGTGACATAGCCGGAAGTGACCGCGGGACCGCGCAATTCGATGACACCGACGGATCGCGTCGGCAGCGGCTGCCGTTCGGCGTCGACGACCCGGCCTTCGAGATGGTCGACGAGGTAGCCCAGGGTCGGCAGTCGACGCGCCACGCCGTGGGTGTTGTCGGCGTGCACCGGCACCGCCTTGCCGAGCGCTTCGAGCAGGCCCGCGTCGATGATGTCGAGCACCTGGCCGTGCCCGGGGTCGGGCACCGAGACCGCGAGCGTGGTTTCGGCCATGCCGTAGACGGGAGTCAGCGCCATCGGGTTGAGTCCGAAACGCGCTCCGGCGGCGGCGAGTGCCTCCATGGTGTCGGGATCCACCGGTTCCGCGCCGTTCCACATGTAGCGCACAGAGCTCAGATCGAGTGCGCCGTCGGGAGTCTGGGCGAGCCTGCGCGCCAGCAGCGAGTACGCGAAATTCGGTGCGGCGGTCACTGTTCCGCGATATTTGTCGATCAGCTCGGCCCACAGCAGCGGCCGCTTCAGGAAGTCGAGCGGGGTGATGCACACGACTTCGGCGCCCAGGTGCATCGGCACGCTGAGGAAGCCGACCATGCCCATATCGTGGAACAGTGGCAACCAGCTGATCATCACGTCGTCGTCGAGCTGGAATTTGACCCGGTCGAACATGGCGTAGGCGTTGACGTAGAAATTCTCGTGGGTGATCCGCACGGCCTTGGGTGAACCGGTCGACCCCGAGGTCAACTGCTGGAGGGCGATATCGTCCTCGCCGGTCGGGAGCGGATCGATCTCGTCGCCGCCGCGCAATTCATCGATCAGCACGACGGTGATGCCGCGTTCGCGCAGCAGCGGCGCGGCGATCTCGAACGGCGCTCCGAGCACGACCGCGCGTGCCTCGATCATCCCGAGGACGGTCTCGGTATCGCGGGCCCACACACCCAGGTCGGTGCGCGGCGTCGGCTGGTGCAGCATCGTGACGGAGGCGCCGCGCATCCAGACGGCTTGGCACGCGGGGGCGATATCGACCGGCATTCCCGCCAGCACGCCGACGGCGTCCCCCGGCCCGATTCCGGCCGCCGCGAGCCCACCGGCCATCCGCCGGGCGATTCCGTGGATCTCGCCCCACGTCGAGCGTGTGGGCGCGTCCGGCTCCCCCGTGACCAGACCGCGGTCGGAGCTACCCGCGGTCGCGTACATCTCCTCGGTGAACCTGCTCACTGTCGGTCTCCTCGGTATGAAACAGGCCGATCGCCCGCCCTGTTCCAACTATCCCGCCGAAGAGTCCGTACGTTAACCCCCTTTCCCATCCCCGACGGTCACAAGCTGAGTGCGACACCCCCGACACGCCGCGAAAATGGACTCGATCCGAGGAAGAGATTCCGTCGACTCGGTGGTCGGGACCTTGCGGTGACGGGCGTGCGCCCTGCCGTGATCAGGCCGAGCGGACCTGTGTCCGATCGTGGGCGAACGTGGCCGCGTACCGGTCCACGTAGGGGCGGCCCGCCCTGGCCGCCAGGTCGCGCATCAGTTCGTCGGTGGCGGCGCGCGGGTGGTGATTGTCGGCGGCTCCGTAGTAGCGGGGCGCGCCGAAGCTGACCCGCACCTTGGCGAAACGCCAGCGGCGAGTGCCGCGCGGATTGACACGGTCGGTACCGGACAGCACGACCGGGATCACGGGCGCGCCGGTGGCGATGGCGACCCGCAGGGTGCCGGTGCGGCCGCGATAGATCCGACCGTCGGGGGACCGCGTTCCCTCCGGATGAATGGCCCAGACGCCACCGGATTCGAGGATGCGGGTGGCGGCGGCCAAGGCGTCAGCGGCCGCGCTACCGCCGGTGCGGTCGACCGGGACCTGCCCCGCCACCGTGTAGAACCACCGGGTGCAGCGCCCCTTCAGGCCGGTACCGGTGAAGTATTCCATCTTGGCGAGGAAGGTGACGCGGCGCGGCAGTACCAGCGCCAGATACAGCGAGTCGATGAACGCGAGGTGATTGGCCGCGATGATCACCGGACCATTGTCCGGGACATGGTGCAGCCCTTCGATTTCCGGCCGCCCGAGCAGCCGCAGCAGCGGACCGAGCAGAACGTGTTTGAAGAGCCGGTACCACATGGACTTCCTTCCGGAGCGGGTGCGTAGACACTGTCTACACGATCCGGGTAGACAGTGTCTACCCCCATCGGGCGACGACCGGGTACCCGGGTGGACAATGTCGGAATGGTCGAGAGCGAGCCGCTGCGGGAGCGATTGGTCGGCGTCGGGGTCGACCTGCTCGAAGAGGTGGGCGCGGAGGGACTCGGCCTGCGCGCGATCACCCGTGCCGCCGGTGTCTCCCACGGCGCGCCGCGCCGGTATTTCCCCAGCCACAACGCCCTGCTCGCCGCCATCGCCGCCCGCGGTTTCGGCGATCTGCTCCGACGTTTCACCACGGTCGCCGGAACCCCGCGTGATCGGTTGCGCGGCATGGCATTCGAATATGTCGAATTCGCGGGCGCCAGGCCCGAGATGTTCACCCTCATGTTCCGCCACGACCTGCTCGAGGGTTCGGGAGAGAATCTGCGCGAGACGACGCTGCCCGCCTACGCCGCGTTCATCGACCTGGTCCGCGCCGTCCTCGGTCCGGACGCCGCACCCGAGACGGTGGCCGCGCGCGCGCTCGCGCTGTGGACCAACCTGCACGGTGTCGCCACGCTGCGCGCCAACCGCAGTCTCGCCCTCATCGCCGCCGACACCGACGCCCGCGCCCTGGTCGTTCGGGTGATCGAATTACATCTGCCCTGAACGCGGTTCGGATCAGAGCCGAGGGGGCAGCGGAATGCGCGCCAGATCCTCGGCGACGACGATCTCACCGGAGAATCGACGTTCGGCTTCGGCGCGGTGGCCGTCCAGGGTGCGATAGCGCTGGGAGAAGTGGGTCAGGACCAGGGTGCGGACGCCCGCTTCGGCGGCCACCCCGGCGGCCTGGGCGGCGGTGAGATGTCCGTGTTCGGCGGCGAGGTCGGCCTGCGATTCCAGGAATGTCGCCTCGATGACGAGAAGGTCGACGCCGGAAGCCAATTCGAAGACACCGTCGCACAATCGGGTGTCCATGACGAAGGCCACGCTCTGGCCCGGTCTCGGTTCGCCGACCTCGGCCAGGGTGACGGTACGGCCCTCGTGTTCCACCGCGCCCAGCCGCCGCAGCTCACCGACGACGGGTCCGCTCAGACCCAGCTCCCGCAGTCGCCGCTGTGACATCCGGAATCCGTCCGGTTCGGTGATCCGGTACCCGAACGCCTCGACCGGGTGCGACAGCGGCGCAGCGGTGAGGACGAACGGCGCACCGGGCGCTTCCAGCGGTCCACCTTCCACGATCGGATGCGGGCGCAGGTCGACGGTCCGGTGATAGGCGGTGGCATTGCACAGTCGCTGGTAGTACACCTCGCCCGAGGCCGGGTAGTACACGTCCACCGGATGCGGCACCCGGTCCAGGTTGATGCGCTGGACGATCCCTGGCAGGCCGAGGCAGTGATCGCCGTGGAAATGGGTGAGGGCGATCCGGGTGATGTCGGTCGCCGAGACGCCCGCGTACGTCATCTGCCGCTGGGTGCCCTCACCGGGATCGAACAGCACGCCCTCCTCGGCCCAGCGCAGCAGGTAGCCGTTGTGATTGCGCAGTTTGGTCGGCACCTGACTCGCGGTGCCGAGGACGACGAGTTCGCGCTGCGACACGGTCGCTACAGCGCCGAGACGGCCGCGACGAAGCGGTCGAGTTCATCGAAACCGACGAAGCAGTGCGGCGAGGCACGCACCACCGAGGCCAGGCCGCGTTCGGTCATATCGAGCAGGGTGGAACTCGCGTGGCTGACCGTGACGGTGATGTCCTGTTCGGCGAGGCGGTCGCGCACCGCGAGCGGGTCGACGCCGTCGACGGTGAACGAGACGATGCCGCTGTGGCGGATGCCCAGGTCGCGCACGGTCACCCCGGAGATCTGCGGTAATGCCTTGCGCAGATGTTCGGCGCGCGCCGCGATGGCCGCGTAGACCTCGTCGGGTCCGAGTTCGAGCAGGTATCGCACCGCGGCGCCGAGACCGAGGCGGGCCGCGACGTCGTGTTCCCAGAATTCGAAGCGCGAGGCGTCCCGCGCGAGGCGGAATTCGGTCCCGTCGACCCATTCGGCGCTGTGCAGGTCGAGCCGCTGCGGTTCCATGGTCGCCGCCAGCTCGGGTCGCACGTAGAGGAATCCGGTGCCGCGCGGACCGCGCAGCCATTTGCGTCCGGTGACCGACAACGCGTCGACATCGAGTTCCGCGACGTCGATCGGGATCTGCCCGGCCGACTGGCAGGCGTCGAGCAGGACGAGCGCGCCCACCGAATGCGCGATCGCGGTGGCTTCGGCGGCCGGGTTGACCAGCCCGCCGTTGGTCGGCGCGTGCAGTACCGAGACCAGTCGCACCCGCTCGTCGATCATCTTCTCGAACGCGTCGACGTCGAGTTGGCCGCCGCTGTCGCTCGGAATGCGCTCGACGATCGCGCCCACCGCGCGGGCCCGCTGCAACGCGGCGATGGCGTTGCTCGCGTAGTCCGAACCCGAGATCAGGATGCGGTCACCCGGCGCGAGCGGCACCGAGTAGAAGAAATCCGCCCACGATCTGGTCGCGCTGTCGCTGAGCGCGATACTGCCCGGCGCGGCGTTGATCAATTCGCCGATCGCGGTCTTCACCGCGGCGAGGTCGGGGAGTCGTTCGCTCGCGGCCCGATAACCGCCGATCGCGGCCTCGCGGCGCAGATGGCCGACGACGGTGTCGACGACGACGCGCGGCGGCAACGACGATCCGGCGCTGTCGAGGAAGACCAATCCCGTGTCCGAGTCGTAACCGGGGGTGTCGGCCCGCACGCGCTTCAGGTCAAGCATGTACTCGACCCTATCGGGTGACGATCGACACGGCCCCCGAGTCCGAGCCGTCACATATTCGTCGGTTTCTTCCCCCCGTACTTGTCGGTGTCGCTCGCTACGCTGGATTGATGCGAGGCGGGGAATAAACGCCCGCGACAGTGCGATACGGAACTACGAGATCGAACGCTCCGGGTGAGATCCGGCGGCCGGAACCACGCAGCTCGAACCAGGCAAACTCGAACGCGATACGAACTTACGGCGTCGGACCCGATCCGGCCCGTGCAGGAACTCACGGTGGAGGTCGGCATGGCGGTTACTCTCGAGCATCCGGAATCGACCGGCTCCGCCCCCGCGTCGGAGGAACTGTCCTCGCGCGCCGCGGCCGAGGCGTACGTGGGCGGTGTCTGCTTCAAGCTGGGCCCACCCACGCTGATCGGCGCCGAACTCGAATGGCTCACCGTGCAGGGTGAGTGTTCGGCGTCAGGCCCGACGGCCGCCCCACGCCCGCGGTTGGCTGCACTGGCAGCCGCACTCGGACCCTACGCACCGAGGTCCATCGCCCCCGATTCACCGGCGGCCCCGCTGCCAGGGGGCAGCCGGGTCACCATGGAACCCGGCGGTCAGATCGAACTCTCCAGCGCCCCCTTCGCTACCGCCGCCGCATTGTGCGAGCGCCTGAGCGAGGATGCCGGGCTGCTGACCGAACTTCTCGGTTCCCGATCGATCCGCGTGGTGGCCGCCTCCGCCGACGCGGATCGCCACCCCGAACGCGTGCTGCGACTACCCCGCTACCGCGCGATGGAGCAGTGCTTCGGCGGAATCGGCCCCTTCGGCAAACTCATGATGTGCAACACTGCGGCCACCCAGGTCAGCGTTGACGCGGGCGCCGACGCCGCGCAGGTCGCCGCGCGCTGGACGGCCACCCATGTCATCGGCCCCGCGCTGCTCGCCGCCTTCGCGTGCTCCCCCGTCCTGTGTGGCGCTCCGGCTGGCGCGTGGGCCTCCCAGCGCATGCGGACCTGGCTGCGGCTGGACAACGCGCGCACCCGTCCGCCCGCCGAGGACTGGTCCGACCCCATCTCCTCCTACGCCCGCTGGGCGCTGGACGTCCCCCTGCTGTGTGTGCGCCGCCCCGACGGCGGCGCCAACGGCTCGGCGGCCAACGGCTCGGGCGACAACTGGTCGGCGCCGCCGTGCGCCACCTTCGCCGACTGGCTCGGCGGCGCGCTCGATGACGAGATAGGCCGAAGACCCGGTCTCGCCGACCTCGACTACCACCTCACCACCCTGTTTCCGCCGGTCCGCGCCTCGGGTCATCTGGAGATCCGCTACATCGACGCCCAGCCCGAGGACGTGTGGGCCGTGCCCGTCCACGCCGTCGACGCGCTGCTGTCCACCCCCGAGATCGTCGCCGAGGCGACGGCGCTGGCCGCTCCGCTCACCGGCCGCTGGCTCGACGCGGCCCGGCAGGGACTGGCCGACCCGCAGATCCGGGAGATCGCGGCCGACATACTCGTCCTCGCCGCCGCGCACGCCGCGACACCGGCCGCGGCGACCGAACTGGAGGCCGCGGCCCGACGCTGCCGCGCGAGCCTGACACCGAGCGGAGAGCGGGCCGGAGCGAGCTCGTGACCGGCCGGATCCGCACCGGCTACCAGCGCGAGCCGCCGCCCGGCCCGGCGTTCCCCCGTTCCGCACCGAACAACCCTCGGAGAGTTCTGCCGTGACCACGCACTTTTCCGCACCCACCGACGACGTCGAGCGATTACGCGACCGGATCGCCTCGGCACTGGCCCGTGCGCGCGCCCGTACCCTCGGTCTCACCGACGCCCTGGACGAGTCCGAACTGGTAGCCCAGCATTCCCGCCTGATGAGTCCGCTGGTGTGGGATCTCGCCCATATCGGCAATCAGGAGGAGCTGTGGCTGGTGCGCGATGTCGGCGGTCGCGAGCCCGTTCGCGCCGATATCGATGAACTCTACGACGCGTTCAAACACGCAAGGGCCAACCGGCCGGGCCTGCCGCTGCTCGATCCGACACAGGCACGCGACTACGTCGGCACGGTCCGCGACAAGGTGTGGGATGTGCTGGACCGCAACACCTTGCGCGGCGATCCCCTCGTCCAAGACGGTTTCGCGTTCGGCATGATCGCCCAGCACGAACAGCAGCATGACGAGACGATGCTGGCCACCCACCAATTGCGCGCGGGTGAAGCGGTGCTGTCCGCGCCGCCCGCGCCCACCGCCGTCACCCCCGTCGACGGCGAGATCGTCATTCCCGCAGGGGAATTCACGATGGGCACCTCCATCCATCCGTGGGCGCTGGACAACGAGCGCCCGGCCCACCCGGTGCACGTCGACGCCTTCGCCATCGATGCCGCGCCGATCACCAACGAGCAGTACGCGGCCTTCGTCGACGACGGTGGCTACGACCGTGCCGAGCTGTGGTCCGAACGGGGGTGGGCGCACCGGCGGGAATCGGGGCTGATCGCCCCGCAATTCTGGGAGCGCGATCCGAGCGGACAGCGGTGGCGGAGGGTCTTCGGCGTGATGACGCCGCTGCGCCCACGTCAGCCCGTGGTGCACGTCTGCTGGTACGAGGCCGAAGCCTACGCGAGGTGGGCGGGTAAGCGACTGCCCACCGAAGCGGAATGGGAGAAGGCCGCGCGTTTCGATCCGGCGACCGGAAGTGCCCGCGAATACCCTTGGGGCGACGCCGAACCCGACGACGCCACCGCGAATCTCGGTCAGCGTCATCTCGAACCGGCCGAGGTCGGCGCGTACCCGAAGGGCGCTTCGCCCGCGGGCGTGCACCAGCTCATCGGTGACGTCTGGGAGTGGACGGCGTCGGGTTTCGAGCCCTACCCCGGCTTCCGCGCGTTCCCCTACGCCGAATACTCCGATGTCTTCTTCGGCGGCGACTACCGGGTGCTGCGCGGCGGTTCCTTCGGCACCGATCCGGTGGCCTGCCGCGGCACCTTCCGCAACTGGGATCATCCGATCCGACGCCAGATCTTCGCCGGGTTCCGCCTGGCCCGTGATCTGCGCCCCGAGGAACGTTGATGTGCCGACATCTCGGCTATGTCGGCCCGCCCGTGCGTGTCGGTGACATGCTCACCCTCGGCACGCATTCGCTGCGCATCCAGGCGTGGGCGCCACGGGATATGCGCAAGGGCGGCACCATCAACGCCGACGGTTTCGGTGTCGCGTGGTGGCGCGACGACGACGAGGACACCGTGTCGGTGAGCCGCTACCGCAACCCCGCGCCGATCTGGACCGATCCGGCCGTGGAAGAAGTTCTGCCGCAACTCGAATCGTGGGCGGTACTGGGCTCGGTGCGTTCGGCGACGGTCGGCATGCCGGTCGAGCGGACCGCGTGCGCGCCGTTCACCGAAGGCCGCTGGGCCTTCAGCCACAACGGGGTCGTCCCGGACTGGCGTCGGACATCGACCGCGGTCGCCGCCGAATTCGCCGACACCGCGGCCGAACTCGGGGCCGGTGCGTTGTTCGACGCGGCCCGCCTGCTCGAAGCCGAGTCGGCCACCGATTCCGCGACGCTGTGGGTTCTCCTGCGCGGACTGCTCGCCACCGACTTCCCGGACGGCGCGTGGACGGCCGCACCCGCCGCGCTCCGACTGCTGATCGCGGCGGTGTCGGCGCACGCGCCCGGGGCGCGGCTGAATTTTCTGCTCGGCGACGGCGCCCAACTGTGGGCGACCACCTGGCACCATTCGCTCTCGGCCCTGGTCACCGAAGATTTCGCCATCCTGTCCTCCGAACCCTTCGACGACGATCCGCGCTGGCAGTCGATCCCCGACCGCAGTCTCGTCACCGCGCGTCCGGATCACCTCGTCGTCGAACCGCTTCCCGACCCCGAAAGGCTCGCGCCATGAACGCCGTACCGACACTGGAGACCCACCTCTCCGACGACGATCTGACCGCCGCCTTGCGGGCCGACGCCCTGCTCGGCCTGACCTCGGCCCCCAAATGGCTGCCGCCCAAATGGTTCTACGACGCGCGCGGCAGTGAACTCTTCGAGCGGATCACCGAACTTCCCGAGTACTACCCGACCCGCACCGAGCGGGCGCTGCTCGAACGGGTGGTCGGCGAGATCGCGCGCAGTACCCGCGCGGAGGTTCTGGTGGAACTCGGTTCCGGCTCGTCGGCGAAGACCCGGCTGCTGCTGAACGCGCTGACCGCCGAAGGCGCGCTGGAGACGTATGTGCCCCAGGATGTCTCGTCGTCGGCGTTGCGCGCCGCGGTCGAGGAGATCGCCGCCGAATTCCCCGCCGTCTCCGTCCACGGCGTGGTCAGCGATTTCACCGGAACCCTCGGCAATCTGCCGCGCGGCGGACGTCGCATGATCGCCTTCCTCGGCGGCACCATCGGCAATCTCGTCCCGGCCGAGCGCGCGGAATTCCTCGCCGGTATCCACGAAGTACTCGAACCCGGCGAACAACTGCTGATCGGCGCGGGCCTGGTGATCGACCCCGCGGTACTCGTGCCCGCCTACGACGACGCGGCCGGGGTCACCGCCGAATTCAACCGAAATGTGTTGCACGTACTGAACAATCGACTCGACGCCGATTTCGTCCCGGAGAAATTCGACCATATCGCGGTGTGGGATGCCGAGAACGAATGGATCGAGATGCGCCTCGCGGCGACCGAGGCCACCACGGTCAAGGTCCGGGAACTGGATCTGACCGTCGAATTCGCGCCCGGCGAGCAGATGCGCACCGAGATCTCGGCCAAATTCCGCATCGACGGACTGCGGGGCGAACTCGCCGCCTCCGGATTCCGCACCGAGCGGGTGTGGACCGACCCGGACGACCGCTTCGCCCTGGTGCTGTCCGAGCGAGTCTGACCCGGTTGCCGCCCGGTCCCGACTTCGCGGTTCGCCATCGTCGAGCCGGAACGAGACTTCGAGAATCGCTGGACAGAGTGGGCAGCATCGCTGCTCGCTCTGTCCAGCGCAGCCGGTTCCTGCCTGCCTACTCCGGAGTCGCGCTCCGCTGTGATCGAGATCGGCCGCGGAGTCCTGCCAGCGTCGCACCCGCTGCGGCGCCGACCACGGTGGTGACGGTGGGGTGGGATTACCCGGTCGGAGCGACGACGGCGGTGAGCCAATCGATGAACGGGCGCATGGATTCCCAGGTCTTGCGGACCTCGGTGGCGGCGCGGGCGGTGGGGAGCCAGTCGGGCGCGCCGTATTCCTTGTGACAGGTGATCGACTTGTGCCGCAGGAGTTCGATGCGCGGGTGGTCGGCCTCGTATCCCTTGGGTTTGGTCTTCAACGTGTCGCCGCCGATGGCGAAACCCTTCTTACGGAGTTTCGCCAGGATCGCCTCGAGTTCGGGACCGCGCAGCTCGTCGTCGACGGTGGCGCGGTACTGGGCGATCTGCGCGGGGGTGCCGGAATAGAAACCACCGCCGACGAAGAGTCCGGCGGCGCCGATCTGCACGTACCAGCCGGTTCCCGGCGCGGTGCCGACCACCGCGCCCTGCGCGGTCTTGTACGGCAGTTTGTCCTTGGAGAACCGGACATCGCGATAGGGCCGGAAGATCTTCGCCGTTCCGAAATCGGGTTCGAGCAGGGCGGTCAACGCGACCATCGGCGCGCGCACCGATTCGTCGTAGACCGCCTTATGCGCATTCCAGAACGTCTTCGAGTTGTCGGCTTCGAGATCTTCGTAGAAGTCCAGTCCCGCCAGCGGGAAACCGGTGAATCCGCTCATGGGGACGAACTTACGCCGGGACGGTGACAGGTCAGCCGTGAGCCCGGCTACGAGCGGAGCTCAGTGCAGACGGTTCTGGGCGGGTTCGAGCCCGAGTTTCAGGAGGAGTTCCACGGCGTCGGCGGCCTGCTCCACGATCACCGGGACCTCTTTGCGCTCCGGGGCGGCGAAGGGTTTCAGGACGTAGTCGGCCGGGTCCTGGCGACCGGGCGGACGGCCGATGCCGATGCGGGTGCGCAGGTATTCCTTGGTGGTCAGCGCGCTCGAGATGGAACGCAGACCGTTGTGACCACCTTCGCCGCCGCCGCGTTTGAGTTTTATCTCACCGAAGGGCAGGTCGAGTTCGTCGTGGACGACGATGACCTCGGTGGCGGGGACGGAGAAGAATTTCGCCAGCGCGGCCACCGGACGGCCGGAGAGGTTCATGAACGACCGCGGCTTGGCGATCAGCACCTGACGGCCGTCCAGGCGCGCCTGCAACAGGTCGGCGCCGGATTTCTTGTGCACGGCGAAACGGCCGCCGACGCGCTCTGCGAGCACGTCGGCGACCAGGAAGCCGATGTTGTGCCGGGTGCGCTCGTATTCGGGGCCTGGGTTACCCAGTCCGACCACGAGCGCCGGTCCGGTCACGGATTCGGTCATGAAGAGAACCGGTGCGAAAGACTATTCGGCGGACTCGGTGGCCTCGCCGGACGCTTCGCCCTCGGACTCGGCGGCAGGCGCGGCGATGATGTTGACGATCAGCAGATCGGGATCGGCGGCCAGGGTGACGCCCTCGGGCATCACGACATCGCCCGCGTTGATCTGGGTGCCTGCCTCGGCGCCCTCGATCGAGATCTCGATGGCCTCGGGCAGGTTCATCGCATCCGCCTCGATGGAGACGGTGATGGCGTCCTGGGTGACCAGGGTGCCGGAGGCGGCCTCGCCGACCAGGGTCACGGGGACATCGGCGGTGGCCTTGTCGCCACGCTTGAGGACCAGCAGGTCGGCGTGCTCGATGTAACGACGGATCGGGTGCACGACAACCGATTTAGTGAGCGCGAGCTGCTTCTCGCCGTCGATGACGAGGTTGAGCACCGCGTTGGTGCCGTGCTCACGCAGGATCGCGGCGAACGCCTGGGCGTTCACCGACAGGTGCTGCGGGTCGGACTGGTGGCCGTACAGCACGGCGGGGACGTTGCCGGCACGACGGGTGCGGCGCGCGGCGCCCTTACCGAACTCGGTGCGTACGGCGGCTTCGAGAAGGTTGGCGTCGGACATGACTGGATCTACTCCTACGGCTCTTCCGGGCTGGATCAACGGTTGCTCGCCGGCGATTACAGAAAAACCAGTGGCTGTCGTAATCGTGGCGGTGGTCTACTCGTCGGGCGAAGACTGAACGAGGACGGCCGGAAGCCGAGCCGCGTCGATCACGGTGAACGCAAAACGTCTGCGGTCACCCTCGCCGAGACAACCCGAACACCATACCGCAGCAGCCCGGACATATTTCAATCGGCCTGGTCAGCATCGGGGTGGTGGTGAGCGGCGCGGCGACGAGCCGACATCGGCCGTCACGTACGCTGGAGCGGTTGCCGATCGGTCGTGAAGTGAAAGGTTGTTCCGTGACCGCCCCTGAGGATGTCGTCGCTCCCACGCCGCGCGGACTGCCCGCCGAAGTCTCGCGTCGACGCACGTTCGCGGTGATCTCGCACCCCGACGCGGGCAAGTCGACGCTGACCGAGGCACTCGCGCTGCACGCCAGGATGATCTCCGAGGCGGGCGCCATCCACGGCAAGGCCGGACGCAAGTCGACGGTCTCGGACTGGATGGAGATGGAGAAGGCCCGAGGCATCTCCGTCAGCTCCACCGCGTTGCAGTTCAACTACCGCGCCGCGGGCTCGGATATCGACAATGTCATCAATCTGGTCGACACCCCCGGTCACTCGGATTTCTCCGAGGACACCTATCGCGTGCTCACCGCCGTCGACGCGGCGGTCATGTTGATCGACGCCGCCAAGGGCCTGGAACCGCAGACGTTGAAACTGTTCCAGGTGTGCCGCCACCGCGGTATTCCGGTCGTCACCGTCATCAACAAATGGGACAGACCGGGTCAGGCGCCGCTGGAACTGCTCGACGAGATCAACGAGCGCATCGGCCTCACTCCGACCCCGCTGTTCCTCCCTGTCGGTATCGCGGGCGATTTCCGCGGCCTGCTGCGCCGCGGCGAGGACGGCGCGGCCGTCGAGTACATCCACTTCACCCGGACCGCGGGCGGCGCGACCATCGCCCCCGAGGAATCGCTGACCCCGGACCAGGCACGCGAGCGCGAGGGCGAGGCGTGGGAGACCGCGGCCGAGGAGAGCGAACTGCTCTCGGCCACCGGGCAGGACCACGACCAGGAGATGTTCCTGGCCGGTCAGACCTCCCCGGTTATCTACGCCTCCGCGATGCTGAACTTCGGTGTCAGGCAACTGCTGGAGACGCTGGTCGCGCTGGCCCCCGCCCCGGCCGCGCGCGCCGACATCAACGGCACGCCGCGCGAGACCGGCGCCCCGTTCAGCGCGGTGGTCTTCAAGGTCCAGGCGGGGATGGACGCCGCCCATCGCGACCGGCTCGCGTTCATGCGCATCGTGTCCGGCGAATTCGAGCGCGGCATGGTGGTCACGCACGCCCAGACCGGCAGACCGTTCGCGACGAAATACGCGCTGACCGTCTTCGGCCGCGAACGCACCACGGTCGACACCGCCTATCCGGGCGATGTGGTCGGACTCGTGAACGCGACCGCGCTCGCCCCTGGCCACACCCTTTTCGTGGACAAGAAAGTGGAATTCCCGCCGATTCCCTCGTTCGCGCCCGAACATTTCGCCGCCCTGCGCGCGCAGAGCGCGGGTAAGTACAAACAGTTCCGCAAGGCGATCGACCAGCTCGATTCCGAGGGCGTGGTGCAGGTGTTGCGCAACGATCTGCGCGGTGACGCCTCCCCCGTGCTCGCCGCCGTCGGTCCGATGCAGTTCGAGGTGGTCACCGCCCGGATGATGGCCGAATTCAATGTCGAGACGAAAATGGAATTCCTCGGCTACACCCTCGCGCGGCGCACCGACGCGGAATCGGCTCCCGAACTCGATCGTCAGCGCGGCGTCGAGGTGTTCACCCGCACCGACGGTGCGATTCTCGCGCTGTTCAGTGACAAATGGCGGTTGCAGTACATCGAGAAGGAGCATCCGAAACTGCTGCTGGAACCGCTGGTCGCGACCGCGGACTGACTACCGCGACTCGGGTTCGCGCCGCACCGGCGCGGCGCCGGGATCCCGTTCGACCGGCGCGATTCCGCTCTCGCGCGCGATCAACCCCCAGCGACTGGAGGTCAGGCGCAGGCTGGGCAGATCGCTCAGCGAGAGCACCACCTCGTAGGAGCGTTCGTATCCGGTGTGCGCGATCCGCCACTGTCCGTCCTCGCAGCGCACGTAGCGGTCGGTGTAGAACGCGGCCCCGCGCAACAGCATGTTGTGCTCGGGAATGAGGACGGTATCGGCCAGGTACCAGGTACCGGTCGCGGTATCGCCGTCGACGTCGATTTCCGGGTGGTCGCAGCGATGCTCGGTGATGACGTGCGGACCGAGAGTATTGCGCATGAATGCGAGGAACGCGTCACGGGATTCGAATTGAAGATATTCGCTGTAGGTGGCGGTGGCCTCGGGAATCATCGTGTCCGCGAACTCTTCCCACTCTTTCGTGTCGAGTGTGCGCAGATAGCGGAATTTCAGCCTGCTGATTGCGGAGATGTCATCGACCCCGCGTTCGTCGCGCCGCTGAGGGGTGGTGCGGATGCGGGGGTCACCGTTGGGATTCATCTCGTCGGCCGCGGATTCGTCGGCGGCGATGGCCGGGTCCGCCTGCTCGCCGTCCGGCGCGGTCGGGTCGTCGGTGACGACAGCACCGGCGGTGACATCGTCGTCGGCGCCGGGGCGGCCGTCACCGGCGGGGGTCGGCGCCTCGGTCGCCCCGTTCACCTCGGCAACGGTCGTGACGCTCTCGGAGGTCGTGTCGCCGACGTGCCTTTCGGCGGCGTTCGCCCCCGGGTCGCCACGCCACTGCTCGCCGCTTCCCTGATGCATATCTCAACGATCCCATCCGAAGCTGCCATGCCTCACGATTTGGGGGAGATCTGTATCAGATTGCTATCACCAGACGAGCCTATTGCGTATGCGGCGGGGTCGGAAGATCAATTTCCGATCGTGAAGCAGGTCCGGCAGAAATCCTCGCCGAATTCGGTCAGCCGCAAACTCTTGCGCACGATCTTGGGCGCGCGACCGGCCTTCTTCAACGCGGCCTCGACAACCGGCTGCACTTCCAGGACCATGTACCGGCTCAACACCACCGGATCGTCGGAGGTCGAGGTCAGGCCGAGGCGGTTGAGGTTGATCAGATACGGGCGGGCACGGTCCGGGTAGCGAACGCCCGCCTGCTCCGGCACCGAGGTGAGATCGCCGCGCACCAGTTCCGAACCGATACCGAGCGGACGATTGGTCCGTACATCCACCGCGGGCTGCGGACCGTTGAGCGCCATGAAGCGCAGGATGCGCGCCTCGTCGGGGGCGAGTTCATCGAGGATGCGGTCGTAGGCGGGGTGCACGTCCTCGGTGAAGTACACGTCGGCCGAACGGGCGAGCAGCGCGTCACCGCGACGGCGTAATTCCTGCGTGGTGGCCGAACGCAGATGCGAACCGATCGCCACCGGCTGCGCGCCCGCGGTGCCGGTGCCGTTGCCGTTGCCGGGAGTCGGTACATAACTGACGATTTCGCGCACCGAACCCTCGGTGACGCCGAGCGCGCTGCGGGCGATGGCGCGCAGGGCGTTGCCGGTGCGGTCGGCGATATCGGCCGACGACTCACCGTCGAGCGCGGCCTTGGTGATCTCCTTGGTGACCTCGTAGGAGGTGTTGACCGCCCACTGTCCACCGCGCACGGCGGTGCCCGCCGCGAGTCCCGCCGCGCGGAACACACCGCGGATCAGCCTGGCCTCGTTGCTGATCTGCCGCTCTTCGACATCCGAGCTGCGTTCCACGGAGCGGGAACCGGCTCGGGTGATGTCCTGTCCGGCCCTGTCGTCTGCCACGTCTACTCCGATGTATTGCCAAGTGAACGAGTCTGTCTGCCCGAGACTATTGTCCGTCAGCCTTCCAGGTACGCCGAACTCGGCGTTCTCCGGGCCACCCCTGTCCACATCCGTGCCACCCCGCGCCGGAATGTGGTGGTGGCCATTGTCGCCGCAGCCGCACCGGGCTGCGACATTACCGCCGCGCACTGTGACCGATATCTCCGGCGCACGGCTGTCGGCGCGGCGTCGAATCCGACACGGCTCGACAGCTCACAATGGGGTCCAGCACGCCCAGGGGTGCTAGTTTGGGGTGCCGGTGAGGCGGCGGACCACCGGTTGTACCTGCAGGAGGGTGTCGTGCTGGAGAATATTTTCGGAATCCACCCGACAATCCTTCTCGAGCTTGTGACCATTCCGCTCTTCACTGGCGTGATCGGTTACATCACGAACTGGACCGGCATCTTGATGCTGTTCAAGCCGATCGCTTTCCACGGGGTCCGGCTACCCGGTCTTCGTGCGGTTTTCCCCTTCCTGCCCAAGCGAATTCAGGTTCTTCCGCTGCTGAGCTACGACGGGCGAATCGGCTGGCAGGGCATCGTTCCGTCCCGCGCCGACAAAATGGCGAGCATCGCCGTCGACAAAGGGCTGGCCAAACTCGGCAGCGTGGCCGACTTCTATCGGGAGTTGGAGCCGGACAAACTCGCCGAACATCTGACGTCCATCGCCGACGCACAGATCCGCGACATCGTCGAGGAAATCCTGCGCCGCGAACATCCGCAGTTCTGGTACAACCTGCCGACCCAGGTGCGCGAGATGGTGCACGCGCGCGTCAAGCAGCAGCTGCCCGAGATTCTGCTGGAACTGACGAATGAACTCGGCGCGAATATCGATCAACTGATCGACGTCAAGCAAATGGTGATCCGGTACTTCCAAGCCAGGCCGCATCTGCTCAATACGCTGTTCCAGGTGCTCGGCGCGAAGGAACTGCGGTTCATGCAGAACTTCGGTTTCTACTTCGGCGCGCCGATGGGTGTGGTGCTGGTCGGCGTGCTGCACCTGACGGGCTGGTCGAGTCTGGTCCTACTGCCGATCGGCGGTGTGATCATCGGCTGGGTGGTCAACTACGTCGGCCTGAACATGATCTTCGCGCCCGCCTACCCGAAATGGTGGTGCCCGTGGCGGCAGGGTCTGTTGATCAAACGCCAGGACGAGATCACCGCGGGCTACGCCGAACTGGTATCGAGCCAGGTCATGACGGTCGCCAATATCGGTGACGAACTGCTCAACGGCCCGCGCTCGGACCGCACCATGCAGATGCTGGAGGACACCTTGCGCCCCGCCGCCGACCGCGCGCTCGGCGCGGCCAGGCCCGCGGTCAAGTTCATGCTCGGCAGCCGCGAGTACGACTCGCTGCAATCCACCCTGACCACCGAGGCCATGGGAATCGCCCCCATCGCCTTCGCGGACCCGGAGTTCAACGTCCGCCAGGGCAAGCAGATCAACGACTACATCGCCAAACAGATGTCGGCGCTCTCGCCCAACGACTTCGTGGATATGCTGCGAGCGGCCATCAAACAGGACGAATGGCTCCTTTTTCTGCATGGCGGTGTGCTCGGGCTGTTCGCCGGATACGCTCATATCCTGATCTTCGGAACGGGAGTGGCGACGACATGGCTATGACGGATACGGACGGCGACGGCGGCGATATCGAGGCCGTCGAGCCCTCCGGAACCGTCGAGTCGGTGTCGCCGACGCCTTCCACGGAACTGGCGCGACGGCCGGCAGGCACGGTCGATCTTCCCGAACACGGACGCCACCGCCCTTCCGCTCGTGACACCGTGCGCGCCGCCACCGGCGTCGCCAAGGTCGCGGTCACGGCCGCGGGCGCGGTGACCGCGTGGAGTGTCGACACCGCGCTCGGCGTCGGCGCCGCCGTGGTGCGCGGCAGTATCGCGGGCACGCCGACGCGGGAGGTCCTCGCCGAGGCCGAAGCCGAATTCAAGGGCGCGGTCCGCAAAGCCCTCGGTATTTCCTCCGCACCGGCCACCAGCCGGGACGCCGAGGTGCCGACACTGCGCGAACAGGGCGCGGCGCTGCTGAAACTGTCCGCGAGCACCCACGCCGACGCCGGGGAGATCCACCCCGCCTTCGCGCGGATGCTCGCCGATCTGACCCCCGACGAAGCCCGCATCCTGCGTTTCCTGCACATGGACGGCCCGCAGCCTTCCATCGATATCCGCACCGGGCGTCCGCGCGGACTCGGCGCGGAGCGGGTCGTGTCGGGACTCAATCTGATCGGTGACCACGCGGGCCTGCGTTTCCCGAACCGGATCCAGCAGTATCTGCCCAACCTGCGCCGACTCGGGCTGATCGACTTCGCGCGCGAACCGGTCGGCAATCCGAACCGCTACCAGATCCTCGAGGCGCAGTCGCCGGTGCGGGAAGTGCTCAAGCGCTCAGGATTCGGGACCAAGGTGTACTACCGCAGCATCGTGCTCACCGGATTCGGCGCGGATTTCGTGCAGACCTGCCTTCCGGTGGTCGTACAGGACGGCCGCGCCTCCGGCACCAGCTGACGTCTCAGGATTCGTCGGCCAGTTCCATCCAGCGTTCCTCGGCGATCTCCTTGTCGGCGAGCACCTGTTTGAGTTCGGCGCCGAGCGTGACGAGCCGGTCCGGCTCGGTGGCCGCGTCGGCCAGCGCCGCGTGCAGTTTCCGCTCGCGCTCGGTGAGTTTGTCGATGGCGCGTTCGAGTTTGGACAATTCCTTGCGGGCGGCGCGGTAGGCGGCGGAATCGGTGGCCGTGGCCGCCGTAACGACCGCTTTGCCGTCGCCCGGTTTGCCAGAGGTCTCCCCCTGTGCCGCACGCTTTTTCAGGTATTCGTCGATGCCGCCGGGCAGGTTGGTGAGTTTCCCGTCGCCGAACAGCGCCCACGTCGAATCCGCGATGCGTTCGATGAGATAGCGATCGTGGCTGATGACGACCAGGGTGCCCGCCCAGTTGTCGAGCAGATCCTCCAACTGCTGCAAGGTGTCGATATCGAGATCGTTGGTCGGCTCGTCGAGCAGCAGCACATTCGGTTCGGCCATCAGGATGCGGGTGAGCTGGAGTCGCCTGCGCTCGCCGCCGGACAGATCACCGACCGGGGTGCGCTGACGCGCGGGGGTGAACCCGAGCCGCTCGGCGAGTTGACCGGCGGAGATCTCCTTGTCGCCCAGCATGATTCGCTGCGCGACCTGCTGGACGGCTTCGAGCACCCGCATATCGACCGGCAGGTCGTCGAGTTCCTGTCGCAGCCAGCCGATCTGGACGGTCTGGCCCTGAATCCGTTTGCCCGCGGCCGGTTCCACCTCGCCCGCCAGCGCGCGCAACAGGGTGGTCTTGCCCGAACCGTTGACCCCGACCAGACCGACACGCTCGCCCGGCGCGAGACGCCAGGTGAGGTCGCGCACCAGTTCCCGCCCGTCCGGGGTGGTGAGGGTGGTGTCCTCGAGTTCGATCACGACGCGGCCGAGACGTTTGCGGGCGAACGCGGCCAGCGAGACACTGTCGCGCGGGGCCGGCACATCGGCGATGAGCGCCTCGGCCGCTTCGACCCGGTAGCGCGGCTTGGAGGTGCGCGCCCGCGCGCCGCGTCGCAACCACGCCAACTCCTTGCGCGCCAGATTGCTGCGGCGGGCCTCGCTCGCGTCGGACTGCCTCGCGCGTTCGGCCCTGGCGAAGATCCAGTCGCCGTACCCGCCCTCGTAACTCTCGACCTTGCCGCCGACGACCTCCCAGGTATTCGTGGCGACGGTGTCGAGGAACCAGCGATCGTGGGTGACGACGACGAGCGCGCTGCGCCGCGCGGTCAGATGCCGCGCCAGCCACTGCACACCCTCGACGTCGAGGTGGTTGGTCGGCTCGTCCAGGACGAGCAGGTCGAGATCACGCACCAGCGCGGCGGCCAGCGCGACCCGGCGACGTTCCCCGCCGGAGAGGTTGTCCACCGAGGCGTCCATGCCGAGGCCCTCGATGCCGATGCCCTCGATGACCGAGCGGATCCGCGGATTCGACGCCCATTCGTGTTCGGCCAGATCGTGGGAGCCGCCGACGCTCTGATCGTCGGCGAGACCCGCGAGCACGATCGATCCCACCGTCGACCCGGGAAGCAACACCCCGCGCTGGGTGACCACGGCGACGCGCAATCCGCCGACCCGGCTCACCCGACCCGAGTCGGGCGCCTCGATCCCGGTCAGCACCTCGAGCAGCGTGGTCTTACCGCCGCCGTTCAGGCCGACGACACCGATGCGTTCACCGGCGTGTACGCCGAGCGACACATTGTCCAGAAGCGGCGTGATGCCGAAGCTCTTGGACACCTGTTCGAGGTTGATCAGGTTGGACATGGATCCTTCCGAAGGTCGCGCGGGCAGCGCGCTGCGTGCCCCGGCAAGCGTAACGCGCCCGCCGTGTCCGGTTCCGCGCCGATCAGCGCTTACCGTGCGCCTCGTCGCCGATCACGCGCGCGCCGGGGACGGGCCCGCTCGCGGTGCGCACGCTGCGGGTGACGCCCGCGCCCGCCAGTTCCGCCGCGACCGAGATCGCGGAATCCGCGCTCTCGCAGAGGAAGGCGCAGGTCGGTCCCGAGCCCGAGACCAGGGCGGCCAGCGCACCCGCCGTGACGCCCGCGCGCAGTGTCCTGCGCAGTTCCGGCTTCAACGACAGGGCGGCGGCCTGAAGGTCGTTGCCGAGCAGCGGGGCCAGCTGGGCCGGGTCACCCGAGGCGAGTGCCTGCATGAGGTCCTGCGGTTCGCCGAGGCGGGGCGGATCACCGTTGGCGCGCAGCCGGTCCAGTTCCGCGAAGACCGACGGCGTCGACAGTCCGTCCTTGGCCAGGGCGAGCACCCAGTGAAAGGTATTGCGGGACAGCACGGGCAGCAGCCGTTCGCCCCGGCCGGTGCCGAGCGCGGTGCCGCCGTGCAGTGAGAAGGGCACATCGCTGCCGAGTTCGGCGGCGATCACGGCCAATTCGTCGCGGGCGAGCCCGAGTTCCCAGAGTTCGTTCAGCCCGACGAGCGCGGCGGCGGCGTCCGCGCTGCCGCCCGCCATCCCACCGGCGACCGGAATGCCCTTGGTGATCGCGATCTCGACCAGGGGCGCGCGACCGGCGAGGTGCGCGAGCCGCACCGCCGCCTTCCAGACGAGATTGGTCCGATCGGTCGGCACCTGCGCCGCGCCCTCGCCGGTGACGCGCACACTCAGTACCGTGGACGGGGCGATCCGTAGATCGTCGCTCAGCGAGAGCGCCTGGAAAACGGTCGTCAGATCGTGATAGCCGTCCGCGCGCAGATCGCCGACTCCGAGGTGCAGATTCACCTTCGACGGCGCGCGCACGATGACTGGGCTTGGCACTACTGACAACACGATGCTCAAGCCTAACCGGTGGCTACGACACCCGTCTCGACCGATATGAGCCGTTCACCCGCCGGTCGCGATTCGGTGACGACAGCCCGCGACCGACTGTTTGCACCATGTACCCCTCGGGGGTATCTTCGAATTGTCCGGATACCCCTGGACCGTATTATCGACGACGAGCGAAGGAGTCGGAGATGGCCACAGCCACCTACACCGTCAAGGGCATGTCCTGCGGACACTGCGTCAGTTCGGTCAAGACGGAGATCGGCAGGATCGACGGGGTGACCTCGGTGGATGTCGACCTCGCGACCGGCGCGGTGCGCGTGGACAGCGCCGAACCCGTCACCGACGCCGCGATCGCGGCAGCCGTCGACGAGGCGGGCTACGAGGTCGCCGTCTGATGCGGGACCGGCTGAGATTCGTCGCGGTCGGCGGTGGACTCGTCGCGCTGCTCGGCGTCGCGCTCGGAATCGGAGCCCTGGTCGGCGATCCGGACGAGACGGTGGATCGCGGCGCGCATCACGCCGAGGCGACCGGGGCGGCAAGCGGGCTGTCGGATTCGGAATCCGGCTACCGCCTGGTCGACCTGACCGCACCCACCGCGCCGAATCAGGCCGGTCCCCTGACATTCCGCATCATCGGGCCGGACGGCGAACCCGTCACACGGTTCACCACCCAGCACGAGAAGAAATTGCACCTCATCGTCGTCCGCTCGGACGCCACCGAATTCCGGCACGTGCACCCGGGCATGGACGCCGCGGGCGTCTGGTCGACCGACTGGACGTGGGCCGCGCCGGGAAGCTACCGGGTATTCGCCGATTTCGTGCCCGAGACCACCGGGGAGCAAAAGGATCTGGTACTCGGCCGCACCGTCGACGTCGCGGGCCCGGTGACGCTCGCACCGCTGCCCCCGCCCGCCGACACCGCGAACGTCGACGGCTATCAGGTCGCCCGCCACGGTGAGCTGACCACTCGCGGAGGGGAATTGCGTTTCACGATCTCGCGCGACGGCAAACCGGTCACCGACCTCGATCCCTATCTCGGGGCCAACGCCCACTTGGTCGCGTTGCGCGCCGGGGATCTGGCCTACCTGCACGTGCATCCGGAGACCGACGGCACCCGCGGACCGGACGTGACATTCCACGCGCAGGCCCCGAGCGCGGACGACTACCGGCTCTACCTGGACTTCTCCCACGGCGGCGCGGTGCACACCGCGGAATTCACCGCCTCGGCCACGGGCTCGGAAAAACTCACAGGCCCATCCACATCCGGCAGCGGCGGTCACACGGGTGGCGGACACCGGTGAAAGGTTCGGGCCCGCGCGCCTGATCTCGCCGATACACCGGGTTCGACCTGGCCTTTTATCGAAGTGTGAGGTCGATTCGGCAGTACCGGCGACGGTCCGGCGCGCCCTGCCCTTCGGTCGACCGAAGGAAGGCAAACACCGGTTATCCACAGTTTGTTCGGACGACCGCTTTTATCGTCGGACCGTACGAGTCGACCCGAGCCCGACTCAGGCCTGCGCGGCCAATCGGACGTAGGCGGCGGTGTCGAGGGTCTCACCGCGCGCGGTCGGCGCGATCCCCGCCGCGATCAGCCTGCGCTCGGCCTCGGGTGCCGATCCCGCCCACCCGGCGAGCGCGGCGCGCAGGGTCTTCCTGCGCTGCGCGAAGGCCGCGTCCACGACGGCGAAGACCCGGCGGCGGTGTTCCTCGTCGGTCGGCCACGGCGGTTCGGCGTAGCGCTCCACGCGGACCAGACCGGATTCCACGCGCGGCACCGGCCAGAAGACCTGGGTGCCGACCGCGCCGGCGCGGCGCACCGTGCCGAAGAAACCCGCCTTGACGCTCGGGACACCGTAGACGCGGCCGCCGGGTTCGGCGGCGAGCCGGTCGGCGACCTCGGCCTGCACCATCACCAGGGAGGTCATGAGACTCGGCAGCTCGGCGAGCAGATGCAGCAGCACCGGCACCGCGACGTTGTAGGGCAGATTGGCGACCAGCGCGGTCGGCACCGCGGGCAGGTCGGCGGCGGCCACCCGCAGCGCGTCGGCCTCGACCACCCGCAGTCGGTCGGCCAAATCCGGCGCGCGGTCGGCCACGGTGACCGGAAGATGTTGCGCGAGTAGCGGATCGATTTCCACGGCGACCACGGAATCCACCACGTCGAGCAGGGCGAGGGTCAGCGAACCGAGTCCGGGGCCCACTTCGAGAACGGTGTCGGCGCGCCCCACACCCGCCGCCGCGACGATCCGACGCACCGTATTGCCGTCGTGCACGAAGTTCTGCCCGAGCTGTTTGGTCGGACGCACCCCGAAACGCTCCGCCAGCGTTCGCACCTCGGCGGGGCCGAGCAGAGCTGCGCTGCCACGCACGGAGGTATCGGATTCTGACACCCGAAGAACCTACCAAGTGCCCGACGTCGGGAAAGGCGCGGACTACCCGAGGCCGAGGCGGCCGGTGCAGCCGGGCCAGGCGCCCCAGCCCTGCCTGGCGCGGGTGACTTCGGCGATCGCGATCTGCTCTTCCCTGGTGGCGAGATCGGCACGCGGCGCGTAGCGGGTGCCGCCCTGGCGCTCCCAGGTGCTCTGGTCGAACTGGATACCGCCGTAGTAGCCGTTACCGGTGTTGATCGCCCAGTTGCCGGTCGATTCGCAGCGCGCGAGCGCGTCCCAGATCGCGCCGTCGCGTACCGGGGGCACCTCGGTACCCGGTTTGGCGCCTTTGCGCACCGTCTTGGGCTGCGCGGGCACGGTGACGGTACTGGCGATCTGCTCCCGGCCGATCTCGGAGCCGTTGAGCATCGTGACCGCGAACGTGACGTCCTGAACCCCGGGCGCGCCCTTCTCCTCGACGATGGCGCGGCTCATATTCATCGTGACGTCCTCGATGACGTTCTCCGGCGGATCCAGCGGCATCGTCTCGACGCGCTTCTCGATCCGCTGGCGGGTGACGACCACCTTCATCCCGTCGGTGAGCGGGGTGTCGGCGGCCGGTTCCACGCTGTCCTGCTCGATGAGCGGAATACCCGCGACGGTGAGGAATTCGCCGACCGTCGGCGCGGCCAGCCGCACGTCGACGGTATTGCCGATGCCGTCGAGCAGCGCGACGGTGCGCGGGGTCGAGACCCGCATCGAGGCGCCGATCAGCGGCAACCGCTCGCCGCGCGCGGGCGCGACGTAGTTGTCGGCGGAGATCTTCAGCTGTTCCATGGCCTCACCCGCGGTCACGCCGGTGGTCCACACCTTCTGCGCCTTGCCGTCGATCGTCAGGGTGATCTCGCGGGCCCGGTTGAACACGATCGTCGCGCCGTCGACGAGCGCGGCGGCCGGATTGGGGCGCACCAGGTCGCGGTCGGAGACGTCGAAGCCCGCGGCGCGCAGCAGTCCGGCGACATTGCGCGACATGGTGGTCTCGGTGGTCTGCTCGCCGTCCACCACGACGGTGACGGTCTTGCGGTTCACGATCGCCATCGCCGCACCCACGATCAGCGTCATCAGCAGGGCCGCGATCGCCGCGTAGAGCAGCGGCGATCTGGACTGGTTGATGCGCACGAATGGGGACATGGTCACAGCACGATAACGAAGCCGGGGTGGCACGACAACCGACGACACGCGAACTGCGCGGACCGTTATCACGAACAAATCTCGACACCGCAGGTAAATCACGGAATGGAGACCAGAAGTGAGCTGGATCACACACCTGTGTAGTGCGATGCCGAACGGGTATTCGCGCGATCTCAGACCCGGTAGACGCGCCTCGCGTTGAGTGTGGTGAGTTCGGCCAACTCGAACGGATCCTGCTCCCGCAATTCGGCCAGCGCGCGCACCGTGTACGGCAGGCAGTACGGTTCGTTCGGCGCTCCGCGGAACGGATGCGGGGTCAGATAGGGTGCGTCGGTTTCCACCAGGATCTGCTCGACCGGGACGACCTTGGCGGCCTCGCGCAATTCGTGCGCGTTACGGAAACTCACCGTTCCGGAGAAGCTCAGGAAGTAGCCCTCCCCCACGCACGCGAGCGCCATATTCGTATCCGACGAGAAGCAATGGAAGATCACCTTCGACGGCGCGCCCTCGTCCAGCAATACGGTGAGCAGATCGTGATCGGCCTCGCGATTGTGGATCATCAGCGGCTTCTTCGACCGTTTCGCCAGATCGATATGCCAGCGGAAACCCTCGATCTGGGTTTCGACATCCGCGCAGCCCTCGAGCTTTCCGGGCCAGTAGTAGTCGAGCCCGGTCTCACCGACCGCGACCACCCTCGGATCGGCGGCGAGCCGTTCCAGCTCGGCCTTGGCCTCGTCATCGAGAGCGTTCGCCCTGGTCGGATGCAATGCCACCGCGGCGTACACCCGCGGATCCCAGTGCGCGGCGCGCACCGCCCACCGCGCGGCGGCCAGATCGTCGGCGACGGTGACGATGGTGCCGACCCCGGCCGAGGCCGCCCGATCGGCCATCACCCGGACCGAATCGGCGTCGGTCGCGCCGCAGGCATCCAGGTGGGTGTGGGCGTCGACCAGCGGTTCGAGCGGTTCGGGCAGTTCCGGCGCGGGCCGTTTCGCGCTCATCGGCGGCCTGCCGGTGACAGCACACCGGATGCGGGGATATTCGATCGAGCGACTGAATGCACGCGCATTACAGTAGTTAAACCATGAGCGAGCGAAGCGAGCGATCCATCCCCACCGCCGACGGTTCGGTCGTGCCGGAGCCTGATGTCAGGCAGGCGCAGGCATGAGCGACACCGATCGCCCGGCGTTCTACGTCACCACCGCCATCGCGTACCCCAACGGCGCACCGCATATCGGGCACGCCTACGAGTACATCTCGGCCGACGCCATCGCCAGGTTCAAACGGCTCGACGGCTACGACGTGTTCTTCATGACCGGCACCGACGAGCACGGCCAGAAGATGCAGCAGACCGCCGCCACCGAAGGTGTGCCGGTGGAGGAGCTGGCGGCGCGCAATTCGGATGTGTTCGAGGCGATGGACAAGGCGCTCGACATCTCCTTCGACCGTTTCATCCGCACCACCGACGCGGATCACCAGACCGCGAGCGTGGCCATCTGGGAGCGGATGCTCGCCAGCGGCGACATCTACCTCGGCAACTACTCCGGCTGGTACTCGGTGCGCGACGAGGCGTTCTACACCGACGAGGAGACCACCGTCCAGGAGGACGGCACCAGGATCTCCACCGACACCAAGACCCCGGTCGAATGGACCGAGGAGTCCAACTACTTCTTCACACTGTCGGAGTACCAGGACAAACTGCTCGCCCTCTACGACGAGCACCCGGAATTCATCGCGCCCGCCACCCGGCGCAACGAGATCGTCAGCTACGTCAAGGCGGGCCTGAAGGATCTGTCGATCTCGCGTACCACCTTCGACTGGGGCGTGCCGGTGCCCGGCCACCCCGATCACGTCATGTACGTCTGGGTCGACGCGCTCACCAACTACATCACCGGCGTCGGCTTCCCCGATACCGATTCCGCCGCGTTCGGGAAATTCTGGCCCGCGGACGTGCACATCATCGGCAAGGACATCACCCGTTTCCACGCGGTCTACTGGCCCGCGTTCCTGATGTCGGCCGGTGTGGAATTGCCGAAACGTGTTTTCGTGCACGGGTTCCTGTACAACAAGGGCGAGAAGATGTCGAAGTCGGTCGGCAATGTCGTCGACCCGCTCGCGCTCGTCGACGAATACGGCCTGGACGCGCTGCGCTTCTTCCTGCTCCGCGAAATCTCCTACGGGCAGGACGGCAGTTACAGCCACGAGGCCATCGTCGGCCGGATGAACGCCGACCTCGCCAACGAATTCGGCAATCTGGTGCAGCGCAGCCTCACCATGGTGAACAAGAACTGCGATGCCTCGGTGCCGACGCCGGGGGAATTCACCGAAGAGGATCGCGCGCTGCTCGACCGCGCGAATTCGCTGCTCGACCGGTGCCGTGCCGAATTCGACGCCCAGCAGATGCATCTCGCGCTGGAGGCGATCTGGCTGACGCTCGGCGAGACGAACAGGTATTTCTCGGCCCAGCAGCCGTGGGCCCTGCGCAAATCGGGGACCGAGGCGGATCTGGCCAGGATGGCGACCGTTCTGTACGTCACCCTCGAGGTGGTGCGGATCGTCGCGATCCTGGTGCAGCCGGTGATGCCGGGATCGGCGGCGAAGATCCTGGATCTGCTCGCGCAGCAGAACCGGACCTTCGCCGATATCGCGACCCCGCTCACCCCCGGTGTCGCGCTGCCCGCGCCGGAACCGGTGTATCCGCGCTACGTGGAGCCCAAAGAGGCGTAGTGCCAATGAATTCCGATGACGCCGACGTACCGGTTCCGGTACGTCGGCGTCATCGATTCGGACGCAGGTTCGCTACGTCCAGCGCGCGAGCAGGCGCTTGGCCTCCTCGGCCAGCGCGAACTGGAGGTAGGGCCCGAAGCTGATCCTGGCGACGCCCTGTGCGGCGAGTTCGGCCTTGTCGGAGGTGTCGGGAATGCCGATCGCGTTGACGGGCCTCGGCAATTCGGCGGTCAGGCGACGCATATCGGCATCGGAATGCCTGCCGACCGGATAGAGCACATCCGCGCCCGCCTCGGCCGCCAGTTTCAACCGCGCGATGGCACGGTCGACGCGGTCGGCCTCCTCGCCGTTCTTGCGCAGGAACAGGTCGGTGCGCGCGTTGACGACGACGTGCACGCCCGCGGCGTCGGCGAATTCGCGCAGCCCGCGCACGAAGTCGGCGTGCTCCTCGGGTGTGCGCAGCCGCCTGCCCTCGCTGTGCACCGTGTCCTCGATATTGAGCCCGACCGCGCCCGCCTCGAGCAGTCCCTCGATGAGCTGCGCCGGTTCGAGGCCGTATCCGGCTTCGATATCGACCGACACCGGCACCGTCACGGCGTCGGTGACCTGCCTGACCCTGGTGAGCAACTCGAGGAAGGTCATCCCCTCGCCGTCGCTGCGGCCGACCGAATCGGCGACCGGATGACTACCGAGGGTCAGTGCGGAAAAACCGGCGGACACGGCGAGGTTCGCCGACCACGCGTCCCACACTGTCGGCAGCACCGCCGGATTACCCGGCTGGTGCAGCTCGAGAAAGATTTTCGCTTTCTTCTCCAATGACGTCATGGCTCGATCATCCTCTCGTCGGATGAACGTGCGGTGAGGACCGCGTCGTAGAGTTCGCGCCGTGACACCCCGGCCATGGCGGCCACCTCGCCGCACGCGTCCTTGAGCCGCATCCCGCTCGCCGTGAGTGTTTCGACCTCGCCGACCAGATCGGCCGGGTCGGCGGATTCGGGCGCCGCGCCCGCCAGCACGACGGTGATCTCACCCCGGACACCCTCCTGCGCCCACGCCGCCAATTCGGCGAGTGTGCCGCGCACGATCTCCTCGTAGGTCTTGGTGAGTTCGCGGCACACCGCGGCGCGGCGATCGGGGCCGAGCACCTGCACCGCGTCGGCCAGGCAGTCGGCCAGCCGGTGCGGGGCCTCGAAGAACACACAGGCCCTCGGCTCGGCCGCGAGACTGCGCAGCCATTCGCGGCGCGCGCCGGATTTGCGCGGCGGGAATCCGTCGAAACAGAAGCGTTCGACCGGAAGCGCGGAGAGGGCGAGGGCGGTGGTGACCGCCGACGGGCCGGGCAGACAGGTCACCGGCAGGTCGCGTGCCACGCAGGCGGCGACCATGCGGTAGCCGGGATCGCTCACCGAGGGCATGCCCGCGTCGGTCACCAGCAGTACGGTCCGACCGCCCTCGATATCGGCGAGCAGCGTGGGAATGCGGGCGGTCTCGACGTGATCGTAGAAACTGACCACCCGCCCGGTGATCTCCACCTCGAGCGCCTTCGCCAGCGCCCTGGTTCGCCTGGTGTCCTCGGCGGCCACGATATCCGCGGTGGCCAGTGCCTCGCGCAATCGCCGCGACGCGTCACCGACATCGCCCATCGGCGTCGCGGCCAGTACCAATCTGCCACTGACACCGCCCGCCGACACCGCCGGTTCACCTGCCGCCGATTCGTCCGTCACCGCACTCCCGCCTCGACCTGACCCCCGGCGGTCGCCGGATCAACCAGCAGCCTAGTGCTCGCCGCCGGGCCGCCGGTCGCGCCGAACGGGAGGGCGCACGCTACCGGGTCCGGATCACGAGGTTCGAGTAACGAAGACGCGAAACAGGCATCGCGGACCGGGGCCGCGTCGGCGGGTTCGCGCTGACTCGGCAGTCGTGCGAGACATCCCGGGACCGACAGGCGGCGGGGCGGCGGTGTGCTCACCGATGCGCGACCGCCGGGCGGGAACCGCATACGATCGGGGCGTGACCCAGGTGACCTCCCGTACGAGCACACCGTTCGGGACCGTGCCACAGTGGTCGAGTCCCGCCCCGCTGCGGCCGTCCCCGGATTTCGGGCCGACCGACACCCTGCGGGGCTGGGTCGTCACCGCGATCCTGACCGCCGTCGCCGCCGTGACACGGTTGTTCCTGCTGCACAGTCCCACCGACGCGCGTACCCCTGTTTTCGACGAGAAGCATTACGCGCCGCAGGCCTGGCAGATGCTCACCGGCGGCGGGGTCGAGGACAATCCGGGGTACGGCCTGGTCGTGCACCCGCCGGTCGGCAAACAGATGATCGCCATCGGCGAGGCCGTCTTCGGCTACAACAGCTGGGGCTGGCGGTTCAGCGCCTTCGTCGCGGGCACGCTGCTGGTACTGCTGGTCATCCGGATCGTGCGGCGGATGGCGCGTTCCACGCTGATCGGCGCCATCGCGGGCATCCTGCTCATCTGCGACGGGGTGACCTTCGTCTCCTCGCGGATCGGCATGCTCGACATCTTCATGGCGTTGTTCGTCGTCGCCGCTTTCGGCTGTCTGATCGTCGACCGCGACGAGGTGCGGCATCGCCTCGCGCGCGCCGAGGCCCAGGGGCGTATCGGCGACACGTCGTGGGGACCGCGGCTCGGTGTGCGGTGGTGGCGTTTCGGCGCGGGCGTCCTGCTCGGGCTCGCGTGCGGAACCAAATGGTCCGGCATCTATTTCATCGTCGCGTTCGGGCTGCTCAGCGTGTTCTTCGACCTCGCGGCGCGGCGCACCTACGGGGTGCGCGCCCCCTGGTTCGGCACGGCGGTGCGCGATATCGGGCCCGCGCTGTACGCGCTGGTCCTGATCCCGCTCGGGGTCTATCTCGCGAGTTACTGGGGATGGTTCGCCAGCGAGACCGGGGTGAACAGGTACGCGGTCGGCAACCAGATCGGGCCGGGGGGCACCTTCTCGTTCGTGCCCGACGCGCTGCGGTCGCTGTGGTACTACAGCGGCGAATCCCTGCAATTCCACGAGGGACTGACCAACTCGGCGGGCAATCACCACCCGTGGGAATCCAAGCCGTGGACCTGGCCGATGGGCCTGCGTCCCATGCTCTACTACTACGCCGACGCCAATGTGGAGGGCTGCGGCCAATCCCAGTGCGTCAAGGCCGTCATGCTCGTCGGCACCCCCGCCATCTGGTGGATCGCGCTGCCGATCCTGGGCTGGATGCTGTGGCGCGCGATCACCCACCGCGACTGGCGCTACACCGCGGTGCTCGTCGGCTACGGCGCGGGCCTGCTGCCCTGGTTCCTCACCCTCGACCGGCAGATGTACTACTTCTACGCGGTGCCGCTCGCCCCGTTCCTGGTGATGGGAATCGCGCTGGTGCTCGGCGATATCCTCGGGCCCGCCAGGGAATTCGCCACGCGCCGAAGTCCCACGGGTGCGTTCCTGCCCCCGCTACCGAGTGAACGCCGCAGTCTCGGACTGCTGGCCGTCTGCCTGTACCTGGGCCTGGTCGTCGCGAATTTCGTGTGGCTATGGCCGATTCTGGTGGCCCACCCCATCACGCCGAGCAGTTGGCACGACCACCTGTGGTTGCCGAGCTGGCGCTGAGGTCGCACCGGAGCACGTCACCGCGATTCGAGCGCCGCCTTCACGTAGCGCACGGCGGTCTCGTCGTCCAGGCCGAGCCTGCGCACCGCCGTGACGTACTCGCTGGCCGCCCGCCCGGCCGCGTCCCTGGTCGGATCACCGGAGGACGCGATGAACGAGCCCTGCCTGCCCCTGGTCTCCAGCACCCCGTCCGCTTCCAGCTCGCGGTAGGCGCGGGCCACCGTGTTCGGGGCCAGCCCGAGCTGGGCCGCGAGGGCTCGCACCGTCGGGATCTTCGTACCCGCGGTCAGTTCTCCCGCCCGCACCCTGGCGATGATGCCCAGGCGTAGTTGCTCGTAGGGCGGTATCGGAGAGGCGGTGTTGATCGTGAACTGGAACATGGCGGCTCACACGTCATCGCGGGCGAGTGGACAGGACAGGCACCGAGGTCCGCCTCGCCCCGACCCCAATTCGGAGCCGGGTATGGGCAGCACCTCGATGCCCGCGTCCATCAGTCGCGCATTGGTCATTTCGTTGCGTTCGTAGGCGACGACCACCCCGGGCGCGAGCGCCAGGGTGTTGTTGCCGTCGTCCCACTGTTCCCGTTCGGCGGTCACTCCGTCCAGTCCCGTATCGATCACACGCAGTTTCCCGATCCCCATCGCCTCGGCGGCCGCGGGTAGGAACGGGTCGGGCCCGCGCATCGACACCCCGTCGCCGCCGCCGCGTCCGCCGTAGTGGTTCTCGCGGCGAATCGTGAACGCGCGCAGCGAGTCCCGCACGGCCGGGTACATGACAACGGCGTCGGTGTCGACCATCGTGCAGACCGTGTCCAGATGCATGGTCGCGCGATTC
Organism: Nocardia sp. NBC_01377; assembly: GCF_045040005.1. NCBI lineage: Bacteria > Bacillati > Actinomycetota > Actinomycetes > Mycobacteriales > Nocardiaceae > Nocardia > Nocardia sp. NBC_01377. The sequence goes on from NZ_CP109566.1 coordinate 6,393,123, forward strand.
TGCGCGATCGGAACGACCAGGACGGTATGGGCGAGTTCGTCGTCGAACAGACTGCGCGCCAGGGCTTCCGCACCTGCGGGCGAAGTGCGTTCGCCGACGCCGACAGCGAGCACGCCCGAGGCCAGCAACAGCACGTCACCGCCCTCGATCGGCGCGGTATGCGATTCGTAGGCGCGGCGCACCCCGAGGAAACGCGGGTGGAAGGCGTAGATCAGATCGGTGAGCGAGGTCTCCCGCATCCGGGCGGGCAGCGCGAGCGAGGTGATCGCGACCCTCGGTCCGACCCAGAACGACGAATCCCTGGTGAACAGCAGGTTCGGCAGCGGATCGATGACGAAATCGGCGCCGTGGTGCATCCGTCGCACCAGCGAGGCCGTGGTCGGGCCGAACGGCAGTTCGTCGAAGGTCATCCCGGCCATGAGGATGTCGGCGAGTTCGGCGGCGGGCACACCGCGCAGGTAGGCCGCGAGTTCGTCGGCGAGGGCGTGCCCGAGGCGGCGCGCGTCGACCCCGGCGGAGATGCCCTGGATCCGCGCGGCGCCGCTGACCGCGATGGTCTCGGCGAGCAGGTCGGCGAGTAACAGCACCTCGACGCCGCGATCGCGCAGGACGTTCGCGAAGGTGTCGTGCTCCTGCTGGGCCCGCTCCACCCACGGGATGCCGTCGAACAGCAGTTGATCGTTGTTGCGTGGGGTCAGCCTGCGCAGCTCGTCGCCGGGTCGGTGCAGCAGCACGGCACGCAGTGCGCCGACCTCGGAGGTCACACCGAGACTCGTTTCGTCGGCGAGGCCGGGCGCCTCGTCGGGCGGACTCGCTCCGGTCCCCCCTGGCAACGCGTCTGCTCCCATGATCCGACCGTAGTTCGCGAATCGCTTCCGAGCACGCAATTCGCCCTTCGCATACGCCGGTGTCCGAATCTCACACCCGCCGCCATCAACCTGAAGTATTGTTGAGGTGAATGGAGGAGCGTGCATGTCGACTGCCGATTGGCGAGCGAAGGAACTGACCCCCGGGCAACTGTCCGAGCGTAGCGGAGTGGCCGTTTCCGCGTTGCACTTCTACGAACGCGAAGGTCTCATCAGCAGTCGTCGCACCAGTGGGAATCAACGTCGGTACACCCGTGAGACTTTGCGCAGGGTCGCGTTCATCCGCATTTCCCAACGGGTCGGCATACCGCTCAGCGAGATTCGGTCGGCGCTGGACAAATTGCCCGAAGGTCGCACCCCGACCAGGCGGGACTGGGAGACGCTGTCCACCACCTGGCGCACCGATCTCGACGACCGGATCAATCAGCTGATCCGCCTGCGCGACAACCTCACCGGCTGCATCGGCTGCGGCTGCCTGTCACTGGGCAGCTGCAAACTGGTGAACGAGCACGACCGGCTCGGCGTCGACGGCCCGGGCGCCCGCGTCCTCGACACCCACCTCAACTGCTCTTCGAAACCAACAGCCTGCTGAACGCGGCGCTGACCCGCCGCATCAGGAAGTCGTACGGGTAGCGGAACTTTCGCACCCACCAGAAGCCGAATCGAATATCGAACGAGCTGTAGACGATGAACCGATTGCGTTCGACGCCGCGCAGAATCGCGTTCGCCACCCGTTCCGGCGGAATGGCGTGCCCGGTGAATTTCGCGGTGAGTTTGCGTACTCGGGGATCGTCGCGGTCCACACCGACCAGATCCACACTGTGCACCAGCGGCGTATTCACCGCGCCCGGCGCCACCAGGTGCACGGAAATACCGTGGCGGCGCAAATCGATGCGCAGTACCTCGGAGACACCGCGAATTCCGAATTTGCCCGCGCTGTAGGCCGCGTGCCACGGCAGCGCGATCAACCCCGCCGCCGAGGACACGTTCACCAGTGCGCCACCGCGGCCCGCCCGCACCATCTGCGGCACGAAATTCTCGATGACGTGGATGGGCCCCATCAGATTGACCTCGACCATATTCCGCCAGTGCCGGTGTTCCAGCGTCTCGACGGTGCCCCACGCGGAGACGCCGGCGACGTTCATGACGATATCGAGGGCGTCGTGCTCGGCGTGGATATCGGCGGCGAACGCGGTGACCGCGTCGTAGTCGGTGATGTCGAACGCCCGGCTCGCCAGCACGGTTCCGCCCGCGGCGCGAATGGATTCGGCCGTGTGGGCCAACCCCTCTTCGGCGATATCGGTGAGCACGAGCAGAGCCCCCGCGTCGGCCGCGGCCAGCGCCGTCGCCCGACCGATTCCGCTCGCCGCACCCGTGACCAGTACCTTCGCCCCGCGCATCGTACTACGCCCGAGTTCTCGCACCGCTGCTCCCTGTCCTCGACTCCACCCGCTTCGTCCCCGCAGGCTACTCGGCCGGTCGCGCGACGGCCCATGCCTTACGGCCGATCTGTGACAGGTCACCGACCGAGGACGTCGAGCATGCCCGCCACCGCACGCGGCCAGGTGAACTGTTCGGCGCGGATTCGCGCGGCGCGTCGCCGCCCCACGGTCGGCAGCGCGAGCACGTCGGTGACCGCGTGCGCGAAGGCCGACGGGTGATCGGCGGCGACCGCGCCGCATTCGGCCGTGACGATGTCGACCAGCGCCGAGGAACGGCTCGCGACCACCGGGGTGCCCGCGGCCAGCGCCTCCAGCGCGGCGAGCCCGAAGGTCTCGTGCGGACCGGGCGCGAGCGAGACATCCGCGGTCGCCAGGAGTTTCGCCACCATGGTGCGATCGGAGATGAATCCGGTGAAGTGCACGGCGGGTGATCCGTCCGGCAGCGCGAGCAGACTCCGTGCCCTGCGTTCGAGCGCCTCGCGACGCGGCCCGTCCCCCGCGACGACCAGTCGCGCCGCCACACCGTCCTTGCGCAGTTCACCGACGGCCTCGATGCTGCGGTCCACCCGTTTCTCCACCGAGAGCCGTCCGCAGTGCACCAGGAGCGGATGATCGCCGACACCGAGGTCCGCGCGCAGCCGATCGTCGCGCCTGCGCGGGCTGAACAGATCGAGATCCACCCCGAGCGGTACGAGTTCCGCGTTCGCCGCACCGATCCGCAGGAATTCGGCGCGCGCGAATTCCGTTGTGCAGACGACGATGTCGTACTCCTCGGCGGTGCGACGGTTGGCGATGTCGGCGCAGCGGCGCGCGAGCGAACCCGGCATCACCTGGCCGAGGAGCCGGTCGAGCCGCTCGTGCGAGATCATCACGCTCGCCACGTCGCGGCGGCGGGCCCACCGTCCGAAACCGCGCAGCGTCAGCCGGTCGGACACCTCGAGGACGTCGGGGGCGAGCCCGGCCAGCACATCGGCCACCCGGCGCGGATCGGCCGCGCGGTAACCGCCGGTCCACGGGATCGCCAGCGCGGGCAGGGTTATTCGCACCGCGCCGGTCGGCAGCACCTCTTCGTCACGACGCGGACCAGGCACGATCAGGACGACCTCGTGTCCCGCCCTCACATATCCCTCGCCGAGGTGGTGCAGCGCGGTGCGCAGACCACCGGACCGCGGACCGTAGAAGTTCGCCAGCTGCACGATGCGCACCAGCCGATGGTCGCCCCGGCACCGTTACCCCGGGGACTGTAGCGTTCAACGGGGCGTGAACAGCTGGGGAAGAACGCGCGAAACCGCGGTTCAGCGCGCGGTCTGGGTCCGCCCGACGCGCGGCAGATCCAGATCGAGCGGAATCCGGCCGAGCGCCAGATGTTCCTCCACCTGATCCGCGGGCATCGGCCTGGCGATGAGGAATCCCTGGGCCCGATAGCAGCCCAGACCGACGAGGGTGCGCGCGGCGACGGCGGTTTCGACACCCTCGCCGACGACGCCGAGACCGAACGATCCGGCCAGGCCGATGATGGACTTCACGATCGCCAGATCGTCGGTGCTCGCGCCGAGTCGCTGCACGAAGCCGCGATCGATCTTCACCGCGTCGACCGGAAGCGCCTTGAGGTGGGACAGCGAGCTGTAGCCGGTGCCGAAATCGTCGATGGCGATCTGCACGCCCATGCGTTTGAGTCCGCGCAGGGTGACCTGGGTGCGCGCCAGATCCTGGACGACGACGTGTTCGGTGATCTCCAGGCAGACCGAACTGCCGTCGATGCCGAACAGCCGCAGGATGTCCTCGATGCGCTCGACGAAATCCAGGCTGACCAACTGCACCGGCGAGACGTTGATCCGCATGACCACATTGCCCGCCAACCCGCGCCGCCGCCATTCCGCGAATTGCGCGCAGGCCGACCTGATCACCCAGCGCCCCAGCTCACCGGCCAGGTTGGTAGCCTCGGCGACGGTGACGAAAGCGGCCGGGGGCAGCAGACCCCTGGTCGGGTGCATCCAGCGAACCAGCGCCTCGAGTGCGACGATCCGACCGGTGCGCAGATCCACCTCGGGCTGATAGTGCAGGAGCAGGGAACCGTCGGAGACCGCGCCGCGCAGATTCAGCTCGACATCGTCCTGGAGTTCGAATTGCGCGCGCATGGCGTCGGTGAAGACCGCGACGCCGTTGCCGCCCCCGGATTTGGCCGACAGCAGGGCGTGATCGGCGCGGCGCAGCACGTCGGCGACGGTGGTCTCGCCGGGAATGCCGACCGCGACGCCGACGCTGGCCCCACGGCTGACCGATTCACCGCCGACGGTCACCCGCCTGCCGATCAACTGCTGGATCCGCGCCGCCTCGTATTCCGCGGCGACCGCGTCCATCGGCTTGGCGGGCACGATGACGAATTCGTCGCCGCCGAGACGGGCGATCATGTCGTTGGGGTCCAGATGCTCACGCAGCCGCGACGACAGCGTCCTGATGAAGTTGTCGCCCGCGGTGTGCCCGAGGAAATCGTTGAGCGCCTTGAGCCGGTCCAGGTCGAGGAAGAAGGCGGCGACCGGTCCCGGGGAGCCCGCGCGCAGACGCTCTTCCATGTGTTCGAGCAGCGCGCGGCGGTTGGCCAGCCCGGTCAGGTCGTCGTGCAGCGCGATGTAGCGCAACCGCTCCTCGGCGACGACCCGCGCCTGGAGCTGGGCGAACAGCGCCGCGATGGCCTTGAGCACATTCAGTTCCCTGGTGCTCCACTCGCGGTCGCCCTCTTTGATGAACCCGAGCACCCCGGTCGACTCGCCGCGCGAGAGCAGCGGCATGGCGGCCGAGGTGACCTGCGGAATGCCCGAGGCGCGTCGCACCGTCTCCTGGTAGTCCGCGAATTCGGGGGTCGGCCTGGCCAGCACCGGTTCGGTCGAATGTTCGAGCTGACGGAAGACGCCGTCGGCGCTCTCGAAGTAGATGATGCCGAGCGGATCGGGATCGGGCACCTGCTGACGGTGCGGCCATTCGGCGACCAGGACCGTCGCTCGCCGTTCGCGGTCGGTATGACGCACGTAGCTGAAATCGACGTCGAAGTATTCGACCAGCTGGGCGAGCACGCGTTCGGTAGCCGCCACCATGGTCGTGGCGTCCACACCCATCAGCTCGGAGGCGACCTGGGTCACCAGTGAGTCGAGTGTCCGCCGAGGCACTTTGTCTCCGATCGCGCTAACTACGGCTGTCCACGCCCGGCAGCGGACGCCGCCTGCTCCGTACCGGGGCAGTGTCGGCGGCCGGGTAACTCAAGCGCAGAACCAATGCCATGATCTCATGCCCCGGCACTCCAAGTAGGTTCAGGAAACGGCTCTGAAGTGACGCTAGTGTATCCACGTAGTCGGGGGAAATCGCGGCGAGTTCACCAGAACTTCGCGCGTAGAGGTACATCGGCGAGATCGGTTGCACCGCCAGACCGTGCCGCTGCGCCTCGATCCACACCCGTGACACCGCCGTACCCGCCCTCGCGTAGCCCTCGAGACGGGAATCCACCGCGTCGAAGGTCACCGCGACGAGTGCCGATCCGGTGCGCACCCGATCCCTGGTGTAGGCGCCCAGTGCCGCGCCGCCGTCCCAGGACCGCAATTGCGCCACGACATCGGCGCGGCGCGCTATCTCGAAGCCCGCCCACTCCTTCGGGGTCAGCGCGAGGCTACGCGCGTCGATGCCGACGTCAGGATCGTCGTCGGGCCAGCGCACCTCGTCCATCATCTCCGCGTGCGTCCGCGGGGTCAGATAGCGCACCCGGTCGGATTCGCCGCAGAGCGTCGCGGCCAGCGCCAGATCGTCTCGGTCGGTGAGCACACGCAGATTCGCTCCCGAGTCGACGGCGACGGCGGTCAGCGCGGCCAGGACCGCGTCCGGTATCGCCGCGCCGGTGCCGAGTGCGCGATCGGTCGCGCGGGTCAGCACCGCCGGGTAGTCCGCTGCCAGCACCGGATCGTCGCCGTCGCCCAGCGTCAGCACGCCCGTCAGCGCGACGCCCGCGTCCTGTTCGACGAATCGGTGCGGCCCGAGCAGTCCGTGTGCTGCCGCGGCGGTGCGCGCGTTGTACAGCGCGGCGCCGAGCGCGACCGCGCTGCCACGGAATCCGATATCCATCGCCGACGACGCTTCCGGCGCGAGTTCGATCCGCAGCGCGCCTGCATCGGCCCGCAGCCGCCACGGCTGGGAATTACCGCCGGAGGGCGCCCGCTGGGCGGCCGTCATGATCGCGCCGATCGGATCGACGGCGGGTGCGGACTCGGGCGGGTCGTCCCAGATCGGCTCGCCCTCGGGCGCGGGCTCGGCCAGATCGTCGAGACACTCGTCCACGTCGATCCTGATACGTCCCGACGGCAGTTTCCGGCCCAGCCCGATCCGCCTGGCCGCCGCCACCACGCTCGCCGCCCCGTGCATGACATCGCTGCCCAACTGCGGCCAGCTCGACAGTGTCTCGCCGACCTCGACCATGCTCGCCGCCATTCGCGCCGACAGGCCACGCGCCCCGAGCAGACGCACCACGAACGGGGCTTTGTCCTGCGCGGAGAGACCGCGCAGATCGGCCGCGCGCACCCCGCCGAGCAGACCGTGGAAAGGCTCCCGATCCGGTTCGAGGTCGAAGCGCTCGACATCGAGCAGGCCGCGGTCGCTGGTTTCCATCAGCAGCGGAATGCGGTGCACTGCGGCCGCCTCGCGGATCACCAGTTTCATGTCGAGCGAATCGCATTCCTCGACGACGATCGACAATCCGGCGAGGAACGCGTCGACGGAATCGTCGTCGAGTCCGGTCTCGAAGATCTCGACCGGCAGGTAGGGGTCGAGTTCGGCGATCTTGCGCGCTGTGACCACGGCCTTGTTGACGCCGATGTCGAATACCGTGCCCGGCACCCGATTCAGATTCGACAGTTCGATGTCGTCCAGGTCGGCCAGCCGCAGCGTGCCGACGACGCCCTCCAGCGCGAGCAGATAGGCGATCGCGTGTCCGACGCTCTGACCGACGACACCGATCGTCGAGGTGGCCAGCCGGTCCTGTTCGGCGCGGGTCAGTTTGTTGCGATTGCGATCGAGCCGCACCGCGCGGAAGACATCCGGGCCGGGAAGTCCGACCAGGGCGCGACGCCACGGGTAGTAGATCCACCGTGGCGAATCCGGATCGGCGACCGACCCCGCGGTGTCGGCGAGGCAGTCGAACTCGGCGCGCAGCGGTTCCCGCAGGTCGATGTGCTCGATATGCGGCAGGTCGCGCAATTCGGCCAGGGTTCTCGTGTGTGCCGGGTCGGCCTCGTCCAGGATCAGCGGGCGATGGTCGGGCACTCGGCCGGGATCATCCCCCATGGCCGTCCCGCCCCTGTGCGGCCCGCTCGCTGCCCGGCGGCGCGGCGAAGTAGGAATGGTCGGCCTCGGCGAGTGCGCGGGTCTCGGCGCGGATCCGCGCGCTCTGCGACCGGTCCGCGAACGCCCTGTAGGTGCGGGTGTCCCACCAGATCGGGACCGTCCGGTAGCGCTCGTCCGGGAAGGGCACCGACGGTATGTGCGCGGCGCGCACGGCCCCGCTGGCCCGATGCCGAGGCACCGTGAAGGTGGCGACGGTGGCGAATCCGAAGCGCGCGTCCAACAGCAGCGCGCCGTGCAGCACGGCGCGCGAGACCACGTCGCCGAGTGCGGATCGGTGCGGCGAGTCCCGCGCCACCCAGGCGCCCTTGGCCTCGACCACGCCCTCGGGAATGCGGTCGGCGACCATGCTCCGCAGTTCCACGGCGCCGCGACGCCCGTTCCAGTCGGCGACACCGCGGACCTCGTCGACGTGGGTGTACCTGCCCTGGATCCGGACACCGGCGACCGCCTCGCCCGCAGGGTCCACACCGAGGAAGAACAGCGCCGTCGAGGCGCCGTCGCTCGTCCGCTCGAATTCGAGCGCGGGTTCGACGCCGAATTGGCGGTAGACCTCGTGCGCCCCGTTCAGATAGCGATTCCACAGGACAGGACACGCGGCGGGAGCGGCGACAAAGAATGTGTACCCGGATTGCTCGTCACGGAATCGCGGGATTCCCGCGCCGAGGGCGTCCTCCGGAACGACTGCAATCGCTTCGACAGTCATCGGTATTCCTACTCCGTTGCTTCCGCGCTCGCGCACGGTCGTTCATACCCCATCCGGCGAACCCGGGCCCCCGGATTCGTTCGGGCGGCAGAGTCGCCTAGGGCAGTATCCGTCATCCCACGAGAATTCACCAGGCATCCGGCTAACCTTCCGGAAACATCGAGAAATCACCCGAGTTACCGCAGTTCAGAACCCTGGAAGCCAATCCGGTTCGCAACGAAAAGACCAGTTGGTTCTCTCATCGCAATTGGTGGGCTATCAAACGAGGATGGAAATGAAGAGTTCCACCGACTCCGGCCCACGCCAGATCTCTATTTCCTCGCGATAGGCGCGGGTGATCTCGGCCGAGGCCGTCGCGTCGTCCACCTGCGCCCAGACGTCCTCCACCGGATCGTGGTAGTCGCCGTTCGGCTCGAAGCGGGCGTACACACCCTTGGGCACCCGGACCAGGAGGTCGCCGACCGGGACCGCCTGCGGCGCGCGGTACTCGAAACACACCATCGCGTTGTAGTTTCCCGCGGGATCGGGCACGTAGACGGTGAACAGCGGCTGGGACGTCGCCGCCCGGTCGCGCAGTCGATCCTTGAGGAATTCGATCAGATCGCTGTTGCTGACCTTGAAGCTCGGACGCACCCGAGGAACGACCAGCCCACCGTAGATCGCCTCGTTGCGAACAACGATCGCATAGCTCATCGGGGATCTACCGCCAGATACAGATCGATTTTGTAGGCGTGCGGATAACACTCGAAATCGCCGGTATAGGTGCGTTTGATCTGGTTGTGCTCCTCGGCATAGGCGATCTGCGTCCACAGGTCGGTCATCACCTGCGGAAAGTTACCGACAGAAGAGAAGCGGGCATAGGAGCCGCCCCTAAGCAGTGCCACGAGATGACCGCGCGTGACTTCCTCGAACGTCGCGCACTGATATCCGACGATCTGGGTGTGGTAAGTGCCGAGTTCGCCGCTGTAATCGGTATACGCACTCGCGAGCGGGCCGCCCAGATCCTGATGCAGCACCGCGGCCCATGCGGCCTCTAGGTCCTGGTCACGCAATTCTCCGAGCGCACGTTTCGGGCTGCGCACCGGTAACCCGGCAACCCACGTCTCGTCCCGCTCGACGATTTCAAACTGCATGAAAAGACTCTTTCGAGATATATCCGGGGGCGACGCCCGCATCCGGTCGGACAGAAAGGCCATGCTATCAACACGGCCGGAGGGAAAACGATCACCTCGGCCGCCGGGTTCCCCGCCGCGCACCCGGTTTGAACTGGACGGATGTCCGCCAAGGGGGCTTGCACCCGGGCGGCGCGGCGGCCCTTCGCCGGGCGCGCCGAACCGGCACCCCGACCCCCGCACGGGGTTCGCAATCGCGGGGCAATCCCGGGACGTGCCGTCACAGCGAACACCCGCGCCGAAACTCGACACGAGCAGACTCACCGCTATTCGATCAAGCCCGACGGCGTGTCCGGCCCGACCGGCCGGATCAGACAGGTCAGGAACCGCGACGGGCCGTGCGGAAGCCGGACACAGGACAGTTCGACCGGTTGCCAGCCCCGCGACAACGTGAGCAATCGCACCACCCCGCGCGCCCGATCCACCCGGTTCTCCACCAGAGACCGCAGCGCCGTCAGATAGATCCCGATGTCATCGGGGTGGATCAGATGGGTGGTGGACAGATCGAATTCACCCGCGCCGGACGGATCGGTGCCCTTGGACGCGGGATGATGACGCCACGCGATATCACCGAGCGGAGGCGTCAACCATTCGATGATCTGCATGGTCTCGGCATCGATCAGAGCGGTGGTGCCGCCGAGCAGCGCGACGGCGGCGTCGTCCCGATAGGTCGGAGCGATCAGGCCGGGTTCGCGCGCGGGCTCGACCTGGAGCAGCAGCCCCCGCAGGACATTCGGCCCGTGGTGGCGGAAGAATCCGAACACCCTGGCGCTGCGCTCGTCCGGGGTGCGCACCTGCATGGCGCCCTGCCACCTGGTCCCCGGCCGCGAGTCCAGCGCCGCCGTCATCAGCCGGTCGCGCTCCTCGCATTCGATGATCCGCGACAGGAACCACGCGCCGTGCAGCCGCGGATGCCCGTGCGGCAGGACCGTCCCGCCCGTCCCGTCCGCCAGCACCGTCCACTGCCTGCCGTGCCAGAGGAAGACGTCGATACCGGGCGCGGGATCACGCCGCCGCCTGCCGACCCACAACCGCACGGCCAGCGGCGTCCCGTCCGGCCCCGGCACCGGTTCGGCGTGCACATCCCGCCGTTCCCCCCGCACCAGGACCTCGCGATCGCAGCTCTCGTTGCTCCCGATGGCCTGCGCCACCGCCGAACTCGCCACCGTGGACAGCGTCCCCGGCCGCACCAGTCGGTGCACCGAGCGCTCACGCGCCGTCCGCTCCTCCGGCACCTGCCTGATCGCCCGATCCGGTTCCGCGGCGTCTATCACGTACCACATATCCCACCCCTCGACTTCGTTCGGACGGTCGCATTTCCCCTGCCCGTCACCCCGCCTGAGCTCCGTCCCTGTCCCACCGGATGCTCGTCGCACCGACTCTACGACCACTGGCGCACGAGAACACAGTCGAGCAGACTCGATCACCATGCGGACCCGGATGCACGTCCACGCCGAACACGTCCTCCGACAGCGCCACCGCCCGGTGCCGCGACGCCGATCCGGATCCGCCGCATGAGTCCCGCGGTCCCCGCCATCCGCTGCGGCGCGCGAATCCGTGAGCAGCCGGTGGCGCACGAACGCGCGGGCCGTCTCGCCGCGACGCTCGCCGCGCGGGGTATCGGCCGCGGTGATCGCGTGGCGGTACTGCTGCGCAACGACATCGAATTCCTCGAGGTCTCCCTCGCCGTCGCCACCTGCGGCGCGAATCCGGTGCCGATCAACACCAGGTGGCAGGCGCGCGAGATCGCCCACGTGCTCGCCGACGGGGGCGCGCGGATCGTCATCGCGCATACGGAGTTCATCGCCACCGTCGAACGGGCCATCGAATCCGCCTGTCTCACAGCGTGGATCGTCGAAGTGGCGATGCCGGTCGAACTACTCGACAAAGCCGGGCTCGACCACACCGCGGCGACACCGACCGGCAGGCACCCCACCCTCGAGCAGTGGATCGCCGACAGCGAGACACCGTTGGGCCACGTCGACGGGGCGATCGCGGATTCGATGGGCCTGATCTACACCTCCGGCACCACCGGAGCCCCCAAAGGCGTACTGCGCGAACGGATGACGCCGACACAACTGCTGTCCATCGCGGGCGGCACGGCACAGCGGATGGGCCTGGTCCCCGGTGGGCGCATGCTCGTCGCCGGGCCGCTGTACCACACCAGCCCGAACGCGGTCGCCGTGCTGGCGCTGCGCATGGGCACCGACATCACGATCATGCCGCGCTGGGATTCCGCGCGCTTCCTGCGCCTGGTCGACGAACGACGGATCACCCAGGCCAAAGTGGTGCCGACGATGCTGTCGCGTCTGCTGTCGGTGCCCGACGACCTCCGCCGCCGCTACGACGTCTCGAGTCTGACCCACCTGATCCATTCCGCCGCGCCGTGCCCGCCCGCGGTCAAGCGCGCGGCCATCGACTGGTTCGGCGACGCCCTGATCGAGTTCTACGGCTGCACCGAGGCAGGCACCATCACCTGGATCAGCGCCGACGAATGGTCGGCGCGTCCGGGCAGTGTCGGTCGCGGCGTGGACGGGTCGGCCGCCGTCGTCGCCACCGCGGACGGAATCCGGCTTCCCCCGGGCGAAATCGGCCGGGTGTTCGTGCGCGGCGCGGACTACTGGCCCGCGTTCCGCTATCTGGGTCGCGACGCCGAGTCCACCGCACCGATCCCCGGTTTCCTCGATATCGGTGATACCGGCTACCTCGACGAGGACGGCTACCTCTACCTGACGGGCCGCTCCAGCGAGATCGTCATCTCCGGTGGGGTGAACATCTATCCCGCCGAAATCGAATCGGCCTTCCTCGAATTCGACGGTGTCGAGGATGTCGCGGTATTCGGCATCCCGCATCCGGGGGATCTCGGCGAAGCCGTCGCCGCGCATGTCGTCGCGCGTCCCGGTGCGCTTCTGGACGCCGAGGAATTGCGGAAAGGATTGCGTGACCGGCTCGCCGACTACAAGATCCCGCGCGAACTGCGAATCGTCACCGAACTCCCGCGCGACGATTCGGGGAAGATCTACAAACGCCGACTACGGGCGCTCTATCCGGACTGAATCCGGTTGCGCGACGGCAGAACCCGTACCGCGCGAGCCCGGATCACCTACGCGGCTTCGATATACGCCTTGACGCGGTTCAACGTCTCGAGCATCCCCGCGCGATTGGTCCGGCCCCGCCAATGACCGGCCAACGCCCAATACAACCGCAGCGGCACCGTCCTGGACAGTTCGAACGATTCGGTGACATCCGTGCCGCCGTCGACCGGTTCGAACACATAGCGCCAGGTGTTGATGGCCATACCGCCGGGGCCGAGCACGATGAAGGCGAATTCACGTCCCGGTTCGCTCGCGATCACGCGGCACACCGTCGAATATTTGAGACCCCAGCCGTTGCGGTTCACATGTCCGCGGAATTTCGCCCCGACCACGGGCTCCTTCGCGCCGCCCACCCATTCGGCGGCGAAGGTCTCGGGGCTGAATCGCCCGGTTTCGGTGATATCGCTGACGAGTTCCCAGATCTTCTCGGCGGGTGCGGCCATCCGAACTGTCACACTGTCCTGCATACCCGCACGCTAGCAGGCGCGGCAATCGACTCAGCCGATGATCGGCACCGGTCTATTGTTCCTCACCGATCACGGCGGTGAATTCGCGCAGTCGGGTGCGGAACTCGACCAATTCCGTGGGATCCCAGCCGATGGCGCAGGCCAAACGTCGCGGAATATCGGCCGCGCGCTCGCGCAGTGCCACCCCGTCGTCGGTCAACTCGACCCGCACCGACCGCTCGTCCTCGGCACTACGGCTGCGCGTCAGCAGTCCGTTCGCCTCCAACCGCTTGAGCAGCGGCGAGAGGGTGCCGGAGTCCAGGTCGAGTGCCGCCCCCAGCTCCTTCACCGCGACGGACCCGTGATCCCACAGCACCAGCATCACCAGGTACTGCGGATAGGTCAGCCCGAGCGGATCGAGCAGCGGACGGTACAGTCGCGTGACCGCGCGGGAGGCGGCGTACAGCGCGAAACACACCTGGCTGTCGAGCCGCAATTCCTCGCCGAGGGCGATCTCACCCTGTGTCATCGTCACACCTCCTCCCTAAACGGTAGCGGGCAACTCAATTGCACACAATAATTGCTGGTGTAACATCTATCGCCTGGTTTGCCAGGCGTCAGCAGCCATCGGGTCCGCAGGACTCCGCGTCCTCGGCGGCGACCGTGACCAGCGGCGAACGGGCGGACCATGCCCGCTCCAGCGCGCGGGTGAAAGTCTCGGCCTGCTGCGCACCGGAGACGCCGATCCCGCGGTCGAAGACGAAGAACGGCACACCGTTCGCGCCGAGTTCGGCGGCCTCGCGCTCGTCGGCGCGCACCTGCGCCGCGAACAGAGTCTCGTCGGCGAGCACGGCGCCCACCTCGCGCTCGTCGAGTCCGGCCGCGACGCCGAGTTCGAGCAGTCGTGCCGGGTCGAAGGCCGAGCGCTCGTCCGCGAAATTCGCCCGGTACAGCAGCGTCAGCAAACGGCAGCAGCGGCGTGGCCTCACGCGGTGACCCGGCATCCAGTTCGAAGGACCGGTACACCACCTCGACCGCGTCACGATGGGCGAATCCGGCCAACCCATTCTCGAATCGGGCCTTGCCGACGTAGCACCGTGGGCAGGCGATATCGGACCAGATCTCGACGCGCATCACCGCTCACTTCCGCATTCCCGGCAACGGGGCATCTCCCCGGTCCCGAATAGCTGAAACATTGCCTGATCGGCGAATATTCCGAGACCGACGGTCATGGATTCCGATGCCGGTCTTGTCCTGTTTACCCGATTCGCCTACGCTCCGGCCCTCGTGAGTACAAGCGCGGCAATCGAATCGCGAAAAGAGAGATACACGTGGGGGGCGGTGACCGGGTTCGGAGTGATCGCCGGTTACGCGGCGGTTCTGCTCGCGGACGCCAGGCACTACTACACCGACGACACCGAGGCCCAGTACGCGCCGATGTGGGTGCACCTCGGAAACGAGCTGCGCGAGGGACGTTTTCCCGCGCTGGTGCCGTGGGAATGGATGGCGGGCAACTACTCACTGGAGGAAGCGGGTCTCTACAACCCGCCCCAACTGCTCGTCCATTTCCTCGCGCCATCGATGGACAACCTCGCCGTCTACGCCACCCTGGTGAAACTGGTCTTCTCGATCATCGCCGGACTCGGCGTCTACCGGACCTGCCTCGCCTACGGCGCGCGCGCACCGTGGTCGGCCGTCGCGGGTGTCGCCTTCCCGCTCAGCGGATGGTTCCTGTTCTTCGACCAGGCCAGCTGGATGACCTCGCACACCGCCACCGCGTGGCTGGTGAACGCGTGGGCCTCGGCCGTGCTCTACGCCCGCGGACGCGGCGGACCGATTCCGCTGTTCGTCTTCCTCTACCTGACGCTGACCGTCCAATACGCCTTCCCCGCGGTGCTCGCGGGGTTGATGATCGCGGCGGTGCTCGCGGGCGAGTACGTCCACCGGCGTGAGTGGCCGCCGATCCGGCGGCTCATCCTCGCCTCCGGTTGCGCGGCGCTCGCGGCGTTGATCGCCAATCTGCCCGGCCTGCTCTCCTCGCAGGTCACCTGGCGCGGCAACGCAAAGATCCACAACGATCCGTTCCTCACCGTGCCGTGGTCGGAATCGCTCAACGCCAGCCTGCCCAGCACCACCCCGGCGTTCACCGCCTGGTGGGGCCACGTCCAACCACTGCCGATGGTCTACATCGCCTGGTTCTTGATTCCGGCGTTGGCGTTCATCGACTGGCGGGCGGTGGCGCGCTCGGCGCGCGAGATCAGCGGTATCGCGTTCTTCGCGGCGGCCGTGCTCATGTGGACCGCGGGCCCCGGCGCCATCGGCCCGCTGCGCTGGCCCGCGCGCGTACTCCCGATGCTGGCCGTCACTCTGCTCGTGCTGGTGTGCGTACTGCTCAGCCGTCACGGCGTGTTCGCCTCCTCACGCAGGCGCGCCGTCGCGGCGGCGACATTGATCGGCGTGCTGTTCATCCGATCGGTCTCGGCGGCCCCCGAACTCGTCCTGCGCCATCTCCTCGCGGCGCTGACCGTCGCGGCACTCGGCGCGGCCGCGGTGTGGCTCGCCCGCCACAAGGGCGTTGCCACGGCGTGCGTACTCGCCATCGTGGCGATGCTGCCGATCGCCTTCGGCCAGGTGGAAGCCTCGCCCAGCACGCCACTGTCCTACAATTTCCCGGAACGCCGTTCGACGATGACCGCGGCCTTCCCCGACTTCGACGGTCGCACACTGCAACTCGCCGACCGTGCCCTGCTCGCGCCGCAGGACCGGAGTGTCACCGACGCGTACGGCTCACTCGCCATCGGCAACTACGCCAAGAACCTCGGCCTGGAATACGTCAACGGCTACACGCCCATCGGACACGCCGCCTTCGCGGGTCTGCTGTGCATGGCCTGGGACGGCAGCACCTGCGCCGACGGTTTCCGCCGCGCCTTCGCGACCGAACCGTCCACCGGGCGAACGATCGTCGACCTGATGAAGATCGACCGCGTGGTGCTGCACCGGGCCCAGTACCCGGACGCCCGTGACCACGCCGCCCCCGAGGGCTGGCAGTGGGTCGACTACCCGGGGCACGAACGCTACATCGTCGTCCTCGAACGCGTCGACGGCCTGATCTCCACCCGCAATGGCATCATCGCCGACACCGAAGGCGTTCTCGCCAACGCGACCAGGCACAACAGTTTCACCAGCAACGCCCGCGTGACCTCGATCGAAGGCGGCCGGGTGGTCCTGTCCCGACTCGGCTGGCCCGGCCACCGCGTCACCCTGAACGGCGACGAGATCCCGCACACCACCGTCGCGGGCACCTTCATCGCCGTCGACATCCCCGCGGGCACCGACGACGCCGAACTCGTCCTCGCCTGGCGCCCGCCGGGCTGGGAACTCGGCATCGCGGGCGCCTCGGGCGGCCTGGCCGGAATCGGGCTGTTGCACTGGGCCTTTCACCGGCAACGCCGCCGCGACCTCGAAGTCCCGGCGGACGAGCCCGCCGCGAGCGAGCGCAGTTCTTCCCTGGTGGGTACGTCGTCGACGACATGAATTCCGGCGTCATGCCCGCGGGCGGCTGACGGTCCACCCGGAACCGTCGTCGCGCGGAGTCGCCGACCATCGGCGGCTCCGCCGTTGTCCGCCCGATTCCCCGGTGGCCGCACACCGGCCGATCACTCGACGGACACGTCCGAACCTCGGCGCGGCAACAGGAGCCACTGCGAGCCCTCGATCCCCTCCGGCAATGCGGCGACCTCGCGCCGCATCCGGTGAACCAGCACCATCGACCCGGCCAGCACCCCGCAATACGCGATGACGTAGGCATTGATCAGCAGTGGCGACACCGGCCACGACGGCGGCAGCAGGAAGACACCGATCGACACCCAGGTCGGACTCCAGTGATAGGCCCACGCACCGGTCGACAGGAAGAGCGCGATGGCGACGATCCACCAGCCGCGCTGGTACTGCGCCCGATGGACCAGGTAGACGAGCAACGGCACGAACCACACCCAGTGATGCCCCCACGCGTAGGGCGAGATCACGCAGGCGGTGAGCCCGGCCAGGATGACCGCGAGCAGCCGCTCCCCGCACCGAGACAACTCGGCGACGACCGCCGAACTCAGCACCGCGACCGCCGCCGCGAGTACCAGCCACAACCACACCGGAGCCGGTCGACCGATCAGGTGGGCCAGCGCGCCGCGCAGCGATTGATTGGCCGGATGCGTGTCGACCGCGATCCGGCCCGACTGGAAGAAGGTCGAAGTCCAGTACTGGCGCGAGTCCTCGGGCAGCACCACCCAGCTCACCACGACCGTCGCGACGAAGACGCCCGACGCGGTCGCCGCCGCACGCCACTGCCGCAGCGCCAGGAACTGCACGACGAAATAGCCGGGGACCAGTTTGATGCCCGCCGCGATACCGACGCCGAATCCGGGCCCACGGCTGCCGTCGGCCCGCGAAAAATCCCACAGCACGAGCAGCATCAACACCAGATTGATCTGCCCGTAGTACAGGGTGGTGCGCACCGGTTCGAGAAAAACGCATGTCGCGGTCAGCAATACGCTCAGCCCGAGCAGATTTCGCCCGATCCGATAGCCGAGGATGCGCCAGCTCAGCAGCACGCAGCCGAGCAGCACCACGATATTCACCGCGAGCCAGGTATCGGTGACCGCCGACCAGGGCACCCGTTCTATCGGGAGAAAGGCGAGCGCCGAGAACGGGGTATAGGTGTAGAGAAGTCCGCGGAACGTCGGCTCGGTATAGAGCGCGCGGCCGTGCAGTATCCGCCAGGCACCGTCCCGATAGACATGCACATCCAATCCGCCGACCAGGATCCCCGATTTATCGAGCCACGGATCGACCGTGGTGAGGACAAGAATCAGCGCCGCGACCGCACCGATCGCGAGAACGAAAAACGTCGGCCCGGTGCGAGGGAAATCCAATGGCCGCGAATTGCGCACGGACAGTTAACTTACCGAAACAGCGAATCACAAACATGTCACTGTCATTACGTTCAGCTTGCACCCGCATGGCACCGACACGGAAACCCGGGGTGAACAGGTCGCAAACCTCTGCCGAGACACTTTCCGAGTGGGGCGTGTCACCCCGCGGTTGCTACTGCTCGCCGCGCAGTTCGGGAAAGCTCGCGCGCAGATTGTCCAGGCAACGCAGCACCTCGCGCAGTTCACGTTGCAGCAACTGCGATTCGGTATTGGCCCTCGGGGTTCCCCGGCTGGTCAGTCCCATCCCCCGGATGGCGGAGGTGAGCGTCTCGGCCTCCGCGACGAGCAGGTCGTAGAACACTCGCGCCTGTTCCACATCGGATCGATCCCGCACTCGTCCCTCATCACGCCGAACCGGATGATGGTTGTCCGGTTTCCCCTCCATGGTTACGCCTCGGCGAACGGCCGTCAAACGCGACGCCCCCGCCCGATCATCCGATGACCTGGCGGGAACTGCCCGTATCTATTCCGGTGTGCCGCACGTCGACCGCGATGTACTGCGACGAGGTGTACCGGCCGGGCTCCGACTGGATCGCGACGAGATTCTGCGCACCGACACGGGTCGGCGTCCAGGTGACGGTGACGGTGTTGTTCTCCGGATGGTGCACCGCCGCCGAGGGGAGCCGTTCGCCGTTGCCCGGTATGACTCCGCCCGCGACCATGAAGAACACCGTGCCCGGCGGGATGACCGCATCGGTGACGACGGCGGTCACGGTGTAGCGGCAGCCGACCGCGAGTCCCTCCGGACCCGCCGCGACGCTCACCGAGGTCACCTCCGCCTGCGCGGACGCCCCCGCGACGACCACCGCCGCCGTCGTCGCCAGCAACGCCGCGGCGCCGATCGTGATCCGGGACATGAACCTGGTCATTCGCGCTGCCTCCTGGTCGTCTACGGAATTCCCACTATAGGAGCGGGATCCGTGACACCGCGCCGGTTTCCGCCCCCGGGCTCGGAGGGCCGTACTCCGGCTCGGTCCGTGTGCCCAGCTTCCCCGGAGCGTCCGAGGACACCGCCGGCACCGGCTAGCCTGGACCCGCACGGCTGATTCGTCCTACCGCGAAACCGCTGGAGGTATCTTGCGCATCATTCGATTCCTGGCCGTAGTGCTCGCGTTGGCCGGGTGCTTCGTCCTCACCGGTCCGACCGCGCTCGGCGATCCGATCGCCGTCGACGACGTCACCGGAAAGAGAATCGACGATGCCCTGGCGGTACGGGCATCGGAGAGTGGCCGGAACAGAGCGGATCTGATCGAACTGCTGTCGCGGCAGTTCCTCGGCACGCCCTACGGCGCCGATATGCTCGTCGGCTCCGCGTCGCGGCCGGAACAATTGGTGGTCGATTTCCGCCGCGTCGACTGCTTCACCTACCTGGATTACGTGGCGGCGCTGAGCGAATCCGGCGACCGGGATCAGTTCCTACGGAATCTGATCGATACGCGCTACACCGAAGGTCGCGTCGATTTCGCCCAGCGCAGGCATTTCTTCACCGACTGGGCGCATACACGGAAGATCAACGCCACCGACGTCACCGCATCGGTCGATCCCCGCGCGGTAACCGTCACCAAGGATCTGAACGCGAAGGGCGACGGCGGGAACTATCTGCCCGGCCTGCCCGTCGTCCGACGCGATATCACCTACATCCCGAGCGAATTCGTCGACGAGGCCGTCATCGCCCGATTGCGCAACGGCGACTACATCGGCGCCTACGCCGACCAGCCCGGCCTCGACGTCACCCACGTCGGCATCTTCGCGACGACGCCATCGGGTCCGGTCCTGCGCAACGCGTCCTCGCTCGCGGCGAACAACAAGGTCGTGGACTCACCGTTGCTCGAATACGCGAGAACGGTTCCCGGAATCGTCGTCCTGCGCCCGGTATAGGGCCGTTCAGTTCGGCGGGAACTGCCCGTTCGCCGTCACCGTGGTTCCGGTCAGGGTGAATGTCACGACGCTCGGTCCGCCCTGGGGGCAGCACAGCGGATCTTCCTCCCTCGGCCAGCGGTATTGCACCGACACGGTATCGCGGGTCTTGCCGAGAACCGTCGTGTACGCGTACGGCTGCGCGCTCGCGGTACCGAGATACTTTCCGCCGGTGAAGAACAGGATGTGCGTGCCCGGGTGAATTCCCGGCCATTCCACCGTCATCCACGACAGCACACCGGAACATCCGGCCTCGATCGGATCATCGCTGCCCGCCTGGATCTCCCAACCGTCCCCCGCCGGGGGCTCGCCCAAACGCGCGACCGACGACGCCGCGAGTGCCGAGTTCACATCGAAGCACAGACCGTGGCCGCTGCCCTCCGGCGCGGGCTGCGCGGTCGGGGTTTCGGGTTTCGGCGTGGCGGGCGAAGTCACCTCGGGTGTCCCGGGTTTCGACGTCACTTCCGGTGCCGTTTCGACCGGGGAACCGGCGCTCGTGGTCCGCGGCGTCGTCGGACTCGCCGAGGACGTCGCGGCACTCCCCGTCGAGGTCCCGCCCGCGGTCGACGTGCCCGAATCGGTGCCGCACGCGGCGACTCCGATCACTACGCTCGCCGCGATCGACAACACCGCCGATAATTTGACATTCATTTCGCACCCCTCGAAGCCCGTGGGCTTTCTATGATTTCGATATTCGATCGTGTCCGGACGAATATCCGCGCACCGATACATACGCTGCGCGTTATCGCCGCGTGACGAATATTCGTGTCCCCCAACTATTGTCAGGTGTATCGGACCTGTTTTCGAGGTGTTACAGGAATTCCCGGGGATGAATCGAGGCCAACTAGCGAATATCGATCACACCCGAGCAGTGCACCGGCGGCACCTGGATCGGCCCCGCGTTGACCGTCGTCAGATCCACCCGAACCGGTCCTGCCCCCGTCGGCAGATGCAGGAAGAACACGGGATTGGTCGACCCGAGCCCCACCCGACCGCTCCCCACCGCCTCACCGGATTCACCGGTCGCCAGATTCGTCCACCGGATCGCCGGGTTGGTCTGGTACCCCCAGATACTCGGCTGCGCCGACGTGATCTCGATCGTCGGCCGCCCCGGCGTCGCATCCCACTGATACGCCGCGATCCGCCCCGCGTACGGCAGGTCGACGATATTCGGACTCAACCCCCAGCAGATGACATCCGCCCGATCCACCGTATCGGCCCCAGCCGACCCCACCCCCACCGAAAACGCCCCCGTCGACACCCCGACCGCCACTATCGCGGCCCCGAAAACCGTACGTACCTTCATGCGTTCACCTTCCGTCGCTATGTCGACTGGAAGCATTTCCGCTCAACGCCGTTCGTAAACAGGACGCACTTCGACGACGCCGGATCCGCCATCGTCACATCCACCCGAACGGTGCGGCCGACACCGCACATCGGCAGCACTGGACGCCCACACAACCAATGGCGTGACGCTCACGCGGTCAGCGGAAAGCCGCTCGGATCAGTCGCCGACGAACAGGAGATATCCGTTGGCGCGAAGCGCGATCGTCGACACCCTCCGCAGCAGGTGGACAGCCTGCCGCTCGGCATCGGTCCGCACCTCGATCTGATCGATCCGATCCAGGATCACGCCGAGCCGGTACCGGTTGAACATCGTGTCGCAGTACCGCCGGAAACTTCGCACCGGATTAGTGTCGGGTTGCGCCGCGCACAGCCTGGACAGCGTTTCGTCCGCATCGTCAACGAAGCGGTGTATCTCGGCATAGTTGATGTCCTACACGACGATCTCCAATGCCATCCGATCCCTCCCCCTCCCGCAGTCGCGCCGCCGGGTGAATCAGTCGCGGCTCGGGCGGAAATAGGTCAGGCCGGGTTCGAGAATATTCTCGTAACCCGGCCTGACCTGTGCAAATTGTGGAGCTAAGGGGAATCGAACCCCTGACCTTCTCGATGCGAACGAGACGCGCTACCAACTGCGCTATAGCCCCGTGCGGATCCCTTGGGAACCGCGCTGGGTAACTGTAGCAAACGTTGCGGCCAGACTCCGAATCGGTGGGTTGAGCTGCGAAAATACTAGGCGCCGGCGGCGCGGCGCATCTCGGCGGACCGGCCGCGGCGCAGGGCGCGGGCGACGGCGGGGTCGAAATGGTCGAGGTCGATGAAGGCGGGGTCCTCGTCGTCGGCTTCGAGCAGGACGGAGCGGCGGCGCAGGGCGCGGGCGGTCTCGCGGTCCATGTGGCGGCGGAAATGTTGTTCGACGCGGACGGAGGCTTCGTCGGCTTCGGCATCGTGGTCGGAGTCGCGGCCGCGCAGCAGGCGGGCGGCGCGGCGGCGGCGGATGTCCTCTTCCATGCGGACCTGCTTGCGCAGGTAGGCCAGGTACCCGGCGAGGACGACCAGGGACAGGCCGCAGCCCCACCACAGTCGCTGATCGGAGACGATGGCGAATCCGCCGAAGAGCAGGGCGGCCAGGACGAGGCCGAGTACCGCGCGCTGGCGGAAGGTGTAGCGGGCGGCGCGGGCGATGGCATCGGCTTCGGGGTCGTAGCCGCCGCGGCCGCGGCGCGACGGCACGAATTCCGTGTCGTCGGTGTCGTATTCGGTATCGTCGGCCCGATCCGTCGACCGGGCGGGCGGGATGCGCGCCGCGGACGGTTCGAGGTACTCGTCGGCCACGTCGTCATCATCGGCCGGTTCGTCGTGGTTCGCAGCGCTTCCGGCCGCGGTCTGCGCGATGTCGTCCGAATCGGCATCCTCGGAATGCGTTTCGATGTATCCGTCATCGGCGATTTCGGCGAGTTCCGCGTCGGCGATGTCGTCGTCGGCGTAACAGCGGTCGTCGGAATCCCTGTCGGCCGAATCGTCGTCGGCCGAATCGTCGTCGATGAATTCGGCGTCCGTGATCTCGGTGTCGGCGATATCGGCGGCGAGTGGCGCGTCGACAGCGGCCGCGACGATGTCCGGCGGGTTGGCGCCCGTCTCGAGTTCGGGCGCGTACCCCGACTCCTGGTCGGCCTCGGTGACTAGTTCGTCGGCCGGTGCATTCATCCGGTCCTCCGCATCATCGCTATGGGAAAGCTTTCTGTGCACTCGGGTCGGCCGATAGTCCGGGTCGCTGTCGTGACCGGCGGCCGGCCCTTTTCGTGGGCGCCGCTTGGCACCGCCGCGGTGCAGCACGCGGGTCGCCAGGGCAGCATCGGTGGTCTGCCGGATCCGTGGATGCCGGTCGGCGAGTATCGGGAACAGGACGAAGACCCAGAGCACGACCAGGCCGATCCACAGAATCGAATTCGGCATCTCGCCTCAGCTACCTCCGTCCCCGCGTGAATTGTCCATTCGGCCCGCGACTTTCCCGCACCGCGCCCCCGCTGCCGTGCGTTCGCTCGATGCAAAACGGACGGACCCGAGTCCGGTCGCCGGTCGCCTCGCAGGCTCCCTGCCGAAGATGCGGGACGCACCTCCGACGTCCGTAGGTTAATTCCGCGCAGCGGGACTTTCCGGCAGGCGCGCCGTGCACACAAGTCACACTGGTAACAAACTCCCCATCAATGCGGCCCGTGTGAACGCGGCGGTTCGCCCTCATTTCCGATGCGATGACTAAGGGAGGATGACCCGTCCGTCGCGGACCAAACGATCCACGACGGTGCCGGTGATCTCCTCCGCGGTGAGGCCGACGAGCAGATGATCGCGCCAGTCACCGTCGACGTCGAGGTAGCGCCGCAGCAAACCCTCTTCGCGGAATCCGACATTGCGCAATACGGCCTGGCTCGGCAGATTCTCCGGACGCACCGTCGCTTCCACGCGGTGCAGGCCGACCGGTCCGAAGCAGTGATCGAGTCCGAGGGCGAGCGCCGCCGTCGCGACTCCCTGTCCGCCCAGATCTTTCGCGACCCAATAGCCGATCCAGGCCGAACGCAGCGCGCCGCGCACGATATTGCCCACGGTCAGTTGCCCGCTGAAATTACCGTCGACCTCGATCACCAACGGGATCATCGCGCCGCGCCGCGCCTCGGCTTTGAGACTCGACCACAGCGAGGGCCAGTTCGACGCGTGATTGCGCGCTTCCCAGGCGCCGCGGCCGGTGGGCTCCCACGGTTCGAGATGTTCCCTGTCGCGCAGGCGGATCCGGCTCCACGCCGACGCGTCGCGCAACCGGACCGGGCGCAACGTCACCCGGCCCGCCGCGGCGGTCACCGGGCCGAGATGAGCGGGCCACCCCGGATGCTGGGTCACCCGGAAAACATTCATCGTCTCCACGCCTCAACCGCGCTGTGCGAGAAAAGCGACGCGAACCTCGTCGCCGGTCCTGATCTCGGTGTCGTCCGGGTCCAGAATGATGAGGCTGTTCGCCTCGGCCAGCGTCGCGAGCAGGTGCGAGGAGGATCCGGCCGCGCCGCCGAGCGGCTGAACCAGGTAGTCACCGGTGGATTCGTCTCTCATCAATTGCGCGCGCAGGAAACCCTTGCGCCCCTCCATCGAACTGATCGGGGTGATGGTCCTGGCCCGGATGATCCGTCGCATGGGATGCCTTCGCCCCAGCGCGATTCGGATCAGCGGCCGCACCATCACCTCGAAAACCACCAGCGCGCCAACGGGATTGGAGGGCAGCAGAAAGGTCGGCACCTCGTCGCGGCCGAGTCTTCCGAAACCCTGGACCGAACCGGGATGCATGGCGACGCGGGCGACCTCGAGTTCACCGAGACCTTCCAGCGCCTCCCTGACCTGTTCGGAGGCCCAGCCGCCGACAGCGCCCGCGATCACCACGACCTCGGACCGAACCAGCTGTCCCTCCACGACATCGCGCAATCGGCGCGGATCGTCGCTGACGATGCCGACGCGGTTCACGTCGGCGCCCGCGTCGCGCGCGGCGGCGGCGAGCGCGTAGGAGTTCACGTCGTAGACCTGACCGGGGCCGGGGGTGCGGTCGATATCGATGAGTTCGCCGCCCACCGAGATCACCGAGAGCCGAGGGCGCGGGTGCACGAGCACCTTGTCCTGGCCGACGGCGGCGAGCAGACCGACCTGCGCGGGACCGACGATGGTGCCCGCGCGCACCGCGACATCACCCGGCTGCACGTCGTCACCGATGCGCCGGACGTAGTCGCCCGAGCGCACGGATTCGTAGACCTTGATCCTGGCCCGGCCGCCATCGGTGAAATCCAAGGGGAGCACGGCATCGGCGAGGGTCGGCAGCGGGGCGCCGGTGTCGACACGCACGGTCTGGCGGGGTTGCAGCCGGATCGGCTGCCGTGAACCGGCCACCACCTCGCCGACGACCGGCAGCGTCAGATCGACGAGATCGCCTTCTTCGTTGCGGATATCGGAGCCTGCGGCGGCCACGTCGACGCTGCGCACCGCGTAGCCGTCGATGGCGGCCTGATCGAATCCGGGCAGTGGACGCTCGGTGATCACATCCTCGGCACACAGCAGGCCCTGGGCTTCGGAGATCGCGACCCGGACCGGCCGGGGCGCGACCGCCGCCGCGGTCACCTTGATCTGCTGATCCTCAACCGAGCGCATCCAGCCCTTCCTGATTCTCTCCGCGCTTCACGAGTGCGCCGCCGACGCTCGGACGAACGCGCACACCACGTCCCGCGCCGACGGTGGAACCATCATTCGTACCCGACCGAACGTCGGCGGCGAAACCCGGCCGCCATCCGGCCGTCGCCCCCGGGCCGGGGCGGGCGTTGCTCAGTCGTAGGTCGTCAGCTGCGGATCCCAGTCCGGGCCGAGCCGATGCTCCAACCACTCCCGTAGGGCGGGGCCGTATTCCTCCCTCTCCAGGGCGAAATCGACCGCAGCACGAAGATAACCGCCCGGGTTGCCCAAATCGTGGCGCGACCCACGGTGGACCACCACGTGAACCGGATGACCTTCCGCGATCAGCAGCGCGATCGCGTCGGTCAGCTGTAATTCGCCGCCCGCGCCGGGGGTGATCCGGCGCAGCGCGTCGAAGATCGCGCGGTCGAGCAGATAGCGTCCGGCCGCGGCGTAGGTGGACGGCGCGTCCTGGAGGGCGGGCTTCTCCACCATGCCGTTGACGCGCAGCACGTTCGGGTTCACCGCATCGGGCACGATCGCCACATCGAAGACGCCGTAGGCGCTGACCTGGTCCTTGGGCACGTCGATCGCGCACAGCACGGTTCCGCCGCGTTTGCGCCGCACCCGGCTCATCACATCGAGGACACCGCTGGGCAGGACGAGATCGTCGGGCAGCAGTACCGCGACGGCATCCTCGTCGTCATCGAGGACGGCTTCTGCCTGGGCCACCGCGTGCCCGAGTCCGAGCGGCTCCTCCTGCACGACCGAAGTCACGTCGAGCAGTCCCGGCGCCTTGCGCACCTTCTCGAGCAACTTGAACTTGCCGCGCGCGGCGAGGGTGCTCTCCAGCACGAGATCCTCGACGAAATGCGCGACAACACCGTCCTTGCCCGGGGAGGTGACGATCACCAAGCGCTGCGCGCCTGATTCGGCGGCCTCGGTCGCGACCAGTTCGATGCCCGGGGTGTCGACCACAGGCAGCAATTCCTTGGGCACCGTCTTCGTCGCCGGCAGGAACCGTGTGCCAAGTCCCGCCGCGGGCACGATGGCGGTGCGGAAACACGACACCGGTGCGCCGTCGGCGGACTTTCCGGCCTTTGCTGTCATTCGTCTACCCTATCCATCCATCACTCGACCCATCGCCGTCGCGACGGCCAGGTATGCCGGTGAGCTTATGGTGATCAGCATGGAGATGCCCGTTGAGCGCGACAAACATGCATGGCGCTCCGAAATTCTCGCGCGCCGCACGGCTGTGACGGCGCGCACACACGCCGCCGAAGCCGCGGCACTCTCGCGGGCGGTCCGCGAACTCGAGATCCCCGCCTGGGTCTGCGCCTATGTCCCGGTGCGCGGCGAACCCGGTTCGACGGCCATGCTCGACGCCGTGCGCGAGGCGGGCGCGCGACTGCTGCTGCCCATCGCCGGGCCGCCGGGTCCGTTGGAGTGGGCCGAGTACACCGGCGCGGACGCACTGCACGCGGCCCGCTGGGGTCTGCTCGAACCCGACGGCCCCGTCCTGCCCCCCGAGGCCATCACCCGGGCCGAACTGGTGCTGATCCCCGCGCTCGCCGTGGACCGCCGCGGTGTGCGCCTCGGTCGTGGAGCGGGCCACTACGACCGCACGCTGAGCGCGGCCCGCGTGGACGCCCGTCTGGTCGCCGTGGTCCGCGACGCCGAAGTGGTCGACGAACTGCCCGCCGAACCGCATGATTTCCATATGGGATGGGCGCTCACGCCCGGCGGCGGATTACAACAGCTCGGCATCGCGGGCGTCGCGGAATGACGGCGGAATGAAACTTCGATTACCTGTGTTGGCACTGTCGGCTGTAGAGTGCCAGTTGACGAACCACCGCGGAGGATGCTGTGCCAACTTATTCGTATGCGTGCACCCAGTGTGACAACCGCTTCGACATCGTTCAGTCCTTCTCCGACGATGCGCTGAGCGTCTGCGAGCAGTGCTCGGGCAAGCTGCGCAAGCTGTTCAACTCCGTCGGCATCGTCTTCAAGGGCAGCGGCTTCTACCGCACCGACAGCCGCGGCGGCGCGTCCACCGCGAGCGAGCCCGCGAAGTCCGACAGTTCGAGCGGGTCCGGTTCCACGAGCTCGGATTCGAGTTCGTCGAGCGACGGCGGCGGATCGTCGAGCAGCAGCTCCTCCTCCAGCAGCAGCACCGCCGTCGCCAGTTGAGGCCGGTGCGCTAGTCGCACCGTTGTCCACAGGCCGCGTGTTGTCCACATTCGCCCGTTCGCACCGTCGAGGTGACGTCACGCGGCCATAGGCTCCGGCCATGATCCGATCTCGCGCCGACCTCGGCCGCGGCAGCCCGTTGCGATTCGCCCTGTGGAATCGGCCGGAGTGGGCCGATCAACTGCTCGCGCGTCGATTGCTCGCCGCGGGGCTGGCCGTACTGGCCGTGGTGCTCTTCGTGCGCGGCGATCCGGACGCCGGGCGAGCCGAGATCGTGGTCGCAGGACGCGACCTCGCGCCGGGGCGGGCGCTCGAAGCAGGCGATCTGCGTATCGTGCCGCACGAATCCGGCACACTGCCCGACGGCGCGGTGCGCGACACCTCCACCTTGATCGGCGCGACGCTGACCGCCGCGATGCGGTCGGGCGAGGTCTTCACCGATCTGCGTGTCGTCGGACCGAGGCTCGCCGCGGCGGCGACCGGCGATCGCGAGGCCCGTATCGTCCCGATCCGTCTCGCCGACACCGCCGTGGCGGAAATTCTGCGGGCAGGTGACCGGGTCGACGTGATCGGCGCCGAGGAGCAGACCGGCGGCTCCGCGAGACCGGCGCGAATCCTGGCCACCGACGCCGCGGTCGTCCTCGTCTCGGCCTCCGGCGATCGGCGTACCGCGAGCGAGCGGGTGGTCCTGGTAGCGATGGACTCCGAACACGCCACCACGGTCGCCGCGGCGTCCTTGCGCACCGCGCTCACCGTCGTATTCCACTGAGAGCACGGCTGTCGAGCCCCGCCCAGAAATGATTACCAAGAATTTGCCATAGACCTGAACTAGCATCGTATATACGGCAATAATCCCCATCGGAGAGCGCAGCGCACAGGCTCCCACTCGAAGGAGACACCGGCAATGCTGAAGGGTTTCAAGGATTTTCTACTGCGCGGAAATGTCGTTGACCTGGCCGTTGCCGTGGTCATCGGCACCGCATTCGTAGCAATCGTCACCGCGTTCACCACCGGGATCGTCAATCCGATCCTGGCCATCTTCGGCGGTGATAATGCAATGGGGCTCGGTTTCCAGCTGGTTGCCGATAAACCGGCGACCTTTGTTCAGGTCGGACCGATCATTACCGCGGCCATCAATTTCATCATCATCGCGGCGGTGCTCTACTTCATTCTCGTAATTCCGGCGACACGGGCCAAGAAACGCTTCGGCACCGAGGACGAGAAGCTCACCGAATCCGAGTTGCTGATCCAGATCCGCGATCTACTCGCCGATGGCAAGCGCGACGCCGGCGGCAAGCACGAATCCTGACCGGCGAGTTCACCTGTGCGAGAACGCGAACGGGCCCGTCACCGAGGCGACGGACCCGTTCTGCGAGTGACCCGAGGATCAGCCGATGCTGAACGGCTGACCGTACAGGGTGATCCAGGTGACGACGCTCTCGGTCTCGACCTCGACGCTGACGAAGGCGCGCGCCTGCGCGTAACCGCCACAGCCGCTCAGGCCGATGGTCGAATCGGCCCAGGTGACCGAACCGTTCGAGCCACTGAAGACGTTGCGCTTCTTGTGGGTCTCGCTACCGAAATCGTCGGCCTGCTCCAGATCGAGGATGTAGAACGACTGCGCCTGGCCGGGGCCGAGCGACAGATCGCCGCCGCCGGTGGCGCCGACGCTCGGCGTGCCGTCCGCCCATGCGACGCCGCCGTCGACGCCACCGGAGGTGCCGCCGCCCGCGATGTTGACCTGGCAGCCCACGGTGTAGCCCGGGAAGATCCGGCCGCCGGAATCGGAGCCGGTACCGGACAGTTCGACCTGAGCGCTACCGGAGACCCACGCGTTGCGGTGCACCGGGGTGGAGCCCAGGGAAGGGTTGATGTTGGCGGACTCGCCGACGAGGCGGACCGTGACAACGGTGCCGTCGGAGAGGGTCTTGACGATTTCGCCGCCCGGCAGCGGAACGAAGGTATCGGCATTGGCAGCGCCCGTGGAGAACAGGCCCATGGCGACAGTGGCTGCGGCGCCGACACCGGCCACCCGCGCCAAGATCTTGCGGTTGATCATTTGATTATGCCCCTCGAGGGTTGTGAATTCGCTTCAGCGAGAAGATTGTTCGTGCGAAAGTCGATACAGGTCAGCCGATGCTGAACGGCAGGCCGTAGAGGCTCGTCTTCGAGTAGTGGTCACCGATGATCTCGACGACGGTGTACGAGCGCGCCTGCGCGTAACCGGCGCAGCCCTGGATCTCGATCTCGGCGTCCTGGTACTCGACCGAGTAGACACCCGGCTTCAGGATGTCCTTGTAGTCGATCTGCACGAACTTCACTTCACCCGGGCCGAGCGCCAGGCCGATGGAGCCGCCGAGGCTGCCACCGTCGAGGCTGACGCCGCCCGAGAAACCCGCCGAGATGGCGTCGTCGGCGATGCTGACCTGGCAACCGACGATGTAGCCGGTGCTCAGCTGCGACGCACCGTGCGTCGACGAGTTGTTGCTACCCGGGCCACCGGCGGGACCGTTGTTCGGGCCCACTTCACCCTCGGGGGTGACGGTGACATCGGCGCTGGCGTTTCCGGAGACCCAGACAACGCGGCCCGCGCCGTTCCCGGAAAGGGACGGAGAAATCAGGGCGTGCTCTCCGGTACGGGTGATGGTGACGCCAGGTCCGATCTTCTGTCCGTCCGGCAACGGAACGAAGGTATCGGCATTGGCAGCCCCGGTCGAAAGCAGGCCCATGGCAACGGCCGCGGCGGCGCCGACGCCCGCGACGCGGGCACCGCGGCGCAGACCGTTGGTGCGGTTCTCGCTCATACTTCCCCTCATCAGGTTCAAACAGTCGACCTCGACCATCGAGGTGGACATTGGTCCTCTCAGGCCCAGCTCAGTGTGTCGCCCCTTTGTTGCCGGTATGTAACCGGCTGTTATTTCGGCGCAACGGCCTCAGCTGGCAATCGGAACCGAGCCGGGTTCCACCGGGAAGGACGAAATAGCAGTCTCGCCCGGGCCTTCGGGTCCAGTGTTGAATGGCTCACGCGAAGGTTAAACCGTCGGTAACAGCCTGGCAACGCGAGCTTTCACATTGCGAACTGTGATGTAGATCACTGATGAACGCATGCCCATATCACTCGCTGTGCATATGCGCAGACAGGGGGCTCGCGGACCGCTGGCCACCGGATTCACGGCCGGACCGCGCCGACCGGCCCTTACGGAATCCTGACACGGCCGGTGGGGTATATCACAACGCGATATCGAAGAAACTGATGAGGCATCACGAAAACATTACGGCGGAGTTGCCGACCGCGTCGGCGGTATCGCTCAACCGTGGTGCGGGGGCACCTGGGAGCGGAACCAATCATCGGATGAGCTGTCGCCTCCGGATTGTGGATCGCGTTCGTCGGACGTGGTTTCCGGGAGGACGTCACCGAAAATACGGGCCGCGCGCGCGATATCCCTCGCCCGGCGCTGCGCCGGGCGAGGGTCGTCGGAAGATCCCTCGGCAGAAATTATTCGACCAATCCGGAGAGTTCACCGATTACTTTGCTGGCGAGCGGACCCAGCGTCGCCATTCCGTCGCGAACCGCCGCGCGGGTGCCGGGAAGATTGACGACGAGGGTGCTGCCGGAGATTCCGGCGAGGCCGCGCGACAGGCCAGCGTCCAGCGATCCGGCGACCCGGCCGGAAGCGCGCAGCGCCTCGCTGATGCCCTGCAACTCACGATCCAGAACCTGTGAGGTCGCCTCGGGGGTGACATCACGCGGCGACATTCCGGTGCCGCCGACCGAGATCACCAGGTCGACGCCGCCGATCACGGCGGTATTGAGCGCGTTGCGGATCTCCACCTCGTCGGCCTGCACCGACACCGATGCGTCGACGAGGAAACCAGCCTCGGTCAGCAGTTCGGTGACCAGCGGCCCGAGCGCGTCCACACCTCCATGTGCCGTTCGATCATCGACCACCACCACCAGTGCACGCCCCGCCACAGGAGCATCGATTTCCATGGTGCTCACCGTAGCGCCTACGCCGTCGAGTTCGACCTCGATGCTGGTCAAACCGGGTGGGAGCAGCACGAGACCGCGGGGCTTGGAACGCATCACCGGCCGCCCTCGGCGGGCGCCGCGGTCAGGGTGACCTCGACGGTCTTGGGATTGCCGCCCTGTTCGTCGGTGTAGGTGACCTTCACCTTGTCCCCAGGCTCGTGCGAGCGGACGGCGGCGATGAGCGCGTTACCGGAATCGATGACCCGTCCGTCGAGTGAGGTGATCACCGCGCCGGACGGAATTCCCGCCTTTGCGGCCGGGCCGTCGGCGGTGGATTCCAGCACCCGCGCCGCGGTGTCCTGCGGCCGCAACTTGATGCCGATCTGCGCGTAGGTCGCGTGGCCGGTCTTGATCAGTTCGTCGGCCACCCGGCGGGCCTGATCGACCGGGATCGCGAAGCCGAGGCCGATGGACCCGCTCTGCGCACCCGAGCCCTCACCGGCCCCGAGGCTGGCGATGGCGGTGTTGATGCCGATCAGTTTGCCGTTGCCGTCGACCAGTGCGCCGCCGGAATTGCCGGGGTTGATCGCGGCATCGGTCTGGATCGCGTCGATCACCGGATTCACCTGGCTGGACTCGCTCTCGCCCTGGGTGGAGACCGGACGGTTGAGCGCGGAGACGATACCCGTGGTGACCGTGCCCGCCAGTCCGAGCGGGGAACCGACCGCGATGACCGACTGGCCGACCTGGAGAGCACCGGAGGCGCCGAGTTCGATCGGGGTCAGCCCGGATTTGCCGGTGACCTTGATGACCGCGAGGTCCGAGACCGGGTCCGCGCCGACGAGGGTGGCGGGCGCGGTGCTGCCGTCGGAGAAGACGACCTCCATCGTGGCGTCGCGACCACCGCCCGCGGCGACGTGGTTGTTGGTCAGGATCAGCCCGTCCGAGGACAGGACGACGCCGGAACCCTCCCCCTCGGCGCGACTGCTCGCGACCTTGATCATCACGACGCTGGGCAGCACCTTCTGCGCGACGGCCTGGGTGGAACCGGCGGGGGCGTTGGCGACATTGCTGACGTTGGGTTTCGGCGCGTCCAGCGCGTTGGTCACCGGCGCGCGGCCGTCGTCGGTGCGGGTGGCGAGCGTGCCGACCGCACCGCCGACGCCACCGCTGACCAAGGCGAGTACCACCGCTCCCGCGACCAGCCCGACACGCACCGGACGACGCTGCGGCTGAGGTGCCTGTGGCGTCTGGGGCGTCTGGGGCCCGAACGCCGTCGGCGGCACCTGGCCCGGCGGCGGCATCTGCGGCCCCTGCCCGTACTCCCGGTAGGGACCGGTCGGGTACTGCGGCGTCGAATAGGCGGCGCCGGTGTCCGGCCGCTGCCACGCCGTATGCGGATCATGGTGCGCGGCGGGGAACTGCTCGGTCGGATGGTGGCCTGTGCCCGCGCCGTCCTGCTCCCCCCGGCGGTTCTGGAAATCCTCGGTCATCGCTTCTCGTTTCTCCTGAACGTCTGTCACCCAGTCTGGCGATGACGGCTTAGAGGGGACTGAGACCCCGCTATCAGTTTTCCGAGATCTGTTTGTCGATCTGGGCGGTCCCGGCCTCACCGGGCAGCACGATGCGGATGAGAGCGCCGCCGCGCGCCGAGTTCTCGACCGTGATGGTGCCGCCGTGTTTGGTCACCACCTGTTTGACGATCGCGAGGCCGAGTCCGGAACCCGGCATCGACCGGGAGACCGTGGTCCGGTAGAAGCGCTCGAAAACCAGTTCGCGCTCGCCCGACGGGATGCCGGGACCGGCGTCGTCGACGTCGAGTTCGAGCAGTCCGCGTCCGGTTTCGCGCATGGTCACCAGTACTTGCGCGCCCTCCGGGCTCCATTTGGCCGCGTTGTCGAGCACGTTGAGCACGGCGCGCTCCAACCCGGACTCGTGGCCGTAGACGAACCACGGGCGCAGTTCCGCGACGAATTCGATGGAACCGCGACGCCTGCGCGCCCGTTCGAGCACTCGCTCGGTCACCTCGCCGAGATCGATGCGGTCGTAGACGGTTTCGGGCGCGTCCTCGCGCGCGAGGTCGACCAGGTCTCCGACGAGGGTGGACAGTTCCTCGATCTGGGCGACCACGTCCTCGCGCAGTTCGGCCATGTCCTCGTCGGGGATCTGCGGCGCCCCCGGCCGCCCCGAGGCGATCAGCAGTTCCATATTGGTGCGCAACGAGGTGAGCGGTGTGCGCAATTCGTGGCCCGCGTCGGCCACCAGCCTGCGCTGGCGGTCACGGGATTCGGCGAGCGCCCGCAGCATTGTGTTGAAACTCTCGGTCAGCCGCGCCAATTCGTCGTCACCTGTGACCGGGATCGGTGTCAGATCGTCGGTGCGGGCGATCCGCTCGGTGGCCGCGGTGAGCCTGGCGATGGGGCGCAGCCCGGTGCGGGCGACCGTGGTGCCCGCCGCGGCGGCGAGCACCACGCCGCAGCCGCCGACCACGAAGAGCAGCCAGGCCAACCGGTCGAGGACCTCCCTGGTGGGCTCCAGGCGCTGCGAAATGATCAGGGTGGCACCGGAATGGGTCGGCACCGCGAGCACTCGCTGATTGTTGACCGTGCGCAGCGACGAGGGCAATTGACCGTCGGCGACGGCCAATTCCTGGCTACCGACCGGCGGCGTGGTCTGCTGGGGCGGCATATACGGCTTGTGATCGGCGAAGATCAGCGCGACGCCGACATCGTTGGAGAAAAGCCCGGCGAGCACAATGGATTGAAAACCGAGATTCTCGAAATTATTGGTGATCATCGTGTCCGCGCGCGCCCGCAATTGCGAATCGACGTCGGCGTAGAGCGCGCGCGCGACCATCGCGTAGGCGGCGATGGAGGTGACCGCCACCGCCACGGCGACCAGCGAGGCCGCGAGCAGGGTCACCCGCCAGCGCAACGAGACCGACCGGGTCAGCGGCATCGGCGGGCGCATCTCCGCGGAATCCGGCGCACGCTGCTGACCGAGTGTGGCGACCACCGGTCGACGGGGCACAGTCCTGGCCATTGTCGAGCCGGCTTACGGAGGAGTTTCGCGGAGTACGTACCCGACTCCACGGACCGTATGGATGAGCCGGGGTTCGCTCTCGGCCTCGGTTTTGCGGCGCAGATAGCCGATATAGACCTCGAGCGCGTTGCCGGAAGTGGGGAAATCGTAGCCCCAGACTTCTTCCAAAATTCGGCTGCGCGTCAGCACGCGACGCGGATTCGCCATCAACATTTCCAGTAGCGAGAACTCGGTGCGGGTCAGACTGATCGACCGATCGCCCCTGGCGACCTCCCTCGTCACCGGATCCAGTGACAGATCGGCGAACTGCATGGCCTCCGAACCCTCACCGGGATCGGTCGCCCTGCGGCGGAGCAGCGCGCGCAATCGGGCGAGCAATTCTTCCAACGCGAAGGGTTTCGGCAAATAGTCGTCGGCCCCGGCATCGAGTCCAGCAACCCTTTCCGATACCGAATCCCGCGCTGTCAAAACCAGAATCGGAAGATCGTCTCCGGTGCTGCGCAGCCTCCGGCAAACTTCGAGCCCGTCCAGTCGCGGCATCATCACATCGAGTACGAGGGCATCGGGACGCTGCGTGGTGGCCTTCTCCAGCGCGTCGACCCCGTCCACCGCGAGATCGACGGAGTAACCGTTGAAGGTCAACGACCGGCGCAACGATTCACGGACGGCGCGATCGTCGTCGACTACCAGAATGCGCATGCCCCCAGTTTGACCGCATCGACTGAGAGTCCACTGAGAGGGGCGCATCCGACACGCCGTGTCGATCGCGCGACCTCGTGGCCGGGTCAACCAACAGCGTGACCAGCACCTTTCTTCAGTATCGGCCGATTTCCGCTAGAGCCGGGTCCGTTCGCCATACGAAAGGCGTTCTGCTCGGCCATATTCGAGAGTTCTCAAAGCGGGTGTCTCAGATTGCCGATAACCAGCTATCACGGTATGTTCCCAGCGGTAAAAAGAAGACCTCGAGTTGGTTCTCAGCAGGTTCATCCCTTCCTCATGTTGAACAGCCACAAGCCACCGGGGACCCCGCGCGGAGTGGAGGCGACGGAAGCGGATGGAATCAGCACCGCGTTCCAGGCAATTCAGGCTGTCCAACTGGTCCGTCACCCGCAAGGTCGGCGTCGTACTGCTGCTACCGGTAGTACTCGCCTCGACGTTCGCGGTGTTGCGTATCAACGACGAGCTCGACATGATCTCGCAGCTGGACGCTGCCTCGGAACAGGCAAGGATCATCCGCCCCATGCTCGGGTTCGGTTGGGCGACCGAGCAACTCGCGTTATCGGCGGCGACCTCATGGGAGGATCAGCCGGATTCGGCCATCGACAGGGTCGCGGGCAAATTCGACCAGACGGCGGCCGATCTCGAAACAGCGCTCAAATCGACCCGAGCGCCCGACAGTGTGAGCAAGGAGCTCGATCTCGCGCTCGTCGCAGGCCGCGCGATGCGCAACAGTCTGCGCAGTTCGTCGCCGGTGACCATCGGTCAGCAGGCCGACGATGTGGCGGCGCGCATCGGTAACGCGATCGCGGTCTCGACCACGATCGAAGAACTCTCCGTACAGCGCTACTTCCTGCAGCTCGGCGTGACCACCAACGCCCGCCGCCTGCTGGCCCAGCAGTACATGCTGATCGGCTCGCCAGGCGCGGCCAAGAACCCCGCCGTGCAGCCGACGGTTCTCACGACCGCGGGTGGCGAGCTCGTGCTCATCATGCAGTTCGCCCAGCTGCAACCGTCGTCGGCGCTGAACGCCAACACACTGATCGATGCGATCAACACCCGACTAGGGGCATTCGGTCAGAACGTCGGCGATCCGACGACCAACCCCGCGGTCGTGGATTCGCTGCGTACCAGCGCCGCCTCCTACGACCAGACCACGCTCGCCCTCGTCGACACCATCGACAAGCGGCTGGCCGACCGGACCTCGGAACTGCGCGGCATCGTGCTGCGCGATATCGCGAGCGTGGTCGCGACCCTGCTCGCCGGTCTGGCGCTGGCGCTGGCGGTCGCCCGCTCGCTCGTCGTCCCGATCCGCAGGCTGCGGCACGGCGCGTTGCAGGTCGCCCACGTCGACCTGCCCAACGAGATCGAGGTGGTGCGCTCCGGCGGTTCGACCCCGGAGACCAGCCAGATCGACGTGCACACCACCGAGGAGATCGGCCAGCTCGCCCGGGCCGTCGACGATATCCACCAGGCCGCGCTGCACCTGGCCGGTGAACAGGCTCGTCTGCGCCTGCAGATCGGCAGCATGTTCGAAACCCTGTCGCGGCGCAGCCAGTCCCTCGTGGAGCAACAGCTCTCGCTCATCGAGGAACTCGAACACGACGAGGACGACTCGGAACGCTTGCAGAGCCTGTTCCGCCTCGACCACCTCGCGACCCGCATGCGCCGTAACGGCGACAACCTGCTTGTGCTCGCGGGCACCGCGCTGCGGCGCGGCCACCTGCCCCCGGTCCCGCTCTCGGACATGCTCTGGAGCGCGGTCTCGCAGGTCGAGGACTACCAGCGCGTCGAGATCGGCGCCGCCCCCGACGGCATCGTCCCCGGTGAACCCGCCGTCGACATCGAGCACCTGCTCGCCGAACTCATCGACAACGCGCTGCGCTATTCGCCGCCGACCACCCCGGTCGCGGTCTCGGTCGCGCGCGCGGTCGACGGCGGCTACCTGATCGAGATCATCGACCGCGGCCTCGGCATGTCGACCGAGGATCTCCAGACCACCAACGACCACCTCGCCTCCGGTGGTGAGGTCACCGTCGAGACCGCCCGCCGCATGGGCCTGTTCGTCGTCGGTCGGCTCGCCAAGCGTCACAACATCACCGTCAACCTGCGCCGTACCTCGGCCATGGCCCAGCAGCCCGGCATCACCGCGAGCGTGCACCTGCCGGGGACGCTCGTCTCCCCGGTCCCGATCTCGCACGACAACGGGCCCGCGCAGATGTCGGCCCCGCCGTTGCAGATCGCGCGCCCCGAGGCCAATCCGCAGCAGCCGCGCGCGCTGGTGCCGGTGCCGAGTCTGGCGCTGCCCGAGCACACCTCCGGTTTCGACCAGTCCGGGCCCAACACCCAGGCCTACGATATGGGCGGCGGTCTGCCGCAGCGCAGGCCCGCGATCCGGGTCGCGGTGCCGGGCGAGCGCGACAATTCCGGGCCCGCCCCCGTCATCGATGTCGAAGCCACCGATCCCGGCCGCTCCTCGCGCCGGTACCCCGAGCGCGGCAACGACGGTTACCTCCGGTCCGAACCGCTCGCGCTGCCCGCGCCCGCCGATCGGAACCAGTCCTCGTACTCCCCAGAACCCGAGAAGATCGATATCTGGGCCGAGACCCAGACCTTCGCTCCGGAAACGCTCGCACCGCGGCAAGCCCCCGCACCCGAGCCCGAACCGGTGGCGATCACCTCGACCACCACCGTGACCGGTCTGCGCCCGGTGACCGCGGAGACACCGACCCCGATCTATCAGCGCATGGTTTCGGAGTGGCTGGTCGAGCCCGCGTCGTCGGGTTCGGACGGCAGCGACGACATCACACCGTGGACCTCGCGCGCCGACGAGGGTTGGGCGGCCGCCGCCGAGGCGAGCAATCCGACGACGTCGGGGCGCACCTCAGGCGGGCTGCCGATTCGTCAGCCCGGCGCCCAGTTGGTGCCCGGCGGGCTTGCTCCCGCCGAAGAAGCCAACACCAGGAATCCGGATGAAATCCGAAACAGCCTGACCAGGCATCTCAGCGGGGTCCGCAGTGGGCGGGCCGACGCCCAGTACAACGACGGAGGGCTTGTATGAGCGAGAACCCGAGCAACACGACGGACGAGAACCTCAATTGGCTCGTCACCCGGTTCACCCGGGACGTACCCGGCGTGACCCACGCGGTGCTGGTGTCGGCCGACGGCCTGTTGCAGGCGACCAGCCCGCACCTGCCGAGCGATCGGGCCGAACAGCTCGCGGCGGTGACCGCGGGTCTGGCGAGTCTGGCGGCGGGCGCGGCGCAACTGTTCAACGGCGGCAAGGTCATGCAGTCGATCGTGGACATGCAGCGCGGCTACCTGTTGGTGATGACGGTCGGCAACGGCTCGCATCTCGCGGTGCTCGCCAACAAGACCCACGACATCGGCCGTATCGGCTACGAGATGGCTCTGCTCGTCGATCGGGTCGGGTCCGTCGTCTCGGCCACCGCCCGTACGGCTGTCTGAGAAGTGCGATGCCCAACCCTTCCGGCGGGGGGCCGGGAACACCCCCGACCCGCGTCCGCCCCTATGCGCTGACCTCCGGGCGTACCGAGCCGGCGGTCGATCTTCCCTTGGAGGCGGTCATCGAGACCATCTCCTACACTGCCCATTTCGAATGGCCTGTCGGAGACCTGCGCACCGACATCGTGCGGCTCGGCACCGCGCGACTCTCGGTCGCGGAGATGGCGGCGAAACTACAACGGCCACTCGGACTGATCCGTGTCGTCATCGGGGATCTGGTCGTCGCAGGGACGCTGCGGGTGCACTCGACACTGAGCGATCAGGCAACATATGACGAGCGCCTAACACTGATGGAGAGGACTTTGCGTGGACTCCGCGCCCTATAACGCCCAGCCCTACGGCTCGGCACCCATGGACAACCGCACCGCCTCGACGAAAATCGTTGTCGCAGGCGGTTTCGGCGCGGGTAAGACGACCTTCGTCGGCGCGGTGTCGGAGATCGTTCCGCTGCGGACCGAGGCCATGGTGACCGGGTTCTCCGACGGCATCGACGATCTCGCGGCGACCCCCGGTAAAGAGACCACCACCGTCGCCATGGACTTCGGGCGCATCGTGCTGCCGGGCAATCTGGTGCTGTACCTGTTCGGCACGCCGGGCCAGCGCCGGTTCTGGTTCATGTGGGACGACCTGATCCGCGGCGCGATCGGCGCGGTGGTCCTGGTCGACACCCGCCGTATCGAGGACAGTTTCGCCGCCGTCGATTTCTTCGAGGCACGGGAACTGCCGTTCCTGGTGGCGGTCAACCGATTCCCGGACGCGCCGCGATTCCCGGTGGCCGAATTGCGCGAGGCGCTGTCGGTCCGCGCGGGTGTTCCGATCGTCGACATCGACGCCCGCAATGCCATGGAAGTCCGTCAGTCGCTCGCGGCCGTCACCGAATACGCCATCGCGCGCCTCGCCGAACAGAACCGCGAGCAGCCGGTCCGGCAGGGGTAAGGAACCTTCGCGTGAGCTATTTCGCTATGGGCTACTGGGTGCTCGGGCTCTCGGTTCTCGTGTCGGCCGCGGGTGCGTTGGTCGGCTTCACCTGTATCAAGGAGTCCACCAAATCGGTGACGGCCCGGTTCAGGACGGTGTGGCTCACCGCGGCGTCCGTGTCCATCGGCCCGATCGGTATCTGGCTCGCGATCTTCGTATCGATGCTCGGCGTCAACGGTCCCGGTGGGGTCTCGTTCCGTTACGACGTGGCGCGCCTGCTCGGCGCCGCCATCCTCGCCGGGCTCGCGGTGTTCGCCGGGCTGATCTTTCTCGGACGAACCTTGGTGTGGCCGCGGCTGATCGGCTGCGCGCTCGCCATGGGCGCCGGACTCTCGCTGGCGATGTACGTGGGCATGGACGCCCTCCAGGTCAGGGGTTCGGTCGAATTGCGCTGGGCGCCCATCATCGGTTCTATCGTGCTGCTGGTGGCCCTCTCGGTTGCCACGCTGTGGTTCGTCCTGCACCGGTGGCCGTTGCCCGCCATGATCGGCGCGGCGATCGTCGTCGGCCTCACGGTGATCGGCGCGCACTATCTGTGGCTGGCCGGTCTGGAGGTGCACGTCGATTCGCGCGTGTCCGCCCCCGACGGCGAGGAACTGTTCACGTTCCTGGTGCCGATGTTCGTGATCGGCATGCTCTCGCTGGCGATTCCGATCACCGCCGTATTGGTCGCCCCCGACCGTCGCAGTGCCGTGACCGCGACGTCGGCGGCGCGCGGTGGTGAATCCGAGCTGATCCGCTGACCCCCTGCGGGGAAACGCCGCGAATTCCGCGTCGCGCCGACCTACAGTGGCAGACAGGCGGTTCGGTGATCGACGCCGCGGTCGATGACGCCGTGGTGGACGAGGTCGTGCTCGGACGAGCTCGCCAGTGGGATCTCGTACAGGAGGAGCCGGACGTGACGCCGGAACAAGAGGCAGTGCTGCACGACATCCAGACCCAGCTGCGCGGCCCCGGATCGGCGGGCTGGCCGCAGTTGGGCTCCGACGCCGAGGGAAACCACCGCACGCTGGTCGAGGGCATCGCCACCGCGCTGCGCAGGATCGGCGAGCTGGAGGAGCAGACCGCGGCGCTGTGCGCGCAGACCGCGGCGCTGTGCGCGCAGACCACAGCGCTGCGCGCGCAGGTAGGCGAATTACGCACGGAGATCAGCGAATTGGAAGCCACATCCGCCGAACTCGCCGCCGAGGTGCGCAATCTGGAATCCAGACAGTTACCGTGGCCGTTGTCGTTGATCGAAGGACCCGCGGAATTCGTGGGGGCGCAGTTGAATCGACTCGAAGCGCTGCTGCCGGGTCACGGAGCCGACGGCAAACCGGCCGCGCCCGACGCATGAGCGGCACGCGCTCTCACGCGGTCTGTTCGGGGGGCTGCGGTCGAGGACCGGAACTTTGGCGATGAGCGGGTTCTCTCGGAAACCGGGAGAACCCGCCCTCTCGCACGAGGGTACCGGGCTGTGAGCTCGATTTCATCATTTCCCCAGGACTTTTACACCCCCGAAAATCCAACTCTCGGTATGCATTTCATCGGAGAGCTACCTTTTCGCAAGCGAGAGTTTCAGACTATGCCCAGCTAGAAGCCGCATAGGCATTTGCCGATAAATTGCCTCAGAATCCCCCGCAAGCCGACCAGACCCCTAGTTCATCGGGACGACACCACCCCCGCCGACCGTGCTCGAGCCCGGCGCGTTCACTACCCACCGCACGGTCCAGCGCGTTATCGTCGGCGAGCAGCACGCGGACAGACTACGTCCGGACGCGGCACAGTCAGGTTCATTCCGAAGGTTCGTTCCGAAGGAGTTCCTATGACGGTCAACGTGGTGCTCGACAAGGTTCTCGACAAGGAATACGAGAACAAATCACTCGCGGAAATCCTCTCCGCCCCGCCGTCGGCCCTGGCGGGTCTCACACCGGAGCACGACAAGGTGCTGGCCGGATTGAAGATCAAGACCATCGCCGACCTCGGCGGCAACAAGTACTTCCAACTCGCCGCCACCCTGGTCGAACTCGCCGACAAGCAGGGCTGAGTTCCGCCCGGCGGGGCCGGATCGTGATCCGGCCCCGCCGGGCGATCAGAGGCGATCGACGTCGATCAGACCGAGGCGCACCGCTTTGACCAGCCGACGCGGAACCCGGTAGGTCACCCCGGCGACGGTCACCTCCACCAGATCGGGCGCGACCGCCTTCCACTGCGCGCGGCGACCGCGCGTGTTCGAGCGCGACATCCTGCGCTTCGGGACCGCCATCTCACACCTCCCCGGCGCGTTTCATCGTGTCTCTCCGCTCTGTCGATCCTTCGGCTGTGCCACGTCGACGGGGTCGTCGGTCGCGCATGGATCGGCATGCCATTCCCCGAAGGGGTCGTCCCAGTCGGCCACCCGCTCCGGCGACCGTTCGACCAGGCGCAGTTCCTCGTCCTCGACCAGCGCCCAGTGCAGCGCGGCCCTGATCTCGACGGGGTCGGCCTCGTGCGCGAGGACGACCAGCGAGATGTGGCGGTCGCCGAAACGTTCGTCCCAGCGCAGCGACGCGAGCGCGCGCCTGGCCGGATCGACCTGTTCGATCTCGCTGTCGCTCATCGCGGCGAGCCAACGTCCGGCACCGCCGACCCGCAGGCCGCCGCCCGCCGATTCCAGCCACACCACCTCGTCGGGTTGCGTCGCCAACCACATCCGCCCGCGCGCGGTGACCACGCCGTCGAACAGCACGTCCAGAGCCTCGTGCAGGCGTGCCGGATGGAACGGCCGATCCGCGGCGAATTCGATCAGCGACACCCCGTCCTCGGGAACCAGCGGCGGCTGACCGCGCAGTAGCGGCGCGTGCGCGTCGAAGATCCGCCCGCGACGCGCGTCCACCGGAATCGAGG
This sequence comes from Nocardia sp. NBC_01377, assembly GCF_045040005.1. Lineage (NCBI taxonomy): Bacteria > Bacillati > Actinomycetota > Actinomycetes > Mycobacteriales > Nocardiaceae > Nocardia > Nocardia sp. NBC_01377. Next base: position 6,435,959 of record NZ_CP109566.1, read on the forward strand.
ACACAAGCGCCTCGGCGTCGGCGGGGCGCAAGCGCGAGGGATCGTCGAGCCAGAGCACGGGCGCGGTGGGCGCCAGTCTGGACAGCACGGCACCCACCCGCGTGCGATCGAGCTCGGAGTGGCCGAGTGCCAGCACGGCGTCGGCGACGTGGACCTGGCCGACGGCCACCTGCGCCACGGTCCTGTCGTCGTCCGCGGTCGCGATGCCGCGTTCGGCCAGCGTCTCGTCGCCGGTCGCGTCACCGAGCCAACTCCGCGCGTCCACGCAGGCCAGTACGGCGTCCACCCGCACGTCGCGCCCCGCCGGGCCGTCGACCCGGCCGACCACCCCGGTGATCTCCACCTCGTCGATCGCCCGACAGATCGCCTCGGCCTCGAAGGCCGGATCGGGTGCGAGCACGATGCGGTCGATCGAATCGCGCGCGGCCAGGGTCGTGAGCAGCGGCAGTAGATCGGCGCGCAGCGTGCACGAGACGCAGCCGTGGGCCAATTCCAGTACCGACGTCACCGATCGCGCGCCGGTGCGCAGTGTGCGGCGCACCACGCCCTCGCGCAACGCACCCAGTTCGTGCCGCACCACCGCCGTACCCGCCCGCGCCGCCAGCGCGTCGGCGACGCGGTCCACCACCGTGTTCGCCTCGGCCGAAAAGCCCGTGACCAAGACCACCGGTACCCGGCGATCGGGTTCGGGCGGGACCGGGCCGGGATCTGACACAACCACCGAAACCCCTTTCGACAATGATTTTCATTTACCGATCGCCGAGGGTACAGTGCGGATCCGACGTTGTCGAAAATGATTATCATCTCATGGAGGGAGTCGCATGTCGGCCCACTGCCAGGTCACCGGACGCAAACCCGGCTTCGGTAGATCCGTGTCGCACTCGCACGTACGGACCGGCCGCCGCTGGAACCCCAACATCCAGCGCAAGACCTACTACCTGCCCGGCGAAGGCCGCCGCGTCACCCTGACCGTCTCGGCGAAGGGCATCGAAACCATCGACCGGGACGGGATCGAGGCCGTCGTCGCCCGCATCCGCGCCCGCGGCGACAAGCTCTAGGAGCACATCCCATGGCATCGAAATCGACCGACATCCGACCGGTCATCAAGCTGAAGTCGACCGCGGGCACCGGCTACACCTATGTCACCCGCAAGAATCGGCGCAACGATCCCGACCGCATGGTGCTGCGGAAATACGACCCCGTGCTGCGCGGGCACGTCGACTTCCGCGAGGAGCGCTGATGGCGAAGAAGTGGAAGATCGCCCGCAACGAACAGCGCGAGCGAATCGTCGAACGCTACGCGATCAGGCGCGGCGAACTGAAGGAAATCATCCGCGATCCGGCGACGTCGCAGGCCGATCGGGCGGTCGCGCAGTCCGCGCTACAACGACTGCCGCGCGATGCGAGTCCGGTACGATTGCGCAATCGGGACGCCGCGGACGGACGTCCGCGCGGTCACCTCCGGAAGTTCGGACTCTCCCGTGTGCGTGTGCGCGAGATGGCCCACCGAGGCGAGTTGCCCGGTGTGCACAAGTCGAGTTGGTAGCAACCACCGATCCCGCAGAAGGAATACCTGATATGGCAGTCAAGCGAGCACCCTCGAAAAAGGTTCGCGCCGAACAGGCCCGCCGTCCGAAGAAGAACCCGCTGATCGCCGCGGGCATCGAGACGGTCGACTACAAGGACGTGAACCTGCTGCGCACGTTCATCTCCGATCGCGGCAAGATCCGCAGCAGGCGGGTGACGGGACTCACACCGCAGCAGCAGCGCCAGGTCGCGGTCGCGGTGAAGAACGCCCGCGAGATGGCCCTGCTGCCCTTCACGAGTAGGTAGTCGCGTACGGGCGCAAGCCCCGGAAACTTGACGGCGGGAGCCGGGGTCGCGCGTCGGCCCCGGCTCCCGTCCTTGTGCGCGGCTCACGGCCCCGCGCCGACCTCCCGCCGTCCGGCCCGGCGAGGTCGTTCGCACCACGGAGAGAACCGACAGCTATCGAATTACCCCCGTTCGGGAGAACTCCCACAACGCTGGTTGAAGATCAAACAATCAGCGGACCGCACGTATCCGAACGGCAACGATCGGGCCAATAGTTAATGTACTGCTATCGATCGGCAGACGCGAATTCGAATGCCGATAATCGAACGATGTCAAGCGTCTATGAAGAAACGTGACCTTCATCACACGTTGCTGTTATACAGGCGTTATAGCCATGTGATCTGATTCCATAAATCTGGACGGGTGATACATTGATGCATACATAATTGACACGTAACACCTCTCGGGGGTGGAACTATGACGGCCTTATCCGCCGGAATGTTGACGATCGGAACCTACCGTCCCGATCGAATCGTTTCCAATTCCGAACTCGCACCTGAACTAGGGGTCGACGAAGCTTGGATAACCACGCGGACCGGAATAACTGAAAGAAGATTTGCGGGGGGGCATGAAACAGTAATTTCGATGGCGGTACAGGCTGCGCAATCCGCGCTCGATGTCGCCAAACTATCCGCCGGTAAGATCGATGTCGTCATATTGGCGAGTTCCACCCACTTGAATCAGACCCCAGCCGCCGCGCCTATTATCGCCGCCGAGCTGGGATGCGACCGACCCGCCGCGTTCGATATTTCCGCGGGGTGTTCCGGTTACGCGCACGGCATCGGTCAAGCCGCCGCACTCATCAATGCCGGACAATCCGACACCATTCTCGTGATCGGATCCGAGAAGCTCAGCAACGTCATCGATCGCAATTCCCGATCGGTCGCCCCCATCTTCGGTGATGGGTCCGGAGCTGCGCTGATAACCCGCACCGAGTCCGGATACATCCGCCGGACGATCTGGGGCAGCATCGGCGAGCAATCGCATCTGATCCGTCAGGAACCGACCTGGGAACAACAGCGCGCCGATCCGGCGGGGACCCCGACCCCCTTCTTGATGATGGAGGGCACCGAGGTTTTCCGATGGGCCACCACCGCCGTTCCGAAAATAGTTTCCGAAATTGCCGAAGCCGGGGGCATCGCACTTTCCGATATCGAGGTATTCGTTCCTCATCAGGCAAATCTCCGAATTATCGACGGTGTCGCCCGTAAACTTGGCTGGACGGATGAATCGGTAGTCGTCGCGGATGACGTACGGCGAGCCGGAAATACTTCCGCTGCCGCACTGCCGCTCGCCATTGCCGACCTCATTTCCTCCGGTCGAGCAAAACCAGGACAACTCGCGCTCCAAGTCTCATTCGGCGCCGGTCTTTCCTACGCGGGCCAAGTTTTCGACCTTCCCAAGGTTGCCTGACCGAATTATCGAATTGCTCCTCGAAAGTGTTGTGCGATGACCGTTACATTCTCCAGCTACGACGAGCCCCTCGGACCACGGTCCGATCGTTACTTCGGTGAGGGTTACAAGAAAGTAAGTCCCGAACTGTCCGCCCTCGGAATCAGCCGGTCGACCGAAACCGGCGCCGAGCATTCCGGGCTTGCCTGCCTGACCTACCCCGCGGCCTGGTCACGCAAAGAGCACCGGGAACTGGTTCCCCATGTCAGCAGCGTGGATACGATCATGCTCGCGGCCGCGCTCTGCGACGCGGCGATCGTCCACACCCGTGATCTGAATCCCGCCGAATCCGCACGTATGTGGATCAGGCACGCGACGGTGCGTGCGGGCGCACAGCCGCACGAGGATCTCGAGCGCATTCCCGTCACCGCGACGATCACGGCCACCGCCGACACCGCCGACGAGTCGGAGACCACCTTCAAATTCCAGGTCGGCAATCTCGGCGGCACCATGACCGTGGTCCATCCGATCGGAGCGGGCACGTTGACCGTGCCGGGCGTCGACCGGATCGCCTCCCTCGGCGATATCTTCGGTCCCGCTCCGCACTACTACCTCAACGGCGTGAAGGACCACACGCTGACCGCCACCGACCTCGTCGTGAGCGCGGACTCGACCAGGATCACCGGGCGCCAGCAGGTCCGCACCGGGATCGAGGGCGGATACGTCGGCGCCGAATCGGCCTACTGGAACTCGGTCTCGCCGATCGACGCGGTCGTCGGCGCGGCCCAGCTGTCGCAGATCCTGCTCTACGCGATGGATTCGCTCGACCGCACGAGCAGCAACACACTGTGGATGCGGAAACTGGAATTCTTCGCCGACGGTCCGCATCGCCCTTCCGACGAGACCTTCGACGGCACGGTGGAAATCAAACGCTCGTCGGTCATCGACCGCGGCGGTCAGCGCTGGCGCAGCGCCGATCTGCTGATCAAGGAGTTCCAGGGCGTGACCGGCTCCTGCCTACTTGCCCATCAACTTCCGGACTGAGGGGCCGAGGGTATAGCCGGTGTGCTGGCCCAGCGCGCAGTCGGCGAGCGCCGCGAGGGCAGGTTCCTCCGCGGCGTGCTCCGGCGCGTCCATCGCGAGCAGCGCGTTGAGCAGCATGCCGTTGGCGATGAACTGTTGCACCTGTTGGGCCGGGCTCCCCGTGCGCTCGACCAGCAGGTGGAACAGGGTGACCAGGCAGCGCCGCGCCGCCGCGGCGATCTGCGGGTGCGCGGCCGCCGCGCTGAAACCTTGCAGGAGCACGACGAGCACGTCGCGGTCCTCGACCAGCCTGCTGTACACCGCGCCGAGACGGTCCCACACATCCGGCGCGGTCGCCGCCGCCGGATCATCGAGTTCGGCCGCGAAAGCCGAGATCAGTTCCTCGACCGCCCGATCGAACACCTCCTGGAAGAGGTCAGCCTTGCTACCGAACATGCGCACGACATACGGCTGGGACACACCTGCCTCCAGCGCGACCAAATCTGTACTGGTCCCGGCGTAGCCGCCACGAGAGAATGCCCGCCCCGCAGCCTCCAGAATCCTTTCGCGGCGCTCGGCCGCGCTCAGTCTGGCCATCATGTTCTTCAAGTTACCACGCCCAAATATTGACAAGTTATCGTTTGATTACTAGATTTCGGCTGACATTGTGAAGCAACTCCGGACGAGTCGTGTCATTCGCACGATCGGTGAGAGTTCCGCGGAACGATCGCCGCGATACGAGGACACCCGATGAAGGATTCACCCGCGTTACGACTAGCCGTCACCGGTGCCCCGGGCAGTGGGAAGACCGCGGTGTGCACCGCGTTGTCCCTGGCCACCGGACTGTCGTTCGCGACCATTTCCGAGCAGCTCGCGAAGCCGGTGGCCGATCGCCGACTGGCCGCGACGGTGGACGCGCCGATGCGTGGTTTCGAGCAACGGGTGGATTCGGAGGCGAGGCTGGGAACCGGATTCGTCTCCGACGGTTCGGTTCTGCACGAATGGGCTGTCGCGGAGACCCTGCGAAGCACCAGGCGGCTCGGGCACTGGCTGCGCCGTCCGCAGGATCTGCCCTATCGCGTTTTCGAACAGCGTTACCTCATGGCGCACGCGGGCATCGTCGTACGCCGCGCACGGACGACCTACGACGGTTTCGTCCATCTCCGGCTGGACGGCGAGGCGGCCACCGCCGAGCCCGAGTCGGAATTTCGCACTGTCATAGATCGCCTGCTGCTCGACACCCTGCACGAAACATCGGTCCCCTATCTCGTGACCGGGGGTCCGTTGAAGGAAATCGTCACCCGGGTAGCGGGGATGTTCGAGCTACCACAGGTCATTCCCGTCGCGGACGCGGTGAACGCCGCGCTCCGAGCCGCTTGACACCCGACACCGCCGTACTGGAAATCAGAAGGGTAAACCGATGGCAACAGCCGGTGCCGAACAAACCGGACAGCGTTCCGAGAGCTCGATATGGACGCTCGTCGTGGTCGCGTTGGCGACCTTCATGCTCATGCTCGACCTGACGGTCGTCAACGTCGCCCTACCCGATATCCGCGCCGCCTTCGATTCGTCGTTCTCGTCGTTGCAGTGGATCCTGGACGCCTACGCGCTCGGGCTGGCCGCGGTCCTGCTCGCCGCCGGATCACTCGCCGACCGCATCGGCCGCAAGAAGGTGTTCGACGCGGGACTTGTCATCTTCGTACTCGCCTCGCTCGCGTGCGGTCTCGCACCGAACGACCTGACGCTGATCGTGGCCAGGCTCGTCCAGGGCCTCGGCGGCGCGATCCTTTTCGCGGTCGGACCGGCGTTGCTCGGACACGAGTTCCGCGGTAAGGACCGGGGCGTGGCCTTCGGCGTCTTCGGCGGCGTGGCCGGTCTCGCCATCGCGTTCGGCCCCCTCATCGGCGGCGGCCTCACCGAATCCCTCGGCTGGCGCTGGATCTTCCTGATCAACGTCCCGGTGACGATCGCCGCGCTCGCGGTCGGCTTCCTGAAGATGCGCGAATCCCGCAGCGAGACACCGCCTCCCCTGGACTGGCCGGGCATGGCCACCTTCTCGGCGGGTCTGTTCTTCCTCGTGCTCGCCTTCATGCGCGGCCAGCAGGACGGCTGGGGCAGCGCGCGGATCATCGGCTGCTTCGTCGTGGCGATCCTGCTGTTGGTCGCCTTCGTGTACTTGCAGCTCACCCGACCGGGTCGCGCGATGTTCGATCTCACGCTGTTCGGCAACAAGACGTTCAACGGCCTGTCCGTGGTGACCGCCCTGTGCGCGCTGTCGGTGATGCCCGCGCTGTTCCTGCTCATCTCCTACGTGCAGAATCTGCTCGGCTACTCGGCCTTCGCCAGCGGCGTCCGCTTCCTGCCGCTGACCCTGCTGCTGTTCGTCGCGGCGGCGGTCGCGGGCAGCCTGGTCGCCAAACTGGCCCCGGCCCTGCTCGTCGGCGCGTCGCAGTTGCTCATCGCGGCAGGGCTTTTCGCGGTCCTGCTGGTCGATGTCGGCGATTCGTGGACGGCCCTGATTCCCGGCATGGTGCTCATCGGGCTCGGCATGGGCCTGTTCAACCCGCCGCGTGCCGCCTTCTCCATCGCCGTGACCACTCCCGACAAGGCCGGCGCCGCCTCCGGCATCAACGAGACCTTCCAGCAGGCGGGTCTGGCGATCGGCATCGCGGCGGTCGGCGCGTTCTTCCAGAACCGGGTCGGCGGCGCCTTCGCCGACACCGAGACGGCCAAGGCCGTTTTCGGCGACAAGGCCGCCGAGGCGGGCGACGCGATCGCCGCAGGCGGACCGTCGGTGCTCAGCACGCACGAACTCGGGAACGCGGCCGACGCGGTGCGCTCGGCGGCGGAATCCGCGTTCGTCAGCGGCCTGCACAACGCCATGGTGCTCGCCGCGGTGCTGGCGGCGATCTCGGGTGTCATCGCGTTCCTCACGCTGCGCAGCGGCGATCTGGACGAGGCGGCCCTGGCCACCCCCGGTGTGCCCACCGAGGCACCGACACTCGACAAGGCACCGGTGGCCTGAGTTGACGCTCGCGACCAGACCGCGCTTCGCGTTCACCGATGTGGACCACACCCTGCTGCGTGTGAGCACGCTGCATCATTTCGGGGAATACTTCTTCGAGACGACGCGGCGCGGCGAGGTGCTGGCGGGCCACCGGACGCGGATGCGGCGGTTGGCCGAGACCGGAGCGGACCGGGCGACGCTGAACGAGAGCTACTACCTGCTCTGGGCGGATATCCCGGTGCGCGAGGTCGACGCCGCCGCGGCGGTCTGGCACGACGAACTGCGCGCGGCCGGGTTGTATCGCACCTCGGTGCTCACCCGGCTGCGCGCCTTGCGCGCGGAGGGAGTCGAGACGGTCCTCGTCTCCGGCTCCTTCCGCGCCTGCCTGCGCCCGATCGAAGAGGAACTCGGCTGCGCCGCCGTGCTGTGCACCGAACTGGAGCAGACCGACGGGGTGTTCACCGGCAAGGTCCTGCGTTCGCTCATCGGACCGGCCAAACGCACCGAGGTCGAGGCGTTCGCGGCCGGATATCCCGGTCACGACCTCGCGCAGGACTACGGATTCGGCGACCACATCAGCGATGTGGCCGTCCTGGAGAGTGTCGGTCATCCGGCCGTGATCCCGGTCGACCCGGCACTGGAATCGGTGGCGCGGGAACGTGGCTGGGAGATTCTGCGTGATGACCAGCGTTGATCGATCGGAGGCGTGACAGTGTACATAGTCGGCGGACAACATCGCGACAACATCAAACTGGCGATTTCCGGCACCTACGGTGTGGGCAAGAGCACCACCACCGAGGCCCTGTCGATCGCGACCGGTATCCCGCGCACGCACGCGCTGACCTCGCGCGAACTGCTCGTCGACCTCGCGCCGGGCAAGACCGTGATGGAACTCAATTCGATCGAACTGCTCCAACTCGGTCTGCGCCGGTTCGAGGAGCGCGTGCACAACGAGTCCATAGAAGGGTCCTTCATCTCCGACGGCTCGGTGGTGCACGAATGGGTGTACGGCACGGCCAGGATGGCGGTCGGCATCAACCCGGGCGCCGGATTCGCGCTGCGCGCGATCAAGACCGTCGCCGGGATCGGCCGCAAGAAGCCGCTGCACGAGTACACCGATATCGTCGGCGATGTCGTCAAGGAGCGGGCGAGGCATCTCTACGACGCCTATGTCCATCTGCCCGTGGAGTTTCCGATGAAGGCCGACGGCCACCGACCGGTGTCCGAGCCGTTCCGCGCGCTCTCCGACGACAGCCTGCTCTCGGTGGTCCGCGAACTCGGACTGCCCTACGAGGTGGTCGGCGGCACGGTGGCCGAACGGGTCGCCAGGATCATCGATCTGTTCGATCTCGACACCGTGATGCCGGTGGAGGAGGCCATCGAGGAATCGCAGCGCCGCGTCAGGGCTGCGACCAAGATTCTCGAGGAGGACGACCGCTTCAAATCCGCCCAGCGCAAGAAATCGTTGTGGCGCAAGCTTTCCTACGCCATGCGTTACTGATGCCACCGAGCCGGGACCCGGCGGAGCCGCTCCACTAGGGTTTGCCGTATGGATCGGAACCCGGGAGCATGGATCACCGCAACCGTCGTGGCGTTGTTCGCCGCGATCGCCGTGGCGGGCTGCGGCGCTTCCGACGACGACAGTCCCGCGCCGCCGACCTCGGGCACCGCGACGCCGAGTACTCCGACCGAGAACGCGGGCCAGAACCAGGGCAGGCCGTTCACCGCCGATCCGACGATCGTCGGGGCGCATTCCATCCCGTTCACGTCGTGGACGCGAATCTCCGACGACCGGATCGCGGTCGATTTCCAGACCGGCGCGCCCGAATGCTACGGCGTCGACGCCGAGGTGACCGAGACGTCGAAGACGGTCGTGGTGGAATTGCGCTCGGGTAAGAGGGCCGACGCGGTGGGCAAGATGTGCACGATGGTGGCGGTCTTCGGAACGCTGGAAGTGCCGCTGAAGACTTCCCTCGGCGATCGCCTGGTACTCAGCGCGGCGTGACGCGCCGTCCCCCGGAGCCGGTACCGAAAACCCCTTCGGTACGCACGGACTCCACGGCGCTGTTCGAACGAGGGGTCAGCGGGCCACGGTCCAGGCGAGCGCTTCGCGCAGGGTCGGGTGCTCGAACCGGAATCCGGTGCCCTCCAGCACCTTCGAGCGCATCTTGTGGCCGTGCAGCAGTTCCGCGCCCGCCTCGCCACCGATCATCTTCAGCACCGCACCCGGCAACACCATGAACGACGGGCGGCGCAGCGCGCTCGCGTAGGCCTTGGCGAACTGCGCGTTGGTCGCCGCTTCCGGCGCGACCAGATTGACCGGGCCCGATACCGAACCGGTGAGCAGGCTGCGCACCGCCGCCACCCAGTCGGGCAACGAGATCCACGGCATGTACTGCCGACCCGTGCCGAAGCGTCCGCCGAGGCCGAGCGCGAAGATCGGGCGCAGTTTGGTGATGATCTCGGAATCGGAGGCTAGCACGTTGGAGGTGCGCAGCAGGACGACCCTGGCGCCCGACGCCGCGGCGACGGCGGTGGCGTCTTCCCATTCCCGGCACATGGTGCCGAGGAAATCGGTGGCGGCCGGGGCCGATTCGTCGACGTCGGCGTCACCGGTGTCGCCGTAGTAACCCGCCGCCGAGGCGTTGAGCAGAACGGGCACCCGCGCCTGCGCGACGGCTTCGGACAGCACCGCGGTGGTGATGATCCTGCTGTCGCGCAGCAGCTTCTTGTATTCGGGGGTCCAGCGGTCGCCCGCGATGGCCGCGCCGCAGAGATTGATCGCGGCGTCCGCGCCGGCGAGGATCGCCGGATCGAGTTCGGAGGTGTAGGGATCCCAACGGATTTCGTCGGCGGCGTCGGGCTCACGCCGCACCAGTCGAACGACCTCGTGACCGTCGGCCCCGAGAGCGGTCACCAGATGCTTGCCCAGAAAGCCGGATGATCCCACGATGACTATGCGCATGCCGCCTATTGTGCACCACGACAATTCGGACACGCACCGCACGTAACGCAATCTCAACGGTCGCCGCCGAAGCGCTGAATCGGCTCGAATCGTGAAGGCGCACAAATATACCCGCTCGAGCGTCGCCGCAAACACGCGGTCTGCGCTGGTCTCGTCGCCGCGACGGACGCAGCCGCTTGTGATATGTCGACTTTGCCGGTGATTACCGAGGCATCGCGACGGTCGTCGTCCGTCCCGCCCGCACCGAAAATGTCGCGACCGCGACAGTCACGGCCGCGGCGACGTCATCAAGTTGTCCACGAATTCGCCCGAGCGCATCGCCGACATCGAATTCACACCGATACGGCACACTCCGGAACACCGTGTCCGGGTATGGAAAACGCCACGTCGATCCCGACGTGGCGTTCGGACCATCCGATCCGCGCGTTCAGTGCGCGAAGTGCCGAGAACCCGTGAGGTACACCGTGACCCCCGCCTCGCGGGCGAGGTCGATGGTCTCCTGATCGCGCACCGAACCGCCCGGCTGCACGATGGCGCGGATACCCGCCTGGATGAGCTGCTGCGGTCCGTCCGGGAACGGGAAGAACGCGTCGGAGGCGGCCACCGAACCCTTGGCCCGATCGCCCGCCCGCTGCACCGCGAGCTGCACCGCGTCGACCCGGTTGACCTGCCCCATGCCGACGCCGACGGACGCACCGTCGTGCGCGAGCAGGATGGCGTTCGATTTCACCGCGCGGCACGCGCGCCAGGCGAATTCGAGATCGGTCAGGGTGTCGGCGTCGGCGGCCTCACCGGAGACCAGGGTCCAGTTGGCCGGGTCGTCACCCTCGGCGTCGAGGATGTCTCGACGCTGCACCAGCGCACCACCGCTGATCGGCCGCAATTCGATACCCGGTCGACGTGGCGGCTCGGCGACCAGGATGCGCACGTTCTTCTTGCGCTGGAGCACCTCGACGGCGCCGTCGGCGTACGACGGCGCCACGATGACCTCGGTGAAGATCTCCGCGACCTGCTGAGCCATATCCACGGTGATCTCACGATTCGCCGCGATCACCCCGCCGAAGGCGCTGACCGGGTCGCACGCGTGCGCCTTGCGGTGTGCCTGCGCGATATCCGCGCCGACCGCGATACCGCACGGGTTGGCGTGTTTGATGATCGCCACCGCGGGCGCGGAATGGTCGTAGGCGGCACGCCAGGCAGCGTCGGCGTCGGTGTAGTTGTTGTAGGACATCTCCTTGCCGTGCAACTGCCGCGCCTGCGCCAGACCGACCCGGCCGTCGCCGTTGGTGTAGAGCGCCGCCTCCTGGTGCGGATTCTCGCCGTAGCGCAGCACCGCGGCGCGCTCCCAACTGCCACCGATCCAGCCGGGGAACGGCGCGCTCGGCGGTTCCTGCGCGACGGCGGGCGCGAGGACGCCGGTCATCCAGCTCGCCACCGCGACATCGTAGGAGGCGGTGTGCTGGAAGGCCTTGGCCGCCAGCGCGGTCCGCTCGGCCAGGGTGAATCCGCCGGATTTCACCGCGTCGAGCACCTCGTCGTAATCGCCGGTGTCGACGACGACGGCGACCGACGGATGATTCTTGGCGGCGGCGCGCACCATGGACGGCCCGCCGATATCGATCTGCTCGACGCATTCGTCCTGGCTGGCACCGCCTGCCACCGTCTGGGTGAACGGATACAGATTCACCACGACCAGCTCGAACGCCTCGACACCGAGTTCGGTCAGCTGCTCGAGATGTTCGGGCCTGCGGGTGTCGGCGAGAATCCCCGCGTGCACCCTCGGGTGCAGGGTCTTGACCCGCCCGTCCAGCGTCTCGGGGAAACCGGTCAGATCCTCGACCTTGGTGACCGGAATGCCCGCGTCGGCGATCCGGCCCGCGGTGGAACCCGTCGAGACCAGTTCGATACCCGCGGCGTGCAGGCCGGTCGCGAGTTCGACGAGCCCCGTCTTGTCGTAGACGCTGACCAGCGCGCGGCGGATCGTCCGACGCACGCCAGGAGTGATCGATCGTTCGCTGTTGTCAGTCACCGGCATACTCGCTCACTGGAATAACTGCCTTTCGTCCGTCGGAGACAATGCCTCGCGTCGCGACAGCGGCGACAACCTCCGCCAACAACCGTCGCTCGACAACCTTGATGCGCTCGTGCAGGGTGCTCTCGTCGTCGTCGGGCAGCACCGATACGGCCTCCTGCGCGAGGATGGGACCGGTGTCGACGCCCGAGTCGACCAGATGAACCGTGGAGCCGGTGACCTTCACCCCGTAGGCGAGGGCGTCACGTACCCCGTGCGCGCCGGGGAAGGACGGCAGCAGCGCGGGATGGGTGTTGACGATCGTGCCGCCGAAGCGCTCGAGGAAGGCCGGGCCGAGGATCTTCATGAATCCGGCCGAGACCACCAGATCGGGCTCGTAGGCGGCGACCGCGTCCGTCAGCGCCAGATCCCAGGCCGCGCGGTCGGGGAAATCCTTCAGCGCCACCAGGAAGTGCGGCACACCCGCCGCGTCCGCGTGGCCGGTGGCGTCACATACCCGGTCGACGCCGACGGCGACGATCTTCGCGGGGTAGTCCGCCGCGGACGCCGCTTCGAGCAACGCGCGCAGCAGCGATCCCGTGCCCGAGGCGAGCACGACGACGGTGGCGGCGGCCCCGAAGGGCTCAGCGGGCTTGGACGGGGCGTCGGAGGACGTCAGCGCTCCACTCCTGGGTCTCGAGTCGGGGCGGCGGAGATACACCGCCGGGTTCGAGCCTAGTGGTGTCGGTCAGCTCACTTTCGACCGGTGGGGGCCCTCGGCTCGTCAGCGCTCGCGTAGCGGAGGCAGGTCGTCGTGTGGGGTTTCGACCACCTCGGCGTCGACGATGTCGGGGGGCGCGGAGGGACGAGCGGGCCGTGCGGGCAGCGAGGGTTGTTCGTCCACCAGCTCGCCTTCCAGCGCGTCGTCCTCGGGATGGTCGGCGTAGTCGTAGTAATCGTCTTCGTCGTAGTGGTCGTCCTGGTAGTGCTCGTCGTACTCGTCGGCTTCGTAGTCTCCGTCGTGGTCACCGTCGTCGTGGCGGTCGTCGTAGTAGGCGTCGTCGTGATCGTCGTAGTCGGTTTCCTCGTACGCCCCGTGCAGGTCGCGACCCGCGATCGGCGCCCCGACCGGGACCACGAACCACCGCGCGAACAGCAGACCCGCGTATCCGGCGAGCGCGAGCCACGCGAAGGTGACCACGGCGAAGACCGGCAGATCGATGCCCACGCTGCCGAAGGTGCCGAGTTCGCCGCCCGCGACGGCGCCGAGCAGCACGAGCGCCAGCGTCGCGAATCCGGCCGAACTCAGCGTCGCCCAGGGCGCGGTGGCGTGGTCGGCCGACGTCCGTCCGGCGTCGATGCCGCCCAGTACCCCGACCGCGGCCGGGATGAGCAGCAGCACCACCCACCAGCCCGCCGCCGGTCCCGACGGCAGCGCGGCGAGCACGGGCACCGCGGGAACCGGTCCGCCGACCACCGAGAAGAGCCCGACCGACGCATCGCCGAATTCGACCCCGGAGCCGACGAGTATCCCCGTCGCTCCGATGACCACATTCGGCAGATAGGCCAGCGAGAGCAGCGTCAGCCCGAGCACACCGGCGAAATTGCCCGACGCCCGATACCCCTCGAGGAAGCGCGACCCGTGCGCGAGCAACGACACCAGCGTGACGACGGCGGCGCACCCGAGCAGACGCACCACCGTGCGGCCCGCGCCGTAGACCCCGGCGATGGCCCAATCGGGAGCGCGCAGCAGCGCGAAGAACCGGCGGCGGTCGCGATTCGCGATCCCCGCCGTCGCGGCCACCAGGTACAGACCGCCGACCCACGCGAACGCCGACAACGTGTTCGGCGGTTGCAGCGCGACCACGCCCGACGCGTCCTCGGCGACCGCGAGACAGACCGCGGTGACCAGCAGCGGACCCGACAGCGCGGCCCCGACGATCCAGCCGAGATCGGCGCGCGAACTGTCCGGCTCGACGGCGCGCGCGCAATCGCGCGCGGACAGCCAGGCCAGCAGGGCGGTGGGCAGCAACGGAAGCAGGCCGAGCGGTGTCTTGCCGATCACCAGCGGAACCTGGTGCGCCACAAGCCAGCCCGACGCGATCGCACCGGAGGTGCCGTCGAGTCCGCTGTGGGCGAACAGCAGCGCGGCGGGCATCAGCACCGCGATGACGGTCAGGGCGAGCGTCGCGGGGCGGGCGGCGACGAACAGCAGCACCCTGGCCCGTTCGGGAGTCAGCGAGAGGAATCCGGCGTCGTCGTGCTCCTCCGGCGTCGGCCTGGTGCGCCGCGATCGGGAATCGCCGCCGCGCCCGGTCGCGTCATCGGGTCCACCGCGCTCTCCCGGGCTCCGGCGGACAAGGGAATTTCTCGTGGAGCTCATGGCAATTCAGCGTGTCAGTTCTGCCGAGGGGATCGGTGCAGGCGCGCCGCGACCGGCCGGTGCGGTGACGCGACACGCGGAAATCGGTGCGTGCGACAGAGTCCGCGCGCACCGCGAGCGCCCAACCCGTCGGGTCGAGCGCTCGCGGTGAGTCGGTGTCGACTGCTACTTGTTGTCGTCGGAGGGCCGGAACGCCCGGGTCGCGTCGGAGGACGGGTCCTTGCTCTGCTCGCCGCCGAACGGCTGCTGCGGCTGCTGGGGCGGTTGAGCCTGCGGGGGCTGGCCGTAGCTCGGCGCACCGTACTGCTGGCCCTGGTTCCCGCCGAAGTGCTGTGTCGCGCTCTCGTCGGGGCGCGGCTGGCCCAGATTTCCGCCGAAGTGCTGCGTGGCGCTCTCATCGGGCCGGGGCTGGCCCTGGTTCCCGCCGAAGTGCTGGGTGGCGCTCTCGTCGGGGCGCGGCTGGCCGCCCGCGTAGGGCGACCCCTGTTGCTGGGCCCCGTATCCGGGCTGCTGACCGTAGGAGGGCTGACCGTAGGACTGACCGGGCGCACCGGGATAGGTCGGCTGACCCGGCTGGCTCTGCCCGTAGGCGGGCTGGCTCGGCTGACTCTGACCGTAGGGCTGCTGCGCCGGGTACTGCGCCCCGGTGCCGGACTGGGGACCGTAGCCGGGCTGACCGTACTGGCCGCCCTGCGCCTGGCCGTAGCCACCGCCGGGCTGGCTCTGCCCGTAACCCTGCTGGCCGTATCCCTGTCCGTATCCGCCCTGCTGCGCGGGCGGCGTAACCGGCTTGGGCGCGGGCGGTTTCAGGATGCCCGCCTCGAACAGCACGGCGGCGACAGCGATCGCGGCCTGCACGAACGAGAGGAACAGCAGCAGGAAGGCGCCGATCTTCAGCGCGGAACCCTCGCCGAGGAACAGTGCCTGGAAGACCAGGCCGAGGAATCCGGCCACCGAGGCCGCGGCCGCGACGCCCTTCCAATTCTGTTTGGGCAGCAACGAGAGTCCGGCCAGCACACCCGCGAACAACAGGACGGCGAGCAGGCTGGTCACCCGCGCCTCGAACGCGTTCGCGCTGCCCTCGGCGAGGATCGCGCCGGTGACCGGATTGACGAACTCACTGCCGAAGAACGGCAGGAATCCGAGCAGGAAATTGATCACACCGAGTGCGGCGACACCCACCACGAGGAAGAACGGCAGACCCCGCTGCGCCGTGGCATCGGAAGCGGAACCGCTCGAACCTGTCCCTGCTGCACCAACCGCCGACTGGCCGGTATCGGAGGGTGCGGAGGGCGTCACGGGCGTGTTGTACCCGGAGCCTCCGGTCGGGTATGACATGTCGTCGTCTCCTCGATCGAGTCGTTCGTCGTGTTCGGCTTGACCCTTCTGACGCTACTGCACGGCTCCGCCCGGGTCACCTCCCCCGACCGATACGACGAAGGCCGCCACCGGTTCGTACCGGACGGCGGCCTTGTCCTGATATGCGGGAGTTCCCGCTTCCCGGCGGGATCAGGCGGTGATGCTTGCCTTCTCCAGGATTTCGCGAGCCAGCGCCGCGGTCTCGGACGGCGTCTTGCCGACCTTGACGCCCGCCGCTTCCAGCGCGTCCTTCTTCGCCTGGGCGGTGCCCGCCGAGCCCGAGACGATCGCGCCCGCGTGGCCCATGGTCTTGCCCTCCGGCGCGGTGAAGCCCGCGACGTAGCCGACGACCGGCTTGGTGACGTTGGCCTGGATGTAGGCCGCCGCACGCTCTTCGGCGTCGCCGCCGATCTCGCCGATCATGACGATCAGCTTGGTCTCGGGATCCTTCTCGAACGCCTCGATGGCGTCGATGTGGGTGGTGCCGATGACCGGGTCGCCGCCGATGCCGATGGCGGTGGAGAAGCCGAAATCACGCAGCTCGTACATCATCTGGTAGGTCAGGGTGCCCGACTTGGACACCAGGCCGACCGGGCCCTTGCCGGTGATGTTGGCCGGGGTGATGCCGACCAGCGCCTCGCCGGGGGTGATGATGCCGGGGCAGTTCGGGCCGATGATCCGGGTCTTGTTGCCCTTCTCGAGGTTGTAGGCCCACGCGTACGCGGTGTCCTGCACCGGGATGCCCTCGGTGATGACCACGAGCAGCGGGATCTCCGCGTCGATGGCCTCGATGATGGCGTCCTTGGAGAACTTCGGCGGCACGAACGCGATGGAGACGTCGGCTCCGGTCGCCGCGATGGCCTCGGCGACGGTGCCGAACACCGGCAGCTCGACCGCGTTGCCGTCCTTGTCGGTGTGCGCGACGGTGGTGCCCGCCTTGCGCGCGTTGACGCCGCCGACGACCTGGGTGCCGGCCTTGAGCATCAGTGCGGTGTGCTTGGTGCCCTCGCCGCCGGTGATGCCCTGGACGATGACCTTGGAATCCTTGTTCACGAAGATAGACATGTCAGGTTTTTCCTTACTCGGCTCGGCGATTACCGGGAAGCCAGTTCGGCGGCCTTGTCGGCGCCTTCGTCCATTGTCTGCGCAAGCGTGATGAGCGGATGCGCGGCGTCGACGAGGATCTTGCGACCCTCTTCGACCTTGTTGCCGTCGAGACGGACGACCAGCGGCTTGTTCGCCTCGGCGCCGAGGATCTCCAGCGCCTTCACGATGCCGTTGGCGACGGCGTCACAGGCGGTGATGCCGCCGAAGACGTTCACGAAGACACTCTTGACCTGCGCGTCGCCCAGAATGACATCCAGGCCCGCCGCCATGACCTCGGCCGAGGCGCCGCCGCCGATGTCGAGGAAGTTGGCAGGCTTGACGCCGTTGTGGGCCTCGCCCGCGTAGGCGACGACGTCGAGGGTGGACATGACCAGACCCGCGCCGTTGCCGATGATGCCGACCTCACCGTCGAGCTTGACGTAGTTGAGGTCGTTCTGCTTGGCCTTGAGTTCCAGGGGATCGGTCGCGTCGACGTCGGCGAAGGCCGCGTGATCCTCGTGCCGGAACTCGGCGTTCTCGTCCAGGGTGACCTTGCCGTCGAGGGCGAGGATCTCGTCCTGCGGAGTGCGCACCAGCGGGTTGACCTCGACCAGGGTGGCGTCCTCGTTGACGAACACCTCCCACAGCTTCTGGATGGTCACGGCCGCCGCGTCCAGCACGTCGGCGGGCAGGTGGCCCTGCTCGGCGATCGAACGCGCGAACGCGAGATCGACGCCCTTGACGGCGTCGACGGGGACCTTGGCCAGGCGCTCCGGCTTGGTGGCGGCGACCTCTTCGATCTCCATGCCGCCTTCGACCGAGCACATGGCCAGGTAGGTCCGGTTGGAACGATCGAGCAGGAAGGAGATGTAGTACTCCTCCGCGATGTCCTTGGCTTCGGCGACAAGGATCTTCTTGGTGACGTGGCCCTTGATGTCCAGGCCCAGGATGTTCCGCGCGTGCGTCAGGGCGTCGTCGGGGGTGGCCGCGTACTTGACGCCACCCGCCTTACCGCGTCCACCGACCTTCACCTGGGACTTGATCATCACCGGCTTGCCGATTTCCTCCGCGATGACGCGGGCTTCCTCGGCCGTGTCCGTGACGCGGCCCTCGGACGAAGGCACTCCGTGCTTAACGAAGAGCTCCTTCGCCTGATATTCGAAGAGATCCATGTACTCACCGTCTCGTCTGCGTTGTCATGACAACGTCTTTGTTGGCGGCCCGACGTCGGAAGCGGGTCGGGTCGGACTCTAACCAGTCACATGGAGGGCCAATCGGCCACGTTCATCCTAAGTGGCGCAGGTCACGGGCCGATACTCGAGGCGGGAAAACCGCTGGCCAACGCTACTGGCGAGTAGCTTGTTGACCGTGCGCCAGGTAGGGGCCGGTAAGCCGGGACCCGCTCACGCCTACTACGAATCGTCGTCGGCCGACCTCACCCGACTGCCCGATGCACAGTGAGAAATTCCCCGCCACCACCGTGATCAATCTCACATGTTAGTACAGATGGATCGCAGCGCTTGCGGACTTCGCGATCGTTTCGTTACCGTCAATGCGGTCGATGTCACAGCCAGGTCACGACTAGGAGGACGGCAAGCCTTGATGCACATTGCTCCGCAGGTAGAGAGCCGTTTCAGCGTTGATCGACCCGACATCGACATTTCGCCGGACTCCCGGCAGCGTGACCTTTCGGTCCGTCCACTCCAGCTTCACGATGTGGCATAGCCGATGATTAATCGCTCCACCCTCGCTCCCGGTAATCGCGCGCGGTCGGGTCATCGTTATCGCGACGACAACGAGCCCTTCCCCCATGCCGACCAGAGCGGACGCGCCTTCCCCTCCAACCACCGCTACGCCCCCGCGGCGGGCGGCGCGGCGGCGGGAGCGAGTGCGGCCTACGACGCGCAGCACGACGGCGGCCCCTACACCGGGACCTGCGACACGGGCCAGTGGGCCGCGAATGCCGATTGGTCCCAACAGAATTCGTGGACCGATGGCGGCGCGTGGTCCTCCGGCGACGCCTGGACGCCCGACGCGGACAGCGCGTGGAACGCGCAGACCGACGATTCGTGGACACCGGATTCCAACGCCTCCTGGGCGCAGGATTCCGACGGCGCGTGGACCCCCGAGGCCAACGGTCAGTGGTCCCCCACCGACCAGGGCTGGACCCCGGACGCCGACGGTTCGTGGGCGCCGGAACCGGTGGATCCCGACGCCATCGCTTCACCGGCCTTCGTCCCCGGCAAGGGAACCAACCGGCGCGGGGGCGCGCACCGCATGCCCGCCCCGCCCGCCGCTTTCAAGGGCAGGGCCGCTGTCGTCGCCGTGGCAGCGGGCGCGGTCGTCGCCGCGGGCCAGGCCGCGTTCGCCTCGCCCGACCAGCCGTCATCCACGATCGACTACGAGGCGTCCGGTCAGATCCACGAGATCGCCGCGCAGTCTGTGAGCCTCGCCGATCCGAGTCTCGACCCCGATTCGCCCCAGGTTCTGAATGTTTCGGCACCGGCCAATCTGGGCCAGTTCAACGACATGCTCCAGAAGGGCCAGAGGTTCGCCGACGATCTGGCAGCCCAGGAGGCCGCTAAACTTCGTCCGCTCTTCACCAAATTCGCCGCGGGCACTTACACATCCGGATACGGCGCACGCTGGGGTGTTCAGCATCTCGGCATCGATATCGCCGGTCCGATCGGCACCCCGATCTACGCGGTCGCCGACGGCACCGTCATCGAATCCGGCCCCGCCGCTGGTTTCGGCATGTGGGTGCGACTGCTGCACGACGACGGCACCGTCACGATCTACGGCCACATCGACACCTCGACCGTCGAGCAGGGCGAGCGCGTGATGGCGGGCGACCAGATCGCCACCATCGGAAACCGCGGCTTCTCCACCGGCCCGCACTGCCATTTCGAGGTCTGGCTCAACGGGACCGACAAGGTCGACCCGCTGCCCTGGCTGGCCACTCGCGGCATCAGCCTCGGCCCGCGCGGGGACTAGTCACCCTCCCTCCATCGAATTCCGGAACGGCCCCGGGACGCGTGCATACGCGCCCGGGGTCGTTCCGCGTTGTTCGATGCACCCGGCCGTCGAACCGTCGTTCGCCCTACCGGATCCGAATCTCCGGAATATCAATCCCGCAGCGCGACACGAAAATTCACAGCATTCCAGTGTTGCTTTACAGCAATTGATTCGTTACCGTCGATAGTTCGCTGACCTAACGATGCGGGTATTCGGAGGATGAAGAACTCGATGCGCGTGAAGACCGTCGCACACATCGCGAGATCCGCTGGGAGACCTGGAATTAACGGACAATCTTCGATTCTCCGGCAATTCGGTCATTTTTCGCGCGAACGTCGGATCGCACCGTGAGACAAGGGCGCGACCACGAAGTCGACAGCTGGGGACAATCGTCGTGGCACGAAGAATCCAGCGGCACGCAATCTTTCAGTTACTATCCCGACACGGGGACCTCGCGCCGCCGTCGCGGCGCACATCGCCCACCGCCGCCCCCGCATTCGCTGCGCGGCCGGGTCGTCGCCTTCGCCGTGGCTGCCGGAGCGTTCGTGTCCGCCGGACACACCCTGCTCCAGGAAAGAGGTCAATCCGTACCGACCGTCGAATACGAGGCGATGGGGCAGGCGTCCGCGGCGGATCAGCTCCCCGCGGGCGCACCGGCGGTCACCGACACATCTGCCACACCCGACACCCCGGAACTGCTCGACACGGTGCGGCCGAGCGATCCCACGCAGTTCTCCGAACTCCTCGACAGCGGCGCACGGTACGCGCAGGAACTCGTCGCCGAGGAAGCCGCAAAACTGCGCCCCCTGTTCACGAAATTCACCTCGGGTACCTTCACCTCCGGCTACGGCGCCCGTTGGGGCACGCTGCATCCCGGCGTCGACGTCGCCGCACCGATCGGCACGCCGATCTACGCGGTGGAGGACGGCACCGTCATCGACGCGGGCCCGGCCAGCGGCTTCG
Source organism: Nocardia sp. NBC_01377 (assembly GCF_045040005.1). Lineage (NCBI taxonomy): Bacteria > Bacillati > Actinomycetota > Actinomycetes > Mycobacteriales > Nocardiaceae > Nocardia > Nocardia sp. NBC_01377. The sequence continues at coordinate 6,457,034 of NZ_CP109566.1, forward strand.
GCATGTGGGTCCGCGTGCGGGGCGACGACGGGACCATCACCGTCTACGGGCATATCAACACCGCGCTGGTCACCGTCGGCCAGTACGTCACCGCGGGCGACGAGATCGCCACGGTCGGCAATCGTGGCGAATCCACCGGTCCCCACTGCCATTTCGAGGTCTGGCTCAACGGCACCGACCGCATCGACCCGATCCCCTGGCTCGCGACTCGCGGGATCAGTCTGGGGCCGGAGCGCGACTGACGGCACGGCCGGTGGGGCGGTCGAAGCCGCCGGTGTCATCCAGTCGGGCGACCGGCCGGTGAGCAAGCACACCTACCGGTGCGGTGATCGCGCGGATTAGCGTGTGGCTCATGGCTCGTACATCGACGTACACCCAGTTCATCGCGCTACCTCCCGATCGGGTGTGGGAGGTCGTGGGAGATCCGGTGCGGTGGCCGCAATGGAATCCCGGCGTGACGTCGGTGGTGTTGCACGGACCGGTCGCGACCGGGACGACCGGGGACTATGTGCCGCGCGGACGACTGTTCGAAGCGCTGCACACACGCGCCGCCGCCCCGTTCGTCCTGACATCGGTGGTGCCGGGACGCGAACTCGCGCTCGAGCAGCCCGAGCCCGCCGGGGTGATGCGACTGAGCTGGGAATTGTCGGCGCGTGACGGCGGAACCCTTGTGACGCAACGACTCACGTTCGGCGGGCCGTCGGCGTCGGTCGCACGCGCGGTGGTCGGCGGCCTGCTGGAACGCGACGGCCGGCTGGGTTTCGCGCGGCTCGCGCGGTCGGCGGGAATCACCGCCGCCGAATCCGCGCTGAATGTCGTGATAGCCGGAGGCAGCGGCGCGCTCGGCAGGCAGATCGCCGCCGACCTGCTCTGCCGAGGTCACCGGGTCACCGTCCTCACCCGCCGACGCGATCCAGAATCCCCCTTCGACCAGGTCGAATGGGACGGCCGGACGGTGGGCGAATGGGCAGGGGCACTCCGTAATCCGGGCCGCACCGCCATCGTGAACCTGGCGGGCAAGATCGTGGACTGCCGCCCGACCGAACGCAATGTCGACGAATTGCGCCGCAGCCGAGTCGATTCCACCCGCGCACTGGTCGACGCCGTGGCGAACCTGCCCGCACCCGTCGACTACTGGGTGCAGGCGAGTACGACCGCCATCTGGTCGGACGCGGGCGAGAAGCGTTGCACGGAAACAACTCCGCTGTCCGAAGGCCTACCGCAGATGACCGGCGTGGCCGAACCGTGGGAGCGCGCCTTCGACGGCGCGGCCGCCACCCATTCGACCGTTCTCCGCACGTCCATCGTGCTCGACCCGCAGGCTCCTGCGCTGAAACGGCTGACCCAGCTGGTGCGAGCAGGTCTGGGCGGACGGGTCGGCGGCGGCACCCAGTGGTTCAGCTGGATCCACATCGAGGACTGGCTCGCCATCGTCCGCGCGGCCGTCGGCCTCGACCCGGCGCTGACGCTGCCGAACGGAATCCTGGTGGCCGCCACCGATTTCCCCGTCCGCAACCGCGACCTCATGGCCGCACTGCGCCGCCACCTCCATCGCCCACCGGCCCCGCCGACCCCCGCCGCACTCCTGTCGGTCGGCGCGGTCTTCCTACGCACCGACCCCGCCCTCGGCCTGACCGGAAGACACGCCACCTCCCAGGTACTGCGCGACGCCGGTTTCACCTTCCGTTTCCCCACCCTCGACGACGCCCTCACCGACCTGCTCCCCCGCTAGGTTCCGGGTGGACATCCCGAGAGCGCCGAATTCCGTCGTACGGGAACCAGGAACCTACGGGGACACCACGATCGCCAACCCCAGCAGGACGACAACCTTCGCGACCTCCAACCCCACGTACCAGAGATGGGCGTGCGAACGCGGCATGTCCTCCCCGGCGAGCACCCGGTCCGAGCGCCGACTCAATGGCGGGCGCACCACCAGGATCTGCACGGCGGGGATCGTGACGGCGATCCCCAGCCATACCCAGCTCGCACCAGAGGGCCCGAGCACAAGGAAGGCCACGACCAGAAGCGACGCGAGCACGGATTCGACGATGTTGAGCGCGCGGAAGACCAGCCGCCCGATCCCGAGTCCGAGCGGCACCGTGATTCCCGGCGCACGGAATTTCAGTGGCGCTTCCAGGAACGAGATGGCCAGGACCATGCCCAGCCACAGCATCGGAAGAAACCAGACCAGGTGCTGCGCGACGCTCTCCATGGTCCGGACGATACCGAGCGGGAGAGCACCGGGCCATGGCCACCGAACCGTCGGTGGCCACCGATGGCCGACTACGTCAGGTCAGAGTTTGACCAGAGTCCTGCTGTACTGCGGGATCAGCCGGATCTTGCCCGCGCTGCCGAAATCGATGGTGACCGTCGCCAGCGGACCGAAACCGTCGGCGGCGATCACCTTGCCGAGTCCGTATTTGTCGTCGCTGACCCGATCACCCACGGCCAGCACCAGATCGGTGTTGTTGCGGGTGACGCCGCCCGGTGCGGGACGGCGGGGGCCGCGCCCCTGGACACCGGGACGCTGTTGCTGGGACCAGCCGTCGCCCCGGGTCCAGTCCCGTTCCGTGCCGTCGTCGTCACCGCGACGGCGGATACCGCGCGACGCGGGCGAACCCGCGGGTTCGAGGCGACGCCAGTCCATGAGATGGCCCGGAATCTCCTGGAGGAAGCGTGATTCCGGATTGGAGACGGGCTGCCCCCAGCCCGAGCGGACCACGGCACGGCTCAGGTAGAGCCGCTGCCTGGCGCGCGTGATGCCGACGTAGGCGAGGCGGCGCTCCTCGGCCAGTTCGGTGGGATCACCGAGGGCCCGCATATGCGGGAACTGGCCGTCTTCCCACCCGGTCACGAAAACCACCGGGAATTCGAGACCTTTCGCGGTGTGCAGGGTCATCATCGTGACCACTCCCGAACCCTCGTCCGGGATCTGGTCGGTATCGGCGACCAGGGAGACCCGCTCGAGGAAGGCGGCGAGCGAGCCCGGCTCGGGTTCGCCGTCGGACGCTTCCGGCACCAGCCCTTCGGCCCGCGCGGCCTCCGCGTTGTTGTGCGCCTCGGAACTGAATTCCCGTGCGACGCTGACCAGCTCGTTCAGATTGTCGAGGCGAGCGCCGTCCTGGGGGTCGTCGGAGGCCTCCAGTTCGGCGCGGTAACCGGTGCGGTCCAGTACCGCCTCGACCACATTCCCCACGTCGGGGAATTCGGAGTTGTCCCTGACCCCGGCCGCGCGGATGGTCTCGAGCAATTCCAGGAATCCGGCGATGGCGCGCTGTGCCCTGGTGTTCAGCAGGGCGACCTTGCCCTGTGCCGCGTCCCGCAGCGCGTCGGCGAATCCGATATCGCGCTGTTCGGCGTGCACGGCGACGCACGCCTCGGCCCGGTCCCCGATACCGCGACGCGGGGTGTTCAGGATCCGGCGCAGGCTGACCGCGTCCTCCGGATTCGCCAGCACCCGCAGGTAGGCGACGATATCGCGCACTTCCTTGCGTTCGTAGAAGCGGACGCCGCCCACCACCTTGTAGGGCAGGCCCATCCTGATGAAGATCTCCTCCAGCGCGCGCGAATTGTTGTTGGTGCGATAGAACACCGCGACATCGCCGTAATTGGCCTCGCCCTGATCCACCAGCCGGTCGATCTCGCGTGCGACGAACGAGGCTTCGTCGTGTTCGTTGTCGGCGACATAGCCGACGATCAGATCGCCCTCGCCGGAATCGGTCCACAGCCGTTTGTCGCGCCTGCCCTCGTTACGCGAGATGACCGCGTTGGCCGCCGACAGAATGTGCTGGGTCGACCGGTAGTTCTGTTCGAGCAGAATGGTCTCGGCGTCGGGGAAGTCGCGTTCGAATTCCTCGATATTGCGGATCGTCGCGCCGCGGAAGGCGTAGATGGACTGGTCGGCGTCACCGACGACGCAGAGTTCGCTCGGCTCGACCGCGTCGGTGCGCCTGGTCTGCGCGAATTCCGGATCCGCCGCGGCGGCGCCCGCGTCGGCGTCGTCGAGTTCGACTTCTGTGTGATGCCCGACCAATTCCCTGATCAGCACATACTGCGCGTGATTGGTGTCCTGGTACTCGTCCACGAGCACATGCCGGAACCGACGCCGGTAGTACTCGGCGACCTGCGGGTGGCGTTGCAGCAGCGCGACCGTCTCGCCGATCAGATCATCGAAATCCATCGCGTTCGCCGCGCGCAGACGGCGCTGGTACTCGGTGTAGACGCGGGCGACGAGCGCGGGCAGTTCGGTGTCCTCGGCCGTGGCGTCGGCGGTGGCCCGCTCGGGGCCGATCAGTTCGTTCTTCAGATTCGAGACAGCGGTTGCCAGCAGGCGTGCCGAGTATTTCTTGGTATCGATATCGAAATCCCGGCTGATCATCGTCAGCAAACGGCGCGAATCGTCGGCGTCGTAGATCGAGAAATTCGAATTCAGGCCGGGGAGAAGTGCCGCCTGCATCCGCAGGATCCGCACGCAACTGGAGTGGAAGGTCGACACCCACATGTTGTTCGCGCGCGGGCCGACCAAGCCGATGACCCGTTCACGCATTTCGGCGGCGGCCTTGTTGGTGAAGGTGATGGCGAGGATCTGCCCCGGTGTCGCGCCCCGTGCCGCCAGCAGATAGGCGATCCGGCGGGTCAGCACGGCGGTCTTGCCCGAGCCCGCGCCCGCGACGATCAGCAGCGGCGCACCCGTGTGCACGACGGCGGCGCGCTGCTGGGGATTGAGCCCCTCCAGCAGCCGTTCGGCCTCCTCGGTGCGCCCGCGATCCTGTTCGGTTCGGTGGCGCTGCTGCTCGTCGGCGCGGCGCTGGGCCTGTTCGGCGAGCGAAAGACGCGACCCCGGCGAGCCCACTGCCCCCCCACCCGTGGCAGCACCCGACTGCCCGGTCGACTCGTCGCGACCGTCGTCGACCTGCGATTCCGGGGTCGCGTCGAGGTGCCGGTCGTGCCCGGCCTGCGTGTGAGGAGCCACCGTGATGTCCATTGCCCATCCACGCTACCGGCGGTCACCGACAGAGATGAAGTCACCGACCGGCTTCGTGAGCGAACGGCCGAGGTGGCTAACATTCAGTGAACGACCGGTGACGACCACGCGGCAAATGAGCCGGTTTCTCTCAGGTTTTTCACAAAATCGAGCGTTTTGCATTAGTTCACACCCGTGGCACACTGGCCTGATGATGAGCGCTGTCGCGATGGGTCGGATTCGGTTATCGGCCGGATATCACCGATCGCGGCCGAGTAGCTGAGCGCACTTCCCTGGGGGAGGATGGAATCCCCCGCCAGGTCTGTTTCACGGTGAAAGAACCGGACGGTAACGAGCAGCCCTCGCCGTTCGATCCATGTTCTGACACGAGGAGATGAATGATGAGCACCCCTGCCCCGACGACCGGGTCCGATGCGGCGCTGCCGCAGACCGAAGCGGAGATCGACAAACTTCGCAAGGAGATCGATCAGCTCGACGCCGAGATCCTCGCGGCCGTCAAGCGGCGCACGGAGGTCTCACGGATCATCGGGCGTACCCGGATGGCGTCCGGCGGACCGCGGCTGGTGCACAGTCGCGAGATGAAGGTGCTGGAACGTTTCAGCGAGCTCGGCCAGGAAGGCCACACCCTCGCGATGCTGCTGCTGCGCCTCGGGCGCGGCCGTCTCGGTCACTGACCGTCCCGTCGCCGAGCGCGGCGCGAGAACCACGCGGTGATCGAGAGATCCCGCCTCCCCGAGGCCGTCCCGGGTGTTCATCCCCGGGGCGGTCGCGCTTTCCCCGGTCGGGATCTCCCCGGCCCGACACCCGACCGGACCGAGAAATCCCCGTCACGGTCAGCTCAGGGCGATGTATTTGGTCGAGAGGTATTCCTCGATGCCCTCGATCCCGCCCTCGCGGCCGAAACCGGACGCCTTGACCCCGCCGAACGGGGCCGCCGGATCGGAGATCACACCGCGGTTCACCCCGACCATGCCGGATTCCAGGCCCTCCGCGATCCGCAGCGCACGGTCCAGATCACGCGTGTAGACGTAGCTGACGAGGCCGAATTCGGTGTCGTTCGCGGCGGCGAGCCCCTGCTCCTCGGTCTCGAAGCCGACGATGGGAGCCACCGGACCGAACACTTCCTCGGTCAGGATCCGCGCGTGCGGCGGCACGTCGGTGAGGATCGTGGCCGGGTAGAACCAGCCGGGTCCGCCGGGCGCCTTGCCGCCCAGACGTACCTGGGCGCCCGCCGCGACCGCGTCGTCGACCAATTCGGCGACAGTATTGAGCTGGTCCTCGTTGATGAGCGGACCGAGTGTGGTGCCCGCTTCGGCGCCCGGTCCGATCGAGACCGAACTCGCCACGGCCTCGGCGAATTTGGTCGTGAACTCCTCCAGCACGCCGTTCTGCACGTGGAAGCGGTTCGCCGCGGTGCATGCCTCGCCGCCGTTGCGCAGTTTCGCCAGCATCGCGCCCTGGACCGCGGCGTCGACATCGGCGTCGTCGAAGACGACGAAGGGCGCGTTGCCGCCGAGTTCCATGGAGGTGCGCAGCAGGCCGTGCGCGGAGGCCTCGATGAGCTTCCTACCGACTTCCGTCGACCCGGTGAAGGTCAGTTTGCGCAGGCGCGGATCGGTGAGCAGCGGACCGGTGACGGCCCCCGAACGCGAGGTCGTGATCACCGAGAGCACACCGTCGGGCAGGCCCGCCTCACTGCACAGCTGCGCGAGCAGCAGCATGGTCAACGGGGTCTCCGAAGCGGGTTTGACGATCATCGTGCAGCCCGCGGCCAGCGCGGGACCGATCTTGCGGGTGCCCATGGCCAGCGGGAAGTTCCACGGGGTGATCGCCAGACACGGCCCGACCGGCTGCTTGTGCACGACGATGCGCCCGGTACCCGACGGCGCGTGCAGGTAGCGACCGTGCACCCGGACCGCCTCTTCGGCGAACCAGCGGAAGAATTCGGCGCCGTAGCGGACCTCGTTGCGGCTCTCCGGCAGCGCCTTGCCCATTTCGAGGGTCATCAGCAGCGCGAATTCCTCGGCGCGCGCGGTGATGCGATCGAAAACGGTGCGCAGGATCTCGCCGCGCTCGCGCGACGGGGTCGCGGCCCAGCCGGCCTGCACGGCGGCGGCCGCGTCGAGTGCGCGCACCGCGTCCTCGGGCGTGGCGTCGGCGACCCGTGTCAGCACCTCACCGGTGGCCGGATTGTGCACGGGAAAGGTGCCGCCGCCGGTTGCCTCGACGGGACCACCGATCCACAGGGAGGTCGGCACGGATTGGAGAAGTTCACTTTCGGACACCATGCCGTCAGCCTAGTTGGGTACGCCCGTGCCGAGTTCGTTTCCTCCCCGCTCGTGCCGGGAGACCGACGAGTCCGCTTCGTCGGCCCGGTGCCCGCGCCCGGATTCGGTGGTGTCGGTAGCGCGGCGCGGCGACGCTGCTTGTAGCCTCGGTGAGGTGAGCAGTGACATTACCGCGTCGGCAGCATGGCGGAAGCTGCGCGACCATTTCGGCGGTATCTCCGAACTACATCTGCGGGATATCTTCGACGTGGATCCGGCACGGGGACGCGAGCTGACGGTCCGGGTCGGTGATCTGTACATCGACATCAGCAAGCACCGCGTCACGCGGGAAACCCTGCACCTGCTGGTCGATTTGGCGCGCGAGGCCGGGGTTCCCGACCACCGTGACGCGATGTTCGCCGGCGCGCACATCAACACCTCGGAGGATCGCGCGGTCGGACACGTCGCGCTGCGACTGCCCGAAGGCGAGTCGATGGAGATCGACGGCGCGGACGCGGGCGCCCAGGTGCACGAGGTGCTGGCGCGGATGGGCGAATTCACCGACCGGCTGCGCTCGGGCCGGTGGCGCGGAGCCACCGGGGAACGTATCGCCACCGTTGTCAATATCGGTATCGGCGGGTCCGATCTCGGACCGGTCATGGTGCATCAGGCGTTGCGGCACTACGCCGACGCCGGTATCGGCGCGCGTTTCGTGTCCAACGTCGACCCGACCGATCTGGTCGCGAAACTCGACGGACTCGACCCGGCGACCACGCTGTTCATCGTCGCCTCCAAGACCTTCTCGACGCTGGAGACCCTGACCAACGCGACCGCCGCGCGCCGCTGGCTGGTCGCCGCGCTCGGCGAGGACGCCGTCGCGAAACATTTCGTCGCGGTCTCCACCCATGCCGGACGCGTCGCCGAATTCGGCATCGACACCGCCAATATGTTCGGTTTCTGGGACTGGGTCGGCGGGCGCTACTCGGTGGATTCGGCCATCGGACTGTCGGTGATGGCCACCATCGGCAAGGAACGTTTCGGTGAGTTCCTCGCCGGAATGCACGCCGTGGACACCCACTTCGTGAACGAACCGCTGGAATCGAACGCGCCGGTCCTGCTCGGCATGCTCGGGGTCTGGTACTCGAACTTCTTCGGCGCGGAATCCAGGGCGGTACTGCCCTATTCGAACGATCTGGCGCGCTTCCCCGCCTATCTCCAGCAGCTCACCATGGAATCCAACGGCAAATCGGTGCGCGCCGACGGCACCCCGGTCAGCACCTCGACCGGTGAGATCTTCTGGGGCGAACCGGGAACCAACGGCCAGCACGCCTTCTACCAGCTGCTGCACCAGGGCACCCGACTGATTCCGGCCGATTTCCTCGGATTCGCCCAGCCCACCGACGATCTGCCCACGATCGACGGCACCGGCAGCATGCACGACATCCTGATGAGCAATCTGTTCGCTCAGACCAAGGTGCTCGCCTTCGGCAAGACCGCGGACGAGATCGCCGCCGAGGGAACCGATCCCGAGGTCGTGCCGCACAAGGTGATGCCGGGCAACCGTCCGTCGACCACGATCCTCGCCCCGCGGCTCACCCCGTCGGTGGTCGGCCAGCTCATCGCGCTCTACGAACACCAGGTCTTCGTCGAGGGCACCATCTGGGGCGTCGACAGTTTCGACCAGTGGGGCGTCGAACTCGGCAAACAGCAGGCCCTGGAATTGGCGCCGCTGCTCACCTCCGCCGAAGATCCGGCCCCGCAGGGCGATTCCTCCACCGACGAACTCATTCGCTGGTATCGCGGGAACCGCTGATCTTCCCCGGCGGCTCACCGGTGGGAGCCACCTGCGCCGCGGCCCGCTCCAAGCGGCGACTGAGGCCGCTGCTGGTGATGGCGAGCAGGGTGCCGATCACGACCAGATCGAAGACGATCTGGATCATGGTGGCGATGCGCGCGGCCTGACCGGTGGCGTGGATATCGCCGAAGCCGACGGTCCCCAGCGTGACGATGGTGTAGTAGAGGGCGTCGGTGCGCGTGACGATGCCGTCGAACTGTCCCGGATACTGCACGGCCAGCCGGTAGTAGTACAGCGCGAAGAACATCGCGACGACGCAGAGCAACAGCAGGATCCCGTCGACCCGGCCCCCGGTCGCCGCGGGTTCCTCCAGGTATCGGCGCACATGCCGCCAGGTCACCCAGATCAGTCCGCCGACGCCCGCGACGAAAGCGGCGAGACCGATCACCTTGCTCGGCCAGTTCTCCCCCACATCCCATTCCAGAGGAACGCTGTAGAAGATCAGCACGGCGAACACCGCGCTGAGAACTTTGCGCAGCGGGCTTCCGCGACCTCGGGTCGGACGGGGCACCTTCATCCATCCATGATCTGTCGACCGGCCCACGAGACCGGACCGCACGCGCCGGTGAATATCGGGCAACACCGATTCCGGTCCGCCTCAGCGCACCGAGCAGTACCCGCCCCGCCTTTCGCGCAGCACGAGGTCGGCCCGCGATCTCGTGCGCGCGATCAGATCGGCGTTGCGCAGATCGCTGTCGCGGACCTTGGCGCGCGCGGCGTCGCCGGTCCGCCCGCCCCGCAGATGCCTGCGCAACAGCCGACGTTCCAGCACCTCGCGGTCCGCGTCCAAGTACCACCGCTCGTCGAGTAGATCGCGCACCCCCGACCACGCGCCGTCGCACAGCAGATAATTACCCTCGGTGATGACGACGCGCTGCCGGGTGAACACGACACCCGCCGGAGTCGGTTCCTCGATCCGCCGGTCGAACGTCGGCCACGGCACCGGTTCCCCGATTCGCGTGTGGCGCAATCTCCCCAGATTCTCGACATATCCCGCGACGTCGAAAGTGTCGGGTTCGCCCTTGCGCGCCAGATCCCCCCGCGTACACAGTTCCGTGTTGGACAGGTGATACCCGTTCATCGGCGCGATCTCCGCGATCCGCCCACCGTGCGCCGACCCGAACGCCTCACGCAGAGCGTCCGCCAACGTCGATTTCCCGGCCCCCGGCGGCCCCGCGATCCCGATGACATACCGGTTGTCGCGACCGGATGCCCCCTCGAGCACCCGCCGCACCACCCGATCCAGCGGCACCACGCGTTCGTCTCCGCTCACCTGTCGACCCTACCGGCGGGGAGCGCCCGATAGTCGAGCGGCGAACCGGTACTTCGTCCTGGACGGGCACCCTCGAACGAGAACGGCCGAGTCGTTCAGCGAGGACACTTCGACGGACCCCACCCGGGGCCGAATCGATGTCCGATATCGGCCGGGGCGTCTGGGAAATTCGCATCGCCGAAAACGACAGCTGGTACCGCGTGACCGCATTCCATGCCACGCGCCTACCCAGCGGGGGTAAACCCAATGGGCACAGAGCGCACACCAGAACTCCGAACGACAGAATTCGCCTCCGTCTTCGACGCGATCGCAGACACACCGGCCGAAGCCGAGAACCTGAAAGTCAGGTCGCGGCTCATGGTCGCCATCAGTGAGCGCATCGATGAATTCGGTTGGTCCCAGCGCGTCGCCGCAGGCAATCTCGGTGTCACGCAACCCCGGATCAGCGATCTGAAGAACGGCAAACTCAGCCGCTTCTCCATCGACGTACTCGTCAACCTCGCAACACAAGTCGGCCTGACAGTGCAGGTCAAAGTCGTGAAAACAGAACTCGCCGATGATCCGACGCCGGCATCGTCCGCAGATGCGGATGGCGCAGCATCGTGCGTGCGTCGCTAGCCCGGCTTCGGAACGCAACCTTCACGCGGGTGCCTCGGAAATCTCCCATGTCCGAGGCACCTGACAGCTCGGCGGTGGCGAAACACTCTGTGCCGTCGTAGACAACGTAATCATTCGGCCGCCGACCCACCCGGCGCGGTATGGGCCTCTCGGTGGAACTGAATGAATGCGACGCCGATGGTCGGATCAGGCGACGAAGGCGCGTTCGATGATGGCGGCGGTGTCGACGCCGGTGGGCAGGGTGCCGAAGGCGATGCCCCAGTCGTCGCCGAGGCGGGTCGCGCAGAAGGCGTCGGCGACGGCGGGGTGGCCGTGGCGAACCAGTTGCGCGCCTTGGAGAACCAGTGCCATCAGTTCGACGATGCGGCGGGCGCGGTATTCGATGTCACTGAAATCGGACAGCTCCTTGCCGATCTCGGCGATGGCGTCGTCCAGGCGGGGGTCGGCGCCCTTGGCGAGGGTCACCTCGTCGAAGAACGCTTGCACCGTCTCCGGTTGACGTCCCATGGCGCGCAGCGCGTCCAGGGCCGCGACGTTGCCCGATCCTTCCCAGATCGACATGAGCGGCGCTTCCCGGTACAGCCGTGGCACACCGGATTCCTCGGCATAACCGTTGCCGCCGAAGCATTCCAGCGCCTCCGCCGCGTGCGAGGGCGCGCGTTTGCAGACCCAATACTTGGTGACGGCCAACGCGATCCGGCGCAGCGCCGCTTCGGCGGGGTCGGTGCCCGCGCGGTCGGTGGCACCGGCCAGGCGCATCATGACGGTGGTCGCGGCGTCGGATTCGATCACCAGGTCGGCCAGCACATTGCGCATGGCGGGCTGGTCGATCAGCTTGGCGCCGAACGCTTCCCGGTGCCTGGCGTGATGCACGGCGAACACCGCGCCCGCGCGCATTCCGGTCGCCGACCCGATCACACAGTCGAGCCTTGTCATGTTCACCATCTCGATGATGGTCTTCACGCCCGCGCCCTCGGCGCCGACCAGCCAGCCGGTCGCGTTCTCGTATTCGATCTCCGACGACGCGTTCGACTTGTTGCCGAGTTTGTCCTTGAGCCGCTGAATGCGGATGGGATTGCGGGTGCAGTCGGGCAGCACCCTCGGCAACAGGAAGCACGACAGTCCGCCGGGAGCCTGCGCGAGGGTGAGGAACATATCCGACATGGGCGCGGAGGTGAACCACTTGTGCCCGACCAGGCGATAGGCCCCGTCGGGCAGCGGGGTGGCGACGGTGGTGTTGGCCCGCACGTCGGAGCCGCCCTGTTTCTCGGTCATCGACATACCCGCGATCAGGCCCGCCTTGCCGGAGGGTTCGCGCAGTCCGAAGTCGTAGACGCGGCTGCCGAGCAGCGGCTCGTAGGCGGCGGCGAGCTGCGGATTGTGCCGCAGTGCTGGCACGACGGCATAGGTCATCGAGATCGGGCACATGTGGCCCGCGTCCGCGACGCCCCAGGTGAAGAATTTCGCGGCGCGGGCGGTGTGGGCGCCCGCTCGCTCGTCCAGCCATGGCGAGCCGTGCAGTCCGTGAGTGACGGCGACATTCATCAGCTCGTGCCAGTACGGATGGAATTCGACCTCGTCGACGCGGTTGCCGTAGCGGTCGTGGGTATGCAGCACCGGCGGGTACTCGTTGGCCAGCCGACCCCATTCCTGGGCCTCGAAACCACCTGCGAGAGCGCCGAGTTCGCGCACCTCGGCTTCGGCCCAGCCCGCGCCCTCGCGGTGCAGACCCTCGATCAGGGCAGGATTGCGCGAGACGTCGAACGGGACGATATCCGGAACCTGGTTGAAGACTTCGTGCGTCGACATCGGTCACTCCTGTTTCTGCGGTGCCGCGTCCTCGCGTACACCGAGTGCTCGCACCGCGAAGGAAACGAGTTCGGGGACAACGGTTTCGCCGTGCGGTGCGGCGACGAGCGGACCGACGAGCACTTCGCCGATCGCCCCGACCAGGGCCGCGGCGCTGGTCCGTGGATCCTGGGCGGACAGTTCACCGCGCGCCACCCCTTCGGCCACGGCCGATTCGAAGGCCTCGGCGAAGGCGTGACGGAAACGCAGCCGCTCGGTGTCGACGGCCGGGTCGACCGGTTCGGCGAGCAGCACGTAGGCGAGTTTCGGATTCTTCAGCGCGCGGCCCGCGAAGGTCTCCACGGCCGCGGTGACCCGCTCGACCGCACTACCCGACGCCGCCGCGGCGGAGACCGCGGCCACCTCGCGCGCGACCACGGTGCGGAAGACGGCGGTGACGAGTGCGGCTTTGCCGTCGTAGTGCTTGTAGACGGTGCCCGTCGCCACCCCGGCCTCGGCCGCGACCGAGGCCATGGACAGGCCGGCGAATCCCGACCGCGACAGCACACGGGTCGCCGCCTGCACGATCAGCGCGCCCTGAGCGTCCAATCGGGCCTGCACCGCGGGGGTTCTCCGGTAGACCATGCAAGAAGTGAATCATGAATTCACTTCTTCACACAAGGGGCAGGAGGTCGTAAGGTCGAGGCCGTGGCCTGCGCGGTCACCTTCGGAATCCCGGTCGGCACCCGCCGACAGCTATCGGCCCAGCGGCAGCGAGGAGCGGACATGTCCGTGCGAGTCGAACGATCCGGCGCGGTCACCACGGTGATCCTGTATCGCCCCGAGGCGCGCAACGCCGTCGACGGGCCGACGGCCGCCGCGTTGGCCGAAGCGTTCCGCGCGTTCGACGCCGACCCCGAAGCGGCGGTGGCGGTGCTGTGGGGCCAGGGCGGCACCTTCTGCGCGGGAGCCGACCTGAAAGCACTCGGCACCGAACGCTCGAACCAGGTGACCGAAGACGGGGACGGGCCGATGGGCCCCACCCGGATGACCCTGTCGAAACCGGTCGTCGCGGCCGTCTCCGGATACGCCGTGGCGGGCGGACTGGAACTCGCGCTGTGGTGTGACCTGCGGGTCACCGAACAGGACAGCACCTTCGGCGTCTTCTGCCGCCGCTGGGGAGTGCCGCTCATCGACGGCGGCACCGTCCGGTTGCCCCGCGTCATCGGCCACGGCCGCGCCATGGATCTGATCCTCACCGGCCGGGCGGTCGGCGCGCCGGAGGCTTTGCAGATGGGATTGGTGAATCGCGTGGTGCCGAACGGGGATTCACGCCGCGCCGCCGAGGAACTCGCCGCCCAGCTCGCCACTCTGCCCCAGACCTGTCTGCGTTCGGACCGCATGTCGCTGCTGGAACAGGACGGTATGGGCGAATCGGCGGCCATGAGAAACGAACTGCGCCACGGCATCACCGCGCTGACCGACGGTGCGCTGGAGGGAGCCCAGCGTTTCGCGGCGGGCGCGGGCCGTCACGGCGCACAGCACTGAACCCGATGAGCCGCGACAGGAGATCCGCCGCACAACACCCCGACCGGTTGACGGTGGTCGACGAGATCTTCCTGCGGACCCATCGCGGTCTCGGCACCCCCATCGCCCTCCAGGGACTCTGGCGCACCGCCGACCACGTCGACCGCGCGTTGCTGGCGGCGGTGCATTCGGCACTGCGGTCGGGTCCGCTGGGCCGCAGGGTGATTCGACCGGCGGTGCCGGGTGCGCGCAGGCGTTGGCAGCCGACCGTCCGCGCCCACGCCTTCGCCTACGACGAACGCCCCATACCGGTCTCGGCGCTGTTCGACTGGGCCGATGACCTGGGATACGACCTCGATCCGGAATTCGGCCCCGGCTGGCGGCTCGCGGCGACCCGGCTCGACGACGGCGGTTCGCTGGTCTCCCTGACCTGCTCGCACGCCCTCGCCGACGGGCGCGCCCTCGTCATCGCCGCCGATCGGGCGATCGGCGGCGCCATGCGAGCCGGGGCGGTGCCGATGGTTGGCGAGCGGGGAGAACAACCGGACAAGCACACGGATCCGTTGGGGGAACGAGAATCCGATCCGGTCCGGGCGGGCCGGCCGTATCCGGACCGGGCAGCGTGTCGCTGTTCGGCCTGCGTCATCGTGGTCGCGGCGCCCTCATCGAGCATTTCGTCACGGCCGGATTCGGACTGGTCCGACGCGATACGGCAGTGGCAGATCGTGCTGGGCGGCACAGCGCGCGCCCTGGGCGGTGGCATCGCCCGGTCGACGACTGCCGCG
Organism: Nocardia sp. NBC_01377; assembly: GCF_045040005.1. Taxonomy (NCBI): domain Bacteria; kingdom Bacillati; phylum Actinomycetota; class Actinomycetes; order Mycobacteriales; family Nocardiaceae; genus Nocardia; species Nocardia sp. NBC_01377. The sequence goes on from NZ_CP109566.1 coordinate 6,472,131, forward strand.
CCGCACCGAATGCGGACCAGGTGGACAACGACGGAAACCGCCGCACCCCCCTCCGAACCGCCCGTGTCGCCTACCCAGACAGCGGCAACTCCGCGCCTGGAACCGGCAGCGCCGACCATACCGAAAACCACTGGTATCCAACCGAACACAACCACAACCGAGTCACAGCAACGGTCCGGGTTCCGCGCCGCGAAGACGACGGTAGAACTTCTCCCCGAACATGATCCGGGGCGAGCCGCCTTCACATGCGGCACGGTCGTGCAATGCCCGGCAACCGAATGGGATGCCGCCGCCCGATCCCGTGGCGGCACCGCGAACAGCCTGTTCATCTGGCTGGTCGCGAACATCCTGTGGGCGAGCGGTTTTCCCGAGGACACGATCGAGGCCGGTCTCCCTGTCGACACCAGAGACGAACCCCGCGTCGACAACGACCTCGCCATGACCCAGATCGCCGTCACCCGCGACGACGATCCGGCGAGTATCCGCGAAATGTCCCGTTCCGCCTACGAATACCGCATGACCGCCCCCTCGGGCATGCCGGAGGAGATTCTCCAGGTGATCCCGGACCGACTGGCCCACAGGCTCGCCGCTGGTGCGGGCGAACGCGACATCCTGTGCTCCAATATCGGCCCGCTACCCGATTCCCTGCTGACACTGGGCCCGCACCGCTGCATCGGCGTCGCGGCGCGGGCCATCCACCCCGGACTGACCACGAATCACCTACCGCGCACCAAACTCTCGGGCTACCTGTGCGCCATCGGCGGCGATGTCGTCCTGTCCCTGGTCGGCCTCGACCCCGTGCGCATCCCCTCGGCGGCGGTCCTGCGCGAACTGGTGGAAAAGGTGGGTGGCCCGCTGCTGTCGGTCACCACATGGTGAGGTCCCGAACCGCGCTCCGCGCGATGTCTAGATCGCGGCCGAACTCAGCGCGGCGCGCTCGAGTACCTCGGGGGGCACCTCCACGCCCACCTCCAGATCATCCGATGAGATGGGCGCGTCCCAGACCCGGCGGGTCGGTAGGACGCCCGCCCACACGCCGCCGGCCACCACGTCGGCCTCGTCGTCCTTGGGACCGCCGGTGCGCATCTTCACCGAGGCTTCGGTGAGGTCGAGGGCGAGGACGACGGTGGCGGCCAATTCCTTCTTGTTCGGCCATCGGACCCGGTCCCACGCACCCGGGGCGGAGTGTTCGACCATCACCTTCAGGGCGTGCAGGCGCTGGTCGGGATCGGTGACCTCGGCGGCGCGGCCGTGCATCACGGCCGAGCGGTAGTTCATCGAGAAGTGCATGGCGGAGCGGGCGTAGACGATGCCGTCGACCAGGGTGACCGCGACCGAGATATCGGCCGCGAGCGCGGCGCGCATGTTGCCCGCGCCGGTGGATCCGTGCAGGTAGAGCGTGTCGCCGTCGCGACCGTAGGCGGTGGGGATGACCACGGGGGATCCGCCGAGCAGGACTCCGAGGTGGCAGACCAGGCCCGCGTCGAGGACGGCGTCCAGATCGGCCCGATCGGTGCGGACGCGTTCCTTCGCCCGTTTCGGCGTCGACCTCGGTGTGGGTGACAGGGGGGTGCGGTTCGTCGTGCTCATGATCTCAGCTTGCGTTGCCGAGTGGCATTATCGAATAGCCAATCCGAGTAAATCTCAACAGTCCAATTGCGGAGGCCCGATGCTCGACGACCTTCCACTCACTGTCGACCGCACGGCGGACGAACCACTGTCGGTGCAGGTGGCGGATGGTCTGCGGAGCGCGGCGACCACGGGGGTACTGCGCTCGCAGGACCGGTTGCCGTCCTCGCGGGCGCTTGCCCAGCGCCTCGGAGTCAGTCGCACGGTGATCGCCGCGGCCTACGACCGGTTGCACGCCGAGGGCTGGATCACGGGCAGGACCGGTTCGGGGACCTACCTGACGACGGCACCGGCGACGCCCCCCGCCCGCGCGGTATCGGGCATCGCCACCGACCGGAATCCGGACCTGCTCGACCTCTTCCCCGGCGCACCGTGTGTCGAAGCCATCAACCGGGCCGCGTGGCGACGGGCCTGGCGCACCGCGGCGGACGCCGACCCCGCCGTGCGCAAGGATCGCGCGGGCGAACCGGAGTTCCGCGCCGCGGTCGCCGAACACCTCCTGCGTCACCGCGGACTCGGCGCGGCCAGCGACACCGATGTCATCGCCACCGCCGGAACCAGTTCCGCCGTAGGCGAACTCGCCGCCGCGCTACTGCGCCCAGGCGATACGGTCGCGATCGAGAATCCCGGCTATCAGCGGGCCGTCGGCGCGTTCCGCGCGGCGGGCATACGGGCGCTTCCGGTACCGGTCGACTCGGGAGGGCTTCGGGTCGACCTGCTGCCGCGGCACATCGCGGCGGTGTATTGCACACCGGCGCACCAGTTTCCGATCGGGGCGCGCATGCCCGCGGCGCGACGCGTGCAACTCGTCGAATTCGCCAGGGCTGCCGATATCTTCGTCATCGAGGACGACTACGACGGCGAACTGCGTTACGACACGGCACCGCTGCCGCTGCTGGCCGCCATGGCTCCCGATGTCGTGGTCCATCTGGGCACCACGAGCAAGATCCTGTCCCCCGCGCTCGGTGTCGGCTGGCTGGTCGCGGCGCCGCAGATCACCGAAGCTGTTCTCGCGCATCGGGATCGAACCGGCACCGGCCCCAGCCCGGCGGGACAGCGGGTACTCGCCGAATTGGCCCGGCACGGCGACCTGGCCCGGCATCTGCGTCGCCTGCGCCGCCTGCTGCCGCCGCGCCGTGAACTGCTGGTGTCGGCGTTGCGCGGACGCGGGCTCGACGTGGTCGGCGACGACGCGGGATCGCACCTGGTGGTGCCACTGCCCTCGGCCGAGGCCGAGGCGCGCGCCGCCGCCGCGGGCCGCGCCGTCGGCCTCGATCTGGACGGATTGGCCCGCCACCACCTGCGGGAGCCCACCGCACCTCCCACGGCGCCGCCGACAGAACCGCACACCTTCGGGATCGCGCTCGGCTACACCGCGTTGGACTGGTCGGACCTGTCCATCGCGGCCCCGCGCGCCGCCGCATGTCTGGCCGGACTCGATCTCCGATAGCCGAGCGAATCCGCTACACGGCATCACCACGCGATCCGTGACTCACCACCGAGCCAATCACGCGACATGGTCGCCACCGAGCCAATCCGTGACACGGTCATCACCGAGCGAACCCGCGACTCGATCGTCACCGGGCGATCCGTGACACGGTCATCGCCCAGCGAACCCGCGACTCGATCATCACCCAGCGAATCCGCGACACGGTCGTAGCATGGTCTGCATGACCGAACAGGACATCCTGGCACGCATCAAGCAACTGGTCGACGACGAGCACAGCCTGCGGTCCAAAGCGACCTCGGGCGAGGTGGATCCGGTGACGGAACGGCAGCGGCTGGCCGAACTGGAAGTCATGCTGGATCAGTGCTGGGATCTGCTCCGGCAGCGGCGGGCGCGCATCGATTCGGGCACATCCCCGGACGACGCGCAGGTCAATTCGCCCCGCCAGGTCGAGGGCTATCTGCAGTGAACTCCCCGGTACCGGCCGCCGAATACGACGTGATCGTCATCGGCGGCGGTCCTGCCGGTGAGAACGCGGCGGCCTACGCCATCGCGAACAGTGACCGCACCGCGGCGATCGTGGAACGCGAACTCGTCGGCGGGGAATGTTCGTACTGGGCGTGCATCCCCAGCAAGGCCCTGCTTCGACCCGGTCATCTGCTCGCGGCCGCCCGGCACATGCCCGGCATCAGCGCGGAAGGTCTCGACGTCGAGGCGGTACTGCGCCGCCGCGACGAATTCGTGCACGACCACGACGACAGCTCGCAGGTCGCCTGGGCGCGCGACAATCGCATCGAGGTGGTCCGGGGTACCGGCCGCCTCGCGGGCGAACGCCTGGTCGAGGTGGACGGCCGGCTGCTGCGGGCCCGGCACGCGGTGGTCGTCGCGACCGGCACCGGGGCGAATATCCCCGACACTCCGGGCCTGCGCGACGCGCTGCCGTGGACCTCGCGTGACGCCACCAACCTGCACGAAGTGCCCGACCGGGTGCTGATCGTCGGTGGCGGCGTCGTCGCGAGCGAGGCCGCGACCTGGCTGGCCGCGCTGGGCGCGCGGGTGATCGTGTCGGTGCGCGGTGACGCCTTGCTCGGCGCAGTGGAGCCTTTCGCCCGCGAGCGGGTCGCCGAAGGGTTGACAGCGGCGGGTGTCGATGTGCGCTTCGGCGTGGAACCCGTGCGGGTCAGCCGCCCCGATGTCGCCGATAGCGGCGAGGGCCGTATCCGCGGTGGACCCGTCACCGTCGAATTGCGTGACAAGACCGGTACTTCCGTTGTCGAGGTCGACGAGATCGTGGTGGCGGCCGGACGCACTCCCGCCACGGCGGACCTCGGACTCCCCGCGGTCGGCCTGCCGGACGGGTACATCGAGGTCGATGACCAGCTCGCCGCGCGCGGGGTCCCCGGCGACTGGCTGTACGCGGTCGGCGACGTGAATCACCGGGTGGCGCTCACGCATATGGGCAAGTACCAGGCCAGGGTGTGCGGCGACGTGATCGCCGCGCGCGCCGAGGGACGGCCGATCGACGGCCCCCGATTCGCCGCGAGCGCCGACCACGCCCAGGTTCCGCAGGTGGTGTTCACCTCGCCGGAGGTCGCCGCCGTCGGGCTCGGCGAGGAGGCCGCGCGGCGGGCCGGATACGCGGTCGACACCGTCGAACTGGATATCGCCGTCGCCGGTTCGGCGCTGTCCCGTGACGACTACGCGGGTCACGCGAAACTCGTCATCGACACGGCCACCGACACGCTGCTCGGCGCGACGTTCGTCGGCCCCGAGGTGGGCGAGCAGCTACACGCGGCCACCATCGCGATCGTCGGCGCGGTACCCCTGGCAACGCTGTGGCACGCGGTGCCTGCCTTCCCGGCCGTCAGTGAGTTCTGGTTACGCCTTTTGGAGGCGCGGCGGGGCTGAGTACCATCGGTTGATGGTGGCATCGACCGAGATCAGGACCGCCGACGGAGTTGTCCGCGGTCACCGGGGCCGCCGCGTTCTGCGCTGGCGATCCCTTCCTTACGCGGCACCGCCCGTGGGCGATATGCGTTTTCGAGCCCCGGGACCGGTGCGGCCGTGGACCGGGGTCCGCGACGCCACCGCGTTCCGGTTCGCCTCGATGCAACATCGCGATGGCGCGCGCATCGGTCCCAGGCAGTTTCAGCCCACCAGCGAGGACTGCCTGACACTGAATGTCACCGCACCCGCGCAAGCCTCCTCGACACCGCGCCCGGTGATGGTTTTCATTCACGGCGGCGGCTATCTCATGGGAACCTCGGCGCTGCGCCTGTACTCCGGTTCCCGGCTCGTGGTGCGCGGTGACGTCGTCGTGGTGACGTTGAATTACCGGCTCGGCGCGTTCGGATATGTCGATTTCGGCGAATTCGCGACACCCGACCGGCCCTTCGAATCCAATCTCGGCCTGCGCGACCAGGTCGCGGCGCTGCGGTGGGTGCGACGCAATATCGCGGCCTTCGGCGGCGACCCCGCCAACGTCACCGTATTCGGCGAATCGGCGGGCGCGCACGCGGCGCTGTCGCTACTGGCGACGCCCGACGCGGCCGGTCTTTTCCATCGCGCGATCGCGCAGAGTCCGCCCGCGGACTGGACGCTGAGCAGCCACGACGCCCGCGCGTTCGCCCGGCGCTGCCTCGACGCTCTCGGTGCCACCACCGCCGAGGCCGCGCACGCACTGTCCGACGCCTCGGCCAACGAGATCCGCAAAGCCGTCGAACGCACCATCGGCACCGTCATGCGTGAACAACCCGGCTCGTTTCCGGCCTGTCCCGTCATCGACGGCGACTACCTGCCTCGGGATCCGCTCGCCGCGCTCGCCGACGGGTCGGCGCACCGGGTGCCGCTGATCATCGGCACCTGCCGCGACGAGGGCACGCTGTTCGCGAGATTCGCCGACCGGCTCCCGACCCGCCCCGACCGCCTGCGCGCGGCTCTGGCCGGATCCGACGAGGAGATCGTGTCGAGGATCTTCGACGCCTATCCCGGCTTCCCCGAGGCGAAGGCCGCGATCGGCGCGGGCGGCGACTACGTCTTCTGGCGTCCCACCCTCACCGCGATGGAGGGTCACAGCCGACACGCGCCGACCTACGCCTACCGCTACGATTTCGCCCCGCGCGCGCTACACCTGGCGGGCGTCGGCGCCACCCACGCCACCGATCTGATTCCCGTCTTCGGGGCGGGCGAAACTCCGTTCGGACGTGCGATCACCGCGGCGGGCGGACGTCGCGGTCTCCAGGCCGTGACCCGCCAATTCCAGGACAACTGGCTCGAATTCGCCCGCACCGGCACACCGTTGCCGTCCTGGCCCGTCTACACCGAGGCCAGGCGCACCACCCTGCTCATCGACCACCCCACCCGCCTGGAGAATGACCCCGACCGGGTCAAACGCCTGGCGTGGCGCGATCTCCACATCGCGACACCGAGCCGACGCGCCATTTGAGCAACCGCGCTATTTGAGCAACCGCGACATCCGACGGTCGGCGAGAATCTTGCCACCGGTCTGACATGTCGGGCAGTACTGGAAGGACCGCTCGACATAGGAGACCTCGCGGACGGTGTCGCCGCAGACAGGACAGGGCAGGCCGGTGCGCGCGTGCACCCGCATCCCCGACCGTTTCTCGCCCTTGAGGCGGGCCGCGTCCTGGCCGACCGACCGCGCGACGGCGTCGGTGAGTATCGCGCGCATGGCGTGATACAGCTCGGAGACTTTCTCGGCGGGCATGGTCGCGGTATTGGCGAAGGGCGAGATCTTCGCCGCGTGCAGGATCTCGTCGGAATAGGCGTTGCCGATACCGGCGATCAGCGTCTGCTCGACGATGGCCGTCTTGATCCGCTGCGAGGTGCCGCGCAGGATCTCGGTGAACTGTTCCTCGGTGAGTTCGAGCGCGTCCGGTCCGAGTCGCGCGATACCGGGGACGAGCGCAGGATCGTCGACGATGTAGACCGCGAGACGTTTCTTGGTTCCGGCCTCGGTCAGGTCGAAGGCGGGCGTCGCCCCCTCGGGGGTGAAGAAATGCACTCGCAGCGCCAGTGGGCTCTTACCGCCGGGTTTCGGCGGCGTCCGGCTCGGCTCGTCGATCCAGCGCAGCCAGCCGCCCCGCGACAGATGCGTGATGAGCCAGAGCCCACCGCATTCCATGCCGAGGAATTTCCCCCACCGGCCCGCCCCGGTGACGTCGCGGCCGGACAGGGCCGTCACCGGCGGATCGAAGGTCTTGACCGCGCTGAGCGCCCCCACGTCGACGCGACCCACCACGGCGCCGACCGCATGCTCCCGAAGGAACTGCGCCAACGCCTCCACTTCGGGTAGCTCGGGCACGCCTGCCAGATTACCGGCCAGCACCGACAGAAGCCGGGCGAACCGACCCCGGCGGACCCGCTACCCGGTCAATCGCGTCGCAGCAGATAGATGTCCATGATCCAGCCCTTCGCCGCGCGCAACCGCGCCCGCTCCTCGACGATCCGCGCCTCCACCGCGCGCAGCGGGCCCTCGATCAGCGTTTCGTCGGGCATGCCGAGATAGGCGCCCCACCAGATGTGGACGTCGTCGCCGGGTACCTCGGTGAACGAGCATTCGCCGTCCAGCATGACCAGCGCGGATTCCTCCAGCCCCGCCTCGCGCAACCGCCTGCCGGTGGTGATGTGGACGGGCTCGCCGATGCGGTGCAACACCATCCGATGCCGGGCGGCGAGGGCCTGTGCGCTGGTGATCCCGGGAATCACCTCGTAATCGAATTTCTCGGTTCCGCGCTCCAGCACCCGTTCGATCATGCGCAGCGTGCTGTCGTAGAGCGACGGATCACCCCAGACCAGAATGCCACCGATCCCTTCCGCTTCCGCGAAGGCCGCTTCCAGCAGCGCCGAGCGGCGATCGTGCCAATCCTCGACGACACCCCGGTAATCGGCGGGTGTGCGATCGCGCGGCGGATCGGTGATCTCCACGACGCGGTGCGGCCGGTCCATGTGCTCGGTCAGGATCGCGGTGCGCACGTCGACGAGTTCGCTCTTCTCGGCGCCTTTCCCGATCACGAAGAACACCTCGACCTGCCGCATGGCCTTGACGGCCTGCATCGTCACCTGGTCGGGATCACCGGCCCCGATGCCGATCACGTAGAGCTTGCGCATACTCGAGAGCTTGCCAGGTGCGGCGATCAGTAAGCTCATCAGGCGTGACGACCACCGATACGCAGTACGAGGACCTGCTCCGGCTGGTCATGGCGTCCGGCGCCGCGAAAGCGGACCGCACCGGCACCGGCACCCGCAGCGTCTTCGGCCATCAGCTGCGCTACGACCTGTCGGAGACCTTCCCGCTGATCACCACCAAACGGGTGCACCTCAAGTCGATCGTCTACGAACTGCTGTGGTTCCTGCGTGGGGATTCCAATGTCGGCTGGTTGCGCGAGCACGGCGTCAGCATCTGGGACGAATGGGCCGACGCGAACGGCGAACTCGGCCCGGTCTACGGCGTGCAGTGGCGTTCGTGGCCCACCCCCGACGGCACCCATATCGACCAGATCTCGCAGGTGCTGCACACCCTGCGCACCGACCCGGATTCGCGCCGCATCATGGTCTCGGCGTGGAATGTGGCCGACCTGGACAAGATGGCGCTCGCGCCGTGCCACGCCTTCTTCCAGTTCTACGTCGCCGACGGCAGACTGTCGTGCCAGCTGTATCAGCGCAGCGCCGACCTGTTCCTCGGCGTGCCGTTCAATATCGCCAGCTACGCCCTGCTCACCAGGATGGTGGCCCAGCAGACCGAACTGGAACCGGGTGAGTTCATCTGGACCGGCGGCGACTGCCATATCTACGACAATCACGTCGACCAGGTCACCGAGCAACTGAGCCGCGAGGCCTACCCGTTCCCGACGCTGAATCTGCGACCGGCGCCCACGCTGTTCGATTACGCCTACGAGGATGTGGAAGTGGCGGGTTACCGATACCACCCGGCCATCAAGGCGCCGGTGGCCGTGTGAAATCGGTCGGTCTCATCTGGGCGCAGTCCCCGACGGGGGTCATCGGGTATCGCAACACCATTCCGTGGCGGGTGCCCGAGGATATGGCCAATTTCAAATCGGTGACGATGGGCCATCCGGTCGTCATGGGCAGGCGGACGTGGGATTCGCTGCCGCCGCGATTTCGTCCGCTCGACGGGCGGCGCAATATCGTGGTGTCCCGCGACGCCGAATGGTCGGCCGAGGGCGCCGAACGCGCCGCGTCGGTGACCGAGGCGTTGGAACTGACCGGTCAGGATCGCGTCTGGATCGCGGGCGGCGGCGAAATATACCGTGCGGCAATGGATCTCGCGACCGAGCTACTGGTGACCGAGGTCGATACCGACGTCGAGGGCGACGCGTACGCCCCCGTCATCGGCCCCGAATGGCGGACCGAGCTGGACGCGCCGTGGCACACTTCCCGCACCGGCACCCGCTTCCGCATCCGGCGCTACACTCGCTGATCCGCCGAACACGCCGTCGACGGGGCGAGGGCTCCAAACCTGTCGCACGGAAAACTCCGGTCGGGCATACTCCTGATTATCAGCCGGTCACACAGCCCTGCACCGGCCGATGCAACGCGAAAGGCGATCCATGGACAAGAAATCGCTGACCGCGGTCGCTCGCCAACAATTGAAGTTGGCCGCGACCGCCACGAGCGGGCGCAGTTCGCAAACTCTCTACGGCGGCCACGCGCACAGCCTGCGCCAGACGGTCGTCGGCCTGTCCGCGGGCCAGAGTCTCGCCGAACACGACAATGCCGGTGACGCGACGCTGCTGGTGATCAGCGGCACGCTCACCCTGATCAGCGGCGCGAACGAGTGGAAGGGTTCCGCGGGTGACCTGCTCGTCGTCCCGAAGGCGCGCCACAGCGTCAAAGCCGTGGACGACGTGGCCTTTCTCCTGACGGTCGCCAAGTAGCCCCACCCCGACACGCCCGTGCGCGTGCGGCGCGGCACAGCGCTGCATCTAGGCTGTTGATCATGGTTGAGCCGCAGCCGATTCTCGAACCGCTGACACCGGCCGCGATCTTCCTCGTCGCCACCATCGACGAGGGCGGGGAGCAGACGGTGCGCGACCTGCTCGCCGATCTGCCCGGTCTGCGACGTTCGATCGGATTCCGTATGCCCGGCGCCGGGCTGGTCTGCAACACCTCGATCGGCAGCCAGGCGTGGGACCGCCTCTTCGGCGGCCCGCGACCCGCCGAACTGCATGTGCTTCCCGAATTCGTCGGCGAACACCACCGCGCCCCGTCCACCCCCGGCGATCTGCTGTTCCACATCAAATCCGAATTCCAGGACATCTGCTTCGAATTGGCGATGACGATCGGCGACCGGCTCGCGGGCGCGGTCACCATCGTCGACCAGACCGTGGGTTTTCGGTATTTCGAACAGCGCGATCTGCTCGGTTTCGTGGACGGCACCGAGAATCCGGAGGGCAACGCGGCGATCGCGGCGGCCCTGATCGGTGACGAGGACCCCGATTTCCGCGGCGGCAGTTACGTCGTCGTGCAGAAGTACCTGCACACCATGGCGGAATGGCGCGCGCTGTCGATCGAGGAGCAGGAGCGCGTGATCGGGCGCACGAAATTGGACGATTTCGAACTCTCCGACGAGGACAAGCCCGCGAATTCGCACGTCGCGGTGAACACCCTCGTCGACGAGGACGGCAACGAACGCCAGATCGTGCGGGCGAACATGCCTTTCGGCAGTGTTCGCGACGGCGAATTCGGTACGTACTACATCGCTTACGCGGCCACGCCGAGCGTCACCGAGGAGATGCTGTCGCGGATGTTCGCCGGCACCGAGGACGCGGCCTACGACCGGATCCTGGATTTCTCGCTCGCGATCACCGGCACCCTGTTCTTCACTCCCCCCACGGATTTCTTCGAAGACCTGCCCGCGGCACCGGCGGCGGCGCGGGAATCTTCCGCACCCGAAATGGTTCGAGGTAATGACAGCGGATCACTCGGCATCGGCACCCTGAAAAGGAGTAGGACATGAACAACCTCCATCGCGAACTAGCGCCGATCACCGAGGAAGCCTGGTCGGCGATCGAGGAAGAGGCCACCCGCACGTTCAAACGGCATATCGCGGGTCGCCGGGTGGTCGACGTGTCGGGCCCGCACGGCGCGGACTACTCCGCCGTCGGACTCGGGCGCACCATCCCGATCGCGGCTCCCGACCAGGGCGTGCAGGCGCGTCAGCGCGTGGTCGCGCCGCTGGTGGAGTTGCGGGTGCCGTTCTCGCTCTCGCGCGAGGAACTCGACAATGTCGAACGCGGCGCCAACGACGCCGATCTGGACGCGGTCAAGGACGCGGCGCGCAAGATCGCCTTCGCCGAGGATCGCGCGATCTTGGAGGGGTACGCGGCCGCTGGGATCACCGGTATCAGGGCCAGCGCGTCCAATCCGGCGATCAATGTGCCCGACGATCCGAAGCTGGTGCCCGAAGCGGTCACGCAGGCGTTGAGCGCGCTTCGCCTGGCCGGTGTCGACGGGCCGTATTCGGTCCTGCTGAGCGCCGATCTCTACACGGCGGTCAGCGAGACCTCCGATCACGGCCACCCGATCCGCACCCATATCGAACGCCTGATCCCCGAGGGCGAGATCATCTGGGCCCCCGCCATCGACGGCGCGTTCGTGCTCACGACCCGCGGCGGCGATTTCGACCTGCGGATCGGCCAGGACGTCTCGATCGGCTACCTGGCGCACAACGCCGAGACCGTCGACCTGTACTTCCAGCAGAGCCTGCAATTCCTGGTCTACACGGCCGAGGCGGCGGTCGCCCTGCAAGCCTGATCCGGTACCCGCGCGCCCGCCGTCGAGCGCGCGGTACGGTGGCCGCACCCAAGTGGGAGGCGGTATGGCGATGGTGCGCGCGGGCGTGGTTCCGAATCGACGGGTTGCCCTGTACGCCGGGCTCGGCGTCGCGGTGACGGCGGGCGTCTGCGTGGCCGTCGTCTTCGGTTTCGGTGTGAACCGGCTGTTCACCGGGTTGCTGGCCGGGGCCGTCGCCGGTATCGCGGTGCTGGTCCGGCTGTTCGGGCGGGACGCGATCGTGCTCACCGACAGCGCGATCCATCGACGCACGCCGTGGTCGGAGACCAGCATCGACTGGGACCGGGTTGTCGCGGGACGTTTCACCCTCGACGAGCGTGAACGCTGGTCGCTCGCGCTGGACCTGGCCGGTGGCGACGAGCGGCACGGCGAACTGGTGCTGCTGTCCATCCCGCCGGTCATCCGGCCGGTGGCGGGCGCCTACGATCTGCGTAAACGCGAGCAGGTCGGCGAGATTCGGGAAATCCTGCGACGCAAGCGGATTCCGGTCATGGTCCTGCCCGATATCGCGAAGGCGCTCGACGCGCACTGGCAGGTCGCGCCGCCGACACGCTGAGCGGTCGCGCCGCACGGACGCGGCCGACACGCGGGGGGTGGGTCACCCACCCCCAGGGGTGGGTGACGAGCGACGAGGTATTCATATACGTTGGCAGCTGTGTCGATGATGAAGGGCGCCAACGTACCAGTGCCGATGTCCGCGGTACGCGTCGAGCTGGGATGGCAATCGGGTTCAGGTGTTCCTGACGCGGACGCGTCCGCGTTGTTGCTGGCAGGGGGGAAGGTCCGCTCCGACAACGACTTCGTTTTCTACAACCAGGCGCAGCACCCGTCGGGAGCGGTGCGCCACGAGGGCAAACAGCAGGGCCCGACGGTGATCGACTCGCTGTCGGTGAATCTGGCGCAGGTGGAACCGTCCATCGAGACCATCGTCATCGCGGCATCGACCGACGGCGGCACCTTCGGCCAGTTCCACGGCCTGTACGTGCGGGTGCTCGACGCGAGCAGCGGCGCCGAGGTGGCGCGGTTCGACAGCACCGGCGCCACCACCGAGACCGCGTTCGTCCTCGGTGAGCTGTACCGCAGGCAGGGCGCGTGGAAGTTCCGCGCGGTCGGGCAGGGGTACGCGTCGGGTCTGGGTGGACTGGCCACCGACTTCGGCATCTCGGTCGATGACGAGCCCGCGCAGCAGGCGGCGCCCGCGCAGCAGTACGCACCACCACCGCCGCCACAACAGCAGTACGCCCCGCCGCCACCTCCGCAGCAGCAGTTCGCACCCCCGCCACAGCAGCAGTACGCGCCGCCACCGCAACAGCAGTACGCCCCGCCGCCTCCCCCGCCGCAGCAATACGCGCCGCCACCGAACCAGCAGTACGCCCCGCCGCCGCAGCAGCCGTTCCAGCAGGCGCCGCCGCAGCAGTTCGCGCCGCCGCCCGCCGGTGGGGCGCCGGTGAATCTGAGCAAGATCTCGCTGACGAAGGAGGCGCCCTCGGTCTCGCTGACCAAGCAGGGCGCGACCGGCGGCACCATGCGGGTCAACCTGAACTGGACCTCACCGCAGTCCAATCGTGGCGGCGGCCTGTTCGGCCGCAAACGCGGCGGCGGCGGCATCGATCTGGATCTCTGCTGCTTCTTCGAGCTCGCCGACGGCCGGATCGGCTCGGTGCGCGCCCTCGACCGCTCCTTCGGCGACCTGCACCAGCCGCCCTATATCCGGCTCGATCAGGACGACAGGACCGGCGCCAACGCCAACGGCGAGAACCTCGACATCAACCTCGATTTCACCCGCCAGTTCCGCCGTATCCTGGTCTTCACCTCGATCTACGAGGGCGCCAACGATTTCCGTGGCGTCCACGCGACGGTGACCCTGTACCCGGTGAACTCGGCGCCGATCGAGATGACGCTCGACGGGTGCATGGACGATTCCCGTGACGCGGTACTCGCCCATATCGAGAACCTCAACGGCGAACTCGTGGTCCGACGCGAAGGCACCTTCATCCGGCCGCCCGCCGGACGACCCGGCGCCGGTGTCATGGAGATCGCCCAGCGCTACAACTGGGATTTCGGTTTCAAGGCCGGTCGCGGCAAGGGCTGACCTGGTACGCGGCGAAGGCCCGGCGGTTCCGGATCGCCGGGCCTTCGTTCGTGTGGGGCTTGTAGCCGGCAGGCCGCTGCCGATCTCAGCCCGACGGCAGCCGTATGCTCCGGCCCAGCGTAAGCCGTATGCCGAGCCCCGGCGTCCGCACTGAACGAAGCGTCAGCCAGATGACCCGGCTGTATGCCGAACCCTTGGAGCGATACTCCGCCGTTCAGCCGAGTGGCAACCGGGCATCGAGCCGATCGAGCAGGCTGCCCGCCGCTTCGCGCACCTCGTTCAGGTCCCCGGTCCAGCCGAGCATCCGCAGAGTCGCGTCCGGGATGGTGCGCTCGGCGTACTCGGGGGCGGCGCCTTCGTCGGAGCGGATGCTGATGACCGTCTCGACCAGACGGAAGGGCAGCACTTCGGCGCCGGGGATGCCCGCGACCCCCGCCTCGGCGATCACCTGGCCCGCGAAAGCCTCGTAGTGACCGCGCAATTCGTCGCGCCGCAGCCGGAAGACGGCGAAACGTTCGGAGCGGACTTCGGGCAGCAGGTACAGCGCGCCGAGATTCCACTGCGCGGCGCAGAGTTGCCTGACATCGAACCAGGCCAGGGCGTAGAGGCAGGTCGCGGCGGGTTCGGCGAGGTCGCGCATACTCGCGGCCAGTTCCAGTGGCGTGGCGATGGTTTCGGCCAGCAGCGCGTCGAGGATGTCGTCCTTGGCGGCGAAGTGGTGGTACAGCGATGCCTGCCTGATACCGACGGCGTCGGCGACCGCGCGGGTCGAGGTGGTGGCGTAGCCGTTGGTGGTGAACAGTTCGCCGGCCGCGTCGAGGATTTCCGCGCGCGGTGTCCTCCCGCGGCGCGTTCGCTGTTCCAGACGGGGACGGCCGGGGCCAGGGTTTGCCACCTGCCCATTCTGGCACCGTGACCGTGCGGCACGGTCGGCGCAGTGGGCCGAGCACCGTCGGGTGAGAGGTTTCTGTCATTTGACAGAAACTCTGGCAACACAGAAGTTACGAGGGTTACCGCAAGCGATACACGCAGGTCACCGAATGAGCGATCGAAAACGCAAAACTGTCATCTGACAGGTATTGGCCGCTCGCCGAAGGACCGCACATGGCCACGACAGCTTCCCCGCCCGCTCCCACCGACCTCACCAAGGACAGCGCCGATCTCGAAAGCTTCGGCTACCAGCCGGTGCTGCACCGCAAACTCGGACGCTACGCGTCCTTCGCGGCCGGATTCTCGTTCGTCTCCATCCTCACCACCATCTTCCAGTTCTTCGGACTGGGTTACTCCTTCGGCGGCGCCGCGTTCTTCTGGACCTGGCCCATCGTTTTCGCCGGACAACTTCTCGTCGCGCTGAACTTCGCCGAGCTAGCCGCCCGCTACCCGATTTCGGGCTGTATCTACCAGTGGTCGCGCAGGCTCGGCGGCGAGATCGTCGGCTGGTTCGCCGGCTGGATGATGGTGATCGCCCAGGTCGTCACCGCGGCCGCCGCGGCCATCGCGCTCCAGGTGGTGCTGCCGTCGATCTGGAGCGGATTCCAGATCATCGGCGAGGACAGCGCCCTCATCTCGTCCTCCGGGGCGAGTAACGCGGTCCTACTCGGCAGCATCCTGCTGGTCGTCACCACCACGATCAATGTCATCGGCATCGATCTGATGGCGAAGATCAACTCGATCGGCGTCACCGTCGAGATCATCGGCGTCGCCGCGATCATCGCGCTGTTCTTCGTCAACACCGAACGCGGCCCCGGCGTCGTCTTCGAGACCGATCAGGCCGCACCGGGTCCGTACTGGTCCGCTTTCCTGATCTCGGGCCTGATGGCCGCCTACGTCATGGTCGGATTCGACTCGGCGGGCGAACTGTCCGAGGAGACGAAGAATCCGCGCACCGTGGCACCGCGCACCATCCTCACGGCGCTGTCGGTATCGGCGCTCGGCGGCGGACTGCTGCTGCTCGGCGCGCTCATGGCCGCACCGAGCCTGACCGACGGCTCACTGGCCACCGAGGGCCTGGCCTACGTGCTGACCGCCAAACTCGACAGCGCGCCCGGCAAGATCCTGCTCGGCTGCGTCGCCGTGGCGATCATGGTCTGCACCCTGGCGATCCAGACCGCGGGTTCACGCCTGATGTTCTCGATGGCCCGCGACGGCAAACTGCCCTTCGCCAAGCAGCTCGCGGCCGTGCATCCCCGTTACGGCACACCGGTGCTGCCCGCGATCGTCATCGGGGTGCTCGGAATCGGGCTGCTGGTGCTCAATCTGGGTAACGGCGCGATCTTCGCGACGCTGGCCAGCGTCTGCATCGTCTCGCTCTACCTGGCCTACCTGCTCGTCACCGTCCCGCTGCTGATCCGCCGGATCAAGGGCTGGGACGACGAGGCCGATCCGTCGCTGTTCTCGCTGGGCCGCTTCGGGATTCCGATCAACGCGCTCGCCGTGGTCTGGGGTATCGCAATGGCGATCAACCTGGCCTGGCCGCGTGCCGAGGTCTACATCCCCAGCGGTGGCGGCTGGTGGATGCAGTGGGCCGCACCGCTGTTCGTGCTCGTGGTGATCGCCGTGGGCCTGGTCGTGCACCGACTGGTCGTCGCGAAACCGCGCGGCGCCGATATGCCGGAGGCCGTGGCGCAACCCGCGTAGTCCTCCTCGGCCGGGTGGTGGGCACGGGACCGCCCGCCACCCGGCTCCCTCCCGGGGCCACCGGCGCCGCTGGACCGAACTCGCCGTCCCTCCGCCCCGCACCGCGGACGGACATTCCGAAGGGAGCACATCATGACCGAAAAGGGGACCGCGTCCACCGAGGGCGCGCGCTCACACGCCAGAGCGCAGGCCGCCGCCGCGACGATCGCGCGTCCGGACCTGCCCGAGCACATCGCACCGTCGAAGATCACCTGGGACCGACGCATTCCGTCCGGCGGCTACACCAATGTGGTGCTCGGCCGCGGCACCAGGATCCGGCTGGGCGACCCGACGGGCGCGGCCTGCGCGCACCTGCTGCTGCTGCGGGCCGACGCGCCGTGGGAACGGCTCAAT
Source organism: Nocardia sp. NBC_01377 (assembly GCF_045040005.1). NCBI lineage: Bacteria > Bacillati > Actinomycetota > Actinomycetes > Mycobacteriales > Nocardiaceae > Nocardia > Nocardia sp. NBC_01377. The sequence continues at coordinate 6,489,164 of NZ_CP109566.1, forward strand.
GTCGCCGACACGGTGAAGGTGCCGTGGCAGGCGTATCTGTCCTCCGGTCATCCGCTGCTCTCCGATCAGGGGCGGGTGCTCGCCACCCTGGTCGAGGACACTTCCGGTCACCACGACACCCTGTGCGGCCCTTCCGGCGAGGCCCGCGCGCTGCTGCGGCTCGCGGGCGTCAAACAGGGTCTCGCACCGCGTGATATCGCGCCAAGCGTCACCTTCTTCCGCGGCGTCCGCGTCGAATCCGACGGGGTGCTGACCCCCACGGGCAGCAGCGGTCCCGGCGCGACGGTCGAACTTCTGGTGCACCTGCCGGTGATCCTGCTGGTCGCCAACGCACCGCATCCGCTGGACCCGCGCCCCACCACCGAACTCGACGTCGTCGTCTGGTCCGCACCCGAGGATCTCGCCGACATCCCCGATTCCGGCCCCGAATATCAACGGGCAGTGGAGAACACCGAAGCGGCCTGGACCGCCGCGATGAACCAGGAGGCAGTGGCGTGACCGGCACCATCGCGACATCGACCCGCACCATCGTGCTCGACGAGACCGTCCCCGCCTGCGCCCCCTGGTCGACGGTGGTGCGCGCGGGCGACGAACTCGAGATCATCGACCTGCACGGCAACCAGGCCGTCGATTGCCTGCTCTACTCCGCGGCCGATCACACCGACCGCTACAGCGCGCAGGCGACGATCACCGCGCAGCGCAATATCTTCCTCACCACCGGCAGTGTGCTTCGCACCGATATCGGCACCGCGCTGATGACGGTGGTCGCCGACGAGGTCGGCAATCACGACACCATCGCGGGCGCGTGCTCGCAGGAATCCAACACCCTTCGCTACGGCCATCACACCCGCCACCAGCATGCCTGCGTGGAGAACTTCCTCGTCGAGGCCATGAAATGGGGGCTGGGCAAACGGGATCTGGTGTCGAATATCAACTGGTTCATGAATGTGCCGGTGGAAGCGGACGGCACCCTCGGCATCGTGGACGGATTGTCCGCGCCCGGCAAGAAGGTCACGTTGCGGGCCGAGATCGACACGCTGGTGCTGGTGTCGAATTGCCCGCAGATCAACAATCCCTGCAACGGTTTCGATCCGACGCCGGTGCGAATGGTGGTGTCGCGATGAATGTCGTCCAGATGATCCCGGAGCACGCGCTCACCGAATCCGATTCGAATGTGGGGCTGTCAGGAACCGATGTCGGTTCGCCCGGTGCACGCATCGGTGCCGCGCATTCCGGTGCCACCGAGGCCAGCGGGGTCGAGACCGCCGCCGACAGTGCCACAACAATCGAGACCGCCACTGTCGAGGCCACTTCGCTCGGTGCCACCCCTGTTGGTGCCACCACTGTCGAGACCACCGTGATCGGGGCCGTCGAAGTGGAACCCATCGGGGTCGAGACCGGCGAAATCGGCATCGAAGCCACCGAGGCCACCTGCGTCGAGGTCGTGCGCCCCGGCATGCTCACCACCGTGCAGGACTGGCCCGGCCGCGTCGGTTACTGGCATGTCGGCGTACCGCCGTCGGGTCCTATGGACGATCTGTCGTTCCGGCTCGGCAACCGGGTACTCGGCAATGCCGAAGGCGCGGGCGGGCTCGAATGCACCCTCGGCGGTCCCGCGCTGCGATTCGCCGAACCCAGGTGGGTCTGCGTGACCGGCGCACCGGCAACGGTGACCCTCGACGGCGTGCCCGTCGAACTGTGGCGCACCGTGCTTGTACCCGCCGGTGGCGTTCTCGATATCGGCGCTGTCCACGGACCGGGTATGCGCACCTACGTGCTCATCGAGGGCGGTATCGAACTGCCCGAATACCTGGGCAGTATCGCGACATTCACCCTCGGCAAATTCGGTGGCAGTGCCGGTGGCGCGCTGCGCGCCGGGGAACGGCTGCCGCTCGGCGCGCCAACCCGGCGGATCGCGCCCGCGGTGCCGATGGGCGATCAGCCGGTCTTCAGCCGTCGCTGGGAACTGGCGGTGACCGAGGGACCGCACGGCGCACCGGAATTCTTCACCCGCGCCGATTTCGACACCATCATCGGCACCGATTACGAGGTGCATTTCAATTCCGACCGCACCGGCGTCCGACTCATCGGCCCCAAACCGGAGTGGGCAAGGACCGACGGCGGCGAGGCCGGTCTGCACCCGTCGAATATCCACGACACCGCGTATTCGGTCGGCGCGCTGGACTTCACCGGCGACACCCCGATCCTGCTCGGTCCGGACGGACCGAGCCTCGGCGGGTTCGTCTGCCCGGTCACCGTGGTCGCGGCCGAGCGTTGGAAACTCGGTCAGCTCGCACCGGGCGACGCCGTGCGATTCGTCCCCATCCGCCGCGAACACGCCGCCCCACTGGCAGCGCTGGGCGCGGGCAGGCGCGCGGCCTGGCCTTCGGTGCTCTCGGTCGGCGGCGACGGTGACGACGGCGTACTGCGCCGCGCCGACGTCGATGACGAGATCGGCGTCACTTACCGCAGGGCGGGCGATGACGGTGTCCTCGTCGAATACGGCGCGATGACACTGGATCTCGGCCTGCGCGCCCGCGTGCACGCCCTGCACGAATATCTGCTGGCCGCAGGCGTGCGCGGGGTGACGGAACTGACCCCCGGCGTGCGTTCACTCCAGATCCGGGTGGACCCGAGGGTGCTGCCGATCCCCGCGCTGCTGCGACTGCTGGCCGAAGCCGAACAGCATCTGCCCGCCGCCGACGAACTCGTGGTGCCGAGCCGCACCGTCCACCTCCCCCTGTCCTGGGACGACCCCTCCACCAGGGAGGCGATCACCCGCTATATGCACGGTGTCCGCTCCGACGCGCCGTGGTGCCCGTGGAATATCGAATTCATCCGCCGGATGAACGGCCTCGGCACCGTCGACGACGTCTACGCCACGGTATTCGGTGCCGAATACCTGGTTCTCGGCCTCGGCGACGTGTATCTCGGTGCGCCGGTGGCGACTCCGATCGACCCGCGCCATCGTCTTGTCACCACGAAATACAACCCGGCCCGCACGTGGACACCCGAGAACGCCGTCGGAATCGGCGGCGCCTACCTGTGCATCTACGGCATGGAAGGCCCCGGCGGCTACCAGTTCGTCGGACGCACCACCCAGGTGTGGAACCACCGTGCCACCGAATCCCCTTGGCTGCTGCGCTATTTCGATCGGATCAGCTGGTATCCGGTGGAAGCCGACGAACTCATGGATATGCGCGCCGATTTCGCGGCGGGCAAGGTGGACGTCAAGTCCGAGGACGGCGAATTCCGTTTGGCGGACTATCGCAAATTCCTCGATGACAACGCGACGTCCATCGAGGAATTCCGCGCCGTGCAGGCCGACGCGTTCACCGCCGAACGGGAATCGTGGCGGCTGGCCGGTGAGCTGAAGGACTGACCGTGCGGGCCGCTCGGTGGGTACGGACGGATCGGACCGCTCGGGCTCACCTCAGCGTCTCGAACGATCACGCCGCGAGATCAACTGCGCCACTCCCTCACCCGTGAGCTGATTCAACGCGTTATCGCGGCCCGTGATGAGCAGGAGCAGGTCTGCGACAGGACCTTCGATACGAAGACCCGCACCGACGGCCCAGTCCGTGTCGGTCGCGATCAAGCGGTATCCGCCGAACTTCTTGCGAGCACGGAAAGAGGTCCCCATCTCCCAGACTCGGGTCGCGGCCAGATGCGCTGCCGCGATAGGCATTTCACGCCGGAGCCCCAATGGCACGGCGATGTCCTGGCCGTGGACGAGCAGATCCATCAGCCGGTCGGCGGGGGTGGTGCCGATCGGCGTGAAACGTGCTGCGATGGTGTCGCGCAACTCCGTCACCAACTGTTCGTTCGTCCGTTCATCGGCATGACGCACGGCGGAGTCTCGTATCAACGCGTCGACGCTTCCCCTGGCTCTGATCAGGCCGATCAGAATCGTCGTGATCTCGGCATGGGCGGACAGCACCACGTGCGCGACGACGTCACGCACGCGCCATCCGGCACACAGTGACGCGTGGTCCCACGCGGCTGGCGGTAGCGCCTCCAGCAATTCGACGAGACTCGCTCGTTCGGTCGCGACAGCGTTCCAGATCTGATCGGCGCTCGGTCTCTCTGGGCTCATTCGGTTCTCCTCGTCCGACAGGGGTTCCAGTACCGTAGGAACTCCAGTCGGGTGGAGGTTCCAGCGATCGTGACCGAGAACACATACCGGCGCGGCGGCATCGGCATCGGGGAGCTGTCGCGGAGGACGGGTGTGTCGGCGCGGACCCTCCGCTTCTATTGCGACGGAGGAATACTCGAATCGTGGCGCAGTTCCGGCGGTCACCGACAATTCGACCCGGTGAGCGCGCCCGATCGGGTGCGCTCGATTCGCCGACTGCGCGCGCTCGGACTCGGCCTGAGCGTGATCACGGAAATCCTCGCGGGCACCGTATCGGTCACCGATGCCATTGCCGCTGAACGGGTTTCGTTGGATGTCGAATTAGGCGCACTGACCTGGAGGCGAGCAGCGCTACTCGCCCTGGAGAACGCGGAGGAGGACGAGCGAAACGCTCGCCTTGCCCTGCTCACGGTCGTCCAGGACCGTCACGGCGCCTACGACAGTCTCGTCACGCTCTGGCGGCGGCTGCTCGCCCCTATGCCTCCCGCGATGTTCGACGGGTTCGTGGAGATGAATATCCCGGCCCCGCCCGCCGATCCCACCGTCCGCCAGATCCTCGCCTACGCCGAAGTCGCCACCGCCGTCACCGATCCCGCGTTCGCCCACGCGATATCCCGTCAGCTCTGGCGAACCGATGGGACAGTCCGCGACAGACGGGAGCTGATCGAGGGTGTCGCCGAAGCCTGCGAGGTCGTCGGACCGTTGGTCCTGGCCCGGGTCGAGCCGCGCCCCGGTCCCGAACTCGATCGTTTCCTCGCCGCGCACACCGCCGCGAAAGGCGAACGCGACACACCGCGCTTCCGGCGTCGACTGCTCGAAGCGGCCGATGACTCCGACCCGCGAATCCAGCGGTATTGGGCAATGACCAGCGTCATCACCGGAACGACGACCGCGGGAGCCGCCCAGCATTGGCTGTACCGAGCGCTGGCACGATCGGCCGAAACGGCGACGTCTCACGGGTGAGACAGGCGGCCGACCAGGTCTCGCCTACGCGGGCCTCGGCCTGCTGGAATCCGACCCTCGGCGTCCATGTTCTTGTCTTTCTCGCGCGAGTGCGTCGGCCAGTGGAATCAGTCCGTGGGCGTCTCGTTCAGCAGCGTTCGCGGACGTATCGGCCCGATCTACCTGCGTCGGCTCGCCAATTCATTCGCATAGTCGAAGGTGCGATCAGAAACGAAGGAACTCCGACCGTGAGCGATATTCAATTTCCGCGGATGCGTATGTATGTGGAACACGCGCTCGAATCGCTGGCGGATCCGGTGTATCAACGCAGGGCGTGGATCGAGCGGCAGCTTCCGCACGAAGGTTTCTACGACGATTTGGATCTGTCCATACATATCCTCGACGACGACTGCGTGGTCTGCCCGGACCCGCGCTCCACGATCGGGCCGGTCCTGGTGGACGGACCCGGGATCGACCGGCTGATCGAGCTGGATCGGGTGCTGGGTCCGATGGTCGAGCGTCTCGGAAATATCGGGGATTCCGAATATCTCGACGATCCGCAGTGGCCGCTGGTCATCGCCGCCGCGCGTGCGGCCCTCGCGGCGATGCGGGAGTCCTGAGTGTTCGATTGCCAGGTCCGGACGCCCTTCTGCCGAGAGCGCCGGTTCCCGTGAGGTCAGCCGCCCGCTCGGAGTCCGCGCAGCAGTATCTCGACACCGCCGCGGAATTCGTCGTCGACCGACATCGAACGCGCCTGTCCCGCCGTGCGAACCAGAAGGGGGAACTCGTCGGGCGACATCGTCGCCATCGCCGCCGTTCCCGGACCACGCAGGGAGGCGTAGTGCTCGTTCAGGAGGAAACCGAGCAGGAACGAGATAATCGCGCGCTGGGCGATCACCCGGTCCGCGCCGTCGAATCCGCGGTCGGTGAGGACCGACAGCGTGGTCTCGATATAGCGCATGGTCGCCACCGACGCCTGCCGGTGCCGCAGGACGAGGGGGACGGTTTCGGGGTGTGCGGCGACCGCGTCTCTCATGCGGTGCAGCAGCAGCGACAGGCGGTCGCGCCAGTCGGTTCCGGCGGGCAGTGACAGGTCGAGCGGGTCCATCACCAGGTCGACGACGAGCACTTCCAATTGCTCTCGGTCGGCGACGTAGCGGTACAGCGCCATGGTCGCCATCCGCAATTCCTGGGCGACCGCCCGCATGGTGAGCGCGGCGAGCCCGTCTCGGTCGATCACGGCGAGTGCGGCGGTGGCGAGATCGGCGGTGGTCAGGGAACGAGGACGTGGCACGGGTTGACAGCGTACAAGGTACGCGCATACTTGACGTAGGCGTACTTGGTACACCTACGAAAGGAAGCCGATGCCCCTGCCCGCCCGAATCCCGGCCCGCACCCTCACCGCCATCTCCGGCGCCCCGGTACCCGTCCCCGATCCCGATTGCCTGATCCACCTGCAATTCCGCAGATTCGCCGGATGCCCCGTCTGCAATCTGCACCTGCGCTCCATCGTCGCCAGGCACGACGAGATCAACGCCGCCGACATTCGCGAGGTTGTCGTATTCCATTCCAGCGCAGCGGAATTACACAAATACACCGCCGACCTACCCTTCGCGGTGATTGCCGACCCCACCCGAACCCTCTACCGCGAGTTCGGCGTCGAATCCGCACCCCGCGCCCTCCTGAACCCCCGCGCTTGGCCGACCATCGTCCGCGCCATCGCCGCCGAACTCCGCGCCGCCCGCACCCCCGGCCACGTCCGCCCACCCACTACCCCGGAAGGTGGACGCCTCGGCCTACCCGCCGATTTCCTCATCGCCCCCGACGGCCGGGTACTCGCTGCCAAACACGGCCGACATGCCGACGACCAGTGGTCCGTCGACGAACTCCTGAACCTCGCCCCGGCCCACGAACTTCCCCGTTAGAAGAAAGGCGGCCGACTTCGGTCAAGGCATCAGCGACGCCGGATCGATGGAGAACTCGAAAGGCGAGCGCAGCGTCACCGTCTCACCGGCGGCGACACGATGGGTCGGCTCGTAGGTCTTGTCGGTGCCGAGGGCATAGGCGAACAGAACCGGCAACGACTCCCCCGGCAGCTGTCCCTTGAAAGGATTGATCTCGAACCGCCAGTAGTTCGGGATCCCCGCTTCGGCATACACGACCGGCTTGAGCATCCGGTCCTGCAAAGTGGTCGAGTTCGACACGACCTCGACCGCGAGTTCGATCTGTTCGACGGGAATTCCGCGCGCATCCAGCGATATCGGCCCGGTCGATACGATCAGATCGGGAATCGGCTGGTCGTCGCCGATCAACACACCCACGCCCTGGAGGACGGCATAGTCGGGCGGTAGGGCGCGGTCCAACGAACGTTCCAGCCATTTGATCAACCACTGATGGCGTGGTTTCGGAGAAGCGTTCACGACGAGCTGGCCATTCAGCACCTCGTACCGGAGTCCGTCTTCGGGCATCCGATCGAGATCCGCGGCAGTCCAACGGTCGGACTTGTGAGTAGGCATGGGCATCACCGTCGGAACACCTCCAACCTCGCTGAGCGGGAGCGACCCGTCCGAGTCTAGTCCACGCGGCTCCGCGCGGCCGTTGGTCCGCTGGGCGGGGCCGACGGGAGTGGATCTGCGCGTCATTCCTGACGGCGGCTCACCTTCGCCCCGGAATCCCGCTGGTCCGGTCGGTTCGTTCGCTGCTCGTGAGGCGAACGGCATCCCGGAATTTGTGAGGTGCCGGACCCTCGGAGTTTTGTCGGAGGGCCCGACTAACTTCTGGCGTAGCCACCGATCGGATACTCGGCCGGGCGATATCCGGCCGTACCGAGATTCACCAGCTTCGGAGATGTAGATGACAGACCAGACCTCGGGTGCGATCAGCGAACTGCTGGATTCGACGCGCCCGCCGGGTTCCTTCGCCGCGCACGGCACCGCCCCGGCCGAGAGTCTGGTCATCGAGGTGGAGGGGGTGGGGGTGGGGGTGCTCGGGTGGCCGGTGACACCGACACAGGCGCGGCAGCTGTGCGATATCGCGCGCCCGGCCAGATACGGGTTGGGTGAACAGACCCTGCTCGATCCGAATGTGCGTGATACGTGGGAGGTTCCGCGCGGCCGGATAACCGTCGACCAGCGACGTTGGGACTCGACGTTGGGGCCGGTACTCGACGCGGTGCGCACCGGCCTCGGACTGCCCGGCGACTGCGAACTGTCGGCCGAACTGCATTCGATGCTGGTGTACGAGCCGGGACAGTTCTTTCGACGGCACCGGGATTCGGAGAAATCCGACGGCATGATCGGCACCCTGGTGGTGACGCTGCCCTCGGATTTCACGGGCGGGGAGTTGGTGGTGGAGCATCGGGGGGAGAAGGTGAGCGACCGGGGGTCGCCGGGTGAGCTCGGGTTTCTCGCCTTCTACGCCGACTGTCACCACGAGGTGCTGCCCGTGACCGACGGCTTCCGAATCTCACTGACCTACAACCTGATCGCGAGCGGCCGCACCGCCGCCAACGATGATCTGGTCACCGCGCCCGCGAAGATCGCCGCACTGGCTGGGCACCTGCGTGAGCACTTCTCGACACCGATACCGGTGCCGACCTGGCTCCGCGACGGCGGACCCGCGTCGCGTCCACCGAACCGGCTGGTCTACCTCCTCGATCACCGGTATTCCCAGCGCGGGTTCGGGTGGGATCAGCTCAAGGGCTCCGATGCCGCTCGTGCCGGAGCTCTCGTCGCGGCGTCCGAGCATGCCGAATGCGATGTGGCACTGGCCTTGGCGGAGATCCACCGGGCCCACGCCTGCGACCTGTTCGAGGACGAGGACTGGATGTACGGTCGGCGGCGGCGCTGGGAACTCGTCGACGGCACGTGGGAAATAGTCGACGAGACGTGGGAACCGATCGAGGACGAGGACGAGGACTTCGATTACGAGGTGCGCGAGGGAGTCCTGCCCGTCGACCACCCCGAGCGGATCGAAACCGCGCGACTGGGCGATGATTTCGGTTCGAACGCCGAACTGACCTGGTGGATCGATCAGTCGGGAAATACTGGCGCACCGGTCGAGATCTCGGTGTCGGACGGCGAGATATGTGCCGGTACAGCGGAATCCGCTCACCAGATGTTCGCCACGGAATCCGCGGGGTATATGGGCAACGAAGGCGACACGATCGATCGCTGGTACCGGCGTGCGGCGATAGTCGTGCAGCCTCGAACATGATCCGCCGCCGCCCGGGAGAGCGAGTGGCGGAGTGCGACACGCACTGACGAATCCGCCGCTGCCGGACCATGTCCCGCCGACCGTCCAGGCCGACTCCGCCGATCGACGGTCGCTCACCGACGACACACGGCCCCTCACAGGGAGACACCCCGGCTCGGTCGACCCTTTCGGCGCAATCCTGGGAGCGGCGACCGACGTCCGATGTAGCTTTCGCGCTCGTGCCCGCCAACCCATCGAGTCCGCACGACGCGTACTTCCGGCGCGTCTTGTCCGTCCCCGCCAACGCCGCCTGCGAAATCCGCGACACGATCCCGAAAACCCTGATCGACCGGATCGACTGGGACAACATGGAACTACAACCGGTCAGCTTCGTCTCGGACCAACTCGACTCCCGCTTCAGCGACATCCTGTACCGCACCCGCCTCGACGGCCACCCCGCCTACATCTATCTCCTCGTCGAACATCAGAGCCACAGCGACCGGTTCATGGCGTTGCGGATCATGGAATATCTGGTCAACATCTGGAACCAGCACCGTCACCGGTATCCGGACCAGGACACCCTGCCCGCGGTGCTGCCGCTGGTCGTGCACAGCAACGGCACCGGCCGCCGCTGGAACGCCCCGACCGAACTATCGGAGCTGATCGACCTCGACCCGGCCGCTCGGGCGGCCCTCGACCCGTACTTGCCGCGCCTGCGGTTTCTCCTCGACGACGTGGCCGCCCTCGATCTGCCCACGCTCCTGGCCCGCGACCTGACCTCCGCAACCCGCGTCATGCTGGCCTTGCACAAGATCGCGCCACGGAATACCGACCCGAGATCCGATATCCTGAAGCTGATCGATGACTTGCGTATCCTCGCCTCGGGTCCGAACGGTGTCGCGGAACTACAGGTCGTGATGACCTATATTTTGCTGGTCGGTGATTTCACCGAGGCCGATTTCGATCTGCTGATCGACCGGCTCGGTCCACGCGCCAAGGAGGCCCTGATGACGACTGCTGAACGACTCCGCGCCGAAGGCGAAGCACGCGGCCGGGCCAAGACGTTGAGCGAGCAGCTCACCCTCAAGTTCGGGGTACTTCCATCGGCAACGGTCCACACCATCCAGACCGGCCAACTCACCCAACTCCGCACCTGGACCACCCGCGTCCTGACCGCGACCACCCTCGATGAGATCTTCGCCTGATCCAGCCGACACCGGACTCCGCCGGTAGCCCCCTCGAACACAAGACGGGAGGCGCCTGTAAAAATTGTCGATGCTTCCAGTCCGTTTTCGCCGACATTGCCTGCGCGATCACCGACACCCGCAGAACTAGAGGCCGCGTTGGCTTGCGTGCTGTTGGTCGGTGACGCCGCTCCAGGCGAGTTCGATCTGTTGATCGACCGGCTCGGTCCACGCGGACACCGAGCCCGTCGTCGTGATCGCCACACTCCGCGACGGCGGCACCTCGGCCCTCGACGACACCGGATTGACCACGTTACGTCTGGAGGGTCTGTCCGACGAACACGCGAGGACGGTTCGGACATCCAGCCGTTCAACCTGCATACGCGAAAGCCGGAATTGAAGACCATTCGAGGCTTCCACCGGCACGATGAAATGGGGGTTACCAGATGTTTGCTGTGGAAGCCGCTGGAACAAGGACCGAACTTACCGATCAACTCGGTCCATGCGAGAAGGAGGCCCTCGAACTCGCTGTCGAACAACTCCGCGCCCAAGGCTATGGCGGAACCTATGTCAGATGGTATTGCGAGGGCTATGTCAGAGGCTATGTCAGAGGCTATGCCGAAGCGCTGATCGAACTGCTCACCGCCAAGTTCGGGACACTTTCCCCGGCAACGATCCACACCATCCAGATCGGGGGAATTCCCCAACTCCGCGCCTGGACCGACCGAGTCCTCACCGCCACCACCCTCGACGAGATCTTCGTCTGAGCGACCACGGCTATCGGAAAATTGCCGATCGCACCCGGTCGTCACCTGTTATCGATATCGCGCGCGACTTCGGATCGGCCTTCGCGGTCTCGGTGCCCGCGTCGACGGGATCCGACGGCGGGACCTCGGCCGAGTCCGGTCCGACCCGGTGTGGTCACCCGCCGGTCCGGGAAAATCTAGCCCGGACCGGCGGTGAGCGCGACTACTCCGCGGTGATGACGCGGACCTCCGGGTCGGCGGCGTCGACCGGGTCGCCGAGGGCGACGAACCAGTGGGTGACTTCGCCGTCGGCGAGGTCGTCGGCGATCTCGTCGGCGGAGGGGATCACCGAGAGAGCGCCCGCGGTGGCGGTGGCGAGGAATTCCAGCAGGGCCGGGCGGCCGGCCGAGGCGGTGGTGAACGTGGTCGATTCGTAGTCGATCGCGTTCTCGTCGCGAACCCGGATCGCCAGGTCGAGCGCTTCGGTCTGGGTGAGAGTCGCTGTCGCGCCGTCGACCAACTGCACGAAGGCGGCGTGGCCCTCGCCGAGCGGGCGCACCCGGTCGGCGTAGGAGACCGGATGTGCTGCGGCGGCCGACAATTCGGTCTGGATCGCCGGATCGCTCGGGACCAGCCACCGCACCTCTCCGGCGCTCGCCTGTGCGGCGATGCCGAAACCGGCTCCGGCGGAGATGATGTCGTCCTCGGACAGTCCGTGCGCGAACAGGCAGGCGCCGCCCGCCTTCTGCACGGCCCATGCCGCGACCACCAGGTCCACCGAACGGGGCAGTGCCAGCGCGACGACGTCGCCCGGGCCCGCACCGTGCGCGATGAGCACCCGCGCCAGCTGCGAGGACCGTCGATCGAGCACGTGGTAGGCGAGTTCGTCGCCGTCGCCGAGCAGCGCGGGGGCCTGCGGATCGGCCTCGACCACTTCGGCGAGCACCTTCGCCACGGTGCGCGCGCCGACGAAACCCTGCTCGGGAACCGTTGCGGCGGCCGCGATTCCGGATTCTGCGAGCAGTTTGGCGCGTTCGGCGTCGTCGAGGATGTCGATATCGCGGACCAGCCCGGCGGGGTCACCGAGCAGCGCTTCCAGTACCCGGACCAGACGGGTCGACAGGGTGGTGACCTCGTCTGCGGTGAACCGGTTGAGCAGGTATTCGACATCGATGCCGAGGGTGGATTCCGCGGCCACCTTGAGCGTCAGCGGATAGTGCGTCGAGTTGCTGACGTTCACGCCGGTCACCGACATGCCGTCGATCGAACTGGCGGCTTCGATCGCCTCGCGGTCGATCGGGTACGACTCGAAGACGAACAGCGTGTCGAACTGCGATCCCGCACCCGCGGCCCGCTGGATATCGGCGAGACCGACGTAGTGGTGGTCGAGCAGTTCGGCCTGATCACGTTGCAGGCGTTGCAGTTGCGTGCCGATGGTCGCGCCGTCGTCGATGCGCACCCGCACCGGGAGGGTGTTGATGAACAGGCCGACCATCGATTCCACCCCGGACAGTTCGGCCGGGCGACCCGAGACCGTCGCGCCGAACACCACGTCGGAGCGGCCGGTGAGCCTGCCGAGCAGGATGCCCCAGGCGGCCTGGACCAGGGTGTTCACCGTGATGCCGAGTTCGGCGCAATGTTTGGTCAGCGTGCGCGTGCGGTCGACGTCGAGTTCGGTGACGATGTGGGCGGTCTCGTACTGCTCGGCCGAACGCGGTTGCGGCGCGAGTTCGGTGGGTTCGCTGACACCGTCGAAGGCGTTCGCCCAGACCCGCAGCGAATCCTGGAGATCACGTCCGGTCAACCATTCCAGGAAGGTCCGGTAGGAGGCGATCTCCGGCAGCGCCGACCCGTCGCCGCGCAGCGCGTAGAGCACGAGCAGATCCTGCATCAGCAGCGGCATCGACCAGCCGTCGAGCAGGACGTGGTGGGTGGTGATGGCCAGATGCCATTTCTCGACGCCGGTGCGGAACAGGGTGAATCGCACCAGCGGCGCCGCCGCCATATCGAACCGGTCGGCGAGGTCGGCGGCCAGGTGTTCGCGCAGCCGCGCGTCCTGGTCGCCGCCGTCGGAGGTGAGATCCACGTCGTGCCACGGCACGTCGACGCCGTCCATGACCACCTGCACGGCCTGACCCGACGAATCGGTGACGAACGCGGTGCGCAGGTTGGGGTAGCGGTCGATCAGGCCCTGCGCCGAGGTGCGCAGGCGGTCGGCGTCGATGACACCGTCGAGGTCGATGACCGCCTGGATGGTGTAGACGTCGACGGTCGCCGTCGTCATCAGCGCGTGGAACAGCAGGCCCGATTGCAGCGGGGTCAGCGGCCACACCTCGTTCAGGCCGGGGTAGGTGCGCTCCCACAGTTCGATATCGGACTGGCCGACCCGGACCAGCGGCATATCCGACGGCGTGCGGCCACCGGCGTCCGGCCTGCCCGCGTGCGCGGCGAGCGCGCCGAGCGCGGCCACCCAGTGCTCGGACAGTTCGGCCACCCGGTCCGCGGTGAGCAGTCCGGAGGGGTACGCGAACGACGCGATCAGCTGCCGGCCGTTCGCGCCGTCGACCACCGTCGCGTCGATATCGACGGTCGCGGCGGCGGACATGCCGGGATCGAGCAGGGTGGTGATCTCGGCGGGCAGGACACCCCGGTAGTGGAAACCGATCTGGCCGAGGTCGCCCAGCCCGTGGCCGAGACCGTGGTTCGGCACCGAACGCAGTTGTTCCTTCACCGATTTCACGACCGCGCCCATGGCGGTGCCGCCCGCGAAGGCGTCGTCGAGATCGGTTCCGGTCAGATCGATCCGCGCCGGGTGGGCGAGGGTGAATCCGCCGAGGGTGTGCGAGAGGTCGGCGCCCGCGACGGCGTCGACCGCGCGGCCGTCACCGTCGAGCCGGACGAGCATCGTCGACTCGCGGGTGCCGCGCCACCGCAGCACCGCGACCGCCAGGGCCGAGAGCAGCCCGTCGGTGACGGTCGTGCGGTAGAGCGCGGGAACGGTGTCGACCACGGCCGCGGTGATGTCGGCGGGGACCACGACACGCAGGTGTTCCACCGTGCGCGCGGTGTCGACCGCCGGATCGAAGGCGCGGTCACCGAGCAGCGGATCCGGCGTCGCCGAGATCTCCTGCCAGAAGGTCTCGTCGGTACCCGCGGGCGCCTCGGCGACACTGTGCGCCCAGCGCCGCAGTGTGGTTCCGGTGGACGGCAGGGCGAGCGGCGCGTCGATGCCGAGGCGATCGGCGGCCGTGGTCAGTTCGTCGAGCAGGATCTGCCAGGACAGGCTGTCTGCCACGAAACCGTGTGTGACGACCAGCAATTCGTCGTCGCGATGATCGGCGAAGGTGAAGAGCACGAATTGCGCCACGATGCCTTCGGCCGGATCGAGACGGGTGGCCGCCTCCCGGAATTCCGCCTCGGCGAGCTGCGCCAGGTCGGCGTTCTTCGCCACCCTGGCCTCGCACACCATGTCCTCGATATCGAGGACACCGGATTCGAGCGCCTCGAATTCCCAGCCGCCGCCGACCTTGCGCAGCCGGGTGCGCAGGGCGTCGTGCCGGTCGATGATCGCGGTGATCGCCTCGAGCAGGGTGTCCCAGTCGAGTGCGGTGGGCAGCGGCAGCAGGGCAGCGCGGGCGAAGCGCGGATAGCCCGCGCCTTTCGGCGAGCCGACGCCCTCGGGGAGCATCGCGCGCATGGCGGGGGTCAGCGGGATCTCGCCGATTCCACCGCCGGGCAGTTCGCGGATCCGGTCCAGCGCCGGATCGGGAGCCGTGTCGGCCACCGAGGCCAGCGCGGCGACGCTGCGCTGATCGAAGACGTCGCGCACGCTGAACACCACGCCGAGCGCCTTGGCCCGCGACACCAGCTGGATCGACAGGATGCTGTTACCGCCGAGTGCGAAGAAATCGTCGTCGGCGCCGATGTGCTCGACGGCGAGCACATCGCTGAACACTCCCGCCACCAACTGCTCGACCGGTGTCACCGGCGCGCGGAACTCCGCCTTCTCGAAGGTCGGCTCCGGCAACGCGTTGCGGTCGAGTTTGCCGTTCGCGTTCAGCGGCAGGGCGTCCAGCGCGACGAAGGCGCTCGGCACCATGTAGGAGGGCAGTTCGGCGGCGAGCGCGGAATGCAGTGCGCGCCGGTCCAGTTCGCCCGTGTCCGGGTCGATTCCGGCGACGAAGGGCACCACGTAGGCGACGAGTCGGTCGCCGAGGCCGGGGTCGGTGTGCGCGAGCACGGCCGCGGCGGCGATCGCGGGCTGACGCAGCAGCGCGGCCTCGATCTCGCCGAGTTCGATACGGAAACCGCGGATCTTCACCTGGAAGTCGGTGCGGCCTCGGTAGTCCAGTTCGCCGTCGGCGTTCCAGGCCACCAGGTCGCCGGTGCGGTACATGCGCTCGCCCGCCGTGCCGAACGGGTCGGCGACGAACCGTTCGGTGGTGAGATCGGGGCGGGCGAAGTAGCCGCGCGCCAATTGCGCACCGGCGAGGTACAACTCGCCCGAGACACCGACCGGGACCGGCCGCAGCCGCGCGTCCAGCACGTAGACGCGGCTGTTCCATTCCGGCGCGCCGATCGATACCGAGGTCCGGTCGGCCGCGGTGACCAGGTGGCTGGTGATCGAGACCGCGGCCTCGGTGGGGCCGTAGAGGTTGAACAGCTGTGCGCCGTTGCCCGCGCGGAAGCGCTGCGCGGTCGCGGCGGGCAGCGCCTCGCCGATGGCGAGTACGCGGCGCAGCGAACCGGGCAGCCGATCCTCGGATTCGGTGAGCAGCGCGTCGAGCATGGACGGCACCGCGTGCAGGGTGGTCACACCCGTGGCGCGCATCAGCTCGTTCAGGTACGTCGGATCGCGATGTCCGTCGGCGGTGGCGATGACGAGTCTGGCGCCGCTCACCGCCGCCGACCAGAATTCCCACACCGACAGGTCGAAGGTGGCCGCGGTCTTGAGCAGGACCGCGTCCTCGCTGCCGAGGCCGAATTCCGCCTTCTTCCACAGCAATTGGTTCGCGATCGCGCCGTGTGGCAGCGCGACGCCCTTGGGCTGGCCGGTGGAGCCGGAGGTGAAGATGACGTAGGCCGTGTTCGCCGAGGTCAGTGCGCCGCGACGCTCGGACGGGGTCACCGGGTTCGCCGAGAAGCCCGACAGGTCCAGTTCGTCGATGACGACCGATTCGGCCGTCGCCGTCGTGAACGATTCCCGGTCGGTGGTCAGCACGCAGACCGGCGCGGCCGTGGCCAGGATGTAGTCGACCCGGTCCGCGGGCTGATCGGGGTCGACCGGCACGTAGGCGGCGCCGGATTTGGCGACCGCGTACATGGCGACGACCAGATCGGTCGAACGCCGGATCGCCAGCGCGACCCGATCCTCGGTGCGGACACCGCGTCCGATCAGGTAGCGCGCGAGCCGGTTGACCCGCGCGTCCAGTTCGGCGTAGGTCAGGTTCTCGCGTTCGCCGGAGGGCAGGTCGGCGACCAGCGCGACCGTGCCGGGCGCGGCGGCCGCGACGGCCGCGTCGAACAGCGACACCAGTGTCGCGGTGGTGTCCACCGGCCGGGTGGTGTCGTTCCACGCGGTGAGGATGCGTTCGCTCTCCTCGGGCGCGAGCAGGTCGATCTCGCCCACCGGCACGGTGACGTCGGCGATCACCGCGTCGAGTACGCGCACGAACCGGTTCGCGAAACCCTGCACCGTGGCTTCGTCGAAGAGGTCGGTGGCGTAACCGAATTCGGTCATGATCTCGGACGGGGTGCCGTCATCGTTGTAGCGGTCGTAAACGGTGACCTGGAGGTCGGTCTTGGCCAACTGGGAGTTGAAGTTGACCGCGCTCACGGTGAGACCGGGCAGGGTCAGCGCCGTCTCGGCCAGGTTCTGGAACGACAGGCCGATCTGGAACAGCGGATTGCGCGCGGTGGAGCGTTCCGGATTCAGTACCTCGACCAGGCGCTCGAACGGGACGTCGGCGTTGGCGAAGGCCTCCAGATCGCGTTCGCGCACGTCGCCGAGCAGGTCGGCGAACCGGTCGCCGGGGCGAACGCTGGTCCGGAAGACCAGGGTGTTGACGAACATGCCGATCAGGTCGTCGAGTTCACGTTCGCCACGGCCCGCGATCGGGGTGCCGACCGCGATGTCCTCGGTGCCGGAAAGTCGTGCCAGCAGTACCGCGAGGGCGGCGTGCACGACCATGAACAGCGAGGCGTGGTTGGCGCGCGCGACTTCGTGCAGCCTGGCGTGCCGCTGCGGGGAGATCTCGAACCGGATCGCCTTGCCGTGGAACGACTGCGTCGGCGGACGCGGACGGTCGGCGGGTAGTTCCAGCTGATCGGGCAGCCCGGCCAGCGCGGACTGCCAATAGGCGACCTGATGGGCGGCGAGCGATTCCGGATCGTCCTCGGAGCCGAGTACCGCGCGCTGCCACAGCGCGTAGTCCGCGTACTGCACGGGCAGCGGAACCCACTGCGGCACTTCGCGGTTCACCCGGGCCGCGTAGGCGGCCATGAGATCGCGGGCCAGCGGGCCCATCGACGCGCCGTCCGCGGCGACGTGATGCACCACGAAGGCGACCACGTGCTCGGCGGTTTCCGAGGTCGATCCGGTGACACGGTACAGCGCGACCTTCAGCGGCACCTCGGCGGTGACGTCGAAGGTGGTGAGCGCGAACCGGATCACCGTCGGGATCAGATCCTCTTCGGCGACCTCGGCCGCGATCAGTTCCGGCGCGGTCGCCGCCACCGGGAGGATGACCTGACGCGGCCCCTCCTCGGCGCTCGGGTAGGTGGTGCGCAGCACCTCGTGGCGGGCGAAGACGTCACCGATGGCCAGGGCGAGCGCGCCCGCGTCCAGGGTGCCGGACAGTCGCACGGCCAGCGGGATGTTGTCCACCGCCGAGGCGTTCGTATCGAACTGGTTGAGGAACCAGTAGCGCTGCTGGGCGGGTGAGAGCGGCACCAGATCGGGCCGTTGCATCGCCTTCAGCGCGGGCCGGGTGCGTCCGGAGCCCGCGAGCCGCTCGACGCTGGTGGCCAGCGCGAGCACCGACGACGCCTCGAACAGATCGCGGACCGCCAGCTGGGTGTCCAGTGCCGCGCCGAGCCGCGCGGTGACCTGGGTGGCCAGCAGAGAGTTGCCGCCGAGTTCGAAGAAGTCGTCGTCGAGACCGACCCGGCTGACACCGAGGACGTCGGCGTAGATGCCCGCCACGATCTCCTCGACCGGGGTGGTCGGCGCGCGGAAGACCTTGACCTCGAACACCGGCGCGGGCAGCGCTTTGCGATCCAGCTTGCCGGAGGCGTTGAGCGGGAAGGCGTCCAACGTCACGAAGGCGGTCGGCACCATGTACGCGGGCAGTTCGACCGCGAGTTCGGCGCGGATGGCCTCGGCGTCGATCGCCCGATCGGCGGCCGGGACCAGGTAGGCGACCAGCTGATCGCCGAGACGGTCGTCGGAACGCACCAGCACGACGGCCTGGGCTACCGAATCCACAGCGGTGAGCGCGGATTCGATCTCGCCGAGTTCGATACGCAGACCGCGCAACTTCACCTGGAAATCGGTGCGGCCCAGGTATTCCAGCTCACCGGCAGCCGTCCAGGTCACCAGGTCACCGGTGCGGTACATCCGCGCACCGGCGGGATCGAAGGGATCCGCGACGAAACGATCGGCGGTCAGATCCGGCCTGGCCACGTACCCGCGCGCCAACTGCGCGCCCGCCAGATACAGCTCACCCGCGACACCCACCGGCACCGGATGCAACCGCGAATCCAACACGTAGACACGCGTGTTCGAGACGGGAGCGCCGATCGGCACCGACACCGTGTCGGCATCGGTCACCTCGTGGAAGGTGACGTCCACCGCGGCCTCGGTCGGGCCGTACAGGTTGTGCACCGCCGTTCCGGTGAGTTCGCGCAACTTCTGCGCGGTCACGGCGGGCAGCGCCTCGCCGGAGGCGAAGACATACCGCAGGCCGGTGCATCGGGCGGCGCCCGTTTCGGCCACGAACACCGACATCATCGACGGCACGAAATGCGCGACGGTGATATTCGTGCCGGTGATGATGTCGACCAGGTAGGCCGGATCGCGATGTCCGTCCGGCTTGGCGATCACCAGGCGCGCGCCGATCTGCAAGGGCCAGAAGAACTCCCACACCGACACATCGAAGGTGGCGGGGGTCTTCTGCAACACCACGTCCCCGGCGACCAGACCGTATTCGCTCTGCATCCACACCAGGCGATTCACGATCGCGGCATGCGAGACGGCGACACCCTTGGGGCGGCCGGTCGAACCGGAGGTGAAGATGACGTAGGCGGTGTTCGACGGGCGCAGCGGCGCACGGCGATCCGCGTCGGTCACCGGATCCGACGAGTACGCCGACAGATCCAGGTCGGCGATGTCGACCGCGTGCGCGTCACCGGCGTCGAATTCGTCGCGCGCGGTGGTGAGCACGCAGACCGGTGCCGCGGTCTCGAGCACGTAGTGGGTGCGATCGGCGGGATGATCGGGGTCAAGCGGCACGTACGCGCCACCGGCCACGGTCACCGCGTACATGCCGATCACCAACTCCAGCGAGCGCCGCATCCCCAGCGCCACCAAGGTGTCCGGACCGACGCCGAGCGAGATCAGGTGCCTGGCGAGGCGGTTCACCCTGGCGTCGAACTCGCCGTAGGACAGATCCGTCCCCTCGAAGGTGAGCGCGGTCGCGCCGGGCGCGTGCGGGGCCTGCGCGCGATACATCGAGGCGAGGGTGGCCTCGCCGTCGATCTCGACGGCGGTGTCGTTCCAGCCCGCGACGAGCTGACGACGTTCGGCGGTGTCGAGCAGATCGATATCGCCGAGCACCGCGTCGTCGCGCTCGACCATCGCCCTCAGCAGTCCGACCAGTCGCCGGGCGAAGCCCGCCACCGTCTCGGCGTCGAACATATCGGTCGCGTAGGCGAATTCGGCGCGCATACCGTCGGACGTGCCGTCCGCGGCGAGGCGGTCGGAGACGTTGAGGTGCAGGTCGAATTTGGCGGTGACGACGTCGAGCGGGACACCGGCGACCTCGAGACCCGGCAGCTCGAACGAGGCTTCCCCGGTGTTCTGGAACGACAGCATCACCTGGAACAGCGGATGCCTGGCCTGCGACCGCGCCGGGTTCAGGATTTCGACCAGACGCTCGAAGGGCAGGTCGGCGTGGCCGAACGCCGCGAGATCGGTTTCCCTGGTGTGGGCGAGCAGTTCGGCGACGGTCAGGGCCGGATCGACCGTGCTGCGCAGCACCAGCGTGTTGACGAACATGCCGATCGCGTCGTCGAGCACGGCCTCGCCGCGTCCGGCGACGGCGGTGCCGACCGCGATGTCGTCGGAGCCGGACAGCCGGGCCAGCAGCGCCGCGAGCGCGGCGTGCACGACCATGAACAGGCTCGCGCCGTGGCTGCGGGCCAGACCGTCGAGCGCGCGGACCAGAGTCGCGTCGAGATCGAATTCGAACACGTCGCCGCGGTTGGAGGCGACGGCGGGACGGGAGCGGTCCGAGGGCAGATCCAGCTGATCGGACAGTCCGGCCAGATGCCGGGACCAGAACGCGATCTGCTCGCCGATCAGCGACGCCGGATCCTCCTCCGAGCCGAGGGTTTCGCGCTGCCACAGCGCGAAATCGGCGTACTGCACCGGCAGCGGCGCCCAACCGGGAGCCTCACCGCGCGAACGGGCGGCGTAGGCGATCATCACATCCCTGGCCAGCGGCCGGACCGACCAGCCGTCGCCGGAGATGTGGTGCACGACGAAGACCAGCACGTGCGTCTCCGGGCTGGAGCCGTCCATCGACGCCGCGATGCGGAACAGCCTGGCGCGCACCGGAACTTCGGTGGTCACGTCGAATCCGGTGAGCACCAGATCGCTTACCCGTTCGGCGATCTCGTCCTCCGACACCGGAATCGGCGTCAGATCCAGACCGTCGTGACCGGTGGGCAGCACCACCTGGACGCCGGTGCCCTCGGCGGTCTCCGGGTACACCGTCCGCAGCACTTCGTGCCGGTCGACCACGTCGGCGACCGCCTGGCGCAACGCGTCGGCGTCGAGCGTTCCGGTCAGCCGGACGGCGAGCGGGATGTTGTTCACGGCGGTCCGGTTGTCGAACCGGTTCAGGAACCACATGCGCTGCTGGGCCAGCGAGAGCGGAATGGTGGCCGGACGCGGTCCCGCGGCCAGCTCGCGACGCCGTCCACTGCCCGCGTGCGCTTCGACCCTGGTCGCCAGACCCGCGACGGTCGGCGCTTCGAACAGCATGCGGACCGGCATCCTGGTGTCCAGGGCCGCGCCGAGTCGAGCCGCCACCTGGGTGGCGATCAGCGAGTTGCCGCCGAGATCGAAGAAATCGTCGTCGAGGCCGACCGGGCGGTCCCCGGCCAGACCGAGGACATCGGCGAAGGTGTCGGCGACGGTCTGCTCGATCGGCGTCGACGGCGCACGGAACTCGCGCGCCTCGAACACCGGTTCGGGCAGCGCGCGGCGATCCAGTTTGCCGTTGGCGTTGAGCGGCATCTCGTCGAGAACCACGGTCGCGGCCGGGACCATGTAGGACGGCAGTCGCGCGGCCACGTGGGCACGCAGGGTCTCGATGTCGACGGTCGCGCCGGGGGCGGGCACGACGTAGGCGACGAGGCGGTCGCCGGTCAGCGCGTCCGAACGGACCAGCGCCACCGCCTGCGCGACGGTGTCGTGACCGGTCAGCGCGGTTTCGATCTCACCGAGTTCGATGCGCAAACCACGCAGTTTGACCTGGAAATCGGTACGACCCAAGTACACGATCGAACCGTCCGCCGTACGGGTGACGAGGTCACCGGTCCGGTACATGCGCGCACCGGGCGCACCGAACGGATTCGCCACGAAACGATCCGACGTCAGATCCGTACGGCCGTAGTAGCCGCGCGCCAGCTGATCACCCGCGAGATAGAGCTCACCCGCGACACCGGCAGGGACCGGATGCAATCGTGAATCCAGCACGAACGCCTGCGCGTTCCACACCGGGAGACCGATGGGCACCGCGCCGGAGACGTCGTCGGCCACCGGCGCGTGCGTCGCGTGGACGGCGAATTCCGTGGGGCCGTAGAGGTTGTACAGCTCGGCCGAGCTGACCCGGCGGATGGCGGCGACGGCGTCGGAGGTGAAGGCCTCACCCGCGACGAGCAGAGCACGCAGGGAGCCCAGAACAGCGCTGTCGGCGCTGCCCGCGAAGACGGTCAGCATCGACGGCACGAACGAGGTCATCGTCACCCGCTCGGTCGCGATCACCTCCGCCAGATACTGCGGATCCCGATGACCGTCCGGCGTGGCCACGACCATCCGGCCACCGGTCGAGAGCGGACCGAACAACTCCCACACCGACACGTCGAAGGTCGCGGGCGTCTTGAACAGCACCACGTCGTCCGCGCCGATGCCGTACTGACCGGTGATCCAGCGGATCTGATTCACCACCGCCGAATGCGGCAGCGCCACACCCTTCGGACGACCCGTCGAACCGGACGTGAAGATCACGTAGGCCGGATGCTGCGCGAGCAACGGCGCGATCCGCTCGGCATCGGTGACCGGCGCATCGGAGTATCCGGACAGGTCGAGTTCGTCGACCACGAGGGTCTCGATACCGGTGGCGTCGAAACCGTCACGCGCCGTGGTCAATACGCACGTGGGCGACGCGGATTCGAGCACATGGCCCACCCGCTCGGCGGGCTGATCCAGATCCAGCGGCACGTAACCGCCACCGGCCTCCTGCACCGCGTAGGCGGCGACGACCAGATCGACGGAACGGCGGATACCCAGGGCCACCAACGACTCCGGACCCACACCCGCCGCGATCAGACGCCGAGCCAGACGATGCACACGCGCACCGAATTCGGCATAGGTCAGCGCGACACCGCTCGCCGGATCCACGATCGCCACCGCGTCCGGAGTCACCGACTCCTGACGGGCGAACTCCGCCACCAGTGTGCTCGCCGAATCCAACTCCCGCACGGTGGAATTCCAGCCGCGCAGGGCCCGGTAGCTCTCCCGCTCGTCCAGCAGCGGGATATCGCCGATCGCCCGATCGGGTTCGGCGACAACCGCGCCGAGCAGCCGCTTGAACCGCCTGCCGAAATTCTCCATCGTGGCCGGGTCGAACAGATCGGTCGCGTAGATGAGTTCGGCGACGATGCCCTCGGCTGCGGGTTTCTCCGACATCACCAGTTGCAGGTCGAATTTCGCCACGTCGATCGGCAGGTCAACGCCGCTGACCGTCAGGCCGGGCAATTCCAGGCTGGTCTGTCCGGTGTTCTGGAACGACAGCATGACCTGGAACAGCGGATGACGGGCCTGCGAACGGGCCGGGTTGAGGATTTCCACCAGTCGCTCGAACGGCAGGTCGGAATGGCCGAACGCGGCGATATCGGTGGCGCGCACCGTGGCGAGCAGGTCGGTGAACGTCGCGCCGCGCTCGACCGGGGTCCGCAACACCAGCGTGTTGACGAACATGCCGATCAGATCGTCGAGCGCGCGCTCGCCACGACCGGCCACCGGGGTGCCGACGGCGATATCGTCCTCGCCGGACAGTCGCGCCAGCAGCACCGCGAGCGCGGTGTGCGCGACCATGAACAGCGTCGCGCCACGGGTGCGGGCCAATTCGACCAGCCCGGCGTGGGTTTCGGCGTCGATATCGAAGGCGTGGGTGGCCCCCCGGCCGCTGGCGACCGCGGGACGCGGCCGGTCGGCGGGCAGGTCGAGCTGTTCGGGCAGTGCGCGCAGCTCGTCGCTCCAGAACGAGATCTGTTCGGAGATGACCGATTCCGGGTCGTCCTCGGCGCCGAGCACCGCGCGCTGCCACAGCGCGAAGTCCGCGTACTGCACCTCGAGCGGACGCCAGGACGGTTCGCCGCCTTCGACACGCGCGCCGTAGGCGATCATGATGTCGCGGGTCAGCGGGCCCATGGAGAAGCCGTCGGACGATATGTGGTGCACGACCAGCGCGAGAATATGTTCGGTGGGGCTGACCTCGAAGAGCCTGGCCCGGAACGGCACCTCGGCGGTGACGTCGAAGGCCGTCTGCACGAAATCCGCGAGCCGCGCGGGCAATGCGTCCTCGCTGACGTCGACCGGGGCGAGATCGGGGATGACCTGCCCGGTCGGCACGATCTGCTGCTGGGCCGCGCCGTCCACCTCGGGGTAGAAGGTGCGCAGTGATTCGTGCCTGGCCAGCACGTCGGCGACCGCGATCTGCAAGGCCTGGCGGTCGAGCAGACCGGAGAGCCGCACCGCGGCCGGGATGTTGTCGACCGTCGACTCCGGGTCGAAGCGGTTGAGGAACCACATGCGCTGCTGAGCCAGCGACAGCGGCACCCGGTCGGGACGCTGCTGCGGCGCCAGCGCCGCGCGTGCGCCCGCCCCGGCCCGCGATTCCACCCGGGCCGCGAGCGCGACCACGGTGGAGGCGTCGAACAGTTCCCTGACACCGAGTTCGGTGTCGAGCGCGGCGGACAGCCTGGCCGCGACCTGGGTCGCGCTCAGCGAGTTTCCGCCGAGTGCGAAGAAATCGTCGTCGAGTCCGACGCGGGCGGCGCCGAGCACATCGGCGAAGATGTCGGCGACGATCTCCTCGACCGGTGTCGTCGGCGCGCGGAAGACGGCGACCTCGAAGACCGGCGCGGGCAGCGCCTTGCGATCCAGCTTGCCCGAGGCGTTGAGCGGGAATTCGTCGAGCACGATGACCGCGGCGGGCACCATGTACGCGGGCAGCTGCCTGCCGAGATCCTCGCGCACCAGTTCGGTGTCGACGCGCAGGTTCGCCACCCCGACCACGTAGGCGATCAGTTGATCACCCGCGTGCGCGTCGGTGCGAACGACGACCACCGACTGGGCGATCTCGTCGAGTCCGGTGAGCGCGGATTCGATCTCGCCGAGTTCGATACGCAGACCGCGCAATTTCACCTGGAAATCGGTGCGGCCCAGGTATTCCAGTTC
This sequence comes from Nocardia sp. NBC_01377, assembly GCF_045040005.1. Classification (NCBI taxonomy): domain Bacteria; kingdom Bacillati; phylum Actinomycetota; class Actinomycetes; order Mycobacteriales; family Nocardiaceae; genus Nocardia; species Nocardia sp. NBC_01377. The sequence continues at coordinate 6,514,334 of NZ_CP109566.1, forward strand.
GCCGACGGAATTCCAGGCGACGAGGTCGCCGGTGCGGTACATCCGCGATCCGGCCGCGTCGAACGGGTTGGCGACGAAACGGTCGCTGGTCAGGTCGGGCCTGGCGACGTAGCAGCGCGCGAGTTGCTCGCCCGCGAGATAGAGCTCACCCGCGACGCCGACCGGAGCGGGCCGCAGCCGCGAATCCAGCACGTAGACCTGGGTGTTGAACACCGGTGCGCCGATCGGGACCAGTTCGGTGTCGGCGGCGACCACCCGGTGATAGGTGACGTCGACGGCCGCTTCGGTCGGACCGTAGAGGTTGTGCATGGCCGCGCCGGTCAGTTCGCGCAGGCGGTGCGCGGGTTTGGGTGAGAGCGCCTCACCCGAGGCGAACACCATCCGCAGCGACCCGCAGCGCGACGCGGCGGCGTCGGCCACGAAGACCGCGAGCATGGACGGCACGAAATGTGTCACGGTGACCCGTTCGGTCGCGATGACCTCGGCCAGGTAGGCCGGATCACGGTGACCGTCCGGCTTCGCGATCACCAGGCGCGCGCCGATCTGCAAGGGCCAGAAGAACTCCCACACCGACACGTCGAAGGTCGCGGGCGTCTTCTGAAGGACGGCGTCGGCTTCGGTGAGACCGTATTCGGCCTGCATCCACACCAGGCGGTTCACGATCGCGGCATGCGAGACCGCCACACCCTTGGGCCGTCCGGTCGAACCGGAGGTGAAGATGACGTAGGCGGTGTTCGACGGACGCAGCGGCGCGCGCCGCTCCACCGCCGTCACCGGATGTTCGGACAGTCCCGACAGGTCGAGCAGGTCGATGCGGACCTGCGCGGTATCGATGTCGAGATCGCTGCCCGAGGTGAGCACACAGACCGGATCGGCCGTGGCGAGAATGTATTCGGTGCGCTCGGCCGGGTGATCCGGGTCCAGCGGCACGTACGCGCCGCCCGCGATCGTCACGGCGTACATGCCGACCACCAGATCGACCGAACGCCGCATCCCCAGCGCCACGAACGATTCCGGGCCGACGCCGCGGTCGATGAGCCAGCGGGCCAGGCGATAGACCCGTGCCGCGAACTCGTCGTAGGACAGATTCGTCCCCTCGAACGTGAGCGCGGTCGCCTCCGGTGTCTTGGCCAGCTGCATCTCGAACAGCGAGACCAGGGTCGCGACCGGTTCGGTGTCCACCGACGGCGCGGACGACGCCCATGCGGACCGTCCCGGCGGCACAGCCGCCGCACGTTGCGCAAGTACGGCCGCCACATCGAAGGCGGTGTCGTTCCAGCCGGTGGTGACCAGTTCGCGTTCGGCGGCGTCGACGAGTTCGATATCGCCGACATCGACGTCAGGTTCGGTGGTGATCGCGATCAGCACCCGCACCAGGCGGTCGGCGATACGGCGCACCGTCGCCTCGTCGAACAGATCGCGCAGGTAGCCCGCGCGGATGCGCAGGCGCGAATCGAGCTGGGCGATCAGCGTCAGCGGGTAGTGCGTGGCGTCGGCGGCGTCGAGGCCGACGACGGCCATCCCGTCGATATCGGCGGCCTGCGCGCGAATGCCGTCGGCGTCCACCGGGTAGGACTCGAAGACCACGAGGGTGTCGAAAAGTCCCGCCATGCCCGCGGCGGACTGGATGTCGGCCAGGCCGACGTAGTGGTGGTCGAGCAGATCGGCCTGCTCGCCCTGGGTACGGGTCAGCAGTTGGCGCGCGGATTCGGCGGGATCGAAACGCACCCGCACCGGCACGGTGTTGATGAACAGGCCGACCATGGCCTCCACCCCGGCCAGCTGGGCCGGGCGACCGGAGACGGTAGTGCCGAACAGCACGTCCTCGCGTCCACTCATGCGGCCGACCAGGATGCCCCAGGCGACCTGGAGCACCGTGTTGGGGGTGACACCCAGCGAACTCGCCAGTTCGGTGAGTCGGGTGGTCGCCACCTCGTCGAGTTCGAAGAAGTACTCGCCCGACAGCGTGGTGATCTCGCGGCCCGCGTCCGGACGCGACAGCAGCGTCGGTTCGCTGACCCCGCGCAGCGCGTGCGCCCACGCCGCCACCGAGGCGGTGTGGTCCTGCTGCGCGGTCCATTCGAGGAAGTGCCGGTAGGAGCGCACCGAGGGCAGTGCCGTGGTGTCGGCGTGCAGCGCGTAGAGCGCGAGCAGATCCCGCATGAGCAGCGGCATCGACCAGCCGTCGAGCAGGATGTGGTGGTTGGCCACCGCGAACTGCCAGCGGTCGGCGGCGACCCGGATCAGGGTGAACCGGATCAGCGGCGGCGCGGTCAGATCGAAACGGCGCATGCGGTCGGCCTTGATCAGGTCGGCGCTCTCGCCCGATTCGACGCGATCGTGTTCGGCCCAGGCGACCCGGACGCTGTCGAGCACGACCTGCACCGGATTGCCGTGCCGGTCGGTGAGGAAGGCCGTTCGCAGGTTCTCGTAGCGATCGACCAGAGCCTGCGCGGCCGCGCGCAGACGGGTGGCGTCGACGCGACCGGTGAGGGTAAGTACGGCCTGGGCGGTGTAGACGTCCACCGAACTCGCCGCCAGGCGGGCGTGGAACAGCAGACCGGCTTGCAGCGCGGACAGCGGCCACACATCGGTGAGCGTCGGGAAACGCTTCTCCCAGGTGTCGATATCACGCTGGGTCGTGGTGACCAGCGCGAAGTCGGCGGGGGTGTGCCCGCCCGCGTCGGCCGAATTCGCGTGCCGCGCGACCGCTTCCAGCGCCGAGGTCCACAGTTCGCCGAATTCGCGCACCGCGGCGGCGTCGAGCAGGGTCGACGGGTAGCCGATATTGGCGGTCAGCTTGTCGCCGACCACGATCGCGTTGACATCCAGCGGTGCCATCGCGGGCATATCCGCGTCGTAGGAGCCCGCGAGCGCGCCGAGTTCGCGGGCCGGAACCCAGCCGAAGCCGCGCAGCGCCTCGGGCACATCGCTGTCGGAGACGCGACCGAGGTAGTTGAAACTGACCTGGCCGGGCAGGTTTTCGGGCAGCTGTGCCGCCGTCGCGGGGTTCAGGTAGCGCAGCAGTCCGTAGCCGATGCCCTTGTCCGGCACCGCGAGCAACTGTTCCTTGATCGCCTTGACGGCCTTGCCCAGCGCGGGTCCACCGGTGAGCGCGGCATCGACGTCGATGCCCGCCAGGTCGAACCGGACCGGGAAGATCGCGGTGAACCACCCGACGGTGCGCGACAGGTCCGCGCCGGGCACGATGTCCTCTTCGCGGCCGTGGCCCTCGAGCCGGATCAGCGTCGCCTCGTCGGCGCGGGCGGCGGTACGCCGGGACCGCCACTTGGCGGTCGCCAGGACCAGCGCGGTGAGCAGACCGTCGTTGACGCCGCCGTGGAACAGCGCGGGCACGGTGGTCAGCAGGGCTTTGGTGACCTCGGCGGACACCTCGACCTGGAGTTTCTCGATGACGCCGGAGGTGTCGACGGCCGGATCCATCGCCCGTTCGGTGAGCAGCGGATCGGGGGTGTTCGCGACCGTGCGCCAGAAGTCGAGTTCGGCCACGCGCGACTGGCTCTCGGCCTCCGCGCGCAGCGCGTGCGCCCAGGCCCGCATGGAGGTGGTCGGCGCGACGAGTTCGGGCTGCTGGCCCGCGGTGAACCGGCCCCACGCGGTCACCAGGTCCGGGACCAGGATGCGCCACGAGACGCCGTCGACCACGAGGTGGTGCGCCAGCACGATCAACCGGCCCATCCGGCCGGAATCGGACGGATCGAGCCAGACGAAGCGGATCACCGTTCCCGACTCGGGGTCGAGCCGGTCGAGTGCGGAATTCAGTGCGGCGGTGGCGATCTCGACGAGTTCGTCGTCGGCGGCCGAGGCCGGGAACTCGACCCGCTCGATGAGCGAGTCCACGTCGACGGTGCCGGGCGCGGCGGTTTCCACCACCAGATCCGTGCCGTCGTCGTACAGCCGGGCGCGCAACATGTCGTGACGGTCGATGACCGCGCCGACGGTCGCCGCGATGCCCGCGCGGTCGATGCCGACCGGCAGTTCCAGCGCGAGGGTCTGGTTGAAGCGGCCGAACGAGCCCGGCCGCTGCGCCATGAACCGCACCACCGGCGTCAGCGGCATCACGCCGACGCCGCCACCGGGCAGTTCCTCCAGCACCGCCACCGCGGTGTCGGCGGCTTCGGCGGTCTCGGCGACCGCGGCGAGACCGGCGACGGTCCGCTGCTCGAAGACGTTGCGCGGGGTGAACACCACACCGCGCGCCTTGGCGCGCGAGACCAGCTGGATGGAGACGATGCTGTCGCCGCCGAGCGCGAAGAACGAATCGTCGACGCCGACGCGTTCGACCCCGAGCACTTCGGCGAAGACCTCGGCGATGGTCTGCTCGACCGGTGTGCGCGCGGCGCGGAAGACGACCTCGGTCGCGAAGACCGGTTCCGGCAACGCCTTTCGATCCAGTTTGCCCACCGGGGTGAGCGGCAGGTGGTCGAGCACCATGATCGAGGACGGCACCATGTAGGCGGGCAGCCGCTCCTCCAGCCGCGCGGTCAGCTCGGCGATATCGATCGAACGTCCCGGCGCCGCCATGACATACGACACCAGCGACACCGCGCCGACGGCGCTCGTGTGACCGACCGTCGTGGCGAAATCGACGTTCGGGTGCGCCGCGAGAGCGCTGTCGATCTCGCCGAGTTCGATGCGGAAACCGCGCACCTTCACCTGGAAATCGGATCGGCCGACGTATTCCACCGCGCCGTCACGGGTCCAGCGGACCACGTCACCGGTGCGGTACATGCGCTGTCCGGCGACGAACGGGTTGGCGACGAAACGATCGGCACTGAGCGCGGGCCGCGCGTGGTAGCCGCGAGCCAGCTGGATACCCGAGATGTAGAGCTCACCCGCGACGCCGACCGGTACCGGACGCAGCCGGTCGTCCAGGATCAGCGATTGCATACCGCGGATCGGGCCGCCGATCGGCAGCGGGTCGCCGGGGAGCACCGGGTCGCTGATATTGACCACCATGGCGGTCTCGGTCGGGCCGTACACATTGTGGACGCGCCGCACCGTGCCGTCGGCCAGCGGGACCGCCCATTTCACGACCAGTTCCGGGCGCAACGCCTCACCGCCGACGGCGAGCACCCGGAAGGAATCCAGGCCGCTCGTCTCGAAGGTCGCCAGCGCGGCGGGGGTGATGAACGACGCGCTGACGCGCTCGGTGCGCATCAACTCCGCGAGTTCCTCACCGCCGTAGACGCCGGTCGGCACCACGACGAGCGCGCCGCCGGGTCCGAGCGCGAGCAGCAGTTCCAGGATCGAGGCGTCGAAACTCGGCGACGCGAAATGCATGGCGCGCGTGTCGGAGTCGAGTCCGTAGTGCTCGATCTGCGCGGTGGCGAAGTTGGCGAGCACGGTATGCGACACCACGACGCCCTTGGGCACACCGGTGGAACCGGAGGTGTAGATGACGTAGGCCGGATTCTCCGGACGCAGCGGGCGCACCCGGTCCGCGTCGGTGATCGGCGAACCGTCGAAGGTGTCCAGATCCAGCTCGTCGAGTACCAGCCAGCGCACCGAATCGGGCAGTCCGGCACGGGTTTCGGCGACCGTGATACCCAGCGGCGAACCGGAATCGGTCACCATGTGGGCGATGCGATCGGCCGGGTAGGTCGGGTCGACCGGAACGAACGCGGCGCCGGTCTTGGACACCGACAGCGCGACGAATACCGAGTCCGACGAACGCGGCACGCCTACGGCCACCAGGTCCTCGGGGCCGATGCCCTCGGCGATCAGGAGGCGGGCCAGACGATTCGAGCGATCGTCGAGCTCACCGTAGGTCGTCGTGACACCGCGGAAGATCACGGCCGGTGCCCGCGGATCGCGTGCCACGGCGGTGGCGAGCAGGTCCGGCAGCGTGCGTGGGGTGATCGCGGGCGGACCGGTGCGGGCCACCAGATCGGCGCGCTCGTCGGCGTCGAGCAGTTCGATCGCGCCGACCCGCACCGAGGGATCGGCGGCGACGGCGTCGAGCACTCGCCGCCAGCGCGTCACGAAACCGGCCGCGGTCGATTCGTCGAACAGATCGGTCGCGTAGGTGAGCGCGAGGGTCATACCCGCCGGGCTCCCGTCGGCGCCGGTCCGATCAGACAGCGTGAACTGGAGGTCGAAGCGGGCGACGGTCTCCTCGAGCGGCAGCGCCGACACCCGAAGACCCGGCAATTCCAGCGCGGTGCTGTCGAGGTTCTGGAAGGCCAACGCCACCTGGAACAGCGGGTTGCGCGACTGCGACCGTTCGGGCGCGAGCAGTTCGACCAGGCGCTCGAAGGGCACGTCGGCGTTGCCGTAGGCGTCGAGGTCGGTCTTGCGTACCCGCTCGACCAGTTCGCCGAACGGTTCGGCCGGACCGACACCGGTGCGCAGCACCAGGGTGTTGACGAACATGCCGACCAGATCGTCGAGCGCCTGTTCGCCACGGCCCGCGATCGGCGTGCCGACCGCGATGTCGTCGGTGCCCGACAGTCGCGCGAGCAGAACCGCAAGGGCGCTGTGCATCACCATGAACAGCGACGCGCCCCGCGCCCGAGCGAGGGTTTCCAGCGCCGCGACGAGGTCGGCGGGCAGTTCCGCGTGCACGGTCGCGCCGCGCAGCGAGGCCACCGGCGGACGCGGACGGTCGGCGGGCAGGGTCAGCTCGTCGGGGACGCCGTCGAGCGCGCGCTGCCAGTACTCGACCTGGCGGGCGAGCAGCGAGGCCGGATCGTCCTCGGCGCCGAGCACATCGCGCTGCCAGATCGCGAAATCGGCGTACTGCACCGTCAGCGGCGCCCAGCCGGGATCGCTGCCCTGGCTGCGGGCGGTGTAGGCGGTCATCACATCGCGCGAGAGCGGGCCCATGGAGAAACCGTCACCGGCGATGTGGTGCACGACCACCACCAGAACGTGTTCGTCCGGACCGACCTCGTAGAGCCGGGCCCGCAGCGGAACCTGTTCGGCCACATCGAATCCGGTGGCGGCGAAGGCGACGACCGCGGCTGTCGTGTCCGCGGGGTCCACCGCGACCGGACGCAGGTCCAGTGCGATGTCCTCGGCCGGGACGATGACCTGGACCGGGGTGCCACCGTGCTCGGGATACCTGGTGCGCAGCGATTCGTGCCTGCGCACCACGTCGGCGACCGCGAGGCGCAACGCCTCGACGTCGAGCGCGCCGGAGAGCCGGATGGCCAGCGGCAAGTTGTAGGCGGCCGAGGAGGTGTCGTACTTGTTCAGGAACCACATGCGCTGCTGCGCGTAGGACAGCGGCACCACCGAGTCCGCGGAGCGCGGCCGGGCGATCAGGCGGGCACGGGCGTCACCGTCGGTGTGCGATTCCACCCGTGCGGCCAGCGCGGCCACGGTGGTCGCCTCGAACAGGGCGCGCACCGGGATCGACGTCCCGAGCGCCGCGCCGATCCGCGACACCACCCTGGTGGCGATGAGCGAGTTACCGCCGAGATCGAAGAAATCGTCGTCCACGCCGACCCTTGGCAGGTCGAGTACCTCTGCGAAGACGGCGGCGACCGTCTCCTGCACCGGCGTGACCGGGGCGCGGAAGGCCCGAGCCTGCGCGGCGGGCGCGGGCAGCGCCTTGCGATCCAGCTTTCCGTTGACGGTCAGCGGAATCCATTCGAGGCGAACCAGGGCCGAGGGCACCATGTAGGACGGTAGCTGCTCGGCCGCGCCCTGGCGCACCACGTCGAGATCGGGGACGACCTCGGGTTCGGACACCACGTAGGCCACGATGCGCTGATCGCCCGGCTGGTCCTCGCGCACGACGACCGCCGCCTGCGCGATCCCCGGCTGCGCGAGCACCGCGGATTCGATCTCGCCGAGTTCGATACGGAAACCGCGGACCTTGACCTGATCGTCGGCGCGGCCGAGATATTCGAGTTCGCCGAAGCGGTTCCAGCGCGCGAGGTCACCCGAGCGGTACAACCGAGACCCGGCCTCGCCCGCGTCCGCGAGCGGATTCGCCACGAACCTGGCGGTGGTGAGATCGGGCCTGCCGAGGTAACCGCGCGCCAATTGCGGTCCGGCCACGTACATCTCACCCGCGACGCCGACCGGCACTGGGCGCAGACGGCTGTCGAGCACGTACACGCGCAGCCCCGCGATGGCGCGGCCGACGATACTGCCGGAGGCCGAGGCGACGGTGGCGGCGTCCAACGCGCGGTAGGACACGTGCACCGTGGTCTCGGTGATGCCGTACATGTTCACCAGCAGCGGTCCGGAACCGGCCGACGCGCCGGTGACGCCGTCACCGTGCCTGGCGATCCAGGTGGACAGCCTGCGCAGTTCCAGCGCCTCGCCGCCGAACACCACGTACCGCAGCGCCAGCGGGGACGCGTCGGAGCCGGCGTTGCGATCGGCTTCGGCCAGTTGGTAGAAGGCCGACGGCGTCTGGTTGAGCACCGTGACGCGTTCCGCGCGCAGCAGTTCCAGGAACTGTTCGGGCGAACGCGAGGTGTAGTAGTCCACGACCACGACCGCGCCGCCGAACAGCAGCGGGCCCCACAGTTCCCACACCGAGAAGTCGAAGGCGTAGGAGTGGAAAAGCGTCCACACGTCCTCCGGCCCGAAACCGAAGTCGCGATCGGTGTTCGCGAACAGCCGCACCACATTCCGGTGCGCGACCGCGACGCCCTTGGGGCGTCCGGTGGAACCGGAGGTGTAGATGACGTAGGCGATGTCGTCCGGACGCAGCGGCGCGTTGCGCTCGTCGTCGGTGACGGGCCCGTCGTCGGCGTCGACGATATCGCCGGTCTCCACGGCCCATCCGTCCAGCACCACGGTCGGCAGGTCGGACGCGGCGGAGATCTCGACGGAGGAATCCAGGATCACGCTGGTCGGACGCGAATCCGACAGGACGTAGGCGATGCGGTCGGCCGGGTAGGCGGGATCGACCGGGACATAACCCGCACCGGTCTTGACCACGGCGAGCAACGCGACGACCAGGTCGAGCGACCGCGGCAGGATGACCGCGACCAGCGATCCGGGTCCGGCGCCGTCGTCGATGAGTCTGCGCGCCAGCACATTCGCGCGCCGGTCCAGTTCGTCGTAGGTCAGCGAATCCGCGCCGAACCTCGCGGCCGTGCGATGCGGATGCGCGGTCACCACCTCGTCGAACAACGAGGCGAGGGTGAGTCCCGCATCGGCGAAACGTCCGGTGACGGTATCGGGTCCGGAGGAGACCCAGCGCTGCGACAGATCGAGGCGTTCGGCCTCGCCGAGCAGGTCGATATCGCCGACGACGACCGTGGGATCCTCGGCGACCGCATGCAGGATGCGCACCAGACGATCGGCGAAGGACGCCACCGTCTCGGGATCGAACAGTTCCGTGGCGTAGTTCCACGACATCGACAACGCGCCGTCGGCGGTTTCGCCCACCGTCAGCTGCACATCGAATTTGGCTGTGCCCGCGTCGAATTCGACGATGTCGAGATTCAGGCTCGGCAGCGCGACGGTACCGGCGTCGGCGGCCGAGGCGGCCTCGAAGGTCAGCGCCACCTGGAACAGCGGGTGGTGCGCCTGCGAACGGGCCGGGCTCAGCACGTCGACGAGACGTTCGAAAGGCACGTCGGCGTGCGCGAACGCGGCCAGATCGGTGCGGCGGACCTGCGCGAGCAACTCCGAGAAGGTCGGGTCACCCGCGACGTCGGTACGCAGCACCAGGGTGTTGACGAACATGCCGACCAGATCGTCGAGCGCGCGTTCGCCACGGCCCGCGATCGGGGTGCCGATCGCGATATCGGTGCTGTTGGACAGCCTGGCCGCCCAGGTCGCGAGCGCCGCGTGCACCACCATGAACAGGGTCGCGCCGTGCGCGCGCGCCACCTCGGTGAGCGCGCGATGCAGTTCGGCGTCGACCGAGAAGTGGTGCAGCCCACCGCTGTTGGAGGCGATCTCCGGGCGCGGTCGGTCGGCGGGCAGTTCGATCTGATCGGGCAGGTCGCGCAACTGCTCGGCCCAGTAGGTGAGCTGGGCGGCGGCCACCGATTCCGGATCGTCCTCGGAACCGAGTACCTCGTTCTGCCACAGCGTGTAGTCGGCGTACTGCACCTCGAGCGGCGACCACGCGGGAATCTCGCCGCGCGCGCGTTCGGTGTAGGCGAGCACGACATCGCGCAGCAGCGGCCGCAACGAGAATCCGTCACCGCTGATGTGGTGCATGACGAGCACCACGATGTGACTGCGCTCGTCGAGGCTGAGCAGACCGGCGCGGAACGGGATCTCGCTGGTCACGTCGAAATGCGTACCGGCAAGCTCGATGATGCGGGCCGACAGCGCGGTCGAACTCACCGTTTCGGCGCTCAGCGCGAAACGCACCTCGTCGGCGTGCAGCACCCGCTGATAGCCGGTGCCGTCGACGTCGGGGTAGACGGTGCGCAGCGCCTCGTGGCGGGTCAGCACGTCACCGATGGCCGCGTTCAGCGCGACGACATCGAGCTCGCCGGTGAGCCGGACCGCGACCGGGATGTTGTTGACCGCGCTGCGGTTGTCGAAGCGGTTGAGGAACCACATGCGCTGCTGGGCCGACGACAGCGGCACCAGCGCAGCGGTCTCCCCGTTCGCCAGCGTGATCGCGGCGGGCCGCGGGCGCGGGGCCAGCGGGACGCGACCGCCCTGGCCCGCCGCCGATTCCACCCGCGTGGCGAGCGCGTCGACCGTCGACGCCTCGAACAGCAGTCGCACGGGCACTTCGGTGTCGAGCGCCTGGCCGAGCCGGGCCACCACCTGGGTGGCGATCAGCGAGTTGCCGCCGAGCTCGAAGAAATCGTCGTCGAGACCGATCCGCTCGACGGTCAGTACCTCGGCGAAGGTGCTCGCGACGATCTGCTGCACCGGTGTGGCGGGCGCGCGGTATTCCCGTGCCTCGAACACCGGGTCCGGCAGCGCCTTGCGGTCGAGTTTGCCGGACGGATTCAGCGGGAACGCGTCGAGCACGACGTAGGCGGCGGGCACCATGTAGGGCGGCAACTGCCTGCCGAGCACGGTTTTCACCGAATCGATCGCGATGGCCCGATCGGGGTCACCGATCAGGTAGGCGACCAGCTGATCGCCGGTGCGCTCGTCCCGGCGCACCAGCACGACCGCCTGGGCCACGGAATCCTGTGCGGTGAGCGCGGTTTCGATCTCTCCGAGTTCGATCCGCAGACCGCGCACCTTCACCTGGAAATCGGCGCGGCCGAGATACTCGAGTTCTCCGTCCGGCGTCCAGACCACCAGATCGCCGGTGCGGTAGGCACGTTCACCGTCGCGCGCGAACGGATCGGCGATGAATCGATCACAGGTCAGATCGGGGCGGCCGACGTACCCGTGCGCCAACTGCGCACCCGTCAGATACAGCTCGCCCGCGACACCGACAGGAACCGGCCGCAACCGCGAATCCAACACGAGCACACCGGTGTTGAACACCGGGGCGCCGATCGGCACCGACAGGACGTCGGCGTCGGTCACCTCGTGGAAGGTGACGTCGACGGCGGCTTCGGTGGGGCCGTAGAGATTGTGCAGGCGCGCGCCGGTCAGTTCGCGCAATTTCTGCGCCGTCGCGGCGGGCAGCGCCTCACCGGAGGCGAACACGTTGCGCAGGCCCACGCATTCGTCGGCCCCGCTTTCGGCGACGAACACCGACAGCATCGACGGCACGAAGTGCGCGGTCGTGACCTGCTGATCGACGATGGTCCTGACCAGGTAGGCCGGATCACGATGACCCTCCGGCTTGGCGATCACCAGACGGGCGCCGACCTGCAAGGGCCAGAAGAACTCCCACACCGATACGTCGAAGGTGGCAGGCGTCTTCTGGAGCACCACGTCCTCGGCGGACAACCCGTACTGCGCGTGCATCCACACCAGGCGGTTCACGATCGCCTCGTGCGACACCGCGACACCCTTCGGGCGTCCGGTGGAGCCGGAGGTGAAGATGACGTAGGCGGTGTTGCCTGGACGCAGCGGACGATGCCGGTCGGCGTCGGTCAGCGGAGCGTCGGAGAATCCGGACAGGTCGAGCCGATCGATGCGCACCTGGCGGGTGCGGGTCGTCGCGATATCGTCGCCCGAGGTCAGGACGCAGACCGGACCCGCGATACGCAGGATGTGCTCGATGCGCTCGGCCGGATGATCCGGGTCCAGCGGCACGTACGCGCCGCCCGCGGCGTTGACCGCGTAGATGCCGACGAGCAGATCGAGCGAACGCCGCATGCCCAGGCCGACATAGGATTCCGGGCCGACACCGGCCTGCTTGAGCCAGCGCGCCAACCGGTGCACCCGGCTCGCGAACTCGGCGTAGGACAGACTCGTCCCCTCGAACGTGAGCGCGATCGCGTCGGGTGTGCGCGCGGCCTGCGCCTCGAACATCGCCACCAGGGTCGCGGCGGCGTCGCCGACCGGGGAGGTCAGCGCGGCGTCGACCACGAATTCGGTGGCGTTCCACTCCTCGAGCACCATGGCCCGCTCGGCGTCGTCGAGCAGGTCGATATCGCCGACGATCGCGGCCGGGTCGGCGGTGATGCCGCGCAGCACCCGCAGGAACCGCTCGGCGAAGGAATCGGCGAACGCGCCGTCGAAAAGATCCGCGGCGTAGACGAGTTCGGCGTCCATGGGGGCCGCGCCGAATTCGCGGGGCTGACCGCCCGGCGTCTCGCCGAGGGTCAGTTGCAGGTCGAATTTGGCTGTCGGCTGGTCGATCTCGAGTTCCGACACCCGAAGACCGGGCAGTTCCAGGCTGGTCCGGCCAAGGTTCTGGAACGACAGCATCACCTGGAACAGCGGATGACGGGCCTGCGAACGCGCCGGGTTCAGCACCTCGACAAGGCGCTCGAACGGCACATCGGTGTGCGCGAAGGCCTGGAGGTCCCGTTCGCGCACCTGCGCGAGCAGATCGCGGAACGAGGTCGCGGGATCGACGTGCGCCCGCAGCACCAGGGTGTTGACGAACATGCCGACGAGGTCGTCGAGACCCTGTTCGCCACGGCCCGCGGCCGGGATGCCGATCGCGATGTCGTCGGTGCCGGACAGCCGGGCCAGCAGCGTGGCGAAGGCGCCGTGCACCACCATGAACAGCGTGGTCCCGTTGGCGTGGGCCAGACGGTTCAATTCGTCGACGAGTTCACCCGGAACCCGGAACCGGTGGGTGCCCGCCCGGTAGGTGGCGACGGCGCGGCGCGGACGCTGCGACAGCCGCAGTTCCTCCGGCAGTCCGGCCAGCGCGTCGCGCCAGTAGTTCAGTTGCGCCGAGATCAGCGACGCCGGATCGTCCTCGCTGCCGAGCGTCTCGCGCTGCCACAACGCGTAGTCGATGTACTGCACGGCGAGCGGCGACCAAGTCGGCGCCGACTCCGAGCGGCGCGCGATATAGGCCGACATGAGATCGCGTACCAGCGGTCGCATGGAGAAGCCGTCGGCCGCGATGTGGTGCACGACGACCGCGAGCACGTAGTCCTGGGTGGTGTCGCGCCAGCGCTTGCCGTTGTTGCCCTCGACGCGGAACACGCGCAGCCGCAGCGGCGACTCGCCGGTGACATCGAAGCCGGGGAGCACGAATTCGTAGAGCGCGCCGGGGATCTCGTCCTCGGTCAGCGAGACCACGTCGAAGGGCGGAATCGCCCGCGCCATCGGAAGCACCTGCTGGTAGGCGATGCCCTCGTGCGACGGGTAGACGGTGCGCAGCGATTCGTGCCTGGCCAGCACGTCGGCCACCGCACCGCGCAGCGCGTCCAGATCGAGGTGGCCGTGCAGCCGGACCGCGACCGGGATATTGCTCGCCGCCGAATCGGTGTCGAACCGGTTGAGGAACCACATGCGCTGCTGTGCCAGCGACAACGGCGGATGTTCGGGCCTGGTGCGCGCGGTCAGTGCCGCGCGGCCACCGGTGCCCGCGTGGACCTCCATGCGCGCGGCGAGCGCGACCACGGTCGGCGCTTCGAACAGCAGCCGCACCGGCACCCTGGTATCGAGCGCGGCGCTGAGCCGTGCGACCACCTGGGTGGCGATCAGCGAGTTGCCGCCGAGATCGAAGAAATCGTCGTCGAGGCCGACCGGTCGTTCCCCCGCCAGACCGAGCACGTCGGCGAAGGTGTCGGCGACGATCTCCTCGATCGGCGTCGACGGCGCACGGAACTCGCGCGCCTCGAAGACCGGCTCGGGCAGCGCCCGGCGATCCAGTTTGCCGTTGGGGGTCAGCGGCATCGCGTCGATGACCACGATCGCCGCGGGAATCATGTAGGAGGGAAGTACTCCGCCCAGGTAGGTCCGCAATTCATCGAGGTCGATCGTCGAGTCGGTCGCGGGGATCACGTAGGCGACGAGTTGACCGCCGGTACGCGCGTCCGTGCGCACCAACGCCACCGATCGGGCGATCGGCTCGTACCCGGTCAAAGCCGTCTCGATCTCACCCAGTTCGATACGTAGACCGCGTAGTTTGACCTGGAAGTCGGTACGCCCCAGATATGTGATCGAACCGTCGGCCGCTCGGGCGACCAGGTCACCCGAGCGATACATTCGCTCTCCCGGCGCACCGAACGGGTTCGCCACGAAACGATCCGCGGTGAGGTCCACCCGGCCGTGATAGCCCCGCGCGGACTGGTTGCCCGCGATGTAGAGCTCGCCCGCGACCCCTACCGGAACCGGATGCAATCGCGAATCCAGGACGAATACCTGCGCGTTCCACAGCGGGACACCGATCGACACCGTGCCCTCGACGCCGTCGGGAACCGGGCCGGGGAGGTAGGTGACGTGCACCGTGGTTTCGGTCGGGCCGTAAAGGTTGTACACCGCCACCGAACTCACCCGCCGGATCGCCCGCACGGCGTCCCCGGTCAACGGCTCACCCGCGACGATCAGCCCCCGCAGGGTGGACAGCGCCTCGCCGCCGATGCCGATCGCCTCGACGCCACCGGCGAATACACTCAGCATCGACGGCACGAACGAAGTCATCGTCACCCGCTCGGCGGCGATCACCTGCGCAAGATACTGCGGATCACGATGACCATCGGGAACGGCGACGACTATACGGCCACCGACCGAGAGCGGAGCGAACAACTCCCACACCGACACGTCGAAGGTCGCGGGCGTCTTGAAGAAGATGACATCATCGGCACCGATGCCGTACTCGCCGGTGATCCACCGAATCTGGTTCACCGCGGCGACGTGCGGAATGGACACACCCTTCGGTCGTCCGGTCGAACCCGAGGTGAAGATCACGTAGGCGGGATGCTCGGGACGCAACGGCACGATCCGCTCGGCGTCGGTCACCGGCGAGTCCGAATAGCCGGACAGATCCAGCTCATCGATCACCAGTGTCTCGATACCCTCGGCGGCGAAACCATCACGTGCCGTGGTCAACACACACACGGGGGCCGAGGATTGGAGCACGTGCCCCACTCGCTCGGCGGGCTGATCCGGATCCAGCGGCACGTAACCGCCACCGGCCTCCTGCACCGCGTACACGGCGACGACGAGATCCACCGAACGGCGGATCCCCAAGCCCACCAACGACTCCGGACCCACACCCGCCGCGATCAGACGCCGAGCCAGACGATGCACACGCGCACCGAACTCCGCGTACGTCAACGCCACACCACCGGCCGGATCAACGATCGCCACCGCGTCCGGAGTCAGCGACTCCTGACGGGCGAACTCCGCCACCAGCGTGCTCGCCGAATCCAACTCCCGCACGGTGGAATTCCAGCCGCGCAACGCGAGATCGGTCTCGTCGCGGTCGAGCAGGTCGATATCGCCGACCGGCACATCCGGGTCGGCGATGATGGCGGTGAGAACGCGGTCGAGCCTGCGCGCGAGATCCGCGACGGTGTGCTCGTCGAAAAGGTCGAGAGCGTAGGAGAATTCGGCGGACATGCCGGACGGCTCGCCGTTCTCGTCCTGGATCTCCTGCAACGTCAATTGCAGGTCGAATTTGGCCAGGCCCGCGTCGTAATCGATGCCGTTGATGGACAGGCCGGGCAGTTCCAGGTTGGCCTGCTTGGTGTTCTGGAAGGCCAGCATGACCTGGAACAGCGGGTGGCGGGCCTGCGAACGCGCCGGGTTCAGCACCTCGACCAGGCGCTCGAACGGTACGTCCGCGTTGGCGAACGCGTGCAGATCCTTCTCGCGCGCGGTGGCGAGCAGATCCGCGAAACTGGCGGTGCCGTCGATATCGGTGCGCAGCACGAGGGTGTTGACGAACATGCCGATCAGGTCGTCGAGCGCGGCCTCACCGCGACCGGCGACGGGCGTGCCGATGGCGATGTCGTCGCTGCCGGACAGCCGGGACAGCAGGATCGCGAGCGCGCTGTGCATCACCATGAACGGCGAGGCGTTGTAGCGACGCCCCAACTCGACCAGGGCGTGCTGGGTCTGCCCCGAGATGACGAACGGGTAGGTGCCGCCGCGGTAGGTCGCCACCGCGGGCCGCGGGCGATCCGACGGCAGGACCAGTTCGTCGGGAAGATCGGCGAGTTCGCTTGTCCAGTAGGCGATCTGGTTGGAGATCAGCGACCGCGGATCCGTCTCGGAACCGAGTACCTCGCGCTGCCACAGCGAGTAGTCCGCGTACTGCACCGGCAGCGCGGTCCAGGCGGGCGGCTCCCACAGCGTGCGCGCGGCATAGGCCACCATCACGTCGCGGGCCAGCGGGCCCATGGACCAGCCGTCGGCGGAGATGTGGTGCATCACCATGCCGAGCACGTACTCGGTCTCGCTGATCTCGAACAGTCGCGCGTGCAGCGGCACTTCGCTGGTGACGTCGAAGGCCATAGAGGCCAGGTCGATCAGGTGATCGAAGAGGGTGTTCTCGGTGACCCGGTACGGCGTCAGGTCGGGCACGATCTGCGCCGCGTCCAGCACCACCTGCACCGGTCCCGCCGCCGTCTCGGGGAAGACGGTGCGCAGCGATTCGTGCCGGTCGATCACGTCGATCACGGCGACCTGCAACGCGGCCACATCCAGTTCGCCGGAGAGCCGGATGGCGACGGGGATGTTGTTCACCGCCGATTCGGTGTCGAACCGGTTGAGGAACCACATGCGCTGCTGCGCCAGCGACAGCGGGACGTCCTCGGGACGTGCGCGCGCGACCAGCGCCTTGCGCGCGCCGTCACCGGCCCGCGATTCCACGCGCGCGGCCAGCGCCGCGACGGTGGAGGCGTCGAAGAGCATGCGCACCGGCACCCTGGTGTCGAGCGCGATACCGAGCCGCGACGCCACCTGGGTGGCGATCAGCGAGTTGCCGCCGAGATCGAAGAAATCGTCGTCGACGCCGATCCGGCCGATCCCGAGCACCTCGCCGAAGATCTGGGCGACGATCTCCTCGATCGGCGTGGAGGGCGCGCGGAAGACCTTGACCTCGAACACAGGCGCGGGCAGCGCCCGGCGATCGAGCTTGCCGGAAGCGTTGAGCGGGAAGGCGTCCAACGTCACGAAGGCCGTCGGGATCATGTACGCGGGCAGTTCACTGCCCAGCGCGGCACGGGTGACGTCGACGTCGATCCCGTGTCCCGCGCTCGCGACCACGTAGGCGACCAACTGATCACCGAGACGATCGTCGGAACGCACCAGCACGACGGCCTGCGCCACCCAATCCAGCCCGGTCAGCGCTGCCTCGATCTCGCCGAGTTCGATACGCAGACCGCGCAACTTCACCTGGAAATCGGTGCGGCCCAGGTATTCCAGCTCACCGGCAGCCGTCCAGGTCACCAGGTCACCCGTGCGGTACATCCGCGCACCGGCCGGATCGAACGGATCCGCGACGAAACGATCGGCGGTCAGATCCGGCCTGGCCACGTACCCGCGCGCCAACTGCGCGCCCGCCAGATACAGCTCACCCGCGACACCCACCGGCACCGGATGCAACCGCGAATCCAACACGTAGACACGGGTATTGAAGACGGGAGCGCCGATCGGCACCGACATCGTGTCGGCGGCCATCACCTCGTGATAGGTGACGTCGACCGCCGCTTCGGTCGGACCATAGAGATTGTGCAGACGCGCGCCGGTCAGCTCGCGCAACTTCTGCGCCGTCGCGGCGGGCAGCGCCTCACCGGAGGCGAACACATGCCGCAGGGTGACACATTCGTCAGCGCCGCCCTCGGCCACGAACACCGACATCATCGACGGCACGAAATGCGCCACGGTGACCTG
Organism: Nocardia sp. NBC_01377; assembly: GCF_045040005.1. NCBI lineage: Bacteria > Bacillati > Actinomycetota > Actinomycetes > Mycobacteriales > Nocardiaceae > Nocardia > Nocardia sp. NBC_01377. The sequence continues at coordinate 6,532,454 of NZ_CP109566.1, forward strand.
TTCGTCGGTGATGACGTCGATCAGATAGCCGGGATCACGATGCCCGTCCGGCTTCGCGACCACCAGGCGCGCGCCGATCTGCAAGGGCCAGAAGAACTCCCACACCGACACATCGAAGGTGGCGGGGGTCTTCTGCAACACCACGTCCCCGGCGACCAGACCGTATTCGCTCTGCATCCACACCAGGCGATTCACGATCGCGGCATGCGAGACGGCGACACCCTTGGGGCGGCCGGTCGAACCGGAGGTGAAGATGACGTAGGCGGTGTTCGACGGACGCAGCGGCGCACGACGATCCGCGTCCGAGACGGCGGCGTCGGAATATCCGTCGAGGTCGAGAGTGTCGATGTCGACCGTCTCGACCTCGCCCGCGTCGAAGCCTTCGCGCGCGGTGGTCAGCACACAGACCGGTGCCGCGGTCTCGAGCACGTAGCGGGTGCGATCGGCGGGATGATCGGGGTCAAGCGGCACGTACGCGCCACCGGCCACGGTCACCGCGTACATGCCGATCACCAACTCCAGCGAACGGCTCATGCCGAGCGCGACCATCGACTCCGGGCCGACGCCGAGCGAGATCAGATGCCTGGCAAGACGATTCACCCGCGCCGCGAACTCGGCGTAGGACAGAGTCGTCGCGTCGAAGGTGAGCGCGGACGCCTCGGGCGTCCGCTCGACACGGGCACCGAACATCGAGGCCAGGGTCGCCTCGGGCACCTCGGCGGCGGTCCGGTTCCACCCGGTCAGCACCTGGGAGCGCTCGACCTCGTCGAGGATGTCGATATCGTGCACCATGGATTCCGGTGCGGTGGCGACGGTTTCGAGTACGCGCAGGAAACGGCGGGCGAATTCCGCGACGGTGTCCGCGTCGAACAGATCGGTGGCGAAGGAGACCACCGCGGACATGCCCGCGGGTTCACCCTGCCCGCCGCGTTCCTCGGTGACCGTCCACTGGAGATCGAATTTGGCGATGTCGACGTCGAGTTCGTCGGCGGTGACCGAAAGACCCGGCAATTCCAGTCCGGCGTGCGACATCTCCTGGAACGACAACATGACCTGGAACAGCGGGTGCCGCGCCTGGGAACGGGTCGGGTTGATGACCTCGACGAGTCGTTCGAACGGCACGTCCGCGTAGGCGAACGCGGCGAGGTCGGTGTCGCGGGTGCGGGCGAGCAGTTCGGTGAACGGCTGGCCGCCCTCGATTTCCGAACGCAGGACCAGGGTGTTGACGAACATGCCGATGAGATCGTCGAGCGCCTGTTCGCCACGGCCCGCCACCGGCGTGCCGATGGCGATGTCGTCGGTGCCGGACAGTCGCGCCAGCAGCAGCGCGAGTGACGCGTGCATCACCATGAACAGGCTGACACCCTGCGCGCGCGCAAGGGCTGCGAGCCGGATGTGCAGATCGACATCGACCTCGAAGGTCACCCGACTGCCCGCGAAACTCTGCATCGGCGGACGCTGACGATCGGTCGGCAGGTCGAGCTGATCCGGCAGGCCAGCCAATTGCCTACGCCAGTAGGCGATCTCGCGCGCGGCCATCGAGCCGGGATCGGATTCGGAACCGAGCAACTCGCGCTGCCAGACGCTGTAGTCCTGGTACTGCACCGGCAGCGGCGACCACGCGGGCGCCTCCCCCGCTGCGCGCGCGAGGTAGGCCGAGGCGACATCGCGCGAGAGCGGTCCGAACGAGAAACCGTCGGCGGCGATGTGATGGACGACGAACGCCACCGCGTGATCGGGGGTGCCGTTGGTCGAACCGCCCGTGACCTGGTAGATCCGCACGCGGATCGGCAGTTCGCGCGAGACGTCGAATCCGGTGGAGGCGAATTCGGTCAGGGTGGCCTGGAGTTCGGATTCGTCGATCGAGGCGACCGCGATGGCCAGGTTGATCTCGTCGTCGGGCACCACCTGCTGGTAGCCGCCGTCCCCGGATTCGGGGAAGACGGTACGCAGCGATTCCTGGCGCGCCATCACATCGTCGAGCGCGGTCTTCAGCGCCGGGATGTCGACATGTCCGCGCAACCGCACCACGAACGGCAGGTTGTAGGTGGGCGCGGTCGGATCGAACTGGTTGATGAACCACATCCGCTGTTGCGCCAGCGACAGCGGCACCCGGGCGGGCAACTGCTGGGCGACCAGCGGCGGACGGGAACTGTCGGCGGGAGTCGCCTGCTCGGCACGGGTCGCCAGGCCCGCGACGGTCGGCGTCTCGAACAGCGCGCGCACACCGATCTGGGTGCCGAACGCCGCGCCGATGCGCGACACGACCTGGGTGGCGACCAGCGAGTTACCGCCGAGATCGAAGAAGTTGTCATCGATGCCGACCCGATCCTGGGACAGCACATCGGCGAAGATCCCCGCCACGATCTGCTCGGCCTGGGTGCGCGGCGCGCGGAAACCGGCCGCGTCCACGCTGAACACCGGCTCCGGCAGGGCCTTCCGGTCCAGCTTGCCGCTGGTGTTGAGCGGGAAACCGTCCAGCACCATCACCGAGGCGGGCACCATGTAGCCGGGCAACTGCTCGGCGGCGAAACGCGTCAACTCGACCGGATCGACGGACTGCCCCGGCGCGGAAACGACATAGGCCACCAATTGCTGACCGGTCGCGGTGTCGACCACGAGCACCGCGGACTGGCTCACCGACGGATGCGCCAGGGTGACGGTCTCGATCTCGCCCAACTCGATGCGCTGACCACGGAATTTCACCTGGAAATCGGTACGACCGATGTACTCGAGGACACCCGCCGCATTCCAGCGCACCAGGTCGCCCGTGCGGTACATGCGCTGCCCGGCGGTGCCGAACGGATTCGCGACGAACCGGTCCGAGGTCAGATCCTGGCGTCCGCGATATCCGCGCGCCAGCTGACGGCCACCGAGATACAGCTCACCGGGAGCGCCGATCGCGGCCGGACGCAACCGCGCGTCCAGCACGTAGACCTCGACATTCCATTCCGGAATACCGATCGGGACGGTGGCCGTGTCGGCGGCGGTGGCCTCCCAGTAGGTCACCGAGACCGCGGCCTCGGTCGGCCCGTACAGGTTGTGCAGACCGGCGGTGGAGATCGCGCGGAACCCCGCGGCGGTCTCCGGCGGCAACGCCTCGCCGATCACGAAGACCGCGCGCAACGTCGCGCACTGCGCTTCGGTGGCGTGGGTGACGAAAACCGTCAGCATGGACGGCACGAAATCGGTCACGGTCACGCCGTGCCGCTCGATCATGTCCGCCACGTACAGCGGATCGCGATGCCCGTCCGGGGCCGCGACGACGAGTTTCGCGCCCACCATCAACGGCAGGAAATACCCCCACAGCGACACGTCGAAGGTGGTGGCGGTCTTCTGTAGGTAGACGTCGTCCGCGCGCAACCGGTACTCGTCGAGCATCCACAGCTCTTGATTGACGATCGCGTGATGGGTGACCGCGACACCCTTCGGGCGTCCGGTCGAGCCCGAGGTGTAGATCACGTAGGCGGTGTTGTCCTCGCGCAGCGGCGCACCGCGCTGCGCGTCGGTGATCGGCGCGTCCGAGAACTCCGACACGTCGAGGGTGTCGATCTCCACCCGCCGCACCGACTCCGGCAGTTCCAGATCGTCGTGCGAGAGCGTCAGAACACAGACCGGGTCCGCGGATTCGAGGATGTAGGCGGTGCGATCGGCCGGATGATCCGGATCGATCGGCACGTACGCGCCACCGGCCCGCAGCACCGCGTGCATGCCGACGACCAATTCCAGCGAACGCCGCATCCCCAGCGCGACCAGCGACTCCGGGCCGACACCGTCGGCGATCAGGAACCGCGCCAGCCGGTTGACCCGCGCACCGAACTCCGCGTACGTCAGCGTCGCGCCCTCGAAATCGAGCGCGATATTGTCCGGGGTCGCCTCGATCTGCGCGTCCAGCAGCGCGGGCAAGGTCGTGGTCGGAACAGCCTGCTCGGCGTCGTTCCACTCCAGCAGCGTCAGCTCGCGCTCGGCCTCGGTGGTGACCGGCAGATCCCACACCGCGATCCCGGCGTCGGCCGCCAGGAACCGCGCGAAGAATTCCATGAACCGCGCGTGATGGGTGCGCGCCTCGTCGTCGGTGTAGAGGTTCGGGTTGGTCTCGAAATCGATATGCGAGCCCGTGCCCGACTGGTAGAAGTTGACGCCGAGATCCTCGATGCTGCCGGTCGACAGCACGTTCAACCGGCCGACCATCGGGCCGAGCGTCATCTCGCTGTGGAACAGCATGATGTTGACCCAGGGGCCGAAGAACTCGGTGGTCACCACACCGTCGCCCGCGGCGTCGCGGCGGATGTCCTCGTGCCGGTACCGCTGATGGCGCAGCGCCCCCGACACCTCGACCGTCACCGATTTCAGCAGGTCGGCGACAGTCGTGTCGTGCGCGACCGTCAAACGCAGCGGCACGATATTGGACACCACGCCACCGGAACGCCGCATCGCCGCGGTCGTGCGCGCGGTCACCGGCAGGCTCAGGATCACGTCCTGGGCGCCGGTGATCTGGGCCAGATACGCCGCGAAACCGGCGATCAGCAGACCGGCGGGCGAATTGTCGTGGCGTTCGACCGCGGCGCCGAGCAGATCGTTCTGCTCGGTCGACAGCGCGGCGCTGGCGATCCCGTTGACCGGCGACGGCGGCGCGGAACGTCCCGCGAGACTGGAACCCTCTTCCAGCCCTTCCACCCGCTCGGCCCAGTGCTGTCGGTCGGTCACGAACCGCGAACTGTCGCGGTAGGCGATCTCCTGCTCGTAGAGCGTGCGCAGATCGGTGGCCTTGGCGGGCTTGGGCTCCTCGCCGTTCACCGCCGCCGTGTACAGCTCCGCGATCCGGTTCATGAAGGTCATGGCGCCGAAACCGTCGAGCACGATGTGATGCGCCCGCGAGTACCAGTACCAGCGCGAATCGGCCAGGTGCAGCGCCGCCGCGCGGATCAGGCGATCACGGGAGATGTCGAGGGGTCGGCTGTACTCGGCCCGCATCCACTCGGCCGCGGCGGCCTCGGGATCGTCGGCGGCACGCAGGTCGACGTATTCCAGGGTCGAATCCAGCGACGGATCGATCGTCTGCACCGGTTCGCCGTCACGTTCGACGATCTTCAGGAAGCCCGAACCGATGTCGGTCGCGGCATCGCGGCTCGCCTGTTCCAGCGCGCCTACGTCGAGATCACCGTCGATGTCGACATACTGTGCGATATTGATCGGCACCTGCGGATCGACGTGCTGGGCATACCAGATGCCCAGCTGCGCGGGCGACAGTGGGAAGTATTCGCCACCAGCTTCGCCGTTCCCGCCGAAATCCAGCCGGTCCAACCCAAACCTCGCTTCCGGAACACCACGCAAGCGCTCCCCGACGACACCCGGACAGGACGCTCACCGATAAAAGGGTGGCGCCTGCTCATCCAGGTTCAGTTCTCGTACAAATCAGGCAAAAATGTTCATTGGCACTATCTGTCCAAGACCGATCTTGTTACATGGGCCCGGCCGTGCCACTAACCCGCCGACCGGCCGAGCCGGGATCTTCAGTGCTGATCACCGGAACAATCTACCGTCGCCCCCCATGCCCGACCAACCAAGATCCATAGCTGTCCCACATTATGCCAGGCAGCGGACTCGAGGTCCGTTTGCTGGGATCCTGTCGGAGTTGTCACAGGGTGAATCCCGGGCGGTGCGTTCCTCGGGGGTGTAGAACGAGCCGATCACCGAGCATGAGTGCCGACCTGCGATCGACGGCAGATCCGCGTTCGGGCAGCTGCCCCGTCGGCCGCACACAGTGGTGTCGAGCGTCGGCGCGAAGGCGTCGCCGGAGAGTCTGCGAGCGTTCTACTCGACCATTCGCAGGAGATCTACTCGACCGTTCGCAGGCGCTCACATGGTCTACCACCGCTGCGGAATCGGCGTATTCGAGACGATTCAGAGGGCCTAGAGGTCGAGTCTCACTGCCCGCCGGCAGACATCGAGGTCGGGGCAGTTGAACTGATTACGCGACTTTGATGCTGTGCGGTCCCACGCTCACGGTGATATCGAGGTGCCCGCCGAGCGCTCGCGCATAGCCGCGGAGGGTGTCAAGTTCCATCGCGGACAGGTCGCCGCTCTCGATCTGCGAGACCCGTGACTGTGAGACGCCGAGCGCGGCGGCGACTTCGGCTTGGGACTTTCCCACCGACTTGCGCAATTCCTTGAGGTGATGCCCCGCGATGAAGGAATCGAGTCGCGCGGAGGCCGCAGCCCGAACCTCGGGATTGTCCATTTCCGGCTGCAGGCTGTGGGCCTCTGCCTTGACCTCACGCCAATTGCGCGCAGGGCTCATGTCTCCTCCTTCTTCTCGGCGCGGTAGTCGGCGTATCGTTTCTCCGCCAACGGAATCGCGCTGTCATACCAGCGTGACCATCGCCCGGCCTTGTCGCCAGCGACCAGGACGATCGCCTCGCGGTCGGGATCGAACACGAACAGCAGGCGGATCTCCGAGGTGCCGCAAGAACCCGGCCGAAGTTCCTTCAGGTTGCGCAGTCGACTGTGGTCGAGGGTATCGACGAGCGGGCGACCGAGCGCTGGGCCGACCATGGATAGCCGGTCGAGAGCCTGCTCGATCTGGATAGCGGTCGCGGGGTCGGACACGCAAAGCTTCATGAACCAGTCGTCTACCGGCTCTAGCTACGCGGCGTCACCGATTGATGGTCGCCGATGACATGGAGTGCATCGGGCAGAAGTTACTCGAAGCAGAGTCGGCCGAACTGCCTGTTCGCCAGTGGGCCACTGCGGCTGAATCGCGTCGAGGGCGCTCGCCGCGTACGGATCAGAGGGCTATCGGCCGGTAGGCCAAGGCCGCGTCGACGATCTGGTCGGCAGAGGCGTCGAGCAGGTCGGCGGGCGGGTGATAGATCAGGTTTGTCGGGGCGGGGTGGGACACGTTGGTCCGGAAGAGGAGCAGGTAGTAGTCGGCGTCCGGGCCTGCGGCGCGGATTCTGCGGACGATTTCGACGAGTTCGTCGCGGGTGACGTCGGGGACGCGTGGGTGGGCCGGACGGGCGGCTTCCTGGGCGAAGTCGAGAAGGTCGCGGTGGGAGCTGTATCCGGCGAAATCCGTGAAGTCGTAGTCCTGGCCGGTGTGCTGGTCGAACGCGGCGATGGCGTCGTCGGGGTCGCCGGTGACGATCAGTTGGGCGATGCGCTCTATTTCCCGGGCGAGGGCCGCGAGGTATTCGGGAGCGACGGAGGGCGGGAGTAGTTCCGGTCTGAGGTCCATGTGCTCTCCAGGTGCACCGAGGGTGGACGAATCAGCGTGGGACGGTGGAGGTTCCGCGGTCGCGGGCCGGGTCGTAGAGGTGCGAGGTGGTGCAGGTGATCGCGGGGGTGAGGGCGCGGCCGACGAGAATGACGGCGGCCTGACGTAGGGCGGCGGCCTCGACCTGATCGGCGATATCGGCGAGGGTGCCGCGCAGGATCAGTTGGTCGGGCTGGCTGGCCCGGTAGACGACGGCGACGGGACAGTCGGAGCCGTAGTCGGCGGCGAGTTCGTCGGCCAACGGTCGGACGCGGGTGATCGCCAAGTGGAGGACGAGGGTGGCTCCGGTGCGGGCGAAATTCGCCAGCTCCTCGGATTCGGGCATAGCCGTGGAGCGCGCCCGGGTGCGGGTGAGGACCACCGATTGGACCACCTCGGGAACGGTCAGTTCGGCGCCGAGGAGGGCGGCGGCCGCGGCGTAGGCGGGCACGCCGGGGGTGATGTCCCACGGGACGCCGTGCGCGTCCAGACGGCGGGTCTGCTCGGTGAGGGCCGAATAGATCGACGGGTCACCCGAGCACAGCCGGGCGACATCGCTGCCGGATTCGTGGGCCCGCACCAGATGAGCGATGATCTGGTCGATGTCCAGGTGCTGGGTGTCGATCAGCTCGGCGTCCGGCGAGCAGTGCGCCAGGACTTCCGGGTCCAGGTAGGTGCCGGCGTAGAGGCAGACCGGGGAGGTCCGCAGAAGGTCGACCGCTCGTACGGTCAGCAGGTCCGCCGCACCCGGCCCGGCCCCGATGAAGTGCACGGTCATGCGAGGGAGTCTAGGCGGCGGGTCGGCGACGATCGCCGACACCCGTGCGCCGTTGCCCCGCGACGGGCAGAACCCGAACGCCTCACGCGGTGGCGTCGAAATGCGCGATGATCTTCGTGGGGTGCACGCGCACGACCAACTCCCCCGGTACGGCGTTGCGTTTGCCGAATTCCTCCGCGCGGTCCGCGCCCATGTACCGCCCACCGAGCGCGGTCGCGGTACGCAACAGTTCGTCGGAATCCTCGGACAGCGCGACCGTGCCCTGAATCTGCACGGAACCGTAGGGCGGTTCTTCCTGGTCGACGACGAGGGCGACGCGAGGATCCCTGGCGAAGGCCTTGCCCTTGCCGGTGTACTTGCCGGTGTTGAAGACGATCGTGTCGTCCTCGACGAGGAACCAGATCGGGGTGACCAGCGGTCGACCGTCGGCCGCGACGATGGCGACCTTGCCCGTTCGTGTTCCATGGGAGAGGAATTCGCGCACCTGGGGATCGGACAGGGATGCCATATTCCCACACTAGGGTCCGTCCACGCCCGCTCGCGGCAGCCGTGCCGCGTGTCCACATCCGGTGATCGACTCGTGCACAGCTTTCTCCGGCAGTCTCTGTGCGGTTCACGTCCGCCTGCCGAGATCCCGACCCTCAGCCCAGCGCGGTCAGCGCCATCCGCCGCAGAATCGGCCGCGTACGGGCCGCTGTCGCCGAGGTCGCGCTGTGCGGTGTCGAGTTGATCAGACCGAATGCCGCGTGCGCTTGAACGCGCGCGGTTTCCTCCGCGAGTCCCGGATGCAGTTCACGCAGGACCGATACCCAGATCTCGACGTATTGCCGCTGCATCCGGCGCAGATCCCGACGGGCGGAGGCGGGGACGTTGTCGAGGTCGCGGTCCTGGATGCGGATGAGTTCGGGTTCGCCGAGCGCGAAGTCGAGATGGAAATCGACCAGGCCCGCGAGCGCGGCCTCGGGTGCGGCGGTGTCGGCGACGACGCGTTTGCCACCGTCGAGCAGGCGCTGGCTGATGCCGAGGAGGAGTTCGGTGAGCAGCGCTTCCTTGCTCGAGAAGTGCCGGTAGACGGCGGGGCCGCTGATGCCGACGGCCGCGCCGAGGTCGTCGAGGCGCACACCGAGGAAGCCGCGATCGGCGATCAGCCGGGCTCCGGCGTCGAGCAGTTGCCTGCGACGATCTGCTTTGAGCTGCTCACGACGGGTGAGAGTGCCGGGTTCTGTGTCCGCCACCTGTGCCCCCTTTCCCGACTCTGGACAACTCGGTTAATCAAGATTAACCTGAATCTCAGTTATCGGCGACTAACTGGATGGCAGGACGGCGTGATGACGGTTACCCAAGAAGTCGACAATCGCAGTGCCCACCGGGTGCTGGTCGGCGACCTGCGGGATCGACTGGCAACGGCGGCGCTCGGCGGGCCCGCCAAGGCGCGTGAGCGGCATGTGGCGCGCGGCAAACTGCTTCCCAGGGAGCGGGTGGATCAACTTCTCGATCCGGGCAGCCCGTTCCTGGAGCTGTCCCCGCTGGCGGCGACCGGAATGTACGACGACGAATGTCCCGGCGCGGGGGTGATCACCGGGATCGGCCGGGTCTCGGGTCGCGAATGCGTGATCGTCGCCAACGACGCGACGGTCAAGGGCGGCACCTACTACCCGATGACGGTGAAGAAGCATCTGCGCGCCCAGGAAGTGGCGTTAGAGAACGAGCTGCCGTGCATCTACCTGGTCGACTCCGGCGGCGCGTTCCTGCCGCGCCAGGACGACGTGTTCCCGGACCGGGAGCATTTCGGGCGCATCTTCTTCAACCAGGCGACCATGAGCGCCAAGGGAATTCCGCAGATCGCGGCGGTCATGGGCTCGTGCACCGCGGGTGGCGCGTATGTGCCCGCCATGAGCGACGAGGCCGTGATCGTGCGCGATCAGGGCACGATCTTCCTCGGCGGACCGCCGCTGGTGAAGGCGGCGACCGGCGAGGTCGTCAGCGCGGAGGATCTCGGTGGCGGCGCGCTGCATTCGCGCACCTCCGGTGTCACCGACCATCTGGCCGACGACGACCGGGACGCGCTGCGCATCGTGCGGCGCATCGTTGCCACGTTCGGCCCGCGCGCGGCGGTTCCGTGGGAGGTCCGGCCGAGCACGCCGCCCGCCGTGCCGGATTCCGATCTCTACGACGTGGTTCCCGTCGATCTGCGCACCCCCTACGACGTGCGCGAGGTCATCGCCCGCATCGTGGACGGCGGCGAGGGTTTCCACGAATTCAAGGCCGAGTACGGCAAGACCCTGGTGACCGGATTCGCCCGCATCCACGGTCACCCCGTCGGCATCATCGCCAACAACGGTGTCCTGTTCGGCGAATCCGCCATGAAGGGCGCGCATTTCATCGAACTGTGCGACAAGCGCAAGACACCGCTGCTGTTCTTGCAGAACATCACCGGATTCATGGTCGGGCGCGATTACGAAGCGGGCGGTATCGCCAAACACGGCGCGAAGATGGTGACGGCGGTCGCGTGCGCGCGGGTGCCGAAACTCACCGTCGTGATCGGCGGCTCCTACGGCGCGGGCAACTACTCCATGTGCGGGCGCGCGTATTCGCCGCGCTTCCTGTGGATGTGGCCCAATGCCAGGATCTCGGTGATGGGCGGTGAGCAGGCGGCCTCGGTGCTGTCGACCGTGCGCGGCGACCAGCTCGACAGCAGCGGCAACCCCTGGTCCGCCGAGGACGAGGAGGCGTTCAAGGCGCCGATCCGCGACCAGTACGAGCACCAGGGCAATCCATACTACTCCACGGCGCGCCTGTGGGACGACGGCGTGATCGACCCCGCCGACACTAGAACCATTCTCGGCCTGTCCCTTTCGGTCTGCGCGCAAGCGCCGCTCGAACCCGTTTCCTACGGCGTCTTCCGGATGTGATCGTGATGCTGAGCTCACCCACCCCACAGGTTGCCCTCGCGGGCAACAAATCCCAGCCCGTCGAATTCGACACCGTGCTCGTCGCCAATCGCGGCGAGATCGCGGTGCGCGTCATTCGTACGTTGCGTGCCATGGGTATTCGGTCCGTCGCCGTCTACAGCGACGCCGACGCCCAGGCCCGCCACGTCCTGGAAGCCGAGAGCGCGGTGCGCCTGGGCCCAGCGCCCGCGCGCGAGAGTTACCTCGACATCGCGAAGGTGGTCGACGCCGCGGTGCGCACCGGCGCGCAGGCGGTGCACCCGGGATACGGCTTCCTGTCCGAGAATGCCGCCTTCGCGACCGCGCTGGCCGAGGCCGGAATCGTCTTCCTCGGCCCGCCCGCCCGCGCGATCGAGGTGATGGGCGACAAGATCACCGCGAAGAACACCGTCTCGGCCTTCGACGTGCCGGTGGTACCGGGTATCGCGAAGCCGGGACTGTCCGACGAGGAACTGATCGCCGCGGCCGTCGACATCGGCTACCCGGTGTTGGTCAAGCCGTCCGCGGGCGGTGGCGGCAAGGGTATGCGCCGGGTCGAGGATCCGGCGCTGCTGCCCGACGCGCTGGTCAGCGCTCGGCGCGAGGCGTCGGCCGCGTTCGGTGACGACACCCTGTTCCTGGAACGTTTCGTCACCAGGCCGCGCCATATCGAGGTGCAGATCCTGGCCGACCGGTTCGGCAATGTGGTGCACCTGGGCGAACGCGAGTGCAGTCTGCAACGCCGACACCAGAAGGTGATCGAGGAAGCTCCCTCGCCGCTGCTCGACGCGGCGACGCGGGCGCGGATCGGCGCGGCCGCCTGCAATACCGCGCGCAGCGTGAACTATGTCGGCGCGGGCACGGTGGAATTCATCGTCTCCGCCGATCGCCCGGACGAGTTCTTCTTCATGGAGATGAACACCCGCCTACAGGTGGAACATCCGGTCACCGAGATGGTCACCGGGATCGACCTGGTGGAATGCCAGGTGCGGGTGGCGGCCGGGCAGAAGATCGGTGTGGCCCAGGACGATATCCGCATGGTCGGTCACGCTATCGAGGCCAGGGTGTACGCGGAGGATCCCGGTCGCGGCTTCCTGCCGACCGGCGGCACCGTGCTCGCGCTGAGCGAGCCCGACGGCTCCGGCGTCCGGGTGGATTCGGGACTGCGCGTGGGCACCGTCGTCGGCAGCGATTACGACCCGATGCTGTCCAAGGTCATCACCCATGCCGCCGACCGCACCGCCGCCATCGCGAAACTCGATCGGGCACTGGCCGATACGGTGTTGCTCGGCGTCACCAGCAATATCGAATTCCTGCGTTTCCTGCTGGCCGACACCGATGTCGCGGCGGGACGTCTCGACACCGCGCTGCTGGACCGCCGGGTCGCCGATTTCGTTCCCGCGCCGGTGGGTGACGACGAATTCGTCGCCGCCGCCGCGTATCACTGGCTCCAGCGCTGGCCCGCGCCGTCGGGCGATCCGTGGGATATCCCGACCGGTTGGCGGCTCGGCGTGCCCGCGCCGACGGCCATCCGGCTGGCGGGCGGCGAGAAGATCCAGCACGTCTATCTGACCGGTTCGCCGGGAGCCGCGGTCGTTCGACTCGGCGACGACGAGAAGTCCGCCGCGGCAACGGAATCCACCCTGACGGCGTCCATCGACGACACCGGGACGCTCGTCGTCGCCCGTGACGGCGTGCGGCGGACCTATCGCGTGGCGGAATTCGACGGACAGCTCTGGGTCGCCGGGCCGTCCGGCGTCTCGGTACTGCGCGAAGTCGCCGAGGTGAGTGTGCGCGGCGGCGCGGATCACGTGGGCGACGCCGAGATCCGCAGTCCCATGCCGGGTTCGGTGATCGCGGTCCCCGTCACCTCGGGCGCCGTGGTCGCCGCGGGCGCGGCCGTGGTGGTGGTCGAGGCCATGAAGATGGAGCACACGCTCACCGCCCCGGTGGCGGGCACGGTCGAGATCCTGGTCGAGGCGGGTGCGCAGGTCCGGCTGGATCAGCCGCTGGCCCGCATCGTCGCGGCCACCGAAATCACCGAACCAGCACCGAAATCCAGCGAGGAAGAAGGAACTCCCGCATGACCGACTATCTGTCCACCGGCACCCTGCCCGAGGATTATCGAGATCTCGCGCTGACAGTGCGCGATTTCGCGCAGACGGTCGTCGCCCCGGTGGCCGCCGAACACGACGCGAACCACACCTTCCCGTACAAGGTCGTCGCGGGCATGGCCGAGATGGGCCTGTTCGGTCTGCCCTTCCCCGAGGAATTCGGCGGTATGGGCGGCGACTACTTCGCGCTGTGTCTCGCGCTGGAGGAACTCGGCAAGGTGGACCAGAGCGTGGCCATCACGCTGGAGGCGGGTGTCTCGCTCGGCGCCATGCCGATCTACCGTTTCGGCAGTCGCAAGCAGCAGGAGGAGTGGCTGCCGCGGCTGACCAGCGGTCGCTCGCTCGCCGCCTTCGGCCTCACCGAACCGGACGCGGGCAGCGACGCGGGCGGCACGCGGACCACCGCGACCGTCGACAGTGGTGAATGGGTCGTCAACGGGCGCAAGCAGTTCATCACCAACTCCGGCACCGATATCACCACACTGGTGACGGTGACCGCGGTGACGGGGCAGACGGGCACCAAGAAGGAGATATCCACGATCCTCGTGCCCACCGAAACCCCCGGTTTCGTCGCCGAACCCGCCTACAACAAGGTCGGCTGGAATGCCTCCGACACCCATCCGCTGACGTTCACCGACGTCAGGGTGCCCGAGGAGAACCTGCTCGGCGAACGTGGGCGCGGCTACGCCAACTTCCTGTGGATCCTCGACGAGGGCCGCATCGCCATCGCGGCGCTGTCGGTCGGCGCGGCCCAGGGCTGCGTGGACGAGAGCGTCCGCTACGCCAAGGAGCGGCTGGCCTTCGGTCAGCCCATCGGCCGCAATCAGGCCATCGCGTTCAAGATCGCCAGGATGGAGGCGCGCGCCCACGCCGCGCGCACCGCCTACTACGACGCCGCCGCCCTCATGCTCTCGGGCAAACCGTTCAAGAAGGAAGCCTCCATCGCCAAGCTCGTGGCCAGCGAGGCCGCGATGGACAACTCCCGCGACGCCACCCAGATCTTCGGCGGCAACGGGTTCATGAACGAGTACGCGGTGGCGAGGCATTACCGTGACAGCAAGATCCTCGAAATCGGCGAGGGCACTACGGAGGTACAGCTGATGCTCATCGGTCGGGAGTTGGGACTGTGAAACGCGTGGTCCAGCGCGGACTCTGGTTCGAGGAGTTCGAGACCGATGTCGTGTACGAGCACCGGCCGGGACGCACCATCACCGAGGCCGACAACGTCCTGTTCACCACGCTGACGATGAATCCGCAGGCCCTGCACCTCGACGCCGCGTTCTCCGATCAGCAGCCGCCCTTCAACCAGCGCCTGGTGAATTCGATGTTCACCCTGTCCACGCTGATCGGGCTCTCGGTGGGACAGCTGACCCAGGGCACGCTGGTCGCCCAGCTCGGTTTCAGCGAGATCACCTTCCCGAAACCGCTGTTCCACGGTGACACCATGTACGTCGAGACGGTGGTCACCGAGAAGCGCGAATCCAAATCCCGCCCCGGCGAGGGCGTGGTGACACTGGCCCACACGGCCCGCAACCAACACGGCGATATCGTCGCGACCGCGACACGCAACGCGCTGATCCGCAAGACACCGGAGGAATCATGAGTTGGGAGATCACCGGTCCGGGCTGGCTCTTCTGCCCCGCCGACCGTCCCGAGCGTTTCGAGAAGGCCGCCGCTGCCGCGGATGTCGTCATCCTCGACCTGGAGGACGGGGTCGCCGCGGGTGACAAACCCGCCGCTCGCGCCGCGATCATCGAGACGCGCCTGGATCCCGAGACCACCGTCATCCGGGTCAACGCCGCGACCACCGACGATCACGCGCTCGACCTGGCCGCGCTCGCGCAGACCGGCTACCGCCGGATCATGCTGTCGAAGGCCGAATCCGCCGAGCAGGCGACCGCGCTCGCCGACTACGAGATCATCGCGCTGATCGAATCCCCGCTCGGCGCGGTCGCGGTGGAACGTATCGTGCAGGCGAGCAATGTGATCGGCGCCATGTGGGGCGCCGAGGATCTGGTCGCGGGTCTCGGCGGCAAGTCGAGCAAGCGCGCGGACGGCAGTTACCACGAGGTCGCCCGCCATCTCCAGTCCGCGACCCTGCTCGCGGCCAAGGCCTACGGCAAATTCGCCCTCGACGCGGTGTATCTGAACATCCGCGAGCTCGACGGGCTACGGGTCGAGACGGCCGATGCCGTCGCCGTCGGCTTCGACGCGAAGGTCGCCATCCACCCCAGCCAGGTCGCCGTGATCCGCGAGGGTTACGCGCCATCCGAGGAGGAAGTCTCCTGGGCGCGCCGGGTACTGGCCGAAGTGCCCAACCACCGCGGCGTCTTCCAGTTCGAGGGTCGCATGGTCGACGGCCCCATCCTGCGCCAAGCCGAACAGATCGTGCGCAGGGCCGCCGTCACCGCGTAGTTCCCGCCGCACCGTGACAGCGGATCCGACCGCTGTCACGGTGCCTGCGTCCTGCCGGAAGGGCTATTCCGGGTACGCCGCATCCCACGGATCGATGACCGTCACACCCGTCGGCTCGAAGTCGTTCACATTCCTGGTCACCACAGTCATACCGTGCTCTCCCGCCGTGGCGGCGATCATGGCATCGCGCTCGGGGCGAGG
Source organism: Nocardia sp. NBC_01377 (assembly GCF_045040005.1). Classification (NCBI taxonomy): domain Bacteria; kingdom Bacillati; phylum Actinomycetota; class Actinomycetes; order Mycobacteriales; family Nocardiaceae; genus Nocardia; species Nocardia sp. NBC_01377. Next base: position 6,548,147 of record NZ_CP109566.1, read on the forward strand.
GTCGGGCACATGCCAGCGTGCTGCACGTCGTGCGACGGCGAGATCGATCGGGAGAATCCGTCCGTTGAACGCATCGAGCACGGTGTCCTCCAACCACGCTCGGAGTCGTTTGCCCTGGACCGAATCACGACGTTCGACCCGACCGATGCCGATATCGATCTCCATGACCGTGACAACGCTGAGATACAGCTCCGACGGTCGCCGCGCCGCGATCCACGCGCGCACCGAAGGATTCGCTGACCGCGACGATTTCCGCAGTTCGCTCAAGACATTCGTATCGAGGAGATAGCTCACAGCTCCGGAACCTTCAGATCGACGGCGAGCCGAGCCGGTTCGAAATCGAAATCGTCACCGTCGTCCATACTCAAACGGGCGACGAGATCTTGACTGTCGGCGCGTAGCCGTCGGTATTCCTCGATCGACAACAGCACGAATGCCTCCTCACCTCGGTCGGTGATCACCACCGGCCCCCGCAGCGCGGCACGTTTCGCCGCACTGACGTCACGGTTCAGCTCACGAGCGCTCATGGTCGACATGACATCCCCTCAATGTAGGTACGTACCTACTATACCTCTTGACGTCGGAGCGATGGCAACGCCAGGAGAATGCGCGCTCAGCCGGGCCAGGACACGAGAGCCGCCAGGGAAACACCCCTGCCGGTGCCACGGGCGCGCGGCGCATTGCACGGCCCGCGCGCGCTCGGCGCCGACGATCTCACCGACGAGCCTGACGAGCACCGGACCCGGCTCGTGGCCGGCGAATCGGATTCGCGCTCCAGGCACGAACCGCAGCACCTCGTACAGGCCGACGGCGTCGAGTGCCGTCATACCCGGATACAGGACGATCGCGATCTGACCGATGCCCACCTGTGGACCCCCTCCGTGAAGCGGAACCGAAGGGGGAAAGATCAGCATCGGAGCACGAGCATTAAGTAATCATCGATTCTATGAGCGATGATGCCTTTTCGGTGCGTCATTACTGATGTAAGTTACTCCCTGCTCGGCGGAACCACGGATGATGTTCCCGGTGCCCTCCCACATCTTCCGTACCCGTACGCCGACATTCGGGCGCACCGGCGCGAGACAAACCCGCCTCGTCGTCACGCCGGTGCGTCCGGCCCCGTCACACCATCGGTGACGGACGAATCCGCGCGGCGCTCACCGCTGGTTACCATGTCGGATATGAGTGTCGACAATCGCCGAACGGCGCGTAAGGCGGTCACCGGCGACTCGGCACCCCGGGAGATCCGTCGGCGGCCGAAGAACCGTCGTGCCCAGATCGCCGCCGCGTCGGCGGCCGCCTTCGGGTCGCTGGGCTACCACGGCGTCAGCATGGAGGACATCGCCTCCGGACTCGGGATCAGTTCGGCCGCCCTCTACCGCCACTACCCCAGCAAATACGCGCTGTTCCGAGAGGAACTGCTGCGGGTCGGCCAGGCGATGACCGAATCGGTCGAGGTCGGCGCCGAAGGCGAGCCGTCGGCGCCGCGCGAACGGTTGCGACATGTCGTCGACGCCCTCGTCGGCGCGACCATCGAGAACCGCCCGAGCATCACCCTGGTCCGCTGGGAAGGCCGCTATCTCGACGAGGCGGATCGGCAGACCCTCGACGAACAGCAACTGAGGGTGCTCGACGCGCTCGGCGACCGGATAGGCGAACTGCGACCGGAACTGACCGAGAACGATCGCAGGGTACTGCGCGCCACGATGCTCAGCGTGATCACCAGCATCGCCGATCACCACGCCACGCTGCCGACGAAAGCGCTTGTCCGACTGCTCGGTTCGGCATGTCTCGCCATCGCAGACGCGCCGCTGCCGCCCGCGGAGAAGACGGTCGAGGTGCCGGTGGTGGTCGAGATTCCCGATTCGTTCAAACACGAACTGCTGCTCCGCAAAGCCGTCGAACTCTTCCACGATCGCGGGTATCCCAATGTGAGCGTGGAGGAAATCGCCACCGCCGCAGGACTTTCCGCCGCGTCCGCCGTGTACCGCTTCTATCGGGGCAAGAGTGATCTGCTCGCCGCCGCGTTCCGCCGGGCCGCCGAACGGGTGTCGGGCGCGATCGGGCCCGCGGTCGCCGCCGCGCCGAACCCCGAGGCGGCGCTGACCGACCTGATCAGCCACTATGTCTACGGCTCCTTCGCCGAACGCGCGCTGACCTTCGTGTATTACACCGAGTTCCAGCACGTTCCGGTCGAGGAGCGGACGGTGCTGCGCAATATCCAACGGCTCAGCGTCGAGGAATGGGCGCGCCTGCTGCGCGAGGTGCGCCCGGAACTCTCCCCCGCCGAGGCCAGGTTCCTCGTGCACGCGGCGTTCGCGCTCGTGGTCGATCTCGGGCGGACCTTCGACTCGGCCCCCTTCGCCGCGCAGGCACGGGTGCGACTGCTGATGCAGGTGGCGCTCTTCGGGCGACCCGCCGCCGTGTGAGCCACGCGGATCGAGAGGCATTATGTTAGTAGATATTCTCCACCGTAATGGTTAGATCACCCACGTTGATCGCCGTGTTACCGCATATTTGTGATCTTTCGTTCAAATAGTCTTCCGGGGCGCTGAACTCGGGTTTCCGGACGAGGAGTCGGGTTACCATCGCTGGATGGATGCCCCGAAACGTCGCGCCCCGCGGCAGACGAAAACGGAGGACGGCACCGCCCAGCGTGTGGTCCGCCGTCGCCCGCGTGATCGCCGGGCGCAGATCGCGGCGGCCTCGGCCGAGGCGTTCGGCCTTTCGGGCTACCACGGCGTCAGCATGGAGGACATCGCCTCCCGTCTCGACATCAGCTCCACCGCGCTCTACCGCCACTACCCCAGCAAATACGCGCTGTTCCGAGAAGAGACGCTGCGTCTGGGCACACTCGGCGTCGAAACCGTGCGCATCCCCGACGAACTGGCAGGCACGCCCCCCGAGCGACGCCTCGACTACGTCATCGACACCATGATCGCGCAATGCCTCGCCAATCGCCGCAGTGCCGCGCTGCTGCGCTGGCAGAGCCGCTACCTGGAACCCGAGGACAACCGCGTGCTCAGCGGCCAATTGATCCGGGTCCACACCGTGGTCCGGGATCTACTGGTCGAGTTGCGCCCGGAACTGCGGGGCGACGAGCGGGCGGTGCTGGCCGCCGCGGCACTGAGCGTCGTCGGCAGTGTGTCCGACCATCACGTGTCGGTGCCCGCGCGGGCGCTCACGACGCTGCTGCGGTCGGCGGGCCACGCGGTCATCGGTACGGATCTCCCCGGCCTCGACGCCGAGGCCGAGACTCCCGGCGCCACCGAGATTCCGCTCACCTTCAAACACGAACTACTGCTCAAACGGGCCATCGAACTCTTCCATGAGCACGGCTATCCCCAAGTGAGCGTGGAGGATATCGCGCACGCGGCCGGATTGCCCGCCTCCTCGGCGGTGTACCGGTTCTACCGCAGCAAGGGCGATATCCTGGCCGCCGCGTTCCGCCGTGCGGCGGAACGGGTCTCGGCCGCGATCGGGCCGGCGATAGCCGCCTCCGACGGCCCCGAGCAGGCGCTGACCACCCTCATCGAACTGTATGTGCGAGGCTCCTTCGCCGAGCGCGCGCTCACCTTCGTCTACTACGCCGAGATCAGCAATGTACCGCCGGAGGATCGCACGGTCCTGCGCAATATCCAGCGGCTCAACGTCGAGGAATGGGCCAAGCTGGTCGGCGGGATCCGCCCCGAACTCTCCGCCGCCGAGGCCAGGGTGCTGGTGCACGCCGCGCTGGCACTGGTGGTCGACCTCGGCCGCTGGCACGGCGCGGACAATCCGATCTGCACACCCGCGCGCGTCATCTGGCTGATGCAGGTCATCCTGATCGGCAGGCCCGCCGCGGTGTGAGCGCGGGCCCGGCGGTCACTGCTGGGGTGTGGGATCCAGCGGTGAATTCACCTTGTTGACCAACCACTTGCCGTCCTTCTTCTCCATCCGCATCACCATCGACAGCTGACCGGGAGCCGGTTTGCCCTGCGTGCCGAGGCTGGTGATGGTCTGTCCGATGACCACGATCGCCTCGGCGGAGGTCTCGTCGCCGGATTTGATCGCGCACTGCACATCGTTGGCCTTCGAGACCACCTCCCCTTGGGAGAGGACCTCTTTCAGCTCACGACTGGTGTCGTCGAACTGCTTCTTCCAGTCGCCGGTCGCACCAGCGAGCACGGCGGTGAAATAGCCGTCGAGGTTCTTGGCGTCGTAGTCCGCGAGGACAGGGGCGTATTCGCACGCCGCGGCGCGCGCCTGCTCCTGGGCGGCCAGCAGTGCGTCTCCCTCGCGGTCCTGGAGGAAGAAGTAGACCGACGAGGCAAGCGAGGCGCCCAGCAGCACTGCCGCCGCCGCGCGCACCACCACGGTGCCCTTCCTGCCAGGTCGGAGGCGGCCGAGCAGTCCGCCCGAACCCGAACCGGTCTCGACGGATTCGGTATCGGCCGAAACGCCGGTGTCCGAGTCCGCGGACGTGAGCACCGCCGCACCGGTGGCGCTCGTCATCCCAGCGGTCGGCGTCTCAGCGGTCGCCCCGCCAGCAGCGCCCCCGCCTGCGGTAATCGATACCGGTACGGGCTTTACTCCACCGTCCACGCTCGTCGGCGGCGCGGCATCTGTAACTCCCGACGCGGCGGCCTGCGCGGCTTGCCCCTTGCCGACGACCGTGTCCCGTGCCGTATCGCTGTCCTTGTCGCTCATATCGTTCCTATCTGCCTGGTGCTGGTCGGGAGAGTTCGTCGCCGGTGACGCCGGGCGGCGGGCCGGAACCGTTGTCCGGGACGTTGGGCCGTGGCGCGTTCGCCGAGCCGCGCACCTGGAGCGCCGGATCGCTGGTGACGCAGTAGTTGTAGAGCCGGACCCTGGTGTCGGTGGTTTCCAGCGTCGGGACCACGGGGATGGTGTCGTAATCGCAGGTGGGCCGGGGCCAGGGGTCGACGAGGGTGTAGAAGGCGCCGTCGTGGGCGGGGATGCCGATTGCCTCGACGCCCTCGCGCAGTGCGGGGAACAGTGCGGCGATCGCGGGGGCGCGCAGTTTCGCGGCCCTGGTGATGGCGACGAAATTCGTCACCAGGTTGGTGATGGGATCCGTTGTCTCCTGGGCGAATCCACCGAGGGTGGCCAGTTGTCCCGGTGCGAGGTCGAGGAATCGACGCACCTCCTGGTCGGCGGCGGTCAACTGTTCGAACAGCACGCCCGCTCCGGTGGTGAGGGTGGTCAGGTCCGGCTGCGCGTGCGAGGTGGTCTCGGAGATCACGCCGAGGTTCTCGATGAGCTGACGGGTCTGCGGGAGCAGCCCTTCCAGACCGGCCATCGCCCTGCTGATTCCGGAGATCATGTTGCGCAGGCGATCGGGACCGCCCGCCAGCGCCTTGTCCAGTTCGTCGATGATCACGGTGAGCCGTTGCGGATTCAGGCCCGCGATGAGTCCGCTGACATTGGTGAGCAGGGATTCGATCGGCACCGGAGCCTCGGTCCGCGCGCGCTCGACCACCGAGCCGTCGACCAGGTACGGACCGGTGTCGGAATCGGGCCGGAAGTCCAGGTATTGCTCACCCGCCGCCGACAGCCTGCCGACGACGACCGTGCCACCGACCGGAATCTTGGCGTCCGAGTCGATCTCGGCGACCGCGGTGATGCCGATCTCGTCCACTCGCACTTGGGCCACCTTGCCGACCCGGCTACCACGGAAGGTCACGTCGTTGTTCGACAGGAGCCCACCGGAGGTGGTGAGTTCCACGGTGACCCGGTAGGTGCTCGGCAGCAGATCGAGCCGAAGGACCGCGGCGCCGAGATAGGCCGAGCCGAGTACCAGCACGACGATCAGGCCGATATTCGCGACGGCGATCCGGCGCTCCACCAGGTAGTTCCACAACGGGATATTCATCGTCCGCCTCCCGGCCGCGGTGTCGACGGCGTGCTGTTCAATCGGCCGCCGACCTTCTCGATCACCTGTGTGAGGCTGCCGATGAAGGCGGGCACATCGCCGAGTTCGGGCGGCCTGCTGCCATTCGGATCGGTCAGCGCGCCGATGCTCAGGAAGGAGATGGTCGCGGCGACGGCCAGCGTCGGTCCCTCGAAGGACGCCATGACGTTCGGATACACCTGGTCGAAGCGTTCCAGGGCCTGCCCGAGCTCCTGGGATTGGGAGAAGCCGAACATGAGTTTCTGGACGCTGTCGAAAAGGCTGACGAATTCCGGCGAGGTGGTGTCGGTGAAATCACCGAGGGCCGCCATGGTCACCGAGACCTTCTGGATGAGTCCCGCGATATCGCTGTTGTTCTCCGCCACCAGTCCCAGCAGCCCGGGGAAGGTATCGGCGGCGACGCCGAGTTCGGCTTTGCGCCGGGCGAGTTCGCCGGTCAATACCGAGATGCCGTGCAACGTGCCGTCGATATCGGCGGTGCGCTGGTTGAGTGCCGCGATCGCGCTCGATAATTCGTTGAGCACGTGCGCCGATTGCGGTGCGCGCCCGGCGAACATGGAATCCATCTCGGAGGTGATCTTGGCCGCCTGGTTCAGGCCGCCGCCGTTGAGCAGCATGGAGATCGAGACCATCAACTGCTCGACGGACGCGCCCGCCGCGGTGTTCTCGACACCGATGGTGTCACCCGGACCAAGCAGCTGCGCGTCGGGTGCGGCCGCGGGCAGCGTCATGGCGATGAAGATGTCGCCGAGCGGGGTGGCCTGACGTAATTCGGCCGTGGTGCCGCGCGGTAGTTGGATGTCGGTGCGGATCAGCATTTCGACATCGGCGATGAAATTGGTGGATTCGATCTCGGTCACCACGCCGATATCGGTGCCGCCGATTTTCACGTGCGCGCGTTCGGGCAGGTTGAGGGCGTCGCGGAAGGCGGCGCGGATGACGTAGCCGTCACCGCCGATTCCCGGTTTGGGCATCGGCACGTTCTCCACCGTGATCGCGCAGCCGCTCATCGCACCGGCGACGACGAGCGCCGCCAGCACGCGGGCCGCGTAATATCCTGTGCGCGCGCTCATTCGGTGATCCCGAGGAGTGCGGCGGTGAGACCGAAGTCGGGGCCCATGTCCTGAATCTTTCCGGTGCGACAGCCGTCGAGCCGAATTTGGACGCGTTCGCAGAACAGCGACAGCGCCTCGCCGTCGAGTACCGCCTTGTCCAGCAGGCCGTGCAGCCGCAGCGCACGGTGCTCGCGGCTCACCGAGTTGGAGAAGTTCTGGAGGAAAAGTGGTGTCACATCGATGATTTCGGTCAGGCCACGCGCGTTGGCGCGCATCTGTTCGGTGATGGTGACGAATCGGGTCAGCGCGCCTGCCAGCTGATCCCTGTTCTCCCCGACCACCATCGAGGTATTGGCGACGAAGTCGTTGAGCTGGGAGAGGACCGCGTGCAGTCCGGGAGCCTGCTCGCCCATCAGCTGCACCAATTCGGTCAGTCTGCCGCTGAAATCTCGCACCGTCTGATCGTTGGACGCGATCACCTGGGTGATGTCGTTGAGTTTGACGATGGTGTTGGCGATCTGGTCCTTGTTGGCCAGGGTCACCTCGAAGGCCGCCGACAGCGAGTCCAGCGTCTGACTGAGCCGGTCGCCGTTGCCGTCGAGCAGCGGGAACAACACCCGGCTCGCCATCGGACCGCTCTCGTTGTCGCCCGCGAGCGCCGCGCCGAGCTGGTCGAAATTCTCCAGGATCCGGTCGAGCTCGACCGGAGTTCTGGTGCGCGCCAAGGGGATATGGTCGCCGTCGGCCAGGGCCGGACCGTCGCCGGTGTAGGCGGGGGCCAGTTCGACGTGCCGATTGGTGATCAGCTGCGGGGAGATCAGCGCCGCCATCGCGTCGGCGGGGATCTTGACATCCTTGTCGATCGACATGACGACTTCGACATAGCTGCCCCGCGCGGTCACCGTGTCCACCCGGCCGACCGGGACGCCGAGCACGGCGACCTCGTTACCCGCGTAGAGACCGGCCACATTCTCGAAATCCGCGCTGATGCGCAGATGTTCGTCGAGGTATTCCCCCGGCAGCGAGGCGATGCTGTCCGGCAGCACCGAACACCCCGAGGCGAACGCCACGGCGGTGCACATCACCACGAGTTTCATCACCGTACGAATCTTCTTCAGTTGCATCCCGGTACCGCCTGTGCGAAACAGAGCCAGTTGTCCGGCAGGATCCACGGCGCCCAGACGTCGCCGTACGGACCGTTGCCGAGCGCGTTGTTGAACTGCCGGAAAGCCACCGGCATGATCTCGTAGAGCCGATCCAGGTTCTCCCGGTTCTTCTCCAGCCCCTCGGTCATGGTGTTGAGGTTCTCGATGAGCGGACCGAGCTGGCCGTTGTTCTCGATGCCCATCTGCTGGAGCAGCCCCGAGAGCGCGGCGACATTGTCGAGCAGGCTGCGCAGCATCGTCTGCCGCAGGGCCACGGCGTTGCCGATCGCCTCGCCCCTTGTCAACAGCAACAGCACGCTGTTCTGGTTGTCCGCGATCAGCTCCGACACCTGGTCCATGCTCTTCAGCAACGTGTCGACCTCGTCGCGACGCTCGTTGATGACCTTCGCCAGCGAACCGATGCTGTCCAGCGCCGCGACCGTCAGCTGCGGGGAATCCCCCATCTGGCGGTCGAGCAGGTCGAGCGATTGCCGCAATTTGTCGGGGTCGATCCGCTCGATCCGCTCGAACGAGGAGGTGTATTTCGGATCTTGGATCACCTTGGCCAGGTTGTAGGGCACCGCGGTGTTCTCCAGCCGGATGGTGTCGTCGGGCAGGGCGTCGCCCCGACCCGGTGTCAACTCCACATGCAATCTGCCGAGGATGGTCGACATCTTGATCGCCGCCCCAGCATTGCTGCCGAGCCGCAGGTCACCACGCACGCGCAGGTCGATGACGACCTTGTCCCCCACCAGGCGGACCGAACGGACCGCGCCGACCTCGATACCGGAGACGTCGACGGTCGCGCCGGGCCGCAACCCGGCGGCCTGCGCGAATTCGGCGTGGATCGTCTTGTCCGCCAGTCGCATCTCCGAGACCGCGCTCGACACGACCAGCAGCAGCGCGACCGCGACCGCGGCCATCACACCGAGCCAGAGATATCGGTTCTTCGCATACCAGGACAGACGCGATGTCGTCATCGGCATACCTCCGATTGCGAGTTGCCGCCGACCTGGGAGAACAGGCCGGGTGGCAGGAGCACGCCCCACAGCGAGACGTCGAGCCTGCAGATGTAGGCGTTGGCGTACCCGCCGTAGCTGGTGAAACGCGCCAGGCCGTTGAGCACCGTGGGGAACTGGACCGCGGCCCGGTCCAGTGCCGCGCCGCTGACCAGCAGCAGCGCGATACCGGTGGTCGCGTCGTTCTGCGCCCTGGCCAGATCGGGTCGCACCTGGGTGACGAGGCCGACGAGCGAGTCGGTCGCGGTCGCCACCTGATCGACCGAGCTCTTGAGCGATTCGCCCTCCGCGTAGAGCGCTTCGACCAGCGAGCGGGCCTGGGTGATCAGGGTTTCGAGTTCGTGGCTGCGATTGGCCAGACCGCCTAGCGCACTGCTGAGGTTGGTGATGACATCGCCGAGGATCCTGTCGCGCTGGCCGAAGGTGCCCGCCAGTTCGGCGGCCTGGGTGATCAGCATGCTCAGCGAGACGCCGTCACCCTGCAAGGCCTGGATCAGGGTCTCCGACAGCGAATTCACCTGATCCGGTTGCAGAACCCCGAACAGCGGTTCGAATCCGGACAGCAGCGAGGAGACATCGAAGGAGGGCTCGGTGCGCTCGATCGGGATGTGAGCGCCGGGGCGCAGCACCTCGCCGTCTCCCTCGCCGGGAATCAACGCGATATAGCGCTGACCGATCAGGTTCTGGTAGCGGACGAGCGCTTTCGTCGTGGTGGTCAACCGCTGCCGGTCCTGGAGGCGGAATTCGATCTCGGCCATGTAGTCGTCGTCGAAGTCGATGCCGTCGACGCGACCGACCCGCACCCCCGCCATGCGGACGTCGTCGCCGACCCGCACCCCCATCACATCGGAGAAGGTCGCGGAGTAGGTCGCGGTATCGCCGGGCACCGAGCGTTGCAGTGTCGACCAGATGGTGTAGGTCAGTAGGATCGCCAGCACCGCGAAGAAGCTGAAGCCCGCGAGCGATTTACCGGATTTCACCGTCAGTTACCCCCTTCCTCGGTGTCGTACACGGTGACGGTTCCGCCCGCGATCAGCGGCGTGATCAGCAGTAACTGCGCGGCCGTCGGCGGACCGCCGACCACGGCGGCGACGCCTGCGTATCCGCGTCCGGAGGCGATCGGCCGGGCGTCCGGCGTCGCGCCGGTGTTGTTCGAGGCGGGCGCGGTGATTCCGGGAATCGCCGGAATACCGGGGATGCCGGGAAGACCGGGGATCGCGGGAGTTCCGGCGGTCCCGGTGCCGAGCGCCCCCTGCGGGCCCGGCACGATCGAGATCGGCGCGGGACCGGCGGCGTCGAGCCGGCGCGGCAGCATCTGGGGCGGATACACCTGCGCCGGAGCGACTTCGGGGATCGTGGGACCGCCGCAGCGCGGCCCGTACATATCGCCGTAGCGCGGGCAGTCCGCGGCGGTGTACTGCTGGAACGGCGTGAGGCTCACATCCATCGCCCACACCATCTGGCGTTTCGGACCGAAGGTGAAGACCGAGCCGAGTTTGCCCAGCGTCGCGTTGAGGTTGCTCACGGTGAACGGGATCGCGTCCGGGTCGGGGGCGAGGTCGCCGAAGACCTGATCGAGGCCGGGCACGAGTTCCTTCGCGGCATTCGGATTGGCCGCGAAGAGCGCGTTCACCGAGTCGATGGTGCTGCTCGCGTTCGCCAGCAGGGCGATCAGATTGTCGCGGCGTTCGGTGAGCGTGCGCGCCACCGTCACCGATTCGGTCAGCACGCCCACCAATTCGGGCGCGGACTTGCTCAATTCGGTGGTGGCGCGACCCAGGTCGCCGAGCAGATTCCCGATGCCGGGTGTCCCGTGGATCTGGGTCAGCCAGAGGTCGAGACGTTCGACGGTGGAACCGGGGGCGCGCGCACCGGGCTCGAGCGCCGCCGCCAGCGTCGCCAGCACCCGGCCGAGTTTCTCCGGCTGGATATTGTCGAGAACGTCGCGCAGCACGGTGAGGGTGGTCTGCAACTGCATGGCGCCCGCGCCGGTGTCCTCGGGAATGACCGCGCCCGCCGACAGCTTCGCGCCGCCCGATCCGCTGTCGACCAGTTCGATCGCGGTGACGCCGAACAGGTTGTTGGGTACCACCCGCGCCTTCACTCCGGCCGGAATCGTGTGGGCCACATCGGGTTTCAAGCCGACGTCGGCGCGCTGGCGCAACCCCTTCCCGACCACCTCCACCTGTTCGACGGAACCGACGACCATGCCGCGGAATTTCACGTCGGCGTGGGAGGGTAGGCCGTCACCGGTGCTGGTGAGTTCGACCGTCACCGGCACCTTCTTCTCGAAATATCCGTTGTAGCGCAGCACGAGCAGTCCCGCCGCGACGGCGACGGCGACGATCATGGCGATGCCGGCCATGGTGAGCTGACGGGCCGTCGGGCCGCGTCCGCTTGGATCGAGCAACATTCGCGCCCCCCTATCCCGAGATCCGGAATCCGGGGTCGATGCCCCAGATAGCGAGGGTCATGAACAGATTGGTGAAAACCATGACGACGATGACCATCTTGATCGCGCGGCCCGCCGCCACCCCGACCCCTTCGGGGCCGCCGGTCGCGATGTAGCCGTAGTAGCACTGGATGAAGGTCGCGAGCAGTGTGAAGACCGCGACCTTGAGCAGGGAATAGAAGACGTCGGGGCCGATGAGGAATTGGAAGAAGTAGTGGTCGTAGGTGCCCGCCGAGGTGCCGCCGAGGAACAGCACCGACAGTTTCGTGGCAAGGTAGGCGGTGGCCAGGCCGACCGTGTACAGCGGGATGATGGTCAGTGTCGACGCGATCATCCTGGTGGTGACCAGGTACGGCAGCGGGCGGATGGCGATGGATTCGAGTGCGTCGATCTCCTCGGAGATCCGCATCGAGCCGAGTTGCGCGGTGAAACGGCAGCCCGCCTGGATGGCGAAGGCGAGAGTGGCCAGGATGGGCGCCAATTCCCTCGTGGTGGCGAAACCGGAGATGGCGCCGGTCAGCGGGCCCATCGTGAGCAGGTTCAGCGCCGAGTACGACTCCATGCCGACCGTGATGCCGCCGAAGGCGCACAGGATGATGACGACACCGACCGTGCCGCCGCCGACCACCAGCGATCCGTTACCCCAGCCGACGTCGGCGGTGAGCCGCAGCACCTCTTTGCGATAGTGCCGCATCGCCAGCGGAATCGCGGCCACCGCTTGGAAGAACGTGATGACCTGATGCCCGATGCGCTGATTCACCTGATACGGCACCGCGACCGCCGTGCCGACCGCGCGGAACGGTTTCAGCGCGGGTGGGGTGTATCGCGAGCCCACCTCAGATGACCTTCGTCGGGAACAGCGTGTTGTACAGCTGCGTCAGGATGATGTTGGTCGCGAACAGCATCAGCGCCGAGGTGACCACGGCCGAGTTGACCGCGTTCGCGACACCGCCGGGTCCACCCTTGGCGTGTAATCCGATGTCGCAAGCGATGATCGCGGTCAGCGCGCCGAATACCGCCGCCTTCACCAGGGCGATGCTGAGATCGTTGGCCACCGCGAAGGAGGAGAACGAGCTGATGAACGAGCCGGGCGTCCCGGACTGGGCGTAGACGTTGAACATGTAGGCGGTCGCGAATCCGACGAAGACGACGAAACCGCACAGCAGCATGCTGACCAGCACCGCCGCCAGCAGTCTCGGTGCGACGAGCCGCCGCACCGGGTCGACGCCCATGACCATCATCGCGTCGATCTCCTCGCGAATGGTGCGTGAGCCGAGGTCGGCGCAGATCGCCGAGCCGACCGCGCCCGCGATCATCAACGAGGTGACCAGCGGTGCCCCTTGGCGGATGATCCCGAGGCCGGCGACCGCGCCGATGAAGGTGGTCGCGCCGACCTGATTCACCAAGGCGCCCACCTGGATCGACACCACGACCGCGATGGGGATGGCGACGAACACCGTCGGCGCGGCCGAGACGCTCGCCATGAACGCGCACTGCTTGATGAACTCGTGGTAGGGGAACTGGCGCGCGAAGAGGGCACGGAACAGCTCGATCACCGCGTCGCGGCCGAGCATCACTTGACGGCCGAGGGTTTCGAGCGAGCGCTGTGGATGCCGCTGCCACAGCCCTCTCAGGTCCTGTACCGCCGATTCCAGATCGCTCTGTCTCGGAGGTCTTTCGGTGGTGGTCACTGGTGCCCGAGTCCTTTCCCGGCTGTCCGTCGCTCACTCGCCGACCGATGTTCAGGTCTCCCCAGGCGAGGCGCGGAGCGTGTGCAGTGTCGCATGGATTCGACGTGAGACACAACACAGATGTGAATATAAATTCTCCGTATGAATGTCCGCCGGTACGCGACCTTGTCGAGCCATGTAAGCGTAATTCGCCAGTACTGCCGCATAATTCGGGGCAGCACTCATCGAATCGGTGACGGAATATGCCTCTTAAGTTTCCGTCTGATACTTCAGGTAATTGCGTTGTCCCGGACTAGGCCTGCTCGCTGAGCCGTTGTTCCAGCAGCACCAGGAGGTAGCCGAGGACACCGACGCCCGCCACGAGGGTGCTCAGCACCGCGAGCCACAGTCCGTAGCGCAGGACCGGATTCACCTTCGTCCGCCCACCGAGGATCTCGAGACCGATCACCAGGATGTCGATGAGCCACACCAGCGCCATCATCAGGTCATGCACACATTCGAGAAGGTGAGCACCGGCCAGCACACGATGGAACCGAGGAAGGACATGACGACGTCGAGTCCGTGAATATCTTTCAGATGCGCGGTGTGCGTCAACGTCCAGATGAGACCGATCAGCCCATAAGGGATTCCGAGGATGATCAGGGTCCCGACGAACTCGGAGACCTTCATCTCGTAGCTGAATATTCGATCCAGCTTCTCGAGCATGTACGTGCGTCCTTTCCCGTGCCGGAACGAGTACCGAGGCGCCCCTGCCTCGACCCCGAGGGGATCGTCGCGACGCTGGAGCGAGCCCCACCGCGTGACCACCCGTCCGGTATGCGCCCATATGTTACGCACGATTCTCGAGTAAGCGGAAGCCCTACGAGTGAATCCACCTCGCACTACCCGGATCTTCACGCGAAAAGACCGCGTCAGCCCATCTCGCGGGGTCTCTATGTTGCCATCAGTTCCGACAGCTGAGCGGGGGCGGACAGCGGGAATCCGTCAGGGACCGGACGACATCCGCGCCCCCGTCGCACGCGAGGAAGCCCCGCGGAGTTGCCACCTATTCGATCACGAACCGGCCGATCTGCCGATAACTACGCGCGAATCCGTCCCGCGCGGACACCTCGAGATACTCGAGGCATTCGGTGTCTCATAATCCCCGTTTACGGCGCATTTATCGGGCGGCCACGACCTCACCGAACCCCCGGATCGAATCCGGAACAAGCTCGCGAACTGATGAGAATATGCAGTAACATATTGCTGATGGGGCCGACCCCGCGCCACCCGTCCGCCGGAGGTTCGATGACGTTTCACACGGTGCCGCACACCGCGGATATCGGGGTGCGCCGGATCCTCCGGAGTCCGGGTTCGGAGGCGGGCAGCGGAACCGATGCTCACCGGCTTGTCGATGAACGAAAAATGAAGGTGCTCAACGGAATTCTCGGTACGGAAATGACAGTGTTCGAATTCCTCGGCTGTCTGTTCCTCACCGCGGTTCTCGTCGCCACCGCACGGACCGTCACGACGCTGTGCGTTCGTGCCGTCCGCAGCATCACGAAAGGAATGGCATGACCGCCGCCGCTCAGCCGAGAGATCACCGGGACACCACCGCCCCGAACGCGGGCCGGACCCGCATTCACATCAGCACCGCGCATCGCCCGCTCACCAAGCGGCCGCTGAAACTGTCCGACGCGTTGGACTTCTGGTCCTTCGCGGGCGCGGCGGCCAATGTGGCGATGCAGATGGCGCGGCCAGGCGTCGGCTACGGGGTGGCCGAGAGCAAGGTCGAATCCGGATCCCTGATGAAACATCCGTGGAAGCGGGCCCGCACCACCACGCAGTACCTGGCCGTGGCCATCCTCGGGACGGACGAGGAGCGTACGGCCTATCGCGAGGCCGTGAACGCGGTGCACCGGCACGTGCGCTCGCAGCCGGGCGCTCCGGTGAAGTACAACGCGTTCGACCGCGATCTCCAGATGTGGGTCGCCGCATGCCTCTACATCGGCTTCGAGGACACCTACCAACTGCTCCAGGGACGGATGAGCGAGGAGCAGGCCGAGGCCTTCTACGCGTCGTCGTCCACCCTCGGCACGACCCTCCAGGTCACCGAGGAGATGTGGCCCGCCACCCGCAAGGATTTCGACGAGTACTGGAACAAGGCCTGCGAGCAGGCGGTCCTGGACGACTACGTGCGTTCCTACGTCGATGATCTGCTCAATCTGCGAATGATCCACTGGTATCTACGGCTGCCGTTCCGGAAACTGTTGCAATTCCTCACGATCGGCTTCCTCGCGCCGCATTTCCGCGAGCAGATGCAGCTGAAATGGTCCGCGGCCGATCAGCGCCGTTTCGAGCACCTGTTCGTTTTCGTCGGATTCGTCAACCGCTTCATTCCGCGTCCGCTGCGCCACGGCGGCAGCCACGCGCTGATGGCCGATCTACGGATTCGTCTGCGCAGGCAGAAGCAGTTGGTCTGAGGAAACGGCTCGGCCCGCCCGAAGGTTCGAAAACCCTCGGGCGGGCCGGTGCGCTGTTCGGTCGGGTCAGCCTTCGACCGTCTCGTCCATCACCTGATCGGCGGGAGCCGCGGTAGCCGGAGCGGCTTCGAGTGCGCGCGGCGGGGCGGCGAGAGCGGCGGTCATGCCGACACCCGCGCCGATGCCCGCGCCGATCGCCGCGAGCGGGGCCGCCATCAGGCCGAAGCCGTAGGCAGCGCCGAGCGGAGCGGCGGCGAGACCGATCGGGGCGAACGGCAGACCGATGGCCAGCCCGATGCCGCCGCCGACGCCCGCGCCGATGAGGGCGAACGGACTCGCGAACGCGGCGCCCGCCGTGGCGCCGATCGCGGCGGAGCCGATGGTCTGGCTCGCGACCCGATCGGAGCGCGTGCGTTCCATACCGACCGAGTCGAGGAACGTGGCGAGATTCGCCTCGGCCTGTGCCGACCCGTCGTTGATCTGGATGGCCTGTTCCCTCGGCAGCCATTCCGGCGATTCGACCTGGACATCACCGAAGCGCAGCATGCCCGGCGGCGGCGCGATCGGCGGCACCGGCGCGACCGTGACGGGTGCGTGCAGGGCTTCCAGCGGGGCCAGGTACTCGCCCTTCGGGATCGGGCGCGCCCACTGCAACGACGTCAACGTGTCTTCGGGAATCCGAGTGCCCTGGTACGGGCGCACGTTGGGCACGTCGGCGGCAGGCCACTGCGGCGCCTCGTCCGCCACCGCGTCGGCGATCGCCGCGTCGCTCCGGCTCACGGGGACGAACTGCTCGGGCTCGGCATTCGCGGTACCGGTGCCCACCAGGGTCAGGACAACGGGGACCGCGCCCGCCACGACCATGGACCCTATTTTCTGTCGACGCGGGCTGGTCGCCCTGTGCTTGCCGGTGCCCATCTAACGCCTTTCATCCTGAAAGAACTTGTCGTTTCGCATTCGGACCCGCGGGGACCACGGATTGCCGGACACGCGAAGACAACCGCGAAAATATGCGGCCACCAGGTCTTTCAGAATTGTTCAGCCGACTTGATTGTCACCCTCGGCCACGCCGACGCGCGCGCCGAGGAACTCGCGAACCGCGTCGACGGCGAGCACCGCGCTCTCCGCGGCGGCTTCCATGGTCGACGGCAGGCCGGTGCGGGTCCAATCCCCCGCGAGGAACAGTCCGTCGATCGGCGTGCGCTGCGACAGGGGTGTGTCCACGAATCCGGCGGCGATGAGGTTCACCCGCACGGGCGCGAGCTCCAGGGCGAGAGCCGCCGTGAACGGAGGCAGCGCGGAGGTGGCCGCCGAGACGATTCCGGCACTCTTGGATATGCGCCGTCCACCGGTGCCACCCATGAAAACCAACGAAACCCGGTCGTTCAGCTTGTTCGCCGCGTGGCGCGCCACCGCGAGATAGGTGGCCACATGACCGCTGAGAACCTCGCGCACCTGGGCCGAATCCATTTCCAGCAGCGGCGCGTAGCGGGGCCCACCCGCGGTGACCATGACGTGGTCGATCTTCGCGGGCAGCTCACCGAAGAAGCCCGCCAGCGCGTCGTCGTCGGTGACATCGAACGCGGCGGCGCGTTGAGCTCCGACGTCGGCGGCGGCGCGCGTCAACCGGTCGGGATCGCGGCCGGTGAGCACCACTTCCGCGCCTTCGGCACGCGCCCGCCTGGCTGTCTCCAACCCGATGCCCGCACTACCGCCGATCAGGACGACCGTGCGGCCGACCAGTTCCGATCCCGGCCGGCCCGCTGCCGCGGTGGTCATATCGCTCATGGCATCTCCGTGGGTGTCGAGTGCGGCCCACAGCTTACTTTTGGCAAATTGAATTCGCATCGGGAAATTCACGCATTGCCGTATGTATCGACACCGCTTTACAGTGGACGGCGACCCGGGTCGCCCGGAGATCGGTATTGCTCGCCTACGGCCTCACCACCGGCAAGGGAGTACGCAGTCATGGCCACAGCTCTCTTCGTGATGACCGGCGCGGCGTATTGGACGTTGAAAGACGGCACCCGACACCCGACCGGCTACTGGGCCGAGGAATTCGCCGCGCCCTACAGCGCCCTCACCGGGGCCGACCACGATATCGTCGTCGCCACCCCCGGCGGAGTGATACCGCACGTCGACTCGATGAGCCTGCGGCCGTCGATGGCAGGCGGTGAGCGGATCGCTCTCGATCTGGAGGAAGTCCTACGCACCGCGGAGGAGTTGCGCCGACCGATCGAATTGGCCGCCGCTCGGCTCGCGGACTACGACGCCGTGTACTACCCCGGCGGCCACGGCCCCATGGAAGACCTGTGGAAGGACGCCGATTCCGGGAGGCTACTGACCGCCGCCCTCGCCTCGGGCAAACCACTCGCAATCGTGTGTCACGCGCCGGTGGCCATCCTGGCGACCAGACGCAACGGAGTGTCACCCTTCACCGGCTACCGCATGACGGCCTACACCAACGACGAGGAAGACGCCGTCGGGCTGCGTGAGAAGGCATTCTGGACCGTCGAGGACGGACTGGTCGAACTCGGCGTCGACTTCACCCGCGGGGAGACCTGGAAGCCCTACACCGTCGTCGACCGCAACCTGTTCACCGGCCAGAACCCCGCCTCGGCCGGGCCGCTCGCCCAAAGAATTCTCGAAGTCCTCGGGTAGCCCGTCCGCCTGCCTGCGCCCGCACGATTACCGAACCCGCGGCGGGCGGCGTTCCGTCCTCGCGGTTCGCCCCCTGGGCGACGTGCGCCGCTTCTTCTTACCGACCGGCACGGCGAAGACGACGGCTACCACGGTTGCTCCGGCACCGACGATGGTCCCGCCGACAGCCCTGTCCCCGAGGTCTCCCGAGTTCCGCCGCCGCATCTCGTCCACCATGTTCGCTCAGCGACAAGATCAGGAGCGGCGCATGAACGCCATTGTGTAGTAGACGCTCTCGATATTGCGTTCGACCACGCTGACCAGCTCCCATCCCTGGGATTCGAGCATCTCGATGCCGTTGACCAGGTGGACGACCGGCTCGAAGATCGCGCGCTGGTAGTCGGCCGCGCCGAAGATGAAGCCGCCGGTCAGGGGGTCTGGGGCGAGCTCAGGACCAGGTTCCGGCGCGGATAGGACCTCAGGTCCACGACGCCGTTCAGGACGGCGTACACATCGAAAACCGGTCCGGGCACGGGGGGATTCATGTCCCCATCGTCGCGCACGGGTGTCGTATCCGGTCCCGCGCGACTGTGGGTCCGCGCACGCGGATGCCCCACGGCCCGATGCGATCGGCCATCGAAGTGGGCCATCCTGCAATAACTTTCGCAGATCGGTCGCGATGTCTGCCAGTTGACAAAATCTCCGACGACAGCGATGGTGGTCGCTGATACGGGGTGGTCGCGGGGCGACGGCCTGGCTGATTCGAGCGGGGGTTCGATGTCATTTCCCATGACGAGAAGATGACTTCGGGCCACAAAGATGATGAATGGAAAATCGATGGCGCAAACTTCCGTGCCGGGTTATTCGACAACTCACGCTCTCGAATTCGGCCGCGTCAAGATCTTCGCGCTCGTCGCCGCGACTTCGATCATGATGAGTTGCACGTCGGAGAACACGGACGAACCCGCACTGAATCCGGTGCATTCGAGTTCGACGACCGGTCCAGTGGCGGGAAGATGCGTCGAACTGCCCGTTGCGGAGTACCGCAGTGCGGTGGACAAGCGAGTTACCGCAGACATGTCGAAGCTCGCGCTGCCGGATGGCACCTGTTTCTTCGGGGTCGGCACGGTCGATCTGCCGGACCGACCGGGGAAGATCTCGATTCGCATCGATCTCACGGTTCCGGCGTCGAACGGTCCGGAAGATCTCAGGTCGGTGGCCACCGACATCGCGCATATGCTGAAACGCACTGAACTCGCGGAGCGTACGGCCGTCGTCATGGTTACCAACTAGGGTTTCACGAAGCCGAAGTATCGGGCTCTCCTGAGCGATGAGAACTTCGACGTCCACCCGTGGAACGGGACTCCGTCGCGTGGCGCCGAGCTGGCGATGTGGACCGTCGTGGACCGGAAATAGCCTCTTCCACCCCGCGAACCCGGGCGATCGGCTCATAGGGAGTAGCGGTCGGCGCGGGCGTCGGGCACGATGCGTCCCGCTTCGACGAGGGCGCGGAACGCGGCGGCTTTGCGGGAGCAGTCGTCGGCGCGGCATCCGCAATGTGATTGCATCACGGTATGTGCTTGTTCGATGCTGAAAGGCGCTGCCGGTGAGTCGTGTTCGCGGGAGCCTTGGGTGCGGTCGAGCCAACTGCCGACCACACCCGCCACGGCGACGAGCAGGCCGCATCCGAGCAGGATCGACCAGAGCGATCCCATGGGTTCAGTGGCCGGCGGCTTGCCGGGAACAGAAGGCCGACGCTGTTAGGTACTGGTGGCAGACGGCGCCGTGGCCCGCGTGCACCGAGAGGATGAATCGGGCACGGTCGTAGTCGAGGGATAATGGTTCCTGTGTGCAGTCACGGCTCTGAATCAGCCACAGTTCCCTGATATCCGAGTTCGGTACGTCCATCGTTCACCTCCGGGGTTCGTGTGCATCCGGCACCGGAAAGCGTCCCCGGATACCGCGCTCGAAGCGGCTGGATCGGACCGCTTCGGGACCGTGCGCCGGTAATTTTCCGGAGAGCGGACGCCTTCGAAAGGTCTGGGCACAACCCGGTGCCGGATGCACTTCCAGAGTGCGCGTTGCGATTCGGTGCATAACAGACCCGAAGACGGTAAATGCGAGTAATTTCCGATTGAACCAGCCTGGTGTAAGGAAGCAGGACCTATGCTCGAGATCGACTGGACGGGCGAGGACGTGATGGCCCTTCGCGCGGCGATGAGGCGAAGTCGCTACGAGTTCGCACGCTTGGTGGGCGTTACCCCGCGCACCGTGGTCTTGTGGGAGAAGGGCCGGACAACCCGGATGCATGCCGCAAGCCGGCGGCTACTCGACCGGGTGCTGTCCGAATCCGATTCAGTTGTCGTCGCCCGATTCGAACGGGCGATCTCGGCGGGCCACGACGCGGCCAGTGAAACCGGAGACGCGAGCTCGGTGCTCGTGCCGAACACCAAGCTCGGTAGGGATAACGCGCTGGAACACACGGCGATCCGTGCGGCGCCGATCGGGCTCGACAAGGAAGTCGAGGAAGACGACGTGAGACGTCGAGAGTTGCTGGCCTGCATCGGCGCGGGCCTGGCCGGCCAAGCGGCAGACCTCGTGGCGAACGAACCCGAGAAAATGCTGGCCACCCTGGACGCGGGTTCCATCAGCGAGCGCAGGCTCGGGTTGCTGGAAGAGGCCGCCGACACCCTCGGCAGCCAGGTGGTCCAGGTGCCGCCGCACGAATTGCTGCACACCACGCTGGAACAATTCCGCACCGTTCGCGGATGTCTCGCCGAAAGGCAGGCCACATTCCATCAGATTCGGCTGGTCCGCACCGCGGGACGGCTGGCGAATGTCGTCGGCGAAATACTCTTCAACGAAGGTCATTTCGGCCGGGCGCGGAACTGGTACACGACCGCGATCCACGCGGCGCAGGATATCGGCGATCGCTATTCCGAGGATATCGCCCTCGCGGGCCTGGCCTATCTGCCCACCTACAGCGACAAGCCGCGGGAAGTGCTGGATCTGCTCACGCCGCGACTGTCCGAGAACCCGCGTACGGGTGCGGCGGCGGCCTGGTTGTGGGGTATGGCGGCGCGCGCGCACGCCGATCTCGGTGACGGTGACCAATTCGCGTACTGCATCGATCGATCGAGCGCGGCGCTCGACGGTCTGTCGAGCGCGGACCTGCCGGTCGGCATCTTCTCGTTCCGACCCGAGAAACTCGCCTTCTATCGGGCTATCGGCTATGCCAGGCTCGGACGTCCGGACGAGACGGCGGCCGCCGCCGCGCACGCGATCTCACTCTACGATCCGCGCGAGACGATGGAACCCGCGCTGGTCCGGTTCGAGCACGCCGCGGCGCTGCTCGGCTCGGGCGAGGTGGAGCAGGCGTGCGCGGTCGCGACCGCGGCCATCACCGACGGCCACACTTACGTGGGGCTGACGGTGACAAAACGCGCGAAACAGTTCGATTCCACCCTGTCCCGGTGGCAGGGGCGCGCGGTCTCGGACTGGCGTCAGCAGGCCCATCCGGTCATCGAATCGGCGCACGCCCGGGCCTGAGCCCGGCACGCCGGGGCGGGACGCACCGGCCGGCAAGGGGGTTTTCACCGGTGCGTCCCGCGCATTCAGGTGGCTGGTGGGCTCATGGGCTCGTCGCGACGATGAGCCCTCCCGGGCCCCTCACGCGCGGTCCCAGACCGTGGTGAGGACGCGGCCGATGCGGGCCAGGGCGGAGTCGGAGGTCATCCGCCAGTGGGTGGCCTGCACTGCGTGGTTGTGCACTGTTCCGTCGACGGCCTCCGACCAGCTCGCGGCTCCCGTCGCGCCGGAGACGTCGTCGAGCGCGGCGGTGAAATACACCAGGTCCCCCTTGTAGGGGCGCGGCCGGTAGCGACGCATGAGGTCGAGCGAACGCGTGCCCGCCGCGAGCAGGCGGGTCACCCGGTCGACGCCGAAGGAGGCGAAGGGTTCGGGCAGTTCCCCGATCCGGTCGGCCAGATGCTCGACGTCGAGTTCGACGTCGATATCGTCGGCTTGGTCACCGAGCAGGCCGCCGAGCAGATCGGCGATCGGGACGGTGGCCGATTCGCCGGGGTCGACGGTGCGCGGGCTGTCCATCATCGCGAGTACCGCCACGTGCTCGCCCTGTTCCTGGAGGTGCACGGCGACGGCGTGCGCGAGTACGCCGCCCAGTGACCAGCCGAGCAGGTGGTACGGCCCCTCCGGCTGCACCGCGCGGATCTCCGCGACGTAGCGCAGAGCCCAGTCCTCGATCGAATCCGGCAGCGGCGCGGCGGAATTCAGGACCGGTGACTGGAGTCCGTAGATGGCGCGGCCGGAGTCGATGTGCGGGGCCAGACCCGCGAAGGACCAGGCGACGCCGCCCGCCGGATGCACGCAGAACAGCGGATCGGCGCCGCCGCCGGTGCGCAGCGGCAGCAGGACGTCGAAGGCCGCCTCGGAGTCGACGTGGCCGTGGCCCGAACGCGACATCGCCAGCCGTTCGACCAGACCCGCCGGTGTCGGGGCGGAGAACAGCCACACCACCGGAATCCGCTCGGCTAGTTCGGCACTCAGGCGGGTGGCGAGCCTGGTCGCGAGCATCGAGTTGCCACCGTGCTCGAAGAAGCTGTCGTCCATGCCGACCCGTTCGACGCCGAGTATCTCGGCGAAGACCGCGCAGACGGTGCGTTCGAGCCCGGTCGCCGGTGCCACGAATTCCCGCGCGCGCGGTTCGGGACGCGGCAGTGCCGCGCGATCCACCTTGCCGTTGGCGTTGAGCGGTAGCGCGTCCATCGCGACCAGGGCCGCGGGCATCATGTAGCTCGGCAGCACCTGGGTCAGCGCCGTGCGCACGGCCTCGGTGTCCGGTGTCGCGTCGGTGGTGAAATAGCCGACGAGCATGGCGTTCTCGCCGTCGGCACGGTAGGCGACGACGACGCCGTCGGTCACCGAGGGTGCCGAGCGCAGGGCGTGTTCGATCTCGGCGAGTTCGATGCGATAGCCGCGCAGCTTCACCTGGAAATCGCGGCGGCCGACGTAGTCGAGGGTGCCGTCGGCACTCCAGCGCACCATATCTCCGGTGCGGTAGAGCCTGCTGCCCGCCGGTCCGAACGGGTCGGCGACGAAACGTTCGGCGCTGAGATCGGTTCGGCCGTGATAGCCGCGCGCGAGTTGCGCGCCGCCGAGATACAGCTCACCGGTGACACCGGCGGGTACCGGATGCAGACGGTCGTCGAGGACGTAGACCCGGTTGCCCGCCTGCACCCGGCCGATCGGCACCGCCGAGCGCGTACTGAGCGAATCTGCTTCGCCGACAGGGAAACTCGTCACCGAGACGGCGGCCTCGGTCGGCCCGTACAGATTGTCGACCCGCACGGTGTCGCCCGAACGGATGCGCGCGACCGTCGACGTGGGCAGTGGTTCGCCGATGACGAGGCACCTGCGCAGCGAACGGGGCAGCCGACCGGCGCTGACCTCGGCCAGCATTGCCAGCAGCGAGGGCACCAGCGTGATCGTGGTGACCGAGGCCCGCCGGATCAGGTCGAGAACGCCCGCGGGATCGTGCTGGGCGTCGCGCGGTGCGAGCACCACCCTTGCTCCGGTGCGTAGCGCCCACCAGAATTCCCAGACCGAGAGGTCGAACGCGGCCGAGGTCATCAGCAGAGTGGCGTCGTCGCCGTCGAGCCGGTATTCGGATTGCATCCATTCCAATTGGTGGGTGACGGCCGCGTGCGACACGGCGACGCCCTTGGGGGCGCCGGTGGATCCCGAGGTGAAGATGACGTAGGCGGTATTGCCCGGTCGTAGCGGCGCGCGGCGCTCGTCGTCACGGATCGGGGCGCTGTCGACGGTCGGGTCGATCGTCGAGATGTCGAGCAGCAACTCGTGATCCGAACGCGTCGGCGGCAGCATCGGGGCGCGCGCCGAGATCAATACCAGCGCCGGATCGGCCGCGGCGAGGACGCCGGTGGTGCGTTCGAGCGGATGACTCGGGTCCAGCGGCACATACGCCCCGCCCGCCGCCGCCACCGCGTACATGGCGACGAGTAGATCGACACTGCGCGGAATCGCCAGCGCGACCAGGGATTCCGGGCCGATACCGCGACCGGTCAGCACGCGCGCCAACCGATGGACGGCGGCGCCGAATTCGGCGTAGGACAGCGCGCGTTCCTCGTCGACGATCGCCACCGCGTCCGGGGTGCGGGCCAGCTGCGCCCGGAAACCGCTGTCGAGCGTGGTGTGGGCGAAGATCCGATCGGCCCGGTTCCAGCCCTCGAGGATGCGGCGGGATTCGGTCGGGTCGAGCAGTGCGAGATCGCCGACCGGGACCCGCGGGGTGGCGCACACGGCGGCGAGCAGGCGCCGCAATCGGTCCGCGAAACCCGCGACGGTGGATCGGTCGAACAGCGCTGTCGCGTAGGTGATCGACGCGGCGATGCCGAGGGGTTCGCCGTCGGCGTCGTAGCGGTCGGTGACCACCAGGTGCAGGTCGAACTGGGAGACCTCGGATTCGAAATCGACGGCGGTGACGGTCAGTCCGTCCAGGTCGAATCGGGCCTCGGCCTGGTTGTGGAAGGAGAAGCCGACCTGGAACAGCGGATGACGCGCGGTCGAGCGCGGCGGGTTCAGCACCTCCACCAGACCTTCGAAGGGCACGTCGGCGTGCGAGAACGCCGCGAGGTCGGCGTCGCGCACACGGTCGAGCAGTTCGCCGAAGGTGTCGTCGGCGACGACCTCGGTGCGCAGCACGAGGGTGTTGACGAACATGCCGACCACGTCATCGAGCAGCGCGTCACCGCGTCCGGCGACCGGTGTGCCGACGGCGATGTCGGTTCCGGCGGACAGTCTGGCCAGCAGTAGCGCGAAGGCGGCGTGCACGACCATGAACAGCGTCGCACCCGCTGAACGTCCCGTTTCGGCCAGCCTGGCGTGCAGGGCGGCGTCGACGGTGAAATCGACATGTCCGCCACGGGTGGAGGCGATGGCGGGCCGGACGCGGTCGGTGGGCAGATTCAGCTGGTCGGGCAGGCCCGCCAGGGTGCGACTCCAGAAATCGGACTGCCGCGAGATCAGCGAATCCGGATCCTCCAGCGCGCCGAGCAGTTCGCGCTGCCACAGGCTGTAGTCGGTGTACTGCACGGGCAGTGGGAGCCAACTCGGCGCGTCGCCGCGGCTGCGGGCGGCGTAGGCGGCCATGACGTCGCGGGCCAGCGGCACCAGCGAGGTGCCGTCGGCGGCGATGTGATGCGCCACCACGACCAGGACGTGCTCCTGATCCGCCGACCGCGCGGCGGCGGGAGCGAACAGGCGGGCACGCAGCGGCACCGTCTCGGTGACGTCGAAACCCGCGCCGACGAAATCGGCGACGGCGACGGCGAGATCGTCGACCGGCACCGCGACGGGCGCGAGCACCGGCGTGCCCGCGGCGTCGGGGCTCAGCACCACCTGCACCGGACCGGATTCGCGCTGCGGATAGACGGTCCGCAGCACCTCGTGCCGGTGCACCACATCGGTGACGGCGGCGGCGAGCGCCGCGATATCGAGTGTGCCCGTCAGGCGTACCGCCAACGGGATGTTGTAGGCGGTGGACTGGCGATCGAGCTGGTTCAGGAACCACATGCGCTGCTGGGCCAGTGACAGCGGCACCGGACCGTCGTCGGCATGCCTGACCAGCGCGGGACGGGCGGGGGCCGTGTCGTGGATGTCGAGTGCGGCGGCCAACGCGGCCACCGTCGAATTCTCGAAGACCGTGCGCACACCGACCGTGACACCGAGTGCGGCGCCCAAGCGGGCTCCCACCTGGATCGCGGTCAGGGAATTCCCGCCGAGCGCGAAGAAATCGTCGGCGCGGCCGATCCGGTCGGCTCGGCCGAGTACCTCGGCGACGATCTGCGCTACCCGCTGTTCGAGTTCGGTCGCGGGCGCTTCGAAGGCGGCGGTGCGGAATTCCGGTGCGGGCAGCGCCTTTCGATCGAGTTTGCCGGTCGGGGTCAGCGGGATGTGGTCGAGCACCGTGATGGCGGCGGGCACCATGTAGACCGCGAGCGAGCGACCGGCGAAGGCCGCGAGTTCGCGGGTGTCGATGGTGCGGCCGGTCGCGGCGACCACATAGGACACGAGGCAGACGGTGTCGTCGGCGTCGGAATGTCCGACGGTGACGGCGAATTCGACGGATTCGTGGGCGGTGAGTACCGCGTCGATCTCGCCGAGTTCGATCCGCAGGCCGCGCACCTTCACCTGGTGATCGGCGCGGCCGACGTACTCGATCGCGCCGGAATCGTTCCAGCGCACCAGATCTCCGGTGCGGTAGAGCCGTCCGCCCGCGCCGCCGTGCGGGTCGGCGACGAACCGGTCCGCCGAAAGTCCCGGCCTGGCGTGGTATCCCCTGGCCAGTCCCGGGCCGCGCAGATACAACTCACCGGTCACACCGACCGGGACCGGCTGCAATCGCCCGTCGAGCACGACGGCCGCCATGCCGTGGATCGGCGTGCCGATGTCGAAACCGCCGTCGGGGTCCAGCGGGGCGCTGATCGTGGCGATGACGGTGGTCTCGGTCGGGCCGTAGGTGTTGTGGAAGGAACGCGGCGAGAGCCCCGATACCCCCGAAACCCACTGCCGCACCAGATCCTGGCCGTAGGCTTCACCGCCGACGGTCAGGTGCCCGAGTTCGGGCAGTTCGTTCGGGTCGAGCGTGCGCAGCACCGCCGGGGTGAGGAAGGCATGGCTGACGTGCTGATCCCTGATGAGTGCCGTCAACGCATGACCGCCGTAGACATCCGACGGCGCGACCACGAGCGCGGCTCCCGCGCCGACGGCGAGCAGGAATTCGAGCATCGAGGCGTCGAAACTCGGCGAGGCGACGTGCAGCACCCTGGAATCCGCGCCGACGACGTACCGATCACGTTGGGCGCGAGCGATTCCCGCGAGTCCGGCGTGGGTGGCGACGACGCCCTTCGGTGTCCCGGTGGAGCCGGAGGTGTAGATCATCCAGGCCGCGTGGTCGCCGCGCACCGGACAGAGGAGTTCCCCGACGCCGATCGTGGCCGCGCTGGTGTGGCGCATCCGTGCCGCGGTGGCTGTCGAATCGAGTACCAGCCACTCGGTATCGTCGGGCAGCGCCGCGCGCTCGGAGGTGATCGTCAGCCCGACCGTCGCGCCGGAATCGGTGAGCATGTGCGCGATGCGATCGGCCGGATAGTCGGGGTCGACGGGGACGAAGGCCGCGCCGGTCTTGGCGACGGCCCACACCGCGAGCACCGATTCCACCGAACGCGGGATCGCGACCGCGACCATGTCGTCGGGGCCGATATCGTGTCCGATCAGCATTCTGGCCAGCCGCGACGACTGTTCGTCCATCGCCAGGTACGTGTGCGACACCGTGCCGTGGACCACGGCCGGACCGTCCGGATTCAGCGCGACGGCCTCGGCGATCAACTCCGCCAGCGTGCGCTGTGGCACGAGAGCGGGACCGGTGCGGGCCAGCAGTGCGGCACGTTCGGCGGGGGCGAGCAGATCCACCGCGCCCACCGGGCGGTGCGGATCGGCGGTGAGCGTGCCGAGCACCCGGCCGAAACGGCGCAGCAGACCGGCGGCGGTCGACGCGTCGAACAGATCGGTCGCGTAGGTCAGCTCGACGCCGAGGTGCCCGTGCTCGTCGGGTTCGGCGGCGACGGTGAATTGCAGGTCGAAACGTGCCACCGGCTCGTCGAATTCGACGGGCGACAGATCCAGCCCCGGCAGCGCGAAGGTGCGCGCACCCGCGTCCAGGTAGCTCAGTGCCACGGTGAACAGGGGGTGGCGGGACTGATTCGACTCGACGCCGAGTTCCTCCGCCACCCGTTCGAAGGGGACGGTGGCGTTCCCGAACGCGGCCAGGTCGACCGTTCGCGTCTGCGCGAGCAGTTCGGCGAAGGTGCGGCCCGGTTCCGGGTGGGTGCGCAGGACCAGCGTGTTGACGAACATGCCGACGAGATCGTCGAGCGCCGCCGCGCCGCGACCGGCCACCGGGGTGCCGACGGCGATATCGGTCGTGCCGGACAACCGTGCCAGCAGTACCGACAACGCGGCGTGCACGACCATGAACGGGGTCGCGCCGGCGGCGGCGGCGAGCGAACGCACCCTGGCCGCGATCTCGCCGCCGATCCGCGCGCGCACATTGCCGCCGCGTTTGGTCGCGACGACGGGACGGCGACGATCGGTGGGCAGCGCGAGTTCCTCGGGCAGATCACGCAGCGCCTCGCGCCAGTACGCGAGTTGCGCGACAGCCGCGGATTCGACCGTCTCGGCCTGCCACAGCGCGTAATCGGCGTACTGGGCGGCCAGTTCCGGCCAGACCGGCGCGGTGCCGACCGCGCGGGTCAGGTAGCCCGAGAGCAGGTCGCGCAGCAGCGGGGTCATCGAGTAGCCGTCGGCGGCGATGTGGTGCACGACCGCGACGAGGACGTGACTGTCGGGGGCCTCGCGCAGCAGGACCGCGCGCAACGGCACCTCGGAGGTGACATCGAAACCGGCGCGCAGGAATTCGGCGATCCGCTCGTCGAGCGTGGTGGCGTCGAGCGCTTCCACCGTGAGCCGGACCGGGGCCGGGTCGGCGGGCAGGATCACCTGGTGTCCCGAGCCGTCGGCTCCGGTCGGGTAGACGGTGCGCAAGGTCTCGTGCCTGGCGACCACGTCGGCGAAGGCCGCGGCCAGCGCCACCTCGTCCAGTTCGCCCGTGAGCCGCAGCGCGACCGGGATGTTGTGCGCGGGCGAGGCCGGGTCGAGCCGGTTGAGCAGCCACATACCGCGTTGCACCGGTGCCAGCGGCACGATATCGGGCCGGGGGCCCGCGATCAGGGGAAGTAGCCGTTCGCCCGCCTCGGCGTCCGCGGTGATCGCGGCGGCGAGCGCGCGCACGGTCGGTGTCTCGAACAGCATCCGGACCGGGACGCGGCGTCCGAGCCGCTCACCGAGTCGGGCGAGCACACGGGTGGCGTTGAGCGAGTTGCCGCCGAGGTCGAAGAAATTGTCGTCCGCGCCGATCCGGCCCGCCTCCAGTACCGCTTCGTAGGCCTCGGCGACCAGCCGCTCGGCCGGGGTGACCGGGGGCAGGTAGGCGACGCGGTCGAAGACCGGATCGGGCAGTGCGGCGCGGTCGAGCTTGCCGGAACTGTTGAGCGGGAACGTATCCAGCGTGACCAGTGCCGACGGCAGCATGTAGGACGGCAGTGCCGCCGCGGCCGTGCGCAGCACCTCGGCATCGGACACCCGCGCGCCCGGTGTCGGGGTCAGGTAGCCGACCAGGTGGTCGCCGGTGGCCGTGTGGACCACCCGCGCGGCGGCCTGCGCGACGCCGGACACGGCAGCGAGCGCCGACTCGACTTCGCCGAGTTCGATGCGCTGACCGCGGAATTTGACCTGGAAGTCGGTGCGGCCCAGGTAGACCAGCTCGGCGACGGACCCGCCGGTCTCCCAGCGGACCAGGTCACCGGTGCGGTACATACGCTCGCCCGGCTGCCCGAAGGGGTTGGCGACGAACCGGTCCGCGGTCAGGTCGGGACGGGCCTGATAGCCGCGCGCGAGCTGGGTGCCCGCGAGATACAGCTCTCCCGCCACCCCGGGCAGGGTCGGGCGCAGGCGCGAATCCAGCACGTAGACGCGGCTGTTCCATTCGGGATTGCCGATCGGCATGACGGTCCGCTCGGCCTCGCCGGTGACATCGCGGAAGGTGATGCTGACCGCGGCCTCGGTGGGTCCGTAGAGATTGTGCACCCGAGCGTCGCTCACCGCGCCGAACGCGCGCACGGTCCGGGCGGGCAGCGCCTCGCCGATGACGTACACCGTGTGCAGTGCGGCCAGTGCGGCACGCGCGCCGGTCGATTCGACGTGCCCGGCGAAGACCGTCAGCATCGATGGCACGAAATCTGTGACGGTGACGCCGTATTCGCCGATCACCTCGGTCAGGTAGCCGGGGTCGCGATGACCGTCCTTGGCCGCGAGCACCAGCGTCGCGCCGACGCGCAGCGGCAGGAAGTAGCCCCACAGCGAGACGTCGAAGGTGGTCGCGGTCTTCTGGAGGTACACGTCCTCGGCCCGCAACCGGTACTGCGCCTGCATCCACGTCATCTGGTTGACGATCGCGGCGTGGGAGATGCTGACGCCCTTGGGTTTTCCGGTCGAGCCGGACGTGAAGATCACGTACGCCGGATGATCGGGGTGCACCGGTCCCGGGCGCTCGTGCGCCGCGATCGGATCGTCGGCGTAGTCGTCGTAGGCCACCGAATCCAGGCGGACGACGGGTCCGGCGAAACCGAATTCGTCACCGGCGCCCGCCGTGAGCAGGGCGGCGGGACGCGCGGTCTCCAGAATATGGGTGATGCGCCTGGCCGGGTGGTCGGGGTCGATCGGGACGTACGCGCCGCCCGCCTTGAGCACGGCGTACATCGCGACGACGAGGTCTATCGAGCGGCGGATCGCCAGGGCCACCAGCGATTCCGCGCCGACACCGGTGTCGATGAGATGGCGGGCGAGTCGGTTGGTGCGACGATCGAGTTCACCGTAGGTCAGCACGGTGGCCGCGGTGTCGTCGTCGGGGACATGGATCAGCGCCGGATCGTCGGGGGTCGCGGCGGCCTGGGCCTCGAATTCGTCGATCAGTAGTTCGGCGACGAACGCGGTATGGGCCGAATCGTTCCATTCGGTGACCACCCGGTGCAGTTCCCCCGCGCCGAACAGGTCGATATCGCCGATGACCCTGGTCGGGTCGGCGGTGATCGCGGCGAGCAGCCGGGTGAACCGGTCGCCGAAACCCGCGACGGTCGATTCGTCGAACAGATCGGTGGCGTAGGTGAAACGCAGCGCGTCGTCGGAGACGGTGAGTTGCAGGTCGAATTGGCTGGTCTCGTGCGCGACGTCGTATTCGGCGATGGTGACCCCGGCGATCTCCATGCCGGTTGGCGCCAGGTTCTGGAAGTACAGCGCCACCTGGAACAGCGGATGACGCGCCTGCGAGCGCGGCGGGTCGAGTACCTCGACCAGACGCTCGAACGGGAGGTCGGCGTGGGCGAAGGCGTCGAGATCGGCGTCGCGGACCCGGCCGAGTACCGCGTCGAACCGGTCCGAACCCGGCACCCGGGTGCGCAGCACCAGGGTGTTGACGAACATGCCGACCAGGTCGTCGAGCGCGGCCGCGCCGCGACCGGCCACCGGCGCGCCGACCGCGATATCGGTGGTGCCGGTGAGCCGGGCCAGCAGTACCGCGAACGCGGCGTGCACGACCATGAACGGGGTCGCCTCGTATCGGGCGGCCACCGCGTCGACGGCACGGCGTAGCTCGGGGTCCAGCGGCAGCGTGGTCGCGGCCGCGGCGTGGGTGGCGACAGCCGGTCGCGGGCGGTCGGCGGGCAGGTCGAGTTGCGCGGGCAGCCCGCGCAGTGTGCGCTCCCAGAAACTCACCTGACGTGCGGCGACGGATTCCGGATCGTCCTGCGCGCCGAGTGTCTCGCGTTGCCACAGTGTGTAGTCGGCGTACTGGACGGTGAGTTCCGACCAGTCGGGCGCCGCGCCGGTGGCCCGTGCCGCGTAGGCGGTGGCGATATCGCGGGCCAGCGGGCCCATCGAATAGCCGTCGGCGGCGATGTGGTGCACCACCAGCGCGAGCAGGTGTTCGTTCTCGGCAACGCGGGCCAGCCCGACGCGCAGCGGCACCTCGGCGGTCACGTCGAAGGGGGTGGCGACGAAATCGATCAGGGCTTGCTCGAGCGAGGCCGGATCGAGCGGGGTCAGGTGCCGCGGCGCTCGCGGCTCCAGGATCCGCTGGTAGCCGGTGCCGTCGAGTTCCGGGTATACGGTGCGCAGGGATTCGTGGCGGGTGATCACATCCGCGACCGCGGCGGTGAGCGCCGCGACGTCGAGCGCACCGGTGAGCCGGATGACGACGGGAATGTTGTTGACGGTCTCCTGCGGGTCGAACCGGTTCAGGAACCACATGCGCCGCTGGGCCGGTGAGAGCGGGATCCGCTCGGGACGCGGCATCGGGGTCGGCGTCGGCTGCGGTCCGGTGTCGCCGAGGCTCGCGAGCTGGGCGGCGAGTCCGGCGACGGTCGGCGTCTCGAAGAGCATCCGCACCGGGATCTCGGTGTCGAATTCAGCGCCGAGGCGGGCCGCGAGGCGGGTGGCGATCAGCGAGTTGCCGCCGAGTGCGAAGAAATCGTCGGCCGCGCCGAGATCATCGATGCCGAGCAGTTCGCCCATGATCCGCGCGACGCTCTGTTCGTCCTCCGATTCGGGGGCGCGGTAGACGGCGGTCTCGGGCGCGGGGGCGGGCAGCGCCCGCCGGTCCACCTTGCCCGAGGCGTTGACCGGGAATTCCGCCAGCACCACGAAGGCCGAGGGCACCATGTAAGTCGGCAACGCGGCGGCCAGTGCGGCCCGGACGTCGTCCAGGTCGAGCGGGTCGCCGATCAGGTAGGCGACCAGGCGGTCGCCGAGCCTGTCGCCGGTGTGGACGACCACCACCGCCTGATCCACGGTGTCGACGCCGGTCAGCGCGGCCTCGATCTCGCCGAGTTCGATGCGCAGGCCGCGCATTTTCACCTGGAAATCGGTGCGGCCCAGATATTCCAGTTCGCCGTGCGCGGTCCAGACGACCAGGTCGCCGGTGCGGTATATCCGCGCGCCCGGCTCGCCGTACGGGTCGGCGACGAAACGGTCGGCGGTGAGGTCGGGCCTGCGCGCGTAGCCGAGCGCCAATTGCGCTCCCGCCAGGTACAACTCGCCGGGCACGCCGACCGGAACCGGGCGCAGCCGCGCGTCGAGGACGAGCAGGCGGGTGTTGAACACCGGCCTGCCGATCGGGACGGTGACGGTGTCCGCGTCGGTGACCTCGTGGAAGGTGACGTCGACCGCGGCCTCGGTCGGGCCGTACAGGTTGTGCACCAGCGCGCCGGTGAGTCGGCGCGCGCGCTGTGCCGCCGCGGCGGGCAGTGCTTCCCCGGAGGCGAAGATACGTCGCAGTGTGCGGCATTCGGCGGCTCGCGGCTCGCTCAGGAAGACGGCGAGCATCGCGGGCACGAAATGCACGGTGGTGACGGATTCGGCGGTGATCACCTCGGCGAGGTAGGCCGGGTCACGATGCCCGTCGTGCCGGGCGAGGACGAGTTTGGCTCCGGTCTGCAACGGCCAGAACAGCTCCCAGACCGAGACGTCGAAGGTCGCCGGTGTCTTCTGGAGCACCACGTCGGTCCGGCGCAGCCGGTAGCGGTCCTGCATCCACTGCAACCGGTTGACGATCGCCGCGTGCGAGACGACGACGCCCTTGGGTTTGCCGGTGGAGCCGGAGGTGAACAGCACGTACGCCGGATGTCCCGGTGTCAGCACACCGTTGCGATCCATCGAGCTCAACGGGCCGGGCGGGTATCCGGTGAGATCGAGCAGGTCGAGGCGCACCTGACGGGTCGCGGTGCTCTCCAGTTCGAATCCGGAGGTGAGCACGCAGACCGGTTGCACCGTCCGCAGCATGTAGTCGACCCGATCGGTCGGGTGGTCGGGGTCGAGCGGCAGATACGCGCCGCCCGCCATGACGACGGCGTACATACCGACGACCAGATCCAGCGAACGCCGCATACCCAGCGCCACATAGGAATCCGGTCCGACGCCCTGCTGGACCAGCCAGCGCGCGAGTTGATGGGTGCGGCCGGCGAATTCGGCGTAGGACAGACTCGTCCCCTCGAAGTCGACGGCCACCGCGTCCGGCGTGGTCGCGGCCTGCTGCTCGAACAGCGAGACCAGCGTGTGCCCGGAGGGCAGCAGCCGGGAGGTGTCGTTCCAGCGGCGCAGGACCAGGGTGCGCTCGGCCGCGTCGAGCAGTTCGATATCGCCGACCCGGACCGTGGTGTCGGCGGTGGCGGCCTTGAGGATCCGCAGGAACCGGGTCGCCAGCGATTGCGCGCTGGCGTCGTCGAACAGATCGGTCGCGTAGCGCAGCACCGCGCGTATCGCGGTCGCGCCCGCCTCGTTGCCGTATTCGGCCAGTTCGAGCGCGAGATCGAATTGCGCGATGCCGTTGTCGATCGGGTAGGCGCGCACCTCGAGACCGGGCAGCCGCAGTTCGGCGTCGTCACGGTGTTCGAAGGTGAGCAGTGTCTGCACGATCGGGGAATGCGCCCGGGAGCGGACCGGATTCAGCTCTTCCACCAGTCGCTCGAACGGCAGATCGGCGCTGGCGAAGGCCCTCACATCGGTTTTGCGTACCGAGGCGAGCAGCGCGGCGAACGACGCGTTCGCGGGGACGCCGGTGCGCAGCACCAGGGTGTTGACGAACATGCCGACCAGGTCGTCCAGCGCGGCGTCCGAACGGCCTGCGACGGGGGTGCCGATCGCGACGTCCTCGGTGCGCGCCAGGCGCGCGAGCAGGGTCGCGTAGACCGCGTGCACCACCATGAACAGCGAGACACCGTGCACCCGTGCCACATTCGCCGCGGCGGCGGTGAGTTCGGCCGAGACGGTGAACTCGTGGGCCGCGCCGCGACCGGAGGCGACGGCGGGACGCGGTCGATCGGTGGGCAGTTCGAGGACCGGGGCCAGGCCCGCGAGTTCGTCACGCCAGTGCGTGATCTGGTGCGACAGCACCGATTCCGGGTCGTCGGCGGTGCCGAGCCGCTCGCGCTGCCACAGCGCGAAATCGGGGTACTGGACCAGCAGCGGGGTGAATCGCGGCAGCGCGCCGGTATTGCGCGCCCGGTAGGCGAGCATCAGATCGCGGGCCAGCGGCGCGGTCGAGACGCCGTCGGCGGCGATGTGGTGCACCACGACGACCAGGACATGATCGGTGGCGCCCACCCGGAACAGCCGGGCGCGCACGGGAATACCCGCGCGCAGGTCGAAGCCGATCGCGACGACGTCGAGAACGGCGTCCATCAGCGCGCCCTCGGCGATCTCGACCGGCTCCGACTCGACCGCGGGCACCTGGGCGACGGGTAGCACGACCTGGTACGGACCCGCGTCGTCGGACGGGAAGACGGTGCGCAGGGATTCGTGCCTGGCGATCACGTCGTCGAGCGCGGCGCGCAACGCCTGTTCGTCCAGCGCGCCGGTCAATCGGAGGGTGATCGGGATGTTGTAGACCACCGACTCCGGTTCGAGCCGGTTGAGCAGCCACATCCTGGTCTGCGCCATCGAGAGGGGTATGCGCTCCGGACGCGGACGCGCCACCAGCGGAAGGGTTTCACTTCCCACGCCGGATCGGGCGGACTGTTTGACCCGGTCCGCGAGTTCGGCGACGGTCGGCGCTTCGAAGATCTCGCGCACGGTCAGCGCCGAGCCGAACGTGGTGTTGACACGCGCCACCAGGCGCATGGCCAGCAGCGAGTTACCGCCGCGCGCGAAGAAATCGTCGACGGCCCCGAACGGCGTCTTCGCGCCGACGAGATCGGTGATCAGGGTCGCGAGCACGGATTCGATACCTTCGCGCGGCGCGCGGAATTCCACTGCCGTTCCGGCGAATTCGACCGTAGGCAGGGCGGATCTGTCCAGTTTGCCGACCGTGGTGAGCGGCATGTCGTCGAGCACGACCAGGTGCGCGGGGACCATGTAGGCGGGTAGCCGGTCTCGCACATCGGCCACCACGGCGTCCGCGCTCAGGGCCGCGCCGCTGACGTAGCCGACCAGGCATTCGTGACCCGAGATGTCCTCGGCGACGACCACGGCGGCGTTGCTCACGCCCGCGACCGAGGCGAGCGCGGATTCGATCTCGCCGAGTTCGATCCGCTGCCCGCGCAGTTTCACCTGGAAATCGTTGCGGCCCAGATAAACCAGGTCACCGACCCGGTTCCACTTGGCCAGGTCGCCGGTCCGGTACATGACCCGGCCCGGCACGCCGAAGGGGTCGGCGACGAAACGTTCGGCGGTCAGTCCGCCGCGCCCGTGATAACCGCGCGCCAGCTGGTCGCCCGCGAGATAGAGCTCACCCGTCACCCCCATGGGAACCGGCCGCAACCGCGCGTCGAGCACGTAGGCGCGGGTGTTCCAGCAGGGCCTGCCGATCGCGACATCCTGACCGGCGTCGGCGGTGTCGGCGTCGGTGAATTCGTGGTAGACCGCCGAGATCGCGGCCTCGGTGGGGCCGTAGGCGTTGTGCACGATCCCGTCGAAACTGCCGCGCAGGGCGGCGAGCAGATCCGGGGTCAGCGCCTCGCCACCGCAGTGCAGGTGGCGCAGGGAGACGAGGGCGTCGCCCATGCCTTCGGCGATGAGCGCCGCGAGGACCGACGGCACGTATTCGGCGATGGTGATGTGGTGCTCGCGCAGCAGATCGGCGAAGTAGGCGAGATCGAGGTGACCGCCGGGACGCGCGATCACCAGGGGCGCGCCGACCGCGACGGGCAGGAAGCACTCCCAGACCGAGACGTCGAAGGTCAGCGGCGCGCGTTGCAGGATCCGGTCCTCGCCGGTCACGCCGTAGCGGAATTCGAGCCAGCGCAACTGGTTCATGATGGCGCGGTGGCTGACCGCGACGCCCTTGGGGCGGCCGGTCGAGCCGGAGGTGAACAGCACGTAGGCCGTATTGGCCGGACGCAGCACGCCGGTGCGGTCCGCGTCGGTCAGCGGCGCGTCGTCGAATCCGCTCGTATCCAGCGACGCGAGGTCGACCACGGGTACCGCGATCGGCTCGGGCAGTTCCGCGCCGCCGGCCGTCAGCACCAGCGCGGGCGCGGCCGATTCGATCAGCCGCGCGACGCGATCGGCGGGATGGGCCGGATCGATCGGCAGGTACGCGCCGCCCGCGCGCACGATCGCGTACATCGCCACCAGCATGTCCAGGCTGCGCAGGGCCCCGAGACCGACGATGGTCTCCGGTCCGACGCCGCGCGTGACGAGCCAGCGGGCGAGCCGGTTCACCCGTGCGGCGAACGTCGCGTAGGTGATTTCCTCACCCTCGAAACGGGCGGCGACACCGGTGGGGTCGGCGGCCGCGCGCGCGGTGAGCAGGTCGTCCAGGGTTTCGGCGGGCAGCGGATGGGCGGTGGCATTGCGGTCCGACAGCAGCATGCCGCGTTCGGCGACCGACATCAGCTGGACCGCGCCCACCTCGGTGCCGAGATCGCGGACCATGGCCCGCAGCACCCGCTCGAAACCCGCCAGGAATCCGTCCACCGTCTGCGCGTCGAACAGGTCGACGGCGTAGTGCAGATACAGGTCGATGCCGTCGGGTTCGCCCTCGGCGTCGTAGCGGTCGGTCAGCGTCCAGTCCAGGTCGAGCTGGATGGGCGCGGGGCCGACGTCGAGCGCGGAGAAGGAGAGTCGTTGCAACCGGAAATCCGGTTTGGTCTGGTTCTGCAAGGTCAGCGCCACCTGGTACAGCGGCGAATGCGCTTGCGAGCGCACCGGATTGACAACCTCGACCAGCTGCTCGAACGGCACGACGGCGTGGTCGAAGGCCGCCAGGTCGGTGGCTCGGACCGCACCGAGCAGATCGGCCAGGGTCGCGCCAGGCCCCACCTCGGTGCGCAGCACGAGGGTGTTGACGAACATGCCGACCAGGTCGTCGAGCGCTTCGTCACCGCGTCCGGCCACCGGGGTGCCGAGCACGACATCGGCGGTCGCGCCGAGGCGGCTCAGCAGTACCGCGAGGGCGGTGTGCAGCACCATGAACGGGGTGGCGCGGTGCGCCGCCGCCAACTGGTGGATATCGCGATGCAGCGCGGCGTCCAGATGACCGGTGCGCGCGCCGCCCCGATTACTCGCGACGGCGGGTCGCTGGCGGTCCGCGGGCAGGGTCGTCACCTCGGGCACACTGTCCAGGCGTGCCGTCCAGTAGCCCAATTGCCGTGCCAGAACGGAATTCTCGTCGTCGGCCCGGCCGAGCGCGCCGCGCTGCCACAGCGCGAAATCGGCGTACTGCACCGGCAGCTCGCCCCAGTTCGGCGCGAGATTCGCGCAGCGCGCGACATAGGCGGCGGCGAGGTCGCGGGTCAGCGGGGCGAAGGACCAGCCGTCGGCGGCGATGTGATGGACGACGAACAGCAGGATGTGGGTCTGCTGTTTCATGGGTTCGGCGTCCTCGAGGCGCAGCAGGCGCACGCGCAGCGGAACCTCGCTCGTGACGTCGAATCCGGTGCGCGAGGCGGCGGCGAGCAGTTCGGGCACCTCGTCCTCGCGCACGGTTCGCGCCACCAGTTCGACCAGTTTGGTGCCCGCGGGCAACACCACCTGGGTGGCGTCGCCGTCACGTTCGGGGTAGATGGTCCGCAGGGTCTCGTGCCTGGCGATCACATCGGCGATCGCCGATTCCAGCGCGCTCGCGTTCAGCGTTCCGGTCAGGCGCAGCGCGAACGGGATGTTGTAACCGCCGCTCGCGCTGTCGAAGCGGTTGAGGAACCACATGCGCTGCTGGGCGATGGACAGCGGAATCGGCGAATCGCGCTCGTGCGCCGTCAGCGGAGGCAGCGCGACCGGCTCGATATCGGACCCTGTCGGGCCGACCGCGAGTCGGCGGGCCAGTTCGCGCACCGTCGGCGCGTCGAAGATCGTGCGGACCGGCACCTCGGCGCCGGTCGCCCGGCCGAGCCGGGCCGCGAGCTGGGTGGCGATGAGCGAATTGCCGCCGAGGGCGAAGAAATCGTCGTCGGCACCGACCCGTTCCGCCCCGAGCAGCGCCAGGAAAGTCTCAGCGACAAGGGTTTCGGCCGTGCCCTCGGGCCTACGGAACACACCCGTCGCGACGGCGGGTGCGGGCAGCGCGCCACGGTCGAGTTTGCCGGAGGCGTTGATCGGGAATTCGCGCAGCACCACGAACACGGTGGGCACCATGTAGGCCGGTAGTCGACGTGCGAGATCACTACGCAGGGTGGCGATCTCGAGATCAACGTCGGCGACGAGGTAGGCGACGAGCTGATCGCCGGTGCCGTGATCGTCGCGTACCAGCACCACGGCCTGGGCCACCGAGGGCGCGGCGAGCAGCGCCGCCTCGATCTCGCCGAGTTCGATCCGCAGCCCGCGCACCTTGACCTGGAAATCGGTGCGGCCGAGGAATTCCAGCTCGCCCGAACCGTCGGTGCGCCAGGCGACCAAGTCGCCGGTGCGGTACATCCGCGCGCCGCGCACGCCGAAGGGGTTGGCCACGAACCGGTCCGCGCTCAGGTCGGCCCGTCCGAGGTAGCCCCTGGCCAGTTGCGCGCCTGCGAGATACAGTTCGCCCGCCACCCCGGCGGGCACCGGGTGCAGCCGCGCGTCGAGCACGTAGACCTGGGTGTTCCAGACCGGCGTGCCCATCGGCACGTCGTCGTTATCGGTGTCGGTGACCTCGTGGTGGGTGACTTCCACCGCCGTCTCGGTCGGACCGTAGAGATTGTGCACCGTCGCCCCGGTGAGTTCGCGCACCCGGCGCGCGGACGCGGCGGGCAATTCCTCACCCGAACACAGGATATGGCGCAGCGAGGGCACGTCGAGGTCGTCGGCGGCGAATACCGGCAGCATCGACGGCACGAAATGGATGACCGTGATCCGTTCGCGGCGAACGAGTTTCGCCAGATAGTCGGGATCGCGGTGACCGCCCGGCCTGGCGAGTACCAGTCGCGCGCCGACCTGGAGCGGCCAGAAGAACTCGGGAACGGAGACGTCGAAGGTCACCGGTGTCTTCTGGAGGACCGCGTCGGATGCGTCGAGGATGATGTGGGTCGCCTGCAACCAACGCAGCCGGTTCACGATCGCGCCGTGACTCACCGCGACGCCCTTGGGTCGTCCGGTGGACCCGGAGGTGAAGATCACGTAGGCGGTATTCGACATGCGCAGCGGTGTGCGCCGTTCGGTGTCGGTCACCGGCGCGTCGGAGAATCCGCTCAGATCGAGGCGGTCGATACGCGTCTGCTCGACCGGGAGATCGGGGTCCGAGCCCGAGGTCAGCACCGTGATCGGAGTGGCGGTTCCGAGGATGTGCGCGGTGCGCTCGGCCGGATGATCGGGGTCGAGCGGCACATAACCGCCACCCGCCACGCCGACCGCGTACATGCCGACGACCAGGTCGATCGAACGCCGCATATCCAGCGCCACCAGCGAATCCGGTCCGACGCCGCGCTCGATCAGCCAGCGCGCCAGCCGGTTCACCCGGCTCGCCAGTTGGGCGTAGGACAGAGTCGTCCCCTCGTAGCTCACGGCGGGACTGTCCGGGGTGCGCCGCACCTGCGCCGCGAACAGCGAGGGCAGGGTGATGCGGTCGATGCGGTGGTCGGTGCTGTTCCATTCACGCAGCAGCCGGGTCCGTTCGGGTGCGTCGAGCAGGTCGATATCGCCGACGCGGACCCGGGGGTCGGCGGAGACGGTGGCGAACACCCTGCGCAGTCTGGTGACGAACGAGGTGATCGTCGCGGCGTCGAACAGATCGGTGGCGTAGCGCAGACTACCGGTCAGCGCGTCGGAACCATCGATGCCGTTCAGCACCAGGTGCAGATCGAATTTCGCTCCGGTGTCGGGGATCTCGATCGGTTCCAGGGTCAGCCACGGCACTTCGGGCATGACGTCGGGGCGCGCCTCGCCGTAGCTCAGCATCACCTGGAACAGCGGGTGCGACCCGGTGCCGCGATCGACCGCGAGCACGTCGACGAGCCGTTCGAAGGGCAGTTCGGCGTGCGCGAAGGCTTCGATATCGGTCTGTTTGACCCGGGCGAGGAATTCGGTGAACGGCGCGTCGGCCGGTACCCGGGTACGCAGCACGAGCGTGTTGACGAACATGCCGACCAGCGCGTCGAGTTCGCGTTCGCCGCGTCCGCCGATCGGGGAACCGATGACGATATCGCCGGTGCCGCCGATCCGGGCCAGGGTCGCGGCGAAGGCCGCGTGCAACACCATGAACAGGGTCGCGCCGTGACGTTCGGCCAGGGTGCGCAGGCGCGCGGCCACGGTGGCGTCGACGGAGAAATCGACGGCGGACCCGCGGCGGGTCGGCTGGGCCGGGCGCGGACGGTCGGTACGGACGACGAGATCGCCCGGCAGTCCGTCCAGGGTCTCGCGCCAGTAGCGCGATTGCTCGGCGGCGAGGTCGCCGGGATTGTCCTCGGAACCGAGCAGGCGGTGCTGCCACAGGCTGTAATCGGCGTACTGCACCGGCAGTTCGGTCCAGTCGGGTCGCCTGCTGATCAGGCGCGCGCGATAGGCGCGGACCAGATCGCCGACGAGCGGGGCCATGGACATGGCGTCACCCGCGATGTGGTGCACGACGATCACCAGCACGTGTTCGTCGACGGGCAGCCCGCGTCCCGGGCCGACCTGTTCGACTTTCAGTAGTGCCATCCGCGCCGGGATCTCGGCGGTGACATCGAAACCCGCGCGCGCGATGGCGGTCACGGTGTCGATCAGTTGCGTGGGCGCGACGGGGACCGGCGCGAGGTTGAGGCCGATATCGTCGGTGCCGAGAATCTCCTGGTAGGGACCTGTCTCGTCCTGTGGATACAGGGTGCGCAGCGATTCGTGGCGGGCCAGCACGTCCATGACGGCGCGTTTGAGCGCGGCCACGTCCAGCCTGCCGCGCAGCCGCAGCACGACGGGGAGGTTGTAGACACTCTCGGCGGCCTGCACGACGGTGTCGGCGGCGGCCGCGTCCTGGGCCTCGACACGGTTGAGGAACCACAGGCGCTGCTGCGCCGGGGACAGCGGCACCCGTGACGGACGCTCCCGCACCGGTAGCAGTCGCGGCGTCGCCGTCCGGCCGAGCGCGTCGACGGCCGCGGCGAACGATTCCACCGTGGTGGATTCGAACAGCACCCGCACCGGAATGCGCGCGCCGACCTGTTCACCGGTCCGCGCGGTCACCCGGGTGGCGTCGAGCGAACTGCCGCCGAGAGCGAAGAAATCGTCGTCGAGACCGACCCTCGGCACACCGAGCACCTCCGCGAAGACCGTCGCCACCGTGCGCTCGGTGGCCTCGGCCGGGGCGCGGTATTCGGCGGATCGCGGCGCGGGGACCGGCAGCGCGTTGCGATCCAATTTGCCGCTGGTGTTGAGCGGGAATTCGGCCAGGTCGACCAGCGCGGTCGGCACCATGTACGCGGGCAGTCGCCGCGTGAGTTCACGGCGCAGTGTGTCGGGGTTCCATTCCTGCGCACCGGTGCGGACCACGTAGCCCGCGAGGTAGTCACCCGCCGCGCCGTTGACCAGGCGAACCGCGGCCTGGCTCACCTCGGGCGCGGCGAGCAGCGCGGCCTCGATCTCGGCGAGTTCGATGCGCTGACCGCGGAACTTCACCTGGAAATCGGTCCGGCCGAGATAGACGAGTTCGCCGTCGCGGCTCCAGCGCACCAGGTCGCCGGTGCGGTACATGCGTTCGCCCGAGAGATCGAAGGGGTTGGCGACGAAGCGGTCGGCGCTCAGGTCGACGCGGCCGTGATAGCCGCGCGCGAGCTGGTCGCCCGCCAGGTACAACTCGCCGGGCACACCGATGGGCACCGGATGCAGCCGCGAATCCAGCACGTAGACACGGGAATTCCACTGCGGCTCGCCGATCGGCACCGTGGGGGTGTCCTCGGCGGTGACCTCGCGGTAGGTGATCGAGACGGCGGCCTCGGTGGGGCCGTACAGGTTGTGCACACCGGCGGCGCAGACGGCCTTGACCGCCGCGACGGTCTCCGGCGGCAGCGCCTCGCCGATCACGAAGATATCGCGCAGCGAATCCAGTTCTCCCGCTTCGGCATTGGCGGCGAACACCGACAGCATCGACGGCACGAAATCGGTCATCGTGACGCCGCGGTTCGCGATCGTCTCCGCGATGTAGCGGGGGTCGCGGTGCCCGTCTGGGGTGGCGAGGACCAGGGTCGCGCCCGCGCGCAACGGCAGGAAATAGCCCCACAGCGACACGTCGAACGTGGTCGCGGTCTTCTGGAGATACACATCGCCGGTGCGCGGCCGGTATTCCTCGTGCATCCACGCCGTCTGGTTGGCGATCGCGCGGTGGGCGACCGTGACGCCCTTGGGTTTTCCGGTCGACCCCGAGGTGAAGATGACGTAGGCGGGATGGTCGGGCAGCAGTGCGCCGTGCCGTTCACGATCGGTGATCTGGGCCGAGGAGAACCGCGACAGATCGACTTCGTCGAGGTAGCGCACCGGGGCCGGATACACGGTGTCGAAACCGGTGGCGCGGGTGGTGAGGATGGAATGCGGACGGGCGGTATCGAGGATGTGGTCGATGCGCCCCTTCGGATGCGAGGGGTCGATCGGGACGTAGGCGCCGCCTGCCCGCAGCACCGCGTACATGGCGATGACCAGTTCGACCGAGCGCGGAACGGCGAGGACCACCAGTGATTCCGGCCCGACGCCGGAGCGGATGAGCAGGCGGGCGAGGCTGTTGGCCCGGTCCGAGAGTTCGGTGTAGGTCAGGACCGTCTCGGCCGGGCCGTCGGCGATGAGCGCGATGGCGTTGGGCGTGCGGCGGACCTGGTTGTCGAAACCCTCGTGCAGGTAGCGGTCGGCAACCCGGGCGCCGCTGGCATTCCAGCTCTCGGTGACGTAGTCGAGTTCGCCCGCGTCGAGCAGGGCGATATCGCCGACGGGCCGGTGCGGGTCGGCGACGGCCGTCTCCAGCAACCGGAGGAATTTTGCCGCGAATTCGGTCACCGTCGCGGCATCGAAGAGGTCGGTCGCGTAGGTGAGTTCGGCGAGATAGCCGGTGTCGGGGATACCGGGTTCGGACAGGGTGAGTTGGAGGTCGAATTTCGCGAAGCCCGGATCGAAGTCGACGAGTTCCACGGCCAGATCCGGCAGTTCCAGGGCGGGGCTCGCCATGTTCTGCATGAACAGCGCGACCTGGAACAGCGGATGCCGCGCCTGGGAACGGGCCGGATCGATGACCTCGACCAATTGCTCGAACGGGACGTCGGCGTGGGCGAAGGCGCGCAGATCGCGCTGTTTGGCCTCGGCGATCAGTTCGGCGAAGGAATCCGACGCCCGCACCTCGGTACGCAGCACCAGGGTGTTGACGAACATGCCGACCAGGTCGTCGAGGGCGCGGTCCCCGCGTCCTGCGACGGGGGTGCCGATCGCTATGTCGGCGGTACCCGAGAGCCGCGCGAGCAGCGCGGCGAGCGCGGCGTGCAGCACCATGAAGGGCGTCGCACCGGTTTCCACGGCGATCACCTCGACGGCGTCGCGCAATCCGGCGTCGACGGCGAAGGCGTGCGTCGCGCCCCGGTAGGTCGACGCGGCCGGACGCGGCCGGTCCGAGGGCAGCTCCAATTGCGCTGAAAGCTCGGCCAATTCGGATTTCCAGAAAGCGAGCTGACGGGCCGAGGCGGA
The DNA here is from genome assembly GCF_045040005.1 of Nocardia sp. NBC_01377. NCBI lineage: Bacteria > Bacillati > Actinomycetota > Actinomycetes > Mycobacteriales > Nocardiaceae > Nocardia > Nocardia sp. NBC_01377. The sequence goes on from NZ_CP109566.1 coordinate 6,592,772, forward strand.
CTCGGGATCGTCGGCCTCCCCGAGCAGTTCCCGCTGCCAGAGCGCGTAATCGGCGTACTGCACCGCGAGTGGCGACCAGTCGGGCGCGCGTCCGTCGCGACGCGCGTCGTAGGCGGTGACCAGATCGCGCAGCAGTGGCGCGAGCGAGACACCGTCGGCGGCGATGTGATGCACCACCAGCACCAGGGTGTGGTCCTGCGCGCCGCAGCGCAGCAGCAGCACCCGCACCGGGATTTCCTCGGCGACGTCGAAACCCTTCGCCGCGGCGGCGATCACCGCGTCGGCGAGCCGTTCCGGCGCGACCTGGGTGGGCGCGAGGTCGAAGGCCGCGTGCACGGAGCGGATGACCTGCACCGGGCCGGTCGGGGTCTGCGGATAGACCGTGCGCAGGATCTCGTGGCGGGCGACGAGATCGGTGACGGCGGCCGAGAGCGCGGCCGGGTCGAGCGGGCCGCGCAGCCGCAACGCCACCGGGATGTTGTCCACCGCCGTGGTGTCGATACCGCCCGCGCCGCTCGCGGAGCCGAAGCGGTTGAGGAACCACATGCGGCGCTGCGCCGGGGAGAGCGGGATGGTGTCGGGCCGTTCGCGGGCGCGCAGCGGTGGTCGCGGTGTCGCCGACAGCGCGAGGGCTGCCACGGCGGCGACCGTCGGATCGTCGAAGAAGTCGCGCACGTCCACCGCGATGCCGAGCGCTTCGCCGATCCTGGCGATCGCCCTGGTCGCGATGAGGGAATTGCCGCCGAGTTCGAAGAAGCCGTCGTCGGCTCCGACCCGGTCCAGGCCGAGCAACTCACCGAAGATCTCGGCGACGGTCCGCTCCGCATCGGTCGCCGGGGCGCGGAATTCGACGGTGCCGGAACCGAATTCCGGCTCGGGCAGGGCGCGGCGGTCGAGTTTGCCGTTGGCGTTCAACGGCATCTCGTCGAGGACGCACAGCATGGTCGGCACCATGTACTCGGGCAGCAGCCCGCGTGCCCGGTCCAGCACGCGCGCGGTATCGATCGCCCGTCCCGGCACGCCGACGACATAGCCGACCAGGTGATCGGCGCCCGCGTGCCGGTGCAGTACCACCGCCGCGCGCAGCACCTGCTCGTCGCGCAGCAGCGCGGATTCGACCTCGCCGAGTTCCACCCGCAGCCCGCGCAGTTTGACCTGGAAATCGATGCGGCCGAGATATTCGAGTTCGGCCGGACCGCCGTCTCCCTCCGACACCCAGCGGACCAGATCGCCGGTGCGGTACATCCGGTCACCCGGCGCGCCTTCGGGATTGGCCACGAACCGGTCGGCGGTGAGCCCGGACCGCGCGACGTAGCCGCGAGCCAACTGCACACCGGCGAGATAGAGCTCACCGACCACACCGTCGGGCACGGGACGCAGATTGTCGTCGAGGACGAGCAGATCGGTGTCGTCGGCCGCGGTGCCGATCGGCACGGTGACCACGTCGGCGCCGGTCACCTCGTGCGCGGTCACGTCGACCGCCGCCTCGGTGGGACCGTACAGATTGTGCAGGGTGGCCCCGCTGACGTCGCGGAACGCCGCGGCGGTCGCGGCGGGCAGTGCTTCGCCCGAGGCGAAGACCAGTCGCAGCGACGGCACCGCGTCCTCGATCTCGTCCTGGCCGACGAACACCGACAGCATGGACGGCACGAAATGGGCGACCGTGATGTTCTCGCGCCGGATCGTGCGCGCCAGGTAGGCCGGATCGCGATGGCCTTCCGGCGCGGCGATCACCAGGCGGGCGCCGACCTGCAAGGGCCAGAAGAACTCCCACACCGACACGTCGAAGGTGAACGGCGTCTTCTGGAGCACCACGTCGTCGTCGCGCAGCCGGTAGAGGCGCTGACGCCAGCGCAGATTGGCCATGATCGCGCGATGGGAGACCGCGACGCCCTTCGGCCTGCCCGTCGACCCGGAGGTGAAGATCACGTAGGCGGCGTTGTCGGCCGACGCGGCGCGCATCGGAGCGCCGGTATCCGTGGGGTTCGCCTCGAATTCGTCCACGCGCAGCACCGGAACCCGTGCGCCGCCGAGATCGGTTTCGTCGCCGGTCGTGGTCAGCACCAGCGCGGGCGACGCGGTGTCGAGCACGTAGGCGATGCGTTCGGCCGGATGGTCGGGATCGATCGGCACGTACCCGGCACCCGCGTGCAAGATCGCGTACATGCCGACCAGCAGTTCGAACGAACGGCGCATCGACAGGGCGACGAGGTCGTCGGGACCGACGCCGCGAGAGGACAGGTGCCGGGCCAGCGTCGTGACCCGCGCGTGGAATTCGGCGTAGCTGAGCGTCTCACCGTCGAATTCGAGTGCCACCGCGTCCGGGGTCCGGCGCACCTGCGCCTCGAATTCGGTGACGAGTGTCTCCACCGGCGCGAATTCGGTGCGGAGCACCGGGGCCGCCACGCCGAGCGCGTCGTCGAGCAACTGCTCGAGTACCGCGCCGAGCGCGCCGTCCCCGGCGTCGAGCAGCGACGGCAGCTGCCCGGAGATGACGACCGGAACCAGCGCGTCGGGTCCGAGTCCGCCGCCCATGGCCTCGGACAGCAGGGTGATCTCCGAGGCGAGCGCGCCGTAGCTGACGCCGATGCCGTCGTGGCGCAGCGCGACCCGGTCCGGCGCGAGTTCGGCGACGGTGCCGATCAGTCCGGGCAGGTCGTCGATGCCGTACGCGCGTCGCAGCGCCGGATGGTTGTACGGCGTGGTGCGATTGCCGAGCCCGCTGGATGTGACCGATTCCGCTGGGGACATCAGCAAATTCCTTCCGAGTCGATTTCCGGGTGGCCGAGCGCGGCGACCGACCGCGCGTCATCGAGCAGAGTGCGCAATGCCTCGGCGAGACCACCACCGCCGAGTGCGGCGAGAACACCGGGCACCAGCCCGGCCAGGGAGACGTTGATCAGGGCTTCCGGCTTGGCCGCCGCGCCCATGGCCTTGGCCACCGCCGCCACTTTGCCCGCCAGTTCCCGATAGGAGACGGCCTTCGCGCCGTGGGTGAACGCGATGGCCTCCGGGGCGACGCGGGCCGCGGCGGCGATGAGTTCGGGCAGGTCGTCGGTACCGCCCGCGGGGAGATCGGGGGCACGTCCGGGGCGGGTCTGTTCGGATTCGGTGCGTATATCGATGGCACGCACGGTGACCGTCGGCCGGTCTGCGACCGCGACGAGGATCGTGAGCAGGCGCTCGGCGTAGCGCCGCACGGTCGCGGCGTCGAACAGGTCGGCGGCGTAACCGAACCTGAGGTCGATATCGGTGCGCGAGCCGTCCTGGGCGAACCGTTCGATTCCGGTGAGCTGGAGGTCGAATTTCGCCTCGCCCAGATCGGGATCGAGCACCTCGACCTCGAGTCCCGGCAGCGCGACGGGTCCGGTGCGCATGTTCTGGAAGGTGAACATCACCTGGAACAGCGGCGTGTAGGAACTGGACCTGATCCGGCCCATGGCCTCGACCACCTGATCGAACGGCACGTCCGCGTGCGAGAGCGCGGCCAGATCCCGGTCCCTGACCTGCCGGAGCAGATCCGCGAAACTCGCCTTCGGATCGACCTCGGTGCGCAGGACGACGGTATTGACGAACATGCCGATCAGATCGTCGAGTTCACGCGCGCCGCGTCCGGCGACGGGAGCGCCGATCGCGATATCGGTGGTGCCGCTGAGCTTGGCCAGCAGCACCGCGAGCGCGCCGTGGATCACGGTGAACAGCGTGGTGCCGTATTCCGCGGCGACGGCCGCCAAGCGCGCCGTCAGGTCGGCGTCCGCCCGGAAATCGACGAATCCGCCGCGCGCGGCACGCCGCGCGCGCCGCGACCGATCGGTCGGCAGCGGCAGTACTTCTGGCAGACTCGCCAATTCTTTTGTCCAATAGCCCAGTTGACGCACCAACAGACTGCGGGGATCGGACGGTCCGCCCAGCAGCCTGCGTTGCCACTCACTGTAATCGGAGTACTGCACATCGAGTGGGGCGAATGCGGGGGATTCACCCCGGGCGCGGTCGAGATAGGCGCGCACCAGATCGCGCGTCATCGGGGCGACGGAGTAGCCGTCGGCGGCGATGTGGTGCAGCACGACCACGAGAACGAACTCGTCGGCGGCGGTCGCGAACAGGATCGCCCGCACCGGCGGCGCGGCCGTGACATCGAATCCGATGGCGACGAATTCCCGGATGCGCGCGGTGAGGTCACCGGGCGGCACGGGCACCGGGGTCGGATCGACCCGCACCGCCGAGGCGGGCAGCACCTCCTGCACCGGGCCGTTGTCGGTGTCCGGGTACCGGGTGCGCAGGATTTCGTGCCGGTCGACCACGTCGGTGATCGCCGCGGTGAGCACGGCCGTGTCCAGTTCGCCGGTGAGACGGATGGCCACCGGGATGTTGTAGGCGGCCGAATCCGGTGCGAGCCGGTTGAGTACCCACATCCGCTGCTGGGCGGGTGCGGGTGGCACCGGGCCGGTGCTCGCGCGCCGGACCAGCGGGGGTCCGGCCTCGTCCGGGTCCAGGTGCGCGACCGCCTCGGCCAGCGCACCCACCGTCGGCGCGTCGAAGACCGCGGCCACCGGCACCCGCACGCCGAGCGCGGCGCCCAGACGGGCCACCACCGTGGTCGCGAGCAGTGAATTGCCGCCGAGTGCGAAGAAATCGTCGTCGATGCCGACCGCGCCTCGCTCCTTTTGATCTTGTCGAAGTGCATCGATGCCGATGACCTCGGCGAATACGGCGGCGACCACGCGCTCGGATGCCGTGACGGGGGCGCGGAAGGCCGCTTCGAGGAAAACCGGTTCGGGCAGCCGGGCCCGGTCGACCTTGCCGTTGGCGTTGAGCGGGAGTTCGGCCAGCGTGACGACGGTGGCGGGAACCATATAGGCGGGCAGTTCGGCCGCGATGGCCGCGCGCAGGTCCGGACCGTCGACGGCGTGCTCGCCGACCGCCGCGTAGGCGACAAGACGTGTGCCCGCCCGCGCGTCCCGGTGCGCCACCGCGACGGCGGCGCACACCGACGGCTGTCGCCGCAGAGCTGTCTCGACCTCGCCGAGTTCGATGCGGAAGCCGCCGATCTGGACCTGGAAATCGGCGCGCTCGAGGTATTCGAGCGTGCCGTCCGGACGCCACCGGACGATATCCCCGGTCCGGTACATGCGGGATTCGGAGTCGTGGGCGTTCGCGACGAAGGGATTCGCGACGAAACGCTCGGCGGTCAGCACGGGCCGGTTCCGATAGCCGCGCGCCAGCTGGCTGCCGGCCAGGTACAGCTCGCCCGAGACCCCGACGGGCACCGGCCGCAGCGCGGCATCGAGGACGTACACCCGGCTGTTCCAGGCGGGTGCGCCGATGGGTACCGAGTATCCGGGATCGTGATCCACCTCGAACGCGGTGATGGAGACGGCGGCCTCGGTGGGGCCGTAGAGATTCCACAAGCGGGTGCCTTCGCCCGCCGCGCGCCGGAACTCGGTCGCCGTCGCGGGTGGCAGCGCCTCACCGATCGCGAGCACGTGCCGCAGCGTGGCGGGCAGCGGTCGCGTCGGATCGACGGCGGGCAGCAGCCCGATCAGCGAGGGCACCGCGTGCAGCACGCTCACCCCGTACCGGTCCATGAGCGCGCGCAGCCGGTCGGGCTCGCGTTCGGTGCCCGGCTCGGTCACGATCAGCCGCCCGCCGGTGGTCAGCGGCGACCAGAACTCCCACACCGACAGATCGAAGGTCGCGGGGGTCTTCAACAGGACCGTGTCGTGCGACCCGAGGAGGAAAGTGTCGCGCAACCACGCGAGCTGGTTGACGATCGCCGCGTGCGAGATGGTCACGCCCTTGGGCAGACCGGTCGAACCGGAGGTGAAGATGACATAGGCCGGATGTTCGGGCCGCAACGGGCGGATCCGGTCCGCGTCATCGATCGGATCGGCGGTGTGGTTCGCGAGATCGAGGCGGTCGATCTCGAGTACCGGTGCGGCGGTGCGCACCGCACCGGCGTCCGCGCTGGTGGTGAGGACGCAGACCGGGTCGGCCGTCTCGACGATGTGGGCGATGCGGTCGGCGGGGTGGTCCGGATCGATGGGCACGTAGGCGCCGCCCGCCCGCACCACCGCGTACATGGCGACGACCAGTTCGATCGAACGGCGCACGGCCAGCACGACCGTGGCCTCGGGACCGACCCCGTCGGCGATGAGCCTGCGGGCCAGCCGGTTGACCGCGGCGTCGAATTCCAGATAGCCGAGCGTTCGTTCGGTGGCCGCGTCGACCAGCGCGATCGCCCCCGGCGCCCTGGCCGCCCCGGCGGCGGACAGGTCGGCGAGCGTGGTGGCCCGCACCGGATGCGCGGTCCGGTTCCAGCCGCGCAGCAGTCGTTCCCGGCCGGTCTCCCCCAGTAGATCGATATCGCCCGCCGCCGTGGTCGGCCGCGCGGCCGCCGTGACGAGGACCCGGCGCAGCTGATCGGCGATGCGGTGCGCGGTGGCGGGTTCGAACAAGTCGGTGGCGTAACCGAGGGTGAGTTCGATTCCGGCGGGCGCGCCTTCGGCGTCGTAGTGATCGACCGCGAACAGGTGCAGATCGAATTGGGCTATCCCGCTGTCGAATTCGATCGGGGTGAGCTCGAGTCCCGGTAGCCGCAGCACCGGGCGCTCGTGGTTCTGGAACGAGTAGCCGACCTGGAACAGCGGATGCCGCGCGGTCGAGCGTTCCGGATTCAGCACTTCGACCAGACGCTCGAACGGGACGTCGGCGTGGGAGAAGGCCGCGACGTCGGCGGCGCGCACCCGCCCGAGCAGATCATCGAAGGATTCCGCGCCGTCGACCCGGGCGCGAAGGACCAGGGTATTGACGAACATGCCGATGACGTCGTCGAATTCGGCCTCGCCACGGCCCGCGATCGGGGTGCCGAGTGCGATATCGGCGGAACCGGACAGGCGCGCGAGCAGGGCCGCGAACGCCGCCTGGACGACCATGAACAGTGTCGCGCCTCGGGCTCGTCCGACCGAGACCAGCGCGGCGTGCAACTCGGCGTCGACCGTCCACTCGACCTTCGCGCCGCGCAGACTCTGGTGCGGTGGACGCGGGTGATCGGTCGGCAGGGTCAGTTGATCGGGCAGTCCGGCCAGCGTCTCGGACCAGTACCCGATCTGCTCGGACGCCAGTGAGGCCGGATCGGTCTCCGCGCCGAGCAGTTCCCGTTGCCACAGTGCGTAATCCGCGTACTGCATCGGCTGCGGCGACCAGGCCGGGGCGCGGGCGTCGAGCCGGTCACCGTAGGCCGTGACGAGATCCCGGACGAAGGGGGTGAGCGACGAGCCGTCCGCGGCGATGTGGTGCAGGACGGCCGCCAGCACGTATTCCGCGCTCTCCCGGCCGCCGATCCGCCACAGCCGCAGGCGGATCGGCACTTCGGCCGCGACGTCGAAGGTGGTGGCGGCGAGTTCGGCGATCCGGCCCGGCAATTCCGCCTCGGTCACCTCGATCGGGTACAGCGCCGGAACCGCCTGCCCGGCAGGCACGATCAGCTGTGTCGCGATCCCGTCGACCTCCGGATACTTGGTGCGCAGCGATTCGTGCCTGGCGATCACGTCACCGAGCGCGGCCTGCAACGCGGCCACCCGCACCGTGCCCGAAAGCCGCAGCGCGAATGGGATGTTGTAGGCGGTCGACGCGCCGTCGAACCGGTTGAGGAACCACATGCGCTGCTGGGCGGGCGAGAGCGGGATCGGGTTCGGGCGCGCGCCCGCCGACGGTGCGGGCCTGGTGCGTCCGGACGTATCGGCCGCGGTCACCGCGACCGCGAGGTCGGCGACCCGCGGTGTCTCGAACAGCATCCGGACCCCGACCGAGCGATCGAGGGCCGCGCCGACGCGGGCGACGGCCTTGGCCGCGAGCAGCGAGCTGCCGCCGAGTTCGAAGAAGTCGTCGTCGGCGCCGATCTGCCGGTCCCCCACCGGAATACCGAGTACCTCGGCGAAGACACCGGCGACGATCTCCTCGGCGAGGGTCGACGGCGCGCGGTAGGCGGTGCTCTCGAACAGCGGTGCGGGCAGTGCGGCGCGATCGAGTTTCCCGTTGACGGTCAACGGAATCCGGTCGACGACCACGATCGCCGCGGGCACCATGTGTTCGGGCAGTCGTCCCGCGACCCGCTGACGCAGGGCCGCGACATCCACGGGACGCGACGGTGTCCGCACCACGTAGCCGATCAGCCGGGGTTCGTCGGCGAGGTCGGTGCGCACGACCACCACGGCCTCACCGATATCGGGTGCGCCCGCGTCGAGCAGCGCGGCCTCGATCTCACCGGGTTCGATACGGAAACCGCGCAGGTTGACCTGCTGGTCGGCGCGACCGAGGTATTCCAGTTCGCCGTCCGCGGTCCAGCGGGCGAGATCGCCCGAACGGTAGGCCGGTGAACCGTCGCTCGCGTAGGGGTCGGCGACGAACCGGCCCGCGGTCAGGCCGGGACGTCCCAGATAGCCGCGCGCGAGCTGGCCACCGGAGACGTAGATCTCACCGGGCACGCCGACCGGCGACGGGCGCAGCCTGGCGTCGAGTACCCGCACGACCAGCCCGGGAATCGGGCCTCCGATGACGCTCGCCGCGCCGTGACCGGGTTCGATCGGCCGGTAGGAGACGTGCACCGTGGTCTCGGTGATGCCGTACATGTTCACCAGGCGCGGCACGTCCGGATACCGGGCGAACCAGCCGTCCAAGCGCGCCGGTTCCAGTGCCTCGCCGCCGAAAACGACCGAGCGCAAGGCGAATTCGGCGGGTTCGCGCGCGGCGTCGGCGGCGATCAGCTGGTAGAACGCCGAGGGCGTCTGGTTCAGCACCGTCACCCGCTCGCGGATCAGCAGTTCGCGGAACTGCTCGGGCGAGCGCGAGGTGAAGTAGTCGACCACGACGAGCAGGCCGCCGTTGAGCAATGCGCCCCACACCTCCCAGACCGAGAAGTCGAAGGCGTAGGAATGGAACATCGTCCACACATCGGAGGGTCCGAAGTCGAACCGGTCGGCCGTGTTGTCGAGCAGGCGAAGCAGATTGCGGTGCGGGACGACCACGCCCTTGGGTTTGCCGGTGGAACCCGAGGTGTAGATGACGTAGGCGGTGTGCGCGGGCAGCAACGGCGCGCGGCGATCGGCGTCGGTCAGGGGGGACGCGTCGATGTCGGCGAGGTTCGGCGCGGCGACATCGAGTATCGGGCCGCCGAACCAGTCGCGCGGCAGGCCGGTCGCGGCACTGCCGATGGCGCAGATCGGCAGCGCGTCGCCGAGCATGTACTCGATCCGGTCCGCCGGATAGTTCGGGTCGACGGGCAGGTACCCGCCGCCCGCCTTGAGCACCGCGAGCAGGGCGACGATCATTTCGGTCGTACGCGGGAGCGCCACCGCGACCAGCGTTTCCGGGCCGACGCCCGCCGCGACCAGTCGACGGGCGAGACGGTTGGACCAGGCGTCGAGTTCGGCGTAGGTCAGCGTGCCCGAGCCGGAGCGCACCGCGAGTGCCGACGGATCGATGGCGGCGGCCGAGGCGAAACGATCGGCGACGGTTCCGGCCGGAGCCAGCGCCGCCACACCGGCGCGCGACCAGTCGTAGAGGGCACGGTGCTGTTCTTCGGCGCTGAGCAATTGGATATCGCCGACGACGACCGTGGCGTCGGCGGCGATGGCGGCGAGTACCTGGGTGAAGCGGCGCGCGAGTACCGCGATGGTGCCCGCGTCGAACAGGTCGGTCGCGTAGACGATCTCGATATCCATGCCGTCGGCGCGGCTGCCCGCGTCGTCGGATTCGACGACGGTGAGCTGGAGGTCGAATTTCGCGGCGACGGTGTCGAATTCGACCGGGGCGACGACGAGTCCAGTCGTCTCGAGAGCGGGCAGCGCGAAATTCTGCCAGCTCAGCGCCACCTGGAACAGCGGGTGCCGGTTCTGCGCCCGCGCGGGCGCGATCAGCTCGACGATCTGCTCGAACGGCAGATCCGCGTGCGAGAGCGCATCGAGATCCGCGCCGCGCACCGTGTCGAGAATGGTTTCGAAGCGGGCCCTCGGGTCGATGTCGGTGCGCAACACCAGGGTGTTGACGAACATGCCGACCAACCGGTCGAGTTCGGCCTCGCCGCGACCGGCGACCGGGGTTCCGATGGCGATATCGCTCCCGCCCGACAGCCTGGCGAGCAGTACCGCGAGCGCGGCGTGCACCGTGCTGAACAGGGTCGTCTCGCGTTTGCGCGCCAGTTCGCGCAATTCGCTGTGCAGGTCGGAATCGATGCGGAACCGGTGGGCGCAACCACGGAAACCGGTGGCGACCGGACGCGGACGATCGGTGGGCAGGTCGAGCTGTTCGGGAATGCCGGCGAGCGCGCGCCGCCAGAACTCCCGCTGGCGGTGCGCGGTGGAGCCGGGATCGTCGGCGTCGCCGAGCATGTCGAGCTGCCACAGGGTGTAGTCGGCGTATTGCACCGGCAGCGTGGTCCATTCGGGCGCGACGCCCGCGCTCCTGGCCGCGTAGGCCGACAGCAGATCCGTCGCCAGCGACGCCAGCGAGAAGCCGTCCGCGCTGATGTGGTGCAGCACCAGCACGAGAACATGCTCGGCCGGGGACAGCTCGAACAGATTCGCGCGCAGCGGCAGTTCCGCGGTGAGGTCGAAAGTCCCTGCGGCGCAGGCATCGAGCCGTCCGGCCAGTTCGGCTTCGGTGATCGCCTCGTGGCACAGCGGCACAGCTGCCTGTCCGGCGGGGACGATCACCTGCTCCGCGCCGTCCGCGCCCGCCGGATAGCGGGTGCGCAGCGATTCGTGGCGGCCGATCACATCGGCCAGCGCCGCGCCGAGCGCCTCGGTGTCGAGTCGCCCGGTCAGCCGCAGGGCGACGGGGATGTTGTCGACCGCGTCACCGGGGCCGTCGGCCGCGTCGGCGAGGAAACGGTTGAGGAACCAGAGCCGCTGTTGCGCGGGCGCGAGCGGAATCCGTTCGGGGCGCGGTCGGGCGGTGAGGGCGACCCGCGCGCCGTCACCGCGCAGCAGGTCGGCGTAGTCGGCCAGCGCCGCCACCGTCGACGCGTCGAACAGCGCGCGCACCGGCACCCGCGCGTCCACGGCCGCGCCGAGCCGCGCGGCGACCCTGGCCGCGGACAGCGAATTACCGCCGAGCGCGAAGAAGTCGTCGTCGAGGCCGATCCGGCCCGCGTCCGATTCCGAATCGAGGATTTCGGCGAAGACCCGCGCGACGGTCCGCTGGGTCGCGGTCGCCGGGGCGCGGAAGACCACCGGTTCGAGATCCGGTGCGGGCAGAGCCCTGCGGTCCAGCTTGCCGGAGGCGTTGACCGGGAATTCCGCCAGCACCAGCAGCGCGGCGGGGATCATGTAGTCCGGTAGTCGACGCGTCAGCGCGGCGCGCACCGCGACCGGATCCAGGCCGGGCTCGCGCGCGGCGAGGTAGCCGACGAGCCGACTGCCCTCGTGCACGACGACGGCGGCCTGCGCGACGCCGTCGACCGCGGTGAGCGCCGCCTCGATCTCGCCGAGTTCGATCCGCAGACCGCGCAATTTCACCTGGAAATCGGTGCGGCCCAAATATTCCAGCTCACCGTCGCGCCGCCACGCGGCCAGATCACCGGTCCGGTACATGCGCGCACCCGGTGTGCCGAAGGGGTTCGCCACGAAACGGTCGGCCGTCAGATCCGCCCGTCCGACGTATCCGCGCGCCAGCTGGGCGCCCGCGAGATACAGCTCGCCCGCCACACCGGCCGGGACCGGACGCAACCGGCCGTCGAGGACGTACACCCGCGTATTGGCGACCGGCACGCCGATCGGCACGGTGTCGACATCGGCCTCGGTCACCTGGTGGTGGGTGACATCGACCGCCGCTTCGGTCGGTCCGTAGAGATTCAGGACCCGCGCGCCGGTCGCGCGCCGCAAGCGGTGGGCGGGTTCGGGGGCGAGGGCCTCCCCCGAGGAGAACACCAGACGCAGGTCGGCGCAGTCCGCGACGGCGGGTTCGGCGACGAACACCGACAGCATCGACGGCACGAAATGCGCCACGGTGACCCGTTCGCGCCGGATGACCTCGGCCAGGTAGCCGGGATCGCGGTGGCCGTCGGGCGCGGCAACCACCAGGCGCGCGCCGTGTTGCAGGGGCCAGAAGAACTCCCAGACCGACACGTCGAAAGTGGCAGGGGTCTTCTGGAGTACGGCGTCGTCAGGGGTGAGCGGGTAGGCGTCCTGCATCCACACCAACCGGTTGACGATCGCCGCGTGCGAGACGACGACGCCCTTGGGGCGGCCGGTCGATCCGGAGGTGAACAGCACGTAGGCGGCGTGGTCGGGGCGAATCGGGGCGGCCAGGTCACTGTCGGACAGCGGGGTGTCCGGGTAGTCGGCGGTGTCGAACCCGTTCACGTCCAGTACGGCCCACTGCCCGCCGCCGACCGGCCAGTCGACGTGGTCCTCGGCGCGGCTCAGCGCGCAGACCGGCCGTGCGCCCGACAGCACGTCCCCGATGCGCTCGGCCGGATATTCGGGGTCGAGCGGGACGTAGGCCGCGCCCGCCGCCAGCACGGCGTACAGGGCGACGACGAGATCGGCCGAGCGGTGCATGGCCACGGCCACGGTGCGATCGGGGCCCGCGCCGATCGAGATCAGCAGCCGGGCCAGGCGATTGACCCGGCTCGCGAATTCGGCGTAGGTCAGCGATATCTCGTCGCAGATGAGCGCGACCGCGTCCGGGGTACGCAGGCGCTGCGCCTCGAACAAAGAGACCAGGGTGGCGGCGGGGTCGATCGGGCGGGAGGTGGCGTTCCAGGTATCGAGCAGTCGGGTGCGCTCGGTGTACGAGAGGGTGTCGATCCGTTCGATCGGCGTTCCCGGGTCGGCGGCGACCACGTCGAACACCCGCAGCAGCCGGGTGGCGAAGGAGGCGATGGTCTCCGGGTCGAACAGGTCGGTCGAATACTCGAAGACGGCGTCGATGCCACCGGCGCCGAGGTCTTCGCGCAGTGTCAGTTGCAGGTCGAATTTAGCTGTGCCGCTGTCGATCTCCAGTTCCGAGACGGCGAGTCCGGCCAGATCCAGGCTGGTCCGCGCGGTGTTCTGGAAATCGAGCATCACCTGGAACAGCGGGTGGCGCGCCGTGGACCGCCGCGGATCGAGTGCCTCGACCAGGCGCTCGAACGGGACGTCGGCGTGTTCGAAGGCGCGCAGGTCGGCGTCGCGCACCGCCGCGAGCAGGTCGGCGAAGGCACCGTCGGGGCGCACCCCGGTACGCAGGACCAGGGTGTTGACGAACATGCCGACCAGATCGTCGATGGCCCGGTCACCGCGACCGGCCACCGGTGTGCCGATCGGGATGTCGCGCTGTCCGGACAGCGTCGCCAGCAGTACCGCGAAGGCGGTGTGGCACACCATGAACAGCGACGCGTTGGCCTCGGCCGCGATGGCTTCCAGCCGACGATGGGTCCGCGCGTCGACGGTGAAACCGTGCCGCGCGCCACGGCCGGAGGCGACGGGTGGGCGCGGGCGATCGGTCGGCAGCGTGAGCACCTCGGGCAGCTCGGCGAGTTCGGCCGACCAGAAACGGATCTGGGAGGCGATCGGCGAGTCCGGATCGTCCTCGGAGCCGAGCGTATCCCGCTGCCACAGGGTGAAATCCGCGTACTGCGCGGGCAGCGGCGACCAGTCGGGCGCTGCTCCTCCGTGCCGAGCGGCGTAGGCGCGCATCAGGTCTCGGGTCAGCGGTGCGATGGACCAGCCGTCGGCGGCGATGTGATGCATGGAGACGACGAGCACGTGTTCGGCGGGATCGATCCGCAGCAGCGCCAGCCGGATCGGTGGCTCGATGTCCACCGCGAACGGCACGGCGGCCGTCGCCGCGACGCGTTCGCTCAGTCGCGCCGCCGCGACGGGTTCGGGGGTGAGGTCGAAGGTCACCGCGTAGGCGGCGAACACTTCCTGGCGCGCGATCCCGTCGACGGCGGGGTATCTCGTGCGCAGCGTCTCGTGCCTGGCGACCAGATCGGCGACGGCCGCGGTCAGTGCCGGATGGTCGAGCACACCGCGCAGCCGCATCGCGGCGACGAGGTTGTTCGCGACGGAATCACCGTCGAGCTGGTTCAGGAACCACATCCGCTGCTGGGCATACGACAGCGGCACGATCTCCGGTCTGGCCCCGGCGACCAGCGCGGGACGGATCGGCGTGGCGCCGGGTTCGGGCAGCTGCCCGGCCAGCGCGCCGACCGTGGGACGTTCGAACAGCATGCGGACCGGGACGTCCGCGCCGATCGCCGCCGCCAGCCGGGCCGCGATCTGGGTCGCCACCAGCGAATTCCCGCCGAGTGCGAAGAAATCGTCATCGAGCCCGACCCGGTCCAGGCCGAGCACCCCGGCGAATTCGGACGCGACCAGCCGTTCGTATTCGGTCTCGGGAGCACGGTAGGTCGCGGCGGTCAGTACCGGTTCCGGCAGCGCCGCGCGATCGAGTTTGCCCGAACTCGTCAACGGCATCGCCGCGAGCGGGACGAACGCGCCGGGCACCATGTACGAGGGCAGCACCTCGCGCAGCCGCTCCCCCAGCATCGCGCCGACCCGGGCGTCGTCGAGATCGGTCACCACGTACGCGACCAGCAGTTCACCCGCCGGGCCGGTGTGCACCCGCACCGCGGCCGCCGTGACGGCGGCGTCGGTGAGCAGCGCGGCCTCGATCTCGCCGAGTTCGATGCGCTGGCCGCGCAGTTTCACCTGGGAGTCACCGCGTCCGAGATATTCCAGCGCACCGCGACGGTTGCGGCGCACCAGATCACCGGTCCGGTACATCCGCGCGCCCGCCGGACCGTACGGGTCGGCGACGAAACGTTGCGCGGACTGGCCGGACCTGCCGTGGTATCCGCGCGCCACCTGCACGCCGGACAGATACAGCTCGCCCACCACCGAATCGGGCACCGGGCGCAACCGCGCGTCCAGCACCAGGACCCGGCTCTCGGCGACGGGCCGACCGATCGGCACCGGGCCGCTGGCCCGCACGTCGACGGGGGCGTGGGTGGCGTGCACGGTGAATTCCGTCGGGCCGTACAGATTGTGCAGTTCGGCGCGGCACACCGCCGCGAAGGCCGCCGCGGCTTCGCCGGTCATCGCCTCGCCCGCGACGAAGACCGTCCGCAGCGAGGTGAGCGCGGCGGGCGCGGCGACAGCGGCGAACACCGTCAGCATGGACGGCACGAAGGAGGTCATCGTGACCCGATCGGCCGCGATGGTCGAAGCGAGGTAGGCGGCGTCGCGGTGCCCGTCGTGTTCGGCGACGACCAGTCGCGCGCCCCTGGTGAGCGGGGCGAACAGTTCCCACACCGAGACGTCGAAGGTCGCCGGGGTCTTGAACAGCACGCTGTCGGCGGGACCGATCGCGTATTCGTCGGCGATCCAGCGCACCTGGTTCGCCACCGACCCGTGCTGGACCGCGACACCCTTGGGAAGTCCGGTCGACCCGGAGGTGAACAGGAGGTAGGCCGCGTTGGCCGACCGCAGCGGACCGAGCCGCTCGGAGTCGCGCACCGGCCCGGCGTCGCCGTTCCGGTCGATCCGGTCGGCCACCAGCACCGGAACCTCGGGGTCATCGATATCCCAGCCGTCGGCCGCACGCGTCAGCACACAGACCGGTCCCGCCTGCGCCAGGACCCGCGCCAGGCGCGCGCCCGGCTGGTCGGGGTCGACCGGCACATACGCGCCGCCCGCCGTGAGCACCGCGTAGACGGCGGTGACGAATTCCGCCGAGCGCCGCATCCCGAGCACGACCCTGGTCTCCGGACCGACACCGGCGCCGATCAGCATGCGCGCCAAGCGGTTCACCTCGGCGGCGAACTCGGCGTAGGTGTAGACGCGATCACCATCGGCGAGGGCGACGGCGTCGGGAGTGCGGTTCACCTGGTCGGTGAACGCGTCCAGGACGGTGTTCTCCGCGCGCTCGGTCATGCGGTCGAGCAGGGGCAGGTTTCCGACCACGGCATCCACGTCGCGGATGCTGTTGCCAGGGGAGGCTGCCGAACCGCCACGCACACCATGCTCGACCTCATCGAGCAGCGACACATCACCGACGACGGCGTCCGGGGCGGACTTACCGAGAGCGATCAGGCGAGCACACTCGACCTCGTCGAGCAGCGGCAGGTCACCGACTACCGCGTCCACGTCGGCGACGAGCCCTCCGAGCAGCCGCAGCAACCACCCTGACAGCTCCACGATCGTCTGTGCGTCGAAAAGATCGGTGGCGTAGGCGAATTCCGCGGGCACGGGGTCCGCGCCGGTGAATCCGCCGGTGACGGTGAGCTGGAGATCGAATTTGGTCACGCCGGTGTCGATGACCTCGGTGGACACCGTCAGACCCGGCAGCGCGAATTCGATCGCGGCGGCGTTGTCGAAGGCGAGCATCACTTGGAACAGCGGGTGTCTGGCCTGCGAGCGCATGGGGTTGATCGCTTCGACCAACTGCTCGAACGGCAGGTCGGCGTGGCCGTAGGCCGCCAGATCGGTGTCACGTACCCGTGCGAGCAGCGCGGAGAACGGTTCGGCCGGGTCGACGGCGGTCCGCAGGACGAGGGTGTTGACGAACATACCGATGAGTTCGTCCAGGGCCCGCTCACCGCGGCCGGCGACGGGGGTGCCGATCACGATGTCGGTGCCGCCGGTGACCCGGGACAGCAGCGCGGTCAACGCGCCGTGCAACACCATGAAGGCCGAGACGCCGTGTGCCCGGGCGATATCGGCGATTCCGGCGACCAACGCGCCCGGCATCTCGAACCGGTGCACCGCACCGCGCCCGGACGCGGTGGCGGCACGCGCGCGATCGACGGGCAGGTCGAGTTGTTCCGGTGCGCCCACGAGGGTTTCGGTCCAGTACGCCAGCTGCCGGGACAGCGGCGCGTCCGCGTCGTCGGGTGCGCCGAGTACCTCGCGATGCCACAGGCTGTAGTCCGCGTACTGCACCGACAACGGCGACCACTGCGGTTCGACGCCGCGGCAGCGAGAGCCGTAGGCGCGCATCACGTCACGGGCGAGCACACGCAGCGAGAGGCCGTCCGCGGCGATGTGGTGCAGAACCAGCGCGAGCGCGACACCGCCGTCGTCCACGGTGAGAATTCTTACGCGGAAGGGGATCTCGCGTTCCAGGTCGAAACCGGTCGCGGCGAAGGCGGACAGTGTTCGGTCCAGTGCCGCGGCGGCGATGGGCTCCGGTTCGTCGGTCACCACCACTTCGGGCACGATCTGCTGCGCGGCGACACCGTCGGGATGGCCGATCGGCAGCGCGGGGAACAGCGTGCGCAGAATCTCGTGGCGTTCGACCACGTCACCGATGGCCGAACGCAGCGCGGACAGGTCGACCTCCCCGCGCATCCGCACGACGAAGGGCATGTTGTATCCGGCCCCGGCCCGTTCGAAGCGGTTCAGGAACCAGATGCGCTGCTGCGCGGGTGAGAGCGGAACCAGCGGCGGCCTCGGGCGCGCCCGCAGCCGCGCGGTCGTGGCGATACCACCGCTGCCGCCCGCGGCCTCGATCAGTTCGGCGAGTTCGGACACCGTGGTCGCGGTGAACAATTCGCGCACCCCGAGCAGGCAGCCCAGTTCGGCGCTCAATCGCGCGGCCACCCTGGTCGCCACCAGACTGTTGCCACCGAGTGCGAAGAAGTCGTCGTCGAGGCCGACCCCTTCGCGGCCGAGCACATCGGCGAAGGCCGACGCGACGGCCCGCTGCACCGCCGTGACCGGTGCGCGGTACTCGATCGCGGCCCGTTCCGGCGCGGGCAGCGCGGCGCGGTCGAGTTTGCCGGAGGCGTTGACCGGCAGCGCGTCGAGGACGACGTAGGCCGAGGGCACCATGTAACCGGGCAGCGCGCGTGTCGCGGCGGCGCGCAGGTGGGCGGCCGACACCGTGCCCGGTTCTGATTCCACCGCGTAGGCGACCAGTTGTTCACCCGCGCCTGCGTCGTCGCGGACGACGACCACCGCGCGCACCACCGAATCCACGGCGCCGAGCACCGCTTCGATCTCGCCGAGTTCGATCCGCAGACCGCGCAGCTTCACCTGGAAGTCCGTGCGGCCCAAGTATTCCAGTTCACCGTTGGCGTTCCAGCGCACCAGATCACCGGTGCGGTACATCCGCGCGCCGATCGCGGACGGGCCGTCCGGTCCGGCGAAGGGGTCGGGGAGGAAGCGTCCGGCGGTCAGTCCGGGTCGCGCGAGATAACCCCGAGCGAGCTGTACCCCCGACAGATACAGCTCACCCGGAGCTCCGATCGGCGCGGGCCGCAGCCGCGAATCGAGCACGTAGAGCCCGGTATTGAATACCGGTGCGCCGATCGGCACCGAGACGGTGTCGGCGTCGGTCACTTCGTGGAAGGTGACGTCGACCGCGGCCTCGGTGGGTCCATAGAGGTTGTGCAGCGTCGCACCCGTCAGCACGCGCAGACGTTGCGCCAACTGCGCGGGCAACGCCTCGCCGGAGGCGAATACCGCACGCAGTGAAGTGGCACATTCGATATCCCGGTGCGCGAGGAACGCCTCCAGCATCGACGGTACGAAATGCGCGATGGTCACGCCGTATTCGGCGATGACCGCACGCAGGTAGGCCGGGTCGCGGTGCCCGTCGGGTGCGGCGAGTACGAGGACCGCGCCGATCTGCAAGGGCCAGAAGAATTCCCAGACCGACACGTCGAAGGTGGCCGGGGTCTTCTGGAGCACCACGTCGTCGGCGGACACCCGGTAGGTCCGCTGCATCCACACCAGCCGGTTCACGACGGCCTCGTGGGTGATCGTGACGCCCTTGGGCAGTCCGGTCGAGCCGGAGGTGAACAGGACGTAGGCGGGATGGGCCGGTCGCAGCGCCGCGAGACGCTCGCCGTCGCGGATCGGCGCGTCGGAGAATCCCGACAGGTCGAGCCGTTCGACGTGAACCAGCGGAGTTCCGGAAAGTTCTGATATGTCCGAGGTTTCGGTGGCGAGCACACAGACCGGGCGGGCGGTGGCGAGAATGTGCGCGGTGCGTTCGACGGGGTGGTCCGGATCGAGCGGCAGGTACGCGCCACCTGCCGCCAGTACCGCGTACATCGCGACGACCAGATCGGTCGAACGCCGCAGGTGCAGCGCTACCACCGTCTCCGGACCGACACCGGAGGCGATCAGATGGCGCGCCAGCTTGTGGATGCGTCCCGCGAGTTCGCGATAGGTCAGGCCGGGCTCGGAGGCGGCGCGCAGCGCGAGCGCGCCCGGGGTGCGCACGGCCTGCGCGTCGAACATCGACACCAACGTCACGGGTGCGCCGGTGCCTTCGTCGACCGCGGCGGCCACGTCGAAGGCGGTGGCGTTCCAGATCCTGGTGCTCACCTCGACTTCCAGTTCGGTCGCGACCGCGATGTCGACGACCGCGTCGTCGAGATCGGCATCGGCGAGCCGTCGCAGGTAGCTCAGGAAGCGCGCGTGATGACGGGCGAGGTCGTCGTCGGCGTAGAGATGCGGATTCGCCTCGAAATCCACGTGCACACTGTCGCGTTCGCCGTAGTAGACGTTGAGACTCAGATCTTCCACCGGACCGGTGGACAGCACGTGGTAGCGGCCGACGGTGTCGCCGAGCGCGAGATCGCTGCGGAACAGCATGATGTTGGCGATCGGACCGAACAGCGCGCGGCGCGCGGGTCTGCCGTCGTGTTCGGCGTCGCGGCGGATGTCCTCGTGCCGGTAGCGCTGATGACGCAGCGCGCCCGCCACTTCGACCCTGGTGGCGCGCAACAGTTCACCCCAGCTCACACCGGCACCGACGGCGACGCGCAGGGGCACGATATTGGACAGCATGCCCGCCGAACGTCGCATGACCGCGGTGGTGCGCGCGGTCACCGGCAGGCTGAGCACCACGTCGTCGCGATCGGTGATCCGGCCGAGATAACCGGCGAAGGCGGCGAGCAGTACCACGGCGATGGTCGAATCCTGGCTCGCGGCACGGCCGTCGAGCTGGTCGACGAGTCGCTGCGGCAGCGCGCGCCCGACGATCAGGTTGTTGGCCGCCCGCGGCGCGGTTCGACCGTCCAGACTGGTCGGCGCGTCGAGCCCGGCCACCCGCTGGGCCCAGTGCGCGCGATCGGAGTCGAATCTGGCGCTGTCGCGGTAGGAGAGTTCGCCCTCGACCAGCGCCCGCACGGTGCCTGGTCGCACGGATTCGAGTTCGGTGCCGTGCATTCTCGCGGTGTAGCGCTCGGCCACGCGCATGGTGTTGGTCAGCGCGCCGAATCCGTCGAGCACGATGTGATGGGCGCGCAGGTACCAGAAATACCGCTGGTCGGCGACCCGCAGCACCGCGCCCGCGAAGAGACGGTCGCGCAGCAGGTCGACCGGTGCGCCCGCGTCGGCGCGCATCCATTCGTCGGCGGCCGCCACCGGGTCGATGTGGTCCCGGAAGTCGATGAGGGGGATGTCGATCGTCAAGGCGGGATCGACGATCTGGTGCGGAGTGCCGTCGCCCGCGCCGAGGCGGACCAGCGTCGACTCGTAGTCCAGTGCCGCTTCGCGCGAAACCTCTTCGAGCACCGCGGTATCCAGATCGCCCCTGATGTCGACGTACTGCGCGATATTGATCGGCACGCCGGGATCGAGGAGTTGCGCGTACCAGAGTCCCAGTTGCGCGGGCGCGAGCGGAAACGGAATCGGCTCGGTTGTCGAGGTATCGGCGTCCGCCTTCGGCCGCGCGTTGAACCCACCCAACTCCGTACCGTGCACCAGAGCCTCCTCGTTTGGTGAAACAACTTCCGGCCGAATGTTTTCGGGCAGCATCGAGAGAGCCCGCGCCGGATCGGGCGATCCGGAATGCCGGGCGTGTGTGCCACCGGTGGGTATTCGGCGAATGCGCGGGACGCGGGTACGTCACCGACGCGGGGATCCGATTGATTACGTGAAAACGAGTTCGTGACCTCCGCGGTCACGTCCGTGGCGAACTCCTGCCGCCGACGGGTTGTGCCAAGCCCGTGATCGTTCCTCCAACTCCGCTGCCACGACGCCGGTCCCGCGCCTCGGCCGTGTTCCCTACATCACACGGAAATGAGCCGTGCATTGCGAACACTAGGCCCAAAGTTAATAAAAAGGAACCAAATCCGGCAAAAACTTCTGGACGCTTGTTCAGATGAGCACGACGGCTCGAAACCCGAGGCAGGGCCTGACCAGAGGCCGCCGTACCGGCGACGATGTGAGTTGTCACACTCTTTGAAGTGCAGACTATGAGCCGAAACGTTGCATCTGCGTTGCATCCGCGCCCATGCGTCGATCGAGGACCCGAATCTTGGCCTCTATCTGGGCATATAGCGGGGAGTCGCGCTCGACGGTCGCCCGGTAGGCGGCCCAGGCCGTCGCGTCGTCACGTCCCTCGGGGGCCTCGGTCCACCGGCGCAGGACCCCGGAATCACCCGAACTGAGCACGGCGGTGCGCAACCGCACCCGGAGCTCGTCGCGGAGATCCACAATGCCCGGAGCGGTCGATCGGGGCAGCACCGGACCGGCGTAGAGCCGTAATGCGTAATCGACATCACCGGAATCCAGAGCAACGCGCAGTTCGTCGACATCGGTTGCGACCGGAACCCGCAGGCGGTATGGGCGCGAACCGACGACGGTCGACCCGATGACCGCGCGCAAACGCGACATGGCGGCGCGGATCGTGCCGTTGTCCAGATCGGTGTCGTCGAGCAGCAGCGCCAGATGGTCGGCGCCGAGACCCTCGGGATGTTCGGCCAGCAGCAACAGGATCTCGGCGTGGCGCTGCGACAACGGAACCCGGTCACCCGCGATGGTCAACTGCGGCTGGCCCAGACCCAAGACGTCGAGCCCGAGCCTGCCCGCGTCGCCCACCGCGGAGCCGCGCTCACCGTTGCGTCCCGACCCCGGTCGACCGGCGCGCATGGCCGAAAGCAGCAGATCCATCTCGGCGGCGGTGGCCGCGGCCTTGACCAGGGCGAGGATTTCCGGCTTCGCCACGCGGACCCCGCCCGCGATCATCAGCACGCAGACCAACCTGCCGTCCGGATCGTGGACCGGGGCGGCGGCCCCGGTGATCTGGTGCATGCGATGCAGGAAATGTTCCGGTCCGTGGATCCACGCCGCCCGCCCGGTGCGCACGACGAGACCGACGGCATTCGTGCCGACCCGGCGTTCGCTCAGATCGTCGCCCGCGCGCAGGCCGGTCTCGGCGGCGGCGCTCACCTGCTCGGTGCCGCCGTGAATGGAGAGCACACGGCCGAACTGATCGGAGACGACGACGATCAAACCTGTTCTGGCCGTGTCCTGCACGAGTAATTTATCGATCAGCGGCATCAGCGCGGCGACCGGATGCGCGTCGCGATAGCGCTGGAGGTCGGTACCGCGGAGGCCGCGTTCGTTCAGCACGTCCATCGGGTCGACGCCGCCCCGGACACTGCGCAACCAGGATTCGAGAACCAGGGGACGCAACAGACCGGCCAGCTGCGACAGTTCTTCACCACCCGCGCCGAGATATCCATGTGCTTGTGCGGCATAGGCTTCGAGTGCGCCGAGCTGCGTGCCCGGTTCCACCGATTCTCTGCTGCCGCTTCGCCGTGGGTGCCGCCCACCTGCTGAATTGCTGACCATTTGCCTTTCTTTCCGCCCCAGACTGTACCGGCGAGTATTCCCAGGCAGGGGCGGTTGGAGTTCTTTGTCCGCCAGGTCACATCGCGCGGATACCGTCGGCAAATGTGACCTATTCGTCTTTCACATTAGGATGTGAGGTATCCCGCAGCGCGTTCGGCGATCATCATCACGGTGGCCTGCGGTCCCCGGCTCAGCGGCACCGGCACCACGGACAGATCGACGACGGACAACCCGGACACTCCGCGCACCCGGCACCTCGGATCGACCACCGCGCGCTCGTCCGCGTCGACGCCCATTCTGCACGTACCGGACAGATGTTGCGAGGTACCGAGATTCGCGCGCAGCCACGCCGAATCCGCACCGCCGCGCGGAATCGAGTCGATCCGCGCCCCCGGTATCCGCGCCAGCACGTCACCGGCGAGATCGACCGCGGCCGCCAGCGCGGTCCTGTCGTATTCCGCGGACAGATACCGATGCTCCAGCACCGGCGGATATCGCGGATCCGCGCCGCGCAGCCGCAGCACACCGGAGGAATGCGGGCGCATCAGCGCGACCCCGAGCCGATGGATTCCCAGCTCCGGGGTGAACGGGATCGAGTACGGGCGGATCTCGATGTCGTCGAGCGTCAGCACGTACTCCAGCGGGACACCGGGGCGGGCAGGCCCGATATCGAGTCCGTATTCGACACCGATCTCGGGATGGTCGCTGAACCAGGCACCTGTCGGCGCTTCGGAGATCACCGGAATGCCCAGCTCGCGCAGCTGCGCGGGCATACCGATCCCGGAACGCAGCAGCAATGCCGCCGATTCCACCGCCCCCGCGCACACCACCACGCGATCGGCCTCGATCGTGCCGCTGAACTCACCGGCCCTATAATCGATACCGACGGCCCTCGTACCGTGGAATCGGATGCGCGTCACCAGGATTCCGCCGGAGACGCTCAGATTGGGCCGCGACAGCGCGGGCAGCAGGCAGGCCGTCGCGGTTCCGATCCGCGATCCCGCCTCGACATTGCACGGGACCGGACCGAACCCGGTCGACGCGCCGTGAACGGCGTTCAGATCCGCTATCTCCGCGAAACCCGCCGCCGCCGCGGCCGAGGTGAATTCGACACCGACGGGGGCCGGATCGGTGACGCGACGAACCGGGATCGGACCCGTCGCGCCGTGACCGGGAGCCGAACCGAAATCATGATCGCGCTCGATATCCCGGTAGGCGGGGAGCACGGAATCGAACGACCAATCCGAGTCACCGCGCAATGGGTCACCGCGTAATTCCTCGGTCCAGGACGCGAAGTCGCCCGCCGGGGCCCGGACGAAATAGCCGCCGTTGATCGCGCCGGAACCTCCGAGCAAACGACCGCGCACCAGTTCGGTGACGGTGTCGGGCGCGGCGCCGCCCGCCGCCAGCAACGCCCGATAACGCCAGACCCACGGCGATTCCGGACCGATGGGCATCAGATCGGCGCGCAGCACCTCCCGCGGGATCGAATCCGCGCTCCCCCACACCTGCCCCGCCTCGACCAGGCGCACGACGTGATCGGGATCCGCGCTCAGCCGCGCCGCGAGCAGGCAGCCCGCGGTGCCCGCACCGACGATCAGCGTATCGACCACGACACCATCATCCGGCCCGCCGCCTTTCGCCCTCGCGGTGGGCCACGACCCACCCGAGGCCGCGTCGCGGTCTCAGCGTCGCGGTGCGGTCGGTTTGAGGGCCTCCAGGCTGCGCGCGCGGAACGCGCCGAGCCACAGACCGGTGCCGTAGGCGATGTCATCGACGCGCTTGTAGGCCAGATACCGGAACGGATCGAGTCCGCCCGCGTCACGATGGGTGAACCAGTCGGCCAATCCGTCGGCCACCGCCATGGTGACCGCGATGCGCCGGATCCGGCGCGAGGCCAGCATCGCCACCAGGGTCACCGGCCAGTAGTGCCTGCACATCGCCGAAGCCAGCCGCCACAGTCCGGCGAAGAACCCGCGCGAGAGATAGATCGCGGCGATTCTGGTCGGATTGTCCAATTCGGCGAAAACCCGCCGCAGACGCACCAGTGCGGTCGCGAGGGTGATCAGTCCGCCGATCAGCCCCCATTTCGACAGCGTGGCGAACAGGAACGTCGCCAGGACCGTCCAGGAGGGCACCGACAGCGGCGAGACCATACTCGGATCGTGCCGCTCGCCCAGCGGCGCGGCGCCGGTGCCGTAGAACAGCTTTCGACCGAACCAGGCACGAAAGGAGATGCGGTGGTCGTGGGCCACGTGGGCGGCGGGTTCGTAGCGCAGCCGCCAGCCCGCCTGCTCCAGCCGCCAGCACAGGTCGACATCCTCGGCCACCTGCATGGATTCATCGAAACCGCCCTCGGCGAGCAGCGCGCGCCGTCGTACGAGCAGCGCCGCACTCGGCACGTAGGAGATCACGCCGCGCGAATGCACCGCCGACTCGCGCCTGCCCAGATCCAGCGAGGAGCGGGTGTGCTCGTACCTGGCCAGCGCGTTCGACTCCGGATCGAGGGCGACGATACGGGGCGCGACCAGCGCGACCTCCGGATCGCTGAAATGCCCGAGCATCACCTCGAGCCAGCCGCTGCGCGGCACCACGTCGGAATCGAGGAAGGCGACGAATTCGGTTGTCGCGGCCCGCAGGCCCGCGTTGCGCGCGGCGGCCGGTCCCTGCTTGTCGTCGTGACGCAGCACCGTGACCTTGCAGCGGGTGCCCCGATTGTTCGGAACCTGCACCGGCTGGTCCGACCCGTCGTCGACGACGATCACATTGTGCCCGCGCAGCACTGCCAGCAACCTGGTCAGACCGTCGGCGTTGTTGTGCAGCGGCACGATCACCGTGACGTCGTCCGGGGACGGCAGCAGACGGGGCCGCGGATTGCCGACCCCGGAGTCGAGCAGCCGTCTGGCAACAACGGCGGACTTCGGGCCGGTGACCTCGAGGTAGCCGTCACCGATCATCTCGGCGGCCTCAGGGGCAAGACGCAGCAACCGGGCAGGCGAGCCGCCGATGAGGATGCGTCCCCCGGAGTATGCGCGTACCCGAGGATCGATCCGCACCCCGAATCCGTCGGGCAGGCGATCATGGCGCATTCCTGGCATGCTAGGCGGACTTTCGCGCGCAGGCATCATCGGTACGGAAAAAAGGACGGAATTCCGCGTGATCCTGTCCGTCGAGCTCTCCCCCGCTCGCGAAAATAGGTTTGCGAAATGGTTGCCAGAACTCGATCTCTCGCCCACCGCAACGCGACGGCAATCGACGGACAGCGCCCGAACCCCGGTGCCGTCTCACAGTGCCAGCGCATCCCCGGCAATCGGGGTCGGCGACAACCGAACCCGCGACACGCACGCCGCCACGGCGAGTCGTGCCAAGAACCGAATTCCGCAACGCCCCTCCTCGGTACCGAAACCCACCGAAACCCACCGAACACGACGCGGAACCGAAGCGACGGCGCACCCCGCCGATTCCGGAAACGAGGGCACAGCCGAGCCGCGACGATCCGCACGACTGGCACAGCACCGTCCGACCGCGGGACCACCCCCGCGTCGGGCCGGACGGCCTGCGCCGCCGCGGGCGCAGAAAACCCGCGAGCGCCCCGTCGTGCTCGGACGCGCCGACGATCATCTCACCCCCGCCGGATCCCGTGAACGCTCGGATCCACGGCGTGGCGCGAAGATCCGGCCCGCGCCGCTGTGAACGGGAACGCGTGACAGCCGTCTCGACGGCGCGCGCGGGACCGGACCGGGGGCCGGGGCGCACACGCGGTGGGGCCGGTCTGCGGCGGCGGGACCGGACCGGGTCCGCGCACTCTAGAATTCCGGGGGTAAGCAGCTGGACAGGTTCGTGCCGGGCGTCGAGGAATCGCAGCGTCCCGCGGTGGTAGAGGTGGCATGGGAGTCGGACGAATGCAGACGAGCGGGGGCGGCAGCACACTGTCGGAGTCCGAGATCGTCGAGGCCGCGTTGCGTGTGGTGCGTGAGGACGGCGTGGAGAAGCTATCCATGCGGCGACTCTCCCGCGAACTCGGCGTCTCCCCGATGGCCCCGTACTACTACGTCGCCGACAAGCGGGAGCTGCTCGATCTGGTCGCCACCGCCGCGCTGACCGGAGTGCGCACGTCACCGCCGGATTCCGCGCCGTGGCAGCGGCGGCTGCGCGATCTCATCGACCAGATCGACGAGAAGTTGCGCAAACACCCCGGCCTCGGCGATGTGCTGATCGAGCAGATGCTCGGCAAACAGCTCGACCTGATCACCGCGATCATGGAGATCCTGTTCGACGCGGGATTCACCGACCGCGACGTGCTCGCCGCGTATGCCACGATCCACACGTATCTGTTCGGGCGCAGCCGGGTCAATCCGCGCGACAGCGCCGCGCTGTCGGATGTGGCCCTGCCCGAGGTGGTGGCGCGGGCCGCGAAGTACCTGCCGGACCTGCGCGGCAAGTACTCCTACAACTTCGGGATGGAGGTGCTCGTCGCCGGGCTCGAGGCCCAGCTTGTCCATCGGCCGGACGCCGACGTACGATGAAACTGAAACACGTTCTAGTTTTGCCGCCACGTTCGAAAGGACGAGAGTGAACGAGCGCAGCCAGCGGGCCGCCGAAGCGAGCCGCCACGAGGTCCGGTCATGACCACCGTCGAGGTATCGCACGGATCGCGTTCGGTCGTGCTGCGGGTCGCCGCCGTCATCACCGAGACCGCCGACGCCTGCTCGATCGTCTTCGACGTGCCGGAGGAATCGCGGGACAAGTTCGAGTACAAGCCCGGACAGTTCCTGACGCTGCGGATCCCCAGCGATCTCACCGGCTCGGTGGCACGCTGCTATTCGCTGGCCAGTTCACCGCACACCGACGACAAGCCCAAGGTCACCGTGAAACGCACGGCGGGCGGCTACGGCTCGAACTGGGTATGCGACAACGTCAAAGCCGGTGACAGCATCGAGGTGCTGCCGCCGTCGGGCGTGTTCACCCCCAAGGATCTCGACCAGGATCTGCTGCTCTTCGGCGCGGGCAGCGGCATCACCCCGGTGATGTCGATTCTCAAATCGGCGCTCGCGCGCGGCGGCGGGCGGATCGTGCTCGTCTACGCCAACCGCGATCCCGACGGAGTGATCTTCGCGGGCGAACTCGGCGAACTCGCCGCCAAACATCCGCAGCGGCTCGTGGTCATCCACTGGCTGGAGAATCTCCAGGGGCTGCCGACCGCGGACGGCCTGGCGACCCTCGTCGCCCCCTACAGCGCCTACCACGCCTTCATGTGCGGGCCGAAACCCTTCATGGACCGGGTGCACGACGCACTCGGCAGGCTCGACGTGCCGAGATCACGCACCCACGCCGAGGTATTCAACTCGCTGGCCGGCGACCCGTTCGCCGATCAGGCCCCGGTGCGGGTCAGCGACGCGGAGGCCGCCGACGCCGCCACCGTCGAGGTGGAACTCGACGGGCAGGTGCACGAATTGAGCTGGCCGCGCAACCGGACGCTGGTCGACATCATGCTGGCCGCCGGCCTGGACGTGCCGTATTCGTGCCAGGAGGGCGAATGCGGCTCCTGCGCGTGCACGGTGCTGCGGGGCAAGGTGGAGATGGCCAATTCCGAAATCCTCGACCCCGAGGACATCGAGAACGGCTACATCCTCGGCTGCCAGGCGCGACCGGTCACCGACCACCTCGAGATCCAGTTCTGAGCCGCTACAGCGCGCGGTAGGCCGCCCGGTCGGCCGGATCCAGATGTTCGGTGGCGTAGCCGAGCGCGGTCCGGCCCATCGCGGCGGCGTGGCCGTCGAGGAAGCCGGTCAGCAGGGCACGGTCGATCCGCTTGCCGACTTCGCGCAACATCCAGCCGAGTGCCTTCTGGATCAGATCGCGCCGATCGGTCAGCAGTCGCTCGGCGAGAGCGAATGTCGTCGACGCGTCGCCCGCCTTGATGAAGGCGAAGGTGGTGAGCAGCGCGACCCGCCGCTCCCAGAGGGATTCGGAGCGGGCCAGTTCGAAGAGCAGATCCCGTGGCCGGTCCAGCAGCCACGGGCCGAGGATGTTCTCAGCGGAGGCGTCTACGAGGTCCCAGTTGTTCACCCGCCCCCGATACACGGCGTCGAGATAGAGCCGGACCATCTCGGCCTGCGCGTCGATATCCAGCGTGCGCGGCTTGGCCGCCTTCGCGAAACGCGTGTTGAGGATGACCAGCGCCGCCAACCGGTGCTCGTGCACCGCGCTGTCGAGCAGCGCGTCGATCTCGGCGAGCGGCAACGCCGCGAACCGTTTCGCGACGGCGCGGGTGGCGGGCACCCGGACACCGATGAACACATCGCCCTCGCCGTATTCGCCCGGACCGGTCTTGAAGAAGCGTCCGAGTCCGCTCGCGTCGTCGGGATCGGCCACGTCGGCCAGCGCGAGGGTCACGTCGGTCGCGGTCGGCTCGAGATCGGTCGGGCCGGGATCGGTCATCGCGAATTCCTCCTCGTCCGATCAGAGTTCGGCGCCGAGCACCCGCCCGGACTCGAAAGCCGCCGCGCCCCAGGGTAATTCGCCAGGACGGCCGCTGTTGAGCACGTGCACCGCACCGCTGCCCGTCCTCGGCCGCCCGAGCGCGTCCATCCGCCGGATGGTCTGGGCGGCGACGGCTTGCGCGCTGTCGAACAGGCGCACGCCAACGGGCAGCGCCGCGAGGATGTCGTCGACGACGAGCGGGTAGTGGGTGCAGCCGAGCACGACACCCTCGACGTCGTCGGGTGTCTCGGCGGCAGCGGCGGCGATGGATTCCTTGGCCGCCAACAGATCTCCGCCGTCGATGGCGTCGGCGAGGCCGTGACAGGCGACGCCGATCACCTTCGCCCCGCCCCCGAATCTCGCGATCAGATCCGCTTGGTACCGGCTCGCGGTGGTGGCGGCGGTCGCCCAGACGGCCACCGAAGCGCAGACCGCGGCCGCCGGTTTGATCGCGGGCACGGTCCCGATGACCGGCACGCCGGGGCCGACCTCGGCGCGCACCTGTTCGAGCGCGGTCACACTGGCGGTATTGCAGGGCAGCACGATCACTTCCGCGCCGTGACGCAGGGAGGTGCGCGCGGCGTCGACCACGCGGTCGATCACCCACGGCTCCGGCTTCGGTCCCCACGGCGCGCCATCGGGATCCAGTTGCAGGAGCAGATCGACATCCGGACGCAGTTTGCGCAACCATGCCGCCGTTGGCAGTAATCCCAATCCGGAATCGATGAGCGCGACGATCACACCGACCACCGTATTACAGGCCGCAGCGCGCCCGGACACGGCCGGAGTCGCCACCGTGGTGACGCACCGGCCGGGTCCGACGGCGGCATCGGCGCGTCAGGTCGTCGGAGTCAGCAGATCGGCGACGGGCGCGCCTGCGGCGATCTTGGCGCGAGCCTTCATGACCTGGGCCGTCACACCCGCGCCGACCACACCGGTGAGGTTGCCGCCCTGGGAGTAGTACGCGAGGAACTTACGGCCGTCGTCGGTGACGATGTCGACGTCGTCGCCCGCGCCGGGCGTACCGAGCGCCTGGATCTTGAGGTCGTACTGGTCGCTCCAGAAATACGGTACCCGCGCGATCGAGGGCACATCGACCCCGAGCATCGCGCAGGCGAGCAGTTTTGCCTGCTCACCGGCATTGGTCCAGTGCTCGACCCGCTTGCGCTGTCCGGTCTCGTGCAGCCACGCCGCGACGTCGCCCAGCGCCCAGACATCCTCGGTGGAGGTCCGGCCCACCTCGTCGGCGAGCACACCGCCGCCCGCGGTGGGTTCAGCCAGTTCGATACCGGAATCGGTGAGCCATTCGGTGGCCGGTCGCGAACCGACGCCGATGACGACCAGATCCGCGGCGACCTCGGTGCCGTCGGCCAGCCGCGCGCCGCGCACCCGACCCTCGTCGTCACCGAGCAGGGTGTCCAGGCCGGTACCGCAACGCAGATCGACGCCCTTGGCGGTGTGCAGCCGGGCGACCAGCGCGCCGATCTTCTCGCCGAGCACCGACGCCAGCGGGGTCGGCTGCGGTTCGATCAACACCACCTCGACGCCGCTGTCACGGAAACTCGACGCCAGTTCGCAGCCGATGAATCCCGCGCCGACCACGAGGGCGGTCCTCGCGCTCTTCAGTTCGTCGCGCAGCGCGGCGGCGTCGGAGTGGTCGCGCAGCACGTGCACGCCCTTCAGCTCCGGAAGGCCGGGTATCCGGCGCGGGCGCAGGCCCGTCGCGATGATGAGTTTGTCGTATTCGACGGTGCTGCCGTCGGCCAGCGCCACCGTGCGGGCCGCGGTGTCGACACCGGTGGCTCCCGCGCCCAGGCGCACCTCGATGGCCTTCTCGTCGAAGAATTCGGCGGGCCGCAGGGTGGTGTCGTCGGTTTCGCCGCGCACGAACTGCTTCGACAGCGGCGGCCGGTCGTAGGGCAACCGCGGTTCCTCCCCGACGAGGACGAGTTCGCCCTCGTAACCCGCACGACGAAGTTCCTCGGCGGTGCGCAGGCCGGCGAGGCCTGCCCCGATGATCACGATCGGCGCTGTCATTGCGGCCATCCCTTCACCCAACTGTTACCCAGCACCATAACTCTCGCTCCGACCGAGGTGGGTCGCTACCTCCCCGCCACGGTGCCAGCGATGTCGCGGCCCAATCGTGTCCGCTCCGATATCGACCGCTCGGTCAATCAGGACTATACCGAGGTCAGGACATATTTTCGAGCCCGAGGAGGCATACCATGTTCACCGAGAACCGCGCCCAGGACGGCCTCGCCGTCGTGCTCGGCGCCATCGCGGCGCTGACGCCGCTGTGGGTCGACACCAACGACCGCGCCGTGTGGTCACTGGTGGTGCTGGGCGTCCTGATCGCACTCACCGGCGCCGCGCAGATCTATCGGCCCGCCATGGGCGCGCTGGACTACGCCATGGGCCTGTTCGGCGTGCTGCTGTTCCTCGCGCCGTGGGCGATGGACTTCACCGCCTATCGGGGCGCATCCTGGACCGCGTGGGTCGTGGGAGTGGTGACCGTCGTGGTCGCCGTTGCGGCGCTGCCAGCGATGTCGGCACGTATGCACCGCACCGCGGCGCACCACTGACGCGGGGCCGGACAGCGGAAGGTGGGGCGCGCCACCGATGCAGATGCCGAAACCGCGGCGGGCGGGCGGGCGTCGTCGGAGCGCCAAGATCGACGGCGACGCCCGCGGCCTCATCCTGGACGCCGCCGAGGAACTCTTCGCGGCCCAGGGGTTCGACGCGACGGCGACCGCGGCCATCGCCTCCACCGCCGGCGTGCCCAAGGGTCTGGTCTTCTACTACTTCCCCACCAAGGATTCGATCCTGTCCACCTTGATGACCGAACGGGTGCCCGCCCACCCCGTCGGCGATATCGACACCGTGGTCGCACCGGGCGATCCGGCGCGGAGTCTGGTCAATCTCGACAACGCGCTGAATCTGCGCGATCACGATTCCTCGGTGCTGCGGGTCATCATGTGGCGCGAGGCCGACACACACCCGGACGTGCGGCGTCAGCTGCGCCACCTGCGTGACCAACTGCTCGACGTCACCGCGCGGGTGCTGCGGGCCAGCACCCCGGTCGCGGTGCGGCCAGGCACCGTGAGCGCCGCGGCCGCCACGTGGGTCTCGGCGATGTTCGCCATGGCGGGCACGGATCGGTTGCACACGCTCGACGGAATGGCGTCACCGTCGGCCGACGACATCGCCGAGGTCGCCAGGGTGGTCGCGGCGGGGATGACACAACTTGGCTGAACCGCGCGCGTGTCCACGATTTCGTCCGCGCGCGCGTGATATTCATCGCGCGTGCAGATTCCGACCAAAGATCGAAATCATGTATTTCGCGCCATAGGCGCCGCGCTGCTCTCGGGCGCTACCGTGATATCCCTGTTCGGCCCCGGCAGTGCCGGGGCCGTTCCGCTCTATCCGACACCCGATCCCGACCCCATCTACGCGGCCCCCGCCGATATCGCCGAGAAATCGCCGGGTGAAGTACTCGAAACCCGCCCGATGCCGCCGCTGGCGATGTTTCCCGGCACCGCGGTGACCCTGGTGAAATTCCGCTCGACGAATTCACAGGGTCTTCCCATCGCGGCGACCTCGACCCTGCTCACCCCGCAGTGGCGCGTCCCCGACGGACCGCTGCTGTCCTACCAGCACATCATCAACGCGCTCGGCCCACGATGCGCTGTCTCGCGAGTCCTCTACAGTCCCGATCCGAATTTGCAGGTCCGCGAGGCCGTCGCGCTGAACGCGGTGCTCGCGCGCGGGTGGAGCGTCGCCCTGCCCGACCACCTCGGCCCCACCTTCGCCTACGGCGCCGCCAGGCTCGGCGGGCAGATCACACTGGACGGAATCCGCGCCGCGCGTGCGGTGCCAGGGCTGAACCTGCACCGCAGCCCCGTCGCCATGGCGGGCTATTCCGGCGGCGGCATGGCGACCGCGTGGGCGGCCGCGCTCGCGCCGACCTACGCGCCCGAACTCGATATCGTCGGCGCGGCGGCGGGCGGGGTGCCGACGAATCTGGTGCGGATGATCGAAGCGGTGAACACCAATCCACACCCGGCCTTCGGTTTGATCATGGCCGCCGCGATCGGTCTCGAACGCGAATATCCGGACCGTTTGCCGATCGGTGAATCGCTGAATCCCCGGGGGCTGTGGGCCCGGGATGTCCTCGCGAACGGATGTACCAACGAAATTCTCGCCGTCGGCGCGGGAAAGAGCGTGATGGATTTCGCGAGCAATATGTCGCTGATGACGAACCGAGACGCCAGGGCGGTGTTGGAGGAGAACAGTCTCGAATTCTTCGACGGGGTGCCGAGAATCCCCGTCTACGAATGGCATTCCGCGTCCGACCCGTTGATCCCGGTGGATTCGATCGTCGCCACGAACCGGCGGTACTGCGACGCGGGCGTACGGCTGCAAGCGGATACGACGATATCTCCCGAACACATGTCGACGGCCGTGCTCGGCGTGCCCTTCGTCCTCGGCTGGCTCGATGCCCGCTTCCGTGGCGAACCGGCGCCGTCGAACTGCTGAAAGCTCATTCCGCGTCGAGGAATTCGGCGATGTCACGGGCGAACCGGCGGTGCGTGATCGCGCCGATATGCCCGACAGCCGGGTAGATGATCAGGTGCGACCGCGGAATGCCGTCGGCGGTCCGGCGGAAATTCGCGGTCGGGTAGTACTCGTCGCGCTCACCGCCGATCACCAGGGTGGGCGCCTCGATCTCGCCGAGTCGACCCGACAGGTCGAAGGCGTCCTCGGCGCGCACGAACGCCAGGGTGTCGGCCGGATCGACCGGCCGCAGGAAGGGATCGGCCAGCCACATGGCCGCGGTGAGCAGCCGGTCCCGCACCCGCGACGAATGCGGGGCCATATGGTGCAGCGCGCGATGCCCGGCCGCGGCGGCCTCGGCGTATCCGAGCTGATCGGCGCGCGCCCGCTCCTCCAACCGGTATCCGGCCGCCGCCACCACCAGGCGGCGCACCGAATCCGGATGATCGGCGGCCAGTTGCAGACCCACCGAACCGCCCGAGGAGATACCGAGCACATCCACCGGGCCGCCGAATTCCGATCGCAGCGCCCGCGCGTGCTGATCCGCGATATCGGCCATCGTCGTCCCCGCCGCCATCCCGGGCGCGCGACTCACCGCGTAGACCCGGAACCGCCGCGCCAGCCCGGCCAGCGTCCTGATCTCGGAATTCCGTGTCCATCCGGTCGGATTCGCGTGGTCGGGACTGAACCAGCGCAGGAAGACCAGCGGCCTGCCCGCACCGAACGCGAAATAGGGCAGATCGTCGGCGAGCGCGCCGGTGGCGACCGCGAATTCGACATCGAGCTTGCTCATGCACTCCATGGTCACCGAGACCGCGCGATCGCGTCGGACAAGATCGTCACGGGTCCACCTGTCGCGCCCGAACGGCGCCGCCCCGAGGGACGACGCCGTTCGACCGGTCAGCCCGGATTCTTCGCGATCAGCCGTGCGGCCACCTCGTCGGGCACCCGCGCGTACGAATCGAAGACCATGGCGTAGTTCGCCCGGCCCTGGGTCCGCGACCGCAGGTCGCCGATGTAGCCGAACATCTCCCGCAGCGGCACCAGTGCCGTCACGACACGGACCCCGCCACGCTCCGCCATCGCCGTGATCCGGCCGCGCCGCGCGTTCAGATCACCGATGACCTCGCCGAGGTACTCCGGTGGAGTGACCACCTCCACCGCCATCACCGGCTCCAGCAACGCCGGACGTGCCGACGCGAGCGCGTCACGCACCGCCTGCGCGCCCGCGATCCGGAACGCGAGCTCCGAGGAATCCTGTGCGTGTGCCGCGCCGTCGAGCAACACCACCCGCACATTCACCACCGGGGCGCCGATGAGCACACCGCAGCGCAGCGCGTCCTGCGCACCCGCGTCGATCGCTGGGATGTACTCCTTGGGCACCCGGCCGCCGGTCACCCGGCTCTCGAATTCGTAGACCGCGCCGTCCGCGCCGACGAACGGCACCACCGCGATCACCACCTTCGCGAACTGGCCGTGCCCGCCCACCTGCTTGCGATGGAGGTGCTCGTGCCGGTCCACGGCGGTCGTGACGGTCTCGCGGTAGGCCACCCGCGGCTTACCGGTATCGGCCTCGACCCGGAATTCCCGCCGGATCCGGTCGAGGACGATCTCCAGATGCAGTTCGCCCATGCCGCCGAGGACGGTCTGACCGGTCTCGGCGTCGACCGTGACCGACAGCGTCGGATCCTCCTCGGTGAACCATTGGATCGCGGTCGCGAGCCGCTCCTGATCGGAGGCGGTCCTCGGCGCGACGGACACCTCGAGCACCGGCTCCGGGAAGGTCATCGGCTCCAGCACGATCGGATCGTCCGGATCGCACAGGGTGTCACCGGTCGTGGTGTTCTTCAGACCGACGACGGCGCAGATCTGCCCGGCCCGCGCCCGCTCGATCGGGATCTCCCGATCGGAATGCATCTGGAACAGTCTGCCCATCCGCTCCTTTCGTCCCTTCGTCGAATTGACAACGGCGGCACCGCTTTCGACACTACCCGCGTACACCCGCAGGTAGGTGAGCCTGCCGAAGTGCGGATGCGCCGCGACCTTGAACACCAGTGCCGTGAACGGTTCGTCGACCGTCGCGTCCCGGTGCACGACCGCGAGTTCGTCATCGTGGCGATATCCGTCCGCGCCGCCCGCGTCCAACGGCGAGGGCAGGTAGTCGACGACCGCGTCGAGCATCGGCTGCACGCCCTTGTTCTTGAACGCCGACCCGCACAGCACCGGATACGCCGACGAACGCACCGTCAGCCCCCGGATCGCGGCCTTCAGTTCCGCGACGGACGGTTGCGTGCCCGCCACGAAATGCTCGAGCATCACGTCATCCGCCTCCGCGACCGCTTCCAACAGCAGCGCGCGGTAACGCGCCGCCCGCTCGCGCAGTTCGACCGGTATCTCGACGACCTCGAACCGTCGGCCCAGCCCGGTATCGCCGCGCCACACCTTCGCGGTCATCTCGACCAGGTCGATGATGCCCTCGAAATCGCCCTCGGCGCCGATCGGCAGCTGGATCACCAGCGGGGTCGCCCCGAGCCGTTCCTCGATGCTCCGAACGGTGAACAGGAAGTCCGCGCCGACCTTGTCCATCTTGTTCACGAAACAGATCCGCGGCACGCCGTACCTGTCGGCCTGACGCCACACCTGCTCCGTCTGCGGCTCGACCCCTTCCTTGGCGTCGAAAACCGCGACCGCGCCGTCGAGTACCCGCAACGACCGTTCCACCTCGACGGTGAAATCGACGTGGCCCGGCGTATCGATGAGATTGATCTGGCAGTCGTTCCAGAAACAGGTCGTCGCCGCGGCGGCGATGGTGATTCCGTGCTCGCGCTCCTGCGCCATCCGATCCATCACCGCGTTCCCGTCGTGCACCTCACCGATCTTGTAGGTGACACCCGCGTAGAACAGGATGCGTTCGGTCGTCGTCGTCTTCCCGGCATCGATATGCGCCGTGATCCCGATATTGCGGACCCGGACCGGATCGGTGGAAATAGCATGCGTCATGGGAATCCCCCACTCCATCAACTGGTTTCGTCCAGAGAAAGACGCTCGCCGAGTTGACGCGTTCCGGTGACGGCACGAGCGTGTCAGCGCGGCGCGAACAGCGCCACCACGACACTGCCTTCGACTACCGCGCGCGCGGACCTGCTGTAACCATGGCTCGTTTGTACCCCTCTGCGGTGTCCACTGTCGACCGAATATCGCGGGGGACAGCGTCGGCGCAACGGCGCCGTCACCGCTGTTCCGTATTTGTCCACAAGTCACCACAGCTCCCTGTGGATGGATCTGCATGAATCCGCGGCACATATCGACCGACCGTGGACCGGATCGCACAACTCGGGCGGAGAGCATCCCACGATCCGTGTCGACGGCGAGAAGTACGCGTTTCGTAGGGTATTCGCCTACGAAACGCATAATCGGACAGGCAAAGATCGCGGGCGGAGCGGCCCGGGCTTGCCGCCATTGCGTCAACAGGATGGCGAGGGGCGCGAGATTTTCCAGCGCTGCCGCCCCCTGGGCCACCGCGACCAGCTCGGCGAGGAACTGGTCGAGATCCGCGGTGGGCAGGAAAGTCCCTAGGAACTTCCGACACGCCAGCGCCGAACTGCGGAAACGCGGAACGGCGCCGCTCCCGTGGGAGCGACGCCGTTCGGAGAGATCAGCGATTCAGGAAATCACTTGATGATCTTGGTGACGCGACCGGCACCGACGGTGCGGCCACCTTCGCGGATGGCGAAGCGCAGGCCCTCGTCCATGGCGACCGGCTGGATCAGCTTGACCAGCATCTCGGTGTTGTCGCCCGGCATGACCATCTCGGTGCCCTCGGGGAGGGTAACGACGCCGGTCACGTCCGTGGTACGGAAGTAGAACTGCGGACGGTAGTTGTTGAAGAACGGGGTGTGGCGGCCGCCCTCGTCCTTGGACAGGATGATGAAGGCCGGTCTCGCTCAAACCTGTCTGATCAACGAGGCGAGAAGGTCACCGAGTGGAGCATTATTGCCGCGCACCGACGCGATCGAGGCGCGAATATTATCGTCACGATCAAGCGAAGCCCAGTCGATATCCCAACCTGCCTCGCGACCGAGCTGCCGGAAGAAAGCTCGTTGCGTGCGCCCATTGCCCTCACGAAAAGGATGAATTGCATTTACTTCAGAAAAATAGTGTGTCAGGCGTTCGATGAACTCGGTGCGCGTGCACCCCTGCAGATACCGCTCCTTCGCAAGCCCGTCGAACACATCCGCTGAGTAAGGTTCGATATGCTGCGGTAAACAAAATGGGTCCGATTTCGCAATTCCGACAACACGAATCTCACCTGCCCAGAAGAACAGGTCACCAAAAATCTCCCGGTGGAATGCGCGAAGATGATCGAGATCGTAGCTTCCCGGCAGAATCCTGGTTCCCAAGTCCGCCAGCGCGGCAAAACTCAGATCCGATTCGACCCGGCGGAGCAAATCAGCGTCGACAATGCCGAGGCGGTTGCGCAGCACACCCGACTCGGGGTCGACGTAGGGATCTGCAGTCACTGCAGACCGTGCAAGCGCCGCACCTGCTCACGCATCTGGACAGTACTGATCTGGCCCTGTTCCCACTGTCGCAGAATCGCGTCGGCATCCGAGCTGGGTGAAAGCCCTTCGGCCCGAATCGAAGCCGACGCTTGCCGTACCGATTGAGCACGTTCCGCAGTCAATTCTTCGAATACTTCGACCGGCACTACCACCGCCTCAGTTCTGCGGTGGGAGCCGACACCCACTGGCGTGCGGTCACCGCGGCGAAACCGCTCCAGCACTCCGGAGAGTTGTTCGCGCGCCTCGCGCACCGACAGAGTTTCGATCAGCATGACTATAGCGTACCCGAGTGTGTACACATTGGGATCAGCGCGACCGCAATAGCGTTCTGACCGGATAACTCGAAACGCGGAACGGCGCCGCTCCCGTGGGAGCGACGCCGTTCGGAGAGATCAGCGATTCAGGAAATCACTTGATGATCTTGGTGACGCGACCGGCACCGACGGTGCGGCCACCTTCGCGGATGGCGAAGCGCAGGCCCTCGTCCATGGCGACCGGCTGGATCAGCTTGACCAGCATCTCGGTGTTGTCGCCCGGCATGACCATCTCGGTGCCCTCGGGGAGGGTAACGACGCCGGTCACGTCCGTGGTACGGAAGTAGAACTGCGGACGGTAGTTGTTGAAGAACGGGGTGTGGCGGCCGCCCTCGTCCTTGGACAGGATGTACGCCTGGCCCTCGAACTCGGTGTGCGGGGTGGTGGTACCCGGCTTGACGACGACCTGGCCGCGCTCGACATCTTCGCGCTTGATGCCACGAACCAGCAGACCGACGTTATCGCCCGCCTGGCCCTGGTCGAGCAGCTTGCGGAACATCTCGATACCGGTGACCGTGGTCTTGGTCTTCTCGAGCTTGATGCCGACGATCTCGACTTCTTCGTTCACGTTGATGATGCCGCGCTCGACACGACCGGTGACGACGGTGCCACGACCGGTGATGGTGAACACGTCCTCGACCGGCATCAGGAACGGCTTCTCGGTGTCACGAACCGGGTCCGGGATGGACTCGTCGACGGCAGCCATCAGTTCCAGCACCGACTCGGTCCACTTCGGGTCGCCCTCGAGCGCCTTCAGACCGGACACGCGCACGACGGGGGCATCCTCGTCGAACTCCTGCGAAGCCAGCAGCTCGCGGACCTCCATCTCGACGAGCTCGAGGATTTCCTCGTCGTCGACCATGTCGGACTTGTTCAGTGCGACCAGGATGTAGGGCACGCCGACCTGACGGGCGAGCAGCACGTGCTCGCGGGTCTGCGGCATCGGGCCGTCGGTCGCCGCGACCACGAGGATGGCGCCGTCCATCTGCGCCGCACCGGTGATCATGTTCTTGATGTAGTCGGCGTGACCCGGGGCGTCGACGTGCGCGTAGTGGCGCTTCTCGGTCTGGTACTCGACGTGGGAGATGTTGATCGTGATACCACGAGCCTTCTCCTCCGGCGCCTTGTCGATCTGATCGAAGGCCGAGGCCTCGTTCAGATCCGGGTACTTGTCAGCCAGCACCTTGGTGATCGCTGCAGTCAGCGTGGTCTTGCCGTGGTCGACGTGACCGATGGTGCCGATGTTGACGTGCGGCTTCGTCCGCTCGAACTTCGCCTTCGCCACTTTGGTGTCCTCCTGGACTTGTTGGTGCGTGCAGTTGCAGCAGTGCGTGGATCATCCCCGCGGGCGCGGGGATCGGGTGGAACATGCGCCCGGTTGCCGGGGCCAAGTTTGCCACTAGCGCGCAACTCGGCCCCGAACAGGTACTACTCGCCGGTCGCCTTGGCGATGATCTCCTTCGACACGTTGGCCGGAACCTCCGCGTACGAGTTGAACACCATGGAGTAGTTCGCCCGGCCCTGGGTCTTCGACCGCAGGTCACCGATGTAGCCGAACATCTCCGAGAGCGGAACCAGCGCCTTGACGACACGGGCACCACTGCGTTCCTCCATGGCCTGGATCTGGCCACGGCGGGAGTTCAGGTCGCCGATCACTTCGCCCATGTAATCCTCGGGCGTGATGACCTCGACCGCCATGAGCGGTTCGAGGATCACCGGACCGGCCTTGCGGGCCGCTTCCTTGAGGGCCTGCGAGCCGGCGATCTTGAACGCCATCTCCGAGGAGTCGACGTCGTGGTAAGCACCGTCGAGCAGGATCACCTTGAGGTTGACCAGCGGGTATCCGGCGAGCACACCGTACTGCATGGCATCCTGCGCACCGGCGTCCACCGAAGGGATGTACTCGCGCGGGACGCGACCACCGGAGACCTTGTTCTCGAATTCGTAGTGCGCACCGTCCTCGCCGACGAACGGCTCGAGGGCGATGATCACCTTCGCGAACTGACCCGAGCCACCCGTTTGCTTCTTGTGGGTGAATTCGAGCTTCTCGACCTTCTTGGTGATGGTCTCGCGGTAGGCCACCTGTGGCTTGCCGACGTTGGCCTCGACCTTGAACTCGCGACGCATGCGGTCCACCAGGATGTCCAGGTGGAGTTCGCCCATGCCGCCGATGATGGTCTGACCGGTCTGGTCGTCCAGCTTCACCGAGAAGGTCGGATCCTCTTCGGCGAGACGCTGGATCGCGGTGCCCAGCTTCTCCTGGTCGGACTTGGTCTTCGGCTCGATCGAGACCTCGATGACCGGATCCGGGAAGGTCATGGACTCCAGCACGATCTGGTTCTGCGGATCGCACAGGGTGTCGCCGGTCGTGGTGTCCTTCAGACCGATGACCGCGTAGATGTGGCCCGCCTGGGCCTCGCCCACCGGGTTCTCCTTGTTGGAGTGCATCTGGAAGAGCTTGCCCAGACGCTCCTTCTTGCCCTTGGTCGAGTTGATGACCTGGGCGCCGGAGTCGACCTTGCCCGAGTACACCCGGACGTAGGTCAGCTTGCCGAAGAAGGGGTGCACGGCGATCTTGAACGCCAACGCCGAGAACGGCGCGGTGACGCTCGCCTCGCGGTGGATGATCTCCTCTTCCTTACCCGGGACGTGACCGTCGGTGCCACCGTCGTCCAGCGGCGTGGGCAGGTAGTCGATCACGGCGTCGAGCATGGGCTGAACGCCCTTGTTCTTGAACGCCGAACCACACAGGATCGGGTAGAGCTCGGAGTTGACCGTCATCTTGCGGATGGCGCCCTTGATCTCCTCGATCGTGAGCTCTTCCTCGTTGGCGAACTTGTCGAGCAGCGCCTCGTCGGACTCGGCCACGGTCTCGAGCAGTTCCTGACGGTACTGCTCGGCACGCTCTTT
The DNA here is from genome assembly GCF_045040005.1 of Nocardia sp. NBC_01377. NCBI lineage: Bacteria > Bacillati > Actinomycetota > Actinomycetes > Mycobacteriales > Nocardiaceae > Nocardia > Nocardia sp. NBC_01377. The sequence goes on from NZ_CP109566.1 coordinate 6,634,172, forward strand.
GAGATCGGCCGGGATTTCCTCGACCTCGTACTTCTCGCCGAGCTTGGTCTCGCCCTTCCAGACCTTCGCGTTCATCTCGACCAGGTCGACGATGCCCTCGAAGGTGTCCTCGGCGCCGATCGGCAGCTGGAGAACCAGCGGACGCGCGCCGAGGCGGTCCTTGATGGTCTGCACGGTGAAGTAGAAATCGGCACCGAGCTTGTCCATCTTGTTGACGAAGCAGATACGCGGCACGTTGTACTTGTCGGCCTGACGCCACACCTGCTCGGACTGGGGCTCGACGCCTTCTTTACCGTCGAAGACCGCGACGGCGCCATCGAGCACGCGCAGCGACCGCTCCACCTCTACGGTGAAGTCGACGTGCCCGGGGGTGTCGATGATGTTGATCTGGTTGTCGTTCCAGTAGCAGGTGGTGGCAGCGGAGGTGATGGTGATGCCACGCTCCTGCTCCTGCTCCATCCAGTCCATGGTGGCCGCGCCGTCATGGACCTCACCGATCTTGTAGGTGATGCCGGTGTAGAAGAGGATGCGTTCGGTAGTGGTGGTCTTACCGGCATCGATGTGGGCCATGATGCCGATGTTGCGGACCTTGTTCAGGTCGGTGAGCACGTCCTGTGCCACGGAAATCTTCCCCGCTCTGCTTGTCGTAGATCAGCTAGTTGGGATTGTGTTCTTGTGGTACGAGACCCTTGTCGGGTCATCGCTATGTCAACGCCGGAAGCGACACCTGGGTGCCCCGCCCGACTGTATCGACCAGGCAGGTTCCGTCGGGTCCTACGTGGTGGCGACTGGCTGCCGCCACCGGACCCCGACCGTTCCTGCCGTGTGCCTTCCGGCGCCGACACCAGCGACGGGCCGGGATGGCATCACCAGCGGTAGTGCGCGAAGGCCCGGTTCGACTCGGCCATCTTGTGGGTGTCCTCGCGACGCTTGACCGAAGCGCCGAGGCCGTTGCTGGCGTCGAGCAGTTCGTTGGCGAGACGCTCGACCATGGTCTTCTCACGACGAGCCCGCGAGTAGTTGACCAGCCAGCGCAGCGCGAGGGTGTTGGAGCGGCCAGGACGAACCTCGACCGGCACCTGGTAGGTGGCGCCACCGACGCGGCGCGGCTTGACCTCGAGTGCGGGCTTGACGTTGTCGAGCGCGCGCTTGAGGGTGACGACCGGATCGGTGCCGGTCTTCTCGCGAGCCTGCTCCAGCGCGCCGTAGACGATGCGCTCGGCGGTGGACTTCTTGCCGTCCAGCAGGATCTTGTTGACCAGCTGAGTGACCAGCGGCGACCCGTAGACCGGGTCGTTGATCAGCGGACGCTTGGGTGCGGGGCCCTTGCGTGGCATATCAGCTCTTCTCCTTCTTGGCGCCGTAACGGCTGCGGGCCTGCTTGCGGTTCTTCACGCCCTGGGTGTCGAGCGAGCCGCGGATGATCTTGTAACGAACGCCGGGGAGGTCCTTCACACGACCGCCGCGCACGAGCACCATCGAGTGCTCCTGCAGGTTGTGGCCTTCACCCGGGATGTACGCCGTGACCTCGACCGCGCTGGTCAGGCGAACACGCGCGACCTTGCGCAGCGCGGAGTTCGGCTTCTTCGGGGTCGTGGTGTACACGCGGGTGCACACGCCTCGACGCTGCGGGCTCCCCTTCAGGGCCGCGGTCTTGGTCTTGGAGACCTTGTCCTGGCGACCCTTGCGGACCAGCTGGTTGATGGTTGGCATAGACCGGCTTTCCTTATTAGTAACGCGGTGTCTGGAACTTCATGTCTGTTCAGTTGGCGGCATTCCCGGGTCCTGGGCTCGCGCCCGTCGGACCGACGTTCATCCCGCTTTCATCGAGCCTTCACTCGCACGTCCGACCACGTTTCTCGCGTCCCGAGGTCGGGCGTGTCGTGCGCCATGCGTATCCCGGAATCCAGGCACGCCGGAGAGGTCGGCCGCTTTCGCTGGCTTACGTCAGAGCACGAATTTGCCCGCAAGGTTCCGGGCACAGCGATCCACGATACTCGCGGTTGCGCTACAGGGTCAAAGGGGGTCCACGAGCGACACGCCTAGCGGGCCAGGTTCAAGGTCAGCTCGACCAGTTTCTTGGCCGCCGCGCACGGATCGGGGTGGGCCGAACCCGCCCGATAGTTGATCCACCAGCCCACCACACCGGTATCGGCGGCGCTGGCGGTGACACCGCAGGAGTCGGGATCGTTGGGCCTGCGCGTCTCCAGTGAACGTCGGCCCTGCACGGTGATATTCCCGGTCGTGTAGCCCAGTTTGTCGTTGGTGGCCTTCTCGTTGTTCAGCGACCCGATCTCGTACCAGTTCAGGGTGACCATGGCGTTGCCGCCCGGCGCGTCCTCGACATCCCACATGCACACCGCGCCGTTGAACGAACCGCTGACGTAGGTGGCGTCGCCGACCGCCTCGCCGATCTTCTCCGGTTCGACCACTTCGCATTCGCGCAGCAGCTTGTCGAAATTGGTGTTCACCGACTGACTTCCGCCCGCGGGGTAGGCGGTTCCCGAGATCGTCTGACCGCATCCCGCCGCGGTGGCGGCCAGCGCCAGCGCGGTGACCGCGATTCCCGCTCGTCTGCCGATCATCGCCACGCCTCTCATTTCAACCGCTGCACGGTCAGTTCGGCCAGCTTGTAGGTCTTGTCGCACGGATTGCCCGTGGCCTGGAAGATCCCGTAGGACATAGACCATTCGAAGAAATCGTCATCGAGCTGGATCGCCAGATCGCAGACCGTTCCGCTGGGGTCGAGCGCGCGCCAGCCGGGATGTCCGCCGACCTCGATGGTGTCCGGCGCGCGGCCGACACTGGTCACCCAGGCCTTCTCCCGATCGATCGGGCTGCCGCGGTAGGAGGCGAAGGTCACGCTGGGCGAGGACGACCCGGCCGACTGCCAGTTGCAGCCCGTCGAATTCTTGAAGACGCGCGAGACCTGCCCGAGCCCCGCGATATCGCGCACTTCGTCGTCGGTGACGTGACCGCACTCCCCGACGAACGGGCCGAGCGAGGCGACCTTCGGCGGCGGGCGTAGCGGGGCGGAATCGCCCGAATCACCGTCCGAGCCGCAGGCCGACAGCACCAGCGTCAGAGCCATACCGGTGAGGAGCGCCGACGAGATCCGCATGCCGTGAACTCTACTGTGTTCGGCGCGACCGCCTCCGGCGCCGCTGCCGCCGGATCGTCGCTACACCAGTGCGACATGCTCGCGATGCTCACCGTGCCCCCGATGATCACCGTGCGCACGCCCGCGCCCGCGCCTGCCGTCGCCGTGGCGCGTGGGCGGGTGCTGCCGGTGCGCGCCGACGGTCATGGTGACCAGGTGCAGGCTGCTGCGCGCGGAATCGGTCAGCGGTGGGACGAGCAGGGTCGGCATGCCGACGTCGACGGCGACGCCGTCGCGGGAGGGCCGGTCCCCGACCATCAGCGTGTGCTCGGCCCCGGTGCCGAGTTCATCGAGCGCCAGCCGGAATATGGCCGGATCCGGTTTCTGGACACCGCGTTCGCAGGACAGGACGAAACTGTCGATGTGATCGAGCAGTCCGGCGCGGTCGAAGACCGGCCTGATGTCGAAATGGATATTGCTGAGCACGCCGATCGCGCACCCGTGTTCGGCGAGGGTCGACAAAGTCCGCGCGGCGTCGACGGCGAACGGGTTGTAGGTGGGATCCGATTCGACGGCCCAGAGTTCGTCGGCGAGTTCGTCATCGAGACCGGCCGCGGCGAAAACGCCGTAGTAGGTGTCGCGGTGGCGCTGGGCACTGGTATTGCCGAGCGGGGATCGTAGTCGCGTCAGCAATTCGGGCGTGTGAACGGACCGCAGCACCGAGGCGACGGCGAGGTCGTCGTGGTCGCGTCCGACGCGGCGCAGGGCCTCGCGGACCCAACCCGACGGCGTGAGTTCGCAGACCAGGGTGCCGCGCCAGTCGAAGACGACCGCTCGAATGTCATGGGCGCGTGGATCATCGGATGTGGGCATGATGGCGTGAACCCTACGAGCGCGCGGCGCGGAAACCGGAATCGGGAGTGCCGTGCCGACATCCGGCTAGAGATTGCCCCTGGCGGCCTGTTCGCGTTCGATCGCCTGGAACAGCGCTTTGAAATTGCCCTTGCCGAAACCCAGCGATCCGTGCCGCTCGATCAGTTCGAAGAAGACGGTCGGACGGTCCCCGACGGGTTTGGTGAATATCTGGAGCAGGTAACCGTCCTCGTCGCGGTCGACCAGAATGCCGCGTCGCCGCAATTCCTCCACGGGAACTCGCACGTGGCCGATGCGGGCCCGCAATTCCGTATCGGAATAGTAGGCGTCGGGGGTGTCGAGGAATTCGACACCTTCGCGTCGCAGGGCATCGACACTGTTCAGGATGTCGCCGGTGGCCAAGGCGATGTGCTGGACTCCAGGACCGCGATAGAAGTCGAGATACTCGTCGATCTGCGAACGCTTCTTGCCGACGGCGGGTTCGTTGAGCGGGAACTTCACCCGATGATTGCCGTTCGCCACGACCTTGCTCATCAGCGCCGAATACTCGGTGGCGATATCGTCGCCGACGAATTCGGCCATATTCGTGAAGCCCATGACGCGGTGGTAGAACTCCACCCAGCGATCCATCATGCCGAGTTCGACATTGCCCACCACGTGGTCGATGGCCTGGAACAGCCGGGCCGGACGGCCCGCGCGCGGCTCGTAGCCGGAACCGCGCGCCACGTACCCGGGCAGATACGGTCCGTTGTAGCGCGACCGATCGACCAGCGTATGCCTGGTCTCGCCGTAGGTCGCCAGGGCGGCGAGGCGCACGGTGCCGAATTCGTCGCTCTCGTCGTGCGGTTCGACCAGGATCGTCGCGCCGTGCGCGCGCGCCCACTCCACGCAGCGGTCCAACTCCGCCACCTCCAGCGCGATATCCACGACGCCGTCGCCGTGGCGATCGTGGTGGGCGACCAGTTCGCTGCCCGGATCGACCGCGCCGCGCACCACGAAGCGGGCCGCGCCGCTGCGCAGGACGAACGCCTTGTGGTCGCGGTTTCCCGTCTCGGGGCCGGAATAGGCCTCCAGCGTCATGCCGAAGGCCGATTGCAGGAAATGCGCGGTCTGGGTGGCATTGCCGACCACCCAGACCAGGGCGTCCCAGCCGATGACGGGAAACGGGTCGACGTGGACGTCGTGGTCGACCAGACCGACGAGTCCACGCGGTGAACCGGCGGAAGGCAGCTGTTCGATGGTCATGCGACCAAGGAAATCCCGGCCGACCACCGCTGGGCAACCGACCTCGGTACCGGTGGGCAGTGTGGCGAATTCGACTAGCGGAACACTGATTATGCTGGACAATTCGACTAGCACAGGCCGGATGGCCTGCAACCGCGCCCTCGCCCTCGCCCCACAGGAGGCCGTCATGTCTCGAACACCGGCGAAACTGGACGAACTCGATCTGGCGATACTCGCCGCGATGCACGAGTACCAGAAGGCGGGAATCCTGGAATTGTCGCGCCGGACCAAGGTCGCCCGCGCCACCGTCCAGTCCAGGATCGGCCGGATGGAGGAGTCCGGCGTCATCGCCTCCTATGATCCGCAGATCGACGTCACCGCAGCGGGTTTCGATGTCCAGGCATTCGTCACGCTGGAGATAGCGCAGGGCGCGCTCGACCTGGTCGCGGCCGAATTGGACGCCATCCCCGGGGTGCTGGAGGCGTACGCGACCACCGGCTCCGGCGATGTCCTGTGCCGGATCGGCGCGGATTCGCACGCCGGATTGCAAACGGTGCTACTCAGTATCGATCGCACCAGTTCGGTGGTGCGATCGCACAGTGTCATCGTGCTGTCGACGGTGGTGCCCCGGCGGTCGTTGCCGCTGCTGCGGACCCTCGCGCTGACACACAGCAGCAAGGCGCCCGCGTATCGGTCGTCCGAGTGACCGGCCCACGCGGACATTCCGCGCCCGCGACGACGGGAACCCGACCGAATCGGGGGGAATGTCCGCCGTGCTCGTCAGACCCGCAGATCCTCCCCCGGTTCGAGTATCTCCACGCTCGGTTCCTTGTCGCCCTCGGTGAACGCGAGCAGCGCGTGTGCCTCGGCCTCGACATCGCGGCGTTCGGCCGCCGACCACTCCCGGTTCGGCGTGATCCGCAATCGCGCGGCGGGCCCCTTCGGGAAGACCTTGTACAGCCCGGCGACGTAACCGTCGAGCAGTACCGGTGCGACGGCGGTCGCGAACGCGCGCAACGGCGTGCCCTGGCCCTGCGGGACGATCCTGGTCCGGTCCTGGTGTGCGAGCACGGCGTTGTCGTACCACCCGAGCAGGCGCACCGGCGCGGGCAGATCCGGATCGGCGAGTTCGGCGTCGGCGAGATCGTAGAGGGTGCGGCCGCCATCGTCGGTGTAGGTGCGCAGCCGATCGCCGAGGGTGTCGAGCGCGGGTTTGATTCCGGTGAGTTTGGACCAGGTCTGCATATCCGCGGTCGACGCGGGACCGAACGCGCGCAGATAGCGAACGAGCAACTCCGCCAACGGATAGCCCGCGTCCAGCGGCGCACCCAGCCACGGTTGCACCCGCGACCAGATCGGCCTGCTGTTGTTCTTCCACTTCCCGCGCGGCGGGGTCTGCAATACCGGCAGTTGGTACAGCCACGTCTGGAGCACGGCTCCCGCGTCGCGGTCCGGGTAGAGCCGCGCGGCCTCGGCCCGCATATCCGCAGCCGACATCGGCTCGTCGCCCAGGACCGCCTCACCGTGCGCGCGTACCTCGTCGGGGTCGAGTCCGACCATCGCGCCGAAGTTGAAACCCTTACGGAACGGCGCCTTTTCGAGTTCGGGCTGGATATGCGGCGCGATGCGCAGGGCGTCGGGCGGGGTCACCAGGTGAATGGTGCCGCGCATCAGCGTGATCCGGACCAGGGAACGCCCATCGAGTCCGGCCGATATCGTCTCCGGGTCGAAATCGGCTATGCGGCTCCACAATCCGGTGAACGGCGGCGGGACGTCCTGGGCCTGGAGGCCGATCAGGTGGTCACACATCTCGGCGACGGTCAGCGCCGAGCGTTCCAGCAGATGCTGGCGGGCGAGCAGGGTCCGATTCAGCACCCGATTCGACAGCTTCATGATGGGATCACCGTACCCGCGGGCCGATTCCGCGACGAGGGTGATCGGCCGCGCCGGACCGATCACCCACCGCGATCAGCGCACCGCGACGACGACCTTGCCCTTCGCCGTGCGGTTGTCGAGCGAGGCGACGGCGGCCGCGGCGTCTTCGAGCGGGTGGACCACCGGCAGCGGCGCCGCGATCTTGCCCGACGCGAGCAGCGGCTCCACCTCGGCCCACTGTTCGCGCAGGTAGCCCGGATGCGTCAGCACCCATTCGCCCCACGCCGCGCCGGTCACCTCGACGTTCTTGAACAGCAGGCGATTCACCTTGACGGTGGGGATCTCGCCCGCGGTGAATCCGACCACGAGCAGCCTGCCCGCGGGTGCCAGCGACCTGACGCTGTCGGTGAAACGGTCACCGCCGACCGGATCGAGCACGATATCGACGCCGCGTCCGTCGGTCAGTTCCTTCACCGCGGCCAGCCAGCCGTCGGTCAGCACCACGTCGGTGGCGCCGTTGGCCCGCGCGACCTCGGCCTTCTCCTCGGTACTCACCACGGCGATCACCCGGCCCGCGCCGAGCGCGACGGCCATCCGCGTCGTCGAGGTGCCGATCCCGCCCGCGGCGCCGTGCACGAGCACGGTTTCGCCCGGTGCCAGTCTGCCTCGGGTGCGTAGGCAGAAATGCACCGTCAGATCGTTGAAGAGAATGCCCGCCCCGGCCTCGAGGGAGATGTTGTCCGGGAGCTTGAACACCATCTCCGCCGGTGTCACCGCGACCTCGGCGACCGCGTTGCCGAGCATGGTCAGCGCCACCACCCGGTCGCCCGGCGCCACGTGCGAACCCTCGGGAGCCTCGCGCACGACACCCGCGACCTCGCCGCCGACGACGAACGGGAGGCCGGGATCCATCTGGTACTGCCCCCGGGTCATCAGCACGTCGGGAAAGGCCACCCCCGCCGCGTGCACATCGATGACGACTGCCCCTTCGTATCCGGCGGGCTCCGGGATCTCGACGATCTCGATCGCTTCCGGACCCTTCAGTTCGGCGACTCGGGCTGCACGCATACGACGACCTCTCTGTCCACGACGCCACCGCGACGTCGCGATCCAACCTATCCGCGGCGGCGCACCGCACTCAACGAGCCGCGCGCACGGTCACGAGTCCATCAACGAGAGGCAAACTCTATCATCGTCTCACTCGCGACCGTTCTGCCGTTCTGCACCACCGTCAGGCTCGACGGCGAGATCACGTACCGGGTGCCGTCCTGCGGATTCGTCACGGTGAAGCCGCCGTCGCCGGTCGGTACCGGGTCGTCCAGTTCGATCCCCAGGTTGTCGCTGTCGCGCACGCCCTTGTAGTAGTACCTGCCCGCGCCGGTCCGACAGACGACGATCCGCGATCCCGTGGTGCGGCCGATCGCGTACGCGGGGTTGGCCGCGTTGCACCGGGGGCCGCCGACGAAGCCCTGTCCGTCGGTGCCGCCGACCGAACCCGTCAGCGGCGGTGCGCTCTCCTTCGTCGTGGTCGGGGTGGGCGACGCGGTGGTCGTACGCACCGGCGCGGCCGACGCGGTCGCGGTGTGCGACGACGCGACGGCGGTCGGCGTGGAGACCGGGGTCGCCACCGGCGTCGGATCGGGGTCGGGCGACCACAGCCACCACATCACGATGACCGCGACCAGGACCAGCACCGACGTGCCGAGCGCGCCGACCAGAATCGGCATGGCCCGGCCGTCGCCGTGGCGCGCGGGCGGATACGCCGGTGGAATGGGCAGTGGAGCCGACGGGTGCGTACGCGGGGCGCTCTGGCGCGTCGGATGCGGCCGCGAGACGTCGACGGGAGGCGCGAGCCGCGTGTACGTCGGCGCTTCCCACGCGACATTCGCCGCCGCGACCCCGTGATCGACACGGTCGAAGGCCGCGCGGGCGGCGACCGCCAGTTCACCCGCCGTGCGGTAGCGCGCGCGGGGCTCTTTCGCCATGCCGCGTGCCACGACCGCGTCGAAGGCGGCGAGTCCCGGCTCGCTCGCACTCGGGCGCGGTGGCGGCAACATCTGATGCGAGTGGATGGCGACCGGGAAGCTGTTGGCGGGAAAGGGCACGGCGCCGGTCAGGCATTCGTACAGCACACAGGCCAGCGAGTAGATATCGATCGCGGGATCGGGGGTGTTCTTCTCCTCGACGAAACGCTCCGGGGCCATGTACGCGAAGGAGCCGATCGCGCTGCCGGTGCCCGTCAATTGGGCGTCGGAATGGGAATACGCGATGCCGAAATCCACCAGATAGGCGAAGGAGTTGCGCGTGATCAGGATATTGGCGGGTTTGATGTCGCGGTGCACGAGTCCGGCCTCGTGCGCGGCGTCCAGCGCGGAGGCGATCTGCTCGATGACCGAGACGGCTTCGGCGGGAGCCAGTCTGCCGTGCGAACGGATGTGATCCTTGAGGTCGTGACCGGACACCAGTCGCATATCGATGTAGAGGACGCCGTCGATCTCACCCCAGTCGTGCACCGGAATGACGTGCGGCTCTTGCAGTCTGGCGGCCGAACGCGACTCCCTGCGGAACCGCTCGACGAATTCCGGATCCCTGGCGAGTCCGACATCGAGCAGTTTGAGTGCGACGGTGCGTTTCTTGGTGGTGTCGAAGGCCTCGTAGACCTCGCCCATCCCGCCGACACCGAGTAGACGGCGCAGTTCGTAGCGCCCGAATCGAGAACCCACCCTAGACCCCGTGGCCATTCACTCAGGCTACCGCTCCGGCCCCGGCCGTGTCGGTCCCGTGGAAATCACCGGTCGCGAGCTTCGTCCTCCGAGGGCGCGACACGCGCTTCCGGCGAACACCCGGCGACGGGAATACCTGTCGGTAGAGACGGCTCGACGCGAGGGTGTGACGTGAGCCCCGTAAAGTCGTCTCACAACAGCACCGCAAGAAAACGCGGCACACCGTGCAGCGCGAGGAGCACAAGTGTCACTCGATCAGCCACTCGCCCCGCTTCCCCAGGAGGGCATGGGCTTTGCTTCGGCGTGGCCCATCCGGGCTGGTGATGTGGATCCGTACGACCGACTCCGGTTCGACAGCGTCGCCCGCTATTTGCAGGATATCGCCTGGGAGCAGCTGCATCGGACCTCGCTGCACCGCACCGATCCGGTGTGGATCGTACGTCGCACCGTCATCGACGTCATCCGGCCCATCCAGTGGCCCGACGAGGTACGGATGCTGCGGTGGTGCTCGAGCATGTCGACGCGGTGGACCAATATGCGAGTGCGGATCACCAGCGAGAACGGCGGATTGATCGAGACCGAGGGGTTCTGGATCAATATCAGCGAGTCGAGCAACATGCCCGCCAGGATCAGCGACGAGGGCCTGGCCTACCTGGCGCAGACCACCCAGGAGCACCGGCTGCGGTGGCGGCCCTACCTCACCGACTCCACCCCGCCGGAATCCGATATCGACATGCCGTTCCCGGTGCGTGCCACCGATATCGACCAGTACAACCACGTCAACAACGCCTGCTACTGGCAGGCGGTGGAACAGTTCCTGGTGGAATACCCGAAACTGGTCGCCGCGCCGCACCGCGCGGTGATCGAATACGTCGCGCCGGTGCTGGCGCGTCAGCACGTCTCGGTGCGCGCCCGCTACGAACCCGGCGACCGGTCGGGACGACCGGTTCTTCGCCTGTGGTTCGTCGTCGGCGGGACGACGACGACGGTCGTGCGGATCATGCCGCTGCCGTAGGCCCGTGGTCACCACGCGCGAACGCCGGCCGGACCACGGGATCCGACCGGCGTCCGGATTCGTTCAGCCGCGTGCGGCCTTGAGCAGATCCTCGCGGGTGGTGAGCTTGACGCGGGGGCGTCCCGCCGCCTTGCCCGCGGTCTTCTCGGCGGCGTCGATGGCCTTCCAGCCGTCACGGTCGACGAGATCCTGCTGACGCTCACCGATCAGCGCCTTGAGCGCAGCGCGGTCCTTCTGCGGGGCGACCAGCTTGCCCGAGGTGAAGTCCCCGATCAACTGCTCGACCGTCTCCTCGGAGTCGATCCGGTTCGAGCCGATGACACCGCGGGGGCCACGCTTGATCCACCCGCTGACGTACACCCCGTTCACCGGCGCACCGTCGGCGGCGATGACCCGGCCGTGCTCGTTGGGCACGACGCCGCGTCGCTCGTCGAACGGCAGGTCCGCGACGGCCTCGCCCTTGTAGCCGATGGAACGCAGCACCAGGCCCGTTTCCAGGGTTTCGGTGCGGTCGGTCGCCCGCGCCACCAACTGGCCCTCTTCGCTGAACAATTCGTTGTGCACGAATTCCAGCGACTCGACCTTGTCGGCGCCGTGCACGGCGGTCGGCGAGGCCAGGTACCGGAACACGATCCGCTTGTTCGCCGGATCGCGCCGCCCGCCCGCGTACTCCTCGGCGAGGGTGTACTTGAGCTTGAGCGAGGGCTCCACCATCGGGTCGTCCAGCAGTTCCTGGCTGGCGTGATCCAGTGCCAGATCGGCCTCGTCGACGATCACGTCGACGCCCTTCAGGTGCACGAGCGCCAGGAACTCCGGCGAGGTGTAGGCCGCCTGCAACGGACCACGACGGCCGAGCACGACGACCTCGCGGATATTGCTGCCGCGCAGCGCGTCCAGGGCGTGGTCGGCGATATCGGTCTTGGCCAGGTCGTCCGGGTCGACGGTCAGTACCCGCGCCACGTCGAGGGCGACGTTGCCGTTTCCGACGATCACCGCCCGCTCACCCGACAGGTCGAAGGTCCGATCGGCGTAGTCGGGGTGGCCGTTGTACCAGGCGACGAATTCGGTCGCCGAATGGCTGCCGGGCAGATCCTCCCCCGGCACACCCATCTTGCGGTCCGAGGAAGCGCCGACCGCGTAGATCACCGCGTGGTGGTGCTCGAGCAGTTCCTCGTGCGAGATGTGGGTGCCGACCTCGACGTTGAGGTAGTACTGCAACGTCTCGCGCCGGAACGCCGACTCGAAGAGTTTCGACACCGTCTTGGTGCCCGGGTGGTCGGGCGCGACGCCCGCTCGCACCAGGCCCCACGGCGTCGGTAGCCGGTCGATCATCTCGACCTCCACATCGCAACGGCGAAGCAGCTCGTCGGCGGCGTAGCAGGCCGCTGGGCCCGCGCCGACGATCGCCACGCGTAGCGTGCCCAGATCCTTGGGCGGGCGCGCAGGCGTCTTGATCGGGTCGAAGTTGGACTCGAGCGGATGCCGCTCGAAATAGGAGGCGTTGATATCGCGGAACCGAGCCAGCGACGCCGGCAGGTCATCCTCGGAGAAGATGGCTTCCACCGGGCACGCGTCCACACAGGCACCGCAATCGATGCAGGTGTCGGGGTCGATGTAGAGCATCTCGGTCGTCGCGAAATCAGGCTGGTCCGGTGTCGGGCGAATGCAATCGACCGGGCACTCGGAGACGCAGCTGGCGTCGTTGCAACAACGCTGCGTGATTACGTAGGCCATATTTGCAGATCCTCGAAAATGTGCGTGGGCAGTGTGCCACCCTGGGGTTGAGGTGGACGGCGGTGTCACGGTATAGCGGATAAGCGTATGTGACGCCGCTTTCAGTGTGCCTCGAGAGTGGCGTACGCCTCGCGGCGGAGTGCCTACCTGGCTATCACAGCAGGCCCGACCCGCGTCGATCCACACCTCACCGGTGGTACGTCTTACTGTATTCGGCATGGTTCGGACCTTGATCCTCATGAGGCACGGCAAGTCCGCCTACCCGGACGGCGTCGGTGATCACGAACGCCCGCTGGCGCCGCGCGGACAGCGAGAAGCCGGGCTGGCGGGGCACTGGCTGCGTGAGACCCAGCCGCCGATCGACGCGGTCCGCTGCTCCACCGCCAGCCGCACCCGCGAAACCCTGGCCGCGACCGGAGTCACCGCCCCCGTCGTCTTCGAACCGGGTATCTACGAGGCCTCCCCTCGATCGCTCATCGAGTTGATCCGGCTCAGCGATGACGACGTGTCGACGCTGCTGGTGATCGGGCACGCCCCCGGCATGCCGTGGACGGCGTGGGAGCTGGCGGGTAACCGCGACTCCATCCCGGCGATCGAACTGAGCCGGAAATTTCCCACCTCGGCGCTGGCGGTCCTCGAATTCGACCGGCCGTGGGCGCAGCTCGACCCCGGTGCGGGCGATCTGGTGCGGTTCCACATTCCCCGCTGAGCACGTCGCCACCTCCGCCCTCGCGCGTCTCAGCGCGTGAGTTTGCCGCCGACCACCACGACCGCCCCGAGGACGATCAGCAACACGAACGCGGCGAACCCACCGACGAGCCACCACACCAGTCCGAGCGCGATGACGAACGGCGCCACCGCGATCGCGGCGATCACCGGGCTTTCCTTGACCGTCGCCCAGGCCGAACGGGCCCTGATCCGGTCGATGTCCTTACCTGCCATGCCACCAGGGTAGGCCCGAAATCGCCGGATGGGCCGGGCATACGCGGTTCGTGCCGTGGCCGCCGCTTCGATGTCGGTACCCGGTGGGATGCTGTGGCGATGGACTGGAAAATCGAGCTCGTCGCCATCCCGGTCACCGACGTCGACCGGGCCAAGGATTTCTACACCAGCATCGGTTTCAACGCCGATCACGACCACAGCCCCACCGATGACATCCGTTTCGTCCAGCTGACACCGCCGGGTTCGGGGTGCTCGATCTGCATCGGCCGCGGCATCACGCAGGCCGCGCCGGGCAGCGTGGAGGGCATGCAGATCGTTGTCGCCAGTGCCGAACATGCCTACCAGCAGCTGCTCGCGGCCGGGGTGGCGGCGACACCGGTGAAGGACGAGGGCTGGGGCCTGTTCACCTATTTCAGCGATCCCGACGGCAACAAGTGGTCGGTCCAGGAATTGCCGAAATACAGCTGAGCCCGCGTGCCCTGCCGCGTGGCCGGGCATGTCGCGGGAACATCCACCGTCGTCGCCCTTGCTTGGAGTGCGCTCCAGGTGGCTACCGTTGGTCGTGTTCGACGGGAAGGGCGAGGCAGTGGGCGAAACCGCAGCGGTGGACCGAACCGAGGTCGAGGATCGAGTGCGACCGCGCTATTCGATCGGTGAGGTCTCCGAGCGATCGGGACTGAGCCGCGACACCCTGCGGTGGTATGAGCGGATCGGGCTGATGGATTACATCGGCCGCGATCACACCGGCCGACGGCGCTTCAGCGACCGGGACCTGGAATGGCTGGCGCTGATCGGGCGCTTGCGCACCACCGGTATGTCGGTCGCCGACATGGTCCGCTACGCGGAACTGGTGCGCGCCGGGGATTCCACCCTCCCCGAGCGGCTGGAGATGTTCCGCCGCACCCGCGCCGAGGTCCTCGCCAAGATCGAAGAACTTCGTCGGACCGTGGACGTGCTGGATTACAAGATCGAGATCTACCAAGGCGGTTCCGGCACGCCCGCCACGCACATCAGCGAAGGGATCAATGTATGACAACGACGGGAAGTCTTCCGACGGCACCATTGGGTGCGAGCGGTATCGACGTCGGTATCCAGGGCCTGGGTTGCATGGGGATGAGCGAGTTCTACGGCCCCTCCGACCTCACCGAATCACGGGCCACGCTGGAACTGGCGCTGGAGTCGGGTGTCACCCTGTTCGATACCGCAGACGTCTACGGCTCCGGTCACAACGAGGAATTCCTCAGTGGTTTCGTGCGAGCCAACCGGGACCGCGTGGTCCTCGCCACCAAATTCGCGATCGTCCGCAAAGCCGACGATCCGGCCTTTCGCGGTATCGAGAACTCACCGGACTACATTCGGGCCGCCGTCGACGCCAGCCTGCGCCGCTTGGGCATCGACACCATCGATCTCTACTACATGCACCGGCGCGATCCCCGGGTTCCGCTCGAGGAATCAGTGGGCGCCATGGCCGAACTCGTCGCGCAGGGCAAAGTCCGCGCCTTGGGCCTGTCCGAGGTGACGGGTCCGGAACTGCGGGCGGCGCACGCCGTGCATCCCATCGCCGCGCTCCAGTCGGAATGGTCGCTGTTCTCCCGCGACGTCGAGCGCACCGCGGTCCCCGCGGCCGCCGAACTCGGCGTCACCTTCGTGCCCTACTCACCGCTCGGCCGCGGTTTCCTCACCGGATCGTTCACCGCCGCGGACGAATTGGCCGACAAGAACGATTTCCGTCGGGCAATGCCACGGTTCTCGGGCTCGAACGCCACCGCCAACGCCGAACTGCTCGCCCCGCTGCGCGCCATCGCCGACGCCCGCGGCGTCTCGCTGGCCCAGGTGGCGCTGGCCTGGGCGCATTCCCGCGCGGACGCGCACGGCGTGCCCGTCGTCCCGATTCCCGGCACCCGCAGCCGAATCAGGTTGGCCGAGAACACCGCCGCGGCCGCCCTCGCGCTGACCGCCGACGAACTGGCCTCCCTCGAACCGATCGCCGACCGGGTCGCTGGACCTCGCTACGCGGATATGACGTCCACCTCCGCCGGTCGCGAATAGCGTTTCACCGGAGTGGTTCTCGCACACGGTCCGCGGTAGATCGCGAGTCGGTCACCGGCTTTCAGGCGACGGTCGAGGCCGTCCGCCGTCGAAGGAAGGTCTCGTCGAAAGCACCGCTTCCGATTCGGCCGTCAGCCGACGACGACCGACACCGCGAGTTGCCGTGTCGCGTCGTCGACTTCGGGAATTCGGCATCCCAGCGCGACGACGTGATCGACCAGTGCCGGTTCGGGCGAGATCCCGTACTTGCGCAGGTTGTAGGGCACCGCGCCGGGCCAGACGAACGTGCCGTCGGTGTGGAAGTTCATCGGGACAGCGCGGTCGGCGGGTGCGAACTCGTCGACGTCGAAACTGCGGGCGCTGAGGACGACCGGGGCGTGTTCGAGGTAGGCGAGCACGTCGGCGGCGATATCGGGAGGCAGCGGAGACCGCTCGAGGATCGGACGACCGGCGGAGTCTCGGCCGTCGATGGCGGGCGACAGGCGTGGTTGCGCGGTGCTCACCACCGGAAATCTACCCTTTCGCGGAGCGACCGTGCGAGCGTCGGTCCGGAGCCGCCGCGTCGGACCACGGTCCGCTTGGTCGATCGCGACGGGTGTGCGGCAACTACCATCGCGAGAGTGAATGGTGAACGGGTCTGGATCGACAAGCAGACGCCCTCGGCCCAGAAAGCACTGATCGCCGTCGCGATCGAGGTGCACGCGGCGGGTGCGGCGGCGGGGCTGGACCGGCGCGTGATCGAACTGGTCAATGTGCGGGTCTCCCAGCTCAACGGCTGCGTCTACTGCCTGGGAGTGCATCACCGGGCCGCGCTCGCCGCGGGGGCCACCGAACAGGAACTGGCCGTGCTGCCCGCCTGGCGGCGCGGTGGTCCGTTCAGCTCGTTCGACCGTGCCGTGCTGGCGCTCGCGGAACTCACCGCGACCCTGCCCGACGAAGCGACGATGGACCGCGAATACGCCCGCGCTCGCGAACACCTGACCGACGATCAGGTGTCCGTCGTCGTCTGGGCGGCCACGGTCATCGGCGCTTTCAACCGTGTATCGATCATGAGCGGGCACCCGCTGCCCGCTCGGAAGGAGAAGAAGACGATGACCGAGCCCACCGCCGAGAACAAGGTCGCCGACAATCCCGGGAAGCACCGCTACGAGGTGTTCCACGGCGGCGCGTTGGCCGGGTTCGCCGAATACGTCGAACGCGACGACGTCACCGATTTCATCCACACCGAGATCGACGACGCCTTCGGCGGCAAGGGCCTCGGCAAGGTTCTCGCCCAGCAGGCGCTGGGGGAGGTCGTCGCTCGCGGCCGGGTCATCGAGGCGCACTGCCCGTTCATCCGCGCCTACCTGGACAAGCACCCGGAATTCGACGCGCACGTGCTCGGCAAGGGCATCCAGCGGTGACGACCGTCGCCGGGGCGCGCGGATGAGCGACCTGGAACCGTGCCCGGACGAGGCCGTGTGCGAACCCGCGCCCGGTCCGGGTCCGGTCACCGAGTTGTATCCGGCGCGCGAGGTGCCGTTGGGCGGGGTACGCGGTGTCTTCGTCGAGCGGGTGCTGCCGCAGCGGGATCTGCCGACGGTCGGCGCGTGGTGTTTCTTCGACCATTTCGGCTCGCCGACGGTCACCAAGACCGACGCGCCGCCCGATATCGACCCGCATCCGCATATCGGCCTGCAAACGGTGACCTGGCCGTTCGTCGGGCAGATCCGGCATCGCGATTCGGTGGGCTCCGATGTCGAGATCCATCCCGGCCAGCTGAATCTGATGACCTCCGGTCGCGGCGTCGCGCATTCGGAGTACTACTCGGCCGACGCGCCCGCCGGGCACGGTCTGCAACTGTGGATCGCCCTGCCCGGTGACAGCACCGGGATCGACGCGCATTTCGAACAGCATCGCGATCTGCCGGTCCACGAAGCTCCCGGCCTCCGCGCCACGGTACTGATCGGCACGCTGGCTGGACAGACCTCGCCCGCGCGTTCCTACACTCCGATCGTCGGCGCCGACGTCGTGCTCGAACCCGGGGCCGAGGTGACCCTGCCGTTGGAACCCGCGTTCGAATACGCGCTCATGCTGGTCGGGGGTGATGTCCGGGCCGCTGGAATCGATCTCGCGCCGGGGCCGCTGCTGTATCTGGGTAACGAACGCGCCGAATTGCGATTCGAATCCACCTCGGGCGCGCATTTCCTGCTGATCGGTGGCGAGCCGTTCCGGGAGGAACTGGTGATGTGGTGGAATTTCGTCGCGCGCAGCCACGAGGAGATCGTTTCGGCCCGAAACGATTGGGAGAACCACGATCTCGACCATTTCCCGGATGTCGCGGGCCATACGCCAGAGCAGCGCATTCCCGCCCCGCCGCTGCCGGGATTACATCTGAAACCACGCAGACGCCGGGTCGGCACCGCTCACGACTGACGGTTCCGGCCCCGGCGCACGAGTGTGCGCGGGGCCGGTTCCCGTCGTGTCTCAGCCCTTCGCGAGCAGGGCGTCCAGCGCGCGGTAGCTCTCGTTGAGTCCGGATTCCATGCCCGACTGCAACATTCCGTCGCGCTCCTGCGGGGTGTGGTACTGGCTGACGGTCACCACCTTGGTCCGGCCGTCGCCGAGGTCGATGAAACTGACGTCATCGATGGCGACGTGGCCGGGCATACCGTCCCATTCGAAGGTCTGCACGATGCGCTCCTGCGGTGTGATCTCACGGAAGCGCCCCTCGAAGCCGTGGGTCTCGCCCTCGGAGTGCTCGACGAAGCGATAGTGGCCGCCCTTGCGGAATTCCCACCGCTCCACGTCGACCCGGTTGCCGCGCCCCCACCATTGGACGAGTTGTTCGATGCGGGCGTAGGCGGCCCACACCCGTTCGCGGGGTGCGTCGAAAACCCGCTCGACATGGATTTCGCGCTCCACGGGAGTGGTGATCGTGGCATCGGTTGTCGTCTGTGTGCTCATTCGTGTGGCTCCGTTCGCTCGAGGAATTCACCGAGACGGTCCATTCGGGCTTCCACCATGCGCCGATATCCCTGCAACCACGCCGTTTCGCGGTCGAGGAAATTCGCGCCGAGCCTGCAATATCGAGTCCGGCCACGCTTCTCCGTCACGACCATGCCCGCTTCCTCCAGCAGCCGAAGATGTTTCTTGACGCCGGTCAGGGTCATCTCGAAACGTTCAGCCAGTGCGCTGACGGTCGCCGGGCCGCGGCCGAGGTGTTCGAGGATCCCACGCCGGGTGGGATCCGCGAGTGCGCCGAACGAGGCGTCCAGGAAGTCATACTGAACCATCAGGTTCAGTATTGCGGCCCGACACCGCGATGTCAACGGACACTCCGCGCGACGGACCCGACCCGCCGCTACGGAACCACCGTGAAGAACTCGTAGCTGTGCCCCTCCGGCGACCGCACATAGACGCCGCGACCACCATCGAGCCGATCGACGGCCCGATCCCACCCCCCGGTCGGCCCCGAGCCGTACGGCACATCGGGCAGGCATTCCAGCCGACGCAACACCGCGTCGAAGGTGCCGTCATCGACGAGGAAACCGAAATGACCGGGTTCGACAGCACCGCGATCATCGAAATCGAAGGTGAGGTCGGCATTGACGCGAACCGGAACGAACGGACCCGCCGGTTCGCCGACGGGAACGCCGAGCAACTCCGCGAAGAAGGTGGCCGCCGCCACCCGGTCGACAGCCGGAACAATCGTGTGATTCAGGACGATCGTCATGCGCACCTCCGATTCGTATGCGATACGCATACAAATATACATGCGGATCACACCCGAATCGCGATATTATTCTCCCATGACCGCACAACCGGACGATCCCGCCGACGGAGGGCCCGCACTGTTTCGCGTTATCCGTTTCTGGTCGCGGCGCTGGATCAACCGCACGTCGGCCGACCTGCCCGACGAACTCCGGCACGCCCTGTCCGTGCAGGTCGTGGAGGCCGTCGCCGCGGCTTCGGGGGAATCCACGGAGGCGACCGTGAGCGCCGTCGCGCACCAACTCGGCCTCGATCACTCCGGGGCGAGCCGGATGGTCCGCGACGCCACCGCGGCCGGATACCTGCGCAGAAGCGAATCGAGTCTCGACCGTCGCCGAACCGTGCTGCATCTGACCGTTCGAGGCGAAGAACTGCTCGGCGAGGCCCGCGACTGGCAGCGCCGGACCTTCACCGAACTGACCGCGGACTGGAGCCTTCGCGACCGTCGGCGATTCGCCGGTTACCTGCGACGCCTGAGCGACGACATGCGGCCGTGACGCCGGTTTCTATCCGTCCTGGGCGGGCGTCAGGGTCTGCGTGCCGATAACGCGCAGCAGCGCCAACCTGTCGGCGGCGTCGGTGCCGGGACGCGGCAGGTAGACCAGCAGTCGCTGCGCGGCGTTCGGCGTGAGCAGGGTTTCGCACACCGTCTCGACGAGACCGACGGCGGGATGCCGGATACGTTTGGTATCCGAAAGCCGCACCGCCACTTCGTGTTCGTTCCACAGCAACTCGAATTCCGCACTCCCCGCCCGCAGTGCGCCGATGAATTCGATGACATCGGCGTCGGCGGCCCGGCGGGCGGCGGTGGCGCGCAGATCCGCGACATGACTGCGGCCGAGCCGATCCCAGTCCTCCTCGGGGAACAGGGCGCGCCCCGCCGGATCGGTGAACCAGCGCCAGGCGTAGAAGCGATCGAGGCCGCGGCGCTCGCCGTGATCGCCCACCAGCAGGCTGTGCATCCGGTTCTGCACCAGCACCTCACCGAGATCGGTGATCACCGTGGCCGGAGTGTCGTCCAATTTGGCGAGCATGTGCAGAATCCCCGGACCGACGTGTTTGTCACCGAGCCCGCGACCGGGCGCGCCGTGACCGCACAGGTGATAGAGATGGTCGCGTTCGTCGCTGCTGAACCGCAGCGCGCGGGCCAGCGACGCCAGCACCTGGGTGGAGGGCCGCGGACCGCGCGACTGCTCGAGCCGCGTGTAGTAATCCGTCGACATACCCGCCAGCAACGCCACCTCGTCGCGCCGCAGCCCCGGGGTCCGACGGCGCACGCCGGGCGGCAGCCCGACATCGGCGGGCGTCAACTGCTCGCGTCGACGGCGCAGGAAATCTGCCAATCCGGGTCGGTCCATACCTCCACTGTCCCCGCCCCACCCCGCCTCAGCCAGGGATCGCCGCTCCCCCGATGAACGGTCTCTGCCACCGCCGTGCCATCGCGCTCACGCTGAGAACATGACCACATCGAATATCACCACCGTGCGACTTGGCAACACCGGCCCGACCGTCGGCCGCGTCGGCCTCGGCACCATGGGCATGTCCGGCGACATATACGGCGCCTCCGACGACGCCGAATCGATCGCCACCATCCACGACGCGCTCGATTCCGGCGCGAATCTCATCGACACCGGCGATTTCTACGGCGCCGGACACAACGAACAGTTGGTCGGTAAGGCCATCGCCGACCGTCCGCGTGAGGACGTGGCGCTCAGCGTCAAATTCGGCGCGCTGCGCGGGCCGGGCGGAACGTGGGGCGGCGTCGACAACCGCCCCGCCGCACTGCGCAACTTCCTCATCTACTCCCTGCAACGACTCGGGGTGGACTACGTCGACATCTATCGGCCCGCGCGACTGGATCCGTCGGTTCCGATCGAGGACACCGTCGGCGCCATCGCCGACCTGGTCGAGGCGGGCTACGTCCGTCACATCGGACTCTCCGAAGTCGGCGCCGACACCATTCGCCGGGCGGCGGCCGTCGCCCCGATCGCAGACCTACAGATCGAATACTCCCTGATCTCGCGCGGCATCGAAGCCGAGATCCTGCCCGTCACCCGCGAACTCGGCATCGGGATCACCGCCTACGGCGTGCTCTCACGCGGGCTGCTCAGCGAATCGGTCCGCGCGGGAACGCCCCTCGGCGGCAACGACTACCGCGCGCACACCCCGCGATTCCAAGGCGAGAACCTGGTCAGGAATCTGGAGTTGGTCGAGGCGCTCGCGAAAGTCGCGGCCCAGCACGATATCTCGGTGGCACAGTCGGCCATCGCCTGGGTGCTGAGCCGTGGCACGGATATCGTGCCGATCATCGGTGCTCGGCGACGCGATCGGTGGGCGGAAACGGTCGGGGCGCTGGATATCGGGCTCACCGAGGGCGATCTCGCCGCGATCGAGGCGGCGGTGCCCGCCGAGCGGGTGGCGGGCACCCGCTACGCCGAGGCGCAGATGGCGATGCTCGACAGCGAGCGCTGAAGTCTCCGGCCGCGCGGGCGCCCCGGGCGAGCCCCACGACCCAGCCACCGGGTTGCCTCGCGATCAGGTGCGCGGCGGCCGGATCACGGCGGTGAAAAAGGCTTCGGCGACCAGCTTTTCGGTGTTGTCGACGACGCGTACCGGCACTTCGAATTCGACCGGTCGGCGAGCGACCGTGTCCGTGCGCACCCGATCGAGCAACTCGCCGTCCACCTCCGACGTCGCGATGAACGGCCCGGCATCGCTCTTGGCGCGCGCGCTGTATTCGATCCTGCCACCCTTGGCCACGACGAAAGCATCGCCGACCAGGCCGACGATGGTCGAGATCGCGGCACCGATCGCGGCGGTCTCGGCGAGTCCGAACAGCAACGGGCCGTGCAGATCACCGTTCTGATTGAGATGTTCGGGTCCCGGATCGATCGAGACCACATGGCGACCGGTCGCGAATTCGACCGCCACGATCCCCGCGTACCGAATGAACCCCAGCTTCTGGAATTCGGCCATCACCAGATCACCGATAATCGCGTCCATAACCTCTCCCACTCACCGGAATTCGCCCTCGCTGCCCTCCGGAACCCCCACAGTCGACGCCGCCCACACAACGCGGAACCAACCTGATGGAGTGCCGAAGATGACGAGCACACGACCGATCGGTGCCGATATGGAAACCGCACGCTGATACCCCCTGAGACGACGATCGCCCCGCTCCGAAAAACGGAGCGGGGCGATCGTTGTTCTACCTACCGATTACCGGTAGTCGCTGAAACCGTAATCGTCCAGCGGGACGGCGGCACCGGTGGTGGCGCCGAAGCTGTCCGGGCTGTAGTAGGTGTCGTCGTAGGACGGCACCGCGTACGCGGCGGCACGAGCTTCTTCGGTCGGCTGAACCTGGATGTTGCGGTAACGGTTGATACCGGTACCCGCCGGGATCAGCTTGCCGATGATCACGTTCTCCTTCAGGCCGATGAGCTTGTCGGAGCGGCAGTTGATGGCCGCGTCCGTCAGCACCCGGGTGGTCTCCTGGAAGGAGGCCGCCGACAGCCACGAATCGGTGGCCAGCGACGCCTTGGTGATACCCATCAGCACCGGGCGACCCGCCGCGGGCTCACGGCCCTCGGCGACCACGCGACGGTTGGAGCTCTCGAACTCGGCGCGCTCGGTGAGCGAGCCGGGCAGGAATTCCGTCGCACCGGAGTCGATGATCGTCACGCGACGCAGCATCTGACGAACGATGACCTCGATGTGCTTGTCGTGGATCGACACACCCTGCGAGCGGTAGACCTCCTGGACCTCGTGGACCAGGTGGACCTGCACCTGACGGGGGCCCATCACGCGCAGCACCTCGTGCGGATCCGCCGCGCCTTCCAGCAACTGCTGGCCGACCTCGACGTGGTCACCGTCGGAGAGCAGACGCTCGGAGCCGTCGTCGTGCTTGAAGACACGCAGACGTTGACGCTTCGAGAGCTTGTCGTAGACGACTTCCTCGCCACCGTCATCCGGGATGATGGTGATCTTGTAGAAGCGGTCGTCGTCCTCGAGGCGGATACGGCCGGAGACCTCGGCGATAGGCGCCTTGCCCTTCGGCACGCGAGCCTCGAAGAGCTCCTGGACACGCGGCAGACCGCCGGTGATGTCATCACCCGCGACACCACCCTGGTGGAAGGTACGCATGGTCAGCTGGGTACCGGGCTCACCGATGGACTGCGCGGCGACGATGCCGACGGCCTCACCGATGTCGACCAGCTTGCCGGTCGCCATGGAGCGGCCGTAGCAGGTCGCGCACACGCCGGTGCCGGTGGTGCAGGTCAGCACGGAGCGGACCTTCACCTCGGTGATACCGGCCTCGAGCAGCGCCTCGAGCGCGGGATCGCCGAGATCGGCGCCCTTGCCCACGACGACGTTGCCCTTGGCGTCCAGCGCGTCCGACGCGAGCGTCCGTGCGTAGGTGGAGGTTTCCACGTGCGCGTCACGGATGATCGTGCCGTCGACCAGCTTCTCGGCGATCGGAACGACGATGCCGCGCTCGGTGCCACAGTCGTGCTCGCGCACGATGACGTCCTGCGAGACGTCCACCAGACGACGGGTCAGGTAGCCCGAGTCGGCGGTACGCAGCGCGGTGTCGGCCAGACCCTTACGGGCACCGTGGGTATTGATGAAGTACTCCAGAACCGTGAGGCCCTCACGGAAGGAGGACTTGATCGGCCGCGGGATGAACTCACCCTTGGGGTTGGTGACCAGGCCCTTCATACCGGCGAGGGTACGGGTCTGGGTGAAGTTACCGGTCGCGCCCGACTCGACGATCGTGATGATCGGGTTGTCCGGCGGGTAGTGCGCGCGCAGCGCCCTACCGACTTCTTCGGTCGCTTCCTGCCAGATCTTGACCAGGGCGTTGTTGCGCTCCTGGTGATCGAGCGCACCACGCTGGTACTTCTTCTCGATCTGATCGGACTGCGCCTCGTAGCGCTCCATGATCTCGGCCTTCTCCGGCGGAACCAGAACGTCCGACATGGAGACCGTCACACCGGAACGGGTGGCCCAGAAGAAGCCCGCGTCCTTCAGCTTGTCGACGGTCTGCGCGACCACGATCATCGGGTAGCGCTCGGCGAGATCGTTGATGATCGTCGCCTGACGCTTCTTCGGCATCTGCTCGTTGATGTACGCGTAGTCCGCGGGCAGCAACTCGTTGAACAGCACACGACCGAGCGTGGTCTTGGTGGTCCACGCGTCGCCACGGCTCCAGCCGTCGGGGAACAGCTCGGCCTCGACGTCCCTGGGCGGACGCTGATCGATCAGCCGCACCTTGATGAGCGACCGCACGGTCAGCTCGCCACGGTCGACCGCCATCTGCGCCTCGGCGGGGGACGAGTACACGCCCCGCTCCGGCCCGTCCTTGGTAGCCGCCCGGTACTCGCCCTTGTCGTCGTCGACGAGACGGGTCAGGTAGTACAGGCCGGTCACCATATCCAGACGCGGCATGGCGAGCGGTCGGCCCGACGCGGGCGACAGGATGTTGTTCGAGGACAGCATCAGGATGCGGGCCTCGGCCTGCGCCTCCGCGGACAGCGGAAGGTGCACGGCCATCTGGTCGCCGTCGAAGTCGGCGTTGAACGCCTCACAGACCAGCGGGTGCAGCTGGATGGCCTTACCTTCGACCAGCTGCGGCTCGAAGGCCTGGATACCCAGACGGTGCAGGGTGGGCGCGCGGTTCAGCAGCACCGGGTGCTCGGCGATGACCTCTTCGAGGACATCCCACACCTGGGGACGCTGACGCTCCACCATGCGCTTGGCGGACTTGATGTTCTGCGCGTGGTTCAGGTCGACCAGACGCTTCATCACGAACGGCTTGAACAGCTCGAGCGCCATCAACTTGGGCAGACCGCACTGATGCAGCTTGAGCTGCGGACCGACCACGATGACCGAACGGCCCGAGTAGTCCACGCGCTTGCCGAGCAGGTTCTGACGGAAACGACCCTGCTTGCCCTTGAGCAGATCGCTCAGGGACTTCAGCGGGCGGTTACCCGGTCCGGTGACCGGACGGCCACGACGACCGTTGTCGAACAGCGCGTCGACGGACTCCTGCAACATCCGCTTCTCGTTGTTGACGATGATCTCGGGCGCGCCGAGGTCGATCAGTCGCTTGAGGCGGTTGTTGCGGTTGATCACGCGGCGGTACAGATCGTTCAGGTCGGAGGTGGCGAAACGGCCACCGTCGAGCTGAACCATCGGACGCAACTCCGGCGGGATCACCGGAACGGCGTCGAGCACCATGCCCATGGGCGAGTTGCCGTTCATCTGGAAGGCCGCGACGACCTTCAGACGCTTGAGCGCGCGCAGCTTCTTCTGGCCCTTGCCCGAGCGAATGGTCTCGCGCAGGTTCTCGGCCTCGGCGTGGATATCGAAGCTCTCCATGAGCTTCTGGATGGACTCCGCGCCCATCGCGCCGGTGAAGTACTCGCCGTAGCGGTCGACCAGCTCGCGGTAGAGGACCTCGTCCACGATGAGCTGCTTGACCGAGAGCTTGGTGAAGGTGCTCCAGATCTCATCGAGCCGGTCCAGCTCACGCTGGGCCCGATCACGGAGCTGGCGCATCTCGCGCTCGCCGCCGTCCTTGACCTTGCGGCGCACGTCGGACTTGGCGCCCTCGGCCTCGAGCTCGGCGATATCCGCCTCGAGCTTCTGGGCGCGGGCCTCCAGGTCGGCGTCACGCTGATCGGCGACGGCCTTCTTCTCGACCTCCATCTCGGCTTCGAGCGTGGAGAGTTCGCTGTGACGCAGCTCGTCGTCGACGCCGACGATGACGTAGGCCGCGAAGTAGATGATCTTTTCCAGATCCTTCGGAGCCAGGTCGAGCAGGTACCCGAGGCGCGAGGGCACGCCCTTGAAGTACCAGATATGAGTTACGGGCGCGGCCAGTTCGATATGGCCCATCCGCTCACGGCGCACCTTGGCGCGGGTCACCTCGACGCCGCAGCGCTCACAGATGATGCCCTTGAAGCGAACGCGCTTGTACTTGCCGCAGTAGCACTCCCAGTCCCGGGTGGGACCGAAGATCTTCTCGCAGAACAAGCCATCCTTCTCCGGCTTGAGCGTGCGGTAGTTGATGGTCTCCGGCTTCTTAACCTCGCCGAAGGACCACTGGCGGATGTCCTCGGCGCTGGCCAGACCGATCCGGAGTTCATCGAAGAAGTTGACGTCTAGCACGTAACTTCCTTTCCCCTATTCGGGTCGAATTCGTGCAAAAAGTTCACTAGTCGGTGCTGCGCGGTGGCCGGATGTTCGTCGAATCGACGACATCCGGCCCGGCCGCCTAGTTCGCCAGATCGTCGACGGTCGCCGCTTCGTTCCTGGACAGATTGATGCCCAGGTTGGCCGCGGCGCGCTCCAGATCCTCGTCGTCACCGTCGCGCATCTCGATCGCCGCGCCGTCCGAAGACAGCACCTCGACGTTGAGGCACAGTGACTGGAGCTCTTTCAACAACACCTTGAACGACTCCGGAATGCCCGGCTCCGGAATGTTCTCGCCCTTGACGATGGCCTCGTAGACCTTCACGCGGCCGACGACGTCGTCGGATTTGATCGTCAGCAGTTCCTGCAGCGTGTAGGCCGCGCCGTAGGCCTGCATGGCCCAGCACTCCATCTCACCGAAGCGCTGGCCACCGAACTGGGCCTTACCGCCGAGCGGCTGCTGGGTGATCATCGAGTACGGACCGGTCGAACGGGCGTGGATCTTGTCGTCGACCAGGTGGTGCAGTTTCAGGATGTACATGTAACCGACCGCGACCGGGTACGGGAACGGCTCGCCGGAGCGGCCGTCGAACAGGGTCGCCTTGCCGTCGTCGTCGACCATGCGCTCACCGTCACGGTTCGGCAGGGTCGAAGCGAGCAGACCGGTGAGCTCCTCCTCGCGGGCACCGTCGAAGACGGGGGTCGCGATATTGGAGTCGGCCGGTGCGCCGATCATCTCCTCCGGCAGCGCCGCGGCCCAATCGGGCCTGGTGCCGTCGGTGGCGACGTCGACCTGCCAGCCTGTCTTGCCGATCCACCCGAGGTGGGTCTCCAGGATCTGGCCGATATTCATACGACGCGGCACGCCGTGGGTGTTCAGGATGATGTCGACCGGGGTGCCGTCGGGCAGGAACGGCATGTCCTCGGTGGCGAGGATCTTGCCGATGACGCCCTTGTTGCCGTGCCGACCGGCGAGCTTGTCGCCGTCCTGGATCTTGCGCTTCTGCGCCACGTACACGCGCACCAGCTCGTTGACACCGGGAGGCAGGTCGTCGTCGTCCTCGCGCGAGAACACGCGGATGCCGATGACCTTGCCGGACTCGCCGTGCGGCACCTTCAGCGAGGTGTCGCGCACTTCGCGCGCCTTCTCACCGAAGATCGCGCGCAGCAGCCGCTCTTCCGGGGTCAGCTCGGTCTCGCCCTTGGGGGTGACCTTGCCGACCAGGATGTCGCCGTCACGGACCTCGGCGCCGATGCGCACGATGCCGCGCTCGTCGAGATCGGCCAGCACCTCGTCGGAGACGTTCGGGATGTCCCGGGTGATCTCCTCGGCGCCCAGCTTGGTGTCGCGGGCGTCGATCTCGTGCTCCTCGATGTGGATCGAGGTCAGGACGTCCTCTTCCACGAGGCGCTGCGACAGGATGATCGCGTCCTCGTAGTTGTGGCCTTCCCACGGCATGATCGCCACGAGCAGGTTCTTGCCGAGGGCCATCTCACCGTTCTCGGTGCACGGACCGTCGGCCAGCACCTGGCCGGTCTCCACCCGCTGGCCCTCGTCCACGATCGGACGCTGGTTGGAGCAGGTGCCCTGGTTCGAGCGGTTGAACTTGCGCATCCGATAGGACTTGCGGCTGCCGTCGTCGGCCATCACGGTGACGTAGTCGGCGGAGACTTCCTCGACCACACCGGACTTCTCGTTCACCACGACATCGCCCGCGTCGACAGCGGCGCGCAGTTCCATGCCGGTGCCCACGATGGGGGCCTCGGAACGGATCAGCGGAACCGCCTGACGCTGCATGTTCGCACCCATCAGGGCGCGGTTGGCGTCGTCGTGCTCGAGGAACGGGATCATCGCGGTCGCGACCGACACCATCTGGCGCGGCGAGACGTCCATGTAGTCGACCAGGGCCGCGGCGACGAGTTCGTTCTCCTCGTTGCCACGACGGCAGAGCACACGCTCCTCGAGGAAGTTGCCCTCGGCGTCCACCGGCGAGTTGGCCTGCGCACGAACGTGGCGGTCCTCCTCGTCGGCGGTGAGGTACTTGACCTCGTCGGTGACCTTGCCGTCGACGACCTTGCGGTAGGGCGTCTCGATGAAACCGAACGGGTTGACCCGCGCGTACACCGATAGCGAACCGATCAGGCCGATGTTCGGGCCTTCCGGGGTCTCGATCGGGCACATGCGGCCGTAGTGCGACGGGTGGACGTCACGGACTTCCAGGCCGGCGCGCTCACGGGACAGACCACCCGGGCCAAGCGCCGACAGGCGGCGCTTGTGGGTCAGACCCGACAGCGGGTTGTTCTGGTCCATGAACTGCGACAGCTGGGAGGTTCCGAAGAACTCCTTGATCGCGGCGACGACCGGGCGGATGTTGATCAGGGTCTGCGGCGTGATCGCCTCGACGTCCTGGGTGGTCATCCGCTCGCGGACCACACGCTCCATACGGGACAGGCCGACCCGGATCTGGTTCTGGATCAGCTCGCCGACGGTGCGCAGGCGACGGTTGCCGAAGTGGTCGATGTCGTCGACCTCGACGGGAACCTCTTCGCCGCCGGGGGCGGTCATGTTCCGGTCACCGGCGTGCAGGCGCACCAGGTACTCGATGGTGGTGACGATGTCTTCCTTCGTCAGCACCGACGCGGTGATCTGCTCACCCAGGTGGATGCCCAGCTTCTTGTTGATCTTGTAGCGACCGACGCGCGCCAGGTCGTAGCGCTTCTCCTTGAAGAACAGGTTCTCCAGCAGGGTCTGCGCCGACTCCTTGGTCGGCGGTTCGCCCGGACGCAGCTTGCGGTAGATATCGAGCAGCGCCTCGTCCTGGCCCGCCGTGTTGTCCTTCTCCAGGGTGGACATCATGATCTCGGAGAAGCCGAAACGCTCGACGATCTCCTCGTTCGTCCAACCCAGCGCCTTCAGCAGCACGGTGACCGGCTGACGACGCTTGCGGTCGATACGGACACCGACGGTGTCGCGCTTGTCGATGTCGAATTCCAGCCACGCGCCGCGCGACGGGATGACGCGCACGCTGTGCAGGTCCTTCTCCGTGGCCTTGTCGACGTTGGAGTCGAAGTAGACGCCGGGAGAACGCACCAACTGCGAGACGACGACGCGCTCGGTGCCGTTGATGATGAACGTGCCCTTGTCGGTCATCATCGGGAAATCACCCATGAAGACCGTCTGGCTCTTGATCTCACCGGTGTTGTTGTTGATGAACTCGGCCGTCACGAATAGTGGCGCCGCGTACGTCATGTCCTTGTCTTTGCACTCGTCGATCGAGGCCTTGACCTCTTCGAAACGAGGGTCGGAGAAAGACAGGGACATGGAGCCGGAGAAGTCTTCGATCGGCGAGAGCTCCTCGAGCACCTCCTCGAGTCCGCCCGAGAGCCCGACGTCGCCGCGCGCGGCGGCCTTTTCTCGCCATGACGGCGAGCCGATCAACCATGCAAAAGAGTCCGTTTGTAGATCGAGAAGTCCGGGCACCTCCAAGGGTTCACGGATCTTCGCGAAAGACACCCGCAATGGGGCTCCGGGGATTCCGGCAACTGCCTTGGTCTGGGTGGAGACTGCCAAGATGCGTCCTTCCAGCACCTCACGCGCGTCGCGTGGTGGTCCGCGACCGTCGCTTGCCTGCTACGTTGAGATTCTCGCTGGTCACGACCCGAACGAACCCGAACAGGCAACAACGAAAGCAACACCGGAGGGGTGACACTTAGGAGTGCGGATCGAGGAATGGACAGGAGGCAGCCAGCGCAACGTCCAAACCTACACCTATCGGCACGGAGGTGTCAAAGTACCACCCGTGCGAACGTTCACGTGGCTGCCGCGCCGAGCCCCGGAAGGGGTAGGCACCGCCCCGTCACGGAGCGGTGCCCCGGCCCGAAACGCTGGCTGCGTCGAGGGCGGCGGGGCGGGTGAAGCCACTGTGACAGCTGCCGCTGTTGTGAATAGCGTGACGGCTCGGGCGAAGCTCGTCAAGTGGCGGCCCGACCTGGATGTCGACGCGATCGGCCGTCACGTTCAAGATCACCCGCCGACTCACTGATCGACGATCTCGCCGGCCAACCAGTGACCATCCACCTTCTGCATGCGCAACACGACCGGTCCCGCGACGCTCTGCTGGGCCACGCCCCCCTTGGTCGCGCTCACGACCAGATTCACCAGCAACTCCGCCCGGTCATCGGTGAGCATGGTCACCCCGATGGGGTCGGCCTTGGCATCGGCGCTGGTCTGCGCCTGTTTGATCGCGTCGATCGTGGTCGAGGAGAATTTGTCGAGATCGGTCAGCATCGCGCCGGTGACCACCGAGCGCACCGCCGCCTCGTAGCCGTCGATGTGTTCGATGTCGTAGCCGTAGATGGTGCGCAGCGCGTGGTCGGCGGCCGCGCGCACCTCCTCGGTTCCCGCGCTGTCGACGAAGGCCAGATTCGAATCGTTCACGCCCGGCCGCAACGCGGCGGTGACCGCGAATCCGGCCAGCGCGACCGCGGCGACCGCGGACCCGACGACGACCGTCCAGGACGATCCTCGGCCCGCGAAACGACGCGCACGCGGTTCGGCGCCGCCACCGCGCGCCCACTTCTTGCTCGCGCGCGAGGCGCTCGGGTTCCCGGACCGCGGCGGTACCGCGGCGCGCGCCGGACGGGTCCCCGCGACGGCGCGAGCACTCGGACGGGCGGCGGACCCGGTGGCCGGACGCCGCCTGGAGGTGACCCGGTTGACCGGTTTACGAGAATTCATCGGGTGTCCTCCTACGATCCGGGCTTGGGCGCGGTAGGCGCGTCGGCGGGCGCCTGGGCCCCGTCGGCGGCGGGCCGCTGAGCAGGCTGTCCCATTCCGCTCGGTCCCGGGCCGTCGAGCAGCACCGGTTGGGTCAGCGACGCGACCTGCTCGGCCTTCCAGACATCGCCGTTCCTGGCCATCTCCAGGCTCCAGGTGTAGCGGTAGTCCGAGACCGACTTGTCCGGCTTGGACTCGGTCACCTGGAGTACCACCAGCGCGGTGGCCTTGTCGCGCTCGCTGTTGAGCGCGGTCAGCGAGGCGCCGAGCACCTTCGATTTCATCTCGACACCCGCCTGCGCGGCGAGCTGCTCGGACCGCTGCTGATTCTTCTGCGCCGATTCCAGGATCGCGCCGGTCATCGACGAACGGGCCATCGCGAGCGAACCCGGGACGTCGTCGAGTTCCATCGAGGTCATATTGATGGCGGCCTGGCGCGCCGAATCGAGGGCGCTGTCGCGGGCGGCGGCACGCGGGCCGTCGGTGAACCAGGCGGACCTGGCCCAGCCCGCGCCGAACCACGCCGCGGCGATCAGGGCGACGACCAACGCGCCGACCGCGGCGGTGCTCGAGGCGACCGGTGCGCGGCGTGCGGTCCCCGCCGCGCGGTTCGCGTCGGGAGGCACCGTGGAGCCACTTCCCACGACAACGGCGGCCTTGTCCGCCCCGGCGGTGTCGGACGACGATCCGGCGGCCGCGGCCGACGCCGACGACTCGGCCGCCGTGGCATCGGATTCCTCGGTCCCCGGTTCGCTCGCCCCCGGCATTTCCTTGGAGAGGTCGATGTTCACGACAGGCACCCTAACGTTGTCGGTCCTGGTCACCGCTTCGGCGTGACCCCGAGCAGGGTGGCCATCTGTACGGCGATCGGATTCAGATTCAGCTTGTCCGGATCGGTCTTGGGAACGTCGTCCCACGGCTGCGCGACGGCCGGATCGGCCGTGTCGGCCCGCGCTCCGCCACGTACCGCGGTCGGATTACCCTGCGGCACGGTGCACTTCGCGTTCGTGTTGAACGGGAACTCGTCACGGGAGTCGTCGAAGTCGGGGTTCTGCGCCTTCATCTGCTCGAGAATCTGGTACGTCCCCTCGTAGCCGACCGTACACGCGGGCGGGTTGTTCACCTCGAGCACCAAACCGAAATGGCTGGTGCCGTCACCGGGCGCGGTGGCCGACGCGCCGACCGAGAGTCCGGGCAGCATGATCAGCAGCGGTTGCAGCGCGTAGAACTTCGGCGAGATGGCCTGCAACAGCACCCGCAGATTGGTCAGGTTCTCGGTGAGCGCCGCGCCGCTCTCGCGCAGCAGCGCGCCGATCTGGCGGCCCGCGTCGGTACCGGTGCCGATCAATCGACGCACGGCCGGATCGCTGGAGCGCAATTGGGCGGTGACCTGGTCGAGGCCGTCGCTGAACTGCCGGATGGCCGCCGACTGCTCGGCCTGGGTACCGAGCGCGATCCTGCCGTCACGGATCAATTGGATGGTCTGCGGCAGCGCCTCGTCGAATGTCTCGGTGAAGGTGTTCAGCGATTCGAGCAGGACCTTGAGATCGTCGCCTTTGCCGTTGAGCGCCTTCCCGAGTTCGGTGACGGTCGTGTGCAACGCGGCGAGATCGACCGAACTGGTGAAATGATCCACGCTGCCGATCAGTTCCTCGACCGAGATGGGCGTGCTCGCCCCGACGATCACCGAATCGTTCTTCAGGTACGGGCCGCTGTCGCTGTCGGGCTGTAGATCCACGTACTGCTCGCCGATCGCGGACCGGTTGGCCACCACGGCCTTCGCCGACACCGGAATCCTGGGCCCGCTCGTCTCCAGATCGAGGGTGAGGACCACACCGTCGGAACTGAGTTGCAGGTCGCCGACCCGCCCCACCGGCACGCCCCGGTAGGTGACCTCGGCGCCCTTGTAGACGCCGCCGGTCTGGGTCGCCTCCACCTTCACCCGGTAGAGGCCGAATCCGAACATCTCGTCCAGCCGGACGTAGCGGGCGCCGACGTAGACGACGCCGAGCACGGCGATCAGCGCGAACGCGATCAGCTGATAACGCACCAGGCGTGTCATCGCGGAGCCTCCTGCTGATCGACGCCGAACTGTTCGAGCAACGGACCCAGCGGATTCGGCACCCCGGGAATCCCGGGAACCTGGGCCAAGCTCTGCGGCAGCGGCACCAGCGAGACGGTCGGCCAGCCTGGACTCGGACCGTTGCCGTTGTAGTACGGATTGCTCGGATTCACCGGAACCGGGCGGCCTACCGGCGGGATGTAGACCGGATCACCTTTGCCCACACCGAGATTGTTCAAGGCGACGCCGATCTGCGCGTCCACCGAGAGCCAGGTGTTGACCGAACCGCCGAAGGTGCCCTCCAGCGTCGAATCCGGGAACGGATAGGTCGGGATCAACGGCAGCGCGGTCACCAGATCCGGTGCGGCACGGCCGAGTTCCTGCAAGGTGGGACGCAACGAGATCAGGTCGGCGATGAGGTCGTCCTTCGACGCGTTCAGCACGTCGAAACCGGCCTCGCCCACCCGATCCAGCTGTGTCAGCAACGAGATCAATTGCGGCCGTTGCTCATTGAGAATCTTGATACCGGCAGGCAACTCGTCGAGGATCTTGCCGATCTGGAAGGTCTGCGTACTCACTCTGGCACTGAGCGTGCCGAGTCCGTCGATGGCGCGGGTGATGTCATCCACCTGCTTATCCAGTCCGGTGATCAACGTCTCGGTCTGTTCGAGCAGGGAACGCACCCGGCCCTCGCGTCCGCCGAGCGCCTTGTTCAATTCGGTGACGATCGGCTGCAATTGCGCGACACCGCCACCGTTGAGCAGCAGCGACAGCGCGCCGAGCACCTGTTCGATCTCGGTGGCGTGCCTGGTGTGATCGACCGGGATGACCGAACCGTTCGTGAGCCGGTTCGGATCGGGATCGGCCGCGGGCTTGGACAATTCGATGAATTTCTCACCGAGCAGATTCGACTGCCGCACCTCGGCCCGCGCGTTGGCGGGCAGATCGACCGACGAATTGACCAGCGTACGCACACTGGCCGTCCACTTGTCCTTGCCGATGCTGATCTCCTCGACGCGCCCCACCGGCACGCCTTCGACCTTCACCGAGGACTGCGGCACCAGATCGAGGACATCGTCGAACTGGATCTCGATGGTCATCGGATGGTCGCCGACATCGGCGCCACCGGGCAGCGGAATGCTGTAGATACCGTCGGAGGAGCAGGACGTGACCAGCGCCGCGGTGACCGCGAGCGCCACCGCGCCGCCGAAACCACGTGCGGCACTACGGATCTTGTTCATCGCCCACCTTCTTCGGACGGCGGCAACCGGTTGGACGGAGTACCGGGCACGGTGCCCGGCACCGGATCGCGCTGCTGGTTCTCGCCGCTGAGAATGCCGAACGGCAGGATCAGCGTCGGGGTCTGCACCCCGGCGGTGATCTGGTCGGTGATCTCCTTGCAGTGTTCGATGATCGGACGCAACTGCCTGCCCAACGCCTCGAATTGCGGATCACCCGGCATCAGCTTGGACAGATCGAGCATCTTGCACACCACGCCGAACGGATCCTGCAATTCCGGAAAGTTCGCCCGCATGTCGAGGGTGCCGGATTCGCCGTTGTGGATATTGATCAGATTGCTCAACGCCACCGGCAGGACCGGAAGCACCGCGGCCAGGTCGTCGCGCTGGTCGGCCAAAGTTCTCGTCAACGTGGTCAACGCGGCGGCATTGTCGGCGACCAGTTCCCGGTTGTCGTCGATGAACCGCGCGACATCACCGAGCGCGACCGAGAGCAATTCCAGTGCCTCGCCGAGATTCTGACGCTCACCGGCGAGGAAACCCGCCAGATCGGCCAATTGCGTGTTGAATTCGCGCACCTGCGCGTCGTTGACGGCCAGCATGCTGACGAAACTCTGTAGATTCTTGACCGTCTCGAAGATATCGCCGCGCGCGTCGGACAGATAGCGCGCCGCCTTGCTGAGCTGGGAAATGCTGTTGGCGAGCGCTTCGCCGTTACCCGCCAGATTCGCCGAGGAACTGCGCACCAGTTCGTTGACCGCGCCCTCTTTGTTGGCGCCGTTGGGGCCGAGTGCCTCGGAAAGTTCCGCGATGCTCTTGTACAGCTGATCGACCTCGACCGGCGTCACGGTACGGTCGCGCGGAATGGTCGCGTCGCGTTCCATTTTCGGACCGCCCCGATAGACGGGGGTGAGCTGGATGAACCGGTCGGAGACCACCGACGGGGTGATCTGCGCCGCCTGCGCCTCGGCCGGAATATCGTAGTCCCGGTCGACGCTCATCACGACTTTCACCTGGTCACCCATCGGTTCCACCGAATCGACCGATCCGACCGCCACACCGAGGATTCGCACATCCGAACCCTCGTAGATACCGACCGAGCGATCGAAATACGCGGTGATCCTGGTGGTGTTCATCCGATCGAAGAACCGCCACAGGAATCCGGCGGCCGCCACGATCACGACGAGTCCGATCACCATCGTCACCTTGGCGCCGCGGCTCATCCCGCGTAGCGCGGTCAGTGGCTCGTTACTCGCGGCCACGTCAGTTACCTCCCAGGGTGCGCACCGGCGCGCGGTCGCCCGGAATCTCGGGCAGGGCGGGCGGAATCACATTGGTGATCACCGCGTCGAACCAACGACCCGAGCCGAGCACATTCGCGTACAGGCCGTAGAACGGCGCCGCGAGTTCCAAGGTCTTGGAGATGTTCTGCTGGTTGTCGTTCAACAATTCGATCGACGCGTGCAGATTCGTCAGCGCGGGACCGATCTGTTCCTCGTTGTCGTGCACCAGCGCGCTCAATTCGGCCGACACCGTCTTAGCGCCGGTGAGCAGCTGGTGAATGGCCTGCTGGCGGATATTCAACTCCGCGAGCAACTGTCCGCCCGAGGCGAGCAGACGCTCGAATTCGGCATTGCGATCGGCCAGCACCCTCGTGGTCTGATTCGTCGCGCGGAACAGGCGCTTCAATTCCTCGTCGCGTTTTGCCAGCGTTTCCGAGAGCCGGGCGATGCCGTCGATCGAACCCCGGATCTGCGGCGGTGTGGTCTCGAAGGCGTCGGCGAGCACCTGCATACTGGTCGCCAGCTGACCGGTGTCGATGTTCTCCAGGCTGTTCGCCGCGTCGGTGAACGCGTCGATGACGTCGTACGGTGCGACGGTGCGCGACAACGGAATCCGCTTGCTCGGATCGGCCGGATCGGTTCCGTGCGGATCCAGCGCCAGGTACTTCTGGCCCAGCACCGTTTTGATCTGGATGGAAGCGGTGGTCTCGTTGCCGATCCAGGCGTCCTTGGTCCGGAATTCGACCAGGACCCGGTCCCCGTCGAGGCTCACGCCCGCGACCTGGCCGACCTTCACCCCGGCGATGCGGACCTCGTTGCCCTTCTTCAGACCCGCCGCCTCGGAGAATTCGGCGGTGTAGGTGATCCCGGCGCCGATGATGGGCAGCCGGTCCAGGAAGAACGCCGACACCGTCACCAGCAGCACCATCGACAGTCCGAGCGCGCCGAGAAATGCCGGGCTGCGTTTACCGAGCAGAATGCGGTCGTCCATCAGCGGGCCTTCCCCGAGCAGCGCGGCGCGGCATTCGTGTACAGCGGCTGGTTGATCGTGGGCACCCCCGCGGGCAGGTTGAGCTGCGGCGCGTCGACCGCGCCCGGCCCGACCACGACGTCGATACCGCACAGATAGAACTGGAACCAGGAGCCGTAACTACCGACACGGCCGAGCTTTTCCATCTTGATCGGCAGGGTCGCCAGCGTCTGGTTCACCTCGTCGGAACGCTCGTCGAGGGTGCCGGTGAGCTGACCGAGCCCCGCGATCGCCCCTTGCAGAGTCGGGCGCACCGGAACGAGCAGATCGGAGGTGGCCGAGGCCAGGTTGCCCAGCGACGACACCGAACGCCCGATCACGTCGCGCTCGGCGGACAGGCCGCTGACCAGTGCCTCGGTATTCACGATGAGTTGGTCGAACTGGTCGGCGCGCTGATTGACCGTTTCCAGGATCTGCGTCAGGTTCTTGACCAGCTCACCGATCACCGCGTCCTTGTCGGCGATCTTGTTGGTCAGATCCGCGGTCGAGGCGACCAGATCGTGGATCGTGCCCTGCTCGCCCTGGAAGACCTGGATGATCTCGAAGGACAGCTTGTTCACATCGTCGGCCGTGAGCGTGCGGAACAACGGGCGGAAGCCGTTGAACAGTGTGGTCAGGTTGAGCGCGGGGCGGGTCTTGTCCAAACCGATGGTCGCGCCCTCGTTCAGCTTCCTGCCCTGTTCGCCCACCCCCTGTTCGAGAGCGATATACCGCTGGCCGACCAGGTTCCGGTAGCGGATGGTCGCCGTCGTCGACGCGGGCAGCC
Organism: Nocardia sp. NBC_01377; assembly: GCF_045040005.1. NCBI lineage: Bacteria > Bacillati > Actinomycetota > Actinomycetes > Mycobacteriales > Nocardiaceae > Nocardia > Nocardia sp. NBC_01377. Next base: position 6,671,813 of record NZ_CP109566.1, read on the forward strand.
AACTGCGGTCCTGCACCTCGAAGACGACCTCGGCCTGTCGCCGGTCGACGATCTTGACCGCGGTCACCTTGCCGACCCGCACACCGGCGATACGCACTTCGTCGCCCTTGTTGAGCGAGGTCACGTCGGTGAACCTGGCCTTGAACTCGGTGCCGCCACCCGTGTAATTGGCGATGGACAGGCCGAGCATGAGTGTGGCGAACAACGTCACTATGACGAAAATGATCAATTTGGTCAGCGGACCGCCGAGCCCGCGCATTTTCGCCCTCATCGCACACTCACCTCGCTACCGCGGAACGCGGGCGCACCGGCCCGGGTCACCCAACCGGGCACTTCCTCCGGCGAGACACCGTGCGCCGCACCGTAGATCGCGCCGAGCGACTGCTGTTCGCCCGGCGACCCCGCAACCGTCGGAACCTGTCCGGCCGGGAAGACCCCGAGCTGCGGTTCCGGCAGATAGCCGGTGGTCTGATCACCGGGATTACGACTCGGCACCGCGTAGGAGCCGTCGTTGGGCGGGCCGCTGATGTACTGGCCGACGTCGACGCCGAGCGGATACTCGGCCACACACCACGGCGGCCTGGTATCGAACCAGCGCGGCTCGTCCTGGTTCGGCAGATACCTGCCGCGCGTGTTGACCAGTTCGATCGTCACCCGGGACCCGGGATTGTCCTTACCCATACCCATGATGTCGTCGATACGCGGTTTCATCTTCGCGAAATTCGCCATCGTGCACGCGTAGGTCGGCGAGTATTTGGCCAGCATCTCCAGCGCCGGACGCGAATCGGCGGCGATATCGACGATATTGTCGCGATTGGCGACCAGGAAGTCGGCCGCACTCGCCGACGTCGGGGTCAGGACCGCGTAGAGCGTGTCGATATCCGAACGACGCTGCACGATCGTCGCGTTCGTGGTCCGCAGATTGTTCAGGGCGTCGATCAACTGCGGCGCGGCGTCGGAATAGGTGGCCGCCACCGTCGCGAAACTGCGCAGATCGTCCTGCAATTCCGGCATGACCGCGTTGACCTCGCGGAAGATGCCGTCGAGCCGGTCGATGGTGACACCGAGCGCGGTGCCCTGACCGGCCAGCGCCTGCGACAGCGCGCCGAGCGTCGCGGCAAGATCCTGCGGCGGAATGGCCTGGAGCAGTGGCATCAGATCGTCGAGCAGTTTGCTGATCTCGATCGCGTTGCCGCTCTGGTCCTGATACAGCGTGAGACCGTCGGTCAGATGCTGCGGACTGCGCTCCTCGGGAATGATCAGATCCACGTACCGCTCACCGAACAGCGTCTTCGGCAGCAGCCGGGCGGTGGCGTTGGCCGGGATCTGCTCGGCCTTGGCGGGATCGATCGCCAGGTCCAGGGTCACCTTGCCGCCCTCGGAACTACTCGAACGGACCTCGCCGACATTGACGCCGCGGACCTTCACATCCGCGTTGCGGGTCAACGCGTTGCCGACACCGTCGGTGATGAGGTCGACGTCGACCGTCTTCACGAACTGCTTGTTGTAGATCGCGACGGTCGACCACAGGAACAGCGCGACCAGCGCGAAGAACGTGACACCCAGGAGTCGGACGCGGAGTTTCTCCGTCTTACGCCAGGTCTGCACGCGGTTCATCCGGCGACCCGCACGGTGGTCGTCGTTCCCCAGATCGCCAGGCTCAGGAAGAAATCGAGCACATTGACCAGGACGATCGCCGCACGCACCGCACGCCCGACGGCGACACCGACACCGGCGGGACCGCCGGTGGCGTTGAAGCCGTAGTAGCAGTGCACGAGGATGATCACGAACGCGAATACCAGCACCTTGAGGAACGAATAGAGCACGTCCTCCGGTGGCAGGAACAGACTGAAATAGTGGTCGTAGGAACCGCTGGACTGCCCGTTGAACCAGACGCTGATCAGTCGCGAGGCGATGAAGGTGCCGAGTAGGCCGACGACGTAGAGCGGGATGACCGCGACGAAGCCGGCGATCACGCGGGTGGTGACCAGGAACGGCACACCGGGCACCGCCATCACCTCGAGCGCGTCGATCTCCTCGGAGATCCGCATGGCGCCCAATTGCGCGGTGAAACCGCAGCCGACCGTGGCGGACAGTGCCAAAGCCGCCACCAGCGGCGCGATTTCACGGGTGTTGATATAGGCGGTCAGGAAGCCGGTCAGCACCGAACTGCCGAGCGAGTCCAGCGCCTTGAAACCCTGGAGACCGACGACGACGCCGACCGAACCGGACATGAAGACGATGACGCCGATGGTGCCGCCGATGACGGCGAGTGCGCCGGATCCGAAGGTCACCTCGGCCAACAGCCGCATGACCTCCTTGCGGTAGTGCACCGCGGTGCGCGGAATCCACGCGATGGCCCGGGCGTAGAACGCCATCTGGTCGCCCGCGCGATCGATGACATTCAGTGGTGCGCGCGCGATCTCACCGACCCGGCGCGTCGTCTTGGCAATGACCGGGTTCCGATAGGGGGTGGCCATGGATCATGCGCCCTTGGCGGGAACGACCTGCAGGTACACCAACGTCAGGACCAGATTGACGAAGAAGAGCACCAGGAATGTGATCACCACGGACTGGTTCACCGCGTCACCGACTCCTTTCGGACCACCTTTGGGATGCAGCCCCTTGTACGCGGCGATGACACCGGCGAGAAGACCGAACACCAGCGCCTTGATCTCCCCGATCCACAGATCCGGGAGCTGAGCCAGTGCCGAGAAGGACGCGAGATACGCGCCGGGAGTGCCGCCTTGGAGCAGCACATTGAAGAAATAGCCGCCGGCAATGCCGACGACCGAGACCAGGCCGTTGAGCAGCAGGGCCACCAGCATCATGCCGAGCACGCGCGGTACCACCAGGCGCTGGATCGGGTCGATGCCGAGCACTTCCATCGCGTCGATCTCTTCGCGGATGGTCCGCGCGCCGAGGTCGGCCGCAACGGCGGAACCGGCCGCGCCCGCGATGATCAACGCGGTCACGACCGGTGCGGCCTGCTGCACCGTGGCCAGCACGCTGGTTGCGCCGGTGAAGGATTCGGCGCCCAACTGCTTGATGAGCGAACCCGTCTGCAACGCCACCACGGCGCCGAACGGAATTGCCACCAAAGCGCTCGGCAGGATCGAGACACTCGCGATGAACCACGATTGCTCGATGAACTCCCGCCACTGGAACGGCTTCTTGAAAGTCTTGCGGACGACATCGATGAACAGCGCAAAAATGTTGCCCGCCTGCGCAAACGCCGACTCCATGGGAGTCAACACACGCGCGAGGGTCCGATTCACGGACCGTATGTTACCCGCTGGTTGTGTTGTGTCGAACTGTTGAGTCGAACGCGCCGCCCTGGTACTTGTCCAGATCAGCGGTGTTGTATGCCATGACCTGTGTGTCGTCGTTCTCCGCGAGCGATTCGCGGATGGCGACCTGCGCGGCGTGTGGCAGCGTGTGGAGGATTTCCTGCACCCGCTGCTTACGGCGGTGCACCGCCTGGCGTACCGGCATACCCGGCTGGGCCTTCATCTGCGGGATGATGCCCTCGACCTCTTCGGCGCCACCGTGGTGGTGACCGGCGTCGACCATGGCCTGCTCGCGGGCCATCTGGGTCTCGTCCTTCTCCTCGGACATGCCGATCGGGCCGATCATGCGGCCGTTGAGGAACTGTTTGACCACGGGCTCCTCGGACGTCAGCAGCACCTCGCGCGGACCGAACATCACCAGCTGTCTGCGGAACAGCATCCCGATATTGTCCGGGACGGTACGGGCCAGGTTGATGTTGTGCGTGACGATCAGGATCGTGGCATCGATCTGGGCGTTGATATCGATCAACAGCTGCGACAGATACGATGTACGCACCGGATCCAGACCGGAGTCCGGCTCGTCGACGAGGATGATCTGCGGATCCAGGACCAGCGCTCGCGCCAGTCCGGCGCGCTTGCGCATACCGCCGGAGATCTCACCGGGGAGTTTGCCCTCGGCGCCGAGCAGACCCGTCAGCTCGAGCTTCTCCATCACGATCTTCTTGATCTCGGACTCGTTCTTCTTCGTATGCTCACGCAGCGGGAACGCGATGTTGTCATACAGATTCATCGAGCCGAACAGCGCGCCGTCCTGGAACAGCACACCGAAGAGTTTGCGGATCTCGTAGAGCTCCTTGTTGGAGCACGTCGTGATATCGGTGCCGTCGATGAAGATCGACCCGCGCTCCGGGCGCAACAGCCCGATCAGCGACTTGAGGAACACCGACTTACCGGTACCCGACGGACCGAGCAGTGCGCTGACCTCGCCCGACGGCAGAGTGATAGAGACATCCTGCCAAATTCGCTGGGAACCGAAGGATTTGGTAACACCCTCGGTCCTGACCTCGACGCCCACGCCAACCTCCACTTTTTCTCAGCGAGCACCCCACCGCGAACCGCGCGCTCGGTCATCGCGGCGTGCGTGTGATAGTGGGTTCGGTCACTCTAACCCACGAGCAAGACACGGCACACCCCAACCTGACCGAAGAGTAACCCAGAAACCTTCTCAATATTCGCAATATCCGGGTGCTCGCACACCCGAAACGCGGAACGGGCGGTCCCCCGCAGGGAACCGCCCGTTCGACGTAATTCGTTCGAATTACTTGACCGCGACCTTGGCGCCGGCCTCTTCCAGCTTCGCCTTGGCGGCCTCGGCGGCATCCTTGGCGACCTTCTCCAGGATGGCCTTCGGGGCGCTCTCGACGAGATCCTTGGCTTCCTTCAGGCCCAGGCCGGAGACGATCTCACGGACCACCTTGATGACCTGGATCTTCTTGTCGCCCGCGCTCTCGAGCACGACGTCGAACTCGTCCTGCTCCTCGACGGCCTCGACCGCGGCGGGGCCGACGGCGGCGACGGCGACGGGGGCAGCCGCGGTGACCTCGAACTTCTCTTCGAACTTCTTGACGAAGTCCGACAGCTCGAGCAGGGTCATGTTGCCGAAGGTCTCGAGCAGTTCGTCAACGTTGGCCATTGTTGTTCCTTTCGGGGAAATGAGTATGTGGGTCGGGTGACGCCGTCACCCGTGAGGGACCGGAGGTCACTCGGCGGCGGGGGCTCCGCCTTCTTCGGCCTGCTTCTTCTCCTGCAGCGCGGCGGCCAGGCGGGCCACCTGCGAAGCGGGAGCGTTGAACAGACCAGCGGCCTTGGCCAGGTTGCCCTTCATGGCACCGGCCAGCTTCGCCAGCAGCACCTCACGGGTCTCCAGGTCGGCGATCCGCTCGACCTCGGACACGGACAGCGGCGCGCCGTCCATGTACCCGCCCTTGATGACGAGCGCCTTGTTGTCCTTGGCGAAGGCCTTGAGGGCCTTGGCCGCGTTGACAGGCTCACCGCTGATGAAGGTGATCGCGGTCGGTCCGACGAACAGGTCGTCGAGGCCTTCCACGCCCGCCTCGGCGGCGGCACGCTTGACCAGGGTGTTCTTGGCGACGGAGTAGGTGGCCTCCGTGCCCAGCGCCCGACGCAGCTCGGTGAGCTTGCCGACCGACAGGCCACGGTATTCCGTGACCACGGTGGCGGTGGAGCTCTTGAACTGCTCGGTGATCTCCGCGACCGCGGTAACCTTCTCGGGTTTTGCCATACTTCGCCTCCTCTCTGGATGTCGGTTCGTCTACGAACTGTCGAAAACCAGGGCCCGGCGATATCACAGACAAAACTAACGCCCCGGACGCAGAGCGTTCCGGGGCGCACAGGACAACCGACTCGGCGAGCGAATCGAGTTCCCGACCTCGGCTCTCCCTGCGTGGGCCGCCGGCAATGTCGCCGGACCTTCGACCGACCCCGGTGCGGGATCGACGACCAACGGTCTTCGGTAGAACGGATTGGGTAGTTATCGAACTGGTCGATGACTGACGTTCAATGTACCCGGTAGGCCCACCATCTGCCAAAACAGGGTCGGGCCGCTGGTGCGAACCATGCCTTGCCGACACGTCCCGCGCCCATCGTCTTCGGCCGACGCAATCATCGCGCCCTACGACACCGATCTCGGCGCCCTCGTCAAAGTTGTTGCGTCCGTGCATGATCGGAATCGCAACGGCGCCGGAAACGGCCGAGGGCGGGAACGCGGGTCGCGTTCCCGCCCTCGGCGGTGGTCGGTGAGATACGAGACCTCGGGCGCTACTTACGCGTCCTCCTCCAGGAGGTTGCGGGTGCGGTTCGGGTCCACCGGGATGCCCGGTCCGGTGTTCGTCGAGACCGTGATCTTCTTGACGTAGCGGCCCTTGGCGGTCGACGGCTTGACGCGCAGGATCTCGTCCAGCGCGGCACCGTAGTTCTCCACCAGCTTGGCGTCGTCGAAGGACGCCTTGCCGATGACGAAGTGCAGGTTGGCCTGCTTGTCGACGCGGAAGTTGATCTTGCCGCCCTTGATGTCGTTGACGGCCTTGGTCACATCGTTGGTGACCGTGCCCGTCTTCGGGTTCGGCATCAGGCCGCGCGGGCCCAGGACGCGCGCGATCCGGCCGACCTTGGCCATCTGGTCGGGGGTGGCGATGGCGGCGTCGAAGTCGAGCCAGCCGCCCTGGATCCGCTCGATCAGATCCTCGGCGCCGACGGCGTCCGCACCGGCGGCTTCGGCCTCGGCGGCCTTCTCGCCCGCGGCGAACACGATGACGCGAGCGGTCTTACCGGTGCCGTGCGGCAGGTTGACGGTGCCGCGCACCATCTGGTCGGCCTTACGGGGATCCACACCGAGGCGAACGGCGACCTCAACGGTCGCGTCGGTCTTGGTGGTGGCGGTCTCCTTCGCGAGCCGCGTCGCGGCCAGCGGCGAGTACAGCGCGGACTTGTCGACCTTCTCGGCCGCGGCGAGATACGCCTTGCTTCGTTTTGCCATGATTCTCTGTCCTCGTTATAGGTTCAGAAGTGGTTGTCGGGCCTGGCCGGCCCTCCCACTCGGGAGCGGAGTCGCTCGGAAGGCGGTACTCAGCCCTCGACGGTGATACCCATCGAACGCGCGGTACCCGCGATGATCTTGGCCGCCTGATCGATATCGTTGGCGTTCAGATCTTCCTGCTTGGTCTTGGCGATCTCACGGACCTGGTCCATGGTGACCTTCGCGACCTTGAGGCGATGCGGCTCGGCCGACCCCTTCTGTACACCGGCGGCCTTGAGCAGCAGCCTGGCGGCGGGCGGGGTCTTCAGCTTGAAGTCGAACGTCCGGTCCTCGTACACCGAGATCTCGACCGGGATGACGTTGCCACGCTGCGACTCGGTCGCGGCGTTGTACGCCTTGCAGAACTCCATGATGTTGACGCCGTGCTGACCGAGCGCGGGGCCGACCGGAGGAGCCGGGTTCGCCTGGCCGGCCTGGATCTGCAGCTTGATGATCCCGGCGAGCTTCTTCTTCTTGGGGGGCATCTTTCTTCCTTGGTTTCGGTTCCTTACGGTTGCCGTAAGCCTGTTGCGGGCGCGGCCCGCATCCGGACGCGCGGGCCCGGCATCAGCGCACGGATCCGATGACGCGCATCGGATCCGTGCACGAACCAACACACCCTACCGGGGCCGTGCCCTGGTCCTTCGCGTGGGGCCGTAGTGCGGCCCCCCGCCGATCAGATCTTCGCGACCTGCGTGAACGCCAGCTCGACCGGAGTCTCGCGACCGAAGATCGACACGAGCACCTTGAGCTTCTGCTGTTCGGCGTTGACCTCGGAGATGCTGGCGGGCAGCGTCGCGAACGGTCCGTCCATCACGGTCACCGACTCGCCGACCTCGAAATCGACCTCGATGACGGGCTTAGGAGCCACATCGGTGGAGCCGGAGCCCTCGGCGCCCGCCGCGGCGGGCTTCTTCTGCTGCTGCGCGGCCGGGACGAGGAATTTCACCACGTCATCGATCGACAGCGGCGAGGGGCGCGAGGTCGCGCCGACGAATCCGGTGACACCGGGGGTGTTGCGCACCGCGCCCCACGACTCGTCGTTGAGTTCCATCCGGACCAGGATGTAGCCGGGCAGCACCTTGCGATTGACGTTCTTGCGCTGGCCGTTCTTGATCTCGGTGACCTCTTCGGTCGGCACCTCGACCTGGAAGATGTACTCCTCCAGATCCAGGTTCTGCACGCGGGTCTCGAGGTTGGTCTTCACCTTGTTCTCGTAACCGGCGTACGAGTGGATGACGTACCAGTCACCGGGGGCGCGCTTGAGCGCTGCCTTCATCTCGGCGACGGGGTCGGCGGGTTCGGCGTCGATCGGAGCGGCATCGACCACGGGCTCGGATTCGATGGACTCCGATTCGTCGGACTCGGACGCAGCGGACTCGGATTCGTCGACCACAGCAGATTCCTCGACGGTCTCCACGGCATCCGCCGCGTCGTCGACCGGGAACTCGTCGTTGGTGTCGTTCTCCGGGGTGCTCACTGGGGCACTCGCTTCCTGTGTCGTCACGTACATCCTCTGCGTGCCGGGGCCGGACGCGGCGTCATGCTCCGCCCGCCCCGGGATCGGCTACCGGTGTCGGCGTTCGCGGGTGCTCAGCCGAACAGCCAGTTGACACCTTTGATGAACGCCAGATCCAACCCGCTGATGAACGCGACCATGAAGACCACGAACACCAGAACAACGCTCGTATAGGTGATCATCTGCTTACGGTTCGGCCAGATCACCTTGCGCAGTTCCGCGACGACCTCGCGCAAGAACTTGATCAACTTGGAGATCGGGTTGCTGCGCTTGGTCTTGGCGGCCGTTTTGCCCGCCTTCGACGGACGCTCGATCGTGGCCACCGAACCGGTGTCGACGGGAGCGGATCCGGCGCGGTTGCGCCGAGCGGAACGCTTACCGCTCGGCCGTGCTACGGCGTCGTCGTCATCATGCGCGCCGCGGGTGTCCCGCTCGTCGCTCACGTCGATCCTCTCTCGTCGCCGGCATTCAGGGCAGGGGCGACAGGACTTGAACCTGCAACCTGCGGTTTTGGAGACCGCTGCTCTGCCAATTGAGCTACGCCCCTTCGGTCGGACATCTGGAACAAGTCCCGAACTCGTCCAACCACTCTTCCGTATTCAGTTGTACCCGGTGTCACACAACACACGCGCCACTCCGGCGGTTGCAGGCCCCGTGACGACCCCGAAGAAATCCTCCAAGGATATCATCCGGACCGTCTGGAACCAGCCCCATAGAGCAGCGCGCAGCGGCTGGTGACCCCAGAAACCTGAGTCTACGTTACCGCCCGCGCAGATAGCCAATCCGGGTCGGGCGACCAGGTCAGGCGGGGTACGCGGCCCCGATCAGGCCAGCGCGACCGTCGCGGTCGCTCGCCCGAAGATCTTCTTGCCCGCCGACTTCGCCACGATGGCGATCACCGCGGTCCGGGTCTGCGGATCCACCGATTTGACCTTGCCGGTGAACTCCACCTCGGCGGCCTCTTCCGAACCGACGTAGACCGGGCTGGTGAAGCGGACGTTGTACTCCTTGACCGCGCCGGGATCGCGCAGCCACGACGTCACGAAACCGCCGCCGAGACCCATCGAGAGCATGCCGTGCGCCACCACGTTGTCGAGGCCGACGAGTCCGACGACCTCGTCACTCCAGTGGATCGGGTTCGCGTCGCCCGAGACGCCCGCATAGTTCACCAGATCGCCGCGGGTCAGGCGGACGGTGCGCGGCGGCAGTTCGGTGCCGACGGCGACATCCTCGAACGCGAGCGCGCTCTTACTCGGCGCGATATCGGGGACGGCGGCGACCGGGGCCGGTGCGGCGGCGCCGGGCACCACGGTGCGCGGGCGATGCGCGGGCGCTTCCTCGTCGATGCCGTGCATCAGCACATTGCGCACCGCGCCGGTCAGATCGGGGTCGATATCACCGCCGCTGCGTCCGATGAGCGTGGTGTAGGTGGTGAGCACCAGCTCGTCGTTCTGCGCGGTGACGGTGTTCTTGGTGACGATGATGTCGCCGCCGAACGCCTGCCGGAACGAATGCAGGTAGACATCGCAGGTCAGCTGGTCACCGACCCGGATGGGGCGATGGAATTCCAGAATCTGGTCGGTCTGCATGATCTGGCTGAGGTCGTAACCGGTGACGATCGTCTCGAACAGCTTGCGCTGGGCCAGAATGCCGACCAGGGAGATGAAGGTCAGCGGTGCGAGCAGCCCGTCGTAGCCGTATTCGCGCGCGGCGTCCTCGTCCCAGTGCACCGGGTGGTAGTCCTGCACGGCGCGGGCGTATTCGCGAACCTTCTCACGGCCGACCTCGTAGTAGTCGTCGACGCGGTAGTGGTGACCGACCATCGCCGCCGCGTGAGCGGCGGGGTCGAAATCTGCCTCGCTCGCCTGGACCGCTTCTGCTGTACCGGTGTTCATTGTCACGGAAGGACTGTACCTATCTGACCCCGCAACGCGAGGTCTCGGCGGAGCGGACACGGCCTCGCAGACGCTCGGCTACCTGTCCGCGTTTCGCGGGCTGTGAGTAACTGTCGCTCGCGGTCAACCACCACCGTCGAATCCGTAAACGCACTCAGGGCCGGACATATCTGTCCGGCCCTTCGCAGCTTCACGTCCGAGATAACCGGGATTCGAACCCGGTGCCCAATCACGCGGCAGCGGCACGCGTCGAATGGACTAGCGGGATTCGCGGTGCGCCCGGTGGGTTCCGCAGTTCGGGCAGAACTTCTTCAGTTCCAGCCGATCCGGATCATTGCGGCGGTTCTTCTTGGTGATGTAGTTGCGATGCTTGCACTGCTCGCAGGCCAAGGTGATCTTTGGCCGGACATCGGTGGACTTCGCGGCCACGATATTCCTTCTTTCGGTCAACCAGATGGTCTGATCGGTTCTATGGTAGCGATGGCCGGACTTGAACCGGCGACACAACGATTATGAGTCGTTTGCTCTACCGACTGAGCTACACCGCCACGTGGACGCATTGCCTGGATGACGCGCCCGGCTCCCTCTTACGTGGGAACGTTTAGCGATGCCGAGTCGGTCACCACCGGCAATCCGGCGAGCCCCCTAACGGAATCGAACCGTTGACCTTTTCCTTACCATGGAAACGCTCTGCCGACTGAGCTAAGGGGGCATGACTAGCTCCGCACCGAAAACCAGTTGCTCGACTTCGGCGCGGCGAAGTCTTGAACGAGGTTACACACCTACCGGTCGCAGTTCCAAACCGGGTGGTCAGAGCGGTTTTCGCGGCCACCGATCCGGTGGCCGCCCGCCACCGGCTAGCGGTAGTTCACGAACTGGAGGGCGATTCCGAAATCCTCGCCCTTCAGCAGCGAGATGATCGCCTGCAGATCGTCGCGCTTCTTGCTGCTGACGCGCAGCTCCTCACCCTGGATCTGCGCCTTCACGCCCTTGGGGCCCTCGTCGCGGATCTTCTTGGAGATCTTCTTGGCGTGTTCGGCGTCGATCCCCTGGACCAGCGTGCCGGTGATCTTGTAGGTCTTTCCCGACGGCTGCGGCTCGCCCGCGTCGAACGCCTTGAGCGAGATATCGCGGCGGATCAATTTCTCCTTGAACACCTCGAGCGCGGCCTTGACCCGCTCCTCCGCCTCCGCGGTGAGCACGATCTTCTCCTCGCCGGACCACTCGATCGTCGCGCCGGTGCCGCGGAAGTCGTAGCGGGTGTTCAACTCCTTCTCCGCCTGGTGCAGGGCGTTGTCGACCTCCTGCCGGTCGACCTTGCTGACGACATCGAAAGACGAATCGGCCACACTGCGCTCCTGTTCCTGACAGTCCTACGGGCTCACCTCGACCGGAATACGGCCACTGTCAGTTCTACCCGCCGACGACCGTCCCCGTCGCATCGCACGGGCACTTCGGCAGGGCACTGTCCAGCCGGTTTGCAATTTCGGGAGGGGTACGTTGTAAGCTCACTTGCGCGCCGAGAAGCGCGACGGCAGGTTGCCCGAGCGGCCAATGGGAGCAGACTGTAAATCTGTCGGTGAAAGCCTACGTAGGTTCGAATCCTACACCTGCCACCCGAATACGAATGAGCGAGCTGATTACGCGAAAACGCGCTAACAGCTCGCTCTTTCGCTTTCTACCGCCCTGATCGGCGCCGGTGGATCAGGGCCGGTGCGGACCGCCCCCCATCTCCTCCAGACGAGCGATGCGATCGGCCATCGGCGGGTGGGTGGAGAACCAGCGGGTGGCGCGCTCGCCCGCGCGGAACGGGTTGGCGATCATCAGATGCGATTGGGCCGTCAAACGCGGTTCCGGCGGCAGCGGGGCGGCCTGCACACCGCGTTCCAGTTTGCGCAGTGCCGAGGCCAGAGCGAGCGGATCGCCGGTCAATTCGGCGCCGGACTGATCCGCCTGGTATTCCCGCGAACGGGAGACGGCCAGTTTGACCAGGGTCGCGGCGATCGGGCCGAGCAGCGACACGAGGAAGACCCCGATGATATTCGGGCCCTCACCGTTGCCACGGCCGCCGAATATCGACGCGAAGAAGGCCAGATTGGCCAGACCCGAGATGACGGCGGCGAGCGCGCCCGCGACCGAGGAGATGAGGATGTCGCGGTTGTAGACGTGGGACAACTCGTGACCGAGCACCGCCCGCAATTCCCGTTCGTCGAGAATCTGGAGTATTCCGCTGGTGCAGCAGACCGCGGCGTGGCGCGGACTCCGCCCCGTGGCGAAGGCGTTGGGGGCGTTGGTCGGGCTGACGTAGAGCCGCGGCATCGGCTGGCGCGCCGTCGTCGCGAGTTCGCGCACGATCCGGTACATGACCGGCGCCTCCAGTTCGCTGACCGGTTGCGCGCGCATCGCCTTCAGCGCGAGTTTGTCGCTGTTGAAGTACGCGTACGCGTTCACCCCGACCGCGAGCAGGATCGCGAAGACAAGGATCGTGGGACTACGGAACATGGCTCCGGCGAAGACGATCAGCGCCGAGAGACCGACCATCAGACCGAACGTCTTCAGCCCATTCGCATACCCGTGCATATCCGCCCTGTTCCGCCTCTCCGGCTGTGACTCGTCGCCGCCCGGGCACGAGTCACCCGCGAGCTCACGACATCGGTTGTCGCGATGGGCCGCACGTCGATGTCACCGACGTCCGATATCACCCACCGCCGATTGCATCACACCAGGTCAACGACGCGAGTCGGGGAAAGGTTCCTGATCGGTAACAGTGGCGCGGCAGCAGGGGGGAGGGTCGGGAGGGTCAGCCCACCCGCTCGATGGTGTAACGCACCAGACGCTCGAGCGCGTCGTTGGCGGGACCGGGCGGGAGCGCGGACAGTTCGGCGTGCGCGACATCGGCGTACCCCTGCAATTTCTCCTTGGCCAGCGCCATCCCCCGGGAGCGGGCGAGGAGTTCGAGCGCTTCGGCGACCTCCTCGTCCGATTCCAGCGGACGGGCGAGCAGGACGCGCAGCCGATCACCCTCGCGGCCCTCGTCGCGCAACGCGTACAGCACCGGCAGGGTGTGCACACCCTCGCGCAGGTCGGTGCCGGGAGTTTTGCCCGACTGCTCCGAGGCCGAGGAGATGTCGATGATGTCGTCGGAGATCTGGAAGGCCGTGCCGACCGCGTCGCCGAGCCTGGCGAGCCGTTCGACGTGCGCGGTGTCGGCGCCGGAGAAGGTGCCGCCGAAACGGCCCGAGGCGGCGATCAGCGAGCCGGTCTTCTCCCAGACCACACGCAGGTAGTGCTCGACCGGATCCTGGGACTCGCGCGCGCCCATGGTTTCGCGCATCTGACCGGTGACCAGCTCGGCGAACGTCTCGGCGATGATGCGCACCGCGTCGGGGCCGAGGGTCGAGGTCAGCCGCGAGGCGTGGGCGAACAGGTAATCGCCCGCCAGGATGGCGATGTTGTTGCCCCAGCGCGAGTTCACGCTCGGTGCGCCGCGCCGCATCTGGGCTTCGTCCATCACGTCGTCGTGGTACAGGGTGGCCAGATGCACCAGTTCGACGACGGTGCCCGCGGTGATCAGCGCCGGATCGGTGGGATTGGGGCCGAGCTGACCGGTGAGGACGGTGAACAGCGGACGGAAACGCTTGCCCCCCGCGCGCGCCAGGTGCAGAGCCGCTTCCTGGAGAAAATCCTCGCCGTCGGACAGTTCGTCGATGAGCAGCTTCTCGACCTGTTCCAGGGCATTGCGCACGGTCGACGCCAGCTCGGTGTCACCGAGATCGACCCCGGCCACCACCGTGCTCTGCTCTGTCACAGCCGATGTGCTCATCTCTTCTCCCAGCGATGCGTCCGACCCCACGGTGAAGAACCTAGCGTGTCCGCGCCGCGCGGCCCATGAACACCGTCACTCCACGGCGTACCGCCCACTTTTCCACATATTCGCCTCGGCGGAATCACCAGCCGTGGTGTGAGTGATCCGCCACCGAGGACGGGTCCGCCGTCGACATCGGCGCGAGCGCCCTGCAAGTATGAGCGCATGGGCTCACCGGATGTCACTCCCGCGAGCGGCGATGGCGACGTGCTGCCGAGCCGGGCCGAGGTGCTGGTCGTCGGCGCGGGCCCGGCCGGGTCGGCCTCGGCCGCGTGGGCCGCGCGCGCGGGCCGCGATGTGCTGCTGATCGATTCCGCGGTCTTCCCACGGGACAAGACCTGCGGCGATGGGCTGACTCCGCGCGCGACAAAGGAACTCGAACATCTCGGACTCGGCGAATGGGTGCGCGCCCACACCGTCAATCACGGCCTCCGGATGACCGGTTTCGGCCGTGAGGCGTTGTTGAGCTGGCCCGCCGGATCCTTCCCGACCTACGGAAGCGCCGTTCCCCGAACCGAACTCGACGACAAGTTGCGCGAGACCGCGGTGAAGTCCGGCGCGCGGATGCTGGACGGCACAAAGGTGGTGGAAGTCACTCGCGACGGTGATCGTGTCACCGGCGTGACGGTCGAGACCGCGGAGGGCTCGCGCACCATCGCCTGCGAGCGTCTCGTGGTCGCCGACGGGGTCCGCTCCCCCGTGGGCAAACTACTCGGCCGGACCTGGCACCGCCGCTACGCCTACGGCACCGCCGCGCGCGCGTACATAAGATCCGGGCGCAGCGACGACCAGTGGATCACCTCTCACCTGGAGTTGCGCGATGCCGACGGCGAACTCGTCCCCGGCTACGGCTGGGTGTTCCCGCTCGGCAACGGCGAGGTCAACATCGGCGTCGGTTCACTGGCGACCGAGGCCCGACCTTCCCACATCGCGCTGAAACCCCTCCTGCGGCACTACACTTCGCAGCGCTACGAGGAATGGCAGTTCGAAGGCGAACTGCGGGCGATCGCGTCGGCGCTGCTGCCGATGGGCGGTGCGGTGTCGAATGTGGCGGGCCGCAACTGGGTGCTGATCGGCGACGCGGCGGGCTGCGTGAACCCGCTCAACGGCGAGGGCATCGATTACGGCCTCGAAGGCGGACATATGCTCGCGGGCCTGCTCGACGAACCGGATCTCACCCGGGTCTGGCCCGAGTTGCTGCGCGCGTGCTACGGCCGCACGTTCTCGGTGGCGCGCCGCATCGCGGGCCTGGCCACCCACCCGCGCATGGTCCCACTCGGCGGTCCCCCGGTGATGCGCTCGAAATACTTGCAGCGCACCGCCGTTCGGGTGATGGGCAATCTCGTCACCGACGAGGATCTCGACCTCACCGCGCGGGCCTGGCGGCTGGCGGGCCGTGGCTCGATGCGCATGGACGAATTACAGCCGTTCTCCTGACATCCCGAGGGTGAGGGCCATGACCGAACCGCAGGCACGGGGGCTGCCCGCATTCGACCTGCTGCCGCATCTGCGCAAGGCACGGGATCTGGCCGATCGCCGGTACGCCGACCCCCTGAATCTCGATGAGCTGGCCGCGGCGGCCGGGGTGTCCAAATACCATTTCCTGCGCGCGTTCACCGCCGTCTACGGCCGCACACCGGCGCTCTACCTGGCCGAACGCCGGATCGAGCGCGCCCAGGATCTGCTGCGCGCCACGAATCTCACGGTGACCGAGGTCTGCATGCTCGTCGGTTACACCAGTCTCGGTTCCTTCAGCACCAAATTCCGGCAGCTCGTCGGCGTCGCACCCTCGGAATACCAGGCGAAATTCGCCGACGGCGCGCCGCGCATTCCCGGCTGCTACGTCTTCATGCACGGCCTGTCCGACCGCACCCGCGAGTGAATCGACGCGACACCGCAATTTCGGAGAAGCCCGCCGAACCGGAACCGAAATAGCCTGTTCCCATGACGACGATTTCCAATATCTCGCTGGTCACGGTGTATGTGACCGATCAGGACGCGGCCAAACGGTGGTACATCGACAATCTCGGATTCGTGGAAGCCACCGATATCGCGATGGGCGACAACGGCTTCCGCTGGGTCACCATCGTCCATCCGGATCATCCCGAACTCGAGGTGACCCTGATGATTCCCGGGCCGCCGCTGGACGACAATCTCGCCGACGCGATCCGGCGCTCGCTGGCCAACGGCACACACGGCGCGCTCGGGCTGAGAACCGAGAACTGTCAGAAGGCGTTCGAGGATCTGACGGCCAAGGGCGTCGAATTCGTCGCGCCGCCGGCGGAACGGCCCTACGGCGTCGAGGCGATCATCCGTGACAATTCCGGGAACTGGCTGGTGCTGGTCGAGCCGAAGGAATTCGATCCGGCGGCCTTCGGGGGATAGTGACAGCGGGTGATGCCAGCGGATACCGACACGATTCGGGCCCGTCACCGTCACCGGTCACGGGCCCGAATTCGCGGCGTCGTCAGGCGCTGGCCTGGCTGGTCACCCACTGCTCGACGAACGTGCGCTCGCTGTTGATCACCTTGCGGTAGAGCTGTTCGGCCAGTGGCTCGATGGCCCCGCCGACCAGCGGAACCTTCACCTTCACGGTGCCGACCACCTCGATCTCGGAACCCTCGGCGGTGGGGCGCAGCGTGTAGGCGCCGGTCATCTCGCCCGCGACGCCGGTGGTCGTGGCTTCGAAGACGCCCTTGGCGAGTTCGCCGTCGAGCGCCTGCCAGTAATCGGTGCGCGAGAGGACGAGATCACTCTTGAGCACCGTGCGCACGATGGCGGGAACCTTGTCCCTGCGCGCGGTTTCGGTCATGTGGATGCGAATGGTGCCCGCACCCTCGGGATGGGAGAGGTCGAAAGTCGCGGTTTCGGCCTCGGCGAATCTGGCGTGCCAGACACCGTCGCCGGTCAATGCCCGGTGGAGATCTTCGACCGGGACAGCGTAGGGCACGGTGAAGCTGAATTTTCGGGACATGGGCGCTCACGCTAGTCGAATCGGTCGGTAGCCTGTCGCTGTGTCGGAAACCAGCCAGTCCGAAAGGCGGGCCGTTCGTCTGAGGCGGGCGAAGTTCGGTGTCTGCATCGCGGCGGCGGTGGTCAGCGTCCTGATGGGTCTGCTCGTACTCGCCGCGTGGCGCAACGACTACCTGATCAGTTCCGACAAGGGGGTGACCACTGCGGAGGTGCTCTCGGCGGGACGGCTGCGGTCGGCGGTCATCTACGTGACCCCGGACGGGGAAACCCACAATCCCAAGGTCGGCGTGCTGTATCCGACCAATCTCACCGCGGGTGAGCGCATCAATGTGGAATACAACCGGGCCGATCCCGATCTGGTCCGGGTCGCGGGCCGCGATGTGCGCGTGGCGCTGCTGCCCGCGCTGTCGGTGATCGTCGTCGGCTGGCTGCTCGCGCTCCCGACCCTGTGGATTCTCACCCGAATGGGCCGTCGACGCCCGTCGACGACGGTGCGAGCCCTCTGACCAGCGACTCTTCGACGCGCTCGGATCCGGCGCTCCAATAGTTCGCCGGACGTTTTCTCGATCGTCACGTCGGCGTGGCGGGTCGGCGCGTTCCGGCGGTCACGCTGAAGTGGTGCGCGTAGCCATCGTTTCGGAGTCGTTCCTGCCGAATATGAACGGCGTCGTCAACTCTGTCCTCCACATCATCGACCACTTGGATCGGCATGGTCACGAGGCGCTCGTCATCGCGCCGGACACCCCGCGCGGAATGCCCCCGGCCCCGCGTCACCACGGCCGTTTCCGGGTGCACCGGGTGCCCGCGGTGATGGTCCCCAAGATCAGTTCGCTGCCGGTGGGGCTGCCGCAACCCGGTATCACGGCAGCGATCGGGGAGTTCGGCGCGGACGTGGTGCATCTGGCCTCGCCGTTCCTGCTCGGGGCAGGCGGGCTCGGCGCGGCAGTTCGCCTCGATCTGCCGACGGTGGCCGTCTACCAGACCGATGTCGCCGGATTCGCCAAGAGCTACGGCCTCGGACTGACCGCCAAGGCCGCCTGGCATTGGACGCGGCGCATCCACGAGGGCGCGACCAGAACCCTCGCACCCTCGCGCGCGGCGGCCGAGGATCTGCGCAGGCACGGTATCCCCCGCGTGCACCGCTGGGGCCGAGGTGTGGATATCGCCCGGTTCGCACCGTCGGCGCGATCCGCGCGGACGCGGACGGGTTGGCTCGCGGGTTCGCAGCGGCTGCTGGTCGGGTTCGTCGGACGACTCGCCCCGGAGAAACATGTCGAGCGACTCGCGGTTCTCGCCCAGGATCCGGATATCCAACTGGTGATCGTCGGTGACGGACCCGACCGGGCGGCGCTGAGCAGGCTCATGCCGAACGCGGTGTTCACCGGCGAACTCGGCGGTGCCGAGTTGGCACAGGCGTACGCGAGCCTGGACGTCATGGTGCACGCGGGCGAGCACGAGACGTTCTGCCAGGGCGTGCAGGAAGCGCTGGCCGCGGGCGTACCGGTGATCGGCCCGGACGCGGGCGGCCCCCGCGACCTTATCGCGCACTGCCGCAACGGCTATCTGCTTCCGGTCGACCGGTTCGAGGAACTGCTGCCGAGCGCGGTCGGCGCGCTGCGCGACCCCGAGATCCGGGCCAGATTCGCGAATTCGGCCCGCAAATCGGTCCTGCACCGCACCTGGCCCGCTATTTGCGCCGAACTGATGGGCCACTACGGCGAGGTGACCGGTATGCGGGTCAGGCTGCCGCACACGGCCTGAGCCGCGGCGGCTGTGCGGCCGATCACCGCGCACCCCGTCCGACCTGCCACGACGACGCGACGTGCCAGCGCGCTCGGGCCGCCGACGTGGTCGCGCGGGCGGCCCGCGCACTAGGGTCGAACCCGTGGCGAAAACAGAGCAGCGGGAATCGTTTCGGGCCTCGCTCGAAAAGCAGCCGCACGAGGTCGCGTCGATGTTCGACGGGGTCGCGAAGCGGTACGACATCACCAATACCGTCATCTCGGCGGGCCAGGACAGGTACTGGCGGTGGGCGGTCCGCAAAGCGGTGGCACCGCGCCCCGGTGAGCGCGTCCTCGACCTCGCGGCGGGCACCGGCATCTCCACGCTCGATCTCGCCAGGTCGGGCGCGTGGTGCCTGGCCGCCGATTTCTCCAAGGGCATGCTCGCCGCCGGTCAGTTCCGCGATGTGCCGATGGTCGCGGCCGACGCCACCGCGCTGCCTTTCGCCGACGACTCCTTCGACGCGGTGACCATCTCCTACGGCCTACGCAATATCTCGGACTCCCCGCGCGCGCTGCGCGAGATGCTGCGCGTCACCAAACCCGGCGGCAGGCTGGTGGTGTGTGAATTCTCCACACCCGTGGTCCCGGTGTTCACTACCGTCTACATGGAATACCTGATGAAGGCGCTGCCCCGAGTAGCGCGCGCGGTCAGCAGTAACCCCGACGCCTACGTCTATCTGGCCGAATCCATCAGGGCCTGGCCCAACCAGCGACAGCTCGCGATGCGGATCGCCGACGCGGGCTGGTCCTCGGTGAAATGGCGTAATCTGACCGGCGGCATCGTCGCGCTGCACCGGGCCTACAAGTTCTAGCCGATCGCCTTCAGGCAATCACAGTGACGACACTCACGTCAGCCGGGTCGACGGCGACAACATGACACAGGTTTCGGTTCGCGCCACCGACGACCGCGCGAACCGGTCATCATCGACGCAGGTCAGCAGGGCTGTTCGGGCCGACGGACACCAGCTCCTCCGGCGATCTCACCGCCGTGGATTCACGCCGTGAGGTTAATTGTCATCTGACGATAACGCTGGGTAAATGCGACGCAACGGCCGATGGCCATTATCGGAGGCATGTCGGATGCAGTAACGGCTCGCACGGGAGGCACCGCCAACACGGCGTGCTCCTACTGTGGCGTCGGCTGCGGAATCACCGTGCAGACCGCCCCCGACGCCACCGGTAAACCGATGATCACCAAGGTCAGCGGCGACAAATCCCATCCGTCCAACGCGGGAAGGCTCTGCACCAAGGGCGCGACCCACCTCGAACTGATGAAGACGCCGGGCCGGATGGAGACCGCCTACCGGCGGCCCGAGCGCGGCCAGGCCCCGGTGCCGGTCTCGGTCGACGCCGCGGTCACCGAAGCCGCCGACCGGTTGCGCGCCATCCTCGAAGAACACGGGCCCGACGCGATCGCGCTGTATGTCTCCGGTCAGATGTCGATGGAGGCGCAGTACCTGGCGACCAAACTGGCCAAGGGCTACCTGCGCACCGTCCACATCGAGGCGAACTCGCGCCTGTGCATGGCGAGTGCGGGCACCGGCTACAAGCAGTCGCTCGGCTCCGACGGGCCGCCCGGCTCCTACGACGATTTCGAGCACGCCGACCTGTTCTTCGTGATCGGCGCGAATATTGCCGACTGCCACCCCATCCTCTACCTGCGCATGGTCGACCGCCTCAAAGCGGGCGCGAAACTCATCGTCGTCGATCCGCGACGCACCGACACCACCGCGCGCGCCGACCTGTTCCTCCAGTTGAAACCCGGCACCGATCTGGCACTACTCAACGGCATCCTGCATCTGCTGGTGACCAACGGCGATATCGACGAGGAATTCATCGCCGAGCACACCGAGGGCTGGGCCGCGATGCCCGAATTCCTCGCCGAGTACACCCCGGACGTGGTCGCCGGGATCACCGGACTCGCCGAGGCCGACATCAGGACCGCCGCCGCGATGATCGCCGAGGCGGGCGAATGGATGTCGCTGTGGACGATGGGCCTGAACCAGTCCACCCACGGCACCTGGAACACCAACGCCCTGTGCAATCTGCACCTGGCCACCGGCGCCATCAGCCGTCCCGGCAGCGGGCCGTTCTCACTCACCGGTCAGCCCAACGCGATGGGCGGACGCGAGATGGGCTACATGGGCCCCGGTCTGCCGGGCCAGCGCAGTCTGCTGGCAGCCGCCGACCGCGCCTTCGTCGAGACCGCCTGGGATCTCGCGCCGGGCACCCTGCGCACCGAAGCCGGGCCAGGCACCATCGAGATGTTCCGCGCGATGGCGGACGGTTCGATCAAGGCCGCCTGGATCATCTGCTCCAATCCGGTCGCCTCGGTCGCCAATCGCAAAACCGTGATCGCCGGTCTGGAGGCCGCCGATCTGGTCATCGCGCAGGACACCTATACCGAGACCGCCACCAATTCCTATGCCGATCTGCTGCTGCCCGCCACGCTGTGGGCCGAGGCCGACGCGGTGATGGTGAACTCGGAACGCAATGTCACACTGTTGCAGCAGTCGGTGGAACCGGCGGGACAGGCACGTCCCGATTGGCTGCTGATCGCCCAGATCGCCACCGCGATGGGTTTCCCCGGTTTCGAATTCGACTCCAGCGCCGAGGTCTTCGCCGAGATCCAGCGTTTCGCCAATCCGGCGACCGGCTACGACCTGCGCGGCATGAGTTACGACGCGCTGCGCGAATCGTCGATGCAGTGGCCGTGCGCCGAACCGGGCGCGCGCCGCAATCCGGTGCGCTACCTCAACGACGGTGTCAGCCAGACCCTGTTCGTGGATGAATCCGGACACCGGCCGCGTCTGGCTTTCGCCACGCCGAGCCGCAGGGCCGTCTTCTGGCCGCGCCCGCATATGGCGCAGGACGAGATGCCCGACGACGACTACCCGTTCGTGCTGAATACCGGCAGGTTGCAGCACCAATGGCACACGATGACCAAAACCGGCAAGATCACCAAACTCAACAAACTCAACGGCAAGCCGTTCATCGAGGTGCATCCCGAGGACGCCGAACGGCTCGATCTGCGGCCGGGCGACCAGCTCGAAATCGCCTCGCGGCGTGGCCGTGCGGTACTTCCGGTCCAGATCAGCGACCGCGTGCGGCCCGGTGATTGTTTCGCGCCCTTCCACTGGAACGACGAACAGGGCGAGTACCTGACCATCAACGCCGTCACCAACGACGCGGTGGACGCCGCGTCGTTGCAGCCGGAGTTCAAGGCGTGCGCGGTATCACTGCGGCGGGTCGCGCCGGTGCCGGAACCCGAACGCGACACCCCGGCGGCGGTCGGCACCGAGGCCGGAAACGGTGCGGCGCAGGCGCATCCGCTGGCCGTCATGCTCGGCCTCGACAGCGGTATCGCTCCGACACTGAGCGATGTCGAGCAGATCTACCTGGGCGGATATCTGGCGGCGCTGCAATCGCTTCCCGTTGTCGGCCAGCCGGTGCTACCCGAATCCGCGCCGCTGTCCGCGCGCAGCCGGATGTGGATCGACGGCATGCTCGCCGGTATGTACTCGCGCGGCGCGGGCATCGACAGCGCCGACTTCGCGAGCGAGGAAACCCCGGCGTCGCCCGTCACGGTGCTGTGGGCGTCCCAGACCGGCAACGCGGAGGAATTCGCCGCCGAGGTGGCCGAGCGACTCGCCGAATCCGGTTACGCGCCGAGACTGTTCGACATGGATTCGTGCGAACTCGGGGTGCTGACCGGCGATGTGCTGTTGATCAGCAGTACCTTCGGCGACGGCGGCCCGCCGGACAACGGCGCGGATTTCTGGGATCGGCTCGACGACAGCGTGCTCCGGTTCACCGGTATGCGCTACGCGGTTTTCGCCCTCGGTGATTCGTCCTACGACGACTTCTGCGGGCACGGCCGCAAACTGGACACGAAACTGGCCGAACGCGGAGCCACCCGGCTGCTGGCGCGCACCGACAGCGAACCGGACTACCGCGAATCCGCCGAGCGGTGGCTCGATGACGTGCTGGCCGCGCTCGGCGGTTCCGGAGGCGGAGCCGAACCCGGTCCCGCCGACCCGGTACCGGGGACGGTGTCGGTCGGCGGATCCGCGCCGAGAGCGGCGGCGCAGATCGCCACGGGCGGCGCGACCATGACGCTGACCCGTTCGGCGCCCGCGCCCGCACGTACCCGGCGCGACAATTCCGCGCCGTTCACCCGGCGCACGCCGCTGACGACGTCACTGGTGCGCAACGAACAACTGTCGCGACCGGGGTCCCCGAAAGAGGTGCGCCAGTTCGGATTCGACCTGCGCGGGCTGAACGCCGCCTACGAGGTCGGCGATTCGCTGGGCGTATGGCCCGCCAACTGCGAATCCCTGGTGACCGAATGGCTCGACGCCACCGGCCTGGACGGGCGACGCGGTATCGAGGTCGACGGCGGGGAAGTGCCGCTGTCGCAGGCGCTGCGCACCCACTACGACATCACCAAGATCAGTCACGACCTGCTGACCTTCGTGGCCG
Organism: Nocardia sp. NBC_01377; assembly: GCF_045040005.1. Taxonomy (NCBI): domain Bacteria; kingdom Bacillati; phylum Actinomycetota; class Actinomycetes; order Mycobacteriales; family Nocardiaceae; genus Nocardia; species Nocardia sp. NBC_01377. Next base: position 6,695,216 of record NZ_CP109566.1, read on the forward strand.
ACCACAATCCGAGTCAGCAACTCGCCAAACTGCTGCGCCGCGACAACCGCAACGAACTCGACAACTACCTGTGGGATCGCCAGGCCGTCGACGTGCTGCGGGATTTCCCGGTGCGCGCCGATCTGGTCGATTGGCTCACGACGATGAAGAAGTTGCAGCCGCGCCAGTATTCGATTTCGTCGAGTCCGCTGGTCAGCCCCGACGAGGTGCAGTTGACGGTCGGCGTGGTGCGCTACGGCGATCCTGCCATGGCCGGATCGGCGGCCAGGCGCGGCGGCGTGTGCTCGACCTATCTCGCCGACCGCGTCGACGGCGTGCACGCCGAAGTCCCCATCTTCCTCCAGCGCGCACCGCATTTCCGACCACCACTCGACCCGAACGCGCCGATGATCATGGTCGGCCCCGGCACCGGAATCGCCCCGTTCCGCGGTTTCCTCCAGGAGCGCAGGGCACTCGGCGCGACCGGAAGAAACTGGCTGTTCTTCGGCGAACAGCACGCGGCGCAGAACTTCTACTACCGCGCCGAACTCGAGGACATGTTCCGCTCGGGTTTCCTCACCCGCCTGGATCTGGCCTTCTCCCGGGATCAGCGCGAACGGATCTACGTGCAGAACCGGATGATCGAACACGGTGCGGAACTGTGGTCGTGGCTGCGTGACGGTGCCCATTTCTACGTCTGCGGCGATGCCGCGCGCATGGCGAAGGATGTGGACGACACCCTGCTCCGCATCGCCCAGATCCACGGCAAACTCGACGAACCCGCCGCGCTCGCGTTCAAGAAACAGCTGATCGCCGACAAACGCTACGTGCGCGACGTCTACTGATCCGACCGATTCCCGGCCCTGTCCGTCAACGGTGTCAGACGAGGGACGGGTTGAGCCTGGCGAAGTCGGGCAGGCGGCGATAGGGGTAGTAGGGGTAGGGCGGGGTCGTCGCGCTCGCCTTGTCGAGGCGGGCCAGATGTTCCGGATCGAGCTGCCAGCCGACAGCGCCGAGGTTCTGACGCAGTTGGTTCTCGTCGCGGGCCCCGACGATGACCGTGGCGACGGTCGGGCGACTCAACAGCCAGTTGAGGGCGATCTGCGGGACCGTTCTTCCGGTTTCGGCGGCGATGTCATCGAGCACGTCGACGACGTCGTAGAGCAGTTCGTCGTCCACCGGTGGCCCCGCTTCCGCGGTCTGGTGCAGGCGGCTGCCGGCGGGAAGCGGTTGCCCGCGCCGGATCTTGCCGGTGAGTCTTCCCCAGCCCAGCGGGCTCCACACGACCGCGCCGACGCCCTGATCCTGTCCGAGCGACATCAGCTCCCATTCGTAATCGCGCCCGACCAGCGAGTAGAAGACCTGATGCGCGACATACCTGGTGAGCCCGTTACGGTCCGCGGCGGCAAGTGATTTCATCAGCTCCCAGCCCGCGAAGTTGGAGGCGCCGAGGTAGCGGATCTTGCCCGCGCGAACCAGATCGTCGAGCGCGGCCAGTGTCTCCTCGATCGGGGTGCGTGCGTCGAAGGCGTGCAACTGGAACAGATCGATGTGCTCGATGCCCAGTCGGCGCAGCGAATTCTCGACCGCGCCGATCAGCCGCGCCCGTCCGGAACCGGCTTCGTGCGCCCCCGGCCCGGTCGGCAGGCCCGCCTTCGTCGAGATCAATACCTGATCGCGTCTGCCCGCGATGGCCGCACCGAGGACTTCCTCGGACGCGCCGTCGGAATAGACGTCGGCGGTATCGAACATCGTGACACCCGCCTCCACGCTGATGTCGACGAGTCTGCGCGCCTGCGCGGCGTCGGTGTCGCCCCAGGCGCTGAACAGCGCTCCGCGTCCGCCGAAGGTGCCCGCGCCGAAACTCAGGGCGGGCACGAGCAGACCGGACGCGCCGAGCCGTCGGTATTCCATGGGAACTCCTAAAGGGCCTACAGTTCCGTTAACAACTCGAACGCTACACCCGTCGGCACATAAATGAAACTGGAGCACCGTTATGACTTCCGAAGAGACCGCTCCCGGATCGGTCCGACCGGGTGGGCGCACCGCCCGGGTCCGCGAAGCGGTACTGCGGGCCGCGGGCGATCTGCTGGCCGAAAGGGGTTTCGCGGAAATGGATCTGGCCGAGGTCGCGGCCCGCGCCGATGTCGGCAAGACCACCGTCTACCGACGCTGGGGCAGCGCGACCGGCCTGGTGGCCGATCTGCTGGTCGACATGGCCGAACAGTCCGTCGCACACGCCGACACCGGCTCGCTGCTCGGCGATCTCACCGCCAACGCGCGACTGGTCGCGCGCACGCTCGCCGATCCGCGCCAGGGACGACTGTTCCGAGCCGTCATCGCCGCGGCCACCTGCGACGAGGCGGCCGCCGCCGCCCTGCACCGCTTCTACGACGCGCGGCTCACCGAATGGTCGCCGTGTGTGAGCGCCGCCGTCGCCAGGGGCGAAGCGCCCGACGGCACCGATCCGCGCGACGTCCTCTCGGCCGTCTCCGCGCCGCTGTACTACCGCCTGCTCGCCAGCGGCGACCCGATCGACGAGACCGTGGCCGACACCGCGGCGCGCGCGGCGTTCGACGCGGTCCGCGCGGGCACCCTGGTGCGGACCGCCGCCAAGTCGTGACAGCGAAAGACGCAGGATAATTGGGAGATGAAGGGTGATCGAGTGGAGATCGGCAGCAGATCTCGGCAGTCGATATCGGCGACAGGTCGAGCAATTACGAGATAGCGGCGACGCGAGCGGGCAGACGAGTCGATGTGCGGATAGCGCGCGGCGTGGTCGAGGTCAGCGAGGTGGCCCGTACCGGTACCCCGGTGCGCACCGCGAGATTCATGGCCAATCGGCTGGTGGCACTGGTGGAACATCCGGCGAACGGGAGCGGGGCGCACGACGGGGAGTGAGCGGCGCGACGCCGCGACACACGGTCGATCCGCCCGTTCGGCTGCCGGATCGGCCCGAGAGGCGCATCCTCGATGCTGCTGGACTGTTTCACCTCGCGGGACCGGGTACCCGGACGAGAGCGACGAGGACAGGAGCACACGATGACCGATCGCAGCACATCTTCGAACGCGGTGCCAGGCATCGGCGAGGTATCCGACGCCGATCTGGCCGAACAATCCACGCCGGTGTCACCGGACGATTCCGAACAGGACGAACAGGTACTCGCCGAGGCCGTCGACGGGGATACCTGGCACGCGGATGTCGCCGATATCGTCGAGCAGGCGATCGAAGTGCCACCCGACGACGAGTCCTTCGAGCTCAGCGAATAGATCACCGCCCGGCCGCCGACCGTTCGGCGGCCCGGTTACGCGAAGGCTCAGGGCTCAGGGCTCAGGGCTCAGGGCTCAGGGCTCAGGAAGCGATCTTCGCCCGCACGGCGGCGTGCAGTTCCCGCAGGCTCGAGCGCTCGGTGGCCACTTCCAGCACCCGTACACCGTGCGCGGGCGCGGCCAATTCGATGCCGAGCTGTTCGGGATCGACCTGCCGATGCGGGATGCGGTAGGCCGCGCACAGGGCGGCCAGGTCCATACCGTGCGGTGTGCCGAAGACGCGTTCGAAAACACCCGCGTACTGCGGATCGCCCTGTTCGAGCAGTTCGAAGATGCCGCCGCCGTCATCGTTGGCGACCACGATGGTGAGATCCTCCGGCCGCGGTTCGCCACGACCGATCAGCAGTCCGGACGCGTCGTGCAGGAAGGTGAGATCGCCCATCAGCGCGACGGTGCGACCGTCGTGCGCGAGGGCGGCGCCGACCGCCGCCGAGACGGTGCCGTCGATTCCGGCGACACCGCGATTGGACAGCACCCGCACACCGGGACGCGGCGACGAGACGAGCGCCGCGTCGCGTACCGGATTGGACGCGCCGAGCAGCAACTGGTCACCGACGCGCAACGCGTCCATCACCACGGCCGCGACGTGCAGCCCCGTCGGCTTCGGGTGCGCGGCCAATTCCTCGCGCACCACCTGATTCGCCGTCGCGTCGAGTTCGCGGCAGCGCGCCAGCCATTCCGCGCGCGGCGCGCCGGAGGTGACCGCGCGCGTGCCGGTGCCGACGACATTGCCGGAGACATCGGGCCAGCGCGGGCCGGTCGTCAGCGCGAACACCGTGACCGACGGATCGGCCAGCACCTTGGACACCTGGCGGTGCAGGGTCGGCCTGCCGGTGATGATCGCCTGTTTCGGTCGCAGCAGCGGCAACGTCAGCGGGTGCAGTGCCGGACCGTGCATGGGCGCGGTCGGTTCGGCGACGGTCGGCAGATCGGCCAACTCGGGACGGAGCCCGGCGCCATGGCCGGAGATGACGACGGTATCGGGCGTCAGGTCGATGGCGAGGGGAACGTCGAGTGTCGCGTATTCGGTCGAGGTCCACGCGCGGTCGCCGTCGCGGCCCGCGGGGGCGGTCTCGCCCGGCGCGAGATCGGGGACGAGCGGTTCGCGCAACGGGATGTCGAAATGTACCGGGCCCGCGTTGCCCGAACGGGTACCGCGCGCGGCGGCGAGCACCCGGCACACGGCCGAACGCCAGACGCTGTTCTGCTGGGCGTAAACGGTGCCGCCCTGTTCGGTGCCCGCCGTCGCGCCCGCGGCGTCGAATTCCGCGAGGCCGAGGCTGATGGTGGCGCGGACCTGGCTGCCGAAGAGGCCGAGTTGTTCGACGGTCTGGTTGGCGCCGGTGCCGAGCATGTCGTAGGGCCGATTCGCGCTGACGACGATCAGCGGCATCCTGGCGTAATTCGCCTCGAGCACAGCGGGGCCGAGATTGGCGACGGCGGTCCCCGACGTCATCACCACCGGCACCGGACGTTGCGCCGCGGCGGCGAGGCCGATGGCGAGAAAACCCGCCGTGCGCTCATCGATGCGCATGTGCAACCGCAATCTGCCGGCCACATCGGCGGCCTGGAGCGCGAAGGCCAACGGCGCGTTGCGTGAACCGGGACACAGCACGACGTCCCGCACCCCGCCGCGCACGAATTCGTCGACGACCACCTGCGCCTGCGCTGTTGACGGGTTCACGACACCAGCCTCCCAGACAGGTCACCCGACGTCTTCGTCAGCCTGCTCACAGTGCCGGATCCATCGTGCCCGAACCGCGCGAAGGGCGGAGCCGCCGCGACCGGGCGACGGGAGCGAGATCGGTGTGGCCGAGATGACATGCGGCAGAGATCATGACGATCGAGGCGCCGCACCTCAGCGCCGGTGCGACCGCCCGTGCCGCACGGAGTCGGTCGAGCAGTGCCCGTCGCACGTCGAACTGCCCTCATCCAGCGGGGCCGTTCGACGCGCGACGTGGCGACGGCCGCAATTACACGGCGTGCTTCTGCACGAGATCACCCAGACGCGGCAGCGCCTCGATGACATTCTTCTTCGCCGAGGAGCGCATGGAGGAGTACACCTTCTGCAGCGCGGGGCGGGTCGAGGACTCGGCGCGGGCGTCGGTGACCGAGAGCAACGCCTCGGCGACCACGTCGGACTTGGCGACGAGCAGGTCGGCGAAACGACCCTCACCCGACGCGGTGTATTCCTGCCAGAACGGGTCGAGCTGCGCGACGAGCTTGGGCGCCAACGACTCCAGCGCGTCGGGAACGATGGACGGGCTGATCTTCTTGACCGCCGCGTATCCACCCTTCACGGCCAGGCCGGACGCACCACCCTTGTCCGACACCTCGGCGTCCAGAACAGCTTTGGCGTCGGCGAGAAAAGCCGCGCGCTTGGCGTCGATGAGCAGGGATTCAGACAGTGCTGCAACCACTTTCAGGTTCCTCCGGATCGGTGTCGATGAACGAGCGCACGCCACTATACGCACCGGTGCCGAGCGTCACACGTCACTCACCCGGCAACGGGCCCGCTTCACCTTCGCACGACGACGCTCTCGGCGCATCCGGACAGCGCGCTCAGGGCTGCCACGGCAGCAATTGCACCATCAATCCCTCGCAGTCGGCGAGCAATTCGCCCTGCTCATCGAGCAATTCGGCGGTAACGAAGGTTTTGCGGCCCTCGATCCGGTCGACGCGGCCACGCACCGTCAGCGGCGTATCGAGCAGTGTCACCTTGCGGTAGTTCACGTGGAGATAGGCGGTGCGGCTGATCGGCCTGCCCGCGTAATGCACGATCATTCCGAACAGGTCGTCGAAGAGCAGCGGGAGCACGCCGCCGTGCGCGGCGCCGTTGCCGCCGAGGTGATACCGGCGGAAGACGCCGGACATGGTGATGCCGTCCGGCCCGGCCTCGCGCACCGTCCACGGCAGCATCAGCAGACTGCCACGACCCGGCAGGTGCATGACCCGGCCCGCGGGGCCCTCGCCTTCCACGGCGCGATACGGCTCGAGGAGTTCGGCCAGTTCGCGGGCCTTGCCCAGCGCGTCGGCGAAAACCTCGTCCGGCGCGTCGACGCAGACGGTGAGGTCCTGGAGGGTGCGCATCGTCTCGATGAACTCGCCGTACTCCGGGCCCGGTTGCGCCTGCGAGTATTTGGGAAAGCCGCCGTGGCGCTCGTACCGGTCCGCCGCGTCCACCGCGCTGCGGTCGATCCGAGGCGCCGCCTCGACACCCACGGGTCTGCCTTGCTCACTCATATTCTCCGCCTCGTTCACACTCGCCTCCGGCACCGCGGCGCGATTCCGGGTCGCACCGGTCCGCCCGCTCCTCACCTGCACCGTATCGCGCCCTTATACGCCGTCGAATCGGCAGGCCCCACCGAATGGAACTATCAACGGGGGAATCACACGGGCGTCACTTCCACGACACAATCGGCCGCACGTGATAATCACCGGTGTGACTTTCGAGCCGAAGCTGTGGCGCCCCGTTCCGGGATTCGAGAACCTGACCGACATCACCTACCACCGACATATCGAGCAGGGCACGGTGCGAGTGGCGTTCGATCGACCAGAAGTCCGCAACGCGTTCCGCCCGCACACCGTCGACGAGCTCTACCGCGCGCTCGACCACGCCAGGATGACCTCGGATGTCGGCGCCGTGCTGATCACCGGCAACGGCCCGAGCCCCAAGGACGGCGGCTGGGCCTTCTGCTCGGGCGGCGACCAGCGCATCCGCGGGCGCAACGGCTACCAGTACGCCAGCGGTGACACCGCGGACACCGTCGACCAGGCGCGCGCGGGCCGATTACACATCCTCGAGGTGCAGCGCCTCATCAGGTTCATGCCGAAAGTCGTCATCGCGCTCGTCAACGGCTGGGCCGCGGGCGGCGGGCACAGCCTGCACGTGGTGTGCGACCTGACCCTCGCCAGTCGCGAACACGGCCGTTTCAAGCAGACCGACGCCGATGTCGGCAGCTTCGACGGCGGTTACGGCAGCGCCTATCTGGCGAAAATGGTCGGGCAGAAATTCGCCCGCGAGGTGTTCTTCCTCGGTCGCGCGTACACCGCGGAGGAAATGCATCACATGGGCGCGGTGAACAAGGTCGTCGATCACGCGGAACTCGAGAATGTGGCGCTGGAATGGACCGCCGATATCAACGGCAAATCCCCCCAGGCCCAGCGCATGCTCAAATACGCGTTCAACCTGCTCGACGACGGTCTGGTCGGTCAGCAGCTGTTCGCGGGCGAGGCGACGCGCATGGCGTACATGACCGACGAAGCGGTCGAGGGGCGCGACTCGTTCCTGGAGAAGCGCGAACCCGACTGGACCCCGTACCCCTGGTACTTCTGACACACCCGAGGGACGGATCGGCACTGTGGAGATCTTGAGCAGCCGCGTCATCCTGCGGCCCGCGAACTATCGGGAGACACTCGCTTTCTACCGCGACGGCCTCGGTCTGGCGATCGCGCGCGAATATCCGGGCGGCACCGTCTTCTTCGCCGGGCAGTCGCTGGTGGAGATCGCGGCCCACGGCGGATCGGGCGACTCGACGACGTTCGCGGGCGCGATCTGGTTGCAGGTGCGCGATCTCTCCGACGCGGCGGCGGAGTTGGCACTGGCCGGGATACGGATCGATCGCGCGCCGGAACGGGAGCCGTGGGGCCTGATCGAGATGTGGATCCGCGACCCGGACGGAGTGCCGATCGTCCTGGTCGAGATTCCCCCCGAGCATCCGATCCGGCGCGATTCACGCTGGTCAGGCGACTAGGATGAAGCCCGAGCCGGTCCGTCACGCCGCAGGTCGAGTTGCCAAGGCGGGTTACGACGAGGACCATAACGCTCGGGTGGACGCCCTGCCGCCGATGTCCGGGCGGCCGCCGATTCCGAGTTTCCGACGAGTGAATCGCAGTCTCCGATGCCTGGCGTAGTTGAACCCTGTTACCGGGGAATGGCCGCAGTTCGTCTGCGTCGCCCCAGCACACCGACCCTGTCCGTGCGCGGCGGCGCGGACATGACACGATCCCTGACGTGAGGGAGCCCAGCGAGCGAACCGACGGTACTCCGCCCGTGGGTGTGGGAAGACAGTCGAACGGGGCCGCGTCGTGAGCACACTGCGGACGCTGCCCATGCCCAGCGGCTCCGCGCTGGGTGATGTGATCCCTCACCTACGCGCGGCACTGGAGGGCAGCGGCCCGGCGTGGCTGCCGATCCCGAGCAGCGACCGCCGCGAAGCCCATCGGCTCAGCGGCGCGCTCGCCCCCGGCGAGCCGATCGACGACGAGGTGGCACTGGTGGTGACCACCTCCGGCACCACGGGCGCGCCCAAGGGCGCCATGCTCAGCGCGGCCGCGTTGCGGGCCAGTTGCGCCGCCACCCACGATCGCCTCGGCGGGCCGGGCACGTGGCTGCTCGCCCTGCCCACCCACCACATCGCGGGTATCCAGGTGCTCTTGCGCAGTATCGAGGCGGGCACCGAACCGGCCGTGCTCGACGTGTCGGGCGGATTCCTGCCCGAGGCCCTGGCCGGGGCCATCTCCGGGATGCGCGGGCCACGCCGCTACACCTCGCTGGTGCCGACGCAGTTGATCAAGGCGTTGAACGATCCCGCGGCCAGGGCGGCGCTCGCCGATCTGGACGCGGTGCTCGTCGGCGGCGCGGCCACCCCGAAACCGGTGTACGAACGCGCGAAGGCGGAGGGCATCAATGTCGTTCGCACCTACGGCATGAGCGAGACCTGCGGCGGCTGCGTCTACGACGGCGTGCCGCTGGACGGCGCGAAGGTGCGGATCGAGGACGGCCGGGTGCTGCTCGGCGGCACGATGATCGCCACCGGCTACCGGGGCCACCCCGACCATCCCGCTTTCGCCGAACCGGGCTGGTTCCGCACCGAGGACGCGGGCACATTCGACAACGGCGTCCTGCGGATCAGCGGTCGCCTGGACGAGGCCATCCTCACCGGCGGGCTCGTGGTGATCCCGCAGGTCGTCGAGGCCGTGCTGGTCTCGCATCCGGCGATCAGCGAATGCGTCGTCCTCGGCCTGCCCGACGAACGTCTCGGGCAGCGGGTGGCGGTCGCGGTGGTTCCCACCGAGGGCGCGAGCCCGACGCTGGAGGAGTTACGCGAGTACGTCGAACGCGAACTCGACGCCATCGCCGCACCGCGCGAACTGGCACTGCTCGATGAACTGCCGCTGCACGGCCCAGGCAAACCCAATCGCGCGAAGCTGCGCGAACTGCTCTCCAGTGCGACGTACTGACAGCGGCGACATCCTGACAGCGGCGGTGGCCGCGACCGCGCAAGCGGTCCCGCCATCGTCGTGCAAGGGCCGTGCAAGACGACGCCCGCACAGTTGTCCCCATGACTTACACACCCACTTCAGCGCTCGCCGTCGAGGCGAGCGACCTGGTCAAGGTGTTCGGGGAGCAGCGGGCCGTCGACGGCGTCAGCCTGGCGGTGCCGCAGGGCGCGGTGTACGGCGTACTCGGACCCAACGGCGCGGGCAAGACCACGACCATCCGCATGCTGGCGACCCTGCTGCGGCCCGACGGCGGTAGTGCCCGCATCTTCGGCCACGACGTCGCCTCCGAACCCGCGGCCGTGCGCTCGCTGATCGGCGTCACCGGGCAGTACGCCTCGGTCGACGAGGATCTCACCGCGACCGAGAACCTGATGATCTTCTCCCGCCTGCTCGGCCTGAGCCGGACCGATTCACGTCGCAGGACCGTCGAACTCCTGGAGGAATTCGATCTGGTCGAAGCGTCGAACAAACCGTTGAAGAATTTCTCCGGCGGTATGCGGCGCAGGCTGGATCTGGCCGCGAGCCTGATCTCGGCACCGCCGCTGCTGTTCCTCGACGAACCGACCACCGGTCTCGACCCGCGCACCCGCGCCCAGATGTGGGAGACCATCCGCCGTCTGGTCCGCGAGGGCGCGACGGTGGTCCTGACCACGCAGTACCTCGACGAGGCCGATCAGCTCGCCGACCGGATCGCCGTCATCGACCGGGGACGGGTGATCGCCGACGGCACCGCCGACGAGCTCAAGAGTTCCATCGGCGGCTCGTCGCTGCACCTGACCCTGGCCGACAGGTCGCAACTGGACGAGGCCAAGCGCATCGTCAGCGATTTCCTCGGCACCGAGGCCCAGATCACCCCCGAGGCGGGCAGGCTCACCGCGCCGCTGCGCAGCGCCGACATGACCACCGATCTGCTGATCCGGTTGCGCGAGTGGGAGATCGCGGTGGAGGAGATCAATGTCTCCAAGCCGAGCCTCGACGAGGTCTTCCTCACCATCACCGGCCACCCCGCCACCGAAAGCGCGGACGACACCGAACGGAGCGCGGCATGACCGCCACCATCACCGAACCGGCCACAAAGCCACGGCCGCTGCCGATCCCGGCGCCCCCGATCGACCTGCGTCAGACCTTCGCCAACACGATGACGATGGCCTATCGCGGCCTGCTCAAGATCAAGCACAATCCCGAACAGCTCTTCGACGTCGTCATCCAGCCGATCATCTTCACGTTGATGTTCACCTACATCTTCGGCGGCGCGATCTCCGGCGACGTGAAAAGTTATCTGCCGCTGATCATCCCCGGCATCATGGTGCAGACCGTCGTCCTCACCTCGGTCACCACCGGTGTGCAGTTGCGCGAGGACATGGAGAAGGGCGTCTTCGACCGCTTCAAATCCCTTCCCATCGCCCGCATCTCGGCGCTCTCGGGGGCGCTCACCGCGGATATGGTGCGCTACTTCATCGCCACGACACTGACCGTCGTGATGGGTCTGATCATGGGCTACCGCCCGCACGGCGGCGTGGTCGGCGTCGTCGGCGCGGCGCTGCTGGTGATCGTCGCTTCCTTCGCCACCAGCTGGATCTGGGCGTTCTTCGGCGTGATCGCGAACAAGGCCTCCGCGGTGCAGGGCTATTCGATGCTGATCATGTTCCCGCTGACCTTCTGCTCCCCCGCCTTCGTGCAACCGGAGACCATGCCCGGCTGGATGCAGGGCTTCGTCAACGTCAACCCGGTGTCCCACCTGATCTACGCGTGCCGGGATCTGATGAACGACGGCCATATCGGCAGTCATTTCGTCTGGACGCTGGTCGGCGCCGCCGTGCTCGTCACGGTTCTCGCCCCGATCACCGTGCGGGCGTACATGCGCAAGGCGTGAAACCGATGACCGACCGCCGTCCCCGCACCACCGGGACGGCGGTCGTTCGTCGTCAGCGCGCGGCGCGCAATTCGCCGATGACGCGGATGATCTCGTTCGAGGCGACCTTGCGGCTGGTCCCACGGTGTCGTTCGGTCACTTCGGTCACTCGTCGCGCGCCGAGTTTCGCGGCGGCGGCCGAGCGGTGCAGATCCAATCGCATCGACGAGAAATCCTGGCGCGCGTTGACCGCGAGCGCGAGCGCGAGCAACAGCAGTCCGCGCTCGGAATCGAGGCCGGTCGCGATCAGATACGAGCCGACCGCACACGCGAGACCGCCGATCTGGGGCAGATCCGGGTATTCCGACAGCATCGCCCAACCCTGATCGAGTAGTTGCCGCACCAGATTCTCGGAGGATTCGGGCGCGCCGTACAGCACCCTGGCGTCGAGCACCGCGGCCGCGACCATGAGCTCACCGCCGGGACCCGGCCCGATCTCGGAGCGCGGCCAGCCGATCAGCCGCAGCGCCCGGTCGTAGCGTCGCAACCCTTCTGCGATATCACCTTCGGCGATGGCCAATTCCGCAGTGCCCTGCACGAGTAAGGCCAGCCCGTGCAATCTCATTCCCGGCGGAATATCGGTGACCCCGAAATCGGCCGTCCCCATGGCGACCTCGAGTTCACACCGCGCCTGCGCCAACTCGCCCGCGCCGATCAACGAGGCCGCGAGCATGCTCCGGGTCTCGACGGTGTCCTCGTGGACGCCGAGATGCAACAGCATGTCGAGGCTGCGCCGGTAATAGTCCACCGATTCCCGATATTCGGCGGTCTGGCCGAACACCTGCCCCAGGTGGTTGCACACCATGGCCACGCTCCAGACCTGATTATGGCCGAACTCCTCCAGCGCGCGGACCGCGTCGCGGGTGGAACCGCGCACATCGCCCTGGTTTTCCTTGACGTTGGCGCGCAACAGCAGTGCGGTGGCTTTGGTCTGGGAGTCGCCGTGCACGACCGCCTCGGCGATCCGCCTTGCCGCGCCGAAACCGTCCGACCGGCTGAGCATGATCTCGCCGATGAAACGGGAGGTCTCGTCGAGATCGGTTCGGGTGCGTAGCAATCGACGCACGCGAAGCCGCAACCGAGCCAGGTGGCGTATGTCCTTCGTGGTGTAGAACAGGTGCAGGAAAGTCATTTCGAAGGTGGTCAGCACCAGATCCGAACGTGGAGCCGCGCCTTCGGTGAAGGATTCGTCCAGTTCGACCACCCTGGCCGCCCAGGCCACCACCTCCATATGCGAACCGCGGATCACCCACAGCGTGCCGACCACCGGGAATATCGTGTACGCGGCCCTCGCGTCACGCCGTTCGATGGCATAGCGCAGCGCGGCGAGCAGATTGTCCAGCTCGGTGGTCACCGCGAGCGCGAGTTCCAGCTGGTCGCCGTCGAGATATCTGTTTGCCGCGGCTTCCGCGAAATCGCACGACCAGCGGGTCATCCGTTCGATGACCGACTCCGACTCCCCCGGCGACGCGGCGAGCCTTTCCTGCCCGTATTCCCTGACCGTCTCCAGCATTCGGTAGCGGGTGCCGAGCACGTCCTCGTCGGATACGGTGAGCAGCGACTGGTTGACCAGCCCGTCCAGCGCGGTCATCACGTCACCGACTTCTGGTCCGCCCGCGACCGTCTCGGCGGCCTCGGGCCCGAAACCCCCGGGGAACCGGCACAGCCTGCGCAAGGTCACCCGCTGCGGTTCGTCCAGCAGATTCCAGCTCCAGTCGATGACCGCGTGCAGGGTGCGGTGGCGTTCCGGCGAACTGCGATCACCGTTGCGCAGCAGCGCGAAACGATCCGCGAGCCGGGAATTGATCTCCTCGACGCTCATCACCCGAACCCGCGCCGCTGCCAGTTCGATGGCGAGCGGCAGCCCGTCCAGCGTGCGGCACAACTGGGCGACGACCTCGGCGTCGAGCCGCACCGTCGGCCGCACGGCGCGGGCCCTGGCCTCGAACAGTTCGGTAGCGGGCGAACCGGCCGCGTCGATCGTCAGCGCGGGCAGTGGGTAGACGGTCTCGGCGGTGATCATCAGGGGCGCGCGACTGGTGGTGAGTACCGTCAGCCAGGGGGCCAGACCGATCAGATCGGCGACGACCATCGCCACCGCGTCGATGAGATGTTCGCAGTTGTCCAGGATCAGCAGCATGGATCGGGCCGCGAGGGCATCGCGCAGCCGCCGCCTCGGATCGGCGGTGTACCCGGTCCGCAAACTCGCCGAATCGAACGCGATCTCGCTCAGGCCGAGCGCCGCGCTGATCGCCGCCTCCACCTCCACCCGCGCGTCGGCGGCATCGGCGCGTACCGAGGCCAACTCGACCATCAGCACCTGACGCGAACGGGCGACCCGCGCGCCGACCTCGTTCGCGACCCGCGTCTTGCCGGTACCGCCCGGGCCGAGCACCGTGGTGACCCTCGAGGTGTCGAGCAACCCCACGATGGCGTCGAGGTCGCCGTCGCGTCCGAGCAGCGCGTTCGGCGCGGCACGCAATCCGATCGCCGCGGGAACCGCGTACTCCGAACCCGGGTGCCGAGCCGAGATATCGAAACCCGCGCCGGACGACCTCGCCGACGCGGATCCGTCGAATGCCGTTCGCGCGGCCGCCGCATTGTTCGACTCCCCCCGGCCGTCAGCGGTCGCGGTGCCGTCGGCCGGACGCACGGCCCGCGACGCGGCCTTCGCCTCGTCTCCGAGGGAATCGGCCACACCCGTCACGACCGTGAGTACCGGCGAGATCGAACCGGTCGGCCGGGTGCCGGCGACACCGGATTCCGCACGGTCGATCGGCTCCCCGCGCAGGATCGCGGTATTCAACTCGACCAGTGCCCGCCCAGGATCAGCGCCCAGCTGATCGGCCAAGCGGGTGCGGAACGCGGCGAAGGATTCCAATGCCTCGTTCGCCCGGCCCGCCGTGGCGAGCAGTCGCATGAGCGTCGCTTCGGCGGGTTCGTCCAGCGGATCGCTCGCCGCCCGCCGCCGTGCCAGCCCCAGCGCGCCGTCGATATCGCCCATATCCTGCCTGGCGGCCAATTCCAGCAGGTCGAGGTGGGTGAGGATCTCCGCGGCGCGGTCCCGCAGCGCGTCGGCGACCTCGCCCGAGGGCAGATCCGCGCCCGGCTCCCCGCGCCACAGCGCTCTGGCCCGCGCGACCGCGTCCAGGCAGCCCGCGCCGTCGCCGCGTTCGCGGTCCCGCCGCGCGGGCAGCAGTAGATCCCCCGCCAGCGCCAGATCGACCTGTTCGACGGAGAGCGTCAGCCGATACCCGGCGGGACCGATCTCCAGCGCGCCGTCGGGGAGCGCGGAGCGCAGCCGCGACACCTGGGTGTGCAGCGCGTTCATGGGGGCGCGCGGCGGTTGATCGGCCCACACGTCATCGATGAGTGCCTGCGCGCTGCGACTGCGACCCCGACGCAGCGCCAACGAGGCGAGCAGCAGCCGTGACCGGGTTCCGGGCACGGCGGTGAGCGCGCCCTCGCGGCGCAACGCGACCTCGCCCAACAGGGCGACCACGACCGATTGCGCTGCGGGCGGCGTCGCGACTCGACTGCGGCGGTGCGGACCGCCCTCGTCAGGAAACATACCGAGATAATCGTATGCGAGGGACCGCGCTCGGTGCGTCATGGTTTTCTCCCGCTGTCTCGGGCATCGGGTCACCTACGCTGGGCCCATGGCTGAGTTCGAAGTGGTCCGGCAGGCCGTTGTCTCGGCTGCGCCGTCGCGCGTTCACGCGTACATCAACGATTTCCACGAGTGGACCAAGTGGTCGCCGTGGGAGGATCTCGATCCGCAACTCCAACGCTCCTACGCCGGTCCGGAGTCCGGTGTCGGCGCCAAGTACTCCTGGTCGGGTAACCGCAAGGCGGGTGCGGGGCGGATGGAGATCGTGTCGAGCGCCGACCGGGAAATCGGTGTCAGGCTGGAATTCGAGAAACCGTGGAAGGCCGTCAACCAGGTCACCTTCACGCTCACCCCGGTGCGGGACGGCACCGAGGTGGTCTGGAAGATGACCGGCCGCCAGGCCGGCCTGATGGGCCTGATCTCGAAGGTCATGCCGATGGACAAGATGGTCGGCAAGGATTTCGAGAAGGGTCTGGCCAGGCTGAAGTCGGTGGCCGAGGCCTAGACCGCGCCGGGCCGGGCCGGGGCGCGCGAGTTCGGCTCCCGATAGGCTCGGCGCATGGCTACTGCAGCGCAATGGATCGAGGGGGCCCGCCCCCGAACCCTGCCGAACGCGATCGCTCCGGTGCTGGCAGGCACCGGGGCCGCCGCGTCCATCGACGGACTCGTCTGGTGGAAGGCCGCACTCGCGCTGCTGGTTTCGCTCGCTCTCATCATCGGCGTCAACTACGCCAACGACTATTCCGACGGCGTGCGCGGCACCGACGACGACCGGGTCGGGCCGCTGCGCCTGGTCGGTTCCGGGGTCGCCGCGCCCGCCGCGGTCAAGAATGCCGCGATTCTCAGTCTCACCGTCGGCGCGGTTATCGGGCTGGTGCTGGTTTTCAGCACGGCGTGGTGGCTGCTGCTCGTCGGCGCGGGTTGCCTCGCGGGCGCCTGGTACTACACCGGCGGCAAGAACCCGTACGGCTACAGCGGTTTCGGCGAACTCGCCGTGTTCGTCTTCTTCGGCCTGATCGGTGTACTCGGCACCCAGTTCGTGCAGGCCGAGCGGATCGACTGGGTCGGCGCCGTACTCGCGGTCGCGGTCGGCGCGTTCTCCAGCGCGGTGCTGGTCGCCAACAATCTGCGCGATATCCCCACCGACACCGAATCCGGAAAGACCACACTCGCGGTGAAACTCGGTGATCCCCGCACCAGGACACTGCACCTGGTGCTGCTCGCGATCCCGTTCGTCGCCACCGCCGCGCTGGTGGCCAGGACCCCGTTCGCACTGGTCGGCGTGCTGGCGGTGCCACTGGCGATCCGCGCCAACGCGCCGGTGCGCACAGGCAAGAACGGGATGGAACTCATTCCGGCGCTGCGCGACTCCGGGCTCGCCCTGCTGGTGTGGTCCGCGCTCACCGCGCTCGCGCTCGGCTTCGCCTAGTACTTCGAGGCCGAGCGGGTGATTCAGTCGTTGTCCGGAACCAGGATCCCGAGCACCCAGTTGACGAGCGAGATGATGATGCCGCCGAGTACCGCCGCCCAAAAGCCGTCGACCGCGAGCCCGTAGTCGGAGAACGCGTCGGTGAGCCACGCGGTGAGCATCAGCATCAGCGCGTTGACCACCAGCAGGAACAGCCCGAGGGTCAGCACGACCAGGGGCAGCGACAACAATTTCACCAGCGGTTTGACCAGCGCGTTCACCAGGGTGAACACCGCCGCGACGGCCAACACGACGATGACCTTGCTCGCGGTCTCGTCCTCGGGGCTGATGATGTTGATTTTGTCGACCCATGCGGCGGCCAGCCAAATGGCCACCGCGTTGATGATCAACCGAATAACTAGCTGCATGGGCCAATGCTAGGTCGCTTTCGCGAATTCCCGTGGGATTCGCCGGATGCCACGACGACGGACCCGCGCCCTCAGACGGCACCGTCGAGCAGTGCGTGCACCTTCGGACGCAGATCACGGATCGGCCCGGAACCGCCGAACAGGGACACCGTGGTCTGATTCGGGCTGCGCAGGATGCCGAGCAGCAGATGCCCGGATTCGATGCTCTTGTCCTTGCGCGCCAACGCTTCCCGCAGCGACAGTTCCAGCACCTTCTTCGCGTCCCTGGTGAACGGGATATGCCCGAAACGCCCGCCACGGCCACGGCCGAAGAATCCGCCGCGATCCTCGAGAACGCGGTCCTCGGAAACCGGCCGATCGAGCGCGTCCTGCCCGAAATTCGCCTCCAGGCTCTCGCGCACGGCGTCGAGGTCGATGCCGATGGACCGCAACGCTTCGGCGTCCTCCGGGCCGAGCGGGTCGCCCGCGCCGCGCTGTGCCAGCGCCTGCTTGACCCCGTCGTGGGTGACGCCCACCTCGGCGAGCAGTTCCTTCAGTTCGGGTTCGGCCTGCGCGAGCAGCCCGAGCAGGACGTGTTCCATCTCGATGGTCGACGACCGCAATTCCCGCGCGTCCTCCTGGGCGAACACGACAGCCGTCCTGGCCGACCTGCTGAATCGTTCGAACATCAGCGCTTCCTGTCTCTCGAACTGTGTTTCTGGTGAACCGCCTGCTTGCTGACCCCGAGCGCGTCCGCGATGGCCTGCCACGACCAGCCCTGCGCTCTCGCGTTCTGGACCTGGATCGCTTCGAGTCGCTCGAGCAGCCGACGCAGCGCGAGCACGGCGCGCAGCCCGACCGTCGGGTCGGGACTACCCGCGGCGGCCGCCAGGGTGGTTGCTTCCGTCATGTCGTCAATTTTGATTGACGATGCCGGCGATGTCAACAAAAATTGACAACAATGAGCGCGCGAGGACCGCGTTCACTCCGGGGAGCGACCGCTATCCGGTCCATCTTCCGGTGGCGTGGAATTCATCGATGACCACCGTCGACTCGGCCAGGATCATCCCCTGCGCCGCCACCCAGGCATCATCGAAATACGTTCCCGCGTAACGGTCCCCGCCGTCGCAGAGCAGCGTCACCACACTGCCGGTCCGCCCGGCGGCCAGCATCTCGGCGATCAGCGCGTAGGCCCCCCACAGATTGGTGCCCGTCGAACCGCCGACCCGCCTTCCGATGACCCGGCTCGCCCGCCTGGCCGCGGCGATGGAGGCCACATCGGGAACCAGGATCATCCGGTCGACCACCTGGCCGACGAACGACGGTTCCACCCTCGGACGCCCGATCCCCTCGATCCGCGACGACCTGCCGGTCAGATAGCCGGCGTCACCGGTCTCGTACCCGCCGAAGAACGCCGAATTCTCCGGATCGACGACGGCCAATTTCGTGGCGTGACGGCGGTATCGGACATACCGGCCGATGGTCGCGCTCGTCCCCCCGGTACCCGCGCCGACCACGACCCACGTCGGCACCGGATGCGCTTCCAGTTCCATCTGCTCGAAGATGGATTCGGCGATGTTGTTGTTCCCACGCCAGTCGGTGGCGCGTTCGGCATTGGTGAACTGATCCATGAAATGCCCGCCACATTCGGCTGCCAACCGCGCGGCCTCGGTATACATATCGGGCGGCCGCGCCACGAAATGACATCGGCCGCCTTGCGCTTCGATCAGCGCGATCTTCTGCGGCGACGTGCTCGCGGGCATGACGGCGACGAAATCCAGCCCGAGCATCTTCGCGAAGTACGCCTCGCTCACCGCCGTCGATCCCGAGGATGCCTCGACCACCGTCGTCCCCTCGGTGACCCACCCGTTGCAGATCGCGTACAGGAACAGCGATCGCGCCAGCCGATGTTTCAAACTGCCGGTGATATGGGTGGATTCATCCTTCAGATACAGATGGATGCCCCATTCGGCGGGCAGCGGATAACGCAGCAGATGGGTGTCGGCGCTGCGTTGGGTATCGGCGTCGATCAACCGCACCGCGTTGTCGACCCAGTCGCGCGGAGTGCTGCGATCGCACTGCCTCACGCCGACGCGCCGCCGTCCTCGCCACGCAGCCTGGCGCGCAGACGGGCCTTGTCCTTGCGACGCTTCTCGTCGACCACCGCGATGTCCTCGTTCACCTTCACGCGCAATTTCTTGAACAGCGTCAGCGACAGCGGCATGGCGATGATCAGCGCGAACAGCGCGGCGACGATCACCGGCACCTCGACCCGCACCAACCGCGCGACCAGAATGATCGCCGCGGTGAGAACCACGACCAGAGCCAACCGCGCCACCGTGTACAGCGCCAGGTTCTTGGCCAGCCGTTTGCCCGCGTCGGAGGTTTGCTGGGCGGATGCGCCGTCCGGTCGAGTTGCGTCGCTCACGTCCCCCAGAGTAGGCGAAGCCCGGTCGGCCCTTCGTTCACCCACCCGCCGCCGACGTCCGAGAGCTATCCGTTTTGTCCATTACTTCGCCTTTACCAACTGTAGGTGGTTCGCGTACCTAGGGGTCGGGGTGCAACGATTGCGCCATCTGATGAGGGAACTGTCGAGAACGGAGAGGTTTGCTATGACTGCGATCACCGTCGGCGGCCAGGACACCTTACTGACCCCGGGGCAAGTGGCTGCCATGTTCCACGTCGATCCCAAGACCGTGACCCGCTGGGCTCATGCCGGTCGACTCGGATCTCTGCGTACGCCGGGCGGTCACCGCCGGTTCCGGGAATCCGAGGTGCTCCAACTGCTGAAGTCCCTCACCACCGAGGCGACAGCACGCTGACCCGGTGCGCGCGGGCGGTCCCCACTGCCCGCGCCCGGTCCGCGTACCCGCCGTTTCGGAGTCCCCGATGCGCGCGGGCCCGATACGCGGCTACCCTCGTCAGCAGGAGGTGAGCGACGTGATCTACCTATTGGCGCTCATCGCGGTCGTGGCGGTCGCGGTGCTGTGCTGGAAGGCGTTCGGCCCCCAGAGTTCGGCCCCGCCGCCCCCGGGTCGACCCCGGCGCGCCCCGATCAAAGGCCCCGACGACGACCCCGATTTCCTGTGGAAGATATCCAGACAGCAACATCGCGACGGCGACGGCACCACCGACCGCTGAAGCGCGCCCCCGTCAGGACGGATCGCGTCGCACCGACCGGCACACATGCGGCCGCAGATCGGGATTCTCGAGGTAGTGCAGGATCAGGTGGTAGGCCACCAGCGGATTCATCAGCATGACCGCGTCCGACACCATGACGACCTCGGCCCCGGCCAGCGCGCGAGCCACACGGCCACCGCGTCGACGCCCCGCCGCCTGCCAGAACACGTCGGGATCACGCACGTCCACGCCGAACATGTTGTGCCATTTCGCCGGGCCGGTCTCTCGCACATAGGGCCGAACCCCGGCGATATCGGCCCACGCGACCACCATGAGATCCCCGCTACCGCCGCGCCGGACGACCCGCGTCGGCGTGATCACCAACCCGGGAACCACCAGCCGGTGCACGATCAACCCGCGATACGCGGCAAAAAGCGCCACCCCCGCGATCGCGACGGATACCGGGACACCGACGAGCACCAGCCACTCGTCGATCAGGATCGCCTCGATCAACAGCAGCACGGCGACCGACAGGAAAACCAGCCCCATCAGCAGGAACACGACGCCCTGCCACTTCGGCGGCTGCCGCATCGGCAGGAGCACACCCGATTCCCGCACACCCCCCACCGTGATCTCCTCGACCACGACCCCGCTCATCCCCCGCGCGCGGTAGGACTGGACCCGGTCGTCGTCCCACCGCCACTGCTCCGGCCACGCCGAGAACCCGGCCCTCTGTGCTGCCACGCCGCAGATCGTCCCATATCGAGGGGGTGCGGTATTCCGCGAATCGCCCCCGGAACGAACTCACCTCTCGCAACCACGCCGAATACGAGGAAATCGCCTGTCGGCAACGCGGATTCATCAGGGCGAACGCGGCGGAACGGCCCGATCGCACCGGCAACCCCCGATCGTCGGAAGCCGTCCAGCAAACCGCCCCGACCGATGGCTTCGACACGAGTGACACCGAGCCACCGCTTCGGCACAGGCCCCAGCCGCCGACAGGGTTCGACCACGAGACCACGTAGTCCGATCACCGACAGCGAATCCATTGCCCCCTACCGGGATCAACGCATGATGGTGCCGCCGTCGACATTGAGAACCTGACCGTTGACCCATTCGGCGTCCTCCGACATCAGGAAAGCCACCATCGCCGCGGTATCACCGGTCTCCCCGACCCGAGTACTGCGCATCCGCTTCAGTGCCCCCGATTGCAGATCCGGCCAATGCGGCGCGGACCGAATATTCTCGGTCGCCGTGAACCCGGGCGCGACCGCATTGCAGCGAATCCCCTCCCGCCCCCACCGCGACGCCACATGCCGCGTCAACGCGCCGATCCCCGCCTTGGCCGCGGCATAGGCGGGCCGCGCCGGTTCTCCCTGAAACGCCGCCGCCGACGAGGTATTGACGATCACGCCACCCCCGCGAGCCAGCATCAGCGGAATCCCGTACTTCATCGTCAGCACATACCCCCGAAGATTCACCGTCATCGTCCGATCCCAGATCTCCAGATCGATATCGACGACATCGCTGTCGTTGCGCACCGCCCCCATATCCGCCCCCACATTGAACAGCGCGTCCACACCCCCGAACTCCGCGACCGCCGCATCGAACAACCCCCGCACCGAATCCGGCTCCCCCAGATCGAACCCCACCCCCACCGCGGTCCCCCACCCTCCGCGATCAACTTCGCCGTCCCCGCCGCCGCAGACTCCGCCAGATCCCCCACGAGCACCCGCCACCCTCGCGCCCCGAGCCGCAGCGCCGTCGCCGCCCCGATCCCACTCCCCCCGCCCGCGACAACGACAACCTTCCCGCTCGACCCAGGTAGACCCACAGCTCGTCCTCTCCACGGGACCGGCGGGAGGATGCGCCGAGCCGATACAGAATGCCATTCTCTCAATTCAGAATCACATTATCGCGTCGAGCGCTTCTCACCACAAGTGCGCGAACTGGCCGCCCCCTCGGCCTCGAGGCCGCCCCACATGACCTCGCCAGAACGCCCTCGCCTCTCACATGCGAGAGACCGCGCGAATTTGTCTAGCGATTGGACTTGAAAACGTCTAGTAGTTAGACTTAAACTATGATCAGTGAACAACCCACTCGGATCGTGATCAAGACCCTCCGCAACGCTGGTTGAGCCTATAAACGAGACGCGAAGGGTAGTCACGAAGTGTGGCAATGCCGCACCGGCAAGCACGACTTCTCTTTGCCTGCCGGGCATGATTCGATCCGTCCCGGGATCGTCCGCAAGATGCAGAAGGCGATCGCGGAGTGTGATTGCAAGGAGGCGGAATGAAATTCGAGGCACATGTCACCGGGCGTGAAGGCCGCTGGTGGGCGGTGGAGATTCCTGCCCTCGGCGAGGACGCCGTAACTCAGGCGCGTCGCCTCTCGGAGGTCGAAAGCGAAGCCCGTGACTACATCGCGGTCTCCGAGGATGTAGCGCCTTCCACCGTCGAGGTCGAGGTGATCATCGATGACATCGGGCAAGCCAAGGATGTTCAGGAACGCTCCGTATGGATTCGAGCGGCGCGAAAGCTCATCGAGCAACTCGAGGACGATGTACAACGCGAAACCCTGGCGTTGACTACCGAACTGGCCGCCGAGAATGTCCCGATGCGAGAGATTGCCCAACTGGTCGGAACAACCTTCCAGCGAGTCGGGCAACTCGCCAACGCCGGTGCTCACCAACCGACGCCTTCACTGTGGGCGATCACCGATCATGATCCCGATGTCCTCGAGCGGGCTCGAAGTGCGCTCATCGCGCTGTTCGAATCGGCCGGGCTCGCCGAATCCACCCCTCGATCGAGATGAGGCAGTCGGCCGCGGACAGGGCATCAGCCGTTCAGACCTAGCGGCCTGTTCACCACTCCCGAGGAGCGATCAGTTCTTCGATATCCGCGTCGTGAAAACCGTAGGCATTGGCCAGAAACCAGAAATCCTGACCGATTTCGTCACGCGCCACGGTCTCGATTTCACTGCCCGCCGCGTCGAACTCGGCCTCCAGCGCATTGAATTCCTCGGTGGCGGCGTGAGTGAGGAGGTACAGCGCGGACAGATCGGCGGGCTGCTCGGCTTCGATGCGTTCACAGAGACTCACCAGGATCGCTTCACCCCGACGAACCACCTGATCGGGATAGTAATCGTCCTCGTAGAGGAGGCGGAGAAAGCGGTGCGCGAGCACCTGCTGATTACTGATCCCCATGACGGTCCGCCTGTCTTCGATGTGGCCGCCCGATCATTTCACGCGCGATCCGAAATTCCGGAACCACGGACGGTGACGCACGCTGCCACCGTCCGCCGCGACAGCGAACTACCGACCGCCGCCGAAGAGCAACTTCCCGAGGAATTGCCCGACCGCGGTACCGGAACCACTCGCACTCCCGGAATTCGGTCCGTTCTTGTCACAGTCGCGCTCGGCGAACAGGCCGTCACCACCCCACTGGCAATACACCGGACTCGCCTGCTGTGGAACATCCGCCGCCGCAACCCCCACGGCAGGCGAGAGCGCGACCACCGCGATCGACGCACCGAACACCCCGCGCACGACAAAATTCTTCATACCCACGAAAATCCTCCCGAACTGCCGACGACGCGGCAGCGAAACCGAAACTGGCTCAAGGGATTCTGCACGGCCGGACACTCCCGCGCAAATACAGCTATTACACACAGCGGACGGAAATCCAAGAGTCGCGGCGAGCTCGACGATCAACGCGACGGAATACTCACCGCGTACCGATGGGCCGAATGACATCGGCAGCCGAATCTCAGCACGATCGAACGCGAGAATTCGTCAGTTCAATCCCGCGTAGCTGTGCAATCCGCTGATCACGATGTTGATGATGAAGACCTATCCCGCTGCTTGCTGGCCATGGTCGATTTGGCCGGATGAGTAAACACCAGGTAGTTGCATTGCGACCGTTGACGGCGATTGACACCGGTTGGCAGAGCTGCGTACGCACTGCGTACGATCCCGGACCTACGCCAAGTCCGTCGGTCAGAGTTCATCGACCTTGCGTACCACCGTTATCGGCGGGGTGAGCAGAACCTCCCACAGCTGGGGACCGAACGCCGGATTTCCCTCGTGATCGTGGCCCTCCCAGTACGCGTGCACGAACCCTAGAGCGTCGCCGAGCCGGTCGTTTTCTTCGGGTGGTGCCTGGATGGAGCCTGCACGCACCAGTGACATGTCACCGATGTGCCCCGGCTGCTGTGACTCGATCTCCCAAATCGAGTCCGATGGTTGGCCGTACGCACTCCGGAAGGCGATAGCGTCATCCAGAGTGCGGCAGGCATAGAACGCGGTGTAGCGCGACGGCTTCTCGGGGTAGCAGCGGGTTCGGACAAGCTCCCATACCAGCTCAAGGGCTGTACTTACATCCGTGAGGCGCTGGTTGTGATGAAGATACCGCGTGCCGTGGCGAGAAACACCGCCATCGAACAGTTTGCCGGGCGCGGGATAGCGGGAAGGCTCAATCGTCCCCGCCTGCAAGGAGCCACAGCGGTCAACATGGAAATAAGTCGGCACGGCGAACAACGATACCGCCATACGCCCCCATGAATTCCACTATCTCCCCGCCCTTTCCGGGTGACCAGCCTCTACGGCGAGTGGGCATTTTGGCCGCAGCTTCGGCCGGACAGCTGTCCAGATCATCTGCAGTTCGCGCTGTCGCCATGCAGGACGGCGGTATAGCCCGTGCAAAGTCCAGGTTCGTCGCGGACGGTCGTTCGACTCACCGAGGCTGAGGTTTTCTGGCGTACGTGCCGTAGAATCCGCCGCCGACTACGGGCTCCGGTCCGATGAACCTGTAGCGAATCCCGTCGAAGCCGCGCCACCCGCCAACACTGGCAACCGAGGGGCAGTAGATTATGTTCGGAAGTATTGCGTATGGGGTGTACACCTCCAGCTTGTGTTTCAGTTCTCCCTCGTGAGGCGCTCCCTTCCCCGGGGTTATCGGCCGCGACGGGTCGATCGGATCGAAGTGAACACTTATCTCTCGCTCCTCGGGATCCAGGATCACGGATATTACGTCCTCGCCGACAAATTCGGAGAGCGCGGCGGTTGCCCGCACGCCATCGACCATAATTTTGCGAAATGAGTCCGGTGAGTCATGCGTCTCATCGCTCCGCAGTCTTTTCCTCATCTGCTCATGGACCTCGTTATTGACATCGCCCGCCGGAATGCAACCGTATCTCCACAGAGACGGATATCGTTCTGTATGCCCATCCCCACCGTCATATCCATCTTCGGAAAATCCAAGTCGAAATATCAACTCTCTCCTTCGCGGGCGAGTCATTTGAATTCCCGTTCCAGCGACTATCAGTGGATATTTCCGCACCGCACACGAAAGTTTATCGTACTGCGCGGACACGGCCTCGACAATTCTTCGAATGATTTCCGCGTAATGAAGTCCTAGGTTGCGGGTGCCCATAACCATTCCGCCATCGAGGTCCGAGACACCC
Source organism: Nocardia sp. NBC_01377 (assembly GCF_045040005.1). Taxonomy (NCBI): domain Bacteria; kingdom Bacillati; phylum Actinomycetota; class Actinomycetes; order Mycobacteriales; family Nocardiaceae; genus Nocardia; species Nocardia sp. NBC_01377. Next base: position 6,720,730 of record NZ_CP109566.1, read on the forward strand.
GATATAGCCTCGGCTAGGAATTGGTCCGTTGGCTTGCCGTCCAGATAGGCTAGCCCGGTATAACCCAGTACGAGCCAGCAATCGGAGCCCACTACCACGATCGTCTTATTTGCCCTGGGATCCCATTCTTCAACATGCCCCTTCTTCCGCTGGATCGTAAACAATCTATCACTCGCATGGAATACAAATCCCCGAGTGACAGCGCTAAGAATCAACGTCACCAGTCGATAATACTCACACTTTGCCAAGGTGCAGTAATTTTGGCATTCAGGCTTCGATATGCCGTCCACATGAAGGGCAAAGGCCTCTGACCGAGAAGCTCCCACTTATGCGGTAACTCCGACGGCACCTCGATCCCACACGGAGCAGTTTTCTCGGCATTTGATTGATGCACAGGACACAATCTGATGCGTAGGCATCAATATTAGATTGATTGCTACGTGCCAGCATACTTGATGCCTACGCATCAAGTTGAGGCGTAGGCATCACCTACTGACTCAGCTCTCTGCCTCAAATTCCCTCTTACGCGGTAGCACCTGTCGGCAGCGTACTCAGCGGCCGACACGACGGCACTGCGCAACTCACTGCGTACCGTCGGCCCGAGCACCGAAACCGGCGTCCCCCGAAACTGAGAGAAAATCGCAGGTCAATGTCGATGGAGGTACGTGGTCGAGCTACCGACCTGCGTCTCTTGTTCGTGACATGGTTGGGACAGATGGCAGCTGTTGCCTCTGCTTCGTACGCCCTGCGTACTCGTTAATCCTCCGCTGCTGCGGTGCTGGAGGTCAATCGCCCTGGCAGTCAGCGCGATCCCGCGGCCGACCTTTGCGTCGAAAGACTTGGACGACAATCTCGCTTATGTAGGGTGCTACGGAGAATTGGAATTCTATTTCGCACTCTTTGATGTACGTCGAATTATTCTCAGCATGACCAGATCGTAAAGAGTAGCCGCAAGAGCGATGATTGCTACCCCAAGCGTTACTATGGCGGTTATGCCCATCCACCAGGGGTTGAAAAATCCAGGTTGATAGGGATGAGCGACCCATTCTGCCGCATCACGAAGTCTAGCGTCAGTCTCCACGGCCGAGGGGTTGCCAAGGCCTGAAAGAATGGCCGACTCGCGCATATTACGCTCATTTGTGCTCAGATCGGATTGCACTGAAGCCCCCCACATAAAAATTGCAAAGGCGGTGAGCATTACCACCACACAAACCCTCATAACTCCCCTGAGACGCTGCCTTACATTTTTCGCCTTTTCTGTTCGCTGGCGTTGGTCCCAAATATCGGTATCAAGCAGCCGATGCTCTTCTAATGCCACTTCCGGACTGCCGTCCACCAGCAATTTGACCGCAAACTCTTTGTTTCGCGGAAGCATGGTCGGCTCAATTAGAAGCTTCTGATTTTCTACTTTCGCATCCACGGTTTGACTGCCCGGCTTCAAAATCGCCACCACATTTGCTCCGATATCTACGCAGAGCGGCTTCTTGCCGTCGAAATCATCGGTACCAATGTCTTTGTTGCCGATATTTGTCAGCAGTATCGCCACAAGATGGGGGTCAGTGACGCTCTTTTCATCATGAACTACGACAATCTGATGCTGCGGTGCCGACACATCGTCGTCCTGAATAAGCTTGGAAACCACAACTCCGAAGGCCAGCCGTTTCGGCCTGTTATTGTACCGGAAGTAATAGAACGTTGCGCAAATGCCGAGAACTGTAACCAGTAACGCTATCAGCTGAAGCGGATTTTCCATCTCTCACACTTTCGCCGTCAAAGTCATAACGCGACAGAATACCGCGATGATTTGCATAATTAGATGTCAATTAGAAACGGTGACCGCAAACTTAGTTTTAGTAGCGAACGATTCGTGGCGTAGGTCTCGGAGTGAGGCAACATGCGAATCGCGGTAGGCATCAGACGATCATAGGGGGACGGACAACGCTCGGAGTGGGAGGCCATCGGTTACCTCTTAAGCGGTAAGTAGTCTCCTGGCTGGCTTGCTCATTTCTTGTGGTTCACACCCCACCTCGATGTCTGGGCCACTGGATGCATCGCGATGATGCCTAGACGCGAGTTCTTACCTCTTACGCGGTAACTTCCAGACTGGAACCACACGAGCCGACTCGATGCCTACGCCTCAACTACACCTCTTGAGATGGGAACCCGGGTCTCCCCTCTTAAGAGGTGAACTTGCGTCCGTGGTCCCTACCCGACCTTCCTCTTATGGTCATCCCTTCCCGCTCCGCCCCCAGCCCGCACACGCCTTAACGCACTGACCAATCCGCCGACTCGCGTTCCCTACGCGCAACTCTCACACCCGACGCGCCCCCGCCCCCACCCCTTCCTCTTATGGTCCTCCCTTCCTTTCCGGTCTCTCCCTTCCCTTCCTTCCTGCTCACGTAACCACCACTCGCCTCCCCCTGTCCCCGCCCCGATTCTCTAGAAACAGCGAAGCGCTAGAGAATCGGGGCGGGGACAGGGGGAGGCGCTGCGCCGAAGGCGCAGGTCAAACGCTTTGGAACGGGACAGAATTGGGCACAAGACGGGGGGTCGCTACTACGGGCAGAGTACGAGCAGACTACGAGCAGCTCAGGCATCGATCAGAGGCCCTATCGTCGTGTATGTCATGTCAACCAAATGGCCGCGATCGTCTTGTCGTCGTGTTGCTTTGCCCGCGGGCGTATGGAGCCAGCGGGGTCGGTCGTTGCTTCCCATGCACTCGCGCGGCGTAGCAGGTTCTCCAGTTCGACTGAGTCAGCAGCTGCGCTCTCACCCCACGAGATCCCGAGCGCCTCAAGTCCGTCGATAGCCCCATCCGTCGCCATGATGACCCACCCGACTTCATCGGCTTCATATGTGGCAGTCAGAGAATGGTGTGCCGCGGCCGGATCTGTCGACGCAATCCAGTACCCGCCGGGCCGGTTCCGGCGGTCTCTCTGCGCGAGCTGCAACTCCGACAGGAGTTGCCGATGAGCGTTGTCGTATCCGCTCCCACTGCGCAAGCGCGACTTGTACGACTCGGACTGCGAGAGTCCGAGATCCTCGAGTCGTGTGTCGGTCTGTACGGCAATCGTGCGATCTCCGCGACCGACGACGACGGTGGTGTCACCGAGAACCAACGATTCGATCTGGTGACGTCGATTTTCGCGCACTACGGCGACGGTGCAGGATGGCGCGTCCAACGCTCTCAACGGCAGCTGAAGATTTGAGATCGTTTGCGCTATGGAAGATTCGAGGATATCGACTAGTGAACCTTCGCTCGCACCGGCGATCTTCGCAGAGAGGACGGCGCCGAGCGTGGCGGCATATTCGCCACCTGTCGGCCCGGCAATGCTTCGGTGCGAAGTCGCACCATCAAGGATGACGACGGTGTGCCCGGCGACGAAAATATGATCCTCGTCGGACTGTGCAGCGACTTGCGCGGTGTGGATGCGCCAGTCAGAGGCCATGGGTCACCATGAATATGGTCCAGCTACGAGACGGCTCGCCTCGATGGCGAACTCGTTGTCGAAGTCGCATTGGACCACTCCGCTCACCGAATTGTCCTCGTTGCCCAGATAGAGGGCTGACAAATTCTCATTCAACCAGTCGATCACTCCGAGTGATCCGACGCTTGTGATTCCCGCGATGTGAACGATCACTCGCGAGGCAGTGACGTGCCTGGCGAAATATCCGACATCCGATCGACTCGGCTGACTACGGCGGAACGGCGAGTCGATCCGAACGGGAGTCGCGGAAGTCTTGCCCGCGATCCACCATCGACCGTGGCCATCCTGTTCGAAGTCCAGGAAGGGATCTGCGGCCAGGAGCGTCCGCGCTACCGGTGCGGATTTCGGGCCGCAGACGATTACGGCGTCGCTCGGCGGCGGGCTCTCTGTGCTCGGCTCTACGGCAAGTCGAGTCGATGCCATCGCGAGCTTGGTCAGCATTTCTTCCACGGCCGTCTGGGAAGCCATGTCGACCGCGTCGAAGAACGGTCGTTCACGCCCTTCTTCGACGCCGTACCTACGCGGAATCCCGACTGATACCGGCCCGATGCCGAAAAAGGCTCGTTCGGGAGGCGGCGCAGTTGACCGGATCTGGGTCACGCGGCCCTTGGTGATTCCCAGCTGCGCCGCGATGTCGGTGTAGCTCATCCCCAGCTTGTGGTGGGCTTCATCGATGGCGGCTCGCCGCAGTCGCGCGAGCTCCGCGCCGCGCTGCTGGTAGAGCGTCATGAGCTCGGCCGCGCGACGACCCCGGCGGAGCGGATCCGGGTCGCTCCGTACGGCGTCGAACTCGTCGCGGTCAGTCATACAAGAAGAGTTTAGGGGGTATTGACTCGCTTCGGGATAGCGGCGTACCGTCTGTTTACCCCCTCTAAATCATCGCTCACCAACATTGGTCAACGTGTTTAGGGGAGGTAAACCAGAACGGCGAACTCCCCGGCGATACCAGTCACCGGGGAGCTACATAGACCGAAGTGGGGTGCAACCCAATCGGTCTCTTACTTCAGGATGAGAGGTCGCTGAAGCATGTCCAGTGTAGAACGATCCGACCAGGCTCCTCGCTGGTACGGGCTCGGAGCGAATACCGCGTTCGAGAAGTCCGCTTGGTGGTCGGCACCCGCCCGCTCCAGGTCACAGGACGCGGTCGATGCCAGCGCGCGTGCCTGGAACGCCGCCCACCCCGACCCCGACGAACGCGTCGAGGCTCGCCGTAACGCCGACGCGCTGCACCTCGCGGCGAGTCAGGATCTCGACGAACTCCAGGCACGGCGAGATCGCGAGAGCGAGCAGGAACGCCAGAAAGCCTCGGAGATGGGACGCGCCCAGCAAGAACGGATGCGCGAGTTGATGTCCTGGGTCGACGCGAACTCCCCGATCAAGGAACGCGACATCCACCCGCACCACGAACCCGACCGGAAACGCTCCTACAGCCGTGGTCGTGGTGTGGAGCGGTCGCGATGACTCGGCATCTCGGTGACGGCACCGTGTTGAAAGCGATGCTGCGGGCACGGCATATGCAGACCCACAGTGTGTTCACCCGCGAGTACGAGAAGGTCGCGGCCGAGCACGAACCCGACATGGTCGGGCGGGCACCGAAGAAGGCCCAGTTCTACCGGTGGCTGTCCGGGGACTTGAAAGACCTTCCTTACCCGGGACATTGCCGGGTGCTGGAAGCGATGTTCCCCGCGGTCAAGGTCGAAGAACTCTTCGCGACCGGCCCACGACGCACCGCCAGACGGCAACCCAGTGCGAACCGCATCAACACGCTGACCAAGCCGCCCTCGAAACCTCGCCCGGCCGAGGACGGCGGACCAGAAGCGAAGGCCGCGCGGATGCGGGCCTTGATGTCCTGGGTCGACGCGAACTCCCCACTCAAAGAAGCCGATATCCACCCCGAGCACTACCGGACCTACAGCCGCGGTCGTGGTGTGGAGCGTGGCCGATGAACCAGCAGCGGCGCACACCGAATCACCGTTTGCGCAATGCCATGGTCGAGGCCGGACTGACCGTCGAGCGGTTGGCCGATCGGCTCGATGTCGACCCCAAGACGGTCGAACGCTGGGTCCAGCTCGGCCGCACTCCCTACCCGGCGAACATGCTCAAAACCGCTGTAGCGCTCGGTGTTCGCGAGTCGGAGCTGTGGCCCGACGCGGTGGCCCAACGCCGCAAACACGACTGGCGGGCCAGTGATCACGTGCGGGAACTGATGTCGTGGGTCGACGCGCACTCTCCGCTCAAAGAGGCCGACATCCACACCAACCGCGGCACCGATCGGCAGGTCGACCGCGGACGCGAACCCGCGCCACTCCCGCCGCCGGTATATCAGCGCCGAGGCCGTGGCGACGGACTCGACCGCACCCGATGAACCGCGCGGCCGTAGCCCGGTTTCGTTACCGCCACGACCGCCCCGCCCCGTCTGCGGACATCTCAGATGTCCGCAGACGTCCAGACAAGTACCGCTCAGGACTGATGCCGTCCCCACTGTTCTCGGTCTCATTGCAGTGCAACGTTTTCCACGCTCCTCCAGCAGAAAGGAGGTCGACTCCTGATGAACCACAAGAAGGGGATTTCCCGGGCAGATCGTCCGGCCGAACGTGACCAACGCATCCGGGAACTCCGCGAACTCGGCGCGACCTATCAGCAGATCCGCGCGACGCTCGGGCTCACCGCGCGCGAGATCGACAGCGTTCTCGGCGAAGCGGCGACGCTGGCTTCGGATGGTCATTCACAAAGCGAGATCGCGCGTCGTATCGGGTTGCCGCGCAGCACGGTTCAGCGCATGTTCGCCTCGACCGCGCAGCTTCGTCCGACCGCGCGGATGAATCTCGCGGCCGGGCTGGCAGTGGATATGTATGGGCTCCAGCTCGATGTCCTGGCCTTGTTCCTGAACATGGATCTGCCCCATGTCTACGAACTGGCCAAGCAGCTGCGTAAGGCCGGTGTGGTGCGGGCGTTGTTCGATCAGCCCCCCGGCCCGAAGTGGCTGGTGCCGACCAGCTCGACCGCGGCGACTCATCTCGGCTGGGTGCCGGCCACGACGTGGTCGCCACCGCCGAAGGACGCCGGTCACTACCGCGCCGTCGCGCAGGCCCGGGTGATGTTGGCCGGTACCGACCTCGACGCGTGGATCTCCGAACGCCGTCTCCGCCATGAAGCCGAGATCGAGGCCCGTGATCGTCGCGGGCGCCGGACAGGGTCGATCGGTCATATCCACGACGGCCGGTTCCATGGTGTCGTGGACGGCACCTACGGGTGGTGGGCGGTCGAGGTCGAACTTTCCAGTAAAAGCCCTTCCAACATGGACAAAGCGTTACGGGGCGCGATCTGGACCGCCCGCGACGCCCGACTGATCGGCCTGCTCTACCTGTTCAGCACCAGCGAAGTCGCCGACAACGTCCTCGCGGCCGTCGACCGCCTCCCACCGCAATTGGCCGAACTGGACATGCAGCTGGTCCTGCGTGACTTCGACCGTGATTGGGCCAGTTTCACCACCCACCGCCACGCCATCCGCACCAGTCGCAGCGCGGACAGCGGGCCGCTCACTCCCACGACTTCCCGGAAGGATCTGCCATGACCCACACCGAACCGCTCGCGTTGACTCCCCGCGATATGCGTGCCCTGGCCGCGATCGTGCAGCAGCGTGCCATCCAAGCCGACCTGCTCACCGCACTACTCGGTACGACCCGCACTCACGCGTCGGCGACCCTGACCCGGCTGCGTCGCGCCGACCTGGTTCTGCCCGCGAAAACGGTGTCCTCCGGACTGAAGTGGACGGTACCGACCCCGAAAGGCGTCGCCGAGATCTACGGGCGTCGGTTGCCGGACTGGACACCGTCGCGGGCCGGGTGCGCCCACGGACGCATCGCCACCCAGATCCGCATCGCGCTCGGTGCAACCGATTTCGACGACTGGAACTCCGAACGCGACCTGCGCGTGCTCTACCGCCGCGGCGACGACGGCCACGGTCCCCTCCGCCGATACCCCTACGACGGCCGTTTGGTTCGTACCGGCGGGCGCGGACGGTGGGCGGTCAAGATCGACACCCTCGACGCCAACGCCAGCCCGACCGACGTCCTCACCTCGCTGACGCGCGCCGCGCAGCGCGCCGAACTCGACGGGTGCACACGCCTTCTCTACGTGTGCACAGGCTTGCACACACCCGCCACCATCCGCGCCGCCGCACGCGCCGTCGCTTCCGATCTGATCCTCGACGCGGTCGAACTCGATGACCTCACCGACCCGACAACCGGAAAGGCAGGCGCGGCATGACCACCACCCTGCACACCCCCGACGCGCCACACGCGCACACCAGCGCGCCGACGCCGGTCAAGCCGGTCCGAACCTGGCCGGTACTGCTACTCGCGCTTCCGGCGTTCGTCGCGATCTGGTCCGGCTGGGTCGGACTCGGCGAACTCACCGGATTCGGACCCGTCCACCCGCTGCCCGGGATCGCGGACGGATTCAGCGTGAATACCGCGATCACGCTGCCGATCGGCATGGAAACCTACGCCTCCTACGCCCTCTACGTCTGGCTGTCCGGGCGCATCCACTCCGACCGAACCCGGGCTTATGCGAAGTGGTCGGCGTTCGGCAGCCTCGCCCTCGGTGCGGTCGGGCAGGTCGCCTACCACCTGATGGAAGCCGCCGAGATCGTCGCGGCGCCGTGGCCGGTGACGGTCGGAGTGGCGTGCCTCCCGGTTGTGGTTCTCGGGATGGGTGCGGCGTTGGCGCACATGATCGCCCACGAACGCCACACCAGCGCAACCATGCGCACCCCCGAAGCCCAGACGCGTACCGCCGAAGCGTCGGTGAGCATCACCGCCGAAACCGAACCCGACAACGACCCCGAACCCGAACCGGTACACGCGGTCTCGGTCCGCACCGACCACCCCGAACGCGCCGTCGAAACGCCTGCGGTGGCGCTCGGGGACCGGTGGGACAACATCGCCACCCGCGTGTGCGCTGCCGACCCGAACGGGCGCCGCGACCGCGGCAAGGTCGCCACCATCCTGCGACTGCGTCACGAACAGGGTTGGACCCGCTCCCGCATCGCCGAAGAAGTCGGGCTGTCTCCATCGAGCATCACCCGCACCCTCACCGCCGCCGCGCCCTACACCAACTCCGAGAACTGAGGTCACCTGTCATGAGCATTTCTGATCGCTACCTGCAAGCCACCGACTGCGAAGAACTCACCGGCATCCCCGCCGCCACCTGGCGCTACTGGGCACACATCGGCTCCGGCCCCGCCAGCTTCAAACTCGGCCGCCGCCGCGTCTGGCGACTGTCGGTGATCGAAGCCTGGATCGCCGAACAAGAAGCCGCCACCCGCACCGGAGGAGCCGCGTAACCATGCCCGCACGACGGAACCGCCGGGCCGGAGTCGAAGACCTCTGGACCAAAGAAGAACGCGACCAGGACGGCAACGTCCGGCGCGTTCCGTCCAAACTCCACGGCAAGGGAAAGCGCTGGCGCGCACGCTACGTCGATGACACCGGCCGCGAACAGGCCAAACGATTCGCACGGAAAACCGATGCATCATCCTGGCTCGACGCGCAGGTTTCCGCACTCGTCCAGGGCACTCACGTGTCCCCTCGTGACGCACAGCGAACCGTTCGGCAGTGGACGGAACAGTGGTTGAGGGGCTACGCCAACCAGCGCCACAACACGGTGCAGCTGGCGAAGTGGCACGTTAAGAAGATCGACGCCGAATTCGGCGACCTACAACTGTCGGCCGTTCGGCCGTCCGCGGTCAAGGAATGGACCGCGAAGCTCAAGCGCGACGGCCTGGCCGACAGCTACGTCTACTCGCTCCACAGTCGGCTCTCTCAGATCCTCGGCGACGCCGTGCACGACGGACTCCTCACCCGTAACCCGTGCTCGCGCCGCACTTCACCAGCTGCCGGGCAACAAAAGGTCTACGTTGCCACCACCGAACAGGTGTGGGCACTCTACGACGCGATGCCCGGTCACCTGCGGTCCGCGGTTCTACTCGGCGCGTTCGTCGGCCTCCGGATCTCCGAAGCAGCCGGTCTGCACGTCGACGACATCGACTTCGTTGACGGCGTGGTCTACCCGCAACGCCAATGGCCAGACCGACCGCTGAAGACAAGCGCCAGCGATACCCCGGTCCCCATCCCTGCCGAACTCGTGCAGCTGCTGAAGGACTCCACACACGACTACCCCGGCGAACACGTCGTATGTGACGAACTGGGAAAGGCCGCGTCCCCGTGGGTGATCGGCTGGACGCTCCGCGGGGTGAAGGATCAGATCCCCGGACTTCCGGCCGGATTCAGCTTCCAAGACCTGCGGCACTACTACGCCTCGCTGCTGATCCGCCAGGGCGCCGACATCAAAGCGGTGCAGGCTCGGGTTCGGCACGGCAGCGCCGTGACCACACTGCGGTACTACGCCCACCTGTGGCCGGACGCCGACGAGACGACGCGGGCAGCTGTCGGCAGCGTACTCAGGGACCGACTCGACGGCACTGCGTACTCACTGCGTACCGATGGCCTCGGCACCGAATCCAGCGAGCCCGAAACTGACGGGAATTCGCAGGTCAACCCCGGTTAGTTCAACCCCGCGTAGCTGTGCAGGCCGCTGATCACGATGTTGATGATGAAAAGGTTGAACAGCATCGCGACGAAACCGGCCACATTGATCCACGCCGCTTTCGTATCGCGCCATCCGCTGGTCGCACGGGCGTGGAGGTAGGCGGCGTAGAGCACCCAGGCGATGAAGGAGCAGGTTTCCTTCGGGTCCCAGCCCCAGAAGCGGCCCCAGGCGGCTTCGGCCCAGATGGCGCCGAGGATGACGCCCGCGCCGAAGAGGGGGAAGCCGATGATGGTGGTTTTGTAGGCGAGGCGGTCGAGGGTGCGGGCGTCGGGGAGACGTTTGGCGATGGTGCCGAGGATGTTGGCGGATTCCTGGCCTTCGGGCTGGCGGATGCGGTACAGGAACAGCAGGCTCGCGATGCCGGAGACGAGGAAGACGCCGCTGCCGACGCTGACGATGGTGACGTGCACCGGGAGCCAGAAGGACCGCAGGGCGGGGACGACGGGGGCGGCGTCGGCGTAGAGGACAGTGCCCGCGAGGAACATCAGGAGGATGACGGGGACGAGCAGGAACGCCCACATCGAGCGGTAGCGCTGTTCGCGCAGGAAGATGATGCCGACGACGGTGGCGGCGGCGGTCGCCATGGTGACGAATTCGTACATGTTGCCGAGCGGGAAGCGGTGGGTCGCGAAACCGCGCAACACGATCGAGAGCACCTGGAGCACAATGCCGACGACGAGGACCGAGAACGCCATATTGCCGAGACGTTCGGACAGCGGTCGCGCGACGGGTTCTTCGATCTTGCCCGGGCCGGAACCGGGGCCGCCGACCATCGCGAGTTCACGCTCGGCCACCTGGTTGGCGCGCGTGGTCGCGTACTGCCAGATCAGCAGTATCACCACGAGCGCGTACACGACGATCGCCGATTTGAAGGCGAAGTCGCTGTAGCGTGCGAGGTTTTCGTCGATCTGCATGGTCACTCTCCGGTCGGGTCGGCGTCGCGCGCCGGTTTCGGCTCGGTGCTCGACGCGGCGGTGTTCGTCGCGCCCGGTTCGGCAGGCTGCCCGGATTCCGGGGCCTTGCGCGCGGGTTCACCGCCGCGGAGTTCCGGCTCGTCGAGCAGACGCTCCCGCAGCTGTTCGAATTCACCGCCCCAACCGGCCTGATCGGTTCTGGCGAGCCCGCCCATCTCTACTACAGTACGTCGTTGACCAACCGTACCGGCTCCGCCCGCTTCGGGATAGACCCGGATCCAGACCCGCCGCCGCTTCACCAGCAGCGAGACCAGCAGCCCCGCCATCATCGCCAGCGCGCTCACCAGCACCCATTTCTGGGCCGGGTCGTGCGAGACCTGGAGGTTCACGAATTCCTGTGCGCCGTCGAAGGTCACCTTCGCGCCGCTGGGCAGGGTGGTCGATTCGCCGGGACGCAGGTTGACCCTGGCCTCCTTGCTCAACCTGCCCTGTCGGATCTGTTCGGAGTCCAGCGCGAACAGCGATTGCGGCCTGCCGGTGTCGAGACCGGTGTCGCCCCGGTAGATGTCGACCGCGACAGCGGGATCGTTCATCGCCGGATACGACGAGGTCAGCAGATTCCCGTGGAAGAACGCGGTCGGCGCGAACAGACCCTCGATGGCGATCTGGTTCTTGCGGCGTTCCGCCTCGGTCGCGTACATGCCGCCGGGCGGGTCGATGCGCAGCACACCGCTGGACAGGAAGGTACGGGCGTCGTCGGGACGCCACTGGATGGTCTCGGTGCGGGTCTGCCCGTTCGGGAAGGTGACGGTGAAGGTCGGCGCGAAACCGTGGCCTTGCAGGTAGAGGCGGTCACCCGCGACGCGAAGCGGATGGTTGACCCGGATATCGGTGGCACGCCAGGTGTCGGTCCGCAGATCCTCGCCCGACTGGTATTCGATATTCGAGGTGAACATCTCGGCCTGGCCGCTTTCCAGGTAGTCGGCCTCGAAATCCTTGACGCGCACACACAGCGGGGTCATGCCGGTGCCGTCGTTGACGTTGCCCGCCTTGAACGAATCGAATACCGCGGGTGAGGTGGTGCAGAAACCCGGCCCGTTGTTCGCGATGACGATGACGCTGCCCTCGTAACCGAACAACTTGCCGACCGCGATGGCGATCAACAGCCCGACCAGCGCCAGGTGGAACACCAGATTGCCGAGTTCGCGGGTGTACCCCTTCTCGGCGGAGAGCGTGATCTCGCCCTCGCGCGCCCGCTCGCCGCCGGAGCGGATCTCGGTGCGCCATCCGCGCAGCCGGGTCCGCGACAATTCGATGACCTGTTCCGGCGTGGCGTCGACGGTCTCCTCGTGATGCAGCGACAGCCTGGCCAGATTGCGCGGCGTCGGCACCGGCGGGGTGCGCAGCGCGCGGTAGTGATCGAGGCAGCGCGGCAGGATGCAGCCGACGAGCGAGATGAACAGCAGCACGTAGACGGCGGTGAACCAGAAACTGGAGAACACGTCGAACAGTTCGAACCGGTCCATCCACCGCCCGAGCGTGGGACGGTCGGCGATGTACTGCTCGACCTTCTGGGTGTTCAGATTGCGTTGCGGCAGCAGCGCGCCCGGGATCGCGGCCAGCGCCAGCAGGAACAGCAACACCAGCGCGGTGCGCATACTGGTCAGCCCGCGCCACGCGTTGCGCACCACCGCCCAGAGGCGACCCGGCAGGGACTGGCGCGGGGGCGGGGCCGACGCGGTGGTGGACGGCGTTTCGGTCATCGTCATATCGGCAGCGTCACCTCGGAGACGAACGCGTCGCGCACCCAGCCGACGAACTGATCCCATGCCCCCGTGACCAGCGCGACGCCGACCGCGACGAGCAGAATGCCCCCGATGACCTGGATGGTGCGCGAATTACGGCGCAGCCAGCCGACACCGCGCAGCGCGGTGGCCGACCCGAATGCCAGGATCACGAACGGTAATCCGAGCCCGAGGCAGTAGGCGACGATGAGCGCGACCCCGCGCGCCGCGGTGGTGCCGTCGGTGCCGGCGGATACCGCCATGACACCGGAGAGCGTCGGGCCCAGGCACGGCGTCCAGCCGAGGGCGAAGACCGCGCCGAGCAAGGGCGCGCCGAGAATGCCGGTCAGCCTGCGCGGTTCCATCCTGGTGTCGCGTTGCAACGCGGGCACGAGCCCGATGAACACCAATCCCATGAGGATCGTGACCACGCCGCCGATGCGTTGCAGCAGTTCACGATTCATGTTCAGGGTCTGGATGACGCCGAAGACGGTGGCGGTGGCGAGCACGAACACCACGGTGAACCCGGCGACGAACAGCCCGGCCGCACCGGCGACCCGCATCCGCCCCGCCCTGATCTGCTCCTTGGACACCTCGGCCGCCGTTGCCGGGTCGTCGCTCGCCCGTTCGGCGACGGCGACCGAACCGCGCCGCGCACCGCTCGCCTGCGCGAGGGTCGCGGGCGGGGCCTCGGCACCGACAAGGCCCGCGAGATATGACAGGTAGCCGGGTACGAGCGGCACCACGCACGGCGACGCGAACGACACGAGTCCGGCGAGTACGCACGCCCCCAACGCGAGCAGTAGCGGCCCGGTCGCCGCGGTCTGCTGGAAGGAATCCCCCACACTCGCGAGCACCATCAGCACGACCTTCCCGCCGGAGCCTGCGAGTACCGCGCACGACTCGACCGCCCCACGGCGGCCTGCCCCGGGGCGATCACTGCGAAACCTCCGCCGCGACACGGGTTACCACCGGTTGCAGATCCTCGGCGAGCAGCGATTTCAGGAATACCGCCGCCACCCGGTGATCACGGTCGAGCACCAGCGTCGTCGGGATCACGCTGGTCGGGAAATTACCGCCGAGCGCGAGCAGGGTCCGCATGGACGGGTCGTAGATGGAGGGATAGCCGATCTTGTTGTCGGTCACGAAATCCTGGGCCTTGTCGCGCTGCGGATCGCGGACGTTGATGCCGAGGAATACGACGCCGCTGTCCTTGGTCGCCTCGTAGACCTGTTCGAGGGCGGGCGCTTCGGCGCGGCACGGACCGCACCACTGGCCCCACAGATTCAGGACGACCACCTTGCCCGGGAAGTCCTGGACCGAGACGGTTTTGCCTTCGGTCATCAGATCCTCGCCGGACAGACCGCCAATGGTGCCGCGCGAACTCGGCGGGTCGTACAGGATGGTGGTCTTGCCGCCCGGCGAGACGAATTCGAAGGTGCCGCCCGAAGCCACCGCGTCCGATCCGGTCGAGCAACCCGTCAGCGCGGCGACCAGCGCGACGCAGGCGAGCAGCACCGCACCGACGCGCCGAACCGGAATTCGACGCATCGGTGACACATGTGCCGTGGAACGGCGTGACACATGTGCCGTGGAACGGGCGGAACGAATCATGCGCCGTGTACCGACGGGTCCGACCCGCCCGCGGGCTCGGAGTAGACGATGTCGACGAGGGTGTCGCCCTGGTACACCAGCGAGGTCAGCGAGGCAAGCGAGCACTGACGCTGGCGCGGATCGTGCCAGAGCCGCTGGCCCTGGAGGAATCGGCGCAGGGTCCAGACCGGCAGCTGATGTGAGACGAGCACGGCCTCGTGTCCGGCCGCCTCGACCCGTGCCTTGTTCACCGCGGCGAGCATGCGGTGGGCGATCTGTAGATACGGCTCGCCCCACGACGGGGTGAACGGGTCGCGCAGTTTCCACCAGTGCCTCGGCTTGCGCAGCGCGCCGTCGCCGACCGAAACACGCAGGCCCTCGAAGGTATTGCCCGCCTCGATCAGATTCTCGTCGGTGCGAACCACCAGACCGTGCTGCGAAGCGATCGGCTCCGCGGTCTCCTGCGCACGCTGCAACGGCGAGGCGATCACCACGCTGAGATCGTGATCGGACAGTGCCCGCGCGACCGCCCCCGCCTGCGCCCGGCCCGTCACCGACAGGCTGAACCCGGGCAGTCGGCCGTAGAGGATGCCTTTCGGGTTGTGCACTTCACCGTGCCGCAGCACGTGCACGATCGTCTCCAGGCTCGCGTCGACCGGCTCCGGCTCGGATTCGACCTCCGGTTCGCTCGGGCGGGCGACGGTGGTCGTGGCGGAGGACACAGTGGGAACAGCGGAGACCGTGCTCGACTCGACGACAGCCGTGCCGACATTTCCATCCGAATCGGCGACAGCCGAATCGACGGACTCGGACACGGTGCCGATGGAGTCACCGCTGGCCGGTGCGGCGGATTCGGCGGGCGTGCCCTCCACCCGTCGCTGTGGGTCGTCGGGCTGTTCGAGGTCGGAACTCACGCGCGGGATCCTTCGGGGGTGGCGGCCGCGGCCGCGTGTGCGGCGGCGGGCAGAGCGGCGGCGATACGGTCGAACGCGTCCTCGTCGAGCGCCGCCGAGACGAACCATGCCTCGAACGCGCTCGGCGGCGCGTACACCCCGGCGTCGAGCAGGGCGTGGAAGAAGGCGGGGAAACGCCAGGTCTCACTGGCCTTGGCGGCCGCGTAGTCGGTCACCGGGCGATCGGCGAAGAACACGCTCACCATATTGCCTGCGAACTGCACCTGATGCTCGACCCCGGCCGCGGTGAGCGCCTCGGTGAACAGCCCGCCGAGCCGATCCGCGTTGCGATCGAGCGCCGCGTAGACGGCGTCGTCGGCCGCGCGCAAGGTAGCAAGACCAGCGGCGACGGCGACGGGATTACCGGAGAGCGTGCCCGCCTGATAGACCGGGCCGAGCGGGGCCAGTTGATTCATGATCTCGGCGCGTCCGCCGAACGCGGCGGCGGGCAGGCCACCGCTCATGACCTTGCCGAAGGTGTAGAGATCGCCCGCGACGCCCTCGCGCCCGAACCAGCCCGCGCGGCCGACCCGGAAACCGGTCATCACCTCGTCCATGATCAGCAGCGCGCCGTGTTCGGCGGTGAGGGCGCGCAGGCCCTCGTTGAAAGCGGGCAGCGGCGCGACCGCGCCCATATTGCCCGCGGCGGCCTCGGTGATCACACAGGCGATCTCACCGGGGTTGGCGGCGAAGGTCTCGGCGACGGCCGTCAGGTCGTTGTAGGGCAGCACCAGGGTGTCGCCCGCCTGGGCGCCGGTGACGCCGGGCGAGGTCGGCAGGCCGAGTGTCGCGACACCGGAACCCGCGTCGGCCAGCAGCGCGTCGACGTGCCCGTGATAGCAACCGGAGAATTTGATGATCTTGGCGCGACCGGTGTAGCCGCGCGCCAGCCGGACCGCGCTCATGGTGGCCTCGGTGCCCGAGTTCACCAGCCGCACCCGCTCCACCGGATCGACCCGGTCGACGATGACTTCGGCGAGTTCGATCTCGGCCTCGGTCGGCGCGCCGAACGACAGACCGTTGGTCGCCGCTCGCTGGACCGCTTCCACGACGGCGGGATGGGCGTGGCCGAGGATCATCGGACCCCACGAGCAGACGAGGTCGACGTACTCGTTGCCGTCGGCGTCGGTCAACGTGTATCCGTCGGCCGAGGCGATGAACCGGGGCGTGCCGCCCACCGATTTGAACGCTCGTACCGGCGAATTGACGCCGCCTGGGATAACCGAACTCGCCCGGTCGAAGAGCTGAGCGGAAATCGGTACAGCGGCCCTGGTCACGCGCGGAGAAGAACTCACGGCCTCCAGTGTCTCAGCCCGCGCGGGCGGGGTCGACGACAGGGTGTAGTGGAGTGACGCGCGCCGCACTTCCGATGATCGGCAACACGCCGATCCTTCGACGGCGATATCGGTCGCTGGAGGATTGCCGGTGCGTAATCTCGGGCGTTGTCGCATCCGCATCGGCCCAGGAGTCGCTTATATGAGGATCACCGTCATCAGGACTGTCACCCTCGCCGCGGTCAGCGCCGCGGCCGTCTGCTTCGGCGCCGCGACGGCGACCGCCGCGGTTCCGCTGGCCCAACCGGACCAGGGTCGGATCGGTGTGCAACTCAGCCACGGCGAGACCGAGGCGCTGGCGGGCGGCCCGATCCCCGCACTGGTCACCATGGTGGTGCCGCTGAACCGGATCGGCGCGGGCCTGCACAGCGACACCCAGATCTATCGTGACGCGAACGGCGGCGTACACGCCTCGTTGCGGCAGGTCATCTCCGAGACGACGAACCATCCCGACGGTTCGATCACCCTGTACCTGAACGCGCCAGGCACCAGAGACGGTCGCGTATTCGACATCTATCAGAACTGGACGCAGTAGTGCGCGGCCGACCGCGGGCCGTTCGCCCGCGGTCGGCATCGGCACTACGCGTGCCGGTTTCTCAGGAGTACATGCACGGCACGTCGGCCGAGATGGTGTGCAGCTGGCACATGAAGTTGTTGTAGATGCCGGCCGAACCGGACTCGGGGAGCAGAACCTGCTCCGCGGCCGGGGCGTTCTCCAGCGGCAGCCCGCTCGGCGCCGCCGTCGCGGGACCGGCCGTGAGCCCGACCGCCGCAACCGCCGCCAGAGCCACGCCGAATTTCGCCACCAGAACTCTCACAGATAACACCTTCCATCGAAATATATTGGGCGACAGTCGATCACCGTGGTCGATGATGCTGCCGCTCGACAAGTCGGCGGCGAGGGCGCGTCCGTTACCGACACGCGTCCGCGACACGCCGTCGCGCGGAATGTCGGCAACGATGTCCGTCGCTAGGTCACACCGACGCAGAAGAGGGCGGAGCCGGTCGAGAGTAGGCAGGCCAGCGGCGCGGGTAGTACACGGAGCGTTCCCGGCGGCACGGTGGGGAGCAGCCCTTGTCGCAGCGGGCCGGAGGACGACGTGGGCTCGATGGTCGCGGCGGGTGTTTCAGGCGCCTGCGCCGTCGCGGTGGAACCACCGATGAGGCCGCCCGCCACGAGTGCCACGGCAATCGTCGTCGCGTAGGTTCTCGGCTTCATGCACTAGGCATGCCCGGGTCCGGGACAGCGAAACGGTATGCGGTGCGGGCGGTTCTGTGAAAGGTGGAACGGCGAATTCGTCGCACCGGCCACGACACTCAATTGAGCGCGATCTGTCCAGTCGACCGCACGACGCGCGCCGCACCGTCTATGACGAGTAATCCGGCCACGCAGACCAGGAAGGCGGCGAGCACCAGCCACGGCGCCACATAGCGGGTCGAATCGAAGGCGGGCAGGTCGCCGATGGGCGCGAAGGTGGTCGTCACCACACCGTTGCCCCAGCTCAGGACCGCTCCGATCACGCAGAGCAGGGCGATCACCGCCTCGCCGAGAGCTGTACTCGTCGCTCGCCTCACGGTCGTCTCCCTTCTCGCCGAGTCGATTCCCGGACTCCTCGATCTTGCCCGACGCGTGGAATTTCGGCGAAGTTCCGGCTCGTGTCGACGTCTCCGGTATGCGGGCGCGTACCGGATTCCCCGACTCTCCCGGCAGGTCGGTCACCCATACTCCCGGCAGTCCGGATCTAGACGGATCTACCCGATTTCTCGACCATCTCGGACCCCTTCGATATCTCGGGGTTCCCGGGCGAATCGGGCTCCTCGGAGTTCTGGTGCACACCGGCACTCTCGAACGTCTCGGGCTCCCCGACCGTCACGGTTTCCCCAAGCGTCTCGGACTTCCCGAGAGTCTCCGACTTCGCGGGAGTCTCCACCGACTCCCCATCACCGGACGACCGCGGTGACACCGCCGACTCCAACGCCGCACGCAGCCCACGATGATCCCGCGCCCACGCCTGCACCAGACCGCCGTCGGCGAGCTTCAGCCCGATCCCCGTCCGGCGCCGGGGCACGCCGGTCAATTCCCCGAGCGCCCGCGCCGATTCCCATTCCTCGTCGTCCCAGGAGTTGCGGTCGCGTTCGGGGAGCACTTCCGCGATCGAGCTCAGCGGGAGGGTTTCCGCGCCGTCGCGCAGGGCGGTTTCGGTGAGTTCGACACTCACGTGTCGTTGACCCGCCACTACTTGCAAGGCGACGAAACCCGCGACGAGTGCGCCGCAGAAGACAAGGGCGAACCAGTGCACGGGACTCGACGAGACGATTTCGACGATGAGCACGATCGCGCAGAGCACGGGGCCGTAGGCGACGCTGCGCCAGCGCGCGCCCGGCTCGAGGAACAGGACGGTGGCGTCTTGCGGTTCGGTCACCGCGTCGGGCCGATCACGCGGACGGAACCGTGGCGAATAGCGGGCAGGATCAGCCGACCACACCGGGCAGCAGCAACAGGGCGACGGTAAGGACACCGAACAGGATCAGCAGGCTCAGCACGAGCAGCTCCCGTCGAATGCTCTGTGGCTGTTGGATGACCACGCGCATCGATGCCTCCGATCTCCCGAAGCTTTCGGAAGGCGCTCTTACGCAAGGTAAGGCGAACGCGCGACCGACAACTACCGGTTCCCATGTCCACTGTGACAACCCTCACCATACATGCCGCCCCGCCGCCGACAAACTTCGTGCCCGGTTGCCTGTTGTTTACCGACGGTTCACCAGGAAGTAAGCGGTCGAATCACGACGATGGCCCAGGAAAATCGCGCCGCCCGCGAGCACGCCCTGAACGATCGACGCACCGCCCGCGACCAGTGTCGCGACCCCGCCCACCGTGTCCAGAGTGAACAGCGTGCCGACGGCCATGAACACCAACCAGACGCCGACGACGGTCAGCAGCGTCCGTGCCCACAATTTGCCCCGCCCGAACATGTACACGAACAAAATCCCGAGCCCGGTGATCGCCAGGCCGACCAGAACCACCATGACGAAGACGACCAGAACCATCGCATCGGCGAAGGCCGGGGTGGTATTCGGATCGGTCTCGCGCAATTGCTCGAGTATCTGCTCGCCGAAATCCTGTCGTTGTCCGAGTGCCGCGATCATCGAGGCCGTGAGTTGCACGACACCGAATCCGATCACACCCCACCACAGTTGCCACGCGGTTCGGACGTCTTCGGGCATGGGCGGGCGTGGAGGCGGTCCGACACTCACCGGGTAGTGCATATTCGTCACGACAACCAGTGTGCTGCCTCGGCGGCCCAGTAGGTGAGCACGATATCCGCGCCCGCGCGACGGATACCCGTCAGCGATTCCAGCACCGAGGCCCGGCGATCGATCCAGCCGCGTTCGGCGGCGGCGGTGATCATCGCGTACTCGCCCGAGATCTGATACGCCGCGACCGGCACCGTCGACCGGTCGGCGACCTCGCGCAGGATGTCGAGATAGGACATGGCGGGTTTCACCATGACGATGTCGGCGCCCTCTGCCAGGTCGAGGTGCAGTTCGCGCAGCGATTCCCGGCGGTTCGCCGGATCCTGCTGGTAGCTGCGGCGATCACCCTCCAGCGAGGAGGAGACCGCCTCGCGGAAGGGGCCGTAGAAGGCCGAGGCGTATTTGGCCGCGTAGGCGAGGATGCCGGTATCGGTGTGCCCGACCGCGTCGAGGCCGCGCCGGATCGCGCCGACCTGACCGTCCATCATGCCGCTGGTGCCGAGCAGATCAGCGCCCGCCTCGGCCTGGGCCAGCGCCATGTCGACGTAGCGGTGCAGGGTGGCGTCGTTGTCGACCGCGCCGTCGGAGGCGACGACGCCGCAGTGCCCGTGATCGGTGAATTCGTCCAGACAGGTGTCGGCCATGATCACCGTCGACCCGCCGACCTCGTCGGCGAGCGCGCGCAGTCCCCGGTTCAGGATGCCGTCGGGATCGCTGGCCTTGCTGCCGGTCGCGTCCTTGTCCTCGGGCAGTGGAACACCGAAGAGCATGAGCCCGCCGACCCCGGCCGCGACCGCCTCGACCGCCGCTTTGCGCAGCGAATCCATCGAATGCTGCATCACCCCCGGCATCGAGCTGATCTCACGCGGTTCCTCGAGCCCGTCGGCGACGAACATCGGCAACACCAGATGCCGTGGGCGCAGGGTGGTTTCGGCCACGAGACGACGCAGCGCGGGGGTGCGGCGCAACCGCCGCGGGCGGTCCAATCCGGTCATGAAATGGACGATACGCCTGCTCCGCCGGGCTGTCGCGACCGCCCGGCGCGACCGCCGACAGGGACACCGAAAGCCTTCGCGGCCAGCCGTTTTCTGTCGGTGGGTGCGAGTAGAATCGAAGATGTGTTCGAGGGAATTCGCACGGATCTCGGATAACCGAGGATTCACACGACGCGGATTCCCGACCCGAGGGGAGGACGATCATGGCCGCCATCAGCCAGACCGCCAGCAGCCGGACCGCCGCACCGAATTCGAAGCTCATCGAGCCCTTCGTCCCACTGGAGAAGCGCCCGCTGCCCGCGGGCAGGCCACGCAAGTGGTACGTCACCCACAACCGCAGGCTCAAGGCCATGCGGCTCACCATCGCGATGCTCGATTCCGGCATCTACCTGCCGAATCAGGCGAGCAACGAGAAAATCAGGCGCACCGCCGATCTCATCGGAATCCGCCCGCCCTCCGACAGCACCTGCCGATTGGTCCGCACCCTACTGCGCTACAGCCGCTGACCCCGCCCGTACGCGCCTCCTGCGCTACAGCCGCCACGCGTCCGTTCCCGGCCTACTGCGCTACAGCCGTTGACCGGCCCCGTTCGCGGCCTGGCGTACTCAGCCGTTGACCCGGCCCATACGCAGCCTGCTACGTACCCTCTGACCCCGCCCGTTCGCGGCCCGTCTCGCGTCCGAGCGGTCGAAGCGCATGCGACGAAGTCGCGAGTCTCGACCGCTCGGACGCGAGACAAAAGGGGGCCGCGAACCCGCGGCCCCGGCCGCCAAAATCACAGCGAACCCGCGGCCCCGGCCGCTAATTACCTACTGCGACGGCTCTTCTTGCGCGGCGGGGGCAGCAGGCCCTCGGCGCGCAGCCGGGCCGCGTGTTCGGCCAGTGCCTCGACCAGCGGACCGACCTGGGCGACCTCGGGCTGCACATCGACGCGCAGACCGAATTCGATCGCCGTCTCGGCGGTCTTCGGGCCGATACAGGCCACGATGGTGCGGGTGTGCGGCTTGCCCGCGATGCCGACCAGGTTGCGGACGGTGGAGGAGGAGGTGAACAGGACCGCGTCGAAACCGCCGGTCTTGATCATCTCGCGGGTCTCCGCGGGTGGCGGTGAGGCACGCACGGTCCGGTAGGCGGTGACGTCGTCGATTTCCCAGCCGCGGTCACGCAAACCCTCGGCCAGGGTTTCGGTCGCGATATCGGCCCGGGGCAACAGGACTCGGTTGACCGGATCGAAAACGTCGTCGTAGGGCGGGAAATCGGCCAGCAGTCCCTCCGAGGACTGTTCCCCGCTGGGGACCAGTTCCGGATTTATGCCGAACGAACGCACCTTGTCCGCGGTGGCCTCACCGACGCAGGCGATCTTCACGCCCGAGAAAGCCCGTGCGTCCAAACCGAATTCGGCGAATTTCTCCCACACCGCGCGGACCGCGTTGGTGGAGGTGAACACCACCCACTGGTAGCGGCCGTCGACCAGACCCTTGACGGCGCGTTCCATCTGCGCGGGACTGCGCGGCGGCTCGACCGCGATGGTCGGCACCTCCATCGGGATGGCGCCGTGGGTGACGAGCCGTTCGCTCATCTCGGCGGCCTGATCCTTGGTGCGCGGCACGAGTACGGTCCAGCCGTACAGCGCCCGCGATTCCCACCACGACATCTTCGATCGCGCGGCGACGACCTTGCCGATGGTCACCACCAGCGGACCGACCAGTTCGGAGGCCGCGCTGTTCAGTGTCGCCAGCGTCGCCTCGATGGTGCGCTGCTGACGGGTGGTGCCGCGCACGGTCACCGCGACCGGGGTCTGCGGGGCCATACCGTGTTCGACCAGCGCGCTCGCCGTCTCGGCCAGATGGCCGGAGGTGGCGTGCAGTACCAGCGGGCCGGGGGCCGACGCCAGCGCCGCCCAGTCGACCTCGCCGCGCACGTCGGCCTCGGTATGACCCGAGCCGAGCGCGATACCCGCGTAGCTGGGCACCGAGGAACCGCTGGGCAGGCCCGGCAGCACCTCGAAGACCATATGCGAACGGGTGACGGTGTTGACCTCGTTGATCACGGCGTCGGTGGTCAGCGGATCGCCCGCGACCACCCGGACCACGTCGTGGCCGTTGCGGGCCTCCGCGATGAGGGTTTTGGCGACCTCGGCCGGTTCGCCGAGCGCGGGGCGCACGTCGACCGGACGGGTGCCGTCCTCGTCTTCCTCGACCGCGGAGCCGATGAGCGCGAGTACGCCCTTGTCGACATCGGGGTCGGTGAACGCCAGTGTGGCCCGCCCGAGGACTTCACGCGCACGCACGGTGAGCAATGCCGGGTCACCGGGGCCCGAACCGACGAACAGGATCCGACCCGGGTGCTTCTTCGTCCCTCGGCTCATGCCTGCACCTCTGTGATTCGCTCGCTTCGCTCGCTCATGATCGGCTGTTCTCCATTGGGCTGGGGTGGGGTGAAGTCTGAGGTGAGGAGCTCGCGCGCACCGAGCTCCAGCAATTCGCGGGCCAGGGCCCGGCCGAGTTCCGCCGCGTCCTGCGGTGAACCGACCACCGAGGCGCGCAACACATCGGATCCGTCGACCGCGGCGGCGCATCCGCGCAGCGAGAGTTCGTCGAAGATCCGGCCGTCGTCGTCGATCGATTCGACGACTTCTCCGAGCGCGCCGACGGGGACGGTACAACCGGCCTCCAATTCGGCGAGCAGACCGCGCTCGGCGACGACGGCGGCTCTGGTGGCCGCGTCGTCGAACTGCGACAGCGTCTCGATCAACGCGCTGTCGTCACTGCGGCATTCGACCGCCAGCGCCCCCTGCGCGGGGGCGGGCAGCATCTGCACAGGTTCCAATGCCTCGGTGACCGCGTCCAGCCGGTCGATCCGGGCCAGCCCGGCTCTCGCGACGATCACGGCGTCGAGTTCGCCGTCGGCGACCTTGCTCAGCCGGGTGTCCAGGTTGCCGCGCAGCGGCAGCACCTCGAGACCGAGCCCGAGGGCGAGCAATTGCGCGGCGCGGCGCGGCGCGGACGTGCCGACCTTCGACCCGGCGGGCAGTTCACCGAGCACCAGACCGTCGCGCGCCACCAGGGCGTCGCGCGGATCCTCGCGGGGCGGAACGGCCGCGATGGTGAAACGCGGGTCGGGCGCGGTGGGCAGATCCTTGTAGGAGTGCACCGCGATGTCGATATTCCCGGCCGCCAGTTCCTCGCGCAGCGCGGAGGTGAAGACACCGACACCGAGCTCGACCACCGGCTCGGACGATTCGTCGCCGACGGTTCTCACGATGACCAGTTCGGCCTCGTGCCCCGCGGCGATCAGCGCGTCGCGGACCGTACCCGACTGGGTGCGCGCGAGCAGGCTACCGCGGGTCCCGATCCGCCAGGAACGGCGCGTGCCGGGCACTGTCACGTTGTCCTCTTCCTGAAGGCGCGTCATCGGGGATTCCCCTGTTCCTCACCCAGGTGGCCGGTGGTGAAATCGTCGGCCAGCGCGGCGCCGAGTTCGCCGGCAAGCGTGGTGATCTCCATCGGCGCGGCGACCGCCTGTGCCGCACCGGGTTTGAGTTCGAACAGTTCGCGCAGGGCCTCGGCGTAGCTGTCGCCGCCCGGAGTCGACGCCAGTTGCTTGACCCGCACCGTCGGCGCGTGCAGCAGTTTGTCGACCACGCGGCGTACCGTGCGCGCGACCTCGTCGCGTTCCGGATCGGCCAGGCTTGGCAGTCGCGAATCCAGGCGCAGCAGTTCGGCTTCGACCACTTCGGCGGCCCGCTGGCGCAGCGCCGCCACGGTCGGCGTCACCTCGGCCATCCGCTGGCCCGCCAGGTATTTGGCGAGTTCGTCGGCGACGATCGCACGCGCGGCGGCGGTGTCGTCGGCGGCGGCGCCGGCGGCCGGATCGTGTTGCAGCGTCTCGATATCGATGACCGACACGCCGGGCAGTCCGGCGACCGTGGGTTCGACATCGCGCGGGAGTCCGAGGTCGCAGAAGACCAGCGGCCTTTCGGCACAGGGGATTTCGGCCCGATCGCGGTCGGCGAGCGCGCGGTGGGTATCGGCCAGGGTCACCACGGCGCCGATCGCTCCGGTGCAGGTGATGACCACATCGGCCGAGGCCATGGCCTCGGTCAGACCCGAGAGTTCCAGAGCCGAGGATTCGACGCCGTAGCCCGCCGCGGTGTCGGCGAGCCTGCGGGCCCGCTCGATGGTGCGGTTGACCACGATGATCCGGCCGATGCCCGCGCGCGAGAGATGGGCTACGGCAAGCCCGCCCATCGCACCCGCGCCGACGACGACCGCGGTGCGCCCGACCAGGGCGGTGTCGGCGGAATCCGCCGTGCCGCGCAGGACCGATTTGGCCTTGTCCAGCGCGACCGAGACCACCGACGCGCCCGCACGGTCGATACCGGTCTCCGAATGCACGCGTTTGCCGACCCGCAGCGCGTGCTGGGCCAGTTCGTGCAGGGCCCGCCCGACGGCCTGC
Source organism: Nocardia sp. NBC_01377 (assembly GCF_045040005.1). Lineage (NCBI taxonomy): Bacteria > Bacillati > Actinomycetota > Actinomycetes > Mycobacteriales > Nocardiaceae > Nocardia > Nocardia sp. NBC_01377. Next base: position 6,746,116 of record NZ_CP109566.1, read on the forward strand.
TGGGCGTCGGCGGAGGCGTAGGCAGCGCGGATCTGGCTGAGCACCTGCTGCTCGCCGACCACCATCGAATCCAGCCCGGAGGACACCGCGAACAGGTGTTCGGCCGCAGCCTCGCTGTAGCGCACGTAGGCGTGTTTGGTCAGATCCGCGAGCGGAAGCCCGGAGTGTCTGGTGAGCAGGTCGCCGACCTCGGCGAGACCGCCGTGGAAGGCATCGACCACCGCGTAGACCTCGATGCGGTTGCACGTCGAGACGATCATCGCCTCCGAGACGTGGTCCGAGGTCAGCATCCGTTCGATCAGCTTGGGACGGTCGGTGTCGGTGATGGCCACCTTCTCCAGGACCGAGACGGGGGCGCTCCGATGCGAGATCCCGACCAGAAGAACGCTCATGGTGAAACCACCGATCCCTTGCTGCTTGGCTCCGTTGCCTGATGCGAGGTCGAGTGCGTGATCGCCGCACGCGCGGCTCCGGTGCGCGGAGCGGGGGCGCGGCGGGCGATCCGGCCCGACACGGCCGACGCCACTTCCGCGAGAGGTTCGGGCTCGGTGTTGCGGGTGCGCTCGAACGAGAGCATCTGCATCTCCACCGCGAGGTCCACCCGGCGGACCTCCACCGCGGGCGGCGCGTCGAGCACGCTCGGCGCGAAACTCAGGATCGACTGGACACCGGCCGCGACCAGTCGGTCGCACACACCCTGCGCGGCGTCGTCGGGGACGGTGATGACGGCGATGGTCGGGTCGAGCGCGGTGACCGCCTCGTGCAGCACCGCGACGTCGCGCACCGAGAGACCGGCGACGGTCCGGCCGATCACCGAGGGGTCGTTGTCGAAGATGCCGACCACCGTGAAACCGCGTCGCTTGAACCCGCCGTAGCCGACGAGGGCGCGGCCCAGATTGCCCGCGCCGACCAGTACGACGCGATGTCCGTCGGAGAGTCCGAGCACATCCTCGATCCTGGTGCGCAACTTGGCGACGTCATAGCCGACACCCCGAACACCGTTGGGTCCGAGGAAGGACAGATCCTTGCGCAGTTTGGCCGAATTGACACCCGCCGCGACAGCGAGTTCCTCACTCGATACGATGAGGACTCCATCCTCGGCCAACATCGCGAGGACACGGAGATAGGTAGCCAAGCGCCCGACGGTGGCCTGCGGAATGTCCTTGTTCGGCACCGTCTTCTGCAGAGCTCTGCCGGAGACGCCACTCGGCGCCTCATGCTGCTCTGTCACGTCGTAGGCTCCTCGTCCCGGATTGCTCGTCATCCGGTTCGTCGCTCGACCTCTGACCCGGGGCGGCCCGGTGCCATGATCGATGTTTCGGATTTCAGGGCGGCTCCGCAGCCTCGGCATGCGGGTCGCGTGCCACCACCGTAACCGCTTGTGCAGCCCTTCACAAAGTCGGTGAAATTGGCCTCATTTTCCGCTGCGACCAGCGGTGCGGCGGAAACGGACGCGAACAGCGTTTCCTCATCGACGCAAATCGGCGCGCAAACGGGACTCGTCCACGTCGAAATAGCTGTGCTCACGGCCGTCCAGCAGCACGACAGGAAGCCGGTCGCCGTACTCCGCGCGCAGGCCAGGGTCGGTGGCCGCAGCCTCGTCGACATCGACGGTGCCCGGTTCGATACCGAAATCGCCGCAGATCACCCGCAGCTGTTCGAGTGCTGTGGAACACAGTCCGCAACCCGATCTCGTCAGCAGCGTCACGGAATGTGTGGGATTGGTCATGAGTGCTATTAAATCCCCTCGCCACGGTCGATCCAGTACCCCTGGTCCGCCGAAACTGTCGCCGGATCCCGCTAGTGTGGACACGTTCGCGCGCGACGGGCGGAGGTAATTGGTGCCGGAACGATCGAAGATCGAGAGGGCGGGATTCATCGCGGGGCGCTTCGGCGAGTTTCCGGTCAGGTGGAATCAGGGCAGATTCGGTCAGAACCTGCAAGACCAGCTCGCACGCATCTCTCGGAGTCCTTTCGGCCCGAGCGAGGAGGAAGTGCGCGCCAACCTGGCGGGCGAGGCCAGCGCCGACGCGGCGTTGTCGCTGCACGACGCCGAAATCGCCGCGGGCGGCCCGCCGGAAAGTCTCGGCCCGGAAGTCCCGCGTGACCTGACCGCGGCCGCGTTCTTCGACGTCGACAACACCATGGTGCAGGGCGCCTCCATCGTGCACTTCGCCCGTGGGCTGGCCGCGCGGAAATACTTCAAGACCTCCGACCTGGTCGACGTCGCCTGGAAACAGGTGAAATTCCGCGTCACCGGCAAGGAGAACAGCACCGATATGGCCGCGGGCCGGGAGAAAGCCCTCGCCTTCATCGCGGGCCGTCCCACCGCGGAACTCGCCGCTCTCGGCGAGGAGATCTACGACGAGATCATCGCCGACAAGATCTGGCCCGGCACTCGCGCACTCGCGCAGATGCACCTGGACGCCGGTCAGCAGGTCTGGCTCGTCACCGCGACCCCGGTCGAATTGGCCCAGGTGATCGCCAAACGACTCGGCCTCACCGGCGCGCTCGGCACCGTCGCGGAAAGCGTCGACGGGAAATTCACCGGCCGCCTCGTCGGCGATATCCTGCACGGCCTCGGAAAAGCACACGCCGTGCGCACCCTCGCAATTCGCGAGGGCCTGAATCTCAAACGCTGCACCGCCTATTCCGACAGCCACAACGACGTCCCGATGCTGTCGCTGGTCGGCACCGCCGTCGCCATCAACCCCGACTCCGACCTACGCGAAGTCGCCAAGAACCGAAGCTGGGAAATCCGCGACTTCCGCACCGGCCGCAAAGCCGCCAAGATCGGCGTACCGACCGCATTGGCCCTGGGCGCAGCCGGCGGCGCCGTAGCCGCGGCCATCACCCGCCGCCGAGAACACTGAACCGGAGAGCACCCAGCCCATTCCGCCACCTGGATGGCACGGTCCCCTCCGCCGCTGAATCACGCCCTACGGTCGAAGCACCCCGAATCACCCATCCCCGCAGACCTGAGCAACATCAGGCCCACGATCACAGCAAGTCTTCCAACACATCCGCCCCGCCGGAAGCGAGTCTTACGAGCGCCCGTTCGTGGCCGTCTCGCGTCCGAGCGGTCGAGACAATGCGACGCAGTCGCGAGTCTCGACCGCTCGGACGCGAGACAAAAAGGGCCGCGAACCCGCGGCCCCCGGGCCGCCAAAATTTCAGCCCGTGAAGGGGTTGCGGCGCTTGGTGAGCAGTTTGTACAGGGTCTGCTGGATCGTCTCGCGCACCTGGTCGGTGACCTCGAACATGGTCATCGGGTCGTCGGCGGCTTCGGGCTCGTAGGCGGTGGTCGCGATGGGTTCGCCGAATTCGATGTACCACTTCGAGGGCAGTGGCAGCGCGCCGAGCGGGCCGAGGTGCGGGAACAGGGGCGTCACGGGGAAGTAGGGCAGGCCGAGCAGCCGGGCGAGTGGCTTGAGGTCGGCCAGTTTGGGGTAGATCTCCTCGGAGCCGACGATCGAGCACGGGATGATCGGCACACCGGTGCGCACCGCGGCGGCGACGAAACCGCCCCGGCCGAAGCGCTGGAGCTTGTACCGGTCGGCGTAGTTCTTGCCGACGCCCTTGAAACCCTCGGGGAAGACGCCCGTCAACTCGCCCGCGCGCAGCAGGCGTTCGGCGTCCTCGCGGCAGGCCAGGGTGTGGCCCGCCTTGCGGGCGAGCACGCCGAGTACCGGCATTTCGAAGATCAGGTCGGCGGCGAGCAGGCGCAGGGCCCGCTGCTTGGCGTGGTGGTCGTGCACGGCCAGCTGGAGCATCAGCCCGTCGAGCGGGACGGTGCCCGCGTGGTTGGCCACGATGAGCGCGCCACCGACCTCGGGGATGTGCTCCATGCCGTTGACCTGGACGCGGAACCACATATCCGACATGGGCCGCAGCGCGGGCAGGATGACCGATTCGAGCAGGTGCTCGTCGAATCCGAACTCGTCGATCTGGTAGTCACCGGTGACGCGGCGGCGCGCGAATTCGGCTGTCTTGCCGATCTGCGCGGTGAGCGTGCCGCGCACCAGGTCCGATACCGACCGGGGCCGCGGCGGTTCGGTGGTGGCGCGGCGGTCGCTGAGCGAGGTCACCCGGCCCGACGCCGTATCCCCGGTCTGGAATTCCGGTCGGCGTCGGACAGCGACCCGCTGACGCGACTCCACATTCTGATCGTGAAGGTGGATCACTTTCGCTACGTGATTCATGAATGTGCTCCCGTACCGGCCCCGAGCAGGCCGAGCAGTTTATTTTCTGCGGCATCGATCCACGCGGGATCGAAGACGGGCCGCAACGCTGCGCCCCCGATGAAGTCGTCGAACGCCTGCACCGTTGTCCAGCGCGGCACGAACTGGAGTTCGGTCCGCATCCGGGTCGTGTCCAGGCCACATCCGAAGTGGAAATAATCGAGCTGTTCGCCGGTGAACTCACGCATGACCGGCCCCATCAGCGCCCGTCCCGCGGTGCGGAACAGGATGAACGGAACCGGCAGTTCGATGCGGCCTGCGCGCCGCAACGCCTGGGACAGCGTAAGCGCACCGTCCCCCGCCACATTGTAGGTGCCGCCGGGCGCCATCCGCGCCGCCTGTTCCAGCGCGGCGACGGCGTCCTCCTCGTGGAGCAGTTGCAGCCGCGCGTCACGACCGAAGACGGTGGGGGTGACCGGGGATTGCAGATACTGCACGCCACGCCCGGCCAGTCGCGGACCGACAATCGGCGCGAAACGCAATATCGAGGCGGAAATATCGGGTCTGCGCCGGGCGAGTCCGCGGACGAAACTTTCGATTTCGATCATGTCGCGTGCGAACCAACCGCGCGGTGGGGTTCGCGCGCTCATTTCCTCGGTGAATTTCGCGGGGTCCTTGGCGCTGCATCCGTAAACCGCCGATGTCGAGCGCACGACCACCCGGCGCACCGACGGCGATTTCTGACAGACCGCGAACAACTGCATCGCGCCGAGGACGTTGAGGTCCTTCATCACCGCACGGCCACCACCGGCCGGCGGGCGCGACAGCATCGCGGCATGGACGACGGTATCCACGTTGTATCCGCTGATCACCTTGCGGATCAACGGATTTCGAATATCGGCACGCACGAACTCGGCGCGCCCCATGCGACGGCGCAGCTCACGGCTCGGCGTCATGGTGTCGACCGCGACGACCCGATCGATCCCCGGGTCCTGCGCGAGCCTAGCGACGGTATTGCCACCGAAGAATCGGCTCGCACCCGTCACCATCACCACGTTCGGCGCGTCAGCGTCTCTTACCTCAGATCCCACGGCACCGGATCCCACCTACGAGGCCCTCATTTCGATTTCCTGGCGGTTCAAGCGTAACCGCTACCGTCCGAGACACCGAGAGTATTAACCAGGTTCTAACGATGACTTCAGTCACCGGATACATTCGCGCATTGCAAATCGTGTTGTTTCAAAAGATGAGGCCCGTCACCACAAGGGTGACGAGCCTCATCTTTCGAGCGCGAGCTTACTTGCCGAGTTTGCGCCGCTGAACACGTGTACGGCGAAGCAGCTTACGGTGCTTCTTCTTCGACATGCGCTTACGACGCTTCTTGATCACAGAACCCATAGGGTTGTCCTCGCGTTCTCTCTACTCGGCTGGTCGGCGCGCACGCTCGGGGCGTACGCCATTTTCGGTGCTCGCGCCGCCGGCAGGCACCGGACACCACAAAGGGGCGCCGTCGGCAGGCGAACACGAACCGAGGGTCCATCCTACCCGCCCCTGAGGCGGCGCTTCCGGGGCCCTCCATGCTGACGCGAGCCGACGCCCGCGGGCGCGTCACGCGCCGCGGGCCGGATGGATTCGATTCACCCCGCGTCGAAGTAGGACGTCTCCAGGTAGTCGTGAACCGCTTTCGCGTGCACCCGGAACGAGCGACCGACGCGCACCGCGGGCAGTTCACCCGAGTGGACGAGCCGATACACCGTCATTTTGGATACCCGCATCAGATTCGCGACCTCGGCTACCGTCAGGAACTGCGTGCCGCCGCCGAGTAAGGGTTGCCCCGAACTCGCTCGGCTGCCCGATGGACCCGACGAACCAGGCGATGAACCCGAATTATTTCCAGACATCTTATTCGCAGACATCATTGCACCATTGACCTCCGGCACGTCCGCGCCGCCGGCTTCCCCACCGGCGGAACAGACACGCACGTGCTCCTTGAAGCTTAGCGGTGCCAATGGGATTACTGCGACGGGTGTGCGAAATCAGCGCCGCTTGCAGGGCATCGGCGAGTCACCTCGCGGACGCGCGGTGTTCGATTTGCGTTGTTCGAGGTTCGCCGCACGGCAATCACCGGTTCACGAGCGCGCGGTCAGGACGCGACACCGTTCCCGTCGTTCGCCCCCTGCTCGGCGGAGCGATCCTTGGCCGCGTGCAGCGCTTCCATGAAGGCCGAGCGCAGACCGCCGCGTTCCAGTTCGCGCAGGGCGGCGGCCGTCGTGCCCGCGGGCGAGGTGACGGCGGCGCGCAATTCCACCGCGCTCTGGCCGGAATCGTCGAGCAAGGCCGCGGAGCCGATCATCGTCTGCACCACGAGCTGGGTGGCGACCTCCCTGGTGAGCCCCAGTCCGACGCCCCCTTCGACCAGCGCCTCGACCACGAGGAAGAAGTACGCGGGACCGGAACCCGACAACGCGGTCACCGCGTCCATCTGGGACTCGGCGACCGTCGCGACCCGGCCCACCGAAGCCAGGAGTTCGTTCACCACCGCCAACTGCTCGGGCCGGGTGTAGCGGCCGGGGGCCAGCACGCTCATGCCCTGACCGACCAGCATCGGGGTATTGGGCATCACCCGCACCACGGGGAATCCGGCGGGCAGTTTGGCCTCCAGTCGCGCGGTCGGCACGCCTGCCGCCAGTGAGACCAGGACCTGATCCTTGTCGCCACCCAGGTCGGCTTTGCCGAGTTGGGTGAGCACCGTGTCGACATCGCCCGGTTTGACGGCGATCACCAGCAGATCGGCGCCGACGGCCGCGTCGGTCACCGAATCGGTCACCCGCACCCCGAAGCGCTCCGCGATCAGCTCGGCCCGATCCTTGTACGTCTCCACGACGACCAGATCCTTGCTCGCGCGCCCGGACTCGAGCAAACCGGCGATCAACGCCTCCCCGATGCGACCGCCACCGATCACCGCAATTCTCGTCATGGGGGTCAAGGCTAGACGCGATACCGGCACGGTCAGAAACGGGGCGACCGGTCCCTACCCGGCCCCGGTCGCGGTATCAGGCCCGCGGATCGCGCACCGGTATCAGGGCCAACTGGCGGCTCTGCGCGACCACCGCGCCGGTGGAGTCGAGCACGAGCTGATCCTCGTCGAACATTCGCTCGCCGACCTCGTGGGTGGTCGCGATGACGCGCAGCCAGCCGGGGGCGGGCCTGCGGCGCAGATAGGTCGTCATCTGTACGGTGGGCGCCCAGCCGAAATGTCCGAGATTCATCGGAACCGGCGGGCTCATATCGGCCGACATGATGGCGAAGTACGCGGCCACCTCCGGATCGGCCTGATCGCCCGCGCGCGGGCGGATCCACAACCGCAGTCGCGGTTCGCCGCGCTGTCCCTCCAGAAAACGGGCCCAGCCGCGATCGAGGAACAGGTCGGCGCCCTGTCCCACGTGCACGATCTTGCCCATCGGGGAGCCGTCCTCGTAGTCGGCGGCATCGGCGGGCGGTTCGGCGGGCATGTCGCCGTGCTCGGGCGCGTACACCGGGGCGACGTCGTCGAGGCGACCGAAGGTGAACGCCGTGCGGACCAGACCGCGATCCCCCTGGATCAGGGTGACGTCGGCCAGACAGATCTGGCGACCGATCTTGCGGACGCTGACCTCGTAGTCGACCGCACCGGGTTCCGGCGCGCCGAGGAAATCCGTACTCGCCGCGATGGGGGCCATCTCGGCCAGGGCGGGGTCGGTGGCACGCAGCCAGTTGGTGGCGGCCGCGGCGCTCCCGGCGACCATGGTGCCGCCGTGCACCTTCTTGCCGATGGTCCAGATCTCATCGATGACGCCGGTGTAGCGGCCGGTGCCGGGGGCGGTCGCGTCCACCTCGGTCAGCGCGCACACGCGGCTGAACGGGGCGTCCGTCGCGGTGGGCTGCTCCACGTGCGCGGTCAGCTCCGTCGTCATCGTCACTCCTGTCGTCGAATCCGCGCCGGATCCGATCGCGATACCTCGATGCCGCACCTGGCGGTCACCGGGACCGGTCACGATGACGCGGTGTTCGTACAGCGTAGAACGAAGGGTGGGCGCCGAGCCATTCCGGTGACCCGGATCGCGTCACACGTGTTTGGCCTGCGATGACGAGGTGGCCGGGGCCGGCGTCTGCCCGTTGAGGTGTTCGCGGGCGAAACGGAGTGTGCGGTCGAGCATGGCGGACCGGTCGGCGGTGGTGCGCGCGTTCTGGGTGTTGATCTCGGCGACCGCGTGGCCGGAGAATCCGGACTCGACCAGCATCGCGCAGACCTCGGCGCACGGCTGGGTCCCCTCGCCGGGAACCAGGTGCTCGTCGTGGGCGGCACCGCGCCCGTCGGCCAGATGCAGATGCGCGAGACCGCCGCCCATCCGCGCGGCGAGCAGCAGCGGATCGGCGCCCGCGGTCGCGGTGTGGGAAAGATCGAGGGTGTAGTGCTGGAATCCGGTATCGGTCGGATCGTAGGAGGGGCTGAAAGCCGTCAGTCCCGGACCCGGTCCTCCCCTGCGTTCCAACCGCTTGACCGAGGTCTCCTTGCGACCGAACAGGGTGTCCGCGCGCATCGGGAACATGTTCTCCACCGCGACGATCACCGAACTGTGTTCCTCGAGTTCGGCGACCTGGGCCGCGAAACCCTGGGCGTAGCGCCGCTGCCAGCGAAACGGCGGATGCACCACGACACTTCCCGCGCCGAGCGCCTCGGCGGTCCGCACGCTGCGTTCGAGTTTGGCGACCGGATCCGCTCCCCAGACCCGTTGCGAGATGAGCAGACACGGCGCGTGCACGGCGAGCACGGGCACACCGTACTTGCGCACATAACCCTGAACCGTGGCGATGCTCTGACTGGCGGGCTCGGCCCACACCATCAATTCCACACCGTCGTAACCGAGTTCGGCCGCGTACTGGAACGCGGACTCGGTGTTCTGTGGATACACCGACGCGGTCGACAAGCCGACCAGGATCCGCGCACCGAGGTCGTCGTCCTGCTCGAAATTCCCCACAGCCACTCCCCGCTCAGTTCGTGCTGAGCAGGAAGGCGAGCGGTCCCAGCGTCACGAAGATGCCGACGACCACGGCGATCACGGTGCTGAGGATGTCGTCGGTCTTGCGCAGGATCCTGACCAGCGTCACCAATCCGAGGATGACGATCATCGCCAGGGTCAGCGCGACCCAGGGCAGCATCTCCCACATGCGCTCGAAACCCTTGAACAGCAACATCCCCGCGATAGCGGCGCCCGCGCTCTGACCACCGAGCACCAGCCATTGCCGCCGGTTCGCATCGTCTTCCACGCGCCGCGTCGCGCGCGATCGACGCCCGCTCGCCTTCTTGCTCGCTCGTTTCGGGCCGGCCTCGTCGCCGTCCGGATCGTCGTAGTAGTCGTCGGCGTCGAAACCGTCTCCGTCGAAACCGTCCGCGTCGAAATTGTCGTCGTACGGCTCGTAGACGTCGGTGTACCCCTCGTCCGGTTCGACCAGGTCGACCGGTCCGCGTCCCGCGCGCTCACGTTTGTCGCGCTCGGCTCGTTCGACGCCGTCGCGCAGCAGATCACCCGCGACCGTCGAACCCGACACGAGCTGCTGGTCCTGGCTGGCCAGCGACCATGCCGCGGTGGAGATTCCACCCGATTCCGGTGCGTCGTCCTGGGGCGCGGGGGCGCGCCGCCGCGACCACGCGGGCAGCGAGCCGGTCCGAGGGCCCCGGTCGTCACGCCGCGAAGAACCGCGACCGGTGGGTTCCGGTGGCTGCGGCGGTCGGTTACGCTGCGGTGCGAGCGACGCGCCGTCGGCGAGGGGCGACAGCGGCCGCTGCGCCGGTTCCTGGGAAAATTCCTCGGCGGGGGCCTGCCAGGGCGCCGTCGACGGGCCCTCTTCCGCCTCCGCCGCGCGCCTTCTGGCCGCCCTGCCCTGTCGGGAACGCGGTTCCGGCGGTTCGGGGGCGGGGGAATTCCCGTTGTGCCCACCGAGATCCGGGCGGGCGCGTTCACCGGGGGTGCCCCCGGGCAGTCGATAGACCTGGGTGGCCGACTCGTCCGGTTCGTGGTGGCGCCTGCGGCCGCTGCGACGCGGCGGCGCGGGAGGCTCGGCGACGGGCGGCGGCGCGGGCGGATAGGTGGGCGCGGGCGCGCCGTAGTGCCCGGCGGCGGCCGCGTCGGGTTCTGTGCTGTGTCGCGAACTGGGGCCCGGCATCTCGCGCCCCGGCATGACCCGGCCGGAACGCGGCATCAGCGGGTCGGTCGCCCGCTGCGGGGGTTCGGGCGGAGCGTAGGGCGAGAGCGGGTCGTAGCGGGTGATCGGTCCCGACATCGGGGAATAGCTCGGTTCCGGCTCCTGCGGAGGGTACGAAACCGGTTCCGGCGCAGCCGATCCGAACTGCGACGGGTCGAAACGCGGCGTCTCGTAGGAAGGCGCCTCGTACGCGGGTGGCTCGTAAGCGGGCTGCTCATAGGACTGCGGCTCGTAGCCGGGCGGTTCCGCAGTCTCGGCTTCCGGTGCGGCGTGGGCGGAATGGCTGCCGCCGTCCTTGATGACCGGCAGGTCGCCGGTCAGCTCCGCGACCGAGATCCCGCGATTGCCGCGTCTGCGCCTGCCACCGCCGGAGGACGCGCCCTGCGCGCCGTTGCGCGCGAGCAGCTCCGCGACAGACAGCTGCTTCGAATCTTCACTACTCATGACGACACCGTTTCGATCGGGCCGGATAGCGCTGACCCGTCACCGGAACTCGGCGGGCCGCTGTCGGCCGCCGGTCCCGGTAGTTGCGTCGCCCTGGGTCCGCCGTTCATATCGGTATCCAGTTTGCGCAGAATGAGCCCTTCGCGCAGCGCCCACGGACAAATCTCGAGGGATTCCAGCGATAGTGCCCGCATACTCGCCTCCGCGATCAATGCGCCAGCCACCAACTGCTGTGACCGATCCGAACTCACACCTTCCAATTCCGCCCGGTCCGAGGCAGTCATCCGCGAGATGAACGCGATCAGCTGGCGCAGGCCGGAACTGGTGAGTGTACGACGAACCCTGGGTCCGGCGGCAGAGGGTGCGGCTCCGGTCAACCGGGCCAGCGACCGAAATGTCTTGGACGTGCCAACGGCCAGATCGGGCCGTCCGACCTCGATCAATTCCCGCGCCGGGACGACGAGTTCGGCGTCGAGCCAGTCGCGCAGCACGGCGATGCGGCGTTTCCCCGGCGGATCCTCGCGCAGCCAATCCCTGGTCAGGCGGCCCGCGCCGAGTTGCAGCGAGAGCGAGATGTCGGGTTCCTCGTCGCCGCCGTTGGTCATCTCGAGCGAGCCGCCGCCGATGTCGAGATTCAGGATGCGGCCCGCGCTCCAGCCGTACCACCGGCGGACCGCGAGAAATGTGAGTCTGGCCTCGTCCACACCGGAAAGCACTTGCAGATCGACGCCCGTCTCGGCCCGGACCCGGCCCAGGACGTGCTCGGAATTGGTGGCCTCACGCAGCGCGGACGTCGCGAACGGCATGAGTTCGACGCATCTCGACGTCTCGGCGATGCTGGCGAATTCGGCCACCGTCGCGATGAGCCGTTCGGCGCCATCGACGGTGATCGCACCCTCGTCGTCCATGTTCTCCGACAGCCGCAAAGCGGCCTTCGCCGAGCTCATCGGCATCGGATGCCCACCACGGTGCGCGTCCACCACGAGTAGGTGGACGGTATTGCTTCCGACGTCGAGGACCCCAAGGCGCACATGAACACGGTACTGGGTCGACCGGCACTTCAGCCGAGGCGACCGAACTGTTAGCGTCTGCGAGCGTGACGGAACGCGGCGATGCCGGGAGCCCGGCCCCACCCCGACCAGCGGGGAAGATCGATCCCAGCCCCGAGGTCGATCTGGATTTCCCGCGCGAGTGGATCGAGTTCGTCGACCCAGCAAATGACGAGCACCTGATCGCCGCGGATCTCACCTGGTTACTGTCGAACTGGACCTGTGTTTTCGGGACTCCGGCCTGCCAGGGCATCCTGTCGGACCGGCCCGACGACGGCTGCTGTTCGCACGGCGCTTTCCTCTCCGACGACGACGATCGGGACCGCCTCAAAGCCGCTGTGAAACTGCTCACACCGGACGACTGGCAGCTGATGGGCGAGGCCACCGCGTCGAACGGCAAGGTGACGCGCAAGGGCTATCTGGAACTCGACGAACTGGAAGACGAGCCCGCGCTGCGCACCCGCCGCTACGACGGCGCGTGCATCTTCCTCAACCGTCCGGGTTTCGCGGGCGGCGTCGGCTGCTCCCTGCACACCATGGCGCTGCGTCGCGGTCTGGAACCGCACACGGTGAAACCGGACGTGTGCTGGCAGCTGCCGATCCGGCGCACCCAGGACTGGGTGGACCGGCCCGACGGCGTCCAGATCCTCAGGACCGTCATCACCGAATACGACCGGCGCGGCTGGGGCCCGGGCGGGCTCGATCTGGACTGGTACTGCTCGGGCTCACCGGACGCCCACGTCGGCGCCAGGCCGGTCTGGCAGTCCTACGCTCCCGAATTGAAGGAACTGCTCGGCGAACCCGCCTACGAGGAGCTGGCGCGCCATTGCGAGCGCCGTACGGGCCTCGGCCTGGTCGCCGTGCATCCGGCGACCGTGCACGCGCTGCGCAACGCGGAGTACTCGCTGCCGATCACCCCCGTCTGATCGGCGGTTCGCGCGAAGGTTGCGCGAACGGTGAGCTGCGGGCAGCCGTCCGGTCATCTGCCCGCCATGCGCGCTTCACTCTTTTCGGGTTGGATGGCTTGTCATGAAGAAAGCGTTGACCCTCGTAGCAGTTGCTCTCGGCTCCACCCTCGCCTTGGCGGGCGCCGCGCACGCCGAACCGAACGGCGATCCGGCCAAGTACGCAGACTTCACCGCGAACTTCGTCTCCGCCCTCGATCCGGGCGCGCTCAATGCCAAGGACCAGGGCAAGTACGTGATCATGAGCCCCTACGGCACGTCGCACACCATCGCGTGCCGCGGTAACGGCGCCGATGTGCCGATCTACGACTGCATGCAGGAAGACGACCTCGGCTGGATCACCCTTCGCCTGACCGACTTCCCCGGCATCGGCCCGACCTGGACCTACTTCCCGTAAGAAACTCTCCGCACGAAAGAGGGGCGGGCCCGATCGGGCCCGCCCCCGCCGCTCCCGGCGTCACGCCTCGAGTTTGTATCCGAGCCCGCGCACGGTGACGAGATGTTCCGGCTTGGCCGGATCGGCCTCGATCTTGGAACGCAATCGCTTGACGTGCACGTCGAGGGTTTTGGTGTCGCCCACGTAGTCCGCGCCCCAGACCCGGTCGATCAACTGGCCGCGGGTGAGCACCCGCCCCGAATTCCGAAGCAGGTATTCGAGCAGATCGAATTCCTTCAGCGGCAGGGTCACCGATTTGCCGTTGACCAGCACCGTGTGCCGGTCGACATCCATCCGCACCGGACCGGCTTCGAGCACTCCGCTCTCACTGGATCCGTCGATCTCGTCACCCGCGCCGCGGCGCAGCACCGCGCGGATGCGGGCGATCAGTTCGCGCGCCGAATACGGCTTGGTGACGTAGTCGTCGGCGCCCAGTTCCAGGCCGACGACCTTGTCGATCTCGCTGTCGCGCGCGGTCACCATGATCACCGGCACACCCGATCGGGTGCGCAACTGCTTACAGACATCGGTGCCGCTCATGCCTGGCAGCATGAGATCGAGCAGCACGATATCGGCGCCGGAGCGATCGAATTCGGCGAGCGCGGACGGGCCGTCACCGACCACGGTGACCTCGAACCCCTCCTTGCGCAGCAGGAACGCGAGCGGATCGGCCAGCGACTCCTCATCCTCGACGATCAGAACACTGGTCATCTGCGTGCCTCCACACCATTGGGTCTACCCACGCTCGAAGTTCGCGGGGCGGTTTCTCTCGTACTCACCACGGGACCGTCGGAGAATTCTTCTCCCTCGGACTCGGAGTGTGCGGGTATTCGCAGGGTGAACGTCGATCCGGTGCCGAGTTTGCTCCACAGGGTGATCTCACCGTTGTGGTTGGCCGCGACATGTTTGACGATAGCCAGCCCGAGGCCGGTACCGCCGGTGGAACGCGAGCGCGCCTTGTCCGAGCGGAAGAAACGCTCGAAAACGCGCTCCTGGTCTTCCTTGGGAATGCCGATGCCGCGGTCGGTGACCGCCATCGCCACGTGATCGCCGCGCAGCGAGCGGCTGACCGAGACGTGCGAGCCCGCCGACGAGTAGGCGATCGCGTTCTCCACCAGATTGGACAGGGCGGTGACAAGCAGCGTCTCGTCGCCGAGTACCTCGAGGCCGCTGGGCCGGTCGGTGCTGACCGTGATTCCGGCGGCCTCGGCGGCGGTGCGCGAGCGATCGACGGCCTGCATCACGACGGTATCGACGTCGACCACCTCGAGTTCCGGCAGTTTCTCCGCACCCTGCAACCGGGACAGCGCGATGAGTTCGGTCACCATCTTGCCCAGCCGTCGCGACTCCCCGAGGACGCGGTTGCCGAAATGCCGCACCGCCTCGGGATCGTCGACCGATTCCAGCAGCGCTTCGGCCAGCAGACTCATCGCGCCGACCGGGGTCTTGAGTTCGTGGCTGACATTGGCGACGAAATCGCGCCTGGTCGCTTCCATCCTCGCCTGCTCGGAATCGTCGTCGGCGAACAGGACGGTGAAGCTGGTCTCCTCGGGCGAGAGCGGCCGCGCGACGCCGCGCACCGCGATCCGGCTGCGGCCGGGCAGCGGATTCTTGGCGGTCAGATCGAATTCCGACGACTCGCCGCTGGCGAGCACTTTCTCCACGGCGGCCCAGGCTCGCTCGTCGAGCAGCCGGTTGCGGACCAGTCCCAGTTCCTCGGCGCGTGGGTTGACCAGCACGACGTCGCGGTATTCGTCGACGACCGCGATTCCGCTCTCCGAGGCGAGCACGATCAAGTCCAGCACCTGCGACATGGTGAGTCCGGAATCCGCCTGTCTGCGCTGGGCCTGACGGGCGTTCACGTAGGGGATCAGTAGCCCGCCGACTGCCAGTCCGACGACAGCCGCGAGGACTGCCAACAGCACCGCCTGCGGAACACTCACCTCTGAATCGTACGGTCGCCGACAGCCCACCCGACGCCGGGTACACGAAGTTTCGCGCAGGTCACAACCCCTTCCGGGACCGTTTGCCGCGTGTTTACGTGTTGTTTGTCAATGGCCCTCGCACCGGGTACGAACCCCGGTGCGAGGCGAGTGGGAGGTGCGGATTCCGGCCTCGCGACCGGGCCGATCACCAGCCCGGATTCCCCGCAGCGGGACGTCGACGCAACTGGGACCGCTCGGATCCAGTTGCAGATGCTGGGGTTTCAGGCCCGTGTCGATCAGCATGGGCAGTAGATCTTGGATTCGGAGTAGGTGAACAGATCGTGCCAGCCGCCGACGACGAAGGTGGACACCTCGATCCGGCTCGGATCACTGAGATATTCCCGGCGCGAGGGCGAGGTGTCGGTCAGGTGTTCGGCCAGCCTGGGGTCGGCGTCCTGGAAACGGGTCGCGGTGTAGGCGTTGAGGAAGACATCCATGAAGGTCAGCGGTGAGGCGCCACGGTCGGCGAGCCACTGGTAGTCGAACTGCCCGTCGACGATCGACTGGACGTCGGGCACCCATTTGAGGGTGTTGATCGCGGTGAGCCACAGCGGAATGAAATTGAAGCCGAACCCACCGCCGGGCGCGAGGACGTCGTTGACCAGGTCGCTGCCGGGCACCACTGGGAAGAGCGCCTTCAGCGCGGGCGGTCGCGCGGCGGCGGGCACATCCCATTCGATGAACACGTTCGGATACTGCTGGGGGGCCGTCCTCGGTAGCCGTACTTACCAGCTGGTAAGTACTCGCGGTCACAGAGAAATCCGAACGAATACACATTCACATACGATGAGCGGCATTCCGGAAACGACGATGCGCCGCAGTCGATCGGTCGACCACGGCACATCGGATACAGCGTGAAGGGTTATTTACCGCCCTGGTTCGCGACGGCGGCGGCACCGGCGGCCGCGGCCTCGGGATCGAGATATTCGGCCGGACGCACCGGACGCAGGTTCTCATCGAGCTCGTAGCGCAACGGGATGCCGGTCGGGATGTTCAGACCGGCGATATCGTCGTCGGAGATCCGGTCGAGGTGTTTGACGAGCGCGCGCAACGAATTGCCGTGCGCGGCGACGAGAACCGTCTTGCCGGTCAGCAACTCCTTGGAGATCGTCGACTCCCAGTACGGGATCATCCGATTGACCACGTCGAGCAGGCATTCGGTCTGCGGCACCTCGATACCGGCGTATCGCGCGTCGCCGTCCTGGCTGTACTCGTCGGCCGAATCGATGGGCGGCGGCGGGGTGTCGTAGCTGCGCCGCCACAGCATGAACTGCTCGTCGCCGTACTGGTCGCGCACCTGAGCCTTGTTCTTGCCCTGCAACGCGCCGTAGTGGCGTTCGTTGAGACGCCAGTCGCGGATCACCGGAATCCAGTGCCGATCGGCGGCGTCCAACGCGATATTCGCGGTGCTGATCGCGCGACGCAGCAGCGAGGTGTAGACGACATCCGGCAGGATGCCCTGCTCGGCAAGCAGTTCGCCCGCCCGCTTGCCCTCGGCGATGCCCTTGTCCGTCAGGTGGACATCGACCCAGCCGGTGAACAGATTGAGGGCGTTCCATTCGCTCTCGCCGTGGCGCAGCAGCACGAGGGTGTACGTCATGCGGCCATTCTGGCATGTTCCCGGCGCGCCGCCCTGCCGTGGGCTCGACCGACCCGCTCAGGCGGGCGCGGTCAGGGCGGTGAGCAAACCCGCGCCCGCCAGCGTCGCCCGATCGCCCAACTCCGACGGCACGACCTGGAGATCGCGCAGGAATCCGATCCTGGCGTGCGCGCCCAGCGATTCCTGCATCGGCCGCCACAGCGGTTCACCGGCCTGGGCGAAACCGCCGCCGACGACGACCAGATCGACGTCGAGCAAGGCCGCCGCCGATGAGATCGCCTGTCCCAGCGCGATTCCGGCCCGTCGCAGCGCCGCTTTGGCGATCCGGTCGCCCTCGTGGGCGGATTCGGCCAGGTCCTTACCGGTTTCGCCGACCCAGCCGCGTTCCTGCGCCCAACGCACCGAGGCCGGGCCGCTGGCAACGGCTTCCACACAGCCGACACCGCCGCAGGCGCACGGATCGGTCGAACCGGGCACGACCACGTGACCGATATGGCCCGCGTTACCGCTGTGCCCCACCGCGACCATGCCGCCGACGATGACGCCGCCGCCGATACCGGAGGAGACCGTCATCGCGAGGGCGTCCGGGGTCTCGCGGGCGGCGCCGAAATGGCGCTCGGCCAGCGCCAGACAGACACCGTCGATCGCGAAACGCACCGAGGCGCCGGGAAATACCTCCTTGACCGCGGACACGATCGGAAAGCCGTCGGCCCACTCCGGAATATTGAGCGGCTGCATCAGACCGACCGTCGCGTCGACCGGACCGCACGCACCGATCCCGATGACGTGCACCTCCGCACCGTTCGCCGCCGCGAGCAGCAATCCACGGCAGGCTTCCCACACCCCCGTGACCGGAACCTGGATCCGGCCGACCTCATGGGTCGTGCCGTCGGGACCGACCAGCCCCACCGCGATCTTCGTCGCCCCGATATCGAGCGCGAGCGCCGTCATATCAACCCCCCACGTCGGATCATCCGGGCCCACATGGCTTGCGGCGCCCACGGATGGCAGCCTTCCATAACGACAGAACGCTACGTGCCGCCACCGTGACGGATTTCGGCAGGGGTTCCCGCTACGACCCGCGATTCGGACGCGCGGGTATCGGCCAGGTTCAGGACTGGTGATCCGACGCGTCGACGAGATGTTCGAAGGCGCGCAGATTCTTCAGCGACTCACCGCGCGAGACGCGCCACTTCCACTCCTTTCGAATGGATTCCGCGAAACCGAGTTCGAGCAGGGTGTTGAAATCGGCGTCGACCGCCTCCAGCACCTGACCGAAGATCCGGTCGAGTTCGTCGGCGGTGACGGCGTGCGTCGCCACCCGGCCGATCAGATAGATGTCGCCGACCCGATCCAGGGTGTAGGCCACGCCGTAGAGACGGCGGTTGCGGCGCAACAGGAATTTGTAGACACCCTCGAAATTCTCGTCCGGCTTACGGCAGACGAAGGATTCGACCCGCACGCCGTGTTTGCCGACGGTCAGCATCAGCGTCGTCTTGAGTTTCCGCTCACCCGGCAGGATGACGACGAACACGTCCTCGCTGGGATGGGTGTACTCGATCTCGCGCTCGCGCAACGTCTCATCGATGAGCCGCGCGGTCTCGGCGACCGTGTGCTCTGGCTGTGTCATCGGGGCACTCCCATCCGGCGCCGTCGCAGCGCCCGAGGTCCGGGCTGGCCGACCGGGCCGCCGCGTTCACCGGATACCCACTCGCGCGAGTCCTCACGCAGCACACCGTACGGGCCGTCGAGCACAACGGCGTCGTCCGCGCCGAAAGCGAAACCCGCCGTGTCGGAACGGAAATCCGCCAGGGCGGCGCAGTAGCTGGTGAGCAGGCCGTCCGCGGTGTGCGCCCACGAGAAATTGGCCGCGTGCTCGACGGCGTTCACACTCATCCGCGCCAGGCGCGGCCGATCGTCGAGCAGCGCGCCGAGCGCGCCCGCCCAGTCGTCGATGCGGTGCCCCGGAACGAGCAACCCGGTTTCGCCGTGCCGCACGGCGGTGCCGAGTCCGCCGACATCGGCGGCGAGGACCGGGGTGCCGCTGGCCTGCGCTTCGATGGCGACCAGACCGAACGACTCGTTGTAACTGGGCACGGCGACCAGATCCGCCGCGCGATATACCTGGACCAGCCGGTCAGGCGGCTGCGGAGGCAGGAAGGTGACCGAATCGCCGATACCGAGTTCGGCGGCCAGTTCGATCAGCGCGTCCGGCCGCTGCAATCCGGTGCCGGACGGGCCGCCGACGATCAGCACCCGCAACGTGCCCGCGCTGCTCGCGTCGCGATCACGCAGCAGTTCCGCGGCGGCGCGCACCAGGACATCGGGGGCCTTGAGCGGCTGGATACGACCGACGAACGCGACGATCCGCTCATCGGGAGCCAGACCGAGTTCGGCGCGCGCCGCGGCCTTGTCGCCGGGACGGTAGCGGGTGAGATCGGCGCCGGGCGGCACCACATCGATGCGGTCGGCGGGCGCGCCGTACAACTCCGCGAGCTGACGCGCTTCCTCCGCGGTATTGGCGACCATCCGATCGGCCTCGGCGATGACCTGCTTCTCGCCGATCTCCCGCGTCATCGGCTCCGGGCTGTCGCCGTCGGCCAACGCGGCGTTCTTCACCGCGGCCAGCGTATGGGCGGTATGGACCAGCGGCACCCGCCAACGATCCCTGGCCAGCCAGCCGACCTGGCCGGACAGCCAGTAGTGCGAATGCACGAGGTCGTAGTGACCGGGCTGATGCCGCGCCTCCTGACGGAGCACTTCGGCGGTGAACGGGCACAGCTGGGTCGGAAGATCCTGCTTGTCCAGCCCCTCGAACGGACCCGCGACCACATTGCGCACGAGCACCCCCGGCGCCGCCTCCTCGACGGGCGGCAGATCGGAGGATGTCGCACGGGTGAAGATCTCGACTTCGATGCCGCGGCGGGCCAGCTGAACGGCGGTTTGCAGCACATACACGTTCATGCCGCCCGCATCGCCGGTGCCGGGTTGGGCAAGCGGTGAGGTGTGCACCGATAGCACGGCTATCCGATCGGGCCGTAAATCCGGGCGTTGACTCACATATCCATAGTGCACGGTGCATCCCCGGCGCCCGCAACCCTGACCGGCCGAGTGACAGCCATCACACGGTATCGGTGACGACGCTCACGCCCGTGGGCCACCCTGGTCGAAAGCATGTTCGACCAGGGATTACAGTCCCGCGACGAATGTGGACACCTCGGTGACGAAACGGTCGCGGTCCTCGAGGAACAGGCCGTGCTTGGCGCCCTCCCAGAAGGAAGAGCGGGCATTCGGCGCCGTCTCCGCGATATAGCGACCGTCGGCGACCGGAACGATCGGGTCGGCGGTCCCGTGCAGGACGAGCACCGGGATGTCGAGCGCGCGCAACATCTCGGTGTTGTCGACCGAACGGTAGAACAGCGCCTTGCGCACCGCGGGCGGCGTCGCCAGACTCGCGCCGAACAACCGCTGCGCGTCGACTCCGCTGCCGTCGGAACCGGTATTGGCGTCGCCGAAGCCGCCGAAGGCGCGAACCGCGCGGCCCGCGCTCTCCTCGAACACCCCCGGCATGGCTGCCAGCAGCGCCGGGCCGGTCTCCGCGCCGGGAACACCCCGGCCGATATTGGCCATCGACCCGGAATAGACGACGCCCGCGACGACGCCGGTGCCGTAGGCGGCGAGATAGTCCGAGATCACGATGCCCCCGTAGGACCAGCCGAGCAGCACCGCGCCGGATTCGATGCCCTCGGCCGCGAGCACCGCGGCGATATCGGCTGCCCAGTTCTTCGGGTCGTCGTAGCCGGACGCGGGCGTGCCGGAGTAACCGTGCCCGCGCAGGTCGATCGCGATCACCCGGTGACGCTCGGCCAGATCGTCGGACGCTCCGCCCCAACACCGCAGATCGGCGGCCCAGCCGTGCACCAGAACCAGTGGTCTGGCCGCGTCCGGACCCGCCGATCGATAGACGATCGCGGTGCCGTCCGCGCTGATCGCTTCCCGAATTGCCATGTCATCGAGGTTAACGGTGATCCGGGCAACAGCCCCCGCCCCCGCAAACCGCCCGCACCTAGGATCGCAACCATGACCAGTCGTATCGCCGTCGTCACGGGAGCCAGTTCGGGCATCGGAGCAGCCACCGCACGCACACTCGCCGCACAGGGCTGTCACGTCTACGTCGGCGCGCGCAGGCTCGACCGCCTGAAGGACCTGGCCGACGAGATCGGCGGCACCGCACTGGAACTCGACGTCACCTCCGACGAATCGGTCACGCGCTTCGCCGACGCGATCGAATCGGCGGACGTGCTGGTCAACAACGCGGGCGGCGCTAAAGGCATGTCGACCGTCGCCGACGCCGACCTGGACGACTGGCGCTGGATGTGGGAGACCAACGTCCTGGGCACCCTGCGCGTCACCAAGGCACTGCTCCCGAAACTGATCGCCTCCGGCGACGGCCTCATCGTCACCATCACCTCGGTCGCCGCCTTCCACGCCTACGACAACGGCTCCGGCTACACCTCCGCCAAACACGCGCAGGCCGTCCTGCACCGGACACTGCGCGGCGAACTACTCGGACAGCCCGTCCGCCTCACCGAAATCGCACCCGGCGCGGTAGAAACCGAATTCTCACTGGTCCGCTTCGACGGCGACGCCGACCGCGCCGCGAAGGTCTACGACGGAATCGACCCACTGGTCGCCGCCGACATCGCCGAAATCGTAGGCTTCGTCGCCTCCCGCCCGCCCCACGTCAACCTCGACCAGATCATCGTCAAACCCCGCGACCAGGCCGACCCCGCCCGCTTCGCCCGAAGGGCATAAGTCCCGAGAAACCGGTAACTTCAGCCAACAGATCACACCCAACGCACCCACCACCGGCGCGAGCCCGACGAGCGCCCGTTCGCGGCCGTCTCGCGTCCGAGCGGTCGAGACAATGCGCCGAAGGCGCGAGTATCGACCGCTCGGACGCGAGACAAGAAGGGCCGCGAACCTGCGGCCCCCGGGCCGCCAACATCACAGGAGAGGCATGTTCAAGGGGTTCAAAGATTTTCTGATGCGGGGCAATGTCATCGACCTCGCTGTCGCGGTGGTCATCGGCACCGCGTTCACCGCGGTGGTCACCTCGGTGACCAAAGGCATCATCAACCCCTTGCTCGCGGTCTTCGGCACCAGCAGTGAGCTGGGTCTCGGTTTCCGACTCGTGTCGAGTAAACCGGCGACGTTCATCGAGGTGGGGCCGCTTGTCACCGCGCTCATCAACTTCGTATTGATCGCGGCGGTCCTGTATTTCGTGCTGATCCTGCCGATGAAGACGCTGACCAATCGCTTCGGGCAGCCGAAGACGAAGGAGCCGTCGGAGGTCGAACTGCTGATCGAGATCCGGAATCTGCTGCGTGAGCAGAACGCCGCCGATCCTCACAATCCCGACGATGGCACGACCCCGTCTCCGCTGGACGAGGATCCCGACACCGCCGAAGGGGACTCCCGCGAGGGGGTTTCGCGCAACAGCGCGTCCGACGGTCGAGCGCCCGCGAGCCGGGACGCGGGCGCCAGGGATTCGCGCACCGTGAATTCGCCCGCTCGCGGCTGAGCGATCTCAGCGACCCCCGGGGGCCTTCGGGGCCACGGGGGTCGCCGAGACGACCGGCGCGGAGGAACCGTCGACGGCCGACATCGACTGCCACGTAGCCCAGTCGATACTCCAGTCGTAGAGATCACCGTCGGCGGCCGAGAGCGCGATCGAGGTTCCCGTCACCTCGACCGGATCGCCGTAGAGCGCGGTCGGGAAGTAGGCCTGGGCGTCGGAGGGCGAGAGGTTGATACAGCCGTTCGTGACGTTGGCCGATCCCTGTGCCGACAGCGATTCCGGATTGGCGTGGATGAATTCGCCGTTGTTGGAGATGCGTACGGCCCAGCGTTCCCGCACGTTCTCGTAGAACGGCGGATTCGACATCATGAAGTCCTCGTACTTCTCGGTGACGACATGCACACCGGACCGCGTCACATTGCGCGCCTCGTTGCCCTCGCCGTAGCTGACGGCGAAGTCGAATATCGTCTGGCCGTCGCGGACCACCTGCATCCGATGGCTCGGCGCGTCGGCTTTCACGATCTGGCTGCGGCCGATGCGGAAATCCGAGGTGAGATCGGAATCCCCGTAGACGCCCTTACCGAAATCCAGGCCGTAGAGCTTTGCCGAGACGTGGACCGAGGTGCCGGGCACCCAGTACTGCTCGGGCCGCCAGTGCAGTCGTGATCCGCCATTGTCGTCGGGGAACCACGCCCATCCGCCCGCGGTGGGCGGCTCGGTGGTGACGGTCAGCGCCTTCTCGACCGCGTCCTTGTTCGACACCGATCCCTTGAATTGCACGATGATCGGCGCGGCGATGCCGACTTCCTGGCCGTCGCCGATATTCAGCGTCGCGGGGGCGGTCGACTTCGGGGTGAGTGTGGTGAAGGTGCCGTCGATCGGAACCGGTTTGCCGTCGGTGCCGACGGCGGTGCCGGACCAGGTGTAGGAGGCGTCGTAGCCGAGCGGTTCGGTGATCCTGTAGGTGCGGCGGTCCTGGCTCAGTTCACCCGCGACCTGTTTGCCGTTGACATTGGTCAGGGCGATCTGGTCGACGGTGCCGTCGTCGACGGTGACCGAGACCGGAGCGACCGGACCGATGTCCTCGGCGCCGTCCTCCGGCGTCACGGTCACCTCGGCGACAGGCTTCGATTCCGCTGTCTTCTCATCGCTTCCGTCGTTTATGGTGCACCCGGCCACCAGGGCGACCACGACGAGCGCGAGGACTGAGACGACGGCGGCCGGTCTCCGAATCACTGGGCGACTGCTCACTTCTTCGAATCTACGCGGCGCGGAAACGGTCTCGCGATCAGAGAAGACCGTGTCGTCCTATTCGTCCGGATCAGTAAGGAATTCGGCTAGAGGGTGACGCCGACGGTCACCGGTTCCGGTTCCAACACTATGCCGAAACGCTCGGCCACACCGTCACGCACGGTACGGGCGAGGGCCACCAGGTCGGCGGCCGTCGCCGAACCCCGGTTCGTCAGTGCCAACGTGTGTTTCGTCGACAACCGGGCCGCCGCGTCCGGACCGGGGAATCCCTTCGCGAAACCCGCGCGCTCGATGAGCCAGCCCGCGGAGAACTTCACCCCGTCCGGCGCGGGATAGGTGGGCACCGTGACATCACCCACATGAGCGGTGATCGCGGCCCGGATCTCGGCCACGCGGTCCGCCGCGACGACCGGATTGGTGAAGAACGAGCCGGCGCTCCAGGTGTCGTGGTCGGCCGGGTCGAGCACCATGCCCTTACCCGCGCGCAGTCGCAGGACCGCGGCGCGCACCTCGTCGATCGGTCGTGTCTCGCCCTCGGCCGCGCCGAAGACCTTCGCGAGTTCGCCGAAGCGCAACGGGGCGCTGCGCCCCGACGGATCGAGCGCGAATTCGACCGCGAGCACCACCGCGTCGTCCCGATGTTTGAGCACGCTGGTCCGGTATCCGAAGCCGAGTTCGGCCGGGTCGACCCAGCGGATGTCACCGCTCGCGCGATCGAGCAGCCGCACCCGGCGCAGCAGGCTCGCCACCTCCACGCCGTACGCGCCGACGTTCTGCACCGGCGTCGCGCCCGCCGATCCCGGAATGCCGGACAGGCATTCCAGCCCGCCCAGCCCGGCCGCGACCGTCGCCGCGACCACCGCGTCCCACGAGGCGCCCGCCTCGGCCACCACGGCGTCCGCGCCGAGGTCGACACCGCCGTTGGCCACGCGGACCACCACGCCGTCGAACCCGTCGTCGCCGATCAACAGGTTGGAACCGCCCGCGAGGAGCAGCACGGGAACACCCGCCACGTCGAGGGCCCGCACGGTCGCCACCAGAGCCTCGGTCGACGCGCATTCGGCGACCGTCGCCGGACCGCCGACCCGCAAGGTGGTCAGCTCGGCCAACGGCACCGAGGCACGCACCCGCGCACCGGTATCGACCAGCAGTTCGCGCAGGATGTCCGACGACACCACCCGGGAAGTTCGCACGCTGAAGACGGTAGCGTGTCCGAACATGGCTACACCCTTGGCGTACACGGCCCGCTACCCCTATCTCGTCACTGCGGTGCGCGCGGCTATCGCCGACGAGCAGTACTGGAAGGCCCGCATCGCCGAGGTCGGCGGGCCCAACGCACGTCTGGACGCACTCACCGTCGACGGCGATACGATCCGTATCGAGATGGTGCAGGCCATCGCCGCCGAACTGCTCCCCACCGCGATCACCTCGGTCCGCCCCGGCGACCTGATCATCCCCCGCACCGAGATCTGGACCGGCAACACCGCCACCTTCGAGGCCCGCGTCGACGGCGCCCCCGCCGAAGTCCGCGGCACCGTCGAGCTGACCGGCGACGACACCTCCGCCACCGCCACCGTGCAGGGCAGCATCGAGGTCAAGATCCCCCTGTTCGGCGGAAAGATCGAAGCCGCCATCCAGGAACGCCTGACCGAACTGCTCCGGTCCGAAGAAGAATTCTCCAACACCTGGCTCGCCACCAAGACCAGCTGACCCCCGGTCTTACGAGCCCGCCCACTCACCTCCAGTCACGCACCGTGGGTGCGAGCCTTACACGCACCCCCCACCTCCACGTCACCAGCCACAGGCGCGAGTCATACGAGCGCCCCGGTTCGCGGCCGTCTCGCGTTCGAGCGGTCGAGGCGCCCGCGACGCAGTCGCCAGTCTCGACCGCTCGAACGCGAGACATAGGGGCCGCGAACCACGCCGCGCCGCAGGCGCGGCAAAATGTCACAGCATGCGCCGACTGGACTATTCAGCCCGTTATCCGCTCCACACCACCAAGGAGCTGTACGAGGCGTTGTCGACTCCGGAGTATTGGGAGGCGCGGGTCGCCGAAATGCGCAAGTACACCCCGGGTAACGAAGTGGTCAGCCTCGATGTCGACGAATCGGGCATCGAGGTGCTGCTGCATCACACCCTGCCCAGGGACATGCTGCCCGAGATCGCCCAGACGGTGATGCGCAAGGACATGATCATCACCCGCAAGGAGAGCTGGGGTCCGTTCGAGGAGGAGGAGACCGTCGGCAAGTTCTCCGCGTCGATTCCGGCCGGTCCCGGCAGTCTCGGCGGCACGATCCGGCTGTTTCCCACCGAGACCGGCGCGACCATGCGTTTCTCGTCCGAGGCGAAGGTGTACATCCCGATGGTCGGCCCGCGTCTGGAGCAGTTGATGCTGGTGAATCTGGTCGATCTGTTCCGCGAGGAGGCGGCGGAGACGGTGAAGTGGCTGGAAGACCGAAACCCGACCGGCTGAGCAGACCCGTCGGCACGATCACTCGCGGGACGACCGGGGTCAATCGGCTGCGCCGCAGCGATCGGTGGCTGATGAACGACGATCTGGTGCGCACCCGACTGCGTGACGCTCCCGATCCGCTGGTCGTCGATCTCGGTTACGGGGCGAGCCCCTGGACCACCTTCGAGTTGGCGGCGCGGCTGCGTACCGTGCGCCCCGATGTGCGCGTCACGGGTTTGGAGATCGATCCGCAGCGTGTGGTGCCCGGCCGCGACGGTGTGACGTTCGCGCGCGGCGGTTTCGAATTGGCCGGTCTGCGTCCGGTTCTCGTGCGTGCCTTCAATGTTCTGCGGCAGTATCCGGAATCCTCGGTGGCCGAGGCGTGGGCGACGATTCGTTCCGGTCTTGCCCCGGACGGTCTGCTGGTCGACGGCACCTGCGACGAGTTGGGCCGTCGATGCGCCTGGGTGCTGCTGGACCGTACGGGCCCGTTGTCGCTGACGCTGGCGTGGGATCCGTTCACGGTCGAGCGCCCGTCGGATATCGCGGAACGTCTTCCCAAGGTGTTGATCCATCGCAATATCGCGGGTGAGCCGATCCACGCGTTGTTGGCCGCGGCGGACGGGGCGTGGGCCCGGGCCGCGCCGCTCGCGCCGTTCGGGCCGCGGGTTCGATGGCGTGCCGCGGCGGAATATCTACGCGGGCAGGGTTATCCGCTCCGGGTCTATCGCAGGCGGATGCGCGATTGTGTGCTGTCGGTGCCGTGGACGAGTGTCGCCCCGAACGCGTGGCCCGCGCCGTGATGGTCACCGCCGTGATGATCACCGCCGCGCGTACGGCGGAACGGCCGGGCGATCTAGACGCCGGTCAACGCGCGCCGTACCCGAGCGGCGGCTCGGGGCGATAATCGCGCACTGGCGGAACGGATTTCGTCGTGGTCACAGCGATGGATGGCCATCGCGTCGCCGACGACTTCGTCCAGCGCGGATTGGCCGATATCTGCTTCGGCGAGGTCGAGGACGGTTCTGACCGGTGTCGTCACCAGGAAGGGGCCCGCGGATTCCACCTCGATATCCGCGAGCGGCCTGCGCAGGACGACGAGCCGGGGTGTCACCGGCGGTCGCCCTCGTCCGACGGACAGGTGCAGGAAACGCGGGCACAGTCTGCCGACGCCGTGCAATTCGGCGGCGCTCTGATGGGAGACGGCGGCGGCCCCGTCGAACCAGGCCGCCCACATGGCGTATTCGTCGAGCGGACCGGCGGGCCACTCGGATAGTCGGAGCAGGCCGACACCGGCCCTGGTCACCGTGCCGTCGCCGAGCGCGTGGCGTACCCGCACCTCACACCCGGTGCGCAGCACCTGCCTGGTGGTGAAGAATCCGGCGTGCCTGCCCGCCAGACGCCGCAGCACGCGCCAACCTTGGTCAACGGATTCGGGTGCGCGGCCCGCCGCATCGCCAGCCATGGATATCAGGCTACGCCCGATCCATGTGGCTCATATCACAAATGATGCCCTCACCGAGCCCACATAGCGGGCACAGAAATGTCGGGAAGAATCGACCGCATGAGTAGGAAGCCTTCCGCATTCGCGAGCGTCAGCCGCCGCACCCTCGTGATCGCGATCACCGTGGTCGTGACCCTGCTCGCCACCCTGGTGGTCGGCGGCGAGGCGTACGCGCGACATCGGCTCGCCGGGTGCATCAGCGACCAGTTCGAGCAGGAGATGGGTTCGACCATCGATGTCGGGTTCGGGTTCAAACCCCTACTCATCAGCCTGGTCGACGGCAAGATATCTTCCGTGACCGTCGACAGCGAAGGGGACAAATTCGGTCCCGCCGTCGGCATGGTCGTGCACGCGAAATTCGATGATCTCGAATTCGCGGACAACGGCGGCGGCACGGTCGGCAGTTCGTCGGCCGATGTCACCTGGAGCAACGACGGCATCAAGCAGACCCTCGGTGACCTGGTGACCGGTGTGCGTTCCTCGTCGGCGAGCAACATGCTGACCCTGGACGTGCTCGGCGGCCTGGCGCAGTTGCAGGTGCAGCCGGTGGTCCGCAACGGCGCGGTCGAGATCGAGACCAAATCCGCTCGTCTGCTCGGTATCGGTATGCCCACCGATCTGGTCCAGGGCATCGTCGAACTCTTCTCCCAGAGTCTCCAGAGCTACCCCATGGGCCTGAAGCCGACCGAGATCAAGGTGACCGACAACGGGATCGACGTCGAACTCGCGGGCGGGCGCACCGAATTGCCCGCGAATCAGGGCAACAGTGAGATGAGCTGCTGACACAACGCGAGTCGTCTACTGACAGGAAACACCGGGTAGAATCGGGCAATGCCCGATTCTGCTCCCGTTTCTCCCGGAGTGACCGCCCCGCAGATCCATCGCGACACCGGCGATCCCGCTCCGGTGCAACGCGAAGTCATCGGCGAACCCCCCACCGCGGGCGATCTCGAGGCCGCCATCGCGCGCCAGGTGCGCGCGTTGCGCCGCGCCAGCGGGCTCTCGGTCGGCGAAATGGCCACCAGGGTGGGCATTTCCAAGGCGATGCTGTCCAAGATCGAGAACGCGCAGACCTCGTGCAGCCTGTCCACCCTGGCCAGACTCGCCGCGGGACTGGACGTTCCGGTGACCTCGCTGTTCCGCGGCGCCGACAGCGCTCGCGAGGCCGTGTACGTGCCCGCGGGCAACGGCGCGATCATCGTGGGGCGCGGCACCAGGGTCGGACACCACTACGAATTGCTCGGTTCACTACGCGGACAACACAAACGGCTCGAACCGGTACTGGTCACGCTGACCAACGCCAGCGAGATCTTCCCGAGGTTCCAGCACGCGGGCACCGAATTGCTGTACATGCTCGAAGGCGTCATGGTCTACGGGCACGGGGACGCGGAATACACACTGCGACCGGGTGATTCGCTGCTGCTGGACGGCGAGGGCATCCACGGCCCGAACGAACTGGTCCGGCTGCCCATCCGATTCCTCGCGGTCACCGCCTATCCGGACAATCACGAGGAGCACTGAGGCGGCACACGGAGAAGCCGGCCGACCGGGGGTGGCGTCCCGGTCGACCGGCTCTTTCCATCGGTCCCGCAGCGTCAGTCGGCGACTCCGGCACGCGCCGCGTCTGCGGTGATGGTCTCTGCGGCCTCGACGGCCTCCGCGACGACGGCGGGCGGGCCCGCCACCGTGATGGTCTCCATGACGTAGGCGGTCTCACCGTGGGTCGCGGCGTCCAGGCCGGTCGACTCGTGATCCTCGGTGACCCGCAGGCCCATGGTCTTGTCGATGATCTTCGCGATCACCAGTGTCAGCACGAAGGTGTAGGTCAGCACGGCCAGCACCGCGACCGCCTGACGCCACAGCACGTCGACACCGCCGCCGTAGAACAGTCCCTCCACGGCGTTGGGGGCGGCGGGATCGGCGAGCAGGCCGATCATCAGGGTGCCGAGGATGCCGCCGACCAGGTGGATGCCGACCACGTCGAGCGAATCATCGACGCCGAAGCGGTATTTCAGCGAGACCGCGAAGCAGCACACCGCGCCGCATACGACGCCGATGATCAGCGCGCCGATCGGCGAGACCGCGCCACAGGCGGGGGTGATGCCGACCAGCGCCGCGATCAGGCCCGAACTCGCGCCGAGCGAGGTCGCGTGACCCTCGCGGAGTTTCTCGACGACCAGCCAGCCGCAGATGCCGGCACACGCCGCGGCGACGGTGTTGAGGATGACGACCGAGGCGCTGTTGTTGGCCGCGAGCGCGGAACCGCCGTTGAACCCGAACCAGCCGAACAGCAGGATGCCCGAGCCGAGCACGGTGAGCGGAAGGTTGTGCGGGCGAGGCACATTCGGGAAGGTCGAGCGCTTGCCGAGGATCAGCACCAGGGCCAGCGCGGCGATACCGGCGTTGATGTGCACCGCCGTGCCACCCGCGAAGTCGATCGCCTTGAGGTTGTTGGCGATCCAGCCGCCGACGACCGATCCGTCGGCGGAGTCGAAGGCGAAGACCCAGTGCGCCACCGGGAAGTACACCAACGTGCCCCAGACACCGGCGAAGAGCATCCACGCGCCGAATTTCATCCGGTCCGCGACGGCGCCGGAGATGAGCGCCACGGTGATACACGCGAACAGCAGCTGGAATCCGGAGACGAGCGTGGGCGGCAGAGCCGGCTCGGCGGGCGCGGTCAGCAACTGGCTCGATCCGAAGAATTCGAGCGGATCACCGAGCAGGCCGATGTCGCCCAGCGAGTTGCCGAGTACGGCCGAGTATCCGAAGATGATCCACAGGACGCCGACCACGGCGAAGGCGCCGAAGGTCATCATCGCCATGTTCAGGGTGTTCTTGATGCTGACCATGCCGCCGTAGAACATGGCGAGGCCCGGCACCATCAGGCTCACGGCGGCGAATGCCGCCAATATCCACGCGGTATTCGCCGCGGCGATCGCTTCTGTCATAGCTTCCCTCATCGTTTGTGTCTGCCGTCGCGAATCGTTGTCTCTTGATAGTGAACGGCTGAATACAAGTAAAGAACGCCCCAAGTTGCCGATAGCGGTCAACCGGTGACATTTCTGTTAAGGCCCCGCTGT
Organism: Nocardia sp. NBC_01377; assembly: GCF_045040005.1. Classification (NCBI taxonomy): domain Bacteria; kingdom Bacillati; phylum Actinomycetota; class Actinomycetes; order Mycobacteriales; family Nocardiaceae; genus Nocardia; species Nocardia sp. NBC_01377. The sequence continues at coordinate 6,776,890 of NZ_CP109566.1, forward strand.
TCCCGCCGTCCCGAAACCGCCGAATTCGGACAGCCACCGCAGGCCGGGACCGCGCGTGCGCGTCAATCCCTTGTAATCGGCCATGTCGTCGGGCAATTCGGCCAGTACGGCGTGCAGCCGTTCCCCCCATTCGGGCACGGTGGCGAGGGCATGGAACGGGAGCAGATAGGTGCGGATCAGGAACATGATCGCGCCCGAATTCGGTAGCCGGATCAGATGCTGCACCTCGGTACGGAGGTAGAGCCGGTCACCGACCTCGGCGAGCGGACCCTCGGCCAGCGTGCGCCGGTCACGGCCCCATTCGGGATAGACCTCGGTGGATGTATCGAGTTTCCCGTCGACGGTCAGCGTCCAGTTGGTGCGCCGGTAACTCTCCCCCGGCGCCAGCCGCATCAGGAAGTCGTGGGCGCGGGTGATGACGCGCTCCTCGTGAATACGCGGGACCGGGCCGTGTATCTCGAGGAAACTCATGCCGACGTCGAAACCGAAGGACCAGTCCGCGGCGAAGGTCACCACCCCCGCGTCGGCGAACAGGGTGCCGTCGCGTTGATCGAGCAGGACCACATCCTCCTGGATCTGCGCGCAGACGAAACTCAGCGGATCGGTGGGCAGCGACGCGGCGTCGCCGAAGACGAAACTCCGGTCCATCCCGAGGTCGGCATTGCGCCAGTGGTAGACCTGTCCGTCACGCGTCAGACTCATCCGGTCGGGATACCCCTCGGCCAATTCCCGCAGGATGAACAGCATCGCGTCCCACGCGGCCGCGGTCATATGCGGCAGGCAGGCGTGCCTGGTGGGGTCGGCGGCCAGAATCGCGGCGCGCTCGGCGGTTTCGGCGGCGAAATGCCTGTCGATATCTATGCACAGTTGTCCCCAGGCGCCCGCCGCGGTCTCCACCCGGCCGCGCGCGGGTTCGACATTGGTGCTGTACCGGTACTGCCGCTTGGGCAGGGGGAACGGATAGCGCGCGATATCCTCGGCGGTCGTCTCGATCCTCGTGGGTGTGCTCACAGGTCCAACTCCAGATGGGTCGCGGCGGCCCGGGACACGCACGCCATGATGCTGTCGCCGAGATCGCGTTCGTCGTCGGTGAGATAGCTGTCGCGGTGGTCGACGGGGCCGCCGCGCACGGTGAGCCTGCATTCGCCGCAGACGCCGCGCCTGCACAGGCTCGGCACCTGCGCGCCGTGCTCGTGCAAGGCGTCGAGCAGGCTGGTATCCGAGGCCACCGCGAGTTCGGCCCCGCTGCGGGCGAGCCGGGCCGTGAACGCGGTCCCGCCGGTGACGGCCCCGGCGGCGAACGGTTCGGAGTGGACGCGCCCCGAGGGCCAGCCCGCCGCCGTTGCCGCCGCTGTCACTGCGTCGACCATCGACGCGGGCCCGCAGACGTAGAGGTGGGTGCCGAGCGGACTCCGCGCCAGCGCCGGAGTCACGTTCTCCCAGAACCGTTCCCTGGATTCCGCGACGGTCAGCCGGTCGTCGCACAGCGCGCTCATCTCGTCCAGATGCGGTGCCGCGCCGGGCCGGTGGGCGTACACGACCTCGAAGGAACGCCCCCACAGCACGGCGGCGCGCACATGCGACAGAATCGGCGTGACACCGATACCGCCCGCAAGCAGCAGGTGGTGTCGCGCGGTCGCCACCGGTGCGAATTCACTGCGCGGCGGCGATACGTTGACCGTGTCGCCCGCCCGCAATTCGTGCGCCCAGCGCGAACCGCCCCGCCCGGCGGGATCGAGCCGCACCGAGATCGAATACCACTCGGGTTCGACCGACGGCCCGGTCAACGAGTACGAATTCCGTTGTCCCGGAGACCACTCGACCGCGATATGACTGCCCGCGGGGAAGGAGGGCAGGGTCGCGCCGGAGGGATCGGACAGGACGATCTCGCGCACGTCGGCGCACAGTATCCGGGTCCGCGCGACGGCGAGTTGCAGTTCATCGAGCATCTCGACCACCACCGATTTCGGCGGCACCCTCGAGTCCATCGATGATGCCGCGGTACCGAACTCCGCTGTCATACGGTGCGCCGCAGTACACGGCGAGGCCGCCGAACCGTACGAGGCCAGGGCTCCCGACGCCACGCGACCGTGCGCTGTCACCACTCACGACCCCCACGACGCCGCTCATCGCAACTCCTCCGCATCCGGGCGATAGCCGAGATAGGCGTGCCTGCGGCGGGAGAAGTGGTAGTAGACGACGAGCCGCTGACCACAACCGCCACAGGGGGTTTCACCGCCGATCGGCGCGTCGGTGACCGAGAGCGCCCGGCAGTGCGCGCAGAACAACTCGCGCGGCCCGTCGGCGCGGCCGCCCGGACCCGCCGTGACGATCTCGGCGTCGATCACCCCCGCCGCCCGCAGCGCGGCCCGGCACCGCGACAGCCCGGGATCACCACCGAGCAGCGCGAACCGCCATCCGACCCGCGCCGATGTCAGCACTTCGATCAATGCCTCGGCCCCGGCACTCGCGTCGAGCGCGATCACCGGGATCGGCGCGAGCCGGTCGGCGAATTCGGCGGCGGCAGCGCCGGACTCGCCGTCGGTCGTGGTCACGACGTAGAGCGCCGCGTTCGTGTCGATCGGAAGGTCTGCCGCGGTTCGCGCGGTCGATCGCGGAACGTTCGCGCCAACCGGTAACGCCACTTCGGAGGTGCTCATGGTCAGGGCGCGAACGAACGATGGCCGACGAAGAAGGCCAGCGCGCGCGACGACGTGGTGAAGCGGATGCGCGAACCCTTGGGGAAGAAGATCGCGTCCTTCGGGCCCGCGATCTCGACCTGACCGGTGTCCAGGTTCTCCAGCCGGAACTCGCCCTCGAGCACAACCTTCATCTCGTCGTACGCGTAGAGGTAGTCCAGCGGCGCGTCGGTGTGCTCCAGTTCGAAATATCCCGACGACATCTCCGAACCGCCCGGGTTGGCGTAGACGTCATCGATGAATCCCCTCGTGCCCGGATATTCCTCGACCGGCATCTGCGGCAGGGATTTCCAGAAGTCCGAGGTCACCAGGAACGGGGCGACCTCGCTCGGCGCGGCGGAATCGGGTGCGGTCATGCGATCACTCCAAGAATCGTACTTGTGATGAAACAGAGAGTAACTAGAGGAAACACTTTTATGGGTTACGCACGCATTAATCCGCCGCCGGTCCGAGACCGGAAGCAGGTATCCCACCGCCGGTCACCCGACCAAGAGCACGCTGTCCGCGTCATCGAGCGCTGACAGCGACGTAACAGCGCTGTCACATCGCGCGTGTTTCATGAGAAATGACTTTGAATCACCTCATGAAACACCGCAGTGAGGACCGGAAGTGATCGAGACCCACAACTACGTGATCGTCGGCGGCGGACTGGAAGGCCTGGCCATCGCCTGGTCCCTGGCCAACCGGGGCGAGACCGATATCGTCGTCCTGGAACGCGGCACCCTCTGCTCCGGCATGACCGGCAAATCCAGCGGCGTCGTGCGCTGCCACTACGGATCGCCCTCGCTGGCCGCGATGGCCTGGTACGGCGTCGACATCTTCACGCGGGCCACCGAGATCTTCGGCGACGACATGGGTTTCCAGCAGTGCGGTTACGTCGTCGGGGTGGGCGAGGACAACCTCGGACCACTGCACGCCAATGTGGCGATGATGCGCGACCTCGATATCGACGTGCAACTCATCGACCACGACGCGATGGGTTCGCTGTGGCCGGGCATGCACCTCGACGATTTCGCCGCCTTCGCCTACGAACCGCTCGGCGGACGCGGCGAGGCCTACCTCGCGGGCATGGCCTTCGCCGCCTCGGCGCGGACCCTGGGCGTGCGGATCCGCCAGTCGACACCGGTGCGCGCACTCCTGCGGCGATCCTCCGGCGACGTCTACGGCGTCGCGCTGGCCGCCGGGTCGGAAATCCACGCCGGAACCGTCATCCTCGCGGCGGGGCCGTGGACGCCCGCGCTGGCCGCCGGGGTCGGCGTCGATCTCGACATCAAGGCCCAGCGCGCCCAATTGGTCCTGGTCGATCAGGGTGAGCCGACACCGGTCGTCCCCGTTCTGTCGGATCTGGCCGGGCTGTCCTATCTCTGCCGCGAACCGAACGGCGAAATGCTGTTCGGCAATTCCGATCACAGCGCACCGCAGTACATCGACCCCGACGACTACGTGAACCGCGCCGACGAGAGCACCGTCGACACCGCGATCCGCAAACTCGGACACCGACTACCGGAGATGCCCGACCCCCGCATCACCGGTTCCTACGTCGGCGCCTACGACGTCACCCCCGACTACAACCCGGTGATCGGCCCGGCCCCCGTCGACGGACTCTTCCTCGCGGCGGGGTTCTCCGGGCACGGCTTCAAGATCTCACCGGCCGTCGGCAAACTCGTGGCGGATCTGGTCACCGACGGCAAAACCGAACTGCCGAACGTCGATCCCCATGATTTCCGATACTCGCGTTTCGCCGAGAACGACCCCCTCGTCAGCCTGCATCCCTATCTCGGCGCGGGCGAAATGCGATGACACCCCCCGACCTCTCCGTCCGCCGTTCGACCACCCCTGGAGCCCGTCATGGCCATCGACACCGCCGCACCCGAAACCACCACCGCCCCGCATGATCTCGCCGCCATGGCGAAGGCCACCGGAACCCGCTACATCCTCGCGCTGTTCGTCACCCTTTCCGGGAAGCCGTGCGCCAAACTGGTGCCGGTCGAGGCGATCGACCAATTGGTCTCCGACGGAGCCGGTTTCGCCGGATACGCGGCGGGCACCATGGGTCAGGAGCCCAAGGATCCGGATCTGATCGCGGTGCCCGATCCGACCTCGTTCACCCCGATCCCGTTCGTCCGGCCCGGACTGGCGCTCGTGCACTGCGATCCGCACGTCGAGGGCAAACCGTGGCCGTTCGCTCCGCGCAACATCCTGGCGGGTATGCTGCGCAAATCGGCGGCCGCCGGGCTCACCGTCAATGTCGGGGCGGAGATCGAATACTTCCTGGTCAACCGCGATTCCGACGGCGCGATCCGCACCGCGGACGCCTCCGACACCAGCAGGCAGCCCTGTTACGACGCCCGCGACGTCACCAGGATGTACGACCACCTCACCGAGATCTCCTCGGCCATGAACAGCCTCGGCTGGGGCAACTACGCCAGCGATCACGAAGACGCCAACGGCCAGTTCGAACAGAACTTCGCCTACGCCGACGCCATGACCACCGCCGACCGGGTCATCACCGCGCGCTACCTGCTCTCGGTGATCGCTGAGAAACGCGGTATGCGAGCAACTTTCATGCCGAAACCCTTCGCCGACCGGACCGGTTCGGGTATGCACCTGCACCTGTCGCTGTGGAATTCCGCGGGCTCGACCTTCCCCGACCCGGGCGACGCCCGAGGACTCGGACTCTCCCCCACCGCCTACTCCTTCATCGCGGGCATACTCGAGCACGCCTGCGCCCTGCAAGCCGTGATCGCGCCGACGGTCAACTCCTACAAGCGAATCGGCGCGACATCGACCAGCAGCGGCGCCACCTGGTCACCGCGCTACGCCACCTACGGCGGGAACGACCGCACCCACTACCTGCGCGTGCCCGATCAGCACCGGGTGGAATTGCGCGGCGGTGACGGCTCGGCCAATCCCTACCTCGCCATCGCGGCCACCGTCGCCGCCGGACTCGACGGCATCGAACGCGCCCTCGATCCCGGCGCGCCCGGCAGCGCGCAACGGCGCGGCGACATGCTCCCCATGACCCTGCTGCACGCGATGGACGCCCTCGAAGCCGATCCGGTTCTCACCGGCGCCCTCGATACCGCGGGCCCCGGCGTCAGCGAGTACTTCACCGGCCTCAAGCGCGACGAATTCTTCGCCTGGCACAACACGGTCTCCTCCTGGGAGATCGACCAGTACCTGACGGCGTTCTGACCACCTCCCCTTTCCCGAAGGAGTTCCCATGTGCGGAATAGTCGGGCTGCACCTGCGCGATGCCGCGCTGTATCCGCAGCTCGGAGCCCTACTCACCGATATGCTCGACCAACTCTGCGACCGCGGACCGGATTCGGCGGGCATGGCCGTCTACGGCGACCCGATCTGGTCGCCCGCCGGGGAATCGACCGTCTCGCTGCTCGACGCCGATCTCGCCACCGACGAACTCGGCGCGCTGCTCGACGCCGATCTCGCCGTCAAGGTGACCGTCATCGACCTGGCGCCGACCACCGTGCTGCACGCACCCGTCGCCCCCGCCGACCTGGTCGCCGCCGCGCGCCGCAACGCGCCGAACGCGCGCGTCATCGGATTCGGCGAGGAACTGACGGTGGTCAAGGGCGTCGGCAATCCGACCGAACTCGCCCATCGTTTCGGTCTGCCCGCCGCCTCGGGCTGGCAGGGCGTCGCGCACACCAGGATGGCGACCGAATCCGCGGTGACCGCCGCCGGTTCGCACCCGTTCTCGGTGGGCCCGGACCAATGCCTGGTGCACAACGGGTCGTTCTCCAACCACATGAGCGTCAAACACGAACTGGAGCGGCACGGGGTGGTGTTCGACAGCGAGAACGACACCGAGGTCGGCGCGCGTTTCATCGCCGGGCAACTCGCCGACGGCGTCGACCTGGAGAAAGCGCTGCTGCTGCTCAACGAACGGTTCGACGGCTTCTACACCCTTCTCGTGGCCAACAAGGAATCCTTCGCGGTGGTCCGCGACCCGATCGCGTGCAAACCCGCCGTCATCGCCGAAACCCCGCGCTGGGTCGCGATGGCCTCGGAATACCGCGCGCTGGCGAATCTGCCCGGTGTGGCCGACGCCCGAATCTTCGAACCCGAACCGGAAGAGGTGTACGTATGGCACCGGCAGTGACCACCGTGGAAACCGTCCTCCTCGATCTGCGCGAACACAGTGTCCGCGAGGTCAACGCGCTGCTGCACGCCCCGGACGCGCCTCGGCGGGTGACGCTCACCGAGCCGCGCGGCGCGCACGCGCTCGCCTGCGGCCTCGACGACGACCTCGAGGTCGTCATCGAAGGGCACGTCGGCTACTACTGCGCGGGCATGAACCAGCGCGCCGACGTGACCGTGCGGGGTAATGCCGGGGTCGGCGTCGCGGAGAACATGATGTCGGGCACGGTGCGCATCACCGGGGACGCCTCGCAGTCGGCCGGTGCCACCGCGCACGGCGGACTGCTGATCGTGGAAGGCAATGCCGCGGCGCGCTGCGGTATTTCGATGAAGGGCGTCGATATCGTCGTCGGGGGCGACATCGGGCATATGAGCGCCTTCATGGGACAGGCGGGCCGACTGGTGGTCTGCGGCGATGCTGGTGAGGCGCTGGGCGATTCGCTCTACGAGGCGCGGATCTACGTGCGCGGCACCGTCGCCTCCCTCGGCGCGGACTGCGTCGCCAAACCCATGCTGGCCGAACATCTCGCCGAACTCGCCCAACTGCTGTCCGATGCCGGATTCGACGCCGACCCCGCCGATTTCACCCGCTACGGCTCGGCCCGCGAACTCTACAACTTCCGCGTCGACAACGTCGGCGCCTACTAGGAGGCCACCGTGCACACCACCGATCCCGTGCTCCGCGAATCGGCGACCTTCCCGCGCGGTGTCATCGCCGAGATCCAGCGCGCCGCCGAGACAGGTATCTACGACATCCGCGGCTGGGGCGCCAAACGCGCGCTCCCGCATTTCGACGATCTACTCTTCCTCGGCGCGTCGATGTCGCGGTATCCCCTGGAGGGTTACCGGGAACGTTGCGACACCGACGTGGTTCTCGGCGATCGGCACGCGAAATTCCCGCTGCGCCTCGATATCCCGATCACCATCGCCGGAATGAGTTTCGGCGCGCTGTCCGGGCAGGCCAAGGAGGCGCTCGGACGTGGCGCGAGCGAGGTCGGCACCTCGACGACCACCGGTGACGGCGGGATGACCACCGAGGAGCGCGGTCAGTCCAAACATCTTGTCTACCAGTATCTTCCGTCGCGCTACGGGATGAATCCGGACGACCTGCGCAAGGCCGACGCGATCGAGATCGTGCTCGGACAGGGCGCGAAACCAGGCGGCGGCGGCATGCTGCTCGGGCAGAAGATCACCGAGCGGGTGGCGCGGATGCGCACCCTGCCGCAGGGCGTCGACCAACGCTCGGCGTGCAGGCATCCGGACTGGACCGGGCCGGACGATCTCGCGATCAAGATCATCGAACTGCGCGAGATCACCGACTGGGAGAAACCGATCTACATCAAGGTCGGCGCGACCCGCACCTACTACGACGTCAAACTCGCCGTGAAGGCGGGCGCCGACGTCGTGGTCGTCGACGGTATGCAGGGCGGGACCGCGGCGACCCAGGACGTCTTCATCGAACACGTCGGCATCCCCACCCTGGCCGCCATCCCACAGGCCGTGCAGGCCTTGCAGGAACTGGGCGTACACCGCAAGGTGCAACTGATCGTCTCCGGCGGCATCCGCAGCGGCGCCGACGTGGCCAAGGCCATGGCGCTCGGCGCGGACGCGGTCGCCATCGGCACCGCCGCCCTGATCGCACTCGGCGACAACAGCCCCCGCTACGCCGAGCAGTACGCGGCGCTCGGTTCGGCCGCCGGGTTCTACGACGATTTCCAGGAAGGCCGCGACCCGGCCGGTATCACCACCCAGGATCCGGAACTGGCTCGCAACCTGGATCCGGTCGCGGCGGGGCGGCGGCTGGCGAACTACCTGCGGGTGCTCACCATGGAAGCCCAGACTCTGGCCCGCGCCTGCGGGAAATCGCATCTGCGCAATCTCGAACCGGAGGATCTGGTCGCGCTCACGGTCGAGGCGTCGGCCATGGCCAGGGTGCCGCTGGCCGGAACGAACTGGATCCCCGGACGCTACTGAACCGCCCGCACCTTCACACCAGTCAGGACACCGCATGACCTTCGACGCCCTGTGGGATTCGATCCTCGACGTCGGCCGCGAGCCCACCACCGGCGGCTACCGTCGATTCGCCTGGAACGACGCCGATCTGACACTGCGCGAATGGTTCACCGGTTGCGCCGAACAGCGCGGCATGTCCGTCGAGGAGGACCGCAACGGCAACCTGTGGGCCTGGTGGCTGCCGCCGGGCTGGTCGGGAGATCCGAAGGACGCCTTCGTCACCGGGTCGCACCTGGATTCGGTGCCCGACGGCGGCGCCTACGACGGGCCGCTCGGGGTGGTGTCCGCGTTCGCCGCGGTCGACGAGGTGCGGGCGCGCGGCATCGTCCCGAATCGACCGGTCGCGGTCGCGGCCTTCTCCGACGAGGAGGGGGCGCGTTTCGGAGTCGCCTGTGTCGGATCGCAACTCAGCACCGGGGCGCTGAAACCCCCACGCGCGCTGGTACTACGGGACGCGGATGGTATCCCGCTCGGCGAAGCGCTGGAGAAGGCCGGACGCGATCCCCGGCATCTCGGCGTCGATCCCACGCTGACCGACCGCGTCGGCGTATACGTCGAACTGCACGTCGAACAGGGCCGGGCCCTTGACCTCGTCGACAAGCCGCTGGCCGTCGCCTCGTCCATCTGGCCGCACGGCCGCTGGCTGTTCACCTTCACCGGTGAGGCCAACCACGCCGGGGCGACCCGACTGGTCGACCGCCGCGATCCGATGCTCGCCTACGCCTCGTCGGTGCACACCGCCCGTCAGGCCGCCGAATTACACGAGGCGGTAGCCACTTTCGGCAAGATCCGGGTACTCCCCAACGGAGCCAACGCGATTCCCTCCGAGGTACTCGCCTGGCTCGACGCCCGCGCCGCCGACGAGGACACCCTGACCGGGCTCGTCGAACGGATCAGCGGCGAAGCGCTCGAGCATGCGGCCTGTGACGGGGTGAAACTGCGGATCGAAGCCGAATCCATCACCCCGATAGTGGAATTCCCGCCCGGACCCCGCGATCGCATCGCCCGCGCGCTCGGCCATCTCGGCGACATCCCGGTCCTGCCGACCGCGGCGGGACACGACGCCGGGATCCTGTCGGCCGTGGTGCCCACCGCGATGCTTTTCGTCCGCAACCCGACCGGCGTCTCCCATTCCCCAGCCGAGTTCGCACTGCCGGACGACTGCCGCGCGGGAGCCTTCGCACTGGCCGATGTGATGGCGGAATGGGTCACCGCCGACGAAACGCCTGACGACGAAATTCCCCGATCGACACCGAGGATCGCACGGCTCGGGTGAGGCCCCGTCTACTACATGCGTGGGGTACACGGCGTGCCGGGCACCGTGCGCCCGTCGAATACCGCGCCCGAGTTCGAGGGCTGCGCGCTCAAGCTTCAGGAAAACCGTCGAGCACCGCGCGCGATTTCGACAGCCCGAGCCGGGTGGCGCCCGCGGCGATCAACTCCGCCGCCGCCTCGGCGGTGCGGATACCACCGCTGGCCTTGACCCCGAGCCGTCCGCCGACCGTCTCCGCCATGAGCCGGACCGCGTGCGCGCTCGCGCCGCCCGCCGGGTGGAAACCGGTGGAAGTCTTGACGAAATCGGCGCCCGCGCGCTCGGCCGCCCGGCAGACCCGCACGATCGCCTCGTCGGTCAACGCCGCCGATTCGATGATCACCTTGAGCACAGCGCGATCGGCGACCGCCTCGCGGACGGTCACGATATCGGACAGCACCGCGGAGTAGTCCCCGGCGACGGCCGCGCCGACGTCGATCACCATGTCGACCTCGGCCGCGCCCTGATCCACCGCGAGCCGGGCCTCGGCCCCCTTCACCAGCGAATGATGTTTCCCGGAAGGGAAACCGGCGACAGTGGCGATCACCACACCGGGCGCTCGCACCGGCAGCATGGACGGTGAGACGCAGATCGCGTACACCTCGAGGGCGAGCGCCTCCGCGACCAGCGCTTCGACGTCGGCGGCCGTCGCCTCGGGGGCGAGCAGCGTGTGATCGATGAGGTCCGCCACGTCGGCTCTGGTCAGTGGCGCGGAGTCTGACATGAGGGTGAGTCTGGCACACCGGGGGCGAATTCCATTGCGTGCCTCCATCACTTCCCGCACACTCGTAGACGTCGGCGCGCGACGGGCATCGAAGGGGCCCGACCTCGCCGGATGGTGTACGCGGATGGTTCGCAGTCGTTCGGGAGGAGACACCGTGCTGATCCGTCGCGAACGCGCCTATGACACCACCGCCATCGCCGCGGTGCACCGCAGCGCGTTCGCCCCACGCCGAGCCGCCGCCGATACCGCCACCATCGATGTACCGGCCGACGACCCCGACCCACCCGAAGTCGACCTGGTCGAACGGCTACGCGGCGACGCGGGCTGGATCCCGACCCTGTCCCTCGTCGCAGTGGAATTCGACGTCGTCATCGGCCACGTCTGCCTGACCCGCGCCTCGGTCGGCCCCTACCCCGCCCTCGGCCTCGGCCCGATCGGCGTTCTCGCCGACCACCAGGGCTCCGGCGTCGGCTCCGCCCTCATGCACGCCGCCCTCGGCGCGGCCGACGCGCTGGACGAACCCCTGGTAGCCCTGCTCGGCAGCCTCGACTACTATCCGCGCTTCGGCTTCGTCCCCGGCGGCCGCGTCGACATCCACCCCGACGACCCGTCGTGGACCACCCACTTCCAGGTCCGCCCCCTCACCGCCTTCGAACCCCGCATCACCGGCGAATTCCGCTACGCCGAACCGTTTTACTGAGATATTGGCCGCTGGTGCGGCGGGTTCGCGGCCCTTATGTCTCGTTGCCGAGCGGTCGAGACTCGCGACTGCGTCGCATGCGCTTCGACCGCTCGGCAACGAGACGGCCGCGAACGGGCGCTCGTCGGGCTCGCGCCGTTGGTGTCAGGCGGGGTGCGGATCGAACGTCTTGTTGTTACCTGGGTGCACTCGGCGCCACCGGCACCGGCACCGGCGGCACCGGCGCTCGCGGGAGGCGAGACACCGGCTGGAGGCGCGGTGCCGATCGACGCCGTGGTGTGCTTGCGGTCAACTGGTCGGTGCCGTGATCGCGGATGGCGAACGGGCAGGGCCCAGCTAACCCGCCGCGCCGCAGGTGCGGTGGCATAAATACGATCAGCTCATGAGTTCCGCTTCGTACGACCGCCGCTACGTGCTGACTCTGGGCTGTCCGGACCGTCCCGGCATCATCGCCCGGATCACGTCGTTCATCGCCGAATTCGGCGGGTCCATCGTCGAGGCGGGGTATCACTCCGATGCGGAGACCGGCTGGTTCTTCACCCGCCAGGCGATCGCGGCGTCGACGGTGCCGTTCGAACTGGACGAATTGCGCGACCGTTTCTCCGGGGTCGCGGCGGATCTGGGGCCGGAGACGGAGTGGCGGGTACACGATTCGGGGGCGCGCGGGCGCGCGGTGCTGCTGGTCAGCCGGGACGGGCATTGCCTGCACGATCTGCTCGGCCGAGCGGCCAGCGGTGAACTCCCGGCGACGATCGAGGCGGTGATCGGCAACCATCCCGATCTGGCCACCATGACCGAGGCGCACGGGGTGAAATTCCACTACGTGCCGTTCCCCAAGGATCCGGCCGCGCGCGGTCCCGCGTTCGACGAGGTCAAGGCACTGGTCGACGCGCACGACCCGCACGCGGTGGTGCTGGCGCGGTTCATGCAGGTGCTCCCGGCGGATCTGTGTGAACACTGGGCGGGCCGGGCGATCAATATCCACCACAGCTTCCTGCCGTCGTTCGTCGGCGCGCGCCCATACCACCAGGCCTTCGTGCGCGGCGTGAAGCTCATCGGCGCGACCTGCCACTACGTGACGGCCGAACTGGACGCGGGACCGATCATCGAACAGGACGTCAGCCGCATCGATCACGCCGACGATGTGCGCGACATGGTCCGTCAGGGCCGCGATATCGAACGGGTGGTGCTGGCACGCGGCCTGCGCTGGCATCTGGAGGGCCGTGTGCTCGTACACGGCCGCCGGACCGTGGTGTTCTCCTGAGACACCGCTAGGCCGGGGTTTCAGCCCGCGGCTTCCACGGACTCCTCGTCGGCCGCGACGGCGTCGAGGACCCGAGCCAGTTCTTCGTTGAACCGTTCGAACATCTCGACATTGCCGAGGTGGCCGGTGGCGAGCACCTCGTGACGCACGAAGCTGCCGACCTCGGTCAGCATCGCGGCGATGCGCTCGGCGTGGACCGGCGGCGTCATGAAATCGTCGGATCCGGACAGGATGGTGGTGGGGACCACCAGATTCCTCGCTGCCTCGCCGAGATCCATATCCGCGAGCAGCAATCCGAAGCGCGCGCGCACCGAGGCCCGGCACGAGCGGACGACGGCCATGCAGTAGTCGACCAGGTCGCGACGTGCCGCCAGGCTCATGATCTGGCGGGCGAAAAGCCATTTCACCGGGGCCAGCGGCGGGAAGACGATCGGCATGCCCAACCCGTACCTGCCCAGGACCAGCGGCAGCGCGAACGTCCGTCGGAGGCGGATTCGCGGACGGTTGAAGAACGGTACGACGAAGGTTTCCCCGACGAGCAACCCCGGCGCGGTATTCGTCAACAGCGCCGCGCAGGCGCGCTGGGCGACCTGTTCCGGATAGCGGCCCGCCCATGCTTGCAGGGTCATGCCGCCGAGGCTGTGGCCGACGAGTACGGCGCGTTCACCCCGGGCGAGGGTGGCGTCCAGGACCGCGACCAGATCGTCGGCGAGCAGATCCATGGTCAGGTCCGCGGTGCCGAGTTCGCTCTCGCCGTGTCCGCGCTGGTCGTAGGCGATGACGCGGTATTCGTCGGCGAAGGCGTTGATCTGGGCGTTCCAGTATTCGATCGCGCAGGTCCAACCGTGCACGAGCACGATCGCGGGCGCGTCGGCTGGTCCGTAGACGTGGACCCGCAGGCGCGCGCCGTCGACGGCGGTCACGGTGCGGACGTCACGCGGCGCGGTCGGCGGGTTGACGGCGGCAATCGCGTAGGTGCGCGACCTCAGGTCGGCACGGTGTACGTCGAGCAGCCCCCGGACTTTCCCCGGCAGGTCCACCTTCTCGAGCGGCAAGGCGCGCATCGGACACTCCTTTGTGTTACTGCTCGATACAGTAACCGAGCTTCACGCCTGCCCGCCAGTCCGCGCCCCCGGATCACGCGCCGCCACCGCCCCACCGGCACGGAAACCCTCCGGATACGACAAAGGCCGAGTCCGGGCGTTCCCGGAACTCGGCCTGTGTTCACATATCGCCCCGCGCAGGGGCCTTATCGGCTTCTACCAGCGGGGACCGCGCTGGATCTCGTCCACCTTCGGCCGGACATCGGCCAGATAGACGCCCGTCGCGATGATCGCGATGAACGACAGCAGACCCAATCCGGCCGGGAAGAGCAGCAGGAGCAGCAGCGCCACGCCGAGGATCGCGAGCCAGATCGTCTTGGTCTGCTTGTCCACGGCGGTGAACGCGTCCGGCCGTTGGCGCACGGCGTGAATCAACGCGAAGATCGTCGCCCCCAGCGCCGCGAGCCAGAGCACGAGCATGATGAATCCGGTCAACCCGTTCACGGTGTTCACATCACCCATCATACGAGCGCGGCCCCCGACACCGAGGTGTACGGGGGCCGCGCCCGGCTGGACGGAAGCTCAGACGGTCTTCGGCGCGGCGGCCTTCTTCGCCGGAGCCTTCTTCGCCGGAGCCTTCTTCGGCGGCGCGGGCTCGGCCGGGAAGAGTTCCTCGGCCGGATCGGCCTCGGTGGAGATGGCGACGATCTCGGCCTCGACGACCGCGTCCGCGACCGGCTCGGGAACCGGCGCGACCGCGGGCTCGGCGACCTCGGCCCCGTCCTTGGCCGGACGGCCGAGCAGGCCGTTCACCCGGTCGAGGACGTCCTCGGCACGCACGGCCGCGTCCTTGTAGAGACCTTCGACGCGCTCGATCTGATCCTCGACGAGGTGGTTGGCACGCAACCGGTCGACGGTTTCCTCACCGCGGACGGCGAGATCGGCGTAGACGTCGAGCACCTGGCGGTAATACTTCTCGGCGAGGGTGCGCAGTTCCTCGGGGGTGAACTTCTCGCGCAGTTCGGCGAGATCCTCGGGCAGTTCGGAGGGCAGCCCGGACAGCCGTTCGCGCAGCGTCTCGAACTGGGCCTGCACATCGGCGGGCACAGTGGCGAAGCGCTCGCGCGCCTCCTCCACCCGGCCGCTGACATCGGTCGTGGTCGCGCGTTCACGCACCTGGGTGACGACATCGAGCGCGCGAGCGTAGACGGCGTCCCCGGCGCCGACCGCGGCGAACAGGGGCTTGGTGACGGTGGCGTTCTTTTCGGTCATTCTTCGTTCTCCTGGCGTGGCGGAGTGTCGGTTGTCGTGCGCGGAACGTCGCTGTCCCACTCCCCCCCGGGCTCGTTCCCTCCGTTTTCGCGGCGAAACGACTCGTATATCTCCAGCAGTACTTGCTTCTGCCGTTCGCTGATCGACGTATCGGTGAGCAGGGCATCCCTGATCGGGCTGTGCGGCCGCTGCTCCAGATAGCCGGCCTTCACGTACAACACCTCCGAGGACACCCGCAGCGCCTTGGCGATCTGCGCGAGCACTTCGGCGGAGGGATTGCGCAATCCGCGCTCGATCTGACTGAGATACGGATTACTCACCCCCGCCAATGCGGCGAGCTGACGCAGCGAGACTTGCGCGGCTTCTCGCTGTGACCTGATGAAACCACCGATATCGTGCGCCGCGGTGGCAACACGCCCCCCTCGTTCTCCGACTTCGTCCGAATATCCTTGGCGATTGTCGGTGTACTCGGCGGAAACCTCGGGCTGGTCAGCCATCACTCACCTTCTGGCGGTTGTACGGGTTCAATACTAGGGCAGGGTGCTAGCTGTTGCAAGCAGCTTGCTAGCACTCTTTCAGCAAACATGCAGCGTTCTATGTCGGAGACCGACATAAATGCCACCACATGGGGAAACGATGACAGGTCGCTAAACCGGACACCATTGTCGAGTTATTCAGCCGTGGAACAGCAACTGCGAAACCGAATAGATCGCCAGTCCGGCGAGCGAACCGACCACCGTTCCGTTGATACGAATGAATTGCAGATCACGCCCGACCTGCAATTCGATCTTCTTACTCGCCTCCTCGGCATCCCACTTGGCCACCGTATCGGTGACCAGGGTGGTGATCTCCGCAGCGTAGTTCCCCACGAGATACCGTGCGCCGCGGTCGATCCAGTCGTCGACCTTGGTCCGCATCTCGTCGTCGTCGCGAAGCCGTTCACCGAGTTGGCGCACGTTCTCGGCCACCTTGCGGCGCAGCGTACTGTTCGGATCGTCGGCCGACTCGAGAATCAGCCGCTTGGCCGCCCGCCATGTGGCCTCGGCCATACCGGTGATCTCCTCACGGCCCATCACCTGGGCCTTGATCCGCTCGGCCTTCTTGATCATGGCGTCGTCGTATTGCAGATCGTGGGCGAATTCCTCCAGGAAACGGTTCGCCGCCAGCCGCACCTCGTGCTCCGGATTCGACCGCACCTTCCAGGTGAACTCCACGAGTTCGCGATAGATCTTTTCCGAAAGCAGGATGTTCGCGAATTTCGGCGCCCATTGCGGCGCGTCGCGCAGCACGATCCGGTCGAGCGTCTCCTGGCTGCCGAGCGCCCACTGGTGCGCTCGTTCGGCGAGCATATCCAGCAGCGCCAGCTGGCGATTGTCTGCTAGCAGCTCTGCTAGCACCCGGCCGATCGGCGGACCCCACAGCGGTTCGGCGATCCGCTTGACGATGGTGTTGTCGATGATCTGCTCGACGTCCTCGTCCCGCAGCACCCCGACGACCGCGCGCAACAGCGTCGAGCT
Source organism: Nocardia sp. NBC_01377 (assembly GCF_045040005.1). Taxonomy (NCBI): domain Bacteria; kingdom Bacillati; phylum Actinomycetota; class Actinomycetes; order Mycobacteriales; family Nocardiaceae; genus Nocardia; species Nocardia sp. NBC_01377. The sequence continues at coordinate 6,793,595 of NZ_CP109566.1, forward strand.
CTCCCGCGCCACCCTGGCCGCGTGCCCCGGATCCGCCATCCAGCGGCCGACCCGTAGCGAGACCTGCGCCGAGGCGACCTTGGCCGACACCACGTCGGGCGCCAGGAAGTTGGTCCCGACGAAACTGCCCAGGCTCGCGCCGAGCTGATCCTTCTTTTTACGGATGATCGCGGTGTGCGGGATCGGCAGGCCGAGCGGATGCCGGAACAGCGCCGTCACCGCGAACCAGTCCGCGAGCGCGCCGACCATGCCCGCCTCGGAGGCCGCGCGCAGATAGCCGACCCAGTCGCCGCCCTGACCTCGCGATTCGAGCCAACGGCAGAACAGATAGACCAGACTCGCGAAAACCAACAGTCCGGTGGCCAGCGCCTTCATCCGGAACAGATCCCGCCGCTTGCTCTCCTCGTCGACGAAGAAACCGTTCGGGCCTGCGGGGGTGGGCGCGGCGAGCGACGCGGCCGCGGGCCGGGCGCCCCTGCCGAGTTCGCGCCGGGACGTCGCGTGCTGCCCCGTCGCCGGCGCCGCTGTGTTGCCGGGAGCTTTCTCCATGCTGTCCATTCTGCTGTGCCGCGAGGATATGCCCGGATCGCGTGCTCGTCGCCGGGCCGCGCGAATGTGGTTCCTACCGCATCGGCGACCCAAACGCGACAGCGCGAGGTGGGCTGCACTTAAGCTGGGAGGACATCACCCGTCCACTAACGAGGGAGCCCACGCTGTCCACCGAAGACCTTGCGGCACGAATCGGCCCGGAGGCGGTAGCGGAGCGTGACCAGCTGGAACCCCGCGAGCACCGCGTCGCGAACACCGTCGACGTCGACGAACGACCGGCGGCGGTCCGCGGCGGCCGAACCGACGGCCGCAAACGGCGGTGGCGTCAGCACAAGATCGATCGTCGCGAGGAACTCGTCGACGGCACCCTCGCCGCGATTCGCAAGCGCGGCTCCAACGCGGGCATGGACGAAATCGCCGCCGAGATCGGCGTCTCCAAAACCGTCCTGTACCGGTACTTCTCCGATAAGAACGACCTGATCCGCGCGACCATGCAGCGCTTCATCGAGCTCACGCTGATGCCGAGGGTGTACGAGGCGATCAGCCTGGACGCCGCCGAATACCAGCTGGTCCGCTCGGCCATGGCGGCCTACGTCGGCACGGTCGACGAGGATCCCGAAGTTTACCGCTTCATCATGGGCAACGGGTCCGGGCAGTCCTCGCTGGCCGAATTCGAGAAGCTGTTCGCCGAGGTCGTCTCCACCGTGATCGTCGACAAGGGACGCGAACGCGGCGCGAAGACCGAGGGCGCGATGCTCTGGTCCTACGTGCTGGTCGGCGGCATCCAGCTGGCCACCCACTGGTGGACAACGGACAAGACGATGTCGCGCGAGGAAGTCATCGACTACCTGACCATGATGGCCTGGAGCGCCATCGAGGGCATGATGCGCGCGGGCGGCTCCCGGGAGATCTTCAACGCCCAGACCCACGTGCTTCCCGATCTGAACGCCGACGGAACCCTCGCCTGACCGTCCCGTCTCCCGTGGCGCGCGGTATCGGCGCGCGAATGTGACGGCCGACTCGACGCCTCGGTGGCGTTGTTAGTCTGAAACCGTGCGGTGCCGCCCGGTGGGTCGGTACCGCCCGCAACGTGGTCTCGCACGCACGCGCCGGACCCGTCGCACCGACGCGGCACCAATGGAGGTACCCCGATGGCGAAGCAGGTTCCGACGTCTCGGCTTGCTCGTGGCACCAAACTGGGCGTCGTCGCCGCCGGTTCGGTGCTCCGGACCCAACGCACCAGGCTGACCATGCGTGGCAGGTCGGAGGCGGTGCGCGCGCGGATGGCGGAGGAATCCATGCTCCGCACCACCGAACAGGTGGTCATGGTGCTCGGCACCATGAAGGGCGTCGCCATGAAACTGGGCCAGATGATGTCGGTGCTCGATCTGGATCTGGTGCCCGAATCCCATCGCGAACGTTTCCAGAAGCGACTGGCCGTGCTGCGCAATGCCGCGCCGACGGTGTCGTTCGAATCCATGCGCCGGGTGATCGAGGAGGATTTCGACAAACCCCTCGACGAGATCTTCGCCGAATTCGAACCCGAGCCCATCGCAGCGGCGTCGATCGGGCAGGTCTACCGGGCCCGGCTGCACAACGGCCGAGTCGTCGCGGTGAAGGTCCAATATCCCGGCATCGACGCGGCGGTACGCGCGGATCTCAAGAACCTCAACATGTTTCGCAAGGTCCTCCAGTCGGCGATGCCCTGGGTGACACCGGCCGTCCTGGACGAACTGCGGCTGAACATGGAGAGCGAACTCGACTACCACGCCGAGGCCGCCACCCAGTTGCAGATCGCCGAACTCTACGCGGGACATCCGTTCATCGCGGTGCCGCGCTCGCTGCCCGAACTGTCGACGACCAGGGTGCTGGTGAGCGAGTACCTGCCGGGCAAGGGTTTCGAGGAGATCCGGCAGTTGCCACGGGCCGAACGCGATCGGGTCGGCGAGATCATCTACCGGTTCTATGTCGGGTCGCTGTTCACCTTCCACGAGTTCTGCGGTGATCCGCATCCGGGCAACGTGCTGCTGGCCGAGGACGGCCGGGTCGGCTTCCTCGATTTCGGCCTGTTCAACCGGATGGACGCCGATCACGTGCGTTTCGAGAAGATCTGCCTGCGCGCGGCGGCGGAGGATCGCGCGGAAGATCTGCGGGAGTTGATGATCCAGCGCGGTGTCATCGACTCACCCGAGGAGATCGGCGCGGAGGAATGTCTCGAATACGTGCTGTCCGCCTCGGAATGGTGTCTGATCGACGAGGAACTGACCATCACCCCCGAACTGGCCAGCGGCGCTTTCCTGCTCGCGGTCGATCCGAGGGCGAGTGAATTCGCGGGGATGAAGCAGCAGAATCTGCCGCCCGAGCACCTGTTCTCGCGACGAGCCGATTTCCTCACCTTCGGCATGCTCGGCCAGCTCGACGTCACCGCGAACTGGCACCGCATCGCGCGCGAATGGATCTACGACGAACCACCGGTGACCGAACTCGGCACCACCCATCACCGATGGCTCGCCGAACAACGGGACGGCACGCGCGGCGTTCCCATCGAATCCTGAACGCGGCGAGCCCAATTCGACGAACGGAAGATATCTGATGGCAGACGATCGAGAATTCGACCTCATTCTATTCGGCGCGACCGGATTCGTCGGCAAACTCACCGCGCGGTACCTGCTCGGTGCCGCGCCCGCCGACGCCCGCATCGCCCTGGCCGGGCGTTCGGTCGACAAATTGACTTCGGTCCGTACCGAACTCGGCCCCGACGCCGCGAATTGGGCACTGGTGGTGGCGGATTCGACCGATCAGGGGGCGTTGAACGAATTGGCGGCGCGGACGAAGGTCGTCGTCACCACGGTCGGCCCGTACCTGCGCTATGGACTGCCCCTCGTCGCGGCGTGCGCCGAGGCGGGCACCCACTACGCCGACCTCACCGGTGAGCCGCTGTTCATCCGCGAAGCCATCGACGGCTATCACGACCGCGCGGTGGAAACCGGTGCGAAGATCGTGAATTCCTGCGGTTTCGACTCGGTTCCGTCCGATCTGAGCGTCTACCAGCTGTACCGCCGCTCGGTCGAGGACAACACCGGCGAACTCACCGACACCACGTTGATCGCGGCGTTCAAGGGCGGGGTCAGCGGCGGCACGATCGATTCCGGGCGGGCCATGATGGAGGCGGTCGCGGCCGACTCGTCCAAGGGCAAGGTGCTGGCACACCCGTATTCGCTGAGCCCGGACAAGTCGATGGACCCCGATGTCGGCCGCCAATCCGATCAGGCATGGCAGCGGGCGAGCGATATCGACCCGAGCCTGGACGGCTGGGTGAGCACCTTCGTGATGGCCTCGCACAACACCAAGATCGTGCGCCGCACCAACGGCCTGCTCGGCTGGGTCTACGGCAAGAACTTCCGCTACCGCGAGGTCATGAACGCGGGCAGATCCGCCGCCGCGCCGCTGGTCGCCGCGGGGATCGCGGGCGGCGTGGTGGCCGCGATGGCCACGGGCGCGCTGCTGTCGCGGGTCTCGGCCGGACGCAAACTGCTCGACCGGGTGCTGCCCAAGCCCGGCACCGGCCCCAGCGAGGAGGCAAGGGAAAGCGGGTGGTTCACCATGAAGACCTACGCGAGTACGACTTCCGGCGCGAAATATGTCGCGACCTTCGCCGCCCAGGGTGATCCCGGCTACCAGGCCACGGCGGTACTACTCGGTGAGAGCGGGCTTTCGCTGGCCTTCGACACCGCCGAGCAGCCCGAACTCGCGGGCATCCTCACCCCGGCCTCGGCCATGGGCGACGCGCTCACCGCCCGCCTGCGCGCGGCGGGCATGACCATCGACGTCGAACGAGGCTGAGGTCACCCGTGAATCTGGCTCGACGCACCATGAACGCCCCCGCACTCGCCGCGGTGTACGAACGGGCCTGGCGCCCGACGCTGTTCTACCTCGCCAGCGGACGCACCACCTCGACCGACCGCCGCGACGCGGTCACCGCGCTGCGGCTCGGCGGTGAGCAGAAGGTACTCGACATCGCCTGCGGGCCGGGCAATTTCACGCGATACCTGAGTGACCGGCTCACCGGTTCGGGCCGCGTGGTCGGGGTGGACTATTCCGAGCCGATGCTGGCCCGCGCGGTGGTCGACAACGCGGGCCCGCGCGTGGGCTATGTCCGTGGCGACGCGAGGCGTCTGCCTTTCGCCGATGGAACCTTCGACGCCGTGTGCTGTTTCGGCGCGCTCTACCTGATTCCCGATCCGCTCGCCGCCACCAGGGAGATGGTGCGCGTGCTCGCGCCGGGCGGGCGGATCGCCATCACCACCAGTCATCGCGGCGACACCCCGTTCGGTCACGCCAGTCGTATCGTCGGCGGCTGGAGTGGCCTGCGGGTTTTCGACAACGACACCTTCCCCGCACTGTTCACCGAATTGGGGCTGGTCGACATCGACCAGCGGGTGCACCGCGTCCTGCAATACATCAGCGCCGCCAGGCCCGCGTGAGGGGACTCAGACCTCGGCCAGTCTGCGCTTCTGCTCCTCGATATCGAATCTCGCCGCGGGCCAGTCCAGTTCGAGTGTCTCCAGCGCGGCGATGAGCAATTCGGTGACCGCCAGTCGCGCGAACCATTTGCGGTCGGCCGGAATCACGTGCCACGGTGCGTATTCGGTGGAGGTGCGATCCAGCATGACCTGGTACGCCTGCTGGTAGGCAGGCCAGAACGCGCGCTCGTCGATATCGGAGGGATTGAATTTCCAGTACTTGTCCGGCCGTTCCAGACGTTCGCTGAGCCGTTTCTTCTGCTCGTCGAGCGAGACGAACATCGCGACCTTCACCAGGGTCGTGCCCTCGTCGACCAGTTCCTTCTCGAAGGCGTTGATCTCGTCGTAGCGCGGTTGCCACACCTCGGGGGGAACGAGATCGTGCACCCGCACCACCAGTACGTCCTCGTAGTGGGAGCGATCGAAGACGCCGAGCTGGCCACCACCGGGCAATTCCTTGCGGATACGCCACAGGAAGTGGTGGTGCTTCTCCTTCTCGGTCGGCACGCCGAAGGCCGCGTGGTCGACGCCCTGCGGGTCGACCGAGCCGATCACATGGCGGACGATCCCGCCCTTGCCCGCGGTGTCCATACCCTGCAACACCAGCAGCACGCTGCGTTTGTCACCGGATCGCCCGTTGGCGTACAGCTTTTCCTGGAGCCCCGAGAGCACGGCGGCGCGTTCGACCAGGCAGGTGAGGCCCTCGGCCTTGGCTCCGTCGAATCCGGGGGTGCCCGAGGTGTCGAGATCGGCGATCCGCAGACCGTCGGATCTCAGAGCATCGACCGCCGGGAGGGACCAGTGCTTCGGCATACCCATGCCTACCACGGTTTTCAGCGGATCTGGGCGAGGCGGAGCAACTGGGCGGCGAATTCGTCGTCGGAGATCGGGGTGAGGATCAGGTCGTGCGAGGTGGTGAGCAGGTAGCGACCGTCGCCGGTGAAATCCAGCCAGGTCCGATGCCTGGTCGGCGGGGACATCGGGTTGTCCGGTTCCACCGTGACGGTGATGAAACCCCGGCAGTCGACCGGCTTGCGCAGCGTGTTCCGGAAGCGGGCCGCACCGAGCTGCCCGTTGGCCGAGACCTCTTCGGTATCCGTAGTCAACACCTGGGTGTGGGGTTCCCGCATCGCGCCCAGCGTGCCCGGCCTGCCGGGTCCGATGATCTGGACCAGCCGCTGACCCACTCCACGGGCATGACACATCTGCACGACCACCCGGTCGGCGGTGGCGACGAGGATGCCCGCGTGATGGTGCACCACGGCCGCGAACGCGAGGATCCGATCCTCCTTCGCACCGAGGGGCGTCCCTTCCGGCTTGGCCCGCTCGCCGGAGATCGTGATGGTGGTGGCGTCGCCCCGGGCACAGAGCATGAGCGCGGCGGACAGGTCGGGATCGGCCTGTTTGGCGAAACGCTGCGGCAGACGCAGTGCCGCGTACTCGGTTTCAGTGCGCGCGGTCGCGGCGGGCGCCATATTGATCGGATACGGCCGTCGGTCCAGGCTCGTCTCGCTCTCCCAGACATGCGTGAACTCGTCGGGGGTGAAAACCCATCTCACCGTGCGGCGCTCCCGCCGGTCGAGGCGGTCGAGCAGAGGAGGGTGTCGTCGGTGCCGTCCGGGAAATCCATCGCCGTCACCGCCGGGAATCGCCGGGGACGCTCATCGAGGCTCCAGATAGTCCGCGATCAGCCGCAGCGCCGCGTGATTGGCCGCCTCGGCGTCCGAAAGCCGCTGGCCCGCTGCCAGATACGCCGCTTTGAACAGCAGCGCGGTCTCCTGGAATGCCGTCAGGGTGTCGAGATACTGCTGCCCCTTCGCGGTGAAACCCTCCGCGAGCCCCTGCCCCGACGGCAGTGCGGGGAAACCGGACACGTCGGTGACGAGATATCCGGCGGCGAGGGCCTTTTGCAGATCCGCGACCAGCCGATCACAGGCCGCGGCGAGTTTCCGCGCGACGTCCTCGGCGAGTTCGAACCGCGTATCGCCCGTCCCGGTGGCCGCCGCGTACAGACCGCGAGCCATCCCCTGCCCGGTATCGGGTACCGCCATCTGGGACATCCCCTCTGCTCGGTCCGCCCGCCGCCATACTGGACGGCACTCTACCGGTAAGTAATGTCGATTCGGTCCTGCTTCACCTCCGCACATCGCTGTGATGTGGCGCACGATTGGATTCGCAAACTCGCGCAAAGAGGTTCGGATCCCGCCGAACAGCGCGGGTTTCCGAATGCGGGCCGATTGCTACACTGGCCAGTGGTCTATGGCGGTCGCGCGAACGGAAGGCCCTCGGTGCCCGAAATCGAAGAGGTACTACCGAAATACCTGCAGATATCGGGCTACATCCGCGACCTCATCCACCGCGGCGAACTGGCGCCGGGCGCGGAGGTGCCGTCGGAACGGGAATTGGCGGCGAGCTGGAAAGTCGCCAGGCCGACCGCGGCCAAGGCGTTGAATACGTTGCGACAGCAGGGTTTGGTGCAATCACGCCGGGGTTCGGGCACCTATGTCACCGACACGAGCGCGTCCGCCCGATTGCGCGAACCGCCGAGGTACGGGACGCGCTACGCCGAACACGAATCGGCGACCATCGTGTCGGCGGAGATCGTCAGCGGACCCGAGGAAGTCACCGCCGCGCTCGAACTGCCGGGCGGCACGTCGGTCATCGAGCGAAAGCGTCTGGTCACCACCGAGTCCGGGACCGCGCGGATCGCGACATCCTGGTTTCCCGGCGAATTCGCCACCGCCGCCGAACTCCTGCTACGCACCGAACCGATCCCCGGCGGCGTCGCCGAGTATGTCGCGCGAACGACCGAATTCGAGGTCGCGTACGCGCGCGACCGGGTCAGCGCGCGACTGGCCTCGACACAGGAACGGCGACTACTCGACGTGCCGCGTCCCGCGGCAGTACTCGTCTACCACCTCACGCTGCACGCGGCCGACAACCGCCCCCTGCAATTCGACGAACTCGTATATCCCCCGGGGCACTGGACATTTCAGCAGGAGTACTCGCTCGGTTCCTGACCCGTCCGCGCCGACTCGGACGCGCGGGTCTCCATTGACAGCATTCGCGCCAAGTGGCATAGTCCACTTAATCGGGGATGACACAGGCCGGAGGGTGGGAGGCGCGGTGTTCGATCATGCGGGATTCGACCATTTGACACTCGGAAGCTGGGTGATCATCGGCGAGCACTGCTCGGTCCGGCGCGCACCGCTGCGCCGAGAGGACTACCTCACCTACATATTCGAAAGCGGCGGAGTCGAATTCGAGCTCGCCATGGCCCCGTCGATTTTGCGCGCGATGGTCGAACTCGGCGCGCAGCCGCCACCGGGCCCCGATCGATCGGATTCGTGAATCCCGCGACACCGAGCCCGTGTGCTGCCCCAGGTCGTCGGCGTACCCGGCCGACGCCGGTGAACGCACGGCAGGTACAGGCCACACGACAGCACTGCCGAAGCAGATCCACGGCGTGAACTCGACGACGACGACGTCACCACCACCCGTGCACGGGATCGGCGAAACGTCACCCACCGACCCCGCCTCGACACCATGACCGGGCCGTGACCGGGGGCGTTACGGAATCTCTCAGGTTCACCCAGGATGATGTGGGTCGTGCCCGACCGTGCCCGGGAGGTCCGGAACTACGATCGGGGCGGTAGGGAAACCGGCAGGCGAACGAAAGGCGTGGTGAACGCACGGTGAGCAAGAACCCGGCTGGACGGAAGACCTCGAGTGCGCTGGCCCAGGCCAAGCGCACCGATCGCAACCGCAACATCCTCATCCAGGCGGTCGTGGCAGTGGTCCTGATCGGGCTCATCGCCGCCATCGGTATCGGCATCGCGGTGAAGAAGTCCGACAAGGACGAGGCGGCCGCGGATCAGGGTCCGACGCCCAGCATCGCGGCCACCGCGTCCCCGAGCGGCATCACCGGAAGCATCACCGACAACGGCTCGATCCGCATCGGCAAACCCGACGCCAAGGTCACCGTGCGCGTCGTCGCCGACCTCCAGTGCCCGGCCTGCAAGGCCTTCGAGGCCGCCAACGGCCAGGTGCTGGAGGACGCGGTGAACAGCGGAACGGCCGCGGTCGAGTACAACATCATCTCCTTCCTCGATCGCGCCTCCGGCGGCGCCGAATACTCGAGCCGCGCCGCGAACGCCTCCTACTGCGTCGCCCAGGCCGATCCCGCCAAGTACCAGACCTGGCTGTCGACCATGTATGAACAGCAGCCCGCGGAGGGCACCTCCGGACTGACCGACGATCAGCTGATCGAGATCGCCAAGTCGGTCGGTTACACCGATGAGGTGTCCGGATGCGTCAGGGACCGCACCTACGACAAATTCGTGAAGGCCAAGACCCAGGAAGCCTTCGACGGCGGCATCCAGTCGACCCCGTCGGTCTTCGTCAACGGTCAGCAGGTCAACCCGAGCGGTCTGGCCCAGGCGATCGCCGCCGCCGCGCAATGATCCCCACACCCCCGCGTTCGGCCTGGCTGGTACTGCTCACCGGTCTGGCAGGCTGGCTGGCGTCGGTGGCGCTGACCGTCGAGCGGTTCAAACTGTTCACCGACCCCGGCTACCGGCCCTCGTGCAGTATCAACCCGATCCTGTCCTGCGGGTCGGTGATGGTGACCGATCAGGCCGCGGTCTTCGGATTCCCCAATCCGCTCATCGGCGTTGTCGGCTTCTCGGTGGTCGTCACCATTGGCGTGCTCGGTGTCGCCGGGGTGCAGTTCCCGCGCTGGATCTGGGGCGGCCTCTGGCTGGGCACGCTGCTCGGCACCGTGTTCATCTGCTGGCTGGTCTTCCAGAGCCTGTACCGGATCGACGCGCTGTGCCCGTACTGCATGGTGGTCTGGGCCATCATCACGCCGCTGCTCGCGGTATGCACCGAGCAACTGTGGGGTGGCCGGGGCGGGCCGCTCGGCATTCTGGCGGAATGGCGCTGGACCATCGTCGCGGTGTTCTACGCCGTGGTGTTGCTGCTGGTGTTCCTGCGGTTCCAGGACTACTGGCTGTCGCTGTTCTGATCTCGTCGGCGCTAATTCGGTGTCCCGAGCGTCAGCGTCACGTCGACCGTGCGCGGTTCTCCGCCGACCCCGACCACTCCGAGGCGCACCGTATCGTCGGGTCTGCGCAGATTGATCGCGGCCCGCAGGTCCCTCGCCGTGGTGATGGCGCTGCCGTCGATCGAGGTGATGACCTCGCCCTCGGTCAGCCCGACGGCCCGGGCCGGCAGGCCGTAGATCGCCATATCGACGCGCGCACCGCTCGGTTTCGCATCCGAGATCAGCACGCCGAGGGTCGCCGTCGGCCCGATGTGCACCGAGTCGGTCGGCGTTCCCGACCGGATCTGCTCGACCACCCGCATCGCGGTATCGATGGGCACCGCGTAACCGTTGGGCTGGGTGTCCTCGCCCGGCCTCGATTCGCCCGACGCCGCGGTGACCACACCGATCACCGCACCCCACCGATCCGCCACCGCGCCGCCGGACTGCCCCGAACTCACCGCGGCGGCCACCTCGAGCATGCCGGTCAGCGATTTGCGTGACATATCCGCCGCGTTGAGGGCGACGATGGTGCTGTCGACGTCGGTGACGGCGCCCGCGATGGCGGTCGGCGTGCCGCCGATACCGCCCGCGTTGCCGATGGCCATCACCTCGTCACGAATGCGCACCGCGGCGGAACTCCCGATCCGCGCCACCGCGAGACCCGCGGCGCCTTCCAGCGCAAGCAGCGCGATATCGGCGTTCGAGTCGTAACCGAGGACCGTGGCGTTGTACACCTTGCCGTTGCCCACATCGGTGACCGTCACCGTATCCGCGCCCTTCACCACGTGGTGGCTGGTCAGCACCTGTCCCTCCGCACTCAGCACGATGCCCGACCCCGCCGCGCCGACCCCCATCGGCCGCGAGGACGTGCTGATGTTCACCAGTGCGGGCTGGACCGCCCCCGCGACGGCGGCCGGATCCAGCGGCAGCCGTTCCCGCGTCATCGAGACGACGGCGTCGTCCTGTCCCGCGAAGGTCGACCAGCCGGGCAATTCGCCGCGATAACCGAAGAAACCCGCCGCGACCAGGACCGCGGCCACGATCAGGGCCAGTACGCGTCCGCCGCCGCCGGGGTCGCCGGGGGGAACGTGGCGGGTCGCTTCGCGCCGTTCGTCGTCCATCGCACTCCCGCCGTCGACTGGCCTGCCCTTCCCATTGTGGCCGGAGCTCGATCATTTCGGTCGGGCTCGGGCGGGCCGATTGGCAAACCCGCTCGTGCGCAGGTAGGCATTACCCATGAGTAATGCCGCCGCCTACGCCGTATCCGCACCCGATGGCGCCTTCGAGAAGGTCACCATCGAACGCAGGGAGCTCGGCCCGCGCGACGTGCTGATCGACATCGCGTACGCGGGCATCTGCCATTCGGATATCCACGCCGCCCGTGACGAATGGGGCGGCACGAAATACCCGTGCGTGCCCGGGCACGAGATCACCGGACATGTCGCCGCCGTGGGCGTCGCGGTGTCACGGCACCGGGTGGGAGATCGGGTCGGGGTCGGCTGCATGGTCGATTCCTGCGGTGTGTGCGCGCCGTGTCTGGCCGACGAGGAGCAGTACTGCGTCAAGGGCGCCGTCATGACCTACAACACGGCGGTCGACGCTTCGACGCAGCCGGAGGGCCACACCATGGGCGGCTATTCGACGCAGATCGTGGTGACCGAGAATTTCGTGGTGTCGATCCCGGACGCGATCGGGCTCGATATCGCCGCGCCGCTGCTGTGCGCGGGCGTCACGGTGTTCTCCCCGCTGCGGCACTGGAACACCGGGCCGGGTAAGAAGGTCGCGATCATCGGCATGGGCGGACTCGGACACGTCGCGGTGAAGATCGCCTCGGCGATGGGCGCGGAGGTCACCGTCCTGAGCCATTCGCTGAGCAAACAGGAGGACGGCAGACGTTTCGGCGCCGACCACTATTTCGCGACCGGCGACAAGCAGACCTTTCGCGAACTGCGCGGACGTTTCGACCTGATCATCAATACGGTGTCGGCCGATCTGCCGATCGACAACTACATGCGTCTGCTGAATCTCGACGGCACCTTGGTCGTGCTCGGCATGCCCGAGAAACCGATCGACATCCGCCCGTACACGCTCGCGAGTTACCGGCGCTCGCTGTCGGGTTCGATGATCGGCGGTATCGCCCAGACCCAGGAGATGCTCGATTTCTGCGCCCAGTACGAGATCGGCGCGGAAATCGAATTGATCTCGGCCGACGAGATCGACAACGCCTACGACCGGGTCGTCGCCAGCGACGTCAGGTACCGCTTCGTCATCGACGCCGCGACGATCTGAGTTCCGCACCGACGTCTCGAGGCGATCGGGTCGGGGAGTGGGTACGTTTGGCTGTGTGCCCGCGGAAGAAGCCGTCCCACCGCCCGCTGTCTCACCATCCGCCTCGGGGCGGCCCCCTGGCGTCGACCTGACGTCGGGTCCACCCCCGTGGTTGCTGCGCGCGTTCCTGCTCGCGGCGGCCACGATCGCCGGTCTCGTCGCGGGTTTCTGGGTCCTGCAACGGTTACAGGGCCTGCTGACCGTCCTGCTGGTCTCGTTGTTCCTCGCCTTCGCGATCGAACCCGCCGTGAACTGGCTGGCCGCGCGCGGCATCAAACGCGGATTGGCCACCGGCGTGGTCTTCCTCGGCCTGTCGCTGATCATGGTGGCGTTCGCGTGGACGTTGGGCGCGCTACTGGTGAACCAGGTGACGACGCTGGTGCAGAACGCGCCGGAATACGCCGATCAAGTCGTCGACTGGTTCAATCAGACCTTCAACCAGGATATTTCGGGAACCGATATCCAGAAGTACGCCACCGAGTGGAGCGACAAACTCGAGGGCTATCTGGTCGGCCTGGCCGAAAACGCCTGGGGCATCGGCACCGCCGCGATCGGCGCGCTGTTCCAAGCGCTCGGCGTAGTGCTGTTCACCTACTATTTCGCCGCCGACGGACCCCGATTCCGCAATGCCGTCTGCTCGCTGCTACCACCGGCCAAACAGCGGCATGTGTTGCGCGCGTGGGATATCGCGGTGGAGAAGACCGGGGGCTACATCTACTCGCGCGGACTGCTGGCACTGTGCTCGACGGTCGCGCACTACGTCGCGCTGCGCGTACTCGATGTGCCGTCGGCCTTCGCGCTCGCGCTGTGGGTCGGCGTGGTGTCCCAGTTCATCCCCACCGTCGGCACCTATCTGGCCGGTGCGCTTCCGGTGATCGTCGCCCTGGTCGACAGCCCGGCGACCGCACTGTGGATTCTCGGATTCATCGTGCTCTACCAGCAATTCGAGAACTACGTCCTGCAACCGCGCATCACCGCGACCACCCTCGACATGCATCCGGCCGTGGCCTTCGGCGCCGTCATCGCCGGCGCCGCCCTACTCGGCGCGACCGGAGCGATACTCGCCATCCCCGTCACCGCGACCGTGCAAGCCTTCGCCGGTGCGTACATCCGCCGTTACGAAGTGGACCCCGACAGCACCACCCCCGATCCGCCGAAGAAACGCGGCGGAAACTGGACCCGCCGGCTGACCACGCGCCGCACCGGCTCCCGCCCGGACACCACCGACTGATCGGGCGGCCCGACTGCCGCGGGTCTCCGACGATCCCCACCCCGCCCCGGAACATCGACCCGGTACCCGACTTCCCAGCACACGAGAACCGCGGGCACCTGCGGTGTCGAGTCGCCGGGCGCCCTCGCAAGCGGGGCCGCAGCGGATGCACTGCGGGCATGCTGGAGATCAGAAGACCGGCTGCGGCACGAGCATCACGATCCACCCATCCGGATCGGGAAAAGCCTTGCCGCCGTTGGTTTCCCAGTACGGATTCTCCGGGACCACCGACTCGACACCCATTTCGCCGAGCCGGGCGACCACGGCATCCATGGCCGCCTCACCAATGAAATACAACACCAGCAGATTCTCGTTGCTCGGCGCGTCACCGGGACTGCCATCGACATGCGTAGTGAACTCGAGGTGATACCCGCTACCCGGCAGCCCGATCATCACACCGTCATACCCCGCGTGATTCTCGAACCGCGACAACTCACGCAACCCGAGCCCGTCCACATAGAACCGAACGACGTCATCGAGCCGATCGGTAGGCCGCGCGATCCGCACCTGCGCGACAGGCAAAGAGGCAGGCCAGCCGTCATCCGCGATACCCATCCCCCCATCATGGACCACACCCCCACCACAGACGCGAGCCATACGAACGCCCCGTCCACAGCCCGTCCCGCATCCGACCAGTCGAACGCCCCCACCACAGACGCGAATCTTACGAACGCCCCGTCCACAGCCCGTCCCGCATCCGACCAGTCGAACGCCCCCACCACAGACGCGAATCTTACGAACGCCCCGTCCACAGCCCGTCCCGCATCCGACCAGTCGAACGCCCCCACCACAGACGCGAATCTTACGAACGCCCCGTCCACAGCCCGTCCCGCATCCGACCAGTCGAACGCCCCCACCACAGACGCGAATCTTACGAACGCCCCGTCCACAGCCCGTCCCGCATCCGACCAGTCGAACGCCCCCACCACAGACGCGAATCTTACGAACGCCCCGTCCACAGCCCGTCCCGCATCCGACCAGTCGAACGCCCCCACCACAGACGCGAGTCTTACGAGCGCCCTGTTCGCGGCCCGTCTCGCGTCCGAGCGGTCGAAGCAATGCGCCGAAGGCGCGAGTCTCGACCGCTCGGACGCGAGACAAAGGGGGCCGCGAACCCGCGGCCCCGGCCGCCAAAATCACAGCTGATTACCTTCTGCGCACGCGGCGGGCCGCTGCGACCAGGTTGCGCAGTGACGGTTCCAGCTGCCAGTAGTGGCGGGTCTTGAGGCCGCCGTCCGGGTTCGCCCACAGCCGCTGCGGGGTTTCGGCTTCGGCTGCCGCGGTGAGCAATTCGTCGAGTTCGTCGATATCGGGTATCCGTGCCGAGCGGCTCTCGTACACGCCGGGGCCGACGCCGTGGCTGAGTCCGTGGCCGGAGGCGTTATCCTCGGCCAGCGCTTTGAGTACCCATTCGATGGACCTGGTCGCCACGATCGCGGTGACGTCGGCGTCGAGTTCCTCGATGGCCCCCACGACCTCGGCACGGCCGGAATAGCCGATGTGGGTGTGGATCTGGGTGGCCGGGCCGACTCCCGAGGTGGCCAGTCGGAAGGCGTCGACAGCCCAGCGCAGATATTCGGCACGTCCGAGCGGGCGGGCGGGCAGCAGTTCGCGGATGGCGGGTTCGTCGACCTGGATGATGGCGATTCCCGCCTTCTCCAGGTCGATGACCTCGTCGCGAATCGCCAGCGCCACCTGGTCGGCGGTCTCGTGCAACGGCTGGTCCTGGCGCACGAAGGACCGCGCGATCATGGTGACCGGACCGGTGACCATGCCCTTGACCGGCTTGTCGGTCAGCGATTGGGCGTAGGTGGTCCATTCGACGGACATGGGCGCGGGACGTGAGACGTCGCCGTAGATGATCGGCGGTCGCACACAACGGGATCCGTACACCTGGACCCAGCCGAAACGTGTCGTCGCGAATCCGTCGAGCAGTTCGGCGAAGTACTGGATCATGTCGTTGCGCTCGTGTTCGCCGTGGACGAGCACGTCGAGGCCGATGTCTTCCTGCAATCGGATGGTGGCCTCGATCTCGGCCTCGATCTGCTTGCGGTAATCGTCGTAGGACAGCCGCCCTTCGCCGAGTTCGTGGCGGGCCTGGCGGCTGCGGCCGGTCTGCGGGAAGGAGCCGAGTGTCGTCGTGGGCACCAGCGGCAGATTCAGCCGTTCCTGTTGCGCCGCCATGCGGACCTCGTACGGTTCGCGTTCGCGCATCTCCCGCGTGACCGCGTACACCCGCTGCCGCACCGCGTGCTTCTGCTTGAAATGCACTTCGGTGGGACGTTTGCGCCAGGTGTCCGACGGCCCGTCGGTCAACGCCTTGGCGAGCGAAACCACTTCGCCCACCTTCTGTTTCGCGAAGGCGAGGCGGTCGGCGACATTTCCGTCGATATCGTATTCGGCGAGCACGTCGTAGGGCACGTGCAGCAGTGTGGTTCCGGTGGAGACCACAAGATCCGGGCACACCGTCGCGAGCGCGTTCAGGTATTCCAGCGTCACGTAACGATCCGCGCGCCACACATTGCGACCGTTGATCACGCCCGCGTACAGGCGTTTGCGCCGGATTCCGGGGATCTCGGCGAGATCGTCCGGGCTGATCCGGTGGCCCGCCAGGTCCAGGCCGATGGCCTCGACGTTGGTGCGGGCCAGGATCGTCAGCGCCTCACCGAAATCGCCGTACTGACCCGTCACCAGGATGCGCGGGCGCAGCGGGGCTTTGGATAGTCGCTGGTAGGCGGCCTCGAACGCGGCCAGTTCGGCGGGGCTGCGCTCGCTGGTGAAGGCGGGCTCGTCCAACTGCACACAGGTCGCGCCGCGTTTGGCCAGGATCTCGAACAGTTGCTCGTACACCGGGAGCAGCCGGTCGAGCAGCGCGAGTGTGTCGAATTCCGTCTGGCCCGGCAGGCGACCGGCCTTGGACAGCAGCAGCAGCGACAGCGGGCCGAGCACCACCGGACGCAATTCGATATCGCGCGCCATGGCGCGGTCGAATTCGTCGAGCAGCGCGTCGGGATGCAGCGAGAATTCGGTGTCGGCGTCGAGTTCGGGCTGGCGGTAGTGGTAATTGCTGCTGAAGAAGCGAACCAGTTCGAGCGGGGGCACATCCGGACGTCCGCGCGCCATCAGGAAGTAGAAGTCGAGCGGGTCCATGACGTCCTGGAACGCTTCGAACCGCTTGGGCACCGCGCCGAAGAGCAGCGCGTTGTCGAGGATGTGGTCGTAGAAGGAGAAGGTGTTGCCCGGTACCTGGGTCAGGCCGGTGGCTGCCAGTTCGTTGAACTGGCGCTCCTGGATGTCGCGGCCGACCGCGAGGAGTTCGTCGCGGGCGATCGCACCGCGCCAATAGGCCTCGAGTGCCCGCTTGAGTTCTCGGTGCGGGCCGATCCTCGGGTATCCGAGAATGCTCGACCCGTAGCCGTCGGTCACATTCACCATGAGCGCGCCGCTCCCTTCGATGCCTGTGCGGCGCCCACTACGAAGAATGGACGCCGCACATAATTGCGCCTGGTTTGCTGTGGCGGACCGTCAGGCCCGGTTGTACTGGTAGAAGCCTGCGCCGGTCTTTTTGCCGAGCAGCCCGGCTTCGACCATACGCATCAGCAGCGGCGGGGCCGAGTACAGCGGCTCCTTGAATTCGGCGTACATCGAGTCGGCGATCGATTTCACGGTGTCGAGACCGACGAGATCGGTCAGCGCCAGCGGACCCATCGGGTGGGCACAGCCGAGGACCATGGCCTTGTCGACGTCTTCTTTGGTGGCGAAACCCGATTCGACCATCCGGATGGAGGACAGCAGGTAGGGCACCAGCAGCGCGTTCACCACGAAACCGGAGCGGTCGGCCGAGCGCACGACCTGCTTGCCGAGCACCTCACCCGCGAACGCTTCGGCGCGCTTGGCGACGGACTCGCTGGTCTTGAGCGTGGTCACGAGTTCGACCAGCGGCAGCACCGGCACCGGGTTGAAGAAGTGCATGCCGACGACGCGTTCGGGATTGGCCGTGGCGACCGCGATCTTCATGATCGGGATGGAAGAGGTGTTGGAGGCCAGCACCGCGTCCGGATCCGTGACGACCTTGTCGAGCGCGGAGAAGATCGACGATTTGACCTCTTCGCTCTCCAGCACCGCCTCGACCACCAGCTGACGGTCGGCGAAATCGCCGAGATCGGAGGTGAAGCGCAGCCGCCAGGCCGCCTGCTCTCGCTCACGCTCGGTGATCTTGCCGCTGGAAACGCCGCGATCGAGCGACCGCAGGATACGGGCGCGACCCGCCGCGGCCAGTTCTCTGGTCTGTTCGTAGACGAGCACGTCGACATGCGCACGCGCGCACACCTCCGCGATTCCGGCACCCATTTGTCCGGCGCCGATGATGCCGACGCGCTGAATCTTCTCGCTGCTCACGTCCCGCTCCTGCTGGTTGGTCTGGCTAGTCGGGTTGGCTTGTGGTGAAGGGCGTCCGGTGTACGAACATCGCCTTCGATGGTCAAAGGTATAGGGACGCCCTCCCCGCCGGGGCTGTTCGGCGGGGAGGGCGGTACACCCCCTACCGGAGTAGAGGATCGCGGGCTCGGAGCGAGCCGACCGGGTAACGATCTCACCCCACGGAGCGAGTCATACGAGCGACCGTTCGCGGCCCGTCTCGCATTCGAGTGGTCGAAGCGCATGCGACGAAGTCGCGAGTCTCGACCACTCGAATGCGAGACATAAGGGGGCCGCGAACCCGCGGCCCCCGGGCCGCCAAATCTCAGTGGAACTGACCTTCTTCGGTGGAGCCCTTCAGCGCCGCCGTCGAGGTGTTCGGGTCGACGGTGGTGGCGATGGTGTCGAAGTAGCCCGCACCGACCTCACGCTGGTGCTTGATGGCGGTGAAGCCGCGCTCGGCGGCGGCCTTGAACTCGCGTTCCTGCAGGTCGACGAAGGCGGTCATGCCCTCGCGGGCGTAGCCGTAGGCGAGGTCGAACATGCCGTAGTTGAGCGAGTGGAAGCCGGCCAGGGTGATGAACTGGAACTTGAAGCCCATCGCGCCGAGTTCACGCTGGAACTTCGCGATGGTCGCGTCGTCCAGGTGCGCCTTCCAGTTGAAGGAGGGCGAGCAGTTGTAGGCCAGCAGCTGGTCCGGGAATTCACCGCGAACGGATTCGGCGAACTTGCGGGCGACCTCGAGGTCCGGCACGCCGGTTTCCATCCAGATGAGGTCGGAGTAGGGGGCGTAGGCCTTGGCGCGCGCGATGCAGGGCTCGATGCCGTTCTTCACACCGAAGAAGCCTTCGGCGGTGCGGGTGCCGTCGAGGAATTCCTTGTCGCGCTCGTCCACGTCCGAGGTGATCAGGGTGGCGGCTTCGGCGTCGGTGCGGGCGATGATCACCGAGGGCACGTCGGCGACGTCGGAGGCCAGACGCGCGGAGGTCAGGGTGCGGATGTGCTGCTGGGTGGGGATGAGCACCTTGCCACCGAGGTGGCCGCACTTCTTCTCGGAGGCCAGCTGGTCTTCCCAGTGCACACCGGCTGCGCCGGCGGCGATCATGGCCTTCTGGAGTTCGTAGGCGTTGAGCGCGCCACCGAAGCCGGCTTCGGCGTCGGCCACGATCGGGGCCAGCCAGTTCGACACGGAGGTGTCGCCCTCGACCTTGGCGATCTCGTCGGCGCGCAGCAGCGCGTTGTTGATGCGACGGACCACGGCCGGAACCGAGTTGGCCGGGTAGAGCGACTGGTCCGGGTAGGTGTGCCCGGATAGGTTCGCGTCACCGGCGACCTGCCAGCCCGACAGGTAGATGGCCTTGAGGCCCGCGCGGACCTGCTGGACCGCCATGTTGCCGGTGAGGGCGCCGAGGGAGTTGAT
Organism: Nocardia sp. NBC_01377; assembly: GCF_045040005.1. Lineage (NCBI taxonomy): Bacteria > Bacillati > Actinomycetota > Actinomycetes > Mycobacteriales > Nocardiaceae > Nocardia > Nocardia sp. NBC_01377. Next base: position 6,813,148 of record NZ_CP109566.1, read on the forward strand.
GTAGTCCTCGTTGTTGACCAGATCCCACAGGATCTCGGAGCCACGACGAGCGAGGGTCGCCTCTTCGATGACGGTGCCCTGGAGCTTCGACACCTGCTCCGCCGTGTAGTTGCGGGTCAGGCCCTTCCAACGGGGGTTGGTGTCCCAATCCTGCTGAATTTCCGCAGCGGTTTTCGGGGTGCCGGTCGTCGACATCTCTTACTCCACTTCTCTTTGGGTCGGTATGTGCCGCTCGCCGGGAGTTCTCTCGAACTGCTGTGGCGGCAATTTGCAGGCTTGCTATGGCCTCGGGGTGTACTTCCACACGATGGCACACCAGGAAATAGCCGTCTACCTGTTGCAACTGTGAATCTCCGCTAGGTTTGCACCACCTTTTGCTAACTCTGCGAAATTTGCGGGCGAATTGCAAGTAACAATCCTACTCACCGGTAGCCCTGACATGCGGTTTCCCGTAACGCTCGTACTGTTTGAGACACGCCTCTTTCCACTCCCCGAACCCCCTCGAACTTCCCCCCTGTGAGCACCTTCACAACCCCCGCGCCTACCCCCGACGTGACCGCCCCCACTCCCCCACGCCGCCCACAACCCCCGATACGGCACACTCGGAACCGACATCCCCAGAGTCGGACACACGTCCAGTTCCCCCGAAACGACCCGCTCTCCCCCCGAGCGAGCCGTACCGAGCGACAATCTCCCCCCGGAGCGAGTCATATGAGCGACAACCCCCCGAAAACCTCCCCCACCGGCGCGCCCCCTCTCGCACCGCCCCCACCCCCCACGGCGCGAGCCTTACGCGCGCTCCCGCGCGGCCCGTCTCACATCCGAACGGTCGAAGCGCACGCACCGAAGGCGCGAGCCTTACGAGCCCTCGTCCGCGGCCCGTCTCGCGGCGTCCGAACGGTCGAAGCGCACACACCGAAGGCGCGAGCCTTACGAGCCCTCGTCCGCGGCCCGTCTCGCGGCGTCCGAACGGTCGAAGCGCACACACCGAAGGCGCGAGCCTTACGAGCCCTCGTCCGCGGCCCGTCTCGCGGCGTCCGAACGGTCGAAGCGCACACACCGAAGGCGCGAGCCTTACGAGCGCCCGTCCGCGGCCCGTCTCGCGTCCGAGCGGTCGAAGCGCATGCGACGCAGTCGCGAGTCTCGACCGCTCGGACGCGAGACAAAGGGGGCCGCGGACACGCGGCCCCGGCCGCCATAATCACAGTTCTGTTGAATCTGCTGAATCTGCCGGCCGCGAACGCGGAACCCGTCGCGACCGGAACCGTCCTGTCCGTGGAACCGCTTTCCGCCGCCGCGACCCTGCCGGGCTCACACGACTCGACTCGCATCCTGTACAGCTCGACCACCGTGCGCGACCAGCCGACAACCGCGAGCGCAGCGGTGTACTTCCCGCCCGGTGAACCGCCCGCGGGTGGTTGGCCGGTGATCGCGTGGGCGCACGGCACCGTCGGGTTGGGTGACGATTGCGCCTACAGTGTCGCCGGTCCCGCCGCCGTCGACCGCGATTGGGCCTATCTCGGGACCTGGCTGGATCAGGGGTACGCGATCGTGGCGGCCGATTACGCCGGACTCGGCACACCGGGTGAGCATCCGTATCTGAACGGCACGGTCGAGGCGCACAACGTGGTCGACGCGGTCGCGGCGGCGACGAAACGTTTCCCGACACTGTCGAGGAAATGGGCGGTGGTCGGTCAGTCGCAGGGTGGTGGCGCCGCCGTGTACACGGCCCGCTACGCCACCGAATTCGGCGGGCCGGAACTCGACTATCGCGGCGCGGTCGGCACCGGGGTGCCCGCCTATATCGAGAACATCCTGTTGCCGCTCGGCCCCGGCGTGCCGCCGATCGAACTCGGCGCGCACACGACCGCCTACGTCTTCTACATACTCAACGGGTTGACCGTCACCTATCCCGAACTGGGTATCGAGTCGTATCTGACCGAATCCGGCAGGCGATGGCTGGAACGGGCGCGGACGGAATGCATCGACCCGTTCGGTGACGAACTCGCCGCGAACAACGTGGTGATCGGCGATCAGTTCGCACGCCCGCTCTCACAGGTGCCGGATCTGCTCGGCGTCCTCACCCGGACCATGGGTCTGCCCGAATCCGGATACGACCGGCCGCTGTTCCTCGGCCAGGGACTGCGCGACACCGATGTGATCACCCCAGCGACCCTGCTGTTCGCCGCGCGACTGGAAGCGGGCGGGCAACCTGTCACGCTGCACACCTATCCCGAGGATCACAACGGGACCGTGAACGCCTCACTGGTGGATTCGATCCCGTTCGTGCGCGGACTGTTCGCTTGATCCGGTGTCCGGTCCCGTCCACGACGGGACCGGATACGATCGCGGCCTCAGTTGCCCGCCGCCGACAACCCGTTGTGGGAAGTGAGAGCGGGCGGATGCGTCGCGCGCCAGTGTTCGGCGATATCGATACGTCGGGGTATCCACACCCGCTCGTGCGTTTGAACGTGATCGAGGAACCGTTCCAGGGCCGCGGTACGGGCGGGCCTGCCGACCAGGCGGCAGTGCAATCCGACCGAGAGCATCTTCGGACTGCCTTCGGTGCCCTCGCGATACAGCACGTCGAACGCGTCGCGGAGGTGTGCGAAGAACTGCTCGCCGGACGGGAAGCCCGCCGGGGAGGCGAAACGCATATCGTTCGTGTCGAGTGTGTAGGGCACCACCAGATGGTCGGTGCCGCGCACGGTGACCCAGTACGGCAGGTCGTCGGCGTAGGAATCGGAGTCGTAGACGAAACCGCCGTGTTCGACCACGAGTTCGCGGGTGTTCGGTGAGTCCCGCCCTGTGTACCAGCCCAGTGGACGCGAACCGGTCAACTCGGTGAGCAGCCGTACCGCTTCGGCCATATGCGCGCGTTCGGTGTCGCGATCGATCGACTGATAACTCTTCCAGCGCAATCCGTGGCTCGCGATTTCGTGTCCGAGTTCCCGAAAGGCGGCGACCGCCTCCGGATTGGCCCGCATCGCCTGTGCCACGGCGAATATTGTCAGCGGAAGACCGCGCCGTTCGAATGCCCGCAATACCCGCCACAGCCCGGCTCGCGAACCGTATTCGTAGAGCGATTCCATACTCATGTGGCGATCGGGGAATGCCTCGGCCGGAGTCATCTCCGAGAGGAACGTCTCCGAATGGGTGTCCCCGTACAGGACATTGTTCTCCCCGCCCTCCTCGTAATTGAGGACGAATTGCACCGCGATGCGCGCGCCGCCCGGCCATTTCGGGTCCGGTGGCGTGCGGCCGTAGCCGATGAGGTCGCGATCGGCGGTCATCCGCCGAACTCCCCGAACAGCCGAAGGCGGGCCAGTCCGCCATCGGGATAGACGTCGAGCCGGACCTCCTCGACCGAGGCCGCCATCGGCGTCACCGCGAAACGATGTCTGGTGTCGGGCAGCAGCGGGGTGCGCGGCAGCAGTTCCACCTCGGTGCCGTCGGTGGTGCGGCCGGTCAGCCTGGCCGAGCCGGGGCTGTTACCGAGAAAGTAGGAGGTGTCGATCTCGGCGAGCCGGACCAGTCCGGGCCCGGCCAGGCGGATGCGCACCCAGTCGTTGCCGTCGTCGCGGCGGCGCGCGGTCTCCCAGCCGTCGCCCATCTTCCGGGCCAGACCGGGATAGAGCAGCTGATTCGGTGAGCTGTAGAAGCGGTTCGAGCAGTCCAGTACCAGCGCGCCGTTCTCCAGCGCGGCCAGGTCGAGCGGGCCGAGTCCGAGCAGTTCCCGATCCGGCCTACCCTCGCCGTGGACCCGTAGCCGCGCGACGCCGCCGTCCGGATGCATGGTGAGTTTCACATGGGTCCAACGGTTCTCGTCGGTGATCGGGAAGGGGTTGCGGCTGTCGCCCTTGACCTGTGCCCGGTCGATCAAACTCACCCAGTCGGTGCGCTCGGCGATCGACTCGGCGGGCGGATAGCCCGCGATCTCCAGCGCCGACACCGAGACAGCGGGCGGATAGTTGCCGGTGAACCAGGCGGTGTCGACCACGATGCCCCGGATCACTCCCGGCACCCCGAGACGGACGATCGCGCTGTCGTCTCCGGGTTCGCCGCGATGCCTGCGGGTTTCCCAGCCATCGTAGATCTGGCCTTTGTGTCCGAAGGTCGACGGCTGATACTCCGACGGTCCCGGATTGATCAAATTCTCCTTCTCCGCGAAGGATTCGTCGTTCGCCCAGATCACCGAACCGCCGAGGGGGCGGACGGCCAGGTCCGGGAACAGCGTGAAATCCTCATCGCCGATCAGTTCGTTCACCATACCTCCTGTGCTGCGGTCGTCGTCGATCGAGCCGTCATCGGGGATCGTGCGGGATCGGCTCGCGCGCGACGAGAGCCCGCAGCACGGCCGGGCTCAATTCGGGTGCCGTGATCCGTAATTCGTCTTCGGTGCGCGCCCCGCTGTGCACGGCACGCAGTACCGTCGCGGCCAGCGCTTCGGCGGTCGCGGGTTCGTCGATCACGCCGCCGGAACGTCGATCCAGATAGGCCAGCAGGCGCGGAACAGCGACGTCGACGGCCTGTCGGAAGAAGTCGTAGGTCGCCAGCCAGCGGGTGACCAGGTGACCGGGATGCATATCCCAGCCCTGGTAGTAGCCGCGCCGCAGCGCCCGGCCGACGAGCCGATGATGGTTGAGCAGCGCGTTTTCCGGTTCGGTGTCGGGAACGATCTGGGTCGACCCGTCGCAGATCCACACCCCGGTCTGCGCGGCCGCCACCTGCATCACCGCCTTGGCGTGGTCGGCGGCCGGATGGTCGAGTGCCTGGTCGGTCGCGGCGATTCCGCAGGCGGCCGTGTAGTCGTAGGTGCCGAAATGCAGTGCGCTGCAACGTCGCTCGGCGACGGTGAGCATGCGCGCGATCGGCGCGGAGCCGTCGGAGGCGACGATCGCCTGCGGGCTCTCGATCTGCAATTCGAATCGCAGCGTGCCCTCGCGGAGACCGAAACCGGTCTCGAAGCCGTCGCACAGGGCGACCAACGCCGAAACCTGTTCGACGGCACGGATCTTGGGCACCGTGAACACGAATCCGTCCGGTACCCCGCCCATGGCCTCCAGCACCAGTTCCAGGGTGCGGAGCGCGCGGCCGCGTTCGGCGCCGGACAACCCCTTGATCCTGATGCCGAATCCGGCGGGACCGCCCGCCGACGCCCATCCGGCGATGATCTCGCCCGCCGCCGTCGCGGCGGCGTCCTCCTGCGCGTCGTCGCGGAAACCGTAGCCGTCCTCGAAATCGATGCGCAGATCCTGCACCGGATCATCGAGCAGTCTGGCCCGCACCGCGTCGAGCGAATCGGTGCCGTCCCGTTCCGACAGCAGGTCGCGGTGCCGGTCGAGCAGGGTCACGGCGGACGCACCCCAGTCCAGCGGCGTCGACGGAGTGATCCGGTCGGCCGGTACGTAGACGGTGTGGATCGGCTGGGCGCGACCGTCCGGTCCCGGGTACCCGGCACCCAATCGCGCGTCGACCTGGTCGAGTACCGCGTCGAACCGGGCCAGGATGTGCTCCGGCAACCGGGTGGAAGTCACCCTCGGTCTCCTTCCTGCAAAGCACGCCAGATTCGGTCCGCCGTCATCGGCAACCGGTCCGGCCGGATACCGACAGCATCCTTGATCGCGTTCGCCAATGCGGGGGCAACCGGGTTGTAGGGCGATTCGCTCATCGATTTCGCGCCGAGTGGGCCCAGGTCGTCACTGGTTTCGGCGAAATACACCTCGGTCGTCGGCACATCGCCGAATTGCGGTATGTGATAGTGCCGCAGTGTGCTGGTGGTGACCACACCCTCGACGCTGCGCATATCCTCGTACAGCGCGGTGCCGATGGCCTGGGCCACACCGCCTTCCACCTGACCTCGGCACTGCACCGGGTTGAGTACCGTGCCCGCGTCGACGGCCTGGACCGACTGGAGGATGCGCACCGATCCCGTCTCCGGCCGCACCGCGACGCGGAAGGCGTGCACATTGAAACTCACCGAACGCGGACTGCCCGCGTGCTCACCGGTGGCGCTGAGCTCGCCTTCGGCCAGCAGTTCGGCGACGGTGACGAGGGTGTCGCCGCAGCGCACCCCTTCCGACTCGAGTTCGCCTTCGCCCGGCACGGTGCCGGTCAGCTTGGCGGCGCGATCGAGCATGCGCGCGCGTAAGGCAAGGGCCGCCGCGTAGGACGCTTTGCCCGCCACCACGATGCCGGTCGAACCGAAGGCGCCGGTGTCGTGGCCGACCAGATCGGTGTCGGACTGCCTGATGACGATGCGCCGCACGTCGGCGCCGAGCGCGGTCGCGGCCAGCTGGGCGTGCACGGTGGTGGTGCCGTTGCCGAATTCCGCTGTGCCGAACCTGATCTCGTAGCGACCGTCGGCGCGCAGCGTGGCGATCGCCTCGGAGCGATGACCGCGCGGCGGGATGGTGGCGATCATCGCCAGCGCCATCCCGGTCCCGACCCGCCAGTCCGGACCGGGCGCGGGCACCCCGTTGCCCCGGTGCAGCGCTTGTTCGGCCAGGTCGATGCACTGATCGAGTCCGTAACTGCCGAAGACCAGATCGCCGTCGTCCACGGCTGCGCCGACGAACCGATCACCGGGTACGACCACATTGCGGCGACGCAATTCGAACGGATCGATACCGAGTTCGGCCGCCAGTTCATCGAGCGCCGATTCCACCCCGAAGATGATCTGCCCGAGTCCGTAGCCGCGGAACGCGCCGGAGGGAATGTTGTTGGTGTACACCGATCGCGCGTCGACCCGCTTGTTCGCGCAGCGATACACCTCGACCGATTCCCCCACGCCGTGGAACATCACGCCCGCGCTGTGATTGCCGTAGGCGCCCGCGTCGGCGAGCACGTCGATCGCCAGCGCCGTCAGAATGCCGTCGGCGTCCGCGCCCACCGACACCGCCACCCGCATCGGATGCCGTGAGGTCGCGGAGACGAATTCGTCCGAGCGCGTGAATTCGTACTGCACCGGCCGACCCGTGCGCAGCACGGCCAACGCGATCAGATCCTCGGCCAGCATCTCCTGTTTCGCCCCGAACCCGCCGCCGACGCGGGTCGCGAAGACCCGCACCCGGTCGCGCGTCAGCCCGAAGAGGACGCAGAGTTCGTCACGCACCAGGAACGGCACCTGGGTACTGCACCGGATGACAAGTCTGCCGTCGGCGTCCAACCAGCCGATACCGCCGTGCGTTTCGAGGTGGACGTGCTGTCCGCGCGGCGAATGCCACACGCCCCGAACCACTTTCGCTGCCGCGCGCAGACCGGCAGCGATATCACCGACCTCGCCGTGCAATTCGGCCACCAGGTTGCGGTCCGGATCGGCGATCCGCGCCGAAACCGGTTTGCCGCCATGCAATTTCGGAGCCCGGTCGGCCAGCGCGTCCGCCGGATCGAAAACGGCGGGCAGCAGCTCGTATTCGATCCGCAGCAGGCGAGAGGCCGCCTTTGCCGCGCCCAGTGTCTCGGCGACGACCGCCGCGACACGCTGACCGACGAACCGCACCGTCCGATCGAGGACGTAGGTGTCGTCCGGATCGTCGGTACGCAACTCGTGACGCGCGGTCGAGAAGGCGATATCCGGTGCGTCGGCGTAGGTGAGCACCGCGTGCACGCCGGGCACCGCCTCCGCCGCCGAAGTATCGATGGAGATGATGCGCGCATGCGCGTGTGGACTCACCGCCACCGCGATGTGCAGGGGTGCGGTGGGTGGTGCGACAGATGTCGGGTCGAGGAAAGGCTCGGTTCCCGGCATCGGCGATGTGCCGTCACGTGGCGGCAGGACATCGAAGGTGAACGGTTCCGTACCGGTGACGATTCGGGGGCCCGCGGGCGCCCCGACTCCGGTCCCCGCACCGCCCCACGCGGTCCCCGAGGAAGACCCGGCCGCCAGGTGAGACGGTTGCGCCTCGGCATGGCACCGATGGGCAGCGACCGATCCCGCGACCGGGTCCCCCTGCGCGGTCAACGCCTCGCGGATCGCTCGGTACCCCGTGCACCGGCACAGGTTGCCTTTCATCAGTTCGGAAAGCTCCCCGGATTCCGGTGCGGAATCCGCGGTGCCGCAGCCGAGTCCGGCGGCCGTCACCACCATTCCGGCGGTGCAGAAGCCGCATTGGAACGCCGCGCTGTCGATGAACCGCTGCTGCACCGGATGCGGATCGGCGACGCTGCCGAGCCCCGCCGCCGTGGTGACGACGTGGTCCGCCGCGCGATAGGCGGGAACGACACAGGAGTGCACCGTCTGTCCGTCGAGCTGGACCGAGCAGGCGCCGCAATCACCGGTGTCGCACCCCTTCTTGACCGCGAAACGGCCCTGTTCGCGCAGAAGCGTGCGCAAGCATTGGCCGGGACGCGGCTGTACCTCGAACATCTCGCCGTCGACTTCGAATCTCATTGCCGCTCACCGACTTCACCCGCTGAACCGCGCCTGTAGAAGCTCATGTCCCACTCCCGTCCGTGCGCAATTCGTCCGCGACTTCACGGGCGAGGACACCGGTGACGTGACGACGCCAATCCGGGGCACCGTGCGGATCGTCGAACCACAGCGCCGGATCGAGGGTGGCGACGGCGGTGGCGACTCCGTCCGGATCGGGTGGCGCCGGGAAATCCAGGACGACGGGGCGGGTGGTGGCCGCGGTGATCGTGATCGCCGTACGGTCGTCGGCTTCGCGCCTGCCCATCACCACCGCGCCGGAACGGCCGAACTGCGCGAGGGCGATCTTGCGAAACACGGTGCGGGCACGTAATGTTCGCGTCGGCACGTGCACCGAACGCAGTATCTCCCCGGGCGCGAGCACATTACTCTCTGCTCCGAGAACGAAATCGCGCAGCGGAATCCGGCGATCGGTTCCGTCCTGGGACCAGATCAGCGCGACCGCGTCCAGGGCCGTCAGCGCGGCGAGCACCCCACCCGCGGGCAGCGACAGGCAGATGTTCCCGCCGACCGTCGCGCTCCGCCAGATCTTGTGCGAGGCCAGCAGCGCGCGGCAACCCTGGGCGAACAGGGCCGTGCCCGGCCAGTCCTCGCGCAGTACCGCCTGCCCGGCCTCCCGCCCGCGCGTCGCACCGGCGAATTCGGCCAGCGTGCAGGTCGCGGCGATCTCCAACCCATCGGAAGTCTCGAGCAGAGGGGGCCACCCCAACCCGGTGATATCGATCAGCCGCGCCAACCGCACCTGCGGCTCCGAGAACAGGAAGGTACCCCCCGCCAATACGGCACAGGTCTGTCCCAGGCCGACCAGGTCGGCCCGCTCCCGTGCCACCACCACCTCCCGAATCGTGTCCAGGTCCACGTCCCACCTCACTCCACAGCACCTGCAGCCACCCTAGAAGCCGCGGGTTGCCGAAATGTTGCACCACTCTCGATTCACATTTCGCCCCCGTTACCGCGCCCCGGCCCACCCCCTCCGACCAGGACCGATCCGATCAGGCCGTGAATTCGACCACGCCCGACCTCCTCCCCTTCAGTATCGTCCCGAACGAGCCACCCCGTCGGCCGAGACGCCGCTATCCGGCGGCGGCGACCAATGTGGCCTGGGCGCGGGCGACCCGGGCGCCGACGACGGATTCGTCCACGGTGCGCACCTCGCCGTCGCGGACCACTTCCCGTCCGTTGACCAGCAGTGCGGCCAGGGGTGGTGGGGAGCCGAGGATCAGGGCGGTGACGGGGTCGTCGATACCGGCGTGGGCGGGGGTGTCCAGACGCCAGAGGGCGAGGTCGGCGAGTTTGCCGGGTTCGATCGAACCGATCTCGGCTTCGCGGCCGAGGACCCGGGCACCGCCGATGGTGGCCAGTTCCAGTGCGGTGCGGACGTTCATCGCGCGCGGGCCGCCGACGGCGCGGGCGTAGAGCAGGGCGTTGCGGGGTTCCTCGATCATGGAACTCGACTCGTTGCTGGCCGCGCCGTCGACGCCGAGCCCGACCGGGACACCGGCCACGAGCAGTGCGGCGGTGCGGGCGATACCGGCGCCGAGGCGGCCGTTGGAGGTCGGGCAGTGGGCGATACCGGTGCCGGTCGACGCCATCGCGGTGATGGCGGCGTCGTCGAGGTGGACGGCGTGGGCGAACCAGACATCGGGTCCGAGCCAGCCGAGTCGTTCCATGTAGGCCGCGGGCGTGCAACCGAACGCGGACGCGCAGAAATCCTGTTCGTCGACGGTTTCGGCGAGGTGGGTGTGCAGCCGGACACCGGAGTCGCGCGCCAGCGCGGCCGATTCGCGCATCAGGTCCGGGGTCACCGAGAACGGTGAGCAGGGCGCCAGGGCGACGCGCAGCATCGAGTCGAAGGACGGGTCGTGCCAGCGGGAGATGGCGTCGGCGCTCGCGACGAGTATCGCGTCGAGCGATTCCACCACGTCGTCGGGCGGCAGTCCGCCGGAACTCGCGCCGAGATCCATCGAACCGCGGCAGGGGTGGAAACGCAGGCCGACGTCGGCGGCGGCGGCGATTTCGGCGCCGAGCAGATCACCGCCCGCCGACGGGAAGACGTAGTGGTGGTCGGTGGTCGTGGTGCATCCGGTGCGGGCCAGCGCCGCGAGCGCACCGGTGGCCGCGATCCGCACCGATTCCTCGTCGATACCGGCCCAGACCGGATACAGCGTGGTCAGCCATTCGAACAGGGTGCTGTCGGCGGCCAGACCCCTGGTGATCCACTGGTAGAGGTGGTGGTGGGTGTTGACCAGTCCCGGCGTCAGCAGGCAGCCGCCACCGTCGATGCGGGGTGCGTCGGTGATCGGGGCCGGCCCCGCGCCGACCGCCCCGATCCTGTTGCCGTGCACCACCACGTGCCCGGTGCGGTATTCGGTGCCCGCCGCGTCGACGGTCGCGATCGCGCAACCGTCGATCACCAGTGTCGGCGCTGCCGTCATCGGAGTCCCACTTCCCGAGCATCGAGGGGTCGCCGACGAACGGCGTTGTCGTGCATGGACTTCGGTGTGCGTGGACGAGAATCCGGCTCACGGTTCCCAGGCGGGCCCGGCGGGCGGCGCGTCCTGTCTCGACACGGTCGCGTGGATCAATCCGTACGGCCGGTCGGCGGCGTGGAAGACCTCACCGTGGTTCTCGATCCCGAATCGGGCCAGGTCGTAGCCGAAATGGTGTTTGTTCGGGGCGGCGAGCCGCACCTCGGCGAGTACGGGATAGGCCTCCAGCGCGGCTTTGCCCATGTCGAACAGCGTCTGCTGCAAAGCCTTCGAATGCCGCGTGGCGAAAACCTCGATCATGGCCGCGCGGATACCGGCGTAGACCTCGTCCCATTCCACCCCCGAGGTCGCCGCGAAACGCCACCGCGCGTTGACGGCGGTGGCCAGCACCCGGTCGTTGGTCGGTTCCAGCACGGTGAAATCGTCGACGAGGAAATCCGCGAACTGCGATCCGGTGGATTTCAGGATCACCAGGTCGTCGACGCCGCCGATGACCCAGGCCCGCTGTTCGACGCCCTTGCCCGCCACCGTCACCGTCACCGTGCGCACCTCGGGACCCTGCCGCACCCAGGTGTGGTCGTGTTCGAGTCCGCCGACGGCGACTCGCTGCCAGGCGAATTCCTCGATCTCGACGCGGGCGCTGTGCACCGGTTCGGTCTCGTCGACGAAGTGGGCGGCCAGCGTGAGGGCGTAATCCTCCACCGGCTGCACGCCGGGTCTCTTGGCGAAGGCGTAGGCGGTCTGCTTCTGGGTGTCGGTGGGCAGCACCTTCGACTGGTCACCGGAGATATAGGCGTCGGCGAAATCGCCGCGCAGCACCGTGCTGACGTTCAGGTCACGGATCTCGTGCCGCGCGCTGTCGCGATAGATCCGGACGATCCGATTCTCGGCCTTGCCGTATCGGTTGTCGGACAGCGCGATCGGACCGGTCAGTTCCATGGGCGTCAGCTCCCTCGGTAGGTGGAAAAGGCGAAGGGCGACAGCAACAGCGGCACGTGATAATGCCGCGACGCACCCACGGTGAAGGCGATCGACACCTCCGGATAGAACGTGTCGAGCCCGAGTCCGGCGAAGTAGGCGCCGGTGTCGAAAACCAGTCGGTGCACTCCGGGTTCCAGCGACGGTCCCAGCTCGGCGATCCGGCCGTCCTGATCGGTCGAGCCACTGCCGAGCAATCGCACCCCGGTGTGCAGGGCGACGCCGACACCGGCCGCGGGCACACCGCGTACCGCGTCGAGCACGTGCGTGCTCAGTGTGCTCACGCGAGGTCCGCCAGCAGCCGCCGCAGCCGGATGCGGTTGATCTTGCCCAGTTCGGCGCGCATGATTCGCCTCTCGGTCGCCGGATCGTTGCCGAGCCGGGTGGTCAGGAGTTCGAGCAGTTCCGCCCCCGATCTGCCGCTGGCACAGACCAGGTAGATATGGCCGAACTTCTCTTCGTATGCCCGATTTCCCTCGGCCAATGCCACCTTGACGCTGTCGCCCGCGTCGGCGACCCCGGCCTGTTCACGCGCGGACGCGTCCGAACTCGGTCGCGCGCCGATACGTGGGTGCCCGGACAGCGCGAGATCGAGTTCGGATTCGGGCAGCGCGGCCAACGCGGCGTCGGCGGCGACGAGCAGATCCTCGACGGCGGGGTACGGCCTGCCCGCGAGTACGGCGCGGGCGAACGCGGGCGACGAGCAACAGTCGAGCAGCGCGCGCGTGGCGACGTCGTCGGGCATCGCCTCGAAACCCGCCGTGTCGGTCACGTCGTCTGTCATCGGTCAAGCATCGAACACGACACGCCACGCCGCCACCCGGAAGAGAGTGATCATTCCGGCGTGTCGGGGATTCGCCGGATATGAGTCCGTAGGTAACCCACGAGCCATGCGGCGCCGCTACGGTGGCGATCATGGTTCCCCCCGACCTCGCGACGACGTCCGGGCCTACCTGCGCGGGCATCGTGCTCGCGGCGGGCGCGGGCACCCGATACGGGTATCCCAAAGCGCTCGCCGAAGGCGGCGCCTGGCTGCGCGCCGCGGTGGCCGCCCTGCGCGACGGCGGCTGCGATCCGGTCATCGTGGTGCTCGGCGCGACCGGACCCGCCGCGGCGACGGTCGCCCTGCCGCCCGACGCGCGGCACGTGTGGGCTCCGGATTGGGCGACCGGGATGGGCGCGTCACTGCGGGCCGGGCTGAAAGCGGCCGCGAGTACGCGGGCCGAATACGTCGCGATCATGCCGGTCGACACCCCCGATGTCGGCGCCGCCGCGGTCGCCAGGGTGGCCGCCGCGGCCTTCTCCGCCGAGAGTGGAATCGCCCGCGCTGTGTTCCACGGCACACCGGGACATCCGGTTGTGATCGGCCACGAGCACTGGACCTCGGTGTGGAGAGTCGCCGTAGGAGATTCGGGAGCCCGCACCTATTTGGCCGGTCGGGAGGATATGGTGTGCGTCACGTGCGACGATGTGGCGACGGGACTCGATCGCGATTTCCCGGCCACGACGTCCGTTGATCGGAGCTAGAAACTGATGCGCGACATCGTCGATGACCTATTGCGGGTGTGGCATTCCGGCCGCACCGGAGGCCTTGCCACCGTCGTGCGGACCGTGGGGTCCGGGCCGTTGAGCGTCGGCTCGGCGATGCTGGTCGATCCCAACGGCGGGGTGTACGGCTCGGCGCTCGGCGGCTCGGTCGAGTCGGCGGTCCGCGAGGCGGCCGTGGCGGCGGCGCGGACCGGCAGGCGGGCCATGCACCGGTTCGGTGTCCCGGCCGGGGAGTCCGGCGGCGACGCCGGGGGGATGATCGACGTCTTCGCCGAACCGTTCTCACGCCGCGATTTCCCCGAATTCCCGACCGTCGCCTCCGAGATCGCCTCGCATCGGCGGGTCACCGTGTTCACCGTGGTGTGGAATCCGGACGAGGATCTGATCGGTCAGCACCTGGTGACCGACAAACGGCACAACACCGAGTTGGTCGCGCTGCCCGAATCCGATGTGTTCGTCTCCTCGTTCGCACCGCCGCCGCGTCTGATCATCTTCGGCGCCAACGCGATCGCCTCGGCGCTCAACGTGCAGGCCCGACTACTCGGCTACCGGGTGACCATCTGCGATTCACGCGACGATGTCGCCGATTCGGAAGCGTTCCCCGGTGCCGAGGTGGTGGTCGACTGGCCGCACCGCTACCTGAACACCCTCTCCTCGGAGGGCGAAATAGATTCCAGTACAGCGATTGTCGTGCTGTCCAACGATCCGATGTTCGAGATTCCGCTGCTCACGGTCGCGCTGCGGTTGCCGGAATTCGGCTATCTGGGCGCGACGGGCACCCTGGCGTCGCACAACCGGCGCATCGCCGATCTGCGCGCGGGCGGCTTCGGAGAAATGATGATGGCCCGCCTGCACTCCCCCGCCGGGCTCGATATCGGGGCCCGCACCGCCACGGAACACGCCGTGGCGATCGCCGCCGAACTGCTGGCGACGAAATCGGGACGGAGTGTCCGGATCCACCCTGAGCAAGCCGATGTGATCCACGCCGAGCGAGCGTTCGGCGCCGAGACATCGGTGGCTCTGTAGAGCTCACGGGGCGCTTCGGCGCCGAAACCCGTCGGGACTACTTCAAACCGGGGTTCTCCGCGTAGACCTCGCGCAGGATCGACAGATCGAACAGTTGGTCGGCCTTGATGTCGATCTTCGCCGTGCGCAATGCCGCGATGTTCTGTTCGATGAGCTGATCGGTCATGCTCAGCAGCCCGTTGGCCGCCGTATTCGCGGACATCACCAGATCGTTCTGTGCCGTCGCCTCCAGGGTCTGTTCGGCCAGATCCAGTTTCTGATCCTTGCCGTACACCTCCACCGCGAGTCGTGCCGATTCCGCCGGGTTGGCGACCGCGTCCTTCCAGCCCTTGATCTCGGCGACGAGGAACGCCTTCAACTTGTCGCGTTCGTTGTCGATGGTGGACTGGGTCACCGTCAGCGTTTCCGCGACCAGCGGCAGGTTGAAATCGGCGAAGAGGAAATTGGTGTTGGCGAAACCCTTGGCGGCCAGCGTGATCGGTTCGTTGGTGACGTAGCTGACCCAGCCGTCGACCTCACCGTTGGCCAGCGGGGTCGGGTCGAACTGCGCGGGGACGATGGTGACATCGCTCGGCGTCATGCCGTTGGCGGCCAGCAGGGCGTTGAAGATCAGCTGGTTGGTGTCCTGGACGCCGATCTTGCGGCCCTTCATCTCCTGCGGGCTCTTGATCGGCTTACCCGCCGCGCTGACGATGCAGAACGGATTCTTCTGATAGGTGGTGCCGACGATCTTGGCGGGTAGGCCTTCCAGAATGGCCGGGGCGGTGGTCTGCGGCGCGGACAGGCCGAGCCAGACCTTACCGGTGTCGAGCCCGGCCTCGGCGGAGGTACTCGCGGCGCCGCCCGCGATCAGATTCACCGAGCCGAAGCCTGCATCACGGAAATAGCCCTTCGAATCCGCGAAGTACTCACCGGCGAATTCGATGTTCTTCAGCCAGGAGAGCTGGACGGCGACGGTACCGAACTTGGAACCGTCCGGGGTGGAGCCACCGGAAGAACTGCTCGAATCATCGCCACACGCGGCGAGCACACCCGCGCCGCCGAGTACGGCTCCGGTCAGCGCGGAGTAGCGGAGAAATGAGCGACGGGCGAACACTGCTGTCATGGACCGAATCTAGGTTCGATCGGTTTCCTTTTCTTTACTTTCAGGTTCCGAGCGCTGATTCGCCCACGTCGGCCGCGAATACCGGGCTCCGGCACAGACTCGAGACAGAACCTAACTCCGTCCGGCGTCGGGGCCGAAACGCGCGAGCACCAGATTCTCGATGACGCCGACGATCGCGTACAGCGCCACCGAGACGAGGGTCACGATGACGATGCTCGCCCACAACTTGTTGTACTGGAAGGTGGGAATGGCGCGGATCAGACTCGCGCCCAGACCCGTTCCACTGCCGAGCCATTCACCGATCAACGCACCGATCAACGCACCCGGCACCGAGATCCTCGCCGCCGCGAACACCGAAGGCAGCGCGGCCGGGATGGAGACCATCCGCAGTGCCGTCCAGCGCGAACCGCCGTAGGCGGCGACGACGTCGACGGCCTGTCTCGGCGCGTTGCGCAGACCGGCCATGATCATCACCAGCGCCGGGAACAGCACGACGATCGCGGCCATCACCGTCACCCCACCGGTCCCGCGCCCGAAGATGAGCACGATGATCGGCGCCAGCGCCACCAGCGGCACCGAACGCAGCAGCATCGCGACCGGCATGAAGGTCTGCTCGATCGTGGAGACGGTGACGAACAGCGCGGCGATCACCAGCGCCGCCGCCATGCCGACCGCGAATCCCACGGCGGCGTCGCGCAGGGTGATCAGCAGGTCGTCGACGATCGCCTGCCGCGCGGTCGACGCGCCGGGCGCGGTGACCAGATAGCGCCAGATATCGGCGGGCGATTTGCCGACCCGGGGCCCGACCTCGGGGAACGCCCGCAGGAAAACCTCCCAGATCACCAGCATCAACAGCAGCGAGGTGAGCAGCGGGAGCAGGAACAATCCGATCCGTTTCACCGGGCCTCCTGTGCGGTCCAGGGCGCGACCAGTCGCGCGGTGAGCGCCACCACCGCGTAGCCGAGACCGGCCAACGCGGCGGCGGCCAATGCCATCCCCCAGGTGCGTGGCACGTTGTAGGCGGACTGCGCGGCGGTCAACGCGACTCCGATGCCGCTGTCGACGCCGCCCAGGTATTCGCCGATGATCGCGCCGAGCACCGCCGAGGGTGCCGCGATCTTCAAGGCCGCGAAGATATTCGGCAGCGCGGCGATGATCTGCACCCGGTAGAGCTGCTGCCAGCGCCCGCCGCCGTAGGCGCGCACCAGATCCAGACTGGTGCGAGCCGCCGAACGCAATCCGGTGACGGTGCCGACCATCGTGGTGAAGAAGCAGTACATCGCGGCGAGGAAAACCGTCGGCGTGCGACCGCCGAACACCACCAGGATGATCGGGCCGAGCGCGAGCAGCGGTGTGCAGTAACTGAGGATCGCCAACTGGGTCGCCAGCGGTTCGATCGGCGGAATCAGCACCACCAGGATCGCCAGCCCGATCGCCAGCGTGTTACCCCAGACGAAACCCTTCAGCGCGCCCTCGGCCGTGATCCGGAAATTGGGGCCGTAGAGGTCCCAGCCGTCGGTGAACATGGTGCGCACCACCGTCCACGGACTCGGAATGGTGCCGCCCGCGACACCGGCCGCGGCGAGTATCCACCACCCGATGATCAACCCGAGTAATCCGAGCAGACCGCCGAGATATCTCATGCCGAACCTCCCGCCTTATCGGTCACGACCCCGCCGGTACCGGTCTTGCCGAACAGCAATTCCGACAGGTAATCGTGCAGCGCGTGGAATTCGGGGGTGCGCATCATTTCCGGGAGCCGAGGCCGGGGCAGATCGATGTCGACCAGTTCCAGTACCCGCCCCGGACGCGGACTCATCACCGCGACCACATCGGAAAGGAATACCGCCTCCGCGATGCCGTGGGTCACCATGAGGGTGGTCGCGGGTTTCTCGGTCCAGATCCGCAGCAGTTCCAGATTCAGTTTCTGCCTGGTCATATCGTCGAGCGCGCCGAAGGGTTCATCGAGCAGCAGCACCGTCGGCTTCACCACCAGCGCCCGCGCGATCGACACCCGCTGACGCATACCGCCCGACAACTGCGCCGGTTTCGCCTTCTCGAAACCCTCCAGCCCGACCAGTCGCACCAGTTCCGCGATCTGTTCGGCATTCGGTTTCAGACCCGCGACCTGCAATGGCAACTTGATATTCGATTCCACCGACCGCCACGGCAGCAGCGCCGAATCCTGGAACGCGATTCCGAGTTCGTGATGGGTGCGCAATTCGGCGGGGCTCTCACCGTTGATGAGGGTTTTCCCCGAGGTCGGTGCCTCCAGCCCGGCGAGAATGCGCAACACGGTCGATTTACCGCAGCCGGACGGCCCGAGCAGGGACAGGAACGACCCCTGCGCGGTATGCAGATCCACCGAATCCAGGGCCGCCACCGTGCGACGGCCGACTTTGAA
The DNA here is from genome assembly GCF_045040005.1 of Nocardia sp. NBC_01377. Lineage (NCBI taxonomy): Bacteria > Bacillati > Actinomycetota > Actinomycetes > Mycobacteriales > Nocardiaceae > Nocardia > Nocardia sp. NBC_01377. The sequence continues at coordinate 6,831,129 of NZ_CP109566.1, forward strand.
GTTCTTGGTCAACCCGCTGATATGGATTCCGGTCCCCCCGGCCGCCGGATCGGGGCCCGTGCCGCGCTCGGCCCCACCGGGCTCACTGTCCGTGCTCATATCCGCCACCATAGAAGGGGTCGGTTGCACCGATATTGCGAATGACGGCGACAGATTTCGCCATCGTTACGCCGAGGAATACTGCGATCCCAGCGGGCGCGGACGGTCGCGCTGTCGGTTCCTGGATTCTCGAGCCGCCGCACGGCCGAAACTCGCGTACCCGAGGCGCGCGGAACCTCGGATCAGCGCTCGGCGAGCCCGGAATTGACGAAATACGCTATCTCGTCGCAGATTTCATCGAGCGATATATCGACATCGGGAAGCGTGGCGTGCACCATCTCTTGGGCGAGCGAATTCACCGCGCCGATCACCGCGAGAGCGAACAGTTCGAACCGCCGCGGCGCGGTCTCACCGCGAGCCACCGCCTGCTCCGCCTCGGTGATGAGCAGTGCCGACAGCAGCCTGCGCTGCTGCATACGCCATTCCTCCACGGCCTGGCTCACGCCGACCACTTCCACGTAGTTCACGCGCGCGGTGCGGGGATCGCGGCAGGTCACGGTGAGATAGGCGCGGAAACCCTCCACCACCCGCGTGGCAAGCGGCTCGTCGCGCGCGGCCTCCAAGGCGGTGAGCGCGGATTCGACCGCGTACGAGATGGTCCGGTTGCCCAGCGCGATCAACAGCGCTTCGCGACTGCCCATATCCTCGTAGAAACTGCGCGTCGACACATTGGCGGTGGTGCACAGCCGCTCGATCGAAGTGGCGGCGTAACCCTGGGTACCGAACAACTCCAGCGCCGCGTCCATCAGGCGCGACTGCCGTTGCGCTACCCGCTGCTCCTTGGACAGCCCTCCGTAGCTGCGTCCATCCTTGAGTTCGCCCTCGCGCCGTGCCACCGCACGATGCTACCTCGCGCCGGAAGTTCGCCCGCCACCCGCGAGCGCCCCGGTACGGGGTGGGAAGCACCGTCGACGCGACGGTACCGAATTCGACGTCTCGCGCCAATGCCGTTGTAGCGCACGAAAATAGCCGCCACCGGGATTGACGGTGTCGCGCGCTCGACGGCGGGCGGGCGGAATGAAGCCGCCTCACGACTCCCCCGCCGAGGACACCCGGCACCCGGCCTACATACAGCGCCGACCGACGGACAGCTGATGACCCGGCCCACAGCCCAGGTCTACTGCACCCGCCCCCTTCCCACGGCGGGCCACATCTGCGGCAGTAGCCATGGCGGGCGGCGGCCAACCGGACCTCAACCCCATGGCGGGCGGCCAACCGGACCCGAACCCACGGCGGGCGGCCAACCGGACCCGAACCCACGGCGGGCGGCCAACCGGACCCGAACCCACATCCAGCGGCCGACCGGACTCGCCGCCGACTCCCGGCCGACGTTGACATGATCGAACCCGGCGACGATTCTGGCTGGGTGCCGATTCCTTCCCGAACGGCCCACGCGTCCCATCTCGCGGCCGAGATCGCCACCCAGCCCGACGACTGGGCGCGTGCCCGGGTGACCGCGGACACCTATCGCGACGTGCTGCCGCGCCGGGGTGAGTATGTCGCCGCGATCGGATGCGGCACATCCCTGTTCATGGCACGCGCTTTCGCCGCGCTGCGCGAGGAGGCCGGTCTCGGGACGACCGACGCGTGGCCCGCGAGCCGGATCCGCGACCGCGATTACGACCGCTACCTGGTGATCTGCCGCTCGGGCACCACCACGGAGGTGGTCGAGGCCATGCGACGGATGCCCGCCGCGACCCCACGCACCGTCCTCTGCGCCAGTCCGCGCACCCCGGTGCTCGACCTGGGCGACCCCGTCCTGATCGACGAGGTCGACGAGCGGTCGGTGGTGTCGACCCGTTTCGCGACGACCGCACTCGCGGTCCTGCGCCACCACCTCGGACAGGATCTGACCGCGGCGATCGACCAGGCGCGGACCGTTCTCGTCGAGGATCCGCGACGCGCGCTGGCGGCGGTGCGCCACGCCGAGCAGATCACCTTCGTCGGGATGGGGTTCGCCGCCGCGCTCGCCGAGGAATCGGCGCTGAAGCTGCGCGAATCGTGCCGTTCCTGGACCGAGGCCTACCCCGCGACCGAATACCGGCACGGACCCATCGGTATCTCGGCGCCCGGGCGCGCGGTCTGGGGCCTCGGCCCGCTCGACGCGCGTTTCGCGGCCGACGTCGCCGCCACCGGAGCCCACCTCGAACACCGCGATATCGATCCGATGGCCGAACTCGTCCGCGTGCATCGGCTGTGTGTACTGCGCGCCGCCGACCTCGGCCTCGACCCGGACCATCCACGAAATCTGAGCCGTTCGGTCATGCTGGACCGATGACGCTCACGGTGCGCGGCCGTATCGTCTGCGCGACCCATGTCATCGATGACGCCGTGATCTCGGTCGACGGTGAACGGATCGCCGACGTGCGGGCGACCGGGGAATGGGCGGCGCGGCAGCCGGATTCGATGGTGCCACCGTTCTCGGGGACGGTACTTCCCGGTCTGGTCGACATCCACGTGCACGGCGGCAACGGATCTCGATTCGACACGACCGACGCTCGGGACGCGCGCGCGGCGGCGCGATTCCATCATTCGCGCGGTTCGACCACGGTCGTCGCGAGCGTGGTCACCGGACCGGTCGACGAGATGGTCGCCCAGATCACGACATTGCGAGAACTGGCCGCCGACGGGACCATAGGCGGCATCCACGCCGAAGGACCGTTCCTGTCGTCGGCGCGGTGCGGCGCGCAGGACCCCCGGTGGCTCCGCGATCCGGACCCCGGGCAGACCGAGCGACTACTTGCCGCAGCCGACGGCCATCTCAGGGTGATGACGATCGCGCCGGAACTGCCGGGTTACGACATTGTCGCCCAGCGACTCCGCGAAGCGGGCACGGTGGTGGCACTCGGCCACAGCGACGCGGACTATTCGTGTTTCCTGCGCGAACTCCGACCGGACGGTCCCGCCCGGCTCGTGACCCATCTGGCCAACGCGATGCCGCCGCTGCATCATCGGGGGCCGGGTCCGGTGGCGGCGGCGCTGGTCGCCGCGGCGGCCGGGCAGGTCGTCGTCGAACTGATCGGCGACGGTGTGCATGTCGACCCGGGATTCGCGGCGCTCGCCTTCGCGACCGCGACGGGAAATGTGGCACTGATCACAGATGCCATGTCCGCGGCGGGGATGGTTGATGGCAAGTACCAACTCGGCGCGATCCCGGTGACACTGCGCGACGGTGTGGCGCGAGTCGCGGACGGTTCCCTCGCCGGAGGGACGGCCACGCTGCTGGAATGCCTCGCCTGGGCGGTGAACGCGGCGGATGTCGCGCTCACGGACGCGGTTCTGGCCGCCACCACCGTTCCGGCTCGCGCCGCCGGACTGTCCGGAATCGGCGATTTGCGGACCGACGGGTTCGCCGACCTGCTGATAGTTGATGACAATCTACAGTTGCGCCGGGTGCTCAGACGTGGACAGTGGTTGAGGTGATCCTCACCGTGACCATGAACCCCGCTTACGACATGACCTACCGCGTCGAACGTTTCGAGCGGGGTCAGGCACACCGGGTCCGCTCGGTCGAACAGCGCATCGGCGGCAAGGGTATCAACGTGACCCGAGTTCTCAATCAGCTCGGAAAATACGCTCGCGCAACGGGTTTCTCCGACCACGCGTTCGCCGCGGCGGCCGAACTCGAACTGCCGGTGGATTTCGTGCACGCCCTGCCGTGGGTGCGGCGCACGGTGGTGATCAGCGAATCCGACGACGGTACCGCGACGGCGCTGTGGGAACCGGGCGCGCGGATCTCCAATCCCCATGCGGCCGAACAACTCGCTACCAGGGTCGCGGGATTGCTGCCCGATATCAACGGACTGGTGATCTCGGGCTCCCTACCCGGAGGCGTCGATCCGCGACTGCCCGCCGATATCGCCCGCACCGCCACCGACGCGGGCGTTTCCACGATCTGCGACGTCGACGGCGAGGCGTTGCGCTTGGCCGCCGAAGTGCCAGACGTGGTCCTGATGCCGAACGCCGAAGAGTTGCAACGACTCACCGGCCGTATCTCGACGACACCGGACGAGATCGTCGCCGCCGCCTACCCGTTGATCGAACGCGGTGTCCGGGCGATCATCACCGGTAAGCGCGGCCAGGGCATGGTGGGCGTCACCGCTGAAGGCGCCTGGTCGGCGACGGTCCCGGAGAAGTTCAGCGGCAACGTGACCGGCGCGGGGGATTCCGCCGCCGCGGCGGTGATCGCCGCGCTGTCGGAGAAATCCGCCCCGGACTGGCCCGCCATCCTCACCGACGCCGTGGCGACCGCAGCGGCCGCGATCGTCATCCCTGTGGCGGGTGAGATCGACCGCGGCCTGCGCACCCGGGTCGCGCCGACCGTCGTGGTGGAGAAACTGGCGATACCCGATCGCGCGTAACCGACTACACCGCCGACGAATTCGTGATCGCCCCGCGACGGAGGCGGTCCGGCGGCGCGCGACGAGGGGACGGCGCCGCCGGACCGGCGGAGGGGTGGATCGGGCAGTGAACCACCTGAGTCGGCGACCGGCGGGGCCCCGCCCGGCGCCGACTCACCGATCCTTTCCCGCTCCGCTCGAGGTTCACCGGGACCACGCTGTGAGTCGGCTGGGAACGCGGTCGCGTGCGCCCACGGTCGACTTCGGCGACGGTGCCGCCTATTCCGGCGATTCCGGATCGGGCCAGGCGCGCGCCGCCAACCGAGCGCGCACCCGCGCGACATCGTCCTCGGACGGCATCTCGTTGGTGACCTTCGTGATCATCACCTGAATATCGGTGGTATCGGCGGGCAGATCACCGGTGCCTGCGAGTTCGGTCGCGAGCGCACGCACCTCCTCGTCGGAGAGTCTGTGACGCAGCAGGGCGAGCAGCGGAATGTAGTCGGCCTCCGGCACACCGTCCGGATATCCGGCCCGCAGCCAATCGATGATGGCGTTCAGGAAGGGCGGCATCGGACAGACCCGCCGTCAGTCGGAATCGGGCAGCAGATTCGCCAGCGGCCAGCCGCCCGCGGCCAGATGGGAAGCGACCCGGGCGACATCGTTCGGGTCCGGCTGTTCCTTGGCGAAGCGGGCGATGGCGGCCTCGATATCGTCGTGCCCGATCGTGCTGTCCGGGTTGTCGCGTACGAGTTCCCCCGCGATGGCGACGACCTCGTAATCGGTGAGATCCCGGTGCAGCACCGCGAACAGCGCGACGTAATCCGAAGTCGGGATGCCCTGCGGATATCCCGCGCGCAGCCAGCCGATGATCCGGTCGAGCATATTCGGCCTGACGTTTTGCGGTTGATCGGTCACTGCTGCACCCTTCACGACTGTCCGAACAGATGAATGCCGAACTTGGCGGCCAGGAAGGCCTTCGCGGTATAGAGAATTCCGGTGATGATCACGGCGATGATCAACGCGAAGCAGGTCAGCGCGCCGATCAGGGCCGGATAGTTCCGTTGGGCCACGCTGCCGTCGGATCCGACGGTATCGGCAGCCGTCCACAGCCGCACGCCGAAGGCGAACACGATCGGTAGGCCCGCACCGAGGATCAGGGCGGCCAGGGTGACCTTCCACAGCGAGTTCAGGTTCGTGACGATGGTGTGCATATCCGATTCCTTCCTCAGCCGCGCCAGGTGGTCCGGCCCGAGGAAATCCCGGTGGGCGGTGCCGTCGTAGCCGACCGCCGGGGACGGTCGCCGGTGCTTTCTGCCCCACGAGTGTCCACTCGGTCCGGCTCGTTCTCCGACGCGGGCGGGTTCCCGTTCACCGCGCCGTTCACCGGAACGAGGGTGACGCGCTCGGCGGGATTCGCAGTCACGCGAGAATCACCGGCCGGGTCGGGCGTGTCGGCGGGCCACTCGTTCACATTGCCGGTGTCGACGGGATCGCGCCGCGACCGCAGATAGATCAGGACCGACAGCGCGATGAGAATCGCGAAGACGACCAACACCCCGGCCAACCCGCCGATGACGTGCGCGATGACCCAGCAGATGGCGCCCGCGAGACCGGCCAGCGGCAGCGTGAGCAGCCAGGCGACCGCCATCCGGGCCATCACGTTCCAGCGCACCTCGGCGCGCTTGCCGAGACCGCTGCCGAGAATCGACCCGGTGGCGGTCTGCGTGGTCGACAGCGGCAACCCGAAATGCGCCGAGGTGAGGATGATCGCGGCCGAGGACGATTCCGCCGCGAGCCCCTGCGGGGAGTCGATCTCGACCAGACCCTTTCCGAGAGTCCTGATGATGCGCCAGCCGCCCAGATACGTGCCCGCGGCGATGGTGATGGCGACGGCACAGGCCGCCATCACCCACAGCGGCATGTCGTCGTTCTTGGTGAGACTGCCGTGGGCGACGAGCGCCAGGAAGATGACGCCCATCGTCTTCTGCGCGTCGTTGGTGCCGTGCGCCAGCGAGACCAGCGACGCCGAACCGATCTGCCCCCAGCGGAACCCCGCCGTAGTCTTGTCCTGATCGACGCCGCGCGTGATCCGGTGGACGCCCCAGGTGCCGATCGCCGCCACCAGCGCGGCCACGATGGGCGCGAGAATGGCGGGCAGCACGATCTTGGTCAGCACGCCGTCCGAACCGGAGGCTCAGATCACCCCGCCCCAGCCGAGTGCCGCGATACTCGCCCCGATGAGGCCGCCGAACAAGGCGTGCGACGAACTGGACGGCAGGCCGAACAGCCACGTCAGCAGATTCCAGAGGATGCCCCCGACCAGACCGGCGAAAACGATGATCAGCAGAGCCTGTCCGCTGACCGCGTCGAGTTGCACGATCCCCTTGGCCACGGTCGCCGCGACCGCGACCGACAGGAAGGCGCCGATGAGATTGAGGACCGCCGACAGTGCGACCGCCACCCGTGGTCGCAGCGCACCGGTGGCGATGGAAGTCGCCATCGCGTTGGCGGTGTCGTGGAAGCCGTTGGTGAAATCGAAGGCCAGTGCTGTGACGATGACGATCAGAAGGATCAGTAATCCGGCGGTCACCTCACCAGTGTGCGATACCGCCCGGTTCGCTTACTATGCGGTTGCCCTCTGCTGGAACCGCATAGTAAGCGACTACGCTCCCGGCAGCATCGCCCGCACGGTATCGATCGTGTCGGCCTCTTCGGCCGTCTTGTCCGGGCGGTATCGGACGACTCGCGCGAAACGCAACGCGACCCCGCCAGGGTATCGCGGACTCACCTGAACGCCGTCTAGAGCGATTTCCACGACCAGTTCCGGCCACAGGTAGACGGTGTACTCGTCGCGGGACCGTTCGTGCCGGGGGAACTCGGCCGTCTGCCAGTGCAGCAGCGCGTCGGTGAGGCCCTTGAACGTCTTCCCGATCATCACCGGCTCGCCGGTCACGGGATCGCGGGCCCCGAGATGCAGGTTCGACAGGTATCCGGTCCGGCGTCCGTACCCCCATTCCGCGCCGAGCACCACCAGGTCGAGGGTGTGCGTCGGCTTGACCTTCTGCCAGGCCCGCCCGCGTCTGCCCGCCGCGTACGGCGCGTTCAGCGATTTGATCATCACGCCCTCGTGGCCCGCCGCCAGCGCGCCGTCGAAGTATTCGGCGGCGGCTTCGGCGTCGGGGCGCAGCAGCGCGGGGATACTGTGCGCGCACGCCACTTTCGTCAGCGCGAGCCTGCGCTCGTGCAGCGGCGCGTCGAGCAGATCCTGCCCGTCCAGGTGCAGGCAGTCGAAGAAATACGGATGCAGCAGCAGTTCACGGGTGGGATTGGCCCCCGGCGGCAGCGCGCTCGGATCGAAGACCGAGAACCGGCTCATCGTCTCCTGGAACGGGCGTGGCCGTCCGGCGTCGGTGAGCGCGAGGGTCTCCCCGTCCAGCACGACACTGGCGCAATCCAGGCCGCGCACGAGTTCGACCAGTTCCGGCACACTCGCGGTGATATCGCGCAGCGTCCTGGTGAAGACCCGCACGGTGTCGCCGTCGCGGTGCACCTGGATGCGCGCGCCGTCCATCTTGTGCTCGACACTCACCTCGCCGCCGAATTCGTCCATCGCCTCCTCCAGGCTCGGGCCGGGAGCGGCGAGCATCGGCTGGACCGGGCGCCCCACCCGCAACCGGAACCCCGCCAGCGCGTCGACGCCGCCGGTGCGCGCCGCGAGGGCCGTCACCGGCAACTGCCCGCAGAGCATGAAGGCCCGGCGCACCAGTTCCAGCGGGACATCGGCCGATACCGCCACCGCTTCGCTCACGACGGCGGTGAGCGCGCCCTGGCGCAGTTCACCGGACAGCAGCCTGATCAGGAAGGCCTGTTCGGCGGCCGTGGCCGCGGTCCACAATGTCGTGAGAAGGTCTCTGCGCCGATTGACCGAGCCCGCGCCGGTCGTCGCGGCGATCTCGGCGAAGGCGGTGTCCACCTCGGAGACGGTCAACGCGGGGGATTCGGCGGCCGGGCCTTCCAGGGCCGTGAGCGTACGCCAGCCCGCGCCGATACGCCCCTGTCGCAGCTCACCAGAGACCCAGGAGACCACGGGCTCCAGTTCCTCGGGCGCGGCCGTGTCCAGCAGCGCGGCGATGGCGGTGATCTTCGTTTTCCGGGACCGGGTGGCGCGAACGGTCTCCGAAGCCTGCACGACATCCGAGAACAGCACCTGACGACCGTAACCCGACGGTGTGACATATCGCTCAGCTCTGCTGTTAATCGCCCATTGGCAGGGCTGCGAAAACCCCCATAAACTGGACATATGGCCAAGACTTACGTCGGGGCGCGGCTTCGCCAGCTGCGCACCGAACGAGGACTGAGCCAGGTCTCACTCGCCGCGAAGCTGGAGATCTCGGCGAGTTACCTCAATCAGATCGAACACGATGTGCGACCGCTCACCGTGCCGGTTCTGCTGCGGATCAGCGAAGTGTTCGGCGTCGACGCGACCTTCTTCTCCTCCCAGGACGACACCAGGCTCATCGCCGAACTCCAAGAGGTCGTCATGGACCAGGAACTCGGTATCGAGGCCGACGCCCAGGAAATCGCGGATATGGTCTCGGCGCATCCGAGCATGGCCCGCGCCCTGGTGAACATGCACAACCGCTACCGCAACACCAGCGCCCAGCTCGCCGCCGCCACCGAGGACCGTTTCGCCGACGGTTCCGGCAGCGCGACCATCAGCAAACCGCACGAGGAAGTCCGCGACTTCTTCTATCAGCGCCAGAACTACATCCACGAACTCGACACCGCCGCCGAGGAACTCACCAACCGCATCCGCTTCCACGGCGGCAATGTGAACAGCGAGATCGCCCGTCTGCTGCGCGGATACGACGTGCGCATCATGGAACGCATCGATCTCGGCGAAGGCGTACTGCACCGCTACGACCCCGAAACGTTGCAACTGGAGATCTCCCCGCACCTGTCCGGCGGGCAGCGCACCTTCAAACTCGCCGCCGAACTCGCCTACTTCGAATGCGGCGATCTACTCGAAAAGCTGGTCGAGGAAGGTAATTTCGCGTCCGAGGACACCAGGAAACTGGCCATGCTCGGCCTGGCGAACTATTTCGCCGCCGCGACGGTGCTGCCCTATACGCAATTCCACGAGATCGCCGAGGATTTCCGCTACGACATCGAACGACTATCGGCCTACTTCACCCAGAGTTACGAGACCATCTGCCACCGTCTCTCGACCCTGCAACGGCCGAAACTGCGCGGCGTCCCGTTCTCCTTCGTGCGCGTGGATCGCGCGGGCAATATGTCGAAACGCCAGTCCGCCACCGGATTCCACTTCTCCTCCAGCGGCGGCACCTGCCCGCTGTGGAATGTCTACGAGACCTTCGCCTATCCGGGCAAGATCATGACCCAGATCGCCCAGATGCCCGACGGCCGCAAATACCTGTGGATCGCCCGCACCGTCGAACGCCGCGCCACCCGCTACGGCCAGCCCGGCAAGACCTTCGCCATCGGCCTCGGCTGCGAACTGCGCCACGCGGGTCGCGTCGTCTACGCCGACGGCATCGACCTCGGCGAGGCCGCCGCCACCCCCATCGGCGCGGGCTGCCGCGTCTGCGAGCGGGCCAACTGCCCCCAGCGCGCATTCCCACCGCTGGGCAAGGTCCTCGACATCAGCGAGCACCGCAGTTCGGTGTCGCCGTACGTCCTGAAATAGGCTGAGCGGGCCTGGCGAACGAAATGCCCGCCACCCTTCGCTGTCCGCGTGCACAACCCTACAGCCCACGATCGAACACCTACTGTCGACAACCCATTTCTCGAATCGAACTCGATGGCTCACGCACTCTTCCGGGTCGCGATCGTCAACTACTTCATAGGCCACGTCGCGACTACAGTGCGGCCACGACCGAGGTGTCCCGGATCGTCGCTACAGTAAGCACTGGGCGAACAGGTTCGCGGTAAACTCTCGGCACGCATCGCGCGTTGCCTGCTGTTCAGGATGAGAACCATAAGCCCGAAGGGGACTGCCACGATGTACGTCGAACGTGTTGCCCTCAAGAACATTAAAGGCTTCGCTGAAGTCGATCTCGACTTCTCGGGGACTGACGGCCGGCACGCTGGCTGGGCGGTTGTGACAGGAGACAACGGCTCTGGTAAAACTGCATTGATCAAGTCGATCTGCATGGCGGTCCTCGGTCCGGATGACTCCAGAGTGCTATTGACCGACCTCCGCGGATGGGTGACCGAAGGACAGAAGACAGGCTCGGTCTCGGTCGAAGTAAAACCTCACCACGTATTCGACCGGACGGCCAAAGGCGGCTTTCGTATGCAAAGTACATTCTGGGCAGAAATAGAATTTACGCACGAAGGGGGGGCTTGGGCGCTATCGTCGGCGGATATAAACAGAAAGAAAAGGAAAGGCGCCTTCAACGGTCCATGGTCCGTAGGCACCCCGGGATGGTTCCTTCTCGGCTATGGACCGTTTCGACGCCTGTACGGCAGCTCACCTGATGCACAACGACTCATGGTTATATCGGGTCGCGTGCCTCGCATGGCAACTCTCTTCAAAGAAGACGCGACTTTAGGGGAATGCGAGATGTGGGTCAAGCAGCTGAACTACAAGAAGCTCGAGGAGCAGGAGTCCGAAAGGATCGCTCTGGAGAGTCTACTCAACATACTTAATGACGACTTCCTTCGACACGGCATATCTGTCAAGGGCGTCAACTCGGAAGGCATTTGGCTCACAGATGCCGCAGGGCGAAATATGCCACTTTCCGATATGAGCGAGGGATACCGTTCCGCGTTAGCTATGCTGATAGATATCTTCCGCCATATGGTGGACGTGTACGGTGCCATTGATCTGATTTCACAGGACGACGAGGGGCATTTCTTCGTGAATCGGCCCGGAGTGGTGGTCATTGATGAAGTCGATTCACATCTCCATCCCGCTTGGCAAAGAGAAATTGGATTTTGGCTGAAACGGCACTTCCCATTGGTGCAGTTCATCGTCACAACTCATAGCCCGTTGGTCTGCCAGGCAGCCGACCAAGGAAGAATTTACCACCTTCCGCAACCAAGCACGGGAATAAACGCCTTCAAATTATCTGCGGAAGATTTCAACAAGATCATCGCAGGGAAACCTGATCAGATCTTGGTCTCGCCTGCATTCGGAATGCCGTACACACGCTCGGAGAACGCCGTCCAGGCGAATCGTATGCACACTCGACTGCGCGCAAAGCAGCTGGCAGGCAAGATTACCGAATCCGAGGAGCGAAAGCTCGAGCAGCTTGCGCTGTTCGCTGATTGAGCAGTGGCATGCGCCGTATACATAAGAATCAGCTCCATTTTGTCGACCGCGTGGAGCTACTGCGACGATCACGCGCAGTTTCGACAAAATCCGAAGCAGAAATCGAGTGGAAGAAATTTCGACGGTCCAGCAAGAGTAACCCGATCATCGCGGCATTACAGAATTCAGTGGGACCTAGGCAACGATGCGTCTACTGCTGTGATTCCAGATCAGCCGACGTGGATCATTTCATACCAGTAGCAAAGAACTACCGATTGACATTTACATGGAGCAACCTTTTATGGGTTTGCCCGGAATGCAATCGCAGGAAAAATGCGAAGTTTCCCGTAAACGCAGCAGGAGAGCCGCTTGTACTCAACCCTGAAGCTGTGGATCCATGGAACCATTTCATTCTCGATACCGCGAACGGACTCATTGGTCCCCGCTACCTGGAATCAGATTTCGATGCGATCGGCGAAGCGACTCTCGAAATACTCGAATGTATCAATTACGAAGCTGTCACCGAAGGTCGAAAAAGAGTTATTCGCCGATATCACGAAGCTTTAGATCATGTGCTTTCGAGTAAATGCGCCGAGCAGGCAATGCGTGCCGTAGCCAGAGAAATCAACGAAGACGACTTCGGGCTCTCGGCTTGGTTCGCACTGCACGAAGGTGCGGAAGAGGAGCCGTTCCTAGAATTCAAGAAGCGACTTCCTCGGCAGTGGCGCGCTTTTCTTCGACTGTCCGCAAAACATATCTGACCGCGGCGATATCGCTCAGAAGGCGGATTCGTCCAGGTCCATGATGTCGTTGTCAATGGCGGCAAGGATTGCGCGGGTGGCAGTAAGTTGGGGGAGGACGTTCTTGGCGAAGAAGTTCGCGACGGCCACCTTTCCCTCGTAGAAGGGGCGGTCCTTCGCCGTGGCGTCGGCGGCGAGGGCGGAGGCGGCGATCTCGGCTTGTTCGAGCAGGCGCCAGCCGATGAGTAGGTCGCCGACTGCCATCAGGAAGCGCACCGAACCGAGACCGACCTTGTACAGCTCGGGCGGATCCTGTTGTCCCGCCATGGCGTAGCCGGTGAGGGTGGCGGCCATGGCGCCGACGTCGGCGAGCGCGGTGGCGAGCAGGGCGCGTTCGACCTCGAAACGTCCGGTCGCGGCTTCGAGGAACGCGGTGATCCTGCCGCTGACGTGGGCCAGCGCGACGCCCTGGTCGCGAATGATCTTGCGGAAGAAGAAGTCCTGGGCCTGGATTGCGGTGGTGCCCTCGTAGAGGGAGTCGATCTTGGCGTCGCGGATGTACTGCTCGATCGGGTAGTCCTGTAGATATCCCGAACCACCCAGGGTTTGCAGGGATTCGGTGAGGAACTGGTAGGCCCGCTCGGAACCGACGCCCTTGACGATCGGAAGCAGCAGATCGTCGACGCGATGCGCCAGATCCGCGTCGGCACCCGAAACCAATTGCGCCACATCGATGTTCTGGTGGGCGGCGGTGTAGAGATAGACCGCGCGCAGACCTTCCGCGTACGCCTTCTGCATGGCGAGGGATCGCCGCACATCGGGGTGGTGGGTGATGGTGACGCGCGGCGCGGCCTTGTCCGACATCTGCGTCAGGTCGGCGCCCTGCACCCGCTGCGTGGCGTAGTCGAGCGCGTTGAGATATCCGGTGGACAGCGTTCCGGTGGATTTGATGCCGACGACCATGCGCGCGTTCTCGATCACCTGGAACATCTGCGCGATGCCGTTGTGCACACCGCCGACCAGCCAGCCCTTCGCGGGGACCTCGGTGCCGCCGAAGGTGAGTTCGCAGGTCGGCGAGGATTTCAGGCCCATCTTGTGTTCGAGCCCGGTCACGAAGACGCCGTTGCGTTCGCCGAGTTCGAGTGTCTCGAAATCGAACAGATACTTCGGCACGTAGAACAGCGACAATCCCTTGGTGCCGGGGCCCGCGCCCTCGGGCCTGGCCAGCACGAGATGGAAGACGTTCTCGGCGACGTCGCCCACGTCGGCTCCGGAGATGAACCGTTTGACGCCCTCGATATGCCAGGAGCCGTCCTCCTGGGCGATCGCCTTGGCGCGACCCGCGCCCACATCGGAGCCCGCGTCGGGTTCGGTCAGCACCATCGTGCCCTGCCAGCCGCGTTCGTAGCCGGTCCGCGCCCAGTGCCGCTGCTCCTCGGTGCCGACGTTGTAGAGCACCGAGCCCAGAACCGGGCCGAGGTTGAAGAAGCTGGCGGAGGGATTGGCGCAGGTGAGCATCTCCTGAACCGCCCACACGATCGCGGCGGGAGCAGGGGTGCCGCCCATGCCCTCGGGCAGTCCGAGTCTGCTCCAATCCGCCTCGTTGACGGTCAGGATGGTCTTGCGCAACGGTTCGGGTACCGAGATCGAAAAGGTAGCCGGATCGTAGGTGATGGGGTCGCGGTCGGCGGTGGCGAACGATTCGGCGATCGGCCCTTCCGACAATCGCCGCACCTCGGCCAGGATCTCGCGCACGGTATCGGAGTCCAGATCGCCGTAGGCGCCGGTATCGAGGAGCTTGTCCAGCTGCAATACCTCGAACAGGTTGAACTCGATATCTCGCACATTCGCCCTGTAATGCCCCACCGCGGCCTCCTCGACTCACGACAGGCGGGATCACACGACCCCGCATCCGACTCCTGGCGCTGTACGAGTCCACAGCCTGCCGCATCCCGATCCGGCTACGCAACCGTAGGGGCGCCGTCTCGAACAGTCGATCGACCGCAACTGAGATCGGGGATCGCAGCGCTGTCCGAGCGGCCACATCGCACAGATTCATGCATTCTGATCTGTTCATATTGCCTGAATAGGTCGCAGTTGAGACCATCTACGCATGGGCGAGGTCTCGGTGGCGGCAGCGGCCGCCGAGCTGGGCGTGAGCAAGCGGCAGGTAACCAGGCTGGCACGAGCACGCGACCTCGACGTGACCCGTGAGGTCGGGGGTGCACTCCTCCTCGATTCCGCGTCGGTTCACAGGTGGGCACAGAGGCGTCGGCTTCGCGGGCGACCGTGGAGCGAAGGGAAGAACCCCTACTTCGCATCGATCGCGACGGACGACGAGACCACAGCGGTGGTCGCGACAACGGATGCCGCCGAGACAGTGCCGATCGCAGCGGTGGCGGTGGATCTGATGGAGTCGCTCGACACGAGAGAGCGAAGCGCGGGCGCACGGGTTCTCCAGGAGCTGATCGATGCCCGCCGATAGTCGGCCGACATGGACGGTGTCGGCGCCGCCGGGAGGATGGGCACATCCCTGGCCGCAAGCCGCCGAGCTCGCGAGGGAGATCCGTCCGAGCAGTGGACCCTGATCGGCGGTTTGATGGTCCAGCTCCATGCCGTCCGCGCGGGACTGCCTGCGAGCCGGGCAATGGTGGACGTCGACATGGTGCTGCATATCGAGACCGGTAACACCACATTCGGCGGAGTGCGCGAACAGCTCGAGAAGCTCGGATACACGCTGCGCCTTCCTATCGGCGATGGACCCGTGCACCGCTTCGAGCGAGCCGACGAGCAGGTCGACGTGATGGTTGCCGATCACCTCGCCCCGAAATGGCAGCCGAAGGTTCTCGGCATTGCGAAAGCGTGCTTCGATGTGGAAATCGGCGACACCACGATACGACTCAGCGTGCCGGATGTTCTCGGAGCCCTGGTTCTCAAAGGTGCCGCCTACAAAGCGGATCCGCGAGACCCCTCCCGCCATCTCGACGACGCCGCGGTGCTCGCATGTGCCGTCGACAATCCGATGGACGAACGAAAGCGGATGCAGGGCAGCGATCATGGACGGGTTCTGGTCCTGGCGAAGCAATTGGAGAGCGTCGATCACCGCTCATGGAGCGGGATTCCTGTCGAACATCGCAGTCGGGGGCACAGGGCATTGCAGTTGATTGCCGGGGTTTCCACGGGGTCTCGCGTCGGCGCACGACGGCGACTCCGTTCCTGAGCCGATTCTCCGCCGCCGAGCGGAAGATATCGCGCTCGTGAACCGGCTTCCGGAGCCTCCGACCGCCGGATGAGCGGGTGTCTCACAGGAGTTCATTCGCTGGTCACCGAAAACGTTCACGTCGTTGAAACATCGGCAATCGAGTCGTCACCGCGGGATATTCCGGCGCAACAACTCGCGTCTACCGTTCCCACCACGAATACAGACGTTGTATACACACCGGTCTACAGCTAGGGCCGATGCGGAAGGGCGGACGTATTCGGTGCGACGTAACCCCCGACGTCGCCGAACACCTGATGAGGAGAAGGGTCCCGACCCATGCCAGATTCCCCTGCCGATAATCGGCACAGCTCCGTGTCGGCCACGCGGTCGCCGTTCGGCGCCACATCGCCGCGCCGGGCACGTATGACCAAGGTCTTGGTCGTGCCGACGGCGCTCGCGCTCGCCGGTCTGTTGCTGACCGCCTGTGGCGCCAAGGACGACGCCTCGACCGAAGGTTCCACCGCCGCATCCTGCGTCGACACGTCGAAGCCCACGATCAAAGTCGGTTCGCTGCACTCGCTTTCGGGCACGATGGCGATCTCCGAGGTGACCGTCGCCAACTCGACCAAACTCGCGGTCGACCAGATCAACGCCGCCGGTGGGGTTCTCGGCAAGAAGATCGACGTGGTGCTGGAGGACGGCGCCTCGGACCCGAAGACCTTCGCCGAGAAGGCCGAGAAACTGATCAGCTCGGACTGCGTTGCGGCGGTCTTCGGCGGTTGGACCTCCTCGAGCCGTAAGGCCATGAAGCCCAAGTTCGAGAGCCTGAACTCGCTGCTCTACTACCCCGTGCAGTACGAGGGCCTGGAAGACAGCAAGAACATCTTCTACACCGGCGCCACCACCAATCAGCAGATCATCCCGGCGCTGGACTACCTGAAGCAGAAGGGAATCACCTCCCTCTACCTGGTGGGTTCGGACTACGTCTTCCCGCAGACCGCCAACCGCGAGATCAAGGCGTACGCCGCGGCCAACGGTATCGAGATCAAGGGCGAGGACTACACCCCGCTCGGTTCGACCGACTTCTCCACCATCGTGAACAAGGTGCGCACCGCGAAGGCGGGCGCGGTGTTCAACACCCTGAACGGCGACTCCAACGTCGCGTTCTTCCGCGAGTACACCAACGCGGGCCTCAAAGCCGCTGACATGCCGGTTGTCTCGGTGTCCATCGCAGAAGAAGAGGTCGCCGGCATCGGCGCCCAGAACATCGCGGGCCAGCTGACCGCGTGGAACTACTACCAGACCGTCGACTCCCCGCAGAACAAGGCATTCGTCGACGCCTACAAGGCCGCTTTCGGCGCCGACAAACCCACGTCGGATCCGATGGAGGCCGCCTACGCCTCGGTCTACCTGTGGAAGAACACCGTCGAGAAGGCGAACTCCTTCGCCGTCGCCGATATCCAGGCCGCCGCCGACGGTGTCAGTTTCGATGCCCCCGAGGGCAAAGTCACCATCGACGGCGCCAACCACCACATCACCAAGACCGCCCGCATCGGTGAGATCCGCCCCGACGGCCTCATCTACACGGTCTGGGATTCCGGCAAGCCCATCCAGCCGGACCCGTACCTGAAGTCCTACGAGTGGGCCAAGAACCTCAAGTAGGAAATAGGAGTTCACGGCCCGAACGGTCTGGTCTGCACCACGACCAGACCGTTCCCCGTCCTCCACGCATCGCAAAACCCCGTCACACGACGCACCCACGAACGCGTACCCACGACGGACACGGTTCCCAGCAAGAACGGCCCCGTCCCCACTTTCGCACCCACGACGCGCGAGCCCGACGAGCGCCGTTCGCGGCCCGTCTCGCGTCCGAGCGGTCGAAGCAATGCGACGAAGTCGCGAGTCTCGACCGCTCGGACGCGAGACAAAGGGGGCCGCGAACCCGCGGCCCCCGGGCCGCCAAATTACAGGAGTCCACATGGACGTCGTGATCGGTCAGCTCTTCACTGGTTTGAGCCTCGGATCGATTCTTCTGCTCGCCGCGCTCGGCCTGTCGTTGACCTTCGGTCAGATGGGCGTCATCAATATGGCGCACGGCGAATTCATCATGGCCGGCTGCTACACGACTTACGTCGTGCAGAAGGTGTTCTCGTCAGCGGGTGTTTCTCTGCTGGTCTCCCTGCTGATCGGGTTCCTGGTCGGTGGCGCGTTGGGGGCGGCGCTGGAGATGGGTCTGATCCGCTGGATGTACGACCGTCCGCTCGACACCTTGCTCGTCACCTTCGGTGTCGGTCTGGTGTTGCAGCAGGCGGCGCGCGATATCTTCGGCGCTCCCGCCAAGAACGTGCTCGTCCCCGAATTCCTCAGTGGCGGTGTCACGATCCTGGGCGCCGTCGTGCCGAAGACCAGGATCTTCATCCTCGTTCTCGCGGTGGCGGCGGTGATCGTCTTGGCCATCGCTCTCAAGACCACGCCGCTGGGTCGCCGCATCCGGGCGGTCGTGCAGAACCGCGGGCTGGCCGAAACCAGCGGTGTCTCCAGCCGTTTCACCGATATCAGCACCTTCTTCATCGGTTCGGGCCTGGCGGGCGTCGCCGGTGTCGCGCTGACGTTGATCGGTTCGACGAGCCCGACCATCGGTCAGAGCTACCTGATCGACGCGTTCCTCGTGGTCGTCATCGGCGGCCTCGGACAGATCAAGGGCACCGTGATCGCGGCGTTCGCGCTCGGCCTGCTCAATTCCTTCATCGAGTACTCGACGACCGCATCGATCGCGAAGGTCATCGTCTTCGTGGTGATCGTCATCTTCCTGCAGGTCCGGCCGCAGGGCCTGTTCACCGTTCGGACCAGGAGCTTGGTATGACCACACTCGGCACTCGGATGCGTGAGCACTCTACGCTGACCACGCTGGGTGGTTTCGCGATCGCCGCGATCCTGTTGTTCGCGGTGGCGCCCGCGCTGCTCAGCGATTTCCGACTCAATCTGCTCGCCAAATTCCTCTGTTTCGCGATCGTGGCCGCCGGTATCGGATTGGCTTGGGGCAGAGGCGGAATGCTCACCCTCGGGCAGGGTGTGTTCTTCGGTATCGGCGCCTACATCATGGCCATGCATCTGCAAATGGCGGACGCCACGCGTCTCGGCAACGATGTGCCGGAGTTCATGGAGATCTCCGGTATCCGCGAATTGCCGACGTTCTGGCAGCCTTTCGCGTCCGGTCCGGTCGCGATCCTCGGCATCCTGTTGCTGCCCGCGCTGGTCGCGGCGGTGCTCGGATACGGCGTGTTCAAGCGCAGGGTCAAGGGCGCGTATTTCGCCATCCTGAGTCAGGCGTTGGCGGCGGCGCTCGCGATTCTGCTCACCGGTCAGCAGGCCATCGGCGGTTTCACCGGGCTGTCGGATTTCCGGGCGTTCTTCGGCTTCAAGCTGTCGGATCCGGCCAACCGCAAGATGCTGTTCTTCATCGCCGCGGCCACGCTGCTCGTGGTGGTGGCTCTGGTGCGTCAGCTGATGCGCAGCCGCTACGGCGAACTGCTCGTCGCGGTGCGTGACCAGGAGGAACGGGTACGTTTCCTCGGTTACGACCCGGCCAATGTCAAGATCGTCGCCTACGTGGTCGCCGCGTTCTTCGCGGGTATCGCGGGCGCGCTGTTCACCCCGATCGTCGGCATCATCTCACCCGCCGATATCGGTGTCGTGCCGTCGATCGCCTTCCTGATCGGCGTCGCCATCGGCGGCCGGACCACGCTGCTCGGCCCGGTGCTCGGCGCGATCGGCGTGGCGTGGGCGCAGACCGCGTTCTCCGAACAGTTCCCCTCGGGCTGGACCTACCTGCAGGGTGTGCTGTTCATCGTGGTCGTCGGCTTCATCCCGGCGGGTCTGGCCGGAGTATGGCCGATGCTCAAGGGCGCCTACGACGCCAGGTTCGGCAAGGCGGTCGAACCGGAGACGTCCGCGAAAGCCGAAGAGTCCGAACCGAAAGCGGAGGAACCAACGGCGAAACCGGAGCCGGAATCCGGCACCGACGACGCGCAGGCCGCCGAGGAGAAAGTGGAATCGCGATGACAACGACAACCCACGAACCCAAGCCCGGCGGAAACGCGGGCATGGACAGCGAATATCTCGAGATTCGCGGTCTCTCGGTCAGTTTCGACGGTTTCAAGGCCGTCACCGATGTCGACATCACGGTGTTGCAGGGCGATCTGCGATTCCTGATCGGACCCAACGGCGCGGGAAAGACCACGCTGATCGACGCGATCACCGGCCTGGTCCCGGCGACCGGTTCGGCCACGAAATCCGGTTCGCAACTGGTCGGAAAGAAGGTCCACCAGATCGCCAGGCTCGGCGTCGGGCGGACCTTCCAGACCGCGAGCGTCTTCGAGCAGCTCTCGGTGCTACAGAACCTCGACATCGCCGCGGGCGCGAGGCGTTCGGCGCTGACCATGCTGCGTCGCCGCCGATCGGTGCTGCCGGGTATCGACGAGGCGCTCGAGATCACCGGCCTCGGCGCGTTGCGCGACAAACCCGCGGGCGTACTCGCGCACGGGCAGAAGCAGTGGCTGGAGATCGGCATGCTGCTGGTGCAGAACGCGTCGGTGTTGCTGCTCGACGAACCGGTGGCGGGTATGAGCGCCGAGGAGCGCGAGGAGACCGGGAATCTGTTGCGCCGCATCGGCGGTGAGCGGGTGGTCGTCGTGGTCGAACACGATATGGATTTCATGCGCGCGTTCGCGACGTCGGTCACGGTGCTGGCGGGCGGCAAAGTACTCAGCGAGGGCACCGTCGAACAGGTGCAGGCCGATCCCAAGGTGCAGGAGGTCTACCTCGGCACCGCGGCGGCCATCGGCACCGACCTCGAAGACGAGTCGACCGTGCAGAGCAAGGAGGCAGCTGATGCTTGAACTCATCGATATCCATTCCGGATACGGCCGCACCGAGGTGATCCACGGTGTCACGGTGACAGTCCCCGACGACAGCGTGGTCGCCGTCATGGGCCACAACGGCGCGGGCAAGACCACGTTGCTGCGGACGGCCGTCGGCCTGATCGGCACAAAATCCGGGCAGATCAAATTCGACGGTGAGGTCATCACCAAGATGCCGCCGTCGAAACGGGTCAAACGCGGAATCGCCTACGTGCCGCAGGGACAGCAGAGTTTTCCACAGCTGACCACAGCCGAGAATTTGCAGGTGGTGGCGGACGGGCGTAAACGCGGCAAGGAATTGATCGCCGAATCGCTGGATCTGTTCCCCGCGCTGCGCGAACTGCTCACCCGCAAGGCCGGGTTGCTCTCCGGTGGTCAGCGCCAGCAGTTGGCGATCGCGCGGGCGCTGATCACCGAACCGAAACTGCTCATCCTCGACGAGCCGACCGAGGGTATCCAGCCCTCGGTGGTGGCCGAGATCGAGCACACCATCATCGATCTCACCCAGCGCGGCGGTCTGAGCGTGCTGCTCGTCGAGCAGCACATCGGCTTCGCCCTACAGGCGGCGCAGAGCTATTACGTGCTGCAATCCGGACGGGTGACCTCCACCGGTGCGGGCGGCGCGGGCGCGGAGACCGACGTGCGCTCGGCGATGGCGATCTGAGCAGGGCCGCCATGCCTCGCAAGGGGCGGGTTCCGTTGAGCGAGCGGGTGTATCACTCGCTACGTCACGATCTCGCCGTGGGAGCGATCGTCGCGACCGAACGGCTCGGCGAAGAACGTCTGGCCGAAACCTACGGTGTCTCGCGCACTCCGGTGCGCGAGGCACTGGCCAGGTTGCAGGCCGACGGGCTCGTCGAGCGCCACGCCGACGGCCTCTACCCGTACCGTCCACGTCTGGAAGAACTCGACAATCTGTACGAGTTGCGAATCGTGTTGGAGCAACGGGGAATTCAACGGGTACTCGATACCGTGAGCGGATCTTCCGCTTCGGTGACCACGACCGCCGAGCCGAATTCCCCGGCACACGATCTCACCTCGGTGCGCGCCGAACTCGAGCGGTGGCGTGAATTGCGCGACGACCCACCGGAACCGGGGCCCGCGCTGGTCGCCGCCGACGAGCAGTTCCATCTCACCCTGCTGTCCGCGGCGGGCAATACCGCACTCGCCGAGGCGCTCACCGCGGTCTACGTCCGGGTGCGGCCGCTGCGCACCCTCGATCTGCCGACACCCGAACGCATCGCCATCATGGCGGCCGAGCACATCTCCGTCGCCGAGCAGTTGCTCTCGGGCGATCCGAGCACCGCGTTGCGCACACTCATCGCGCATATCGATTCGTCACGGACCCACGTGCTCGCGCGGGCCCAGCAGGCGATGCGCCTGACCAAACTCGGTCAGGCCATGCGGGACTGAACGCACGGGCGGCGCATCCGGCGTCGTCTCGTGCTGACCCGCCCGATCGCGTCCGGCCGGAACCGGTCAGCAATCGGCCTGGAACGGCATGCAATTCCTCGGGGTGCGCGCCGGGGGGCTCGGCTCGACCGTCGAGGTCTGCTCGACCGCCGATTCCGGGCCCTCGGTGTCGTGTAGCCACGCGCTCACCACCACACCCGATACCGCGAGCACGCCCGCCACCGCGACGGCGACGGCGACCCAGGCGCCCACCGACTGCGGTGCGCTCGACCGTTTGGGCGCGGGCCTGGGTTTGGGCGGCCGAGTGTGCGGCAGCGCGGCGGCGCGGACGGACGGCGCGTTGGCGGCGAAACCGTCGGCGATGAGTTCCGCGCGCGACGGCCCGTTCTCCATGCCGAGCGCACGGACCGCCGCGCCCACCCGGTCGGCGGTCCAATCGCGCGCCGCCGCCGAGAAACCTTCGATGTAGATCCGCAGTTCGGTGGCGTCGGGAACATTCGCGACGACCACGTCGAGTCCGGGGCGCAGGTTCGTGCGCGCGGGGCGGACCACCACACCGCGCGGTGGAACGAGTGCCACGACACCGCACACGTGCCCCGGATCGAGCAGCGCGCGCTCCAGTTTCTTACGTACGGCGTAGACGGCCTGTTCGAGCTGGTCGGACGGGCCGGTGCTGCTCGGGTCGTCCAGTTCGATCGGTGCCTCGCTGATCTTCCACGCACCGTCGACGATGGTGAAGATGCCGCCCTGGCGACGCCGGAAGCCCTTGACCGCGACCACCGTGATGCCGCGCGGTGTGAACAACACCGCATCGATCCTGCGGGTGCCGTTCTCACCGACGTGCAGGTCGATGGCCGCGAGGCAGGTGATGGGGAACGACCTCAGGCAGTCGACGAATTCCTTTTCGGCGCCGGAGAGCTCGGCTCCCTGCCTGACCTTAACCAGCATCGCGTTCCCCTGCCCACCTGATCCGGACCACGGCACGGAGCCGTCTGTGGGAGCGCGGTGAACCGAACCGCTACTGATGATGCATCCCCGGCCGCCCGAAAACCACCGGAAGATCGAAAAGGCCGGGTTCGCTACGCTCACAGACAGCCCGGTCCGGCGGTATCGCCGGACCCGAATCTCTATTCGCGCGGTATCGGCCGCGCAGGACGGGAAGGCGCTCGCATGGTTTCGACGTCGCAACCACGTATCTCGCCCGGACGGCTCCGTGAACTCGGACCGATCAACTGGGTTGTCTGGCAGGTGCTTTCCCGTGCCGCGGGCACCGCCGACGCACACCTGTTCAGCACCCTCGGCCGCACCGGCGGCCTCTTCCGCGGCTGGCTGCACTACTCGGGCAAACTCATGCCGGGCGGGCGGTTGACCCGACACGAATCCGAACTCGTCATCCTGCGGGTGGCCCACCTGCGCGAATGCGATTACGAGACCGATCATCACATCCGCCTGGGCAGGCGCGCCGGGGTCACCCGCGACATCCTGGAACGGTTGCGGACCGGCCCCGACGCACCGGGATGGTCACCCGCGCACCGCGCCCTGCTCACCGCCGTCGACCGGATCGTCGCCACCCGCGATATCGACGACGCCGCGTGGTCCGAACTCGCCGCCCACTACGACGAGCGCCGACTCATCGAAATCGTGTTGCTCGCCAATCAGTACGAGGGCCTGGCGTCGACCATCACCGCGCTGCGTATCCAGCGCGATGGGGTGTAGGGCGCGGGTTCCTCGACCGTTCGAATCAGGCGAGTGCCGCGCGGAAGACCTCGGCGGCGGGTGTCGAGGAACGGCCGATGAGTTTGCGCAGGTCACCCGGGTCGACGTCGAGCAGTCCGGCGGCGACTCCGGCGTCGGCGTCGGCGAGCACCTCGGCGAACTGGGCGGGCAGGCCCGCGGCGCTGGAGGCGGTCGCGTAGTCGGCCGTCGACAGGTTCTCGTAGCGCACCGGCTTACCGGATACCCGTGAAATCACCTGGGCCAGTTCGTCGTAGGTGAGCGGTTCGTCGCCACCGAGTTCGTATACCGCGCCCGCGTGGCCGTCGGTGGTGAGTACCCTGGCCGCCGCCTCCGCGTAGTCGGCGCGCGAAGCGGCGGCGACTCGTCCGGTGCCCGCCGCACCGTGCAGCACGCCGGTCTCGACCGTGTGCGCGAGTCCGCCGACGTAGTTCTCCCAGTACCAGCCGTTGCGCAGAAGTGTGTGCGGGACGGTCGATTCGGCCAGGACCGCCTCGGTCCCCCGATGCTCCTGCGCCAGGATCAGCGGATTGTCGTCGGCCTTCGGAATGCTGGTGTAGGCGAGCAATCGAACGCCCGCGCGTTCGGCGGCGCGAATGACATTGGTGTGCTGGTCGACCCGTGCGCCGAATTCGTTGCCCGAGATCAGCAGCAGCCTGTCGACGCCGGTCAGGGCGTCGTCCAGCGCTCGAGGATCGCCGTAGTCGGCACGGCGCACATCGACGCCTCGCTCGGCGAGATCGGCGATCTTGTCCGGATCGCGCACGATCGCCACGGGGGTCACACCGTCGCGCAGCAGCGCCTCGACGACGAGTCGTCCCAGGTGTCCACTGGCTCCGGTCACGGCGATGGTCATCGTTACCTCCCACTGATGTCAAACTGACAAGTACTAACTATTAGTAAGCACTATGCATCCTGTAATCCCGTAGGTCAAGTCGGTTAACATCGAGGCATGGACTCCCAGTTCGGTGCGGCGGCCGAGAGCGCCGACCCCACGCTGGAGGCCGACGTCTTCGTCAAGAACTGCACGTCACGGCCGGTATTGCAGAATGTGGCCGGACGCTGGGGCACCCTCGCCCTTGTCGCGCTGCGCGCGGGCCCCATCCGGTTCAGCGCACTGCGCCGACGGGTGGACGGCGTAAGCGAACGCATGCTCTCCCAGACCCTCCAGGCCCTGGAACGCGACGGCATGGTGCACCGCGAAGTGCACGAGACCATTCCGCCGAAGGTCGAGTACACCCTGACCGAACTCGGCGCCCAGGTCGCCGAACACTTGGAGACGCTGATCCACCTGATCGAGGCGAATATGCCCACGATTCACCAGGCTCAGGCGTCCTACCGCCGCGACTGACCGGGCGTACGCGGGCGCGGGAAGGCGGCTCGGCGGTGCGCGGTTGCACAGAGTATGGAACTCTCGACCGCCCTCGATTTCGTAGGCGCCACCAACCGCTCGGTGCTGACCACCATCCGCCGCAACGGTCGCCCACAGCTCTCCAATGTGCTGCACATCGTCGGCGACGACGGCATCATCCGCATATCCATCACCGCCGACCGCGCCAAGTACCACAATCTGCGCCGCGACCCGTGGGCGGCGATTCACGTCACCCGCGAGGATTTCTTCGCCTACGCCGTGGTGGAGGGCACCGTGGAACTCACCCCGGTCGCCGAATCACCCGACGACCCTGCCGTCGACGAACTGGTCGCCTACTACCGTGCGGCTTCCGGCGAACATCCCGACTGGCCCGACTATCGCAGGGCCATGGTCGAGGACCGCCGTGTTCTGGCCCGTCTCACCCCGGCCAATGCCTACGGCATGTTCTGAGCCTCACCCTTCGCGTTCTCGAGCGCCGGGCCGCCGAGAAACCTCCCGCCGGTTCGGCGAGGTTCCGACCCGGATCCGGCGTGTGACAAGCACGGCAACGCTCAGCACCAGCAGGAGTCCGAGCAGGGAGACGGTGGTCGTGGTGCGGGTCGGCGCGGTGACGAACGAGGAACGAAGTCGCGGATCGGCGGCGGCCACCGTCTCGGCCACCGGCGGCGGGGAAACCCCCGATGCCGACGCGATCGCCGGAGCGGACGAAACGGCGGTGGGCGAAACGGCGGTGGGCGAGGGCGTTTCGGACGGCGAGATCTCCGGGACGCGATTGACGGCGAGATCCTCCGCGACGGCGGTGAACCAGTCCAGGACGAGTCCGGTGGCCGACTGCCCGTCGGCGGCATAGCTCGCGATCGAGTATTCCCCGTGGCGACGGACCGTGTCCGTGTACCGCAGCCAGGTGAGGGGATCGAGCAACTCGGCGTTGTCGACGCTCAGGTGGCCGAGCGCGTTGAAGGTTTTGGCGATCAGGTTGAAGGCCGTGCGGCGCGGCAACGGACGACGGGCGGCGGTGACCAGTGCGGTGGTGGCGCGTTCCAGACCGGTGAGCGGATCGGGCGCCGTGGCGATACCGGCGACCTCGGACGGGGTGAAGGCGACGCCGATGATCGCGACCAGGGTGTTGAGCGCGCTGGTACCCAGTTTCAGCAATGCCTGCCGCGCTTGGGCATCGTCGTCGGCACGGGGGTCGGCGGCTTCGGCCAGCCGGACGCTGAGCGGAGCTTCGGGTGTCAGTGACAGCGTCCCGAGCGAATAGCCGCGCAGGTCGTGGTTCACGACGGCGGTCGCCGTTCTGGCGACGGTGCCCGCGAGCGCGTCCGAGATCGAGGTCAGCGCGGCGACCGGATCCGACGGCAGGAGTTCGGCCTGTCCGAGTATGTCGACGATCATGTGCAGCAGCGGGGCGCCCGGAGGCGCGTCGCAGGCGAGATCTCCCGGCAGGCACAGGGATGCGACCCGGCCGGTGAGGCCGCCGAAATCCTCGGCGATATCGCGCACGGGTCCGATGCCGCCGCCGGTCACCGACCGCTGGGAGAAGGCGGGAAGGGTATTCAGTTCCGCGCCTGTCGTTCCCGGCGCGGGCTCGGGGCGACCGCCGTCCGGAAGACCGGGCAGTATCGCGGCTCCGGGAGCCCGGGTCGGGTCGGCCAGCAGCGCGACCGCGGCGACACGGTCGGCGGGCACCGCGCTCGCGCCTCGGCCGACTTCGCTCGCGAACATCGAAACCACATGCGCGCCTTGCGAATAGCCGATCAAGCCGAGCTGGGACCTGGGGCAGCGGTCGACGACGGACTCGGCCATCACCCGCAACTGCCGCAGCCCTTCGTTTGCCGAATCGGAATAGGTCGCCGAAGTACCGGGGAACGCGCCGCCGAATCCGGCCGAGTACGGAACGTAGGCCCGTCCGGCCACGCGGCCGTCGCCCAACCGCGCGAGCGGCGCCAGCACCGTGGCCAGCAGGCCGGAATCCACGGCGATGGGCGAGTCCGGCGACGACTGGCCGGTCCCCTGCACGCCGAGTACGAAGAGTCCGGGACAGTCGGGCCCCGACGCCGCCGCGACGCCGTCGTCACCGGCCGCTGTCGCGGGATATCCGACCGCGATCGTCACGGTCACCGCGAGAACGAGGGCGCGCGCGGACCGCGTCACCGGCCAAGGGGCGGACTTCATCCGGACCTCCGAGTTCGACGGCGTGCACGAGCGACGGCATTCACGAGAGGCGGCATTCACGAGAGGCGCGGATGCGAGATCCGTCGACCGACAGACGGCCGGGACGGACGCGCGCTACGGAACGAGAAGTCCGATCACGAGATCCAATACGGTGCCGACGATCTGACCCACCACACTCAACAGCATTGTCGATT
Organism: Nocardia sp. NBC_01377; assembly: GCF_045040005.1. Classification (NCBI taxonomy): domain Bacteria; kingdom Bacillati; phylum Actinomycetota; class Actinomycetes; order Mycobacteriales; family Nocardiaceae; genus Nocardia; species Nocardia sp. NBC_01377. The sequence continues at coordinate 6,858,596 of NZ_CP109566.1, forward strand.
CCTTTCACCGCGATGCCCGCCTCGGTCACCATCACGCGGACGGATCGAGGCGGGCACGCATCAGTTCGGATCGCGGGTACGTTCTCCGCGAAGCGCGAAGATCAGAACAGCGCGCCGCCGAGGCCGGTGATCACACCCGCGAGGCTGGACACGACGTTGCCGACCAGATCCAGCAGACCACTGAGCAGACCCATTCTTCGTCCTCTTTCCTGGAATTCGATGTGTCGCCCGGACGACGGTCCGGACGTCCTGAGTGCGCCCGCGCGGCGCGTACGGCCGATCGCGCCGCGGGCAGTGGATTTCGTGCCGAAAGGCACAACCACTCCGTATTCGGCACGGTCGAGCAGACGGATGGCTACTGTCCGTAAATCCGTGCGGCCCGATATTCGCGCGTCCGGTTTCCGCTGCTCAGAGGGCCGGACAGCGCCCTGCCGCACGGCTTTTCAGCGATGAGAAGGGAGTGAAGGAAACATCGGCGACGTGACAACGACACTGATCAGACATGCTTTACCCGCTACGAACCGACCTCGAACGCGATTCCGGCGGCCGAGTGGACATTCCGCAACCGCCCGTGGTCGCGCTGACCGGATCGCCGGAGATCACCGGCGCCCGAGCGGATCCGACTACGGCCACGCAACTCTCGGTGACGGGCCCTCGCGCTCAGCGCGTCAACAGATCCGACACCGTGACGAACCGATAGCCCTCCGACCGGAGTTCGGCGACGATCCGGGGAACAGCGGCCAGGGCGGCTGTTCCGGATTCGTACATGACGTGCAACAGGATGATCGAGCCGGGCCGGACGTTCACGACGGTTTCGGCGACGATCTCCTCGGCGCTCGCCTCCTTGCCGGAATCCGGCGGTGGTTGTAGGTGTGGTTGCCAGGTGCGCGAATTCATCAGCGAATAGCCGCCGAACGCCGTCGCCACCATGACGACGAGCGCGAGCCCGACGCCGATCATCACCCGCTTTCGAAACATCCCTCGTGTCTAGCAGTCCGACGGCGGACGGCCGACGGGAACAGAAGAACGGCGGCACCCGGTCGATGGACCGGATACCGCCGTTCGGGCGGAGCCGCGATCAGAAGTTGATCATGTGCCCGGCGAGGCCGTGGATCGCCTCCTGGAGGGCTTCGCTCAGCGTCGGGTGGGTGTGCACGTTACGGGTCAGCTCGTTGACCGTGAGATCCCATTTCTGGGCCAGGGTCAGCTCGGGCAGCAGCTCGGAGACGTCCGGGCCGATGAGGTGGCCGCCGAGCAGTTCGCCGTACTTGTTGTCGGAGATCAGCTTGACGAAACCGGTCGGGTCGCCGAGGCCGTGCGCCTTGCCGTTGGCGGTGAACGGGAACGTCGCGACGTTCACGTCGTAGCCCTCGTCGCGGGCCTGCGCTTCGGTGAGTCCGAAACTGGCGACCTGCGGCTGACAGAACGTGGCGCGCGGCATCATCCGGTAGTCGCCGAGGGTGACGGTGGGAGCGCCCGCGATGGTTTCGGCGGCGACGACACCCTGGGCCTCCGCGACGTGCGCGAGCTGAAGTTTCGCGGTGACGTCACCGATCGCGTAGATATTGCCCACATTGGTGCGCATATTGTCGTCGATCGCGATGGCGCCGCGGTCGGTCAGCGCGACACCGGTGTTCTCCAGGCCGTAGCCCTCGACCCGCGGCGCGAAGCCGACGGCCTGCAACACCTTGTCGACGGTGACGGTCTCGACATTGCCGGACTTGTTGTCCTTGATCGCGACGGTGACCTTCGAGCCGTCGTCGTCGATCGACTGCACGGCCGCACCGGTGGTGATGGTGACACCGAGCTTCTTGTACTGCTTGGTGATCTCCTTGGAGACGTCGACGTCCTCGTTCGGCAGCGCCCGGTCGAGGAATTCCACGATGCGCACGTCGACGCCGTAGTTCTTCAGGACGTAGGCGAATTCCATGCCGATCGCGCCCGCGCCGACGATGAGGATCGAGCCGGGCAGGTCGCGGGTGAGGATCTGCTCCTCGTAGGTCACCACGTTGGCGCTGAGCGAGGTGCCCGGCAGCAGTTTGGTAACGGTGCCGGTCGCGATGATCACGTTGTCGAACGTGAGGGTCTCGGTGCCGCCCTTGCTGAGCTCGACCGAGATCGTGTTCGCGTCGGTGAAGGTGCCCTTCCCGTCGAACTCCTCGATCTTGTTCTTCTTCATCAGGAAGTGGACGCCCTTGACGCGGCCGTCCGCGACCTTGCGGCTGCGGTCGAACGCGACGCCGAAGTCGAAACTCGCCTCACCGGAGATACCGAAGGTCTTGGCCTCCTTGGTGAAGATATGGGCCAGCTCGGCGTTGCGGAGCAGCGCCTTCGACGGGATGCAGCCCACGTTCAGGCACACACCGCCCCAGTATTTCTGCTCGACAATCGCTGTTCGCAGGCCGAGTTGAGCGGCGCGGATCGCAGCGACGTAACCGCCGGGACCAGCACCGAGAACGACGACATCGTAGTGGGAAGTCACGACAACGAGCCTAACTCCGCCACGTGAACTTCACCGAGCGTGCCCCCGCAATGGTGAGCACGCGCGGCGCGTACCGCTCAGTCGCGCCACACCCGCGCGGCCACCCGGGAGAAATTCCCACCGAAGACCTTCGCCCGGTCGGCCGCGTCGAATCCGCGTTCGACCAGCAGTTCGTCCAGGCCGGGCACGCCGCCGGTGCCGAGCAGATCCTCCGGCGGCACCCATTGCAGCGGGCCGAACCGGGTGTAGTCCTCGGAGAAATTCTGCGGATTCGCCCTGATCTCGGCATTGAAATCGTCGGCGTCGAACGAGTAGTCCGACCCGACCCCGATATGGTCGATTCCCACCAGGTCCGCGCCGTATTCGATATGCCGTGCCATCGCCGCGACCCGGGCCGCCCGGTCGGATTCGGCATTGTGACCGAGAAATATCCCGACGCCGTTGATCCCGATCACACCGCCGGTCCGCGCGCAGGCCAGCGCCTGTTCGTCGGTGATATTGCGGGGATGCGGCCACAACGCGGCGAAATTCGAATGGCTGTAGATCATCGGCACGGTGGTGAGTTCGGCCATATCCAGGCCGCTGTGCCGCGAACAGTGCGATCCGTCGACGAACATGCCGATGTCGTTGAGGGTGCGGACCAGGTCGCGGCCGTAGCCGGTCAGCCCGGTGTCGTCGGTGTCGAGGCAGCCGCATCCCGCCGCGTTGGCGTGGTTGTAGGTGGCGGCGAGCGAGCGCACGCCGAGTTCGTAGAACATCGCCACATTGTCGAGATTTCCGCCCAGCGGCCCGGAATCCTCCAGGTCGAATGCCAGCGCCAACGCGCTGGTGGATTCGGCGATATCGGAATGGCGGCGCACCAGCCGGAAACGGTCGTCGACGAGCGCTTCCGCGCGGAAAAGGCGCACCATCGACAACGCGTCGGCGGTCGTTTGCGGGGCGTATCCCACATTCACCGACAGATACGAACCCGCCGGATAACGCGCGAGATCGGCGATCCGTGCCGAGAGCGACATCGGCAGGCAGCAATGCTGTTCCCACAGGAATACAGGCACGGTCGGCTCCTGTTCGATCGGATCGGAAATCCGATCCTACGGAGCACCGGCACCGCGTTCCTGTCGACTCTCGGCCAGAATGTCGACATGACAGAGCCGAATGCGACCGACCCGTACCTCTGGCTGGAACAGGTGACCGACGAGCGCGCCCTCGACTGGGCACGCGCGCACAACGAGGTGGTGGTGACGCAGTTCGCCGGATCGGACCGGTTCAGCGATCTGGAACGCCGGATCCTTGACATGCTCGACACCGATACCAAGATCGCGTACCCGGCCCGGCGCGGCCGCTGGCTCTACAACTTCTGGCGCGACGCCGACCATCCGCGCGGTCTGTGGCGGCGCACCTCCTTCGAGGAGTACGCGAAGCAGTCACCTCGGTGGGGTGTTCTCATCGACGTGGACGCGCTCGCGGAGGCCGAATCGGAGAACTGGGTGTGGGGCGGCGCTGCGGTGCTGCGGCCCGAGCAGTCGCGCGCGCTCATCAGCCTGTCGCGGGGCGGGGCCGACGCCAAGGTGGTCCGGGAATTCGATATGGAACGGCTCGCGTTCATCGACAAGGCCGACGGCGGTTTCGAACTACCGGAGGCCAAATCGGAACTGCGCTGGATCGATATCGATTCGGTGTACGTCGGCACCGATTTCGGACCGGGATCGCTGACCGACTCCGGGTACCCCCGGATCGCCAAGCGCTGGCATCGCGGCACCGAATTGGATTCAGCGGAAACGATTTTCGAGGGCGAACCGGGCGACGTCGCGGTGTCGGCCGGATACGACAGGACGCCGGGTTATGAGCGGCACTACGTCGGGCGCGCCACCGATTTCTTCAACGAGGAGGTTTACCTCGTCGAGGAGGACGGCACGTTGCGCCTGCTCGACATCCCGACCGACGCGAGCGAATCCTGGTACAAGGACTGGTTGCTGATCCGGCTGAAATCGCCGTGGGAGATCGGCGACCGAACCTATCCCGCGGGCGCGCTGCTCGCCACCGATTTCGAGCGATTCCTTTCCGGTGAAAGGGATTTCGACATCGTCTTCACCCCGGACGCGCATACCTCACTGCACGGCTACGGCTGGACCGAGAATCATCTGATGCTCATCACCCTCGAGGATGTGCAGACCAAACTCTATGTCGTCACCCCGTCCGCCGACGGCTGGCTGCGCGAGCCGCTGGCCGACACCCCGCCGATGGCGACCACCAGCGTGATGAACCTCGACCCGCTGGAGAGCGGCGACGAATTCATGCTCACCACCAGCGGATTCACCAACCCGGCGACCCTGCTCTCCAGTGCCGTCGGTGGCGACACCCGGCTGCTCAAACAGGAACCAGGTTTCTTCGACGCGTCCGGGATCGAGACCGAACAGTTCTTCGCACGCTCCGACGACGGAACGATGGTGCCGTACTTCGTGATCCGGCACCGGGATCTGCGCGGCACGCCGGGCCCGACGATCATGTCCGGCTACGGCGGCTTCGAAGTCTCGCGCACGCCCGCCTACAGCGGCGCGTCCGGTATGGGCTGGCTCGAACGCGGCGGCACCTGGGTGACGACCAATATCCGCGGTGGCGGCGAATACGGCCCGCAGTGGCACACCTGCGTGCAGAAGGCCAACCGGCACAAGGTGTACGAGGATTTCTCCTCGATCGCCGCGGATCTGGTCACCCGAGGAATCACCACCCCCGAGCAACTCGGCGCGGTCGGCGGCAGTAACGGCGGACTGCTCATGGGTGTCATGCTGACCCGCTATCCACACCTGTTCGGCGCGATCGTCTGCCAGGTGCCGCTGCTGGACATGAAGCGCTACCACCTGCTGCTCGCGGGGGCGTCGTGGGTGGCCGAATACGGCGATCCCGACAAGCCGGAGGAATGGAAGTACATCGCCGAATACTCGCCGTACCAGAACGTTCGCGGCGACGCGAAGTACCCGCCGATCCTGATCACCACTTCCACCCGAGACGATCGCGTGCATCCCGGCCATGCCCGCAAGATGACCGCGCTGCTGGAGGAGCTGGGTCATACCGTCTGGTACCACGAGAATATCGAGGGCGGCCACGGAGGCGCGGCGGACAACAAGCAGTCCGCTTTCCAGGCGGGCCTGATCTACGAATTCTTCACCCAGCAACTGACCGAACGCGACTGAACGGGCTGCGCGGCCGCTGTGCTCAGCGGTCGCGCAACCACTTCTCGATCCGGTCGACGGTGGAATCCGGGTCGGGAATCCAGCCGTTGTGGCCGAGCCGCTGCGGCTGGTGCCAGGTGCTGATCTCCGCGTTCGGCAGTTTCGCCAGCAGGTGTTCGGCCGAGCGCGGCGGTGTCAGTTCGTCACCGGTCATGGTGATGGACAGGACGGGCAGTTTCAGGCGCGCGATCCGCTCCTCGTAGTCCATATCCGCGCCGACCGGGACGAAGCGGCCGGTGCGGGCCAGCCGCGCCCAATCCGAGATCAGCACCTTGGACTGGGGACCGAAGCCGCCCACCGTGATTCGGTCACCCGGCCAGAAACCCGCGAGGTTGGCCGTCAGCGCGGCCGCCGTGGTGCCCACGAGCATGCCCGGCCCGAAGACACCGGGGTAGCCGCGGTAATACGGTGTCCCCGAGGCGATGAGCACGAGCCCGCCGAGTCTGCCTCGGATCCGTGAGGCGTACATGACGGCCAGTTGACCGCCCATGCTGTGTCCGAGCAGGTACGGGGTGCTCGACGGGAACCGGCCGCGCACCACCTCGAATATCGCCGGGAAATCGACCGAGACCAGTTCGTGGTAGCCGTAGGCGCTGGACGGATTCGGCTTCGGCCTGCTGTCGCCGTTACCGCGCAATTCCCCGATCGCGACGTCGAAACCACGGTTGGCGAGATGGCGGCCGAAGGTCTCGTAGTACGCGCCGGGGACGCCGAGGCCGGGCACGACGACGACCACCGGCCGTGGCGCGTCCGGCGTCACGGGATGACGGTGCGCACCCCCCGCGGGCAGTAACCGCACCGGGATGGTGCTGCCGTCCGGCACCTGGATCGGAACAGTCTCCATGCGGCGCCACGCTACCGCGCGCCGATCCGATCAGGCGCCGACCGCACCCATGATCACCCGGCTGAGCACCGAGATCATCTCGTCCAACGGCGGGCGCGGATCCGAACCGCTCCACGAGTCGACGACGTAGTTGACCGCGCCGATCACCGCGAGCACCCGCATCTCGTAATCGCCGGTGGGGATCTCGCCGTGCATCGCCGCGTCCTCGGCGGCGCTGGCCAGCAGCGAACCCCAGACTCTTCGCAGTTCCAGCCGGAACTTCTCCACCTTGGGTCCGGCGCCGACCACTTCGACGAGTGCGACCCGCGCTTTACGCGGATCGGCTCCGATGGATGTGACATAGGCCCGCACCGCGGCGTCGATGAGTTCGAGCGACGTCGCGTCGGCCTTCTTCTCCAACGCGACGGTGACCGCCTCGCGCGATTCCTTGTCGATCTGTTCGTACAGTTCGAGTAGGAGTGATTCGCGCCCGGTGAACTCCTCGTAGAACTGGCGCGAGGAGAGCCCGGCGTCCTTACAGATGGCGCCCACCGAACTGTTGGCGTAGCCGTCGCGTGCGAAGACCGTGAGGCCCGATTCCAGAAAACGCGCACGCCGCTGACGTTGCCGGTCCTCTACGGGTTGCCCGGCATACATTCGTCCCGTATTCGCATCCTGTGACATTGAGGCAGACAATACCGAAGCGCGCGATGCCCTCGTCATGTATCGGCGCCTTCGCTTCGACGCCGAACCGCCACAATGTTTGCCGAAAGTTGTCTACTGGATTGCCGATCAGACGCCCGTGGTGGAATCTGACCGAATCGGGACCGAAATCGACTGATAAAAGTGGCCTTGTGCTGCATCATCGCCAGGATCATTGCTGCGCCTGTGAAATTCACCGACTGGTAGCCGAAATCGCACCATTGCCCACACTACGGTGGTTGGGCGCGGAAAGTTCGCAGGCGGACTCCGACGGACGCGCCACCGCGTCCCGTCACGCTGTCACCGCGGGTGCGCGCGCCCCGCTCGGCGCGACCGGTTCACGAGTACCGGCAGGTCACGTGGCGGGCAGTGCCTCGGCCGGGCCCGGGTCCGCCGCGGCCGAGCGCGCCAGGGCGAGCGTCGCCGCCACCATGGTCGCGAGCGCGATCACCAACGCGACGAGGTGGTCGCGATCGATATCCAGGTATTCGTCGAGCAGCAGCACCCCGAGGGTCGCCGCGAGCACCGGCTCGGCCACCGTCGCGGCGGGCAGCGAGGCCTGGAGGTCGCCCGCGTGATAGGCGTTCTGCTGCAAGGTGACAGCCGTCAGGCCCACCACCACCAGCGCGTACGGAACCGGCGAGGTGAGCAGTTCGGCCGCGCCGTCACCGATCAGCGCCACCGTGCTCTTGGTCAGCACCGCCGCCACCGCGAACATCGTTCCCGAGGCCAATCCGAGCAACAGCGCCCGGCGGTGGCCGGAACCGCCGCGCGCCGCGAACAGACAGATCAGCAGCAGCGGTACCCCGATCGCCGCGGTGACCGCCCAATGCGACGGGGCGACATGCTGTTTGCCCTGCCTGGGATCGCCGACCACCACGAAGACCACGATCGAGAAGACGAGCGCCCCCGCCCATACCCACTCCGCGCGCCGCACCGAGCGCCCGGCGAACGCGGCGGCCAACGGCAGCGCGAACAGCAGCGAGGTCACCAGCAGCGATTGCACGAGCAGCACCGAACCGCGTCCGAGCGCCAGCGCCTGGAAGACGTACCCGCCCGCACCCACCGCCGTGCCCAGCCACCAGTTCGGCCGCCGCACCAGACTGCCGATCACCCCGAACCGACCCAACCGCCCCTCGGGCAGCCGCGCGGCCTCACGCTGCCGGGAAACCGCGCTCATCGCCACGCACAGCGCCGCTACCAGCGCGAAACCGATGGCAGGTAGATGCATCATGCAGGCAGGCTACCCAGTAGCGACCGTGTCGGCGGCCCGGTGACTCCGGATGGCTCGCGGTCGAGTCGCGCCGCCGGTGGACCACCCCGCCGCCGGTTCGACACCGCGCCATCAGCTGGACATCACGCCCGCCGGATGAACACCCCGCCACCGGTCGACACCGCACCGCCGTTCGGATACCGTGCCACCGACCGACTACGGGCGCGTGCGGAACTCGTCGAACACCGGTGTCGGCAAGGTGAGCTGGGCGTGGACATCGCCACCGAAGCCGAGCCGGCCGACCGCGCCGCCGTAGCTGCGCTGATAGCTGTGCCAGAGCACGACCACGCCGACCACGCGGTTCGAGTCGGGCAGCGCCGGATCCGGGAACGGATTCGGCAGGTCGGCTCGATAGGCGGCGACACCGTCGGTATCGGTGACGAAGGTGTTCGGCACACCGAGCGGTCCGGGTCGGCTCGGCGCGTCCGGATCGCGGTCCCAGGCCCGCCACACCATCACCGTGTACAGCGAATTCGGGATCAAACCGTCGAATTCGAAACGGAATTCGCCGCGCCGCTGGTCGTCGGACACCGAGACGTCGAGGCGGCCTCGGGCTGCGAGCCACGCGGCGAGCGTGATCGGCTCGGTGATCTTCCAGCCGTCCTGGGCGCGCAGATGCGGAACCGGGACGCTGTGCAGCGGATAGCTCGGCCGCGTCGGTGGGACGGGTGCGGCGTCGGGCGCGAGGACCACCGGATAGTTGTCGGCGGGCAGCGGAACCGGCAGGGTGTGCAGCACCAGCGCGCCGTCGGCGTCGGAAAGCCGCTCCGGCAGTTCACGCACCACCCGATACGGCGAGATCTCCCCGAATTCGGGAAGCGGGCTGTCGGCCCCGACGACGGCGCGCCCCCAGTCGCTGCGCACCGAACCGTCGGGCGCGGAGGCCGGTATCCAGCCGACGACGAGGAAATTGCCGTCCGTGTCGAAGACCGTGCTCGGCGGATACGGCAGCGCCTGCGTGGTCGGCGTGAGGTCGTACCGTTTCGTCACCATACGAAACCCACCCGCTCGACGTTGCGCACCCACGAACCCTTCCGTACCACCGACTCGAACCCCGCCGCGTCCACACCTGATCGGCCGCGTGGCCGAAAGTTATGTCGGCGCAGCGCGATAGGACAAGGTTTTCGACCAGCGTGGAGATAATCCTCGCGTCGAGGAGAACGCGCAGGTCGTCCCCGAGCGATACCGCCGACAGGCCGAGACGACGGCTCCGGGTACGACGGGCCCGCTGACCGCAACGTCGCGCTGATCGGGCGCCACCACCGGCGAGTCGACAGTCGAGGACAGAGACAGATCTCGCGTGGAGCCTTCCCATACCGGCACACCGGCACCGCGGCGAGCGTCGGCGTCGGCGTCGGCGTCGGCGTCGGCGTCGGCGTCGGCGTCGGCGTCGGCGAGAGAATTCACGGGCGATCGATCGCGGGAGCGTTGCCGCCTCCCGCTCCGTCGCGCCCCGTTCGTCCACGCGGCGACTCGCAGACGAATTTACCGCGCGCGCGGTAACCGGCCTTTCGCCGGAATCACGGCGGTTCGCAACGTCGTCCGGACTCGCCCCAGAGCGCGCGCACCGCACGGACCAGCGACAATACGTTCCCCACCACGCCGAACCGGCCTCGGCGACGAACGTTCTCCCGCACCGTCGTCGAATCGAGCGAAGTCCGCGCGGGAGGAAATCCGGGTGCTGCGGTAGCGACCAGCCGTCCGGTGGCATACGCTTCGCGCGGATTGAAAGCCGCCTTGTGGAGGGACTATTGGCCACTCCGAACTTGACGGAGCACGACGTGGGCGAGACCGGAGAACGACGCACGGTCCCGCCGACACAGCTGGTCCACCTGATGTCGGAATATTTGAGACTCGGTGCGCACCGTCAGACATTTCTGGCCGCGCCCGCCGCGAGCGATCCCGTGCTGCGCGGATTCGGCATCGTGGCAGGCGGATTCGGCGTGCTCGGCGTCATCTGCGTCACCGTCGGTGCGATCGCGGGCGGAATCGCCACCGCCTTGGTCGCGCTGATCCCCGGCGCGCTGGCACTGTGGCGCGGGAACCACAATCGTCGTAATCGGGCGGCCCGCCTGGACCTATTCGATTTTGGTATGACCGTTTATCGGACCGGTGAGCAGGTCCAGGGATTCCGGTGGGACAGTGCGGAAGTGCGTCAGAAGGTGATCACCTTCCAGAGCGGAACCCCGACGGAGTATTCGCTGGAGATGACCGGACCGGGCGGCGAGCACGCGGTCTTCGACGATGTCCTGTTCGCCGACGGACAGGAATGGGGCAGGACGATCCAGTCGGCCATCACCGGCACCCAACTCCCCGCCTCGGTCACCGCCATCGATGCGGGCGAGACGGTCCACTTCGGCGATATCGCACTGCATCTGGACGCCCTGAGCTTCCGGGGACAGACCTTCCCCTGGGAACAGATCCAGCTGATCGACGCGCGCAGTGGACTGGTCAGGATCAAGGTCGACGGTCGCTGGCATTCGCTGGTCCCGGTGGCGGCGATCCCGAATTTCTACATCTTCAACGAACTCGCGGAACGTCTGCGGGTCACGCCGTTCGACTGATCTCCTTCCCACCGCATCCGGCATCCGTCCGCGGACACGGGTGAGCACCTAGTGTGTGGCGCATGCTGAAAGCGCTGCTCTACGGATCGGCGACGGCCGCCCCGCTCATCGTGGGAGCCGCCGTCGGATTGCGCTGGACACTGCCGAAACAGCTGCTCGCGACATTGATGGCGTTCGGCGCGGGCACCATGATCGCCGCCGTCTCCTCGGAACTGTTCGAACCCGCGTTCCACCGCACCGGAGCACTCGTCGCCGGTCTGGCGCTGTTCCTCGGCGCGGGTGTCTACGTCGTCGCCAACCACCTCATCGAAACCCGACTCGGCCCCGCCGCCATCGGCTGGGCATTGATGCTCGGCACGATCCTGGACGGCATCCCCGAGAACACCGCGCTCGGCGTCTCCCTCAGCACCGGCGGCGGACTCGTGCTCGTGGTCGCCGTCGCGGTCGGCAATGTTCCCGAGGCCATCGGCGGGGCCGCCCTGATGCGCGACGACCACGGCTTGTCCCACCGCCGCTCCTTCGCCCTCTGGACCACGACCGGACTCATCCTGATATTCGTGACCGTCCTCGGGAACGCGCTGTCCGACAATCTCTCCGACGCCCAGATCAGCACCGTGCAGGCCTTCGCCGGCGGCGCGACCATCGCCGTACTCGCCGACTCCCTCATGCCGGAGGCCTACCGCGAGGGCGGCTGGTGGGTCGGCATGGCCACCGCCGCCGGATTCCTCATCGCCTTCGTCCTGCAAGGCTGAACCGACCGTCTCCCTCGAGCGGGAGGTAGGCGATGCGCTATCCGCCGGAGATCACCCGACGGCTGCGAAGTACCCCGGAGCAGATGCGAGCCGCCTGGGTCGACGGAAGTCCGCCGCCGCCGCAACCCATCGTCCTCGTGCCCTACGACCCGCGCTGGCCGGAACTGTTCGACGAACAAGCCGAAACGATCCGCCGCGCCCTGGCAGGCCGAGCCCTCACGATCGAACACGTCGGCAGCACCGCCGTTCCCAGCCTCGCCGCCAAACCCATCATCGACATCGACCTCATCGTCACCGATTCCGGCGACGAACCCGCCTACGTGCCCGACCTCGAACGTGCAGGCTACCGGCTCGTCCTGCGGGAACCGCACTGGCACGAATACCGCGTGCTCACGCGCGCTGCCCCCGCCGTCAACCTGCACGTCTTCGGACCGAACGCCCCGGAACACCTCCGTCACATGATCTTTCGCGACCGGCTGCGGAACCATCCGGAGGATCGCGATTTGTACCGGGCCGTCAAACAGGCGCTCGCCGTGAGTACGGCCGGATCGCCGGGCGAGTACAACCTGTCGAAGAACACCGTCATCGACGAAATCTACGGTCGCGCATTCGGTCTGGACGACGCGTGATCGTTCGCTTCCGTCGTGTGATTCCAGCCCCCGATGCGGGGGTAGCCGCCGACATGGGGAGGAAGAACCGTTCGGGTCGCTAAGGGTGGATCGGATATAGTCGCTGAAACGATCGAGGCCTACATGAAGGTGGGGGTGGCCATGCGAGCGGTGACTGGCGCGACGCTATTGGCGGCGGTGCTGGCGGTGGCGGGGTGCTCAACGACGAGTGATGGCACGGCCGGGCCGGCGAGTACGTCGGCAGCCGAACATTCCATCGCCGAGGATGTGCCCAGCGGGTTCAAACCATGCACGGACATTCCTCAGGCGGTACTGGACTCTGAGGGGCTGCACCGGAATGACAGTCCGACCAGCAGAGATGAAACAACACGAGGCAAGGTCAAGTGGCGTGGCTGTCGTTGGGTCGTATCCGACGGATACACAGCCACGATCAGTGCCACGAACCTGACTCTCGCTATGGTGCGCGATAAGCATTTCCCCGGGGAGCGTGAGATCACCATCAACGATCGCTCAGTCCTGATCACTCACCAGGCCGCCGACACCACAGGTCGAGAAAACTGCGTGCTGAATGCCCAGATGCAGGGCGGGAGTCTCGAACTCACGATCGGCAACCCGTCCGGAACATCGCCGAAGACCCGACATCTGAACGCGTGCGACATTGGTCAGACCCTGGCGGGGAAGGTGGTCCCCCTCATACCGGTCGGGGCATAAGTTTTCGTAAGTAGTGAAATATGGGGAGGGATTCAAGGAATGGCGGAGAAGCCGATGCAGACCTTGATCGACACGGCCAAGTCAGGCCAGTTGTCGGTATCGTTCAACAACGACGTCTATGTCAATGCCGAAGAGTTCGTCTACATCGACCGCGACTGCCAGGCAATGAAAGACCAAATCAAGGACCTCCAGAGTATGGCAGAGGGCATCTCGAACCGTGAGACTTGGGGATTGGGCGAGGGCGCCGCATGGATCAGGTCCGCCAAGATCCTGGTCGGCACATTCCGATCCAAAGCCAAAGGCTCCGCTGACGGTAACGACGTCCACGCCATCTTGCAGCAGCACTGGGAAATCATCGACAGCATCCAGCAACTGCATAAAGAGATCGCGCAGCGATATCAGCAGGCCGATACCGACTTCGCCGCCCGCTACAACGAGCTGATGGCCACCCTCCCGCAAGGTTTCCAGGGGCAGAAATGACCTTCGAATACGAGAAGTCGAAAATCGCCGCGCAAAGCGCCACCGACAACGCTTCGAGCCAATCCCACATCGTGCTCAAGAACACGTTCGATCCCTTGGTCACCGACCCCGCCGCCGAGTCGAAGGCGGACTACGCCAAGATCGCCGAGGGCTGGGAGTACAGCGTGCAGATCTTCGCCGCCCGTATCAAACGCTCCAGCGAATCAGCCTGGAGCGGCACGGCGGCCACCACCGCGCAGCAGTCGATCTCCGACTACGCCACCGACGCGTTGAACCTCACCCCCGCGCTGAGAGAACTCAGTACCCGCGTCGACGAGGCGCTCACCGCTGTGATCAATACCAAACGGGATATCGTCCCGTACTCCGACGATCCACAGAGCTGGTGGAACCCGGGTGACTGGTTCGACGGCAACCCCGAAGCCGACGCCGAGGAACTCGCTCGCAAGGTCGTCCAAGAGAAATACATAAATCCGATCGCCCAGACCGATCACAGCATTCCGGTACTGCCGATACCCAAGGATCCGACGAACCCGTCGGGCGATCCGGGCGGCACCCCCGGTAGCGGCACCCCGTCGACCGGCAGCCCATCCACCGGTAGCCCCACGACCGGTACTCCGACCGGTACAACCCCCGCTGCCGCGAACCCGAATTCCAACGATCCGTCGACGAATCCGCAGTCCAGCGGTAACACCCCGTCGTCCAACAATCCGACGACCGGTACCCCGACGACGGGCACACCGACGGGAACGAACCCGGCCGGGACGAACCCCGCGGCCACCAACGTCCCCACCACCAACGTCCCGAAGACCAACAGCCCCACCGGTACCCCGAGAACGGGCACGCCGGGCTCGGGCAGCCCCGGTTCGGGCAGCCCGTCCGGCACCTCCCCGGGTGCGGGCAGATCGGTTACCGGTACCCCGACATCCAAGGGGACCAGCGGCGGAAGTGGTGGGAGCAGCGGCAAATCGACCGGCACCAGCAGCGGACGCAACGGCACGCCGGGTATGGGCGGCATGGGTAACCGTGGTGGCAAAGGCGATGACGACGACGAGCACAAGATCCCGGACTATCTGATCCAGGACCGTGAGACCGAACTGCTCGGCGTGCAGCCGCGCGTGCTGCCGCCGGGCGGAGTCATCGGCGGATAGGCCCGTCTCCTCGGCGAACACACGCGATCAGACTCGACTGGAATGGATTACACCCGCATGGCCTGGACCTGGGATCCGGATACCTTCGGCGCCAATTGGTTCAACGAAGGAAATGACCGTATGCCCGCACCGCTGCGTTATCGCAGCCGGTTTCCCACCATCGAAGAACTCGAGAACCACCGATGGGCTGTCCGCGCGAGCTACAGCGCGGACGAGCGCAGGCATATCGATCTGCTGATGCAAACGGTCGCCAAATGCGAGATGCGTGTCGAGATCATCGGCAGCACAGCCGATCACAAGGTCGGCGGCGGGGCCCAGCGACAATTCCGCGTCGTCGGCGCCCGCACGGCCGACTACGCCGCTGTCCTGCGCCAAGAGGCGATCCGCAACGAATACGGCGACATCACCGCCCAACTGGTACGGCCGGAACAACTTCCCGCCGCCCTCACCGGATCCCTGCCCGGCTGCGCCCCGGGAACGCAAGGCCCCGAATCCTTCCATCACGACGACCTCAAACCCCCGCCGGGATATCTGCTCGACAATTCGCACAGCAGTCCCCGCGAACGCTTCCGCCGCCGCACCGCACGTCCCACCGACGGCGGCGGTCAAGCCATTCTCCGACTCGGCGATTTCCACGCCAGACACAACCGCCACCAGGCCGCACAGTGGTACGACATCACCGGCGACGGACGCTACCTCGAACTCCGCACACCGACCCACCTCGATCTACGCCCCGCCACCGCGCAACTCTTCACCGATATCTTCGCCACCTGGATCGGTCAGGCCACCCAGCATCTGCGGGAACAGCGAGTAGACAACTACCGCTGAATCAGGGCCGATCACGACATCGGCGCGAGAACGCCGGAAGCCGGCCCACCCGAGGGGTGGACCGGCTTCCGGTTTCGTAAAGTGTTGCAGCGCCTATGGACTCAGAAGTCCATGCCGCCCATGCCACCGGTCGGGTCGCCCGCGGGAGCGGCGGCCTTCTCCGGCTTGTCGGCCACGACGGCCTCGGTGGTGAGGAACAGCGCGGCGATGGACGCGGCGTTCTGGAGCGCGGAACGGGTGACCTTGACCGGGTCGGCGACGCCGGCGGCCAGCAGATCCTCGTACACGCCCGAGTCGGCGTTCAGGCCGTGGCCCGCGGGAAGGTTGGAGACCTTCTCCGCGACGACGCCCGGCTCGAGACCGGCGTTGAAGGCGATCTGCTTCAGCGGGGCCGACAGCGCGACACGCACGATGTTGGCACCGGTGGCCTCGTCGCCGGTGAGCTTCAGATCATCCAGCGCGGGAGCCGACTGCAGCAGGGCCACGCCGCCACCGGCGACGATGCCCTCTTCGACGGCGGCCTTCGCGTTGCGAACGGCGTCCTCGATGCGGTGCTTGCGCTCCTTGAGCTCGACCTCGGTCGCGGCTCCGGCCTTGATCACCGCGACACCGCCGGCCAGCTTGGCCAGACGCTCCTGCAGCTTCTCACGGTCGTAGTCCGAATCCGAGTTCTCGATCTCGGTGCGGATCTGGGCCACGCGGCCCTGGATGCCCTCGGGATCGCCCGCGCCCTCGACGATGGTGGTCTCGTCCTTGGTCACGACGACCTTGCGCGCCTGGCCGAGCAGCTCGACGCCGGCGGTCTCCAGGGAGAGGCCGACCTCTTCGCTGATGACCTCGCCACCGGTGAGGATGGCGATATCGGCGAGCTGGGCCTTGCGACGGTCACCGAAGCCGGGCGCCTTGACGGCGACGGACTTGAAGGTGCCGCGGATCTTGTTCACGACCAGGGTCGACAGGGCTTCGCCCTCGACGTCCTCGGCGATGATCAGCAGCGGCTTACCGGCCTGGATGACCTTCTCCAGCAGCGGCAGCAGGTCCTTGACGGTCGAGACCTTCGAGCCGACGAGCAGGATGTATGGATCCTCGAGGATCGCTTCCTGACGCTCCGGGTCGGTCACGAAGTAACCCGAGATGTAGCCCTTGTCGAAGCGCATGCCCTCGGTGAGCTCGAGCTGCAGCCCGAAGGTGTTGCTCTCCTCGACGGTGATGACGCCTTCTTTGCCGACCTTGTCCATGGCCTCGGCGATGAGCTCGCCGATGGACGGGTCGCCTGCCGAGATACCGGCGGTAGCGGCGATCTGCTCCTTGGTCTCGACCTCCTTGGCGGTGTCGAGCAGCTTGGCGGTGACGGCCTCGACGGCCTTCTCGATGCCGCGCTTCAGACCCAGCGGGTTCGCGCCGGCCGCGACGTTGCGCAGACCTTCACGCACCAGGGCCTGGGCGAGAACGGTGGCGGTGGTGGTGCCGTCGCCCGCGACGTCGTCCGTCTTCTTGGCGACTTCCTTGACCAGCTCGGCGCCGATCTTCTCGTACGGGTCCTCCAGGTCGATCTCCTTGGCGATGGAAACACCATCGTTGGTGATCGTGGGGGCGCCCCACTTCTTCTCCAGGACAACGTTGCGACCCTTGGGGCCCAGCGTCACCTTGACAGCGTCGGCGAGGGCGTTCAGACCCCGCTCGAGACCGCGACGGGCCTCTTCGTCGTACGCAATTGTCTTGGCCATTGCGTTGAGATCCTCCACATGTAATGGGGCTGACACACAGGACGACCGCTTGTCGGATCGCCCCATTTACGCTGGCCAGGTTCGGTGCCCGCGACGGACGACCGAGGGTGTCGATGGAACCCGGTCTCACCGTCCCGACCCTGGCACTCACATGTCGAGAGTGCCAAAGCCATTTCTAGCACTCGACGGTGCCGAGTGCAAGGTCCGCCCGGTTCGGCTAGGAGCGATCGTCGATTCGCAGCACAAGTGCGACGAACGCGTCGGTGCGGCGTTCGTCGGGGGTGCGCGGCTCCTCGTTACCGACCGTGACCAGCTCGGCGTCGTGCAGCAGCAACTCCGCCTCCACCCGCATGATGGCGCGGATGAACGGCGGCGCCACCTCGGGCGGCAGATCGCCGTTCACGATGTATTCGCCGTCGGGACCGGACTCGGTGGAGACGAACGACAGCGCGTGCATCAGGTCGACGCGCCGCTCCCCCGCGACTAGGTCGGAATCCGCTCCGTCCATGTCATCCGCCATCGCTATAGCTTAGCGGGAGGGAGCCCAGGGTTCAGTGCACAGATGTTTCAGAAGCGTCGGTGTCACCAGCGACGATGCTTCTCGGCCGGTAGAGGACGGGTTCCTGCTCGGCACGCCGACGCGCGCCGAACCTATGGTGACCGGGTGAGTGATAGACCCGGCTGGGACGCGATCGAGCGCGCCCTCGCCCCGCTGTACCCCGAGACCGAGCCGACGCGGTGGCGCGCCGAACATCCGTGGTCGCTCGGCGGACCGGACGCGCTCGACGGGGTCAGCGCGTATCCGCGCACCGATCCGGTGCCGCATTGGCACTACGTCGGCTACGGGATGACCGAACTCTACGAGAAGGAATGGGACGACCCGGAGGAATCGGGTTGGGGATTCGAATTCACCTTCCGGCTCGCGCGCGCCGCGCGCGACACCGCCGCACCGCGCTGGCCGGTGGATCTCATGCAGAATCTGGCGCACTACGTGTATCAGTCCGGGGAATGGTTCACGCCGGGCCACACGGTCAAGACCAACGGGCCGCTCGCCCCCGAACTCGCCGATTCCGCGATCCGGGCCGCGGGGTTCGTCGTCGACCCGGAACTCGGTCCGATCGACACGCCGTTCGGGCGCGTCTCGTTCCTCCAGATCGTCGGGTTGACCATGCCGGAATACCGGACCGCGCGCGGCGGGAAACTCCTCGCGATGTTGGCCGGGCTGGCCGATCGACTACCGCTCTACGTGACCGATATGCACCGCGCGACCCTCGTCCCCGAACCGAAGCCGCAGGCGACCTGGCCGAGCTGGGGCGGCGGATTACGCGGACGCGCGTAGATTTCGAAGCGATCATGATCGTTTGTCTCGGAATCGAGGAGGCGCGATGGCGGACCTGCCGTTCGACTCGCTGTATCGGCACGGATTCGCGCGGGTGGCGGTCGCGGTGCCGCGCATCAGGGTCGCCGACCCCGCGTTCAATCTGACCCACACGCTCGACCTGGCGCGAGAAGCGGCCGAACGGGGGGCGGTGCTGACGGTCTTCCCCGAACTCGGTCTGTCCAGCTACACCGCCGACGACCTGTTCCACCAGGACGCGCTGGACGCGGCGGTTTCCGAGGCGCTGGTTCAGGTAGTCGCCGCGAGCGCGGAGATCGATACGGTCCTGATCGTCGGCGCGCCCGTGCGATCGCAGGGGCGGCTGTTCAATTGCGCGATCGCGGTGTGCAAGGGCGTCGTTCTCGGTGTCGCGCCCAAGAGCTACCTGCCGAATTATCGCGAGTTCTACGAGAAACGGCAGTTCGCCGCGGCGCGCGAGGCCTGGGACGACCGTATCGAGGTCGCCGGGCAGCGGGTGCCGTTCGGAGCCGAACTACTGTTCACCGCGACGAATCTCGACGGTTTCGTCTTCCATCTCGAGATCTGCGAGGACGGCTGGGTGCCGCTGCCGCCGAGCGGTTACGCGGCGCTGGCGGGCGCGACGGTCCTGGTCAATCTGTCGGCGAGCAATATCGTCATCGGCAAGGCCGACTACCGCCGGGCCCTGTGCACCTCGCATTCCGCGCGCTACCTCGCCGCGTACCTGTATTCGGCTGCCGGACACGGTGAGTCGACCAC
Source organism: Nocardia sp. NBC_01377 (assembly GCF_045040005.1). Classification (NCBI taxonomy): domain Bacteria; kingdom Bacillati; phylum Actinomycetota; class Actinomycetes; order Mycobacteriales; family Nocardiaceae; genus Nocardia; species Nocardia sp. NBC_01377. Next base: position 6,878,061 of record NZ_CP109566.1, read on the forward strand.
GGATATGGCCTGGGACGGACAGGCGCTGGTCTGCGAGAACGGTGATCTGCTCGCCGAGGGCGAGCGCTTCGCCGACCATCCCCAGGTGGTGATCGCGGATCTGGATCTGCAACGGCTCGCCTCGGATCGGCTGCGCACCACCAGTTTCGCCGATACCGTGCACGATCACCGGGAGCGGCTGACCACGATGCGGCGCATCCCCGTGGAGTTGCCGATCCCGGCGGGCGCGATCGCGCTGGAACGCGAATTGCCGCGTTTCCCCTACGTTCCCGCGGCGACGGCGGCGCGCAACGAACGCTGCGCCGAGGTCCACCACATCCAGGTCGAGGGGCTGAGCACGCGATTGCGGGCGACGGGATCGCAACGCGTGGTCATCGGCGTCTCCGGCGGCCTCGATTCCACCCAGGCGTTGATCGTCGCCGCGAAGACCATGGACCGACTCGGGTTGCCGCGCACGAATATCCTGGCCTACACGATGCCCGGCTTCGGCACGAGTACCCGCACGCGGACCGACGCGCACGAATTGATGGCGGCGCTCGGGGTGAGCGCGCACGAGATCGACATCCGGCCGTCGGCGACCCAGATGCTGCGCGATCTGGGGCATCCGGCGGCCGACGGCGCCGAACAATACGACATCACCTACGAGAACGTGCAGGCCGGTGAGCGCACCTCGCACCTGTTCCGGTTGGCGAACCACCATCACGCGCTCGTGGTCGGCACCGGCGATCTGAGCGAACTCGCGCTGGGCTGGTGCACTTTCGGCGTCGGTGACCACATGGCGCACTACAGCGTCAACGCGTCGGTGCCCAAGACGCTGATCAAATATCTGATCGCCTGGGCCGCGGAGACCGGGCAGTTCGGGCCCGAGGCCGCGAAGGTACTGAAATCCATTCTGCTGACTGAGATCTCGCCCGAACTCATCCCCGGGGCGGACCCCGCCGACCCCGCCCAGAGTTCCGAGGCGACGGTGGGCCCGTACGAATTGCAGGATTTCCACCTGTACTACCTGTTGCGTTTCGGCTACCGGCCCAGCCGCATCGCCTATCTGGCCAGGCACGCCTGGTCCGACCCGTCCGTCGGCTCCTGGCCGGATCTGATTCCCACCGACCAGCGCCATGCCTACGACCTGCCGGTCATCAAGCATTGGCTGGGCGAATTCCTGCGCCGTTTCATCCAGACCAGCCAGTTCAAACGCTCGACCCTGCCGAACGCCCCCAAGGTAGGTTCCGGCGGCTCGCTGTCGCCGCGCGGAGATTGGCGCGCCCCCAGCGACGCCTCGGCCGCCGCGTGGCTCGACGAGCTCGCCCGCAACGTGCCCGACGAATAGCGGGGCGTATCCGCGCCCCGCTATTCCGATAGCACCGTCACTGCTGACCGGCGACGATCGAGGCGAGCACCGCGACGAGATCGGCTTCGATGACTTCCTTGTCCAGGCCGAGACCGGTGAGCAGTCCGGATCCGTTCTCCTGTTCCAACAGGGCGAGCAGCATGTGCTCGGTGCCGATGTAGTTGTGGCCGAGGCGAAGTGCCTCGCGGAAGGTCAGTTCGAGCACCTTCTTGGCCTCGGCGTCGAACGGCACCATCGGGGGCACCTCGCCCTCGGGCACAGGCAGCGCCGCGGTCGCGGCGGCGCCGACCGTGTCGAGTGCGACGCCGCGCGACAGGATCGCTTTGGCCGCCAGCGCCTCGGGTTCGGTCAGCAGGCCGAGTACCAGGTGCGCGGGCGCGATCTGCGGATTACCCGCCTCGCGCGCGATCTCCTGGGACGCGACGACGACCTGGCGGGCGCGCGAGGTGAATTTGGCGAAACCGGCGTTGGGGTCCATCGCGGCGGCGTCACCGGGCGATTTGGGGACGAAACGCTTCTGCGCCGCCTGTTTGGTGACGCCCATGCTGACGCCGATATCGGTCCAGGACGCGCCGGAACGCCTGGCCTGGTCGACGAAATGGCCGATGAGGTGATCGGCGAGTTCGCCGAGGTGGTTCCCTGCCACCACCGCGTCGGAGAGTTGGTCGAGCACATTGTCGGGACGGGCCTTCTTGATGCCGTTGATCAGGTCATCGAGTCGAAGAGAGGTCATGCGTCAACCATAGGTTGACGATCGGTCATCGTCAACACTTGGTTGACGGTGACCGATCGGCGCGTACCTTCGCGCCGCCGAGTACCGAAGGCGCACGGCGTCACCGTGATTCAGGGTTTGGCCGCCCACCCGGCGCCACGGACGATCCGTTCCTTCACCCACGCGCCCATGCGCCCGGTCAGCACCGTCCGCGCCGGGGTGTCGTCAGCCTTCAGGAACTGGATCAGGCCGTCACCTCGTCCAAGGCTCAGGCATTGCGCAACGTACCTGAAGTGGAATTCGCGCGGTTCCCGACCGCGCAGCCGGGTGGCGATGGCGTCGGCGGTGTACTTGCCGGTCGGCAGCGCGGTGGCGCAGGCCATCCGCAATTCACGGTCGCCCGGACCCGCGACGACGGCACTGTCACCGGCGGCGTAGACATTCGGGTGCGACAGCGAACGCAGCGTCGCGTCGGTGCGTACCCGATCGTGCCCGTCGACGGCAAGACCCGCGCGCCGCGCCAGGTCGGGAACGCCGAAACCCGTTGTCCAGATGGTCGTCTCGGCGTCGATGACCGTGCCGTCGACCAATCGGACGCCGGTCGCCAACACCTCGGCGACCTTCGCGCCGGATATGATCTCGACCCCGAGGCGTTCCAGAGCCCCGCGCACGTACAGCCGCGCCCGCTCCGACATCCACCCGGCCGGTTCCTCCGAACTCAGCAGCAGCACTCGCGAATCCGGGTGCGATTCGGCGAGTTCGGCGGCCAGCTCGATCCCCGTCGCGCCGCCGCCGACCACCGCGACCGTGCCGCTCCCGACCGCCAGCGCGGCGGCGTCCTCCGGAGTCGCCACCGACAGCGCGTATTCCACCGCGCCCGGCACGCCGGTGTCGCGCCTGCTGCCGAGCGCGTACACGAGGGTGTCGTATTCCAGCGCGTCAGGGTGCGCGGGCGCGTCCGACTCGGTCGCGTCATCGAGCAGCACCAGCCCGCCGTCCGGGTCGATATCCCGCACGCGCGCCCGGACGAAGTGGATCTTCTTGCGTTCGAGCGCCTCCCGGATATCCCAGCGCGGAATCTCCTGCCCGGCGGCGCGCTGGTGCAGGCGCACGCGCTCCACGAAATTCGCGCGGGCGTCCACGACGGTGATTCGCGCGCCGCGCGCTCTGCTCGCCAGGCGGCCCGCCGCCGCGAGTCCCGCGTATCCGGCGCCGAGGACGACGATCCGATGTTCTCCGGTCATGATGTGGCTCCTTCCGATCAGCCGATACCACTCAGACCGGATAGGGCCGCGATCCCTGACAGGTCGAGAACATGACCCGCGTCACAGCGTCGTCAGAGGTCGCCGAGTTCTCTGGAACCTCGATCGGCGGATGCGCCGACCCGTGACAGGTAGGCCAGTTTCGCCGGATTGACGATGAGGCGCAGCGCGGTGACACGGTCGGATTCGGTGTCGAACCCCACCACGAGCAGGGCATTTCCCTCGGATCGCACGACCAACGCGGTCGCGCCGTTGATCTCCTCGAGCGAGACCAGCATCCCCGGAACCTCCCAGCGGAAGAGTCCGGCCAGGTAGCGCGCGACATGGTTCGCGCCGACCACGGGCCGCCGCGCCGCGTTGACCACACCGCCGCCGTCCGCCGTCGCGACCACATCGGCGGCGAGCATGCGCTCGAGTCCCTCGATATCGCCGTTGCGCGCCGCTTTGAGAAACCGTTCGATCAGCGCGACGGACTGGTTGGCGGAAATGTCGAACCGGGTTCGCTCCGCGCGGACCCGCTGACCGGCCCGGCGGAAGATCTGCTGGGAATTGGCCTCGGTGACACCGAGCATGTCGGCGATCTCGCGGTGCGCGTATCCGAAAGCCTCGCGCAACACGAACACCGCGCGTTCGACCGGACTCAGACGCTCGAGCACCGTGAGCAGCGCGAGCGAAACCTGTTCGCGCTCTTCGACCGTCTCCAGCGGACCGAGTTCACCGCGCGCGGTCGGCACCGGTTCGGGCAGCCACGGGCCGGTGTACGCCTCGCGCCTGGCCCGCGCCGAAACCAGCCAGGTGCGGCACAGATTCACCACGGCGGTGGTGAGCCACGCCTCGGCGGACCGAATGACGCTGCGGTCGGTGCCATCCCAGCGCAGGTAGGTCTCCTGAACAGCGTCCTCGGCCTCGCTCGCCGAGCCGAGCATCCGGTAGGCCAACGCGAACAGCCGAGGGCGATGCGCCTGGAATTGGCGCAATCCTTCGGGTTCCACCGTCATTTCCTCCGCGCTCGCCCAACGGATGCGACAGTATCTCCGGCACGCACCGCCCCCGTACTCGACAACGTCGCGGACGGGGGCGGTGCCGTTACAGCGGCGGAACGGAACTCAGCGCGTGACGTCGTCCGCCGTCGGTTTCTTCGCACCCGGCCTACGCAGCCGCAACCTGCCCGAACCCCGGATCGCCGCACCTCGGATCGCCGGTCGGCGAATGGCCGGACGCGGGATCGCGGGCAGACGGCGTTGCGCGCGGCGTTGGGCCCGCCGCTCGGACGGTTTGTGCTGCCAGGTCTCGGGACGGGCCGCCACCCAGCGCTGCGAATGCCACGCGAAGGGGATGTGCGCCAGATACAGCACGACCAGCATCAGCAGCAGCACAATCGGGTACGTCACCAGCAGGGCCGCGGCCACGGCCACCAGGACCAGCAGTCCGGCCGCCGCTTGCGGGGCCACCGACACCGATTTCATGGCCAGCGTCGGCACCGTGCTGACCGCGAGTGCCGCGGCGAACACCGTCCAGGCCGATACCGCGTAGAAGCCGACCCACCAGCCGTCGTCGAACTGCACCAGCAGCGCGATCGGCACCAGCGCGATCAGCGCCGCCGCCGGAGCGGGCACACCGACGAAATACTCGCGCGACCATTCCGGGCGGGTGTCGTCGTCGAGCAGGGTGTTGAACCTGGCCAGGCGCAGCACGATGCTCACCGCGAACAGCAGCGCGATGATCCAGCCCGCGCTGTTCTCCCGCAACAGCGCGATGTAGAGCACGAGCGCGGGTCCGACGCCGAAGGAGATGGCGTCGGACAGGGAGTCCAGTTCGGCGCCCATCTTGGTGGTCGCGTCGAGCATGCGGGCGAGCCTGCCGTCGAGCGTGTCGAGCACCGCGGCGGCCCCGACCATCGCCAGCGCGATGTCGAGTTTGCCGTCCAGCGCGAATTTCACCGCGGACAGCCCCGCGGCGAGCGCGAGGACGGTCACGACGCTGGGAAGCAGCCGGATACTCCGGCGTCTGCGCTGGGGTTGGGTGGGCAGAGCCGCCTCCATCATGAGTCGGTGGCTGATGAACCGACCGCGGGCAGCACGGCGAGTACCGTCTCCGCCCCGATCGTGCGCTGGCCCGGCTGGACCAGTAGTTCGGTACCGATCGGGAAATACGTGTCGACTCGCGAGCCGAAACGGATCAGTCCGTAGGTGTCACCGATGGTGAGCACATCGTCGACGCGCGCGTCGCAGACGATGCGGCGGGCGAGCAGACCGGCGATCTGCACGACGACGACGGTCTGGCCCGCCGGGGTCTCCAGCACCATCGAATTGCGCTCGTTGACCGAGCTCGCCTCGGGCAGGTCGGCGGAACGGAACTGGCCCGGCTCGTGGATCACGGTGCGCACGGTTCCGGAGACGGGCGTGCGCTGCACGTGCACGTCCAGAACCGACAGGAAGATGCTGACGCGCGGCAACGGTTGATCGCCGAGGCCGAGTTCGGCGGGCGGCGCCGCGGTGTCGACCAGCGCGATCTCGCCGTCGGCCGGGGCGACGACGACGCCCGCCCGGTTCGGCGGCACCCGGTTCGGATGCCGGAAGAACGTCGCGCACGCGGCGGCGGCGATCAGACCCGTCCTGCGGACCCACTTACGCTTGCCGCCGACCACCGCCAGGGCGAGGGGCGCGGCGACGAACGGTAGCCCGGCGGGGTGCAGCGGGGGGATCGCGGCCCGAACCAGATCGACCACATGGCCGACTCCGGTGGTTTCGGGCGTGCCGGGCGGGGTGGGGCGGCGTGCCACAGGCTCCTCTTTCGTGCGGGGTGCAGAACGTTTCGCGCCACTCCACGATAGGTCGGGCGCAAGCGTTCACACCTTACGCCGAAGGAGCCGGTGACATATGCCCGTCAGTGGACCTTTCGACCCATGAACAGTTTCACCAGGTACAGCAGGATCACCGCCCCCGCGAGGCAGGTGAAGAAGCTGAAGAACCAGCCCGCGCTCTCCACGTCGACCCCGAACAGCGCCAGCACCAGACCGCCCAGCAAACCGCCGATGACGCCGACGACGATATTGAGGACGATGCCCTGTTGCGCATCCGTCTTCATGATCTTGCTGGCGATCCAACCGGCCAGTCCGCCGATGATGATCCAGCCGATAATCCCGAGACCGAGCATGGTGACCTCGCATCACTAGTTGGGAGCACCCCGATGAGCTATTGATCAGCTATCGATCTGCCCTTCGAGGGTATACCCGGCCGGTTGTGAGAATACGCACTTCGGAAACCGCGACCCCGGTCTAATATGAGGGGGCCTCATGTCTGCGGCGGTACAGGCGGACAGGGCCCACCGATCCAGGGCCGATCGGTGCGGAGAGTTCGGATGCTTCGGGAAACCACCCGGCGGCAGCGCCCCAGGTACATAGGAGACGCACCATGGCTGCTCGAATCGCCCAGACCACGGGGGCAGAGCACACCGCGATCCTCGGGCTCGGCGTATATCGCCCGGTCCGAGTTGTCACCAACGACGAGGTGGCGGGTCCGATCAACTCCAGCGACGAGTGGATCAGGACCAGGTCGGGTATCAAGACGCGCCGGTTCGCCTCGGACGACGAGACGATCCACTCCATGAGCGTGGCCGCAGCGCGCGGGGCGATCGAATCGGCCGGGGTCGACGTCGACCAGGTCGACTGCGTCATCGTCGCGACGTCGACCCACCTCCAGCTCACCCCCGCCGCCGGGCCCCAGATCGCGACCGAACTGGGCATGAACGGCGCGGCGGCCTTCGACATCATGGCCGGCTGCGCGGGCTTCTGCCACGGCTTGGCCCTCGCCTCGGATCTGGTCAGGGCAGGCACGTCGAAGAACGTGCTCGTCATCGGGGTGGAGAAATTGACCGACACCGTCAATCCGGCGGATCGCTCCACCGCCTTCCTCTTCGCCGACGGCGCGGGCGCGGTCATCGTCGGACCGTCCGAGGAACCGGGGATCGGGCCGACCGTCTGGGGTTCGGACGGCACCCAGCACCACGCGATCCGCCAGGACAAGAACTGGATCGAGTTCTTCCGCGAGATCGACGAGAAGGGCCTCGACGCCGTCCGCCCCTACCTCGCGATGGAGGGCACGGCGGTATTCCGCTGGGCGGCCCATTCGCTGGAGAAGGTGTGCCGCGACGCCATCGATCGGGCCGGGCTGTCCACCGACGATCTCGACGCCATGATCCCGCACCAGGCCAACGGCCGGATCATCGACATCATGGCGCGGGTGCTCAAACTCCCGGAGAACTGCGTGCTCGCCGACGATATCGAGGAGACCGGCAACACTTCGGCCGCCTCGATTCCGCTGGCCATGGAGGCGCTGTTACGCCAGGGACGCTCCAAGCCCGGCGATACCGCGCTGCTGATCGCGTTCGGCGCTGGCCTGTCCTACGCCGCGCAGGTCGTCACGCTGCCCGACTGGCGGTAGCCACCGATTCGGCCGACGGGCGGGTGCGAATCTCTCACCCGCCCGTTTCGATCGCCGTCTTGATCCGGCCGAGGGTCTCGTTCATCCCGGCGACCAATTTCGCCTCGAACGCCGCCTCGCCGCCGAGCACGGCGTCGACCATCTTGCGCACCGGCCACGAGACGCCCTGCGGGATATCGCGACGCTGGGTCACCCTGGTGCCCGTCTCGGTCGGCTCCAGCGTGTAACTCCAGGTGGTGAAGTTCTCGTTCATCCGGAACGCGAAGGAGCGGCCGGGTTCATAGCGCACGATGCGCGAGGTGGTGGGGTAGAACTTCTTGCCGTCGCGGTTCCAGTTCACCGTCCAGGTACCCGTCTTCGGGGCTCCGATGGCGACCATGCGCACCGTGTGCGGACTGAACTCGGGCATCCGCTTCAGATCGGAAACGACCTTCCATACCTGTTCGGGCGGTGCGGCGATGTCGATGACGGCTTCGAGTGTGTTCGGCAACGGTGTCTCCTGGTCGTGCGCTCGAGGCGATATGAACGGGGTGGTGAACCTCATCGTGCCGGGTGGAAGACAGCCAGGTCACATTTCGGTCTTTTGGTTGCCCTCCGTTGTAATGATGCGCGCACAATAGTTGATAGACGAAGCATCAGACACAGCCACTCAACATTTCCGTCCAGCGTGAGGTGATCCGGCCGTGAAACTGCGCTCATTCCTCCACCGTCGGCATGCGGACCAGGTTCCGCTGCTGCCCTCCCTCGATGTCGATCAGACCATCTCCGGCGGCGGTTCGACGCCGCGCCGGGCGAAACGACAGGCACGGGAGGAAGGCCTCGAACGATTGCTTACTCCCGGCGAACTCGACTTGGTTCAGCGACACCGCGTGTGACCTCCCCCGGTTCGGGGGTCGGGGGCGGGGCTCCGATCGGCGCCTGCGCGAGGCGACGTGACGCGACATAATTCTCTGGTGACCGCACCTGCCGCCGCCGCCAAACCGGCCATTCTCAGTGTCGACGACGATCCGGGCGTCTCCCGCGCCGTCGTACGCGACCTCCGCCGCCGGTACGGGGCCGATTACCGGATCCTGCGCGCGGAATCGGGGCCCGACGCCCTCGACGCGCTGCGCGAGATGAAATTGCGCGGTCAAGCCGTCGCGGTGCTGATCGCCGACTACCGGATGCCGGGGATGGACGGCATCGAATTCCTGGAGCAGGCCATGGACCTGCACCCCTATGCCCGTCGCGTGCTGCTGACCGCCTACGCCGACACCAGCGCGGCCATCGACGCGATCAATGTCGTCGATCTGGACCACTACCTGCTCAAGCCGTGGGATCCGCCGGAGGAGAAGCTGTATCCGGTGCTCGACGGACTGCTGGAGGCGTGGCGTTCCAGCGATCACAAACCGGTGACCGAGACCAAGGTGATCGGCAACCGCTGGTCGCCGCGCTCCTCGCAGGTACGTGAATTCCTGGCCCGCAACCAGCTGCCCTACCGCTGGTACCTGGCCGAGGAACCCGAAGGCGCCCGACTACTCGACGCGGCGGGCGCCGACCCCGAACGATGTCCGGTGGTGATCACCTCGACCGGCACCGCCCTGATCCAGCCCACCGACAGCGAACTGGCCGAGAGCGTCGGCCTCAATGTCACTCCCACCGGCGATTTCTACGACCTCATCGTGGTCGGCGGCGGACCGGCCGGACTCGGCGCCGCGGTCTACGGCGCCTCGGAGGGACTGCGCACCGTGCTGGTCGAGCGCACCGCCACCGGCGGGCAGGCCGGGCAGAGTTCACGCATCGAGAACTACCTCGGATTCCCCGACGGCGTCTCCGGTTCCCAGCTCGCCGATCGCGCGCGCAGGCAGGCCGCGAAATTCGGCGCCGAGGTCATCACCACGCGCGAGGTGACCGGCCTGGAGGTCAACGGGTCGGCGCGCACCGTGAATTTCGCCGACGGCGGACGGTTGTGCGGGCACACCGTGATCATCGCGACCGGCGTCGACTACCGGCGTCATCCGGCGCCGGGGGTGGACGATTTCACCGGCCGCGGCGTCTACTACGGGTCGGCGATGACCGAGGCCGCCGAATGCGCCGATCACGACGTCTACATCGTCGGTGGGGCGAATTCGGCCGGACAGGCCGCGGTGTTCCTGTCCCGCAACGCCCGCACCGTGCACCTGGTCGTCCGCGCCGATTCGCTGACCAAATCCATGTCGCACTATCTGATCGAGCAGATCGCGCAGATCCCGAATATCGTCGTGCACACCGACACCGAGGTGACCGCCGCCGACGGCGCCGATCACCTCCAGCGGATCGTGCTGCGCAACCGGGTGACCGGCGCGGAGGAAAAGGCCGAGGCCGAGCGACTGTTCCTGTTCATCGGGGCCGCGCCGCAGACCGAATGGCTCGACGGGATCGTCATCCGCGACGAGGCGGGCTATGTGCTGGCCGGTCCGGATCTTCTGGTCGACGGCGCGCGTCCGCGCGGCTGGGAATTGCCGAGGCCACCGCACCACTTGGAAACAAGTGTGCCCGGCGTGTTCGTCGCGGGCGACGTGCACGCCGACTCCGCCAAGCGGGTGGCCTCCGCGGTCGGCGAAGGAGCCATGGCCGTCATGCTCGTGCACAGGTATCTGGCGTAATCGGAGGCGAGGACCATGGGCGAGGAAACGATGACCCGGGCGGTGGTGTGCGATCCCGAGGAATTGCGCACCCTGTTCCTTTTCGAGCACCTGAACGACGAGCAGCTGCACTGGCTGTGCGCCGACGGCAAGATCGAATATCTGGAGCCGGGCCCGGTCTGCCGTGAAGGCGATCCGGCCACCTGCTTCTACGTGATGCTCGACGGCGAGATCCGCCTGACCAAACTCTCCGGCGGCACCGAGATCGAGTTGAACCAGACCGACTACCGCGGCGTCTACGTCGGCGCGTGGACCGCCTACCTCGGTGACAAGGTCGATCAGACCTACACCGCGTCGGTCTACGCGACGAAGCGGTCGCGGTTCTTCGTCCTCGAAGCCGAGATCTTCTCGCGGATGATGCACGAGTGGTTCCCGATGGCCGTGCACCTGTTGGAGGGCGCGTTCACCGGTAATCGCGCCGGTAATCAGCGCGTGGCCGAACGGGAACGGCTGCTCGCGCTCGGTTCGCTGTCGGCCGGGCTGACCCACGAGCTGAACAATCCCGCCGCCGCGGCCGTGCGCGCCACCTCCGGTCTGCGGGAACGCGTCGCCGGGATGCGCCACAAACTGGCCATGATGGCCGAGGGCAAATTCCAGCCGGAGGTACTCGTGACCCTGGTGCGATTGCAGGAGGAGGCGGCCGCCCAGGTCGCCAAGGCCCCCGAGTTGACGCCGATGGAGGCCGCCGACCGTGAGGACGTGCTCGGCGAGTGGCTCGAAGACCACGAGATCGCCGACGGCTGGAATCTGGCCCCGAATTTCGTGCAGGCCGGATTCGACGTCGACTGGCTCGAACGCGTCCACGGCACCCTCGAGGCCTGTCCCGGCAAGGTGTTCGAAGGCGCGATCCGCTGGCTCAACTACACCATCGAGACCGAGCTGCTGATGAACGAGATCGGCGATTCCACCGCCCGCATCTCCACCCTCGTCAACGCCGCCAAGCAGTACTCGCAGATGGACCGCGCGCCCTTCCAGGTCGTCGACATCCACGAGTTGCTCGACAGCACCCTGGTGATGATGAGCCGCAAACTCGGCGACGGCATCACCGTGGTCAAGGAATACGACCGCACCCTGCCGCCGGTCCCCTGCTACGCCGCCGAACTCAACCAGGTGTGGACCAACCTGATCGACAACGCCTGCTACGCGATGCAACGCAGCGGAACCCTCACCGTGCGCACCTACCGCGAAAGCGACTGTGCCGTCGTGGAGATCGGGGATACCGGTCCCGGCATCCCCGAAGACGTCCGCCGCCGCGTCTTCGAACCGTTCTTCACCACCAAACCGGTCGGCGACGGCACCGGCCTGGGCCTCGACATCTCCTTCCGAATCGTGGTGAACAAACACGACGGCGACATACGAGTCGAATCCGAGCCGGGAGACACCCGCTTCATCGTCCGCCTCCCCCTCACCCGCCCCACCCCCGCCGACGCGGAAACACTCACCCCCCAGCCATGAGCTGACCGAGCGGAGGACCCATGGCCACAGAACACATCGATGGCATCGACCCCACCATTCCCCCGAGCGGCCCCGGCTGCGTGGAATGTGAAGCGGCCCGGGGCTGGTGGGTCCATCTGCGCCGCTGCGCCCAGTGCGGTCACGTCGGTTGCTGCGACACCTCGCCCTCACAGCACGCGTCCAAGCACGCCGCCGAGACCGGTCATCCTTTCATCCAGAGTTTCGAGCCCGGTGAGGACTGGTTCTGGAATTTCGGATCCGAGGAGATGTTCGGCGGCGGTCCGGAGTTGGCACCGCCGCACAGTCATCCGGCCGATCAGGGCACGCCCGGTCCGCGCGACCGGGTGCCCGCGGATTGGCAGCAGCACATTCATTGACGATCCCGACCCGATCGGCGCGCACGCACCCGGTACGCTGCACCGAACGCGCCGGAGGCCCCCGGCGCCTCGAGCCACCCGGGATTGCAGAAGATGAAGAGAATTTCCGTCATCGTCGTGGCCGCCGGAGCGGTGGCTCTGATGCTGACAGGTTGCGGCGGGTCGGAGGAGACCTCCGACGCGAGCGGCCTGCGCAAGGGAAATGCCGATTCCAGCGCGACGATCACCTCGCGTCCGACCTCGACCGGCGCGTTGCCGACCTCGGCGGATCGCGCGCCGTCGGCGACGACGTCGTCCGCGCCCGCCGCGACGACGCCGCCCGAGCCAACCGGCCTTCCCGCGCGGGCGTCGGATACGACGTGCGCGCAGTTCAAAGGCCTGGACAGCACCGAGGAGAAGGCCGTGATCGAGCGGATCCTGGCCGAGAATCCGGACAGTCAGTTCACCGGCAGCCCGAATGTCGCGCTGGGCACGGCCAAATTGGTGTGCTTGGCGTCGAGCAACGCGGGCCGGACGGTCGCCGCCGCGGCGGGAATCGCCGTCAGGAACTGACCCGCGCCGCGCGGGCGGGCAGAATGGCACGGTGGCAGAACTGGCGCTCACCGCTCGCTTGAATTCCTCCGCCGCCGACGCGAGGCGCGGGGTGGTCCGGTTGCATCCGGAAGCGTTGACGGCGCTCGGCCTGCGCGAGTGGGACGGTGTGACGCTGGTCGGTTCGCGGCGCACGGCGGCGGTCGTCGGGGTCGCACCGGCGGGGACGCCCGCCGGGGTGGCGTTACTCGATGACGTGACGTTGTCCAACGCGGGTCTGCGCGAGGACGCGACCGTTGTGGTGTCTCCGGCGACGGTTTTCGGCGCGCGGCAGATCTCGGTGAGCGGGTCCGTGCACGCCACGAGCAGTATTCCGGCCGCGACGCTGCGGCAGGCGTTGCTCGGCAAGATCGTCACGGTCGGCGACACGGTTTCGCTGCTGCCCCGCGAACTCGGCCCCGATATCCCGTCTTCCGCTGCCAGCCAAGCGCTTTCGCGCACTTTCGGTATCGCGTGGACGACCGAACTGCTGACCGTCACCGCCACCGATCCGTCCGGCCCGGTCAGCGTGCAGCCGAATACCGCGGTGACGTGGGGGCAGGGTGTGCTGGCCGCGCTCGACGCGGCGGGCAGGTCCGAGGAGGTGACGCCGCAACTCCGCGCGGTCACCGGTGACGCCGCGGTGGTCGCGGTGGAGGATCTGGTGGGCGCGCACAGCCAGGCCGCCAAACTCGCCGAATGGCTCAGTCTCGCGCTCGACGAACCCGAACTGCTCAAGACGCTGGGCGCGGCCCCCGATCTCGGTGTGCTGATCAGCGGTCCCGCCGGTGTCGGCAAGGCGACGCTGGCGCGGTCGGTGGTCGCGCCGCGCCGCCTCGTCGAGATCGACGGTCCGACCGTCGGCGCGGCGGAGGGCGGGGCGAGATTGCGCGAGGTGGCGTCAGCGGTGGCCGAGATCGCTTCGGGCAGAGGCGGCATTCTGCTGGTCACCGATATCGACGCGCTGCTGCCGGCCCAGGCCGAACCGGTCGCGACGCTGATCCTGGATCAGTTGCGCGCGGCGGTGGCCGGACCCTGCGTCGCGTTCGTGGCGACGACCTCGCATCCGACGGCACTCGATCCGAGGTTGCGCGCACCGGATCTGTGCGACCGCGAGCTGACATTGGCGCTTCCGACCGCCCCGGTGCGCAAGGCACTGTTGGAGCAGTTGTTGCGCAAAGTCCCGACCGGCATCCTGGAATTGGACGATATCGCCGCGCGCACACCGGGTTTCGTCGTCTCGGATCTGGCGGCGCTGTGCCGGGAGGCGGCGCTGCGGGCGGCGTCGCGGGCCAGCAGGCAGCAGTCCGAACCGCAGCTGACCCAGGACGATCTGACGGGCGCGCTCGAGGTGATCCGGCCGCTGTCGCGTTCGGGCACAGAGGAACTCGCGATCGGCAGCCTCGCGCTCGAGGATGTCGGCGATATGGTCGAGACCAAACAGGCGCTGACCGAAGCCGTGCTCTGGCCGTTGCGGCATCCCGATTCCTTCGCCCGTCTCGGCATCGATCCGCCCAGGGGCGTCCTGCTCTACGGTCCGCCCGGATGCGGCAAGACGTTCCTGGTGCGTGCGCTGGCGAGTACCGGCCAGTTGAGCGTGCACGCGGTGAAGGGCGCCGAACTCATGGACAAATGGGTGGGTTCGTCGGAGCGCGCGGTGCGCGAGTTGTTCCAGCGCGCACGCGATTCCGCGCCCGCGCTGATCTTCCTGGACGAGGTGGACGCGCTCGCGCCGCGTCGCGGGCAGAGCGGCGATTCCGGTGTCGGCGATCGGGTGGTAGCCGCCTTGCTCACCGAATTGGACGGGGTCGAGCCGCTGCGCGATGTGGTGGTGCTCGGCGCGACGAATCGTCCGGAGTTGATCGATCCGGCGCTCCTGCGTCCGGGCAGGCTCGAACGCCTGGTCTTCGTGCCGCCGCCGGACGCGGACGCCCGCCGCGAGATCCTGCGCACCGCCGGGCGGTCGGTGCCGCTGGCCGATGACGTCGACCTGGCCGCGCTGGCGACCGATCTGGACGGGTATTCCGCCGCCGACTGCGCGGCGCTGTTGCGCGAGGCCGCGCTGGCCGCCATGCGCCGCGACGTGGACGCCGCCGACGTGACCTCCGCCGACGTCGCCGCGGCGCGCGCGGCGGTCCGACCTTCCCTGGATCCGGATCAGGTGGAGTCGTTGCGGCGGTACGCCGACAAGCGCGGATAGGGATTCCACCGCCCCGGGTGGCTAATCCTCATAATCGGCCTCTCTCAGTCATTTTCCGCCGTGCGACATGACCCGGCGATATCCAGGCAATCACCTGTTCGGCACCGCGGCCCGGGTAAATTCGGCGGCGTGCGACGCATCGGCGACACCTTCGACGCGATCACGGCCTGCTGCGGGGCCGCGGTCGGCGCGGTCGCGCTGGCGCTGCCCATCACCTACGCGTGGTCGGGCGAGAGCACGTCGTACCGGCTCGCCGCGCTCTACAACAGCGTGCCGCGCGGCGCGGCGATCGGGGTGATCGTCGCCGCGACGGTGGCCGTGCTCGTCACGACCTTCACCCGTCCCGCGACGGCGTGGGCGGTAGCGCTCGCCGGTTCGCTCGGGTTGTTCGTCAATCACCTCGCGAGCCGTCACACCGCCGCACCCGAGGTGCTCACCACCCAGGACTACGTCGACGCGATCTGCGGCGGAATCCTGCTCGGCGCGCTCGGCGCGGCCGCGTTGCGCAGGCCGCTGCCCTCGTTCGGATTCGCACTCGGCAGTGTGGGTTTCTTCGTCTTCGGCGATCTCGCCGAATTCCTCGATATCCAGGCCATGGACCCCTACGCCGTGATGGAGACACCCCCGACGTGGCTCATCAGCGTCGCGGTTGTACTCGTCTTGCTGAGCGCGATGGGCAACGGCGTACGGCGCGGGCAAGTCCACGATCCGGACGAACGGGTGGAACTGCCGATCACCCCGATCCTCGCCGCCCTGGTCTTCGCGCTGCCGGTGCTCGTCGGCACCGAATGGCTGTCGCGGCAGTACGACCGCGCGGGCGGGCACACGATCGATATCGCCCTCGCCGTCATCGCCACCGTGATCGCGGCCACCGTGGCGGCCATGCTGCTTCCGCGTCGCGACGGTGTGGCGATACTGCTCGCCGCCGCCATCGCGCCCGCCGCCGACGCCCTCGGCCCGACACCACGGCCGGACTGGATGCTCGCCGCGATACTCGTGGCGACCGGCCTCGGCATCGTCGCGGGTTTCAAGGCGCCCGTGCCCGGGTTCGGACTCTTCATGGTCGGCGCGCTCTCGATTTTCGCGATCGTGGTCGCGCCCTACGACAACACCGCGATGTACGCGACAGGAAGTATCGCGCTGGCGTTCATCGCGGGCTATTGCTGCGGATGCGTCCGGCCGTGTTACGTGCCGAGCGGCGTGCTCGCGATCTCGGCGCTGCTGCTGCCATCGATCGTCGCCGCCATGCCGGAAGAGGGGGATCTTCCGGTCAGGGACGCGATGGCGGGCGTCGGCACCGCGGGTAAGACCGCGCTGGCGATCACCATCGGATGCGGACTCGCCCTGGCCGGGCTGTACCGACTGCGGCCGCCGAGCCTGCCCCGACCGCTGGCGCCAGCCCCGACCGGTGCGGTTGCGGATATATAGCCCGAACGCGAATGAATGGCCTACGCCATATGCGGCGATGCCGCGAAAGATCCAGTCGCCACGTAGGGTTTACTGGCAGTACCCCGCCGCTACAACCCGACGGAGTGCAGTTTGCTCGCAATCCTGCTCGCGCACGCGTTCGCCGCGATAGCGGCACCGCTGTGCGTGCGGGCGTTGGGACGCAACGCGTTCTATCCGCTCGCGCTGGTCCCACTGGGCGGATTGAGCTGGGTCATCGCGAATTGGGGTAGTACACAGCAGGTTCGGATCAGCTGGGCGCCCGCGATCGAGATGAACATCGATCTGCGCTTCGATTCGCTCAGCGCCGTCATGGCCGCCCTCGTCCTCGGCATCGGCGCGCTGATCCTCTGTTACTGCGCCAGGTATTTCGAGGACGACGAACCGAAACTGGGCGTCTTCGCCGCCGAACTCGTCGGATTCGCCTTCGCCATGTTCGGGCTGGTCACCAGTGACAACATGTTGTTGCTCTACGTCTTCTGGGAAACGACGACCGTGCTGTCGTTCCTGCTGGTCGGGCACTACGCCGAACGCGCGTCCAGCCGCAGGGCGGCATTGCAGGCCCTGTTCGTGACCGCGGCGGGCGGGCTGTCCATGCTCGTCGGCATCATCATCCTCGGCCAGTCCAGCGGCAGCTATCTGCTCTCGGATCTGCTGGCGCGCGAGCAGCCGCCGACCGGCGTCGCGGTGAGTGTCGCCGTGGTGCTGATCCTGGTCGGCGCGCTGAGCAAATCCGCGATCGTCCCGCTGCATTTCTGGCTGCCAGGCGCGATGGCGGCGCCGACGCCGGTCAGTGCCTACCTGCACGCCGCGGCGATGGTGAAGGCGGGCGTCTACCTGATCGCCCGGCTCGCACCGGTCTTCGCGCACAGTCCGCCCTGGCATCCGCTCGTGCTGACGCTCGGTCTCGCCTCGATGCTGCTGGCGGGCTGGCGCGCGCTCCAGGTCACCGATCTCAAACTGGTGCTCGCCTTCGGCACGGTCAGCCAGCTCGGTTTCCTGGTCGTGCTCGTCGGTATCGGCACACCCGACGCCGCGCTGGCCGGTGTGGCGATGGTCGTCGCGCACGCCCTGTTCAAGGCGAGTCTGTTCATGGTGGTCGGCATCATCGATCACGGCGCTGGCACCCGCGATCTGCGTCTGCTGTCCGGGCTCGGCCGTCGCGAACCGATCCTGCTCGCGGTGGCGTCGCTGGCGGCGCTGAGCATGGCCGGTATCCCGCCGCTGATCGGCTTCGTCGGCAAGGAGAGCGCCCTCGGCGCGGTCCTCGACGCGGACGTGCTCGCCTGGCCCGCGCGGGTCGCGCTCCTCGTCGGGGTGACCGTCGGCTCGGCGCTGACCCTCGGTTACAGCGCACGGTTCGTCTGGGGCGCGTTCGCCGACAAACCGGGCCAGGAACACACCCGGACCGAGGAATTCGGCACCCCCGAACTCGGCTGGCACGGGCCGGGAGCGCTGTTCATCGCCCCGCCCGCGATCCTCGCGGTGGCCGGTCTGATCGCCGGTCCCGCCGCCGCCTGGCTGGACGGCGTGCTCGGCCCCTACGCCGAAACCCTGCCCGGCACGCTGGACACCCACCTCGCGCTCTGGCACGGATTCACCGCGCCGCTCGCGCTGACGGCGGTGATCGTCGTCGCGGGCACCGTGCTGTTCCTGCAACGCGGACGGATCGTCGAGACCACCCACCACGTGCTCGGCAACGCCGACCGCGTCTACGACGCCACGCTGCGCGCGATGGACCGGATCTCGCTGCGGATGACCGGTTCGGTGCAGCGCGGTTCGCTGCCGCTTACCCAGGCCACCATCCTCGGGACGCTGATCATCCTGCCGACGGTCGCGCTGGCGCTCGGCACCCGCACCGGTGTGCGGCTGCGGCTGTGGGATTCCCCGCTACAGGTGGCGATCGGCGCGATCATGGCGGCGATGGCGCTCGGCGCGACCGTCCTGCGCAACCGGCTGGCCAGCGTGCTCGTCGTCGGCGTCACCGGATACGGCTGCGGCGTGATCTTCGCCCTGCAGGGCGCCCCCGATCTCGCGCTGACCCAATTCCTGGTCGAGACACTCACTCTGGTGATCTTCGTGCTGGTGCTGCGCGCGTTCCCGGCCGAGATCGGCGCGGCCCGCGCCACCCGCTTCAAGGTGCGAAGGGCGCTGCTCGCCGCCGCCACCGGCGTCGTCGTCGCGGTGCTCGCCGCCTTCGCGACCGCCGCCCGTTCCACCGAACCGATCTGGCATCGGATTCCACGGGCCGCCTACGAACTCGGCGGCGGGAAGAACGCGGTCAACGTCCTTCTCGTCGATATCCGCGCCTGGGACACCCTCGGCGAGATCTCGGTGCTCATCGTCGCCGCCACCGGCGTCGCGTCGCTGGTGTTCCGCACCAGGCGCTTCGGCACCGCGCCGCGCGCGGTCGACTCGCCCCGCTACGACCCCGATCTGGTGAGCTGGCTGCCCGCGTCCAGACTCATGGCGCGCGAGGACCGTTCGATGGTTCTCCAGATCACCACCCGACTGCTCTTCCCCACCATCATGGTGCTCTCGATCTACTTCTTCTTCTCCGGCCACAACGCCCCCGGCGGCGGATTCGCCGGTGGGCTCATGGCAGGTCTCGCGCTGACGCTGCGCTACCTCGCGGGCGGCCGATACGAATTGGGCGAGGCGCTTCCCGTCGACGCCGGGCATCTCCTCGGCGCGGGGCTGGCGCTGGCCGCGGGCACCGCGACGACCTCGCTGCTGCTCGGCGCGCCGCCGCTGTCCTCGGCCATCGTCGAGATCACCCTGCCGCTGATCGGACACGTCAAACTGGTCACCGCCATGTTCTTCGACCTCGGCGTGTACCTGATCGTGGTCGGTCTCGTCCTCGACGTTCTGCGCAGCCTGGGCGCGCGCTTGGACAGCGAATTGGGCGAGACCACCGAAACCGCTTCGCGACGGGGAGGTTCCGGGACGTGACCTCGAATCTGACGCTGCTGATCCTGATCGGCGTGCTCGTCGCGTGCGGGGTGTACCTGATCCTGGAACGCACCGTGTCGAAGATGCTGCTCGGGATGATCCTGTTCGGCAACGCGGTGAATCTGCTGATCCTGACGGTCGGCGGGCCGGACGGCAGTTCGCCGATTCTCGGCACCGCGCAGGACGACGAGCGGACGATGGCCGATCCGCTCGCGCAGGCCATGGTGCTCACGGCCATCGTCATCACCATGGGCCTGGCGGCGTTCGTGCTCGCCCTCGCCTATCGGTCCTACATCCTCACCACCACCGAGTCACTGGAGAACGATCCCGACGACGTCGAAGTGGCGACGCGCCGCGACCGAGAGGATCCGGAAGATTGAGCCTCTCCCCCGGCCTGCTACCGGCGCTGGCGCCGCTACCGGTGCTCGTGCCGCTGCTCGCCGCCGCGGCGACCCTGGTCTTCGGCAGGAAACCGCGCATCCAGGGCACGGTGGTACTGCTGGCGCTGAGCGCGGGCGTCGTGATCAGCGCGCTGCTGTTCTACCTCGCCGATCGCGACGGCACCACCGCCGTCCAGGTCGGCGGCTGGGAAACCCCGATCGGCATCACACTGGTGGTCGATCGGCTGTCGGCGGGCATGCTGCTGGTGTCGTCGATCGTGCTGCTCGCGGTATCGCTCTACGGTTCCGGCCAGAACATCCGCGACGGCGGCGCCCGGCAACCGACGTCCATCTATCGACCCACCTATCTCGTACTGACCGCGGGCGTGTGCGCGGCCTTCCTCGCCGGTGACCTGTTCAACCTGTTCGTCGGCTTCGAGATGCTGCTCGCCGCGTCCTTCGTGCTGCTGACCGTCGGCGCGACCGCGCAGCGGATCCGGGCGGGCGTGGCCTACGTCATGGTCTCCATGCTGTCGTCGCTGATCTTCCTCGTCGGCATCGGACTCGCGTACGCGACCAGCGGCACCCTCAATCTCGCGCAAATCGCGGTCCGGATGGAAGGCGCGCCGCAGGGCGTGCGGACCGCCGTCTACGCCGTGCTGCTGGTGGCGTTCGGCATCAAGGCCGCGGTCTTCCCGCTGTCGAACTGGCTGCCCGACTCCTACCCCACCGCGCCCGCGCCGGTGACCGCGGTCTTCGCGGGCCTGCTCACCAAGGTCGGCGTGTACGCGATCATCCGGACCCACTCGCTGATGTTCCCCGACGGCAGTTTCGACACGGTCCTGCTGGTCTGCGGACTGCTCACCATGGTGATCGGCATCTTCGGCGCGATCGCGCAGAGCGATATCCGCAGGCTGCTGTCGTTCACCCTCGTCAGCCATATCGGCTACATGATCTTCGGCGTCGGACTCGGCAGCGCCGCCGGGCTCGCGGGCGCGATCTACTATGTGGCGCACCACATTCTGGTGCAGACCACCCTGTTCCTCGTGGTCGGCCTCATCGAACGCCAAGCCGGTTCGACGTCGCTGCGCCGACTCGGCGGACTGGCCGCGGCGAGCCCGATCCTCGGTGTGCTGTTCCTGATACCGGCGCTCAATCTCGGTGGCATCCCGCCGTTCTCCGGTTTCATCGGCAAGGTGGAGCTGTTGCAGGCCGGTGCGGCCGACGGCAGTGTGCTGGCGTGGACGCTGGTGGCCGGGGCCGTCTTCACCAGCCTGCTCACCCTGTACGTCGCGGCGCGAACGTGGGCCAAGGCGTTCTGGCGACCGCGCGTGGAAGCCCCGGAAGGTCATCTCACAGCCGCGAATCCGCCCACCCTGATAGAGGATTCCGAAGACGTCCTCTACGACGAGCGCGCCGATCCCGGACGCATCCCGCCGCTGATGCTCGCCGCGACCGCCGCACTGGCCGCGGTCGGCCTCGCCCTGACGGTGCTGGCGGGCCCGATCCTCGGCATCGCCGACCGCGCTGCCGCGGACCTGTCCGATCCCGGCGTCTACATCGGCTCGGTACTCGGCGACCAGGGGGCGACGCGATGAACGGCTCACCGTCGCGCCTCCTCAACCGGGGCAATGTGATCAGGGCGGGGCTGCTGATCTGGCTGACGCTGGTCTACATGGCGCTGTGGGGCGATCTCAGCGTCGGCAATCTGCTGGCCGGACTCGTCATCGCGACGGTCGTCATGGTCGCGCTGCCCTTGCCGACACTGCCCGGCTCCGGGCATTTCAATCCGCTGCCGCTGGTCGAATTGGTGGTGGTGAGTTCGTATTACGCGCTCGAATCCAGTTTCCAGGTGGCCTGGCTCGCCGTGCGTCCCGCCCCCACACCGGTGTCGGGCGTGCTGCGGGTGAACCTGAGCACCCGCTCCGATCTGGTGCTCGTGCTGTGCACCGACCTGCTGAATCTGATTCCCGGCACCATGGTGCTCGAGATCGACCGGCAGCGCTGCGTGGTCTACGTGCACGTCCTCGACGTGAGCAGTGACCACGCCGTCGACAAGTTCTACCGGACCACACGGAGGCTCGAACGACTCCTGGTCGACGCCTTCGAACGGCCGGTCCGCAGAACCCCGCCGCCGGAGGTGAACCGATGACCGTCGCCGCTGTCATCGCGGCCGTATTCCTGGCCGCCGCAGCCCTGCTCACCGCCTTTCGAATACTGGCGGGCCCGAATACGCTCGACCGCGTCGTCGGCATCGATTCGCTGATCGCGATCGCCGCGTCCGGGCTCGCGGTGTGGGCCGCCTACAGCGGCGACACCGATGTCATCCCGGCGATCGTGGCGCTGGCCCTGGTCGGATTCCTCGGCTCCGCCGCCGTCTCCCGCTTCCGCGTCAGGGACGACAGTTGACCGCGCTGGAATGGATCTCGGCCGTGCTCATCGTGCTCGGCGCGTTCCTCGCCTTCACCGCGGCACTGGGCATCCTGCGTTTCCCCGACACCCTCACCCGCATGCACGCCGCGACCAAACCCCAGGTCGTCGGCCTCATCCTCATCCTCCTCGGCACCGGCATCGAACTGCGCGACGACGCCAACGTCTGGATGCTCGGCCTGACCGCCCTGTTCACCATCCTGACCGCCCCCGTCATCGCCCACCTCCTCGGCCGCACCGCGTACCGCGAACAACGTCACCGCGACGGCATGCTGCGCGTCAACGAACTCGGCGACGAACTCGATTGATCCGCCCGGTACTCGAGCGGTTCATCCGGCACCTTCGCGGCGATGTCGAGTTCCACGCACCCATCGAACGGACGCCGGGCGAACGGCTCAGCCGACGGGTTCGGGGCTGATTCGCGCGGAGATCCCGTCGCGGTGGGTGGCGAACCAGGTGGCGTGGAAAGCGGCGGCGAAACCGGCGAGCAGGGCGAGGATGATGGTGCCCGCCAGCGCCGGATATTCGGCCATGGGGACGGCCAGGTAGCGGTAGGACAGCAGCAGGGTCGCGAGGACGCCGACACCGGCGGCGACCAGGCGGACGCGGAACCAGCCCCAGCCGCGTTCGGGTTCCCGCAGTACCGATTCGACGGTCAGGCACAGGATCGCGCCCGCGACCAGGTCGACGCCGTAGTGGTAGCCGAAACCGAGCGTCGCGGTGAGGGTGGCGACCAGCCAGAACGCGCCGCCCCAGCGCAGCCACGCGGGGGCGCGACCGCCGTCGATATCGCGGCGGGTGTGCAGGAAGACCGACAGCGCCCACGCGGTGTGCATGGACGGCATGCAATTGCGCGGCGTCACGGTGTCGAAGGGCATCGCCGACGGGTTCCTGTCGATGGGCGGCACCACATTCGGCCAGTAGTTGCCCAGTTGCAGGCCGTGGCCGTCGGCGCCGAAGGCGAACATCGGACCGACGACGGGGAACAGCAGGTAGACGATCGGACCGAGCAGTCCGAGGACGAGGAAGGTCCGCACCAGATAGTGGGTCGGCCACTGTCCGGTCGGCACGACCCGGCGCAGCTGCCACACCGCGACCACGATGGCCGCGACGGGCAATTCGATGTAGACCCAGTGCAAGACCACGTACACGCCGGGGCCGAGCGCGTCGACGACCCTGCCCATCAGCCACGACGGATCGCCGAGGGCGTGATCGGCCAGCATCACGTAGTGATCGAACACCTCCGGTCGCGTCACCACGGTGACGTGCAACCAGACATCGCCGACCTTGGTGGCCAGGATCAGCAGCGCGCCCAGCGCGGCGGCGCCGAGCGCGTTGCGCCGTTCGACCCCGCTCCAGCGCACGAACGCGGTCACCGCGATCGCGGTGAGCACGATGACGGCACCATTGCCGACCGTCGGCGGATCACCCGCGAGCAGCCGCGCACCCGCACCGATCAGGTCGATGGCGACGGCGACGCTCAACGCGACGACCCGGCGCTTGGTCGAGAGGCCGACCAGGGCCAGTACCAGTCCGGCCCACGGCACCGACATGGACTTGGGGGTGCCCGCGTAGTCCTTCCACAGGCTGGCCAGCGGTCCCTCGAACCCCTGCCCGGCCGCGGCGATCTGCAACGCGATCAGCAGCACGACGACGCCGGATACCGCCGCCACGGCCCAGATCCGGGCCGCGGGTGCGGATATCCGCCGCGCCGAATTTCCTACGCTGGAACCCGGGTCCTCGACAAGCACGTCGACCATCGTAAACGGGGGATGAACGCAATCCCCCTCCCGATCTGAACAGAAGCCGACCGACGCGGTCCGGCGAGCTACTGATCGAGCTCTCGCACCAGGGCGTCGACCACCGCGACCAGGTCACCTTGCGCCGCCGCGGCCACCTTGCGCTGACGCTGGTACGAGGCCCCGTGCACCGGGATCTCGGCCACCAGCGCCAATTCGTCGGCGCAACCGAGCCGCTTCGCGGTCGGTTCGAGCCTGTTCAGGATTTCGGTGAGGTCGTCTGTGACCAAACGCTCATTACTGTCGGAATCCACGATGACGATCGCGTCGAGCCCGTATCGCGCGGCTCGCCATTTGTTCTCCTGCACATGCCACGGCGGCAGCGTCGGCAACTCCTCGCCGTTCTCCACCCGCTGGTCGAGATCGACGATCAGGCAGTGGATGAACGAGGCCAGAGCCGCCAGTTCGGCCCTGGTCGAGGTGCCGTCGCAGATACGCACCTCGATGGTGCCCCATTTGGGCGCCGGCCGGATATCCCAGTGCATGCCGCCGAGCTGTTCGAAGACGCCGGTCTTGAACTGGTCGTGCACGAAATGCTCGAACTGGGTCCAGTTCTCGAACTGGAACGGCAGGCCCGCGGTCGGCAACTGCTGGAACATCAGCGTGCGATTGCTGGCGTATCCGGTGTCCGCGCCCGCCCACATGGGCGAGGACGCCGACAGCGCGAGCAGATGCGGATAGGCGAGCAGCAGCGAGTTCAGGATCGGCAGGACCTTGTCCCGGTGCGAGACGCCGACGTGCACGTGGACGCCCCAGATCATCATCTGGCGACCCCACCACTGGGTGCGCTCGATCAGTTCGTCGTAGTGCTCGGAGCGGGTCAGCTGCTGCGCGGACCACTGCGCGAAGGGGTGGGTACCCGCGCAGAACAGGTCGACGCCGAGCGGGTCGGCGGCGCGGCGCACGGCGTCCATCGTGCCGTGCAGATCCTCCACCGCCGCGCCGACGGTGTCGTGCACACCGGTGACGAGTTCGACGGTGTTGCGTAGCAATTCCTTGGTGACCTGCGGTTTTCCGTCCCAGGACCGCAGATCGCCGACCTCGTCGAATACGGCGGAGGCGGTGTTGGACAGATCGCGCGTCACCTTGTCGACGAGCGCGATCTCCCATTCGATGCCGATGGTCGGCCGGGGCGAGCCGGTGAAGGGAACCTGTTCAACTCTTGCCCTGGCCATCTCGCACCTTGTCTAAGCGATGACGCCGCAAGCGACGCGGCCGCCCGCGTCCCCTGTCGCGAGCGTGGTGTCGTCCGGGCCCGCGATACCGTCGGCACGGACATAGCGGTTGGGGATATTGCCGAAGTTGTCGGCGTCGGCGTGGACTATCAGCGCCTTGCCCTTGATGTCGGCGAGGGTCACCGAGTCGGTCGTGGTCACCAGGGTGCCCATACCGTCCGAACGCACCTCGAGGGAGGTGAGGTCGCCGCTGGCCGGATGCGAGTTCGCGCTGCCGACCTGGAGGTGACCGCCCGCGGAGAGGAAATCGCCCGCACCGCCGCCGGTCGGGGCGACCGAATTCGCCTCGCATTTGCCGACACTGTGGATATGCAGACCGTGGAAGCCCGGCCGCAGTCCGTTCGCCTCGACCTGCACCTGGAGGTGGTCGCCGGAGGCGGTGATCGTGGCGGTGGCGACCGATTTACCCGAAGGATCCTTCAGATCCACCTTGGCGCCCGGATTCGTCGAATCACTGCCGTGCTGCTCGCCGAAATCGGCGGACGGCGGAGCGGCCGCTCCCGTCCACACGGGCGGGGTCGTTCCCTTGACATCACTCGACTCCTGGCTGTTAGAACAGGCAGCGAGGCCGAAGACCGCGACCGCAAGCACCGGGGTCACAGTCCGCCAGGACGGGCGACGAGTTGTGGACGGGGCCATCGGGGAACTCCTTTACGAGTACCGAGTTTACGAGTAAAGCTGGGTGGACAACGTTCGTTACCGGACAAGATGATGCCACGCCCGCCGTGTCACACCGTGACAGGGCCGTGTGGCTCGCAGCACTCGAACGTCAGTTACCCGCCAGAATGACGACCACACCGACACCCTGATCGACACCGGCGGACTTCGGTTCGGCGGGCGCGCCCAACTGCTGCGCGATCGCCAGCGCGGCTTCCCGTTCCCCGGGTGAATCCCCGTAGTACACGGTGGTTTTCGCGATATTGCCGTTGGCGTAGTTACCGGAGGACACATTGGTCCAGCCGTCGGCCTGCAACTGACTCGCGGTCCGCGAGGCCAGCCCCGCGACCACGCTGTTGTTCAGCACACGCACCGGCACCGCGCGATCCACCGTCGCGGCGGGCGGCGGCGCGGAGGTCGTGGCCTGGGTGGTCGTGGTTGCGGTGGTCGTGGTTGCGGTGGTCGTGGTTGCGGTGGTCGTGGTTGCGGTGGTCGTGGTTGCGGTGGTCGTCTCCGTCGTCGTCGTGGACGCCGCGGTCGCGGCGGTGGTGGTGACGCGTGCCGCCGTCGTGGTCGGCGCCGCGCCGGTGGCGTCGGTCGACTCGGCGACGGTCGAGTCGTCGGCCTCCGAACTCGACAGCGACATCGCGCCGAGACCCGCGAAGACGATGGCCAAAGCGATCAACACCATCGCCAGCGCGCGCAACGGTGGCCCGCCGGAGGTGGGATTGGGGTAGCTCACGGTGTCGACCCTAGTCCCACATCGGGTTCCGAGGTCGGCATCGCGCCGCCGAGTCGGGTCATACCTGGAAACCGAGACGCCGGGCGGCCCTGGCCTTCTGCCTGCTCGCCCGCAGGCGGCGCAACCGCTTCACCAGCATCGGGTCCACGGCGAGCGCCTCGGGCCGATCGACGACGGCGTTGAGAACCTGGTAGTAGCGGGTCGGCGACATGCCGAACAGCTCCCTGATGGCCTCTTCCTTCGCGCCCGCGTACTTCCACCACTGCCGTTCGAAGGCCAAGATGTCGTGTTCACGGCGGCTGAGGCCGCCTTCCTCCTCCGCCGCCGGAGCGCCTGCCGCCGCGGCCTGCGCATCCCCGCTCACGGAAGGGCCGTCCTGGCTCCCGGGAAGATCCCGTGCCGCTGCGCCGTCCATCCTGCTCCCTCGCCGAGTGACCACCAGAGGAAAATGGTGCTGTACGTCGCGAAACATTGAACCACGGGACCGAGGGGCGTCTCAGCCCAGTTCCCGGCGTGTTGTTTACCCGGGAGTAGCGGTGTGTCGCGGCCGGTCGACACGCGGTAACGGCCGGATGGGCACCCAGTAGGCTTATCGCCCATGGCAATCCTCCCCATCGTGATCGTCGGTGACCCCGTGCTGCACAACCCCACGGCGCGAGTCACCCAAACCCCGGAGGAACTGGCCGAACTGGTCGCGGATATGTACGAGACGCTGGAGGCTTCCAACGGCGTCGGGCTCGCGGCCAACCAGGTCGGTGTACCGCTGCGCGTGTTCGTCTACGACTGTCCCGACATCGGCGAGGACGGCACACCGGCACGGCGTAAGGGCGCCGTGGTCAATCCGGTGCTGGAGACTTCCGAGATCCCCGAGACCATGCCCGACCCCGACGACGACGAGGAAGGCTGCCTGTCGGTTCCCGGCGAGCAGTTCCCGACCGGGCGCGCCGAATGGGCCAGGGTCACCGGCACCGACGAGCACGGCGATCCGGTGGAACTCGAGGGCAAGGGCTTCTTCGCGCGGATGTTGCAGCACGAGGTCGGCCATCTCGACGGATTCCTGTACGTGGACGTGCTGATCGGGCGCAACGCCCGCGCGGCGAAGAAGGCGATCAAACGCAACGGCTGGGGCGTCCCCGGGCTGAGCTGGATTCCGGGCACCGTGCCCGACCCGTTCGGGCATGACCACTGAGCCCGCGCACACGGAGCACTCCGTGGCCCCCGAACGGGAAGTAGCGATCGGACGGCGGGTGGTCATGCGGTACCGGCTGCCCTCGGGTCAACCGCAATCGCTCACCGATGTGATCGGCGAACTGGTCGGGCTCGACCCGCCGACGGTCCGCGCCGCCGACGGCCGACTGGTGTCGGTCACCGACGACCGGGTCGTCGCGCTCAAAGCCCTGGGTCCGAGACCCATTCGCATCGGCGAGATCCGCGCGCTCGAAGCCGCGGCCGCGTTCGGCTGGCCGGGCATGGAGTACGAGTGGATCGACGGCTGGCTGGCGCGCGCCGGGAACGAGTACACCTACCGCGCGAATTCCGCTGTGCCGCTGGGGCAGCACGGCGTACCCGCCGATCTCACCACCGAGACCCTGCTGCGCATCGACGACTGGTACACCCTGCGCAACCTGCCGTTGCGCCTCGCGCTGCCCGATCGTCTCGCCACGGCCCCACCCGGCTGGCCGATCGAACGCGAGACGGTGGTCCTCGGCCTCGATATCGAGAATTTCGTGCTGCCGCAGGGTCCGCCGATGGTGCGGTTCGCGTCCGCGCCCGATGACGCGTGGCTGTCGATGTACCGGTCTCAGGGTGAAACCCCCACGGATCAGCCGGATTCGGCGTCGATCCGCGAGGTGCTGACCTCCGTGCACGACGGTGAACTCGGCTTCGCCTCGCTCGGCGTCCCCGCACCGATCGCGATCGGACGCGGCGCGTTGACCGCCGCCCCCGACGGACGCCGCTGGATCGGGCTGAGCTGTCTCACGGTCGCGGCCGAGCACCGCAGGCACGGGCTCGGTTCCCTGATCTGCGCGGAATTGATCCGCTGGGGGCACGGCCGTGGCGCGACCCACGCCTATCTCCAGGTCACCGCGGACAATGTCGGCGCGATGGCGCTCTACCGCGACATGGGTTTCCTCGACCATCACAGCTACCGTTACGCCGCTCCCCCGTCGTGACAGCCGCGCGAAAGAGCGTAGAAAAGAACCTGTAGGCCGTGCGGTCCTGTGGGCCCATTGTGAAGGAAGGCATTTCGTGCGTCTCGCGACTTGGAACGTCAACTCGATCCGTTCCCGTATCGATCGGGTGGTGCAATTCCTCGACCGCCAGGACATCGACGTGCTCGCGATGCAGGAAACCAAATGCCGCGACGACCAGTTCCCGTTCGAGCGGTTCGACGAACTCGGGTACGAGGTCGCCCACCTCGGCGTCAACCAGTGGAACGGCGTGGCCATCGCCTCCCGGATCGGGCTCGACGATGTCGAATACGCCTTTCCCGGTCAGCCCGGTTTCGACAAGGACGCGGGCGAATCCCTGATCAGCACGCCCGTCGTCGAATCCCGCGCACTCGGCGCAACCTGCGGTGGCGTGCGCGTGTGGAGCCTGTACGTACCGAACGGCCGGGCACTGGAAGACCCGCATTACACCTACAAACTGGAATGGCTCGCCGCGTTGCGCGCGAGCGGACAGGCGTGGCTGACCGAGGACCCGAAGGCCAGGATCGCACTCGTCGGCGACTGGAATATCGCGCCGACCGACGACGATGTGTGGTCGACCGATTTCTTCCAGGGCAAGACCCACACCTCCCCGCCCGAACGCGAGGCCTTCGAGGCCGTCGTCGACACCGGTTTCGCCGATGTCATGCGGCCCTTCGCACCCGGCCCCGGCGTCTACACCTACTGGGACTACACCCAGCTGCGTTTCCCCCGTAAGGAAGGTATGCGCATCGATTTCGTCCTTGCCTCACCCGAACTGGCGGGCAGGGCCGAGGACGCGCTGGTCGACCGGGACGAGCGCAAGGGCAAGGGCGCGAGCGACCACGCCCCGGTCATCGCCGAATTCCGCGACTGACCGGGAGCGCGTGGCACCCGCCCCGGCTCACACCGTGACGTAGGCGAATTCGTCGGCGGCCAGCGCGGCCCAGGTCGGTTGCGCGTCGACGCCGCGGTTGGCGAGTTCCTCCACGAGATCGCCTCGGTCCGGATCGTTGTCGTAGGGGCTGCGCGGGAACCAGTCCGGCCAGTGGTCGTAGGCGCGTTCCACCCGGACCTCGGCGCCGTCGATGGCGAAGCGGATGAACAGCCATCGGCCGTGCTCACCGGTCTCGGTATCGCGCAGCCGCCGCAACCCGGTCGGAATCTTGCGCGCGTTGCGCGGCACGCCGACCCCGATGCCGCGACCGACCCGGAACGCGAAGTCGATATGCCCGTACTCCTCGTACAGCACCCGGATACGGGCGACCATATCGATGAGTTCCGGACTCTCTGGCGGAACGGGGCGCGGCTTCTCGGGCGCCTCGACCATCGCGGCGACGAGTTGCCTGCGATGGTCGACCGGACTGAGCCTGCGACGCCACCGCGGTCCGGTTCCCGCGACGGGAAGTTCCTCCGCCACCGGAGCCGACCCGGCGACGACACCGCCGCGCGCGAGGAAATCGTATACCGGATCGCATAATTCGGGTTCGAGCACCGAAACAAGTTCCGGCGTCACCGATCTCGTCTCCGCCGCCGCGAACAGCGCGGCAATCTCGGCACGGGTCACGCCGTGCAGCGATTCCGCGAAAAGTCCTATCAGTTGCTGTAATTCGAGCAGCGGATAGAGCGCCACCGCCGTCTCGTACTCCACGCGCAACAATTCCAGCTGTGCGGAGTGCCGCCACGCCGTGCCGTCCCACCAGCGCACGAAATCGATCACCTCGTCGAGCATCAGCGGCGTGAGATCGGCGATCGGCACCCACGGCGGCGCGCCCGCGAGCAGATCCTGCGGTTCGGCGGGCGCGACGTAGTGGTCGTCACGTCCCTGCCCGAACAGCACGGCGGTCCCGTCCACGTATCGCACCAGCGTGAACCAGTTCTCCGCCAGCCCCATGTCGAAGGTGACCCGACCGCCGACCAACTCACCTAGCTGCCCCGAACCCTCCGGATCCTGCACCACTTGGACCACAAGGGTGCGACCCCACAGAACATCCAGCGTCGGCAACTCGGATTGCATGCCCCACAACCTAATCCCCGCGACGCCGGTCGTCAGTGCCCGCGACCGTATCGCGACCATCACCTCCGGTATGCGGATCACCGGGAGCGGCGTCGGGCGGGCGGGTATGGTTGGCCGGGGAAAATCGCATATCGCCAACGGGGGCTCGCACCAGCGGGCTGAGAGGACGGCTAGCTCCACGGAGCGTCAGGGCCGTCGACCGTATGAACCTGACCGGGTAATGCCGGCGTAGGGAGAAACATGACGAGCACACCTGTCGACACCGTGACCACCGGTCCTGTCGAAGGCAGCGTCAAACACTATCGCCAGGTCGATGACCTGCGCATTCCGGTTCGCCGGATCAACCTCACCAATGGTGAGACCTTCGACGTCTACGACACCTCCGGCCCGTACACCGACACCGCGGCCACCATCGATCTGGAAGCAGGTCTACCCGCGCTGCGCGACGGCTGGGAGAAACCGCGGGTCGACGGTCCGCCGACCCAGCTGGCCTGGGCTCGCCGAGGAATCGTCACCCCCGAGATGCTTTTCATCGCCGAGCGCGAGGGCGTGACGCCGGAGCTGGTGCGCGAGGAGGTCGCCGCCGGACGGGCGGTCATCCCGGCCAATCACAAGCACCCCGAACTCGAGCCGACGATCATCGGCAAGAAATTCCTGGTCAAGATCAACGCCAATATCGGCAATTCCGCCGTCTCCTCCTCGATCGCCGAGGAGGTCGAGAAGATGGTGTGGGCCACGCGCTGGGGCGCCGACACCATCATGGATCTGTCCACGGGCAAGAACATCCACGAGACCCGGGAGTGGATTCTGCGCAATTCCCCGGTCCCGGTCGGCACCGTGCCGATCTACCAGGCGCTGGAGAAGGTGAACGGCGATCCGACCGCGCTCACTTGGGAGATCTACCGCGATACCGTCATCGAACAGTGCGAGCAGGGCGTGGACTACATGACCGTGCACGCCGGTGTGCTGTTGCGCTACGTCCCGCTCACGGCCAAACGGGTCACCGGCATCGTCTCGCGCGGCGGGTCGATCATGGCCGCGTGGTGCCTGGCCCATCACCGGGAATCGTTCCTTTACACCAACTTCGCCGAACTGTGCGAAATCCTGGCGAAATACGACGTCACCTTCTCCCTCGGTGACGGGCTGCGTCCCGGCTCGATCGCCGACGCCAACGACGAGGCCCAGTTCGCCGAACTGCGCACCCTCGGCGAACTTACCAAGATCGCGAAATCCTTCGGTGTCCAGGTGATGATCGAAGGTCCCGGCCACGTGCCGATGCACAAAATCGTGGAGAACGTGCGGCTGGAGGAGGAACTGTGCGAGGAGGCCCCGTTCTACACCCTCGGGCCGCTCGCCACCGATATCGCGCCCGCCTACGACCACATCACCTCGGCCATCGGCGCCGCGATCATCGCCCAGGCGGGCACCGCCATGCTCTGCTACGTGACCCCGAAGGAACATCTCGGTCTGCCCAACCGCGACGATGTGAAGGTCGGCGTGATCACCTACAAGATCGCCGCTCACGCCGCCGATCTCGCCAAGGGTCACCCGCACGCCCAGGACCGGGACAACGAATTGTCCAAGGCGCGTTTCGAATTCCGCTGGCGTGACCAGTTCGCGTTATCGCTGGACCCGGACACCGCACGCGAGTACCACGACGAGACGATGCCCGCCGAACCGGCCAAGACCGCGCATTTCTGTTCCATGTGCGGGCCCAAGTTCTGCTCGATGCGCATCTCGGCCGATGTCAGGGAGTACGCCGCACGCGAGGGTCTGACCGATGTGCAGGCCATCGAGGCGGGAATGGCCGAAAAATCGGCGGAATTCGCCGATGCGGGCAAGAAGGTGTATCTGCCCGTGGTCTCCTGATACCACGGCTGTCCACGGTTTCGTATTTCCGGGTGTCGCTCGTTACCCGGAAATACGGATGCCGGGTACTCCGTCTCGCCCCCGGCAGCGGGATTACCCGGCGGCGACCGTCGCGGACATCGCATCGCCGCCCTGCGCAGGGGGCAGGACAGCGGGGAGTTGCGGTGTCCGCGACGGATCTGCCGATGCGGTGACCTCACGCGCCGGACGTCCCGCGCACATCAGCGGATGTTCTGTTCGATCGAACGCCGCGCCGCGCGCGTGGTGCGCTCGACGTCGCCGGTGATCAGCCGATCCTGAATCACCCCGCGCAACCCGGAAATCAACAGGGTCGCAACAGCTTCCGGATCATCGATGGTCCCGATGCGCCGCAGAGCCGCCGACAGCGACGTGACGAAGGCGCCGATCGCCTCCACGGCGTAGTGCGCGTACGGGCTGTCCGGCGCGCACGCCGCGCCCAGCACTTGGAGCAGTACTCGCACGCTGGTCGACCCGTCGCCGGATGTGCTCGAATCGAAGAAGGCGGTCAGCCTGGCGCGCAGTGCCGTCGCGTCGTCGACGTCGGCGAATAGCGCGCCGATATCGGGACGCTGGGTGGCCAGAGCCTGGACCAGCAGTTCTTCCTTGGTGTCGAAGTAGTAGATCAGCATGCGCGAACTGGTCCCGAGCGCGGCCGCCAGCGGGCGCAGCGACAGTTCGGCGAGTCCGTTGGCTGCGATGTATTCGACGACGCCGTGCAGCAGTTCGGCGCGTTTGGCGTGGTCGAGTGGGCGGGCCATGGGTTGACTGTAGCGAGTGCTACAGGTATTCATATCAGCGTGACTGTAACGATCGCTTCAGAAACTCGCCCTTCGGTGGTCGTCACCGGATACGCCGCGACCACCTCGCTGGCCGAGGACGCCGATACGACCTGGTCGGAACTGCTGCGGGGCCGCACCGGCATCCGACGGCTCGACGACGACTTCGTCACCGAATACGACCTGCCGGTGCGGATCGGCGCGAAGCTGCGGTCACGTCCGGGCGACCGGTTGACCAGAATCGAGCAGCGGCGGCTGTCCTATGTGGAGCAGTTGGCGCTGGTCCTCGGCCGCGAGGTCTGGCAGCGGGCCGACACCCCCGAGGTCGCGGGCGAGCGCCTCGCGGTGGCGATCGGCACCGGACTCGGCGGAGCCGACGCGTTGATCGACGCGGTGGACGCGATGCGCCGAGGCGGGTACCGCAAGGTGTCGCCGATGTCGGTGCCGATGGTGATGCCCAACGGCCCTGCCGCCACGGTGGGACTCGAAATCGGCGCGAAGGCAGGGGTTTTCGCACCGGTCTCGGCATGTTCCTCCGGTTCTGAGGCCATCGCGCACGGCTGGCGGCTCATCAGCACCGGGGAGGCGGACGTGGTGGTGGCGGGCGGTGTGGAAGGCCATATCCACGCCGTGCCGATCGCGAGTTTCGCCATGATGCGCGCCATGAGCACCCGCAACGACGAGCCGGAACGCGCCTCGCGACCGTTCGACCGCGACCGCGACGGTTTCGTCTTCGGCGAGGCGGGCGCGTTGCTGGTCCTGGAATCCGAAACCCACGCCACGGCCAGGGGCGCGCGGACCCACGGCCGGATCTTGGGCGCGGGCATCACCTCCGATGCCTATCACATCGTCGCCTCCGAACCGGGCGGCCTCGGCGCGGCACGGGCCATGCGCAAGGCGATACAGACTGCTGGACTGCAGGATTCGGATATCCAGCATGTGAACGCGCACGCCACGTCGACCTCGATCGGCGACGCGTCGGAGGCCGAGGCGATCACCTCGGTGACACCGGACGCCTCGGTCTACGCCCCCAAATCCGCACTGGGACATTCGATCGGGGCCGTCGGCGCCCTGGAATCGGTACTCACCCTGCTGACGGTGCGCGATGGAATCGTCCCGCCCACACTGAATCTGGACAATCTCGACCCTGCGATCGAGTTGGATATCGTCACGGGAGCGGCGCGCACCCAACGAATCGACTACGCGCTGAACAATTCCTTCGGCTTCGGTGGACACAATGTCGCCCTCGCGTTCGGGGCGGCATAGGCGGCAGAAAGCAGGCAGCGTCCGGCCTTGCGGCGGTGCGAAGCGGGGCGGGGCGGAGCGGTGCGCGCGCCCGTGTCGCGCAGCGCCCCCCACTGTGTGGCGGAGCGGCGCAGTGCAGGGCGCGGCGGCGCAGGGCGCGGGGGCATACCCCGGGCGACGGGCAAGTCGCGCACGACGGGACGGGGCGGTGGGGCCGCAGAAACGGCATTGCCGCGTCGTAGCAGAATCGAGAATCGACCGACAAATCCGCCGACCGGCCCCACCGGTCCGAGGGACGGATGACGACCGTGAGCGATGCCTTCTACCTGCCCGATCCCGAGGATCCGCGACGATTTCTCTCCACCGAACTGACGCGCGGGCCGTGGTCCCCCGACGCCCAGCACGCGGGTCCGCCCTCGGCGCTGCTCGGACACGCCATCGAACGCTGCGAACCGCGTGCGGGGTTCCAGGTCGGCCGGGTCGCGGTGGAGATTCTCGGTCCGGTGCCGCTCGAGCCGCTCACCGTCGAGACCCGGGTGGCCAGGGCCGGACGCAGCGTCGAATTGATCCAGGCGACGCTGTCCAGCGAGCGTGGTCCGGTGATGACCGCGAACGCCTGGCGATTCAAACTCGCCGATCCCGAACTCGATCTACCCGAGACCATCCTGCCCACCGGCGCGCGTCCCGGTCCCGATCACGCACCGGAGCCCGCGCCGTTCCCGTCGACGCAGGCGATCGGATTCCACGCCGGAATCGAATACCGTTTCGTAACAGGCTCATTCGCCGAAGCCGGTCCGGCGATCTGCTGGATCCGGCTGAAATACCCGATCGTCGCCGGGACCACGCCGAGTCCGCTGGAGCGCACGCTCGCGGCCGCCGATTCGGGGAACGGTGTGAGCGCGGTACTCGACTGGGATCGGTTCCTGTTCATCAACACCGATCTGACGGTGACCCTGCACCGTCAGCCGGTCGGCGAATGGGTCTGCCTCGACGCGGTCACCTACCCGCAGCCGCACGGCATCGGCCTCGCCGAATCGGTGCTGTTCGACGAGAAGGGACCGCTGGGGCGTGGCACCCAGACCCTGCTGATCGGGCCGCGCTGACCCGAATCTCAGGCGCGGTCGGAAATCTGCTGGATGGCCCAGCCGTTGCCGTCGGGGTCGGTGAAGAACAGGAACCCGACATTGTCGAGCGGGTGCGGCATCGGCCTCGGGTTCTCACCGACCACCTGCACCTCGCCGACGTCGAGACCGCGCGCGAGGAGTTCCTCGCGTGCCTGCCGGATATCGGGAACGACGAGTTGCAGCCCCTGGACCGACCCCGGTTCCATCGCCGGAACCGCGCCCTTGCCGATGACGACGGAACAGCCCGAACCCGGCGGGGTCAGTTGCACGATGCGGATGTCGTCGCCGATGACGGTGTCGTGGTCGACCGCGAAGCCGAGTTTCTCGGCGTAGAACCGTTTGGCGCGGTCGATATCCGACACGGGCACGATGACGACCTCGAGTGTCCAGTTCATAGTCAGCCCTTTGCGTTACCGGGACGGTGAGCGTGCGTCGCGATCATCTCGGGCACGCCGAGGAACGCGGCAAAGGTTATCGCGGGACGGGTTGTCACGGCCCCCTTTGCGCCCGATCAATTCCCGTCCGCTGATGCCGATCCGCGCCCTGTGAATCCGCACGTCCGGCTCGGCGGTGGTGCCTGCCCTACCGCGACAACCTCGCCATTCGGCGCTCAGATATCGGCGCGACGCTCCCAGCGCCACGCGAATTCGCCCGCGACCGGAGCCGGACCGGGCAGTTCGACACCGTCCGCCGCGAGCCCGGCGACGAGTATCGCCAGGGTTCGTCTGCGCAGCTGGGCTGTGCGCACCGGGTCGGGGACGGTGATCGCGGCGCAGGCGTCGAGGACCAGGCCGAGATCGAGGGAGTTCACCTCGGGCCGCAATTTCCCCGTGGCGTGCGCGCGTCGCACCAACTCGTCGTTCACCTCGCCGGAGTGCACGACCTCGGGCAGCAGGGATTCGTCGGGGGTGAAGGTGCCCGCCAGATGTACGGCCAGCGAGTGGACGTCGGCGTCGACCACTCGTTCGAGGAAGCCGACCAGCGCCTTCCAGCCGTCCGACTCCTCCAGCGCGGCGTCCCCCTCGGCGTTGTAGCGGCGCAGCCCGTCTTCGCAGAGCGTGCGCAACAGCACCTCCTTGCTCGGATAGCGCCGGTACAGCGCGCTGATCCCGACACCCGCGCGTTCGGCGACGGCGGCGATAGGGGCGCCCGCATCGGACAGGAAGACTTCGCGGGCGGCCGCGAGGATGATCCCGTCGTTGCGGGCCGCCTGTGCCTTGCGCCCGGAAAGGGCTGGTCGAACCGGGGAATCGGTGGTCTTCGCCATGGGTTCCAGATTACCACTTGAAACGGAATGATCCGTTCTGATAGGATTTGAACAGAACAAAACATTCCGTTCCAAACAGGAGAAGCAGATGTCCTCGAACGCCGTGCGACCCTTCGTCATCGACATCCCGCAGTCCCGGCTCGACGACCTCGCCGATCGCCTGCGCCGGGCACTGTGGCCCGACGAACTGCCCGGCGTCGGCGATGCCTACGGCGTACCGAACGAGCGGGTGCGCACGCTCGCCGAGTACTGGCTCGAGCGGTTCGATTGGCGGGCGCTGGAGGCGCGATTGAACGCGCTGCCGCAGTTCACGACCGAGATCGACGGCGAGGACATCCACTTCCTGCACATCAGGTCGTCCAGATCGGACGCGGTGCCCGCGATCCTGACCCACGGGTGGCCCGGCAGCATCCTCGAATTCCTGGACGTCATCACGCCGCTGACCGAACCCGAGTCGGCCGACGCGCCCGCGTTCCACGTGGTCGTTCCCTCCCTGCCCGGATTCGGATTCTCCGGTCCCACCCGCGGCACCGGTTGGAACCGGGGCAGGACGGCGCGCGCGTGGCTGGAGTTGATGTCGCGGCTCGGATACGAGGAGTTCGGCGCGATCGGCAACGACGCGGGCTCGATGATCGCTCCCGAAATGGCCCGTCTCGCACCGGAACGTCTGCTGGGAGTCCATGTGACGCAGCTGTATTCGTTCCCCTCGGGCGATCCGGCCGAATTCGAGGGCCTGTCCGCCGACGATATGGCGGCGCTCGCCCACCTCCAGTGGTTCCACGAGAACAAGATGGCCTTCAATACCCTGCACAGCCAGCAGCCACAGACCCTGGCCTTCGCGCTGGCGGACTCCCCCGTCGGCCTGCTCGGCTGGAACGCGCAGCTGCTCGGAACCAGTCTCGACTCGGATTTCGTCATCGGGAATGTGGCGATCTACTGGCTGACAGGCACCGCGGGTTCCTCGATCCGGTTCTACTACGAGGACGCCCACACCGCCGAGTCCCCCGTCGAACCGACCACGACCCCCATCGGCCTCGCCATGTTCACGGGCGATTTCCAGTCCATCCGCAGATTCGCCGAACGCGATCACCACAATATCGTCAGCTGGAACTCCTACGACCTCGGCCACGCCACCGGTGGGGCCAACGACGCGGGGGGACACTACGCCGCGCACGAGGCGCCCGACGTGCTCGTCGGTGATATCCGCGGGTTCTTCGCGCAGGTCATCCAGGAGTTCTCCCCGGCGCCGACCACGGACAGCGCCCGCCTCCACACCGTCGACAACCGGTAGCGCGCAGGGCCGCGGCGGGGCCTGGACACTCGCGTATGCGCGCGAGACGCCGGACCATGGTTCCCGCCCCCGGCCGCTGTTGTACTGGATTCACCTACAGCACAACAGTTTCGAGATATCGGGAGAAATCATGAGAATCGCGGTCTTCGGAGCCACCGGTAGCGTCGGTCGGCTCGTGGTGGAGCAAGCACTGGAACAGGGCCACGAGGTGACGGCTTTCACCCGCGACGCCGCGCGGATCACCCGGCGCCACGATCGGCTGCACGTGGTGGAGGGCGACGTCTTCGACAGCGTGGCGGCGCAGCGGGCGGTGCAGGGTCAGGACGCGGTGATCGTCGCACTCGGCGACGGCAGGAAAGGGCTGGTCCGGTTCGGCGGCACGAAGGCCGTCGTCGAGGCGATGCGGCGGACCGGGGTGAAACGGCTGATCTGCCAGAGCAGTCTCGGCGTCGGCGACAGCAGGGAGAATCTCGACTTCCTCTGGAAGTACGTCTTCTTCGGAATTCTGCTGCGCAAGGCCTACAACGACCATGGCGCACAAGAGGATTACGTACGCGCCAGCGACCTGGAGTGGACCATCGTCCGCCCCAGCGCCTTCACCGACGGCCCCCGCACCGCCGCCTTCCACCGCGACGTCCGCGCCGACGCGAAAGGTCTGGCGCTGAAGATCTCCCGCGCCGACATCGCGGATTTCCTGCTCGAACAACTGACCGATACGGCCTACGTCCACCGGACACCGGGCATCTCGAACTGAAATCGCTTCCGATTCAGGTCATTTCGTCCGAGACAGGGTATTTGTCCGACTCGAACAAAGGTTCGATCATTGATAGTCTTCGTGCATGATCAGTTCGTCGCACGAAGCGATGCACGGGATCTTCACCCATAACCCGGCCGCGTTCGCCCACGCCTTCCACATCCTGGATCTCCCCTTCCCCGACCCCATTGCCGTGCAACAGGTCTCGGTCGACCTGACCGAGACCTCCCCGGTCGAACGGCGGGCCGACACGGTTCTGCGGATCACGACCGAGCACGACACATTCCTGCTCGTGGTCGAGGCGCAATCGCGTACCGATTCCACCCGAGTCGCCGCATGGTCCTACTACGTGACCTTCCTGCACAACAAATATGAACTGCCGGTCGTATTGGTAGTGGTCTGCCACGACAAACAGACCGCAACCTGGGCGAGTAGACCGCTGCGCGTCACATACCGAGACTGGACAAGCTTCACCCTTCAACCACTGGTCCTCGGCCCACACAACGTTCCCGCCGTCACCGATCCGGCGGAGATAATCGATGACTTGCCGCTCGCTACACTGTCGGCGATAACCCATGCCAGGGAACCCGAGATCGGTGCGATACTAGAGGCGATCATCGCGGCCTTCCACCGTCGGGGCCACGACGACGAAACCGGGTTCTACGCCGAACTCATCGAACAGGGAATATCGCACACCGACGCCGCCCAGCTGTGGAGGGACAAAATGGCCACCGATCTGTCGTTCTTCCGTTCGGAATCCGCACAACGGCTGCGCGCCCAAGGCCGCGAACAAGGGCTCGAACAAGGGCTCGAACAAGGGCTCGAACAAGGCCGGGCCGAACAGGCCGCCCACGCGGTGCTGACCGTACTCACCGGCCGTGGCATCGAACTCTCCACCGCGCAGCGCACTCGCCTCACCGAGACCACCGACCTCGACCAGCTCGACAAATGGCTCGTCCAAGCGCTCACCGCGGCCCGCGCGAACGAACTGTTCGACTGAGCCCCGGACGCGCACAAATCATCGAGGGACGAAATGGCCACCGATCTGTCGTTCTTTCGTTCAGAATCCGCACAACGGCTGCGCGCCCAAGCTCTGGCTGAAGGCCTCGCACAAGGCCTCGAACGGGGGCGGACCGAGCAGGCAGTGCGTTCAGTACTGATAGTGCTCACCGAACGTGGCGTCGAGCTTTCCACCACTCAGCACTCTCGGCTCTCCGAGAGCACAGACCTCGAACAACTTGAAGTGTGGCTGGTCCACGCGCTGACCGCGACCGATGCGAGCGAACTGTTCGTCTGAGTGTCCGGGACCGGACGAACGACGTCGAGCGGATCGCGGACGAACACCGCTTCGACGCGGTGATGCCAGTCAGCCTTGTTCGTGAAGGTCGACCCACACGGGGAAGGGGTCGGCGTAGGTGATCCACTCCGTGGTGCCGCGCGCGAATTCCTGGTCGGTGAGCAGGGCTCCGTCCAGTAGGGCGCGGACCTCGTCACGGTCGATACGTACGCCGATGAAGACAATCTCCTGTCCGGCGGGTACTTCCAGTGACGACCACCACGCGGCCGGTTCGAAGGTGAGGTTGGGGCCGGCCTGGGACCAGACGGCGGCGAAACCGGGGCGGCTGGCGAGCCAGCAGAAACCCTTGCTGCGCAACATTCCCCGCAGCTGGTGCAGCGCGTCGGCGAGACGCTGCGGATGGAAGGGGCGCACCGCGGTGTAGGTGAGGCCGCCGATGCCGAATTCCTCGGTCTCGGGGAGGTGGCCGCCCGCCAATTCCTCTGCCCACCCGTCGGATTCCGCGGCGACGACCGGGTTGTAGCGGCCGGTGTCGAGCACCTGATCCAGATCCACCACGCTGCCGACCGCGCGCAGGATTCGCGCACGCGGGTTGAGACGGCGCAGGGTGGCCTCGACGGTGCCCGCGGCGGTGACGCTCACCAGATCGGTTTTGTTGAGCACGAGCACGTCGGCGAATTCCACCTGATCGATCAGCAGGTCGGCGATGGTGCGGGTATCGCCCTGTGCCGCTTCGAGATTCCGGTCGGCGAGAGCTTGTCCGCGCGCTACTTCGACGAGGAAAGTCGAGGCGTCGACCACGGTCACCATGGTGTCGAGCCGGGCGATGTCGCCGAGTCGGGAGCCGCCCTCGAATTCCCATTCGAAGGTGGCCGCCACCGGCATGGGTTCGGAGATTCCGGTGGATTCGATGACCAGGTGGTCGAACCGCCCCTCACCTGCCAGCCTTCCCACCGCCTCGATCAGGTCCTCGCGCAGCGTGCAGCAGATACATCCGTTGCTGAGTTCGAGCAATTTCTCCTCGGTCCGGTCGAGATGCCCGTGCCCCGCGATGAGAGCGGCATCGATATTGACCTCGCTCATATCGTTCACGATGACCGCGATCCGGCGGCCGTCGCGGTTGGCGAGGATGTGCCCGAGCAGTGTCGTCTTGCCCGCGCCGAGGAATCCGGAGAGCACGGTCACGGGCAGCGGTTCGGTTCGCGGGGTTACGGTCACGATTTAATGATAACGATTGTCATTAACAACTGTTCGGCGGGGCATCGAATGGCGAACCGGGCATCCCGGGCGCGCGTCGGGCATCGTAGGGTCGAGCCGTGAAGCTGTTGCCGATTCCCGCCGCCGGACAGACCCCCGTTCGAGTCCTGACGATCGCGGGCACCGACTCCGGCGGTGGCGCCGGAATTCAGGCCGACACCCGCACCATGGCCCTGTGCGGGGTGCACGCGCTGGTCGCGGTCGCGGCGGTGACGGTGCAGAACTCCGTCGGTGTCAGCGGATTCCACGAGATCCCGCCCCGGATCGTGGCCGACCAGGTGCGCTCGGTGGCAGGCGATATCGGTGTCGGCGCGGCCAAGACCGGCATGCTGGCCTCGACGGCCATCATCGAGGCGGTCGCCGAGGTCTGCCGCGAGGTCGGCATCGGGCGCACCGGGTCGATCCCGCTGGTCGTCGACCCGGTGGCCGCGTCGATGCACGGTGATCCGCTGTTGCACGAGGAAGCGCTGGACGCGGTGCGCCACACGCTGATTCCGCTCGCGACCGTGGTGACTCCCAATCTCGACGAGGTCCGGCTCATCACGGGGATCGACGTCACCGACGACGCGAGCGCCCGCCGCGCCGCCGAATCACTGCATACGCTCGGCGCGCAGTGGTCGATCGTCAAAGGCGGGCATCTGCGTTCCTCGGATGTCAGCACCGACCTGCTCTTCGACGGCGACACCTTCCTCGAATACACCGCACCACGTCTCGCCACCGGCAACGATCACGGCGGCGGCGACACCCTCGCGGCCGCCATCGCCTGCGCGCTCGCGAACGGGTACACGGTCCCGGACGCCGTCGAATTCGCCAAGGAGTGGACCCGCCGCTGCCTGGAAGCCTCCTACGACCTGGGATCGGGACACGGCCCGGTCTCCCCGCTGTGGCGGCTGACGCACAGCTGATCGTGCGGGGTGTTCAGCTCGGGACGGGACTCAATCGTTCTCGAACGCGAGGTGCAGCGGTCGATCGGCGTCGATGGAGATGCCGTTGAGGCGGGCGTTGGATTGCGCGAGCGCGGAGATCATCTCCGCCAGGTAGGCGACGAACTTCTCGATGGGCATGGTGTCGGCGCGCAGCCGGTTGGCGCCGAGCCACCAGTCGGTGGCCGAGGCGACCGCCCCGAATATCGAGTAATTGACGAGTTCCACACTGTCGACGTCGATCGAGCCGTCCTCGACCAGCCCGGCGATCATTTCGGCGGCGCGGCGCGCGGACCTGCGCGCGGATTGCAGCGCCCGGCCGGATTCGTCCGCGTGCTGGGCGAAATGGCCGTGCAGCATGAACCGGAAGACGTTGGGATGTTCGGTGACAACGAGCATGTACTCGGTGGCCCCGCGGCGGACCAGGTCGCCCGCCGTGTCGTTGGTCAGGTCGATACTCGCGGTGATGCGTTCCCAGAGGATGTCGCGGACCCGGTCGGCGATGGCGTTGTAGAGGTCGGTCTTGTCCTCGAAATGCCGGTACAGCTTGGGTTTCGCCGCACCGGCCTCCTTCGCGATATCGCCCATGCTGACTTCGGGACCGAAGGTGTCGAGTGCGCGGAACGCGGCGTCGACGAATTCGTCTCGCACCTTCAGCCGATGCTCGCGCCACCGCTCGGTACGCGCGTCGACGCGCGGCTTCTCGTCTGATTTCCGGCCGCGTTGCCTCACACCCGCGACCGTACCAACCTGCGTGTCGACCTCGATCGATTCGGTCCGCGCGAACGGTTCGCCGTAGCGGTTACTCTGATGCCGTGCCGGGATATCTTTTGCCGAAACGGCAAGAAAAGTGGCCCGGTTTCCGGCCTCTACCCCACCATGGCGTCATGACCGACACCACCGCGCACGCCAACCCGCAGGAATTCTGGGAAAGCTTCTACCAGGAGCGCGACCAGGTCTGGACCGGGCAACCCAACCCCCTTCTGGTCCGCGAGGCCGCCGAACTCACACCGGGGACCGCACTCGATCTCGGCTGCGGAGAAGGCGGCGACGCGATCTGGCTGGCCGAGCGCGGCTGGCACGTGACCGCCGTCGACATCTCAGCGACCGCCCTCGGCCGGGCCGCGGCGCACGCGGAGAGCGCGGGCGTGCGGAACCACGTCGAATTCGCCGAGCACGACCTGTCGGATACCTTTCCCGAAGGACAATTCGACCTGGTGAGCGCCCAGTTCTTCCATTCCCCCGTCGAGCAGCACGACGAGCGGACGCGGACGTTGCGCCGGGCGACCGAGGCGGTGGCTCCCGGCGGGTCGCTGGTGATCGGCAGCCATGCCGGTTGGGCGAGTTTCGTCGAACACGCCCACGTCGACGTGCA
Source organism: Nocardia sp. NBC_01377 (assembly GCF_045040005.1). Lineage (NCBI taxonomy): Bacteria > Bacillati > Actinomycetota > Actinomycetes > Mycobacteriales > Nocardiaceae > Nocardia > Nocardia sp. NBC_01377. The sequence goes on from NZ_CP109566.1 coordinate 6,922,136, forward strand.
TTTCCCCACCCGCGACGAGATCCTCGACGGACTCGCACTCGCCCCGGGCCAATGGCAGGTCGAGACCTCCGACGAGGTCGAACGGGAGATGATCGGCCCGGAGGGCCAGGCGGGCGTGCGCACCGACACCGTGCTGCGGGTACGCCGCACAGCCTGAAGCCCACGAATTCGGTGTCCCAGCAACCTCACAGCCGGGCCCCAGCGTGACGGCAGCGCGGCTGTCGAAGGTGGTCTCATGACCGAAACCGCGACCGCCGCGCACCGGGCGGAACCAACCGGAGCGGTGATCACGCCCGTGCTCGACGTCGTGATCCCCGTCTACAACGAAGGAACCGATCTCGGCGTCTGCGTGCGCCGACTGCACGCCTACCTGAACAGCGGATTCCCCTTCCCCGCCAGGATCACCATCGCCGATAACGCGAGTACCGACGACACCATGCAGGTGGCGCGGCTGCTCGAAGACGAACTCGACGGCGTGCGGGTGGTGCATCTGGACGCCAAGGGCCGCGGCCGGGCGCTGCGGACGGTCTGGGAGCAGTCCGACGCCATGGTCGTCGCCTACATGGACGTGGATCTGTCCACCGACCTGAACGCGTTGCTCCCGCTGGTGGCCCCGCTGATCTCCGGCCATTCGGATGTGGCGATAGGCACCAGGCTCGCCGCGAACTCGCGGGTGGTGCGCGGACCGAAACGCGAATTCATCTCGCGCTGCTACAACCTGATCCTTCGTGCCTCGCTGCGCGCGCGATTCTCCGACGCGCAGTGCGGATTCAAGGCGATGCGCACCGATATCGCGCGACGACTGCTGCCTCTGGTGCAGGACGGGGAATGGTTCTTCGACACCGAACTGCTCGTGCTCGCCGAACGGTCCGGGCTGCGCATCCACGAAGTGCCCGTCGACTGGATCGATGATCCCGACAGCACCGTCGACATCGTCGACACCGCGCGCAAGGATCTGCTCGGAGTGTGGCGGTTGGGGCGCGGACTCACCACCGGCGCACTGCCGCTGGAGGAATTGCGCCGGTCGGTCGGCCGGGAGCCACTGGTGCCGGGTGTGCCGCTCGGCATGGTCGGACAGGTGGTGCGCTTCGCCATCGTCGGCGTCGTCTCCACGCTCGCCTACGCCCTGCTGTATCTGGCGGCCCAGCCCTTCACGGGCCCTCAGGTCGCGAATTTCCTCGCGCTGCTGGTGACCGCGATCGGCAATACCGCCGCCAACCGCGCCTTCACCTTCGGTGTGCGTGACACGAACGGCGCTGTGGCACAACAGTTCCAGGGCCTGCTCATCTTCGCCTTCGGGCTCGCGGTCACAAGCGGCTCGCTGTTCTCGCTGCACCACTGGGCGCCGGATGCCTCCGTGCATCTCGAACTGTGCGTGCTGGTGCTGGCGAATCTCGTCGCCACACTGTCGCGATTCCTCGGGCTGCGGTGGGTTTTTCGCGACAGCGGACCGACCGACGCACCCGAACCCTCACCCGCATTCGCCGGACCTGAATTCCAGAAGGGGGTGAGCAGCCGATGACCACGCTGACAGCCGCGAAACCCCTCGCCACCCCGACCCCTCCCGCACGCCGGGTGATCCGCTGGGAATACCCGGCATTGGCCGCACTTCTGCTGGGCACCGCGATCGCCTATCTCATCGACCTGAGCGCCAATGGCTGGGCCAACTCCTTCTATTCCGCTGCGGTACAGGCGGGTTCGAAATCATGGGAGGCGTTCTTCTTCGGCTCCTCCGATGCCGCCAACTCCATCACCGTCGACAAACCGCCGGCGTCGCTGTGGTTGATGGAACTGTCCGTGCGAGTCTTCGGGCTCAACAGCTGGAGCATTCTCGTCCCCGAGGTACTGCTCGGGGTCGGCTCGGTCGCACTCGTGTGGGCGACCGTACGCAGGCCGTTCGGGTCCGCCGCCGGTCTGCTGGCCGGGTCGGCGCTGGCCGCGACACCGGTCGCGGCGCTGATGTTCCGGTTCAACAATCCGGACGCGCTGCTGGTATTCCTCATGGTGGCCGCGGCCTGGGCAATGACACGCGCCGTCGAGGACGGCCGGACCCGTTGGCTGGTACTCACCGGCGCTTTCATCGGTTTCGGCTTCCTCACCAAACAATTGCAGGTCCTGCTCGTCGTCCCCGCGCTGGCGCTGACCTACCTCGTCGCCGGACCGCCCGCGCTCGGAAAGCGCGTCGCGCAACTGTTCGCCGCGGGCGCGGCGATGATCGTCGCGGCGGGCTGGTGGCTGCTCGCGGTCGAGCTGTGGCCCGCCGACTCACGGCCGTGGATCGGTGGCTCGCAGCATAATTCGATCCTGGAACTCACCCTCGGATACAACGGGCTCGGACGGCTCAACGGCGAGGAGACCGGCAGCGTCGGCCCCGGCGGCGAACTGCCGTTCGGCGGTAACGGGATGTGGGGAAGTACCGGCATCACCCGATTGTTCGAACCCGCGCAGGGCGGTCAGATCGCCTGGTTGATCCCGGCCGCGCTGATCGGTCTCGTCGCGGGAATCCTGTTGCGCGGTAGGGCCTCGCGCACCGATCCGCGACGCGCGGCCCTGATCCTGTGGGGTGGCTGGCTGCTGGTCACCGGACTGGTGTTCAGCTTCATGGCCGGCATCTTCCACGCGTACTACACCGTCGCTCTCGCACCGGCGGTCGCCGCGCTGGTCGGGGCGAGCGCCGTTGCGCTGTGGCGTGAACGCGACCGCCGTTTGGTGCGCGTCGCGCCGGCCGCGATGGTCGCGGTGACGACGGCGACGGCGTGGATGCTGTTGTCGCGCAGTACGAATTTCGTTCCGTGGTTGCGCTGGACGGTGCTCGTCGGCGGAATCGTGACCACCGTCGCGATGCTGTTGCCGACGCCGAGGAAGGTCGGACTGGTCACGGCGCTGGCCGCGGTCCTGGTCGGGCTGGCCGGGCCGGTCGCCTACAGCGTCGATACCATCGCGACCGCGCATCAGGGGTCGATGCCGACCGCCGGTCCGAATGTCGCAGGGATGCACGGTCGTGGGCCGATGGGTGGTGAAGGTCGTTCCAGAATGAACGGGGCGATGGGTGAGACGCGGCCGGGTGCCGACGGTCAGAACCGGGCGGGTGGGCGCAACGGATCGGTTCCGGGGACGAGCCGTTCGGATGCGGGCACTGTTCCCGGCACAAATGGTCCAGGTGCGGGCACCGGTCCCGGCACGAACGATCCAGGTGCAGGCATCGGTCCCGGCACGAACGATCCAGGTGCAGGCACCGGTCCGGGCGCGAACGGCGGAACGGGGACAGTGCCGGGTGGTGACGGCGCGTCCGGCAGCAACAACGCTCCCGCTACTGACGGCACTTTGGGCGCGGCGCAATCCAGCGAGACGAACCAGGGCGGACCGGGCGGTATGGGCGGACTGCTCGGCTCGAGTACCCCCGGCGCGCAGGTGGTCGCGCTGTTGGAGAGCGACGGTGACAAGTACACCTGGGTGGCCGCGGCGATCGGTTCCAACAGTGCCGCCGGATATCAGTTGGCGACCGAATTGCCGGTGATGCCGGTCGGCGGGTTCAACGGTAGCGATCCCTCGCCGACGCTCGAACAATTCCAGCGGTACGTCGCCGAGGGCAAGATCCACTATTTCATCGGCGGCGGCCGGGGAGGTCCCGGCGGTTCGGAATCCGGTAGCGCGGCGATCACCGCCTGGGTCGAGCAGAATTTCACCGCGACGGTGGTGGACGGCGTCACCCTCTACGACCTGACCGCGCACTGAAACATCGACGCGCACCGGCACTCTCGGCCGGTGCGCGTCGGCGTGCGCGTGCGCGGCACCCTGTTCCGGAGCGAATGCGCACGTCATCGGGCTGCGACACGTTCGGGTCACCCCGGCGCGGGGGGCTCGACAAGGGTCACGGTGATCGTTACGGTGCTCCGCATGAACCTGGGCATTGGCGGATTCCCGAACGCTGTCGTGGCGTTCGAACGCGCGGTTCGTGCCGTCGACGAGGACGCCGTGCGATCGGCGCACCGAGAGCTGCTCGACGCCTTCCGGACCGTGTCCCAGGCCGAGGCCCGAGCGGCCGGGCCACAGCTGGCCGCGCTGCTCGGCGCGGTGCCGCACGATCTGCGCGCGCATATCGCGGTGATGGTCGGCGCGTGCGTGGAACGCGGTGCGGACGCGGTCGCCTGCGCGCCGCCGGTGCTGGCCAATCTCGCCGAAGCCCTGGACGAGGCACGAGAATTCGCCGAGTACTGGGCCGCCGCGGAGGGCGGCGAACTGCCGGACCCGGCGAGTGTCGAGCCGACGGATTTCTACGACGGCGCCGGTGTCCAGGCGACGCTGTCGTGGTGGACACTCGACCACTGGATCCGCGCGTCACTGACGTTGATGCAGCGAGAGGCCGTGCGGCGCGGCCTGACTCGGACCACCAGGGAATCGCTGACGCGCAGGCACGAGGCGTACGCCAAACTGTGCGGCGACTGGCGCAAAGATCTCGCCTACGCGCTGCTCGTCCTCGACGACGAACCGGTGGTGGTGCTGCACCGGGAGACCGGCTCGGGATACCTGGTGCGCATGACCGGTATCGGCGACAATTTCCAGCTGCACACCCTGCTCGCGGATGTCCTCATCGGCGGCGGATATCTGCCCGGCGACGCGCCGTCCGCGGCCGCGGCGGCGGTCTGCCGCACCGTCGAGGGACGGGTGATCACCAGGGGTTCGCTGAATCTCGTCGCCCCCGACGGAACCTGGTTGTGGAACGAGGGCACGCCCTCGGATATCCCGGTCGTCGACGGCACCCGGATGCTCGTCCTCGATCCTCCACCCTACCTGCGCGATTGGCAGGCGGGCCGGTACTTTCCCGCCATGGCGGGCGAACTCGTGCTGGAGCGCGTCCTGCCGAACGCCGAAGCCGCGCGCTGGTTCGCCCACGTCGAACCCTCGAAAGACCCGGACGCGTAGGGCTCAGCGAGCGGCGTTCAGTGCCGCGTGCAGGGTGACCGACCACTGCTGCACGATCTCCTTGCGGCGCGCCGAGTCATCGGTGAGCACATCGGCGAGACCGAGCCCGCGGGCCAGATCGAGGGTGGCCTGCACCAGGTGATGGGCGACCGGGTCGGTGTCGTCGACGCCGAGCGCCTCCACCGCGCGCCGATGCGAGGCGCGGCCGAATTTGGCCTCCAGCGGCACGATCCGCTCCCGCAGGACCGGATCGGCGGCCGCGTGGGTCCACACCTGGAGGGCCGCCTTGAACAGTGAACTGGTGTAGGACTCGACCAGCCCGGCCACCACCGCTTCGGTGCGCGCGACACCGTCGACGAGTTCCGACAGCGTCGCGGCCTCGTCCCTGGCCTGTTCGTTACGGCTGTCGAACATGTACTCGAGCGCGGCGGTGATCAATTCTTCCCTGGTCGGGAAATGGTGCTGGGCCGCGCCGCGCGACACCCCTGCCCGTTCGGCGACCACGGCGACGGTGGCCGCCGCCCAGCCGGTCTCGGCCAGGCAGTCGATCGTCGCCTCGAGCAGGCGCTGCCGGGTGGCGCGGCTGCGGTCCTGCTTGGGTTCGTGAGGTGTCGCCATGGGATTATTCTGCCCAGTTCGGCGGACGACGCTGGAGGAAGGCCATCATGCCCTCCTGCACCTCGGGGGTGCCGAAGAAACTCGCCGAGCGGCGCGCGAGTTCGTCGGCCGAACTGTCGAAACCCGCAAGCAGTTCGGCGTTCACCAACCGCTTGGCCTCGGCGAGCCCCTGCGGCGCGCCTTTTCGCAGCTCACCGCACAGCCGGGCCACCTCGGCGGCCGGATCGGCGGCCGTCACCGTGACGAGTCCGATCTTCTGGGCGGTGGCCGCGTCGAACTTCTCGCCGGTCAGGTAGTACCGGCTCGCGGCGCGCTGGTCGAGTCGCGGCAACAGGGTCAGCGAGATCATGAAAGGCGCCAGCCCGATCCGCACCTCGGTCAGGGCGAACGAACTTCCCGGCCCGGCCACCACCAGATCGCAGCCCGCGACGATCCCCATTCCGCCCGCCCGCACATTGCCGTCGATCCGGGCGACGACCGGTTTCGGGATCTCCACCAATCGCCGCAGCACCCCCATCATCGCCCTGGTGCGTTCGTCGGCGGCCACCGCCGGATCGGCGTCGCCCGCCTCGCTCAGATCGGCCCCCGCGCAGAAGGTGTTGCCGGTATGCGCCAGCACGATGGCGCGCACCGCCGGGTCGGCCGCCGCGTCATCGAGACCGCCGAGCAGCTCGGCGACCAAGCGTGAGGACAGCGCGTTGCGGTTGTGCGGCGAGTCGAGGGTGAGTGTCGCGATGCCGTCGCCCACCTCGTAGCGAACGTACGGGGCCGTTGTGGTGTCGCTCATGGATTTCTCCGTCCTTGGGGCCCGGTCCACGCGGACATTCTCGCCACCGAACGCCGGGAACCCGCGTGATCGGGGCGGTTCTGTCCGCCTGGACCGGTCGGCATCAGTACGACCTGGGCAGACCGAGCGAATGCTGGGCGACGAAGTTGAGGATCATCTCCCTGCTCACCGGCGCGATCCTGCCGATGCGGGCGGCGGCCAACATGGCGGCCAAGCCGTAATCCCTGGTCAAGCCCGCGCCGCCGTGGGTCTGGATGGCCTGGTCGAGAGCCTTGATACTCGCCTCGGCCGCCGCGTATTTCGCCATGTTGGCGGCTTCGGCGGCACCCATCTCGTCGCCCGCGTCGTAGAGGCCCGCGGCCTTCTGCATCATCAGTTTGGCCAGTTCCAATTCGATCTTCACCTGTGCCAGCGGATGCGAGATGCCCTGGTGCGCCCCGATCGGGGATTTCCAGACCGTGCGCTCCTTGGCGTATTCCACGGCGCGCTCGATCGCGTAGCGGCCCATGCCGACGGCCATGGCCGCGCCCATGATGCGCTCCGGGTTGAGTCCGGCGAACAGTTGCATCAGCGCGGCGTCCTCCTTGCCGACCAGCGCGGTGGACGGCAGCCGGACGTCGTCGAGGAAGAGGTTGTACTGGTGGTCGGGTTCGATGATGTCCATCTCCTGCGCCACCTTGGTGAATCCGGGGGCGTCGGTCGGGACGATGAACAGCGCCGGCTCGAGTTTGCCGGTCTTGTGATCCTCGGTGCGCGAGACGATGAGTACGGCCTCGGCCTGGTCGACACCGGAGATGAAGATCTTGCGCCCGTTGAGGATCCAGTCGGCGCCGTCGCGGCGCGCGGTGGTGGTGATCTGGTGCGAATTCGATCCGGCGTCGGGTTCGGTGATGCCGAAGACCATTTTGCCGGTGCCGTCGGCGAGTTTGGGCAGCCACTGCTGTTTCTGCTCGTCGGTGCCGTACTTGGTGATGATGGTGCCGCAGATGGCCGGGGAGACGACCATCAGCAGCAGACCCGCGCCCTGGGCCGCCAATTCCTCCATCACCAGCGCGAGTTCGTACATGCCCGCGCCGCCGCCGCCGAATTCCTCCGGGAGGTTGACCCCGAGGAAGCCGAGTTTGCCCGCCTCGTACCACAATTCGTCCAGCGGTTCGTTCTTGCGCGCTTTCGGCAGCACGTAATCGCGGTAGTTGTATTTCGCGGCGAGGGCGGCCACCGCCGACCGCAGTGCTGTGCGCTCTTCGGATTCGATGAAACTCATTGCTCAGTTCTCCTGAATCGCGGTGGTCGATACCGCGGTGATCGATTCGGCGTTCGCGGACGCCGCTTCGGGGTCGACGACCGCGAGGACGGTCCCGATGTCGACCTGCTGGCCGACGCTGACATTGAGTGCGCTCAGCACACCCGCGGCGGGCGCGGCGATGGTGTGCTCCATCTTCATCGCCTCCAGCCACAGGATCGGCTGCCCCCGCGTGACCGTGCTGCCGACCTCCGCGCCGATCCTGATGACACTGCCCGGCATCGGAGCGAGCAGCGAGCCGGTGGCCACCTGGTCCGACGGATCGCTGAAGCGCGGCAGCCTGCGCACGGCGACCGGTCCCAGCGCGGAATCGACGCACACCAGATCGTCGTAACGCGCGATGGTGAATTGCCTGCGTACCGGGCCGCGTTCGCCCGGAACCGACAGCACCACCCGCTCCGGTGTCGCCTCGATCAGTACCAGGCCGTCGTGGCCGCCCACCGTGACGGCACCGCCACGATCGAAGCGGTAGCCCACCTCGTGGATCGCACCGCCGCGCGTCTCGTAGGACTTGCGCTGCGACTGCGCGGGCAGATTGCGCCAACCGCTGGGCAGACCGCCGACCGCCCGTGCGGTGCTGCGATTGGCGGCGGCCTCGGCGAGCGCGGCCGCCACGATCGACAGTGCCTCGTCGGTCTCCGACACCAGCGGGGCCGCGAGCGCGTCCAGTCCGTGGGTGGTGAAGAACGCGGTGTCGGTATCTCCGGCGAGGAAGGCCGGGTGCCGCAGTACCCGGACGAGCAGATCGCGGTTGGTCACCAGGCCGTGGATCTGGGCGCCTCGCAGCGCGGTCGCGAGCAGTCGCGCTGCCTCGGAACGGGTTTCGCCGTAGGAGATGACCTTGGCCAGCATCGGGTCGTAGTGCACACCGACCACCGAACCGTCGACGACACCGCTGTCCAGCCGGACGCCCGGCTTCTCCAGCAGCCCGAATTCGGTGTCGACCTGTGGGATTTCGATGCGACGCAGGGTCCCGCTCTGCGGCTGCCACTCCGTCGCCGGATCCTCGGCGTAGAGCCGGACCTCTATCGAATGTCCGCGAGGCGCAGGCGCTTCGACGGGCAGCGCGCCACCGGCGGCTACCTCGAGCTGCCAGCGCACCAGATCGGTGCCGGTGGTGCATTCGGTGACCGGGTGTTCCACCTGTAGCCGGGTGTTCATCTCGAGGAAGAAGAAATCTCCCGCCTCGTCTGCCAGGAATTCCACGGTGCCCGCGCCGGTGTAGCCGATGGCTCTCGCGGCCAGCCGCGCCGCCTCGAACAGTCGCTCCCGCATCCCGTCGACCCGTTCGACCAGCGGCGACGGCGCTTCCTCGACGACCTTCTGATGACGGCGCTGGATCGAGCATTCCCGCTCGCCCACCGCCAGGATGACACCGTGCGTATCGGCCACGACCTGGACTTCGATATGCCTGCCGGTCTCCAGGTACCGCTCGCAGAACACCGTCGGATCACCGAAGGCCGATTCGGCCTCGCGCCGCGCCGCCCCGATCTGCGGTGCCAGATCGGCGAGGGCACGTACCACGCGCATACCGCGTCCGCCGCCGCCCGCCGACGCTTTGATCAGTACCGGCAACTGCGCCTCGGTGACCTCGGACGGATCCAGTTCGGACAGCACCGGCACGCCCGCCGCGTCCATCATCTTCTTGGACGCGACCTTGGAACCCATCTGCTCGATGGCCTCCACCGGCGGGCCGATCCAGGTCAACCCCGCCGCCAGCACGGCACGGGCGAATTCGGCGTTCTCCGAGAGGAATCCGTAGCCGGGATGGATGGCGTCGGCACCGGCGGCGAAGGCCGCCTCGATGATCAGGTCACCGCGCAGGTAGGTCTCACCGGGGGTGTTGCCGGGCAGGCGCACGGCGGCGTCGGCCTCGGCGACATGGGGCGCGTCGGCGTCGGCGTCGGAATACACCGCGACGGCGCCAAGACCCATGCGACGACAGGTGGCGAAGACCCGGCGCGCGATCTCGCCCCGGTTGGCGACCAGGACGCAGGTGATCTCACCCGAATCGCTGTGTGCTGCGGTCATCGTCGGCCTCACATCCGGAAGACGCCGAAACCGTCGGCGCCTTCGATCGGGGCATTGTGGATGGCCGACAGGGCCATACCCAATACCGTTCGGGTGTCGCGCGGGTCGATCACGCCGTCGTCGTAGAGCCGTCCCGACATGAACATCGGCAGAGATTCGGCCTCGATCTGCGCCTCGATCATGGCGCGCATCCCGGCGTCGGCCTCCTCGTCGAAGGGCATACCCCTGGCCTCGGTCGCCGCCCTGCCGACGATGGAGACGACGCCCGCGAGCTGCGCGGCGCCCATCACGGCGGATTTCGCACTGGGCCAGGCGAAGACGAAACGCGGATCGTAGGCCCGACCGCACATGCCGTAATGCCCCGCGCCGTAGGAGGCGCCCATCAGCAGCGAGATATGCGGCACCGTGGAATTGGAGACCGCGTTGATCATCATCGCGCCGTGTTTGATGATGCCCTTCTGCTCGAATTCCTTGCCGACCATGTAGCCGGTGGTGTTGTGCAGGAACAGCAGTGGCGTGTCCTTCTGATTCGCCAACTGGATGAATTGCGCGGCCTTCTGCGCCTCCTCGGAGAACAGCACGCCGCGCGCGTTGGCGAGGATACCCACCGGGTAGCCGTGCAATTCGGCCCATCCGGTGACCAGGCTGCTGCCGTAGAGAGGTTTGAACTCGTCGAAATCCGACCCGTCGACAACGCGGGCGATCACCTCGCGCGGATCGAAGGGGATCTTCAGATCCGACGGCACGATGCCGAGCAGTTCTTCCTGGTCGAACAGCGGCTCGATGACCTCGGCGCGCGGGCTCGGCCCCTTCTTGGTCCAGTTCAACCGCCGTACGATCGAACGGCCGATGCGAATCGCGTCCTGTTCGTCGGCGGCCAGGTAATCGGCCAGTCCCGAAACGCGCGCGTGCATCTCCGCACCGCCGAGGGATTCGTCGTCGGATTCCTCACCGGTCGCCATCTTGACCAGCGGCGGTCCACCGAGGAAGACCTTGGACCGCTCCTTGATCATGACCGTGTAATCGGACATGCCGGGAATGTAGGCCCCACCCGCGGTGGAATTGCCGAAGACCAGCGCGATCGTCGGAATACCCGCCGCCGACAGCCTGGTCAGATCGCGGAACATCCGTCCACCGGGGACGAAAACCTCTTTCTGGGTCGGCAGGTCCGCGCCGCCGGATTCGACGAGCCCGATGACCGGGAGCCGGTTCTCCATCGCGATATCGTTGATACGCAGGTTCTTTCGCAGCGTCCACGGATTGGACGTGCCGCCGCGCACGGTCGGATCGGGAGCGACGATGACGCATTCGACGCCTTCGACGATGCCGATTCCCGCGATGACGCTCGCGCCGACGTGGAATTCACTGCCCCAAGCCGCGAGCGGGCACAGTTCCAGGAACGGGGAATCCTCATCGATGAGCAGTTCGATGCGTTCGCGTGCGGTGAGTTTGCCGCGCTTGCGGTGCCTGGCGAGTTTGTCGGCGCCGCCACCGGCGATCGCCTTGGCGAATTCCGCCTCGATCTCGGTGAGTTTGGCCGTCATCGCCTCGGCCGCCGCGCCGTATTCGGGCGAGGCGCTGTCGAGGGTGCTACGCAATGCGCTCAAGACTGGTACCCCAATCGCTTTGCCGCCAATCCGGTGAGGATTTCGGTGGTGCCCCCGCCGATTCCGAGGATGCGGATATCGCGGTACTGCCGCTCCACCTCGGATTCGCGCATGTAGCCGAGTCCGCCGAAGAGTTGGACGGCCTGGTTACCGACCCATTCCGCCGCTTCGACCGCCGTGTTCTTGGCGAAGCACACCTCAGCGATCAGATCGGTCTCGCCGTCGGCGCTGCGCTCGGCCACATCCCTGGTGTACACCCGGGCCACATCGACGCGCCGCGCCATCTCGGTGACCGTGTTCTGCACGGACTGCCTGCTGATCAGCGGCCTGCCGAAGGTCTCGCGAGCACGCACCCATTCCAGGGTCAGATCGAGGCAGCGCTGCGCCTGCGAATACGCCTGCACGGCGAGGCCGACACGTTCGCTGACGAAAGCGCCCGCGATCTGGAAGAACCCGGAATTCTCCGGCCCGACCAGATTCTCCACCGGCACCCGCGCGTCCACGTAGGACAATTCGGCGGTATCGGAGGCGCGCCAGCCCATTTTGTCCAGCTTGCGGCTGACCGTGAATCCGGGCGTGCCCTTCTCCACCACGAGCAGTGAGATCCCGCCCGAACCCGGCCCGCCGGTGCGTACCGCGGTGACGACGAAATCGGCGCGGCATCCCGAGGTGATGTAGGTCTTCGCGCCGTTGACGATGTAGTGGTCCCCGTCGCGGCGCGCCGTGGTGGTCAGGTGGCCCACATCGGAGCCGCCGCCGGGTTCGGTGATGGCGAGCGAGCCGATCTTCTCCCCGGCGAGCGTGGGCCGGGCGAAACGCTCGATCAGGTCCTCGTCACCGGTGGCGATGATGTGCGGCACCGCGATACCGCAGGTGAACAGCGAGGCGAACAGTCCGCCCGAACCGCCCGCCTGGTGCAGTTCCTCGCAGACGATCATGGCGTCGATGCCGTCGCCGCCGGAACCTCCGACCGCCTCGGGGAACTGGATGCCGAGCAGTCCGAGCGCGCCCGCCTTCTTGTGCAGGTCACGGGGGATTTCGCCGTCGCGCTCCCAGTCGTCGAGGTAGGGCAGCACTTCCCGCTCCGCGAAACCCCTGACCGTGGCGCGCAATTCGCGCCGTTCGGGGGTGTTCCACGGGCTCACCACAGGCCGGCCGATCGCCGGGTCCGCGTCGAAACGCCTCGCGATATCGGATTCATGGCAGTAACTCCCAAGGGATATCGATATGCCGGGAGCGCAGCCATTCGCCGAGCCCCTTGGCCTGCGGGTCGAAACGGGCCTGATAGGCCACGCCCGCACCGAGCAGACCGGAGATGATGAAATTGACGGCGCGCAGATTGGGCAGCGCGTGCCGGGTGACGGTGAGCGAACGCGTCTCGGGCAGAAGCTCTTTCAGCCGCTCGACGGTCAGCGCGTGTACCAGCCAGCGCCACTGTTCGTCGGTGCGCACCCAGACGCCGACATTCGCGTCACCGCCCTTGTCGCCGCTGCGCGCCAACGCGATCGTGCCGAGCGGAACGCGACGGAACTCCTTCGCGGGCAAAGGTTCCGGCAACTCCGGGGTCTCGACGTCCTGGAGCGCACGGGTCTGCTCGGACGCCGCGATGTCCACGCGACTGCCATCGGGCAGCACCGCGATATGGGGCACCTCGGCGGCGTCCACATAGCCGGGCCGGTACACGCCGTACGGCGCGCCGTTTCCCGGCACGCTCGTGAAACTGCATCCCGGATAGCTGGCGAGCGCGAGTTCCACCGCGACGCCGGAGAAGGCGCGGCCGACCTTGTTCGGGTCGGGATCGCGGACCACGCAGCGCAACAGCGCGCTGGCCTGTTCCTCGGTCTCGGCGTCGGGACGGTCCAGCCTGGCGAGGGTCCACTCCAGTTCGGCGGGCCGCTCCGGCAGCCAGGATTCCAGCTGTCGTCGCGCCAGTGCCGCTTTCGCCTCGATATCGAGGCCGGTCAGGATGAATTCCATCTCATTGCGGAAACCGCCGAGGGTATTGAGCGAGACCTTCAGTCGCGGCGGCGGCGCCTCGCCGGTGACACCGCTGATCAGTACCCGGTCCGTCCCCGCCGGGGCGAGTGCGACGGTATCGAGCCGCGCGGTGACATCGGGGCCCGCGTAGCGCGCGCCCTGGATCTCGTACATCAACTGCGCCGCGACGGTGTCGACGGTGACCGCGCCGCCGGTGCCGTCGTGTTTGGTGACGACACTGCTGCCGTCCCCGCGGATCTCGGCGATCGGGAAACCCGGGCGACCGAGATCGGCGAGTTCGGTGAAGAAGGCGAAATTGCCGCCGGTGGCCTGGGTGCCGCATTCGATGACGTGTCCCGCCACCACCGCGCCCGCGAGCGCGTCGTAATCGGTTCGGCCCCAGCCGAAATGCGCCGCGGCGGGTCCGACGACGACGGAGGCGTCGGTGACCCGGCCGGTGACCACGATATCCGCGCCCGACTCCAGGCAGGTCGCGATACCCCACGCGCCGAGATAGGCGTTGGCCGTCAGCGGTGCGCCGAGGCCGAGTTCGTCGGTGCGCCCGAGCAGATCGTCACCTTCGACGTAGGCGATCCGCGCGTCGAGTCCGAGATCGGCGACCACCTTGCGCAGTTTCTCCGCCAGCCCGGCCGGATTCAGACCGCCCGCGTTGGTGACGATGCGCACCCCGCGTTCCAGCGCGAGACCGAGGCAATCCTTGATCTGGGTGACGAAGGTCTTGGCATAGCCGAGGCCGGGATCCTTCATCCGGTCCCGGCCCAGGATGAGCATGGTGAGTTCGGCGAGGTAGTCGCCGGTGAGCACATCGAGCTGCCCACCTTCGAGCATCTCCCGCATCGCACCGAGCCGATCACCGTAGAAACCGGAACAGTTGCCGATTCGGATCACATCCGGATCGGCGGCCAGCATACTCATGAGCTGGAGGCCTCCCTGTGCGGCGAACCGCCCGCACGCGGCCGCATTACCGCGCCGGAGGTGTTCGCGTTCCGATGACCAGCATCACATCCGGCACAGAAAAAATCAAGCTTGCGTGCTTGTTAAATCGGTGCGCAGTTCAGCGGCAGTTTTTCCAGGCCGGTGCCGGGCCCGCGCGCCCGCACGGGCAAGATGGGCGCCATGTCGGGCGAAGTCACCGTGATCCTGTTGCTCGCACTGTCCGGCTTTCTGCTCAGCGGCGCGTACTCGCTGTGGAAGACCACGCGCCCGCTCGCCATCGCACTCGCCGTCTGCGGAGTACTCGCGGCGGGCGGTGCGATCGTCTGGTGGCTCTGAGCCTCAGCCGCGCGACAGCCGGAATATCCGCAGATCCTCCGGCACCCCGCTCATCGGGGCCGCGAAGAAGCTGCGGCGATACGGTTTGACCCCCATCCCGAGCTGGGCCAGGGTTTCCGGCCGCAGCGCGTCCAGGGTCGCCTCCGACAGCATGGTGTGACCGTTGCCGCCCGCCTCCATCACCCGGGCCGCGATGGTGACGTCCACCCCGAGCCAATCGCCGCCGATCTCGCGCGGCGAGCCGGTGTGCAGGCCGACTCGCATCCTCGGGGTGTAGCCGCCGACCTCGACCTTCTCCAGATTGCGCTTGGCCTGGATCGCCGCACCGACCGCGCGGTCGGGCGAGTCGAATACCGCCATCACGCCGTCGCCCATCCGCTTCACGACGTGACCGCCGCGGTCGGCGATCGGCGGCTCGATGGCCTTGGCGACCCCGCGCAGCAGTTCCAGCGTCGCCCCGTCACCGGCGGACAGCGACCATTTGGAGAAAGCGACCAGGTCGGTGAACATGATAGTTATTTCTTCGCTACCTTTTCCGCGACCGACCTTCTCCAGTACCGCCTGCCAGATCTGCAACGCGCCGAAGCCGATCTCCCGGGCAGCACTCGGCGTATCGCCGACGATCCGGTCCGCCGCACGGGCCACCGCGCGCGCCCCGCCCGGACCCGAAACCGACAGCGGGTCACCGAAAGCGGGGTCGCCGGGAAGTTGTTCGCGCGCCTTGCGCAACGCGTCGATCAGATCGGGACGCTGATTCGCCGCGTTCACCAGCGTGGAGAACTGCGCGCGTCGAAAACTCTGCGTCGACCTGCGGGAATTCGGAATCTCGTCGGCAGGTGTCAAGGGAATCACTACCTCGGGCGCGATCTCGTCGCGCTCCCCCGTCTCCGGCACGGACTCCGCACCGCCGGAAGGTGTCTCGCTCACGGAGCGAGCGTAGCCCAGCCGACCGTCGGTCGGCCGATTACCGATCATCGCCACCGGACACCTCTCTATCGCACGGAGCGAGCACATCGTTGGGTCCGCCGATGGATAACGTGAAGGTTGCTGACACGATGCTACAGGCCACCCGACTCACTTAACAGTACCGCCAGTCACGGTTATCACGGAATTCACGCGCCGACGACCGTACGAAGCGAAAAAGACCGGCCCGGTGCGAAGGAGAGTTCGCACCGGGCCGGTCGCGCATCGACCACCGGGCAGTGGTGGGCGCTGCGATCGGAGTCCAGAGACCTCCCGACAAGGTCCGGACCCCGGCACCCGAGTGGCGAGGGAGTGCGACTCGGGTAGTTCCAGGAATCAGGCGTCGCGCTGATTCACGAAGTAGACGGCCGCGCCGAAGATCAGCGCGACGACGGCCGCGAAATAGAGCAGGCCACCCAACGGTCCCCAGTGCCAGGGCAGGGTGTTGTCGGCGGTACCGATGAAACGTCCCGCGTTCTGAAAAGGAAGGAACACTTTGATATTCCGGCCGGTCTCGCCGAACGCGCCGACGATCGGCTCCACCAGCACGGGCCACACGATCAACAGCGACAGCGCGCCCGCCGACTGCCGGATCAGCGCTCCTACCCCCACCGACAGGAAGACCACGAGCACCACGAAGATCGGGACCGCGTAGAACACCTTGTTGTCACCGTCGGACAGACTGAGGAAACGGCCCGCGTCGTTGCCGATCAGCGCCTTGAAGATGAAGAAGCTGACGAAGGTGAGAACCGCGGAAAGCAATGCCGCGACCACACCGATCAGTCCCGCTTTGGCGAACAGCACCGACGCCCGGTTGGGCAACGCGAGGAAGGTGGCCTTGATGGTGCCGAAACGGTACTCGCTGGTCACAGCCAGTGCCGCGAGAATCATCACCAGGATGTACCCGAATCCGGGGAATCCGTCGGCGACACCGGTGATGCCGAGTCCCGCGATCGCGTTGTCCGGATACGGATTGGTCGTCGCGGGCTGTTTACCCTCGGCGATATCCTGATTGAACTGCTCGACACCGAGTTTCAGCACCAGACTGAAAAGCACCGCGATCCCGAGCGTCGCGACCACGAACAGCGCCGAGCACCACCACGGCGACCGCGTCGAGGTGAGTTTGATCCGCTCCGCCGCCAATACGCCCATCAGAGCGCACCTCCCATCACCTGGTCGACACCCTCACCGTGGTACTGCACCGCACCGCCGGTCATCCGCATGAACGCCTCCTCCAGCGAGGCCCGCTGCGGCGACAGTTCGAACAGCGTGATGTCGTTCGCCCCCGCCAGTTTGCCCACGTCGTCGCTGCTGACATTCGCCACGATCAGCGCGGGACCTTCCTGGCCCTGGCCGTCCTCCTTGACGGTCATCCCGTTCGAGGTCAGCAGGCTGCGCAATTGGTCGAGTTGCGGACTACGCACGCGCACGGCCATTTCCGACGACCGCTCGATGAATTCCTTGGTCGTGGTGTCGGCCATCAACTGACCGCGCCCGATGACGACCAGATGTGCGGCGGTCTGCGCCATCTCCGAGAGCAGGTGGCTCGACACCAGTACCGTGCGCCCCTCGGCGGCCAGGCGCTGCATGAACCGGCGGATCCACAGGATCCCCTCCGGATCGAGGCCGTTCACCGGCTCGTCGAACAGCAGCACCTTCGGATCACCCAGCAGCGCGCCGGCCAAACCGAGCCGCTGCGACATGCCGAGCGAGAATCCGCCAGCGCTCTTCCCCGCCACCTCCGAAAGGCCGACCAGCCGCAGCACTTCCTCGACCCGGGATTTCGCGATCCCGTTCGACGCCGCCAGCCACTGTAGATGCGCGCGCGCCGAGCGATTCGGATGCACCCATTTCGCGTCCAGTAGCGCACCGACCTCGTTCAACGGGTGGTCCAGCTCCCGATACGCCTTGCCATTGATGAGCGCGACCCCCGAGGTGGGCTTGTCCAGCCCGAGGATCATCCGCATGGTCGTCGATTTACCGGCGCCGTTCGGTCCCAGAAACCCCGTCACCTGTCCAGGACGGACGGTGAAGGAGAGATCCTGAACCGCGACGGTCTGCCCGTAATGCTTGGTCAGGCCCCTCAGCTCGATCATGCCCCCAGCATTGCGCATCACACCCGCCCGAGCGTCACCAGAAGGTGTTCTCTTGGGTCATCCTCAGGGATGATAAATAGGTATCCAGGGGGGTGCATACCCGTACAAGAGTGTCCATGAACTGCGGCTTTGCACTTCTGCACACACCTGTGAACAGCTGTGTACGAACGGAATTGTGACATTTTGTTACACGCTCGGCTGTGAGCGAGTCCCGCCCGCGACGACGAGAAGGCCCGTAACCACTTCGGTTACGGGCCTTCTGGCGTCTCAGTAGTAGCGCCTCGGTTCTCGCCGTCGCGCGGGTGGCCGCGGTAGGGGTTCGGTCGGTTGTGGGTCGTCGGCCGAGGGCGGGTCGTCGTACTGCGACGGCCAGAAGATCATGGCGACGATGACCGCGACGGGCAGGCCGATCACGGCCGCGAGTCCGACGTCCACCCAACTCACCGGCGAGCCCCGCCGACCGGCGACCAGCGCCCGAACGATGCCCGCGGCGCGGCGCATTCGACATCGGCGTACGACATCAACCGGTCCAGCGTCACGACGTCCACATGAGCCGAGGAGGACAACAGCACTACTTCGAGGCCGGACGACTCGACCTGTTCGACCAGACCCAGCACGGACTCGGGGTCAGCCCAGCGCAGCGGGTAGCCGAGCTTGCGCGCCAATCGGCGCACTTGTGCCGCATCCCATTCCGGCGTCGGTGAGCACGGGGCTATCCATCCGAGCGCGTCCATTCCCCTGCCCTTCATCCCCTGCCGTTGGTAGGCACCCGCCGACGAGGACATGCGTCCGGCCGGGCGGCTCAGTGCCGACCGGGAATTCGGCTCGGCAGCGGCCAACTCGAGCATTCATCGAATCGGACAGCGGGCGAGACAAATTCGCGTCCACAAGCGTTCACAGCCGTTCACGAACCAGCGCTAGGCTGCCCATATGGGACCGGGTGCCTTGCTCCGCGCCGCCCGTGAGGCGGCAGGAATCTCGCTGCGCGCGATGGCCGAACGGACCTTCTACAGCAAGGCGTACCTATCGCTGATCGAGACCGGCCATCGCCCGGCGCCCGCAGGGGTGACCGCGGCCTATGAGCGGGTGCTCGGCGCAGACCTCGAACGGTTGACAGTGGTCGCACGCACACCCGCCAGCGTCGACGTGACCGCGCTATCCGACGTCGCCGTGATGCTCGCGGCTACCCGTCGAATCGAGGACGCAGCGGGGGCCGTAGCCGTCCTACAGGCCGCCCGCGGTATGTCCGCCATGACCGAAGCATTCGCCAAAGAGGCGCGGATAGCGGCGCGGCCTACGGCGGCGTCCATTGCCTCGGAGGTCACGCAGTACCGCGGTTGGCTCGAGCACGCGATCGGTGCCGACGTAGCCGCTCGACGAACTCTCGGAACCGCGGTGAGCCTGGCGCAGGAGGCCCGTGACCCTGACCGCCTGGCGCACAGTCTCGGGTTCCTCGGCTACGTCACGGTGAGCGAGGGCGATTATGCCGGAGTGCTCGCTCTGTCGGACGCCGCGCTGGCCGTGCGCGACGCACACCCGATCGTCACCGCGTACGGGGCGATGCGACGCGCCGAGTTGCTGGCCGCGCACGGAGAGAAGCAGGACGCCGAGCGCGCACTCGCGCTGGCCGATGCCGCAGCGGAATCAGCGGACGGGCTCGAGTCGCCAGCGTCGATGTACTGGTGGAGCAAAGGATTCGGTGCCGTGCAGCGCGGCGGGGTGCTGTCTCTGCTCGGTCGGCCGAACGAAGCTGTCGCGGAGGCCACGCACGGACTTGCGGCCATGCCTACAGAACACCTCGAAACCGAGTGGCTCGCATCCGCGCTGCGCCGTGTCGACCCGGACATGACCCCATCGGTGTGAGGCCCCGCCCCCTCGCGATGCTCGCGGTCGGGGATGGTCTCGGTGGTGAGCGGGCGCTCGAAGGCGATGACGCCAGCGCCGCCGGTCGCCACGAGGTAAGCCGTGCCCGGGGTTGCCAGTACCGAGGTCCGAAACGTGAGCGACGCCGGCGGAAGCGAGCACCGCGGCGAGCTCGATTCCGTAGCCCGCGATGATCGCTCCAGGAGATCGGAGCGTGGCTCTCGCCCGGTCCACCCGAATCGGATATCATCAAAGAAGATTTTTGTATATCGCTAGGAGGTGGATAGATGTCTCGCACACTGATAGACGTCGATGACGAGGCCCTCGCCTTGGCTGCCGAGGAATTGGGTACCGCGACGAAGGTGGCGACCATCAACGCCGCCCTGCGCGAGGTGGCCAATCGACGAGCGGTGACGAAGATGCTGGAACAGCTTCGCGAGAGCGACACCGACTTGTCGTCGGAGGGGATGAAGGGGGCGTGGCACTGAGAACGCTGTTCATGCTGGCTGACAAGTCGGCACTGGAATGGGTGCTGCGTGATCCGGTGACCGCTGCCGATTTCAATGAAACGACCAGAGCGCCGGGCGCTCTGGTCGCTGCGTGCCATCTGACCGCGCTGGAAGTCGGATACTCCGCACGGTCGCACTCCGACTATGTGGCCAAGATGGTCGGCCAGAGATCCTTGGTCTGGCTCCCCGTCGATGAGCAGGTCATGGACCGAGCTCTCTCAGTACAGGAAATTCTGGCACGCGGTGGAGCACACCGACTGCCTATACCGGATCTGATCATCGCGGCGACGGCAGAGGTCCACGGCGCCACGGTGCTTCATGTCGACAGCGACTACGAACGGATCGCACGCGTGACCGGGCAATCACATCGCAGACTCGCATCCAGCGGCACACCGAGCACCCCCTGACCCTGAGGTTCAGCCCAAACCTTGTTCAGAACCAGGATTGGGCTCGGATGCTGTTGGCGAGGTCGACGAGGGCGTAGCGGTGGGCGCGGGCGGGGGCGCCGCGGGCGAGGGCGCGCAGGCCGGATTCGGTGCCCTCGCGCAGGTCGCGTTCGGTGAAGGGGGCGCCGAAGAGGCCGGGGGTATCGGATTTCGGGATGTTGCCCGCTTCCAGCCAGGCCAGGGCGGCGCCGAGGACCAGAACTTCGAGTTGGGTCGCGCGGTGTTCTCCGGCGGGCAGGGATTCGACGCGGGCGGCTGCGATACGCAGGGTGGATTCGTCGAGATCGGCGATCGGGCCCGCGGTCAACATCAGCCAGACCGCGGTCAGGCGGGCAGAGGTGTAGTGGCGGGAGGAGGCGGGGACCTCGTCGAGTGCCGCGACCGCCTCGGGAACGTCGGCGTTGCCCGCGAGTTGGCGGGCCAGACCGAAGGCGGCGCTCACCACGGCGCGGTCGGTACGCCATACGGTGTCGTAGAACTTCTCGGCGTAGGCGCGCCACTGTTCCGGATCTTCCGAATCCCATTGTTGCAGAACCAGTTCAGCGGTGGCCGCGAGCGCGAGTTTGGGGGCTATCTCACCGGGGAGCACGCGCAGCACCTCGTCGAAGGCCGCGAAGGCGTGTTCGTAGTTCTGTTCTCGCAACTCGGCCTGGCCGACGTACCAGTCGATGCGCCAATCGGTTTCGGTCAGTCCGCGCAGCAGGTATCGGGCCTCTGCGGTGTCGCCCAGTTCCAGCCGCGCCTTCGCCTCGGCCAGTGACAATTCCAGATCCAGTGTCTCGGGGGCGTTGTCGGGATCAGCGGCGGCGCGCTCGCGGACTTCGTCCAGGGCGGACAGCGCCTGCCTCGGATCGGGCTGCACCGCGGCGGCGAGCAACAGGGCGGACGGGTCGGACGGGTCGAGCAGCGGAACGGGCAGCGCGGCGACGATATCGCTCGCGTTCATCAGCGCGCTGCGGCCGAGGCCGTCGGCGTAGGCGTCGGTCTGGGCGATGAGTTCGTCGGTGCCGAAACTTCCACGCTGTGGACTGAAGACTGTGGACAACTGTGGATGTTCGGCGCCGGTGTCCATCGCGAGGACTTCGCGCAGCACGCCCGCCAACTGCGCGGCCATGGCCCGGGCGGAGGAGAAGCGGCGACCGGGGTCCGGATCGGTCGCGGTCAACAGCAATCGGTGGAAGAACTCGTAGCGCAGCAGGGCCGGATGCCCGGACGGGTCGGGAATACGGTCGGCGTAGCGGCCGTGCTCCATCGGCATGTTCAGGCTGAGCACGGCGAGCATTCGTCCGACCGTGTAGATATCGGAGGCGACCGTCGGGCCGGTCTTCCCGATCTCGGGAGCCTGGAAACCTTTGGTGCCGTACAGATTTCCGTAGGCCTCGATGGTCGCGACCGCGCCCAGGTCGATCAGTTTCACCTGATCCTCGGTCACCATCACGTTATCGGGCTTGAGATCGTTGTAGGTGAGGCCGATGGAATGCAGATATTCCAGCGCGGGAAGGATTTCCAGCACGTAGGCGATGGCCTCGGCCACCGGCATCCGATCCGGTTTGCGATAGGTGTCGAGGATCGTCCGCAGCGAGCGTCCGCCGACGTATTCCATGACGATGAACCCGACGGGCGTGCCGTCCGGTGTCGCGTGTTCGACGAAATTGTGGATCTTGACGATGCTGGGATGGGCCACCTCGGCGAGAAACTGACGTTCGGCGACCGCGACGGCCTGCGCCTCGGCGTCCCCCGCGTGCAACAAGCCTTTGAGGACGACCCAGCGGTCGCTCACATTGTGGTCGATCGCCAGATAGATCCAGCCGAGACCGCCGTGGGCGATACAGCCCTGGATCTCGTACTGTCCCGACACCATATCGCCCGGCCGCAGCGAAGGACGGAAATCATAAGGGGCCTGGCAGTTCTCGCAGATGCCGACGGTACTTGCGGGATGGGCGGCGGTAGTCCGTCCCACCGGATTGCCGCAACGCCAGCAGAAACGTTTGCCCTCCGCGACCACGGGATCGGCGAGGACCGCGGTCAAGGGGTCGGCGGGTGCGACGGCGGGAATCGTCACCAGGCCCGCACCGAGCCTGCGGACCGTCGGGCGCGATCTGGCGGTGCGGACGCTGCGGCCCGAGGTACGCAGGGCCGCACCGGAATCGGCGGTGGGGACCCCCTCGGTGGGAACGGACGGAGGGACGGCACCCGGGTCGGTCTCCGCCGATCCCTCCCGACCCTGCGGTGCGACAGCGGCCCCGAAGACCGCGACGGTGGGCTGTGCGGGGTCATTCGATGACGCGGCTTCCGGCTCTCGGGCCGCGGCGACCGTGTGCTGCTGTTCCTCCCCGGAAGCCACAGATCCGAACCCGGTGGCACCGGACGCCACGGTGCCCCGCCGACGATCGTCCGAGGACACGGTGCCCTGCCCGGCGACATCGGAGAACGCCACGGTGCCCCGCTCCTCCGCACCGGCCGGTTCCGCAGCCGACCTCTGGACCGCCACGGTGGCGTTCGGATCACCCGGCTCGGCCCAGAATCCGAGGTAGAGCGGTTGCGTCGCTTCCGCCGGATCCGGGAATTCCTGCTCGGCGGCGGTTTCCGGCTCCGGAGTCGAATCCATGTGTCCGGCGACGACGTCGGACCAGCGGATGGTCGGGACGGCGTGTTCGGACTCGTCGCGGCTCTCGCCGGGGTCAGGCAGGTCGGGTCGCTGTTCGCTCATCACCGTTCAGTCCTGATACGCGGGGGCGGGTGGGCCGGGGACGTCGCCGAGGACCGAGAGCCAGCGCCGGTAGAGCCGATCCCAGGTGCCGTCGTTGCGGATCCGTTCCAGTGTGCCGTTCACGAAACGCACCAGATCGTCGGCGCCCTTGGGAATTCCGATGCCGTAGGGTTCTGCGCTGAAACTCGCGCCGACCAGTTCGGTGTAGGGGTCCTGGGCGGCGAGGCCCGCCAGGATCGCGTCGTCGGTGCTGACCGCGTCGACCTGGCGCTGCTGGAGGACGACCAGGCAGTCGGCCCAGGTCGGCACGGTGAGGATGGTGGCGGCGGGCTGTTCGCGGCGGATCCGGTCGAGCGAGGTGGTGCCGCGCACGACGCACACCCGTTTGCCCGCGAGGTCGGCGAGGCCGCCGATTCCGGAATTCTTCATCGCGAGCACCCGCTGACCGGCCTTCAGGTACACGGTGGAGAATTCCACGCGCTGACGCCGCTCGCAGGTGATGGTCATGGTCTTGGCGACGATATCCACGCTGTGGTTCTGGAGGGCGCCTTCGCGTTCGGCCGATCCGAGACTGCGGTACTCGATCAGATCCGGGCTGCCGAGCAGGTCGCGGGCGACCTCGCGCGCGATATCGGCGTCGAAGCCGACGATGGCGCCGGTGAGCGGATCGCGGAAGCTGAAAAGGTTACTGCCCGCGTCCAATCCGACGACGAGGCGACCGCGGGCGCGAATGGCGTCCAGGGTCGCGCCGCGCTCCGAACCGTTGGGACGCAGACTCGCGGTCGGGTCGGTGCACGGGATATCGGGCGTGGGCGGCAGCGGCATATCCGTCAGCACCGGAACGGCGTCGGCGGGCAGCGGGGGTTCGGTGTAGTCGCCGGAGCGGCCGGGCGAGTCGGGCGCGTTGCCCGCGCAGCCGCTCACCAGCGCGGCCACGGCGAGGGCGGCCAGCAGGCCGCGCACCCGCTTCACCGGTACTCCCGCAGTCGCGGCCACAGGCCGATCAGCACGTAGCCCGCGGCGGCTATGCCGAGCACCTGCGCGCCGGGCGCGAGGAAACCCAGAATTCCGGTGGCACGGGAGATGTTGGCGCGCAACGTATTCCTCGTCTCGGTGATTCCGTCGTCGAGTGCGCGATCGAGTGCGGCGACCTGCGCGGCGGCGTCGGCGGCGCCGGGACCGGTCGCGACCGCGGCCGCACCCTGGAAATCACCGCGTGCCAACGTCTCGTTCATGCGCTGATGGGCCGCGCGCCAGCGATCGAGTGCGGCGCGGGCGTCGCGTACGTCGTCGGCGGCGGGCGCGTCACCCGGATATCCGACGAGGAGTTCCTCCAGCCGGGCCGTGCCGATGTCGTAGACGCGGTCGTAGTCGCCGGTCGCGTCGCGGCGCACCAATTTCAGGGTTTCGGCCGAACGGGCCTGCTGGGTCAGGATGCGACTCTCGGCCAGCCGGGAGGAGGGCACCGCGCCGTCGTCTCGGCCGTGGATCATCGCCGCCGCCGAGACCGAACCGGCGATCACGGTCCACGCCAACAGGATCAGCATCGCCCCGGAGGAGAGCAGCAGTCCGGCGTTGAACGTCCGATGCCACCGCGTAGCCACATCGACCTGCGCCCATACCAATACGCCCGAGGCGAGGACGAGGAACACGATCGCCGTCCACGGCGGGCGCACGTGATGACGCTGGGCGGCGTCGACCGCGTCGGAGCGATGGTCGTGGAGTTCCTCGGCCATCGGCAGCAGCGTCGTCTGCATCTGATTGGACGCTTCGCTCAGATATGCCGCGCCGACCGGGTTTCCGATGCGGTTGTTGGTGCGGGCGGTCTCGATGAGGCCGGTGTAGACGGGCAGGCCGGTCGCGATTCCGGTCCGCAGCCGGACGTCGGCGGAGGTGTCGGAGATCGCGCCCGCGGCGTGGCCGGACTGGGTGATCAGTTCCGCGGCGGCCTCGCCGACGGCCTGTGAGTACCTGTCGCGCACCACTTCCGGCTCGACCCCGCCCGCGATGAAGGCCGTGCTCGCGGCGGCGTCGGCGATCGACAGGGTCGTGTAGAGGCGATGGGCGGAATGGGCGTCGGGTTCGGTGTCGTCGAGCAGCACCGCGAGCGACTGCTGGCGCTCACCGACCGCCCCCGCCGTGAGGACCCCCGCGGCGAGGCACAATCCGATCAGGAGCAATCCCAGGGCAATCAGGCGAGCGGGTGAGGACCGCGCGAAGGATCGTAGGTCGACGGTGTCCAGCTGTCGGCGCAGCGCCACCGCCTGCGGCCCACCGAAGTGCTTGCGCGCCGGTTCGGCACCGACCGACGGTGGCCGCGAGGCCGCCGGTTGCTCGGTCCGAGCCATGTGCACCTCCGGGTCCGCGCCCCATGTGGACGCCTGCGTCGCAGTTTATTGTTGTTCTACCGGTGCCGCGGCGTGTGAGACACCCCCGGGTAGGCAGTGCGGTGGAACACGGCAGCGGCTGGATGAGGATGGATAGCGATGCGTGGTGACGGTGACGGATGGTCGCGGGACCCGGACGGCAAACGGTACTGGGGCCGATACGGCGCTGCCGGATTGTTGCTGCGGGCCCCGCTCGACGGCGGCGGTGTGGCGGTACTGCTCCAGCACCGCGCCCCGTGGAGCCATCAGGGCGGCACCTGGGCACTGCCCGGCGGCGCGCTCGACAGTCACGAGACGCCGATGAAGGCCGCCGTCCGCGAGGCATGGGAAGAGGCGGGCATCGAGCCGGATGTGGTCAGGGTGCGCGGCGAGCGCGTGACGGCGATGGCGCCGGGCGGCTGGATCTACACCACGGTCGTCGCCGACACCACGACAACCCTGTCCACCAGCCTCAACCGGGAGAGCACGGCGTTGGCCTGGGTGCCGGAGGACGAGGTCGCCGACCGGCCGCTGCACCCCGGTTTCGCGACCGCCTGGCCCACGCTGCGTGCCGCGCCCGCCCGCGTATGCCTGGACGGTTACGCGGACGCCGTCACCCTCGCGAGCGCCCTCCCGCGCGTCGTGGATCTGGCCGAACAGGGCTTCGTCTGGCTGCATTCGGATCCGGACGGACCCGGCGCCCACGCCGAGATCGTGGACGGGGTTGCTGCCGAGGTGTCCGTGATCGGCGGTGCGGCGCCCGATTCGTCCGAGAGTGCGGGATCTGCGCTGTCGCTGACACGCGAACAAGTGCTGTCCTGAGCGACGCCGTGTCGGCCGTGTCCGCGTCGACACGGCGGTGCCTCTGCCTCCGGCGACATCGAACGGGGACACCGAGGGATTCAGGCGTTCTCCAGCAGCGCGATCTTCAGTTCACGGGCCGCGGCCTCCGGATCACGTGCCTCGGTGATGGCCCGCACGACCACGATCCGGTCCGCGCCCGCTTCCAGTAGTTCGGGCAGTCGTCCGGCGTCGATCCCGCCGATGGCGAACCAGGGCCGGGTCGGATGCGCGTCGGCCGTGGAGCGGATCAGGTCGAGACTCGCGGGCTGACGGCCGGGCTTGGTGGGCGTCGCCCAGACCGGCCCTGTGCAGAAGTAGTCGATGTGGTCGTCGATGGCGGCCAGTCCGGCCTGGTTCCTGTTGTGGGTCGAGCGCCCGATCACCACATCCGGCCCCACGATGCGGCGGGCGTAGTAGGGCGGCAGATCCCCCTGACCGAGATGCAGTACGTCCGCGCCCGCGGCCAGCGCGATATCGGCGCGATCGTTCACCGCGACCAGTCCGCCGTGCCTGCGCGCGGCCGATTTCAATTCCGCCAGCGCGCCGAGTTCGGCCTTGGCCTCCAGCGGCCCGAATTTCGCCTCACCGGGCGAACCCTTGTCGCGCAACTGGATGATGTCGACGCCGCCCGCGAACGCCGCTTCGGCGAACTTGGCCAGATCACCCCGGTCCCGCCGCGCGTCCGTGCAGAGATAGAGCCGCGCGGACGCCAGACGTTCCCTCGGCGGCAAGGGTCGGTTGGGGTGGGAGGGTTGCACGCCCTCGACCGTAGCCGCGCTACCGTGGGGATGCGAACACGGAGGTCAGAAGGCAGGTGGGAATAGTGCGGACGCTGGCCGTAGTCGGTGGTGGCGCCATCGGTCTCGCCATCGCGTGGCGCGCGGCCGAGTCGGGCTGGTCGGTCACCCTGTTCGATCCCGCCGTCGGTTCCGGAGCCTCCTGGGTGGCCGGTGGGATGCTCGCCCCGCTGTCGGAGGGCTGGCCCGGCGAGGATCGGGTGCTGGCGTTCGGGGCCGCGTCCCTTATCCGCTGGCCGGATTTCGCCGCGCGTCTGGAGACCGCGACCGGGGTACGGGTTTTCGTGGCCGACGAGACGCTGACCGTCGCACTCGACACCGCCGACGTCGCCGATCTGCGCACCGTCGCCGAATGGGTCGGCGGGCACGGTCACGATATGCGCGTACTCGACCGTCGGCAGGTCCGCGCCGCCGAACCCGCGCTCGCCCGCACCGTGCGCGCCGGACTGCTCGCCCCCGCCGAACCCGCCATCGACAACAGGCGACTGCTCGACGGCCTGCGCCGCGCGTGCGCGGACGCCGGGGTCCACACGCGCGCCGAGACCGTCGACGACCTCGACGACCTGCCCTTCGACCAGATCGTGCTCGCCGCGGGCGCGCGATCGGCGCGACTGCGGCCCGAACTACCGGTGCGTCCGGTCAAGGGCGAGATCCTGCGCCTGCGTCATCGGCCGGGAACCGCGCCCGCGCCGACCCGTGTCATCCGGGCGCGGGTGCACGGCAGGTCGGTCTATCTGGTGCCGCGCGGCGACGGCATCGTCGTCGGGGCGACACAGTACGAAGCGGGTTTCGACACGACCGTCACCGTGGCCGGTGTGCGCGATCTCATCGCCGACGCCGAAGCCGTCGTGCCAGGCATCGGCGAATACGAACTGGCCGAGGCCATCGCGGGCTCGCGTCCGGGCACCCCGGACAATCTGCCGCTGATCGGCAGGCTCACCGACCGGATCGTCGCCGCGACCGGCCACGGCCGCAACGGCATGCTCGCGGTCCCGCTCACCGTCGACGCCACCCTCGGTTGGCTCGAAGGCGCACCGGTCACCGAGGCGCTCGCGGCCGACCCAGGACGTTTCACCACGGCGACCACGCCACCCGTCGCATCGGTAGGAGGAGTTCCATGACCGCGACATCAATCCCGATAGGTGTCACCGTGAACGGTGAGGATCACGAATTCGGCGAACCACTCAGTGTCCGCGAACTGCTGACGCGACTGAACCTGCCGAGCAAAGGCGTGGCACTCGCGGTCGACGGAGTGGTCTTCCCCAAGTCTCGTTGGGACGAACCGGTCGGGCGCGGCTGGACCATCGAGGTGCTGACGGCGGTGCAGGGTGGCTGAATCCCTCCGGCTACCGCCCCTGCGGATCGCCGACCGGGATTTCGATTCCCGGCTCATCATGGGCACCGGCGGCGCTGAATCGCTGAGCGTGCTGGAGGAGGCGCTGCTCGCCTCCGGCACCGAACTGACCACCGTCGCCATGCGTCGGGTCGACGCGGCGGGCGGCACGGGTGTGCTCGACCTGCTCAAACGGCTCGACATCATGCCGCTGCCCAATACCGCGGGCTGTCGCACCGCGGCGGAGGCGGTGCTGACCGCGCGCCTGGCACGCGAAGCGCTCGACACCGAATGGGTCAAACTCGAGGTGATCGCCGACGAGCGCACCCTGCTGCCCGATCCCGTCGAATTGCTCGACGCCGCCGAACAACTCGTCGACGACGAGTTCAAGGTCCTGCCCTACACCACCGACGATCCGGTCCTCGCCCGCCGCCTCGAAGACGCGGGTTGCGTCGCGGTCATGCCGCTCGGCTCCCCCATCGGCACCGGCCTCGGCATCGGCAATCCGCACAATATCGAGATGATCGTCGCCGCCGCGGGCGTGCCCGTCATCCTCGACGCGGGGATCGGCACCGCCAGCGACGCCGCCCTCGCCATGGAACTCGGCTGCTCCGCCGTCCTGCTCGCCACCGCCGTCACCCGGGCCAAAGAGCCCGCGATGATGGCCGCGGCCATGGCGTCGGCGGTCCGAGCGGGTTACCTGGCCCGCCACGCGGGACGGATCCCCAAACGCTTCTGGGCGCAGGCATCCTCACCGGCGCTGTGAACTCGGCGAGCGCGAGAAACAGCCGGTCAGCGGCCCCCGTTCTCGACGGAATTCGATCGCCCGCCGCGTTCGGAGACCACCCGGCTCGCGGCACGGGCGATGGCCAACTCCTCGTTGGTCGGCACGACCAGGACCGGGACCTTCGCGCCCGCGGGTGAGATATACCTGGCACCACGCTCTTTCGCGGTGTTGCGGGCCGGGTCGACGGTGATGCCGAAATTCTCCAATCCCGCCAGCGCGTCGGCGCGGACAGCCGGGCTGTTCTCTCCGACGCCCGCGGTGAAGGTGATGGCGTCGACGCGGCCCAATTCCACCAGGTACGCGCCGAGGTAGCGGCGCAGCCGGTGGATGTAGACGTCGTAGGCGAGGCGGGCGGATTCGTCGCCCGCGTCGATGAGTCGCTGCAATTCGCGGAAATCGTTGACGCCGGACAGACCCTTGATACCGGAATTCCGGTTGAGCAGTTGATCTATGGCGTCGACGTCGAGACCGGCCGAGCGCATCAGGTGCAGCAGGATTCCGGGATCGAGATCGCCGCCGCGGGTGCCCATCACCAGCCCTTCCAACGGGGTGAGCCCCATGGTGGTGTCGGCCGGATCTCCGCCTCGGACGGCCGAGGCGGAGGCCCCGTTGCCGAGGTGGAAGATGATCTGATTCGTCTGCTCCGGCGCTCGATCCAGGAATTCCGCGACCTGTCCAGCCACGTATTCGTGCGAGGTTCCGTGAAACCCGTACTTGCGGATGCCGTGTGCCGCCGCTACTTTCGCGTCGATCGCGTAGGTTTTCGCGGCTTCGGGCAGTCCGTGGAAGAACGCGGTGTCGAAGACGGCGACCTGCGGCACACCGGGCAGCAGGTCGCGCGTGCTCTCGATTCCGGTGACGTTGGCCGGATTGTGCAGCGGTGCGAGAGTGGATAATTCGGAGATCGACGCCACCACGTCATCGGTGATCAGCGTCGGCTCGTAGAAGATCTCACCGCCGTGCACCACCCGGTGGCCGACCGCGCGCACCCCGGCGGCGGCCAAATCGTGGCCGGTGTCGGCGAACATCTCGAAGACCAGGCGCAATCCCGCCTTGTGGTCGGGGATCGGGCCCTCGTGTTCGATGCGCCTGCCGTCGGCCCGTTGCTCGATCGAGCCGCGCTCCTCACCGATCCGCTCCACCAGCCCGGATGCCGCGACCTCGCCCGATTCCGGGTCGAGCAGTTGGTATTTGATGGACGAGGAGCCGGAATTGATCACCAGCACCAGATCGTCCGCGCGTTCGCTCATCATGCCTTCCTCGTACCGCTGATCACCAGGCTGCCACGGGCCGCGCCATCACCGACTCGGTCCCTGTCCGCCCATCGACCTACCCGCCCACCGCTCACTCGCCCTGCGCCTGGATCGCGGTGATCGCCACCGTATTGACGATATCGGCGACCAACGCACCCCGCGACAGGTCGTTGACCGGCTTGTTCAGTCCCTGCAACACCGGACCGATGGCGATCGCGCCCGCGCTGCGCTGCACGGCTTTGTAGGTGTTGTTGCCGGTATTGAGGTCCGGGAAGATGAACACCGTCGCGCGTCCGGCGACCGCGGAGTCGGGGAGTTTGGTGGTGGCGACCGTCGGTTCGATCGCCGCGTCGTACTGGATCGGCCCCTCCACCAACAGTTCCGAGGCACGTTCGCGCACCAGCTTGGTCGCCACCCTGACCTTGTCGACGTCGGCGCCGCTACCGGATTCACCGGTCGAATACGACAGCATGGCAATACGCGGGTCGATGCCGAAACGCGCGGCGGTGTGCGCCGAGGAGATCGCGATATCGGCGAGTTGTTCCGAACTCGGATCGGGGACGACGGCGCAGTCACCGTAGGCGAGTACCCGATCGGCCAGACACATCAGGAAGACGCTGGACACCGTGGAGACACCGGGAACGGTTTTGATGATCTCGAAGGACGGACGGATGGTGTGCGCGGTGGTGTGCGCGGCGCCGGAGACCATGCCGTCGGCGATGCCCTTGTGCACCATCATGGTGCCGAAATACGAGATGTCGACCACGATTTCGCGGGCGCGCTCGATGGTCATGCCCTTGTGCTTGCGCAATTCGGTGTATTCGGCGGCGAATTCGTCCAGATAGCCGGAGTTCCGGGGGCTGAGCACCTCGGCGTCGGAGATGTCGACGCCGAGTTCGGCGGCCCTGGCCCGCACACCGGACTCCTCGCCGAGGATCACCAGGTCGGCGATCTTGCGTTGCAGTACCCGGCCCGCCGCGCGCAGCACGCGATCGTCGTCGCCTTCGGGCAGCACGATGCGTTTGCGGTCGGCGCGCGCCCGCTCGATCAGCTGGTATTCGAACATCTGCGGGGTGACGATATTCGTGCGCGGCACCGCGATGCGGCGCAGCAGTTGCAACGCGTCCACGTGCTGTTCCATCAGCGCGAGCGCGGTATTGACCTTGCGCGGATTGCCTACCGACATGCGGCCGCGCGTGCGATAGGCGGCGCTCGCGGTGTCGTAGGTGCCCAATTCCGTTCGGAGAATGGGTAGTCGGGGTTTGAGGCCCTCCATCAGCCGCGCGACCGCCGGATGCGGCAGCATGCCGCCGTTCATGATGATGCCCGACAGCGACGGGAATCCGGCCGCCTCGTGCGCGTTGACGACGGCGAGCAGGACATCGGAACGGTCACCGGGCGCGATCACCACGACGCCGTCGGTCAGCCGTTCCAGGATGTGTTCGGCCGTCATGCCGCCCACCATGATCTTCAGCGCTTCGCGGTGTAGCAGTTCCGGGTCGCCGCTGTACATCTCGCCGTCGACGGCCGTGCACAGTTCGGCCATGGTCGGCGCGATGAGCAGCGGGACCTCGGGTAACGCCCACGACGGCACCTCGAAACTTCCCAGGGCCGAACAGATCTCGGTGAGTTCACCGGGTTCGCAGCGGTTGGCGATGATCGCGACCAATTGCGCGTGTTCCTGGTCGAGTTCGGAGACGCACAGGTCGACGAGGTGACGCACGTCCTCGGGGGTGCGATCGGAACCGCGCACCACCAGCAGCACCGGCGCGCCGAGATTCACCGCGATCCTGGCGTTGAACCGCAATTCGCTCGGGCTGGCGACATCGGTGTAATCGCTACCGATCACGACCACCGCGTCGCAGACCCGCGCGACCTCGTGGAACCGCATCACGATCTCACTGATCGCGGCATCGGGATCGGCGTGCACCTGTTCGTAGGTGACGCCGACGGCCTGCGCGTAGTCGATATCGGCCGTGCTGTGTTCGAGCAGCAGCTCCAGAATATAATCGGGCTCGTCGGTCGACCGGGTGATGGGCCGGAACACGCCGACCCTGGCGGTGCTGGCGCACAGCATCTGGAGTACGCCGAGCGCGACCGTCGATTTGCCGGTGTCGCCTTCCGGCGAGGCGATGAACACGGTTGACGGAGGTGAGTCGGCCATATCGCCGAGCTTAATGAGCGGTAACCTCCGGTGGCCGCCGGAACTCGGCAACTATCCGGAGAATCACGTACCGACCGAGGCGATGATGGTGATCCGCTATAACCGGCGGACCTACGTGCCGTCGCGGCCTATAGTCCCGGTATGGGTACGGCGCAGCAATTCCCCGACCGACAGTGGGGGTCGAGTACGAACGTCGTGGCCCGCGCGGCCAACAGGTTCGCGGCGACGAAACCCGGTTCCTGGTTCATCAGGCAGCTCACTCCGCTGGACCGTGCCCTGCTCGAGCGCACCGATGCCAGATACACCGTGCTCGGTCCGATCGGCGCACCCGTCATCCTGCTCACCACCATCGGCCGCAAATCCGGGCAGCCGCGCACCCAGCCGCTGCTGTACGTGCACGACGGCGACACCCTGTACGTCATCGGCAGCAACTTCGGACAGCAACGACACCCGGCCTGGTCGGCCAATCTGCTGGTGAACCCGACCGCCATCGTCGCCATCGCGGGCGAACGCATTCGCGTCGAGGCCACCGCCGTTCCCGAGGCCGACAAGGACGCGATCTTCGCCCGATTCGTGGAGATCACCGGCGCCTATTCCGCCTATCGCGATCGCACCGACCGCGACCTGCGCATCTTCGCCCTGACCCGCGACTGATCCGGATCGAGCCCGTCGATATTGACAGTATGCTGTCAAATATGACAGCATACTGTCATGACTTCGAAGACGGTACACACGGCGGTTTTCGACACCCTCGCCGATTGGGAGGTCGGCGCCGCCATCGCGCATATCAACAAACCGGAATGGCAGACGGCCCCCGGTTCCTACGAGGTGAGAACGGTGGGGCGCACCGGCGATCCGATCGTCACCATGGGCGGGGTCCGGATCGTTCCCGATATGACGCTGGACGACCTGACACCCGAGCAGAGCGCGATGTTGATCCTGCCCGGCGCGGATCAGTGGATCAGCGGTCAACTGGCGGACTTCGAGCAGAAGGCGACCGAATTCGTCGCGGCGGGTGTGCCGGTGGCGGGTATCTGCGGCGCCACGTTCGGGCTCGCGCGCGCCGGACTGCTCGACAGCAAGCGCCACACCAGTAATGCGGCCGTATTTCTCGAGTACAGCGGGTACGCGGGCGCGGGGCATTACGTCGAGGAACTCGCGGTCACCGACGGTGATGTCATCACCGCCTCCGGCACCGCGCCGTTCGCCTTCGCCAGGGAGGTCCTCGGCCGCCTCGGCGTCTACGAGGCGCATATCCTGCGGGCGTGGTACCGGCTCTACGCGGACAACGACGCGGCGGCATACGCGATCTTGGACGAGTACGAACACGCGCGAACGGCGGACGCGCGGTGACGAACGAATGCCCGGAAGTCATCGAGAGCCGACATGGCTGAAACCGGCGATCAACAACTCTTCAGCACGGCCGCGATCACCTCGTTCCGGCTCAACGGCCAATTCCTCGCCATCGCGGAGGAATTGGCCGTCCCCGCCGGGCTGACGGCGGCATGGTGGCAGGTACTCGGCGCGATCCTGCAAGAACCGCTGCCGGTGGCCGGTATCGCCCGCGCCATGGGCATCACCCGCCAGAGCGTGCAGCGGATCGCCGACATCGTGGCGGACCGGGGTTTGGCCGAATACCAGCCGAATCCCGCGCATCGGCGCGCCAAACTCGTCGCCTTGACCGAGGATGGGCGCGCCGCCGTCGAGCGGATCACACCCGCGCACGCGGTGATCGCCGACCGGCTCGTCGCCGAGCTCGGGCAGGAACGATTCGCCGAGGCCGTCGCGATGCTGACCGAACTGTCGGCGGCGCTGGATGCCATCGCCGACCGGACCTGACCGGATCGGGCTCCCGCCGTTCGCCTGGGTGTCGCCGTGGCGCACTGGCCGTCGACACCGTGTCTCGCGAGTTCACGAATCACGCGACGGCGTCGACAACGCGTGACCCGGTCGCCGCGCGAAAGAATTCGCTCGGTACCGAACGAGATCCGTGTTCCGCGCGGGCCCGCCGCTCACTACCCTTGGCCCATGCGGATATCTGTTTCGGCCGACGAGCGGACCGGGGTCGCCGACGAGGTGGTTCGCGAACTCGCGCGGCGTGGTTTCGAGACCACGGTGCACGGCGCGCTGTCGGAGACCGAACGCGACGATTGGGCGTGGGCGAGCGAAGCCGTCGCGCGTGACGTCGCCGAGGGCCGCGCCGATCAGGGCATCGTGTGCTGCTGGACCGGAACCGGTGCGTCGATCGCGGCGAACAAGGTCGCCGGGATCAGGGCGGCGTTGTGCGCGGATGCCGCGACGGCCGCCGGGGCGCGCACCTGGAACGACGCGAACGTGCTCGCGCTCAGCCTGCGCACGACCTCGGGCGCCGAACTCACCGAAATACTCGACGCGTGGTTCGCCGGTCGGCCGAGCGCGGAATCCGATGATCGGGCCAATATCGAACATCTCGCGGAAATCGAGCGCGGCCGCTGAATCGAAGGGCAGCCGACCCGCGAAAGCCGTTGCTACCGCAGGCCGAAGGGGAAACGGTGATCCCGCGGCGCCGACCGCGCTGCGGGCAGGTACCGACGCGACTATGAAGTCTTGAGCGGAACGCCCTTGATGACGCGGTGTTTCACCTCGCGGAAATCGTCGATGCCGTCCACGTCGATGATCGGGGTGCCGTCCTCGGCGGTGTCCTCGAGAATTCGCAGCAGCTCCCGATCGAAATACTCGAGCAGTTTCGGATCGTCGAGTTCGATCCCCTCCGGTTCGTGGTCGATCATCAGGCGCGGGCTCCCGACCACGACGTCGGCGTCCAATTCGCCCTCGATGGTGAAGAAATGCTCCTCGCCGTAGAAGAGGCCGGCGCTGATATCTCCCCCGATATAGGCGCTGCAATCGTTGTAGTCGCCGATGAGCCTGCCGACACGCAGATCGCCGTGCACTTCCAGCCACCCGGCGGTGACCACGTCCCTGGCGTGCATATCGCCGGTGACCAGCAGATACGTCTCCGGGTCGTCCTGGTCGGTGTACGCGCCGTCGACACGGAGATCCCCGAGGACGATCAGCAGGAACGCCCCTTCGGTGAACAGGTCCAGATCGCCTCGGATGTGCAGATCCCCTGCCACGAACAGAATGTCGAGGGTATAGCTCTCGATATCGTCGAGCGCCCCGGTGATCTGCTCGGCTTTGTATTCCTCCCGGAACCCCTCGATCGCGGCCAGGATTTCCTCGCGTGACACCTGGTCCGCCTTGAAACTTCGTGCATCGGCAATCATGGCGGAGAAGCTACACGCCGCCCCCGACACCGCAACGGGCACTTCACCTTCCGCGCGTGCGGTTCGCCGGGACCCCGGGTTCAGTCGCCGAAAGGTCGCGAGGTGCGTCCGACGAGATCGGCGACCGAATCGATGACCGCCGTCGGCCGGTACGGATATTGCTCGACCGAATTCCGCGTCGAGATACCGGTGGTCACCAGGATCGTGCGCATACCCGCCTCGAGACCGGAGACGACATCGGTATCCATCCTGTCCCCGATCATCACGGTGGATTGCGAATGCGCGCCGATGCGCCGCAATGCCGAGCGCATCATGAGCGGATTCGGTTTACCGACGTAGTAGGGGTCCTTGCCGGTGGCGCGGGTGATGAGCGCGGCGACCGAACCGGTCGCGGGAAGCAATCCGTCGCGTGAGGGTCCGGTCGCGTCCGGATTGGTGGCGATGAATCGAGCGCCGCGTTCGACCAGCCGAATGGCGGTGGTGATCGCTTCGAACGAATAGGTGCGGGTCTCACCGAGCACCACGTAATCCGGGTCGCTATCGGTCAGCACATAGCCGATCTCGTGCAGTGCCGTGGTGAGACCGGATTCCCCGACCACGTACGCGGTGCCGTTCGGGCGCTGGTCGTCGAGGAATGTCGCGGTCGCCAGCGCCGAGGTCCAAATCGCGTCCTCGGGGATGTCGAGACCGCTGTGACGCAGCCTGGCCTGCAGATCACGCGGGGTGCGAATCGAATTGTTGGTCAGGACCAGGAACGGGATCTGTTTGTCACGCAGTTCGGCGAGGAAATCGTCGGCGCCGGGGACGAGGTGATCCTCGTGGACCAGCACCCCGTCCATATCGGTGAGGTAGGACAGGATCGGCTCGTCGTCTGGAGTCACGAGTCAATTATCGGCTACCCGCGCCGGGAGCGCCCGGACACGGCGCGGCGGGCCGTCGGACGCGCCCCTGCACAACGTCGCGAATCGGGCTGGCTATGGTCGAATCAGCCGTACGCCGCACGCGGCGCTGGTGCGGGAAACACCCGCGTGCGGCCGACCGGTGTCGGAAATACCCGCACCGGATGCGTGGCAGCGAAGCGAAGGAGTGACGCACATGAGTGGTCTCAAACTCGGATACAAGGCGTCGGCGGAACAATTCGGACCGCGTGAACTGGTCGAGATCGCGGTGCTCGCCGAGGAACACGGACTCGACAGCGCGACGGTGAGCGATCATTTCCAGCCGTGGCGGCACAAGGGCGGACATGCCCCGTTCTCGCTGGCATGGATGGCCGCGGTGGGTGAGCGCACCCGGCGCATCCAGCTGGGCACCTCGGTGCTGACCCCGACCTTCCGCTACAACCCCGCGGTGATCGCCCAGGCCTTCGCGACCATGGGCTGCCTGTACCCGGACCGCGTGATGCTCGGCGTCGGCACCGGTGAGGCGCTCAACGAGATCGCGACCGGCTACACCGGCGAATGGCCGGAGTTCAAGGAGCGGTTCGCCCGGCTACGCGAATCCGTCGACCTGATGCGCGCCCTGTGGACCGGGGAGCGCACCGATTTCGAGGGCCAGTACTACAAGACCGTCGGCGCTTCCATCTACGACGTGCCCAAGGGCGGTATCCCCGTCTACATCGCCGCGGGCGGCCCGCTGGTCGCCCGGTACGCCGGTCGCGCGGGCGACGGTTTCATCTGCACCTCGGGCAAGGGTATGGACCTCTACACCGAGAAGCTGATGCCCGCCGTCGCCGAGGGCGCGGGCAAGGCCGGGCGCTCGGTCGACGATATCGACCGGATGATCGAGATCAAGATCTCCTACGACACCGATCCCGAACTGGCGCTGGAGAACACCCGTTTCTGGGCGCCGCTGTCGCTGACCGCCGAACAGAAGCACAGCATCACCGACCCGATCGAGATGGAAACCGCCGCCGACGCGCTGCCGATCGAACAGATCGCCAAGCGCTGGATCGTCGCCAGCGACCCCGACGAGGCCGTCGCCCAGATCAAGCCGTACCTGGACGCCGGGCTCAACCACCTGGTCTTCCACGCCCCCGGCCACGATCAGCGCCGGTTCCTCGAACTGTTCGAACGCGATCTCGGCCCCCGCCTGCGCGCACTCGCCTGATCGATGAACGCGAAGAACCCCGTCCCGGGTCGTCGGGACGGGGTTCTTTCGTCTGTCGCGTCGAATCTCAGCGCAGCGCGCGCTCGAGGTCTCCGAGCAGGTCGTCCACATCCTCCAGGCCGACCGAGATGCGGACGACCCCATCGGACAGGCCGATGGTGGCGCGTCCCTCGGGCCCCATGGCGCGGTGCGTCGTGGTGGCCGGATGGGTGATGAGCGACTTGGAATCGCCGAGGTTGTTCGAGATATCGACGATCCGCAGCCGGTTCAGCACTTCGAAGGCCCGTTTCTTCGCCTCGTTCGCGGGCGCGTCGAGTTCGAAGGTGACCACGGTGCCGCCGCCGCTCATCTGGCTGGTCGCCAGCGCGTGCTGCGGATGCGATTCCAGATAGGGGTAGCGCACCCAGCTCACCGAATCGTTGCCCTCGAGGAAGCGCGCGATCCTCAGCGCCGATTCGGTGGAATGCCGCACCCGCAGCGGCATCGTCTCGAGCCCCTTGAGCAGCGTCCACGCGTTGAACGGGCTCAGCGCCGGACCGGTGTGACGCATCAGGTTCTTCACCGGACCGTCGATGTAGTCCTGCGGGCCGAGGATCGCGCCGCCGAGCACCCGGCCCTGACCGTCGATATGTTTGGTGCCCGAATAGACGAGGACGTCGGCGCCGAGGTCGAATCCGCGCTGGAGCAGCGGGGTGGCGAAGACGTTGTCCAGCACCACCTTCGCGCCCGCCGCGTGGGCGAGTTCACTGACCTTGCGCACATCGACCAGGGTCTGCATGGGATTGGCCGGGGTCTCGAAGAACACAGCCTGCGTCGGCACCGAAAGCGCCTGTTCCCACTGGTCCAGATCCTCGCCGTCGACGAAGACGGTTTCGATGCCCCAGCGCGGCAGGATCTCGTTGCACACCACGAAACAGGAGCCGAAGAGGCTGCGCGCCGCCACCAGTCGATCGCCCGCGCTCAAAAGCGCTCCGAGCGAGGTGAATACGGCCGACATTCCACTCGCCGTGGCGAAACAGGCTTCCGCGCCGTCGAGCAGACGCATCCGCTCCTCGAACATGGCGACCGTCGGGTTGCCGTAGCGGGAGTAGACGAAATGTTCGACGTCGCCGGTGAACGCGGCCTCGGCCGCCTCGGCGCTCTCGTAGACGAAACCGGAGGTCAGGTACAGCGCCTCGGAGGTCTCCTCGAAACCGGAGCGGCGCAGCCCGCCGCGCACACCGAGGGTCGCCGGACCGACATCGTCGGGCAGCGGCTTGTCGAACGCGCCGCCGGTGATCACGACTGCCGCCAGGGCAGACCCGTGGCACGCCAGCCCTGGCCGCCGCGGTGGCCGGAGTTGTCGAGGCCGCCCTCGAATCCGTCCAGCACGTTGTAGGACGGGCCGATGCCGAGCTGGGTCGCCAGATTCGCGGCATGCGCCGAACGCTGACCGGAGCGACACAGGAAGACCACGGGTGCTTCCGGATCGCGCGTCTCGAGGGCCTTGCCGAGCTGGTCGGCGAATTCGGTGTTGCGGGCGCCGTTGCTGTCGACCCATTCGATCAGCACCGTCGGCCGATCGATCGAGCTGGTGTCGGGCACGCCGACGAAACGCCATTCCGCGTCGGTGCGCACATCGACCAGGACGGCCTTGGGATGCTCCTGGAGTATTTCCCACGCCTGCTGCGGGGTGATGTCTCCGGCATAACTCATGTCGATCCTCCTGTGAATCCGCACTTGCCACACCCGTTTTCGGTGCGCGGCCGGGTCGTCACCCGGAGCACCCCACCGCGGAGGAGGGTTGCCGACCAGCAAGCCGGGGCTTGACGCTGGTTCTCATGACCTGAACTGAGATTGCCCGTCCGACGGCCGACATGTCAAACATTCATATGCGACACGCGGTCAGTTCGTCGGCGCCGGTCAACCACAGACCACCCACCTGTCGCCCGCCCGGAGAAAGTTCCAGGTCTCGGTGCTCACGCGGCCGTCGACCCGCACGGTGACGGCGGCCTTGCCCCGGTCACCGTTGACCCGCTGCTCCGCGACTTTCGGTATCTCGATCGAACTTCCGGACGATCCGCCCCCGGCGAACTGTCCTGCCAACGGCGACTTGCCCTCGTCGAATCCGTCGCACGCGACACCTGGCGGCGGCACCGCATCGGTCGAGTTGCGGGCGCTCGCGTAGTTCTGCGCGGCCGCCGCGATCCGGTCGGCCTCTGTGACATTTTTCTCAGCGGGCGAGAACACCCCGCCCGCCACGATCGCGACCAGCACGATCGCCGCGAAGACGGCGGCCGCGATGAACGGGGCCATCGTGCGTTTGTCGGTCTGATCGACCACGATCGCTTCGTCGTCCTCGGGGGCGGGGCGCTGCTCGGTCATCCCTCGATGATCCCTGGTCGGCGCGGGAATCCGACGTCCACCCCCGCCGCGCCCGTCCGGTCCGGCCGTGTGCCGTGGCGAAGCGGCGTCGGTAGGCTGGTATCACGGGTCGTTCGTGATCGCCGTGAGGTACGGCATCCATCCAGTTCACGACACCCTGATAGGTCGTATGACATGCCACCGATAGAATCGCGGGACTGCGGCCTGCTGTCATAGCCATATGACAGCTCACCGTCGTAGCGACCTGGGCAACGTGCGGGCACGTGCCGGCAGCGCCAGCGTCACGCATCGTGAGGTGCGACCGAACGACGCGTGAACTTAGCCTAAGCTAAGACCAACGCCATTAATTTCGAACATAAGGGTGCGCGGAAGAGATGACCGAACAGAGTGCAGCAGCGAGCGGTGATGCTCAGGCGGCCCGTCCGCTCCGCATCGCCATTGTCGGCGCGGGACCGGCGGGCATCTATGCCGCCGACGCGTTGATGAAGTCCGACGCCGACGTCAGCATCGACCTGTACGAGCGCATGCCCGCGCCGTTCGGGCTGATCCGCTACGGCGTCGCGCCCGACCACCCGCGCATCAAAGGCATCATCACCGCCCTGCACAAGGTGCTCGACAAAGAGCAGGTCCGCCTGCTCGGCAATATCGACTACGGCACCGACATCACCCTCGACGACCTACGCCGTTTCTACGACGCGGTCATCTTCTCCACCGGCGCGAACGCCGACCGCGCCCTCGACATCCCCGGCATCGATCTCGACGGCTCCTTCGGCGCCGCCGACTTCGTCTCCTGGTACGACGGGCACCCCGACGTGCCGCGCACCTGGCCGCTGGACGCGGAGAAGGTCGCGGTCCTCGGCGTCGGCAACGTCGCGCTCGACGTGGCGCGCGTGCTGGCCAAGACCGGTGACGAACTGCTGCCCACCGAGATCCCGCCGAACGTCTACGAGGGCCTGAAGGGCAACAAGGCGCTCGAGGTGCACGTCTTCGGTCGCCGCGGCCCGGCCCAGGCCAAGTTCACCCCGCTGGAACTGCGTGAACTCGACCACTCGCCGACCATCGAGGTCATCGTCGCCCCCGAGGACATCGACTACGACGAAGGCTCGGAAGCGGCCCGCCGCCATTCCAAGCAGGTCGACATGGTCGCCAACACCCTCGAGCAGTGGGCCATCCGCGACCAGGGCAACCGTCCGCACAAGCTGTTCCTGCACTTCTTCGAATCTCCCGCCGAAATCGTCGGCGACGCCGACGGCAAGGTGATCGGTCTTCGCACCGAACGCACCGAACTCGACGGCACCGGCAACGTCAAGGGCACCGGGGTCATCAAGGACTGGGACATCCAGGCCGTGTACCGCGCGGT
The DNA here is from genome assembly GCF_045040005.1 of Nocardia sp. NBC_01377. Classification (NCBI taxonomy): domain Bacteria; kingdom Bacillati; phylum Actinomycetota; class Actinomycetes; order Mycobacteriales; family Nocardiaceae; genus Nocardia; species Nocardia sp. NBC_01377. The sequence continues at coordinate 6,963,898 of NZ_CP109566.1, forward strand.
CGGCTACCTGTCGCAGAACATCACCAACCTGCCCTTCGACGACCAGGCAGGCACCGTGCCCAACGAGGCCGGACGCGTACTGGCCGACGAGGACGCCGACGGCAAGGCCCGTTTCGTGCCCGCGACCTACGTCACCGGCTGGATCAAGCGCGGCCCGGTCGGCCTCATCGGTCACACCAAGGGCGACGCCAACGAGACCGTGGCCTGCCTGCTCGACGACGCCGAAGGCTTCGTCTCGGCCCCCGAACCCGAACTCGACGCCGTGACCGACTTCCTCGAGGCCAAGGGCGTGCCGTTCACCACCTGGCAGGGCTGGTACCGCCTCGACGCCCACGAACGCGCACTCGGCGAGCCCGAAGGCCGCGAGCGGGTCAAGGTCGTCGAGCGCGAGGACATGCTGCGCGCGAGCGAACCGCACAAGGTCTAGAAACCGCGAGACAGCGACGGTCGACTCTTCGGGCGACCGTCGCCACAGCGGAAACTCGACGACTGAGGCATTCTGTACAAGTGTTCGATGCCCATGTCCACATCTTCGACCCGCGGTTCCCGCTGGCCGAGAACGACGGCTACCTGCCCGGCCCCTTCACCATCGCCGACTACCGAAAGCGTATGTCGCGCTTCGACATACGCGGAGGCGCGGTAGTCAGCGGTTCGTTCCAAGGCACCGATCAGAGCTACCTGAAGGCGGCACTATCGGAGTTGGGCGAAGGCTGGGTCGGCGTGACCGCGCTCGACCTCGAAGCGACCGACGAGGAGATCGTCGCCCTGGATCGCGCCGGGGTGCGGGCGCTGCGCTTCAACGTCAAACGCGCCGCCGCCGACATCACCGCCATGACCCTGCAGGCGTTACGCGCCCACGACCTGGTCGGCTGGCACGTCGAGGTCTACATCGACGGCAAGATGCTCACCTCGCTGCAACCGGTGATCTCCAAACTTCCCGCCTTCTCCATCGACCACCTCGGCATGTCCGACGAGGGCCTGCCCTACCTGCTCGACCTCGTCGATCGTGGGGCCCGCGTCAAGGCGACCGGTTTCGGCCGCGTCTCCATGAACGTCGCCAACACGCTGCGCCGCATCCACGCCGTCAACCCCGAAGCGCTCATGTTCGGCACCGACCTGCCGGGCACCCGCGCGGGCCGCCCCTTCCGGGATTCCGACGTCGATCTCATCTGCGACGTCGTCGGCACCGACATGTTCGCCGTCCTCGAGGACAACGCCCGCCACTTCTACCGCCTGCCACTGCATCGCCAGGCCGACCCCACCCCCACCGCCCCCTTCCACAAACCCGAAAACCCCACCCTCCCCATCCGCCGCGACGACCTCCCCAAACCGTCCGACGACACCATCCCCTTCCCCGCCATCGAAAGATAAATCGGACCGGCTACGCGATGAAGGCGCCGAGGACCCAGGTGGCGGTGGCGAGCAGGGCGCCGAGAAGTTCGATCAGCATGGACAGGCCGACGCCCTTGAGCGCGTGTTTGGTCGACTGCCAGGCCGGTCGGTTGTCGCCGAGGCGTTGCAATTCCGAAAGGTAGACGCCGAGAACGAATCCCACGATCAGGCCGACGAAGGGGATGACGAAGAAGCCGACGATGCCGAGGACGGCGCCGAGGAACAGGGCGCGGTTGGAGACACCCGCGTCCTTCATCTTGCGACCGGGCCACGTGTATTTGACGATCGCGGACACCACCAGGAAAACCGCGCTGACAGCGAAGATCGACCACGCGGTCGCCCCGCCCGTCAGGAACGCCCACACCCCGATCGCGCCGAAGATCAGAATCGCCCCAGGCAGGATCGGGACGATGATCCCGACCAGTCCGACCAGAATGACCAGGCCGACAACGACCTCTCCCCACACGCTCACCGCTCATCCCTCCAACTCCAGCGCCCAGTCACGCTGCCAGGATTCTCGCCTACGCGCATGCGGTCTGCACAGCGGAGGTTCCAGCAGGTGGGCAGTCGTGCTCGAGCTCGTCCGGCTTGCGGCTCATCGAGGTCGCGATGCTCCAGCCAAGCGGTAGGCGGCGATGAGGAAGGCGGTTTGGGCGGCGGTGTTGCACAGTTGTTCCGTCCACTGGAGGGCGACGGTCTGGTCGGGGCGGGCACCGAGGGGGCCGAGGACGAAGAACGTCAGGAGTTCGGTGACGATCAGGGCGGCGGATACGGTGTCGCCGCGGCGGCGGGCCAGGCGGATGAGGTGGAGACCGGTGAGGGTGGCGAAGACGGTGGTGCTCACCAGCATCGGGAGGGTATCGGCGGCGAGTATCGAGGTGACGGCGCAGGCGGCGATGAGCGCGACGGCCGGGATGATGAACCCGCGTGACAGCCGACCGGTCGCGGCGCGCGTCAATTCCGCGTACAGCAGGGCGAATCCGAGCGTCAGGAGCGGAAACAGCATGCCGTGCAACAACGGTAGGTCGGGGCCACCGGCCGCGACGACGAGTTTCGCTGTGGCCTTGGCGAATCCGCCCGCACCGATCAGGGCCGCGGCGAGTACGACCCATCCGCTTCCGGTGAGGCGGCGCAACAACAGGACTCCGCAGGTGGTCAGCAGTACGGGTGCGAAATCCTCGACGGCCAGGGCGAGTGGATAGTCCGCGGGCGCGCTCATCGGTCGCGCGGTGTCCGTGAATCGCGATCACCGAGGCGGGTGTTTCGTTGAATGAAACGTCGTTTCCACATGGGGCGATTGTGTCCGGGGTTCGATGATCTGTCCAGTTTCGGCCGCGAAGTCCGCAGGACGAATCCGCTGTGAGCAAAACGCCCGGGAATTGCCGCGCCGAACGGGTATCACCAGCACTGATGCGGGTGTCGTTGCCCGGCGATAACGTTGTAGGGGCGTCTTTTTCGGCGCTCCGCGCGAGGAGGGTGTAGGAGATGCTCGTCATCAACGCCGCACGAAACGGCGTCCGGCCCACCGAGAAGCGGATCGCCGGGTGGCTGGGGAAGTGGACCGACGAATATCGGGTCGCGGGAATCGTGATCGCCGGGTGCTACGTCCCCGAGCGCGGCAACCCGCGCGCGGGGCGCGAAATCGACCTCGTGGTGATCACACCGCACGTCTGCGTCGCCGTCGATGTCGTGAACATCCTGCCCCGAGCGGGCGGTGAACTGTCGTGTTCGGCCGACGGGCGCTGGAGTCTGTCCGGCGTCCCCGACGAGCCGGTGCGGGTACGCCCCGGCGACGTGAATCCGATCAACGAGGTCAGCGATGCCTTCTTCGACCTGAAAGCGTGTGCGGACAGGGTCGGGTTCGACGCGTTCGTCGCGGGACTGGTGCTGGTAGCGGGACACGCGCGGTTCCCGATCACCGTCGAATGGCACGGGCCCCCACCGCACGGGTGCGATGTCGAAGCGGCGGGGCTCTCCGCGCTGCGGCGGTACTTCCGCAAGTCCGCCGTGCACCGAGAGGTGTCGTGGGACGCCGAACGGGTGCGCGCGTTCCTCGGCGCGCTCGGCCACGCGGACCGGGTGACCGTGGCGCAACTGGTCGCCGAAGGGTTTCCCACCGGACTGCCACGGTCGACGGGCGGCCCCTCATCGGGCGCGAGTGCGCCGTCGGATGTTCGACCTTCCAGCACATCGAGGGCCGCGGGCACCGCCGAACCACCTGCGGGACACGCGCCCGCAGGCCGACTCGAACCCGGGCGTCCTCCGGTGACACCTCGGAACCCGGCCACCGCACCGCCGCCGGGAAGCGGCGGTCCGGGATCGGGCGGTCCGGGATCGGGCGGTCCGGGATCGGGCGGTCCGGGATCGGGCGGTCCGGGATCGGGCGGTCCGGGATCGGGCGGTCCGGGATCGGGCGGTCCGGGATCGGGCGGTCCGGCGCGGCCACCCGGGGGCGACCCCGGCCGTCCGACACCCCCGGCGGGTGGACCGTCACCCGCGCGGCATCCCGGTGACCCGAGGGCCGACCCTCGCCGGCCCGCACCGAATCGGTCTGTCCCATCGATTCCCGCGCGTGCTTTCGGCCCGCCGGTACCGTCGAGTCCACCTGCCGCTCCACCACTCCCGCAGCGGCATCCGGGGCGGGGGCATAGTCCCGCAGCCGCCCCCGCTCCGGGCGGCTACTCCGCTCCGCCGACTGCCCGCCCTTCCGGGCCGCCGCCGGGCAACCCCGACACATCGCAAGGTGATCCTTCGGCTCCTCTATCGGGCAGCCCTACCGCGCCTTCGCATCAGCCCCCGAACCCGAGTCCCCTTCCCACACGGCCGACCCGCCCTTCGACGCCGCTGTCAGGCAACCCGAACACGCCTCCGCACGAGCCCTCCTCCATGCCGAACCAGAGTCCTCTTCCGACACGGCCGACCCATCCTTCGACGCCACCGGTGTTCGCGAAACCTCCTGCCGCACCACAACCACCGGCTACACCGTCGGCGAGCCCACAGCCGGCGCCGATGCACGGAAGCCCGCCGTCGGGCCCGATATCCGCCGGGGCGCCGGCCGCACAACAACAGCCGACCAATCCCCAGGCACCACCGCGCGGCACCACCGCACCGGGATATGAGAATCTGCCCGCCGGATCGAGGTCGAGTGATCCGGCTACGGCACAGCCTGCCGATGCTTCGGCTGCGGCGTCGTCGCCGGCAATTCCCCCCGATCGCGTACGTGAGAATCGGCCCACCGGAAGGATATTCGTCGGTCCGCCGACAACTTCGGCACCATCGGAACAATCGGGTCCGCCACCGACCTCGGCACAGCAGAACTCGCCCGATGGACCGATATCGACAGGTTCGGCTGCCGAGCATCCGGCTCCCGCGACTTCGTCATCCCCGCCGCACACCTCGGCGGCACAGGTAGCGCCGACTTCGACGCCGCCTGTTGCCCCAGCGTCGATTCCACCGCCGTATCCCCCGGATACCGCCGCTCAGGAAAACGAGAACGTGCCAGCCGGATCGAGACAAGGCGAACCATCCACCGTGGCGCAATTACCGACCCCGCCGGCGCACGGCAACAGCCCAGCCCCGGAACACGGAAGCCTGCCGAACAACCCGGAAAAGGCAGGCTCATCTACGGCATCGCCGACGCCGTCGATGGCGTCACCGCACCGGATACCCGACCGCCCGGAGTACGGAACCCCGCCCGACGGTCCTGAGCGAGCGGGACTACCTACCGCATCACCATCACCCACACTCTCGGGCACAGCACCGCCGCGGACGTCCCGCGCTCCGGAGAACGAAACCCCGTCCGAGAAGCCGACATCTGCGGGCTCGCCGGGCGAACCGCCCACGCACTCACCTACCGAACCGGCGCAGCACACACAGCCCGACGCACCAGCGAATCCCCCACGTGGACTGCTGAAGTCGCGTCCCCTGGTCTCACCGGCGACCATCGACCGCCTCTCCGACGCGGGACCGAGAAAAGAGCGCCCCGCCGCACCGCCACGCAATACCGTTGCCCCGCCGCGCAATACCGCGACGCGGTCCAGCCGACGCCGGGGTATCGCGGTACTCGGCGCGGCCGCCGCGATCGCGGTACTCGGCGGCGTCATATGGGCGTTCGCGCAGGGCGGTTCGGATTCCACCGACCCGCAGCCGACCGGCGACCAGGTCGCCCCGTCGACAACCGTCGAACAGCCGGCGCCCCCACCGTCCACGGTGCAGCCGCCGCCACCGCCGCCCAGCGAACGGCCGACCACACCACCACGCACGACACCGCGCGGCTGTTTCCCCTTCCAGCCCGACTGCTGACGGCCCCGAGGAGGACCTTCGTATCATCGGAAATGGCGTGCCCCGAAGGGATACGTGGTGGTCGCGGCACGTGTGGACCAGGGCTGATCGCTGCGCTTCCGGCGAAGACCGGACCGAAGACATGCCCTCGCCGAATCCGGCCCACATCGGGTCCGCGTGTACACACCGGTTCCTCGTGGACTCGGGTGATGATCGACCCGGAACGATCTCGCCCGGCGATCAAGGAGGACGACGCGTGCCCTCGATCCATACCGCTTCGCTGTTGGCAGGCGAAGAGATCCACCGCAGTGAACTCGGCTCGTTGACCAGGCTGACCGCCGACAGTTTTCCCATTCTGAGCGGCCTGTCGATCAAACGTCTCACGCTGGCCCCGGGCGCGATCCGCGAACCGCACTGGCACGCGAACTGCACCGAACTCACCTACTGCACCGCGGGGCAGGCGTTGGTTTCGGTGCTCGACAGCGGGGGGAGATTCTCGTCGTTCCTGGTGCGTCCCGGGGAGATGTTCCATATCGACTCCGGCGCGTTGCATCACGTGGAGAACATCGGCGATATGGACGCGGAATTCATTCTGGCGTTTCGCCACGAGCGCCCGGAGGATTTCGGGTTGAGCGCCTCGCTGGGCGCGATGACCGATTCGGTGCTCGGTAACACCTACGACCTGGCCGCCTCGGATTTCGCGAAGATCCGGCGCAGTACGACGGCGAAACTGCTCGTCCGTCGCGGGGGTGAGCCGGAGATACCGTCGTCCGCCCATTTCGGCGACCCGCATCATTTCGCGATCGAGGCGATGGCGGCCCCGGTGGATTCACCGGTCGGGTCGGCGCGAACGGCGCGCGAGCAATTCTGGCCCGCGCTGCACGATATCTCGATGTATTCGCTGCGCATCAGGGAAGACGGTATGCGCGAGCCGCATTGGCATCCGGTCACCGCGGAGATGGGGTATGTGCACCGGGGTTCGGCGCGGATGACGATCATGGATCCGGACGGGACGCTGGACACCTACGTCGTGAACGAGGGCGAGGTGTATTTCGTGCCACGCGCCTACCCGCACCATATCGAGGTCATCGATGCGCCGCGCGTGCATCTGCTGATCTTCTTCGATCAGCCGACACCGGCCGATATCGGTTACCGCGCCTCGATGAGCGCCTATTCCCGCAGCGTTCTCGCCGCGACATTCGGCGTCGCCATCGACGCGCTCCCCGAACTGCCGTTCACCTCCGCCGATCCGCTCATCGTGACCAGGAACAATCCACTCGCGCCGTAGCCGCGCTACGAATCGTTCTCCTCGGTCGCGGCCTGGTCGGCCAATGTCGTGCCCGGCGGCAGGGTCGCCAGCAGATACACGCTGATCAACAGAACCCAGGCCGGGAAAACGAGGCCGACCCACACACTGAAACTGACCACGATCAGCAGGAACAGCGCGAAAACGTAGGTGATCACGACCAGCGGACGTGGCATGAGTCCGGTGCGCAACCAGATCGTTCCCAACGAGATCATGAACACTCCAGCCATGCGTACCGCGTAGACACTGTTCATCTGGAGCATCACCTCGCGGCCGAAGATCAGGATGTCGCTGTGTGAAACGTCCGAATGGCGGGCGAGGGCGAGAACGCCACCCGCGATTCCCATCGACGCGAACATCATGGCGAGGAAGAGCAATCCGCTGCCCAACATGACCGTCGAGAAGAACCGGTCCTCCAGTGCGCCGATGCGATCTCTGATCACGCCGATGAACCACAGGAACGCGATCCCCGCGAAAGGTTCCAGCACCAGGGCGATCTTGATTCTTCTTTGATGCGGACCGGACCAGGCGGCGTCGCTGAGGGGGTCGCCGGACAGGGTCGTGCGCAACAGTACGAGACCGATCGTGAACAGCACGGCGAACAGGATGCCCGCGACGGCGGCCGAACGCGGCGTCGTCAGCCTGCGGAATTGCCTCTCGCGATACACCTCGGCCATGCGTCGATCGCCTCCCTGTTCGACCGCGACGGAATTTCGTCGAGTGCGATGATGCGGGAGTCCGGCACCCGACCTTTCGCGTCGTTCGGTGCCGGACTCCCGGTGCGGCGGCCGGGTCGTCGCCTACTGCCGGGCCATATGCATGCGCATCTCACTGGGGATATCGGTGATCAGGTCCCCGGACAGGTCGACGACGGCGGTGTGCAGGGTGCCGCTGAACCGGAACGGCGGCCGGTAGTCGGAGACGATCGCGGAGCCGGGGTTGGCCCCGCAGGTCATGCCGCCGGGGTTGAAGGCGACCGGTGTGGTGACCGGGAATTCCTCCCGACCGACCGGGCGACGGTCGATGTAGAGCGTGGCGTTACCCGGCGCGCCCTTACCCTGGGTGATGTCGGGGACACCGGTCGGCTCGAATTCGAAGCGGAGTTCGTGACGCCCCTCCGGGATCGTCTCGGTGGAGGCGACCCGGTACACGGCACGCCGAACGTAGTTGTGCGCGTAATGCAGTCGGCCGTCCTTGACGAAGAAGGTCCAGCCGCCGACATTGGTGCCCTGGCACACCAGAACGCCGTCGGCGCCGCCCGCCGGGATCTCCACGTCGACGGTGACGCTGTGCGGCCGGTTGAGTACGCGCGGCGCGACGGCGGCGGGCAGCGTGTCGGTATCCGCGCGCAGGGTGTAACTGGTCTGCGCGGGGGTGATCTGCGGACGTTCCTGGATGAGGCGTTGCAGGGTGCTGCTGTCGATGGGCAGCACGTTGTACTTACCCGCCTCGACGTACCACAGCGAGATCATCTCGAGGAGTTTGTCGGGATGTTCGGCGGCGAGGTCGTGGGTTTCCGCGAAATCCTCCTCGATGTAGTACAACTCCCAGCCGTGCGCGTCCAATTCGCCGAGCGCATCGGCGGTGATGGGGGTGCCGAAGGCGTTGTCCGCCTCCGCGAAAGACGTTCCGGGCCAGGGACATACCGCGCGCCAGCCATCGTGATCGATGGCGCGGTGGCCGAGCATCTCGAAGTACTGGGTGTGATGGCCGGTGACCGCGTCCCCGTTGTCGAAGGTGTGCGCGAAGCTGACGCCGTGCATCGGCGACTGCGCGACGCCCTTGATGGTGGCGGGCGGCTCGATGCCGAGTACGTCGAGAACGGTGGGGACCATATCCACCAGATGCGCGTACTGGGTGCGGATCTCGCCGTTCGCGGTGATTCCTCGCGGCCAGTGGACCAGGAACGGGTCGCTCGCGCCGCCGCGGTAGGTCTCACGCTTCCAGCGCCGGAAGGGGGTGTTGCCCGCCCAGGTCCAGCCCCACGGATAGTGGTTGAACGTGCTCGGGCCGCCGAGTTCGTCGATCGCCCGCAGACTGTCCTCGATCGGCTCCGGGGCGTTGTTGAAGAATTGCAGTTCGTTCGTCGTCCCGGTGACGCCGCCTTCCGCGCTCGCCCCGTTATCGGACACCACCATGATCAGCGTGTTGTCGAATTGGCCGATCTCCTTCAAGAAATCGAGCATTCGGCCGATGTGGTGGTCGGTATGGGTCAGGAATCCGGCGTAGACCTCCATCATCCGCGCGGCCAGACGGCGCTGGTCGACGGGCAGCGAATCCCATTCCGGCACATCGGGATCGTGTCGGGAGAGCTGCGCGTCCACCGGTACGACGCCGCGTTCCTTCTGCTGGGCGAAGGTGAATTCGCGATAGGCCTCCCAGCCGTCGTCGAAACGTCCTCGGTACCGGTCGGCCCATTCCTTGGGCACGTGGTGCGGCGCGTGGGTGGCGCCGGTGCAGAAATTCAGGAAGAACGGTTTGTCGGGGGCGACCTGCTTCGCGCTGGCGATGAAGGAAATCGCCCTGTCGACCAGGTCGGCGGTCAGGTGATACCCGTCCTCGGGGGTCGCGGGCGGTTCGACCTGATGATTGTCGTGGACCAGATCCGGATACCACTGGCTCGTGTCACCGCCGAGGAAACCGTAGAAACGCTCGAATCCGCGCCCGAGTGGCCAGCGCTCGTAGGGACCCGCGGCCGATTCCTGTTCCGAGGGCACCAGATGCCATTTACCCACCTGATAGGTGTTGTAACCGTGCTCCAACAGGATCTCGGACAGGAATCCGTTCTCGAACGGGATATTGCCGTTGTATCCCGGGAATCCGGTGGCGATCTCGGTGATTCCGGCCATCGCGTTCGCGTGGTGGTTGCGGCCGGTCATCATGCACGAACGCGAGGGCGAGCACAGCGCGGTGGTGTGCATGTTGTTGTAGAGCAGACCGTGTTCGGCGAGCCGGTCGAGATTCGGCGTCTCGATCGGACTGCCGTAGCACCCGAACTGGCCGAAACCGGTGTCGTCGAAGACGATGAACAGCACGTTCGGCGCGTCGGGTACGGCACGCACCGGCTGCGGCCACGCTGGACTCGATTCGTCGGTGGTCCGACCGATGATTCCGGGGAACGTGGTGCCCGGCCGGTATTCCTTCGGTGGCATATGCTCGGTCCTCCGTCGCTCGACGAGTTCTCGGTGTGCCACGAAAGTACGGGTGAACCGGGGCGGGCGACGTCACCCGTGAGGGGTGACCGTGGAGCGAGGCCGGGGGGCGCGCGCCGACGTTATTGTCATACTGTCAATAAACCCGGGCCGGCTTTCCCGGGCGGCACCGGACGCGCCGGTGCGCTGGATCGACGACGAACCGAGGTAGGGCGTGAGCACACCATCCACCACCACAGGATCAACCCACCCCGCCGGTGACGATAACCGGAGGCAGGGGCCGCTGGCCGGCATCAAAGTAGTCGAACTCGCCGGAATCGGCCCGGGTCCGCACGCGGCGCTGCTACTGGCCGACCTGGGCGCCGATGTGGTGCGGGTACAGCGCGCGGGCATGTTCCCCGGCTTCATGGACCGGGCGCAGTGGCGCGGACGCACCATCCTCGAGGCCAACCTGAAGGATCCGGCGGATATCGAGAAGGTGCTCACCCTGATCGGGAAGGCCGATGTCCTGATCGAGGGTTTCCGGCCGGGCGTCACCGAGCGGATGGGCCTGGGCCCCGACGCGGCGCTCGAGCGCAACCCGCGCCTGATCTACGGACGTATGACCGGATGGGGCCAGGAGGGTCCGCTGGCCGACCGCGCCGGCCACGACATCAACTACATCTCGCTGACCGGCGTGCTGAACGCCATCGGCCGCAAGGGTGAGCGGCCGGTGCCGCCACTCAATATGGTCGGCGACTTCGGCGGCGGCTCCATGTTCCTGGTGTTCGGCATCCTCGCCGCGATCATCGAGCGGCAGACCTCGGGCAAGGGCCAGGTCATCGACGCGGCGATGGTCGACGGCGCACTCGCCCTGTCGCACATGATCTGGGGTATGCGCGGCGTCGGGTTGTGGAACGACGAGCGCGGCACCAACCTGCTCGACACCGGACAGGCCTTCTACGACACCTACGAGACCTCCGACGGCAAGTACATGGCCGTCGGCGCGATCGAGCCGCAGTTCTACGCGGAACTGCTCGCGGGGCTGGAGATCGATCCGGAGGGTCTGCCCCAGCAACTCGACCCCAACGGCCAGGATCAGCTGAAGAAGCTGTTCACCGAGAAGTTCAAATCCAAGACCCGCGACGAATGGGCCGCGATCTTCGAGGGCACCGACGCCTGCACCACCCCCGTGCTCACCTTCACCGAGGCCGAGGCGAACCCGCATATCGTCGCGCGGACCGGCCTGGTCGAGATCGGCGGCATCGTGCAGCACGCGCCCGCTCCGCGCTTCTCCCGCACCCCCACCACCATTCCGACCCCGCCGCCGACCGAGGGCACTCCGTTCGAGGAGATCTGGGCGGACTGATTCCCCACGTACGGCACGGTCGCGCGTGACGCGGGCGTGCCGTACGGCCGTTCTCAGCTGGCGGTCGACGATTGCGCGCGACTGATATGGGCGTTGTGCGCCGCGGACTCGTTGTCGGCGGTGAGCCGGAAAACCGCCTTTTCCAGGGTCGGAAGAATATCGGTGATCTCGAGTGCGCCGTCGACGTAGCGCCCGATGAGTCCGTAACTGAGTCCGGTCAGCACGCGGCCGATGTCATCGAGATAATCGGGGTCCGTGCCCGCGAGGACCGCACCCGCCGCGGGGACGAGCGCGGTGATGCCCTGCGCCTCGAGGCGACTACCGTCGGGGCCGGTGCGCGCCTTGTGATAGGCCTCCAACATCTTCGGGCTGTCTTCCCACGGCTCGAACACCCGTCGGAACAGCCGCATCAAACCCTCGCGCAATGTCTCGTCCGGGTCGACCGCGGCGAGGTCGGTGTAACTGGTTCGGGCCATCCACTGTTCGAGCGCGGCGACGATCAGCTGATCGCGGGTCCCGAACAGTTTGTAGATCGTGCTCAGTGACACCCGGGCGCCGCGCGCCACCTCCTGGAGGTAGAGGCCGTCGTAACCGACCCGTTCCAGCGAGTCCAGCACGACGGCAAGGATCCGCGACGAAGTTTCCGATTCACTCCCCACACCCCGGGCCATCTCCCTAGAGTAATCCCATTACTCAAGTAATCGGATTACTCGATATCCGATTACCGAGTCGAAGAACAAGGTTTTCGGGAGCGAGATGGCGACATACGTACTGGTCCACGGCGGCGGGCACGGCGGTTGGTGCTACCGGAAGGTGGCCCGACTACTACGCGACGCGGGCCACGAGGTGTTCGCCCCGACACTGTCCGGACTGGCCGACCGCTCCCATCTGTCCCTGTCCGATATCGGGCTGGACACCCATATCCAGGACGTCGCTTCCCTGCTGCACTACGAAGACCTCCGCGAGGTGATCCTGGTCGGCCACAGCTACGGCGGCATGGTCATCACCGGCGCCGCCGACCGGGCCATCGATCGGGTCGGGCGGCTGGTCTACCTGGACGCGGCGAACCCGATCAACGGTCAGTCACTCGTCGATGTCGCCGGTCCGATCATCGAGGCGACCCGCCCGTTCGGCGAGACGATCGACGGCACCGAACTGGTCCTGCTCCCGCATCCCGACGCGGGCATGTTCTACGGGGTCACCGACCCCGCGGACCTCACGTGGATGGCCGAGCGGCTGACCAGCCATCCGTGGCGGTGTTTCGAGGAGAAACTCGATCTCCGTGACGAACAGGCCGTCGCCGCGCTGCCGCAATTCCACATCGTCTGCACCTCGACCCTCGCCACGCGCGATCCCGAATTGGTCGACGGCGCACGAAAAGCGGGACGGCTGTGGGATATCGACACCGGCCACGACCTGATGATCACCGAACCGGAAGCCGTCACCGACGTCCTGCTGCTGGTGGCAGCAGCATGAACCGCACAGGAGTAAGACGAGTGAAGACACAGCGGATAGTCGTTGCCCTGATCGCGATCGCGCTGGTGGCAGCCGGTTGCGGACGCGACGGCGGCACCGAACCCACCGAAGGCGGTGGCTCGTCAGGGCCCGCCGCCACGGCGAACTTCGGCAGCCTCAACGGCGTCTGTCAGCCCGGCAGCGCGAAAAGCGCTCCGGCGCAGGGTGTCACGGCGTCCGACATCGAGGTCGGCATGTTCTCCGATGTCGGGTTCACCAAGAACCCCGACTACGTCGACGCCGCGAAGGTCTTCACCTCGTGGTGCAACGCGGCGGGTGGTATCAACGGCCGCAAGGTCAACGTCAACCTGCGCGACACCAACCTGATGGAGGTGCGCCAGCGGATGCTGGAAGCCTGCCGTGAGGATTTCGTCCTGGTCGGCGGTAGCGCCGCGCTGGACGGACTCGGCGTCAAGGACCGGCTGAACTGCCTGCTTCCCGATTTCCCGGTGCAGGTCACCCAGGTGCCCAATACCGGCTCCGATCTGCAGGTTCCCTCGTTCGGCGCGTCCGCCTCGGAGAGCGTCAATCCCTATACCGGGTATTACGAGTGGCTGCTCGAAGAGGCCTATCCCGGCTCGCAGAACGGTATCGGCTTGATCAACGGCGACTCGCCGATCACGAAGGCGATGGGTGATAAACAGGTCGAGTTCTTCAACGCATTCGGCGCGAAGATCGTCTACAACGACCTGTACCCGGTCGCGGGGGTCTCCGACTGGACCCCGTACGCGCAGTCGATCAAGGCCAACAACGTCAAGGGCCTGATCTTCCTCGGCGATTTCCGCTACCTGGCCAAGCTCGAGGACATCCTCACGAGCATGAACTACAAACTCGACTGGATCGACGCCAACGCCAACGCCTACAACCAGACCTTCCTCGACTCGGCGAAGAGTTCACTGTCGAGCCAGAACAACTTCTCCGATATCAGCGGCACCGCGCCACTGGACGCCGCCGCGACGACTCCCGCGATCGCGGAACTGAAGACGCTCTACAGCAAGTACGCGCCCGGCGCGGCGATCACCTTCCAGGGACTGCGAGCCTTCCAGACCTGGCTGCTGTTCGCCAAGTCGGCCGCCAGCTGCGGCGACAATCTGACGCGTTCGTGTGTCTACAACGCCGCGATCAAGGAGACCGCCTGGACCGCCGGTGGCTTGCAGGCGCCGATCGATCTGTCCAAGCCGCTCGCGGAGCAGCCGCGCTGCTTCAACGTGCAGCAGGCCACCCCCGACGGCTGGAAGGCCGCCGATTTCAAGCCGAACAACGGTCAGTTCCGTTGTGGATTCACCTCTTACAAGTACACCCAGGATTTCGGCAAGCCGATGACGCTCGCCGACGTGGGTAAGAGCATGAACGACCTGAAGTAGTCCCACCGGTCACGAAGACCCGGTCCCATGCGGGGCCGGGTCTTCGCCGTCACGGACACTTCGAAGCCGCACCCCTCAGTGGCGGGTCCAGTCGGGCTGGGCGAAATCGGCGATCCTGGCGTCGGCCGGGTCGCGGCCGAGCAGCACGACTTCGCGGAACTGCCAGAGCATCGCGCCGGTCGGCGCGTGGATGGTCATGCCGTCGCCCAGGCGCATCTGTAGGAGGCCCGGCCCCTCCGGCGCGATCGTCGACGCTTCGCCTGGCAGTTCGCCCTGACGTACCGCCTCACCGGGACTCACCCAGTGGGGCACGTCGTCCTCGGCGAGTCTGCCGAGATCGACGAAGTGGACCGAATGGACCTCGTCCTGGCTGGGGTTCAGCGCCGCGGCGTCGCTCAGCGCCGCCACGAACGGCGTGATGACGAATCCGGAGCTGGCAGGGAAGTCGTCGAGACGGCCGAGCAGGTCGGCGGTGGTCACGGTCAGCCCGAGTTCCTCGTGCAGTTCCCTGATCGCCGCCTGCTCGGCGGTTTCCCCGCTGTCGAGACGGCCGCCGGGCAGACCCCACTGGCCCGCGTTGCGCCCCCGGTAGGCGCGCCGGATGACCAGCACCGCGGGCGTGCGCTCCGGTGACTCGACCACGCACAGCAGCACGGCGGCCCTGCGGATATCCGGCGCGTCGGGAACTTCCAGATGCGGGAACCGGCGCAGGCGACTACTCGCCGACGCTCGGAACTCTTCGACGCTTGCGGGGACACTCGGTCCCGTCGTGGGGCCCATGACCTCGATACTGCCCGAGATCGAATTCGGTCACGTCGAGGGGATCCCGTTACGAGACCGACCGACCGGCTCGCACGGGCCTCCGGTCAGTAGCAGGTGAGCGGTTGGAGCGGGTCGACGGCGCGGGGTGTGAGCGCCTCGTAGGCCGCCGCGATCCCTTTGACGGCGAGCCGAAGTTCGGACTCCTGATGCGTATAGGGCAGGCGGAGGAAACGTTCGAAAGCACCCTGCACACCGAAACGTGGTCCGGCCGCGAGCAATACGCCGTAGTTGGGCGCTGTGGCCGCCAGCGCCGTCGAGACCGGGGCAGGCAGTTGCGCCCACAGCGACATGCCGCCCGCGCCCTCGCCGACCCGCCAATCCGGCAGTTCTTCGGCCAGGGCCTCCAGCATCGCCGCACGTTGGGACCGCAATTGATCGCGGCGGCGGTCCAGGATTCCGTCGGCGTTCGCCAGCAGGTACACGGTGGCGAGCTGATCCATGACGGGCGTGCCCAGGTCGACGGTGGAACGGATGCCGAGCAGTTTGGTGATCAGCGACTGGTTGGTGCGAATCCAGCCGACGCGCAGACCGCCCCAGAAGGATTTGGACGCCGACCCGATGGTGACGATCTCCGCGCCCTTGGCGAAGGCCGCGACCGGCGGCGGCGCGGGGGTCGAGTCCAGCCGCAGGTCGACCATCGATTCGTCGATGACGATCGTCATCCTGGTCTCCCTGGCGATGGCGGCCAGTTCGGCCCGGCCGTCGGCATCGAGCAGCAGGCCGGTCGGATTGTTGAAATCGGGGACGAGATAGGCCAGCGTCGCGGCGGTTTGCCTTGCGGCGCTGCGTATTCCGTCGAGATCCCAGCCGCGTTCCTGATTCTCCAGCAGCAGCGGCACCGGGATGGGGCGGGCGCCGACATCGCGAATGGCCTCGATGGCGTTCGGGTAGGTCGGATGTTCGATCAGCACCCGCGCGGCGGGCGCGGTCAGCACATTGAGCAGCAGGCGCAGACCGTGCTGGGCGCCGAGGGTGACCAGGATCTGGTCCGGTTCGGTGGGCAGACCGCGTTCGGTGTAGCGGCGGGCGAGGGCCTCGCGCAGTGCGAGCACACCGACCGGATCCATGCCGTGGGTACCCAGGTAGGCCGGAAGACCTTCCAGCGCGGCGGAATACGCCGCCTGCATCTCCCTCGGCGCCGCCATCGCGGCATAGGTCAGGTCGATGGTCGTCAGCTCCGGCTGCGACATCATCGCGAGAATACTTCTGGCGGGTTTGGTTCCGTCGTGCGGCACCGCGGGCGGCAGCGCCACCGTGCTGCGCGAACCCTGGCGGCTGATCAGGTAACCGTGTTCGCGCAGCAGCGTGTAGGTGGAAGTGATGGTGGTCCGGCTGACGCCGAGCGTCGCTGCCAGATCGCGTTCACTGGGCAGCGCCACACCCAGCGGCGCCCTGCCGTCGTGGATGAGCAACCGGATGCCTTCGGCGAGCGCGAGATAGGCCGGACGCGCGGAACGACGGCTGCTCGCCGAGGTTTCCCCGCCGTCCTCGTCCACGCTGCGCCAGCGGCCCAGATCCCGCGCCAGACTGGTCGCACCGATAACTCTTGTCGCCATACGGTCCAGTATTCACCGATTGGATATTTATAAGCAAGGCCAGTGGGGTCATTCTGAATACATGACCGCCCTGCTCAGCCTTCTCGTCGTCGTCGTCGCCTTCGCCTACGCCGTCCACCGTTTCGCCCCTCGTTCGGGTGCCACCGCCTTCCGGATCGACCGGTTCCGCGCGCCGTGGCCACTCCTGGACGATTCCGCTTCATACTACGAGGAACAGCGGCAATACGCCGATATCGCCGCGATCCGCAGCCGATCGGAAGCGGCGGAGGTCGCCGCGGAGCCGATCCGCGAGGCCGAACGCGCCGTGGTGCGGTCCGCGTCGAATCCGAGCTGTGGGACATTCAAGGCCAGTTTCTCCTGACTGGACTGGACTGGTCTCCTCGGCTGTCATCACGATCGGCCAGCCACTCGAGGGTTCCGACGTCCGGATGAAGCGCGCCGACTCGGCCGCGACAGGAATTCGGCGGCGGAACCTCGCCCGCCCGATCGCACCAGCCGTCGAATGTGTCGGACCCCGCGTGCAGACTGTGATCATGGGCGTTTCCATTCGGCTGCCTGGGCGGGCAGCGCTCTTCGATACCGCGATCGGCGACTGCGCCATCGCGTGGGGCGGGGACGCCGTTTTCCGGTTCGCACTGCCCGACACCGATTCGGCGGCACTGCTCGCGCACATCACACGCGCGATCGGCGACGACGCGATCGACCGGGCCGAACCGACCGGCCCCATCGCCGAGGCGGTCCGGGGCATTCGGGCCCACCTCGCGGGCGAACTCGACGACCTGCGCTGGATACCGTTGGACACCAGCGCGATTCCCGATTTCCACCGCCGGGTCTACGACGTGACCCGCGCGATAGATCCCGGCCACACCCTCAGTTACGGGCAGGTGGCGGATCGGGTCGGCGCACCGGGCGCGGCACAGGCCGTCGGGCAGGCGCTCGGTCGCAATCCGATCCCGCTGATCATTCCGTGCCACCGGGTGCTCGCCGCCGACAACGCGCTGCACGGTTTCTCCGCACCGGGCGGGATCACCACCAAACAGCGGCTCCTCGAAATCGAGCGCACGCCGGGGTTCGGCGAACCCACACTCTTCTGAGGTCGCGGCGGCCTCGCGCCGGATCAGCCGGGCGGATGCTGACGGTAGAACTCGCACGCGTCACCGCTGAGGTAGCCGTCCATGCACGCGAAGTACGCCTGGATACAGCTGTTGGTGGTGCACCCGAGTTCCAGCAACCGCTGACGGATCCGCAGATTGCGCTCCACCGCATCCGGTGCGGCCGGGGCCGCCGAGGTCGCGACGACCGAGGGAGAACCCACCGGTCGCGGTGTGCCCGACGTATCGGAACATCCCCCTACCAGCCCCAGCACGACCAGAACCACACCGACGATCGCCGACTTACGCACAGGCGTCCACACCTTTCCACAGCTCGCTACCGCCGACCGTAACCGCCGCCGCCCCGGCCTGCCCAGCTAACCCCCGGTATACGCCCTCGACGGCGGCGTCACCCGGATCGGCCCGGGGCTTCGCCGCGCATGAAGGCGCCGAGGGATTCGCGGTCGGTGACGTCCATTTTCATGCAGGCGCGATAGAGGTGGCCTTCGACGGTCCGGACCGAGACGGTGAGGCGGTCGGCGATCTGGCGGTTGGACAGACCGGCCGCGACGAGGTTCGCGATCTCGCGCTCGCGGGCGGTGAGGGGAAGGGGTTGCGCGGCGCGGCGCAGGGCGGGCGTGCTCGCACCGCCGCAGGCCGCGGCGAGGCGGTTGGCGACCGCGGCGGATTCGAGCAGTCGGCGACGGTCACCGGCGCGTTCGTGCGCGGACGCGGCCTGGGCCGCGGCGTCGGCGGCCGAGAGCAGCGCGCCCATCGCCTCGAATTCGGCGGCGACGGTATCCAATCCGGTGCCGTCCTGGGCCGCGAGTGCCATCGCGTGTTCGGCCTGGGCCCGCACGAGTCGTCCGTCCACCCGGGCCGCGAGATCGGCGAGTCGGCCCGCGACGGAACTGTCACCGAATCGGGCGACGGTGTGCAGGGCCATCGCTTCGATGGCGTACTGCCGGGAGCGGCCCGCGGAGGCGGCGGCGAACATCGCCGATCGGATGGCCGCGCTGACACTCCCCTCCGCACCGGCGTGGACGGCACGGGCGATATCGAGTTGCGGTTCGTACACCGCGGAATGCCTGCCGCCGTGGGCTGCGGCCTCGCGAATGGATTCGGCGGCGTCATCCGCTCGGCCGAGCGCCGAATACGCCTCGGCCAGGCGAATTCTCGCCGGAATCATCCAGGCCGCCGCACCCTCGGTCGCGAGGGCGGCCAGTGCCTGTTCCAGATGTTCGATCCCGTCCGGGAACCGACCTCGGGCGACGTCGGCCGTGCCCTGCAAGATCTTCGACAATCCCCAGGCCAGATACTGGCCCGGCGCCGAATAGTCGAAATATCCCGCCGCGCAACGTTTGGCGGCTTCCAGCTCACCGGACAGCGTCAGCGCGAGTACCTCGGCGTGGGTGGAGATGAACCGGTTGAGCCCGTCGATCTCCGCTTCCACCTCGTGTCCGCGCGCCACGTACGTGCGCGCCGCCTCGGCCTTGCCCATCAGCGCCAGGGCCAGACCGCCGCCGAAGGAGGCCCACCAGACCGCCCATCTCGGCGCTCCGTGGGATGTCATCACCGATTCGGCGTCGGCGTAGGCGTCCGCCAACCGGTTCTCGTTGACCTCGCAGGCGGAGGCGAGCGCGGTCAACATGAGCACGCTCTTGGGATGCTGCACTTTCGCCCGGACCTGGGCGAGGACCTCGTCGGCGCGGTCTGCGTCGCCCACCGCCCAGAACAGGTTCGACACCCGGGTGCTGCCCCAGCGGACCAGTTGCACCTCATCGAGTCGGTCGGGGTCGAAACCGGCCAGGGTGCGTTCGGCCTCGATCCGATGCCCCTGCCACAGCAGTGCGCGGGCGAGCAGATCCGCGGCCTCGACGCCGCCGCGCCGCTCCACGGCGGCGCGGGCGAAACGTTCGCCGAGCGGCAGATTCGCCAGGTGGATGGCATCGGCGGCGGCCGCCTCGAAGAGTTCGAGATCGGCGGATCTGTCGCTGTCCAAGGCCAATTCGGCCAGCCGGATCCGGTCGGCGGCGGATTTGATCGGACGTTCCTTGAGCGAGGAATACAACCGCCCGCGTAGCCGCCGGGCCGAGGCGACGCCGAGTCTGCGCCGGATCACCTCGCCGAACAGCGGATGGTTGTAGCGCACGATCAATCGGTGTGAGTGCTCCACAACCCTGATCAGACCGCGGGTTTCGGCCGATTCGACGGCCTCCTCGCCCGCCAGTTCGGCGAGTATGTCGATATCGATGGGTTCGCAGAAGGTGAGCAGTTCCAGCACTCTCAGCACCGGATCGGGCAGCTGCTCGACCCGGTCCTCCAGCAGCGCGGCGAGTTCGGAGGTGACCGCGGCCCGGCCGCGCAACTGCCAGACCCCGTTCACCTGGCGCAGGGTGCCCGCTTCCAGCGCGCCCTCCACCAAATGCCGCAGGAACAGCGCGTTTCCGGCCGAGGACTCCCACATCAGGTTGGCGGTGAAACCCTCGAGCTGCCCGCCGAGCATGGATTCCACCAATTCGACGCTCTGCCGCTGGGTGAACGGTCCCAGGTCGATGCGCAGCAGGTGACCGTCTTTCCACAACGAGGTGACCGCGTCGGGAACCTGCACACCGCTGCGTACCGTCGCCACGATATGCGCGGCCCTGTCGATGGCCAGTTGCAGCAACAGGGTGGCCGAGAGTTGGTCGAGCAGATGCGCGTCGTCGACGCCGATGGTGGTGTGCCCCTCGGCGAGCAGCGCCTCGCGGGCGGCGGACATGAAGGTCACCGGATCGTGCGCGGTGTAGACGCCGACCATGTGCGCGAAAACGCCGAGGGGGATGCCGCGGGCCGATTCGGTGCCCGCCACCCACCGGATATTTCCGCCCACCGCCGCGGTGGCCTTCCTGGCCAGCGTCGTCTTCCCCACTCCGGCATCGCCGGTCAGTACGGCGCCGACATGGACGCGGCCGTCCAGCGCGGACCGAAGGGCGGCGAACTCGGTCTCGCGCTCGATCATCGGCCAGTTCCGAGCCATGGGTCAATCGTAGGTCTTCGCAGTGCACGATCGATCACATCCGCGAACTCCGAACGCGCGCAAACGGGTTCGCCGAAGCCGCGAGCGACACCGACGGGCACGCCTCCGGTTACCCGCGAGCGAACGCGCGGTTTCTCCCACGCGCGCAACCTCGCTCGCCCGACCCCCGAGGCGTGTTGTCGCCTCGGCCGGTGCGTGCGCGGGAGCGTGTCAGCCCAGGACGTCGTGGCGGACGATGGTCTGGTCCCGGCCCGGGCCGACGCCGATGCAGGAGATCCGAGCGCCCGACAACTCCTCCAGCCGGGCCACGTAGGCGCGGGCGTTGGCGGGCAACTCCTCGAAGGTGCGGGCCGCGGAGATGTCCTCCCACCAGCCCGGCATCTCCTCGAAGATCGGGACGGCGTGATGGAAATCGGTCTGCGTGGTCGGCATCTGCTCGACGCGCTCGCCGTCGATCTCGTAGGCGACGCAGATCGGGACGGTGTCCAGGCCGGACAGCACGTCCAGTTTGGTGAGGAAGTAGTCGGTGATGCCGTTGACCCTGGTCGCGTAACGGGCGATCACGGCGTCGAACCAACCGCAGCGCCGTGCGCGCCCGGTGGTCACGCCGACCTCGCCGCCGTTCTTGGCGAGGAATTCGCCGAAGTTGTCGAACAGCTCGGTCGGGAACGGTCCCGAGCCGACGCGGGTCGTGTAGCACTTCAGGATGCCGAGCACCGTATTGATCTTGTTGGGTCCGATGCCCGAGCCGACCGCCGCGCCGCCCGAGGTCGGGTTGGACGAGGTCACATACGGGTAGGTGCCGTGGTCGACGTCGAGCAGGGTGCCCTGCGAACCCTCCAGCAGCACGGTCTCGCCGCGTTCGAGTGCCTCGTTGATCCGCAAGCGGGTGTCGGCGATGCGGTGCTTGAACCCTTCGGCCTGCTCCAGTACCTCATCGACCACCTGCTGCGGGTCGAGCGCGCGCCGGTTGTAGATCTTGACCAGCACCTGGTTCTTGAACTCGAGCGCGGCCTCGACCTTCTGGGTGAGGATCTTCTCATCGAGCACGTCGGCGACCCTGACCCCGACCCTGGCGACCTTGTCCTGGTAGCACGGGCCGATACCGCGGCCGGTGGTGCCGATCTTCTTGTTGCCGAGGAAGCGTTCGGTGACCTTATCGATGGCCACGTGGTACGGCATGATCAGGTGCGCGTCGGCGGAGAGCAGCAGGCCGGAGGTGTCGACCCCGCGCTCTTCCAGCCCGGCCAGTTCGGCGAGCAGCACGCCCGGATCGACCACGACGCCGTTGCCGATCACATTGGTGACACCGGGGGTCAGGATTCCGGACGGGATCAGGTGCAGCGCGAATTTGTCACCGTTGGGCAGGACCACGGTGTGACCCGCGTTGTTGCCACCCTGGTAGCGGACAACCCATTGCAGGCGGCCACCGAGCAGATCGGTCGCTTTGCCCTTGCCCTCGTCGCCCCATTGGGCGCCGATCAGGACGATTGCCGGCATGGTTTGTCTCCTACGTTTGGGGGCGCAACACGGACGTGTTGCAGCTACCTACCCGTCTGGAGGAGGTGGCCGGTAGCTCATTTTAGCCGATACCCTCCGAGCGCCCCGGAACGTATCGGGTGCCGCGGCACCGACACCTCCACATCAACAGGGCTATGGTTGGGCACGGAGCGAGCCAGGACGCCGGGTTCGCCCGGAAGTGGTGAGCAGGCCGACGGGTGTGTCGGCCGGACCGAGGAGGGTGCACGGCGGTTTGAGTACTCACGTTCTCCGCTGCGACGGCGTACCCGTTCCGATCGCCCTCGCCGCGGTGCCGACAACCCAAACAGCCGCCGTCCCAGCGACTTCCGTGATCGACGAGCTACTGCCGGTCCTCGCCGCCGACAGTCTGCCCCGGCTCATCGTGCTGGGCGAGGACGCCGCGCTCGCCGGGGTTCTCACCCATCTGATGAAAACGGAACGACTGCACGTCGAGATCGGCTACGTCCCCATCGACAAGACCTACGGTTCCCGCGCTTACCAGACCGGAACCGGGAACGCGGCCGCGAAACGCGCCATCGAGGGCCGCGCCACCGAGACCCCGCTGATCCGCGACGACACCGGCACCGTCCTGGTCGGTCGCGCCACCATCACCGGCGTCGATGACGCCAAACTGGAGGGCGAGGCCTACGTCGACGACACCCTGCTGTTCACCGGCAAGGTCAGGACCATGCAGATCTCACCCACCCTGTATCTTCCGGGGGTCCGGGCGGCAGTCCGCAGGGGGATCCGCAAACGGACCTGGGTCGAGGGCAGGGCAGCGCAACTCGGCACTCCGGGCGCGGTGGTGACGAGGGACGGCATCCGGACCGAGCGACCGGTCCCCCGTTCGACCTTCTACCGACATCACGAATCCTGGTACCTGGTGAGATGAACAATCCTTACGCGAGACAGCGCCTCGGCCGTGGCGCGGTGCGCCCGAGCCCCGTATTCCTGCTCGTCGTCGCGATCACCGTGCTCGGCGGGGTACTCGCGTGGGGCGCCGACCTCGACTCGACCCGCGCCAAGATCGGCGTGTTCGTCATGGTCGTGGCGGGCTGGATCGTCTCGCTGTGCCTGCATGAATTCGCGCACGCCTATATCGCCTGGCGCGCAGGCGATCACGAAGTGGAATTGCGCGGATATCTCACACTGAATCCGCTGAAGTATTCGCATCCGCTGCTGTCGGTCGTGCTGCCGATCGTCTTCATCGCACTCGGCGGAATCGGATTGCCCGGCGGCGCGGTCTACGTGCACACCCATAATTTCAGCGCGCGCGTCCAGCGCGTCGTCAGCGGAGCCGGTCCGGCCGTGAACGCGGTGTGCGCGATCATCCTGCTGGTGATCGTGGAGCTCTTCGGCAGCGCGACATCGCATCCCGCGTTCTGGTTCGGGCTGAGCTTCCTCGCGTTCCTCCAGGTCACCGCGGCATTGCTGAACAGTCTGCCGATTCCGGGACTCGACGGGTACGGGGTGCTGGAACCGTCGCTGAGTTACGAGACCCGACGCTCGCTCGATCAGTTCAAACCGTTCGGAATGCTGATCGTCTTCGCGCTGCTGTGGACCCCCGCCATCAACAATGTGTTCTTCGACGCGGTCTACGCGCTGTTCGAATTATCCGGAGTGCCACGCATTTGGTCGGACTACGGCAATTATCTGACCCGATTCTGGCTGTGAGTTTCGGTGGCCCGGTCCGGCACAGGACCGGGCCACCTCCTTCTCACGAGCGCCTCCGTCCACCGGATATCCGGTGCGCCTTCGCCGCTCGCGCGAAGCCTTCCGACCGCGAAACCCCTCGTAGCTCCCGGTCACGAGTCGAGATTATCGACCGGGCCCGACACCGACACGAGTACCGGACTACGCGAAGATCATCGCCCCACCCGCTGACACGCTCGGCCCGCGCCGGGATCCGACCGAGTAGTCGGGTGATCATTCCTCAGGTCGCACATGCGGATTCGGGACGGTCGGGGGCAGCAGCGCCATCGCCGAAATACGTTTCATGCCGCAGACCTGCATGAGATCGACCACGATCGACCGCAACTGCGCGAACACCACGTGCGCCGAAAGTCCGGCGCCCGCGACGAGTTCGGGCCGCGCGCCCTTCGCGACCGAGCGCAGCACCCGCGCCGCCTCGGCCCGGTCCGGTTGTTCGCCCGGGTCGGCGAGCATCATCCTGCGCACCACATCGACCGCGTCGGCGAGACGCTCCACCTCGTCGATCACCCTCGGGTCGAGAATCTCGTCGTCGTTCACCAGCGTCAGCGAGCGACGCAGTAGCACGCGGGTATTGCGGACCGCGTTGTCGAGCGGGTCCGCCGCCGAGCGGATACGTTCCAGGCGGGCACGGGAATTCCAGTACAGCGGGGAGATCCTGCTGATCTCGCGCCCGCCCTCCAACGAGGAACGCAGCGCGTCTATCTGCGGTTGCGTCGCGCGCATCTCGCTCAGGCTCTTGCGGATCTTGTCCTGATCCTGTTCCAGCAGACCGTCCGCGGCCTCGGACAACGCCGTCCCCATCACAGTGAGGATGGCCGCGGCGTGATCGCGGGCCCGACGCACCGGATGCAGCGGAATCGCCGCGACCATCACCACCCCGACCAGACCGCCGACCAGCGCGTCGATCATGCGGGAGAATCCGACACCGGCCGTGGGCGGCAGCAAGGTCGCGACCAGCACCGCCGAACCCGCGGCCTGGATGGTGATGATCGACCCGCCGTCGAGGAAGACGGCCAGCGCCATCGCCACCGCGACCACCAGGGCGATCTGCCACACCCCGGTGCCCGCGTTGCTGATGAACAGGTCGCCGATCCCGATACCGACGGCCACGCCGACGACCAGTTCCACCGACCGCTTGAGCCGCGCGCCGAACGAGATGCCGATCGAGACGACCGCCGCCGTCGGGGCGAAGAACGGCTGCGGATGGCCGATGACGGTATGCGCGACGAACCACGCGAGCGCGGCGCCGAGCGAGCACTGCACGATCGGCAGGGCCGAGAGCCGCAGTCGCGCCCACGAGCCGCGCAAACGTTTCTTGCCGCTCTCGCGTACGAGGCGCGCACCGGCGTCGAACCCTAGCGTCGTCGGGCGGCGCGCCGTCATCGCGTCATCGCGTGCCGCCGTGCTCAGTCCAGTCCGAGTTCCGCCGCGGCGCGCGGATCGCAATCCTCGAGCAGATCCAGGCAGCGGGCGTACTCCTCGGACTCGCCGATCGCACGGGCCGCCCTGGCCAGCGCGCCGACACAGCGCAGGAAGCCCTGGTTGGGCTCGTGACTCCACGGCACCGGGCCGAAACCCTTCCAGCCGTTGCGGCGCAGCAGGTCGAGTCCGCGGTGGTAGCCGGTGCGCGCGAACGCGTAGGCGGCGACGATGTCGTGGTTGACCACCGGGTCCGACCCGACGGCGCCGCCGCGGGTCAGCGCGGCCTCCGCGAGATAGGCCCACGCGATCGACGCGGCGGGGTGGTCGGCCGCGACTTGCACCGGGTCGACCTTGTCGAGCAGCGCCGCCTCCGCGTCGAGATTTTCGGGCAGGAGCACCGGCTGGGGTCCGAGCAGATCACCGAACGAGGTCATGGGTTTCATTCTTGCACCCGGCCGCGCGCCCGCGATTTCCCCGACCTGTGCGCGGCGCTCGGATCCCGATCCTGGGCCACATCGAGCCGAGTTCGAACCTCCGGTCACAGCGCGGGGGGCCGAACGCCAACAGTCCGATAACAACCTGCGCATGGTGTCGCGATCTATTGGGGACCCCGGTCGGTCCCGGCCATTAGGCTGGCCGTCGAGTTCAACTGATTCGCCCGAGCCGAGGGGTAGTAGGTGTCCGACCCGAACGACGAGAAGAATGCGGCGCGCGGTAGCGCGGGAGCCGAGAAGGCACGCGAGGACACCTCGGCGGAGCCGTCATCCGCCGCGTCCGCGACATCGGGCGGCGGTAGCGCGGCGAGCGCGGGCGCGGCGGCGGGAAAGAACTCCTCGAACGGATCGGGTGAATCGGCACGGGCCGACGACGGCGCGAAGTCATCGGCGACTTCGACCGCGGGCACGTCCACGACTTCGGCCGGTAGCGGGGGCTCCAGCGCGGACGCTCCGGTGAAAAACGCCGCGAGCAGCGCGAAGGGTGGTCAGGCCGCGACCGGCGGCGCGAAGAATTCCAGTTCGTCGGCGGCGGCTGGCGCGACGGCAGCGAGTCGCGCGGCCGATGGCGCCGCCGACGACGAACCGACCGTATTCCGGCGGCAACCACTGGGGGCGACTTCGCAGGCGCGGAATACCGTGTCGGACAAGGCTTCCGGAGCTTCAGGGGTCGCCGGGGGCGAGTCGTCGGCGAGTCGGTCGGCAGCTTCAGCGCGCGCTGACGTGAGCAGTGTGAGCGCAGCCGGTGGTGGCACCTCCGGTAGCAGCGCGAGCGGTATCGGTGCGACCGGTAGCCGCGCGAGCAATGTCGGTACGGCAGGTGCCAATGCGCGCGGTGCGAGCGCGACCGGTGGCAGCGACTCAGGTGGCGGTGTGAGCGGTGGCAGCGCGAGTTCCGCGGCTGCCAGTGCTGCGGCGAGCATCGGTGGGGCTGCCGGTATAGGTGCCCGGCCCGGGATCGGCAACCGGGCCGATAGCGCGAATTCCTCGAATGCGGCGGCGAGACAGCGCGGTGCGTCCGAGGAGGCCGCTGGTACCGGGTCCGGCGATGCTCGGACCGGGCGGGAAGCCGCCGAAGGTCCACGCGACGTGGCTGGCGCGGCAGGGCAATCGGATCGCGGAACGGCCGCGGCCGGACGCGAAGTCGCGCCGGACGCGAAGAGTGTCGGCCGCAGTGGGCCTGCCGCTTCTGGCGCGGCCGGTTCGACGGCGGCGTCGCCGGGTGCGGGTGCGAGTGGTTCGGCAACGCGAGCCGCCGCCGCTTCCGACCCGGACAGCACCGCGACGAAGCCTTTCCCCGCTCCCGCCAAGGGCGCGAATGGTCCGACGAAACCGGCCGCAACCACGTCGAGTGCAGAAAGCAGCGCGACGTCCACACCGAATGGCAACCGTTCCGGCTCGTCCACCACGAGCGGCGAGGAGCAGACCGGTACCCCGGTGACCGCCGGTGCCGGAACAGCGCGACAAGCGTCGTCGAACTCCCCCGAGACGGGCACCCCGGCACCGTCGAATACACCCGAGAAGCGCGCACCGGCCTCGACCGGCGCCACTGCTCCCGGCACAGACCGCGCCACGACACCGACCACTTCGCGCAGCGACGGTCCCGACTCGATCGGAACCGGCAGCCAGGATCAGCCCGCCACCCCGGCGGGGGCCGGTACCGGGACGACGCAACCAGCAGCCTCGAACGTTCCCGGGTCGGGCACTCCGGCACCCGCGAACGTTCCCGGGTCGGGCACTCCGGCGCCCGCGGATGCCTCCGGTACGAACGATCCAGCGCCCGGTGCCCCCGGGGCGAGCACATCCGCACCCTCGAACACCTCCGGTGCGAGGAACTCGGCGCCCTCGGATGCCCCCCGGCCGAACGATCCCGCGCGCTCTGGTGCCCCCGAGTCGGGGATTCCAGCCCCTTCGGCCGCCCCCGGGACAAGCGATCCGGCCCGGGAGGCGGCGATCAAGGCGGGCGCTACAGCGCCGACTGCCACGACCGCTTCGGGCACGGGCGGCACCGCGACCCCTTCCACTCCGAGTGGAAATCGTCCCGCTTCGGCGGAGACGAGCGGGGAGATCGGTACCGCGAAGCCGGATTCGGGGAAGAGCGTTTCCGCGGCGGCGAGTGCGGCTGCGTCGGGCGCGGCCGTTGGTGGCTCGCGTCCGGCCGAAACCTCCGTTGGCTCGAAACCGGCCGAAACCGCGGCGAGCGACGCCGAGACGGCGGTGATTCGGCGTGGTGAGTCCGTCGGGTCGGCGGCGGATACCGCGAGCGGCAGTACGAAAAGCGGCGCGGCCGAAGCCGACACCGTCGGGTCCGAGACGGTGTCGGCCGGGCCGTCCGATGACGCGGCGGCCAGCGCGAAGACCACCGTGTTCCGGCGTAGCGAGATCCTCGGGACACCCGGTGCGGACGAACGCCGGGACGGGCCCGGTGACGGTCGCGTGCCCACGGAGAACCAGGGCGCGGGACCCGGCGAAGCGGCGCAGGATTTCGTGGACGACGGAGCCGGTGACAAGACCGTGGTGATGCGGATCGTTCCCGCGGGTACCGATCCGGCGGTTCGGCCGGGTGACGCGAAGTCCACGGATAATCGGGAGGGTCGGGCCGGAACCGAGGCGAAATCGGACGCTCGGGGCGCTCCCGCGACCGAAGCTGCGGGATCGAAACCCACGGGGCAGCCCGGGGATGGGCGTCAGGGCGGACCCGTTCCCGGCTCCGACGACAAAACCGTCGCCATGCCGATCGTGACGAATCCGGTCGACCCGCCGACCATGGCCATGCCGATCCAGGTTCCGCCGGATCAGCAGGCGACGCAGCGGATTCAGCGACCGGGCACCGACCGTGTGGTGCCGCCTCGGCAGGGTCCGCTGTCCAGGCCGCCCACGACGCCGCGGCCCGCGCCGGGCCCGAAGAAGCCGGGTCAGCAGGGGCCCTCGGGTCCGCAGGGACCACAGGGGCCGTCGGGTCCGCAGGGTCCGGGCGGATACGACGACGTCGAGCAGACCAGGCCGACGCCGCCGCGACCGCCCGCCACACAGCGCCCCTCGGTGCCGAAGGCTCCGTCGCCCGCCGACGTCCAGATGACCTTGCCCGTACAGTCGACGAACGCCGCGCGGGGAACATATCCGCCGCAGCCGCGACCGATGGCGTCGCCGCAGCGGATCGCGCCCCCGGCCCAACCGCCTGCCGAACCCGCTCCGGTGGAACCGGGGGCGGGCGGCGGCAAGTCGACGCGCTGGCTGTTGGCGGTCGGCGCGGCGGCGGCGGTGCTGATCGCGGTACTCGTCGCGATCGCGTTCTCCTTCGTCGGTTCGTCGGACAGTTCGCCGGAATCGGCCGTGCGCGCCGCCATCGGCGAATACACCGACGCGTTGCGCGACGGCGATCTGGCGACGCTGCGGTCGAGTACCTGCGGTCCCCTGCACGATTTCTACGTCGGACTCCCCGAACAGCAGTTCGCGGGCGTGCACCGGCTGTCGATGGAGCGCAAGAACATCCCCGTGGTCGACAGCGTGGACAAGATCTCGATCACCGGCGACACCGCGATCGCGCAGGCCACCGTCTATACCGACGCCGATCCGACGAACCGTTCGGCGCGAACGTTCGACCTGGAGCGCACCGACGCCGGCTGGAAGGTGTGCGACCCGAGCACCGGCACACCGTGACGAAACGGGGCGGTGGTGTCGAGTCGCGACACCACCTCCCGTGTCTGCCCGACCTGCCGTACGAGTCTCCGCACGGCGTATTCGTCGCAGACCGTCGCTCGATAAGACGGCACAGCTCGACCGTCCGAGGTGCACACCGGGCGGCGCGGCATCGGCTGGGCGCGTACAGCGACGCTCACGTTTGCCCAGTTTCATGAGCGGCGGTGTGGGCTGCGCGCGGATCGCGGCTGTCCCGTTTGCCGAGGATATGAGTGGTGGACGGAACACTCCGGCACACCGTGATGCCGCGCCGCAGGTTCCACACCGGATGGACAATCGCCCAGGTCCCGGGCCTTACGCGTGCCTCGCCTCGTACGGTGATACCCCACGGTCCGGGTGCATGCGGGGTTGTGATCGTCACAGATGCCTGGTCAATGCCGTGTCGAGCGCAGTAGCATCACCCGGATCATGGGCACGGAGCAAACAATCGCGCAGCCGGGGACCGCCACGTGCGGACAGACGGCAGCGATAGCGGGACGACGTTTTCGAGTACGCGATCACTATGTGGTCGGCCGCGAGAAGGTGCGCGAGTTCGCGCGGGCAGTACAGAATCTACACGGCGCGCACCAGAACGAGTCCGACGCGCGTGCGCTCGGTCACGGCAATGTCGTCGCGCCGCCGACCTTCGTCTCGGTGATCGGGACGGCATGTACTCGCGCCCTGCTCGACACCGTGCTGACCGATTACGACCTGTCGCAGGTGTTGCAGACCGATCAGGTCTTCGAACTGCACCGGCCGATCCTGGCGGGCGACCGGATCAGTACCGAGATCAGGATCGAGTCGCTGCGTCAGTTCAGCGACAACGATTTCATCCACGTCAAATTCGTGATGACCAATCAGCGCGGCGAGGTCGCGCAGGTCGGGTCGACCACGATCGTCGCCCGCCGCGGCGCCGAGGTCGACCCGAATCTGGTCGACGCCGTGGAGAGCGTGTTCATGCACGATCGCCCCTCGGGACTGGCCGCGAACGACCCGCTGGTCGAACTACCCCCCGACGCGACGGCGGTCACACCGCCGGTCATTGCGCCGGAACCCCTTCGCGTGCACACACTTCCCGATTTCGAGAAGCTGACCGCCGGCCAAGCGCTGCCCGCCGGTTCCGCGCGGGTGACCCGAGGCGATCTGGCCAATTACGCGGGCGTCGCCGGTGATCCGAACCCCATCCACTTCAGCGATCGCGCCGCCCAGCTGGTCGGCCTGCCGACGGTGGTCGCGCACGGTCTGCTCACCATGGGCTTGGCCGCCGACTACCTGTCGACCTGGCTCGGCGATCCCACCGCGATCACGAAGTTCAGCGTGCGTTTCGCGGGTTTCGTTCCGGTCAGCGCGGACGCGGCGACGACCGTCGAATTCCAGGGCAAGATCAAATCCCTCGATCCGACGACGCGCACCGGCGTCATCTCGTTGAGCGGAACATCGCTGGGGCGCAAGCTCTTCGGACGCGCGGTGGCCGAGGTCAGGTTCTCCTAGCCACGGAACTCGCTGCGACGCGCGCTCATTCGGCGCGCGTCGCGTGCATCAGGTAGACGTTGTAGTCGCTCCACGTCGAAATGGTGAAGTAGAGATCCCGGCCCGTCGACCACGGATGGATGAATCCGCCGTACAGCTCGGCGTGATCGGCGATGGTCACCGTCGGCGTGCTCGGCGACCATCCGCCCTGCGGCGAATTCGACTCGCGCACAACGATGGCCGCTTTCGCGGTGTCGAGATAGCTCATCTGCCAGACTCCGCGATCGGCGTCGTAGCGCGCCGACAGCTCACCCGCGGGCGCGTCGACGATCGGGGTCGCGGCGGCGAATCCGCCGACCGGGGTCCATGTCCCGTCGACCCAGTACTGATACGCGGTCGTGTTGAGAATCTGATCCTTCGCGACCCTGGCCAGTCCGACCGAACCGAGCCGGGTGTTCGGGGTGCCGAACATGTAGACGTGGTCGCCGTGCGGAACCATCGCGCTCACTTGGAAATTCGCCAGTCCGAAGATGTTGTCCCACCGCGCGTGCGGATCCTTGGTCCAGGTTTGACCCTGATCGTCGGAATAGGCGATACCGCCGTAGTTGGTGAAGAACGTGCCTGGGACGCCGTGCCAGGTGCGCATCGACATATAGCTCAGGTACTGCCGCTCGCCGAGGGCGAAACCCGACGTCGGGATCGTGGTGATCTCCACATTGTCGAGTTTTCGGCTGGGGAGGACTTCGGCCGCGTGACAGCGACCGTCGGTGACCATGCTGTCGTAGGTCATGCCGTCGGACAGATCGCGGTCGGTGCTGAAGGCGAGGACGTTGCTGCGCCAGTCGCCGCCCATGCCGCCGGGCGGATGGAAGCCGCGGCCGACGGTGTCACCGAAGGCGGTGGCGATCTGTCCCGGCGCGCTCTCCCACATGATCCCGAGATCGGTGCCGTCGACCTGCCAGCGCTTGTCGGTGCGGTTCACCGAATTCGCGCCGGTCAGTTTGGCCACCTCGCGGACCGAGGTGAAACGCGGCGCGAGCGGCTCGGGGGAGCTGGGCGCGGATTCGGTCGGGGGTTCGACCCGTGGCGGCGGTGGTGGCACCGTTCCAGGATCGGGGCCGGGTCCGGGGACCGCGAAGTGGAAAGGCTGTGGCGACAACAGGATTTCGGGGATGCCGAGTTGCTGGGCGAGGCCGGGCGGCGGTGTCGGCCCGTTGGTGAGATCCGGGCACGGGTCGACGCAGGGGTCGGCGGGCAGTTCGGTACGCACTCGCGTCGGAACGGATTCCGGAGGCTGCGGAGGCAGTACGGTGATCACCGGAATCGGAATCGGGACCTCGACCGTCTCGGGAACGAGGCCCTCGTGCGCGGGTACCGGATCACTCGCGCACGGGCCGCTCCCGGTCGCGAGGCCCGGTTCGGGCCGCGCCGCCGATATCGGATGATCGACGCAGGTCAAGGCACCGGCGCCGAATACAACCACGCCGAGCGCCGTCACGATCCGTCCGCCCACAGCTGTCCTCTCGAATCGGTCACATGTCGTTTCGCGCCCGAACCCTACCCGGAGCACCGGCGACCGAGCGGGTAATCGCTTTCGGCACGGCGTCCGAGCCGGAAGCCGTTACCCCGCAGGATCACTGTTCGAACATGATTCGGAATCGGTTGCGGCATTTTGCTGATCGGATGCCGAGGGCGCTGCTAGCCTCTTTTTCGCGACCACTCCCGTCACCGGGAGGCAGCGTCGCCCGATTCGGCACAGGACCGATTCGGGGCATATATTCATTGCGGGCCAGCGTTTTTCGCGCACCCACCGATGTTCAGGATGCGTCACGATGAGGATTGCGACACGAGCCCGAGTACGTCTCGGAGCGGGTGCCACATTGCTGCCGAGGGACGTCGCCGTGAGTTTCGGAACGGGCCGCGCACCGCATCTCGATCGCGACGGCGACGGCATCGCCTGCGAATAGGACGTGCCACGGCGGCGTTCGAAGCGCACGATGGATGACGTGAACACTTCAGGAAATCGTCGTCGCGTACTCACCACCGCCGGGACACTAGGGCTCATCGCCCTTGGAATGGGATCGGCGCCGGTGGCGGCCGCCGCCGATCCCCAGTCCGCGGTATCGCGGCCGCACGAGGACAGTCCACCCCCGAGCTACCGTCCGGGGCCCAAAGGTTCCAATGTCCCCCCGCCCGGGACGGAGGATGACGCGACGACGCGGTACTACACCAACTGCACCCAGGTGATCAACGACGGCAGATGGCCGCTGTACGCGGGCCAGCCGGGATATTCGCGCCTGCTCGACCCGGACGGGGACGGCGTCGCCTGCTGAGCGAACGGCTCAGGACATCGCCTGAAAGGTGAGCACGGTCGCGCCGATCCGGATGACGTCACCGTCGGCGAGCAGCGCGCCGCTCTCGATCGCCTCCTCGTTGACGTACACCCCGTTGGCCGAATGCAGATCCTTGATGAGCAGACCGGCCCGGCTCGGCATGATGTGCGCGTGGTACCGGCTGGCCTTGGGGTCGTCGAGGACCAGATCGTTGTCGGTCATGCGCCCGATGCGCATTCCGTTCTGACCGATCACCAGCGCCCGGCCGTCCGCCATACGCAACTGGCCCGCGCGCACCGAACGCGGCATCTCGGTGACGGTTTCGGTCATGGCCGCGGCCAGCCGCTCGGACCGCTTGAGCTCCACGGTGTTCAACGGTTCCTGGCGCAGGACCCGCTGTTCGAGTTCCACCAGCGGCGGGCTCGGATCGATGCCGAGTTCCTCGGCGAGCACGGTGCGAAGGCGGCGGCACGCGTCGAGGGCGTCTGCCTGCCTGCCCGACAGGTACAGCGCGGTGATCAGCTGCGCCCACAGCGGCTCGCGCAGCGGATGTTCACCGGTGATCGAGACCAGTTCCCCGATGACCGAGGACGCGCGCCCACAGGCGATCTCGGCGTCGATACGGGCAGAGGCGGCGAGCAGCCGCTCCTCGTCCATCGCGGTGGCGAAACCGTCGGCGAATTGCAGGCCGGCCAGATCCGCCAGCGCCCGGCCGCTCCACTCGCGTAGTGCGGTGCCGAAAAGCTGCGAGGCGCCCGCGTTGTCGCCCGCCTCCGCGCATTTGGCGGCGGCATCACACGCGGCCTCGAAACGTCCTATATCGCAGGCGGACTCGGGAATCTCGAGCCGGTAGCCGGAGGATTCGGTGCGCAACACCTGCGCCGGATCGACCCCCGAATTACGCAGCGCCTTACGGATATTCGAGACGAACACCTGAAGGCTGGCCGAGTAGGAATCCGGCGGTTCCTCGTTCCACACCATGTCGGCCAGTGCGGACGAGGACACCGCGCGCCGTCGGTTGACGGTCAGCGCGGCGAGCAAAGCCCGTGGCTTGGGCCCGCCGACCGCCACCGGCTCACCGCCGACGAACAACCGGACAGGCCCGAGCACGCGCACATCCAAACTCATGAGCTCGGGCCCCCGAGAGGTTGAGAAGGGGTCAGGCGCTGATCGACCGTCCCGCGGACTTCAGATCATTGCACGCCTCGAGAACGCGCGCCGTCATGGCCGCCTCGGCCTTCTTCAGGTACGAACGCGGGTCGTAGACCTTCTTGTTGCCGACCTCGCCGTCGATCTTCAGCACGCCGTCGTAGTTGGCGAGCATATGTCCGGCGATGGGCCGGGTGAAGGCGTACTGGGTGTCGGTGTCGACGTTCATCTTCACCACGCCGTAGCGCAGGGAGTCCTCGATCTCCGACTTCAGCGAGCCCGAGCCGCCGTGGAAGACGAAATCGAACGGCTGCGCGTCGGCTCCCAGGCCCAGCTTCTCGGCCGCGACGCGCTGCCCCTCGGCGAGCACCTCCGGCTTGAGCACCACGTTGCCCGGCTTGTACACACCGTGCACGTTGCCGAAGGTGGCGGCCAGCAGGTACTTGCCGTTCTCGCCCGCGCCGAGCGCGTCGATGGTCTTCTGGAAATCCTCGGACGAGGTGTAGAGCTTGTCGTTGATCTCGGCCTCGACGCCGTCCTCTTCGCCGCCGACGACGCCGATCTCGACCTCGAGGATGATGTTCGCGGCCGTGGCGGCCTTGAGCAGTTCCTTGGCGATCTCGAGGTTCTCGTCGATCGGGATCGCGGAACCGTCCCACATATGCGACTGGAACAGCGGCGGCAGCCCGGCGTTGACGCGCTCCTGCGAGATCGCGATCAGCGGACGCACGAAGCTGTCCAGCTTGTCCTTGGGGCAGTGGTCGGTGTGCAGCGCGATGGTGACGTCGTATTTCGCCGCGATCACGTGCGCGAACTCGGCCAGCGCGACCGACCCGGTGACCATATCCTTCACGCCCAGGCCGGAACCGAATTCCGCGCCGCCGGTGGAGAACTGGATGATGCCGTCACTGCCCGCGTCGGCGAAGCCCTTGATCGCGGCGTTGATCGTCTCCGACGAGGTGCAGTTGATGGCCGGGAAGGCGAAGGAGTGCGCTTTGGCCCGACCGAGCATCTCAGCGTAGACCTCCGGAGTCGCGATGGGCACAGTGAAGACCTCCGTGTTGTGCGGCAAAAGATAATTCTGTCAGGTATTACCCTAAGGCAGTGGTGTTTCGTGACCCAACGCACCCGCCGTCCCGTCTCGGACGGCACCCTGAGAGCGGGCTGTGAGTTGGCCACGAGTGCACGCACAGTTTTTCTCCTCGACCGAAAGTTTCCCGCTTCCACCCGGTACTGTGGTCGAGGTAATTGCGCTGGCAGCTTCCGACGCGGTGGCAAGCAAACCCCTAGGCCAGCCGCACCATGGACAGGAGGCCGCGTGATTCTGCTGGCAGCGACCGAATCGGTGACGAGTAACGTCGCGTTGACCCAGTTGCTCGATCCGATGTATCTGCTCACCGAATCGTGGCTGAAGAACGCGGTACTGCCTGCGATCCTGATCATCGTCTTCATCGAGACCGGTCTTCTCTTCCCGATCCTCCCCGGCGATTCGCTGCTGTTCACCGGAGGTCTGCTCGCCGCGCAGGTGAACAACCCGGTCAATATCTGGATCCTGGTTCCCGCGGTCACTTTCATCGCCTTCGCCGGTGATCAGACCGGCTATTGGATCGGACGCGGGATAGGTCCCAAGATCTTCCACAAGGAAGACACCCGCTTCTTCAAGAAGCACTACGTCACCGAGACGCACGCCTTCTTCGAGAAACACGGTCCCAAGACGATCATCCTGGCGCGGTTCGTTCCCATCGTGCGCACCTTCATGCCCGTGCTGGCGGGCGTGTCCAAGATGAACTACCGCACCTTCGTCGCCTTCGACATCATCGGCGCGATCCTGTGGGCGGGCGGCATCACGGTGCTCGGATACTTCCTCGGTAACGTCGCCTTCATCCGCGACCACGTCGAGGCCATCTTCCTCGGCATCGTCTTCGTCTCGATCCTGCCGGGCATCTTCGCGGTCGCGAAGAAGATCCTCGGGCGCAACTCGGCCACCGAGACGCGGCCCGAGTCCGAGCTGACCGTCGCCGCGACCAGCGAGTCGAGCCACTGATCCGGTGTCGACGGCGTCATTGCCCCTGGCGGTGGGCACGTTCGATCCATTGATCTCGGCGGGCCCCGCGCTCGTCTGGGCGGTGGTTCTCACTTTCGTCTTCCTCGAATGCGCGTTGATCGTCGGGCTGTTCCTGCCCGGCGACTCGATGCTGATCACCGCGGGTATCGTGATGGCCTCGCACGCCACCGGCGAGACACAGGTGTGGGCGCTGTCGATCGGCACCATGGTCGCCGCGATCAGCGGTAATCAGGTGGGCTATGTCATCGGGCAGCGGACAGGGCATCGTCTGGTCGCGCGCAAGAACGGGCGCTATATCAACACCGCGAATCTGCAACGGGTTTCGGGGTTGTTGGAGCGGCACGGATTCCTGGCCGTGCTGGTCGCCCGCTGGATCCCGTGGGTGCGCACGCTGTGCCCGATGGTCGCGGGTGCGGCGCATATGGACCACCGCAAGTACACCGTCGCCAGCACCATCGGCGCCGTCATCTGGGCGCCGGTGCTGCTGCTCATCGGCTATTACGCGGGCGGTTTCCTGGAGCGGGTGCCGTGGCTGATGCCCGCGGTGATCGTCGCGCTGGTGATCGGCCTGATCGCGGGAACCGCCATCGGGATGCGCCACTACCGGCAGGAGATGGCCCGGCCCGCCGAGGATTTCGACGTGGACGCGGCCGTCGTGGCCGAAGCCGAGAGCTGACCGCCGCGCCGGACCTGAGTCGGCGGCCGTTCACAGACCGGCGGCGCTGACCCGGTAGGCGGCCTCCATCAACAGCCAGCCCGACAACTGCACGGACAGATCGCGCTCGGGGATCTTCGACGGTGTCACCGAACCGCCCGCCGTGAAATAACCCGCTCCGGCGCTGCCGCCCGGCATCTGCGCGCGTTGGGCCCAGTTCGCACCGAACAGCGGTTCACCCTCGACGTCGAGCCGGTTGGCCCACGCCGCCGACGCCGACGCGCGCACGATCGCGGCAGCGGTCGCGCGGTCCTCGACCTGCTGACGGTCCGAACCCGGCAGCGTCTCGGCCACCACCGCGAGGTAGCGGGCCAGGATTCCGTTGAACAGACCGCCGTCACCGCCACCGCCGCCTTTGACGACACCGCCGACGGTCATGTGGCCCTGGACCGCGTCGAGCAGGCGATGCACCCGTTCCAGATGACGCGGCGCGCCGGTGTGCGCCGCCAGTTCGGCCTCCAGACCGAGTACCACACCCTGGCAGTAGGTGAAGGTCGGACGCTCGATCGTGCCGGACGGCAGGTGGATGCCGTCCAGGATCAGTCCCGTCTCGGGGTCGCGCAGGGTGGCGTCGAGCCAATCGGCGATCTCCTGCGCGCGGGTATGACGACCGAGGCGCATCATCGCGATTCCGGCGGGGCCGTTGGCTGGCGCGTTGTAGTAGTCCGACCCGGTCCGCCACGGCAGTCCGCCGCCGACCTCCGGATTCCACCCCTCGTACAGCTTGCGCTCGAGCGCGGCCAGACCGCGGTTCGCGACGGTGACG
The DNA here is from genome assembly GCF_045040005.1 of Nocardia sp. NBC_01377. Classification (NCBI taxonomy): domain Bacteria; kingdom Bacillati; phylum Actinomycetota; class Actinomycetes; order Mycobacteriales; family Nocardiaceae; genus Nocardia; species Nocardia sp. NBC_01377. The sequence continues at coordinate 7,002,070 of NZ_CP109566.1, forward strand.
CCCTGGGCGCGCCCGGCGCGTTCCGCGGCGATGGCCAGCCAGGCCATGTCGTCGTAATAGTTGTTGGTCCAGCCGGTGATATTGCGCAGGCGATGCGAGCGCAGGATCTCCACCACGCGTTTACGGCGCGCGGGCGTCGGCACCCGGTCGGCGGCGTCGACGGCACAGTCGATCAGATGGGCCTGCCACCAGTAGTGCCACGAACCGAAGGCGCGCTCGCGTCTGGTCGCGGGCCAGCCGACGACACCGAGTTCCGTGGCCGGAAACGCCCACAGCGCGCGCAGATGGCGCGAGACGATCGCGGATTCCGCCATATCCGCGCGCTCCGACCACATCGCGGGCGACGATGCGGCATCCTGGCCTGCCTGAGGGCTCCGCGAGGTCATGCCTCAATGGTGCCAGTTATCCGCCGGGTTTTGCGCCCCATTCCGTTACCAAGAGGTAGTCAAATCGGCATACTGACGAACCCATGCATGCATTGCGATACCTGCAGCTACACCGGCGTTGATACTCCGCGTCGAACCGAACTGGGCGATCGAAACAGTCATCGCGGCCGCTTGTTTTGCGTCGTCGGTGACGCCGGGGCCCTCCTGGCCGAACAGCAACAGGCAACGCAGCGGCAATCGAGCGGTCTCCAACGGCACCGAACCCGGCACATTGTCGACCGCGACGACGGTGAGATCGTGGCGCGCGGCGTATTCAAGCAGTTCGCCGATATCTGCGTGATGTTCGATGTGCTGGTAGCGGTCGGTGACCATGGCGCCGCGCCGATTCCAGCGCCTGCGCCCGACGATATGCACCGCCGCCGCGGCGAAGGCGTTCGCGGTCCGCACGACGGTGCCGATATTGGCGTCGTGGCCGAAGTTCTCGATGGCGACGTGGAACGGATGTCGTCGTCGATCGATATCGGCGACGATCGCCTCGCGGGTCCAGTACCGGTAGGCGTCAACCACGTTGCGCCGATCGCCGCGGGTGATCAGTTCCGGGTCTAGACGCGAATCCTCGGGAACGGGCGTGCCGTGCTCCCGGTCCCACGGGCCGACTCCGTGCGGATGCTCACCCCATTCGGTCGGTCCCGGATGCGGGGAGTCGTCCCCGGCGCGATCATCCACACCGGGACCATCCCCGCCGGGATCGACCCCGGCGCGCTCGTTCCCGGCGGGATCGCCCACCGTGCAGTCGTCCGGCACGGGATCGTCCGCGATCGAGTGATCCGCGGCTGGATGATCCGACGTAGGGATGTCCGAGACAGCGTTACCGCCGACCGGGACGTCCGACTCTGGGTGGTTCACCCCGATGATGCTAATTCCGGCCATCGCACCGATGCCGCCGAGTATCGGCCCCCCGCGCGATGACCGGAAACGGATCAGTAGGAGTTGGACGAACCGACCGCGACCGCGATGATGATGATGTACACGACCAGCAGGGCCAGGAAGGCGATCAGCATGACCGTTCCGATGATCCCGCAGACGTAACCGGCCTTCGCGTTGCCGCGTCCGCCGATCGTTCCGCCCGACTGGTCGATCTCCTTGAGAACCTTGCCGCCCATCACCCAGGCGAACGGCCCGCACAACTGGCACAGCACGAGGCTGAGAATGCCGAGGATCAGCACGGTCGTCGCCTGCGGATGGTCCGGCGGTCCGCCGAAACCGTAACCGTAGGGCTGTGCGTACGGTGGCTGCCCGTAGGGCTGCTGGCCGTAAGGCTGCTGACCATAGGGCTGTTGACCATAGGGCTGTTGACCGTAGGACTGCTGGTCGTAAGGCTGCGACTGGCCGTACGGCTGCCCATAGGGTTGCTGCCCGTAGGGCTCCTCGGGCTGTTTGTCCATCGGCGGCGGATAGCTCATGCGGTGATGGTAATGGCCGGACCGTCCGGCCGTTAGCCGTGTACGTCGCACGAGGCGACCACCTCGGCGAATCGAACGGTGCGGCGGGTGGCGGCGGATCTATCCTGGAGAAGCACGGCTGTCGGGGTGGAGACAGAGATGGATCACGCGCGCGTTCTCCGTACGGTGCTCGGCGTCACGGCCGGGTACCTGATCCTGCTCGGCCTCTGGCTGGGTTGGCTGGTGCGGCGCACCCCACCCGGCACCGTTCCGTATCAGATCGTGGCGCTGGTCGGACTCTTCGGTTCCTGCGTCGGCCTCGGCATGCTGCTGGCCGTCCGGCCGTCCAAAGCCGACCGCAGGCTGTTGCACCACGGCCTGGAGGGCTGGGCCACCATCGAACGCGTGCACCCGCTCCGGCGCACCGACCACCACAGCGAACTCACCGAACTCGATCTCGAACTCGTCGTTCCGGGATCCGAAACATACCGGGGTTCAGTAGTTTTCGACGTCATGCCGGGCGACCGGGCCAAACTCGCTGTCGGCGAGATCATCTCGATCCGCGTCGATCCGTCCAACCGGGACCGGATCATCCTGGTGCTCTGAAAAGGTTGCTAGCGCGATGTTTTCGCATGGGCGCGCGGATCGGCGAGCAGATACTGGGCGGCGGCGTAGGTGCCGAGGATCACGCCTTCGGAGATCCGGCGAGATCGCTCGGTGCGGGCGAAGAGCCGCCGCACCACGATCAGCCCGTCGGAGACCGTGAACAGCAGCGCGCCGAGGCCGAGACGACTGCGCGGATCGGGACCGGGAACGTTCAGCCCGGCGATCTGTCTCGCGTCGGGTGCGAGCGCCGGATCCGAGGCCAGCACGGCGGCGGTGCCGAGTGTCGCGCCGTAGGCGGTCAGCGGCGCAGCGACGGACGGCGCCCTGTCGCGCAACAGCGCGGCGGCGCCGAGCCAGGCGACCACGCGCGGGACGGCGTTGGCCGCGGTCGGGCGGGCGCCGCGACGCAGCCACAGCGTCGAATAGCCGGTCTGCATCACCGCGAAGAACGACGCGCCCACCACCAGGCGACGATCATCGTCCGGTTCGATGAGCAGGACGTCGCCGACGGTGGCCGCGGCGAGCGAACCGAGCAGCACGCGGCGATCGGTGCCGTCCAGCGACGCGGGCGAGGTAACCACATCGGCCGCGAGCAGCGGCATCAGCAGCGGTTTCGCCGCCCGCTGGAACGAGTCGCGGCCGGTGACGGCACCGTAGACGGTGACGGCAGCGGCCGCGAGGAAACCGATCCGGAAAGGACGCGGCGAATCAGGCACCGAAGCTCGGCTCCTTGGGGGCGGGCGGCAGCGTGACGACCTGACCCGCGTAACTCAGACCGGCACCGAAGCCGAGCAGCAGCGCGGTCTGCCCGCCCTTGGCCTTACCGGTCACCAGCATCTCCTCGATCGCCAGCGGAATGGAGGCGGCGGAGGTGTTGCCGGTGTTCTCGATATCGTTGGCCATCGGGATATCGTCGGCGAGGCCGAGATTCTTCTTCATCAACTCGTTGATACGTGCGTTGGCCTGGTGCGGCACGAAGACCTCGATGTCCTCCTTGGACACACCGGACACCTCGAGCGCGTTCGACAGCGCGCGCGGCAGAGTGACGGCGGCCCAACGGAATACGCGCGGGCCCTCCATCCGCAGCGCCATCCGGCCGACGGCCTCGACCGACGGGTCGGTGCCCTGCAACGCCTGGGCCCTGTCCATGTACTCGAGGAAGTTCACGTCCTGGGCGATGGCCTCGGCGTTCTCGCCGTCGCTGCCCCAGACCGTCGGCGAGATGCCGTTCTCCTCGCTGGGACCGACCACGACCGCGCCCGCGCCGTCACCGAAGATCATGGCGGTGCCGCGGTCGTTGGGGTCCAGGCCGACGGTCATCGTCTCGGCGCCGATCACCAGGACGTAGTCGACCGAACCGGCGCGAATGAGGTCGGCGGCCACACCGAGCCCGTAGCCGAAGCCGCCGCAGCCGGAGGTGAGGTCGAACGCGGCGATACCGTTCAGGCCCAGGTCCGAGGCCACGGTCGGGGCGCCGTGCGGGGTCAGTTTGAGCCAGCTCGACGTACATAGGATCAGCGCGCCGATTTTCGTCCGGTCGATTCCGGTGTTCACCAGGGCGCGCTCACCGGCGGCCGCGGAGATCGATCGCAGCGTCTCGTCACCACTGATCCAGCGCCTGGTACGGATTCCGGTGCGCTCGAAGATCCACTCGGGTGTCGAGTCCAGGGTCTCGCACACCTCGGCGTTGCTCACCACGCGCTGGGGGCGGTACGCACCGATTCCGAGCATCGCAACATTCTCGCGACTCTTATTGACTGCAATGCTCACCACTGGTGACTCACACGTCCTCTGCCGTTCGGACAACTAAACCTGTGACCAGGCTATCCCAGCGCAAGATCTTTGAGACCGAGGATCGAGCGATACTCCAGTCCCTCGGCCGCGATGACCTGATCCGCCCCCGTTTCGCGGTCGACGACCGTCGCCACACCGACCACCTCGGCACCGGCCGCACGCAACGCGCGCACCGCCGTGAGCGGGGAATTTCCGGTGGTCGTGGTGTCCTCGACGACCAGCACGCGCTTGCCGACGATATCCGGGCCCTCGATCTGACGCTGCATGCCGTGTGTCTTGGCGGCCTTACGGACGACGAACGCGTTGATGGGTCTGCCCGGCGCGTGCATCACGGCCAACGCCACCGGGTCCGCGCCCATGGTGAGCCCACCGACCGATTCGAAATCCCAGTCGGCAACCAGCTCGCGCAGCAACCGGCCGATCAACGGCGCGGCCCGGTGGTGCAGGGTGGCGCGACGCAGGTCGACGTAATAGTCCGCCTCATTGCCGGAGGACAGCGTTACCTTGCCGTGCACCACCGCGAGTTCGCGCACCAGCGCGGCCAATCGATCACGGTCGGAACCGGCCTGGGAGCCGACCTCGGCGCCGAGAGCGGAATCATGCGATGTCGCCTCGTCGATCATGTCTAAGTCCTTCCGCGTGAGTTGAACAGGCCGCGATTGATCCGGACCTGCAGGGTTCGCGGCACCAGCCCGGCCACCGTGGTGAGCGCCTTGTACTGCGCACCGGGCACGCTGATCACCCGGTCTTTGTCCAGATCGCTCAGCGAACCGGCGACGACCTGCTCGACGGACAGCCACAGCGATTTCGGCAGCGAAGTCATCTCGATACCTGCACGCTCGTGGAATTCGGTGTGGACGAAACCGGGGCACAGCGCCTGGATGCGGACACCTGTTCCGGCCAGACCATCCGCCAACCCTTCCGTGAAGGATACGACGTAGGACTTGGAGGCCGAATAGGTCGAGCCCCGTCCCGGCACCAGACCCGCCACACTGGCCACATTGACGATGGAACCCTTGGCCGCGGCGATCATGGCGGGCAACGCCGCGTGGGTCAATTGCAGCACCGAGGTCACGTTGACATCGAGCTGGGCCTGCAACTGCTCGTACGGGAGGGTCCAGAATTCGCCCGAATGCGCGAAACCCGCGTTGTTGACGAGGAATTCGACACCCTCGGCGGCGCGGGCGGCGACCTTCGCACGATCGTCGGCGTCGGCGAGATCGGCCGCGAGCACCTCCGAGCGGGTGGTGAATTTGCGCTCCATTTCCTCCGCCAGCGCCGTCAGTCGGTCCTTGTCGCGGGCGACGAGCACGAGGTCGTAACCGAGCGAGGCGAGGCGCTGGGCGAAGCCGTTGCCGATACCGGAGGTGGGTCCGGTGATCAACGCGACGGGTCTGGTCGCGCCGGGAAGACGCGCGGAATCGGCACTATCGGTCATTGCGACGCAATCCAATCGAGCGGGTCACCGTGGACACGCGGTTCTATTTCGGTACGGGGCCCTGGTACGGACGGAATCCCGGGTGGAACGGCCCGCCGGGCTGTTCGGGGGCCTCCTCGCGCGACAGCGCGGCGGGCACCTCGTCGGAACGCTCGTCCTCGTCACGTACTTCGGGAGGGCGCTGCTCCCCGCGACGGTCGTCGGCGGAGTCCTCGGAATCGGCGACCCGTGCTCCGCTGTCCTCGCGCACGCGCGGCCGTGAATCCGGGACCACCGCCAGCGACGGCCTGCGCGACGATTCGGCGTCCAGCGGCCCGTCGTAGGGGCGGCCCGCGTAGGCGCGGCCCTCGCGGGGGCGTTCGGACTCGACGTCGGATACCGACCCACGCGCGGGTTCGGCCTCATCGTCGTGATCGGTCTCGGCGGGCCGACGCTTGGGATGCGGCCTGCCGGGATCGTGACTGCCGGAATCGGTTCCGCGCGGTTCGGCGACCGGGGGCAGCACGTGCAGCAGGCCGGACAGCCGCAGCACCGCGTCGATCGCGGTCTCCCAGTCCTTGGCCGAGGTGCCGACCGAGAGCATTCCGAGGGTCCAGTTGCCCTCGCTCCACAGCATCTGCACGGTATCGGGCAGGCCCTCGATGAAGGCGACCATCCGCTGGTCGACGGCGTGCCTGGCGATTTCCGGGTTGGTCGCGAACACGACCCTGTCACCGATCGCGCCGAGCAGTTCCAGATCGGCGTCCTTGGGCGGCGACGCGGATTTGAGCCGCATGTCCACGTCGATATCCGAGCCGATCTGCCTGCGCACCGCGACCAGCGTCGCCGCGTCCTCCAGATCGAACAGGACGAATTTCTCGCCCTTGCGGATACCGGAGACCACGTCGACCGCGGACAGGTAACCCAACTTGGCCAGCGCGCCGCGACGCCAGGTCGCGGGCAGCGCCGGTTCCACCGATACGTACGTGTACCCCTGCGCCTTCGCCCAGACCTGCCGCGCGTGACCGGTCCGCTGCCGTTGGACCCGATCGAAATACAGCAACACGATCGCACCAACCAGTGCGATCGCCGCCAACCCGAACCACATTGCCGTCATCGCGCTCTACCCTAATGGTCCTGGCCGGGCAGAGCCCGCCTTTGGTCGCGCGCCGGGCCGGATGGCGGCGCGGTTCATCGCGGTCCCCCCGGCAGCGCGGCGCTGATGATGAGTTTCGCGTCGATGGAACCGTCCGCGGACTCGTCGCCCTGCACCATCACGACATCGCCGACGGGCAGTTCGCTGACCTTCGTACTCGACAGCGAGATCACCTGGGTTTTCGCACTGGTCCGCACGGTGACGGTATCGCCCGACAGAGTGCTCAGGGTCAGCGTGGCGCCGTCGTTGGCGCTGATGGTTCCCATCGTCGCGCCGATGCCGTCGAGGCCGGGCAGACCCGGCACACCGCTCGGCGAAACCGGATCCGACGGCTGCACGCCGGTGGAGGACGGACCGAGCGTGGGGAAGACGCGACTGGTACCCGCCGCGTTCGACGACGGCTCGGACTCCTTGTTGCCGAGCAGAACTCCCGCGGCGACGCCGACCACGGCGATCAGCGCGATCACACCGAGCGCCAGCGCGATCCACAGTCCGGTGTTGCGCTTGGGTGGCGGCGGTTCGCCCGGGCCGTAGCCGCCGGGCGGCGGTCCGCTGGGGGGCATCGCGCCGGGCTGCCCATGGCGGCCCGCCCACTGGTTGCCGTACCCGCTGTCGTAGGGTGCGCCGCCGCTCTCGTAACCGCCCCACTGGCTTTCGTGGGTCGGCATCTGCTGGGTGGCGTTGGGCGGGGGCGGCGCCCATGGTTCGAATTGCTCCGCCTGCGGATACCTCGACGTCTCGGGCGCACCGGCGCCGTAGGCGACCGTGGGGTCGCTCGTGCCGCCGTAGGCGACGGTCGGGTCGTTGCCGCCGTAGGCGACGGTCGGGTCGTCGGTGTGGGCGGACCTGTCGAATCCGGACTGCCCCGGCGAACCGAGGTGTTCGGTCGGCGCATCGTCCGGCCGTTGTCCCCAGGGATCCTTCGGGTTCGTCATGGCCTCCACGATATGCCGGGTCCGCGCATCCGGCGATCAGGTCGCGCCGATGGCGGGCGCGTGTACGGCAACGCGCCGCGCGCGGACCCGAAATCCGCGCGCGGCGCGCGAGTTACTCACCGACGATCAGGGTGTCGCCGTCCTTGCTGACATTCACCTTCACGGTGTCGCCGTCGATGATCTTTCCGGCCAGTAGTGCTTTGGCGAGGGTGTCGCCGATGGACTGCTGGATCAGTCTGCGTAGCGGTCTGGCGCCGTAGGCCGGGTCGTAGCCCCGCACCGCGAGCCAGGATCTGGCCGAATCGCCGACGTCGAGGGTGAGCCTGCGTTGGGCGAGCCGTTTCTGGAGTTGGGCGAGTTGGATGTCGACGATGTGTTGGAGTTGTTCCTCGTCGAGCGCGTGGAACATGACCACGTCGTCGAGCCGGTTGAGGAATTCCGGTTTGAACGCCGAGCGCACCGCGTTCATGACGAATTCCTGGTCGCCGCCGGCACCCAGGTTCGAGGTCAGGATGAGGATGGCGTTGCGGAAATCGACCGTCCGCCCCTGACCGTCGGTGAGGCGGCCTTCGTCGAGGACGGCGAGCAGGATGTCGAAGACATCGGGATGGGCCTTCTCGATCTCGTCGAAGAGCACCACCGAGTACGGCCGCCGCCGCACCGCTTCGGTGAGTTGACCGCCCTGGTCGTAGCCGATATACCCGGGGGGCGCGCCGACCAGGCGGGCCACCGCGTGCTTCTCGCTGTACTCGCTCATATCGATGCGGACCATGGCGCGTTCGTCGTCGAACAGGAAGTCCGCCAGGGCCTTGGCCAGTTCCGTCTTACCGACGCCGGTCGGGCCGACGAACATGAACGAGCCGGTCGGACGGTTCGGGTCGGCGACCCCGGCGCGCGCTCTGCGCACCGCGTCGGAGACAGCTGTGACGGCCTCCATTTGACCGACGACCCGCTGACCCAGTTCCTGCTCCATGCGCAGCAGTTTCCGGGTCTCGCCCTCGAGCAGCCGCCCGACCGGGACGCCGGTCCACGCGGAGACCACCTCGGCGATATCGTCGGGGCCGACCTCCTCCTTGAGCATGACCGAACCGTCGGCGGCCGATTTGGAGACCTGCTCGGCCTGTGCCAGATTCTTCTCCAGTGCCGGGATCCGGCCGTAACGCAATTCCGCGGCCCGGCCGAGATCACCGTCGCGTTCGGCCCGCTCGGATTCCCCGCGCAGCGATTCCAGTTCCTCCTTCAGGACGCGGACCCCGTCGATGGCGTTCTTCTCGTTCTGCCACCTGGTCGTGAGCTGGTTCAGTTTCTCCCTGTCGTCGGCGAGTTCCTGGCGCAGTTTCTCCAGCCGCGCCTTGGACGCCTCGTCGGTCTCCTTGCTCAGCGCGACCTCTTCGATCTCGAGCCTGCGCACCGCGCGCTCGACCTCGTCGATCTCGACGGGACGGGAGTCGATCTCCATGCGCAGCCGCGACGCCGATTCGTCGACCAGGTCGATCGCCTTGTCCGGCAGGAACCGGGAGGTGATGTAGCGATCCGACAACGCCGCCGCCGCGACCAACGCCGAATCGGTGATGCGCACACCGTGGTGCACCTCGTAGCGTTCCTTGATGCCGCGCAGGATGGCGATGGTGTCGGCCACCGAGGGCTCACCGACGAGCACCTGCTGGAAACGGCGTTCCAGGGCGGCGTCCTTCTCGATGAACTTGCGGTATTCCTCGAGGGTGGTCGCGCCGACCAGGCGCAACTCACCCCTGGCCAGCATCGGCTTGATCATGTTGCCCGCGTCCATCGCCGATTCACCGGTCGCGCCCGCGCCGACGATGGTGTGCAGCTCATCGATGAAGGTGATGACCTGTCCCGCGCTGTTCTTGATGTCCTCGAGCACGGCCTTGAGCCGCTCCTCGAACTCACCGCGATATTTCGCGCCCGCCACCATGGCGGCCAGGTCGAGGGAGACCACGGATTTGCCGCGCAGCGACTCCGGCACGTCACCGGCGATGATGCGCTGGGCCAAACCCTCCACGATCGCGGTCTTGCCGACACCGGGTTCACCGATCAACACCGGATTGTTCTTGGTCCGACGGCTCAGCACCTGCACCACGCGGCGGATCTCGGTGTCGCGCCCGATCACCGGATCGAGTTCGCCCGCCCGCGCCGCCTCGGTCAGATCGGTGGAGTACTTCTCCAGCGCCTGATAGCTGCCCTCGGGATCGGGGCTGGTGACCCTGGCGCTACCGCGCACGGTGGTGAACGCCTCACGCAGCCCGTCGGGGGTCGCGCCGTACTTCGTCAACAGCATGGTCACGTCCGAATCGCCCTGCGCCAATCCGACCAGGACGTGTTCGGTGGAGACGTATTCGTCACCGAGTTCGGTCGCCAAACGCTGAGCGGCGGTGATCGCCGCCAGCGCCTCGCGTCCGAGCTGCGGGGTCGTGGTCGCGCCGGTGGCGCGCGGCAGCCGGTCGACGATCTCTTGTGCCTCGCGTCGTACCGTCGCCGGATCGGTTCCGACAGCCTTCAGCAAAGGAGCGGCGATACCGTCGGTTTGATCCAGCAACGCCACCAGCAAGTGCGCCGGACGAATCTCCGGATTACCCGCGGCCGAGGCCGACTGCAGTGCGGCGGTCAGCGCCGCCTGGGTCTTGGTGGTGGGATTGAACGAGTCCACGAGCACCTTCCTACGTCGTTGATTCACGGTGTCCATTCACACGGCCCGGCCCCGGGATCGGGCGGCGAGCCCGGCCCGTTTTCCGATGCCGCGTTCACACCGTCCAACGTCCAAAAGGTTGAGTCTGTTCCGCTCAAGTTCGATAATTTTCGCCGGGTTCCGATCGGGTGTCGTCCGCGGCCGCGTCCGGTGGTGAACGCTACGCCGCTCACTTCCGAATGCGATGAATCCGGGCGCGCGTGGTGTAGGGATTGCTTAGTGAACGCGGGCACCGCGGCCCACGCGCTCGGCCGGACGCAGGCACGGCCGCCGACAACGAGGTAACCGCCGTCAGTTGACGTCTCAGTATTGATCCCGGACAAGGAGCCAGTCGATGCGCGCGATCGTGGTACGGAAATTCGGAGAGCCGATGGAGACCGCGGAGATGCCGGTACCCGAACCGGGCGCGGGGGCGGTCCAAGTGCAACTGACCGCGGCGGGCGTCAACCCCTTCGACCTGCGCATGGCCACCGGCTACCTGAAGAACGCGCTGCCGCACGACTTCCCGATGATCCTCGGGGTCGACGGCGCGGGCACCGTGTCGGCCGTCGGTCCCGGCGTCACTCGATTCGAGGTCGGCGACCGCGTGGTGGGCAAATTCCTGGTACCACCGGCAGGTCACGGCAGCTTCGCCGAATACTCGGTGCTACCCGAGGACGCCACGCTGGTCCATATTCCGGGCAAGATCACCACGCTGGCCGCCGCGGCGCTACCGACGGCGGGCGTCACCGCGCAGGACCTGGTCGACGCGGCCGCCATCCGGCCGGGACAGAAGGTGTTGATCGTCGGGGCGACCGGCGGTGTCGGGTCCTTCCTCGTTCAGCTGTCCAATATCGCGGGCGCGCACGTCATCGCCACCGCCGGACCCGCCGACGCCGACCAGATGGCGAGGCTCGGCGCGGCCGAAACCGTCGACTACCACCGGGCCCCCGTCGAGGATTCGGTGCGCTTCACCCATCCCGACGGCGTGGACGTGCTGTTCGACCTGGTCAGTCCGCCGGACGCGCTGGCCGACCTGACGCGACTCGTCCGGACGGGCGGCGCGGTCTACTCGACCATAGGATCGGCCGACGAGCAGCGCCTGCGCGAACGCGAGATCCGGGGCGGCAATATCGAATCCCGTGGCGCCGCACCCGAGCTGGCGCGGCTGCTGCACCGGGTGGACCAGGGTGACGTGGTGATCCCGGTCGCCGCCACCGTGCCGCTGTCGGAGGCTGCGTCGGTGATCGGCGCGCCCGGCGCGCGCGGCAAGACGGTGCTGGCCATCTGAACGGCGAATCGGTGCGATTCCCATTCCGGCACGAAAAGCATGACGCGGATATCGAATTCGGCCTCTTCCTGATCCCCGAGGCCGACGACTACGCGCAATTGCTCGCGGTGGCCGAATACGCCGACGGCGCGGGTCTGGATCTGATCGGTATCCAGGATCACCCGTACCAGCGTCGATTCCTCGATACCTGGACGCTGATCACGGCGCTGGCCGTGCGCACCTCGCGCATCAGCTACTTCCCCGATGTCGCGAACCTGCCGTTGCGCAATCCGGCGGTTCTCGCCAAATCCGTGGCGTCGCTGGACATCATGACCGAAGGCCGCGTGCATCTCGGACTGGGCGCGGGGGCGTTCAGGGACGCCGTCGCCGCCATGGGCGGTCCCCGGCTCAGCGACGGCGACGCGGTGCGGGCCCTCGGCGAGGCGATCGCGGTGGTGCGCGCCATGTGGAGTGACGAACGCGCGGTGCGGGTGGTCGGCAATTTCCACACCCTCGACGGCGCGCACCCCGGGCCGACGCCGCGGCACCGGCCCGGCATCTGGCTGGGCTCGAAAGGGCCGAGGATGCTGGCCCTGACCGGGTACGCCGCCGACGGCTGGTTGCCGTCCTCCAGCTGGGCTCCGCCGGAATTCCTCGACGAGGCCAACAAACGCATCGACGACGCCGCCGCGACCGCCGGACGCGACCCGGCCGAGGTACGCCGCGTCTACAACGTCTCCGGCACCATCACCGACGACCGGACCGATCATGGTTTCCTGGAGGGCCCGGTGGCGCGCTGGGTCGACGACCTCGTCGCCCTGCACCGCGACCAGCGCGTCGACGGATTCGTCTTCTGGCCGATCGAGGGCGAACCCTTCGATCAGTTCCGCCGGTACGCTGAACAGGTGGTCCCGGCCGTTCGCGCCGAGACCGCGGCTCGATGACCGGGGTGCGCCGACCCCAGCGTGCTGATTCGCGCTGCTTGGCCTCATAATTCCCATCGGGTGGATCCGACGCCCCCTCGACCGTTCGTCGTGGGGTTATCCGGCCGGGTTTGCCCACGGTTCACCGTCGAGCGGGCCCACCCGGCCCCATACCCACACGACCACGGGATTTTTCAGGGATACTTGACGGCGGACCGCCGGTTACGGATACGTCCCTGAGCTACACGAGGGAAAGGAAGCTCCACGTCGTGGATGCGCGTTCGGCAGCGCTGGTCCGCGCCAATTTCCGTGCGGTGATCGAATCACCGCACGGGTCCGAGCGGTTGATCAGCGCGTTCTACGGTCACCTGTTCGCGGATAACCCGCAGTTACGCGAGCTCTTCCCGCCCGCGATGGACATGCAGGCGAAACGTTTGGTGACCGCGATCCAGTTCGTCCTCGACAATCTGGAGGATTGGTCGCGGGCGCAGAAGTTCCTGGAACAATTGGCACGTGACCACCGCAAATACGGGGTGACGGCCGCACATTACGACGCGGCGGGCCGCGCCCTACTCACCGCGTTCCGGGTTTTCAACGGCGCGGGCTGGCATCGCGGCCTCGAAGAGGGCTGGACCGACATCACGATCCTGATCTCGGCGTCGATGGCCATCGGCGCCAACTCCGACAAATCGCAGCCCTTCTGGGAGGCGACGGTGGTCGGCCATCGCCGGGTGCTGGAGGATCTCGCGATCGTCCGGCTGCAATCGGACGGCGTGATCCCCTTCCAGGCGGGCCAGTACGTACCGGTCGCGATACCGCAGCGGCCCAAGATGTGGCGATACTTCTCGCCCGCGATCCCGGCCAATCCGTACGGTGAGATCGAATTCCACGTCCGCAAGATCCGGGGCGGCTGGGTCAGCCCGGCGATCGTCAACGAGACGAAGGTCGGCGACCGCTGGCAGGTGGCAGGTCCGCTAGGCGGTTTGCACATCGATCGTGAGAGCGGCCGGGATGTGCTGTTGATCGGCGCGGGCACCGGTATCGCGCCGCTGCGCGCCCAGCTCATCGAGATGGGCCAGCGCGGTATCAATCCGAGGGTGCATTTCTTCATCGGCGGCCGCTACCCGTGCGACCTGTACGACGTGGAGAACATGTGGCAGCTCTCGCAGAGCAATCCGTGGCTCACCATCGTGCCGGTATGCGAGCAGAAGACCAACCCGTGGTGGTACCCGCATCCGCCGTCCGATGCCCCGTACGGCATGCACCGGCGGCTGATCGGGAATCTGGGCGCGGTGGTCGCCAGCTTCGGCGCGTGGGCCGATCGCCAGATCCAGATCGCCGGTTCGGCGCGCATGATCGAGGACACCCGCAGGGCCTTGATCGCCGTCGGCACGCCGGAGCACATCATCAGCGCCGATCCGGTATGAGCCTCGATCCACTTCCGGGCGACCGATCGACGCGGACGGCACGGTGCTCATCCGGGCTGCGCCGGCCACCGGGCCCCACGGACACACCCGCGCCGATGCGGCATGATCGCCCGATGCCGACCACGGCGACGGCACGCGGGCACACCCGCTGGACACAGGAGAACTGATGACGGATCCGAGCACGCGCGGCAACGGCGCCGCGCCGTTCGACGCGACGCCCGAGTGGACCGCAACGGTCGTCGGGCACCACCGGCTGCGCCACGATGTCGCCGTGATCCGGCTGATCGGTGAATTCGTGCCCTTCGCCGCGGGGCAGTCGGTGGAGGTCAGGGTGCCGCAGCAGCCGGAGGTGCGGCGTCGGCTCACGCCCGCCCTCCCGCCCTCGCTCGACGGAAAACTGGAATTCCACGTGCGGACGGTGCCGGGCGGATGGCTCAGCGGTCAACTGGTGGTCGATACCGAAGCCGGTGACGAATGGCGGATCTCGGCTCCCGCGGGTTCCTTCCGGGTCGATCCGGACGGCGACGACGTGGTGATGATCGCGGGCGGCACCGGCCTCGCGCCGATGCGGGCGATGATCCTGGAGTTGGCCAGGCGAACCGAGCCGCCGCGCACCTACCTGTTCGTCGGCGGACGCTACCCGCGCGACCTGTACGCCGCCGATATGCTGAGCATTCTGGCGGACGAACTCCCTTGGCTCACCGTGGTTCCGGTGGTGGACAACACCGAGGATCCTTCCTGGATCGACGAGTGGCACCGGCGTTCCCAGGTCGATATCGGCTTCTCACAGGACGAATTGCTTCAGGGCAGCCTCGCCGATGTGGTCGGCTCGCACGGGGCTTTCACCTCGCATCAGGTACTGGTCTGCGGGTCGCCGGGGATGACGCGATCGACGGTGGATCGTCTGCTCGAAACCGGGACGCCCGCCGAGCGCATCCAGGTCGAAGGACTCTGACCATCCCGGTGCGGTGATCTTCGTCCAGGCGAAGGCCGGGATCCATTCGCAGACTCGCGGATAGTAGTCACCCGCCTGGATCCCGGCCTTCGCCCGGACGAAGAGCCGCCGCCGGGCAGGATCCGGTCAGAACAGCGGATCGTGCCGGATGTTCTTCGTCTCGGTACCGGCCGCCATCAGCCGGAATTTGGTGGTCTGCACCATCGATGGCGAACCGACGATCTGCACATCGCGATCGGCCCACGACCCGAAACCCGCGACGATCTTGCCGATCTGTCCCGTGATCCGTGGTTCCAGACCGGGTAATTCCGGTG
The DNA here is from genome assembly GCF_045040005.1 of Nocardia sp. NBC_01377. Lineage (NCBI taxonomy): Bacteria > Bacillati > Actinomycetota > Actinomycetes > Mycobacteriales > Nocardiaceae > Nocardia > Nocardia sp. NBC_01377. The sequence goes on from NZ_CP109566.1 coordinate 7,017,381, forward strand.
TGGGTTCACCGGAATCGACATACCACCACGGGTTCTGGTCGTTCTCCGCCACCGGGGTGACGGTGAGCCATTTATTCGCCACGGCAAGTCGGCTCAGCGTCTCGAGGTCGTACAGATCGCACGGATAGTGACCACCGACGAACAGGTGCACCTTGGGATTGGTTCGCCGCTGCGCCATCGACATGATCTGCGCGCGCAGCGGCGCGATTCCGGTGCCGCAGCCGATCATCAACATCTTGCGCTTGGTGTTGCGGGGCACCCCGAGACCGCCGAGCGGCGAACCGAGCAGCCACGTCTCCCCCAGTTGGGTCTGGCCGACGATGGCCGGACTGACCCAGCCGCCGAGCACGCTGCGAATGTGGAATTCGATCTCGCAGTTGGCGTTCGCGGGCACGGCGGGTGAGAGGTAGCGCCACATCCGCGGCCGGGACGGCACCTGCACGCTCATGTACTGGCCCGCGGCATAGCTCATCGGTTTGTCCAGTTGCAGTCGCACGACGGTGAGATTGCGCAGCACCGAACGGGACTCGATGACGGTGCCCGACCAGACCGCGGGCGTCTTCTCCTGGTCTGCCGCGCCGATCATGGTCTCGGCGATGACGGTCAATCCGTCGTCCCATGCCTGCTCGACCTCGTCGGTCCACATCTCGGTACCGGCGAAGCGACGCATCGCGGTTTTCAGCGAGGTGGCCACCGCGACGTAATGTTCCGGCTTGACGCCGTATTTGCGATGGTCGCGCCCCAGTTGGGCGAGGAATGGTAGTAACTTGTTCGGCTCCTCGAGCCGATCGAGCGTGTAGGAAATGGCCTTGACCAGCCGGTCACGCTGCGAGTCCATCGCCGCGGGAAAGAAATCGCGGACGTGGGGGTAGTCCGTGAACAATGTCGCATAGAACGAACTGGCCAGCTTCTCCGGACCCCCCTCCTCCGCAGCAACCGCCTTGAACGTGGTTCTGATCAAAGCGACGGTGCGCGAATCCATTTGCGTCACAACCCCATTTCGCACTCGGAACACATAACGTGCCAGCGAGTGAGATGCCGCGGGACACTCGTCAGCAGCCGATGCCAAGGAGTGTAGGCGAGGTTTGCCAGCTACGGAACGTCACTGTTAAACATCAAGCGTGTAATTTCTACGAAACGAGGATGGATAATGAGAAACATGCGAGAAACCGACTGAAAGACCGATAATACCAGGTCGATTCGGACATCCATCCACCGAATTCGCACGATCCGTTTTGCAAGCTTCGTCCGAATCCTGTCCCCGGAGCGACTTTTCGGCAACTCGAGCGCGGTCACCCGCCGCCGATACGGGTCGGGCGGAGGCGGAACGCGAGCGGGGCGAGGGCTGCGGGCGACCGACGATCCGGCGGTGCGATGCTCGAATCCGAACGGCCGGATTCGGATCCGGACCCGCTTACCGTCGGCTAACGAATCCACGCGGCGGGAGGGAAAATCCCGGGGCATCCGGCCATTTCCGATGCGGTCCGGAAATCGGGGACCCGATCGGAAGTTTGCCGAATGGTTTCCCCCGATCGGCGCGCACCACCGCGACGCCCGCTCTCCCATCACGACACGATCCCGAACCGAGGCGACGCGTATTTGTCCACAGGTGTGAACAGGGGGCTTGCACAGCTGTGGAATACCGGGCGCGTATTCCCGCGAAACGACTTCGGGCCCCGGATTCCGGCACACGCGAAGTGCGCCGGGCCGGGGCCCGAAGTTTTCGTGAACTCAGCGCTGGTGGCGTGGTTTCCACACCACCAGTGCGGTACTGCGTTGCGGCGGCGCGAAATCCGGCCGGTACCCCGCACGCAGTCGTTCCAGCTCGGCCGCCATCTCGGCGACGGCCTGCCGCAACTCCTCCACCTGGTTGGTCAATTCGATGATCCGTTTGATACCCGCCAGGTTGACGCCCTCGTCCTGGGACAGCCGCTGCACTTCGCGCAGCAACTCCACATCCCTTGCCGAATAGCGCCGCCCGCCACCCGAAGTGCGTTGCGGCGTCACCAGTCCGAGGCGGTCATAGGTGCGCAGAGTCTGCGCGTGCATGCCCGCCAACTGGGCCGCCACCGAGATCATGAAGAACTCGGCACGCGAGGCCCCACCGGAGGCCTTCTTCGGATCAGTGGACATTACGCACCTGCCCATCCGGCGCGGGGATCGAACCCGCTGGTCTGTTCCGCCTCCGCGTAGCGTCGCAGCGCTTCGGCGGCACTGTCGTCGAGCTTCTGCGGCACCGCGACCTTGACGGTGACCAGCAGGTCACCGGCGCCGCCGCCGCGCTTGGGCACACCGCGCCCGCGCACCCGCAGAATCCGGCCGTCGGCCGTGCCCGGAGGCACCTTGACACCGACCCGACCCTCCAGCGTCGGCACGGAAACCGTTGTCCCCAGGACCAACTCACTGTAACTGACCGGCAGCACCAGGGTCAGGTCGTCGCCGTTGCGGCCGAATACCTTGTCCTGGCTCACGTGCACGCTCACGTACAGATCGCCCGAGGGCGCGCCGCGTAATCCCGCTTCCCCCTGTCCGGCCAGCCGGATCCGCTGCCCGTCACCGACACCCGGCGGAATCCGCACCGTGATGGTGCGGGTCCGGTTCTGGATGCCGGTGCCACGGCAGTCGACACAGGGATCGTCGATGATCGATCCGGTGCCTCGGCAGTCGTCGCACGGCTCGCTGAAGCCGAACGCGCCCTGATTGCGGCTGATGACGCCCGCGCCGTTGCAATGCGGGCAGACCCGGGGGCTGGTCCCCGGCTTCGCGCCGCTGCCGTGACAGGTGGTGCACGGCGAGGGACTGGTCATCCGCAGCGGAACGGTGACGCCCTGTGCGGCCTCGCGGAATCCGAGTGTCGTCTCGGTCTCCACATCGGCGCCGCGGCGCGGACGGTTCGTCGTCCGCGCGCCGCCCCGATTGAACAGGCCGCCCAGCAGATCTCCGAGGCCACCGTCGCCCGCGTTGGCGTTGCCGAAGATGTCGCCGATATTGAAATCCTGCGAGAATCCGCCCGCCGCACCGGGAGTGAACCCGCCGCGGCCGTAGCCGCCACCCGCGAACAACTTGCGGGTGTCGTCGTACTCCTTGCGTTTGGCCGGATCCGACAGCACGGCGTGCGCCTCGCTGACGGTCTTGAACCGCTCTTCTGCCTTGGCGTCACCCGGATTGGCGTCCGGATGCAGATCACGGGCGAGCTTGCGATACGCCTTCTTGATCTCGTCCTGCGAGGCGCTGGAGGAGACACCCAGCTCCTTGTAGAAGTCCTTTTCGATCCACTCCCGTTGACTCACCCGGTCTCTCCTCCTCTCACGGTGTCGGATATTCGGCGTTCGCGGCTTCCCGCGGGTCTACCGGTTGTTCGCTTCGGCATCAGCATCCGAAGCCTCTGTCTCGGATGGCTCGACCGGTTCGGCCGCGTCGGTCACTGCGACGAGCGCGTGCCGAAGCACCCTGTCGCCGAATCGATAACCCTTGCGCATGACGATGCCGATCACCGGATCGTGCCCGGAACCCTCGTGCTGCACGGCCTCGTGCAGGGTCGGGTCGAAGGGATCGCCCTCGGCCCCGAACTCCTCCAGGCCCTGCTTGCGCAGCGCGTCGGCGAGCTTGTCGGCCACCGACCGCAGCGGTCCGGTCTCCAGATCGCCGTGCGCCCTCGCCCGGTCGAGATCGTCGAGCACTCCGAGCAATTCGGTGACCACCGAGGCCTTCGCCGCGTCGATCGCGGTCTTGCGATCGCGATCGACGCGACGGCGGTAGTTGGCGTATTCGGCCGTCAACCGTTGCAGGTCGGCGGTGCGCTCGGCGAGCTCACCGCTGGTGTCGGCAGGCTCGGCAGCGGCGGCGGAACCGTTCTCAGCCGCCTGCTCCCTGATCTCACCGGTCTCCGGATCGATCTTCCTGTTGTCGACGACGGTGATCGGCTCCTGCTCGGAGTTGCCCCGAGTCACTTCTTCTCCGTGTCGACCGGCTCGTCGACGACCTCGGCATCCACGACCTGGTCATCGTCGGCGGGGTTCGGCGTGCCGTTGCCGTTCGCTGACTGCTCGGCGGCCGAGGCCTCGTAGATCGCCTGGCCCAGCGCCTGCGATTCGGTGGCGAGCTTCTCCACCGCGGCCTTCACCGCCGCGATATCGGTGCCCTTCAGCGCCTCGTTCGCCTCGGCGATGGCCGCCTCGACCTTGGACTTCACGTCCGCGGGCACCTTGTCCTCGTTGTCCTTGATGAACTTCTCGGTCTGGTGCACCAGCGACTCGGCCTGGTTGCGGGTCTCGGCCTCCTCGCGGCGGGCCTTGTCCTCGGCGGCATGCGCCTCGGCGTCCTTGACCATCCGGTCGATCTCCTCCTTGGACAGGCCGGAGCCGTCCTGGATCTTGATCGTGTTCTCCTTGCCGGTGCCCTTGTCCTTGGCCGTCACGTGGACGATGCCGTTGGCGTCGATGTCGAAGGTGACCTCGATCTGCGGCACGCCGCGCGGAGCCGGCGGGATACCGGTCAGCTCGAACGATCCGAGCAGCTTGTTGTGCGAGGCGATCTCGCGCTCGCCCTGGAACACCTGGATCTGCACCGACGGCTGGTTGTCGTCGGCCGTGGTGAAGGTCTCCGAGCGCTTGGTCGGGATGGTGGTGTTGCGCTCGATGAGCTTGGTCATCACCCCGCCCTTGGTCTCGATGCCCAGCGACAGCGGGGTCACATCGAGCAGCAGGACGTCCTTGACCTCGCCCTTGAGCACACCGGCCTGGAGAGCCGCGCCGACGGCGACGACCTCGTCCGGGTTCACGCCCTTGTTGGGCTCCTGGCCGCCGGTGAGCTCCTTGACGAGCTCGGTGACGGCGGGCATGCGGGTGGAACCACCCACGAGCACGACGTGGTCGATGTCCTTGACCGAGATGCCCGCGTCCTTGATCACGGACTGGAACGGCGCGCGGGTGCGGTCGAGCAGGTCCGAGGTGATCTTCTGGAATTCGGCGCGGGTCAGCTGCTCGTCGAGGAACAGCGGGTTCTTGTCGGCGTCGACGGTGATGTAGGGCAGGTTGATCGAGGTGCTCTGCGAGGAGCTGAGCTCGATCTTGGCCTTCTCGGAGGCCTCGCGCAGCCGCTGCAGCGCCATCTTGTCCTTGGTCAGGTCGATACCCGCGCTGGCCTTGAACTTGTCGACCAGCCAGGAGACGACGCGCTCGTCCCAGTCGTCGCCACCGAGGTGGTTGTCACCGGAGGTCGCGCGGACCTCGACGACGCCCTCACCGATTTCCAGCAGCGAGACGTCGAAGGTACCGCCACCGAGGTCGAAGACCAGGATGGTCTGTTCCTTGTCGCCCTTGTCCAGGCCGTAGGCCAGGGCCGCGGCGGTGGGCTCGTTGACGATGCGCAGCACGTTCAGACCGGCGATCTGGCCGGCTTCCTTGGTGGCCTGGCGCTGGGCGTCCTCGAAGTAGGCGGGAACGGTGATCACCGCGTCGGTGATCTCCTCGCCCAGGTAGGACTCCGCGTCGCGCTTGAGCTTCATCAGCGTGCGCGCGCTGATCTCCTGCGGGGTGTAGCTCTTCCCGTCGATCTCCACGTTCCAGTCGGTGCCGATATGGCGCTTCACGGAGCGGATGGTGCGGTCGACGTTGGTGACCGCCTGGTTCTTCGCCGGCTGGCCGACGAGGACCTCACCGTTCTTGGCGAACGCGACGACGGACGGGGTGGTGCGCGATCCTTCAGAGTTGGCGACCACAACAGGCTCGCCGCCTTCGAGAACGGCGACGACCGAGTTCGTGGTCCCGAGGTCGATTCCGACCGCACGAGCCATGGTGATTCCTCCTAGTTGACGAAAACCTGTTGTGTGGGTGCCGGGCGGGGGCCGCCCTGCGACGCGGTGGGCCCGAGTCGGGCTTTTCCGCTGCCGCGAGACCTCGCCCCAGACACCTCACGGAGCACGGTCCCAGCAATGCTGAGTGTGGTCGGCTCAATCCTGCACCCGATTCCGTCCGGGAGTCAACTTGAACTTGAGTCGATATCACTCAACCTTGTCGAAAGGCTCAACGGGCGGTCGGCCGAAAAGATTCCCGGACGCCGAAGAAAGTCCGCCCGCGCCGCCATTCTCGTCAGACGGACACGCACCTGCCACCGCGCCGCGACAATGTGCGTCAGTTGTGACCCGACGATCCCGAGTGTCGCCGAGGGATGTGCCACAGGGCGGTCGGTCACAGGGCGGTCAGCTACAGGGCGGTGGCGCGCTCCGGTCGCCGGTGAGTCCGGGATGGATGCCGCGACGCAGCCCGTTGTCCACCGACAGCCGTTGCAGCAGTGCGAGCAGCGTCGCCCTGTCCTGCGCGCCGAAGTTCGCGAACAGTTCCGACTCCAGGGCGTCGACGGCCTCGTACGCGCGGGCCAGCACCTCGTGCGCCGCGGGCAGCAGATAGACCGCGTGGGCGCGCCGGTCGGTGGGATGTTTGCGGCGCTCGACCAGTTCGCGTTTCTCCAGCTCGTCGACCAATCCGACCATGACATTGCGATGGATGCCGAGGGTCTCGCACAGCTGTTGCTGCGATTGCCCGTCGTGTTCGCGCAACAGCCGGAGCATGCCGAAATGACGGGGCCCGATACCGGCGGGTTCGAGCAGGTCGGAGAAGCGGCCCGCGGTATGCGAACCGAGCTGACCGAGCAGGAAGGCCGGGCGCTCGAACAGCGACGCGGGGGACGGATCGACGTCGGTCACCCCGCTAGCATAGCGCACTTAATGCACACTTAAGGATTGCCATCTTGATTGATAGTCACTCAAGGTGCATAGTTTGGGAGTCGGCACATCCCATCGAATCGAAGAGAGAACGCCGTGGAACCCGACCTCGAAAACCCGCCCGACTCCCCCACGCAGGATCCGCGTCGCTGGATCGCCTTCGCCGTCGTCCTGGCGGCGGGCTTCATGGACCTGCTCGACGTCACGATCGTCAATGTCGCGATCCCCAGCATCCAGAACGATCTGGGAGCCGAGTACTCGCAGCTAGAATGGATCATCGCCGCCTACGTACTGTCCTTCGCCGCGGTGCTCATCACCGGCGGCCGACTCGGCGACATCTACGGGCGCAAACGCGTCTTCCTCGTCGGCATGGCCGGTTTCACCCTCGCCTCGGCGGCCTGCGGACTGAGCGCCGATCCCGCCGCGCTCATCGCCTCCCGTTTCGCCCAGGGCGCGATGGCGGCGCTGATGGTGCCGCAGATCCTCGCCATCATCCGCACCACCTTTCCGAAAGAGGAACGGGCCAAGGCGATCGCGATCTACAGCGGGGTCGGCGGATCGGCCTCGGCGGTCGGTCTGGCGCTGGGCGGGGTGCTCGTGGAATGGGATCTGTTCGGATTGGCGTGGCGGCCGATCTTCCTGGTCAACATTCCGGTGGGCATCGTCGCGCTCGTCGCGGCCGCCGTGTTCATGAACGATTCCCGCTCGCCGAACCCGCCGCGACTCGACGTCATCGGCATGGTGCTCGCGATCGGGGCGATGCTGCTGCTCGTCTTCCCGCTCGCCGAAGGACGCCGACTCGATTGGCCCGCATGGACTTTCGTCATGATGGCGGTGGCGGCGGCCACCTTCGCGGCCTTCATCGCCTACGAGCGGCGACGGGCGCGGACCGTTGGCTCGCCGCTGGTCGACCTCGACCTGTTCCGCTCACGCCCGTTCGCCCTCGGACTCGGCAGCTGGCTGGCGTTCTGGATCGGGCTCGGCGGCTTCTTCCTGGTGTGGACGCTGTTCATGCAGGCGGGTCTGGGCTGGTCATCGATGCGGGCCGGGCTCACCTCGGTGTTCTTCGCGGTCGGCGCGGGTATCGGGGCGGGGGTGTCGGTCGGCGTGCTCGCGCCACGTTTCGGCAGGCGGGTGCTGATCGCGGGCGGACTGGCGAACGCCGCGGGATTCGGCCTCTACGGCTGGCTCGCCGCCCACTACGGCGCGGACATGACCTCCCCGCAGATGGTTTTCCCGCTGCTGCTGACCGGTGCGGGCTTCGGCATGGTGGTCGCGCCGACCATCGATCTGCTGCTCGGTCAGGTGCCCGCGCGCGAGGCCGGGTCGGCGTCGGGCCTGCTCAACACCGGCCAGCAATTGGGCACCGCGCTCGGCGTCGCGTTGGTGGGCGTCGTCTTCTTCACCCAACTCGATCACGATTCCGCGCGCGGCGTGGAAGCGGTGGTCCCGCAGGTGCGCGCCGAACTGAGCGCGGCGGGGGTGCCCGAACCCGGCGTGCGGGAGATACTCGCCGATTTCGCCGCCTGCGTGCGCGATCGGTCCGCGCAGGTCGATCCCACCGCGATCCCGGACAGCTGCCGTTCCACCGCGGGACCGCAGGACGAGACCGTCGGACAGATACTGACCGACGCCGGGAGCGAGGCCAACGCGGTGAACTTCGCCCACACCTTCCGCTACACGCTCTGGTTCGGGATCGGCCTGCTCGCTCTGGTCTGCCTCGGATTCCTGGCCCTGCCGCGCGAAGCCACACTCGAAGCGCACGAATTCGACGATCGCGTTCAGGAAGGGGCGCCGGTGTGATGGACGTACTCGTCGTAGGCCGCAGCCGATCGACGATGGATGCCGCCATCGGACTGCTGGAGACGTGGGGATTCCCCGCCCGGGGTGTCACCGCGGACGAGGAGGCGCTGACGGCGCTCGACACCAGGCGATTCCGCGTCCTGGTGATCGGCGGCGGCGTCGAGCGGACCTCACGTGACTGGTTGAAGGACAGCGCGAGCCGCCACGGCCTCACCGTTGTCGAAGTTCGACGCGACGGCCGGGACCTGGAGGTATACCTGCGCGAGGAGGTCGTCCCGGTGCTGCGCGAACCGGATTGACGCAGTGGGTGGGAGTCCGTAAGCGACTCCCACCCACGAGGGCCGCGCCGGGAGATCCGAGCCGGTGGACCGCAGTAACGTGGGCCGCACATCATCGACGCGAGGAGATCGTCATGCGGGCCGCGGTCGTCACGAACACCGAATTCACGGTCGAGGATCTGCCCACCCCGGTACCGGGACCCAGGGCGGCACGCCGTCAGCCCTCTGCCCGGCGACCAGGCCACACGCCGTCGACCCCGCCCTCGGCGACCAGGCCAGCACGCCGCAGGGTTCCATCGGCACCGACCGAGGTCGGACGCGGCAGGTTCTACTCCCGACGACTGCGATCAGGACGCCGTGGCGTGGACTCGTTCGGCCAGGTCGTCGTCGAGGGTGACGCGGACCAGTGCCGCGGCGAGGGCTGCCGACCGGCGCGGGGCCAGATCGGCCAGCTCCGCGGGCTTGCCGGGGAGGTCGAGGCGTCGCGCGCCCTGTAGGGCGCGGTCATCGAAATAGGGGCGGACCCACGGCCACACCTGCTGCACTTCGCGCAGGAATATCGCGCTGCCGGTCGGGCCTATCCCCTTGAACCCCTCGAGCAGCTGTGCGGCACGCCGCGGATCACCGTCGGCTTGCTCGGCGAGTTTGCGCAGGTCACCGTCGAAGCGGTCGATCACGTCGGTGGCGACCTCGCCGAGACGGGTCGCGGTGCTCTCGTCGTAACGGCGGTAGTGGGCTCTGCCGAGCGCGTCGATGAGTTCCTGCCATCCGGCATCGGCGACTCGCTGCGGTGTCCGATAGCCGCTTTTCACGAGTTCCTCCGCCGTGGCGACGGCGACCCGGGCCGAAATTCTCGCGCTCAGCAATTCGGCCAGCACCAAGAGTTGGAAAAGCGGCGCGGGTTTGTCCGCGAGGGAGATTCCGGCCTCCTCCGCGAAGGTGGTCCCGGCCTGTTCCAGAAGTTCCTCGACTATCTGTCGTTCAGTCATCACGACCTCCAGACGCTCGGATACCGATCGCCTACCCCGTACCGCGCTGTTCACACCGGTTTTCGGTGGCAACGACGATTTCGTGGGAACCATCGCAGAGGAAGTGCGCGGCGCATTCCGGACACGCCGAGCGGCGGCGCGGCCACGAACCAGGCGTCGATCGGGTATTCCACGATGCCGCCACGCCACGGCATCATCGACCGCATGCGCACGCCGGGGCAGATCCGCACAGCTCGGCGGATGTCCGGAACGTCGGTGATCGCTCAGCCGGGTAAGAGGCCGAGGGTCCCTTCCGCGCTGCGGGCGGCGGTGAGACAGGCCGAGCGGGTGAACTGGTCGGCCAAGGGATGACGTGCGCGGTCGCGCCACTTGCGGACGGCGGCGACGGCGGCAACGCGCTGCTGGTCGGGGGAGGTGTCGGGGGGAATGCCCAGGCGCAGGTGCGCGGCGATTCCCGAACCGCCGATCAGGCGATGGAGTTCGGCCAGGTCGGCCGGGGGGAGGGTCAATTCGTCGGTGCGCAGGCGACCGAGCAGCCGGAGTTCGGCGAAACCGTGCACGTCGGCGAGCAGGGTGCCGACCCGAGGACGAAGGCGATCGGCCGCTGTGCCCGGATACGCGGCGAGCACCCCCGCCAGCGCCGACAGCGCCGAATGGGCTTTGAGCTGGTCGGCGCGCTGTCCGAACTGCACGTCGAGAACCGAACGTAATTCGTCGACACCGCTGCGGTCGGTCAATTCGGCGGCGAGGGTGGCCGAATCGCGGACGCCGAGTCGAATCAGGGTGACCGCCATACGGATTCCGAACATGCCGAATCGTTCGGACAGCTGCGCGCGCAACTCCGGCACGACCGGGAGCGCGATATCGGGGCGGGCGAAACGGTCCACCGACAGCATCGCGGCGCCGAGTTCGTCGACCGGGACACCCGCCAGCGCCTCGAAAGCCGTGAACTCCTGCTGGCGCAGGGTCGCCGCGGCGAAAGCCAGCAGACCCGCGACCGGAATGACGGCCTGGCACAGGCCCGTTCGCTCCAACTCCCCCGCGAACCGGACCGCGACGTCACGCGCCGAATGCAGGGCGTCGATACGACCGGCGCCGATCTCGTCGGCCCGGGAAACCACGCCGACCACACCGAGCGGGCCGCCGCGACCGGCGCGCGCGCCGATACGTTCGAGGAAGGTGATGTCGGTGGCATCGAGTCTGCGCAGCAGGTAGACGACCGCGTCGGCGCCGGGCAGGACCGGCCCGGCCCCGCGACCGGGCCGGTCGTCCTCCGGGGTGAGCAGGCGCGCGGTGCGCATCGACACTTCCCGCGACAACGACGAGGTGCCCGGCGTATCGATGATGGTGGTGGCGGCGAGCGTCGCCGACGGCCATTCCACTTCGAGGTGATCCACCGGGCGCGGCCCGGGCGCGTTCCAGTTCAGGCGTTCCAGATCGAAGGTCAGCCCGTGGGTGCCGCCGCCACGGCGCACCACCACATTGGCGGTGGAACCGTCCGGGGCGTATGCCGTGACGCCAGGGGTCGAACCGTGGCGGTACCAGGTGACGACGCGGGTGCATTCGGTGGCGTCGGTCGGTGCGATGTCCTGGCCGACCAGCGCGTTCAGCAGCGTCGACTTACCGGCCTTGATCGAACCCGCCAACGCCACCCGCAACGGCTGCTCCAGGCGTCGGGCGCATTCGACCAGCAGCGCGCGCGCTCGCGGCTCGCGCGCGAATTCCTGCCGTGCGGCACCGACCAGCCGATGTGCCTCGGCCACGATGCCGGGCGCGATCCCGGTCTCGCTGTTCACGGGGTTACCGTACCGACGCTCCTTTCCTCGGGTGCGGCAACGGGGGTCGCGGTGCCGGTCGCGGCGATGGCCCGCTGCCCGGCGTCGGCATGCCTGCGCAGTTCCGCGACGGCGCGCAGTTGTTGTTCGAGTACCCGGCAACGTTCGGTGCGCCTCGCCGCCTCCATCGACGCCGCCTCCTGCGCGGCCCGCAGCGAATCGTCGATCGAGCGCAGACTGCGTTCGGCCACGCCGCCGTAGTGATCGCGCAGCGCGCGGTGGATCCGGTGCAGCCGGTCCTTGGAATCCTTGCCCGCCTGGAAGGCGACATCGTCGACGAAACGGCGCAACGCCGTCTTGGCCTCGTTGCGCCTGCGCGCCAGCCGGGCCTGCTTGTCGTCTCGGAATGCCTTGCCGCCCACGATGACACCCGCCCCGATGGATATCGGATTGAGCATGGCGAGCCCCGCGAACGTGGTGGCGAGTCCGACCATCAGGACGCCGCCGTAGGAACCTCGCATACCGACGAGCAGTTTGCTCGCGAAACCGATATCCGGTTCCAGTTCGCCGAGAGTGCCCGCACCGGAACGGGATTCGTCGTTGTCGTGACCGGTGCGCACATCGGGCAGTTCGACCGCGCCCACATCGGTGAAATGTTCGGCGACCCGTTCGGCCAGCAGGACCGCGCGCCGATGGGTCCAGAGCAGATTGTCACCGATCGCGGTATCGACGGTGCCCGTGAGCCATTCGGCGATGCTGTCCCAGCTGCGGCCAGGATCGTTCTCGTCGATCCATTCCTCCCCTGTGCGGGCGATGCCGCGCAGCCGATCTCGCAGATCGTGATCGACGTCGCCCGCCAGATCGGTGATGCCGTCCGCGAGCGTCTGCTGCCACGCCGCGGTCCGCCGCTGCAACTGTTCGGCCGAGGCGCGCGCGGACTGCAATTCGCTGATCGCCGCGGCACCCTGACCCGGATCACGCAGCGCGACCAGCTCACTGCCCAGTGCCAACGCCAGATGTTCAGCGGCCGAATGGATGTCGCGGGCAACCAGATCCCTGGTCGCGGCCTGATCGCGGGCGACGACCTGGTCGCGCAGGAACTGGTACAGCACACCGAATCCCGATTCGACACCGAGTTGGGCGTCCTGCAACCGCAGCGCGTGCGAACGCAGCAGCGACGACACCGGAATGATCGGCACTTCGAGTCGGGCCGCGCCGATATGGCGCAGATCGGCCTTGTGCACCCGCCGCCAGTGCGGATACATATCGGTCTTGGTGAGCAGCAGCGCGACGTTCGGGCACAGTTCCCGGACCTGACGCAGGAACGCGAGTTCCGGTTCGGTCAGTTCGGTGGACGCGTCGGAGAGCACGAGCACCGCGTCCGCTCCCTGCGCCATGCCGAGAACCCCTGCCGCACCGGAACTTCCGTGCCCGCCGACCCCCGGGGTGTCGACCAGGACGATACCGTCGGCCAGCAGCGGATTCGGCAACTCCACCTCCCAGCGCAGGATTCGTCGGCCCTGCGTGATCGGTGAGCGCGCGGTGACCGAGCCGAGTTCCTCGATCGGAACTTCGACGCGGGTCTCCTGCGCTCCCTGCTGCGGACCCGCGAGCACCAGCACGGCCCGCGCCTTCGGGCCGGGAGCGAGCAGCATCGGCGCCGTCGTCGTGGTGTCGTCGCCCACCGGGCAGATGTCGATATCGAGCAGGGCGTTGACGAAACGGCTCTTACCCTGGTCCGACTGTCCGGTGACGACGATGCGGCGGCGCGGATCGCGCACCCGGCCCGCCGCCACCTCCAGGCGGCCGACCAGATCGTCGCGCCCCGCCGCGCGCGCCGCCGCGATGGTGTCGGCGAGCACCGCCAGCAGCGGTACCGCCGGCGCGGCGGGCGGAGTGGTTGTGGGAGTCCCCATCGCGGTGTCGACCTCTTTCAGTGCAGGAACGCGTCGGCGGACGGATCGGCCCCTGCGTCGACAGCGGAGTCGGCCGCGCCGAACAACCCGGACTCACCGGTGACCGAACTGTCGAGACCCGAACCGAACGCGCTCGAAACATCCAGCGACGACCAGGTATTCGCGGTCGAGGACAGCGCGCTTGACGCCATCGCACCGACACCGTGGCCGTAATCGGCCTGCGCGCCGGTGTCGAACGCCCCCGCGCCGGCGGCCGAACCACCCGCGCCGACACCGTAATCCACGGCACCGCCGAGTCCGGCGGCCGCGCTGGCGCCCAGTTCACCGCCGGTCGTGAGACCCGAATCGAGTCCGCCGGTCAGACCGCCACCGGTCGACAGACCCGAGCCGATATAGCCGGACGAATCCAGCCCCGACGTCAATCCGCCTGCCGCACCCGCGCCGAGGTCCGCCGCGGTGCCGAGGCCGGTCTCCAGTCCGGCACCCACCTGGCTCGCACCACCGAATGCGCCACCGAATGCGCCACCGGCGCCTACCTGGCCCGCACCGACGAGGGCTCCATCAGCGTCGACGTGGCCTGCGCCACCGAGCGCACCACCGACACCCGCGCCGACCGCGCTCGCACCACCGAGCGCACCGGACAGTCCGGACTCCAACCCGGAACCCACCTGACCGGCCGCACCGAGCGCGCCTTCAACACCGGCACCGGCCTGACCTGCGGTACCGAGGGCACCACCCAGACCGGCAGCGAGACCTCCGCCGAGTCCGACGCCGGAATCCACGGCCGCACCGAGTCCCGCCCCCGCCTGCCCTGCTCCACCGAGCCCGATCGACAGCCCGGAGTCCACGTCGGAGCCGAGTTGTCCGGCCGCACCGAGAGCTCCGGAAAGTCCCGCCTCCAGCCCGGAACCCACCTGTCCCACCGCGCCGACAGCACCACCGAGACCGGTCGTCACCGACGCACCCGCATCACCGACGGCGTCGAGTCCACCGGACAGCCCGGTCTCCAAACCGCTCCCGCCCAGCCCACTCTCCAGCCCACCACCGATTTCCGCACCCGCACCGAGCGCCGCCCCCACACCCGTCGCAACACTCGCCTCCAACCCGGAAACCCCCTGCGCACCCGCCCCGACTGCCCCACCGACACCGGCACCTACCTCGCCACCGACCCCCGTCGCGGCACCGAGAGTCCCGTCCAGGCCAGCACCGAGGGCGCCGTCCACGACGCCCGACAGTTCGCCGCCGATACCGGCAGCAGAGTCAACGACACCGCCGACCGCACCGCCGAGGCCGGTATCCAGGTCGGCTGCCGCGCCGACGGTACTGTCGAGAGCACCGTTCAGACCGGCGCCCGCACCGAGCGCACCGTTCAAGTCGGCACCCAAATCACCTGCGGCGCCTACGACTCCGTTCAGAGCTCCGTCGAGCCCCGTGCCGATACCGGCCGCACCACCGAGCGCACCGTTCAGCCCTACCCCGAGACCGGCCGCAGCATCCGCCGCACCACCGAGCGCTCCATTGAGTCCCACACCCAGACCGGCCGCAGCGTCGGCCGTACCTGTCAGCCCCACACCCAGACCGGCGGCAGCACCTGCCACACCATCGATGGCACCGTTCAGCCCCGCACCCAGACCGGCGGCAGCACCGATGGCACCACCCAGCGCGCCGTCGAGACCGGCGCCGAGGTCGGCCACCGCGCCACCTGTGCCGTCGAGCGCGCCACCGAGACCCGCACCGAGACCCGCCGCGCCGTCCAGCGCACCGCCCAGTCCGGAATCGAGGTCCAGATCGACGTCGGCGCCGGTCGATCCGCCGAGACCGAGTGCGCCGCCGATGGTCGTTGTCAGGTCGGCGAGCGCGTTCAGACCCGCGTCGATCCCGCCGCCGATTCCCGCGCCCACCTGCAGGCCCGCGTCGAGGCCCGAGTCGAGGCCGATACCGAGATCGAGGTCGAGGTCGAGA
This sequence comes from Nocardia sp. NBC_01377, assembly GCF_045040005.1. Lineage (NCBI taxonomy): Bacteria > Bacillati > Actinomycetota > Actinomycetes > Mycobacteriales > Nocardiaceae > Nocardia > Nocardia sp. NBC_01377. Next base: position 7,032,825 of record NZ_CP109566.1, read on the forward strand.
CCGGTGTCTCCGTTCAGGCTGATGTCGGCACCGGTCTGCGCGTCGGCGCCAAGTCCGATTCCGGCGTCGGCCGCGGCGACTGCACCGGCCGTGACCGCGGCGGCAGCGGCGGCGTTCCCGCCCGCCGCGACGATCGCGGACAGTTGGGAACCGCCGGCGACCAGCGCGGATTCGGCTACCATCGGGGCGACGGCGGCGATGTCTTCCGGTGTCACGGCCGCGAGTCCGGCGGCGGCGAGGGCCTGCTCGGGGTTGGCGCAGTAGCCGAGCGCCGCTTCACGGTCGCGCAAAAGGCCGAGGATGAACTCGAGAATCGCATTGGGTGTCATCTGGAATCGTCTCCTGGGATCGGCGGACCGCTTCCATCCGCGGCAGTTGGAATACATTTCACGCTAGGGACCGAACTCGTTACGAGAAACGGGGTTCACCCCTATGGCTCACCTCGGCAACCCATTAGGGGCCGTCGCCGGATTAGGGGAATTTCCCCGTCTTTCCCCGGCCGTCGGTAACGGTTCTCAACCAGCAACCGACAGATCTGATGCGTCGGCGCGACACTCGGCGTTCGTGCAGGGACAACACAGCAGCGACCATCGGACCCACTGAATTCTCGAGCGAGGTTCACGAATGACAGAGCGTCTGGCGCTCGGCATCACTGTCGGGGCGTTGAATTCGGTCGCCGTGGCGACATCGGGGACCGTCGACGATGTCGACGTCGGCCCCGCCTACGGGGGCACCGTCCTGACCCATCCCAGCGTGCTGCGCCTCGGCGCCGATTCCGGCCCTGTTTTCGGGACGGCGGCGGGTCCGAGCAGCCGACATTCGAACGACATCGTGTTCGAAGGATTCCTCGATCGCGTCGGCGATCCGGTCGATCTGCTCGCCGAGGACGGCTCCACCCATTCCGCGGCCGCACTGGTCGCCACCGCCGTGCGCTGCCTGGTCGACGAAACAGCCACGGCGACAGCACAAGCGCCGGAAGCGGTGATCGTCTGCCATCCCGCCTGGTGGTCGCGTCACACGGTGGACGTGCAACGCGGCGCGCTCGCCGCCGCCGACCTGCCCGAGGTGACCCTGATCCCGGAGCCGACCGCGGCGATGGGTTGGCTGGAGGCCGCGCACGGACGGCTCGACGACGGCGCTGTCGTCGTCTACGACCTCGGCGCGACCGGGCTCACGATCTCGGTGATGCGCACCGGAGCGCACGCCGGTCCGCTCGCTACTCCCTTGCGAACAACCGATGTCGCCGGTGCCGAATTCGACCTGCTGGTGATGCGCTACATTCTGGCTAATGCGCGGCAGGGAAATGAATTCGACCCGTTCGACCCGGTGATCGAAAAGGAATTGTCGGGTTTACGCACCGACTGCCGGAAAGCGAAAGAAGCGCTTTCCATAAATACCGCGACCGTTGTTCCGGTCGGGCTGGATCCCACCGTTCCCGGCGGCCAGCGGATCCGTCTCGTCCGCGACGAACTGGAGGAACTACTGCGGGCGCCGCTGCTGGTCTCGCTCGATCTGATCCGCGACGCGGTCCTCCGCGCCGGACTCGGTATCGGCGATATCGGCCGGGTGCTGCTCACCGGCGGCGGCAGTTCGATCCCCTTGGTCGCCGAGTTGATCTCCACCGAGTTCGGCCTCCCGGTGGTCGCCGCGCCCGACCCCGCGCAGACGAGCGCGCGCGGCGCGGCGGCCCTGGCGACCGATCTGCTCACCGCCGAGGTGGCGACCACCCCGCACGGCTTCGTCGCCGACACCCCCACCGACGCATTGCCCGCCGCGGTCACGGCCGCCCGGCCCGCCACCGATCTCCAGGCCGACGCACTGCCCGTCGCGCCACCGGCCACGGGGATGACCACCCGGCGACGTGTCGCGATCGTCGCGGGCGCCGCGCTGGTCATGGGTCTGATCGGCGCCGGCACGCTCGCGATCGGCACCGGTCTCCCCGGAAGCCCGAATCAGCCCGCGTCCACCGAGCGGCAACAGGTGACGCCCGGTGAACAGGCGTCCGCGAACACGACCTCGAGCGCCGACGGAACCGCGCCCGCGCGGCCCGCGGCGAATCCGGCCACTTCCGGTGCGCCGCAGGCGGGCAATCCGGCAGGCGGAACGGGATCCCCCACGGGCGCGTCCCCCGTTAGCGGCACGGTCGGCGTCGTGAACGGTCAGAGCGCTCCCGCCCAGGCCGGAACCGGCGAGTCCGCCCCCAACACGGGCGGCCCGGCGACCGCGGCGACCCCCGAGAACGGAACGCCGCAGCAGGCACAGGCGCCCCAGCCCGCGCCACAACAACAACCGGCGCCGCAGCCACAACCGGCGCCGCAGCCCGCGCCCCGGCCGCAGCCTCAACCCACGCAGATTCCCCTGCCCGCCCCCACGGTGCCCAAACCGCAGGTGCCGAGCCTGCCGACGGGCGTGCTGGAGAACACCATCGACGGCGTCGGCGAAGGGGTGGGCGGCGCGGTAGGCACCATCCTGGACGCGCCGGGCGAGATTCTCGGAGGCAACGGTGGCTGACATCGCGTTCGACACCATGCCCTATGTCAGAGAGATCTTCCGCGAACTGGATTCGACGGACCCCGAAACCTCCACGGTGCTGATCCGAGGCCGTTCCGGCACCGGTAAATCGACCCTGCTCGCCGCGGTCCGCACCCGTTTGCGAGCCAGGGGCGTACCACTGCGCGAGACCATCCGCGAGAACCTCTACGCGCCGATGCCCGAGCACATCGCGATCGACACCGACGGCAGCGGAGCGCGTCGGCACAGCGGAGCGGGCCCGCGCCCGGCGCTGATCATCGACGACGCCCACACCCTGAGTCCAAGCGATCTCGAATCACTCTGCGCGAGTATCGAATCCGGCAAGTACACGGTCGTCGTCGCGGCCCAGCCGCGCCCACACGACACTCGTCTGCGCGCGTTGGCCGACGCGGTCGCGCGCCGTGGCCGCGTCGTGGACCTGCGCCCGCTCGGGGTTTCGGATATCACCCCGTTCGCCAGGGAGTTGGGGATGGCGGTGCCGCGCGCGGTGGCTCAGCACATCCACCAGCAGACCGGCGGTATCCGCGGTGGCGTCGTCGCGGCGCTCACGGCGGCCTGTTCCGCCCGCCTGGACGCGGGGGTGCGCGCGGTCGACGAGGCCGTCTCGCACTGGGCGCGTTCACTTCTGGACAATCTGGAACCGGATCTACTCGAGACGCTCGCCGTCGCCACCACCGGCACCGGACTCGATTCGACCGAACTCACCGAAGTACTCGGCGTCGATCCCCCAGCGGCCCAACGTCTCATCGATCGGGCACGGGCGACCGCCCTGGTCACCGACGCCGATCTGCTGCTCGCTCCCGCCGTTCCCGCGCTGCGCACCATCCTCGGCGATCGTCGCTATCTCGCCGTCCAGCGCAGACTTCTCGCCGCCAGACTGGACGCGGGACTGCTACGCGACCAGACGGCGCTGGCACTGGCCGAATCCGGCGTCCGTGACGACCGCCTGGCCGACTTCCTCTGCGCCGCCGCCGAACACGCGGGGCCCGCCGCCGTCCGCTTCTACAGCGCCGCCGCGGGCGCGGGCGCCGATCAGGACCGGATCGCACTGCGCTGGGCCGAGGCGGCGGCCCGCACCGGTGACGGTGAGACCGCCATGCGCCTGGCCGAACCGGTACTCGCCCGCTCGGAGGTGACCGGCGCCGAACTCGCCGACGCCGTGCGGATCTGCGCCGGAGTGCTGACTCGGCGCGGGCTCGTCGGCCGCGCCGCGCAGCTCTACACCTGGCTCGGCGCGCACCGCATCGGTCCCGACTGGGCCGTCGGCGCGACCGTGCTGTCGCTGGCCGGCAATGTCCGCGACGCCGCGGAACTCTCCGGCGCGGCGGCGCAGTGGCCCCCGACCGAGGCGAACACCCAGGCCCGGCTGATCGCGACGGCACTCGGTGCATCCCTGACCCGTGGCGAGTCCGCCGTCGCGGTGTCGACATTGCTCCAGGCCGCGCATATCGACGTGAATTCGGATCGGTTCCTGCCGTGCACGCCGGTGTCGATCGCGACACTGCTGTGCCTGAGCACCGGCGAACCCCGCCGGGCGGGCGAATCGCTGCTGCGCGCGACGGATAACGGCGTGCGCAGCGGGCAACTGCGGGTGCTGGCCGCCTGGGTGGCGATGCTCGGCGGTGACGAGCAGGGCGCGGCGGCCACCGTCGCCGCCCTGGACTGGGACGCGCTCGACATCCGTGACCGCCTGCTCGCCCACGGCGTCGCGGTGGGTCTGGCCCGGCGCGGCGGCGACCACGTGGCACTCACCAAGACGTGGCAGGCGGCCTACCCGCTCTTCGACGACGTCGACGCGGACCTGCTGACGCTGCTGCCGGTCGGCGAACTCTGGCTGGCCGGTATCCGATTGCGCGACGAACGCCGGATCACGCCCCTGGTCGAGGCGTCGCTGTCGCTGCTCCGATCCTTGAACCAGCCACCGACCTGGGCCAACGCGTTCCACTGGTACGGCGTCCAGGCCGCCATCGCGCACAAGAGCCCCGACGACCTGCTGCCACACGCCCACCTGCTCAAATCCGCCGCCGAATCGGGCGATCGGCACGCCGCCGTCCTCGCCGACGCCGGACGCACCTGGGTTTTCGTCCTGCGCGGCGAGGTCTCGGCCGCGCATGTGGAGCAGGCCGTCACCGGTCTGCGCGATATCGGGCTGACCTGGGACGCCGCCCGTCTCGCCAGCGAGGCCGCGCTGGCCGCCGACGATTCGGCCACGGCGACCGCGCTGCTGAAACTGGCCCGCGCGATCCGGTCCGAATCCCGCCCGCAGGAATTCTCACCGCCACCGACCGCGACGGCGCAGCCCGCTCGCGGACGCGGCGCGACGCCCGATCCCGCCGTGCGGAGCACCGACGGCAATCCCATTCTCAGCGAGCGGGAGCGGGAGGTCGCCGAACTGGTCCTGCTCGGTTTGACCTATCGGGAAATCGGCGCTCGCCTGTACATTTCCGCGAAGACGGTGGAGCATCACGTCGCCCGCATACGGCGCCGAATCGGTGCCGGGTCACGTTCGGAGCTATTGTCGATGCTTCGCGCCATGGGACACGGCTCGCTGCTGGTGTGATCACGGCACGGGCCCGACGATGTCGAAGCGAGGAATTGGGATGGCCACTGGGGTGGGCCTGCGGATCGCCGAGGACGAGTGCACGGCGGCGATCGTCACCGACGCCGGTCAGCTGGATTTCCTCGTCCGCGACTCGATCCTGCACATGGCCGAGGACGGTGACACCGTCCTCGGCGGTGACGCGCCGCCCGGTTCGCATTCGATCACCGGTTTCGTCGGCGCGGTGGGCAATCCGGCCGGGCTGTCCGTCGATGACGGCGAGGCGTATCGGGCCGAGGATCTCTTCGCCACCGCGCTGTTCTGTCTGATCAACCAGACCACCGAATTCCTGAGCGGGCCCGCCGAGTTCTACGCGACCCACCCCGGTGAATGGTCGCCCGCCCTCGTGCAGTCCTCACGTGAGGCGCTGGACTATCTCGGCCTGCGCTCGGTGGTCCTGGTCAGCGAAGCCGACCTCCCCGCGATCGATACCGCCCAGCCCGGAAGGTCCTTCGCCTACGACGCGGCCCGCGCGGCGCTGGCCGCCGTGCTGGCCACCCCCGCGGGCGCGACGCCGCCCGATCCGGCCAACAGCGAGAACGCGACGGTCAAGACGGACGTGATCCCCGCGGTCGCCGCGGCCATGGCACTTCCGCAGGCCTACTCCCAGGCCATGCCGGCCGCCGCGCCGCTGCCCACCGAGGTGCTCAGCGATACCGCGCGGGTCGATACCGTGCCCCCCGCCGCGGTCGTCGCCCCCGCCGCCACGGCGAATCAACGACGCACCCCCCTGCTCATCGCGGTGGCCGCGCTCTTCGGACTGGCACTGGGCGGTCTCGGAGTCGCTGTCGTGTTGCACGGGGAGAGCGCGCCCGAACCGCCGCCGGTGCGCGACGCGCAATCCGACCAGTCGACACCCGCCGCGCCGCCCCCGCCGCTGTCGATCGCGCTGCCGACCGCCGAGCCGACGATCGTCATCACCGGCACCACCGAACCCGAATCGACGACCACCGCGCCGGAACCACCGCCTCCCGAACCGACGACGACCACGGCCGAACCGACGACGACGGCGCCGAGTACCACCAGTCGGACGACCGCCCGTCGGTCGACGACACGCCCGTGGTTTCCGACGCCGCCCGGGTGGATGCCGACGGACTCCGATTGGACGCCACCCACGTTCACCGTGGAAGTCCCGCCGATCCGATGATTTAGTGACGCCGGACAACGGTTTGTGCCCTAAAGTGGTGCGCTGACCGGTGTTGTCGCAACGTTCGACGCAATGTTCGCGGACGCCGGTGCGATGCTGGACGATGACTGTGCGCCAACGGATTCTGCCCTGGCCCATGGATTTAGCTGGCACATCAGTGCCGACGAAGGGACTTCATGCGCAAGTTGGTGGCGCGTCGCGCCGCGGTCAAGGCTGCCTCGATCGGAGTGGCCACGACCGTTCTCCTCGCACCCTTGCTCGGCATCGGGTCCGCCTCGGCGGAAGCTCCCGAACAACTGTCCGCCGAAAACCTGCCCGCCGAACTCGTGCAGGCCATCTCACGCGACCTGAACCTCACCCCGTCGGAATATCTCGACCGGGCCGCCCAGGCCCAGGAACTCGGGCGCTACGCGCGCGATTTCCGTTCCCAGCGCCCGGACACCTTCGCGGGGGCGTGGATCGGCACCGACGGCAAACCGGTCGTCGCGGTCACCTCGGCCGACGCCGCGCGGATCGCCAGCGCGGACGGCTACCAGACCCGGATCTCCGCGGTGTCGGCGAACAACCTGGAACATTCGCTGACCCAGGTGAATCAGTGGATCGCGACGCTGCCGCGCGATCTGTCCGAGGCCATCAACTCGGTGGCCATCGACATCCTCAACAGCCAGCTCGTGCTCAGCATCGCCAACACCCCGGCGGGCCACGTGCTGAATCTGCCGACCCTGATCGCCAACGTGAAGGTCATCCTGTCGCCCGGTGGCGGCGGACCGGTCGAGCGGCGGCCGATGGGCGGCGACACCTACATCAGCGCGCCGACCTCCCTGCACGACACCTCGCTGCGGGGCGTCGACGTCTGCTCCTTCGGCTTCAACAGCGTCGACGCGTCCGGTAACGCGCTGAACATCAGTGCGGGGCACTGCGATCCGAACCTGAGCAAGGCCAACCAGCAGGCCAGCGTCTACCTGCCCAACATCAGGGACATCACCAACAGTCCCGAGGTGGGCACCTTCTTCACCGCGGAGCTGGGCGGACAGTCCGGACTCGACTACTCGGTGATCCGCCTGAACTCGCGCGCCGTCGAAGCGGGTATGGATCAGCCGTCGGTGCGCGGCGCCAACGGCACGACGCTCAACATCACCGGCACCGCGGAACCCGTCACCGGAGCTCCCGTCTGCAAATCCGGGCAGTCGTCCACCTTCACCTGTGGTTTCGTGGTGGCGGACCGGGTCGAGACCCAGCTGTACACGGCCGACGGCGAGAGCAAGACGGTGCGCGGATTCGCCAGCTCGGCGTGCACCCTCGGCGGCGACAGCGGCGGCTCGATCGTCACCGGAACGCTCGCGCTCGGCATCACCAGCGGTTCCAACGCCGCCGACGCCCCCAACTGCACCGAGGCGAACACCCAGCTCGCCCCCTACGGCGGTACCGCCTCGCTCGGCATTCCGATCCGCGCCATCCTGGCCGATATCGACGCCAATTCCGGCGGCGGCGTCGGGAGCGGCATCTCGGTCCGCACCCAGCCCGCCAACCAGTGACACCGAACCTATGACCATCGCCGGACGCGGGCCGATCGAGTCCGAGTCCGGCATTACCGCACCTTGGGATGAGTAGTGATACCGGTCGCGAACCCATATAGTCTGGGCATGCTCTTGCTGCCACGTAGAGGTCAGTTCCGATCAGCTGTGCGACGGACCAGAGTCAAGAAGACAGTGATCGCGGCCTCGGTCGCGATTCTGCTGTTCGGACCGACCGCCGCCGTGGCGAACGCGGAACCCGCCGAGGCGCCGGGGCTGCCCGCCGAATTGGTCGCCGCCGTCACCCGCGATCTGAAGATCTCCCCCGACGAATACCTGCGTCGCGCCGATCTGGCGCAGCAGATCGCGGCCTTCGCGACCACGGCGCAGCGGCAGTACCCCCAGGTCTTCGCGGGATCGTGGCTGGACGACTCGGGTAAGGCGGTCGTCGCCGTCGCCCAGGGCCCCGGGGCCGACGAGGCGCGCAAGTCGGCGCAGACGGCCGGTTTCGAGGTCCGCAATGTCGCCAAGAGCGAGGCCACCCTGCGCGGTGAGAAGACCGCGTTCGAGCGTTGGCTCGACGGCCAGCCCGAGGCGATCTCGAACCTGGTGCGCGGCGCCGTGATCGACACCGTCAACAACAGCATCGCGGTCAGGGTCGATCAGGCTGGACTGCCGCTGCCCGGTTTCATCGATCCCGCCCGGATCATCGTGATGGCCCCGCCGATCGCGGGTGAGGCGCTTCCCGCCGCGGACGAGATCGCGAGCGCGGCCGACCGCGGTTCGCTCATCGGCGGCGACGGCTTCGCCTCGGTGGCCGGTCGCAGCTCGCTGCGCTGCTCCTTCGGCTTCAACGGCACCGACCGCTCGGGCAACGTCGTCAACATCACCGCGGGCCATTGCAACCCGGATCTGCCGTCCGCGGGAACCGACCGCGCCGCGGCCGTGCACGAACTGGTGAACGGCGAGCGGATCGGCGCACAACTCGGTGTGTTCCAGAAGTCGGTGCTCGGTTCGCAGGACTACTCGATCGTGCGCATCAACGACCAGGTCAAGGACCGTTTCACCAATAACGGTGTCCGGGTGCCCGGTGCCGCTCCGATCCTGATCGAGGGCGTCGGCACCCCCGTCGTCGGCGCGCCGGTCTGCAAGTCGGGCACGCGCACCGGTTTCAGCTGCGGTGTGATCAACGCCGTCGACCAGACGGTCCTGGTCGGCGACCGGGAACTCACCCAGAGCTTCTCCGCCAACATCTGCGCCCTGCCCGGTGACAGCGGCGGCGCGGTCGTGACCGGTCGGCTGGCGCTGGGCATCTCCAGTGCCTCGTCGGTGGCCGACTATCCGATCTGCGCGATCCCCAACCTGATCGGCGCCCTCACCGGCGATGTGCCGCAGCTGTTCGCGCAGCCGGTCAGCGTCGTCCTCTCGGACAATCCGGGACTGCGGGTCCGGACCGAGTAATCGGTACAGACGATCAAGGCCGGTAGCGCGCGTCGCTACCGGCCTTTTCGCTGCTCCACGGCAGGTTTCCACTGCCCTTACGCAGCCTGAACGCGCTGCGATCCGGTGCCGTCGACCGCCCCGGTGCGGCATTCTGGACCGTATGTGTTTGGTGTTGATCGGTTGGCGCGCGCACCCGGGCTATCGGCTGATCGTCGCGGCCAATCGGGACGAGTACTACACCCGGCCGACCGAGTCGATGCGGCGCTGGACCGAGGTGCCGGGGGTACTCGCAGGCCGTGACATCGGCGCACAGGGTGTATCCGACGCGGATCCGCCCGGCACCTGGCTGGGCCTGAACGAGCGGCACGCCCGATTCACCGCGGTCACCAATGTCCGCAATCCGGACGACCAGCGCGCCGACGCCCGCTCCCGTGGCGCGCTACTGATGGATTTCCTGCGCGGACTCTCCGATCGCGGCGCGCACGGTGCATTCCCCGGCCCACGGCAGTACCTCGAAGGCGTCGCTGCGGCACCGGACGACTACAACGGGTACAACGTGGTGGTTTCCGATCTCGAGCGGCTGTGGTGGCATTCCAACCGCAGCGCCGCACCGCCCCGCGAGCTGACTCCCGGATTCCACGGCCTGTCCAACGGCACCTTCGTCACCTCCGCGACGCTCGGCCCGTCGGCCGAACCGGAAGCGGCGCGCCCGATCTGGCCGAAGGTACGCAACGGCCTCGCCGGACTGCGCAAGGTCGTCGAATCCGAACCCGGTTCCCTCGACGACTATTTCGAGGTGCTGGCCGATCCGGTCCAGGCGCCCGACGAAGCGCTGCCGCACACCGGGGTTCCGCTGGACGACGAACGCGCGCTATCGGCCGGATTCATCGCCCACCCGGTACACGGGACACGGGCGAGCACGGTCCTGCTCGTACGCGAGGACGGGACATTCGATATGGCCGAGCGCTCGTTCGGCAGACTCGGCAACCCGCAGGGCGAGGCGGCCTTCCGCGGCACCGTGCCGATGGGCGGGGCGCGGGCGACGTCCTAGAACGCCGATCGGCCCGTTCCCAGCGGGAACGGGCCGATCGGTGCGATGAATTGCGTCCGAAAGACTACTTCGGGGCGTCGGCCACCTTGGGGGCCTCGCCCGAGGCGACCTTGGGGGCATCGGCCGGCTTCTTGTCCGACCACTGGGTGGTGTCGGCCTCGGCCTGCATCACGTTGATGAGCTCGACGCCCGCGGCGACCAGGGTCGGTCCACCGATGGCGATGGTGCCCAGGATGCCGCCGACGCCCGCGCCGGTCACCAGGCCCGGCACGCAGCCGGCGACCAGGGTGACGACACAGCCGATGATCGCGCCGACAGCGGTACCGACGAAGCCGCCGATGGCGGTGCCGATGCCGAACTTGCTGGCGAAGTCGTTCTGGGCCCGCTGGTTCTCGTTGGCCGAGGCGATCGGCTGCGCGGAAACCGCCTTGGGCGCGACCGGCGCGTCCAGGCGCAGATTCGCGGGCTTCTGCGGGGTGACCTCGAGGACGGTGCCGTCCTTCTTGACCTCGGGCTTCACCGGGATTTCGGTGCCGGCGGCATCGAATTCCATCGGCAGGCTGATGACGACGTTGCCCTTGTCGTCCTTGACGTCGACGACATTCACCTTCGGAGCGTCCGGCGTCGCGCCGTCCTTCTGCGTCAGCGCGAAGGTTCCCCCACGAAGCGTCGCGACGACGACCTTGTCCACCAGCTTGACGGAGTAGTTGATGCCTTCTTCAGCGGCGGGCGCCGGTGCGGGATCGGCGTGCGAGGTGCCGATGCCCACGGTCATCGCGCCGATGACCAGCGTGGCCGCCGCGGTGGTCCTGCGGAGGTTCATTCGGTTTTCCAATCCATCATCAGAGTTGTGGCAGCTCGTTTTCTCACGCGAGAGCTCATTCAATCCGAGAGGTGGTCGGCCCTTCCGGATTCTCCCCGAGCGGTGCGAATACGAGCACAGCAAACAGAACGAGCTGAGCCTAGTCGAATCGGTCCCGAGATGCGAGATCCATTACCCGCCAATGAGAGTAAGCGTGTCCTTACCGATTGGACACATGTCCTCGCACTTTACGGTGAGAAACCTCCGCGCACTTACGGCTTCCGAATGACTTCCTGTGATGTTCCACACAGGTAAATTCCGGGTCAAGCCCCAGCATACGGGGATAACAACCAAATCCCGATCGTACGATGGGGCATATAGTTACTGGTGAGTAACTTACCGGCGGTTACGATACGAGCCAACCGAGTCGGCGGCACAGCCGACCTCGACCACTCGTGTTGCCTCTAGAGAAAGGTCGCGACATGAATGCCCTGACACTGACGCTGGGCACGATTGGGGCGGCGCTCAGCCTCCTGTGTTGGGCGTCGTTCTTCGGCGGCGTCCGCGGAATCACGCGGACCATCATGGTCGGCCAGTCCGCTCCCGATCGCTGGCGGCCGTTCTTCCCGCGCATCAAGCAGATGCTGATCGAATTCCTCGCCCACACCCGGATGAACAAATTCCGGACCGTCGGCTGGGCGCACTGGCTCGTGATGATCGGCTTCCTCGCGGGCTTCATCCTCTTCTTCGAGGCATACGGCCAGACTTTCGATCCCGAATTCCACTGGCCGATCTTCGGTGACTGGGCGGCCTACCACCTGCTGGACGAGATCCTCGGCATCGGCACCGTGGTCGGCATCGTGACGCTGATCGTCATCCGCCAGTTGAACCACCCGCGAGTGCCCGACCGGCTCTCGCGCTTCAGCGGTTCCAAATTCGGCCCGGCGTATGTGATCGAATCGATCGTCCTGGTCGAGGGCCTCGGCATGATTCTGGTGAAGGCGGGCAAGATCGCCACCTACCACCACTCCAACGCCGCCACCGACTTCTTCACGATGCAGGTCGCCAAGATCCTGCCCGAGAGCGCGGTGCTGATCTCGGTCTTCGCGTTCGTCAAACTGATGTCGGGCAGCCTGTTCCTGCTGCTGGTCGGCCGCAACCTCACGTGGGGTGTGGCCTGGCACCGGTTCGCCGCGTTCCCGAACATCTACTTCAAGCGTGAGGCCGACGGCGGTGTCGCGCTCGGCGCGGTCAAGCCGATGATGTCGAACGGCAAGGCCCTCGACATGGAGAACGTCGACGCCGACACCGATACCCTCGGCGCCGGAAAGTTCGAGGATTTCTCCTGGAAGGGCGTTCTCGACTTCACCACCTGCACCGAATGCGGTCGCTGCCAGTCGCAGTGCCCCGCGTGGAACACCGGTAAGCCGCTCTCGCCGAAACTGCTGATCATGTCGCTGCGCGACCACGGCTACGCGAAGGCCCCTTACCTGCTGGCAGGCGGGCGCAAGGATACGGGCGGCGACGAGATCGGCCTGGTCGACGCCGAAGGCAAACCCGACGAGGCGAAACTGGCCGAGATCTCCGAGGCGGCGCGCGCCGAGGCCGAGCGCCCCCTGGTCGGCGGCGAGGATATCGGCGGCATCATCGACCCCGAGGTCCTGTGGTCGTGCACCACCTGTGGCGCGTGCGTCGAGCAGTGCCCGGTCGATATCGAACATGTCGACCACATCATCGATATGCGCCGCTACCAAGTGCTGATCGAATCGGAATTCCCGTCCGAGCTGGCGGGCCTGTTCAAGAATCTCGAGAACAAGGGCAATCCCTGGGGCCAGAACTCCAAGGACCGGCTCAACTGGATCAACGAGATGGATTTCCAGATCCCGGTCTTCGGCAAGGATGCGGATTCCTTCGACGGATACGAATATCTGTTCTGGGTCGGCTGCGCGGGCGCCTACGAGGACCGCGCCAAGAAGACCACCAAGGCCGTCGCCGAACTCCTCGCCACCGCGGGCACCAAATTCATGGTGCTCGGCGCGGAGGAGACCTGCACCGGTGACTCCGCGCGCCGCGCAGGCAACGAATTCCTGTTCCAGCAGCTCGCCGCGCAGAACATCGAGGTGCTGAATTCGGTCTTCGACGGCGTCGAACAGAGCAAGAAGAAGATCGTCGTCACCTGCGCGCACTGCTTCAACGCGCTCAACAACGAATATCCGCAGGTCGGCGGCAACTACGAAGTGGTGCACCACACGCAGTTGCTCAATCGCCTGGTACGGCAGAAGAAGCTGATCCCGGTCGCCACGGTCTCGCAGAACGTGACCTACCACGATCCCTGCTACCTGGGCCGTCACAACAAGGTCTACAACGCACCGCGTGAGCTGATGGCGGCGTCCGGTTCCACCCTCATCGAGATGCCGCGCCACGGCGAACGTTCCATGTGCTGTGGCGCCGGTGGCGCTCGCATGTGGATGGAAGAGCAGCTCGGCAAGCGCATCAATATCGACCGCGTCGACGAGGCGCTGTCCACCTCGCCCAAGAAGATCGCCACCGGCTGCCCGTTCTGCCGCGTGATGCTCACCGACGGTGTGACCGCGCGTCAGGAGCAGGGCGAAGGCGAAGGCGTCGAGGTCGTCGACGTCGCGCAGCTGATGCTCGACTCGATCGACCGCGTCGAAGCGTCGGTGCTCAGCGAGAACCTGGTCGTCATCCAGGAGCCCAAGGCCGAACCCGAACCCGAACCGGAGGCGGAGCCCGAACCCGTCGCCGAGCAGGCCGAAGCGCCCGCCGCAACCAAGGCGGCGCCCGCGACCAACGGTCTCGCGATGAAGGGCGGCAAGGCGCCCGGCGGACTCGGCATGAAGGGCGCGGCGAAAGCGCCGGGCGCGAAAGCCGAGGAAGCACCCGCAGAAGCACCGGCACCGGCACCGGTACCGGCCAAGGGTCTTGGCATGAAGGGCGCGGCCAAAGCACCCGGTGGCGGACTCGGCATGAAAGGCGCGGCAAAAGCGCCCGGGGCGAAAGCCGCACCGGAGAGCGCCGCCGAAGCACCGGCAGCGACGCCGGTCAAGGGACTCGGCATGAAGGGCGCGGCCAAAGCACCCGGTGGCGGACTCGGCATGAAAGGCGCGGCGAAGGCGCCGGGGGCCAAGGCCCCCGCGGCCGAATCCGCGCCCGCCGAAGCCGCACCCGCGGCCGAGGCTCCCGTGACTCCGCCGGTCAAGGGCCTGGGCATGAAGGGCGGTGCCAAAGCACCGGGTGGCGGCCTGGGTATGAAGGGTGCGGCCAAGGCACCCGGCGCGAAGGCTCCGGCCGCCCCTGCCGAAACCACGGCACCAGAACCGGCCCCCGAATCGACCGCTACGGAATCGACCGCGAACCGATCGGTCTCGGAGGCCGAGGAAATCAAGCCGACGGTCGCCGCCAAGGGTCTCGCCATGAAGTCCGGGTTCAAGCGGCCCGGTCCCAAGGCACCGGGCGCGGCGGCAGCGGCTCCGGCCGAGTCCGCGGCGGCACCGGCCGAACCGGCGACTGCATCCGCCGAATCCACAGCGACGGTAGCGGAACCCGCCGAATCCGCGACGGCGGCAGCGGCTCCCGCCGAATCCACAGCGGCACCGGCGGCCCCCGCCGAACCGGCCGCCCCTGCCGATCCCGAACCGGCGACCGCCGAGGCATCGACGGAACCCGGCGAGGAGAAGCCCGCCTCGAGCAACGGCACCCCGCCCGTCGCTCCGCCGACCGCCAAACCGGGCGGACTCGGCTTCAAGTCCGGAGCCAAGGCGCCGGGGCGTAAGAACTGAGTAAGTAGTCAGCCACGCCGATCGGCTGCGGTGCGGCTCTTCTCCAGGTCGTAGCGCGCACCGAGGAATCCCGCGAGCGCGTCGCGCAGGAGTTCCTGCTCCTTGGTGAGTGTGAAGTCCATCAGAGCCCCAATGCTGCCTTGGCGAGGATATTTCGCTGAATTTCGTTGCTGCCCGCGTAGATCGAACCCGCGCGATCGTTGAAGTAACGCAGTGGCGCGACCGCTTCCCATTCGCGGCCACTGCGATATCCGTCGGCGGGCGGGGTGAATTCGGTGACAGGGCCGCCCGGCGCGGTGGTGTGCGGCTGGTAGACCCGTCCGCGCGGTCCGGCCGCGATCAGGGCGAGTTCGGTGAGTTGCTGACTCAATTCGGTCGAGATGATCTTCAGCATCGAGGACGCGGGCCCGGGATCCTTACCCGACGCCATCGCGGAAACGGTGCGGTATTCGAGGATTTCGAGCACTTCGGTGCGAATCCTGGCCTCGGCCAGTCGCGCCGCGAACGCGGGATCTTCGATCAGCGGGTTGCCGTCGGGACCGGTCTGCTCGGACGCCGCGGTGGCCAGAGCCTGGGCCATCACCTGGAGCATGGGCGCGACCGCGCCGCCGCGCTCGTGGACGAGCAGGTATTTAGCGACCGTCCAGCCCTGGTCGATCTCTCCGAGCACATTGCTCTTGGGCACCCGCACATTGTCGAAGAAGACCTGGTTCTGTACTTCTTCGCCGGAGGTCATCACCAGCGGCCTGACCTCGATACCGGGCGAAGTCATATCGATGAGCACGAAGGTGATGCCCTGCTGTTTCTTACCCGTGCGCGAGGTGCGTACCAGGCAGAAGATCCAATTCGCCTCGGTGGCGTGGGTGGTCCAGATCTTACTGCCGGTGCAGACGAGATCGTCGCCGTCATCGACCGCGGACATGGTGAGCGCGGCCAGGTCGGAACCGGCCTCGGGCTCGGAATATCCCTGGCAGAAGAAGATCTCGCCGGTCAGGATTCGGGACAGGTAGTAATTCTTCTGTTCCGGCGTGCCGAAGGCGATGATGGCCGGGGCCACCATTTTGATGCCCATGGGCGACAGTGTCGGCGCGCCGGCGAGGGTCGCTTCCCTGCCGAAGATGTAGTGCTGGGTCAGGCTCCAGTCGCAGCCGCCGTGTTCGACCGGCCACGCGGGCGCGGCCCAGCCACGCTCGTGCAGCAGTCGCTGCCATTCCATACTCGCGCCGTGATCCGGGTAGACGCTCGTCGCCAGCCGACCGGCGCGGCGCAGTTCCGGGGTCAGCTTCTCGTCGAGAAACGCCCGAACCTCGTCCCGAAAGGCAAGATCAGCCGCTGACCAGTCGTAATCCATCTGCCCTCCCGAAGGGGATATGCCGCGTCGCACCACTGTTGGCTACCCGCCAACATGACACAATCTATGTCCGGTGCGCACCGAAATCAAACTGAAGCCGCATGCCAGCAGTTCAGTGATCGACGGTCCGGGAGTCGACCGCCACACCGGTGCCGCTCAGCCGCACACGCTGAGTTCGCCGAGCTGGACCACGGACAGGACCACAGCCTCCCCACCGGCGATCGCGCCGGGCGCGGGCGTCTGGGAAACCACGATCCAATTGCGTTCGAGAACCTGCATCCGCCCCTGACCGGTCGCGTCGACCGAGCCCGAGTACCGCGCTCCCACCGCCTGGATCTCGTACTGCGCGTCGCGCAGATTCATGCACACGACATTCGGCACCGCGACATCTTCGGTCACCTCCTCGGCCGCCGACATCCGCGTCCAGGGATGGGCGGCCACCGACGTGGCCGGAGCCCTGGGTGTCACCGGCGTCTCCGGTAGCTCCGTCGTCGCCGGGGTCACCGGATTCCCGGCTTCGACCACCTCCATCGGCGCACCGCCGAAGGAACTCACCGGCGCGAGGGTGCCGACGGCCGCGGCGGACGACTCCGCGTCATCTCCACCACCCACCACCGACCCGACGAAGACCGCGAGGAGCAGTGCGCCCAGCGCCGCGGCGAACCACGCCCACGAGGGTGCCGTCGTCTGCTTCCGGTGCGGGGTCGGCACGCCACCCCTGGACGCACGGCCGCGAGGCACGCCACCCCGAGGCACGCCACTGCGCTGTACCCCACCGCGCGGCGGACGGTAGTAGTTCGACTGTCGCGGACGCTGTTGATGTCTCATGCACGAACTCCCCACATGTTATGACTGAGCTAATGATTGGCGCGCACTCGTTCCCCAATGAAAAGTGGCATCGAAACGACATGCTGCCTGGAGATCAGCCGAAAAGCTAGACTTTTTCACGAATTGCTCTCGCCTGATTCCGTTAGCTGGCAATCACATAGCGACTAGCAGTCCTCGACGAATGCCTTCGCGTAACCCGCGGACTGGTACACGTAGTCGTAGGCCCAGCGGGCGACCGACAACCCGGGTGCGGCGTCCGCGAACAGAATCTCCCCCGACCAGCACTTTCCGAGGATGTAGCGGGCGCGCGAGATATGCGGGGTGAAGGTGACCACGATGACGCGTCGCCAGTTCCCCACCTCGGCACGCCGAACCAGCTCCCGCCCCTCGCCGCGGGTGGTGCGCGGTGACGGATCGAAACAGATCACCTCGAAGCTGTAGCCGCCGTGGCAGATCCGGTTCATCCGCGCGCTGTATTCGTAGGGATCGGAGAAGAGCACGCGCGGCGCGTAGCCGTCGCGGGCCAGGCGCAGGCCGAGTTGTTCGCGGCCGTCGTGGGCGCCGCCGAGAACCAGGATGGCGTCGGCCGGTGCGGGCCGGTCGACGAGGGGACGGACGTACACCGGCCACAGCCCGACGGCGACGACAACGGCGGCGGCCGCGCCACCGAGCAGTGTCACCGCGTATTTGCGTCCACGCATGCCCTCGATGCTAGCGACGACACATCACCGCAGGTCACAGCGATTCCGGTGGGCACGTCGCCGCCTGTACACCTGCTGTTGCGTTGACACTTGCCTCGCTGACGCGGCGCGGCCATCGGCGGGGCCTACCAATCAATCATGCGATGCACAGTCTTCGGGACCGGGTACCTCGGGGCCACGCACGCTGCGTGCATGGCCGAACTCGGACACGATGTCATCGGGGTGGATATCGACCCCGGCAAAGTGGCGAAACTGTCCGACGGCGTGGTGCCGTTCTACGAACCGGGCCTGGAGAGCGTGCTGCGGCGCAACCTGGACGCGGGCCGCCTGCGCTTCACCACCTCCTACGCCGAGGCCGCCGCGCACGCCGATGTGCATTTCCTCGGCGTCGGCACCCCGCAGAAGAAGGGCGAATACGCCGCCGATCTCAAATACGTGCACGCCGTGGTGGATACACTCGCCCCGCTGCTGGAACGCCCGTCGGTGATCATCGGCAAATCCACCGTGCCGGTCGGCACGGCCACCGCCCTCGGTGCCAGGGCGCGCGCGCTGACGTCGACCGATGTCGAAGTCGCGTGGAATCCGGAATTCCTGCGCGAGGGTTTCGCAGTCAAGGACACGCTGCACCCGGATCGCCTGGTGCTCGGGGTGGACAGGGCGCGCGCGGGCGCGGATCGCGTCGAAGAACTGGTGCGCGAGATCTACGCGGAACTGATCGCCGCCGAGGTGCCGTTCCTGCTGACCGATCTGGCGACCGCGGAATTGGTCAAGGTGTCGGCGAATGCCTTTCTCGCGACCAAGATCTCCTTCATCAACGCGGTGTCGGAGGTCTGCGAAGCGACCGGCGCCGATGTCACCATGCTCGCCGACGCACTCGGTTACGACGCCCGCATCGGTCGCCGCTTCCTCAACGCCGGGCTCGGTTTCGGCGGCGGCTGCCTACCCAAGGACATCCGCGCGTTCATGGCCAGGTCCGGCGAACTCGGTGCGAACCACGCTGTCGCGTTCCTGCGCGAGGTCGACAACATCAATATGCGGCGGCGTACCAAGGTGGTCGACATGGCGACCAGGGCGTGCGGTGGATCGCTGCTCGGCGCGAATGTCGCGGTACTCGGCGCGGCCTTCAAACCGGAATCCGACGACGTCCGCGATTCCCCCGCGCTGAATGTGGCGGGCATGATCCAGCTGCACGGCGCGGTCGTCACGGTGTACGACCCCAAGGCACTGGAGAATTCGCGCCGCGTCTTCCCGACGCTGAACTACGCGACATCGGTCGCCGAGGCGTGCGAGCGGGCCGATGTGGTGCTCGTGCTCACCGAATGGGACGAGTTCACGGCGTTGCGGCCCGAGAACCTCGAACGAGTTGTCCGCGCGCGGTCCATCATCGACGGCCGCAACTGTCTCGATCGTGCCACCTGGCGAGATGCCGGATGGGTGTACGCGGGACTCGGTACGCCGTAGAGTTGCGGGCGACGAGAGCGACCTTTTCCGAGACCGTCGACGTCCACCCAGTCGGGCCCCGGATACATTGTGAACGGGCACAGCGAGGCGGGGGTGGCGCGGCGGACCGGGTATTGTCCGATATGGGCCATCCGCCCTGAGTGGCGGCGGTTCGCTTGTCGTGAAGCGTGAAACGGGATGGGCAACTGATGAGTTCGGTACTGGGGATTTCGGTGGGGGCCGGCGCCATCCGTATGGCGCGACCGCACACCGGGTTGCCCCATGGGCACGTCGAGCCGCACGCCTTCGATCTCCAGACCGTGCCGGTGGTCGACAACCGGGCCGAGGAACTGGTCGCCGAAGCCGTCGGCGTCACGCTGGAATCCTCACGCGACATCACCGCGACGGCGGTCGCCTACCGTAGCGAGCAGCAGGCCCGAGCGGTCCGCGCCGCCATGGCGAGCCAGCAGATCACCAATTACGAACTCATCCCAGAGATCTTCGCCGCGCTCGAATTCGCCCAGTCCACCGGCGATATCCGCGGCATCTCCTCGCTGGTCGTCTACGACCTCGGCAGCTCGGGTCTCTCGGTGAGCGTCGTCGACACCCAGACACGTGAGGTGCGTCACACCGAGCGCACCAGCGATATCAGCGGCGACTACCTCGATTCGCTGATCCGCGAACAGCAGATCGCCTCCGGCCGTATCGCGCATCCGCCGGATCAGGCCGGTCTCGCCGCGCTCGACGCGCTGTGCCGCGAGGCCAAGGAGCAGCTGTCCAGCAATACCGCCGTGGCGCTGCCGAGTGAGCAGGGCCTGGTTCTGCTGGCGCAGGAGAACTTCGAAGCGCTGATCATGCTCGCGATCGAATCGTCGGCGCGGATGGCGCGCGATGTGATCGTGCGCTCGGATCGCCCCGTCCACGGCGTGCTCGCCATCGGCGGTTGCGCCAGGATCCCGTTGATCGCCAAGGTGCTCGAGCGCTGGATGGGCGTTCCGGTGATCGTCCCGGCGAGTCCGGAGACGGTCACCGCGCGCGGCGCGGCCCTGTTGGCGCGGCCGGTCGACGTGGCAGCTCCCGCGACGACGGCGATGAACGCCGACGCGCTTTCTCCCGCCTGGCTTTCCGCGCCGCCGAAGAAGGGCAAAAAGGGCAAGAACGTCGTCGAGGACGACCTCGCCGCGGACGACTGGGGCAACCCGAATCAGTCGCAGGACTGGCCGCGAGCCCAGCGCGGCCGCGCCGATCTGCCGTCCGGCTGGTCGGCGGTGCGCCCCATGCGCGGCAAGCGCGAAGTCAGCGGCGCGGTGTTGACGGTCAGCGCGCTCGCGGTGGTCGCGGCGATCGGACTCGGCCTCGGCTACGGCCCCCAGGTACTCGAGCGGGGTTCGCAGGGCAGCGAGGGTTCCACCTCGGTATCGACATCGGGCGTACCGCGCACCACCACTCTCGAACCGCAGATCGCGGTCGCGCCCGCCACGACCACCGAGACCGAGGCGACCGTCGCCGCGCCGACTCGCGCACAGACCTCGGCCGCCCCCGAGCCGCCGACGCAGGGACCGAATACCTTTGTGGTTCCTGGCCTTCCGCCGATCGTGGTCCCGACCATTCCCCCCGAAATGTTCCCGAGGATCCCCTGATCCGACCGTCACCGGCCGGACCGGGGACTCGACTCAGTTCCTGGCGTGCCTCGCATGCCGCGACGGCGGCTGCCGACGCGGCGGCGGGGCCTTGCGCACGGGCTTGGCGCCGAACGGTCGCGCGAGCATGACCGCGATCGCCGTGGTCAACGGCACCGAGAGCGCGAGGGCGATACCGCCGACGGCGGATCGGGTGATCTCGATGGCGACGGCGTCACCGGTGAGCACGTCGCGGATGGACCGTCCCGCGACGCTGAACAGCAGCAGCAACGGCAGCGCACCACCGGCGTAGGCGAGTACGAGGGTGTAGACCGTACTGGCGATATGGTCGCGTCCGACGCGCATGGCCGCGGTGAAAACCTCGCGCCGCGACGTCGATTCGTCGACGGCGGCCAGTTCGAACGCGGCCGACGCCTGGGTGATGGTGACGTCGTTGAGGACGCCGAGGGTGCCGATGATGAATCCCGCCAGCAGCAGCCCGGTAATGCTGACGTGCTGGATATAGGTCGCGACGTTGGTGTTCTGTTCCTCGGACAGGCCGGTCAGGTGCGTGACTTCGATTGCCAGCCAGGACAGTACTGCCGCGAGCAGCATCGAGGTGAGCGTCCCGAGCAGTGCCGAACTGGTCCGCAGATTCACCCCGTGCGCCAGATACAGCACCACGTAGAGGATCACCGCGCCCGAGACCAGCGCCACCGGTATCGCCGGTTTCCCGTCCAGCAGTGCGGGCAGCAGGAAGACCACGAGCACCGCGAAGGCGAAGACCAGTCCGAGCAGCGCGCGCAGACCGCGCCAGCGGGCCACCGCGATGACCACCACGATGAACGCGACCACGATCAGGGTCAGCGGCAATCCGCGCGAGTAGTCCTCGAAGGAGTACAGCGGGGTTCCGGCGGGGTCGGTCTGGCGCACCAGCCGGATGTGATCGCCCGCCCGCAGATCGGGTTGTCCTGGGCCGGGGGCGATTTCGAACAGCGTCTTGTTACCCGCGTGCGGACCGGAGTCGATGGTGATGAGGCTGCGCTGACAGGTGTAGGCGTTGTTGCGCGGCGGCTCGGGCTTGTCGGCGAACACCTTGCCGATCGAGGAGCTGCCGCACGCTCCGACATCCTGCACCACGACCGTGCCCGCTTCGGTCTCCACCGCTCCGCCGCCCGCGCTCTGCATCGGCAGCGGGATGTCGACGTGCTGGGTGCTCGGCCACAACGCGATCGCGCCGAGGACGACGGCGATCCCGATCACGGTGAGCAGACCGATCACCACCCGTGCGGCGGTGGCGCCGATCGCGAGCGGTTCGGAATTATCGTGATGGTGGTGGTGATGATGGTCGGTCACCGGGCTCCTAGCTGTCCGTCGTATGCCCTGGGCGCATCCGCCCGGTGCCGAGCTTAAAGGATTTCATTTTCAAGATCGCGCTACGAACGGGGAGAGCGCACGAATCGGTGCGGTGACCGGAGATTCGGGAGGGGGCGGCGGAGAGCAGGGGGATGTCTCCGCCGCCCGCAGGCCGGCGGCCCAGGGGGGTAGGCGGCCGAACCCGAGGCCAGGTTGTCCAGGGGGGGTAGACAACTTGGCCGGGCACCTAAGTGCCAAGAGCTACTGTACACAAAAGCTGAAGTTTTGCGCTAGTCCATCTTCAAAACTCGCCACTATCCCAACATTAGGTCTGTTTCAGCCCTGGAAGCGGGGCGATCTACCTGTCTGGGGGCGTTATCGGCTATTGCCGATAGCTGGCGAGGAAGTTGCCGAAGCGCTCGATGGCGACCGCGAGATCCCGCGCCCACGGCAACGTGACGATGCGCAGATGATCGTGATCGGGCCAGTTGAACCCGGTGCCCTGCACCATCAGGATCTTCTCCTGCAACAGCAGATCCAGGATCAGCTTCGAATCGTCGTGGATCTCATACACATTCGGATCCAGCCTGGGGAACGCGTAGAGCGCGCCCTTGGGCTTCACACAGGAGACGCCGGGGATCATGTTCAGCCGCTCCCACGCCACATCGCGCTGCTCGAGCAGACGGCCACCGGGCAGGATCAGATCCTCGATGCTCTGATGTCCACCGAGCGCGACCTGAATCGCGTGCTGCGCGGGCACATTCGGACACAAGCGGGAGGAGGCGAGCAGGTCGATGCCCTCCAGGAATCCGGCCGCGTGTTCCTTCGGACCGGTGATCGCCAGCCATCCCGACCGGTACCCCGCCACCCGGTAGGCCTTGGACAGGCCGTTGAAGGTCAGGCACAGCAGATCCGGGGCCATGGTCGCCAGCGAGATATGTTTCGCGTCGTCGTAGAGGATCTTGTCGTAGATCTCGTCGGCGAGCAGCAACAGCTGATGTTTGCGCGCCACGTCGACGAGCTGCTGCAAGATCTCGGCGGAGTAGACCGCGCCCGTGGGATTGTTCGGATTGATGACCAGCAGGGCCTTGGTCTTGTCGGTGATCTTCGATTCGATATCGGCGATATCGGGCTGCCAGCCACTGGACTCGTCGCACAGGTAGTGCACCGCCGTGCCGCCGGCCAGACTGGTCATCGCCGTCCACAGCGGATAGTCCGGCGCCGGGATGAGCACCTCGTCACCGTTGTCGAGCAGGGCCTGCATGGTGATGGTGATCAACTCGGACACGCCGTTGCCCAGGTAGACGCTGTCCACGTCGAGAACGGGGAAGCCGGGCACCAGTTCGTAGCGGGTCACGATCGCGCGCCGCGCCGACAGGATGCCCTTGGATTCGGAATATCCCTGGGCGACCGGGAGCGCGGCGATGATGTCGCGCATGATCACGTCGGGGGCGTCGAAGCCGAACGGGGCGGGGTTGCCGATATTCAGCTTCAGGATGCGATGCCCCTCGGCCTCGAGCCGTGCCGCGTGTGCGTGTACCGGTCCACGGATCTCGTAGACGACGTTCTGGAGCTTCGTGGACTGCTCCAGAACACGCGGACGCTGCGGTTGATGACTCGGGCTCACCCGTCCCATGGTGCCATCCCCCGCAACTGTGTTTTCGCACGCACACGGGGGTGTGGCGGGTTCACGCCGGGGAATTACCCGGTGGAATGCCCTTGGCAGCGGTCGACCCGCAGAATTCCTCGATGCGCTCGTCGAGGAAGCGCGCCTCGCTCGCATCGCGGAAAGCGGGGGCGGCGATCCGGCGGCGCACGCCGATGAGCCGTTCCTCCAGTTGGGCGATGCGTTTGTCCTCGTCGAGACCGAGCACCGGATGCAACGCCGCCGAAGCCCCGTCGAGACTGCCGTTGATCAGGTGGGCGGCGGCGCAGTCGACCCGGGCCAGCGATTCCGCGCCGTAGGAGCGCTGCTCGGACGGCCCGTTCGCGTAGAGATCGATCGCACGACCGGTCGCGGCCAGCGCGGGTTCGGCCAGGCCGAGATGGATATAGGTCGCCCCCGCGTAGTACTGGGCCTTCGCGTCGTTGAAACCGAAGACCCCGCCGATCGCGTCGTGCAGGTCGTCGATCTCACCGATCTCGCGCGCGTCGTCGGCGGCCCTGACACAGCGCTCGGTATCGCTCGCGCTGCCGATCTTGGACCAGATCCTGGCCTCGATATTGTGCAGCCGGACCTTCGCCGTCGCCGATTCGGCGAACTCCTGCCCGCTCTGCGCGAGCAGCACCGCCCGCCGCGGCCGCTCGGACCAGTACTCGATGAGCGCGTGCATACCCCTGGTCCACGCCCGCAACCCGTTGTGACCGCAGAGTTCGGCATACGCCCAGGCGGCGCGCGCCTGCTCCCCGGCGGCGTCGTAATAGCCGAGGTCGGTGCTCGCGTTGGCGAGCAACCCGGACAGCGTGCCCGCGAGCAGATACAGATGACCGGTGTCGGCGGGCCGCTGATGCCCCTCCAGCAGCCGGTACACCCGGCGGCGCACCCGCAGCATCTCCACCATCATCGGAACGGGGGGAATGCTCACGTAATCGTTCGCGATGCGCATGACGTCGGCGTCGAGTTGGTCCAATGTGGTGGCACCCACGTTGGTGCTCTCGGCCCGCCCGGCGTGATCGCTTGCCTCGTGGGCAGCGGCCATGATCAGATCCCTCTCCGAAATCGCGGCTAACGCATCGCCTCTCATCGCACCGGCGTCGATGAGAGCCAAGAGATCCGCTTCGCTCGAATAATTGGCGCGCGTCCCGGAAGCGGGACGCGTATCGGCTCCGGGGGCGGCCGTCCGATCGGTCGACTGCTGTTCGATCAGCGCCGCGAAACGTGCACGCACAACATCGTCGGACCTGGCCAGGGAGGTGTCCAACGCGGCCTGGTTGATCGGGCGCGGGTGTACCCGGACGCCACCCGCCTCCCATTTCGACACCAGACGTTCGTGAACCCCCAGGTGCGCCGCGAACTCCCTGATACTCATCCGCTTGGCATCGCGAAGGGCACGGGTCTCTCTTCCTGACCATTGCCGGACCACGTGTCACCCCTTCCGACGATCTCCTCATCCCAGGGTACGAGCCGATTGTGGTTACGGCCACAGATAATTCGGTGTTGCTATATGCACTGGCCTGTGCAGTGCGCGCTGGGTCGTACCCGCTCGCGCGAGAGGCAGTGGAATGGCAGCAGAAAGCGGGCGTGCGGGCGACACCGTGTCACGCTCTCACGCGCGACCCTTGTGAGGCAGGAGGCAAGGAGTTGGCCGTGAACATGGACAGACTCATGACAGTCGATGATTGGGTGGCCTTCTACCGAGACGAATTCGGGCTACCGGTGACCGAACGTGGAGGTTTCGTGATGCTACCCGTCAGCGGCCGAGTCTGCGCCGTTCATCTGCCGACCGCGCGAGCCGAAAAGGTCAGGGCGGCACTGGAACAGCAGGGGACGAGGGGCCCTGTGCTGGCCAGGCAGATCCGATGGAGCTTCCTGGCGCATCCGGATTCGCGGCCGGGTGCGCAGGTATTGGAGGTACTGGACCGGCTGGATATCGGGATACCCGCCATAGGCAGTGCCGTGATGTTGCCGACCGGCCTCGGCCGGCTGACCCGGGAAGGGTGCTCCTGGGTCAGTCCGCCCGGCCGCGGCGGCACGCTCCCGCCGCTCTCCGCCGTACTCACGGCGGCGATGGCGGTGGGAGCGGGCAGCGGGGACTGACGCGTCATCGGTCCCCGCAATGTCCGGCACGTCACACGGCCGATTGCGCCTCTCCGGGTCGACGGGGCGCGATCGGTCGGGTGATCCTGCGCGGCGAGTCGACTCGTGCGCGCAGTCGATCACCGCAGACCGATCACCGCACGATCCGATGCCCTCACGCCTCGATCACCTCGGACCGCAGCACATGCCGTCGCGCCGAACTCTCGATTGCACGAGAAGTGACGCGAACGACCCTCAGCGGGATTCGACCGTCTGCACGACCTCGTCGGACAGCGGAAAGTTCATATAGGAACGCGACGGCGTCGGTCCACGCTGTCCCTGGTACTTCGAGCCCGCTGCCGCGCTGCCGTAGGGATGCTCGGCCGGACTGGTCAGCCGGATCAGGCACAGCTGCCCGATCTTCATGCCTGGCCACAGCGTGATCGGCAGATTCGCCACATTCGACAGTTCCAGCGTGATGTGACCGCTGAACCCGGGATCGATGAATCCCGCGGTCGAATGCGTGAGCAGACCCAGCCTGCCCAGACTCGACTTCCCCTCCAGCCGTCCGGCCAGATCGTCGGGCAGAGAACAGATCTCCAAGGTCGAGCCGAGCACGAACTCGCCCGGATGCAGCACGAACGGCTCACCCTCGGAGGGTTCGACCAGACTGGTCAGCTCGTCCTGGCGCTGCGCCGGATCGATATGGGTGTATCGGGAATTGTCGAAGACCCGGAAAAGCCGATCGAGGCGCACATCGATACTCGACGGCTGGATCAAATTCTCCAGCAGCGGTTCGACGCCGAGACGCCCAGCGGCGATCTCCGCACGGATGTCACGATCGGAAAGCAGCACGCGACGAGAGTAGCGGTCGCGCGGGTCGGTCGTTCGGCCACACCCGCCCACCGACTCCACAGCAATTTCTCAGCATCGGGAGGGACGCTGGAATCGATGTCGTCGACTCCGAACAATGACAGGTACGGGCGCGCGTTCCCGGCGCTCGCGGCCGTCGCGGTACTGCTGACAGCGTTCATCACCGTGCTGACCGGCAACATCCTGCGCGAGGACGGCCTGACCGCCATCGATCCCGAGATCTCGGGCTGGGCCGCCGAGCATCGCACCGACACCCTGACCGCCATCGCCCGCGTGGCGACCACGCTCGGCGACACCCTCACCCTGACCATCATCACCGCGCTGGTGTGCGCGGCCCTGATCTGGCGCGGGCATCGTCGCGACGCCACGCTGGTCGCCGCGACCGGAATCGGCGCGGCGGTGCTCACCTTCGTGGGCAAGCGACTGGTCGGCAGATCACGTCCACCGACCGCCGACCGGCTCGCCTTCGAATCGAGTCTGTCCTACCCGTCCGGGCACAGCCTCGGCTCGATGGCCGTGATCGGGATCATCGCCGTGGCGCTCGTCCCCCGGTTACACCGCACCGTGACACGCCTGGCGGCGATCGTCGCCGCCATGATTCTCGTTGTCGCGGTGGGGAGTTCCCGGGTGTACCTCGGCGTGCACTGGCCGACCGACGTCCTCGCGGGATGGGCGATCGGCGCGCTCTGGGTGATCATCTGCCTCGGCGCGTACACGTACCCGAATCACCGATGGAAAACCCATTCGATGAATACTCCAGCGCCTCGCGATGGGGCGCTCACCAATGCGGGACCGCGCGAACCGGGTGCGCGCGATGCCGAATCCTCCTGATACCCGATCTCCGACGGCGACCGCGGTGTTCCACCGCCCGCCGTCGAACTCGAGATTGCCTAGGCGTCGCCGTCAGCGGCCTGCGCCCGGAAAGACCCATCCTCGGCCCCGCTGAACACGGGGTAGTGCATAACGGTGTCGGCCGGGGTGTACACCTCTTCGGCGACGTTCTCGTGACTGAACAGTCCGGGCACATGCCCATCTTCTTGACTCATACTCGAGCCTCCTTTGATCTGCGGCGAATAGCCGAACGTGGCGTCCGCACCTGACCGGCCGGGATATGCCCAAGGCCGATGCTTCCTTCGCATGGTACGTCCACCGAGTGACACGAGTGTGGATCACTCTGCCCCCAGGGCGAACCATACACCCCATTCTCCCAGCTAGAGCCCCAGCGTGAATACTCTTTCCGTCACGACCGTCTCTCGGATACTCCCGAGTACCCGCTGGAAGACTTCCGGCACCGATGATCACCGCTCGGACGGGGCGGGCTCCGCGGCACAGGCCGCGTCGTTTTCGGGCCGCTGCCCCGTCGTCAGGAACGCGTGACCGTGCCGTTCAGGCAGGTGTTCGCCTTGAACAGATAGGCCAGGTGCCCGCCCTGATCCGCCGTCACCATCCGGGCGCGGTCACCGAACGCCTGCCGCAGTTGTCGGGTGCCGGACAGGGGTGTCGCCGGATCGCGGAGATTCTGCGCTATCAGCACGTTCGACGGACCCTGGCTATCGATCCGCACCGCGGGCTCGATCGGTTCGGAAGGCCAGAACGCGCACGGCCAGATATCGGCTCCGGCCGCGCCGAACATCGGAAAGCGGATCTGATCGACCGCCACGTCGCCCTGATAGACCACTTCCGATCTCGGCCACGCGGAATCGTTGCAGATCACGTGCAACTGACTCGACAGAGGACACCGTCTGCTCCCCCAGCGCCGCCCGGATCCGGTCCATGTCGCGCGCGGTGTTCGCCGTCGTGACATACGGCAGCATCGACGCCGTCGCGGACGTGCCGCACCGGCGCGCGATATCTCCCACCAACGTCGCGCGCTGCGCCACATCGATCGGCCCGCGCGCGTGGGGCGGAATATTGCTCGTCTGCTGCGCCGCCGACAGATCACAGGTCACCGGCGTGCTGTGACCGACCCCCGCGCGGATCGAACCCGATCACGTCATAGCTGTCGAGCACACTCCGCGGCAGCCCCAGCCCCACCAGATCCGCGGGAAAACTCAACCCCTCCCCACCCGGACCACCGGTATTGGTCAGCAGCACACCTCGGCGCCGCGCCGGATTCCCACTCGCCAGACGCGAGATCGCGACCTCGATCCGCTCGCCGTCCGGATCCCGGTAATCCAGCGGCACTTCCAGCACCGAACACTCCACTCCCGGCACGGAAACATCCCCCGGACACGCCCCCCACTCCACCGTGTCCAGTGGTGCCGCCACCGACACCGCCGGAATCATCGTCACCGACATGACGGCGACAAGCGCCGCCATCACCGTTGTCCGCATGTCGTTTCTTCTCCGTGCGACGTGTTGCGGGTGAGCGTGTTTCGAGATGCGCTGACCATCGAAAGTACCGGGGTTCGGAGGACTTCGGGGTCGAGAGCCACGGTTCGACGCGGACGCGGAACAGTCAGCGATCCTGTCCACATGCACGCGAGGTGACGCGGTGAGCGAAGACCGAGCAAATGCGTGTTTCGGCGTGATACCGTTCTGCGCGGGCAGCGGGGACTGCCGCGCGGGGGAGGAAAATCAGAGCACATCCGACGGTCTCGGCGGTTCGCCCATTCTGTCGACCGTCTTCTCATATGCCATGCGGGACATGGCCATCACTTCACACAGCACCGGCCACTCAGCCTCACGGCACGGCCGGTCCTTTCTCGTTCTCCGAACACACGACAGGGGATATTGCAGTGAGATTCAAGCGTTTTGCCGTCACAGCGATGATCGCGATAGCGAGCACATCGCTCGTGACAGCTACCGCCAACGGCGCACCGGCCGATCCGCGACCGGGTAGTGAATACAGTGCGGCGGCAATGGAACCGACACACGGAGTCGATTCCGGAGTCGACTACACCGTGTCGACTTCGCCCGAGGGAGAACCCGCGATCCACGTCGCGGTGAACGGCGGGACCTTCACCCTCAACGGCAGCCATCTCGATATCAGCAACCAGTCCGGCACACTGATCGGGCAGGTCCCGTTGACATTCCGCGTCGCCGATCGGGTCGTGTCGTTCACGGCGCGGATGGCCGATTCGAATCGCGCCGTCACAATAGCCTCCACCGCTCCCACCGCAACGAACGCCGACATCGCCCAGGAACCGTTGACCGCCGATCAGCGCGCGTACTGCTGGAACGCCACGATGGGCACGGCGATCGGAATCGCCATCGGCGCGATCGTCGGGTTCCCGCTGCTGATGCCAGGACTGCTCGTCGTGGCCATCATCGGAGGTCTCGTCGGCATGAGTGTCGCGTTGACCGCTCCGATGCCGGGCATGTCGCCCACCGACGACCTCGTGACGAAGTTCTTCCGATGCCAGCAGGGGACGAGTCCTTATGGCGGGTGACACCCTGCGGAACCATCGCTGACCGGATATGAATTCTGAAGTCTCACAGAGTAATTCACCGTCGAATTCGCCGACTTCACCTTCCGCGACCACTGCCGACGGGAGCAGTCGTCGCTACATCTTTTCCGAAAGGACCACCTGACATGACACGGACAATCATCCGCAACGTTTTCGCCACCATCGGAACGGCAGCAGCTCTGACAGGAGCCGTTGTCGCGG
Organism: Nocardia sp. NBC_01377; assembly: GCF_045040005.1. Classification (NCBI taxonomy): domain Bacteria; kingdom Bacillati; phylum Actinomycetota; class Actinomycetes; order Mycobacteriales; family Nocardiaceae; genus Nocardia; species Nocardia sp. NBC_01377. The sequence goes on from NZ_CP109566.1 coordinate 7,063,228, forward strand.
GCACCGGTGTCGCGGCCGCCGTCGACGTCCCCTCACGGGCAAACGTCCGCTACGTGTTCTGCTCAGATGAAAAAGTCGGCAACGAGATCATCTACTACGACGAACTCGGAAAAAGAGATGAAGTCGTCACACTCGCCGAACACACCGACGGCGGTCTGTGGTGTCGAAACGTCGATGTGCAGTTCAAGAGCAGATCCTTCACATGGTCGGCGATTGCCAACGAAGACGCCCACTACGCCTACACCGCGATCTACGTGAACGGAAAAATGGCGGCTCGCGAAGAGGACCGCTCAGACTTCGGCCATGCATCAGCGCAGGCCATGTGACCGCGAATTCACGGCACGACTGACCAGCCGGGGTGCCGGACCGGGCTGGACCTGAACATGTCCACAAGCCCGGTCCGAACTCCCGAGCAGCTTCAAAGGGACTGCCCCGGCTTTGGTTGACTCGCGGGGTGTGGTGTTTCAGGCCGCGAGTGCGGGCTGATTGATTGTCTCAAACTCGATCGGGGTCAGTCGCCCGAGTCGGCGTTGTCGACGCTTTCGGTGGTAGGTCTTCTCGATCCAGACCACGATGGCCAGGCGCAGTTCCTGCCGAGTCGACCAGCGTTGGCGGTCCAGCACATTGCGTTGCAGCAACGCGAAGAACGATTCCATCGCAGCATTGTCGCCACATGCCCCGACCTTGCCCATAGACCCTCGTAAACTGTTGTCCGCCAACACTTTAACAAACCTCCGAGACCGGAACTGGCTACCACGATCGGAATGAACGATCGTGTCTTGCGGACCCCGCAGCGCGATCGCGTTCACCAGCGCCGCCACCGCCAGGGACGCCTTCATCCGCGAATCGATCGAATAGCCGACGATCCGGTTGGAGTGCACGTCCTTGATCGCGCACAGATAGAGCTTGCCCTCATCGGTCCAATGTTCGGTAATGTCGGTGAGCCACAACGCATTCGGTGTGTCCGCGGTGAACTTGCGCTGTACCAGATCGTCATGGGCCGGGGGTCCGGACTTGCGGGTCAGGCCCCGCTTCTTGGCGAACACACTCCAGATCCGCTGCTGCGAGCACAACCGGGCGACCCGGTTCTCCCCGGCGGTGATCCCGCGTGCCGGCAGCTCGTCAGCGATGAAACGGTACCCGAACGCGGGATCCTCGGCATGGATCCCCAGGGCTGCGTTGATCAGGTGCGCGTCATCCCAGTCACGTTGTGAGACAGGGTGTTTCTTCCACTTGTAGAACCCTTGTCGAGAGAATTCCAGTACCCGGCAGGTCACCGCGACGGGGATGCCGTCGGTGGCGAGGTCAAGGACCAGCGGGTACATCATTTTGGGTTGACGCCCCGGGAGAAATAGGCCACCGCGCGGCGCATGACCTCGGCTTCTTGTTCGAGTTCGCGAATCCTCTTCTTGGCCTCGCGCAGCTCTGCTGACTCCTGGCCGGTCACACCGGGCCGGTGACCCTCTTCGATATCGGCCTTGCGCAGCCAGTTCTGCAGGCAACTCACCGAGATCCCGAAATCCTTGGCGATTTTCGGCAACGGGATCTCGCCCTTGCGGGCGAGCGCGACCACGTCGCGACGGAACTCCACGGGATAGGGCTTGGGCATGGTGACATCCTTCCAGCGAGGACCAGGTCCTCACAGGTCAGGAGTCAACCGAACCGGGGGCAGTCCCAAACTACTGGGTCTGCATGGATCGAATCCTTTGGTACACAGTATCGACAGCCGAACCGTCCATATTCGCGGCGCGATGATAGTCGGCGTATTCAAGATCGGCACCGGCATACATTCCGTGGCGGTAGCGTCCAGAACCGACAAGACCGATGAGTAGTTCACCGATCGAGCCGCCGACGTTGACCGACCTCGAAACCGGCGTCATCACCACACTGCTGTCGTCGGGCACCACCGTTGCCTCCCAGTACCTGGCGCAGGTGCCGTACACACAGGTCGTCGCAAACATGGGGTATCGGTTCACCCAGCGTCGATCTGACGGTCCGGCCCGGCGCGGTACAAGTATCGGGCACACTGGACGGAATCTTCGCCAACGCAGCGGTGACCGATCACAACGGATCACCGATCGGCGAAGTCATCCTGTGGGTTGAAAACGGCTGGCTCAGCGGAATCGAATACGCCTGGTATACCGACGAACGCCCGCTCGCATTGCCGCAGCCCAGTCGGATCGAGCTGAAGTAGAGCACAGTCTGGCAGGTTGATCTGATCGAGTTCGAAAACCATCGCTGTCGTTGACGACAGATCAGACCGCACCACAACAGTCACCTCTCCTTCAGCAGCGCCTTCGCAGGCGATCACGCCAGAGCATCGAATCTGGTCAGTGCTGGAATGCTTCGCCGAGCCGTGGCAGGACGCGGCGCTTCCAGCTTCGTTCCACGGCATTGCGGACCATTCTTTGTCGACGGTTGCCGATATCGAAACCGGTTTGCGTCAGTAGAAGTCGCGTGCCGCGGCCCTGCGGCCGGATGGTCCAGTCCACGACCCACCGCGCCGGGTACTCGGCTCGGCTGTACACCCAGCTGTAGGTCAACCGCCGACACGGCTCGGCCGCCAGAACCTCGCAGGCGATTTCATCGACCGATGAGTCCGGGACGGCGAAGCGGAAGCGGGTGCCGACGATGACAGCGAATCCGGCCGGTCGAAGAAGCCACCTCTCCAACAGATCCGGCTCGGTCAACGCCCGCCACACGACCTCCGGTGACTGCGCGAAGAAGCTGCCGAGTTCGACCGCGGCGGGATTCAACCGTGGATCAGCGATCATCGGCGAACGATCCAGACGCTGACCGGGTACCGACCGCGGGGTTCAATTTCCTTGCCCTTCCTTGAATTTCGCTTCCATCTCGGCGGCCAGTTGCGGTTGCTCAGCCTCCATCTTCTGGACATAGGCGACCGCATCGCCGACTGTTCGCAAGCTCGACAGATCCTCATCAGGGATCTTGACCTCATATCTGTCCTCGAGTTGCACGGCGATCTCCACCAGCGACAGCGAATCGATCTCCAGATCATCGATGAAAGACTTCTCGGAGACCACGTCGGCGGCGTCGATACCGGTCACCTCCTCGACGATCTCCGCGATACCGGCGACGATTTCCTCCTGCGTGGCGCCCATGAATCATTCTCCTCGATGTAGTAGTCACGTTTCTGCGGAACACCGCTCGCCCCGTCCTCGACGGGTCCGGTTCGTCGGACGAGGTCGAGCAGCGGTACCGGTACGCTAGAACCTCCACCGAGGTGGAGGTGCAACAGACTGTGACGGATAACACAAAGGCGAGCACGTCGGTGAGTATCGGCGAATTGGCGCGCAGCACCGGGCTCGCCGTGCGAACAATCCGGTTCTACTGCGACGAGGGCCTTCTGGAATCCCGACGCAGTGGAGGTGGGCACCGAATCTTCGACACCGACACCGCCACCGAACGACTGCTGCTGATCCGGCGGTTGCGGTCGCTCGGTCTCGGACTCGACTCGATCACCGACGTCGTGCGCGAGGAGAGAACAATCGCCGAAGTCGTAGCCGCCGAAAGCGCCCGACTCGATATCGAATTCAAATCGCTGGCATGGCGGCGAGCGTCGCTGCGGGCCCTCGAGGCGGCCACTCCCGGGCAGCGGACTCACAGGCTCGCACTACTGGCCGCGACCCAGGACGCAACCGCAGCACACAGTCTCCTCGAACAGTTCTGGCGGCGCATTCTTACGCAGATACCTCGACGGGACGTCGACGGCTGGGTGTACTGGAATGTCCCCGAGCCGCCCGTGGATCCGTCTGTCGACGAGATCGTCGCCTACGCCGAGTTGGTCGCCCTCGTCACAGATCCTGACATGAAACGATCTGTGCAACAGCAACTCCTACGGCACAACCCAGAGCTCATCGCCGACCGTTCGAGACTGTACACCGAGGTAGGAGACGTACTCGAGGACGTAGTGGTACACATATCGGAGGGCGTGCGACCACACTGCGGCCACGAACTCGACCGATTCGTCCGTGCCCACGCCGGTGTGCGCGGGCAACGCGATTCCCTACGCTTTCGCGAGCATATGATGATCGGCGCGACCGACACCGATCAGCGGATCCACCGCTACTGGGCACTGACAGCTCGATTCCTCGGAACACGCGTCACCGTGGGACAAGCCCACCACTGGCTCTACGACGCACTCACCAACTCCACCGACGGCGGCGATAGCGGCCGGGAATCGCCGTCGTGACCGGACTCGCGATCAATGGAGTACAAATCCATTGATGGTGGACAACTCCACCGATACCGCTGTGTCTTCGGATCACTGATTCCCGGAACGATCCGCTGACCTTTCTCTCGCACCTCGGCCTCCGATGCGTACGATCGCTTCCGGGAAACGTCCTCAGCTGGGCGGTGTGACTGATCATTGAGGGAGTTCATCGATGTCTTGGCGGGATGCCAACCCTCAGCCGGTCCAGGACGACATGGACGACTTGCTCGATGCGGCGTTGAACTTGGCCGAAGAGCGGTTGGCTCAGCACGGCGGTTTCTATCCGTTCAGCATGGCCGTGGACACCTCGGGCGGCAGGAAGCTTCTCGAATCGGCAACCGGGGACGCACAGCGGGCCAAGGAGCTGAGTTTCAGGTCGCTCAAGCACTGCGGGCCGAGATCCGTGCTGCTGCGGTCGTTGTCGATGTGGCGTTGCCGGAGACCGGATCCAGTGGGATCGAAGTGCATCTCGAGCACGCCGACGGCCCGGCGATCAGTGTGCTCGAGCCTTACACGATCTCCGGCGGTGAGGTCCGGGCCGGGTCGTTGGAGGGACACACCGCACAGCATGTGATCTGGTGAGTCACCCAACGCGCGGTGGGGTCAGCTCTGGTCGTAGCGGATGATCCTTTCCGCGTTACGTCGATACCACGGGTATTTCGACGTCAGGAACGGCGCGACCTGTTTGCTCACGCCCTGGGCCCGCAACTTCGACAACGCATCCAATGCGTGGCCCGCCACGGTGTCGTCGTCAAGTTGAGCGACCGCGACTTCCGCGGCGTCGGGGTGGCGTGATTTGCCGAGCCAGTCGACCACCATCTGCCCGTCCGTCCCGAAGCCGCGGTCGGCGGCGATGGCGGCGAGTTGGTCGAAGCTTCGCTCCCGAGAACGAATCGGCGATATCGGCGCCCGGACGGCATCACATCCCCCCAGCGACCCATCGCCCGAGAGCCGTCTCACGCGATCGCCTCGCGATGTGCACATCGAAGTCCCGCGTTCAGAGGCGATCCCGTCAAGCGTCGGGTCAGTGGTGGAACACCTCGCCGAGCCGTGGCAGAACGCGGCGCTTCCAGCTTCGTTCCACAGCATTGCGGACCATTTCTTGTCGACGGTTGCCGATATCGAAACCGGTTTGCGTCAGCAGAAGTCGTGTGCCGCAGCCCTATAGTCGGATTGTCCAGTCCCCGGTCCACCGCGCCGGGTACTCCGTTCGGGTATACACCCGGCTGTAGGTCAACCGCTGACACGGCTCGGCCGCCAGCACCTCATAGGCGATTTCATCGACCGATGAGTCCGTGAAACCGCCTACGCCTACCGACGTGCCTGCCCCGGCCGCAGGTTCCGAACGCAGCGGCCCGCTGCGGAATACGAGGCAGGCGAGTGGAGGATCAGTGCGGGCCGTTGTCGGGGTTGGGGAGTTGTTGTTGCAGTGTGGTGTTGATGCGTTGGGCTTCGGCGAGTTGGTCTTCGAGGATGACGATGCGGCACGCCGAGTCGAGCGGGTTTCCAGCGTCGACGAGTTCGCGGACGCGGGTGGCGATGCGTAGTTGGTAGCGGGTGTAGCGGCGGTGCCCGCCCTCGGAGCGTTGCGGGGTCAACAGTTTCGCGGCGTCCAGGGCACGCAGGAAGGCTTGGGTGACCCCGAGCGCCGCGGCGGCGGCGCCCATGCTGTAGGCGGGGTAGTCCTCGTCATCGAGGTTGCCCGGGGGCTTGTCGGTGGGTTCGGGCGCGGCTTGTTCCATGTACACCTGTCCGGTAAACGGGGCACGGCCCCCGGCGCGTGGTGCGCCGGGGGCCCGAGGGGGTTTTCACTTCACAAGCCGTACCTGATGACCGACTTCGTGCTTTCACGCCTCAGGAAGAAAAGACGCGAGGAATACGTGCGCGTGACTGCCGATCACCTCCTGTGAATTCTTGCCGACTACGCGATGCCCCACTGCCCGAAACGAGGACAGGTCTCGGGTACCGCTTCCTACTCATCGTGCGCCCTGCCCGACGAGGGAACTCACTCGCCGGGAAGGGGTGTTCTGGTACTGCCTGCATCTGCTCCGGGAAGTTCGTTCTCTACCCGGCCTCTGGACTTCTTACTTTGGTGATGCAGGCGAAGGTACAACATCCGAACGCGGATGTCTACCACCACCGCTACAGAATTTCTGGCTCCATCGACACGGTCACATCCCGGCAGGTCGATCGCCCACCGGGCCGCCCCTGCCAGGTTCTCGAGGTCGGCGAGGGGCGATTGCACCGGCCCGGTTCGTCTCCGCCTGCCCGTACGCCCGGAGATGAACCGAGTCGACGGGCGGAAGAAATCTGTAGGGACGGGGGTAGACATTGTGTGAATCCGGGGTTAAAGTCACTGCCGTTGCTAGGAAAGACCGAGTGGCCGGGCAGGTGAACTGCCCGGAGTAGGAAATGGCTCGACCGTTCCCCGCGAGCGGAGAAGAAGATCCGGTGCACCAGGCCGGACCGCCGCGGGGAACGAGAAATACCGCAGACACGAAGTTCGCTCGACCAGGAGGTGGCCACTGCACCAGTTGCCGGACTTTCCGGTGCCCGGTAAGGATCGGGCACCTCGCTCGACGCCGACCCAGCCGGTCGGCGAACAGAACTAGAATTTCGACCGATCAGACGCAAGTTTCCGGGGCCTCGGCGCACAGTGCGCCGAGGCCCCGGAGGTATCTGTGGAGCAGGGGCGGGCGGGCGTCCTGGCCACCGATCCGCGACTACAGACTCGACCAACGAATCGATCCCGACCCAGACCACCGACCATGAACATGACCCGAGCACGCACCGGCCGAACCGAAGTTCTTCTTCCCCGAGCCCTGAACCCGGCCGTTCTCGATATGGTGATCCGCCACCACGTCCAGGCGACCCTGGCCCGCACCGGCGAATGGCCCGCGACCATCCGACGAGACCCCGGTTCCGAGCACTCCCCCGGGGGCATGTCTGGCCAGTCACCTACACCACCACCCCCGACCCGCGACACAACTGACGCGCGAACACACCGACCTCATACCTGGACTGACCACCGTACAAAAATCGTTCGGTTCACCTACACCTGTGCTCCGGAGCGGGACCTGTGACTCGCAGAGATAAATGGCGGTGTTCTCGCGGTGTCAGGTGGCGGTGGTGCGGCCGCCTGGCGGTCGGTACGTGTTCGGGTGAGTGGTGGTGGTCAGGGTGATGGGATGGTGAATGTTGTTCCGGTGAGCGGGGTAGGGGTGATGTGTGGTCCGTCGATGGCCAGCGTTCGAACGTCGTAGGTGCTGAGGGGTTTTCCGTCGGCGGTGACGTCGGTGAAGGTGACAGGGCTGAATCCGGGCACGTTGTAGGGGATCGCCTCGACGACGGTCAGTGCGCCGGTGGGGATGACGCTGCCGTGGTAGGTCGCGCCGTAGTGCCAGCCTCGGGTGGTGTTCGCGAGAGTCAGGCGATAGGTGGATTGCCCGTCCCAGGTGATGGTGGCGGTGATGTCGTCTCCGGATCGGATGGGCGGGTTGTCCCAGGTGGTTCCGGGGGCGTCGGGGTCGGGGACGGGCAGTCCTGATTGGTCACCGAAGGAGGGGGCGGCGAAGAAGGCGGTGTTGTGGGCTACTCCGTCCAGACACAGTGCGCCGGTTCCGGTCTGGACGAGGCTGCGGTTGTTCGTCTCGTTCGTGCCGACCATCCCGATCCAGGCACCCATGTGGGGGACGAACAATGTTCCTATCGCTGCTTCCGGTATCGCGAGCAGGCCGGGGATTTTCAGCATGGACGAGCCGGTCACGAGGGTGTTGGTGACCCCGCCCAGGACGCCGGAGATGGTGGGCGGGCAGGTCACCTCCGGTTGTGTCCAGTGCGCGGTGAGGGTGGTGAACGATGATGCGAGGGCCCCGTAGCCGCTGTAGACCGCGGGGCCGGGTGTCAGTTGCGGTGGTGGCGCGGCGGATGCGGGCCCGCACAGCGAGAGGGTCGTCAACGCAAGGCCAAGGGCCGCAATTCGTTTCACGTCGAAAAGCCTAGATCGGATGCGGGGCGTGGCCGCGGAGTTGAGCTCTCGTGTCCTGCCGCGCTTGCCTGGGGTAGGACACGGGTTGTCAGGTACTACCGATGACGAGGGTGCTGCGGGCGGTTTCGACGACGTCGGTGGTGATGGTGTGGAGTTCGTTGATTTTCATGATGCGTTGGATCGGGGTGAACAGGCGTTGCAGGAGGCGGAAGTTGCCGCTGGTGATGCGGGCGACCGCGGCGATGGCTTGGGTGTCGGTGAAGTCGTCGGGGTCGAGTTGTAGGCCGAGTTTGTGCGCGGCCTGGGCGGTGTTCAACTTTGTTCACGTGGTCGAAGCCAGGCGCGGATTGTGGTCTGGGCCAAACGGTACATCCGGTCGCCGTAGGCCCGATGACCGTCGCTGACGAACCCGCCAGCCGAATCTCTGAGGTCGTTTACGCCGAGTGGAAAGTCTGCTGGGGGGACGGATTTCGGCAAAGCGGTATATGGAGCCAACGGCTCCATATCGTAGCCGCTCGCGGATCGCCTGTTGCGGCTGATCTGATGCTGAGCGAGGCGGTTCGTCGCTTCGATGCCCTGATCGACATAGAACTGGAGGATTCGAAACTGCCCATCGGCGTGGCGCGGTAAGAGACGCGAGCGATGTTGGAGCACGAATGCGCACACCAAAGGCGCGTGCCATGCGTACATCATGGGGTCTGATTGCTCAACCGCCAACGCGGCGTGCCAGGAGTCGATGCATGGCATCGCAGCACCACATTCGCACGCCGGTACCTCAATTCCAGCCACGAACGTCGGGCTCACGCGCTTGTTTTCTCGGCGGCCGCGGTGAGGTGCCGGTAGATGGTGGGACGGGTTACCCCGAACTCGGCGGCGATCTGGGCCACGGTGTAACGACGGCGCCCGGTCTCGTCGAGTTCGGCATACATCTGCCGAGCCAGGGTCACATGACGGGGTCCGAGTTTCGGTTTCTGCCCGCCGGTGCGCCCACGGGCACGGGCGGCAGCCAGACCGTCGCGGGTGCGCTCCGACATCAGCGCGTGCTCGAACTCGGCGATCGCACCGAGGATCTGGAAGAACATCCGCCCGACCGCGGTCGAGGTGTCGATGCCCTGATCCAGCACCACCAGATCCACCTTCCGCTCGGCGAGATCGGCGGCAAGGTCGATCAAGTGCTCGAGAGTGCGTCCGAGGCGGTCGAGTTTGGTGACCACCAGCTGGTCACCGGGCCGGGTCGCCACCAGCAGCGCCTTGTCCAACTCCGGGCGCGCAGCCAACTTGCCCGAGGCCTTGTCGAGGAAGATCTGCTCGCACCCGGCCGCGGTGAGCGCGTCATGTTGCCCGTCGGAGTTCTGGTCGGTGGTCGATACGCGTCCGTAGCCGATTCTCACGCCGGGAATGTATCGGAAACCCCCGACAGGTTTACTTTGGCGCGTACACGGCAGGCGTTACAAACCCCGCCTGCGGAAACACTCTGCCGCCGAACGTGTCTCGCGAACGATCGTTTTCGACTCGAGTGATCACCGATCTGTGTCGCAGCATGTGAGGCGGCCTGGCCGCCTCACATGCTTGCCGATGGTCAGCCCCTGCCGGCCGTTCGATCCTCTTCACAGGCTTTCAGTTGCTCGGACGTGAAATCGGTGGCAGGCTCGCCGAACCAGCGCGACAGACAGTCGTCTAGGTCCTGCTGATCGTCGCCGAACCAGGCGACATGGCCGTCGGCGCGTAGCAGGACACACGGAACATCCAGTGCCGCAGCGGGATCCGCGAGGTAGTCGACCCGGTCTGACCAACCACCGACGGTCAGGCGTTCGGTGCGGTCCAGCAGCAGGCCGCGGCCGCGGTGCAGCAGACCGTAGAGGCGGCCCTGTTTCAGGTCGATGTCGGGCAGGCGACGGCCGAGCAGGTCGGGGCCGTCGCCGAAGTCGTAGCGTATGCCGGTCGCGGTGATCTTCTCGATCAGATAGCGGTTCACCTCGTCGAAGTCCATCAATTCGGTGAGCAGTCTGCGTACCGCCTGTGGGCCTGGTTCGGTGGCGTGCAGTTCCATCTGGGCGCGAGTGTTGTTCAGTACGTCCTCGGCGACCGGATGACGTTCAGCATGGTAGGTGTCCAGCAGCGTTTCCGGCGCCCAGCCGTGGATCTGTGCGGCCAGTTTCCAGCCGAGGTTGAACGCATCCTGAATGCCCAGGTTCAGGCCCTGACCGCCGGCGGGCGGATGGATGTGCGCCGCATCGCCGGCCAGCAGCACACGCCCGACCTGATAGTGCTCGGCCAGCCGAGTGGCATCGCCGAAGCGGGACAACCCGCGTGGGGAGTGCACGCCGAAGTCGGTTCCGGCGATGGCGCGCAACTGTAGTTTGAAGTCCTCGAAGGTGGGTGGTTCCGCGCGATCACTGACTCCCGCAGCGGGGACGACAACGCTGTAGGTTCTTTCGCTCACGGGCCGAAGATTGAATCGCTTATTAGTTCTGTAGATCTCGGCCGCTTTGGCGGCGATCTCCGCCTGCGGCGCATCCACTTCCATCTCGCCCATCAGCGTGTCGTTGCGTGAGGGCTCGCCGGGGAAGCCGACGCCGAGCAGTTTGCGCACCGCGCTGCGCGCGCCGTCACAGCCGACGAGGTAACGCGCACGCAGCTGCTCGCCGTCGGACAGCTCGACGGTCACCCCGTCGTCGTCCTGCTCGAAGCCGGCCACCGCACAACCGCGCCGGACCTGCGCGCCCAGCGTGATCGCATGTTCTTCGAGCAGGCGAACGATGACCGGCTGCTGGATGCCCAGCAGATAGGCGTACGCGGAATCCAAGCCCTCGGGCGCGGGTGTGGGAATGGCGGCGAAGATACCGCCGACCGGACGCCGCCTTCCGTGTTCGAGAACGCGATCCAGCAGTCCACGCATCGCCAGCAGCTCGAGACTGCGCGTGTGCAGGCTGACTATGCGCACAAACGACGCGGGCTCGGTTTCCTTCTCCAGAACGAGTACCCGCACATCGTGCAGACGCAGTTCGGACGCCAGCATCGCACCAGTTGGTCCGCATCCGGCGATGATCACCTCGAACATGAGGGGCGTGCGAATGGTGTCGGAGGCCGGCGACCGGAGGTCGGAGATGTCACCGGCGATGACATCGCGCTCGGGAACGCTGTGGTCACCGGTGCGGTTTTCGGAAACGAATTGCACGATAGTGCCTTTCGGGAGTGCTGGTGAACGGCGCTCCCGGACGACGACCTATCGCCCGACCATGACCCACGAGGGGAGCACCCATGTCGATACTGCGTTCACGGGTACCACCTCCTCGGTCTCTTGCACGGTCTCCGAGAAGGTAACAGTGGTCGCCGTGGTTCGCCAACAGGTTTTTGCAGAGAATGAAATCGCCCCGAACGCGCACTGCTCGGCTGGTTACAGGCCGTTGAGGAGCGACGCCAAGAGCACCGGGTCGAGGTCAGAAGAGGGTGTCACGGACACGGAGCGGGCGGTAACCGGTCGACCCGAGCACGAAACTCGACCTCCAGCACACCGACCAACCTCATCGGCAGCCAACCCAGCCACCAATCACGCTGTCCCGCAGCCCGAACCGGGCCCCGACGTAACCGCTGGTCAAGCCATTGTCGTTGTTTTCGCACGGTCCAGGACCCCGAGTCGGCGGAAGACCGCCCTCCGCCGACTCACACCCCAAGTTCAGACGCATGGGTCACTCATCCGGATCCCCTCTTTCTGGATCAAGCTAATGTACTGGTCCGGTGATCGTTCTCAGGGGGCAGGATGGATCTGCGGAATATCCGACAGTGGGATACAGGCGCGCTCGAACAGTTGGAAAACGCGCTGTCGCAACATATTCAGACAATCGATGATGTGCACGGGCAGATCTCCGACATCGGCGAGCTGCCAGGGTGGGAAGGTCAAGCCGCTGATGCGGCACGTCAGCGGTTCGTGGTGACCGCCGACGAGTTGACCGATGAGGCCGCCGCCTTGGGGGCCGTGCGCACGGTCACCGGTGAGTCGCGGGTCGCTGTGCTGCATATCAAGAATCAGCTGACCGATATCGAGACAGACGCCGCGAGCGACGGTCTGCAGGTGCGTGATGACGCCACCGTGGTCAGCGTCGACACCACCACACGCACGCCTGAGGAAGCTGCGTTGCGTGAGCAGCGCCGGGTCGAGTTGCAAGCCCGCGCCAAGGCTCTGATCGCACAAGCCGAAGACATCGCCAACGATGCCGCCGCGGTGCTGACGAGGGCCGCCGAAGGAAAGATCGATGATCGCGGTGCGACCGATACCCGAACCGCCGCGGCGCAGGGAGCCAACGACGGGCACCTCACCGCACCGGCACCGCCGACAGACACCAGTCCCGCCGCGGCAAAGGCATATTGGGAGGCACTGCCGGAGTCGCAACGCCGCGAAGTCATCACCCAGCACCCCGAGTGGGTCGGCAACCGGGACGGGATCCCGTCGGCGGTCCGGCACGAGGCCAATGTCAATCGCATCGACTCCGAACGTCAACGCCTGGAAGACCGCAGGGACAAGCTGAAGGTCGATATCGACAACCATCCCTTCAACGGTGCCTTCACCAACGAGGACGCCGAACTCGAGCTCGTAGAGAACAAACTTCACGAACTGGACAAGATCGAACAGATTTTGAAGGAGAACCCGATCAACCCCGACGCCGCCAACGACCAGGGCGCACGCCTGCTGCTGCTGGACATGGAATCCGGGGCGCAGGGCAAGGCCGCCATCGCCACGGGCGATCCGGACAACGCCGACCACATCTCGGTCGCCGTCCCAGGAGTCAACACCACGATCGACTCGCTCGGTGGCATGGTCTCCGAAGGCAAAGCACTGCAAACCGAAACAGCGCGGCAGTTGGAAATCGCTGGGAAAGGAGGGGAGAAAGTGGCGACAATCTCCTGGCTGGGCTACGAACCACCGGTCACCAAGGGCGGTCTCGACGACTACGTCGGTGGCTGGAGCGACGCGGCCCAAACCGACCGCGCCAACGCCGCCGCCCCACAACTCGCACAATTCTTCGACGGCCTCGACGTCGCGTCGAACAAGGACGATCCGCACCTGACCGGACTCGGACACTCCTACGGCTCCTACACCCTGGCCCGAGCGCTACAGGATCCAGGAACCGGACAACCGGTCGATGACGCCGTGTTCTACGGCTCGCCCGGAATCAACGCCAGTGACGAACCCGACCTCGGACTGAGACAGGGCCACGGCTATGTGATGCGCTCGGCCGACGATCCGATCACCATCGGCGACACCACCCACACCTTCGGCCCCGACCCGGTCACCACCAACCTCGAACAACTCTCCGTCGGCGCCGGGACCACACCCGACGGGGTCTCGCGGGAAGGCGCGGCAGGCCACAGCGAATACCCGCGCCCCAGCGGTGAAGGACCGTGGAACGGGAAACTGCGTACCTCCGGCTACAACATGGCCGTCGTCATCGGTGGCCTACCCGCAGAACAACTCTACCGATGACACGCCCTCGAATCGGAACCGCCACAGCCCACCTGATGACCGCGGCCCTACTGCCGATGTTGCTGCTGACCGGATGCGGAGAAACCATGCTCGACGGCCCCCAGACCTACAGCCCAGCAGAAGTACGACAGGCCGCCGAGAACATGCGTACCTGGCCCTCGCTGGAAACCACCGAACAGCAAGTCACCACCGCGATCCAACAAATCGCCGACAGTGCCAGCGCCATCAACCCCACACTGCAATGGCAATGGCGGCGTGACCGTAACAGCAGCGGAACCTGCTCCGGCGCCTACGAAGACACCGACGGCTGGTACGTCACCACCCAACTCCTCGTCTCCGACACACCGATCCCCGATACCGACTGGCCCCAGATCCTTCAGTCGGCCACCCAGATCGCCAGATCCTTCGGAATGGACCAGGTCGGGGTTCTCATCGACCGCCCAGGCCACCACGACGTGTCCTTCGGCAGCCCCGATGGAAACACCCTACGGTTCGCCACATTCAAGACCGCGGTGCTGGATGCCACCACCGGCTGCCGCTACAAACAAGCCGACCTCGACAAACCCCACGAATAGAAATGGCTTGGCCACGGCACGACAGAGCATCCGTCGGACAGTGGCCATCCGAATGTCAGATTTGAGTAGAGCCCAACCTGACACCACTGACCGGATGCGAACTACGTCAGAATAGGATCAGATTTCCTATTTCTTGACACTTGTCTGCTGGATTCACAGAGTCCAACCTGACATTTCAGGTGCGGGAAGGACTTTCAGGGATGCGCGTCGGCTACATCAGGGTCTCGACCGTCGACCAGAACACCGTCCGACAACTCGACGGCATCGAGGTCGAACGCACCTTCACCGACAAAGCCTCCGGGAAAGACACCGCACGACCACAACTCGACGAACTCCTCGCCTTCGTCCGCGCCGGCGACATCGTCCTCGTCCACTCCATGGACCGGCTCGCCCGCAACCTCGACGACCTGAGGAGGCTCGTGCGACTGCTCACCGGCAAGGGGGTGCGGGTCGAGTTCGTGAAGGAGTCACTGACCTTCACCGGGGAGGACTCACCGATGGCAAACCTGCTACTGAACGTGATGGGCGCCTTCGCCGAATTCGAACGCTCCCTCATCCTCGAACGCCAACGCGAAGGCATCGCCGCCGCCAAAACCCGCGGCGCCTACACGGGGCGCAAACCAGCTCTCACTGCCGAACAGGCCCAGCAGCTCCGCACCCGTGCGGGTGATGGTGAACCGAAGTCGCTGCTGGCCAGGGAATTCGGGATCAGCCGCGAAACCGTCTACGCCTACCTGCGCGCCTGAGCTGTCCGTCGGGACAACTGTCCCCTGCACGGGGACAGGATCACACGCGGCACCGAACGTGACCGACCGACGCAGCATAGATGTGCCGGACGGTGTTGCTGTCACACCCGTGGGTCGTGGCGGCTCAGTTGTGTGAGTCGTGACGATGGGATGGTGTTTCCGATGGACGAGTCCGGGTGGCTGGCCGAGCGCTTCGAGAAGGAGCGCCCCCGGTTACACGCTGTGGCGTATCGGATGCTGGGGTCGGTAGCCGAAGCCGAAGCAGAGGACGCGGTCCAGGATGCCTGGCTGCGGTTGAGCCGCACCGGCGCGGCGCAGATCGACAACCTCGGCGGATGGTTGACCACCGTTGTCGCGCGGGAGTGTTTGCATCAGTTGCGTTCCCGTCGACATCGTCGGGAAGTCCCGCTCGACGCGCAACTGCCGGAGTTGGTGATCTCCGATCCAGATCTCGGCCCTGAGCAGGAGATGCTGCTCGCCGACGCGGTCGGGCTGGCCCTGCTGGTGGTGCTGGGACGGCTCGCTCCGGCCGAGCGGGTGGCGTTCGTGCTCCACGACATGTTCGACCTCCCTTTCGCCGAGATCGCCGAAATCCTCGGGCGCACTCCTGTCGCCGCACGACAACTGGCCAGCCGCGCGCGGCGCCGTGTGCACGGAGCCGCGGTCCCCGACCCCGGCCCGGACCTGGCACGGCAACGGAAGGTGGTCGAGGCTTTCTACGCAGCAGCCCGAAAGGCCGACTTCGATGCCTTGCTCCAGATTCTCGATCCCGACATCGTGCTGCGGACCGATTACGGGAGCTGCGGCAACCGATCCGCGAGCGTTGTCCACGGGGCGGCGGCAGTGGCCGAACAGGTGCGTGTGCCGCGCGGCGGCAGGTTGCGTCGCCTGCTGGTCAACGGGGCGATCGGCGCCCTGATCACCCGCGATGAGCAGCCGTATTCGGTGATGGTCTTCTCCGTCGCCGACGACAGGATCGTCAGGGTCGACGTCATCCGCGACACCGACCGTGTCCACCGTGTCGCAGCCACTGTGGCCGGGCTGCCGGTGTGATCGGCCGGTGATCCGGGCCCGGCGCGCGAACGACGCGCCGGGCCCGGCCCGGTCAGTAGTACTTGACCGACGGCCGTACTTCGACCGCTCCACCCATCCGTGCCTGAGGGACGCGCGCGGCGATCGCGACGGCAGCGGCGAGGTCCTCGGCCTCGACCACCGCGAAACCGCCGACCGCGTGGCCTGTTCCGAGCCACGGGCCCTCGGTGAGAACGGGCGAACCGTCCTTCACCGTGACCGTCGTGGCATCCTGGGGCAGCCCCATCGGCGGCGCACCACTCCAGTTCTCCATCTTCGACAGGGCAGCGAAATCGGTGTAGGCCGCTGTGCGGACTTCCTCTGACACTCGCTCCGCTTCCGGCGTACCCGGCAACGGGTACGTACCGTGATAGATCACCAACACAAACTGCATCCTGTCCTCCTCATAGGCGAGTGCGTCACCCGCACACACCAATGAGCCCGAACACGACACCGATGTGACCGGAATCCCCACAGGAGAAGCGCACCCTGGAAACGGCTGCCCTGTCATGTGTTCGCCACAAAGCCATCGTCCCATTTCAGGACCAGGACACTAGCTGCCGAAATGTGGCATACACCGCGGTGCCTCGACACCGTGCCGATGAAACTGTCCGGACATTCCTCGGTGCGCGGCCTCGTGAGGTACGCGAAGGTCTCCGATGAAGGGTTGCGCCGCTACCAGGCAGGCAGTGACCCTTCCGCACGCCGCCGCCGGTGATGGGGGGCGCCCAAAAGACATGCGCCGCACCTGCGGGATCCGCCCTCCGACCAGGCAGCTGTCGGGGCGGCGACTCTCGCCGCGGCCGATGCCGCGCTGATCAACCCGGGAGACCTGGCCTACGCGTTCGGATCCCTCACGATCGCGGACTACGGTCCGTGATGTCGGGGCCGAGCAGGCGTCGAGTCTGCTCCCACACGCGGTCGAGCAGGGACGGATCGTTGTGCAGCTTGGCGAACAGCAGTGCGCCCTCGAGTTGGGCGAGTACCGCCCGAGCGGTGGCGATGGAGGTCTCGGCGTTGATCTCGGCCACTATATCAGCGACGATCGCCGTCTGCTCGTCGAAGATCTCTTGAATCCTCTTGCGTACCAGTGGTTCCCGGTCGGTCAGTTCGATCCCGAGGTTCGCCAGCATACAACCGCCGAGATTGCCGGTGGCCTGCCGGTATACGCGTTGAGCCGCGATCTGGGCACCTATCAGTGATTCGAGGCGGGACTCGGGATCACCCGCGCCAGCCCGCGCGGCCAGCCACGCGGGCCGCTGCACCGCCCAATAGGCGTCGATCGCGGCGATCGACAGCGCCTCCTTGGAGGGGAAGAAATGGTAGAAGCTGCCCTTGCGCACATCGGCGCGCGCGCAGATCTCCGCGACACCGATCGCGGCGTAGCCGCGCCGATGCAGGAGATCTCCCGCGGCGTCGAGCAGGCGCTGCCGGGCATCGCTGGTCCTTCCCATCACCTCACTCTAGACGACCGGTCAACTTCCTGTTTATAGTTGACCGGTCGTCTAGACCGGAGGATGAACATGCCCGAAATCACTGTCGCCGTGGCTTATCACAGCGGATACAAACACACCGAACGGCAGGCCAAGGCCGTAGCGTCGGCAGCGGAGAGCATCGACGGCGTCGATGCCGTGCTGGTCGACGTCGAGCAACTCGGCGAGGATCTGTGGAACACACTCGCGCGCGCCGATGCCATCGTGTTCGGCACGCCCACCTACATGGCAGGCCACAGCGCGGTGTTCCAGACCTTCGCCGAGGCCAGCTCCGTGGTGTGGGCCGAACAGGGCTGGAAGGACAAGGTCGCCGCCGGGTTCACCAATTCCGCCGGTGTCAACGGCGACAAGCTCAACACCCTGGTGGGGCTGTCGCTGTTCGCCGCGCAACATTCGATGACCTGGGTCGGTCTCGGTCTGCCGCCGGGCTGGGCCTACACCGCCGCCGGGCAACGCGATTCACTCAACGCGCTGGGGAGTTTCCTGGGCGCGATGGCGCAGTCACCCTCGGATCTGGGACCGGAGCAGGCGCCCGTGCAAGCCGATCTGGACACCGCAGCCCATCTCGGTCGCCGCGTCGCCGAACACACACTGATGCTGGTTCGCGGCCGACAGGTGGTTGCCCAGTGAACGCCTTCACCGAACTGACCGGAATCGAACACCCCATCGTGCAGGGCCCGTTCGGCGGCGGACTGTCGACGGTCGAACTACTGGCAACGGTTTCCGAGGGTGGCGGGCTCGGCTCCTATGGAGCACACATACTCGACGGACAAGGGATCATCGAACTGGTGGCCGCATGCAGGGCGCGCACCCGCGCGCCGTTCAACATCAATCTGTGGGTGCCCCAACCCGGCGAACCGACCACCCTCAGCGCCGCGGACAAGAACCGGCTCCGCCCCTTCTACACCGAACTCGGCACCGAACCGCCACACGATATCGCTGCCCCGGACTACGCCGAACAACTCGCCGCCGTACTCGAAGCCGCGCCAGCGGTAGCGAGTTTCGTGATGGGCATCCCTGACACGGATTTCCTCGCCTCGGCCCGCGAGCGCGGGATCGTGACCGTGGGCACCGCCACCACCGTCGACGAAGCCGTCGCCGTGGAAGCCGCGGGCATGGACGCGGTGGTCGCGTCGGGGTCCGACGCCGGCGGCCATCGCGGCGCTTTCCTGCGCCCGGTGCGCGAATCCCTTGTCGGCACGTTCTCGCTGATTCCCCAAGTGGCGCAGGCTATTTCCATACCTGTCGTGGCGGCGGGCGGCATCGCGGACGGTCGCGGTATCGCCGCCGCGATGCTACTCGGCGCGGACGCGGTGCAGATCGGAACCGGATTCCTCGCCACCGAACAGTCGGGCGCGAGCGCGGTGCACCGGGCCACGCTGCGCTCGCCCGCGGCTCGAACGACCGTGCTCACCCGCTTGTTCTCCGGACGCACCGCCCGGGGGATCGTCAACCGCTTCACGCGTGAGATGGCCGAGTTCGAGGCCGACGTCCCCGCCTATCCCGCGCAGAACGCCCTCATGACACCGATCCGGGCCACCGCCGCGCAACGAGGCGACGCGGAACTGCTCAACCTGTGGTCAGGACAATCCGCGGCACTCGCCGGCAGCACCGACGCGGGCGAATACCTCACGGAATTGACAGCCGGCTTCCCACACGACCGGGAGTCAGCGCAGAATCCAACGAGGTTTGCCCAGTAGCTGTCAGGGCTGGTGATGGGTAGGTCGGGCGGCAGGTTCCGGATGAGACCCACTGAAATACGAAAACAGGCGCCATCACCGGCAGCTCAGTACTCGTCGGCGGATTCGGGATCGCGGAGCGGCCGGTGGGCTCCCATGAGGTCGGGCAGATGGAAGCTGTAATGGCGGTCGATACCGATATCCGGGTGACCTCGTCCGCGGAGACTTCGCCGGTGTGGACCGAGACCACGATCCGGCACATGTCCTCCCAGTGCGGGTGATCCGCTCGACGTCGATACGTCCGCGGGCGGCGCGGTCGAGGGGGCCGTAGTCGGCGGCGGGGTCGATGCGCCACAACTTCTGGTCGGGCAGGTTCGCCAGCTTCGGTCACCCACGCTTCGGACTCGCCGCTCTCGATGAGGTAGCGGCACTCGTAGAGCACCCGCGTGAGCTGGCCTGTGTCATCGCGGGTTCGGTCGACGGCGTACCAGGACTGACCGTCGCCGAACGGGTCATCGGGCCGAGTCACCGGCACCACCACGGCGGGGTGCGCGGGGCGGTCCCGGGTGCGCTCATCAGCGGTGACCTCCGACCGGTGTGTACACAGAGGCGCGGTGCTTGCGTCCGGTCTCGGCCTGCGAGGAACGGATACGGCCGCGTTTGAGTGCGGTGCCGATCAACCAGAACACCACCGTGTCCTCGACACCGGACAGTTCGTCGGCGGTGAACGGTTCGCCGCGTTCGATGAGGTGGTCGAGGTGGTCGGAGGCGCGTTGTTCGGCCGCGGTCAAGACCATGCAGCCGTAGCGCATCACGCGGGTCTGCAACGTCGCGACGCTGATACCGAACTTGCGCGCGATCGACTCGTGTGACATCCAGCCTTCGCGCAGGAACCGGTATTCCTCGATGAAGATGCGGCGGGCATCCTCGGCCTCGATGCTCATGGCATGAGGCCCAGAACGCCCGCGCACCGTACTCACGCCGACCTCTGTGCGTCGATGGCCTCGAGGTAGGCGTGCCAGTCGCATTCGAGCCACCGCAGCGGTCCCGACTCACCGTTGAGCCGGAACCCTTTGTTCGCCAACCGGTGGGGTTTGGGCTGGGTTCGCCATTGCAACAACAACTGCCGACTCACCCGCAACCGATCCGCGATCTCGTCGGTATTGAGCAGCCCGTGCCCGCAGCCCGGAACGTCACATCGTCTCGCCATTCTGTTTCACCCCCTCTCCGCGTCGTGATCCTGCGCGCCGCGCTGGGCGGCGAGCTTGGCTTCCACGGCCTCGAGGGCTTCCTTGATCGCCACTACCAGCTCGCGCAGTGTGGTCGGTGTGCCTTCGTGGTCGACGGTCGGTGCGCCGAGCAGCCGGTAGGAGGAGATCTCGAGGTAGATATCGCGTAGTTCGTCGTTCGATTCCACATCGAGGATGCGTTCACGGAACTCCGCGACGGTCGGCACCTCCGCGCCGCCGTCGAGCCAATCAGCGATCTGGATAGCCAGCTCCGCGCCCGGTTGAGCGATGACCTGGCCGTTCAGGAACGGCAGGCGCGTTTTCGAGATGTGCAGGTTGTTGGACAGATCCAGGTCGGCCACGATATCGAACTCGTACTCCAGCCCGTCACGCTGCACCGGCTTGGTGCCGACCTTGCGCGGAACCGACTTGCCCTTGTCGTCGTCGACGACCAGGTATTCGGTCTTCGTGCGCAGGGTGACGATCAGATGCCCAGGAAAGGTGAGCATCGCGTCGATCATGCGACGCTCGTCGGGGTTGACTTCCTTCCACCCGGAGAACGAGTTGTTCGCGGCCTTGCGGCGGTCGACCTGTTCGAGCATCCCGTCCTGGCCCATCCAATAATGCGACCAGGTGTCGATGATGAACACCGAGAAGCCTTGACCGGCAGCGGCTCCCAAGATTTCGACCAGGCTGGTCGGTGAGAACCGGTCGGGGTCGAGGGTTCGCCACTGCCAGCCGTTGGTGCCCTGATACTTGCTCGCGGAGCCGCGTTCGGTATCGACCATCCCGATACCGCCGCCTTCGCGCCGCGCCCATTCCCACGCCAGGCTCAGGGCGGTGTAGGTCTTGCCCGACCCGGACGGACCGGCCAAAGCGAGGCGAGCGGGGCTCTTACGGCGGACCGCGGGCTTGAACTCGATCGCCATCACCACCACCAGCCGATTCGGTGATGTCGGGCGTACCCGGCCACAAATGATGTAGTGACCGGGTTAGACTTGGATTGCATGACTACTCCCGTAGATGTGCACCGACCCGGCGGGGGGCTAAGCCCGCCGGGTCAACTAATTTCTCCCGTAGACAAGTCTCTCGCCTGTCCGGCGCTGCTCCTCACTCCTCGATCCTGAACAAGGTCTCAGCGGGGATATCCAGGCCCGCAGCCAGTTTCGCGGCGATAGCGGGAGTGCAGGTCATCCGCGCGCCCGACCGCAGCAGGCCGACGATGGACTTCCCGCACCCCGCGCGCCGAGCCAACACGCGCACCGGAATCCGCCTGTCCGACATCACATCTCGCAGAGCGGTCCGCGATCTCAGCCTTGCCCGATAGGCCATCGGTATGACCCTCCCTCCTGGATACTCCCCACCCAGAAAACTACCACCACACCAACTACGTGTCTATCGGGTCGGTAGATTCTGCAATAGGTATTCGCCTGTACAGCAACAGATTCGATCGATCAGATCTGCACCGCGAACGAATACATCCGCATCACGGCTTATGTGAGTGTCCACAAATGCCCTACAGTGTGGACATGCCACGCAAGCGCGCTGTCCCCGAACCCTGGGCCTCGGCGATGGCCGCAGTCGGCCTCACCAGCCGCAACGAACTCGCCGAAGCCGCCGGAATACACGCCACCACCGTCGCCCGACTCATCGACGACCCCGAACACCAAACCTCACTCGAGACCCTGCGCGCCGTCGCCGACGCACTCCAACTCGACGTTCGTGACGTCGCCCATTGGTCGGGCCTCTATCTCGAGATGGTCGAACCGTTCGTCCCCGCTCCCGAAGCGGGAATCCTCGGCCGCGAACAACGCCGACTCGTCAACGAACTCATCCGAGCACTGGCCGCCACCAACCGACACTCGCGCCCGCCCCTGCGAATCCAGACCACCGGCATCATGGTCGTCACCGACGAATAGGCGACCAAGTCAACAACTGGGCACCCACGATGGATCAGCGGGCGTGGACCGAGGCACATGAACAAGTGTTCTCGTTCTCCGGCAGGTTCCGAAGTAGCAATGCCCGACTACCTGCGATTCAACTCTTGACGACAGCGGTGTTGCCGTACTCTCTCAGATAGCGGAGATACAGCCAGTCTGGCGCGAAGGAGCTACGGCGGTGAAGATCACGCAACTCCGAAAGTTCTGGTTTCCCGATGTTCAGTACAACGACACTGCCGAACACCCGCACTACTTCACGATGCGCTTCGCGCACCGCCCCAACATCGACGCACAAATCTGGCTGACCATATTTGCCTCCGGCGCCAAATTCAGCGGTGGTGCGGTGACCGCACTGGGCGTAGCGGCGGCAGGGGTCAAGTCATACACGTTCGTCAATGATCGTGGGCAGATCGAAACCCGAACTCTCGACAACTGGGAGTCCCACGCTCGGGTGCAGCGCGCCGTTGACATCACTTTCGCATTCAAGGTGCGCTTAGCCTGGGCGAAGGCCGAGGGCATGGTCTATTACTGGGAGTGAATGATGACATCGAACCTCTCCTCGCCGAGCTACACCGAAACCCACTGGCGCATATTCGATGCGTCGACCGGAGAAATCCTTGCCTCCGAAACTATTTGGACAGATGAGGGAGCCGACGAATACGAGCCGGGACCTTCCGAACAGCTGATCCGCCAGTTCGACAGGCTCGTCGAGGTTGACAACATCCGCGCCGATGACCCTCCCGCCGCAGACGAGCGCGTCGATATTCCCGGCAGAGCACTCGTAAGGGATCCGGCACCCGCGGCTCAGGAAGTCGTGCGCCCAGCCACTCTGTCAGGCCCATGACACCGGACACCACGCTCGGTAGCTACCCTCGTTCGCGCCGGTGCGAGCGACGTCATCGATGAACGTGTGTATCGAACTCGCCCGCCGCAGTCACTCGCATAGGTGAGGACCAGGCCGGTAATCGACGTTCTCGGCGTCGGTCGCCAGGTGCGGACACCAGCGTCCAGCCCGAGATGTCGCAGAGCGGATCGATCACCTGCGCGGCGTCGGGCAGCCGGAACAGCATCGAGGAAAGCCGATCGCGTCCCGGCGCTCATGCCTGGGCCAGTCCCAATAGTCGCCCCCACTGGGTGCAGGCGACCGTGGACTTCGCCCATCGACATCCGAAACCGTGCGCTTGTGGCGGAGTCGCTTTCGGGCTGATCGGCGGAATCGGAAACATCACCGAGGATCTGGGAGCTACAGCGTTCGGCTTGGCGATCGCGGCCGGTTGCGGCTTTCTGCTCTTGCGGTGGCGGCGACGCGAACAAGCCGATGCCGCCGCTGAAATCGCGGCTCGCGCCGACATACAGCACAATGCTTATCTTTCAGGCGATGAATTCGGCGTGTTCGGTACTCGGGATACCCCAAATCTGTAGTCAGACGCGACCATTCGACCCTGCCCGAAATATTTGAGCCTATTTGTGCCCCCTAGAATTGAGGTGTATCAGACCGGCTAGCCCCCGGAAATACATCTCTACGGGAGTTCAAATGAATAGCGATGACGCTTCGCCGTGCAAGTCGGACAGAGACTGCCGATGACGCGCGAAAGAACGAAGCCAGGCACCTGGGGGAAGGTCAGCAGGAAGCGGCTGACGCCCGAAGGTGCAAAACCCGAAAAGTGGGAAGCCAGCACCTATTACCGAGAATTGAGCGGACGCCGTAGCCAGGTGACAGCTACCGCTTCGACCGGACCGAAGGCCGAAAGCAAACTGCTGGGCAAGCTGTCCAATCGCTACAAACCCCCCGGCTCCGGTGGTGAGATCACCCACGACACCACAATCGAAAAACTCGCCCGGAAGTGGCTGAAGCAGATCGATGACAGCAAACGTGCGCGAAACACAGCTCAGCGTTACAAGTCTGTCACCGAAGGCCACATCATCGCGAAGCTCGGCGGATTGACCATCGATGAGCTGGTCGTCGCGAAGATGGAAGACTTCTTCGACAAGATGAAGTCCGAGGTCGGAAGGCCGACAGCGCAACTGGCCCGCGTCTGCCTGTCTGGGATGTACGCCCTGGCCAGTCGACTCGGCGCCGCACGGTGGGGCAACATCGTCAAACTCACCACCCCGGTCGATCACGAACGCAAACCGGTCATTGCCTTGGACCGCGAACAGGTCCAGCTCGTCCGCAAGCTGATGCGATCGGACCATCTCGCGGGCGGCAACGGCATCGCCGACATGGTCGACCTGATGCTCGCCACCGGTGCCCGCATCGGCGAAATCGTCGTACTCGAATGGAAGCACCTCGACCTCGACGCTGCGGTACCCACGATCCTGATCGAGGCCACCGCGATATGGCCGACTGGAGTCGGTCTGCACGCCCAGCCGTATCCGAAGGGAGGTGACCGGGCGCGCCGCCAGTTGGTGCTACCCAGCTGGGCCGTGAGCACCCTGCGGGCACGGCGCGAGCTGGTGCCGCACGAACCGATGGACTTGGTGTTCTACTCACGGGCGAAGACCATCCGGCACCCGAACAACGTCCGAACTCAGATCAGCGAGGCACGCGCACGTGTGGGCCTGTTGGACCTGCCGATGAACCCGCACACCTACCGCAAGACCGTAGGCACCAAGATCGGCCGCGAGGACATCGAGAAAGCCGCATCCCAGCTCGGGCACGCTTCCAGCGAGACCACCCGACGCCACTACGTCATGCCGACTCAACAGGGGCCCGACACCCGTGAATACCTGGATGACTTCGCGGTCCCCGATTGAAAATAAGGAGTAAATGAGTACCAGGCCCGTCAGGGCCTGGTACCAGGCCCTGACACCTCGGCACTTGCGTCGTATAGTGCCTGGTCTGCTAGGCTGTCGTTCGCGTCACGACGCATGCCGATGTAGTTCAATGGTAGAACTTCTGCTTCCCAAGCAGACAGCGCGGGTTCGATTCCCGTCATCGGCTCTCATTTTCCTTTATTCCAGGGGTTTTCGTCTGTAAATAAGGCTCTGGACTTCTTGTCGATGGTGCCGGAAGTGCCGCCAATCCGCCGAACACAGCGAGCACCACTAGCGTCGACGGCCGACTCAGGCATCATCAGCCTTCTGTCCGACGCTCGGGTCCGAGCGAAGGTCTGGCAGCACCTGCTAGAACCCATCGCTACCGTTCACGTTTCCCACCCACGCCGATCAGCGGGGCCAGACTGATGACCCGGCCACGATGGGGACAGTACCCAGGTGTTCCTGCCACGAGCAGGCTGATCAGCGTGGAGATGATGCCGTACTGACCGCTGCCGGTGCCGCCTTCCGCGATGGGCCGGGCGTCAGTGACATCGGTGTGCTGGGCAACGGGGAGCGGGGTGTACTCCGCGGCGAATGCCGGAGTCACGGTGGTAAGAGCGGCACTGAGCGCGGCCGTCGCGACAGATGCTGCGGATTGCGAGACGCATCATGATCCTTTTCGGGGAACCTGTCCGTCGCCGGACGATGCGCGGAACGATGTGTCGTTCACGTGCACCGGGCGACGTTTCGCGCATGGTTCCAGACCGAAACCGCCTCGAGCAGAACATGATTACCGTGGCACTGGTTCAGGTGGCTGCCCAGCGACCTGAACTGGATCGGGTTCGGGGCGCATTGCGTGCTCGGTCAAGGCGGCCGAGACGATCCCCCTCAGCTCGCCAGCAGGCGGCGGAACTTGCTGCCGTGGAAGACCAGGGGTTCGATATCCGATCGGGTGGCCAGGCGGTGGATGCGGAGGATGACGACGGTGTGGTCGCCCGCGGGGACCTGGGCTTCGGGGACGCCTTCGATCCAGGCCGAGGCGCCGTCGATGAAGACCGCGTCGCCGGTGCCGCGGTGCAGTTCGGAGTCGCGGAAGCGGTCGCCGTTGCGGGCGCCGAGGGCTTTGGCGGCGGCCTGCTGGTCGGTGCCGAGCAGGCTCAGGCCGAGGTGGTCGGCGCGTTCGAGGAGGGGCCAGGTGGCGGAGGAGTTCTGGACGCAGAATGAGACGAGGGGTGGGTCGAGGGAGACGGGGACGAAGGTGCTGACGGCGAGTCCGTGGGGGACGCCGTCCACTTCGGCGCAGACGGCGACGACGCCGCTGGGGAAGTTGGAGAAGGCGCGGCGCAGGCCGTCGCCGTCGGCGGGGAATTCGAAGAGGTCATGCATGATTCGTCGCCTTCTCGGTGTTCGACTGTAGGGATTTCGTGGTCAGTGCGTCGACTACTGGACGCCAGCGCTCGGCGTAGGCGGCGATCGCGCCGTCCTCGTGGAAGGTGCGGTCGGTGAGGTAGAGGCCGGGCAGTGCGGCGGTCGCGCCGATCTCGACGAGGACCGGCTTGAGCAGCAGATCCGGTGCGAGGGCATGGGCGGGACCCGCGCCGAGCATGAGCGGCACGGCGACGACTCCGGCGAGTCCGGTGCCGCCGTCGAACTGTTCGAGGAACAGTTTCAGCAGGCCGGTGTAGGTGGCCTTGAAGGTGGGGCTGGCGAAGACGACGAGTTCGGATTCGGCGACCGTGCGAGCGGCCTCGCCCACGGCAGGATCGCCCCAGGACAGCAGGCCGGGGCCGAGCGTGACCAGATCGATGACAGCGGGCGCCGAATCGGGGCGGAGCGCTCGCGCGACCAGCGTCGCCGCGGTCAGGGTGCGCGAGGCGGGTTTGGGGTTTCCGATGACGACCGTCACTGACATATTCGTATCCTTCTCTCGCTCACGGCTCAGAAGACACCATGCTGCGGCGGCGCGGTGTCGTGCAACAGGGCGCGGCCGATGTGCTGGTACTTCCAGCGGACCGGGTCGTGCAGGGTGTGGGTGCGGGCGTTGCGCCAGAAATGGTGCAGGTTCAGATCCGCTGCCACGCTGCGGGTTCCGGCCACCTCGAACAGTGCGGCCGAAACCTCGTTGGCGGCCCGGTCGGCCAGGATCTTCGCGGTGGCGACCGCCAGTGACGCGTGGGCGACGGCGTCGGTCCGATCGATGGTCACATCGACGGGCAGTGCGACCGCCGACCGTGCGGAGTCATCGCGACCATCCGGAGTCGTGTCTAGAGACGAACCGGCGGGGGGAGCCGGTCGAAATGCCACGGGGACAGCGGACTTCGCGCCGAACTGCGGCGGCGCGGAGACCACCGGGTCCGGTCGCGCGCGCGATGTCTCCCGGGCACCCGGATCTATGGTCGACACTCCCCCACTCGCGTCGTTGGTTCCGTGGTTCCCGATCACCGCATCACCGCGTTCGACAGCGGCGCTCAACGTCGCCTCGGCAGCGGTCACACCGACGGCCACCTCACCGACAGCGGCGTCGACGGCGAATCCCGCGGCGCTCAACGTCGCTTCGGCAGCGGTCACACCCACGGCCAACTCACCGAACCGCTGGATCAGCAATGGATCATCGACCGCCCGCTCCACACCCGCCTCGAACCACGGACGACTGAACTGTCGAACGAAATCCGTTGCCGCGGTGAGCGCGCCACGGGCGATACCCGCGTCGATCGCGGCGTGCAGGAGTTGCGCGAACGCGCCGTACCCGGTCGGCGCGTGCACCGCCGAGGCGCGGGCGACCAGCTGATCCCGGTCGACGAGCACGCCGTCGAACACGATGGTCCCACTGCCGGTGGTGCGTTGGCCGATGCCGTTCCAGTCGTCGACGATCCGCACGCCGGGGGTGTCGGCGGGCAGGTAGACGACGTATTCGCCGGGCGCGAGACCGCTTTCGGAATTCGGGTCGTCGAGCCGGGTGAGTACGGCGAGCAGATCCGCGAAAAGCGAACCGGTGCAGTAGTACTTGGCGCCGTCGATACGGAGACGCTCACCGTCGGGCCGCACGGTGGTGGCGATGTCGGCGACCGTCGCGCCGCCGCGCTCGGATTGCGCGTTGGCGATGCGCGCACCGTCGAGAACCGCGCCGAAATATCGGGTCTGCTGGGCCGGGGTACCGGCCAATCGCAGCAGATTCAGGTAGACGAAATGGCTGTGCGGAATCTGGGCGATATTCGGATCGGCGGTCGCGATGATCCGCACGGCCTCCGCGACCACGGTGGGCGGGAGGTCCGCCCCTCCGAACGCGGCGGGCACGGTGATCGCCAGCAGACCGCTCGCGGCCAAGCGGTCCACCTGCGCGTACGGCAGCTCCCTGTCGCGGTCCCGCGCGGCGGCTCCCACCGCGAATTCCGCCGCGAGATTTCTTGCGACATCGATCGCCCGAGCTGCCGATTCGATGCGGTCGGCGATGACCGCGGTCATCAGCGAACCGCCGCGACGGGCTGCTCGGCAGCCTCCAGTTCACGCACCAGCGGGAGTACTTTCTCGCCGAAGTACTCGATTTCCTCCTGGAAGTGCAGGAAGCCGCCGAGAATCAGGTCGACGCCCAATTTCTTGTAGGCGACGATACGTTCGGCCACCTGTTCGGGGGTGCCGATCAGCTGGGTGCGGAAACCGTCGTTGTATTGGACGAGATCCTCGAAGGTCGAATCCGCCCACATCCCCTTGCGATCACCGGTCGAAGCGCCGGCCTGCTGCACCGCGTCCCTGAAACCTTCGACGGCCGGTTTGTTCGCCTTCTCGATGATCTCGCGCAGCGTATCGCGGGCCTCGCGCTCGGTGTCGCGGGCGATGATGAAGCCGTTGAGACCGAATTTCACCTCGCGATCGTTGGCGCGGGCGATGGCGCGCAGGTCGTCCAACTGTTCGGTGACGCCGTCGAAATCCTTGCCGTTGGAGAAGTACCAGTCGGCGTGACGGCCGCCGTTGCGCCGGGCGGCGGTCGAGTTGCCACCCTGGAACAGTTCGGGATTCGGCCGTTCGGGGGTGTTGAGCGGTTTGGGTTTGAGGGTGAAATCGCGGATGCGATAGAAATCGCCGCCGTAGTTCACATTGTCCTCGGTCCAGATCTTGCGGATCACTTCGAGGAATTCGGCGCTGCGCCGGTAGCGCTCGTCGTGTTCGAGCCACGGTTCGCCCAGCGCCTGGAATTCGCCCGCGAACCATCCGGAGACGACGTTGATGGCGAAGCGGCCGTTGGACAGGTGATCGGCGGTCGCGCCGAATTTGGCGAGCACGGCCGGATGCCACAGGCCGGGATGCACCGCGGCGATGACTTTGAGCCGCTCGGTTGCGCCGAGCAACGCGAGGCTGAACGAGGTCGACTCGTGCTGGAATTCGGCGCCGTAGGAGGCGGTGTAGCGCACCTGTGACAGCGCGTAGTCGAAGCCGTTGCGCTCGGCGGTCTGCGCGAGTTTCTTGTTGTATTCGAAATCCCAGCCGGTGCGCTGTTCGATCTCACTGGTGACCAGTCCACCGCTGACATTGGGCACCCAGTAGGCGAACCGGATCTGGTCCGCGATCTGCTCGGTGGTCATAGTTACTCCAAAGATCCGGAAATATCTGCCGGTCTGTCCACTTCAACACCGGGACCGGATCGACAGGAGGGTTTGAATCCCCGCGATCCGATCACCGGCGTGTCCCGATCAGGTGCGAGCGAATCCGCCCGCGTACTCGGATCGGGCGAAGCGCCCGGCGGGCTGGAATCGGGCGAGGATATCGGCGGCGGGCTGCCCGGTGAACTGCTCGATATAGGCGCTCGCGTCCTCGGGGGTCTCGATGCCGAGGAAAGGCTGGGGGTGGTGCAGCAATCCGACCAGCGCGCTCGCGAATCGCGGTTCGACCGCGGCGGCGGCGAAGAACTGGTTGGCGATATCGCCCAGTTCGGGATCGCTGAGGAACAGCCGGGTGACCTTGGCGGCGGCGTCGCTGCGGGCAGCGAGGAATTCGGCGTAGCGGGCGGCCAACCACTGTTCGTCGAACGCGCCCTCGTGCACGGCGGCCGCGACGACCAGGCGCTGGGCCTGGATCAATCCGCTCTGCGCGCCCTGCCCCGCGATCGGGTCGTAGGCGACGGAGGTGTCGCCGAGCGAGCCGACGACGTGACCGCTCGCGGTGCGGCCGACCCCGGCGCGCACGACGGGACGCACCGCGCCCTTGAGCCAGGAATGCGGATCGTCGGAGATCACCTTCGTGGCCAGCACCTCGGGCAGATCCCAGTCGATGTAGTCGCGGTACAGCTCGGTCACGATCCGGTGCGCGGATTCGGCCGAATCGGCGGCGGCGAAACGCTTCTCCCACTCGCTGCCCGGGCGCGCCCAGCCGAGGAATGCCCAGCTCGGACCGGCGTCCTTGTGCAGGTAGGGACCCCACCAGGCCTCGCCCTGTGCGGCGAGGATGGAGAATCCGCTGTGCCCGCCGCCCGCGGGGCTGCGATGGGCGAAGACGTCGCGGTCGTGGCCGAGTCCGGTGACCGTGACGGTGAGCAGGGACCGCTGGGGCGCGTCGTAGACGGTGCGGGTGTCGTCGACGGGGAATAGTTCCGACAGCCCGCCGCGGCCGGTCGCGACCAGCGTGAGGTCGTTCTCGGCGGCGATGGTGTCGAGCCGGTCGAGGCTCACCGGTTCGATGACGAACCGTCCGCCGCGTTCCTGGAACGCGGTCAGCCGTTCGTCGGCTTTGAGCCTGGTATCGACGGCGACGCCGACGTATCCGTCGAATTCACCGTCGAAGGCGATCAATTCGGCATTGTCCGGGCCCGCGATGCGGACACTGAGTCCGGTATGCCTGGGCGCTCTCGCGGTATAGGTATCGAGTCCGAGGGCGAGTTCGGCCTGCTGGGTCACACCGAATTCGAGCGCGGTGCCGGTGGCGGGCACCTCGTCGCGCAACGCGCGTTGATCGCGATCGCTGTAGAGGATGACGGTGAACCCGGCGTCGAGCAGTCCGATGGCCGCGGTGACGCCGGTCTGTCCGGCGCCGACGATCGCGGCCGAACGCGTGGAACGTGAAACGGAATTCTGCGATGTCATATTTGCATGGTGCGTCCGCGAGCACTTCTCGTGGAGGGTTGCGATCAGTGGGAACAGATGGCCATCCGCAATGGCTCGCGGGCCTACGATGCACGCATGTCGTTCACCGTTGCCGCATTGTCCGGGGATCGCACCGAGCAGTACCGTGAGTTGAATGCGCAGGCCACGGCACTGATCGCCGGGGAATCCGACCGCATCGCGAATGCCGCGAATCTGTCCGCGCTGATCTTCCACGCCCTGCCCCGGCTGAATTGGGCGGGTTTCTATTTCTTCGACGGGCGCGAACTCGTCGTCGGGCCTTTCCAGGGCAAACCCGCGTGTGTGCGGATCGCCATCGGACGCGGGGTCTGCGGTACCGCGGCGCGGACGCGACAGACCCAGGTCATCCCGGATGTGCACGCGTTTCCGGGCCATATCGCCTGCGACGCGGATTCCCGATCGGAAATCGTGGTGCCGCTGGTACGGGGGGACGAACTGATCGGCGTGCTCGATCTCGACAGCCCCGATCCCGGCCGATTCGACGACACCGATCGGCTCGGGCTGGAGGCAGTCGCGCGGGTATTCCTCGAAACGCTGTAGCACGCGGTCGATCGACTCCCCCGGCGATTCCGTTGCGGGAGAGTCGATCGGCCTATCGCGACGATCGTCGATTCGTCACGATCGCGCCGCGCTCACCCTTTCGCCCGCACTCCAACCGAAGGGCAGATCGGTGCCGTTGAGCAGGTGATCACCGATGGCCCTGGCCTTCTGGATCGCGGGGTTGTGCACCGAGATGGTTCTGGCGTTGCGCCAGTGCCGGTCCAACCTCAACTTCTCCGCGACGATGGACGCGCCGCCCACTTCGAACAGCAGGCTGGTCGCGGGGAGCACCGTGTCGATCACCCCGAGTTGTGCCTGGGCCGCCGCGAGTTCGACCGCGACCAGCGCGCTTTCGTCCTTCGCGCCGTTCGCGAGTACCTCGTCGAGCAGATCCGCGACGGCGAGCACCGCGGCACGGGCGGTGAACGCGGCGGCGGACAGCCGTCCGATCACCTGCTGCACCAGCGGATCCTCGCGCGGGAGGTCGGCGGCGGAATGGGTGTAGCCGCGGGTGCGCGCGCCGACCCAGGTTCTGGCGTCGAGTTCGGCGCGCGCGGCGATACCGGCGAGCACCGCGAGTTGCACCAGTTGCAGGTAGGCGGTGGCGTAGGTGGGACCGGGCACGCCATATCCCGGTCCGAGGATCTGTTCCGAAGTGACGGCGACGTCGCTGAATTCGGTGGTGCCGCTCGCGGTGATCCGCTGCCCGAATCCATCCCAGTCGTCGTGCTGACGCACCCCCTCTGCATCGGCGGCGACCAGCACGCCGACCCGCTCGCCGTCGCGGTCGGCGGCGGCCAGGATGTGGTCGGCGTACAGCGATCCGGTGCTGTAGTACTTGGTGCCGTTCAGCAGCCAGGTCGCGCCGTCGCGGGTCAGCCGGGTGCGGTAGCGGTCGACCGCGCCGACGCCGGGTTCGGTGATGGCGTTGCCGACCAGCGTGCCCTCGCTCACCGCCCGCAGCCAGTGTTCGCGCGCGGGGCCGGGCTCGGCGAGCAGCTGATCTTCCACGAAGGAGTAGTGCACGCGCAGTGCCTGCGGCAGGTTGGATTCGGCGGCGGCCAGGTCGATGAGCAGGCGGAACAGTTGACGGACCGTCGCGCCGTACCCGCCGAATTCGACGGGGACCCGCAGGGCGCCGAAGCGGGCGGCGCGCAGCCAGCCGATTTCCTCGTGGGCCAGCCGTCTGTCCACCTCGCGCTCGACCGCGCCTTCGGCGATCCGGTCGAAGATCGGCCGGAAGATCTCATCCAGATCGGAGTCCGCGGTGGTTGTCGCCTCGATCGATGTCATCACCCCACGATGGACCCGCGTCGGCGCGCGTTCACGGGTTGCGCGCAGCGGGATCGGAATGCGGGCGGACCCTACTTACCGAGGCATTCGGTGGCGATCTTCGCGTTGGCGGCGCGGGCGCGGTCCCCGTCCTCCTTGCTCATACCGAGCGTGGCCGGATCGGCCGTCTTGTTGTCGTATTCGTCGCCGGTCATGGTGCGCAGCCCCTGCTGGGAGATGCCCTCGGACACATAGAGGGCGGCGGCGCAGTCTGCGAGATCCTTGTCGCGCAAACCTTTGTCCTGCAGTGACCGTGACAGGTCGGCCGCTGTCAACGCCGGGGGTTCGGTCGCGCTGTCCGAGCCGCACGCCGACAGGATCGGCAGCGCGACGACGGCCGCGGTGACCAGGAAGATCCGCACCTGAGTCCTCTTTCTCGCTTCGATGACCCCGATAATGCCGCACCGGGTAGTCAGGCGGCGAGCGAGTGCGGAGGAATCATCCGGCCAGCGGTCCCACGAACCGGTCGGCGAACGCGCGCAGGGCGGTCTCGTCGTGCAGGTCGAAGTATCCCTCGGGGGTGAGCACCACCGATTGGGCGAGGCGCAGGGCGATCTCCGCCGCCGCGTCGGCGTCGACCGTCATCGTCTGGCCGTCGGCGAGCAGCTCCCGGCATTGCGCGGCAAGGAATTCCCGGCAGGCCAGCAGGACCGGACCGCCGTCGGTGGTCAGGTACGGCACGAACATCTCCGGTTCGCTGGTCAGCAATCGCGCGACCAGGGCGTCGGTGCGCACGATGAGCACCGAGCGCACGAAACCCTCGACCAGCCGTTCGCGCACGGTCGCCCGATCGGAGACCGCGGCGGCCGTCTCGGCGAGCAGACCGAGGATCCATCGCTGGAAAGTGGCCGCTACCAGGTCGTTCTTGGTGGCGAACCGACGGTAGACGGTCGCGCGGTTGACGCCTGCCCGACGCCGGATGTCGTCGACGGAGGCGCGCCGCAACCCGAATTCGGTGAATTCGGCCACTGCCGCGTCCAGGATTCGCTCGGTGATCGGATCCGGTTCGCCGCCGGGCATATCGAGCAGCGTGGCGAGCGAAGGGAATTCGGCATCGGCCATGGGTTCATGCTGCCATGCCGCCGCCGACCCGGGCCGGGACTTCATGCGGCAGTGACATGTTCGCGCGCCGCACGTTCGCGCGCGATACCCGCGAGCGCCCGCGGCTGGTAGCGCAACTGTTCGGGCAGCAGCGGCCAGACCCGGCGGATCAGCGCGACGCGGAGCCGGAATTGCCTGCGCTGCCACGGCCCCCACGCCAGTCCGAGACGGTCACGCAGCACCGCGGGCATGGTGCCCGCCGCGACCAGGCGGTATTGATGCATGAACGCGGTACCGAACAGCCGCCACACCGCGTCCGGCACGTACGGCAGGCGCATCTCGTCGGGGCGATCCAGTTGGCGAACCACCCAGGCGGCCGATTCGGTGACGACCAGTCGCTCGGCGCACATGCGCTCGTAGTAGGCGCGGAAGGCGTACCAGTCCTGCGGCATCGGCCGTTCACTGATGCCGTAGAGCCGGTACCACTGTGCGCTCTCGCGGTAGAGGCGCTGTTTCTCGGCGTCGGTGAGCCGGTGATCGAAGATGTCGGCCATCATGATCGCCGACCAGACGAAGGTGGCGTGCGCCCAGAAATAGGTTTCCGGATCGAGCGCGTGATACCGCTGTCCGTCGGCGTCGAAACCCTTGATTCCGCGGTGGTAGTCGCGGACCGCCGCGGCGGTGGCCACGGCTTCCGGGCCGTCGTAGACGGTTCCGGCGATCTGCGGAATCGACCGGAAGATGCGCTCCCACGGCTCGTTGAAGAAATCCGAATGCTGGGTGACGCCCGCGCCGAGCGCGGGCAGCATGAGTTGCATGATGCCCGCGGCGGGCGCCATCAGCATGACCCGCCAGTCGCCGAAGTATTTCCACAGCAGGGAATCCGGGCCGAGCGTCGTCACTTCCTCGGCCGCGGTGTCTTCATAGGCGGTGTCATCGTCGATCGACATCACACTCTCGTTCACTCGGAGAATAAAGCGACAATAAATCACTCTTTGTCGCTATGCAATGGTCCAGCCCTTCGGGTTCGGGCGCGCTGCTACTGTTGGCATAGCGCCAATGAATGATCGGATGAAGATGACGACGTTGAACCATCACCGGGTGGGCAGCGGGGAACCGCTGGTCCTGGTACACGGCATCGGCAGTCGCCGGCAAGTGTGGGAACCGATCATCGACACCCTCGCCGAGCATTTCGATGTGATCGCGGTCGACCTCCCGGGATTCGGGGAGTCCGCGCCGCTGGAACACACCACCGTCGCCACCCTCACCGACGCACTCGCGGAATTCCTCACCGCACAGGGCATCGAACGCCCGCACCTCGCGGGCAATTCGATGGGCGGGCTCATCTGTCTCGAACTCGGCGCGCGCGGACTCGCCCGTTCGGTCACCGCCTACTCCCCGATCGGGTTCTGGGACCGGGCGGGTCGCGTCTGGTGCCAGCGATCACTGGGCGGGGCAAGGGGTTTGGTCCGGCCGTTGCGGTCGGTGCTGCCGAAACTTCTCGGCACCGCCGTGGGCCGCACCGCGTTCCTCTACCTGGTCTTCGGAAAGCCGTGGTCGGTGGATACGGCGGTCGCCGTCGACACCGCCAACGGAGCCGGTGACGCCCCCGGGTTCACCGAGGCACTCGCCTCGTTCGACACCGCGCGCCTGCGCGATATCGGCGCGCTGGCCGACATTCCGGTCACTGTCGCCTGGGGCAGCCGCGACGTCCTGCTCACCTACGCCACCCAGAGTCGGCGTGCCAAGTCGGCGCTACCCGACGCGGGGCACATCACCCTGCGCGGCAGTGGGCACACGCCCTTCTACGACGATCCGGACGCGTGCGCGAAGGTTCTGCTCGACACCGCGGGCACCGCCTGAGCGATTCGACCCCACGCTACGGGCGGACGCGTCGACCGGCCGGAAAAGCGAACACGGCGATTCAGCCGCGACCGGTCAGCGTCGCCGGATCCGCGGTGCCGAGCAGGATGCGCACGGCATTGCCCCAGCGCTGCTGGATGATCCGGTTGCTGTCCGTGTCGCCGGTCAGCAGCACGCGCAGGGCGCGGCCGGTCATGATCTCCAGGGTGAATTCCGTAATGGTCGGCACCCGTGGATCATCCGGGAACTCCGCCCGGAAGAGATCGCGAATACTGGTGTGCATCAGGTCGAACAGCCGATGCTCCAGCGGCACGAAGGCCGCGAGCAGTTCGGGATCGGTCCGCGCGCCCACCCACATCTCCAGCGCCGCCAGGAACGACGGTCCGTCGAGCATCCGCATGGTCAGCTCGACGGCATATTCCAAGCGGTCCGTGCCGCCGGGAATCGCCTCGAATTCCCTGCCGAGCTGGTCGAATCGCTGCGCGGCGACATATTCGACCGCACCGGCGAGCAGCGCGGCCCTGGTCGGGAAATGATGTTGCAGCGTGCCGCGCGCCACCCCGGCCCGCTTCTGCACGGCCAAGGTGGTGGTGCCCGCGTAACCGTCCTCCACCAGCGATCGCACCGCCGCGTCCAGGAGCCGCGTCCGCATGCGCGCCCGGCGCAGCTCCTGCGTCTCCCGGACGCGTTCGGTCATCGAATCACTGCCCCTGCCAACGGGGTTCGCGTTTCTGCGCGAAGGCGAGCGCGCCCTCGGTGGCATCCTTTGAGAACAGCACCGGCAGCGCGATCTCGCCCTGTTTCGCGAAACCCTCCTCCACCGACCAATCCGGGGACTCATCGATGATCCGCTTACTGGCCGCGACCGAAAGCGGTGCCGCCGAGACGATTTCCGCCGCGAGTTCCAGCGCGACGGCGAGCGCGCCGCCCGGTTCGGTGACCCGGTTGACCAGACCGAGATCGTAGAGCCGCGCGGCGCTGATACGTCCGCCGGTCAACGCCAATTCCGCGACGATCGGACGCGGCAGCCGCTGGGTCAGGCGCAGCACACCACCGCCCGCGGCGACGAGTCCGCGTTTCGCCTCCGGTATGCCGAACTGCGCGTTGTCCGCCGCCACGATCAGGTCGCCGGACAGCGCGAGTTCGAAACCGCCCGCCAGCGCGAAACCCTCCACCGCCGAGATCATCGGCTTGACCGGCGGACGCGCGCTGATGCCGAGCGGCCCGCGACGCTGCGTGATGGGCATCTCGCCCTTCGACGCGGCGACGAGATCCATTCCGGCGCTGAAGGTTCCGCCCGCACCGGTGAGTACGAGCACGCGCGCGGAATCGTCGGCCTCGAAATCGTCCACCGCAGCCTCGATGGCCTGGGCGGTGGCCAGATTGATGGCGTTACGCGCCTCGGGACGGTTCACGGTCAGCACGGTGATGGCATCGCGCCGTTCGACCAGAATCAGGTCGGTCATCGGTGTCCTCTCCTCAGAGCAGAGTGAGCTTATCGGCAGCGGCGATCTCGACGGGGGCGCCGAGTGGGTCACCGCCGGTGAACGCCGCGATCGTGTCGGCGTCCGAGGCCCTGACCAGTATGCGGGCGCCGTCGGCGTTCAGTGCGCTGATCACCACCGCCTCCGGTTCGTCGCCGCCGTCGCGGGCCTTGCGGTAGGGGACGGTGTACGCCTCGACGGTCGCCGGACCGATGTAACCGGGGGCGATCTCGCGGCGGGCGGCGACGGGTTCGGCCTCGACCGCGCGGAACAGCGAGCGCGGCGGGCGGGCCCCGAAGACCCCGACACCGTGTTTGGTGATGTACCAGCCGAGAGCCGTGGTGAGACCGTAGGTCTCGGGTTCGGCGCGCAACAGCCGCGCCATCGTCGCGATCGAATGCAGGGCGTAGTTGTTGCCCGGTCCACCGGCGAAGGTGAGTCCGCCCGTGACCGACAGCGGCCTGCCGGGATCGTCGATCGGCAGACCGAAGGCCTCCGCCGCCACCTGCACCGCGATCGGGAAGCAGGAGTAGAGATCGAGATGCGCGACGTCGTCGATGCCGATACCGGCCTCGGCGAGCGCGGCGCTTCCGGCGGCGGCGATGGCAGGCGAGGCGCCCATGTCGGCCCGCTCGGTGACGAACCATTCGTCGGTGGCGGTGGCCCCGCCGTGCGGGAAGATCCAGCGGTCCTTCGGCACCCCGGCCGCGTCGGCGGCGGCGGCGCCGCACACGATCAGTCCCGCGCCCTGATCCACCGTGAGATTGGCGACCAGCAGTTTGGTGTAGGGGCTCGACACCGCGCGGTTGGCGGGCGTCGGCGTCACCAGATCCGCGGCCGAGCGCTCCGTCGGCATCCAGGCATAGGGATTGCCGACCGCCAGCTCCGACAGACGCGACCACAACCCGCCGATACGGTCCAGGTGTTCGGCCTCGCTCAGTCCGAGCCGAGCGCGCAGCGCGGTTTCCATCAGCGCGTAGAAGTACACCGGCCCCCACAGCCCGGCCGCGGTCTCCATCTCCGAATTGGGGGCGCGTTCCGAGCCGATGATCTCGGTCGGCAGCACCGTCTCCGGCTGTTCCGGCCAATCGACCGCGATACCGCCCCGGCTCGCCGCATTC
Organism: Nocardia sp. NBC_01377; assembly: GCF_045040005.1. Classification (NCBI taxonomy): domain Bacteria; kingdom Bacillati; phylum Actinomycetota; class Actinomycetes; order Mycobacteriales; family Nocardiaceae; genus Nocardia; species Nocardia sp. NBC_01377. The sequence continues at coordinate 7,101,916 of NZ_CP109566.1, forward strand.
CAGGACGCGACGGCCTCCGCGCCGGTGATCAGCGCGATCTCCGACCGCCCTTCGGCGATGGATCGCGCGACGAGGTTCAGCAGCCGCTGGGGCGCGTCACCGCCGAAACGCACCGATTGCAGCGTGCGTTTCGGATCCGCACCGAGTTCGGCCGCGACCAGCGCGCCCAGATCGGAGTAGGGCCTGCTGACCGGGGCGACGGCGGCGATCAGATCCGCGTCGCGCAACAGGCGCGCACCCGCGCCGCTGTCCGCGCCAGCGCGGCGCAGTGATTCGGCCGCGAGTTCGACCGGTCCCGGCAGACCGGGTTCGCCGCTTCGGTGGACCACCTGGCCGACGCCGACGATCACCGGCGTCCGCGGATCCATTCCGGCTGGCAGCATCATTCCTCCGCTTCGCTCAGTTACCGTCAATATTGACGGTAACTCGGGTTCGAGTACAGCAGAGCGGGTCGGGAACAGGCAATAGTCACGGTCGATAAAACTGACCCACGGGTAATATCCGGGAATGGGTTCCCATATCGCCGTGCGATTCGACGACGACCGCGCCTACGTCACCCTCGATCGGCCGGATAAACACAACGGCCTGACGATCGGCATGCTCGAAGGCCTCGTCGACGCGGCACACACCGTCGGACGCCGCGACGGTGTGCGCGCGGTCATCCTCTCCGGCAACGGGCCGAGTTTCAGCAGTGGTCTCGACGTCGCGAAGGCCACCGGCGATCCGCTCGCGATGGCGCGGAATTTCATCCCGCTGCCCTGGCGCGGCACCAACACCTTCCAGGAAGCCTGCTGGGCCTGGCGCCGACTTCCGGTACCGGTGATCGCGGCGGTGCACGGCCGCTGCTTCGGCGGCGGTCTCCAGATCGCCCTCGCCGCCGACATCCGTTTCGCCACCCCCGACGCCGAATTCTCGATGATGGAGGCCAGGCACGGACTCGTGCCCGATATGACCGGCGCCGCCACGCTTTCCCGGCTCGTCGGCATGGACAAGGCGTTACTGCTGACGATGACCGCCGATACGGTCGACGCCGCCTACGCCGCGCGCATCGGGCTCGTCACCGAGGTGAGCGACGATCCGATCGCGGCGGCGGAAGAACTCGCCGACCGCATCGCGACCCGCTCACCGCACGCCGTCGCGGGCGCCAAGCGACTGTTCGAGCGGTCCTGGCAGGCATCGACTCGCCGGACACTCGCGATAGAGCGCGCCACGCAACTGCCGTTGATTGTGAGGCTTGCCGGTAGACGCGGCGATCGTTGATGAATTAGCCGCCATTTTGGTTTGATTCGGGATACATGTCACCAATTCGGTCGGTTCTACTGCTAGCATTTGCTCGATTTGCCAGCCAGCTGAAATGTGGCTCGAAACACATAACGGGGGTTGTGGATCGTGCCACCTTCGGCGAGACCCCCGGAGGGCCGCACACCTTGAACAAGACCGCATCCATCCTGCTATCGACTCTGGCGGGTGCCACGGTTTTGCTCCTCACGGCGACTACCCCTGCCGCGGCAAACCCCAACGCGATCAACCCCATCCCGGTGCTCAACGGCACGACCGGCCTGCCGAACCTCGGCGGACGGACGAAGGCCGTGTTCCAGGTGACCGGCATGGCGAGCCCGAACAACACCCAGTCCTACAACGTCCTCGGCACCGACCTCGGCATCATGTGGGACAACGGCCAGGGCGAGATGCTGACCGCCTTCGGCGATACCGCGGGCATCGGCGTCCCGAACCTGCTCGCGGGCAGTACCTGGGCGTGGCGCAGCAATATCCTCGTCCGCAGCCATACCCAGGACCCCTCCGGCGGCATCTACTTCGACAGCGTCGTCCGCGACATCGTCGGACAGGCACGCGATCTCATCCCCAGCCCCAAGATCCCGTTCATCGAGATCAGCCGGATCCCGACCGCGGGGATCGCCGTGAACGGCGTCCAGTACATGAGCCTGATGTCGGTGAAGACCTGGGACAACGTCGGCGAGTGGACCACCAACTTCTCCGGGCTCGCCGCGTCGGCGGACAACGGTGAGACCTGGGCCGATCTCGGCAACACCCGACGCCCTGACGAAGGCGGCAACGCCAACTTCCAGATGAACGCTTTCCTGAAGGACGGCGGATACGTCTACGAATACGGAACCCCTTCCGGCCGGAACAACGCGGCGTTCGTCGGGAGGGTCGCGGAGAACGATATCCAGAACCTGGGCGAATACGAGTACTGGGACGGCGAGAAATGGTCGCGCAAGGGTGACGTGAATGCCGCGGCGCCGATCATGGGCGGCGTCGGCGAACTCTCGGTGATGTACAACGCCTATCTCGGACAGTTCATCTCGCTCACCACCGACGCGTTCAATTCGGTCGTGATGCGCCGCGCTTCCTCCCCGGTCGGCCCGTGGGGCCCGCCCGAGGTGCTCATCGACACCCGCGAGCTCCCGACCGCGTACGCGCCGTCGATCTTCCCGTACCAGACCGGACGCGACCTGTACTTCCTGACCACCGTGCACAGCCAGTACAACGTGGTGCTCATGCGCAGCACGCTCTGAGACGACGAGAGACCGGACCGGTGTTCGCCACGGGCGAGCGCCGGTCCTTTTGTTTTCCGGCACGGCTTGACCTCGAGGTTGGTTGATGTATTCGACTGGGTACGCAGACCCACTCGTCGCCCCCCGGAGGTACCCGTGACCGCCCTGTCCGCCCCCGAGACCACCGCGGCCGTTCGTCACTGGTTGCGCGCCAACGCATCCGCGATCACCGCGACCGAGGCCGATCACACCGGCCCCGATCTCGACCCGCTGATCGACCGACTCGCCGCCGCCACCGTCGTCGGCCTCGGCGAATCCACCCGTTTCTCCCGTCAGACCTACGGGGTGCGCGAGCGGATCCTGCGAGCACTGGTGCTCCGGCACGGATTCCGCGCGCTCGCGATCCAGGACAGCGCGCGTTCGGGCGACCGGTTCGACGCCTACGTGCGCGGCGGGACCGGAACGCCGGAGGATGTGCTCGCCCAGGCCTGGCGTCCGCTGCGCACCGCGGAGACGATCGCGACGATGGCATGGCTGCGCGCCTACAACATCGAGCACCCGCACGATCCGGTCACGATCTTCGGTGTGCGACCACCGGACGCGGAATCCGCCGACTACGACGCGGTTCTCGACCACCTGCGCGTCGCTGCGCCCGAACTCGCACCCGCCGTCGAAGCCCATCTCACGCCGATCCGCACCGCCCACCGAATGGACGAACACGTCCAGCGGCACCGGCGCGTCCATCCGGGACGGCCGTTCGCCGAACACGCCCGTGACGCGTACGCGCTGCTGGACGGATTGCCCGCGTCACCAGCGCGGGACGCGGCGCTCGACCACGCGCGGGTGATCGTGGAATTCCACGAGAACAGCGTGGCGGGCCGTGGCGGATTCGCCGGAGACGAACTCCGTTCGGCACGAAGGATTCTGGAGCGGGCCGCCGCGTCCCGGATCGTCTACTGGGACGGCATCGCGCATATCTCGGCGATCCCGGTCGGCGTCGGCCGCACCGATCCGGACGCCTTCGTCAGCACCGGCAGCCATCTGCGCACTCGGCTCCGCGCCGAATACGTCGCGGTCGCACTGGGATTCCATCATGGCGATCTGGGGACGGGGCGGGCTCCCGGCCCCGCGCCCGACCTGCTCGACGCCGAACTCGGACAGGTCGACCTGGACGCGTATTTCATCGACCCGCACGCCGAAGCGCCGGACGAGGTGGCACGTCGATGGCGTGAACCGGCCACCATGCGTGTCATCAGCGGGATCTACGACGAGTCGAAGGATTCCGAGGCCAATATGACGGTGGACGCGCTGCTCGACGCCTTCGACGTGCTCGTTCACATACGGGAGACCTCACCGGTCGCGTGGTTGCCCGAATGAGTTCGCCTCCTCGGATGTGAACCGGCCCGCCCGGATCGGTGCGTGCGAGGCGCCCGCGCGGTGGCGCACCGCGCACCGGTTCGCGCGGCGGCGCACCGCGCGGGGTTCGCGGCGCGCACCGCGCGCTTGGTTCGTACCCGGCGCTCAATAGACTTCCGAGCATGGAGGCCGCTGATTGGGACGCAAGGTACGCGCAGGGCGATCTGGTGTGGGGCGCGCCCGCGAACGCGACCGTGGTCGAGCACGTGTACGGGTTGGAACGGACTATCCCGCTACTGCCGGACACCCCCGGCGGCGCGCCCCCCGAATTGCCGCGCGCCCTCGACCTCGCGTGCGGCGAAGGGCGCAACTCCCTCTGGCTGGCGACCCACGGCTGGCAGGTACACGCGGTCGACTACTCCCAGGTCGGGGTGGACAAGGGCAGGACCGTGGCGACTCGGTTGTCCCGTTCGGTGCGCAGCCGCATCACCTGGCAGTGCGCCGATGTCACCGACCTGGACGCGGCCGAGATCACCGGCCCCTTCGAACTGATCCTGATGGTGTTCCTGCACCTGCCCGCCGACCGGCGCCGCACCGTACTGCGCGCGGCGGCCGACCGCCTCTCCCCCGGCGGCACCCTGCTGGTGCTGGGCCACGACACCCTCAACCTCACCGAGGGCTACGGCGGCCCCCAGGACCCCGCCATCCACTTCACCCCCGACGACGTCACCACCGACCTCGCTCCCGCCCGTCTCGAAATCCGCCTGGCCGACCGGATCCACCGGCCCACCGAACACCGCGACGCGATCGATGCCATGGTGATCGCCACCCGGCCCCGAACCCCTTCGGCGTCAACGGAATCGGGTCGACCGTAGCCCCGGCGAGTGCCGCACTGCGGGCCTCCACCGCGCCGACCACCCGGGGCACGCCGCATCGCAGACCCACGCCCCGGGTTCCCGGTCAGCGACCGGTGAGGATCGGGCACTCGCTAGCGCGACCAACGCTCCAGCCACGGGCTCACCGCGGCGGTGATGACATCGAGACCGCCGCGGAAGGAATGCGGCTGACCGGGTACGACGCGGACTTCGGCCGCGTCGGCGGGATCGGGGATGCCGAAGGGATCGTTCGCGCCGTTCACCACGACCACCTCGATATCGCCCGCCGCGAGCAATTCCTCGCGCCGGGTCTTCTCCGGCTTACCCGGCGGATGCAGCGGGAACGACAGGGCGAGCACACCGCGCGCCTTCGCGGCGACGGCGGTGCGGCAGGCGACCCGCGCGCCGTTGCTGCGACCGCCCTGGATCAGCGGTTTGCGCACCTTTTTCCGCAGGGCGGCGACGATCTCCAGCCAGGCCGCGTCCTGGACGACCACGGAACCGGGCGCGCGACGGCCGGCCACCCGGTAGGGCTGCATGATCAGCGCCACGGCGCCGCCCAGTTCCAGCGCGGTATCGCGTACCGCGAGCAGGTCCGCGGCGTCGACCCCGCCGCCGGATCCGTGGGTCAGCAGTAACAGGAAGCGCGCGCCACGGGGCTTGACGAGTTCGATCTCGGCGGGCCCGGCACTCGTCTCGATCTGCATACGTCACCGTATCGCCAGCGGGGTCTTGTGACCGGCCACAATCCCGATGTCGGGGGTTCGCGGGGCGCTCACACGGCTTCGGCCTACTAGGTGAGACTCGGCGCGGCAACGGCGTGGCGGTGTTTTCCACGTCACATTCCCCGCTCCAGCCTTTGCCGAGTCGATTACCGGCCGGTAATATGGTCGGTAAGTTACCCGCGAGTAGCATGCGGAAAACCGGCTACCCGGTGGAGCGAAGAACGGGCGGGAACGGCAGACAACCGACCGCACCAACTCAACGGAGAGTGAGTACCGAAATGGGTCACTACAAGAGCAACGTCCGCGACCTCGAGTTCAACCTCTTCGAGGTTCTGGGCCTGGGATCGCTGCTGGACGCGGGCGCCTACGGCGACCTGGACACCGAAACGGTGAAGGAGATGCTCAGCGAGGTCCGGCGTCTGGCCGAGGGCCCGCTGGCCGACTCGTTCGTCGACGGCGACCGCAACCCGCCGACCTTCGACCCCGAGACCCACACGGTCACTCTGCCGGAATCCTTCAAGAAGTCCTACCGCGCCCTCGAGGACGGCGGCTGGTCCAAGGTTCCCGTCCGCGAGGAGCTCGGCGGCCTCGGCGCCCCCAGCGTCATCGGCTGGGCGCTCGGCGAGATGATCCTCGGCGCCAACCCGCCCGCCCAGATGTACGCGGCGGGCGCGGGCTTCGCCCAGGTCTTCTACAACAACGGCACCGACGAGCAGAAGAAGTGGGCCGAGGTCATCGCCGACCGCAACTGGGGCGCCACCATGGTGCTGACCGAGCCGGACGCCGGCTCCGACGTCGGCGCGGGCCGCACCAAGGCGGTCAAGCAGGAAGACGGCTCCTGGCATATCGAGGGCGTCAAGCGCTTCATCACCTCGGGCGATTCCGACGACCTGTTCGAGAACATCATGCACCTGGTGCTGGCTCGCCCCGAGGGCGCGGGACCGGGCACCAAGGGCCTGTCGCTGTTCTACGTACCGAAGTGGCACTACGACTTCGACACCAACACCAAGGGCGACCGCAACGGCGTCTTCGTCACCAATGTCGAGCACAAGATGGGCATCAAGGTCTCGGCCACCTGTGAGGTCACCTTCGGCGGCCACGGCGTGCCCGCCAAGGGCTGGCTGGTCGGCGAGGTGCACAACGGCATCGCGCAGATGTTCGACGTCATCGAGAACGCGCGCATGATGGTCGGCACCAAGGCCATCGCGACCCTGTCGACCGGTTACCTGAACGCGCTGGAGTACGCCAAGATCCGCGTGCAGGGCGCCGACCTCACCCAGATGACCGACAAGACCGCGCCGCGCGTCACCATCACCCACCACCCGGACGTGCGTCGTTCGCTGGCCACCCAGAAGGCCTACGCCGAGGGCCTGCGCGCCATCTACCTCTACACCGCCGCCCACCAGAACGCCGACGTGGCGCAGCTGGTATCCGGCGCCGACGAGGATGTCGCCTTCCGCGTCAACGATCTGCTGCTGCCGATCGTCAAGGGTGTCGGTTCCGAGCGGGCCTACCAGTACCTGACCGAATCGTTGCAGACCTTCGGCGGCTCGGGCTTCCTGCAGGACTACCCGATCGAGCAGTACATCCGCGACGCCAAGATCGACTCCCTCTACGAGGGCACCACCGCGATCCAGGCGCAGGATTTCTTCTTCCGCAAGATCGGCCGCGACCGCGGTGTCGCCCTGGCCCACGTGGCCGGGCAGATCCAGAAGTTCATCGAGTCCGAAGCGGGCAACGGCCGCCTCAAGGCCGAGCGCAAGCTGCTCGCGACCGCGCTCGAGGATGTCCAGGCCATGACCGCGACCCTGACCGGGCACCTGATGGGCGCCCAGCAGGATCAGTCCGAGCTGTACAAGGTCGGACTCGGTTCGGTGCGCTTCCTGATGGCGGTCGGTGACCTGTTCATCGGCTGGCAGCTGCTGCGTCAGGCCGACGTCGCCATCAAGGCGCTCGACAACGGCGCGACCGGTTCGGACGTGGCGTTCTACACCGGCAAGGTCGGCGTGGCGCAGTTCTTCGCCCGCAACATCCTGCCGGAGCTGACCGCGACCCGCGCCATCCTGGCGAACCTGGACAACGACATCATGGAGCTCGACGAAGCCGCGTTCTGATGAATCGCCGAGTACGAACGAAAAGACCCGGAGGCAGCTGCCTCCGGGTCGTTTCACCTGCGGGTGCGGCCGCCCGCAATGCGTGACCGGCGGGCGAGGGGCTGTTGCCTGCGCGGGGTCGACGGACTTCTAGCGCGCGTCCGGGAACAACGGCGGCAGGTACTCGTCGCCGAGCGGTGGCGTCAATTCATCGATCACGACCAGATTCCCCCCGGATTCCTTGGCCCGGTACATCGCGGCGTCCGCGCGGTGCAGCAGCATCTCCGGCGCGGGCCGTGGACTGTCCGCGTGGGCGCCCGCGTCGAATACCGCGACGCCGACGCTCGCCGTCACCTCGACCTCTGATTCGGCGGTCGCGGCGACGGCGCGACGTAGTCGCTCCGCCTCGGCCCTGACATCGGCCGTCGCGATCGGCGCGGCGACGACGAATTCCTCGCCGCCGGTGCGCGCCACCACCGAACCCGCCTCCGCGGCGGCGTACAACCGCTTGGCCGTCCGGATCAGCACGGTATCGCCGACCCGGTGCCCGAAGTTGTCGTTGACGCTCTTGAACCGGTCGAGATCGAAGGTCATGACGCAGACCGAGCTGTGGCCGTCGATCAACCTCGGCAGCCGATTCTCCAGACCGCGCCTGTTGAGCAGTTCGGTCAGCGGGTCAGACAGCGATTCGGTGCGCAGAATCCAGTACATGAACTGGAGCGCGGGCAGCGCGCCCGCGACCGCGCCCACCATGAGCAGAGCCGTCGCCACGGCCAATCCGACATCGCCGCCGTCGGTCGCGACCAGCGTCGACAGCAGGATCACCGAGAACAACGCCCACACCGCGTGCACCGCCAACACCTTGGCGCTGTGGAAGAAGGCCAGATAACTGCCGGAAACCACGAACAGAATCGCGCCCATCGCCCCGAACAAACGGTCCGTCACCTGTAGGAACTCGACCGTGAACAGCACATCGACGAACGCCATCAGCAGCAGCGACTCCGTTTTGCCCGGCCAGGGGAACAACAACCAACGCAGGGTCCACAACCCCCCGGTGACCACGCCGACGACGGTCGCCGGACTCGGATCGCCGGTGGGGCCGAAGGGGGTACCGGCGATCACCACGGACAAGACGACCAGGCTGATACCCGGTAAACCGATCGCCCATTTCAGCGGCAGCAGCGCCGACCGCGCCGCGAGGGTGCGGATCAGCCAGTAGTAGTCGACCGGATCGTGCCACCAGGCACGTAGTGTCTTGTCGTCATCCATCCGCTCACCCGTGATCGTGACCGTGCGCGCCGATCGTCGCCGAGCACGAGATCACGGATGCCGGATCTCACCTGGTCATCGGAGCAGTCCAGGACCGGCGGACCCGCACCCGACACGCGCATATGTGCTCCAGCCCACTATAGGCAGTACCCAGGAACGATCTTGCTGATTCCCCGACGGACTCGATCCGGTGAACGTGTCCCGCCCCACAGTGCCGTACACCACACCGATCGACGATCAACGGGCACAATATTGCGGGCAACCACGCCACAGGAGGGATTCGTCCGAATGAAACGATCGCTGTCGGCACTCGCCAGGGCCTGTGCCATCGGCGTGGTACTCGTGGTCGGGGTCGCGGGCCCCGCCGCCGCCGACCCGAACAACGTGAATCCGATTCCCGGCCTGAACGGCTGGCGCGGACTACCGCAGCTGCCGGGGCCGACCCAGGCGGTCTTCCAGGTCACCGGGATGGACAGTCCGAACCGGACCCAGAACGTCAATATGCTCGGCACCGACCTCGGCATCATGTGGGACGACGGCCGCGGCACCATGATGACCGCCTTCGGCGACAGCGCCGGACTCGGCGTCCCGAATCTGCTCGCGGGCAGTGTCTGGGCCTGGTCGTCGAATGTGCTGTTCCGCAGCAGCACCAAGGATCCGTCGAACGGCATCTACTTCGACAGCGCCGTGACGAATCCGCTGCCGAGCCCCAAGATTCCCGGCATCGAGATCAGTTTCATTCCCACCGCGGGCATCTCGGTCGGCGGCGTGCAGTACATGAGCATGATGTCGGTGCAGGGCTGGGGTGATCACGGCAAATGGATCACCAACTTCTCCACCCTGGCCGTCTCCGGTGACGGCGGTCAGACCTGGGCACAGTTGCCCAACACCCGCCGCGCGAATGTCGACGGCTGGCAGAATTTCCAGCAGAGCGCGTTCCTGAAAACCGGCGGCTACATCTACCGGTACGGCACACCCGCCGGGCGCGCGAATCCCGGATTCGTCTCCCGCACGAAGGAAGCCGATATCGCCAATCTCGACACCTACGAGTATTGGGACGGCAAGGAGTGGAAACCGGACGTCAAGGTCGCCGCGCCCATCGTCGGTGATGTCGCCGAACTGTCTGTGATGTGGAACGAGTACCTCGGCCAATACGTCATGATGACAACCGATCCCGCGAATTCGGTGGTCATGCGCACCGCCCCCGCACCCGAAGGTCCGTGGGGGCCGCCGCGCGTTCTCATCGACGCACCGTCACTGCCCACCGCCTACGCCCCGATGATCTTCCCGTATCAGACCGGGCGCGACCTGTACTTCCTGCTCACCGTGCACAGCCAGTACAACGTCATCCTCATGCGAACACCGTTGGGGTAGTGGCGAATACAACGAAACGGCCCGGAGCGATCCGGGCCGTTTCCATTTTCGCCACGATGTCGGCAACGGCCACGTGGTCGCGGATCCGGGGCCGGTCGAATGACCCCACCGCGACGGCGCCCGCCGCGGTGGGGTGCACCGTTGTTACTCGGTCGGGGCGGGGTTCTGACCCGGCTTCGACGAACCCGACGAGAGGCCCTGCAGAACCTTAACCAGTTGCTCCGAGGAGCCGGTGCCCGCGGCGGGCGGCGGGGTCGTTCCCTCGTCGGCGGCGGCCATACCCGCGCCGGACAGCACGATTCCCGCAGCCGCGGCACCGGTGAGCACGAACATCGAAAGCTTCTTCATTGCTTGATTCATTCCTGTCGAGTAATTCTGACGCCATCAGCGAACCGGCTAATGGCCGGATCCAGTCCTATTACGATGTCGGCGACCTCAGAGAGTTTCCGCACCGGCCGCCCACAGGCCCGCATTGCCGATGATCAACGAATATTTCGATATGCAGTCGGAGGGGTCGAGGATTCACGAATGCGACCGCGCATCTCGGCTCCGACGTAAGGACGATAGACACCCGGACTACCAGGGATTTCACGGAATTCAATCGATCCGACACGGGTCGTACATGCCCATAATTCTCAGGGCATAACCCCAGAAATATCGGGTTGCGGACCGCATTATTCACGTCATCAAGACAAGCAACCATGAACCCGTGCCCTTAATTCTATGGTCACCGAAATAAAGGTTAGCAATTCAATAGCAAATACGAGACGAACCTCACCGGAAACTATCTGTAACACAGCCGCAAGCATTCCGATTCGAACCGATTTTGCGGAACATATTAACGATACCGTGAGTATCGGATAGCAGTCCTACGCCGGTTTCATCGGCACACAGATACACCCAGGCTCGAACGGAGTACTTGTACGACCGACGCGCGAACTCGGCGGCGGCCGGATCCCTACCGAGCGGGGTCGGTGCGAAGGAACGCGACGGCGGTACCGATCGACGCCGCCGTCATCCTCAGGGACTGAGCGGATTCACGCCTCGGGCATGCATACGGCCACCGGCTCGCGAGCAGCGACCACGGCAGCCGGATACCCGAACTCTCACACGGCGGGTCCCCGGCCCTCTACGAGCTGAGGAGAGGCCGGAACAGACCTCGATCGAACGGCAGGGGACGTACTACGCGCCGAACGAGGCGCCAGAAATCACGCTCGCACCCGAAGGCGCGCCGCGCCCTCAGAACAGCCTCGGGGTCACTTCTCCTCGCATTTCACCACCGGAATCGGGTCGTACTTCACCGTCCGGGTATGGCGGGACACCTCGCGACCGGTTTTGCGGTCGGTGATGATGCGGGTGTCGGAGATGGTGAATCCAGGAGCGCCTTCGGAGGCGATGCAGTCCTTGCCCTTCGGCAGGGTGACGGTATTCGGCTCCGTGGGTTTGGACTTGTCGCCGGTGACGGATTCGACATTCACCGTCTTGGTGCCCCACAGGCGGACGGTGATCTCCGAGGCCGACGTGGTCGTCTCGATGTAGACGCCCGACTGGGTGTTGTTGCGGAATCTGAGGTCGATGGCGCCGTCGAAGACGGTGGCTTCGCGGGCGGCGGGGTAGCGCGAGATGTAGTAGCTGTGTTCGGTGTGCCCAGCGTCCTCCATACCCGCGAAATAGGCGGCGTTGTAGAGGGTGGTGGCGAACTGGCTGATGCCGCCGCCGACGGCGGTGCTGGGGCGGCCGTGATCGATGATGCCGGATTCGACATACCCCTCGGCGACGCCGCGTGTACCGGTGAAGTCGTTGAGAGAGAACGTGTCTCCCGGTTTGACGACCGCCCCGTTGACCTTCTGCGCGACGGTGCGGATATTGACCCCGGACGGACCGCTGAAGCCGCCGGTGGTGAAGACGCCCATGGGTTCGACGATGCCGAGCGCTTCCGCGGCGGCGGTGGTCAGCGCGGGGTCCACCTTCTCGTAGACTGCCTGCGCGGTGCGCTCCCGCGCCACCAGGAGGACGGGCAGCTGTTCGAGGGTCTTGGCCCAGTTGATCTTGTCACCGGTCACGGCGGGCACCACCCTGGCCGAACCGCCGCCCACCGCGAAACTCGCGTCCTTCGGTTCGACTTCGGTGGCCGCCAGCTGCGGTGCGAGCAAACCTGTCGCGGCGTTCTGGTCGACGTTGAGCGCGAGACCGCCCTGCCCGTCCGGCGCGAAGGAGATGACGCTCGCGATCTGCGCCGGATCGAGTTTCGCCGCGCCCGCCTTACCCGCGAAGCTCACCTCGGCGCGCACGGCGGGTTCCGCGATATCGCGCAGCGCCTGGTCGACGGCCTCGGGGCGCACGGTCAGCGGCGCCGGTACCTCCGGCAGGTCGATGGCGGCGCCGAGGATCCACTTGTCGATGATCAGGGTGCGCGCGGCGGTGGTGTCGAGTACCTGTCCCGGCACGGGCGGGATCGCGACGGGTTTGGCGTTCTCGAATCGGATGGTGCCGTCGACCGTCGCGCGATCGTGTTCGTGCAACGACGTGAGCTGCGCGGTCAACGCGGCGTCGTCCACGTCGCTGGCGACGGGCACGTGGCGGGTGCCGAACATCGAGCCGAGGCGGGTGAACGGGTTATACGGCTGGCCGCCGATGCGATCCCAGGTCGTGTCCCAGTCGACTTGCAGGCCCGCCGCGGCGGGGACGATCCGCGACTCCGCGTCACCGATGCGCAGCGGCAGTTCCTCGCTGGACCGATTGCCCAGTGCGGCACGGAGTTTGGCGTCGGCCGCGGCGGGATCCATCCCCGCGATGTCGACACCGGCGACCACGACGCCGCGGGGAACCTCACCCGAGGTCGTCACCAGGTCGGCGATATAGCCGATGACGGCGAGCCCGAGGACAGCGCCGATCGCGATGCCGACGCGTTTGGTCGTCGGCGATTGCCACCACGGACTCGCCGCGGGTCTGCCGCCGGAACCGGGCCGCCGCGGCCGCGGCGGGCCGGGAGGGCCGGATCTCGCGGGATCTCGCCGAGCGTCGCGGGGGTGGTTTCGCGGTGTGGGGCGCTGGGTACGTAGAGGCTGGGTCGGTGCCGAGGTCCACTCCGGGGCCTGTCCATCCGCCGTCCGATGCGATTCGAGGAGCTCGCGTAGCCCGACTTCGCCGCCGTCGCGTCGGCCTCGGTCGTGGCTTCCGGTGCTCGACTCGCTCGTCACGAACCGTCCTCCCCGCTGAAGGTAAACAGGTACCCGCACCGTGCGGGTCTCTCCAACGATAGAGCCCTATCGTGGTCGTCCGCACGGCACGAACCCTCAGCTAATCTCTAGCAAATAGCGGTCTGGGAACGTGGAGAAGCCCCGCGCAGTTGCCGGGTCGGGGGTCTGGCAACTACGCGGAGCCGATCTGTTTATCGGCGCAGCGCACGGTGCGTTACACACCGTGGACGGCGGCGCGGCGATCTGAGCGTGACAATGAGCATGACTCTCGCCACATCCGCTCGGCACACACCAGGGAGATGGTCGGATATGCAGCTGGGAATGGTCGGCCTCGGCCGAATGGGCGCCAATATCGTGCGGAGGATCGTCCGGGACGGGCATACGGCCGTCGGCTGTGACCGCAGAACCGAGAATATCGACGAGTTGACCTCTGAACTCGGCGACAGTTTCGACGGCACCGCGGACCTGGCCGATTTCGTCGGCAGGCTGGAAACTCCCCGGGTGGTGTGGGTGATGATCCCCGCGGGTGCCACCGGCGCGGTGATCGACCAACTCGGCGAACTACTCGAATCGGGCGATATCGTCATCGACGGTGGCAACAGCCGGTATCACGAGGACATACACCGGGCGGCGCGACTTTCCCCGAAGGGCATCCACTACGTGGATATCGGCACCTCGGGTGGCGTTTTCGGACTGGAGCGCGGCTTCTGCCTGATGATCGGCGGCGAGAGCGGACCCGTCGAACACCTCGATCCGCTGTTGAAATCCATCGCGCCGGGCGTGGGGGCCGCCGAGCGGACGCCTGGACGCGACGGGGAGCCGTCGACCGCCGAACAGGGATATCTGCACTGCGGTCCCGCCGGGGCCGGACATTTCGTCAAGATGGTGCACAACGGCATCGAGTACGGGGCCATGGCCGCCTATGCCGAAGGCCTCAACATCCTGCACAAGGCGGATTACGGCGCGGAGCACGCCGGGGAGTTCTCCGCCGAGGAGACCCCGCTCGAGCATCCGGAGTTCTACCGCTACGACCTCGACATCCCCGAGGTGACCGAAGTGTGGCGACGCGGCTCGGTGGTGGCCTCGTGGTTGCTCGACCTCACCGCGGGCGCGCTCTACGCCGACCCGAACCTGGACTCCTTCGACGGAAGGGTCTCCGATTCCGGCGAGGGACGCTGGACCCTGGACGCCGCGATCGACGTCGGTGTCCCCGCGCCGATCCTCGCGGCCGCGCTGTTCCAGCGTTTCTCCTCGCGCGGCGATTCGCTCTACGCGGACAAGATGCTCTCCGCCATGCGCGAAGCGTTCGGCGGACACCACGAACTGCCGAAAAAGTAAGCACCGCAACCGAAACGCCCCCTGACCGAATCCCCCCACGCGCCGGGCGCTACCGCACCTCGGTCGGTACGCCCGTCCCTGTCCGCCCCGGTCAGCGGAACAAACCGCCCGTTCCGGTCACCACGGAAGCCCGACTGAAGTACGTTTTTCACCGGCTGGCCCCGGCTCCGATCCGCCTCGGCGACCACGGCTTCCGCCGCGGTCATCCGATCCGGCCGGAACCGGGATCCAGCGATGGGTGGCATCCGATCCCGGGGAAGGATCGGATGCCCCCCTTTCCGTGTCTCAGCGCTCCAGGATGGCGACGACGCCCTGGCCGCCCGCGGCGCAGATGGAGATGAGGGCGCGGCCCGAACCCTTTTCGGCGAGCAGTTTCGCGGTGGAGGCGACGATGCGGCCGCCGGTCGCGGCGAAGGGGTGGCCCGCGGCGAGGGAGGAGCCGTTGACGTTGAGTTTGCCGCGGTCGATCGCACCGAGGGCGCCGTCGAGGCCGAGGCGTTCCTTGCAGTACTGGTCGGATTCCCAGGCCTGGAGGGTGGCGAGGACGACGGAGGCGAAGGCCTCGTGGATCTCGTAGTAGTCGAAATCCTGCAGGGTCAGGCCGTTGCGGGCCAGCATGCGCGGTACCGCGTAGGTCGGTGCCATCAGCAGGCCGTCGGGGCCGTGGATGTAGTCGACGGCGGCGACCTCGGAATCGACCAGGTAGGCCAGGGTCGGCAGTTTGCGCTCGGCGGCCCATTCGTCGCTGGACAGCAGCACCGCGGACGCGCCGTCGGTCAGCGGGGTCGAGTTGCCCGCGGTCATGGTCGCGCCGCCCGCCTTGACGCCGAAGACCGGTTTGAGCGTGGACAACTTCTCGACGGTCGATCCGGGACGCAGGTTGTCGTCGCGGGTGAGGCCGAGGAACGGGGTGATCTGGTCGTCGAAGAAACCGCGGTCGTAGGCGGCGGCCATGTTCTTGTGCGACAGGTAGGCCAGTTCGTCCTGGGCCTCGCGGGCGATGCCGAATTCCTTGGCGGTGATGGCGGCGTGCTCGCCCATCGACAGGCCGGTGCGCGGTTCGGCGTTACGCGGGATCTCGATACCGAGCATGCCGGGCCGCAACTGGCCGACGAGCTTGAGCCGGTCCTTGTTGGACTTGGCGCGGTTGGCGTCGAGCATCCACTCGCGCATACCCTCGCTGACGCCGATCGGCGCGTCGGAGGTGGTGTCGGTGCCGCCACCGATTCCGGCGTCGATACGGCCCGCGGCGATGGCGTCGCCCACGGTGACGATGGACTGCAGACCGGTGCCGCAGGCCAGCTGAAGATCGTGGGCCGGGGTGTAGGGGCTCAGCGTGGAGCCGAGGACGCTCTCGCGGATCAGGCTGTGCTCGCCGACCCGCTTGAGCACCGCGCCGCCGACGACCATTCCGAGGCGCTCACCCTGCAAATTGAAGCGGCTGACGAGGCCGTCCAGCGCGGCGGTGAACATGTCCTGGTTGGAGGCGTGCGCGTAGGCCTTGTCGGAGCGGGCGAACGGAATCCGGTTACCGCCCACGATCGCGATCGGGCGCGGCTGCCGCGGGGTCTTGGCCGAACGGGCTTTGCTTGTCACTCGAGTCTCCAGGTCTCGTGGGGTGGGCATATGCACTGGGAACAGCTGCCTGCACACCGTCGCCGGGGGCGGGACGCGGAAATTCCTCGCGCGTACCCGACAGGCGGCGGTATCGGTTTACATTAAACTTACTCTGGAGTAAGTTAATTGTCGACACCGTACCCCGCACGTGTCGACACGTTCGCCTGGGGCATGCAGTGCACGAGACCACCACGACACAGAAAAGGTAGGAACTGTGGCAGCCAGCAAGAGTAAGGGTGCTCCCAACCTCTACGGATCGTTCGTACACTCCGCCCCCGGCCAGTTCCTGGCGAGCAAACTGGGCTTGCCGAAGCCGGAGAACCTGCGCCGCTACGCCAAAGGTGAAGCGCCGCTGCCCGGCCCGGTACTGATCGGCGGCAAGGGCCGCGTGGCCGAACCGGCGCGCGCACTCCTGTCGGACTACACCTTCGCCGACTCGCTGGAGCAGGGCGCCAAGCACGGCGCGCTCGTCTTCGACGCCACCGGAATCGGCTCGATCGAAGAACTCTCGCAGCTCTTCGAATTCTTCCAGCCCGCCCTGCGCAGCCTGACCGCGTCGGGCCGCGTCCTCGTCATCGGCACCACGCCGGAACTGACCGGCGGCGTCGACGAGCAGATCGCCCAGCGCGCGCTCGAGGGTTTCACCCGTTCACTCGGCAAGGAACTGCTGCGCGGCTCCACCACGCAGCTGGTCTACCTCTCGCCGGAGGCCGCGCCGAACGCCAGCGGTCTGGAATCCACACTGCGCTTCCTGCTCTCGGCCAAATCGGCGTTCGTCGACGGACAGGTGATCCGGGTCGGCTCGGCCGATTCCACCGCCCCCGCCGACTGGGACAAGCCGCTGGCGGGCAAGGTCGCCGTCGTCACCGGCGCGGCGCGCGGTATCGGCGCGACCATCGCCGAGGTTTTCGCCCGTGACGGCGCCACCGTCATCGTCGCCGATATCCCGGCCGCGGGCGAGGCGCTGTCGCAGACGGCGAACAAGGTCGGCGGCACCGCGCTCGCGCTCGACGTCACCGCCCCCGACGCCGCCGAGAAACTGGCCGATTTCGCCACCGAGCGGTTCGGCGGCATCGACATCATCGTGCATAATGCGGGCATCACCCGCGACAAACTGCTGGCCAATATGGACGAGGGCCGCTGGAATTCGGTCATCAACGTGAATCTGGCCGCGCCGCACCGCATCACCGAAGGCCTGGTCGCCCGCGGCGTGCTCAAGGAAGGCGGGCGCGTGATCGACGTGTCCTCCATCGCGGGTATCGCGGGCAACCGCGGCCAGACCAACTACGGCGCGTCCAAGGCGGGCGTCATCGGCATGGTCGACGCCGAGGCGCCGAAGCTGGCGGAGAAGGGCATCACCATCAACGCCGTCGCGCCCGGTTTCATCGAGACCGCGATGACCGCCGCCATCCCGCTCGCCACCCGCGAGGCCGGACGGCTGATGAGCTCGCTGTTACAGGGCGGCCAGACCGTCGACGTCGCCGAGACCATCGCCTACTTCGCCGGACCGGCGTCGAACGCGGTGAGCGGCAATGTCGTTCGGGTCTGCGGGCAGAGCCTGATCGGGGCATGATGACGCAGAGGATCTCGCTCACCGAGCCGCCGAAGAACAGCAAACTCTTCGTCAAGGCCGCACTCGGCGCGGTGCCGCTGCTGTCCCAGCGCCGCGCGTCGCTGCCGGATCGCGTGGTGCGACTGGAAGGTTTCCGGGTCGCCCCGGACCATCTGGCCGCCTACTGCCGGGCCACCGGGCTGCGTTTCGGTGATTCGCTGCCGCTGACCTACCCGTTCGTGCTGAGCTTCCCGCTGGCGATGCAACTGGTGGTCGCCCGCGATTTCCCGTTCGTCGCGGTGGGCGCGGTGCACGCGGAGAACACGATCGAGCGCGCACGCGAGATCTCGGTGGCCGAACCGCTGGATTTCGAAACCCATATCGAGAACCTGCGCGAACATCCCAAAGGCCTGCTGGTCGACGCCGTCACCGAGGTGAAGGTCGGTCGGGAACAGGTGTGGCGCCAGGTGACCACGTTCCTGCACCAGCAGAAGACCTCGCTGTCGGGCGGACCCAAACCCGCACCGAAACCGGACGAGGTGCCACCGCCACCGCTGCGCGCGCTGCGGGTGGATCAGAAGATGATCAACCGGTACGCCGCGGCCTCCGGTGACCACAATCCGATCCACACCTCGGCGTTGGGCGCCAAGGCTTTCGGGTTCCCGAAGCCGATCGCGCACGGAATGTGGTCGGCCGCCGCGATACTCGGCTCGATCGAGGGCAGGATCCCCGAGAAGTCCACCTACACGGTGAAATTCGGGAAGCCGATCCTGCTGCCGTCGACGGTGAACATGTACGCGGACCAGGTCTCGGGCGGCTGGGATCTCGCACTGAAACATCCGAAGAAGGGGTACCCGCATCTGACGGCGACCCTGCGCTGATCGCCCGTATCCCCGAGAAGCCCTCGAATCCTGAATGGTTCGAGGGCTTCTCGTCTTATACCGCGCCGACCGAATCAGCAGTCGCAGCAGCAACCGCAATCGCCGCAATCGCAGCAGTTGCCACAGTCGCAGCAGTCACCGCAGCCACAGTCGGGGCAGTCACTGCCGTTGCACAGGGGGTCTTTGCGTTCGCCGCTGCACGGGGCGGTGTGCTCGGCACAGCATGCCCAGCCGGTGCAATAGACGCCGAGGACTATCGCGATTCCGGTGCCGATGTTCGGGCGCGTCGGGGGACGATGGCCGGTCCCTCCACGATGCGCGTGCGGTGCGTCCCCACGGCCTGCCACATGCCGCGAAGAAGCATTGCACGCGTGGGCGATCGGCTCCCCGATCCCGCGACGCAATCGGCGCAGCAGCGAGTGCAATGGATCGAGCAAGATCCAGCGCACCGTCGGCAGATCCGCCAATTGCGCCTCCGCGACGGCCGCGCGCAGCGCCGATTCGGATTCACGCAGCAGGTCGTAGGCCTGCGGCATCGTCATGCCGGTGGCGGCGAGCGGGTTGAACCGGCCGCGTGCCCGATCGTCGTCGAAATCCTCGACGGCGTCGGCGAGGTGGGCGATGCGCCCGAAATGCCTGCCCGCCTCGCGCAATGGGCCGACATTCTCCGTGCGACCCGCGAGAACGGCGGTGTGAGCGAAGAATTCGGCCGCGCACAGTTGGGTCGGGCCGGTGAGTTCGTCGAGCGAGATCGACGTTGCGCGCCCGGCCTCGGACAGGCTCGCGTCGACCGCGCGGTGGGTACCGGCCGCCCGGTGTTCGAGATCGGTCTGCCCAGCGATCGCGCCGACGAGCGGTTCGATATCGAGCCCGATCCGCTCGGCCTGACCGCGCGCGCGATCGGCCCAGCGGTGCGACACCTTCGCCATCGGACGACGGGTGAGCACCGAACCGTCACGGTCCTCGACGTGATCGCGGATCTTGGCCGAACCCAGCAGCAGTGAGGCGGTGGCGGCCAGCAGCACGCCCGGCGCGTCGGCGGGGGCCACTTCCGCGCGCTGCATGCCGCGCAGCGCGCAGGGGCCCGCCGTGGTGCGCGCCATCGGACCCGCGAGCTGGGCCTCGGTCAGCACGCTCAGCACGATCGCGTCGGTATTGGTCGCGGTACGCGCCAGTTGACCGTGCCCGTCACGCAGACCCAGGCACAGCCCGCACATGTGCGCGCGCCACTGCGACGCGTCGATTCCGTATTTCTCCGCACCGTGCGAACACGGCCGCAGCATTCCGAACACTCCGCCCCATTCCTCCCCCGGCCGACGCACGACGGCCGATCCTTCATGTCGATCCACAGCATCCTGGCAGCCGTTCGCCCGCGAGGCGAACCGGAGGCGAGCGGTAACTCAGCAGTCGCAACAGCAATCGCCGCAGTCGCAGCAGTCCATGCGCTTGATCCAGGCCTTCTTCCTGCGCCCGCTGCACGGCCGGTCGTGGTCGGCGACGCAGGCGTAACCGGTCGGATACTGCACGAGGAATTTGCCGATGCCCTCGAGCAGGTTCGGTTTGCGTCTGCGCCGATTCGGATCGTCGGGATACTGCGGCGGATACTGGTCCGGGTACTGCGGATAGTGCGCGGCGGGGGCGAGAATGCCGAGGTCACGACCCATTCCGGTGAGCAGGCTGGAGAGCGGATCGAGCAGCATCCACCGCACCGTCGGCTCGCGATCGAGTCCGACTTCGGTGACGGCTTCCCGCAGGGCCGTATCGGATCGGCGCAGCAGGTCGTAAGCGTCATCGACGGCGGTCGCCGTCGCGGCGAGCGGGTTGAACCGATCGTGGGCGAGATCGTCCTCCAGATCCTCGACGGCATCCGCGAGGTGGGCGATGCGCCCGAAATTGCGGCCTGCCTCGCGCAACGACTCGACATTCTCGGTGCGGTCGGCGAGCACGGCGGTGTGGGCGAAGAATTCGGCCGCGCACAGCTGGGTCGGGGCGGTCAGTTCATCGAGGGATACGCGCGAATCCGACGCACCCGCGCGTGTTTCCAGCGAACCCTGGGAATCGATCGCGGCGACAAGCGGTTCCACGTCGAGGTCGATCAGCGCGGCCTGGGCCCGCGCGCCGTCTGCCCAGCGTCCCGACACCATCGCCATCGGACGGCGCAACAGCGGCGAACCGTCACAATCGTCGACGTGATCGCGAATCTTGGCCGCACCCAACAGCAATGACGCGGTCGAGGCCAACCGGACACCGGGCGAATCGGCGGCGGCGACACTCGCGCGACGCATCCCGCGCAAGGCGCACGGCCCGGCCTCGGTGCGAGCGACCGGACCGCCGAGCTGGGTCTCGGTGAGCATGCTGAGCACCATCGCGTCGGTATTGGTCGCGGTGCGCGCGAGCTGACCGTGTCCGTCACGCAGACCGACGCACAGCCCGCACATGTGGGCGCGCCACTGCGACGGGTCGATGCCGTATTTGTACGCGCCGTGCGCACAGGGGGTGAGCAGCCCGAACATGCGGCCCCGATTCTTTCGATCCGGATTCGTTCACCGCGGATCGATTCGCCGCGGGATAGGAAACTCTGACACCCCGCACCGCGCACGGCAAGGCGAGCGAAGGTTCGGGGCTACTCGGCCTTCTTGCGCCCGGCCAGACCGCGCCAGGCCAGGTCGTCGAGTAGGTCGACCGCTTCGGAGACTTCGATGCGACCGCTGGCGACCCGATCGGCGATGGCCTCGCCCGCACCGATGACGGCCACCGCCACCACATCGAAGTTGGTGCCGGGTTCGGGATATTTGGCGCTGGACTCGAGTAGTTTGGCGGTCAGTTCGATGACGCGCTCACGGGCGTTCTCGATTTCCGAGGCGAAGGCCTGCTGGCCGATGGCCTGCCGGTAGAGGACCTGCCATGACCTGCGGTTGCGGTCGACGAAGCCGAGAAAACCCTCCAGCGCGGTGCGCACCTGTTCGTGCGGGGTCAGCAGCGGGTTGCCCGCCGGTGTCACGGATTCGATGAAACGCAGGCCCTCACGCTGGATGCACGCGCGGAACAGTTCGTCTTTCGAGCCGTAGTACAGGTAAAGCATCGGTTTGGAGATCTTCGCCTCGGCGGCGATCGCGTCCATCGATGTGTCGTGGAACCCGTTGCGCGAGAAAACCTCGACGGCGGCATCGAGCATCTGCTGCTCACGAACCGCCCGAGGAAGTCGCTTCGTTCCGCCCGCCATCCACTCTCCTACCACAGGGTGAAGTCCCTATATTACTCCAAGGTAAGTTCGGCGGGTTGGATTTGCTCACCAGTCGCCGTCATCCCGGACTGTGCGCGGTCACCACCGACCGGACTCGATGAGGCTAGACGTGCGATCCGGCGGCGGGTCGGCCCGCCTACGTTACGACCAGACCTTCCGCGACCGACATGACGGGGTGACGCGACGGCCCGCGCACAGAGGCGCGGGCCGAGGGGATGTGACCGGAAACGGGATCAGCAGCGAGCCGCGCCCTTGTATTTGCCGTTGCGCAGCACCGAGGCGTCGACCTGCGCGGCGGGCAGCCTGCCGCTCGCCACCGCGTTCTCCAACTGGTCGAGCACACTCGACACCGCGTCGGTACTGATCCACAGGGCATTGTCCGCACCGGCCACCAGCGCGGCCTCCACCGCCGCCTCGATCCCCAGCCTGCTGGTGATGGCGGCCATACCGCTCAGATCGTCGGTGAAGATGGGGCCGTCGAACGGCGCGGCGCCGTAACCGGAACCGTTGCGCAACAACGACATCGCCGCCGGGCTGATACTGGCGGGGATATTCGGTGCGGTCAGGCCGGGCACGTCGAGATGACCGACCATGACGGCGGCGCCGGAACCGATGAGATTGCGGAAGGGCACCAGATCACTGGTCTGCAACTGATCCAGCGGCGGTGTCCGCACCGCGCCGGTATGCGAATCGCCCGAGCCGGAACCGTGGCCGGGGAAATGCTTCATGACCGACCCGACGCCGACCTCGTTCATGGCGCGGATATAGGCGTCGGCGTAGCGGGTGACCACATCGGGATCATCGGAAAACGAGCGGTCGCCGATGACGGAATCGTCGGGCTGACTGCTGACGTCGACATCGGGGGCGAAATCGACCGTCACACCCAGATTCTTCAGCGCCCGGCCGCGGACCAGACTCGCCTGGTAGAACTCCTCGGGGGTCATTGTCTGGGCGGTCTCCCGGGCCGAGGGCGCCGAGCCGATCAGATCCGCGACGCGCGAGACCCGGCCACCCTCCTCATCGATGGTGACCATGAGCGGCACGATCGCGGTCTGCTGGATCTGCGGCAACTGGCCGTTGGTCAGCAGCGACTTATCCGTCCACCCACCCACGAAAACACCGCCGACCTGCTCGGATGTCACCGTCTCCATCGCGTCCGCGCCGCCGGTGACGCCGACGGTCAGCAGCTGGGCCAGTTTCTGGCGCGGCGTGAACTGCGCCAGGTAGGCCGCTCCGCAATCGCGCTGGGCCGGGGTGATCGACGATTCGCCGGTGGTGGTCGGCCCCGTCGACGGTGGCGTGGTCGAGGTCGCGGCGGTTTCGGTGTCGCTGTCACCGCCGGAGCAGGCGGTGGCGACCGCGGTGATGATCGCGAGCAGAACGAGAGGCGTCTTCCGCATGGGCATCCACGCTACTGCGCGACAGGCCCGAGTCCGTCCCCGGGGCGCTCCGGCGCGTCGGCGGCGGCGCGCGGACGGCCGCCGTCACACCCGGAACGACACGGCCCGATCCGGTAAAATGGCCGTGCGCCCTCACCGGGAGGTCATCATGCCCTGCGACTTGATGCTCATCGCCTACGACGGTTCCGAGAACGCCAAGCGCGCTGTCGAATACGCCGGACGGTTCCTGTCCGCGAACCGGGCCGTCGTGCTCACCGCCTGGGAGCCCATGGTGCGCCAGGCGGCCAGACTGTCGGGACTCTCCGGGGTGATGCAGCCGGAATGGGTGCCCGACGAGGAGATCGAGGACATCGCCTACGTCGACGCCAGGAATGTCAATATCGAGGGTGTGCGGCTGGCGAAACTGGCCGGGCTCAACGCCGAGGCGCGGACCGCCGAATGCTCGTCGACCATATGGAACGCCATCGTCGACTGCGCCGACGAACTCGACGTCGACATCATCGTCGCGGGCACTCGCGGCGCCACCGGGATCCGCGCGCTCCTGCACAGCAGTGTCGCGGACGCGGTATTGAAACACTGCCATCGCCCGGTGCTCATGGTTCCGCCCGGCCGCGAACCGGCACGCTGAGACATCCTCGCTGAGACATCACTCGCAGCATCCGGACTCGGCGGCCTGCGGCGTTAGTGTCGAAGGATCATGAACGAATTCCTGCTCGCCCAACCCGGCAGTGTGCTGCGCGCGCACGGTAGTCATCGCGTCTTCGCCGAACCGGCGGCGGCGGGGCGCGCGCTGCGGGACGGGTCGGCGGACCTGATCGTCGGCGCGCTGCCCTTCGATCCGAGCGGGCCCGCCGCGTTGAACGCGCCACGCGAGGTACTGCACACGGCGGGACCGTGGCGCCCCGCCGCGCTCCCCCCGCTGCCCCCGGTCCGGGTGGTCGACGAGATCCCCTCTCCCGCGGCACATGTGGAACGGGTGCGGGCGCTGGTCGAACTGCTCAACGATCCCGGCCAGCCGCTGCGCAAGATCGTCGCGGCCAGATCCGTGCTGGCCGAGGCCGACAGCCCGCTCGATGCCGAACTCGTCGCCGCGCACCTGCTGACCAGGCATCCGCACGCGAATGTCT
The DNA here is from genome assembly GCF_045040005.1 of Nocardia sp. NBC_01377. Classification (NCBI taxonomy): domain Bacteria; kingdom Bacillati; phylum Actinomycetota; class Actinomycetes; order Mycobacteriales; family Nocardiaceae; genus Nocardia; species Nocardia sp. NBC_01377. The sequence continues at coordinate 7,126,483 of NZ_CP109566.1, forward strand.
TCGCCGTCGACCTGACACCCTCCGGCCGCGACGGCGCGACCCTGATCGGCGCGACACCCGAAGTCCTCGTCGCCCGCCACGGCGACACCGTGACCCTGCGACCGCTCGCGGGCACGATGCCGAGGCCTTCGGATCCGGCGGCCGATGCCGCGCAGGCCGCGGAACTGTTGTCCAGCACCAAGAATCGCGACGAGCACGCGTTCGTGATCGACTGGATCCGCGAGATCCTCGCACCCGTCTGCGCCGAACTGTCCATTCCCGACGGTCCGGAACTGGTCAGCACGCCGGAAGTCTGGCACCTGGCCACCCCGATCACCGGCATCCTGCGTGACCGGGCGACGACCGCGCTCGATCTGGCGATCATGTTGCATCCGACCCCCGCGGTCTGCGGCACCCCGACCGCGCTCGCCCTGGAGATCATCACGGCGGGCGAGCAGGATCGAGGTTTCTACGGTGGCGCGGTCGGCTGGTGCGACGCGGCCGGTGACGGCGAATGGGTCGTCGCGATCCGCTGCGCCGAATTGTCGGCCGACGGCCGCGCGGTGCGGGCGAGCGCCGGCGGCGGCATCGTCGCCGCGTCGAATCCCGAGGTCGAACTCGATGAGACCACGGCCAAACTGCGCACACTGTTGCGCGGACTGGATTGCGTCGTCCCCGCGCACTGAGTCCGCGCAGAATCGGACAACCGACCAGCAGTTTCCGGATTCGGCACGCGAAAACACGGACTGTTGACACCGGCAGACCGATCGGCCTGCTAGGTTGACCCGGAATGTGCCTGCGTCGATGCATTGGAGTCCCGCGATGAAGTTTGCTGTCCCTGGCATTGCGAGTGCGGTCGCCGGTGCCGTCCTCGGCGCGGTCGCGGTATTCGTGATCACAGCCGCTGTGCAGCAGAACTCGCGCCCCGACCTCGACCGGGGAGACCCGGATTCCTCGTTGCTCAACAACGTTGAATACGGCGCACGCTGAGCCTCTGACCTCCGCTTCATCCGCCGACTCACTCGGCTCCGGCGCGGCAGAGGTTCGAGAAGGGGCACAAGCTCAGGCTCGTCCGGAAGTCGCACCGCTGGGTAGACGCTGGTTTGCCGGGACCGTGGTCGCGGCATTCCTGCTCACCTTTCTCCAGGCGCCCGGTCTCACGGTCGCCGACACGAAATACGACCTGGCGCAGAATCCGCTCGGATTCCTCGAACGCGCCGCCCACCTGTGGAGCAGCCAGGCCCCGATGGGGCAGGTGCAGAACCAGGCCTACGGCTATTTCTTCCCGCACGGAGCGTTCTTCTCGGCCGGGCACATCCTCGGCCTGCCCGCCTGGGTGACCCAGCGGATCTGGTGGGCGCTACTGCTGCTCGCCGGGTTCTGGGGCATCGTCCGGCTCTGCGAAGTGCTCGGCATCGGCAGTCGCGGATCCAGGATCATCGCGGCGATCGCGTTCGCCCTCTCCCCCCGGGTGCTGACGACACTCGGCTCGATCTCCTCGGAGACGCTGCCGATGATGCTCGCGCCGTGGGTGCTGCTCGCTCCCGCCGCGCTCGGCACCGCCTATCGCCGACGCGCGCGCGGCGGCGCGGTATCGCCCGCGGGCAGCGCGCTCGCTCTCGCGCTGATGGGTTCGGTCAACGCGGTCGCCACCGTCGCGGCCTTCCTGCCCGCCCTGCTCTGGTGGGCCTCGTATCGGCCCAATCGCGACTGGTGGCGTTTCACCAGGTCGTGGATTCCGCTGCTCGTGCTGGCCACCCTGTGGTGGGCGGTGCCGCTGTTGCTGCTCGGCAAGGTCAGCCCGCCGTTCCTCGACTACATCGAATCCTCCGGCGTCACCACCCAGTGGGCCTCCCTGGCCGAGGTGCTGCGCGGCACCGACAGCTGGACGCCGTTCGTCTCCCCGGAACGTATCGCGGGCGCGGTGCTGGTCACCCAGCCCGCGGCGGTACTGGCGACCGGCCTGCTCGCGGCGGCGGGACTGGCCGGACTCGCCATGCGGACCATGCCGTTCCGCGGCCGGTTCGCGTTGATCCTGTTGGTCGGCCTGGTCGGGATCTGCGCCGGTTACGTCGGGGAACTCAGCGGTCCGTTCGCCGAATCGGTACGCGTCTTCCTCGATTCCGGTGGTGCGCCGCTGCGCAATGTCCACAAACTCGAACCGCTGATCCGGCTTCCGCTCGTCATCGGTCTCGCACATCTACTCTCGCGGGTGCCGCTACCTGTCTCGTCACCGCTGCCGGTGTGGCGCAGCGCCTTCGCGCACCCCGAACGTGACCGCATGGTCGCGATCGCGGCCCTCGTGCTCGCCGCGCTGACACTGTCCACGTCGCTGGCCTGGACCGGGAAACTAGCCCCGCGCGGGGCTTACGACGAGGTCCCCGCCTACTGGGAACAGACCGCGCGGTGGCTGTCCGACAATGCCGCCGACACCCGCGCGCTCGTGGTGCCCGGCGCGCCCTTCGGCAGCCAGGTATGGGGCTTGACCAGGGACGAGCCGCTCCAGGCGCTGGCCGATACCCCGTGGGCGATCCGCGACGCCGTCCCGCTCAACCCGCCCGGCACCATCCGCGCGATGGATTCGGTGCAGCGGCTGATCGCCGACGGCCGCCCCTCGGAAGGACTCGCGGCGACCCTGACCGACCAGGGCATCGGCTATCTGGTGCTGCGCAACGACCTCGATCCGGAGACCTCGCGCTCGACTCGACCGCTGCTCGCGCACCGGGCGATCGAGGGGTCGCCGGGGCTGACCAGGGTCGCCGAATTCGGCAATCCGATCGAACCGGTCGTCATCGCCGACAACCTGGTGGCCGACGGCGATCTGCGTCCCGCCTACCCTGCGGTCGAGATCTATCGCGTCGACGCGCGCGCCCCCGGCATACCGGACGCGGTCGCCCCGGGAGTCGGCGCGCCGGATTCGTTCCCCGGCGCGTACACCGTCCCGCTGGCCTCGGTGCCGGTCGTGCAGGGCGGTCCCGAAGTACTCGAACGACTGCGCCGCGATCCGGAGCACCCGGACGCGCCGGTCCTGCTCGCGGGCGACGCGGCCGCCGCCGGACTGCCGATCGGACCGCTGACCGTCACCGATACGCCGATGGACCGGGAATCGGATTTCGGCCGCGTCGACAACCACAATTCGGCCCTGCGCGCCCCGGACGATCCGCGGCGCACCCACAATCTGGTGCCCGACTATCCGGTGGCAGGCGCGGAGCCGGTGCGCGGGCAATGGTCGGGCGCGACGATCACCGCGTCGAGTTCGGCCTCCGACGCCACCCAGATCGGCGGTTCGGCCCCCGGCAGTTCGACGACCGCCGTGATCGACGGCGACCCGGCCACCTCCTGGATCAGCAGCGGACTGGAAAGTTCGGTGGGACAGTGGCTTCGGCTCGATCTCGACCGTCCACTTCGCTCCGGATTGCTGCGCCTGACCACCAGCCCGGCCGCTATCGGCGATCCGGTGAAATGGGTCGAGGTGCGCACCGTCAACGGCAGTGTGTCCGCACGGATCACCGAACCCGGTACGCCGGTGTCGATCCCACTGCCCGTCGGTTCGACCGACTGGGTGAGCATCACCGCGATCCGCACCGAAGGTGGCCGTCGCGGTGGACAATTCGGCATCAGCGAACTGACCCTCGACGACTACTCCGTGCGCGACGCACCGGTGCGCGTCGATATCAGGCATCGCACCGTCCTGCCGCCGACACCGGCGGGCGCGCGGGTCGAAACCTGGGACCTGGGACAGGAATTCCCCGGGCGCAGTGCGTGTTTCGATACCCCCGAACGCATCAGATGCAGTAAAGGGCTCGCCCTGGCACCGGAAGAACCCGGTACTTTCCAGCGCACCCTCACCTCGCCGGAACCGATGCCGGTCACCCCGCGACTGACCCTGCGCACCAGGCAGGGGCCCGCGCTGGAAGCCATGCTCACCGACCCCGACCGTCCGGTGGCCCGCGGCAAAGCCGATGTCGGCGACCTGCGCGGCGCCGCCTTCGCCGCGACCGACGGCGACCCGCGTACCAGTTGGACCGCGCCCGAGGATTCGGTGCGATCCAAGACCGGCGCCAAACCGACACTGACGATCGAACTGCCGGAACCGGCGCTGGTCACGGGCCTCGATCTCACTACCTCGCTCGGCGGACTGCCCGCCGCACCCACCTCGGTCTCGGTGAATCTCGGCAACGGTCCGCAGGTCCGTGAACTCGACAAGGACCGGGCAGACGGGGAACCCGCGCGGATATCGCTGTTCCCGACCGTCACCGACCGGATCGAGCTCAGCATCCAGAGCTGGACGCCGGTACTGGACCGGACCGCGCTCGGCTTCGCCGCCGAACAGCCGCCGGGCCTGGCCGAGATCTCGGTCCTCGGCCCGGACTACCCGCCGCCCGCTCCCGCCGATCGACCGCTGACCATCCCGTGCGCGCTCGGCCCGACGGTGAGCGTCGACGGAATCGCCGCGCGGACCAGCGTCACCGCGACCGCCGACGAGTTGCGTTCCAGCGCACCGGTTTCCGCTCAGCCCTGCGACGGCGACGAACCCGCGTCCACGGACAGTCCACCGGCGCTCGTGGTCGGACCGGGACCCGCCGACGTCAGTGTCGGGCCGACCGAACTGTTCTTCGTCGATCGGCTGCGGCTGACGCGCACCGATACCCCACCGGCACCCGCCCCGGACGGGCAGCAACTGCTCGTCCTGCCGCTCAGCACCAATGTGGGCTGGCAGGCTCGCACCGCCGACGGCACCGAACTCGCGCCGGTGGTGATCGACGGCTGGCAACAGGGCTGGCGGCTGCCCGACAACTGGTCGGCGCGCGACGAACCGATTACCGTCTCCTTTCCCGCCGACCGCTGGTATCGACTCGGGATCTTCGGCGGCCTCCTGCTCTTGATCCCCTTGATCGCGCTGGCGATACCGCGGCGGCGTTCCCCGGTCATCGAGGCGATCGCGGTGCCGCGTACCTGGGGGACGCGCACCGTCGGCATCGTCGGGGTGACCGCCGCCGCGACGATCATCGCCGGTCCGGTCGGTGCCGCGCTCACCGTCGCCGGGGTGGCGGCGGCTCGCTTCTACGCCCGTGTCACCGCGAACCACCTCGCGATCGTCGCCGGGGTGGGAACCGCGCTGTCGCTCGCGGCGCTGTCCACCGGGCCGTGGCGCTCACCTGGCGGATACGTGGGCGGCTCGGTCTGGGTGCAGGTGCCCGCGCTCATCGCGGTGATCGCGGTCGGTATCGCCGCGCTCCCGCGCGCCCGCACCCGACCGGGCGGGGCAGATGCCGACGACGGCGACCCACGAGACGGCTAGCACTGTCGGTGAGGTCCTTCTCGTCCAGCGGGAGCGCGTGCTCACCGCGCGACGAGTCCGGATTCCGATCGCCGCCCCCGCGACGAACGGGGCGAACACGCCGGATACGCCGACCGAACAGCCCGAGGATGTCAGCGTTGCAGCCTCGCGCTACTACGCCGCGTTCTTCTCCCCTGCCAGTTTCGCCTCGTCGAACCGGTGCGCCAAGCGGCGGGCCGGATCCTCGATGAGGGCGAAACTGGCGGCGGCCAGCGGGAGCGTGAGGGCGACGGTCAGCAGCAGGACGAAGACGAAGTTGCGCTGGAACGGCAGTATGCCGAAGACCGGGAAGATGATCGACAGCACGGCCAGGTGCCAGAGGAAGATCCCATAGGACCATCGGCCGAGGGTCGCCGCCGTACGCGATTGCAGCCAGCGATGTTTGCCGTCGCCGAGGACCAGCGGGGCGATCAGTCCGAATCCGATGACGGTGCCGAGTACCATCTTCGCCACGTACTGCCAGGGTGCGGCGTGGGTGAGTCCGGCGGGACCGCCGAGATCGGTCGCGGAGAAGATCAGCGCGACCAACGCGATGGACCACATGATCCGCTGGTTTCCCAGGAAACGACGCCACTTCGACAGCGCGGCAGGATCGTCGACGAGTTCGGCGAGCAGCATGCCCACCGCGAACCACGGCAGGTAGGCGGGCAGCCAGTTGTCGGCGTGGATCGCGTCCTGGGTGGGGACGGGCAGGAAATTCCAGCCGAGGAACAGCAACCCGAAACCCGCGATGACGGGCACCCGGTACCGCGCCGCGTCACCGCGCAAGCGGACGAGGGCGAAGGCGAACAGCGGCAGCACGAGATAGAACGCCACCTCCACCGAGAGACTCCACATCTGGGTGAGCCCGTCGGTCAGGGTGAGCGGCACGAAGACCTGGAGCAGCCCGAGATTGGACAGCCACACGCGAATCCCCGCCGTGTGGGCCGCGTTGGGCAGCAGGATCAGGACCGCGACGACCACCGCCCAGTACGCGGGCAGGATGCGCGCGCCACGGTGGAGCAGATAGCGGAGGGTGGACGGTTTCGGCCCGAATCCGCGCGCGGCACTGGCGTGCGGTCGCCACAGCAGGAATCCGGACAGCGCGAAGAACACCGCGACCGCCATGTCGAAACGTTCCAGGATCCGGCCGAACGACACCGAGGACGCACCGGTCTGGAAGGCGACGTGGGTGACGATCACCCCGAGCGCCGCCATCGCGCGCATACCTTCCAGCGCGGGCACGAAACCGCGCGAGCGCGGCGGCGCCACGTCGGTGGTCTCCGACGGCACGGGGATGGTCGCGGTCATCGTCCTCCGGTCTTCTCTCACCGGTTTTCCGGGTTGAGAACAATACGTTTCACATTTCACGCTAAACTCGGACGATTTCTCGGCGGATTCGGCCTCGGCACCGCATAGTACGACATCGGACTGTTAGTGTCGGGGCTCACGAGTGCTGTGGTGCGCCCGCAGAGGTATAAGCCCTGCGGGCTACGCGGCACTTTGCCGGATCCGCCTGTGTTCTAGACGAGGAGAGTTTGCATGGCACTGAGTGCCGGTACCAGAAGGACGGTGGCCTGCCTACTCGTGGGCCTGGGCGCGTTGCTCGTCGTGATGGCGTTGCTGATCCCGACCTATACCGTCGGCAAACTGTCGAAGACTCCTCTCGACCTCGAGATCACCACGGTCGCGGTCAACCAGCCGGGTCAAGACAGTCTGGTGCTCGACTCGAAGTCGCTCACCGCTCCCGAAGGCGCGGCCAAGGTCGACACCAACGTGCCGATCGTCTCGCAGCGCTTCCTCACGGTCGAGGATCCGTCCGACGCCGACGAGATGACCATCCAGGCCGGCCAGACCCTGCGCCGCATCGACAAGCAGGGCGACACCGGCCTGCTCACCGCGACCGTCGACCGGGTCACCATCGACCGCGTCGACGGCATGCCCGTCGACAAGGAGCCCAACGGCTCCATCGCGGTCACGACCAACAAGGAAGGCGAGAGCATCGCCGACCCGGTCCAGCACACCGGTCTCCAGTACCGCTTCCCGATCGGTTCCGAGAAGAAGACCTACCCGTACTTCGACATCAACGCCCGCGCGACCTTCGACATCAACTTCGTCGAAGAGACCGAGATCAACAGCATGAAGGTCTACCACTTCCAGCAGACCATCCCCGCCACCAGCATGTGGGATGTCGTGCAGACCCCGACAAACAAGCTGACGCTGCCCGCCGCGAAGTGGGGCATGGAGGGCGACGCTCCCGTCACCATGACCCGGTACTACACCAACGTCCGCGACGTGTGGGTGGAGCCGGACACCGGCACCGTGATCAAGGGCGGCGAGCAGATCCACCTCTACTACGCCCAGAACGCCAACAAGCCGGATGTCACCGCGCTGAAGTCGAACCTGGTCTTCGACGAGAACACCATCGAATCGCAGATCTCGGTGGCCGAGGAGAACATCGACAAGCTGTCGCTGTTCGGGCGCACCATGCCGATCATCTTCGGCATTCTCGGCGTGCTCGCGATCATCGGCGGCATCGTCCTCGGCCTCACCGGCGGTTCCACCTCGGCTCCGGCCGGGCGCTCAGCGGGCCCGTACGGACGGCCGAGCGGACCCGCCGCGACGGGCCCGGCGCCGACCGCAGGTCGTCCGCGCGGCGGCGATGACGCTCCGACCGAGCAGATCGATATCCGTAAGAATCTCTGATCCACCCGCTCACTCCGAGCAACCTTCGAATTCGGCCCCCCGGCCTCCTCGCCGGGGGGCCGAATTCGTTTGCGCACCGGGCGGAATAGCGGTGCGGGAATTGTCCGACCGAGACGGAGTGCCACCGAAGGACCTGCCCCGGTACCGGAATTCACGCGAGGGGCAAACCTCGGATATCCAAAACATTCAATTCATCGACAGCGCACCGGGACTCGACGTACGGCCGATGTCCGCGCACCGGTATACGGTGTCGAGCACGGCGTTCGCTTCGGCGGTAAGCCACATTGTCGCCGACTCGATGATCTTGAAATTCCGGCCCGCCGAATTCGACGCCCGCAGACGACCGACCGCCTCAGATCCGTGGCGTCGCGGCGGCTACCGGACGCTCGGCGGTATGCAGGACGATCACCGCGACGACCGCGGTCGTGACCGCCGCGACCGAAACCGCCGTGGCGATCAGCGCGGGCACCGTGCGGGCGAACGACACCATCAGCGTGACCTCGACGGCCAGACCGATCCAGGTGACGGCGGCAAGGGCCGTTCGGTCGACCGCGATCGCCGACAGGACCGCGCCCTGCAACACCGCGAGGATCGCGCCGTGCAGCGCGAACAACCACAGCAGGCCCTGGATCGGCGCGTAGTCCTCACCCGCGAACAGGGGTGCCACCGGAGCCGCGAGCGCGGCGCAGGCGACCGCGACCACGCCGATCGCGGACAGCACGCCCAGCGCGTCCCTGATCGCGCGGGCCGAATGCGTCTGCGCGGCCATCCTCGGATACAGCACCACCCCGACCGCCTGCGGCAGCCAGAACGCGATCTTCGTCGCGATGGTGCCGAGGGCGTAGCGGCTCGCGTCGACCTCGTCGAGCACGATGCGCACCACGATCAGATCCGCCGAGGACAGCGCCATCAACGCGGCCTGCACCTGCGCGGCCCGCAAGACCGGGAGCACGCCGACGATGTGCTCGCCGGTTCCGGCCTCGGCCGTCCGCGCCGAACCGGCGACGTAGCGGGCGAAGATCGCCGCGGCGACCAGTCCTCCCGCCGCCGCGCACAGGGCCGCCGCCGCACCGCCGCCGACCGCGAGTACCACAAGCGCGGGCGTCACCCTGGCGATCCCGGCGACGCCGAGTACGACGGCCAGACCGCGGAAACGGTTGGCCCCTTGCAGAATCCCCTGTTCACCCGACAGCAGCACCAGCGCTGGCGCCGCTCCCAGCGCCGCCGCGCAGGCCGCGACCCCCACGTCGAGCGCGAACGTCACCGCGGGAATCAACGCCGCGGCGACCACGGCGACGATCACCGCGCACCGCCACTGGAGCGCGCGCAACCGCGCGATCCCCGCCCCGCGCACGGACTCCCGCGCGACGACGTTCTGCAACGCGAGCGCGGGCACCGCGCACAGCAACTGCACCGCGAGCAGGCTGGCGAATTCGCTGTATCCGGTCACCCCGAGCCAACGCCCGGCCAGCAGTTGCAGCAGGTAACCGGCCACATTCGCGGTCATCGCCCCGGCTGTCACCAACGTCAAATCCGCGACCACAGGGAGACGACGGACCGCGAGCACACCCCATCGTCCCACCTCCCCGATCCGGCCCCGCGCAGACCCACATCGGCGTGCCGCCGGATTCGACGCGACATGTCCGCCGGTACCGGCCGGACCGTACAGCCACGCGGTGTGAGCGGTAGACGGCTCCGTACCGCACGCGGCGATGGCCGGATCCGCAGGTTTTCGGCGGCGACCGCTACTCAGCGTCGGGACGACGGCGATACGTCCGGGCGCTCGACCAACCCGTCATGCTCCCGTCGACCCAGACTCGGCGGCACCGGCGACGGTGCCGTAGCGATCTGCCCGACCAACTCCTCCAGATGCGCGCGCGACCACGCGCACAATCCGTGGACGGTGCGCAGGAGATCCGCTCCGGCGGTGGTCAGGGTGTATTCGACGCGTGGACCGGGGGTGCGGTAGTCGTGTCGGGCGACGATGCCGTCGGCTTCGAGTGCGCGCAGGGTGGCGGTCAGCATCTTGTAGCTGATCCCGTCGACCGCGCGGTGGATCTCGGCGAAGCGCGGCCGGCCGGAACCTATGGCCTCGATGATCGGCAGCGCCCATTTGGTCGACAGGGTCGCGAAGACCCGGCGGGCCACGGCGCTCGCCAGTTCCCGCTCGGCCGCGCTGTCGGTCATCGACCACCTCTCACCTGAAAGCGCGTACCTACCGAGGTTGGGCCCGAGCCGTAGCGTCCGGGCGGTGCCGGATTTCCTCGCCGCGACCGGAGGCGTCGTGATCGGCGAGCCGCTGTCGTCCGCGACCGGCCGATTCCTCTACGCGCGCCACCCCGACGGGAACGAGATCGAATACGTCGAATGGACGGCGGACCTGCGGACGCGCGTGCTCGGCTGAGATGACCCGGCGCGGTCCTCATGCTGCCCCGGGAGCCACACCCTCGGCTTGTCGGGTGCTCGCGTCGGTCCACAACCGCTCGAGCGAGCGCCACCTACTTCGGGGAGCAGTTCGGGCGCGCACCACCGGGTGGGCGGTGCGGAACGGATGCGACGGTCCGTAGGGTTCTGGGGCGTGGGCGAGAGCGGTCGGAGTACACGGTGGGCCGGGCTGATTCCGGCCGGGTACGGCGCCGTGCTGACGGCGCTCATCACGGGACCGCTGCTCGGTTCCGGCTATCTGCTGCTACGCGACGCGGTGAGCACACCCCGGTCCTATCTCACCGATTCGGCGCTCGGACTCGGCGATGCCGCTCCCCGAGCCGTCCCGCAGGACGCGCTGCTCGCCGCGCTGTCACCGATCGTGGACGGCGGACTGCTGGTCAAGGCGATTCTGATCGTCGCGCTGTGGGCTGCCGGATACGGCGCCGCCGTGCTGGCCCGCACACTGCTCGGAGTGTCGCTCGGCCCGCAGTTGGTCGCGACGACACTCACCCTCTGGAACCCGTTCGTGGCCGAGCGACTGCTGCAAGGACATTGGAGCCTGCTCGCCGGATACGCCGCACTCCCGTGGACCGCACTCGCGGCCTACCACCTCCGATCCGCCGGGGCCGACGCCGGATCTCGTCCCTCCCCGAATCCCAGGGCTGTGGAAGCGGACGCGCGTACGACCTCCACGGACGACAGCCTGCGATCGCCGACCGCGCCCTCCACGCAGCACGGTTGGCGAGAGCGACATACGAGGTCAACGGGTCGCGGTCCGCGATGGCGCCGCGCGATATCGACAGGGCAGCGGTCCACCGCGATCGCCGCGTGGGGTGCGCTCGCCGGATGTCTCGCGGCGGCCGGACTCACGCCGACCGGCTCGCTGCTCGCGGGGTGCGTCGCGCTGTCGACGGTCGGGCGGCGCAATCTGCCGGGCACGCTGGTACTGCTGGTGGCCGCGTCCGCCCCGTGGCTTGCGGCGACGGCGCTGTCGGGGGCGGGGGCGGAACCCTCCGACCCCACGGGGGTCGCCGCGTTCGCCGCGCGTGCCGAACCCGGTCTCGGCACGTTGGGCAGCCTCGCGGGCCTCGGCGGTATCTGGAATGCCGACGCGGTACCGGACTCGCGCACCACGCCGATCGCCCTGGTCGCGACGACTCTGCTACTGGTGTTGGTGGCGAGCGGAATTCGAGCCGTGCTCACCTCCGTTCCCGAAGATCGCGCCGGCCTTCGCGTGCGCCGCACGCTGTTCGCCCTCGCCGTCGCCGCCGTCGTCGTTCCCGCGCTGGCGAGCACCGGGTGGGGGATGGAAGTCATGCGGTGGCTGGTCGTCGAGATCCCAGGTACCGGTCTGCTTCGCGACACCCAGAAATACGTCGCGCTCGCCGTGCCCGCCTTCGCTCTGTGCGCGGCTGCCGGATGCCGAGCACTCGCCGCGCGGATTGCGGCGCGCACCACGAATGCCGCTGAGCACCAGGCGGTATCGAGGGGCGGTTCGGCGGCGATACCGGTCGCGGTCTTGTTCGTCGCCCTGCTCGTCGCCCCGCTGCTCGACCTCGCCTTCGGCGTCGGCGGTTCCGTACGCCCGGTGCACTACCCGCTCGGGTGGCAGCGCGTCGCCGAGACAATCGATGCCCCGGGCGACGTCGCCGTGCTGCCCGGGGGGATGTTCCGACGTTTCCCCTACAGCGGAAAGGTCGCCGTTCTCGATCCCGCACCGCGCATGCTGCCCAGCGATGTACTCCAGACCGGCAGACTTCCGGTGCGCGGCCTGACCGTCTCGGGCGAGGGCACCCGCGCCGTCGATGCGGAAAGTGCTCTACTGCAAGGTGATTCGGCACAGCGACTGGCCGACCTCGGAGTCGGATGGGTCCTGGTGGAACGGTCGACACCCGGCCCACTCGGCGATTCCGCGAAAACCCTGCCACAGCTCGAAAAGCGTTACGAGGACGAGAATTTCGCGCTCTACCGGGTTCCCGGCGACGTGGCCCGAGCCACCGAAACCCCTGGCGCGCACCGAATCACCGCGATCACGGCACACCTACTGTGGGCGACACTCCTGATCGGTGGACTACTGATCGCGGCGATCTACCGCCCGATCCGACGCTGAATCGCGAACGCGGCAGCCGATCCGGCGCGAAAAGCGTATCCAGCGTCAACCTTCCGACACGGCCGACCGGCGAACGCACGTCGCCGCTTCCGGGCGGCCACGGACAGCCGATCAGGTGTTGACGTCGGGCGCGGCTACCAGCCCGCTCGTGTGCGCACCGCGCGTGATGGCGGCGAGCACCTCGTACACTCCGTTTCCGGTTTGCTCCCAGGAGAATTCGCGGGCGCGGGCGCGGGCCTTCTCCCCCATGACCGAGCGGGCGGCGTGGTCGTCGAGCAGTTCGCCGACGGATTCGGTGAGGTGGTCGACGTCGTCGACCAGCATGCCGGTGACGCCGTCGACGATGGAATCGGTGAGGCCGCGGGAGCTGCGGTATCCGATGGTCGGCACACCGTGCTGGGCCGCCTCGATGACCGCGAGGCCCCAACCCTCTTTGCGGGAGGGCAGCACGTGCACCCAGGCGCGGGAGAGCAATTCGTGTTTGCGGTGTTCGTCGACGTGGCCGTGGAAGGTGACCGCGTCGGCGATGTCGAGGTTCCCGGCGTATTCGCGCAGGTTGTCGGCCCACCAGCCGCCGCCGATGACGTCGAGTCGCAGACCGGGAATCCGCGCGCGCAGCCGGGCGACCGCGGCGAGCGCGTCCTCGATCTGCTTGTGCGGCACCAGCCGGGAGAGCACCACGATCCGCGGTTCGTCGGTGCGGGTCTGCGCGGCTCCGGTGAGGATGTCGGCGGGGACCGGTTCCGCGCCGTTGCGCACCACGGCGATGCGGGAACGGTCGACGCCGAGGGTCGCGAGTTCTTCGGCCGAGGGTAGCGAGACGGTCAGGTACTGGTTGTCGCGGTGCACACGCGGGGAGAGCACCGATTCGATCCACCAGCCGATGCGGCCGACCAGCTTGCCCGCGACCGGCCATTGTTCGCGATGCCCGTGGTGCACCAGCACCACAGACGGCGCGTCACAGGCGACGCCCGCGAAGAAGGGGATGCCGTTCTGGGTGTCGATGACGGCGTCGGGACGCACGCCGCGCAGCGATCCGAATCCGAGCCTGCCGAGCGCGAGGGCGGCGAGGGCGCGCGGGTACACGGTGTATCGCCCGCCGCCGCGGCTGATGTAGATGCCGTCGACGTGTTCCCGCCGCGCCGCGCCGCGGTAGCGGGCGGTTCGCAACGTGACCTTGACCCCGCGTGCGGCCAGCTGCGCGCCGACCCGCTCCAGGTAGCGTTCGCTGCCGCCACCCTGCGGGTGCCCGGTGTCACGCCAGCAGAGCAGCAGGACTTCGCGCACAGTGGAGCTCTCTCGCCTCGTCGGGCCCCGGCCGGGGACGTGGATATCGGGGTACACCATAGCGCGCGCGTCCCCGCGGCAAGCGCTTCACCGGCAACGATCTGACGAAAATGTTGAAACGCTCACATTTCACAGCCCACTTTGGATAGCCTGCCGCCACTCGATCAACCGGAACGATGAGGAGAAATACATGAAGGCGACACCGAGGACTCGGACCGGCGGCGGCACGGGTGGCGGCGCGACCGGCGACCTGGGCGGCGCGCTCGCCGTACTTCTGGCGCTGATCACCTCGTCGCTGTCCACCGGCAGCGGCGCGAGCAGCGGCATCGGCTAGCGCGCCGGACTCCCACCGGCCCGGCGGGTACGGAGCCGGGCCGGTCCGGAGTCCGGTCGGTTAGTCCGACGCGGGCGGCACCACCGCGGGCCGCCTGTGGAAAACTCTCCGCCGTGCCAAGTGCCAAGACATTGCCGCCCACCACCGAGACGGCCGACCGCCCGCTCGCGCCCCGGGTGCACCGCGCGGAATCCCGGTTCGCACACCGGGCGACTCTGCGCCGGTCCTTGCGACTACTCGGCAGCTTCCGTTTCGAGCAGACCGATCCCGCCACCTTCTACGGCGGTATCGCCGCCGACAGCGCGGCCATGCTCGGCGATTTCTACCTCGATCTCACCGGCCGCGACCTCGACGGCGCGACCGTGCTCGACGTCGGCGGCGGCCCCGGCTACTTCGCCGACGAGTTCGCCCGCGTCGGCGCGCGATACATCCCCGTCGAGCCCGACCCCTCGGAACTGCACGCGGCAGGTCTGCCCGCGGCGGGCGCGGTCCGCGGATCCGGTATGGCGCTGCCGTTCCGCGACGACGCCGTCGACATCTGCTTCTCTTCCAATGTCGCCGAACATGTCTCGGATCCGTGGCTCATGGCCGACGAGATGGTGCGGGTGACCCGGCCCGGCGGCTTGGTCGTGCTCTCGTACACGGTGTGGCACGGCCCCTTCGGCGGGCACGAGACCGGTCCGTGGCATTACCTCGGCGGCGAATACGCGGCGCGGCGCTACCGGCGCAAGAACGGCAGGGAACCCAAGAACCGATTCGGGCAGTCACTGTTCGCGGTGCGTGCCACCGACGGACTGCGTTGGGCGGCAACGACTCCCGCGAATGTGCGGACGATCTTCCCGCGCTACCACCCGAAATGGGCCTGGTGGCTGGTGCGCGTGCCCGCGATCAGGGAACTGCTGGTCAGCAATCTGGTCGTGGTCGCGACCAAATAGCGGCCCGCCTTACCCCGGCCAGCTATTTCTCCAGCCAGCCGCGACGCCAGCCGCGCGGCCCGCACGCACCGGAAACCGGTTCGTACCAGGAAGATTCCTGCATGGCCAGACCGACGGTTTCCAAGGTGGTCAGCCCGACCTGATCGGCGAGCACACCCACGACCGCGACCGCTTCCGCGGCCTGCATCGCGGCTGTCGCCTGCTCGATCGTCAGCGTCCGCCCCGGTAGGAACGACACGACCCACCCGCCGCTGCCGACACTCTTCGCCTGATGCTCGGTCTGATCACTGGTCATCAGCGACCGACCGATCACTTGCACCGCCATGACTCGTTCACCCCTGCGGTATCAGATCAATGCAGAACGGATCGAACAACCGAACTTCACAGCACACGAACGTCACGACGGCCGAATTCGAACTGGTCGAGCCCCGGAACAGTCGCACTTCAGTCAAGCAGCTGATCGGTAGCTACAGCATCCACTGTCAACCTCCGGAACGCAATAGTGCGTTTGCGGAAAAGCGAACCGACAGGTTGGAATTCGGCCAGGTCAGAGGATCGGCGAAGATCAGAACTGGAACAGGTTACAGACAACGGGACCGCAAAACTGTAACGTGTTCTCATGCACTACGACAGCTTGTTCATCGGCGGCCGATGGACCGAACCTGCCTCATCCGAGCGCCTCCAGGTCATCTCCCCCACCACGGTCGAACCGGTCGGCAGCGTCCCGGTGGTCGTCCGTGCCGATGTCGACGCCGCGGTCGCCGCCGCGCGTCACGCCTTCGACCACGGGCCTTGGCCGTCGACCCCGCCGCTGGAGCGCGCCGCCGTACTCACCCGCGCCGCCCGACTGCTCGAGCAGCGTTCGGCCGAACTGCTCGCCGCGCTGACCGCCGAAGTGGGCGCGCCGCAGATGTTCAGCATGACGCTGAACCTGATCCCGGCGACGGCCACCATCGACGCCTTCGCCGAACTCGCGAAGACCTTCCCCTGGAAGGAGACTCGCACCGGCTCCTTCGGCACCTCGCGGGTCACCCGGGAACCGCGCGGCGTCGTCGCGGCGGTGACGGCGTGGAATGTGCCGCTGTTCCTGGCCTGCAACAAACTCGCCCCCGCCCTGCTCGCCGGTTGCACGGTGGTGCTCAAACCCGCTCCGCTGACCCCGATCACCGCGAATATCGTCGCCGACATCTTCACCGAGGCGGGCCTGCCGGAGGGCGTGCTGTCGGTACTGCCCGCCGAGGCCGAGGCCTCCGAATACCTGATCTCGCATCCGGGCGTCGACAAGGTGACCTTCACCGGGAGCACGGCGGTCGGGCGCCGGATCGGCGCGATCGCCACCGAACAGCTCAAGAGCGTCTCCCTGGAACTGGGCGGCAAATCGGCGGCGATCCTGCTGCCGGATATGGATCTGGCGGCGAGCATTCCCGTCCTCGCCTTCTCCGGTCTGATGAACAGCGGGCAGGGCTGCGTCGCGCAGACCCGCATCCTCGCCCACCGCGGTCGCTACGACGAGATCCTCGACGCGCTGGTCGAACATGTGAAGACGATGAAGGTCGGACTTCCGGACGATCCGTCCGTCCAACTCGGCCCGCTGATCTCCGAACGTCAGCGCGAACGCGTCGAGGGCTATATCGCCACCGGCAAGGCCGAGGGCGCGCGGCTGGTACTCGGCGGCGGGCGGCCCGAAGGGCTCGACCGCGGCTGGTTCATCGAACCGACGATCTTCGCCGATGTCGACAACAAGTCGACCATCGCGCAGGAGGAGATCTTCGGCCCGGTGCTGTCGGTGATCCCCTACGAGACCGAGGACGAGGCCGTCGCCATCGCCAACGATTCGGTCTACGGACTCGCGGGCTCGGTCTGGACGACCGATATCGAACACGGCGCCGAGATCGCGTCCAGGGTCCGTACCGGCACCTACGCGATCAACTGGTACGCCTTCGACCCGACGGCGCCCTTCGGCGGCTACAAGAACTCCGGACTCGGACGGGAGAACGGCCCGGAAGGTCTCGACGCGTACTGCGAGCAGAAATCGCTGCTGATGCCGCTCGGCTGGACCGGATAGCACCGGATCGGGGGTGAGGGTCCACCGGGTCCACCGCGATCCTCGCCCCGATCTCGGTCAATCCTGCGGCATGACCACCCGCAACAGCGGACGTGGACGTCCACCGGGCTCGTCGGGCGCGACGGCGATCTCGACTCGCCAGCCAGGCGGCAACACCGCCTGCAACCGACCCGCGGCCCGGGCGAGCGGCGTACTCGCCGTCGACTCCGGCCCGGTCAGTAGCGGTTCCCCCACGGTGCCGAATCCAAGATCGGTCATGCCTCAACCACCTCTCACGTGTCGATCCGCCGCGGTGCGAATAGGGAGAGCAGAGCAGTTCAGCCGGTGCAACATGCCTGGACGATCGTGAAGCGTTGAACGCGGCACAAGCTTAGTGGACCGCTCTGTCCGTCTTCGCGCGGCTTCGGCCGAAACCCGCGCGAGGCGGCACCGCGGATCGGGCCGTGACACCGATCGGGACGGGCGGACTAGCGGCGCAGCGAACGTCGATATCCGGCTGGCGTCGTTCCGGTCGCGGCGCGCAGGTGCGATCGCAAGGCCGTGACGCTGCCGAATCCCGCCTGCGTCGCGACCACCTCGACCGGAAGTTCGGTGGTTTCCAACAACTCTCGCGCCCGCGCGGTCCGCTGCGCCTCCAGCCAGCGCCGAGGCGTGGTGCCCATCTCGGCCTTGAAACGACGGATCAGCGTGCGTTCGCTCATCAATGCCATACCGGCCAGCGCCGAAATATCGCTCACCGCAGTGGGATCCGCGGCCACCCGAGCCAGCGCGGCGGCGAGCGCTCCGGGAAAGTTGTTGTCGCCCAGCGCATCCGGAATGTATTGCGCCTGACCGCCCTCGCGATGCGGGGAAGTGACATTCCATCGGGCGAGTTCCGCCGCCGCGCCGACGCCCAGTTCGCGTCGCACCACGTGCAGGCACAGATCGAGCGCCGCCGACAGTCCCGCCGAGGTGAGCACGTCCCCGTCATCGATGTACAGCGCGCCCGGATCCAGTTTCACCGCGGGGAAGAGGGCGGCGAATTCGTCACAGTAGGCCCAGTGGGTTGTCGCCGGTCGACCGTCCAGCAATCCGGCCCTGGCCAGCACGAAAGCGCCGACGCAGACGCTCATCACCGTCGCCCCGCGCCCGGACGCCGCCCGCAGCGCGTCGAGTACCTCCGGCGGGGTCGGCAGCGTCGGCAGCCCGATGCCTGGCACGACGACGATATCGGCCGATTCCAGCGCCTCCAGCCCGTGCTCGACCCGCAGATCGAAACCGTTCGGCGTCCACAGCGGCCCTGGCCGAATCCCGCAGGTGATCATGTCGAATCCCACCGGCTCGCCGGTTCTCCCCGGTCCGTGCCGAAACGCCTGGACCACACAGGCCAGGTCGTAGGTCATGACGCCGTCCAGCGCCAACGCCACTACCCGTTTCACAGAACGAGTGTGGCACGAATCCATCGGTTGCCCGGATCCGCGCCGAATCGTCGGGCCGGAAGTCGGTTACCGACTTCCTCGCCCATTTGCCGCCGAATCAAGTAACATCGTTACTCAGCGAGGGCCTCCCCCTCTCCCGCGTGCGAATCCAGCCCGCCATCGCGAAATGCCGCGAGCGAGCCATGGCGATCGACCCTATCGCACCCTTGTGCCGAATATTCCCCGTGCACAACAACTTTCATGACCCGATCCATAGTGAAGGCACCCGCCTACAGACTCTGCGACCCATGTTACCCTCTAGTAGATCGCAGGTGTGACGAGCGTCATGTCATACAGCTATATGTGGTTCGGGAGACATTAGGGCGACGGTGCCCGAGTGGTGCATATGGAGAGATATCGATGCAGAAGAGATTTGGGCGGCGGCGCACACGGTCGGGTTCACTACCCCGGACCGGACGGATACTCGCGGCGGCGGCCGTGGCCTGTGCCACCGCGGTCGCGGGAGCGGGGATCGATACCGGAGCGGCGCAGGCCGCGCCGCCGGTGAGCTCCTTCTACATTCCACCCGCGCAGATTCCGACCGAGCCCGGCTCGATCATCAGAACCCAGCCGATGCCGCTGTTCGTCGCCCCGCCCACCATCAACGGCTGGCCGGGTTCCGCGCAGCACGTCATGTACACCACCCAGTTGCAGGACGGCTCCCCCGTCGCGGTGACCGGCACCTACATCGAGGCCACCGGCCCGTGGCAGGGCCCTGGTGAACGCCCGACCGTGGTGATCGGCCCCGGCACCGCCGGGCAGGGCGATCAGTGCGCCATGTCGGTGGCGTTCTCGACCGGACTGTCGTTCAACTTCTCGCCCGCCTTCTCGACCTCGGCGAATCAGGAACTGCCGTCCTCCGCGGTGTGGAGCGCCCTCGGCGCCCGCGTCCTCGTCACCGACTACATCGGCCTGGGAACGCCTGGCATCCACACTTTCGCCAATCGGATCGAGGGCGCGCACGCCATCCTCGACGGCGCGCGCGCGGCGAATAATCTGGCCGGTGTCGGACCCGAGACCCCCGTGGTGTTCTGGGGGTACTCCCAGGGCGGCGGCGCGACCGGCGGCGCGGCGGAAATGCAGCCGGACTACGCGCCGGAACTGAATCTCAAGGGCACCTGGGCGGGCGGCCCGACCGCCGATCTGGCCGCGATCCTCGCCCGCATCGACGGCGCGCTGATCGGCGGCGCCATCGGATTCGCTATCAACGGCCTGCTGGCGCGCTACCCGGAGCTGAACAAAGCCGTCGACCGGGTGACCACGCCTGCGGGGCGCGCGATGCTGGCGACGCTGAGTAACGAATGCGTCGGCGACGTCATCTTCAATCAGCCCTTCCTGCGGACCAATACGCTGACCGTCGACGGCAGATCGCTCAGCGAGCACCTGGCCGAGCTCCCCGAAGCGATCCCCGCCCTGGCCGAGATGCGCCTGGGCAATTCGGCTCCCGCCACACCGGTGCTGATCACCAGCGGCCTCAACGACGACACCGTCCCCTACGGCCAGGCGCGTCAGCTGGCCGAGGACTGGTGCGCGCAGGGCGCGACGGTCACCTTCCGCACCAACGACCTGCCGCCGATCCTGCCCGGCACCACGCTGCCCGGCCATTTCGGACCGGAGTTGATCGACGGCTTCGGCCCGAACAACGCGGTCACCTACCTGCTGGATCGCCTGGGCGACAAGCCCATCTCCGGCTGCACCATCGACTGATACTCCCCGCAATACCGAACGAGCCCCGATCCGGTTCTCCGATCGGGGCTCGTTCGTGTCCGAGATAGGTTCGCGGAGCATCGCGCACCCTCTGGCGAGAATCCGAGTATTACTGGCGTTCACGCCACTCGCCCCGGACGAGCGCGCGGGTTTCACTCGAATCGGTACGCCGAACAGAGGAGAACAGCGTGGGAGCCCCAGCGGAACTCGATTGGGAATGGGCGACTCGGACCGGGGGCGCGCTGTCGGGCGCGCAACGCAGACAGCTGGCCGCCGCGCTGGCCCGAACCGTGCCGGGACTACTCGCGGCCAAGGCGGCGAGCGCGCTGGGCGGGCGCGGCAGCGGACGGCTGGAATTCGAAGGATTGCGGGTCCCGGATTCCGGGCTGGCCGTGGCAACGGAACAGCAAGCGCGCGAATCGCTCTCGGCGCACATGCTCGAACATTCGTACCGGACCTATTTCTTCGGCCGGGTACTCGCCGATCTCGATGGCGCGCGTTTCGACGACGAACTGGTCTACGTCGCGTGCCTGCTGCACGATCTGCGCTTGGAACAGCCGACGCCGGGGCGCTGTTTCGCGGTGACCGGCGCGGAGGCCGCGGTCGAATTCGCGCTACGCGAAGGCGCCGCACCGGACCGGGCCGAGGCGATCGGCGCCGCCATCGCCTCCCACATCACCCCCGGCGTCGCCGCCGACCTGAGCGACCCGGGTGGTTTCGTCTCCGCGGGCGCGTCGGTGGACGTGATCGGCGCCCGCATCGGCGAATGCGACCGCGAGTGGATCGCGGACCTGCTGACCCGTCACCCGCGCCGCGGACTCAAACGTCACCTGGTCGCCGCGTTCGACGCCGAGGCGAAAGCCGTGCCGGAAGGCCGGTCGAAATTGCTGGTCACGGCCGGATTCAACCAGATGATCCGGTTCGCGCCCTTCACCGAATGAGACGCCGACCGCCCCGCACCGAAGACGGTGCGGGGCGGTCGGGCGAGCCGTGGATCAGGCGAGCCGCTGCTTGAGCGCCTCGAATTCGTCGCGAACGCCCGAAGGCAGTTTGTCGCCGACGAATTCGAACCACTCCTCGATGAGCGGAATCTCCTTGCGCCACTCGTCGACATCGACCGCGAGCGCCTCGTCGACATCGTTCGCTTCGACGTCGAGGCCGTCGAGATCCATCTGCGACGCGGTGGGCACGTGACCGATCGCTGTCGACACGGCCTCGGCCTTGCCCTCGATCCGGCCGACGATCCACTCCAGCACGCGGGAGTTCTCGCCGAATCCGGGCCACAGGAAGCGGCCGTCGTCGCCGCGACGGAACCAGTTGACGTAGAAGATCTTCGGCAGTTTGTTCGCGTCGGCGTTCTTGCCGATATTGATCCAGTGGTTCAGGTAGTCACCGACGTGGTAGCCCATGAACGGGATCATCGCCATCGGGTCGCGACGCACGGTGCCGACCTTGCCCTCGGCGGCGGCGGTCTGCTCCGAGGACAGCGTCGCGCCCATGAACACGCCGTGCTGCCAGTCGAAGGATTCCGTCACCAGCGGGACGGTGGTCTTGCGGCGACCGCCGAACAGGATCGCCGAGATCGGCACACCCTGCGGGTCGTCCCACTCGGGGGCCAGGATCGGGCACTGCGACATCGGGGTGCAGTAGCGCGAGTTCGGGTGGGCGGCCAGCGTCTCGGTCTCCCGCAGGTACCAATCGTTGCCCTTCCAGTCGGTCAGGTGATCGGGCTCGCCTTCCAGCCCCTCCCACCACACGTCGTTGTTATCGGTCAGCGCGACGTTGGTGTAGACGGTATTGCCCGCGTTCATGGTCGCCATGGCGTTCGGGTTGGAGCTGTTGTTGGTGCCGGGCGCGACGCCGAAGAAACCGTATTCCGGGTTGACCGCGTACAGCTGGCCGTCCTTGCCGAAACGCATCCAGGCGATGTCGTCGCCGAGGGTTTCGGCGCGCCAGCCGGGAACGGTCGGCTGGATCATCGCGAGGTTGGTCTTACCGCAGGCGCTCGGGAACGCGGCGGCGATGTAGTAGGCCTTGTTCTCGGGGGAGATCAGTTTGAGGATCAGCATGTGCTCGGCCAGCCAGCCCTCGTCGTGGGCCATCGCCGAGGCGATACGCAGCGAGTAGCACTTCTTGCCGAGCAGCGCGTTACCGCCGTAGCCCGAACCGTAGGACCAGATCTCGCGGTCCTCGGGGAAGTGGGTGATGTACTTGGAGTCGTTGCAGGGCCACGGCACGTCGGCCTCGCCCTCGGCCAGCGGCGCGCCGACCGAATGCAGCGCCTTCACGAAGGGGCGGTCGGTGCCCAGCTTCTCCAGCGCGGCGGTGCCCATGCGGGTCATCACGCGCATCGACACCACGACGTATTCCGAGTCGGTGATCTCGACGCCCAGTTTCGGATCCTCGGCGCCCAGCGGACCCATACAGAAGGGCACCACGTAGAGGGTGCGGCCCTTCATCGAGCCGCGGTACAGCTCGGTCATGGTGGCGCGCATCTCGGCCGGGTCGACCCAGTTGTTGGTCGGGCCCGCGTCCGCCTCGGACTTGGAACAGATGTAGGTGCGCGACTCGACGCGCGCCACGTCCGACGGATCGGATAAGGCTAGGAATGAGTTCGGCTTCTTCTTCGGATCGAGGCGCTTGAAGGTGCCCGCCTCGACCAACTGGTCTGTAAGCCGCTCCCATTCCGCGTCGGAACCGTCCGCCCACACGACTCGCTCAGGCTGAGTGAGTTCTGCGACTTCCTGTACCCAGGCGAGTAGTTCGCTGTGCTCGGTCGGCGCTGTGCCGTCGGATCCACGAAGACCAGGAATGGTCGCTGAGGTCATGAAAACTCTCCTGAGATGGGCGGGCTCTACGATGCTTCGCCGCCTGGCCCAAGGCCCATGACCAGCGCGAACACACCAAGCGCCACCGTTGGCGGGAAGGCACCCGCTACGACCAGTCGAAAGCTCGCCCCGGCTGGACGGCGTACAAGGACGAAGCGGACGCCCAGGTTCCTGCCTTAAAGGTTAACGCGATATGACGACCGGTACGGAATCGGGTACAGGTGAAATACCCGATTAGTTACCAATCCAACAGTCGGATCCGCCGATCCAAGGTCGCGATATCACGTTCGCAGGCCGCTAGCTGGGCGGGTTGCTCGGCCGCTGCTCGCCGGATCCGCGTCTCCAATTCCGCGACACGCCGATCGGTGTCGATGATGCGGGCCGCGCTCGCGCGCACCACCCGGTCGGCCAACTCGGTCTCGGCCTCGACCAGAGCCGTCGCCGCCCGCTGTTCCAGCGCAGCCTTGACGTTCACGAGCGCGTCGGCGACCCACTGACGCACATGCGCCCGATCGGCGACCTGCCTGCGAGTCCGCACCACCCACCAGGCAACGAGCGCTCCCAGAGCCAGCGTGACCGGGATGCTGGCGACGTCCAGCGCGGAAACCAGAGCCAGCGGCGAGACGAGCAGCCTGCCGAGACCGACCCCGGCGGACGCGCCGAGAGCGATCATGAGGTGATCTTCGACACCCCGATGTCTCGGCTCGGGATCGGGTCCGACCCGGGGCGCGGCATCGCGCCTTCGGTGTGGCGGTGCCACGTTCCCCGACGGCGTGTTCCCGGAGGACACGCCTTCCGCGTCCACCTTGGCGGCGAGTTCGGCGAGCCTGCGATCGATGCCGAAATCGATGGCACCGGTCAACTCGGTGACCACCAGCTGCAACCGGTCGGGGTAGTGCGCGAGATCGGCCTGGCGCTGACGGTCGAGTTCGGCGCGCGCGGCCACGTGCAGCGCCCTGACCTGGCCTCCGACCTCCGTCATCAGATCGACGCGGGCCAGATGCAACTGCCCGCGCAATGTCGACATCGCCGTGGCGCGCCCGCTGTCGCGGCTCGCGATCAGCGTCGCCCGCTCGGCCCGCCACCGGGTGGGTTCGCCCCCGGAACGCAGGGTTTCCAGCTGGGCTTCCACCCGCACCCTGGTCTCCGCGAGCACCCGCTCGTCGAGCGCGGCCAGTCTGCCGTCGCCGGGCGCGGACGCGCTCGCGGACGCTTCGGTCAGTTCCGTGTGCAGTGCGCCGAGTCCCGACCGGTCCATCAGCGCCGCGTCACCGCCCGCCCGCGCCGCCGCCGCGAGCCGCGCCGACACGGGGATGATGTCGAGATCCGCGAGATCCTGCGCCGCCAGCAGTTCGAGATCGCGGCCGCGGACCGACCGCCAGTCCCCGTAGGCGTGGATGCCGTTCATCGCGAGCAGGATCCTGGTGTCATCGGCGCGCAACCGCCGGATCAGACCGAGACTGTCCGCGCCCACGACACTGCCCGCGTCGAGCAGGACCAGCGCGACCGCCGCCGGTGTCGCGCCGGGCAGTGTCGATTCGACCGAGGACCCCACCTCACCCATCGGTTCGGTGAGATCGATCCTCGGCTCGAAACGCGCGAGTTCGGTACGCAACAGGGTGGTGTTCGCGTCGTCCGGACCGATCAGCGCCACCGCCGACCCCGCACCCGCACCGCGCGCCGCCCTCAGCAGGGCCGCACCCTGCGGATTCCATCGCGCGACGACCGCCAGCACGTCGGGGGGCAGTTCCGAATCCGCTCGGGTCGGCGCGACGGCGGTTTCCGGGGCTGCCGTGCCAGTCGGCGAGTCCGCCGCGGTCGCCGACGCCGGCGGGTCCGCCCGAGTTACCGCACCGACCTGCGCGGTTGGGCTTCCCTGGTCCGCCGAGTACGGCGGAGTTGCCGAATCGGCGGGAGCGTCGGGGCTCGGTGCCCCGCCTGCCGCACCGGGCGCGGCGGGATCCCGTGCGGGTGGATCAGAGTCCGGCACTGCTCATTCGCTCCCACAGTCGGATATAGCCGTTGTGCACGCGCAGCGCGGCACGTCGGGCGGTGGGGGGCATGTCGCCGGATACGACCGCCCGCCACCGCGCGGCGCGCTGGAGCGCGTCGTCGGCGTCGGCGGGCGCGGGGGATCTATAGCCCGCGGCCAGGTGCGCGACCGAGGGGTCGGCGAGTCCGGCGCACAGTCCGAGCCACATGGCGTCGTCGCCGTAGAGGTAGTCCTCGATGACGTCGCGCGCGTGACCCGCGACGCCGGGCAGCGACCGTGCCGCCAGCCGGGCCAGATCGTCGAGCAGGGTGCCACCGCGCAGCGCCGAGACCTGCTCGTAGCGGCGGTGCAGCAGTCCGTGCAGCGGATCGATACCGCTCGCGGCGTGCAGTAGTTGGAGCACGGCGTGCGGCGCGAGATCGGGATCGGCGCGCAGGGCGCTCAACGCGCAGGAGACGCCGTAGAGGTCCCAGCGGCGTAGCAGCGCCTCGCGTTCGGCGACGTCGGGGCCCGCCGCCGGGGAGACGAACAGATCGGGTGAGAGCGTCAGCGCTGGGTCGGCGGTGGCGGCCAGTCTGCGCAGGGTCCCCATATCGTCGTCGGTCAGCGCGCCCGCGCGGGTGCGCTGGGCGAGCGAGGCGACGACGGGCAGCGTGAGCACACCGAGTTCCCTGGTGTACTGATCGGCGGCGGCCACGGCGTCGGCCCAGCGCGAGCCGATCGCGTCGGCCTTGTTGAGCACGACGACCGTGCGTTCGGGCGGAAGGCTCGCGAGCACCCTGCGGTCGGCGGGCAGCGGCGCGCCGGACAGCACGTAGACGACGATATCGGCGTCGAGTTCGGGATCGAGCGCGTCCGGCTCGTCCACCGGCCCCGTCTCCGCGGCCGACATCAGCGCCAACGCGTGCAGCACCGTCGTCCGGCCGACGTGCGCGCGCCCGGTGACCAGGATGCGCGGCGGCCTGCGCCACGCGTTGACGGCCCCGCTGGCGTGATAGCCGATCTGCGTATCGGCGCCCGCCGCCCCGCGCAGATCGGCCAGCAGCCGGTCGAGCTGATCCTGTTCCCGTGTCGGCACCCCGCGTTCCCGCATCCGACCGGTGTTCTCGGTAGCCGTCGGCATGGCTCACACCCCCTTGTCGCTGTGCGATTCTGTCAGACATCCCCGGCGCACGCGCCGTCCGCGACGACCGGACGGGCGCATCGACGACAGCGGCTCAGTTCGCCGGGCCGCTGAAGAATTTGTTGGCGGTGCGCACCGCCCAGCCCGGCGCGTACTTGGCCGCCACGGCGAGCGCCTTGGCCTGAACACCGATCTCGTAGTGCACCTTCGGCAGGCGCGCGCGTTTGTGG
This sequence comes from Nocardia sp. NBC_01377, assembly GCF_045040005.1. Classification (NCBI taxonomy): domain Bacteria; kingdom Bacillati; phylum Actinomycetota; class Actinomycetes; order Mycobacteriales; family Nocardiaceae; genus Nocardia; species Nocardia sp. NBC_01377. The sequence goes on from NZ_CP109566.1 coordinate 7,152,984, forward strand.
GTCGCGTCCCAGATCCCGGCCGCGACATCGTCGGCGGTGAGACGCACACCGAGCGATCTGGTCGACGCCGTCTCGACGCCCGCCACCATCGCGGTGGCGACGAAAAGCGGCCAGATCGCGATGACGCGGATGTCGTGGCGTTCCCATTCCAGGTCGAGCGCCTCGGTCAGACTCTTCACCGCCGATTTGGTGGCGCCGTAGGTCGCGAGTTCGGGCTGGCCGTAGATCGCCGAGGCCGAGCACAGATTCACCACCTGGGCTCCCGGTGTGTCGCGCAGGTACCGGAACGCGGCGTGCGTCCCGGTGACGACTCCGGTCAGATTGACGTCGATGATCGCGCGCTGGGCGTCGAGTTCGAGTTCCTCGAACGGACCGGCCCGCAGGATTCCGGCGTTGTTGACGAGGATGTCCAACCGTCCGGTCGCGGTATGGAAATCTGCCAGACTTTCCGCCCACTCGGTGTTGTTGGTCACATCGAGGACACCTGTTCGCAATGTGCCGCCCGCGGCCGTGATATCGGCGGCCAGTCTGCTCAGCCCCAGCTCATCGACGTCATAGGCACCGACGTGATACCCCCGCTCGGCGAAGAGCATTGCCGTCGCGCGGCCGATTCCTGCTGCCGCGCCGGTGATGAACACCGTCGGTGAATTCATGCGGGGGAGTCTAATGTGGAGGTCCAGCCCTATAACCGGGGTTCACAGACAGATCCGCCTTCGCTCGCACCGGCGTCATCGCGGCGAGCGTCGGTACGCAGCTTCGCTTTTCGCAGTGCAGAGCCGACCGGGCGGAGACGAGCCAGGCCACGGCCCGGTCCTCGATGAGGAGGTTGCGATGAGCATCGACGCCATCGGCGCCATCGGCGTTGTCCGCGACGTGCCCGCATCGGGTCACCGGGGAATTCCGCCACTACCGAGCGCCGACCCGTTCTACCGGCCCCCGCGCGGGTTCGCGGCCAAATCCCCCGGCACCATCCTGCGCAGCCGCGCGATCGAACTCGCCCTGTTCGGCCTGGTACCGCAGCGGGTATCGGCGTGGCAACTGCTCTACCGCAGCTCCGATCTGCACGGCGCGCCGGAAGCGGCGGTCACCACCGTGCTGCTGCCCGAAGGCGCCGATCCCGAGGTCGACCGGCCGCTGCTCGCGTTCCAGAGCGCGATGGACGCCGTCGCCGAGAAATGTTCGCCCTCCTACGCGCTGCAACGCGGCGCCAAGGCCATCGGCGCGGTAACCCAGTTCGAATGGCTGCTGGTGGCGAACGCGCTGCGGCGCGGCTGGGCGGTCTCCATCGCCGATCACGAAGGACCGCACGGCAACTTCGGGGCTCCGCGCGAACCCGGATACCGGGTGCTCGACGGTATTCGCGCCGCCCTCGCCTTCACTCCGCTCGACCTGCACGCGGACACCCCGGTGGGCGTCTGGGGCTACTCGGGCGGCGGGATGGCCAGTTCCTGGGTGGCCGAGATGGCGCCGACCTACGCGCCCGAACTCCGCATCGTCGGCGCGGTACTCGGTTCGCCGGTCGGCGATCCCGGCGAGGTGTTCACCCGCCTGAACGGCACGCCGTTCGCCGGTCTGCCCGCCATCGTCATCGCGGCGCTGCGCAAGCTGTACCCGGTGCTGGGCGCGGTGGTCCGCGACGAACTCACCATGGACGGGCACCGGTTCGTCGCCAGGGCCGAACGCGCGACCCCGCTGTGGGCGATCCTGTCGCTGGCCAACCAGAAGATGGGCGATTACACGACAGGACGCAGGCTGGAAGAGATTCTGGCCGCGCCGGAATTCACCGCGATGTTCGACGACCTGCGTCTGGGCAACTCGATCCCGACCTGCCCGCTGCTGGTGGTGCAGCCGATCCACGACCAGGTCATCCACATGGACGGCGTCGACGGTCAGGTGCGGCGTTACCGCGAGGGCGGTGCGCACGTCACCTATGTCCGCGACCGGCTCTCCGAGCATTTCTCGATGCTGGTGATGGCCACCCCGATCAGCCTGGACTGGCTCGGCGACCGTCTCGCGGGCGCGCCGGTGACACCCGATCGCGACAGCACCGTGTGGTCGGTGCTCGCGTCCGCGTCCGGCCTGCGCGGTCTGCTGGAGATGGCGACGACCACCGCCAAAGTGGTGCTCGGGCGACCGTTGCGCCAGGAGAGCGCGTCGGCGCCGCGGATGGCCGAGGAACGCGCGGCTTGATGTCACCGTCAGTCACAGATATTCGGTCCCGCTGACCATGCGCGGATCGCGCTCGCGGGGTTCGATTGCCGGGCCGAGAAATCGATACTGGACAATGGATGTCGTGAACGACGCCGCCAACCACACTGCCGAGTCGGTTCAGGGCCCGCCGTCCACAGCCTCGGCGCCCCTCGAAGCCGGACGACGCTCGACCACCGGCTCCCGCCTGTACCCCCGGGTCACCAGCTTCCGGTCCCGCCGGGCCGCGCTGACCCCGAATCAGCAGGCCTCCTGGGACCGCATGTGGCCCGCCATCGGCCGCGACGTCGGCGACGAACAGCTCGACGCGGCGGCCTGGTTCGGGCGCGACGCTCCGCTCGTCATCGAGATCGGCTGTGGCACCGGCACCGCGACGGCGGTGATGGCCCAGGCCGAACCCGAGGTGAACCTGATCGGCATCGAGGTGTACCAGCCCGGCCTCGCCCAACTGGTGCAGCGGGTCGAGCGGGAGCGGATCGAGAACGTCCGCCTTCTGCGCGGCGACGCCGTCGACGTGCTGGAGCACATGATTGCCGAGAAGTCGCTGACCGGTGTCCGCGTTTTCTTCCCCGATCCGTGGCCCAAGGCCCGCCACCACAAGCGCAGGCTGCTGCAACCCGCCACGCTGTCGCTGATCGCCTCGCGGCTGCGCACCGGCGGTGTGTTGCATGTCGCGACCGACCACGCGGGTTACGCCGAACACATCGCCGAAGTGGGCGCCGCCGAACCCCTGTTCACCGGCCTGAACGAGACCACGGGCGGGGCGGGAGCCGACCCGCGCGACACCGCCCCGATCGGCTTCGATCGACCCGTCACGAAATTCGAGGGCAAGGCGCAACGCGCCGGAAGCACGGTCACCGAGTTCATATGGGGCAAGATCGAATGATGTGCGAGCGCAGCGAGCGATCAATTAGCTCAGCCGTCATGACGGTCATGAGGGTGTCGAGCGCCGCCGAGGCGGATTTATGAGCGTCGGTCAGATTGCCCACGAGACGGCCACCGGGGGCGTCGACGTCGAGGTGGAGGTCGCGGGCCCGGCGGCGGAAGTCGTCGGCGCCGCGGGTCCCGACGTGCGAAGGGTGCTCCTGGTGTGGGACGCCCCGAACCTCGACATGGGTCTGGGCGCCATCCTCGGCGGCCGACCGACCGCCGCCTACCGCCCGCGTTTCGACGCGCTCGGCCGCTGGCTGCTCGCCAGGACCGCGGAACTGTCGGTCGGCGGCGCGGGCCGCGTCGAACCGGAAGCGACGGTTTTCACCAATATCGCCCCCGGCACCGCGGACGTGGTGCGGCCGTGGGTCGAGGCGCTGCGCAATGTCGGCTACGCGGTCTTCGCCAAACCGAAGATCGACGAGGATTCCGACGTCGACGCCGACATGCTCGGACATATCGAGCTACGAAGGCGCGGCGCGGGTCTGGCCGGAATCGTGGTTGCCTCGGCCGACGGCCAGGCGTTTCGCGAACCTCTCGAAGAACTCGCCGCGCAAGGAATCCCCGTTCAGGTATTGGGCTTCCGCGAGCATGCGAGTTGGGCCGTCACATCCGATACCCTCGAGTTCATCGACCTCGAGGACATCCCGGGTGTGTTCCGTGAACCACTGCCCCGGGTGAGCCTCGACTCGCTGCCCGACGAGGGTGCCTGGCTGCAGCCGTTCCGGCCGCTGACGGCACTGCTCACCTCTCGCCCTGCTCAAGGAGTCGCTTAGTGTTCACACGCTGGGGCGATCTGGTCTACCGGCTGCGCTACGCCGTCATCGGCGTGGTGGTGGCCGCCCTGCTCGGCCTGGGCGGCTACGGCTTCGGCCTCGAAGACCATCTCAGTTCCAGCGGGTGGGACGATCCCACCTCGGAATCCGCGCAGGCGGCACGGGTCGCGGACGAGGCGTTCGGGCGTGATCACACCAGCGACGTGATCGTGCTGTACACCGCGCCCGAGGGCAGGACGATCGATGACCCGCAGTTCCGTCAGCAGGTCGTCGACAACCTGAATTCGCTGCCCAAGACCTACCCGAACGAGATCGCCAAGATCAACGGCGCGTACTGGCAGACCGAAACCGGGCCGGGCGTTCCGCTGACCTTCGGGTCCAAGGACAAGAAGTACACCTTCGCCTCGGTCGCCATCGTCGGTGACAACGACACCGATATGGTGCGCAATTACCGGAAAGTGAAGGACGTCTTCTACATTCCGGGCGTCGACGTGCAGGTCACCGGCCTGCAAGCGGTCGCGGGCACGTTGAACGACACGATGGCCGCCGACCAGTTGCGCATGGAGATGCTGGCCATCCCGGCCGTGGCGATCCTGCTGTTCTTCATCTTCGGCGGCCTGATCGCCGCTGGACTTCCGTTGATCATCGGCGGCCTGACCGTCATCGGCGCCAACGGCATCATCATGTTCCTGACGCGATTCACCGAGGTGAACTCGTTCGTCTCCGGTGTCGTCTCCATGATCGGTCTCGGCCTTGCGATCGACTACGGCCTGTTCATGGTCAGCCGGTTCCGCGAAGAACTGGCCGAGGGCTACGACACACGGGCGGCCGTGCGCCGCACCGTGATGACCGCCGGTCGGACCGTCGTGTTCTCCGCAACCATGATCATCGCGAGTCTCGGCGGCATGCTCCTGTTCCCCCAGGGCTTCCTGAAATCGGTGGCCTACGGCACGATCGCCACGGTGTCGCTGGCCGCGGTGTCGGCGATCACCATCCTGCCCGCGATGCTCGCCGTCCTCGGGCAGCGCGTGGACTCGTTCGGCCTCAAACGCTTCCGCAAGGCCAAGACCGCGGACGATATCGAGAACGGCTTCTGGGGCAGGACCACCCAGTGGGTGATGAAGCATCCGCTCAAGATCGCGGTGCCGATCTGCGTCCTGCTGCTGCTGTTGATCATTCCGGTCAAGAATCTGGCCTTCGGCGGTATCAACGAGCGGTACCTGCCGCCGGACAATCCGACCCGCGTGGCGTTGCAGGAGTTCTATCAGATCTTCCCGCTGAAGAAGACCGACCCGATCCAGCTGGTCTTCGTGTCCGACAACAGCACCGATGTCGGCAAGGTCTGGAAAGAAGCCAACCAGGCGCCCGGCCTCACCGGCAATTTCGAGGTGCCGCAGCGGTCGACCACCCAGACCGATGTCTATCGGACCAGCGCCACACTCCAGGATTCGGAGAACTCCGACCCGACGATCGACTATCTGCGCTCGCTGGAACTGCCCGACGACGTCACCATGTACGTCGGCGGACAGCCGACGATCCAGAAGGACAGCATCGACGCGCTGCTCGATCGCATGCCGCTGATGATCGCGCTCGTGCTGTTCGTGACCACGCTGCTGATGTTCCTGACCTTCGGGTCGCTGGTACTGCCCATCAAGGCCGCGCTCATGAGCGCGTTGGGTCTCGGATCCACCCTGGGCATCCTGACCTGGATCTTCGTCGACGGGCACGGGGCAGGTCTGCTGAATTTCACGCCGCAACCGATCATGTCGCCGGTGCTGGTGCTGATCATCGCGGTGATCTACGGGTTGTCGACCGACTACGAGGTCTTCCTGCTCTCACGCATGGTCGAGGCACGCTCCCAGGGCGCGTCTACCACCGAGGCGGTGCGTATCGGCACCGCCCAGACCGGCCGGATCATCACCGCGGCGGCACTTATCCTGCTCGTGGTCGTCGGCGCGTTCGCGTTCTCCGATCTGGTGATGATGCAATACATCGCCTACGGCCTGATCGCGGCGCTGTTCATCGACGCCACCATTCTGCGCATGCTGCTCGTGCCCGCCACCATGAAACTGCTCGGCGACGACTGCTGGTGGGCTCCCGCCTGGATGAAACGCATCCAGGAGAAGATCGGCCTGGGCGAACCCATCCTCGACGACGAGCGTCCCGGTGGCGGCGAGGTGGTCGACCTGGTCAAGACCACCCCGATCACCGATCCGGTCACCATGCAGATCCCCGCGGTGGAGGGTGGCAAGCTGCGCCGCTCGCCGCGCAGGCCGCGCACCGTCGCCGAGATCGAAGCCGAAGCGCCGACCGCGCGTATCGGGGCGGTGCCGAGGGCCGCTGGTCCGCGCGCGCAGGTCCGCAAGCCGGGCGAAGCCACGCCGCCGCGTCCGACGGGACCCGATCCGAACAGGCCCCGCTCCGCACCCGCGCAGGCCGATCCCACGCGTCCGCGTGCGGTGCCGCCCGCGGTATCCGCGCCGGAGCCGGGCCGGCACGGAGGGGAACCCGCGCGACCGGCGGGCGAGCCCAGCTGGGCTTCCCCCTCGGCCGATGGGGTGCGGCCACCGTCACCGGTCGAGTCCACGAGGACGCCGTCCGCTGCCGACTCCGCGAGGACGCCGTCCGTCGAGTCCACGAGGACTCCGTCCTTCATCGAGTCCGCGAGGACTTCGTCCTCGGAGCCGGATCTGCCGCCCACCGAACCCGCACCCGCCGTTTTCCGAACCGGTGATTCGGCGCGCAGCGCCATCTCCTCGGATATGGTCCGGGGCGCGCGATCGGGCGGCGACCTGCCCGAGGTGTCGGCACCGCAGGTACCCGAGGTGTCGGCGCCGCGACCGGTCGGCGAGGCGGAGACGACGGGCCGTCCGCATCACGAATCGCACGGACCCGATGCGGAGTCGGCCGAGAACGCCGATACCGCTGAGACTCCCGAGGAGAATCGCAGCAGTATCGAGAACTGGATGGCCGAACTCCGGTCGTCACGTCGTCGCGTCGCGAGCAACGCCGACGAGGGCCGCCACCACGGGAGTGACGGCCGCACCGTCAGCGTCAACGAACTTCTTCGCCGTCGCGATCCCGAGTAGCCCCCGCCTCCGCGAAGGCGCGGGCGTACCTGGTGCCGACGACCAGCAGGAGCACACCGACCACCAGGAACACGGCGACTCGGAACAGTCCGTCGAGCGTCGCCAGATCGAACAGGAACAGTTTGACGAGCGCGGCGGCGGTGACGAGCAGTCCCGAGCCGAGCGCCACCTTGGCCACCGCCGCCGAGCGCGACAGATTGCGCAGGCCGTACAGCAGCGCCGCCGTCGCGCCGACCATCCACAGGATGGTGGCGGCACAGTGTCCGATGACGAATCCGTCGGCGGCACCCGACGCCACCCCGATCGACACCGTCGTGACCGTCACCGCGTAGAGGGCGACGGCGGCGGCCACGATCCACAGCATCGATTCCTCGGTGTCGCCCGAGGACATCGTCGGCAGTTTCCTGATCCCCCACACCGCGACCGCGACGACCGCCAGTGCGAGAACGGCGGCGAGCACCGTCGAGATATCCAGGTTCTCCTGCGCGAGTCGTTGCGTCGCGAGGATATTCGGCGAGGCGGCGACCAGGAGTCCGAACGCGCCGAGTGCCGCGAACGCGCCGCCGATAGCCGCGGCCACCCGCGAGCGCACCTGTCCCGCGACGCCGAGGAAGCCGATCGCCACCAGCAACAGCGCGATCGGCGCTGTCCGCACATCGGTCACGCGGAAGCACACCTCGAGTAGCGCGAACGCCCCCGCGATCGCCGCCACCGTCGCGGTGTGGCCCGGAATGCGCAGCACCGCACGCAGTTTCGGGGACAGGTACGCCGCCGCGAGGGCGAGCAGCACCGCCGCGTAGATCGCGGCGACGAGGGCCGCCGCGCGACGTTCGAACAGGACCGGCATCGCGAGCAGCGGTGTCGTCGCCATCGCGAAGGCCAGTGACGCGATCACGTCGGAGGGGCGTCCGCGCACCACGAGAACCGAGGTGACCAGCCCGATCACCGCGATCGCGATCGCCGCGGTGAGCAACCAGTTCACGCGATCGGGTGCGGGATCATCGAAGGTGGCGATCGCGACACAACCCAGCGTCGCGAGGACGGCGGGCAGTGTGCGCACCACGTGCAGGACGGGCCAGTTGCGAACCAGTTGCACAGGTGCGCAGGCCAATTGGAGCACGATCAGAAATCCGAGCAACATCAGTTCCGAGGTCACCACCGGCGACAGCGCCGCCGCGCCGGCGACGACCAGCACCGCCAACGGCTGCGATTTCCATTCCATCGCCAACGCCACGCCGCCCGCAGCGACGGCCAGCGCCACCGCGAGTCCGAGCACCGGATGCAACCAGTCGTAGATCGCCGTCACCGCGACGACGTCGAGATAGGCGCCCGCGATACCGGTGGCCGCCAACGCGATTCCACCGACCCGGCCACCGGCGCGCCCGAAAACCCGCATACCCGCCCCGACCAGCACGGCCGAGAACACCGCTCCGGCACCGACTCTGAGCACCGGCCCGAAGTATCCCGCCTGTGCTGCGAGCACCAGCAGCATCACCACACCGATCAGGGTCACGCCGACACCCGCGATCGCGAGCACCCGACTGATCACCCCCTCCCGCTGCCACCACGGAGTCCGCGCGACGGCAGCCTTCCGCACCGGCGGCACCGGCGGACGCCACCCCGGCGGCGGCCCGACCGGCGCACCCCAACGCGGCGACTGACCGGGACCGTAAGGGGGCGTCGCCATTCCACCGTGCGGAGTGGGGACCGCAGTGCCGGGAGGCACCGCGCCGTAACCCTGCACCTGGGCACCCTGCCCCGGCCACGGTGCCGGTGCCGGTGGAGTCTGCGACGATGCCGCCACGGAGGCGCCGGCCGCGACGTTTCGAGCAGCGGCCGCCGCGGGCACAGAGGCGGCACCGGGCACAGTGGCTGAACCGGCAGCACCAGGTTCATTCGGGGTTCCGGGCACAACGGGAGAAACCGGTGTGGTGGTCGAATCACGGCCGGGCCGCGTCGCCCCGCCGGGCAGAGCGGTGTCCCCTGACGCTCCGGGTGCACTGGTCGCATCGTGGCCGGTCGGCGCGCCGGATGCCGCGATCCCACCGGTTCCCGTAGAAGCACCGCGTTCGGCGGATACGCCGGATGTACCGGATGCCGCCGACGTGCCGGAATCAGCCGACCCGACCGTCGAATTGGGCACGTCAGCGGCGGCACCCGGACTACCCGCAGACCGCGGCCCCCGCTCCGGCCGAGTACCGGGACCGGCGAGCGGTGCGGGCACCGGTGAGACGCCGGATGCGGCGCGGTGGGTTTCGCCCAGCAGTTGGGCGTGCAGGAGGTCGAGATCGCGGCCGAGTACGCCCATCTGCGTGCCCAGCGCGGTGAACTCACCCGAGAGCCGTGTGATCAGCGCCGGGTCGATAGAGGTCGTCATGTACTCATGGTCGGTCCCGTACGGGTTACCGGGATGAGTAGAAACACCCGAGCGTGGGCCGATAAGTACCCGACCGGCCTCCACCCGACCGAGATCGGATGGAGGCCGGGGACGCCGGTTGGCCTACGGGGTCGGCGCCCGCATGCCCGTCACCTGGTGCACGGCGTTCAACACGGCCGAGCGGGGTGGCATGCGCAGCACACCGGGGGCCGGTTCGCCCGCCCAGTGCCAGCCCAGTGCTGTATCCGTGGTCGGCAGCAGGACTTGACGTCCGCCCGGGACCACGACGACCTGATGTCCGGACAGGAATCGCCGGATCGCGACCTCCAGCGGCGGCGCCGGACTCGGCGGCGCGACCAGGAAGGTCCAGGTGCGTTCGCCGGGATCGGCCACCACCGGTGCGGTGAAATTCCGGTCCAGCGTGGCGAGTACCGAGCGGCCCAGTTCCGGCGGCATGACCACCGCGCCGAGTACGGAGCCGGTGACGATCATCGGACGACCGGCGAGCAGTTGCACCGGAAGTCCGTATCGATGTCGCAGCAGGCGCGCGATATCGTGTGGTGTCTGACAGCGTTCGAACATGACGTTTACCCCTCACCGCGATCGCCGGACAATACGAGTAACGAGTTCTGCGTCGGTAGGAGCAAATCGCGCAGTCTGATGGTGCGCTGGGTGTCGCGCGCCGTTCGGTCTGAATGTGCACCCGGCTCGGTCGCGCGATCGGCGCGAGGAGCCCGCACGGTGGTGTTCGGCATCGTGATCATTGCCGCCGCCCTTTGCGTTCTCAAAGTTGCAGAAAGGCAACGGTATTCCAACCGTGCGGCGACGAGTCGTACGTAATGTCCCACTGTGCTCGACCGCGATCGCTTAGCGTCGTACTCTGAAACCCGGATGTAACAAAGGACATGGGTACATGGACGATTCGTCGATCGGCGTGCGGATCAGGCGCTTTCGCGGCAAAGCGCTGACGCAACGTCAACTTGCCGATCAAGCCGGGGTGAGTGTCGATCTCGTACGCAAGCTCGAGCAGGGCGGACGGCAGACCGCGTCCATCGCGAGCCTGCAAAAGCTCGCGCGCGCACTGGATGTCGATATCTCCGATCTCGTCGGCAAGCGGCACGGGATACCTTCCAGCAACCCCGACGCGGGCATCGTGGCGATCCGCCATGCGTTAACCCCCGTTGACGATCTCGTCGGAGAATTTCCCGACGAACAGGCCGTCAGCCTCGAAGAGGGCAGCCGTTCGGTCGATTACGCGTGGGGCGCCTACTGGGCCGGTCGCTACGAACTGCTGACCACCCTGCTGCCGTCCGGGCTCACCCAGCTGCGCGCCACCGTGCACGCCGCGCGCAACGGCACGGTCGCGCCCGCGAACGAACTGCTGGCGCGGATGTACTGGGTCACCGGCTGCACCCTGGTCCACCTCGGCCAGACCGATCCGGCCTTCCTCGCCGTCCGGCAGGCGCTCGGCGCGGCCGAACACGGCGGCGATCCCCTGCTGCTCGCCACGATTCGAGGCTCGATCGCCTGGCAGCTGCTCGTGCAGGGCCGCTACGAGGAATCGCGCAAGGTCGCCTTACGCGCCGCGTCCGAACTCGAACCCAGCGGCGACGAATGCCCCGCGCACCTGTCCGCTTACGGATCGCTTGTCCTGCAAGGCGCGACGGCCGCGGGCCGGGGGCAGGACATCCACGAGGCATTGTCGCTGGTCGAGGCCGCGGGTGAAGTCGCGCTGCGCATCGGCGGCGACCGGCAGGACTACGAAACCTATTTCGGTCCCTCCCAGGTCGTCATGCAGACCGTCGACGTGAACGTCTCCTGCGAGCGTTACGCCGAGGCATTGGCCGCCGCCAAGGGGATGCCGAGCAACGGCGGTCTCCCCCAGGCCTCGCGGGCCCGCCACATCGCCGACACCGCCGTGGCGTGGACCCGCACCGGCCAATACCAGCGCGCCCTGGACGCGCTCCTCAACGCCGAACGCGTCGGCGGCGTCGACTGGATGAAGTACCAGACCCTGCCCCGCCATATCGTGTCCGAACTGCTCGACCACGACCGTCGAGTCCCGCTGCGCGCGTTCGCCCGCCGCATCGGCGTCAACGACTGACCGATCGGGCCCGATCCCGGGGCTCATCGCAGGGCGGTCACCGCCGCGCGCCAGCCGAGCAGGAACAGCGCGAGCACCGTCGCCGCGACCGCGATGAAACTCGCGGCGGTGCCCTGGCCGCTGATCGCGCGCAGCACCATGCCGCCGCACAGCGTGGCGAGCCAGACCAGCACGCCGGTCGGCCAGAGCGCGATCCCGTCGATCGGACGGTCGCCCGCCTTGCGGCTCGCCAGCACGCGCGCCGCGATCCAGCCGAGGGCGAGGCCGATCGCGAACGGCCACAGGGTCTTCAGCAGACCGGTGAGAATCGCCTCGTCGTGGCTGCGCCGCCCGATGACGCAGAACAGGATCACCAGCAACAGATCGACCAGCCACGGCGCAACTTTTTTCACGGCCGCCAGCGTAGTTCCAGGGCCAACGGGCACCGGCCCGGACACTTCGCACTGTCGAGTCATGAATCGGGCGGGGCCGGGAACTACACGGTCCTGCGCTGCTCGAATTCCTTCTCGAATTCGGCGTCGTCGGCCTGCGGAGTGCGGAACAGGAAGGCGAAGACGATCCAGCCGGTGATCGCGACGAGGATGAAACTGATCAGCCGGTAGACGAAAGCGCCCGCGACGGCCTGCGCGGCGGGCAGGCCCGCCCCCACGGTGAGACCGTAGATCAGGGTCGCGTCCACGTAGACGATGCCGCCCGGCGCGAAGGGGATGGATCCGACGGCCTTACCGGCGGCGAAGGCGAGCAGCAGTCCGGCGAGTCTCGGGTCGGCGCCGACCGCGTAACACGCGGCGCCCAGACAGGCGACATCGGCGAAGCGGTGCACGATGGCCCAGAATCCGACGAGCACGCCGTCGCGGGTGCCCAGATCGACCGATTCGAGCTGGCCGAGGATTTCCTCGACCTTGTCCATGCCGCGGTCGGCCTCGCGTTTGCGCAGGCGGTTGACCCAGGAGAGAACGCGCCGCAGCACCGATTCCAGCGAACCGGGATTGGTCGAGATGTAATTGCCGACCCACACCAGCGCGACGACACCGGCCAGCGACAGGATGAGTTTGAGCGGGCCGACCCGATTGCCGACCAGCAGCGCGCCGCCGACCCCGAGCAGTGCGAGCCCGACGGTGGCGATCACCCCGGAGATCACCAACTGCCAGGAGGCGACGATCGGGCTGGCGCCCCAGCGACGGGTCTGGCGGTAGGTGAACGCGGTGGAGAAGACCTGCCCGGCGGGGAGGGTCACCGACATCGCGGTCGCGCCGTAGACCACCGCGACCGATTTCCGCTGGCTGACGTCGACGCCGCCCGCCCGCAGCAGCTGTTTCTGCACCCGCCCGAATCCGCTCATGGACAGCGCCTGGAACCAGACACCGGCCGCGAGCCAACCCCAGTGGATCTCGGTGAGGCTCTGCCACGATTCGTGCAGGCGCGGCCAGAGATAGAAACCCTCGGCGATCAGCAGTGCGGCGAGCGCGACACCGAGAACCCACTTGACCCACCAGAATCTGCCGCGACGCCGTGTCGCCGACGGCGGCCCGGGCGGGGGCGGGGGCGGGGGCTTACCCACTGTCTCCCCGTTGGCGCTCACGCGGTCAGCCTAACGACCCGTCGTTTCGCTGTCTGCATCCGCGGTCGGCCCACCGTTGTCCTTCGGCCACGCGAGTCGGGTCTTGCGCCGCCGTCCGCGCAACTGCACCTCTTCGCCGGATATCCACAACTGCTGCTCGCTCTCGTCGGCGAAATACAGCGCGCTGCCGGAGGCGAGCACCCGGCCCGGCTGGTCCTTGGCCAGTTCCGTCAGACGAGAGGCTTCGTTGACGGGGTCGCCGATGACCGTGTACTCGAATCGGTTCGCCGCACCGATATTCCCCGCGACGGCCAGGCCCGCCGACACGCCGATACCGATATCGAGTCCGGGTACCTCGCGCAATGCCTCGCGCAGGTCGCGACCGGCGGCCAGCGCGGCGGTCGGCGCGTCCGGCCGGTCCAGCGGCGCGCCGAAGATCGCGAGCGCGGCGTCGCCGACGAATTTGTTGACGAATCCGTGATGGCGGTCGATGACGTCGACGACGATCCGGAAGAATTCGTTGAGCAGACCGACGACCTCGGTCGGCGGACGTTCGGCGGCGGCCGCGGTCGACCCGACCATGTCGACGAACAGCACCGCGACGAATCTGGTCTCGCCGCCGAGTTCGGTGCCGTAGTCGAGGGCTCGCTGGGCGACCTCCTCGCCGACGTGCTGACCGAAGAGTTCCTGGAGCTGACGACGTTTGGCCGCTTCCTCCATCATCCGGTTGAACCCGACCTGGAGCAGACCGATCTCGCTGCCGTCGAAGACTTCGACCTGGACGTCGCGGGCACCCTCCTGCACCCGGTCGATGGCCTGGCTGAGCTGGCGGACCGGATCGGAGATGCTGGAACCGGTCAGCATCGACAGCGCGAGCGCCTGCATGATCACCACCCCCGAGAGCAGCAGGATCGAGATCGCCAGCGACTGGGCGGAGAATTTCACGTCCGAGGTGATCTGGGTGACGCACAGCAGCACGATCGCGATGGTCGGGGCGAAGGTGCCCATCCCCCAGGTCATGCCCATGCGCGTGCCGACGCCGGGGGTCAGCGTGTGGTCGAAGGTGCCCGCGGTCAGCGCCTCGGCGGCGACCGGACGCAGAATGCGTTCGCCGAGCATGTAGGTGAAGCCGAACACGATCGTCGCCGCCATGCATTCGGTGACGATGACGGCCCCGGCGAGTTCGGGCGTGGCGGAGATGATCAGCGCGGCCAGTACCGCGCCGCCGACCAGCCACAGCACCAGGTGCACGAACGCCTGGCGCAGCGGCGCGTGCAGGGCGGCCATCTGCTCCTGGCGGCTCGGCGGCCCGCCGCGCATCTGCCAGCGCATCACCGGGCGCAGCATCAACGCCGACGCCGCCAGACTCAACAGGCCCCCGGTGATGAACACGAGGGCGGGAACGAGGAGCCCGACGCGCCGCGCGCCGGCCGCCTCCCCTTCCGGAACCGGGAGTCCATATTGGATGAACGCCCACACCAGCACCGCGCCGAAGGCGTTGGCCAACAGCATCGACGTCAGGTACAGCGGCCAGCGCGTTCGCATGGTCTGTTTGACCGCTTCCAGGGGCGCCGACACGTGCACCAATCTAGCGTTTCGATCATCCGGGCATGTCGTGGTGGTTGCGCGCCGGACCCGTCGACGGCTCGGCCACCCGCCCGCCCGATCACGGGGGGACCGACCTCACCCACGCGCGCCGGTTAGGCTCGCGGAGGTGAGCGACCAGAAGCAGAGTCCCGCACGCAGAGCCGGGGCAGCGGACGCGGTGCACCCGCTGGTCCGGCAGTCGGCGGAGTGGTCGTGGCGGCTGCTGGTCATCTTCGCGGCGGTGTACGTACTCGCCATGGTGGTGCAGCGACTCGCGACCGTGGTGATCCCGCTCGCCATCGCGCTGCTCGCCGCCGGACTGCTGGCGCCGCTTGTGGATTGGATGCAACGTCTCGGCGTGCCGCGCTGGGTGGGGGTTTTCGTCGCGCTGGTCGGATCGCTCGGCATCGTCGCGGGCATCATGACCTTCGTCGTGGAACAGTTCGTCGCCGGTGTTCCGCAACTGTCGGACGAGATCACCCACAGCATCCACAAGATCCAGGACTGGCTGATCAACGGTCCGCCGCATATGAGCAACGAGCAGATCCGCAATATCGGCGACACGATCGTCAAGATGATCCAGTCCAATCAGGACAGCGTGACCAGTGGCGCGCTGACCACCGCGACGGCGATCGGCCACATACTCACCGGCACCTTCCTCACCCTGTTCATCCTGATCTTCTTCCTCTACGGCGGCGATCAGATCTGGGCGTTCGTCACCCGGATCGTGCCGACGCCCCATCGCGAGCGGGTGCGCCTGGCCGGACAACTCGGCTTCGGAACGCTGGTCGGATTCGTGCGCGCGACCGTCGCGGTGGCGGCGGTCGACGCCATCGGCATCGGCGCCGGTCTGGCGATACTCGGTGTCCCGCTGGCGCTGCCGCTGGCCTCGCTGGTCTTCATCAGCGCGTTCATCCCGATCATCGGCGCGTTCCTGGCCGGTTTCATCGCGGTCTTCATCGCCCTGGTGACCAAGGGACCGGTCACCGCGCTGATCGTGCTCGGCATCATCATCGCGGTGATGCAGCTGGAAAGTCATGTGCTGCAACCCTTGCTGCTCGGCCGGGCGGTGAGCATCCACCCGCTGGCGGTCGTGCTCGCGATCACGGCGGGCGTTGTGCTCGGCGGTATCGCGGGCGGTCTGCTCGCGGTGCCGTTCGTGGCGGTGATGAACACGGCCATCCGGTCGCTGTTCGCCGACAGTCCGGAAGAGGCGTTCGAGGATTTACAGACCGGGGAACCGGGCCGAATGTTCTCGGCCGAACCGGACCGAGATCCCGACCCGGATCGGTTCGACGTGGCCGCGACATTGCGTCACGAGACCGTCCTGCTGCGAAAACCCGACGACGGGAACGAGCGCGGCGATGCGGACGGGTGATCGCTGGACGGGCGAGCGCGTGACGGCTGACCGCCGGACGGCAGACCGCCGGACCGCAGACCTCAGCCCGTCCGATGCCGCTACCGCGCCGCTGTGGCGGGCGGTGCAGGCATTCCGGCTGGTCACCCTGCTGTACGCGATCGGTCAGCAGGTCGCTTCGGTGCAGTACTACCAGAATCAGCGCCTGAGCTGGGTTTTCATCGCCCTGATGGCGGTGTGGTCCGGTGCGTCGGCGCTGCTGCTCTCGCATTGGCACGTGACGAATGTGGCGCGGGTCCGCATGTGGGTGGTGATCGGCGACCACATCGTGGTGATCGGCCTGATCTGCGCCACCCGGTTGGTGGCCGATTACGACTGGTACCACGGACATCAGACCCTGCCGACCACCATGTGGGCCGCGAACGCGGTGATCTCGGCCGCGATCCTGCGCGGGCCGATCCTCGGAATCGCCTCGGGCGTACTGATCTCCATCGTCATCATCACCGTTCGCGACCAGTGGGGCCAGGACGTGTGGGCGGATGCCACCATGCCGGTGCTGGTATCGGTCGGGCTGGCGCTCGGCCTGGCCGCGAACACCGCCCGCAGAGCCCAGGAACAACTCCAGCGCGCCGTCCGGCTCACCGCCGCCGCCGAGGAACGCGAACGTCTGGCACGCGAGGTGCACGACGGGGTGCTCCAGGTGCTCAGCTACATCAAACGCCGTGGCGGCGAAATCGGCGGGCCGACCGAGGAATTGGCGCAGCGGGCCGGTGAGCAGGAGGTCGCGCTCCGGGTCCTGATCTCCGAACAGGGCGTACGCGCCGACGAGGGCGGCACCGAGGTGGATCTGCGCCCGCTGCTGACCGCGCACGCGACGCCGACCGTTTCCGTCTCGACACCGGGCGAACCCGTGCGGATCGGCCGTTGGGCCGCGACCGAGATCGTTGCCGCGGTGTCCACGGCGCTGTCCAATGTCGGACTGCACGCCGGACCCGACGCGAAAACCTATGTGCTGCTGGAGGATACCGGCGACGAACTCATCGTCAGCGTGCGCGACGACGGTGTCGGCATCGAGTCGGGGCGTTTGGAACAGGCCGAGGCCGAAGGCCGGATGGGGGTGTCGCGGTCGATCGTCGGGCGTATCGCGAGTCTCGGCGGGACGGCGGAATTACTCACCGAGGGTTCGGGCGAGGGCGTCGAATGGGAGTTCCGCGTTCCGCGTGGATGAGGTGCTCGCTCCCCCTGCGGTCGTTCGGCCTCGCGCACTCCCCGACGCTGCCCGCTCGAGTCTGCGCCCGGTACCACTCGATCTGGCACGATTGATCGGAATCGGCTCGGCGACACGGCCGAGCGATCGGGTCGAACACGACACGGGAGGTACGCGATGACCGACGACGCCACCGTCGGCGCCATTTCGGTGATGGTCGTCGACGATCACCCGATGTGGCGCGACGGCGTCTCCCGCGACCTCACCGAGGCGGGATTCGCGGTGGCCGCCACCGCGGACGGGGTCGGCGCGGCGACCAGGCGGGCAGCGGCGGTGCAACCCGCGGTCGTGCTGATGGATATGCAGCTGCCCGACGGCAACGGCGCGCAGGCGACCGCCGAGGTCCTGCGGGTTTCGCCGCAGAGCCGGGTGCTGGTCCTTTCCGCCTCCGCCGAACGCGACGATGTGCTCGACGCGATCAAGGCCGGCGCGTCGGGTTATCTGGTCAAGAGCGCGTCGGCCACCGAATTGATCGAAGCGGTCCGGGCGACCGCGGCGGGCCAGCCGGTTTTCACGCCCGGGCTCGCGGGGCTGGTCCTCGGCGAATACCGCCGCATGGCGACCGCGCCCGCCGAACCGGACGAACCGCACCGCCCCGCCCTGACCGACCGGGAGACCGAGGTGCTGCGGATGGTGGCGAAAGGTCTGTCCGCGAAACAGATAGCCACGCGCCTGGGACTGAGCCATCGGACCGTGGAGAACCACGTGCAGGCCACGCTGCGAAAACTCCAGCTCGCCAACCGGGTCGAGCTGACCAGGTACGCGATCGAGCAGGGCCTCGAATAGCTCACCCGGACTCGCTGGTTCGCGGCCCGACGCCCCGCAGGAACAACGTGATGGCGATCCGTTGCAGTTTCACCAGGTGCGGATCGGCGACCCTGGCCAGGGCCTCACGGCCGATCACCGTGAGTGATTCGCGCAGGTCGCCGCCCTCGGGCGGCACGGACACCGCCCGCGAGTCACGCCGCGACATCGCCCAGGGGATCACCTCGGCGAAAACCGCCCGCTTGTCCGGGTAGCGGGCGTACAGCGTCTGTTTGGTGATGCCCGCCGCCCGCGCGATCGCCTTCATGGTCGTGCCGTCGTAACCGCACGCGAGGAAGGTCTCGACCGCCGCTTCGCGCAGCCGCTCGACGAGTTGTCGCGTCTCGGTCCTGGTCGGTTGTCCCGGCCGTCGCCAAACAGCTCTTCGATCGGTCGAAGACGCGGGTCGCGACCGTCGTGGAATGCCGATCGGCGCTCCCCGCCCCGGATTCCGAGAATCCGGGATTGCCCTGATGCCGCGCACCCGCGATCGTCGGTAACCTCGATTCCATGGGCGGCCCCGAATCGGTATCGAATGGCGGCGGCGCTGTGGGCGATCGTGAACTGCGCGTATCCGACGCCGAGCGCGAGCATGTCGGTCAGTTGTTGCAGCGCGCGGTCGGCCTGGGGATGCTCTCGCTCGGTGAGTTCACCGAGCGGATGGACACCGCCCTCGCCGCCAAAACCCGAGGTGAACTCAACTCGGTGCTGATAGACCTGCCCGGCGTCCAACTCGTCGGCAGACCCGCCGCACCGCAGACACATTTCGTCAACGCCGCGCCCTCGTTCCAGCGGCCGCGCCCGATGCCGTCCTACCGACGCCCACCGGTCGCCGCGCCGGGCAATGTCATCCGATCGCGCATGTCGGGCGTCAACCGCCGCGGCCCGTGGCAGGTACCGCCGACACTGGTGCTGAACAGCTGGCTTTCCGGCGTCACCCTGGATTTCACCGAGGCGATCATGTCGACCCAGGTGGTCGAACTGCACGTCGACGACTATTGCAGTTCGCTCAATCTCCTCGTCCCCGCCGAGGCCACCGTCGACCTCGACGGCGTCGACCTCATCGGTTCCAGCGTCAACAACAAGGTCCGCACCGGCCCCCCACTCGGCCCCCTCCACCTCGTCGTCCAGGGCAGCATCCGATTCGGCTCGGTCACCGCCAAACACCCCCTACGCGCCCACTGGCGCAAACTCCTCGGCCACTGAACCGAATCTGGATATAGCAGCGGAAGCCACCGACAGGTAGCCTCCTGATATGACCGCCGCTCAGCGTCGTGAAGAGCCCATCAAAGGCCACATGGTGCTGATGCCGACGCCCCCGGAGGGCGGGTTCACAGCTCGTGATCTGCCCCGCCTGATGGAGGTCGTCGATGCGCGATTCGAGTTGCTGGACGGTGACGTTGTGATGATGGCGCCGTCGACGCATTGGCACAACGAAGTCATCGATATCCTGAAGTTCGCCCTGCGCCGGATCGCACCCTCATGGGCGGTGATCGCCACCGAGCAAGGAGTCGACCTCGGTCCGACGGTTCCAGAACCGGATATTCTCGCGGTCACGCGCACCGCGGTGAGCGCCGAATCCCTGTCCTTCCCACCGGAAGTCGTCCACCTGGTCATCGAGGTGATGTCACCCAGGACCAAGACCAAGGATCGCGTGCTCCGACCCGCCCAGTACGCGGAAGCGGGGATCAAGTGTTTCTGGCGAGTGGAGAACGAAGCCGATGCCATCGTCGTCTACACCTTCGAACTGCTTCCCGAGGGCGGCTACGCGCCGACCGGGATCTTCCGCAATCGAGTGAAGGTCGACCGCCCATTCCCGATCGACATCGAATTGCCCGACGTGACTTGGTGACGTGACCGCGCGCTACGGCGTACACCGCCCGTCGCGATCAGCGACACTCCTGGATCAGGGTTCCGGGCTGGCCAGGGATTGGAGCATGCGGGCGGCCATTCGGGTGGCGGCGTCGCCGCTGTCGATGTCGTTGATGTGGATGGCGAAGGCGAGGTCGCCCATCGTGGCGAGCAGCCAGCCGTCCGCGCCCGCCGTCGCGGCGAAACCGGTGATGTCGCGGTAGGAGCGCAGGCCCGCGAACTCCGGACTGCCCGCGCCGTCGCGCAGCATGGTGCGCAGACGGTCGGCGACATCGCCCGGCAGCGGTTCGAGTTTCGCGTCGGTGCCGCCGGGGCGACCGACCTCGATCGCCGGGGCCGGCACCTCGCCGCGCGCGATCGCGGCCGCCGCGATGGCCATACCGAAGGGGCTGGCCAGCACCGCGTCCGAACCGCCGCCCTGACGGACCTGTTCGGCGCTGCGTCCGGCGATCGCGAGACGTCCGGTGACCTCGTCGAGGCCGGGCACCCGGAAGTCGACGCCGACACCGAGTCTGCTCGCGGCTTCGGCCGCTTCCTGCACCGAGATGTCCTGCGGCTGTTTACCTTCGGTGACCGCGGCGATATTGCGGAACAGTTCGATATTGCGCCCGACCGGGTACAGCCCGGTGAAGGCCACCGAACCGTGCGCGCTGGCCTGGCTGTTCTGTGCGACTGCCACGACCGCGCCGCTGGACGGCTGGATCGCGACGATCGAGGCCGGGGTGCCGACACTGACCACCGCGTCCTCGGCCGCGCGTTGCAGCCGTTGATCCATCGCACCGGCGATATCGGCTCCCGGCGGCCCCTGATATCCGGCGACCTGTCCGACGAATTTGCCGTCGGCCTCGTAGATCTGCACACCCCAACCGGAATGCTGTTCCTGGCTGTCCTGCCAGACCTTGCGCAACGCGTCCAGCTGCGGGGACCAGACCCGGCGATCCGAGGAGATCAGGCGCGGCTGCTTTTCCATCACCACACCGGGGATGGGCGCCATCGCGGGCTCGAGGATCCCGAAATCGCCTTCGCGCAGGTTGACCGCGATCACCGGCTTACCCTGCGATGTCGCCAGCTGCTGCATCAGCGAAGGGCCGGTGATCAGCGGCGCGACCGGCTCGATGGCCTTGGCCAGCGCGTCGGTGGAGGCGACCGGATCCGACGTCCTGGTCGGATCGATCTTGATGACATTGATGACCTGCTCGTGCATGAGCGGTGCGCCGGTGATGTCGACGACCCGTGGCGCGGGCGCGGGCAGGGTGCGGACCAGTTTGGCCGTGCGGTTGTTCGACAGCTGCGGCATGACGATGCCGGGCTCCCAGGAGATCCGCCAGCCGATCGCGAGTTTGCGGACGGTGCCCTGGATGCTGTAATCCCAGGTCTTGTTCTCGCCGAAATTCCAGTCGACGTCCATGCTGAAGATCGCCGATTGCGAGTCCAAGCCGATGAATTGGGTCTTCTGGTAGTCGGCCTTCCCCGGCTGCAAACCCTCGAACATTTGCTTCAGGGTTGCCTGAGCCCCGTTGGGGTAGGAAGTCAGCTCCGCGGCCTCTTTGTAATCCTGTTTGTCGAGCAATTCGGTGAACCGCTCGACGATGCCTTCCGCCTCATTGGGTTCCGCCTGGAATCCACACGAACCCAGTGCGATCGCTACAGCCGCTACCCCCGCGAGTGCCAATGCGCCCCGGACGCTGAAGCGGCGGGATCCCCGACCATCCATATCGCCCACTCTTCACTCTTGTCACTCCAGTAACAAGACCACCGTACCTGAAATTACCTGCTCGTTGGTGCCCTGTAGCCGGGCCGTTACCCATGCTCAGCGGTATCGATTGTGCCCGAAATCCCGTCACCGAGAAGGCGGATCATGAACGCTGTCCAGTCACAAGGCGATAACCGGCGCCGCTACCGTACCGGGCGGAAGGCACGTTTGGGGAATTACCGTGAACGTCGCCATTTCGAACCTCCCCCGTCTCGCATCCACCGCCGTCATCGGCGCCTTCCATAGTGGACTACCCCAATGAGAGCGGTTTCACGCAGAGCGGAACCACCCTGGGGTTTTGCGACGTAATCTTGTAATCAACACTCCGCCGTCAGCGCAAACTCTGCACGAAGCGCGGAACAGAGAAGAAGGTGACTCCCCATGAGACATGACCACCGGGGACGGAATTTCGGCAGGCCAGGCGGCTGGCAGCAGGCGGATCTGCCCGACCCCGCCGATGTGCCCGACTGGTTCGCCGGAAGATTGCCGAGCGAGTGGTTCGTCGGAGCGCCGGTGATCGAGATCGACCGCGACGAGATCGTCGTCATCGGCGAACTGCCGCTACCGAAACCCGAGCGACCGGCCGGCCCTACCGACAGCGACGAGCAAGCCCCCACCGATGAATTGCCCCGCGCCACCAAGGAAGGGGTGATCTCGCGTTTCCGCGAATCCACGCGCCCGGCGCGCATGCAGATCGCGGGCGAGGCCCAGCACCGATATGGGCGCAGCGTCGCCTGGGGTGTGACGGTCGACGGCGAGCGGATCATGTTCACGCACCAGGCGGTGCCCGTCATGACCCGGCTGCGTCAACCCGAACGCAAGGTTCTCGACACCCTGGTCGATTCCGGGGTCGCCCGCTCCCGCTCCGACGCGTTGGCCTGGACGGTCAAACTCGCGGGCAAGCACGCGGAGGAGTGGCTGGAGGAACTGCGCACCGCCATGAGCAAGGTGGACGATCTGCGCTCGGAGGGGCCGAAGGGGCTCTAGATGATCCGGCCTGAACGGACGATCCCGGGCTCCACGCGCGGGATCCTCGATCGCTCGTGAGAGTTTGTCCGATCAGGCCGGAACGCCACTAAAGTCTCTCCCATGGCCGCCCCGATCCTGATCCTCAATGGCCCGAACCTGAACACGCTCGGCATCCGACAGCCGGAGGTATACGGTTCGGAAACCCTCGACGACGTGGTCGAACTGTGCCGAGTGACCGCGGCTCGGTTCGGCCGGGAGATCGTCGCGTTCCAATCGAATTCCGAAGGCGCGCTGATCGATCGCATTCATCGGGCACGGGGGGCGGAATCGGGGATCGTCATCAATCCCGGCGGGTTGACCCATACATCGGTGGCCCTGCGTGACGCGCTGGTCATCCCCGAGGTGCCGATCGTGGAGGTGCACATCAGCAATGTGCACGCCAGGGAGGGATTCCGGCACCACTCCTATATCTCCGGGATCGCGACGGCGGTGATCGCCGGGATGGGCGTCGCGGGGTACGCGGCGGCCGTGGAATTCCTGGCGACGCGCACGTCGTGACGTCTCACGCGATCCGGAAGACCGGGAACCCGGGTGCGATCTCGGCCAACTGCTCGTCGGTGGCGTCCTTGGTGACCCCTTCGAAGAATTTGCCGACTTCCCAACCCCATTTGCGCAGGTAGAGACGCAGCAGCGGGACCTTGTCGGCATCGGCGACCTCGGTGGCCGTGAAGTTCTCGGCCTTGCGGCCCAGGCGCAGTTCGCCGCCGCCCGCCACCCGCAGATTTCGCACCCACTGGGTGCGGCCGCGCGGGGCGACCAGGTAGCGGGCGCCGTCGTCGTCGATCATCAGATTGACCATCGTCGTGCGCCATTCACCGCTCTTGCGCCCCTTCACCGCGAGCAGTCGCGACCCCATCACGCTGATGCCGAGTTTGGGCAGCAGGTTGAAGAAGCGATTCATCACGGGCTCGAATCCGGCGGGGGCGATGTAGCGGGTGCTGGCGTTCATCTCAACTCCTTATTGTGAGCACTGCTCTCTGTTGAGATCAATGTTCCACGTTTTGCCCGCCACTGTCAAGAGCAGTGCTCTCTTTTCGAGGGAATTCGCACGCCGCGGGCCCGCCGGTCACGAAACCGGTTCCGCCGCACCGCGCATGAGCTCGTAGGTCGACACCGCGCGGCCCGCTCCTTCGCTCGCGACGATCGCCGCGCGCCAGAAGGTCCGCGCGGTCCGGGAGAACGTCGCGTCCACGCCGACGTCCGCACTCGCGTCGATGATGTGCTCCGCGCCCGCGTCCATCATTCGCAGCCCGGCGATATCGGCCCATCCGCCCGCCGCGTTCGCCGCCGAGAACTCGGTCATGAAATGGGGGAAGGCCGCGCTGGACCGGATGGCGAAGGGCAGGAACCGGGCGATGTCGTGACCGGAACGCTCGATCATCGCGGTCGCCTGATCGAAAGCGAGCAGCCACGGATGGAAGATGGTGAGCAGGCCCTGGTAGAAGATCTGTGCGAGCCCGTCGTCGACGCCGAGGTATTCCTGGGGGCTCAATGGCCGCAACAGTGCCGAATGCGCGTCGAAGACCTCCCTCGGTCCGCTGTAGAAGATGTAGGAGGCCGGGTGCGAGATATCGTCACCCGCCGACATCACTCCGCCGGAAAGGAATTCGGCGCCGCGCTCACGCACCCAGGCCGCTCCCGCGCGGGCCCGACGCGGTGAATCGGAGGAGAGGTTGACGATCACCTTGCCCGGCAACCGCTCGACCCCTTGGCCGAGGACGTCGTACATCGCGGCGTAGTGGGTCAGGCTCACGACGATCACCGCGTTGGCCGCGAGCGCGTCGGAGACGGTGTCGGCCCGCTTCGCGCCGAGTTCGGCCATCGCGTCGGCTCTGGCCCCGCTGCGATTCCACACCGTCACCTCGACACCGGCGGCGAGGAAGGCCCGCACCATGGCCTGCCCCATCGGACCGAGGCCGAGCACGGAGACGGATCGGGGGATACTCTGCTCGGACATGTTGTGTCCCTTCGATTCTCGATTCGGAAACTGATCGGCGCCGAATTCATCGTTGTCCGCGCGGCCGAAAGCGGGAAGACCGCACGTCGGGGTCGGGTTGCTTACCGTGAGGTTCGAAATACCGTCGGAAAGGGTGCGCCCCGCATGAGTAGTGAGACAGATCACGAGGTCTGCGGTATGTCGGTGGCGATCGACGTCGTCGGAGGGAAATGGAAACTGCACCTGATGTGGGCGCTCGAAGCCGGACCGCAACGTTTCGGCAGGTTGCGCAAACTCCTGACCGGCGTGAGCGAGAAGGTGCTCGCGGAGAATCTGCGTCAGTTGGAGGCGGGCGGTGTCGTGCACCGCGAGGTTTTCGCGGAGATACCGCCGCGGGTCGAATATTCGCTCACCCCACTCGGCGAGGAATTACGCCTCGCGCTGCGCCCGCTCGAACAATGGGGTGACAGGCACCGCCGCCGACTGCTCGACAATCTGGCCTCTGCGGGCTGAGCGCGACGTTTCCGCGCGGCGCGGGGCGAGTGGTGGTGTCGACTCTCCGCCGTGAAGCGGGCGTTCAGGCCCCCAGGTGCTCGCGGGCGATCGTCACGCCGACGGCCTCGAGCAGCGACCGCGCCTGCGCCATGCACCGTCGAGGATCGGATTCCAGGTCCGTGAGGGCGTAGCAGGCGGTGAAACCGGCCGAGCGAATTCGGTCCGGGGCCAGAAGATTACGGCCGACGGCCGCGACGACGGGCACGCCGGCCGCGCGGGCCGCCTCGCACACACCGATCGGCGCCTTGCCGTGCAGGCTCTGTTCGTCGAGGGAACCCTCGCCCGTGACGACGAGGTCGGCGCCGTCGAGCAGGGCGGCGAAATCGAGCAGTTCGAGTATCACCGCGATACCGCTGCGCACCTCGGCGCCGAGCAGCGCCATCGCGCCGAATCCGGTGCCGCCCGCCGCACCCGCGCCCGGCCGATCGGCGAACCCGATACCCGCGACGGCGGCCCAATTCGTCAGTGCCGCTTCCAATATCGCCAGCTGCGCGGTGTCTGCCCCCTTCTGCGGGGCGTAGACCGCGACCGCACCGCGCGGCCCGAGCAACGGGTTGTCCACATCGCAGGCGAGGACGAACCGCGCCGAGTCGACCCCCGGATGGATTCCCGAGCGATCCAGCGCGACCGCATCGGCCAGCGCCGCGCCCCCACCCGGCACTTCATCTCCCTGCCCGTCCAGTGCCCGCACGCCGAGCGCCCGCAGCATTCCGGCCCCGCCGTCGCTGGACGCGCTGCCGCCAAGGCCGATCACGATCTCGACGGCCCCCCTGTCGAGTGCGTCCGCGACCACCACCCCCAACCCGAAGGTGCTCGCGCCGAGCGGATCGGGCACACCCCGAGGCAATTTCACCAACCCCACCGCCGCCGCCAACTCGACGACGGCCGTCTCCCCGCGCATCGCGTAGGTCGCCACACCCACCACCCCGGTCGGCCCCGGCGCGTCCACCTCGATCCGCTGCCACCCCGCCGCGACGAACGCGTCCACCGTCCCGTCACCGCCGTCGGCGACCGGCATCAGCACCAACTCCGTATCCGGGCGAACCCGCGCGATTCCCGAAGCGATTGCCCCGGCCACTTCGGGCGCACTCGACGAACCCTTGAATTTGTCGGGGGCGAGCACCACCCGGCGCACGGAGTTCATCCCGACATTCTGTGCCGCCACCCCCACCGCCGCCACCGCTGGCGCGCCGCGTTGCCGCGTGCCGAACATCCCCGGCTCGGCTGCCCGCTTTCGGAAGGACGACGAATCCGCCGATGGTGGTTGCCGCGCGAAGCGACTTCGGCCGAGAGGGCCTGGTCCGCACGATCGATGGTGCCGCACCGACGCGCAAATGGGGCCATTCGACGGCTCGCCGCACGAAGCACCCTCAGCCGAGGGGTGCCTGATCCGCACGATCGATGGTGACCTCACCGGTCCGCAGGTAGGTGAGGACGGCATTGTCGACGGCGGGGTTGGCGCGGCCGAAGGTGCCGTGATCACCGCCGTCGACGGTGATCAGGGAGCCGTTGACGGCCTGCGCCAGGGCGGGGCCGCCCTCGTATTTGGTCAGGGCGTCGTAGCGGCTCTGGAGTAGGAGTGGTCGGGTGCGCAGACCCGCGCCCGAGATCGGGACAGGTTCGGTGACCGGACGCCAGGATCCGCAACTCATGCCCGAGCGGACCAGGTCGGCGCGGGCGTCCATGGCGTTGCCGCCGGAGGCGATGGTGGCGACGGCGGAGGCGAGCAGTTCCGGGCGCGGCTCCACCGCGTTCTCGTTGCAGGTGATGGCCGAGAAGACGAAACGGCCGGTGGGGTCGCCCGCGGTCGCGCCTTCGATGGCGAGCAGTCGCGCCACGTTGGCCGGGTCGGTATTGGCCTCGGCCATCGCCTTGGCGAAGGTCGGCCAGTACGAGCGGGTGTAGGTGGCGACGGCGGTCGCGCCGACCAGCGGCACCCGGGCCGACCCGCCGCCCGACAGCAGTGTGCGCACCAGATTCTGGACCTTGCCCGCTTGCTCCACGGTCCCGTTGACGCCGTCGCGCGCTATCTCCGCGAGCGGTTCCGGCAACTGCCCCGGCAGGTCGGAGACTTTCGCGGGCGGCGGTGTCAGGTTGGCGTACCAGCCGCCGCCCTGATCGGAAACCAGTCGCACCCAGTTGCGATACACCTGCAAGGCGGTGTCGCCGAGGTGGTATTCGGCGTCGTGGTCGGCGATCCAGGCGAACAGATCGTCGAGACGACGTTTACCCGCGACCTGCTGCTGGGCGAATTCCTCGTTCCACACCCAGCCCGGATGCACATTGGAGTCGAGCACCATCCGGTCGACCCGCTCCGGGAACAGCGACGCGTACACCGCCCCCAGGTAGGTGCCGTAGGAGGTGCCGAGGAAGTCGATGCGTTCCAGGCCGAGCGCCGCGCGGACGGCGTCCATATCGCGGGCGGTGTTCTCGGTGGTGATGGTGTCGAGGTAGCCGGGTTGGCTGGCGTCGCACGCCTTCTTGATCGCGTCACGATCGCCGCCGCCGAGCGAGACCTCGTCGCCTTCGGCGCCGGTGGCGCAGGTCAGCGATGTTGCCCAACGCAATCCGCGCGGCTGTACCGCGACCCTGTCGAATTCGGCGCCCAGTTCGGCGGGCAGCGCGTCGGTGCGGCGGGCCCAGTAGTCGAGTGCGTCCGCGCCCGGTCCGCCCGGATTCGCGAAGATCGTGCCGCGGCGTTCGCCGGTGGCCGCGATCCGGCTGACGGTCAGGTCGATGCGGGGGCCGTCGGGTCGCGTGTAGTCCATCGGCACGCTGACGACGGCGCATCGCACCTCGCGGTCCGCGC
The DNA here is from genome assembly GCF_045040005.1 of Nocardia sp. NBC_01377. NCBI lineage: Bacteria > Bacillati > Actinomycetota > Actinomycetes > Mycobacteriales > Nocardiaceae > Nocardia > Nocardia sp. NBC_01377. Next base: position 7,180,998 of record NZ_CP109566.1, read on the forward strand.
TCACCGAACCTTCCGGACAGGCGCCGAACGCCACCACGGAAGGCTCCGCGGCGGCCGATCCCGAGATCAGCGAGGCGCCGAGCGCGCCGGTGACCGCCAACGCGCCGATCGTGCGCGACAGGCGCGGCGACCCGCGTCCGAATGTCCTCATCATGCTCGCACCTCCGCCGGGCCGGTACCGTGCGGCATACGACACGACCAAGAGCATTCTGCGTGGGCCGCGCACCATGGGACAAGTCGAATCAATGAATTCACAATCGAGGCTGCGTTGCGCTGCGCGACGAACCCACCCGGCGGAGTAGCGTCGAGCCATGTCGACCGAGGTCCGTAACAACACCGCGCTTGAACGCTTCGAGATCTACGTCGACGGTGACATCGCCGGCTACGCCGAGTATCAGGACACCGCCTCCGAGCGGGGTTTCGTGCACACCGAGGTCTACTCGATGTACGAGGGCAAGGGCATCGGACGCGACCTGGTGCGGTCCGCGCTCGACAGCTCCCGCGCCGAGGGGTACGGCATCCTGCCCCTGTGCCCGAGGGTCAAGCACTTTGTGGAAACCCACGGTGAGTACGTGGCGTCGGTACCGCACTGGGCGCGTGAACGGCTCGGCCTTCCTCAGTAGTTCGCGATCGCGCCGTCCAACGCCAGTTGCAGATCGTCGCGGGCCGAGCGGGCGATATCACCGGGTTTGGCGGGGAGTTCGGCGATCGGCGGGCGGAAATAGAAACTGGCGGATTTCGCCTCCTCCTTGGTCGGCGCGATCGCCGGATCGGCCCTCGGCCCGTAACTGAGCCCGATGCTCACCAGTGCCGGACTCACGCCGAGTTTCATCGCGCGGAACGCGATATGCCCAATTCCGCTGCCCACCGCCTGCACCTGGGTCGGATCGACCTCGTTACAGGTGCCCTCCGGGAATATCGCCAGGTGGTCGCCGCGCGCGAGCCGCTGCGCGCAGATGTCCATCATGCGCTGACCGGCCGCGTTCACCGCCCTGATGCCGTGGTCCTTGCCGCGGAAGACCGGGATGCCGCCCATCATGTCGACGTTGCGCCGCTGACCCGCTTCGATGAAGAGTTCGTCCTTGGCGAGCACGCGCACCCTGCCGATGATCGAGCGCAGCGGGCTGCGCCAGGCCGTCGCGGCGACGGTGTACGGGTCGCTCTGGGACAGGTGGTTGATCGAGTAGATCGTCGGCCGCCCGGATCGCACCAGGGCCCGGAGCTGCTCCGGCGCACCGTCGGCGTAACTGACCCGGGGGTGGTAACGACGGCCGAGCATGGCATACGCCGCGAGGGCCTTCCACCGGTTCTGCCGATGGTCCAGGTAGAAGTCGTACACGGCGTCGGCGTTGTCGAGGATCACCTCGGGGGGTTGCATAACGCCGAGCCTACGATGCCCGCTCTATCGGGACGATCAGGACAGCCACCGGTGCGGAATGCCGATCCAGCTGCGATGATGTCGGAGTGGCACGCGGAGATGAACCGGATGAACGGCAAACTCACGGCGGGCACGGTGATCGTCGCCGCCGAGACGCCAGGCAGGGCGAACAGGTTGTCCGTGCGGGATCTCTGCTGGTCTCCTCGACCGAACTGGTCGAAGCCACTTTCCGGCGGACCGTCGTGTACATCATCGAACACAACGAGGGCGGAAGTCTCGGTGTGGTGCTGAACCGGCCGAGCGAGGCCACCGTCGAAGATGTGCTGCCCCGCTGGTCCGAACTCGCCGCGACGCCCGCCACGCTGTTCATCGGCGGTCCGGTCAAACGCGAGGCGGCACTGTGCCTCGGGACGCTGCGCGTCGGCGTGTCGATCCAGGGCGTGCCCGGTCTGCGCCGGATCGACGGCCGGGTGGTGCTGGTCGATCTCGACGCCGATCCCGAGCGGATCGCCCCGCTGCTGGAGGGCCTTCGTGTTTTCGCGGGCTACGCGGGCTGGACCTTCGGGCAGCTGGAAGGCGAGTTGCAGAACAACGACTGGATCGTGGTGTCCGCGCTGCCTTCGGACCCGATCAGCGCCGATCGCGCGGATCTGTGGGCCGATGTGTTGCGCAGGCAGCCGCTGCCGCTCTCGCTGCTCGCCACCCACCCGATCGAACTCGAACGCAATTGACATCCCCGTTGAACCGGCCCGGGCCCGGCCTCGTGTACTCCACGAACAAGGAGACACAGTATGAAACGCGACGACTGATCAGGCGGTTCGATGGGGAACAGATCGGGACCGCTGGAGAACCGGCCCGGCGCGGAACCACCGGCGCGGACCGGACGCCTGCGGGCACTGACACAACGCGGACAGCGCACGCCGCGCCCGGACGACAACTCCGAGCTGATGCAGGCGCTGTATCGCGAACACGCGGCGGTGCTCTGGCGGTACACGGTCGGGCTGGTACGGGATCCGGGACGGGCCGAGGACATCGTGCAGGAAACATTGCTGCGCGCGTGGCAACGGCCGAACGTACTCGACCAGTCCACGACATCGGCCAGGGCGTGGCTGTTCACGGTGGCGCGCAATCTCGCCGTGGATGAGCATCGCAGCGCCCGCAGCAGGCGCGAGTTCCGCACCGACAGCCCGCCCGAGCAGGCGACGCCGGACCAGTCCGACCGCGCCCTCGACGGCTGGCTCGTCGCGGACGCGCTCGGCAAACTGAGCGCCGATCACCGCGAGGTGATCGTGCGGGCCTACTATCGAGGACTTTCCACGCATCAGATCGCCGAAGAACTCGATATTCCACCGGGAACGGTGAAATCCCGCATGCACTACGGCATGCGGGCGCTACGACTGGCTCTACAGGAGATGGGGGTGACGAACAAATGACGGAGATCGCAGGCGGGAGTATGTCGGGATCGAAGACCGACGGCTACGCCACGTGGGATGCGCCGTACGTGCTCGGCTCCCTCAGCCGAACCGAGCGCCAGGAATACGAGGAGCACCTCGCGCACTGCCCCGAATGCCAGGCGGCCGTGGCCGAATTGGCGGGCTTGCCGGGAATGCTCTCCCTCGTCGACACCGAGACGGCGATGGCGATGCTGGATTCGCCCGAACAGCCGTCGATCGAATCGGATATCCCGCCGGTTCCCGAACTGCTGCCGCGTCTGGCCGACGCGGCCGAACGCAGGCGCAGACGCGGACGGTGGACGGCGGCGGGCGGCGCGCTCCTCGCGGCTGCCGCGGCGGCGGTCATCAGCATTCCCCTCGCGACCTCGCTGGTGTCGACCGACGAGCCCGCGACCACCGATCAGGTGGTGTTCGCCGAACGCGCGATGGAACCGCTCGAACCGACCCCGGTATCGGCGGATGTGAAGATCGTGACCGACGCCGGACGCACCCGCGTCGTGATGACCTGCACTTACGCGCCGGGCGGCTACAACTACAGCTGGAATTTCGGTCTGATCGTCAACAGCAAGGACGGCCGGGCGTTCGACGTGAGCCAGTGGCCCGCCGGGCCGGACACCGTCCTGACCGTGGACAGCACGATCGACCTGCCTGCGGACCAGATCAGCAGTGTGCAGATCAAGTCGCTGAGTTCGGGCCGGGTCGTTCTCTCCGCGGCGGTCTGATCCCGGTGCACGACGACGATCCCCGGCGATTATTCGCCGGGGATCGTTTCGTCACGTGATCAGCGCGAGGTCTGCTCGGCGAAGACGGATCTCGACCACAGGTAACCGCCGACTCCGATGACGACGCCCCACGCGATCGAGAGGTAGCCGTTGTTGCCGATCTCGGTTCCCATCAGCAGTCCCCGAATCGTCTCGGTGAACGGGGTGAACGGCTGATATTCGGCGAACTGGCGCAGGCCGACCGGCATGGTCTCGGTGGCGACGAGTCCGCTGCCGAGGAAAGGCAACAGGACGACGGGGAACAACATATTGCTCGCGCCCTCGGGATTCGGCGACAGCAGGCCGAGGGCCACCGACAACCAGCTGAACGACAGTACGACCAGTGCGATGAGTCCGAGCACAGCGACCCATTCCATCGGGTTCGCGTCCGGCCTGAACCCGATCGCCAGTGCGACGAGCAGCATGATCGCGCTGCCGAGGATGCCCTGGATCAGGGTGCCGATGACATGTCCGGTCAGCATGGACGACGGCGCGATATCCATCGTCCGGAACCTGTTGACGATGCCCTTGCTGGTGTCGGTGGCGATCGAGACCGCCACCGACACCGTCAGATACGCCGGAATCATCAGCAGCATGCCGGGGGCGAGATAGTCGATGTAGTTGCCGCCGGAGGATTTCTCCAGCGCGCCGCCGAAGACGTAGTTGAAGATCAGCAGCAGGACGACCGGCATCAACACGACGCTGAAGGTCATACTCGGATAACGCTTGGCGTGCAGCAGATTCCGCCGCAGCATGGTGACCGAATCGGCCAGTACGTAGGTCGAGGCGCTCATGCCGCGGTCTCCTTGTCGGTCGTGGAATGTCCGGTGAGGGTGAGGAATACGTCGTCGAGATTCGGGGTGTGCACGGCCAACCCTTCGACGGCGATCTGATCGGCGTCGAGACGGTCGAGTACGGCACGCAGGGCCGCGACCCCGCCGTCGCTCGGGACAGCCAGGGTGAACTCCTCGCTCCCGTCCTCCCGGGCGCCGTCGCCCAGGGACCGCGCGGCGGCCTCGAGTCCGGCGCGATCGGCGAATCGCAGGCGGATATGGCCGCCGGGGACCAGCCGTTTCAGCTCGGCGGCCGTGCCCTCGGCGACGAGGCGGCCGTTGTCGAGCACCGCGATCCGGTCGGCGAGTTGGTCGGCTTCCTCGAGGTACTGGGTGGTGAGGAAGACGGTGACGCCGTAGTCGTCGACCAGGCCCCGGATGATCTCCCACATGGTGCGCCTGCTGCGCGGATCGAGCCCGGTGGTCGGCTCGTCGAGGAAGATGATCCGCGGATCGCCGACCAGGGTCATCGCCAGGTCGAGCCGCCTGGTCATACCGCCGGAGTAGGTGCTCGCCGCCTTGTCCCCGGCATCGACCAGGTCGAAGCGGGCAAGCAGATCGGCGGCCAGCCGCTTGCTCTCGCGGCGCGGCAGGTGGTGCAGATCGCCCATCAGGAGCAGGTTCTCCCGTCCGGTCAGCAGTTCGTCGACCGCGGCGAACTGCCCCGTCACCCCGATGACGCCGCGCACCGAACGCGGATCGGAGGCGAGATCGTGTCCGCCGACGCGGATTTCGCCGCCGTCCGCCCTGATCAGGGTGGACAGAATCTGCACGGTGGTGGTCTTGCCCGCGCCGTTGGGGCCGAGCAGCGAGAAGATGCTGCCCTGCGGAACCGTGAGATCGATGCCGTCGAGCACCGTGTGGTCGCCGTAGGCCTTGCGCAGGCCGAGCGCCGAGATCGCGGGTGCTTGATGCCCGTTGACCATGGCCTTCCTTCCAATACATAAATTGATGCATATAAGGACATGTTTGATCGACAACGCCCCCGGGGGGCGTCGCGGTGAGGTCGAATACGCGTTGTTACGTTGCCCGAGTGGCCCTTTCGGCCTGACGGGTCAGATGTCGAGATCCTCCACCGGAGGCCGGTCGGCGATGCTCACGACCCGTTCGTAGAGCTTGTCCGGGATCTTGCCTTTCAGATCCGCCACCGTGTCGACCACCTCGAAAAAGAAGTCGCCCCAGTCCTGTTCACCCACGCCGAGCATGCGACGCCAGTTCTTGAGATCGTTGAGCCAGTTCTTGGCATCGGTCGGGTAGTCCACCCAGTTCGAGTATTGGGCGTGCATCGCGATCTTGCCCTTGCGGGTGCGGTACACCCGGACATGTTCCATCCGGGTCTCGTTCTGATCACTCCACTCGCCGAGCAGCGCGCCGGAGAACCGCACCTGCCTGACCCCGTTGTGCCCGACCCGAAGGATGGTCTCCTCGAAACCCTCCTGGCGCCCCTCCTCGACTTCGATGAGACGGCGCAGCGCCGTGGTCACCGCGCCGGAGAGGTTGCCGCCAACCAGCTCCTGCGCCCGCTGGAACAGAGGGAGATCGTCGTCGGAAACGTAGATCGTCTTGTTCGGCATGAACTCACTATACGTAGATGTATACGTACATTGCAAGAGGGATTTTTCCGGCCGTCGGCAACCCACCGAGAAGTCTTCGATGAAAAGTTCCGTCAACGTTGAACCACTCGCCGAGCTGCACCGTATCCCTCGTGTACAAGGCAATTGGTCCGACGAGCGCACAACGCCGTCAGGAGTGTCGCTGCTGGAAGGAGCGCCCATGCCGAGCAGAGTCGTGGATTACCTGGTTCAGGCAGTATCGACCGCGGGAGCGCGTCATATCTTCGGTGTCGACGGAGCCAACATCGAGGATCTGTACGACGCCGTCTTCGACGCGCCCGACGCCGTGACCGGGGTGATCGCCAAACACGAGTTCTCGGCGGCCACCATGGCCGACGGATATGCCCGCAGCACAGCACGACTCGGCGTCGTGGCCGCGACATCGGGCGGCGGTGCGATGAATCTCGTTGCCGGACTCGCCGAATCGTATGCTTCGCGAGTACCGGTCTTGGCCCTGATCGGACAGCCGCCGACCACACTGGAAGGCAAAGGAGCCTTCCAGGACTCCAGCGGACTCGCGGGCACCATCGACGCCACCCGGCTCTTCGGCGAGATCACCCGATTCTGCGCGCGCGTCGAGCACGCCACCGAACTGCCCGACCTGTTGACCAAGGCGGTCGACGCGGCCGAGCGCGGTGGACCCGCCGTGCTCCTGCTGCCCAAAGACGTACAGCAGTCCGAGATCGCGAGCCCAGCCTTCCGGATGCCGCCGCGCACCCACCGCGAGGACCGACCCGGGTCCGCCCGGGTACGCGCGGCACTCGCCGAAGCCAAACGCACCGGCAAAGTCGTCATCATCGCGGGAGACCAGGTGGCCCGCGATGACGCGCGAGCCGAATTGGCGACGCTGGCAGCGATATTGGACGCACCGGTCGGTGTGACTCCCGATGCCAAGGATGCCTACGACAACACCGACCCCGGTTTCTGCGGCGTCGCGGGCAGTATGGGACATCCCGAACTCGCCGCGGCGCTGCGCTCGGCGGCGCTGTGCCTGCTCGTCGGCACCCCCATGCCGATGATGGCGGGTGCGGGCCTGGCCGGACTGCTCGCGGACACCCCGGTGGCCAGCATCGGGATTCAGCCGCCGCACCTACCCGCGACCCACGCCTACAGCACCGACCTCGCCGCCACACTCGAGGCCATCGCCACCGAATTCGCCAGTGCGGCAACACCTGTCGACGATCGACCGGCCGCCCCGCTGACAGTTCTGGACGTGCCGGCCGCACAGGGGCCGGGGCTGCGCTATCGGGAAGTGGTCGAAGCCATCGACGCCGCGCTGCCCGCGGGCACCGATGTCTTCGCCGACGCGGGCAATACCGGTTCGGCCGTGGTGCACCACCTGCGGGTGCCACGCGGCGGCCGGTTCGTGGTCGCGCTCGGCATGGGCGGGATGGGTTACGCCTTCGGCGCGGGGATCGGGTCGGCGTTCGCGCGCGGACGCGGCCCGAACGGCCCGCGACGCACCGTGGTCATCGCGGGCGACGGCGCGTTCTTCATGCACGGCATGGAAGTGCACACCGCCGTCGAACACCAACTGCCCGTCACCTTCGTCGTGCTCAACAACAACGCGCACGCCATGTGTCTCACCCGAGAACAGCTCTACTACCGGGATCGCTACAGCTTCAACCGTTTTCGCCCATCGCAGTTGGGTGAAGGGGTCGGCGCGATGTTCCCGGAACTGCCCGCCTATTCCGTCCGCGATTCCGCCGAACTCACCGAAGCGCTCGGCCGCTGCCTCGACACCCAGGGACCCTCGTTCCTCTCGATCGATTGCGATCCCGACGAGATCCCGCCTTTCGTCCCGTTCCTGACATCCCTCGAATCCCTCAGGAGGAACCCGTGACCATCAGCGCGCTGCCCGCCCTCAGCGACATCCCCGAAGACGTGGTGCCCGGGGTGCTACGTATCGAGAACTCCGACAAGGACGCGACCACGCCGATCATCGTGGACATGCTCCGGTCGGTGTATCCGCACGACCAGGTCTTCGGCGAGTACTGCCCGGTCCAGGCGTATATCGCGGCGCCGCCGCGTGAGGTCTACGAATATCTCTCCGACACCAGGTCGCTCGAGGAATGGACCTACAGCCTGCGCGGATTCGTCGAGACCGACGAACCCGATCTCTGGCTGGCCTACGACCGGCTCGGCGACGCCACCGAGATCTACACCAGGACCGTCGCCAATCCCGACGCCATGACCGTGGACTACCACTGTGCCTGGGACCAGGGCAAACACCTGTGGATGATCTACCTGATGCGCGTCATCGACGCACAGGTGGTGTTCAACAAGCCCGGGTCGGTGGTGCTCTGGAACAACTGCAAGCACCCCTTCTACGACGAGAACCCCTATCCGGAAACCGCCCCGCCGAAACGGCCGGTCTGGGTCGGCGACTTCTGGGACATGTTCTCCGCCGGACACCAACTCGAGATGGACAACCTCAAGGCGATCTGCGAGTACCGCGCCGCCCACGGCCTGCCGCTCACACCCGATTGGATGAAGTGACCATGGATCCCCGCAATCCCGACACCTTCGGGCTGCCCACCGTCAGTCTCGTCGACGTGTCGAGCTATCTGCCCGGCGAACCGGTCGGCACCGAATACTTCACCCAGTTCTCGCGTTCGGACCGGATGGCGAAGAACGTCATGTTCCGATCGCCGTCGGGACGCCACCACGTGGCGCGCGACGAGACCGCGGTGGATATGGCCGAACGCGCCGTAGCACCGCTGATCGACCGGCACGGGTCCGATTTCGCGTCGAATATCGATGTGCTGATCACCCACACCCAGCTGCCGGACAATCCGGTACTCGGCGCCGGGCCGGAGATCGCCCGGCGGCTCGGTGCCCGACCGAGTTTCGTCTACGACGTGCACAACGGCGGGTGCGCGGCCTTCGTACACATGATGTCGATCGCGCGCATGGTGTTGCAGACCACCGACGCGCGCACCGCGCTGATCGTGGCGACCCAGAACTGCGCGGGACCGGTGTTCACGCAGAGCGATATACGCAAACTCGCCCAGGCCCCGGTGCCGGGCGACGGGTGCGGGGTCGGACTGCTCGTCAAGGACGACAGCGCGCCCATTCTCGATATCGAATCCCGCACCTATCCCGAATTCGCGGGCGATATGGATTTCTCGACCAACAGCGACCGCAAATACTGGGAGCCCGGCGAAGGACAGGGCTGCGTCAGCTTCACCGAATCCAAGGTCACCAAGGTGTTCGCGCGCGGCAACCGGCTGGTCCCGGAGGTGGCGCTCGCGGTGTGCGATCGGATCGGGGTGAAGGGCCGCGATATCGATACCTTCGTCACCAACCAGCCCAACCGGCTGTTCCTGCGCAACTGGCACGACGCGCTCGAACTGCCCGCCGAACGTCATCCCGACACCTTCGACACCTGCGGAAACCTTTTCGCCGCGGGCATTCCCGTCACCCTCGATGTCACGAACAGGGCGGGCGGGCTGCGCAACGGATCGGTGGTGCTGTTGTCGGCCTTCGCGCACGCGGGCGATTTCGCGGCGGCGGCGGCGGTGCGTTGGGGTGCGGCCAATGGATGAGGTGCGACGATGAGTATGCGCCTGATCGATGAGGCCCCCTCGTCACGGCGGCACCCCGCCAAGCGCGCGTCAGCGGAATTCGACCTGAGCCTGAGCGAGAATCCGTTCCCGCCGCTGCCATCGGTGCTGCACGCGGTGAATCTGGAACTGGCGCGGTCGAATCGGTATCCGGAGTTCTATCCGCAGCGGCTACCGACGCTGATCGCGCGTCACCTCGGCGTCGATCCGGATCAGGTGGTCGTCGGGTCGGGCGCCACCGGGGTGGCCTTGCAGATCATCCAGTCGCTGACCACACCCGGATCGGAACTCGTCGTCGGTTCGCCGACCTTCGACGGATATCCGATCATGGCCGATATGGCCGGGCTGAATCTGGTCCCGGTGCCGCTGGACCGGACCGGCGAACAGGATCTGCGGGCGATGCGGCGGGCGATCGAGAAGCGGACCTCGCTGATCGTCGTCTGCCGCCCGCACAATCCGACCGGCACGGTGATCCCGGCGGGGGAGCTGAAAACCTTCCTCGCCTCGGTGCCGAGCCGGGTGCCCGTGGTCCTGGACGAGGCCTATGTCGAATTCCTCGCCGAGGCCGACCGGCTCGACAACGCGGCGCTGTTGCGCAGACACCCGAACCTGTTGATCCTGCGTACCTTCTCGAAGGCCTACGGGCTGGCGGGAATGCGGATCGGGTACGTGTACGGCGGACGCGAGCTGATCGGGCGGGTGCGCAGGCTGCAACTGCCGTTCGGGATGAGCGCGTGCGCGACTGCCGCCGTCGCGGCGTCCTATGCGGCGGCGCCGGAGCTGCGGCTGCGGATCCATCGCATCACCACCGCGCGCGAGAACCTACGGAACTCGTTGCGGTCCTGCGGTATCGACGTGCCGCGCAGCCACGCGAATTTCCTGTACCTGCCGGGCCCCGGTGTGGCCACCGCGCTGCGCCGGGCCGGGATCAGCGCGAAATGCTATCCGGACGGCAGTGCGCGCGTCGCCGTCGGTGATCCCACGGCGGATCTGGCGGTGCTCTCCGCGTTGGCGACGCTGAGGTGAGCGAATGTGGCGGTGGTTCTCCACCGCCACACCGGGTGGGGCCTACGGGTTTACCTCTGCCGAGGTCAGCTACCGCCGCCACATCCACCACCGCCACAGCTACTGCCGCCGCCACAACTGCTACCGCCGCTACAACTGCTCCCGCTGCTGCTCCCGCCGCTACAGCTAGTGCCGCCGCCACAGCTGCTGCCGCTGTCCCAGCTCCCGGCCTCGGCGCCACCGCTCGCGGCGGCCCAGCGCCTGCGATTGCGCCGTGGATTCCGGTTCTCGCGGACCGAGGCCACGTAAACGATGCCGATCGCCAGGACGATCAGCCCGATACCGAGCCAGGTGTTCGACCAGACCACCAGCAGGCCGACGAACAATATCGCCGCCACTCCGAATGCGATCATCGGTTCCTCCCCGTTCGCTCACGCGGATCTCGGTCCGCGCGGATTTCGTCACCGAGTGGTGTTCGGCCGCGGCCGCGACATCTCCCGTAGCGACCGCTCGAGCCGCCGCACCCCGGATATCGCGTCCGAGGCACACTACGCAACGGAATCGATGGGTCGGTCCGAGGATCGGCCGATTCAGCCACCCCCGCCACCGCCTCCACCACCGCAGCCTCCTCCGCCTCCGCAGCCGCCGCCACCGCAACTACTGCTGCTGCTACTGCTACTACCGCTGTCGCCCCCGCCGTAATATCCGCCACCGCCGCCGCTTCCACCTCCACAGCCGGAAGCGCCGCTGTACCGGGTGCGCGACCGATGGCTCGCGGCGGCCCAGCGGTCGCGTTCACGTCGCGAATCCCGTTCCCGGCGGTCCGAGAAGACCATGTAGCCGAGCATCACGGACACCACGATGAGGCCGAGGCCCAGCCAGAGATTCGGCCAGAGCACCAGAAGACCGAACACGAACAACGACACGGATACGATACGTACCCCCATGAGAATCTCCCCCCGACAGCCCTCCCCCGAGAAGCCGTGTCACAAGGGTACGTCCGATCGCCGACCGGCCGCCAGCACAATTACGGGACGGGAGGATCGATCGTTCGGAGAAGCTCCGGTCGGGAGCGGGGGATTCGGTGGGAGCGATTCAGTTCGCGGGAGCGCAGGTGTCGCGCAACGAGCACGCACCGCAGGACTGGCCGCAGCCGCCCTCCTCGCGCACGGGTACGAGCCCGGCGATGGCGCGGCCCGCCGCGTTGACGCCCGCGCCGAGGGTGAACAGCGCGACGACCATGGTGGCGGCGGCGACACCGAGGGCGATGCCCCAGCTCGCGGCGGAGGCGATCAGACCGCCCGCGAAGAGCAGCAGGCCCGCCGCGACCGAGGTCGGCGCCGCGACGTGGTTCGCGATGCGGAAGGTCTCCTCGGTGGACAGCGCGTCCTCGGTGTGAACTCCGACGAACCTGTTGCGCGGAAGTTTGCCGGTCAGTCCGAGCACACCGGTCGCGATGGCGACCAAGGCCAGTACGAACAGGGCGAGAGCGACGACGAACACCCAGGCAGGGTATCGCACCGACGCGCGCGGATCGCGGGGCGCTCCGGTTTTCGGTCCGACGACCCGGACGTTCTACCCTGTATCACGTAGTTCGTCCCAGGAAAAATGTCCCGGATACTTTGTCCGGAAATTCGCGAGAACAAGAAGGCAGGACCGTGCAGGACACTCGTGCAACCGAAAGCGATGTACCCGAGCACAGGTACAACGCCGACCTCGCGGGCCGCCTCGAGAGCCGGTGGCAGCGGCTATGGGAGGAGCGCGGCACCTTCCACGCGCCCAACCCGACCGGTCCGCTGGCCGGTGACACCCCGCCGGACAAGCTGTTCGTGCAGGACATGTTCCCGTACCCGTCGGGCGCGGGCCTGCACGTCGGACATCCGCTCGGATATATCGCCACCGACGTCTTCGCCCGGTACCACCGGATGAACGGCCGCAATGTGCTGCACGCGCTCGGCTACGACGCCTTCGGGCTGCCCGCCGAGCAGTACGCGGTGCAGACCGGCGCGCATCCGCGTGACACCACCGAAGCCAATATCGCCACCATGCAGCGTCAGCTGGACCGGCTCGGACTCGGCCACGACCGCCGCCGGTCCTTCGCGACCACCGATCCGGAGTACTACCGCTGGACGCAGTGGATCTTCCTGCGCATCTACAACGCGTGGTACGACCTGGAACTGGGACGGGCCCGTCCGATCGCGGAACTGGAGGATCAGTTCGCCTCCGGCGCCAGGCCCGCGCCCGAGGACCGGGACTGGGCGACGTTGCAGCCGTCCGAGCGTCGGGCCGTGATCGACTCCTATCGTCTGGTGTACCAGACCGATTCGGTGGTCAACTGGTGTCCGGGTCTGGGCACCGTGCTGTCGAACGAAGAGGTCACCGCCGACGGGCGCAGCGAACGCGGCAACTTCCCGGTCTTCCGTAAGCGGCTGTGGCAGTGGATGATGCGCATCACCGCCTACTCCGACCGCCTGGTCGACGATCTCGAACTGCTGAACTGGCCGGACAACGTGAAGTCCATGCAGCGCAACTGGATCGGGCGTTCGCGCGGCGCGCAGGTGGAATTCGACGTCGACGGTGCGCGGATCGAGGTCTTCACCACCCGCCCCGACACCCTGTTCGGCGCGACCTACGTGGTGCTCGCACCCGAACACGATCTGGTCGACGAACTGACCGCGTCGGCATGGCCGGAAGGCACCGATCCGCGCTGGACCAACGACGGCGCGGCCACCCCCGTCGAAGCCGTCGCCGCCTACCGGGCGTCGATCGCGGCGAAAACCGATCTGGAACGCCAGGAGAACAAGGAGAAGACCGGCGTCTTCCTCGGTGTTCACGCCGTCAACCCGGCGAGCGGCGCGGCGGTCCCGGTGTTCATCGCCGATTACGTGCTCAGCGGTTACGGCACCGGCGCGATCATGGCGGTGCCCGGTCACGATCAGCGCGACTGGGATTTCGCCAGCGCGCTGGGATTGCCCATCCGGCAGGTCATCTCCGGCGGCGACATCACCGAAGCCGCGTACAACGGCGACGGCGCACTGGTCGATTCCGATTACCTGGACGGACTCTCGGTCGAGGAAGCCAAGGCGACCATCACCGCCAGGCTCGAACAGGACGGCCACGGCAAGGGCACCATCCAGTACAAACTGCGCGACTGGCTGTTCGCCCGTCAGCGCTACTGGGGTGAACCCTTCCCGATCGTCTACGACGAGGACGGCGCACCGCACGCGCTGCCGGAATCCATGCTGCCGGTACTGCTTCCGGAGCTGGACGATTTCGCGCCGGTGACCTTCGACCCGAACGACGCGGATTCCGAACCCTCGCCGCCGCTGGCCAAGGCCACCGACTGGGTCAGTGTCGAACTCGACCTGGGCGACGGGCCGAAGAAGTACCGGCGCGATACCAACGTCATGCCGAACTGGGCCGGAAGTTCCTGGTACCAGCTGCGTTACGCGGATCCGACCAATACCGACGAGTTCTGCGCGAAGGAGAACGAGACGTACTGGCTCGGCCCGCGCACGGCCGAACACGGTCCCACCGATCCCGGCGGCGTCGACCTCTACGTCGGCGGCGTCGAGCACGCGGTGCTGCATCTGCTGTACGCGCGGTTCTGGCAGAAGGTGCTGTTCGACCTGGGCGAGGTCAGCGGGTGCGAACCGTACCGGCGACTGTTCAACCAGGGCTACATCCAGGCCCACGCCTACACCGACGAGCGCGGCGCGTACGTGCCCGCCGCCGAGGTCGTCGAACGTGACGGCACGTTCTACTGGACCGACGCGACCGGCACCGAGATCCGGGTCTTCCAGGAGTACGGCAAGATCGGCAAATCGCTCAAGAACGCCATCTCGCCCGACGAGATGTGCGATCTCTACGGCGCCGACACCTTCCGCTTCTACGAGATGTCGATGGGTCCGCTCGACACCTCGCGGCCGTGGGCGACCAAGGATGTCGTCGGCGCGCACCGCTTCCTTCAGCGCATCTGGCGCCTGGTCGTCGACGAGGAGACCGGCGCGGTGCGCGTCACCGAAGACGTCGCCTCCGACGAGACCCAGCGTCTGCTGCACAAGACCATCGCGGGCGTGGACGAGGATCTGGCCGCGCTGCGCGACAACACCGCGGGCGCGAAACTCATCGAGCTCACCAACCACCTCACCAAGACCTATCCCGGCGGCGCACCGCGTCTGGTCGTGGAATCCCTGGTCCTGATGCTCGCCCCGCTCTCACCGCATATCGCCGAGGAGCTGTGGGAGCGCCTCGGCCACCCCGAATCCCTGGCCCACGGCCCCTTCCCGGTCGCCGACCCGGCCCTGCTGGTGGACGAATCGGTGGAATACCCGATCCAGGTCAACGGCAAGGTGCGCGGCCGAATCCGTGTCCCCGCCGACGCCGACACCGCCACCATCGAAGCCGCCGCCCTGGCGGAGGAGAAGATCGCCGCCATCCTGAACGGCGCCACACCACGCAAACTGATCGTCGTCCCCGGCCGCCTGATCAACATCGTCGCCTGATCCCGTCCGCCGGAGAATCACTCCCACTCCGGCTGCATCAGCTCGAAAGCCGCTACACCCGGTCCATCGAACGGGTGTAGCGGCGAACCAGCGCGGTGAAACGAGCCGGGCTCGAACCGAACAGCCCCTGATCGACTCGGCGTCGCTCGATTGCCGACACCAGCCGGTCGAGCGCCACCACCGCATCACGGTGCGGTGCGGTGCGGTGAGACCCTCCCGGTCGAGTTTCCAGGCTCCGATCGCGGTGCGGTGGTGATTTACGATCTCGAACAGCGAATTCAGGTC
Organism: Nocardia sp. NBC_01377; assembly: GCF_045040005.1. Lineage (NCBI taxonomy): Bacteria > Bacillati > Actinomycetota > Actinomycetes > Mycobacteriales > Nocardiaceae > Nocardia > Nocardia sp. NBC_01377. The sequence goes on from NZ_CP109566.1 coordinate 7,196,398, forward strand.
GGCGATGTCCTTGTCCGCGTAGCGATGGCTCCACGCGAGAGCTTTCAGCACCACGGCGGCCTCGACATCGGGTGTCAGCACGGTGAATTCGATCCGGTTCCCATCGCGAAGTGTCACCTGTACATCGATCGCGACAGGTTTCGCGCTGATCGCCATACTGAGTCCGGGCGCGCTGTCGAATCCGCGACCGCCGACATCATTGGGCACCCCGACACGTCCGAACGGGACCAACAGATCGACTGCCAACCGGCCGAAATCGGCATCCTTGCCGTACCGGTTCCCTTTCACCGTCTCGTATCCGAGAGTCTCCAGTCGGTGGTGGAGATACTTGCCCGCCGCTATCGGCAGGCTCACGCCGGCGTCGGCATCGGCAGTACCCCGGATCCGCAGCGTCGGCGTCGGATACGCGTGGATCAGTAATTGCACCATGTGTCCGCCGATGACCCGGTATCCACCATCCTCGCTGTCGGCATCGATTCCCTCGGCGGCGCGCGCGAGATCCGCGAGAGCCCGAAATCCCAGGTCGGACGCATTCGATGTCGAAAGTATCTGTACCGCGAACCTTTTCGTGTCAGACATGCACCGCCCCCTCGCCTATTGCCGAACGCAATGTCGCCGCAGCCTCCTCCACGGCAGGCCCGGTGCTGGTGTTGAGCAGATCCCACAGCACGATCGCCGGATCGGCAAGCAGTTTTCCCGCACGCGGACCGCGACGTGACGCGGCGTGGAAGACCGTCGGATCCTCGGGAACCACGATGACCATCGTCGCGTCCGACTCCTCGGCGGGACTCATACCGATCGGCGTGAAGTCGACATGCTCCGGGACGTACAACCGCACCGTGGACGGGATTCGCCAGGGTGACAGCATATCGGCGGCAAGATCTCCCGAAAGTGCCGACGGCAGAGCGAGTTCCGATAGCAAACCGAGGGCGGCCTCGGCCTGACTCGCCGGGTCGTCGAGCCCGTACCACGCGGCGACCGCACCGCCCGGACCCGGATACGCGCGCAACCATGTATCCAGGAGATCGGTCGGGGCCGACCACCCGTCGACACCGTGTACCGCCTCCGGAATCCGCCTCAGAGCGTTCGACACCGCCTGCTGGCTGATCCCGACGATCGTCGCCAACTCCGACTGGGTCATCGGATCACGTGCAACCGCCAATATCCGCTGCACTGCCCATCGACCCCATGCGGTCCGGCCGAGACTTCGTCCGGCATCCGCGGGTCCGAGCAGAACCTCTCCGTCGAGGATCACCAGCGGGGGGGTCACTGGTGAGCAGGTCGATAGCGCCCGTCCGAGCGGCCTTTTCGACACCTGCCGCGGCACTCGGCGCCACGTACAACGTCCGTGGCGCGGCGGGTTCCGAAATCCCCAGTCTGCTGACGGTCAGTCGCCGCTGCGACACTTTCACTTCCAGCGTCACCGGCCCCTGCGGCCCGAAGATCACCAACTCTTCGTTGTTGCCCCCGGATACACGGACACCGGCGCGCCGTAACAACCTCACTATGTGCTGTCGCACGTCCATGACCGCTCCGCAGGTGGGCGACGAGTGTCCTACAACTCTATACCGCGAAATTCGATTTCAGTTGTTTGATATTTACCGCATATATAAGCTATGAGCGGTCACGTCGGGGGTAGGAGGACGTCGTCGAGGGTGACCATGGACAGGTTGCGTTCCCGGATGATGTCGACGAGTTGGCCGTAGCAGTGGGTGACGGCGGGGGCGTTGGCGTGGCCGATGACGATGGTCTGCGGGTTGAAGTATTTGTGGGCGCATTCGATGAGGTATTCCTCGGTGATCACGCCGGAATCGGAGAGGGAGCCGTACCACATCACCGGGACGGTGTAGCCGAGGTCGGCGGCGACCCGGTCGACGGTGGCGTTGTGCCTACCGAAGGGCGGGCGGTAGTACGGGGTGCCGTCCACGCCGAAGGTGTTGTGCAAGTAGGTTTTCGCGCGCGAGAGCTGTGAGGAGACGGCGCTCGCGGAGATGGCGGTGAGGTCGGCGTGGTCCCAGGTGTGGTTGGCCAGCTGGATCTGGCCCGAATCCACCAGGGGGCGCAGTTCGTCGCGGTGGATCGTCCACGAGTCGTAGTACGCGGTGACGAAGAAGGTGAAGCGGGCGCCGGTGTCCTTGGCGAAGCGGATGTAGGCGCCGACCACCTCGGGGCTCGCGCCGTCGTCGACGGTCAGCGCCATGCTGGAGCCACGGCCGGGCAGCGCGGTGATGGTCTGCGCGGCGATGGGCGTCTTGGGACCACCGGGCGGGGGCGGCAGCTGCGGGCGCGGCACCGGTGTGGCGGGCGGTAGGACGGGCATGCCGTCGGCCGATCCGCTGTTGATCGGGTCGCCTTCGGCCACGGCACAACCGGTCAACGCCATGGCGGTACCGGCGGCGAGCATCGACAACAAACGACGACGTTCCATGATCCATACCTTCGGGTCTGCTCGGACTGGTGCACGCACCCGTCGGCGGACCCTGGCCGGGGCGAACAGCCCGGACTGTATCCACCCGATCTGTCCGCCGGGTGAACACCACGCAGCTGTAAGCAAACCGAGACAATTAGGACTAAAGAGTCCAAGCGGTCGGGAGGTATGTCACGAGAGCCCCGATCAGTACGGGCGCAGCACGATCTCGGTGGGATGACCGTCGCGCGGCGTCTCGACGGCATTGCGCACCGCGCTCGCGACGGTCTCCGGGGTGAGAAATTCCTCCGGCTTGTACTCGCGCCCCTCACCCGCGACGATCGCGCGCTGCATATCGGTATCGATACGCCCCGGGTGGATCGAGGTGACCCGCAGCCGCGGTTCCTCCTGGCGCAGCGCGTCCCCGAAGGCGCGCAATCCGAATTTGCTCGCGGCGTAGGACGCCCAGCCCGGATGGGCGCGCAGGCCCGCGCCCGAATTGACCAGCACCACGTGACCGCTCGCGACGCGCAGGGCGGGCAGCAGCAGCCGCGTCAACTCGACGACCGCGATGAGGTTGGCCTCCAACGTGTTACGCCACTGCTCGACCGAGGATTCGGCGATGGTGCCGAGATCGGCGATACCCGCGTTGTGCACAAGCACGTCCAGCCGTGTGATCGGGGCGACGGCCTCGGCGACGGCGTCGTAGTCGGTGAGCGAGACGGGCCAGCCGGTCGCCTCCGGCAGATCCTCGAGTATTCCGCGCAACGAATCACCGGATCGGGCACCGAGCAGTAATTCGTGTGTCGGCGCCAGTTCACGGGCGATGGCGGCGCCCAATCCCCGGCTGGCACCGGTGATCAAGGCGGTCGGCTTCGGCAGGCTGGTCACGGCGGTCATGCGCCCCACCGTAGTGGCAGCGCGCGAAGGCCGCCGCCGCGTGTCGCCGTACATCTGCCGGTCGACGGCAGGATGGACAGGAGTGAATCGGCCGGCGACGACGCGGTGTCCGGAAACACACCACTGAGCAGGCATATTCCCGGGTGCCGTCGGAGAATAGGTGGATGGCACATCCGGGGTTCACCCCAACACAGCTCGCGGCCCGCGCCGCCTATCTGCTGCGGGGAAATGATCTGGGCACCATGACCAGTGCCGCGCCCCGGCTCTATCCGCACATGTGGAGCTGGGACGCGGCATTCGTGTCGGTCGGGCTGGCACCGCTGAGCGTCGAACGCGCGGTGATGGAACTGGACACGCTGCTGTCCGCGCAGTGGAAGAACGGGATGATCCCGCACATCGTCTTCGCCAACGGCGTCGACGGATACTTCCCCGGCCCCGCGCGCTGGGAGTGCAGGAAACTCGCCGCCAACGCGCCGGACGGTCCCGACACCTCCGGCATCACCCAGCCGCCCGTGCACGCCATCGCGGTGCAGCGCATCCTGGACCATTCGCGCAGGCACGGCCGCAGTACCAGGGCGGTCGCGGAGGAATTCCTCAATCGACGGTGGCCGGATCTGGTGCGCTGGCACCGCTGGCTCGCGCACGCCCGCGATCCGAAGGAGAACGGGCGCATCACGCTGTACCACGGCTGGGAATCCGGCATGGACAACTCACCGCGCTGGGACCGGGCCTACGAGAATGTGGTCCCGGGCGCGCTGCCGCCGTACCGGCGCGAGGACACCGTGATCGTCTCCGATCCCACGCAGCGCCCGAGTGATCGCGAGTACGACCGCTACCTGTGGCTGGTCGAGCAGATGCGCCGCGCCGGATACGACGACTACCTGCTCGCGTCGAGTATGAGTTTCGCCGTGGAGGACGTTTTCGTCACCGCGATCTTCGCGCTGGCCTGCGAGGTGCTCGCCAATATCGGCGAGGAGTACAAACAGCCCAACGCCGACGTGCGCGACCTCTACGCCTGGGCCGATCGCTTCCGCGCGGGTGTCGTCGCCACCGCCGACGCCAGGACCGGCGCGGCACGTGATTTCGATGTCCGGCTGCAACGGTGGATCAATACCGAAACCCTGTCCGTCTTCGCCCCGCTGCTGTGCGGCGGCCTGCCACGCGATACCGAGCGCAGCCTGCTGCGCCTGTTCGAGGGGCCGCGCTACTGCGGTCATCCCGATCTGCGCTACCACCTGCCGCCGTCGACTTCCCCGGTGTCCAAGGACTTCCGGTCCCGCGAGTACTGGCGCGGTCCGGTCTGGCCGGTCATGAGCTGGCTGTTCTCGTGGGTTTTCGCCCGCCGCGGCTGGGCCGAGCGCTCCTACACCTTGCGCGCCGAGGGATTGCGCCAGGCCAGCGACGGCAGTTTCGCCGAGTACTACGAACCGTTCACCGGCGAACCGCTCGGCAGCATGCAGCAGTCGTGGACCGCGGCGTCGGTGCTGGACTGGCTCGGATAATCGACCCTGGCGAACAGTCGGCGAATACATCACCCACCCCACTGGTGACAGTCAAAGCTATTGGCTATCGTCGAACGTCATGCACAGAACTCGTTGGAGATCGATTCGCGTGATCGCATTGTCCGGCATCGCACTGGGCAGCATCCTTACAGCGACCACGCAGACCGCGCAGGCGACGCCGACCGGTCCCGATGTGTCGTCGTGGCAACACATCGACGGCAGGATGATCGACTGGTTCGCCGTGCGGCGGTCCGGGCATCAGTTCGCCATGGTGAAGGCGACCGAGGGGCTCAGCTACGTGAACCCCTATTTCGTGCCCGACAGTCTGCTGATGCGCGCCGCGGGCGTCGCTCGCGGGACCTACCACTACGCCCAGCCCGGCCTGCCGCCCGAACCGCAGGCGGCGCTGTACGCGGCGGTGGTGCTCGGCCAGAACGGTCCGCTCGACCTGCCGCCGGTCCTCGACATGGAACATTCCGGCGGCCTCGACCCGGCCGGTCTCATCGACTGGACCCACCGCTACCTGAACACGGTGCGCACGCTGACCGGCCGCATGCCGATCATCTACACGTATCCGAATTTCTGGAAGTCGGCGATGGCGAATACGAACGTGTTCACCGCCTACCCGCTCTGGATCGCCGACTACCGGGGCAACGACCAGCCCGAGGTCCCCGGCGGCTGGCCCGCTTGGACGTTCTGGCAGACCACCGACAGCGGCAGCATCCCCGGCATCTCGGGCCGCACCGACATCAACGTATACAGCGGCGCCCAAGGCGATTTCGCCCGCTTCGCGCATATGGGCGGTCTGACCGGCAGCGGCTGATCCCACCGGGGCCGCTACCCGAATGCGTCGGGGCAGCGGCCTCGCGAACAGTTACACGCCGATGCGGCCGTTGTTCTTCCACACCACCGCGACCGCGGGACGCGGCTGGGCGGTGCCGCCGTCGGGCCAGTGCGACAGCGGGTTCTCCGGGGTGGCGTCGTCGGCTTCGCCCGGGTGCTGCACGCAGACGATCACCCGGGATTCGGTGACGATCGGGCCGCAGGTCTCCGCACCCTTCGGGACCGTCAGGAACTGTTTGGTCTCACCGCGATTAGGTCCGTCCAGGACCACCGAGAACAGGCCGTCATTGGTTTTGAGGGCGTTGCCGTCGGTGGAGATCCACAGATTGCCGTAGGCGTCGAAGGCCAGATTGTCCGGGCAGGAGATCGGGCTGACCTTGGTCTTGTCGAATCCGGCGAAATAGGTGTCGGCGGCGGCCGGGTCGCCGCAGACCAGCAGCAGCGACCAGGTGAATTCGGTTCCGGTGTGGTCGTCGTCGATTTCGAGGACCTGACCGTTCTTGTTCAGTTTGCGGGGATTGGCCTCGTCGGGGCCCGCGACGGTGCCGTCCTTGCCGCGATTGTCGTTGTTGGTCAGGGCGACGTACACCTTGCCGGTGTAGGGATTGGCTTCGAAATCCTCGGGGCGGTCCATCTTGGTCGCGCCGACCTTGTCGGCGGCGAGCCGGGTGAACACCGCGACCTCGGCGGCGGACAGGCCATCGACCAGCGACTTGCCCTTACCGTCGGTTCCGGTCTCCAGCAGCGGAATCCACTGACCCTTTCCGGTGAAACCCTTGTCCGAGGGCACCGTGCCGGAGCCGTCGACCTTGTCCGGGTGATCGCCGCTCAGTTTGGCGACATAGAGGGTGCCCGCGTCGAGGATCGTCATGTTGTGCCGCGTGCTGGCCGCTCCGCTGCCCGACTGGATCTTGCGGGAGGAGACGAATTTGTACATGTAGTCGAAGCGTTCGTCGTCACCGGTGTAGGAGACGACATCGCCCGCCTTGGTCACGTAGATATTGGCGCCCTCGTGCTTGAGCCTGCCCATCGCCGAATGTTTCACCGGCGTCGAGGCGGGATCCCACGGGTCGACCTCGATGACATATCCGAATCGGTTGCCTTCGTTGGGTTCCTGCGCCAGGTCGAAACGCTTGTCGGTGCGCTCCCACTGGTTCGGCGTGGTGGCGCCCTTCGGGTATCCGTACCGCTTGGCGCGCGGCTTGTCGAGCGGATCGCTGATCTTGTCGCCGTTGGCGAAGTATCCGTGGAAATTCTCCTCGCCGGAAAGCACCGTGCCCCACGGGGTGACGCCACCCGCGCAGTTGGCGAAGGTGCCGAGCACCTTGGTGCCGCTCGGGTCGGCGGAGGTCTTGGTGAAGATGGTGCCCGCGGCGGGGCCGGTCAGCGTGAATTCGGTGTCGGCGGTGATCCGGCGGTTGTATTTGCCGAAGACCGGCGTCAGTTTGCCGGTGGCGGATTCACCCTTCACCTCGACGACGGTGAGCCCGTGCGCGGCTTTGGTGATCGCGATCTGCTCGTCGGTCGGGGCGTCCTTGTTGTAACCGCGGAACATCTGCGGACCGGTGGTGTATTCGTGATTGACCACAAGCAGATAGGAATTCGGCTGGCCCTCGATCGGCAGCAGCGCCGCGAAATCGTTGTTGTAGCCGAACTGCTTGGCCTGGGCCGCCGGGGTCTGCTTGTCGAAATCGAAAGCGGGCGCGTCGACGAAAAGGGGATCACCCCAGCGGATCACGACGGACTGCTGATAGCCGTCAGGGATCACCAGCGCGTCTTCCTTGTTGGGCGCGACAGCGGTGAAACTCGTGCCGGTACCGGCGGATCCCGCGGGAGTGTAGGTGGGGGTGACCGAATTCGCCGAGGCGTCGTCGTCACCACAGGCGGCGAGCGCGCTGCCCGCCCCGACCGCGAGGACCGCGGCGGCACCGCCCTTGATCAGGCCGCGCCGGTTCAAGGAGCTGACGATATCGCCGAAGTACGCCCCCGCCGAGGTGTTGGGCGCCTCGTGGAAACAGGCGTTGGCGCATTTGTATTCGCACGTCACGGACGCACGCGCGGACTGGCCGTCATGCTTCACGAAGAGGGCGAGGGGTTTCGAGATCACGATGACTCCCTGGATTGATCCGACGCGCCGCACGCTAAACGCCTCAGACTATCCGGAGGAAACCGAAAGGTGAACGCCTGACCAATTAGGTAACCCTCAGTTAGCCGAGAGGGTGCCGACGCGAAAATCCCGGCGTCCGCGTGTGTCGCGAACGCCGGGATCGGCGGAGATCTGTCGTGGTGGACATCGGACCCGGGGCGGTGGGGATCAGGCATTGACCGGCAGCGTCAGCACGACCTCCAGCTCGTTCTCGGGCAGGTAGGACACCTGCACGATCCGCCCGACCTGGACGTATCCGACGGCGGTCGGCGGCAGGAACTTCTCCACGCGGGTGCCGAAGGTGGAACCGTCGGGCCGGGTGACGCGCAGCGCGAGCTCGATCTTGGAATGTCCGTCGCGGATCTCGCCGGGCACCGAGAGCGACTGCACCACAGCCTGCGCCCGGATACCGCGTTCGGCGATATCGAGTTTGGCCTCGGTCGTGAAACCCTTCCGCATCATCGAGGCGTTCATCGCGCGCTGCGCCTCGGCGCCGTTACCCGACATGTCGACCTCGACCTTGTCGGTGCGGCCCGGCAGGTACCGCACCGGCAGCACCACGCCGGGGCGAAGCAGCGCGAGTTCGGTCAGCGGCACGATCATCCGCGCCGTGGACGGGAAGACCTTGCCGTCCACGCCCTCGACGCTGAACTCGATGCGCACCTGCGGCTGGTCGTTGAGGGTCACGCCGGTGTGGCGGAACGACCGCACGGTGCCCAGGCCCATCTGTCCGCCCTGGAATTCGGAACTGTTGAGGCCGGTCAGCGCGGGCAGGATGCCGTCGGCGGTGAAGGCGAAGACGACCGGGACGATGGTCAGGGCGATGATCGGCAGCGACATCTGCCAACCCACCCAGGCGAGTACGTAGGGATCGTCGCTGTCGAAGGTGATTCCGTGCCAGAGGTAGTAGCCGATCGCGAGAACGCCGAGGGCGAGAGCCAGGGCGCGGGCCTTGTTCTTCATGAGTTTTCCTTTACTGCGTCGGATTTCGGATGGGTCGGGATCGCACTCGAATCCGCGCTCCCGCGATGCACAGCGGGAGCGCGGAGTTCGAGGCGTGGTGGGGATCAGGCGCCGACGATGGTCGTGCACGCGAAGGTGATCTCGAATTTCGAGGTGGTGGGGCCGGCCAGCGGGTTGGTGAGATCCGGGACGCCGACGCCCTCGCCGGTGACCTTGTAGGTGTTGCCATCCTTGACCAGCTTGGCCGAACCGCCCGGCTGGCCGTTGCCGTAGCCGACCGCGTAGGGCAGGCCGTTGGAGCCGCCCTTGCTGCCCGCGATACCGACCGCCTGCACCGTGTCACCCTCGATGCTGGCACTGACGCTGAGCTGACCGTAGGTCGAGCTGTTGGTATCGGTGAGGGCCAGCGCCAGGGTGCTGCCCTGCTTGGCGCAGGTGGTGTCGAACTTGGCCTCGAGCGCCTTGCCGTCGACCGTCGCGGCCGACTTGCCGCCCGCCGGTGCGACCGGGGCCGCCGAGGTGGCGGTCTGGGCCTTCGAGGTCGGGGTGGAGGTGGAGGCGTCGTCGCTGCATCCGGTGACGAACAGGGCCAGGGTGGCGGAGGCGGCGATCGCGGTGGCGGCGAAGCGGATCTTGGTGTTCATTTCTTTGTCCTTCTCTGTCTGTTTCTTCGGCTCCTCGGTGGCGCCGTTGACAAAAAGGTATGAAGGCCGCGCGCCCTACCGATCCCAGGTTTGGGCGGTCCGCATTCGCCGAAACTCCGTTAACCTGGTCGAATGCGACGACCGCGCGCCATGGTGCTCGACGAGGTATGGCGCAGGCTCGACGGCGTCGAACCGCTCAGCGGTCCCTCCGGCGGGCCGCTGCGCCGCACGGTGAAACTCGTGCTGGATCCACTCGTGATCCGGCCCGTGCAGAATCCCGACTGCGCCGGACCGATCCTCAGCGAGGACGGTGCGACGCTGCTCGCCACCAGGATTCACGCGAGCGCGGATGTCCTGCGGGCGACAGCGGCCTGGTTCACGCTGCTCAAACAGGTGCGCCGGACCCTGCGCATCACCGAGGGCCATCCCCAGGATCTGTACTTCCAACGCTGTTTCGAACTCGCGACCACGAAGGCGATGCCGGACGCCGCGCGGGATCGCGCCGCCGCCGAGGAGACGCTGCGCGATATCCACGAATTCTCGGCGGGGCGGACAACCCAGGCGCTGAAACAGCACGTCACCGAGGAATCGAAAGCCCGTGAACTGGTGGGACTCATCGAACTCGCGTGGCGGCGCCGACCGGCGACCGCGTCACCGGCCGACCACGACGCCGAACTCTCCGAATTGCTCGACGCCGCGGCCCAGGCACGCTGGGAGGGTGACGGCGACGCGGGGCAGCGGTCGCTCGACCGGCTCGTCGACGCGCACGCGGGCACCCATTCCGGGTTGTCCCTGTGGCAGCGCGAATCCGGATCGAGCGCGCGGGAATTCGGCCTCACCGAACACCCGCTGCCACCTCGGCCCGCGCTCGGCGCGTCCGCGTCGACCTCGAAACTCGCCCTGCCCTTCGATCGGACCGTTTACGAGCGGGTGTTCACCGTGCTCCAGGCATCCAGCGAAAGAGCCGAACTACCACCCATTCCCGAACTGGTCACCAACGAGATCGCCCGCAGCTGCGCACCGTGGGCACTGCTGGACGAATCGCTTCGGGTGACAGCCGCCGCCGGGGGGGTACTGGCGACAGGACTCGCGCCGATCGACAGCGCGCAGCCACTGGGACCGAGGCGGGTGGCGGTGGTCTCCGATATCGCCGACCATCCCTCGGGGCGGATAGCGCGTCGGTCGCGCACCGAAGCGGTCGTGCCATCGGGACCCGGCGCGCTCCCCGGCAGCAGCCCACCGGACGCCGAGTCGGCGGGACGCGAGTCTCCACAGGACCGCACCATGCACGGAAGTCGCTCCAGCGGTGGTGGTTTCGGCTCCGAGCACAACGAGACGGCCGCGCAGCGCGCCATAAACAGTCGCTGGCAACGCGAGGCGTATGTGTTACAGGCACGCAGACTCACGCTCGACACCACGGCGACGCTCGCCTCGGACAACCCCCTCGCCGTGATCGCGGCCGAACTGCGCACGCCGTGGCGTCCGTACCTGCGCAGACTGTGGGTCCGTCTGCACGGTCGCGATGTCCGCGAGGCGGGCGTGTTCGAGCCGGACGAACTGTGGGATCTGCTCGACGGCGTGGCCCGATCGGTGATCCTCGATCATCGGACCAGGGTGAAGAACGCGCTCAGCGCCCTCACCCTGGCTATGGATCCCGACGAGACCGAATCGAGGGCGAGCTGATGACGGACGTGCGCATCCGCCGCACCGATGACGGACTCCAGGTCATCGCGCCCGCCGACGCGCCCACAGTGCTCGACGGAACCCCGGATCCCGACACTCTCGCTCTCGAAGTCGTGGGCGGGCACCTCACCTGGAGTCTACTGGCCGGACAACCGACACCGGCGGCGGTCATCGACCATCCCGACGACGCGCAGGAATGGCTGTGGGCCGTCTACGGCGAAGCGGTCGCGCTGGCCGCCGCCGATCGACGCGCAGCCGATCGACGCGCGGTCGAACTGCCCGCGCTGCCCGCCCGGCCGGATCTGGTGGCGAAGGCGTGGCGGCTCGCGTACGCGCACTGGGCGATCCGCTGGTGGCCCGCGTCGACCATCGACGGCATCGCCGCACTGGACCGTCGGCTACTGGAGGAAGAGATCGCGACCCTGACCGAGGCCTGTGACGCACTCGTCGACGGCGCGGACGCCGAGGTGCCCGACGTCGCGGGACGGACCGCCGATGCCCCTGCGCGCCAGGATGATTACGCGCTGGCCGCCGGTGGTGACGGCGAGGACGGCGGCCTCACACTGACGCGCGGTGTCGGCGGCTGGGACTGGCGGGGCTGCCCGCCCGGCCTGGTCGACGCCTCCGAACGCGCCGTGTCCTGGGAGGTGACACGGGATTCGGGAACAACGCGGGTGCTGGTGCGCGCGGTCGCCGCACCCGACCTCGTTCCCGGCGTACCGGACCATCTGCGGCCACGGGCGATCGTCGGCACGGCGGGCGACGCCGACGCGATACTCGCCGAGATCGCATTGTCGCTGGTGGGCGACACCTGGGTCGGGCGAGGCCCGGTGGGACCTTCGCCGACCGTCGCGGATCCGGTCACCGACGTCGGCATCTCCGTCGCGGGTTTCGGCCCGCCCGGATTCGCCGCGCCCGACGAGACGGAGATCCGGCGGCGCGTACGGGATCTGGCGACCGCCAGACTCGCCCGAGCGGCCGACGCGGACAACGCCGCCTTCGACGCGCCATTACTGGCCGAGATCGCGGCCGCGGCAAGCGATTCCGATTTCTGATGAGCCAGGATCCACCCCACGACGACGGTCGCGAAGTGCTCTTCGAGGGCGCGGCCGCCTATCAGCGCGGCGACGTCGCCGAGGCATTGCGGATCTTCGAACGGGCCGCCCGCACCACAACGGGCGGGTTGCGGGCGAGCGCGCTGATCAACGCCGCAAGTATGGCCGACGAACTCGGCGACCACGCGACCGCCATCGGCTGGTATCACGAAGCGCTGTCGGAGATTCCGGCGGACGCGATCGAGAAACGCGCGTCGGCGCTGGTCAACTATTCCCAAGCGCTCCAGCATGTCGGCGAATTGGACGGTGCCCAGTCCGCGTTGGAACAGGCTCGTGCCCTGCTGGCCGGCAACGACGAGTTCGGCACACTTCGTGTGGCCTGTCTGCTGTCACTGTGCGCGGTGGCCTTCCATCGCGGAAGGTGGCACGACACCATCGAGATCGCCACCGAGTCTCTCGACGCCGCAGTACGTTTCGCTCCGCAATTGGCGGGACATCCGCTGATGAACTTGGCGGGCGCGTATTTCGAGACCGGTCACCGTGAGCTCGCCGTCGATTTCGCCGCGCAGGCGCTCGCCGCGTTCGAATCGGCGCAGGACCGCAACGGCGTCGCCGAGACCCAGCAGAACACCGCGACCATGCTGCTGCGGCTGAATCGGCTCGACGAAGCCGAGCCGCTGCTGCTGGCGAGCCAGGAGTATTTCGAACGCGCCGGACTCGGTCACCGCGCCGGGATCGGGCTCAAGACGATGGGATTCCTCGCCGAGAACCGCGGCGATCTCGACCGCGCCCACGACCGCTACCTGCGCGGTTACGAGTATTTCCACGCCTCGGGCGCGGTACTCGACGCCGCCGACGTGCAGGTGCGGCTGGCGACCGTCGCGTTCCAGACCGGGCACACGCGGGACGGGCAACAACTGATCGCCGCCGCCTTTCACGCCTACGCCGAACGCGACCTCGGCCTGCATTGCGCCCAGATCGACTTCTGGCACGCGACACTGCTCGAGGCCGTTCTCGACACCATGGATGACCCGGAACCCGAAATCCTCACCGCGGCCACGAATCTCGCGGTGACCTCGGCCGTCGCCATCGACGCCGTCCGCCACACGTTCGGCAACGGTAACCAGCGCGAACAGTGGAATCGTCAGATCGCCGACCCGGCCATGCGCATGGCGTTCCGCTTCGCCTACCTGTCCGGCGACGGACCGCTGCTCACCGATCTGATCGAAGCCCATTGCGCCGGTACGGCACTGAATATCACGGCGTCGGGGGTACCCGAGCCCGCACAACTCCCTTTCGAACTGTTCGATCCGCCGACCGCTCTCCTCGGCGAGCACAACGATGTCAGCGAAACCAGCGAGGCGGGAAACGACCCGGCACCATCGAGCCAGGTCGTCGGCCAGGATCTCGAATACGGCACCGAGACGCCGACCCTGATGGCCGGTACCACACCGTTCACCGCCGATCGCCGAGCCGGGAAGAGCGCGCTTCAGCTCGGGGCCGCGTTGGCCGAAGTCGCCGCGAGCGCGGGACTTCCGGTCGCACCACCCCCGCGCGTTTCCGTCGGACCGGACGGGCATATCGCGCTCGCGGCGTACGTCGCGGCGGCCGAGCGGCGGTACGGACTCAGCGTCCGCGACGAACGGGTGGTCACCGCGTGAACACCGCGCAGCCGACCGTTCTGGTGCGGATGGCCGATGCGGGCGATCTGTACATGTCGTGGCGGTGGGTCGGCGGTATCGCGCCGCGAGGCGCGAGCATGCTGCCCGCCGCGCCGATCGACGAGGCAGTGCGACTGCTCGCCGCCGCACTGCCGAATCCGAACGATCCGGGCGGACTCGAATACGCCCTCACCCGAGGCGCGTTCGCCACACTGGACGCCGAATACACACTGGCCCAGCGGCTCTCCCGGGCCCTGTTGCCGTCGGGGCTCGCCGAACAGCTCGCGGTGCTGCACCACGACGGCGTGCGTCCGCATATCCGATTGCAACCGTCGCCCCGGGTGGCCCAGGTGCCGTGGGAGATCATCGCTCCCGCGCCGACCCTGCGCCTGATCGATATCGCCGATATCAGCCTGCTCGCGCCCGCGGGCATCGTGCACGCGCCCGGTCGTCTCGCCCGGTCGTGGGAACACGACCGCGATCTGCCCGTCGTGGCCGTGCTCGATCCGCGCATTCCGGGATTCCGCGCCGATTCCGCACTCGGCTCGGTGCTCGGCCGTATGAGCGAATCGACCCCGCTGACCGAACGTGTCGCCGAGTACGCCGCACGCGGCAGGATAGTCCCACCGGTCACGGTGCCCTCGGAGATCTTCCGCCGCACCGATGTGGACCGCGAGTGGCTCGGCGAAACCCTGCGCCAAGGGGCGGCGCGGCTGATCTACGTCGGCCACGTCACCGCCGCCGCCCCCGAATCCGGGCGCAGCGAGAACGCCGAACTCCACCTGGCGTGCACCGCCGACACCGTCGGTTTCGCCGAACCCACCCGAACCCACCGACCACTGTCGGCCAAGGACCTGCTGTTGGGCACCCACACCCTCGGCGTGCCACCGCGCGCGGGCAGCGAACTCTGGCCGATGCCGAGCCGGGTCGCACTCATCGCCTGCGAGAGCGGCGGCGATCTCCGTTTCTCCGAGGCACTCGGCCTCACCGCGGCCATGATCAACGGCGGCGCCGAACTCGTCACCGCGAGCCGCTGGCCGCTACCGACCGACCTCGCCTTCCAGCGCATCGCGGGCGCGCCCCCCGATTCCCGCCCCCTCCAGGACACCATCTGCGCGATCGACGCCGCCCACGAACTCCCCACCCCGATCACCGCCCTCGCCGACTGGCAACGCGCCCGATCCGCGCACTGGCGCGACAAGGGCGCGATCGAGTACTCCCCCATCCTCTGGTCCGCCTTCGCCACCGTCAGCACAGACCCGACCCCGTAGTTCAGCGATAGGCGTCTGATCTCTTGGCCACGGTCATGATCGTGACCACCTGCTCATCATCATCGATTTCGTACACGATTCGGTACTGTCCGAGACGAATACGCCAATCCGTCCGCCCTACCAGCTTCTTCGCGCCGCGCGGGCGCGGGTTCTCGATCAACTCGATAATCGCGTGCAGCGCGCTCTCGAACACCTCTCGAGGCAGGTTCTGGAGTTGCTTCAGAACATCGGAGTGAAATCGAGCTTTCACGAAGCCAGGACCGAGGCGGGGTCGACACCCAGCGCATCGAGCATCTCCGACATCGACATCACCTCGTAGCCGTCTTCGCGCATCCGCCGCAATCGCAGCGCATCGAGGAGGTCGGCGTGTTCGTGCAGTCGCTCGTAATCCGCCATCGAGATGATGACAGCCACCTCACTGCCGCTGTCGGTGATGATCGCCTCCTCACCACTGGCGGCCACCCCACGCACGATGGCACCGAGCTGC
Organism: Nocardia sp. NBC_01377; assembly: GCF_045040005.1. Taxonomy (NCBI): domain Bacteria; kingdom Bacillati; phylum Actinomycetota; class Actinomycetes; order Mycobacteriales; family Nocardiaceae; genus Nocardia; species Nocardia sp. NBC_01377. The sequence goes on from NZ_CP109566.1 coordinate 7,211,960, forward strand.
CCTCGAAGATCTCGCAGGCTGTGTGTACTCATGTTCAACATATTAGCCATTCGGTGCGCGGGATGACGCGGATGGTTATCGAGTCGAGTCCTCTCGAGATCCGAGCGGCCTGCTCGAAAACACGGGGTGCACCGCGATGTGGCTGCCGATACCGTCAGCCGCGATGGGCCAGAAGGTGTTCCATCAGGAGCATGGTGAGGGCTTCGGGGGCCTGTTCGGGGATCCAGTGGGAGATGTCTTCGAGCATTTCGAAGCGGTAGGGGCCGGTGACGTGGTCGGCGGTGGCCTGGGCGGCGGTGGAGCCGATGGCGGTGTCCTCGGCGCTCCAGACGTAGAGGGTGGGGATGTCGACGGGTGGGGTGGGGCCTGCGAGGTGCATCGCGCGGTACCAGTTCAGTGCCGCGGTGAGCGCCTCGGGCCGGGTCAGCCGGTGGACGTAGTCCTCGACGCGCTCCTCGGGGATCTTCCAGTCGAAGATCTTGCGCAGTGCGGTGGCGTCGTCGGCGAGCAGAATCCGTTCGGCGACGCGCGGCCTGCGTAGCAGTTCGAAGTACTGGGAACGCTGGGCTTGGTCCTCGTCCTCGGTGAGTGCGCGCAGGAAAGCGGCCGGATGCGGCGTGGAGATGGCGGCGAGGGTGCGGACGCGCTGCGGAAACGCCGCCGCGGCGGACCAACCGATGTAGCCGCCTGAGTCGTGGCCGACGAGATCGAAACGCTGCCAACCGAGTTCGTCGGCGATCGCGATCACATCGCCGACGAATTCCTCCAGGCGATAGGCATCGACCCGCTCCGGCCGGACCCCGGGCGAGTAGCCGCGCAGATCGGGGGCGACGACCTGGCAGCCGCCGTTACCGAGCGCGCCGAGCTGGAATTCCCATTCGATCGCCGCCTCCGGAAACCCGTGCAGCAGCATCACTTCCCTGCCGCCGGAAGCACCGCAGGCCAGCGCGTCGAAGGTACCTGCCTCGGTCGGAATCTTGATCGCCTCGATCACGGTGCCGACTCTAGTCCTGCCCACCGACGCGATCGGCCCGGCGGGAGTGACACCACCGGGTCGCGGGTGGCGGCCCGCCCCCGAGCGGGACCGGGCCGCGTTCGTTCTCCTCGATGTCGCGACCAGGTAAGCGCGCTACCGGAGTCTTCCCTGTCCCCCGGTGTCGCGGTTTACCTGATCAGCGTCCGAGCTGTCCGTCAGTGCTCGTCGTAATGCCCGTTGTGCGGGGCGTGGCGATGTCCGTCGTGGACGTAGTCGACGTGGTCACCGTGCGGGACCGCGACATGCCCGCAGCCCTCGCCGTGCACGTGGTCGTGGGTCGTGTGTTCGGTGTGACCCGCCGGCTCGCACTCGTCGAAATGTCCGTTGTGGGCGCGGTGCAGATGTCCGTCGTGAACGTAGTCGACGTGGTCACCGTGCGGGACCGCGACGTGCCCGCAGTCGGGCCCGTGGACGTGCGCGTGTTCGGTGTGCTCGACATGTGCTGTGGTCATCAGAATGCCTCCTCCATACCGACGGACAGGTGAATCTGTGAACGTGAACACATTATCAGGTGCGCATCATTGCAGGTAACCATTGGTATGCCGGATCGTGATCAGAGCACCTGGGACAGGAATCTGCGCAGTCGGTCGGTCTGCGCGTCCTCGAAGAGCGCGTCAGGCGTACCCGTCTCGACGACCTGTCCGGCGTCCATGAAGACGACGCTGTCGGAGACGCTGCGCGCGAAACCCATCTCGTGGGTCACCACGACCATGGACATACCGCCGGAGGCGAGCTCGGCCATGAGCGCGAGTACCCCCTTGACCAATTCCGGGTCGAGCGCCGAGGTGGCCTCGTCGAAGAACATGATCTGCGGGCGCATGGCCAGCGCTCGCGCGATGGCCACCCGCTGCTGCTGACCACCGGACAGATTCGCGGGCCGCGCGTTCGCCTTTCCAGCCAGCCCGACGATCTCGAGCTGCTCGATGGCCGCGGCCCGCGCGGCCTCCTTGGACAATCCGCGTAATTTGCGCGGCCCGAGTGCCACGTTCTGCACGACGGTCATGTGCGGGAAGAGATTGAACTGCTGGAAGACCATGCCGATGCGCTGACGCAGCCGGTCCGGATCTTCGGTGAGCACCGATTTCCCGTCCAGCAGCACATCGCCGCGATCGGGTTCGTACAGGCGGTTCAGCACCCGCAGCAATGTCGATTTGCCCGAACCCGACGGACCGATGACGGTGGCCGTGCGGCCCGCCTCGACCTGGATGTCGATACCGCGCAGCACATGATTGTTGCCGAGGGTCAGATGCAGGTCGGTCCCGGTCAGGGCGGCGCCGGTGGTCGTCTCGCTCATCGGTCAGCGTCCTTCCGTGATGGTTGCCTGTTCGAGTTCATCGATGGGCCGGTCGGGCCTGCCGGTGCGCATGCGCCGATCGATGTAGTTGACCAGGTGCGTCAGCGGAATGGTCAGTGCCAGATACACCAGACCGGCGGCGACCAGCGGCGACAGATTTCCGGTCTGCGCGTTGAGATCACGTCCGACCGCGAACAGTTCACGCTGACTGGCGAGCAGACCGAGGAAGTAGATCAGCGAGGAATCCTTGATGAGCGCGATGAATTGATTCATCAACGCGGGCAGCACCCGCCGCACGCCCTGCGGAATCACCACCAGCACCATCGACTGGGTGTACCCGAATCCGATGGCACGGGCCGCTTCCAATTGCCCCGGCTCGACGGACTGGATGCCGGAACGGAATATCTCACCGATATAGGCGGAGGCCAGCAGCGCGAGGGCGACGGCGCCGAGCCAGTACGGATTGTTGCCGGTGAGATTCTTGACCACAGGCCCGACGCCGAGGCCGATCAACAGGATTATCACCACGGCGGGCAGGCCGCGGAAGATATCGGTGTACACCCGTGCGGGCCAGCGCAACCAGCGAGTTCTCGAAATACCGGCCACCGCGAGGAGCATGCCGATGACGGTGCCGAGGAATCCCGAAACCACCGCGAGAATCAGGGTATTGGGCAGGCCGGTCCGCAACAGATCCGGAAAGGCCTCGCGGTAGAGCGACCAGTCGAAGAAGGTCTCGCGCAACTGCTGGAATGTCGATTTCGGGGCGTTCGGCGCGGTGTCGTCGGATTGCTGTTCGGCGGCGACGGCCGCGAAATCCGGCAGTTGCGGCACCGGGGCGGCCTTGGAGCCGGGTTTCCAGCCCGGCGGGAGTTGGCGGGGCACCCAGTCGGTGTAGAGGCGCGCGTAGGTGCCGTCGGCGATCACCGCGTCGAGTCCGCTGTTGAGCGCGTCGATGAGCGGCTGATTACCTTTGCCGACCGCCCAGGCCGCGAAATTGTCCAGACTGAAGGCATTCTGGACGACCGACGTGCCGTCGCCCGGTTTGATCGCACCCTCCGCCTGCGCCGACGGCGCGACCCAGGCGTCGACCTGACCTGATTTCAGATTCGCGTAGGCGGTGTTGTAATCCGGGAATTTCACCGGATCCAGCTTCAGGGTGTTGACGACGTAATCGTCCTGCACCGTGCCCTGCACCACCGCGATCCTGCTGCCGGAATTCAGGTCGGCGAATCCCTTGACCGGACTGCCCGCGGGGACGACGAGCGCGAAATAGCCGAAGTCGTAACCGTTGGTGAATCCGACCAGCTGACGGCGCGCGTCGGTGGTGGTGATGTTGGAGGAGCCGACGTCGAAACGCCTGCCCGCCACCTGCGCCAGCAACCCGGCGAACTCGGTGCCGGAGAACTCCACCCGCAGACCGATTTTCGCGGCCACCGCCTCGAGCAGTTGATTGTCGAAACCGGTGAACGAACCCTGCGCGTTCACGCAGATACTCGGCGGGGCATCCGACAGCGTGCCGACACTGAGCGTGCCCGGCGTGATGAGGCCGAGTTTGCCGATGTCGATGGACCGCGGCGGCACCGAGTTCGCGGTGGTGAACCGGTCCGGCCCCGCCGACGCCGAGGACGCCAGATTCGTGGGGGCGGCGGAGGCCGCGCTCATCCCCGGCGGCGAACACAGATCACGTCCCGTCGTCGAATCGTCACCGGAACCACAGCCCGCCGCCAGGAACGCGACAGCGAGCAACAGCACGGCGATCAACGCACGAGACCGCACAGCGGGCAGACCAGCCATGTGAAAAACCCTAGCCTCAGGGTCCCGGTTACCCCGTGGCAATCCACCGTGATCGCGCCCGTTTCCTGCCGATCCACTTTCGCTCACGGTGAGCGGAAGTCACCCGGCATACGGCCGGCCGGGCGACCCCGAGCGGGCCCGGGTCGTTCTCAGGCGATCCCGGTGACCGGCTCCGGGTTCACCTCGTCGCGCCAACGAATAGCGCCGATCACTTCGCTCAGGTCGTAGGACGGTCCACTGACGCCGACGGTGAACGTCGTGACACCCGCGGCGACGAATTCGGCGGCCCGCTCGGCCCCCGGCCACTGCACCGAACGCTCGATGCGCGACTGATCGGTGCCGACGGCCTCGCAATGTTCGGCGAGCACCTTGTTCTTGTGCGCGAGGACATCCAGATCGGCGAAGGTGTGCCACATATGCGCGTACTGGGCGACCAGCCGCAGGGTCTTCTTCTCGCCGCCACCGCCGATGAGGATCGGAATCTCGCGCGTCGGTGCCGGGTTCAGCTTCGCCAACCGGGCGGTGAGTCGTTCCAGGCTCTCCTTCAACAGGGCCAGGCGGGTGCCCGGCGTGCCGAAGTCGTAACCGTATTCGTCGTAGTCGCGTTCGAACCAGCCCGCGCCGAGGCCGAGGATCAGGCGGCCGCCGCTGATGTGGTCGACGGTGCGGGCCATATCGGCGAGCAGATCGGGGTTGCGGTAGCCGCCGCCGGTGACCAGCGCGCCGATCTCCACCCGTTCGGTCTGTTCGGCGAACGCGCCGAGCATGGTCCAGCATTCGAAATGCGCACCGGCCGGATCGCCGGTCAGCGGGAAGAAATGGTCCCAGTTGAACACGATGTCGACACCGGCGTCCTCGCTGCGCAACACGGCGTCGCGGATGAGTCCGTAGGTGGGCGCGTGCTGTGGTTGCAGCTGAACTCCGATACGAACAGGACGGCTCATCGGGCGCTCCTCGTCACTCGGGTGGGTTCCCCGGTCGAGGCTACCGCCGTGATCGTCTTCCGGCCCGGTGATCGTTCCCGATACCGATACGGTCGACACGACCCACCATCGGCAATATCGTGGCAACATCACCTTCTGGCGTATTCGGAGTGCGGCGGCGGGGTCCGTGCGTGACGCTCGCGCGGTGGGCCGCGCCCGGACTCGCCGTATCGAAGCCCATCCGAACGGAGGCCGCGGTGACCGATCTCCCCCTCCGGGTCCGCTCGTGACCCGCTCCGATTCCGGTCAGCGATGCCGCGACCGGTGTGGCCTTCCGGGAAGCCGCCGTGGCCTCGGTTCCACTGATCGCGGTGTACAGCTGGGCCGACCCGTACGCGGGCCGGTTCCCCCGCCTGCTCGTGGTCGGCAGCCGGGGACGCGGGCGATTCGCGCGGTTCATGCTCGGTTCGACCAGTGCGACACTGGTCCAGCGGGCGCGGTGCCCCGTCATGGTCGTCCATCCCGGCTAGCGCGGCACTCAGCCCGCCGATCAGGTCCGGTCGATAGGCTCACCGGGGTGAAGCCAGCTCCCGACACCCTGGTGACCGTGCCCACCGACCTGAACTCGGTGACGACCGTCGGCCACGAAGACGACCCGACCGACACCGGGCCGACCCGCGCCGATATCGAAGCGCTGTGGTCCTCGGTGCAGTCGTGGTACCGGCTCGGCACCACCCCCGCCATCCAGATCTGCCTGCGTCACCGGGGGCAGATCGTGCTGAACCGCGCGATCGGGCACGGCTGGGGCAACGGCCCACGCGACGCCCCCGACGCGGACAAGGTGCTCGTGACCACGGAAACCCCCTTCTGCGGTTTCTCCACCGCCAAGGGTGTCGCGGCGACGGTGATGTCCATGCTCGTCGAACAGGGCGCGTTCCGTCTGGAAGATGCGGTGGCCGAATACATTCCGGAATTCGCGGCCAACGGCAAGTCGGCGATCACCATCGGCCACGTGCTCGCGCATTCGGCGGGCGTGCCGTTCGTCACCAAACCCTACCGGGGTTTCCAGCTGATCGTCGACGAGGAATTGGCGGTACGCGGGCTCGCGGATCTGGTTCCCAGCTGGCCACCGGGTCGTTTCCGCATCTACCACGCGCTGACCAGCGGACTGATCCAGCGGCTACTGGTCCAACGAGCTACCGGCAAGCGGATGCGCGAACACCTCGGCGAGCGCGTGCTGACTCCGTTGGGCTTCCGCTGGAACAACTTCGGCGTCGATCCCGCCGATGTCGACCGCGTGGTGCCCAGTGTCAAGACCGGACCCGACCCGTCGCGACTGTCCCGGTTCGTGGCGCGCAAAGCACTCGGCGGCGGCATGGGCGGACCCTCCCGATCCGACGCCGCGACCGCGTCCTTCCTCACCGCCGAACTTCCCTCGGGAAATCTCGTCACCACCGCCTACGAACTGTCCCGCTTCTATGAAATCCTCACGCGTGGCGGCGAACTCGACGGCGTCCGAATTCTCGAGCCGGACACCCTGCGCACCGCCGTCGCCCCGGCCCCGTGGCTGCCCGGCCTCGCGGGCCGGGTCAGCCGAGCCGGATTCGAATTGGGCGGCCGCAGATCGAAATTCGGCCGCGACACCGCGCCCCACTTCGGCCGCAGCGGCCTGACCACCCAGTACGGCTGGGCCGACCCGGCACGCGGTCTCGCGGGCGCCGTCCTCACCAGCGGCAAAGCCACCACCGACACCACCCGCCCGTGGCATCTGGTGGCCGAGATCTCCGAGATGTTTCCGCCGCTGGCCGCCTCCGAGCGGCTGTTCACCGCGTAATCGGGCGGTACATGGACCGTTCCCCGCTATCGGTGCGCGCTCGCCGCAGCCGCACTTCGACGCCGTAGCGTTTCGCGCCGCTCCGCACGTCATCCCGCCTCCGCAGCTGGTCTATACCAAGAGTTCACCGGGCGTTGGCCGACCGTACGTCGATTGGTCTATACCAATCGTGACAGTGTCCTCGTACCGCCTCGCATCTCGTCCGGGCGCGGCGCCCCTGTCGGTTCGACCCCGGGACTCTGATGACCATTACAGCTCGCGCCGCGCTCGTCGCGTCCGCAATCACGCCGACCGTCGGACGCGAGGGCTGAGGCCGATGTCCACCCCCGTGCTTCCGCCGCCGGTCGCGGGCGACGACGTCGTCATCGCGGCCCGTTCGGTCACCAAGACCTTCGGGTCGGTGACGGCGCTGCGGGATATCTCCTTCGACGTGCACCGCAGCGAATTGGTGGTGCTGCTCGGCCTGTCCGGATCAGGAAAGTCCACGCTGCTGCGCTGCCTCAACGGATTGCATCCGATTACCTCGGGAACCGTCGAGGTCGGCGGCACCGGCGTCGACACGGCCTCCTCCGCGCGATTGCGCACCCTGCGCCGCGACGTCGGATTCGTGTTCCAGCAGTTCAATCTCGTCGGACGGCTCAGCTGCCTGGAGAACGTGCTCATCGGCGGCCTCGGCCGCTTGCGCCTGCCCCGCTACGGCGCGCTGACCTATCCGACCCGGATGCGCCGCGACGCGCTGGCGCACCTCGATCGGGTCGGCCTCGCCGATCTGGCCGATCGACGCGCGGACAGTCTGTCCGGCGGCCAGCAGCAGCGGGTCGCCATCGCGCGGATGCTGATGCAGCGCCCGCGACTGGTACTCGCCGACGAACCGGTCGCCTCGCTCGACCCGGAGAACGCGGGCGTGGTGATGGATCTGCTGTTCCGGGTCTGTATCGAGGAACAGCTCACCGTCGTGTGCACGCTGCACCAGGTCGATCTGGCGCTGGGTTGGGCGCATCGGTTGATCGGGCTGCGCGGCGGGCAGAAGGTGCTCGACCGGGCCGCCGTGGATTGTCACGCGAATCGGTGATGGAGATATACCGGCGCGTCGACCCGGGCGAACAGGCCGATGCCGGACTGCGGACCGACCGACGATGAGCACACTCACCCGACGGCGCGACCGCGTCGACGGCCGAGGTTCGCCCCGGCCCTGGATGCTGCGCATCCTTTCGATCGCGGGCCTGGTCGCGGTCTTCGCCGCCGCCGACTATCTCGAATTCGCGCCCGCCACCCTCGTCGACGGGCTCGACGAGATCGCCGCGCTGCTGGAACGCATGCTGCCGCCGCGTCTGGACGATCCGGGTCGTATCGGCGTCCTGGCGATCGAGACATTGCTGATGGCGGTACTCGGCACGGTGCTCGCCACCATCGCGTCGGTGCCGCTGGCGTTCCTCGCCGCGCGCAACACCACACCGCACCCCGTCGTGCACGCGGCGGCACGCGCGCTGATCACGTTCTGCCGCGCGATGCCGGATCTGCTGATCGCGGCGCTGCTTGTCCGCGGTCTCGGCATCGGAGTGCTGCCCGGCGTGCTCGCGTTGGCGCTGCACTCCATCGGAATGCTCGGCAAACTCTTCGCCGACGCGATCGAACAGACCGATCCGGGACCACGCGAAGCGGTGCGCGCCACCGGTGTCGGATACTTCAGGGAGATGATCAACGCGGTTGTGCCGCAGGTCGTTCCGGCATGGATCGGCGTCTTCGTGTATCGCGTCGATATCAATCTGCGCACCTCGGTGGTCCTCGGTTTCGTCGGCGCGGGCGGTATCGGATTCGCGTTGCAGGACGCGCTGCGTGGACTCACCTATCCGCGCGCGCTCGGCATCGTCGGGGTGATCCTGCTGGTCATCGCCGCGATGGAACTGCTGGCGATCCTGGTCCGCGGACTGCTGCTCGCCCCGACGACACCGCATCCGCGCCGCGAGCGGGTCGCGCGCGTCACCCTCGGCACCGTCGTCGCGGCGGCCACGATCGCGGCGCTGGTCGTGCTCGAGATCGACCCGTGGTCGCTGATCACCTGGGTCGGACCCGCCGCCGAGGTGTGCGGCCGAATGCTGCCACCGGATTTCGGCGCGCTGGGCGGTGAACTCGTCGACGCGGTGGTGCAGACCGTCGCCATCGGGCTGGTCGCCACCGCGATCGGCGTGGTGCTCTCGCTACCCGTCGGAATTCTCGCGGCGAACAACATCGCGCCGCATCCGACGGTGTTCTGGGCGGCCCGCGCCTGGATCCTGGTCGTACGCGCGGTCCCCGAACTCATCGTCGCGGTGATCTTCGTCGCGGCGCTCGGCCTCGGGCCGGTCGCAGGCACCTGCGCACTGGCCATCGGGTCGGTCGGATTCCTCGGCAAACTCGTCGCCGACGCCGTCGAGGAGATCGATCCGGGCCCCGTCGAGGCCGTGCGCGCGGTCGGCGGCGGATGGTGGAAGACGTTGTTCGCCGCGGTGATTCCGCAGGCGATGCCGTCCATCGTCGGATCGGGCCTGTATCTGCTCGACGTCAATATCCGCACCTCGACCGTGCTCGGCATCGTCGGTGCGGGCGGCATCGGATTCCTGCTCTTCGAATCGATTCGCACGCTGAATTTCGAGGTCGCCGGAGCGATCGTGCTCGTGGTTTTCGTACTCGTCTACCTCGTCGAAAGGGTGTCCGGATGGATACGCTCGCTCCTGGTCTGACCCGCGCCGCGGTGTGGTCGGCCGACGGCGTCACTGTGCGCGAGATCCCGCTGCCCCGACCCGATCGTGGACAGACGCTGGTGCGGGTGGACCTCGCCACCGTCTGCGGCAGCGACCTGCACACGGTGCTGGGCAATCGCCCCGCCGCCTGTCCTTCGGTGCTCGGACACGAGGCCGTCGGCCATATCGTGGCCGCCGGGCCGGGCGCACCGCTCGCCGTCGGCACCCGCGTCGTCTGGTCGGTCACCGCCGCCTGCGGACAGTGCGCGCGCTGCCTGGCCGGATTCACCGCCAAATGCGCGCGGGTGCGCAAGGTCGGGCACGAATCCTTCGACAGCGACTGGCCGCTGTCGGGCGGTTACGCCCGGCACATCCTGCTTCCCGCGGGCGTCACCCTGGTCGAAGTGCCCGATCGGATCCCCGACGCGGTCGCCGCCCCCGCCGCCTGCGCCACCGCCACCGTCATGGCGGCACTGGAGGCGACGGGGCCGCTGACCGGACGGCGCGTGCTCGTACTCGGCGCGGGCATGCTCGGGCTCACCGCGAGCGCCGCCTGCGCGGAACGCGGGGCCGTCGTTTCCGTGGCCGACCCGGACCCGGTCCGCCGATCCCTCGCCACCGCTTTCGGCGGCACGCCCGATTCCACCGGTGTCGGCGGTCTCATCGATGTGGCCTTCGACTTCTCCGGCGCCCCAACCGCTCTCACCGGCGCGCTGTCACGGCTGGACCTCGGCGGCACCCTGGTCCTGGCGGGCTCGGTCTCCCCCGGACCCACCGTCGCCGTTGATCCCGAAGCGGTCGTGCGCGGTTGGCTCACCCTGACCGGCGTGCACAACTACGAACCTCGCCACCTGCGCGAAGCCGTCGAATTCCTCAGCGGGACCGTCACCAGGTACCCGTGGGAATCCGTTGTCGCCGCACCGGTCGCCCTCGACGCCGCGCACGAGGTCCTCGCCCCGACAGCGCCGGGCGTGCTGCGCGCATCCATCGCGCCGTGAACGACTGCCGCTCAACCTCTTCCGTGTGAGCGGTCGGCGCACGAAAAGTCACTCGTCGTAGGTCCCGCCCTGCGAACCCGGCCACGCCCGCGCCATGAGTTCGCGATTCCCCGCGCCCGAGTTCGTGGGCCATGGTTTCCACGAAACGTGTTCTGCCCGGTGCGGATGACGCTGGACCGGTGCGGATCCGGGCCGCTCACACCGATTCGGCCCGGCGACAGACTCACCGCACGCCGATAATGGCGGTATGGGTCGAACTCGCCGACAACAGCCCACTGTGAGCGGGCGGCCGGGTTTCGCACGCGGCTGGGGAATGTTCTGGATCGGGTGGTCGATCCTGCTCGTCGGCGGCGCCGCGTGCACCTATGTCCTGCTACTTCCGTTCGGTATGGCGAGTGACGGCTGTCATCAGGGCTCGACCGGCTATCTCTGTCACGGCGGCGATCCCCTGTTCGCGATACTCCCCGCAGTCGGTTTCGCTGCGGCACTGGGCTGCTCGCTGCTCAGCGCCGGACTGCTCGCGATCGTGCGTCCCTTCGGTCGTCGGCTCGCCCCGAGCTGGGGACTCGTCGTCGGCACGGCGGCGTGGTTGCTGGTCCCCCTCGCCGTGTGGGAGCTGGCGGAGATCGGATATCACGGCCCGTAGTGTGCGGAAGTCTCGAACAACGACCACAGCGTGGTGACGGTTCGCCGCAGCGCACCGTCACCACGCTCGTGTGGCGTTCGGGTGATTCAGCCCTTGCACTTCTTCGAGCCGGTGACCTCGCAGACATGGCGGACGCCGTTGTAGTCGGAATCCTGCGCGGGGACCACGCCCCAGGCCCGCTCGTCGGTGATCCGGCATTCGTCCGAACAGATGCCGTCGGCCTGAAAAGCCTTGGCGTTCATACCTTCGGTGAATACCGTCCGCAGTGTATCGATGGCGGCGGTGCCGAGTTTATTGTTCGCGACGAAGACCGAGCCCGCGATGGTTTCGGATTTCCACACCGTCTTGAGTTCGCCCGGCTTCAGATCGCCTTTGTCGACCATGGTCTTGTCGACCATGGTGTCGAAGGCGAAACCCGCGTCGCAGGATCCGCTCTTGACCGCGAGTGCCGACGCGTCGTGGCCGCCCGCGTAGATGGGGGTCATGGCGGCGGAGATATCGGCTTCGCTGCCCGAGGCGATGACGCCCTTCTCGATGAGTCCCGCTGTGGGGTAGAGGAATCCGGAGGTCGAGCCCGGATCGACGAAGCAGACCTTCTTGCCCTTGTAGTCGGCGAGTCCGTTGACGGCGGCGTTGTCGGCGCGCGCGATGCCGTAGGACTGGTAGCCGGGCGGGGTGCCCTCGTTCTTGACGACCGCGCCGAGCGGGGTCATCTTCGCGCCGTTGATACCCGCGACGACGTAGGCGAACGGGCCGAAGAAGGCCAGGTCGACATTGCCCGCGATGAGTCCTTCGACCACGCCCGCGTAGTCGGAGGCCTGCACGAATTCGACCTTCGCACCGGTCTCGCGCTCCAGGCGCTCGATGACCGGGCCGTAACTCGACTTCAGGTCGGTCGAGTTCTCGGCCGGAATGGCGGCGAGGGTGAGGGTTTCGGGGAAGCCCTGCGCGGTGGTCGCGCCGGTGTCCGAACCGGAACATCCGGCGGCGACGAGGGCCGTGGCACAGAGGAGGGCGGCGGCCGCGCCGACCCGCCGATTGACATTGATCATTGTTTCGCTGTCCGTTCGATCGAGTAGTGGAGTGGATTCGCGGTTCAGGGGAGAAGCAGGGCGGGCAGATCGGCGACGCTGTCGATGACGTGGGTCGCGCCCGCCTCGCGCAGCGCGGGCGCGCGGTGGGCGCCGGTGAGCACGCCCGCGCGCAGCGAAGCGCCCGCGCGCAGGCCCGAGAGCATGTCGCTGGCCGTGTCACCGACGACGGCGACGGCGGCGACATCGCTGACCTCGCTGCGCAACGCGGCGGTGAGCACGAGATCGGGATGCGGGCGACCACGTCCCGCCGCACCCGGCGCGAGCCAGGCGTCGGCGAGGCCATGCCACCCGAGCGATTCGATGACGCGCTGCTGGGTCGCCGGCGAGAAACCAGTCGTCAGTACGACTTTGAGCCCGGCGCCGCGCAGTCGCGTGACGGTGTCGACCGCGCCGGGCACGGGTGCGACCCCGCCGTCGATGAGCGCGCCGTAGGCCGCCTCGAATGCGCGATTCGCCTGCTGCGCGCGGTCTTCGGACTCGAACAGGGCGCGGAAGACCTCGATCTTCGACTGCCCCATCGTGTCGAGGACGTATCGCCGGGCTTCGTCGCGTTCCGTCCCGGTCTCGGCCAGGCCGACGGTGGTCGCCGCCGTGTCGAAGGCGGCGATGACGAGTCCGTCGTCGGTGACGGTCGTCCCGGCCATATCCATGACGACGAGTTCGACGGCGGTGTGCGAGGCGGTGCTGTTCGGCATGGCCCGAACGATGCCGTTTGGTATAGACCAATAAGGATTGCCCCGATGAACAGGCAGTGAACGCTGGACGAGCATTTGGTCTATACCACTGGATGGTATCTTGTGGTCATGGTCGCCGACGCGGAACCACGGGTGCTCAAGCACCAGATCGTGCGCAAGAACCTCGATGCCCTGCTCGACGAGATGTCGCCCGGCGATCCGTTCCCTTCCGAGCGGGATCTGGCCGGAAAATACGACGTCGCCCGCGAGACCCTGCGCCAGGCCATCCGGGAACTACTCGTCGCGGGACGGATCGAGCGGCGCGGCCGGGCCACCGTGGTGGCGGAACCCAAAGTCGTGCTGCCACTGGCGATCGGCTCCTATACCGAGGCCGCCCGCGAGAAGGGCATGACCGCCACCCGCATCCTGGTCGGTTGGACACTCGACGCGGCCGACGACGAGCTCGCGACCCTGCTGCACATCGAAACCGGCTCGCCGATAGTGCAATTGGAACGTGTGTTCACCACCGATGGCGTGCGCGTCGGTCTCGAACGGACACGCATACCCGGCTACCGGGTGCCGGGGCTGGTCGAGACCTTCGATCACCGGGCCTCGCTGTACACCGAATTGGACAGGCGGGGCATACGATTCGGCCGGGTGATCGACAGTATCGAGACGGTGCTGCCCGACGCGCGGGAGGCGTCGTTGCTCGCCGTCGACGCGCGCACTCCGATGTTCTTGCTCAATCGCGTGTCCTACGACGCCGACGGCGTGCCGATCGAGCAGCGCCGCTCGCTCTACCGGGGGGACCGGATGACCTTCACGGCGGTCATGGAAGCGTGACACCGCGACTCGACTGGGTTTCCCGTCGACCACCGCGCCGCATCGAGCAAATCCCGGGTGAACATGTCCGAACAACTCGGTCGCCGACCTTGACCGCGACGGGGTGCCCCACCCACCGTCATGAGCCATGATCACCACCGCGCAATACGATCTCGTGATCGTCGGGGCGGGCATCGTCGGTCTCGCACACGCCGCGGCGGCCCTCGAGCGGGGCGCCTCGGTCGCCGTCGTCGACCGTGACGACCACGCGATCGGCGCGTCGGTCCGCAACTTCGGTCATATCTGCGCCACCGCGCAGACCGGGCGGGCGCTGACCTTCGCACTCGCGGCACGGGAGCGCTGGCTGACGCTCGGACGCCGGGCCGGATTCACGGTGCGCGAATGCGGCACCGTCGCCCTCGCACGCGGCGACGACGAACGCGCCCTGCTCGAGGAGTTCCGCGACGAACGCGGCGGTGACCAGGTGACACTGCTCGACGACGACGCGATCGCCGCCCTCCCCGTGGCCGCCGGGACCGTCACCGGCGCGGCGCTGCTACCCCTCGATCTGCGCGTCGACCCTCGCGAAGCCGTGCCCGCGCTGGCCGCCTGGCTCGCGGACAACGGCGTGCGGTTCCATCGAGGCACCCACGTCGGCCGGATCGAATCGACCGCGGACGAGGTGGTCGTGCGCACCTCACGCGCCGACCTGCGTGGACGCCGCGCCGTGCACGCCGCCGGACACGATATCGACCGGTTGTTCCCCGAACTGGCCGAGGTATGGTCGGTCCACCGATGCAGACTCCAGATGCTCGAAGTCGACGCCGGTGACCTGCGCCTGGAGCCCGCGCTGCTCACCGGTACGTCGATGCTGCGCTACGGCGGACTGTCGGCCATGCCGTCGGCCGCGCGCGTGCGCGAACGCATCGCGCGCGAATCTCCGGAACTGCTCGACGTCGTCATGAATCTCATGTCGACCCAGCGGCCCGACGGCGCACTGGTTCTCGGCGACACCCACCACTACGCCCGGACGCACCCGCCGTTCGACGACGAATACGATGCCGAACTCCTGCTGCGTGAGGGCGCGCGATTGTTCGGACGCCCACTGCGGGTGCTGCGGCGCTGGCGCGGGATCTACGCCACGTCACCGCGCACCGAATTCCTCGTCGCCGAGCCCGCGCCCGGCCTGCGGGTGGTCTCGGTGACCTCCGGCATCGGCATGACCACCGCCTTCGGACTCGCGAACACCGTGGTCGACGATCTGCTCCGATGACGTCCGACCGGGCGCGAGGGCCGCGCGTGCGCCGAGTCCGTCCGATCCGCGAAGTGCGGCGGTCGGATCGGGCGCGCATCCGTTACCATTCGCGATCAACCCTGTACTCGGATCGTCCGGCACGTTCCTGCCGGTGATGGGATGTGTATTCGTCATGGCAACGGTGACCTTCGACAAGGCGACCCGGCTCTACCCCGGTGCGACCACACCGGCCGTCGACCAGTTGGATCTGGAGATCGACGACGGTGAATTCCTCGTACTCGTCGGGCCTTCGGGATGCGGCAAGTCGACCTCGCTGCGGATGCTCGCGGGATTGGAGGAGGTCAACGGCGGACGCATTCTGATCGGCGCGAACGACGTGACCGACGCCGAACCCAAGGATCGCGATATCGCGATGGTGTTCCAGAACTACGCGCTCTACCCGCATATGACGGTCGCGGAGAATATGGGTTTCGCGCTCAAACTCGCCAAGGTCGCCAAGGCGGAGAAGCAACAGCGGGTACTGGAGGCGGCGAAACTGCTGGATCTGGAGCCGTATCTGGATCGCAAACCCAAGGCGTTGTCCGGCGGACAGCGTCAGCGGGTGGCGATGGGCCGGGCGATCGTGCGCTCACCGCAGGTGTTCCTCATGGACGAGCCGCTGTCGAATCTGGACGCCAAACTGCGCGTGCAGACCCGCACCCAGATCGCGCAGTTGCAGCGTCGCCTCGGGACGACCACCGTCTACGTCACCCACGACCAGGTCGAGGCGATGACCATGGGTGATCGCGTCGCGGTGCTCAAGGACGGGCTGTTACAGCAGTGCGCGAGCCCCCGTGACCTCTACCGCGATCCGGCCAACGCTTTCGTCGCCGGATTCATGGGTTCGCCCGCCATGAACATGTTCACCCTCGCCGTCGAGGACGGCACGGTGACACTGGGCGGATACGCGCTGCCGGTGCCCCGCTCGGTCGCCGATATCTGCGAGGGTTCGGTGGTCGCCGGTATCAGGCCGGAACATTTCGAATTCGGCGGCGCGGACGCCGAAGGCATCGAGATGGAGGTCGACGTGGTCGAGGAACTCGGCTCCGACGCCTACGTCTACGGCCGGACCGTCACTTCCGGGCAGCTCAACGGCGCGGGGGAAACCATCGTGGCGCGGGCGGATTGGCGTAACCCGCCGACGAAGGGCGCGCGGATACACCTGGCGACGACTCCCGAGCACATCTATTTCTTCTCCGCCACCGACGGCAGCCGCCTGAACTGAGGCGGATCGCCGGGGGAGGCCGCGTGCCGCCTTCCCCGGCTCCGGAGCTCACGCCCGGTCGCGAGCACTCCGCAGCGCACGCACGTAATCCTCGTTGAGGCGCACCCCCAACTTCTCCAACTCGACCTCCTTACCCGTCGAGCTGCGCACCTCCACCCGCACCGCCGCGCCGGTCGCCTCCTCCACAAGCAGCAGCGGAGCCGGACCCGGTTGCAGGTAGGCGTCGCCCCATTGCATCAGCGCGAGCAGCGCGGGTAGCAGGTCGCGGCCCATGTGGGTGAGCACGTATTCGTGCCTGGTGCGCTTGCCCTCTTCCCGATACGGCCGTTTGACGAACAGTCCGGCGTCGGTGAGTTTGCGCAGTTGCGCGGCCGCCGCGGCATCGGTGATCCCGACGCGGGACGCGAAGCCCTCGAAGCGGCGCGTGCCGTAGTAGGCCTCGCGCAGGATCAGGATCGCGGAGCGGGTGCCGATCAGATCCATCGCCTTCGCGATGGAGCACCCATCGGGTTTCCACGAACTCAAATCGGCCAACGGCCCTTCCATCACGGCTGCCATGACGCACATCATAGCGAAATCTGACTTGAGTTGAGTATATCCAGATGTTATCTTAACTATAGGGCAGTAGAGTCAGGTAAAGCGGCCGGACTCCCGCTCCGAAAGACATCCCAGGAGGGTTGAATGTCAAGCAGCAGCCTTCTGAGCCGACAGCGGCCAGGCTGTGGCCTCGTCGTAGGGGGTTCCGGTTTTGAGGCAGCCGTGCAGGATTCCCACGAGTCGGTTGGCGAGTTGACGCAGGGCGGGGTAGTGGTTGACGCCGCGGGCTCGCTGCTTGTCGTAGTAGGCGCGGGCGTCCGGGGAACGCATCATCGCGGTCTGGGCCTGGGCGGTGAGGGCGTCGATCAGGCGGTCGTTGTGCACGAACCGCGCCAGGGCGACTTTCTTCTTGCCCGACGCGCGGGTGATCGGGGAGGTGCCCGCGTAGTTCTTGCGGGCCTTGGCGCTGGCGTAGCGGGTCGGGTCGTCACCGAATTCTGCGAGCACCCGGGCGCCGAGGATTGTCCCCAGTCCCGGCTGGGACAGGATGATCTCAGCGGCCGGGTGCTGCCCAAAATGGGCATCGACCTGCTCGGCGAGGGTCTTGATCTGGGTGTTCAGCACGCCCGGGACAGCCAGCAGCGAATGAACAGAGGCGGCATAGGCTTGTGTGACGATCTCGGGTTGTCCGAGGTGATCGGCGCGCAGCGCGGCCTGGATGATCGGGGCCTTGTCGGCGATGTTCTTGCGGCGTGCTCGTTTCATCGCGGCACTGATCTGGGCGATCGTCAGCCGGGCGGCCCGGGCCGGGGTGGGTGCTTTGCCCAGCAGTTCCAGGGTGTCGGCGGCGTCGAGGTCGTCGAACGCATCCAGCGCTGCGGGGAAGTAGTCGCGCAGGGTGTGTCGCAGCCGCTGGGTGTGGCGGGTTCGTTCCCAGATCATGCTCTTGTGGGTTCGGGCCACGACTTCGACCGCCTCGGCGCGGTCGGAGTCACCGGCGACCGGGCGCAGCTCGTGGGCGTGGGTGCGGACCATGTCCGCCAGCACGTGCGCGTCGGCGGCGTCGCTTTTCGCCCTCGACACCCCGAGCCGGTCACGAAACCTCGCCGCTTGCAACGGATTCACCGCCAGCACCGTGTATCCGGCGGCGACCAAGGCACTCACCCACGGGCCGCGATCGGTCTCGATCCCGATCAGCACCTCGACCTCATCGGCATCCTCGCCTACCAGGTCGCCGATGATCGCGTGCAGCTTCGCCATCCCGGCCACGCCCTCGGGCAGCCGGGCCTTGGCCAGGCGGCGGCCCGAATTGTCCATCACCTCCACATCGTGATGCGCCTCGGCCCAGTCATCACCAACGAACAACCTCAACGATTCTCCCGTACTCGATATCGATCACCACCTCTTCGGCAGCCCGCAGGAGAACTATCAGCGACCTAATCAAGCAATGCTCACGCCGCCGAAGCGGCAGGCACGACATCCCAGCAGCGATCAACTCTCCCGACCCACCGGCAGGGGCACTGTCTTTCATCAGGACTCGATGTCCAGGAACCACGAGTGCTCACCTACCAGCCGGCTACCACCAAGGAGTTTGCCGGACGGCTTACTCCCAGAACTGATTAGGAAGCACCATGAGAGACGCGGTAATCGTCGAGGCGGTACGCACCCCGATCGGACGGGGCAAGCCGAACGGCGCGCTGCACGATGTGCACGCCGTCGACCTGCTCGCGCACAGCCTGCGCGAAGTGGTCGACCGCAGCGGCATCGATCCCGCACTCATCGATGACGTGATCGGCGGCATCGTCACCCAGGTCGGCGAACAGGGCGCCAATATGACCAGGCGCGCGGCATTGGCCGCGGGCTATCCCGAGTCGGTGCCCGCAACCACGGTCGACCGGCAGTGCGGCAGTTCCCAGCAGGCCATACACTTCGCGGCGCAGGGCGTCATCTCCGGCGCCTACGACATCGTGGTCGCGGCGGGTGTGGAGTCGATGGGCCGGATTCCCATGGGCGCGAGCATGATCGGCGGCGGCGACTTCTCCGGCGTCGGTTTCGCCGAGCGGTACCCGGAAGGGCTGGTGTCGCAGGGCATCAGCGCCGAATTGATCGCGGCCCGTTGGGGTCTGACCCGCACGCAACTCGACGAATTCGCCCTCGGCAGCCACGAGAAGGCCGCGCTCGCGACGAAGAACGGTTCCTTCGCCCGCGAACTCGCGCCGATCGCGGGCCTGGAGACCGACGAGGGCATCCGGGTCGGCAGCACCCTGGAAACGCTCGGCAAGTTACGCCCCGCCTACTACGACGAGGCCATGGCCGCCCGCTTCCCCGAAATCGGCTGGGCGATCACCGCGGCCAGCGCGAGCCAGGTGAGCGACGGTAGCGCCGCCCTGCTGATCATGACGAGCGAACGCGCCCGTGAACTCGGCCTGAAGCCGCTGGCCCGACTGCACAGCTTCGCGGTCGCGGGCGACGACCCGCTGCTGATGCTGACCGCCGTCATCCCGGCGACCAGGAAGGTGTTGCAGCGCGCCGGACTCCAGATCTCCGATATCGACCTGGTCGAGATCAACGAGGCGTTCTCCCCCGTCGTGCTGTCCTGGGCGCAGGACACCGGGGCCGACCTCTCGCGGGTCAATGTGAACGGCGGCGCGATCGCCATCGGCCACCCGCTCGGCGCGTCCGGCGCACGGCTGATGACGACACTGGTCCACGCCATGCAGGAACGCGGCGCGCGCTACGGCCTGCAAACCATGTGTGAGGCAGGCGGTCTCGCCAACGCCACCATCATCGAGCGTTTGTGAGAACCCGGTGGCACCCGTCCTCCGTGGCGGGTGCCACCGTCATATCGAGACCACGACCATCGCGACCAGCAATCCGGCCAGCCAGGATTCGACCAGCAGCGGCACCGCGACGATCGGCGCCCACCCGATCGGCCTGCGCGCCCTGATCCTGGCCACCACCCGCTCGACGGCCACCACCGCCGAGAACACGATGCCCGCCCACGCGACGACATAGGCCAGCGGTAGATAGCGTGCGCCGCCGCCGCTCTCGCGCTCGACCACCTCGTACACCGAGACGGCAACCAGCACGAGTCCCCCGACGACGAACACGAGTACCGAAGCCGCTGCCACCCTGGCGATATCGCTCAGTCCACCCCGACGATCCGACCGCATTACCCAAGGATGACAAGCCGGGGCGCTCCGGCACCACCGATCCGGATATTCCGGCCGACGTAGGCTGACCACGATGAGCGATACCGAACCCGTCGTGTACGCGATGCCGATGCGCACCCGATTCCGTGGCATCACCGTCCGGGAGGGGATGCTGATCCCCGGCCCGCTCGGCTGGGGCGAGTTCTGCCCCTTCCCCGAATACGACGACCGCGAGGCGGCGGGCTGGCTGGCGACAGCGCTCGAGCAGTCGGGAACCGGCTGGCCGGAACCGGTCCGGGAGCGGATCGCGATCAACTGCACGGTGCCCGCCGTCGACGCGGCGCGGGCCCACGCGATCGTCACGAATTCCGGCTGCCGCACCGCCAAGGTGAAGATCGCCGACCATCCGGATTCCCTGTCGGAGGATCTGGCCAGGGTGGAAGCGGTCCGCGACGCGCTCGGCCCCGGTGGCGCGGTGCGTGTCGACGCCAACGCGGTCTGGGATGTCGCGACGGCGATCGCGCACATCACCCGGATCGACCGGGCGGCGGGCGGCCTGGAATATGTCGAGCAGCCGTGCCGGACCATCGAGGAATTGGCCGAGGTGCGCCGCAAGGTCGACGTGCGTATCGCCGCCGACGAATCGATCCGCCGCGCGGAGGATCCGTTGCGGGTCGCGGTGGCGGGCGCGGCCGATATCGCGGTGCTCAAATGCACTCCGCTCGGCGGGGTGCGGCGCGCGCTGCGGGTCGCCGAGGCGGCGGGCCTGCCCTGCGTGGTCTCCTCGGCGTTGGAGACCAGCGTCGGGCTCGGTGCCCAATTGGCGCTGGCCGGCACGCTGCCCGAACTCGACTACGCGTGCGGGCTCGGCACGACCTCGCTGTTCGAGGGGGATCTCGTCACCGAATCGCTGCGACCGGTCGACGGATTCCTGACCGTGCCGAGGACACCCGCGGTGCCCGATCCCGAACTGCTGCTGCGGTTCCGGCACCCCGATCCGGAACGGGTCGTGTGGTGGCGCGACAGACTCGAGCGGGTCAGCGCGCTGCTCGGTACCACCTGATCCGATCCGCGACACCGTTCACCTCGGTCGGGATCGGTCGCCGTCACCACGATTCGAACAAGCGGGTGTATCGCGTCGCGGTCGAACGGTCGGCCCTGACAGTCAGCCGAAACGGACTCCGCAGCCGAGCAGCGCGGTACGCAGCACGAGCGCGGCCTCCGGACCGATCACACCGTCGACCAACTCCACGTAGCGCGTACAGAATTCGGGACCGTGCGATGCGAGGGCAACAGCGGCGGGTTCCAGGTGATGCGCGAGTTCGTGCAGCACGACCAGTTCACGCAACGCCCACGCGGTCCCGCCGGTGTGCAGGGGCACCGCCAGGACCGCGCCGGCAGCCTCGTAATGGGCGGCGGCCGCTCCGGCACGCGACCGCACCCGAATGGGAAACGAGGCTCTATCCCATTGCGCCCGTATCCAATTGAGCGCGAGCACCTTGTCAGCATAGACCTGAACCGATTCCACCGACGCGAAACGGCGCTCGATCGGAAGCGTGATCCCGGAGCCGTGGATCTCCACGGTGCGACTGCCCGATTCGTCGGCACGGTCGAACATTGCGCGCACCAACCGCTCGGCGTCGTAGACCTTGGCGCGCTGGGTGTCTCGCACGCTCACCGACCGCGTCCGGCGGGCCGACGCGAACGGGGAACCGGTGCGATCACCCCTGGCCCTCGGTCAATTGCCCACGGGCGGCACCCAATTCGGGGGAGGTCCCGAGCCGCGCGGCCCGTCCCGCCCGATCCCCGGCCTGCCGCGCCGCCACCGAATGTCCGGCCGAGACCTGCGGCCCGCGCCAGGTTCCGCGCGCCTCGGAAGAGCGAGCGTAGAAATCGGTGAGTTCGAGTTCCTTGTCGCGTAACGCGAGCGCGGTCCCCGCCGCCGTCTCCGACGGCGCGACGGCCTCGGATTCGACCTCCGATCGCACCTCGGCCAACCGGCGCCCGATCCTCGCGGCGAAGGCCATCTGGAAATTCAGGCGCGCTGTCACCGGTGCGACAGGGGCCTGCACGCGCCGCTGGACCTGCCGTCCCCATTTCTTCTCCACGACGATCTTGTCCACCGTCGCGGTGCGGTACTGCCCGGATTTGATGTAGTGATCCGA
This sequence comes from Nocardia sp. NBC_01377, assembly GCF_045040005.1. Lineage (NCBI taxonomy): Bacteria > Bacillati > Actinomycetota > Actinomycetes > Mycobacteriales > Nocardiaceae > Nocardia > Nocardia sp. NBC_01377. The sequence goes on from NZ_CP109566.1 coordinate 7,234,168, forward strand.
CGCGCGCACCATCTGCACCAGCAGACTCGTGTACAGCGCCTCGCAGGTGTCGATATCGGAATCGAAACCGAAGGCGTAGACCTGGGTCGAGGTGCGCGCGACATCGCAGCGCACATCATTGGCCGACGCTATGGCCACGAACAACTGCACGTAGGTGCGCAGTCCCTTCTTGCCCGTCGCGCCGATCGGAATCACCCGCTGGGTGGGCGTCGACCTGCGCTCACGCCCCGCCACGTGCGCGCGGGCCACCGTCAGATCGATGGAGGAACGGGTGGCCAGCCGTTGCGCCGCGGCCAGGAAAGCCTCGGCCTCGTGTTCGTTATCGGTCGATTCGGCCTTGCGCAGCAGGCCGCCGATCCGCGTGAGCATCCGGTCGGCACCCGTATTCGGCGAAGTCATCGCCCCCAGGGTAATTGTGACGGCGTAATCGTCGCGACCGCCCACAACCCCGGGCCGGGTGCGGGTATGTCTGACCACAGAAACGAAGGAGAGTCGGGCAGCCGAGATGAACACGATGTATCTTGCGTTGTGCACCGGACGGTGTGCCGCTGCTCACGTCGTAGACAATGGAGTGTGTCCTAGATGGCTTTGAAGAAGGTGTCGTCCCTACGTTCGTCGCTCGTTCCGAGGGCCGCGCTCGCGGCCGTGTCGGTGGCGCTGCTGACGGCGACGTTCACCAGTTCATGCTCCAGCGACAGCGGCGGCAGCAACACCGGCCAGAACCTCACCGGGCGCGGCCCGATCACCTACGTCGAAGGTAAGGACACCACCGAGACCGGCGTGGTCAAGCAGCTCATCGAGCGCTGGAACGCCTCGCATCCCGACGAGCAGGTGACGTTCAAGGAACAGTCGAACGACGCCTCGCAGCAGTACGACGACCTCGTCGAGCACATGCGTTCCAAGCAGTCCGGCTACGACGTGGTCGCACTCGACGTGCCGTGGACCGCCGAATTCGCGGCCAAGGGCTGGATCCAGCCGCTGAAGGATTCCTTCGCGATCGACACCTCGACGCTGCTGTCGCCCCCGGTCGCCAGCGCCACCTACAACAACACCCTCTACGCCGCGCCGCGCAACACCAACGGCGGACTGCTGTTCTACCGCAAGGATCTGGTCCCGAACCCGCCGAAGACCTGGGCGGAAATGCTCGGCCAGTGCCAGATCGCGCGCGACAACAACATCGGCTGCTACGCGGGCCAGTTCGCGCCCTACGAGGGCCTGACGGTGAACACCTCCGAGGTCATCAACGCCTTCGGCGGCACCTTCGTAGGCCCCGACGGCAAGACCGCGACGGTGAACACCCCGCAGGCCAAGGCCGGTCTGAGCACGCTGGTGAACGCCTTCAAGAACGGCGACATCCCGCCGGAGGCCATCACCTTCAAGGAACCCGAATCCAGTAACGCCTTCGCGACCGGCAAGCTGATGTTCCTGCGCTCGTGGCCGTCCACCTTCGGTGACGTCGGCGCGGAATCCTCCGAGGTGAAGGACAAATTCGGGGTCGCGCCGCTGCCGGGTGAGAACGGCGTCGGCGCCTCGACCCTCGGCGGTTACAACGCCGCCATCAGCGCGTTCTCCAAGAACAAGGCCACCGCGCTCGACTTTCTGCGCTTCCTGATCAGCGAGGACGCCCAGCACATCATCGCCTCGGGCGCGCTGCCCTCGGTGCGCGCCTCCATGTACGACGATCCGGCGCTGATCGCGAAGATGCCGTACCTGCCCGCGCTCAAGGATTCCATCGCCAGCGCGGTGCCGCGCCCGGTGACGCCGTTCTATCCCGCGGTGTCGAAGGCCATCCAGGACAACGCCTATGCTGCGCTGAAGGGATCCAAGTCGGTCGACGAGGCGATCACCGGAATGCAACAGGGTATCGAGACGGCCGGATCGTAAACGGTGCGCGGAGCAGCGGACCCGACCAGCCCGTAGGAGTGAGATAACGGTGTCGGATCCTTCGGGAACGGCCACGCGCGTGCCGAACGACGAATTCCTGCCGCGTAAACGCGGATTCGGCGAGAGCATGGCGCTGGAATTACGCAAATCCGGTAGAGCCTGGCTCTTGGTGACCCCGGTACTGATCGCGCTCGTCGTCGTCATCGGCTATCCGGTGGCCAGAGCGCTGTGGATGTCCTTCCAGAAGGATCAGGGCCTCGACCCGTCCACCGGAATGTTCGTCGAAGGCGGCAACGCCGGCTTCTCGAACTACACGCACTGGCTGTTGCAGCAGTGCCAAGCCGGTGGCGAGACGGTCTCGTGCCCGACCGGCAACCTCGGCTCGCAGTTCTGGACGGCCATCGGGGTCACCCTGTTCTTCACCGTGGTCACCGTCGCGCTGGAAGCAGGCATCGGGCTGAGCATGGCCATGGTGATGGGCAAGACCTTCCGCGGGCGGGCGCTGCTGCGCGCGGCCGTGCTCATTCCCTGGGCCATTCCGACCGCCGTCACCGCGCGGCTGTGGGAATTCATGTTCCAGTACGACGGCGTGGTCAACCGGGTGTTCGGCACCCACATCCTGTGGACCTCCGACGAATGGCCGTCCCGATTCGCCGTCATCGCCGCCGATGTGTGGAAGACGACGCCGTTCATGGCGCTGCTGCTGCTCGCGGGCCTCCAGGTGATCCCCGCCGACGTCTACGAAGCCGCCAAGGTCGACGGCGCCACCGCGTGGCAGCGATTCACCCAGATCACGCTGCCGCTGCTCAAACCCGCGCTGCTGGTCGCGGTGCTGTTCCGCACCATGGACGCGCTGCGCATGTACGACCTGCCCGCGATCATGACGCTCGGCAACCCCTCCACCCGCACGGTATCGATCCTGGTCGTCGACCAGGTACGCCAAGGACCCAACAGCGCCGCCGCCCTGTCGACACTCACCTTCCTGCTCATCTTCGCGATCGCTTTCGTGCTCGTGAAAGTGCTCGGCGCCAACGCCGTGCGCACGCAGGAAGACCAGCGGGAGGCACACTGATGACAACGACGAAACCCGCGGCTCGACCGGTGCCGTTCACCAAGAAACTCGGCACCGTCCGCCTGTACCTCGGCGTGCTGATCGTGCTGGTGTGGGGCCTCGCCCCGTTCTACTGGATGGCCGTCACCGCGTTCCGCGACCCCGACTACACCTTCGACAACACGCCGTGGCCCACCCACGTCACGCTGGAGAACTTCCGCAACGCCTTCGACACCAGCCGCGGCAACGACTTCGGCAGCGCCCTGATCAACAGCCTGATCATCGGCTCCATCACCACCGCCATCGCACTGGTGATCGGCATCTTCGCCGCCTACGCGCTGGCACGACTCACCTTCAAAGGCCGCTACGTGGTCTCGGGCCTGATCCTCAGCGCCTCGATGTTCCCCGTCGTCGTCCTGGTCACCCCCCTGTTCCAGCTGTTCACCAACCTCGGCTGGATCGGGCAGTACCAGGCCATGATCATCCCGAACATCTCGTTCGTGCTGCCGATGACGGTCTACATCCTCGCCTCCTTCTTCGCCGAACTGCCCTGGGAACTCGAAGAAGCCGCCCGCATCGACGGCGCGACCAAAGCACAGGCCTTCCGCCTGGTCATGCTGCCGCTGGCCGCCCCCGCCGTCTTCACCACCGCGATCCTCGCCTTCATCGCCGCCGTCAACGAATACCTGCTGGCCAGGCTCCTCTCCAGCGGCAGCACCGAACCGGTCACCGTCGCCATCGCGCGATTCTCCGGAAACAACCCGCTGGTTCAGCCCTACGCCGCCATCATGGCCGCGGGCACCATCGTCACCATCCCGCTGGTCGTCATGGTCCTCATCTTCCAGCGCCGCATCATCTCCGGCCTGACGGCGGGCGGCGTCAAGAGCTGAGATATTGGCGGCCGGGGCCGCGGGGTTCGCGGCCCTTTTTGTCTCGCGTCCGAGCGGTCGATACTCGCGACTTCGTCGCATTGTCTCGACCGCTCGGACGCGAGACGGCCGCGAACGGGCGCTCGTAAGGCTCGCGCCGTGCGGGGGGTGTGGGGAGTGGGAGTGGGGAGTTTGCTGTGATTGTGACCGCCTGGGGGGAGGAATCCGGTAGGGGACACCGGTGGGGGCGTGTTCTTCGCGGGGGAGGGTGGCGCGGGTAGAGTCCGGGGCAGGCTCTGTGTGGACGATCGATGATGTCCGTATCGACCGCAGGTGGGTTCTGCTGCGCTCCGGGAGGAGAGGATCGTGAGCTCGTTCGGGAAGAAGCGCGGACGTGGTGATGCGGAGGAGCCCGGGGAGGTTCCCTATACCTCGATAGCGGGGTTCAGGGGGACTCGGGAGAGGCGGGCGGAAAACGCTGGGGGCGTGGCGGAGTCGCCCGGGGGTGGGGTCGCGACCGAGGATGTTCCGCCGAAGCGGCGGACGCGGGGGGAACGGTTTCGGCGACTATGCCTGGCGTTGTTCATTCTCTTCGTCGCGGCGCCTTCGTTGCTGTTCGTCCTCGTGTACTGGAGTGCGGAGATTCCCGATCCGGAGGCGGTGCAGAGTAACCAGATCGCCACCGTTCTCGCGGCGGACGGGACCACGGTGATCGCGAAGGTGGTTCCGCCGGAAGGGAATCGGACTCCGGTGCCGCTGGCGCAGGTACCGCAGCCGGTGCGGGACGCGGTGCTGTCGGCCGAGGACAGGGATTTCTATACCAATCCCGGATACTCGACCTCGGGATTCCTGCGGGCGGTTCGCGACAACATCGCGGGGCACGACAACGCGGGCGGCGGTTCGACCATCACCCAGCAGTATGTGAAGAACGCGTTCCTCGGGTCGGAACGCACGCTCACCCGCAAGATGCGGGAACTGATCATCGCGGCCAAGATGGCGCGGCAGTGGAGTAAGGACGACATCCTCGCCGCGTACCTCGACACCGTCTACTACGGTCGCGGCTCCTATGGGATCGCCGCCGCGTCGCAGGCGTATTTCGCCAAGCCGCCCGCGGAACTGACTCTGGCCGAGGGCGCGGTGCTCGCCGCGGTGCTGCGTACCCCGTCGATACTCGATCCGGAAACCCATCTGCCGGAACTGAAGACGCGGTGGCACTACGTCGTCGACGGCATGGTGGAGATGGGGGTGCTCGCGCCGGGTGATCGCGACGCGACGGTCTTCCCGGCTATCGTGCCGATCGCCGATCTGCCGAACGACACCGAATCGCGCGGTCCGGAAGGCCTGATCCGCACCCAGGTCGTGCGCGAATTGCGTGAGTCCGGGATCAGTGAGCGCGAACTGAACACCGGCGCGCTCCAGATCACCACCACCATCGACCCCAAGGCCCAGCAGGCCGCGCTCGGCGCGATCAGCGATCGGCTCGACAACCAGCCGCCGCACCTGCGCGGGGCGGTGGTCTCGATCGATCCGCGTTCGGGCGCGGTGCGCGCGTACTACGGTGGGCCGGACGGCTTCGGCTACGACTTCGCGCAGGCTCCGCTGCAAACCGGTTCCGCCTTCAAGGTTTTCGCGGCCATCGCGGCCCAGCAGCAGAGCATTCCGTTGAGCCGGGTCATCGACAGCGCGCCGGTCACCGACCGCGGCACCCAGATCACCAACGTCGACGGTGAGTACTGCGGTAAATGCACCGTGGCGGAGGCACTGAAACGGTCGCTCAACACCAGTTTCTACCGGCTGACCATGATGATGTTCGACGGGCCGAAGGCGATCGCCGACGCCGCGCACCAAGCGGGCATCCCCGAGGAGATACCCGGCGTCGCCGGTAAGACCCTCACCGAGGACGGCGGTCGCCCGCTCAACGGAATAGTGCTGGGGCAGTACCTGGTTCGTCCGATCGACATGGCATCGGCCTACGCCACCATCGCGGCGTCGGGCATCTATCACCGGCCCTATTTCGTCCAGCGCGTCGTCACCGGGGACGGTCGCGTGCTGCTCGATCGCGGCGCCGAGGAGACCAGGGTGGGCGAGCAGATGCCGCCGGGTGAACAGCGCATCCCCCGCGCGGTCGCCGACAACACCGCGCAGGCCATGCTCCCGATCGCCACCTACTCCAACGGCCACGGACTGGCCGCGGGACGCCCGTCCGGCGCCAAGACCGGTACCACACAACTCGGTGAATCCGATTCGAACAAGGACGCGTGGATGATCGGTTTCACGCCGTCGTTGTCCACCGCCGTCTGGGTCGGTTCGGAACAATCACAAGCAATTCGCACGGTTCGTGGCGGTGATATCTACGGTTCCGGATTACCCGCCGATATCTGGAAACAGATGATGGACGCGGCATTGGAGGGAACACCGATAGAACAATTTCCGACACTCGATGTCCCAGGCGGTGCGACGCCCGGACTCATCGATCCCGGCAAACCCTCGGGCGGCCCGTACGACATCCTGAATCCGCCGCAGACCACTAAGCCCGCACCGCCGGTGATCATCCCGCCCGGCGCCGAGCAACCCCGCCCAACGGAGATCTTCCCCGGGCTGAACGTGCCCGGAGGGCGATAAATACACGCCGCCCCGGCGCGATAATCACTCGACCGTGCCATCTAGTGTCGATCTTGTGACCTACGACGCCCACCGGGAACGCGGGACATGGCAGCATCGTTTGTCAGAGTGGGCGTATCGGCGCCGAACGGAATTCGGCCCGATGGCGAGACCGAGAGACCGATGCGGGAAGATATGCGCTCGAGCGACGACAACGCGGCGAACGCGATTCGGCCCGCCGACTGCCGCGAATTGAATATCAGGCGCGAGCGACGGGCCGGAGGCGATCTGCCTGCGCGGCCACGATGGGCCCGGCAGCGCCGCATAGTGAAGACAGACTAGAAATAGGGGCTACGCCGGTGGATTTCAATGTCGTTGACCAACCCGAGACGCTGGTGGCGGGCGTGGTGCTGCGCAGCCCGGCGCTCGCGGTCGAAGGCCCGCGCCGCGCGAAGGTCGAGGAAGCATGGAAGCGCGTTCTGGCGGGTCGCCTACCGGGACCACCGACCAGCGCGTACGTCGACCATGCGCCGGAGATCAATTCGTATCTGACGCATATCGTCGGCTACCGCTGTCACAGCGTGGCCGACCTGCTGCCCGGTGACGTTCTCGCGCGGGTGCCCGCGGGACGTTTCGCCCGTTTCGTCGCCAGCGGCGACAATCTCGGCGACACCATCGTCAGCATCTGGCGGGCGGTGTGGGACGCGGAAGCGGCAGGCCGCATCGTCCGCACCTATACCGGCGATTGGGAACATTATCCCGATGCCCGCACCGCGGAGGTTTTCGTCGCGGTGGCAGTCGAACCGAGTGACGGGTAGGAACGGACTGTGGATTTCGAGATCGTCACGTTGGACGAGAGCCTGGTCGCCGGACTCACCATCCCGCTGTCCGGCCGCGAGGTGGCCGCGCGCGATCTGGACCTGGTGAACTTCACCTGGGATCGCTACCTGGCCAGGGAGAAAGACGTCTCACGGGTGGCCGCCTACATCGCCCAGAACGACCACGCCGTCGCCGTACTCGGCTACGAGATCGCCGATATCGACGAAATGGACGCCGGCGACGTCATGACCCGCATCCCCCAGGGCCGCTACGCGAAATTCGTTGTCTCCGACAAGCCCTACGACCTGCTCCGCACCGCCTGGGCCCAGGTCGCGAAAGCCGAGAGCGCGGGCATCATCACCCGCTCCCACACCGCCGAGTTGGAGCGCTACACCGGCCCCACCTCGGTCGAGGTATACGTCTCCCTGGACTGAAAAGCCCCACGACACAAAAGAATACGGAAACGGCCGGAGGACATATCCTCCGGCCGTTTCCGTATTCGCAAGCGAGCAGACCCCGACGCGAGGCCCAACCCACAAGAACCCATTCACACCCACCCCACCCCCACGGCGCGAGCCCTACGAGCGCCCCGTTCGCGGCCGTCTCGCGTCCGAGCGGTCGAGACAATGCGACGAAGTCGCGAGTATCGACCGCTCGGACGCGAGACAAGAAGGGCCGCGAACCCGCGGCCCCCGGGCCGCCAAAATCACAGCTCCCGCGGCCCCCGGGCCGCCAAAAATCAAGCGCCGATTATGAAGGCCTCGAGCTGTTCGCGGGCCACGTCGTCGGCCAGCTGCTTCGGCGGGGACTTCATCAGGTACGCCGATGCCGGGATGACCGGTCCGCCGATGCCGCGGTCGAGGGCGATCTTCGCCGCGCGCACGGCGTCGATGATGATGCCCGCAGAGTTCGGCGAGTCCCACACCTCGAGCTTGTATTCCAGGCTCAGCGGCACGTCGCCGAAGGCGCGGCCTTCCAGGCGCACGTAGGCCCATTTGCGGTCGTCGAGCCAGCCCACGTGGTCGGACGGGCCGATGTGCACGTCGTTGGCGCCCAGTTCCTTCTTCAGGTTGCTGGTGACGGCCTGGGTCTTGGAGATCTTCTTCGACTCCAGGCGCTCGCGCTCGAGCATGTTCTTGAAGTCCATGTTGCCGCCGACGTTGAGCTGCATGGTGCGGTCGAGCTGCACGCCGCGGTCTTCGAACAGTTTGGCCATCACGCGGTGGGTGATGGTAGCGCCGACCTGGCTCTTGATGTCGTCGCCGACGATCGGGATGCCCGCGTCGACGAATTTCTGCGCCCAGACCGGGTCGGAGGCGATGAAGACGGGCAGCGCGTTGACGAAGGCGACGCCCGCGTCGATGGCGCACTGCGCGTAGAACTTGTCGGCTTCTTCCGAACCCACCGGCAGGTAGGAGACCAGGACGTCGACCTTCGCGTCCTTCAGGATCTTGACGACGTCGACCGGCTCGGCCTCGGACAGTTCGATGGTCTCGGCGTAGTACTTGCCGATGCCGTCGAGGGTCGGACCGCGCTGCACGACGACGTCGGTGGGCGGCACGTCGGAGATCTTGATGGTGTTGTTCTCGCTCGCGAAGATCGCTTCGGCGAGGTCGAAGCCGACCTTCTTGGCGTCCACGTCGAACGCGGCGACGAATTTGACGTCGCGGACGTGGTACCGGCCGAATTTCACGTGCATCAGACCGGGCACGGCCGCGGTCTCGTCCGCGTCGTGGTAGTACTTCACGCCCTGGACCAGGGAGGAGGCGCAGTTGCCAACGCCTACGATGGCCACGCGTACTTCGGTGGCGTTACCAGCCGTATTGGTGTCAGTCATGGCCGATGTTTCCCTCTTTCTGTGGTGCCGCCTTCGTTGACTGCTCCGCCGCAATCAACTCGTTGAGCCAGCGCACTTCGCGCTCGCTTGATTCCAGACCGAGCTGGTGGAGCTGGCGTGTGTAGCGGTCGAGCGAGCCGCTGGCCCGCTTGATCGCCTCACGCAATCCCTCTCGGCGTTCCTCGACCTGCCTGCGTCTGCCTTCGAGAATCCGCATCCGCGCCTCGGCGGGGGTGCGGCCGAAGAAGGCGAGATGAACGCCGAAGCCGTCGTCGGTGTAGTTCTGCGGTCCGGTGTCGGCGAGCAGTTCCTGGAACCGCTCCCGGCCAACCGGGGTCAGGTCGTACACCCGCCTGGCGCGGCGGGTGACCGCGCCCGCGGGAAGTTCCTCGGCGATGAGCCCGTCCGCCTGCATGCGACGCAGGGTGGGATAGAGCGAACCGTACGAGAAGGCCCGAAATGCCCCGAGCAGACCGGTCAGCCGCTTGCGCAGCTCGTATCCGTGCATGGGCGATTCGAGGAGCAGCCCGAGGATTGCCAACTCGAGCATCGGGCTTCACCCCCTGACGTGTGTCCAGACCTAACCAATGGATGCGATGACAAACTATATCGCGCCGATACATCTATGCACAGTCGTGTCCGATATAAGTAGCGTTTCCGCTGGTTACGGCCGTCTATTTGCGGAGTGGGCTGACTTCGAGCACTTCGCCGTCGAAGGTGATCTCCATGGAACCGGAGTCCTGCGCCTCGTTCCGGACGTAGATCGACACCAGGGGCGCCGCGTCCGGTTCCGAGCCGGATGGCAACTGGAGACTCATATGGCTGATACGCCCATTCGGGACCTTCAGCGTGTCGACGGCACCGGCCAGCAGCCGAGCCAGAACGGGCAGGTTCACGGTGCCGAAGTCGACGGTCGGGGTGGTCGGCTTGCGCGCGGATTCGGAACCGAACTCGTCGAAATCGCCGTCGAAATGGTAGTACTGCGATTTCAGCGGGTTGTCGGTACTTCTGTGGAACAGCGCGTAGCCGGGGTAGATCGTGAAGTCGTCGGCGACGGTGTCGCCGAATTCCGCCCGATATCGATCGAGGAAATAGGCCTGGCCCGCCCCGGTCGTCAGATCCGGCAGCGGCGGCCCGGAGACCTTGTCGGCCGCGGAGCCGACACAGCCCGCGGCCATACCGAGCAGCGCGGCGACGAGCAGGACCCCGACCGGAATCCACCAGCGCGCGCGCCTGCGCACACCGCCGCGCACCACCGGTGTGTCGGCGAACGCGCCGGGAATCTGGAGATCCCAGGTGAGTTTGTCCAGTTCACCGAAATATTCGGCCTTCATCGCGGCCGCGGTGCGCGCGGCGTGTTCGTCCGAACTCAACTGGCCGTCGGCCAGGGCGGCGTCGATCAGGCCGCAGACATCGGCGCGGTCGTCGTCGCGCGCCCGCACCCGGGAGGTCGTCGACGCCATCACCGCACCGCTTCGTTCGTCACCGGCGAATTCATCGGACCTCACGCACCTTCAGTACTTCACCGGTAATCGAAACCTGCACGTCGCCGTATTGCGAGCGCTCGTTGCGCACATTGACCTCCGCGACCGGCCTGCCGCCGAACGAACCCGAGTCGGGGACATCGATGGAAACAGTCGAGACGACGCCCTGTGGGACTTTCGTCGTCACCGGCGCGGTGGCCGCCACCTTGCCGATGGCCTCGAAATCGACGGTGGCCAGATCGACGGGCACCCTGTCGCGTTCGCGGGTGGAAAGGACGGGCCCCGGCGCCGGTTGGAATCCGCCGCGATAGTCGTAGCCGACCGCCCACTGCGCGCCGTCGGGAGCCACGCGCTTCACCGAGGCGTAATCCTCGTGGAACCACACCTCATCGACGATCGTGTCGCCGAACTTGGCGCGATAGCGCTCACGGAACAGCGTCATCCCCTCGGCGGTCGTGAGCTTGGGCGTGGCTATGACCAGCGGTTCCACCGCCGACAGGTCGAGAGGCACGCTCGCCTGCGCGACGGGCGGGCGATCCTCGCCTCCGGTGACCGCGAAACCCGCTATCGCGGCCAACACCGCGAGTACCCCGAGGGTGGCGTTCAACACGGTGCTCCGATATGAGCGCGGCGGACTCGGCGGGAGCGGGGCGTCGGCGCGGCGCTGGAGATCGTCTACCAGTTCGGCCAGATCACCGAGCGTTCTCGCCTCGGCGGCGAGTTCGGTGAGCGCCGAGTGTTCGTCCGCGGTGAGCTGTCCTTCGGCGCGCGCGTCGTCAAGGGCGCGCACCGTCGCGGCGCGATCGATCTCACGGGCCCGGGTGTGGCCGGGGTAACCACTGGACGACCGTCTGCCGATCAGCGCGTTGCGCCAACTCGTCGTTCGGGTGTCACGCGAGGCGCCCGCCCGCCGCGACGTGAGATCGGTTACCGCCGTTGGCGATTGCAGGTCGGCGACCAGGGCGTCGAGTTCACCGAGTGTCTTGGCCGACGCGGCGCGCGCCGTGCGGTCGTGATACTCGCCCGCGCCGAGTTGCCCTTCCGCGTAGGCGGCGTCCAGCACGCTGGACACCGTGGAGCGGTCGAGGTCACGCGCTCGCATGCGCCCTGAAGCGGTGGTGGACACGGGTGCATCGTAAACGGCGGTGGCCCGGTCAGCGCGGCGATGAGTATGTTCTCGTCGGAGCATCGCCCGCGCGCGGTATCACCGGCGGTCCTCGCGAGCGGCGCTCGGGAACCGCCGCGCGCCAGCGCCGCCAATCAGACACGGCTACTCTGGTTCTCGTGCGAATTCAGCGGCAGGTCGTCGACTACGCGCTTCGGCGTCGGTCGCTGCTGGCTGACGTCTATGCGGGCCGGGTCGACGTCGCCGAGGTATGTGATGCGAATCCCTACCTGTTGCGTGCGGCGAAGTTCCACGGTCGGGGGAGCGAGGTCACGTGCCCAATCTGCAGGAAAGAACAGCTCACGCTGGTTTCCTGGGTCTACGGCGACGGCCTCGGTCAGATGGCGGGCTCGGCCCGTACGCCCGAGGAACTGGTTCGCCTGGCCGAGAGCCGCGAGGAGTTCTCCGTGCACGTCGTCGAGGTGTGCCGGAGCTGCAGCTGGAATCATCTCGTGCAGTCCTATGTACTCGGAACAGCCCCGACGCCGACACGGCGGCGTACCGGTACCCGGACCAACCGGCGTACTGTCGCCGAATAGTGTGCGCCGAATAGTGTGCATGGTCATCTGCCACCTGGATGACATGCGGAGCCCCCGTGTCTCCGTCCCCGCGATGTCAACGACCGCGCCCTGTCCCGCAGTCCGATACGAGTTATGGAGATCTTGTCAGTGAATTCGCCCTACGAGACTTCCCCCTACGGCGATGAACCGCACGGCGGCCGTGCTCAGCGAAGTTCACATCCCGGATCCCCCGACCCGCAGCGTCCCGACCCGCAGCGTGCGACGCCGCCGCCCGGGTACCGCCCGCCGCCGCCTCCCGGCGGTCCGCGCCCCGGTGGCGCGCCCCGTGGCGGCCCCAACGGCGCACCGCCACCCCCGCCCCGGGGCTCACCGCCGCCGCACGGCACGCCGCCACCCCGTGGTCAGCAGCCCCCGCAGCGGCCGGTTCCCCCGCCGAACCAGCGGCCCCAGCCCCGGCCGCAACCCGGTCAGGGCAATCCGCAGGCGACCCAGAAGATCGTCCGGCCCGGTCAGCCCGCGCCGGGACGCGCCCAGCACCCCGGCGACCCCGCGAGCCCCCGTCAGGGTGGTCCTCGGCCCGCGTCGCTGAGCGAAGCGGTCGCCGAACGCGAGCGGCGCGGCGGACCGGTCACCGGTCCCCGGCCGACCTCCGCCGAGCGCCCCGCCCCCGGCGCTCGTCCCGCCACCGGCTCCAGGCCCGCCGTCGACGGCCGTCCCGGCGCGAGGCGGCCCAACGGCACCGGCGGCACCACCGGAGAACGGCGCGCTACCGCGGGCGGACCGCCTTCGGGTCCGCCGCCTCGGCGCGGCGGCGGTGACGACACCGACGGCCGTGCCCCCGGACAGAAGCGCAAGATCCCGTGGAAGACGATTCGCCGCACCATCTACGCGCTGATGGCGGTCGTCATCCTGTCGGTGAGCACGGTCGCGATCGTCGCCTACACCACGGTCTCGGTACCGAAACCCGGCGATCTGAAGACCAACCAGGTCGCGCTGATCTACGCCAGCGACGGCTCGACCGTGCTCAGCAAGGTGGTGCCGCCGCAGGGCAACCGCACCGACGTCACCATCGAGCAGATCCCGCCGCATGTGCGCAACGCGGTGATCGCCGCCGAGGACCGTGATTTCTACACCAACCCCGGCTTCTCGGCCACCGGCTTCGCCCGCGCCGCGCGCGACAACCTGCTCGGCAAGGAGAGCGCGGGCGGTGGTTCGACCATCACCCAGCAGTACGTGAAGAACGCTCTGGTCGGCGACGAGCGCTCGCTCAGCCGAAAACTGCACGAGTTGGTCGTCTCGGCGAAGATGGCCAGGCAGTGGAGTAAGGACGAGATCCTCACGGCCTATCTCAACACCATCTATTTCGGTCGCGGCGCCTACGGCATCGATGCGGCGGCCAAGGCCTACTTCGGTAAGCCGGTGCAGGAATTGAACCCGGCCGAGGGCGCCGTCCTCGCCGCGACCATTCAGCTGCCGTCGCTGCTGGATCCGGAGAAGAACCCGGAAGGCGCCAAGACGCGCTGGAGCTATGTGCTCGACGGCATGGTCGACGGCGGCAATCTGGCGGCCGCCGAACGGCAGAGCATGCAGTACCCGGCTGTGCTTCCGGTCGCCGCCACCCAGGACAAAACCCTCGACTCCGGCCCCGAGGGCCTGATCAAGAACCAGGTGCTCGAGGAACTCGCCGCGGCGGGTATCAGCGAGAAGGCGCTCAATACCGAGGGCTTGCAGATCACCACCACCATCGACCCCAAGGCCCAGCAGGCCGCCGTCGAGGCGGCGACCTCGACCATGGAGGGCGAGCCGGAGCAGCTGCGCGCCGCGGCGGTGTCGATCGATCCGAAGACGGGCGCCGTGCGCGCCTACTACGGGGGCAACGACGGCCAGGGCTACGACTTCGCCAATGCCGCATTGCAGACCGGATCGTCGTTCAAGGTGATCGGTCTCGCGGCGAATCTGGAACAGGGCGTTCCGTTGTCGCAGATGTACGACAGCTCGCCGGTCACGGTCAACGGCATCAAGATCACCAATGTCGAGGGCGAACAGTGCGGCACCTGCACCATCGCCGAGGCGCTGAAGCGGTCGCTGAACACCAGCTTCTACCGGATGCAGCTCGATATGGGCAACGGTCCGCAGAAAATCGCCGACATGGGCCACAAGCTCGGGATCCCGGAGACTCTTCCCGGCGTCGGCAAGACCCTCACCGAACCCGACGGTTCCGGACCGAACAACGGCATCGTGCTCGGTCAGTACCAGGCCAGGCCGCTCGACATGGCCTCGGCGTACGCCACTCTGGCGGCGTCCGGCATGTACCACGCACCCCATTTCGTGCAGAAGGTGGTGACCGCCGACGGCCAGGTTCTCTTCGACCGCGGCGACGTGGCCGGTGAGCAGCGGGTCGCCGCGGCCGTCGCGGACAACGCGACCGCCGCGATGAAGCCCATCGCGGGCTATTCGCGCAATCACGGGCTCGCGGGCGGACGCGAGTCGGCCTCCAAGACCGGTACCGCGCAGCTGCTCGACACCGGCGAGAACAAGGACGCCTGGATGGTCGGGTACACCCCGTCGCTGTCCACCGCCGTCTGGGTCGGCAGCGTCGACAACTCACCGTTGCGCAACTACGGCGGCGCGATGATCTACGGTTCGAGCCTTCCGTCGGATATCTGGAAGGCCACCATGGACGGGGCGCTCGCTGGCACCGCGAACGAGTCCTTTCCCAAACCCGCTCCGATCAAGGGCCAGTCCGGTGTGCCGGAGTGGAGTGCGGCCTACACGCCGCCGTCGACGACGGTGCCCTCCTTCGTGCCGCCGGTAGTGGTCGCGCCGACCCAGGTCGAGATCCTGCCCGGCATCACGATTCCGGTACCGGGCGTCCAGCCGAATCCGCAGAGCCAGCAGCAACAGCCGAAACAGGATGATCCCGGCCCGCTGCCGGGCCAGCCGGTCGCACCGAGCAGTGGAGCCCAACCCACCACGGGATCCAGACCCGGTAACAGCGACAACGAGGACGAGTCCCCGAAACCCGTGCCGACCAGGAGCCGCTAGCCTCCGAATCACGGAAAGGGCCGGAGCCGACGAACGAGTCGGCTTCGGCCCTTTCGCACAGGGCCAACTACCCTCGAATACCGTGACCGATCAGCAAGTGGTGGATGAGCGGAGCAGCGCGATCGCGCCGCTGTCCAGCGGGGGGCCCGGCGGCGGGACACGTTCGGTTTCACCCGCGCCGCTCGCGCCGGACCTGCGCTCGGCGGATGACAGGGACAAACCGAGCCGCAACGATTCCCTGACCTCGCAACTGTCGACGGTGGTCGGCGGTCCGGTCGGTGACCACGCGCTCATCGGGCGGGTCAGGATCTGGACGCCGTTGCGGGTGCTGTTCGTGTTCACGCTGATCTTCCTCGCGCTCGGCTGGGCGAGTAAGGCGGGCTGTATCCAGCAGACCGACGGTCCCGACGGTAAACCCACCCTGGACTGGCACAACGGCAGACAGTACGTCGCCATGTGCTACTCCGACACCGTCCCGCTCTACGGCGCGGAGCGCCTGGACGAGGGCGCCTTCCCCTACAAGAAACAGTGGACCGAGGACACCCCCGACGGCGGCACCGAGACCAGATACATGGAGTATCCGGTGCTTTCGGGGCTCTACCAGTATGTCGGCATGCAGATCGCCAAGGCGTGGGACAGCACGCCGCTGCCCGGCGCGCTCCAGGTGGTCATCTACTTCAACGTGATCGCCGTCGGGCTGGCGCTGGCGTGGCTGGTCACGGTGTGGGCCTCGGCCATGCTCGCCGGACGCCGGATCTGGGACGCCGCGCTCATCGCCTGTTCACCGCTGGTCCTCGTGCACGCCTTCACCAATTTCGACGCGATCGCGACGGCGCTCGCCGCGACCGGCCTGCTGGCCTGGGCGCGCAGACGGCCGGTGCTGGCCGGGGTACTGCTCGGCCTCGGGGGCGCCGCGAAACTCTATCCGCTGCTGCTGCTCGGCCCGATCCTCGTGCTGGCCCTGCGCACGGACCCGATGTACCGGGTGCCCGGCTACGGTTCGGGTCTGCCGCGGATCCGCGATATCGACAGCCCCTCGGCGCTGATGGACTGGATACGCCGGATCCCGACGCGCATCGAACTGCTCGCCCTGCGTCCGCTCGGCGCGGCGGCGACGACGATCGCGGCCGCGGCGGGCACCTGGATCGCGGTGAATCTGCCCATCGCCGTGCTCTTCCCGGACGGCTGGCGCGAATTCTTCCGGCTCAACACCACCAGGCACGCCGATCCGGATTCGATCTACAACGTCATCACCTCGTTCACGGGGTGGCAGGGTTTCGACGGCTATCTGCCCCACGGTGTCGCGCCGACGATCCTCAATCTGGTCTCACTGCTGCTGTTCGTGGTGGCCTGCCTGATCATCGGCTATATCGCGCTCACCGCGCCGCGACGTCCCCGCCTGGCCCAACTGTGCTTCCTGGTGATCGCCGCGTTCCTGCTGACGAACAAGGTGTGGAGCCCGCAGTATTCGCTGTGGCTGGTCCCGGTGGCCGTGCTCGCCCTGCCGCACCGGCGCATCCTGCTGGCCTGGATGACGATCGACGCGCTGGTCTGGGTTCCGCGCATGTTCTACTACCTGGGCCTGGACCGGAAAGGCGTGCCGGAGCAGTGGTTCACCGGCACGGTGATCCTGCGCGACCTGGCCGTCATCGCCGTGTGCGCGGTCATCGTCCGCCAGATCTACCGGCCCGACGAGGATCTCGTCCGCCGCGACGGTGTCGACGACCCGGTGGGCGGAATCCTGGATCGGCTGCCCGATCCGCCGCGCCCGTGGCTTCCGGCGCTGCTGCGGCCGAGCCGGATCGGTGACCGATACGAGGATTCGCGCGTCCGCCGCTGAACTCGTTCCGGTCAGTCGGCGCGCAGCAGGCGGGCCCGGTGCGCGGGATCGCGTGGCAGCAGGTCGAGTTCGAGTTGCCAGGCGCTCGACGTCCACGGATCGAACAGGGGCGTGTCGTCGATCGTCGGCAGGTGCCGACAGGATTGCGACAGGAGGGAGACCGCGCTCTCGCCGGATTCGGATTCGTCGCTGCCGACGATCACGATGGACAGCCCGATCAGATCGCCCCTGGTGATCAGGGAACCGATACGTACCGCGTCGGAGGCCTGGTAACCGTGCGGGAAGTCGGCGGCGAGCAGCACCCGATGCACCTGCGGCGGCACGAAATTGCCGCTGGTGTACGCCATCTCGGCGAGTTCTGCGGCATCCGCGAGGGCCTGTAGCCGCGGTGAGATATCGGTGTGGTCGGTGACGACCGGCCCGTTGAGCACCGAAGACAGCGGGGTGAGCAGTCCCGCGAAAGCGCCGGTCAGATCGATGACATCCATACTGGTTCGCCTGCCGGGATCGGCGACGAGTAGCCGGGCCAGCAGTGCGCCGACGACGGGAACGACCGCCGCCGAACTCTCGGTATCGATCCACAGCGGCCGGGTGAGCGGCACCGGAACGCAGTAGGGCACACGCAACGGTCCGCGTTCGATCGCGTACAACTCGCCGAGACGGATACCGTCGCTCGGGGCGGGTAGACCGTCCCAAGCGGGCGAGGTCCACGAGGCCAGGGCGGGCGGCAGTTTGCGGTCGGCCTCGGCCAGTTCACGGATGAGATGTTCGGCGTCGCGCCGATGATTGCTCTCGGCCGTCGCGATCAGTTCGTCGGCGCGGCGCTGCGCCTCCCGGCGGGCGGTGACCGCGTCCGGTCCGTTGCGCGTCGCGGGATCGGCCACCGCGGCGGATAATTCGCTGTCGAGCCTGGTCGCGGCGTAATCGCGGGCCGAGATCAAGGCGGCGGCCGAGCGGGCGGCGTCCTCGAAGATCATCCACAGCCGTTCCAAACCGTGCGCCACTTCGACCGGCGCGGGCCCGGTGGGATGCGCGCCCGCCTGCGGAGCGGAGAGCGTGTCGCGGGCGGGCGTCGGCGGGGCGTCGGCGGGGGCGTCCACGTCGACTCCGTGCGCGGGGAGCAGGACCTCCAGCCCGCCCGCATAGCCCTGTCCGACCGCGCGCGCCTTCCAGTCCGCGCCGCGCCGATACACCTCGAGGCAGATCAGCGCGGTCTCCCCCGCCGTCGGCGTGATCGCGAATTCCGCCGTCACCGTGCTGTTCTCGGCCAGCGTGGCGACCACGGGACCGAGCCCCGGCGCGGCGGGCGCGGCCGGGTCGGCGCTGACCACGAGCAGCACCGCCTTGGCCTCCGGACGCACCTGGGCGAGGCTGATCGTGACCCCGCCCTCGGACAGGCTCACGCCGGAGGTGCCCGGCTGGTTGTAGAAGACGAAGTCCTCGGGCTCGATGACCCGCAGGTTGTCCGCCACCACCAGCGCCGAGATATCGAGGGCCACCTCGGCTTCCGCGCTGAATCGAACGGTATCGCCGGACAGCGCGAAATTCTGGCCCGCCTTGAGCTGCATCACCTGTTCTACCCTGCCGTGCGCGCCTCAGTTCGCCGAAAGGAACCGGCCCAATTGCGGAATCGCCTCGCCGGGATGTTTTGCCTGGAACCCCTCGCCGAGCGCCTGCATCTTCCAGTCGCCCCCGGACCGGTAGACCTTCGCCATCGCCATCGCGGTGAACCGCATACCGCCCGCGAGGGTGTATCGGGCCAGCTCGGCGTTGTTGGCGCCGTCGACCAAGCGGCAGAACGCGTTCTGCACCTGTTCGAAGGTATGTCCCTTGTAGGAGGTGACGATGAATATCAGGGTGGTGATGTGAGCCGGGATCCTGGTGAGGTCGACCAGGATCACCTCGTCGTCGCCCTCGCCCTCACCGGTGAGATTGTCGCCCTGGTGCCGGACCGACCCGTCCTTGGACGAGAGTTGGCCGTAGTAGGCGTAATCGGCGGGGTTCATATCGGCGAACATGATGACCGAGGCGTCGAGATCGATATCGACGGTGCGGTTGCCGAACATGCCGCGGGTCTGCACCGGATCCCAGCCGAGACCCATCTTGACGAAGGTGAGCGCGGTGCCGCCCTCCTTGCGGAGGGTGACCTTCTGCCCCTTCTGCAAGCTGACCGGCCGGTCCTTGCTCAGGCTCACCTCGCCGGTCGGCTGCGGCGCCGCCTGCTGCGGGGGCGGGTAACCCTGAGTGGGCGGGGGCGGGTAACCCTGGGTCGGCGGCGGGAAGCCCTGGGTGGGAGGCGGGTACGCGCCGGTCGCCGCGTACTGCGGGGCCTGCTGGGTGGGCGGCGCCATCGGCTGCGGCGGGACGGGCGGTGGCGCGACCGGTTGCTGGGCGGCGGGTTGTTGCGCGGGCTGGGGCGAGTCCTCGACGCTCACACCGTGGTCGGTGACCAGGGCCGCGAATCCCCCCGCGTAACCCTGACCGACCGCGCGCACCTTCCAGGTGCCCTGACGGCGGTACAGCTCGAGCGCGATGACGATCGACTCGGTCGCGAGTCCGCCGATCTGGTACTCGTACAACCGGTTGCCCGCCGCGTCGGAGACGATGGCGGTGGGCGGCGCGAACTGCCCGAAACTGCTCGACGGGTCGTCGAGGGTGATCACCGCGCGGATCTGGTCGATGTCCTGCGGCACGGCGTTCAGCGACACCGCCAGCGAGGCGGACTGCCCGGCGGGTGCGGGTTGCAGGTCCACGCCCGGGCCGCTCGGCTGGTTGAAGAACACGAAATCCGCGTCGGTTCTGACCTTGCCCCGCTCGGTCACCAGGAGCGCGGACAGATCCGCCGGAGCCGTCAGCTGGATGGAGATCACCACATCATTGGAGGCCAGCGGCCCGTTCTGGCCCTTGGCGAGTGTTGCGGACAAGGTCGACCCTTCGCTTGTCGGTGCGTTCGGTAGCCACTCTACGAGAAACGGACTCGGTGCGACCCGGGTAAGCGTCGTACACGACCCCGACTCCCGGGCCGAGATCGGTTAGTGTGTCGGCACACGAGAGATCGATGGGACACATTTGCGCGGTCCCGCGCGATCTACGGGGTGCGGGAACCTCCCGCGGAAAACAGTTGGAAGTGGCGAGAACTCCCACATTCCCGGACAAGACAGCAGGCAGACTCCCCCATGGCGCAACTGTTCGAACAGTCGAAAAAGGTGATCGAGGCGCACCTCGCCGGAACAAGTATCCGCGCGATCTCCGGCTCGATGATCGCCTATGAAGGAAACGTCCAGTTCAAGAGCGCCGGATTCGGCGGCGGCGACGGTGTACTCGCGGGCATGAAGCGGCGCGCGACCGGCGAGAAACTGTCGCTGATGGAATGCGGCGGTAACGGCCGTGTCTTCTTCGCCGTCAACGGCCAGGACGTCACCGTGATCAACATCAACGGCGACACCCTCCAGGTCGAATCGCAGCAGCTGCTCGCCTTCGCCGGAAACCTGCGCACGGATGTGCGTTTCGCCGGTGTGCGCGGCGCGTCGACCGGAGCGGGCCTGTTCACCACGACGGTGTCGGGTCAGGGCCAGGTCGCGCTGCTGTCGGCGGGCGGTCCGCTGATCCACCTCGAAGTGTCGCCGCAGTACCCGCTGATCGTCGACCCGGACGCGTTCGTGGCGGCGCAGGGCAACCTGCAGCAGTCCTTCGTCACCGATGTGTCGTGGCGGACGGTGGTCGGCCAGGACGCGGGCGAGGCTTTCTCGCTGCGCTGGGATGGCCAGGGCGTCGTGTTGATCCAGCCGGCGGAACGGTAGGGGCAGGTCCATGTTCGAGAAAGTCAACGGAAAAGTCGTCAAGGTCAACGTCGGCATGGCGGGCGGCGTCGTCGCGCGCAACGGCGCGATGCTGTTCTACACCGGCGATATCTCCTTCTCACCGCACCAGATTCCGGGCGCGCAGGGGATGGGCGGCGGCGGCATCATGGGGATGGCGGGCCGGATGATGGCCGGTGAGCACGAGCGCACCATGCTCGCCCAGGGCAACGGCGAAGTGCATTACGGCCTGGCCGGACTCGAGGTGCACGTGGTGCAGATGCAGCCCGGCGCGACCCTGCGGGTCGAGGCGTCGCGACTGCTCGCCAACAGCGCGCAATTGCAGAGTTCGATCGTCTCGGTGATGAGTTCCGGCGGTGGTGGCGGAGGTGGCGGCGGCATCATGGGCGCGCTGCGCGGCGCCGCGGCTGGCACCCTGACCGGTCAGGGCATGTTCACCACCCAGCTCGCGGGCCAGGGGTCGGCGGTCCTGCTCGCCCACGGCGGTTTCCTGGAATTGCAGGTGGGCGGCCCGCATCCGATCGTGGTCGATCCGCAGGCGTTCGTCGCCGCGTACGGCAATGTGCAGACCGAACTGAAATCGGCACTCAGCTGGCGCGACGCGGTCGGCAAGGGCTCCGGCGAGGCGATGCAGTTGCATTGCGTCGGACAGGGCGTCGTCTACGTGCAGGCCTCCGAAGAGAAGTTGTGAGATATGTCTGAGCGAATCAGGATCCGGCGAATCGGCGAGGTGCGGTGATGGCACAGGTTTTCAGCCCGGCGAATCTCGGTGAGAGCGACAACGTCCCTGGCAACGACTACGCCTACTGCATCGACCTGACCCGGCCGTGGTTCATGCGCAAGGGCGCGATGATCGCCTACTACGGGCAGATCAATTTCCAGATGCTCACCCACGGCCTGCACGGCGGACTGCTGCAGATGGTGTCGCAGCAATTCTCCGCGCCGCTGTTCACCGGTGACTACGTCGTGGCCGAGGGCCACGGGAAGCTGATCATCGGCGACCGCGGCTACAACATCAATTCCTACGATCTCGAAGAAGGCAACCTCACGATTCGCGCGTCCAATCTGTTGGCGTTCGAACCGGGTCTGTCGCTCAACCAGTCGATCGTGCCCGGCTTCCTCACCCTGATCGGCACCGGAAAATTCCTCGCCTCCTCCAACGGCCCGGTGATGTTCGCCGAACCGCCGCTGCGAGTCGACCCGGAATCACTGGTCGGCTGGGCCGACTGCCCGTCTCCGAGTCATCACTACGACCAGCGCTGGGTCACCGATTTCCTCGCGGCGGGCGCGGCGCGCATGGGCGTCAACTCCGGTGAGGAACGGCAATTCGATTTCACCGGCGCGGGCACGGTGCTCATCCAGTCCAGCGAGAAGGTGATGAGCGATTCCGTGCTGGTCCGCACGATCGAGGGCCAGTTGCAGAGCGGGATGACCGTCGGCGGTCTCCAGCGGATCCAGTCCGTGATCGCCCAGCAGCTCGCGGGGCAACAGCAGTACTGACCGCCGCACCGAGCACGGCGACACGGTGTACTCGGCTACCGTGTGCACCGTGTCGCGCATGCTCGGCTCCAGAGCCGCACGGTTGATGTGGATCACCGCCCTCACCTGCACCGCCGCCTTGATCGGTGGTGCGGGACCGCTGAGCGCCGTACCCATACCGTCGGTGCCCGCCGGCCCCGGCATCCCCGAATTCCTCGGCGCGCCCGCCGTCGCCGCGCCGATCCCCGGGATTGCGCCGATCCCGCGACACCCCTACCTCGCGCCCAACGGCGACTCCGGTATCCACAACGACGGCTGGATGAGCGACAGCTACACCCGCCCCGGCCCGCTCGGCCACGACACCCGGGTGAATTCGATGCTGCTGGCCAGCGAATGCGGCTCGGTCGCCTTCGATCGGGCCGGTCGGATCGTCACCACCTGTCTCGGCGTCGCCCCCGGCCTCTACCTCATCGATCCGAACACTCTCGCGGTGCTCGGCAAACATCCGCTGCCCGGCCGCGGCCCGCTCGATCTGTTGAAACCGGGCGCTTTCAGCAACTTCGGTGGCGGCGGCTACTTCTACCTGGACAACGGGGACCGCGCTGTCATCGGCACCGGAACCGGCCACCTCCAGGTATTCCAGCAAACCCCGGCCGCCGACGGCTTCTCGCTGGTCCGCGACTACGACCTGACCGCCGTCCTGCAACCCGGGGAAACCCTCAACTCGGCGCTACCCGATTCGAACGGACTGATCTGGTTCGTCGCGAAGACCAATGGCGTCGTCGGCACCGTCGACCCGGACACCGGTGCGGTGCGGGCGATCCGACTCGGTTCCGGTGAGGACGGCCAGATCGAGAATTCGTTCGCGGTCGGCGATGCGGGCGAGGTCTACATCGCGACCAATCGCGAGCTGCTGCGTTTCGACGCGGGCCTCGACGATTCCCCCCGGATCACCTGGCGCGTCACCTACACCAACAGCGGTCAGCGCAAACCCGGCCAGGTCGACGACGGCACCGGCACCACGCCGACCGTGCTGCCCGACGGCTACGTCGCCATCACCGACAACGCCGACCCGATGAACGTCGTCGTCTACCGCACCGCGGCCACCGCCGCCGACCGCGAGGTCTGCGCCGTCCCGGTTTTCGCACCCGGCGCGAGCGCCACCGAGAATTCCCTCATCGGCGCGGGCCGCACCCTCATCGTCGAGAACAACCACGGCTACGCGAATCCGCGCTCGACCATGCTCGGCGCCACGACGACCCCCGGCTTCGCCCGCGTCGACATCGACCCGGACGGCAACGGTTGCACCCTGGCCTGGACCAACGACACCGAAGCCGCCCCGAGCGTCGTCCCGAAACTCTCCCTCGCCACCGGCCTCGTCTACACCTACACCAAAGGCACCCAGCCGACCGACCCGTGGTACTGGACCGCCTTGGACTACCGCACCGGCGAAGTCGTGTGGAAACGCCTGTCCGGAGTGGGTTTCGGCTTCAACAACAACTACGCGGGCATCGCCCTGGGCCCCGACGGCACCGTGTACGTCGGCACCCTCGGCGGCTTGATCTCCCTGCGCGACGGACGCTGAACTCGCGCGGACGAGTCCGAGCCACCGCAGGACACCCTCCCGACGCCCTGATACTCGGTCCGAAATATCGGCGAGTAACACGGGCGGGAGGAATTCCGATCAGCCTCGTGGACAAGTGTGTCGATCGCACGAGAAGAAGACAGAGGGGAAGCGGATGTCGCACCACCGCACCAGGAGACGCGTCGCACTCGCGGCGGTCGCGAGCGCGGTCGCGCTCGGGATCGGAATGTCTCCCGCGACTGCCGAACCGGTGAACAGTCCCGGTGTCGTCGAGACATCGGTGAAATCCCCGGATGGTTCGTATATCCAGAAGATCGAGGTCAAGGACAGTCGCAACGTGCGGCTGCACGTGTTCTCCGCGGCCATGAACAATACGGTCGCCGTCGACGTACTGCGTCCGAGCGACACCTCCGAGGCCCGGCCTTCGCTGTACCTGTTCAACGGTGCGGGCGGCGGTCTCGATGACGCGTCGTGGAAGCGCAATACCGACGCGCTGGAATTCCTCGGCGGCAAGAACATCAATGTGGTGCAGGTCGTCGGCGGCGCGTGGAGTTTCTACACCGACTGGATCAATCCCGATCCGGTGCTCGGTGTGAACAAATGGCAGACCTTCACCACCGAGGAATTGCCGCCGCTGGTCGACGCGGCGCTCGGCACCAACGGCGTCAATGCCGTGGCCGCGCTCTCGATGACGGGCACCTCGGTGCTCAACTTCGCGATCGCGAAGCCGGGCCTGTTCCGCAGTGTCGCGACCTATAGCGGTATCGCCCAGGTCAGCGACCCGATCGGGCAGCAGATGGTCAAGCTGACCGTGGAGACGTGGGGCGGCGGCGATACCCGCAACATGTGGGGTCCGACCGACAGCCCGCTGTGGCGGGCCAACGACCCGATGGTGAACGCCGAGAAGCTGCGCGGCACCAACCTGTTCTTCTCCACCGGCAACGGCATTCCTGGTGAATTCGACCAGGCGGGCGGCAAATTCCGGATGGAATCCCCCGCGGAGACCCCGCAGGTGGTGGCGATCGGTTCGGTCATCGAAAGTGGCGTCAACTGGTCGAACCACAACATGAACACCCGGTTGAACCAGCTGGGCATTCCGGCCAAATTCGTCTACCGCGACAGCGGCACCCATTCGTGGGGCTACTGGCAGGACGATCTGAAGTCGTCGTGGCCGGTGCTGGCCGAAGGTCTGTTCAGCACACCGTAGTCGGATCGACCGTAGGCCGTCGCACGTCGGCGGCCTACGCGGCGGGCGCCGCTGTGCCCTACGCGGCGGGCGCCGCTGTGCCCTACGCGGCAGGGGCCGCTGGGGCCGCGTCGATGAACCAGTTCACGATCTCTTCCCCGGCCATGATCCCGGTCGCCTCGGTGATCGTCAGGTTCGGGCTGGTCCAGTTGAGTTGTTCGAGTTCTCCGTGCCGCGGGCGGATGGCCGAATCGGCGGCGCGCAACATCTCTGCGTCGAGTGCACCGTCGCCCGCCGCGAAAGTCTTCGCCGCGGAGGCGAGTTCACCCGACTCGAGTAGTCGCTTGCGCACCTCGGCGACGGCGAGACTCTTGCATACCGCGTTCGGCATCGTGTAGATCTTGCGCCCCTGTTGCGAGGCGGACCACCCGCGCGCACCGCACCACGAATCCCATTCGGCGAGAAAACCTTCGGGAACTTCCTTGGGTTTGACGACCAGGTAGCAGAACAGGTGGTCGGCGATGCGGAATTTGGAAACCCACGAATCATCGATACGGGAGCGCAGTTCGGCGCTCACCTCCGACAGCGTAGTACCGCCCGCGCGCACCTGGTCGTCGATGTCGATGCGCCAGCGCATATCCGGTACGCCGTCGACCAGGATATTCCCGCCGTTGCTTGTGATGGCGTAGCGCCAGGGCGCGCCCGGCAGCTTGATCCTGTTGAACTGTTTGATGGTGCGGGTGGTGGTCGGGATGACCGCGGCGGGTTCGGTGAGCGACTGCATCCGTAACGCCGCGGCGGTCGTCATGAACGACAGCGGCGCGCCTTCCAGATGTTCCACGCAGACCATCGGCACTTCCGAGGTCGTGCTGAAGGCGTTGCGCGAGTAGATCATCGTCCGGTCCAGGTCCGTCGCGATCAGGGCCTGTCTTCGTGTATTACGTAGGAGCATTCGCTACTGCACTTCCTTGATCAATCCCATGCACGAATAGGCCAGGTCGGGAACGACTTCCACCGGAACTCCGCGCGCCGCCGCGAGCAGCCGCAGGTGCGCGTGCTCGGGCGCGTCCGCCTCGCGGACCAGCACTCGCCACGGCACCCGGCGCAACAGCACCCTGGTCGTCTCGCCGACACCGGGTTTCACGAAATTCACGCTGGCGATGCCGTATTCCTCGCGCACCTTCTCGACCGAGGCCCAGCCCGACCAGGTGGGAGTCCGGTCACTCGCCAGGATGGCGGCGAGTTCGGCGGGCGCGCGGTCACGGACGGTGTCGAACGCCGCGCTCACGGTGTCGAGGAGTCCGCCCGACACATCGGCGTCGGCGAGGTCGCGATAGAACTTGGCACCGTGGAATTCACCGGGGCCGATGAGCGTGTCGTTGAGGACCGTGCGTGAGATCAGGCCCGACACGGTCGAATTCAGGCAGGCCGAGGCGATCAGGAAGTCGTCACGGGTGCCGTAGGTGCGCACGCAGTGGCCGGGATCGGCGAGAACGGCGAGTTCGCCGTCGAATCGCGCGCCGCCCGCCGCGTGGTAGGCGTCGAGCGCTTCGGTGAGTTCCCTGGTGATCGCGCCCTTGCCGGTCCATCCGTCTACGAAGACCGCCGAGGCCGGATCATGGTGGCGCGCAATATAATCCAGCGCGACGGTGTCGATGCCGCGATCACGCACGATGGAGACCGCGTAATGCGGCACGTCGAGGGCGGCCTTGCCCACACCGCGATCCGAGCCCAGCCAGCGCTTCATCAGGATGCCGATCGGGGTGCCCGCCCTGGCCAGCGAGACCAGCACGATGTTCTCGCCGCGCTCGGCGACGACCAGTTCCGACACGGTCGCGACCGCGAGCGCGAGCCGGTGCGCGCTCTCGGTCAGCACCCGGTCGAACAGTTCGCGATAGGCGGCGTCGGGCTGGAATTCGATGGGAAGCGATTCCGCGTAGTGCGCGTCACCGGCCTGGATACGGCGCTCCCGTTCGGCCACATCGGCTTCGAGGTCGGCGCCGGAGAGATCCTTCAACAGCCAGGACACCTCGTGCGCCGCGTACGATCCGAATTCCGGGCCGTAGAGCGGATCGGGAAGGTCGAGCGCCGAACCCGGCGAACTGTTCGATGCTGCGTTCACGTGGACTCCACCGGGATTTTCGATATCGGGGCCCCGGCGACGCCGACGGGATCGAGTACGGCGCCGTGCGACGTTTCGCTGCGCTCGGCATGTAATTTGCGCGGGTCGGCTCCCGACAGCACCGCGACGACGATGTCGCTGCCCGATGCGGTGAGCACGTCGAGCAGCCCGCCCTCGGCCACGAGTTCGGCGGTGTCGGCGGGCGCGTCGATCACCACGACCAGAACCGGGGCGGCGGGTGCGTCGACATCGTCTTCCCACTGCGCGTTGTACAGATAGCGCGGTGCGTCCACGTCCGATTCCGGTGCGGCGAAACGGAATCCGCGCCGCAGCGGATACCCCGGCGCGTCGAGTACGTAGGCGGGTGAGCGGGTGGTCGTCTGGAACCGGGTCGGCACGCCGGATTCGGCGAGTTCGGCCGCCAATCGCAGCGGCAGGTACATGAGTTCTTCGTGCCCGATCACGATGGCCGGACGTGCTGGATCCAGATTCGTCCGCAGCACCGCGGTCGCCTCGGCGAGCGCCGCCTCGAACGTGTCGGCGTCGGCCTGGAGAATTCCGTGCCTGCCGCCCTCCGGCACGTGATCCGGCCACGGCAGACGCACCCGAATGCAGGTGCCGCGATGCGACGCGGCCGGATTGAGTTCGGCCTCCGGCAGCGCGGTCACGGCGTCGACCAGCCCTTCCGGCAGCAGGGTGTGCCCCGACGCCAGGCACACCGTGTCGATGACGGCCCCGAGTTCGGCGGCGGCGTCGTCGAAGCGGGCGCGATCCTCGCCGGTGCGCATATCGACCAGCGAGGCGAGCACGTAATGCGACCTCGGTGCGAACGCGTGCAGCGCGCGCACCGCGTCGATGGCCGTGGCACCGGTCGAGATCTCGTCGTCGACCAGCACCAACGGCAGATCGTTGACGAAGATCTCCGCCGGCGCGGGTTGCAGCAGATGCGAGGTGGCGTGCGAATGCCCCTCCTCGAACCCGGTGAGGGTGTGCGCCTCGGGGACATGGCGACGGGTGGAATGCAGATAGCACCGCGCGCCGATGCGCGCGGCGACCGTATGTCCGAGCCCGGTCGCGGTCTCGGCGAACCCGAGGACGACGGCGGCGACGCCCGACGACGCGACGGGAAGCCGGTCGACCTCGTGACGCGCGGTCAGCGCGGCGGTCACCAGATCACCGAGCCGGTTTCCCGCGTCGAGCACGACGCGGGGATCGGTCGGCAGATGCTTGCCGAGCACGGTCGACACCAGCAGATGCGCCCGGCGCGGATTGCGCCGCAACCCCGGCCGAACCAGTTCGCCGATCCGCAATTCGCCGGGCAACGTACTGCCGTCACCGGCGCCGTAGGACGCGTGGTGACGTAATTCGATACCTAATTCTCTTGTAGCCCAAGGTAATTCAACTGAAGGATGGCCGCCTTCGCCGATGATCGGCGTGTGGGTCACCCACGGCGAGCCGGACTCGACGTGCGTACCGCTGTTACCGCGTTCGCTCACCGGACCTGCACCAACGCCGACAGCAGATCCACGAAGGACACTCCCTTGTTGGCGACCCCGAACACCCGCGAGCGCAGCAGCGTCTGGCTGGCCCAACTGCGGTGAGGTCGCATCTCGTTCATCTTGTTCCGGTACTCCGAGGCCGCCACGCCACCGACATCGACCTGAAGGATGTCGAGGGCGTCGGAGTACTCCTCGTGGGTGACCACCGACAGCGCGTGCACGGCGGCCACGTGCGAGGGATGGATCACCGTCTTGCCCTGGATACCGTTGGCCCGGTCCAGGCTGATCTCGCGCAGCAGCCCGTCCAGATCCCTCGACACCAGATACCTGCGGAACGGCACCGCGTCGGACTCCTCGAACGGCGCGGTGCGCAGCAGCGGCCGGAACATACGTTCGTGGTCGGCGAAGTACTCCCACACCGGCCCGGTGATGACGTAACCGGTGCCGTCCATGCGCCCGAGGTAGTTCACGATGTCGGCGATCACATCGGCGACCACCCGCACGTCGTAGATGGTGAGATCACGGTCACGGCGGATACCGAAGGTCGAGCACATATCCGTCGCCCCGATCCGCACCGCGAGCACCCGCTCCCGATGTTCGGCCAGCATCGCCGCGATCCCGCTCAACTCCTGGTCACGGGTTTGGCGATGCACCAGCGACGCCGATTCCAGCACCGGCATCCCGTACACCGGCCGCCCCATCCTGGTCGCCGCATAATCGAGCGCGTCCAGATACTTCTGCCCGGTGGCGCAGTCGAATTTGGGGAAGACGAAACCTGTGAGCGCGGCCGCGCCCGGCCCGAGCCGTTCGACGATCTCGCCGATCGTGTCCGCGTCGCGCACCCGGATGAACAGCAGCGGATTGGGATCGTGACTGGTCGCCAACAGGTCGAGGGTTTCCACGGCCTGGAGTTTCGCCATCTCGACCTCGTGGTCGGCGACGGCGTCCTCCAGATCGATCACCATCGAGCACACGCCGTGCGCGGCGCGTCGGCGAATCGTCTCGGCCAGATCCGCTCTGGTCGCGGGCGCGTAGAGCGTCGCGCCGAGCGCGTACGCCAGTAGCTCCCGGTCGGCGTGATCGCCGAACGGTTCCGGTTGCCGATGGAACAGATGCCGGATATCCGGCCCTTGCAGCTGCCGAAAATGGCGCAGCGGCAGTCGCTTCCGCAGGGAAATCTCCTGCTGGACGGCGATGCCTGCGGTCATCGAGGGCCCATCCTCATTCTCGTCGTGGTCCTGTGTGTTTCCTCATGCGATCCACTACCCCGGCTATGAACTCGGTGACGGCATCCAGTTCCGTCACATAGGCCAAGTAGTCGGGGTGTCGCCCCGACAGTGGTTCGGAAATTCGATCGATGCGGTCGACCTGTGCGTCGAGCACAGATCCCCATTCGCCGACGAGCCCGCGGCTCACCGCGAGCATCTGCGCATCCCGCAGCCGGAATCGTACGGCCTCGGCCCGTTCTCGCGGATTTGCCCGGACTTCACGCAGCAGAGCGAGCCGTTTGGTGACGGCGTCGACCTGTCGTTCGGCCTCGGCGAGATTCCCGCGCGCGGTAGTGGTCAATTCAAGTGCGGACTCCGGGTTGTTCTGCGCCGATGCCGCCCGTGCCCCGTCGAGGGCTTCGGCGGCGGCACCGATGGCTCGCTGGCTTTCTCGCTCATTGTTCGCCAGATCGGCCGAACTCGCAGCGTTGAACTCACGCAGCAGTGCCGAATAGGCGGGCGCCAACCCCGCCGAGCGGTTGCGAACCGCGGCCAACCTGGTATTCACCGAGGATATCGCGGTATTCGCTGCGGCGTTGCGAGATGGCGCTTGCGCCAGCGCGTCCGCCAGTTCCCGCGTCGCGTACTCCAAGCGGTTCGCGGCCTCGCGCACCGCGCCCGCGGCGCCGGGACCACCCGCGGCCTCCAATGTGACGAGAGCCTCATCGACCGTGCGTGACCACGAACGCACCGACGGATAGTCGGCGTACTCGGAATTCGCCGCCTGCGCCCGCACTCCCGCCGCCGTCACCTTCACCTGATGGGCCAGTTGCGGCACCGTTCGATGTATCGCGACCGCCTCTTCCAGTCGCGACCGGTTGGCCTGATAGAACTCGTCCACCGCGCGCGCGGCATCGGCGAGACGCCGCGTGACGGTCGCCGTGCGCTCCTGTCCCTGCGGTAGCGGGGAGTTGTCCCGCTCCGCGGTTTCCAGCTCGTCTGCCAGCGCCAAGTACGCGCCGGAGGCGTCGTAGCAACGGCTGCGCACCGGCTCCCACGCCGCGCCGAATCGACGTTCGGGGAACACCTCGTCGGAGGCGAGTACCGCCGCGTCGGCCGCACTCTGTCGCCGGTCCATGTCGAGGAACGCGTCCGCGAGCTGCGACCGGGCCTGCTGAATCCATTCGCTGTTACCGGATGACCGGAACCAGCCACGCCTACGGCCTGCCACGCCCCGATGGTAGGTGCTGAAGGTGACTATCGAGCGGACAATGTCGCGCCGATGTCCGGCGCAGCACCATAGGAGATGGTCCTGTTCGCCGAGGGTTCCCCCAGTTCCTACGCAAGTTCGCCGAAACCTACTACTGTCGTAACTCGTACCCGGCGATTCGGACATGCTGGGAACCACAGACGGACTATTGAAAGGGAATCCCGCATGGGTGTCAGTTTGTCCAAGGGCGGCAATGTCTCGCTGACCAAGGCGGCGCCTAACCTTACTGCTGTTGCCGTCGGGCTGGGGTGGGACGTTCGGACCACCACCGGAACCGACTTCGATCTGGACGCCAGCGCCATCGCGACCGGAGCGGACAAGAAGGTGGTGTCGGATCAGCACTTCGTGTTCTTCAACAACCTGAAGTCGCCCGAGGGCGCCATCGAGCACGCGGGTGACAACACCACCGGCGAGGGCGAGGGCGACGACGAGGTGATCAATGTCAACCTCGCGGGCACCCCGCCCACGATCGAGAGCATCTTCTTCCCCGTCTCGATCTACGACGCGGAGACCCGGCAGCAGTCGTTCGGCCAGGTGCGCAACGCCTACATTCGCGTGGTCGATCGCTCCAACGGCACCGAGCTCGCCCGCTACGACCTGTCCGAGGACGCCTCCACCGAAACCGCCATGGTCTTCGGTGAGCTGTACCGCAACGGCGCCGAGTGGAAATTCCGCGCCATCGGCCAGGGCTACGCCTCCGGCCTGTCGGGTATCGCCAAGGATTACGGCGTCAACGTCTAAGTAACACGCATCTCTGTGCGGAGGGGGCTCGGTGACGAGCCCCCTCCGTGCGCGTCCAGCCCCCGTGAACTGCCTGGACGCATCGTTGGACATACGGCGGTTCAACGGCCACGCTGGTATCAATCTCGCCGAATCTGTTCCCGAAGCAATGAAAGGTCCCCGCGTGGTCCTGCGTATTTTCGGCCTCTCCGGCGTCGTCACGGTGGTGTCGCTCGTCGTGGCGCTGCTGTACGGCGGCCCAGAGGCCCTGGTGCTCTGTGCGATCCTCGGCATCCTCGAAGTGTCGCTATCGTTCGACAACGCTGTCATCAACGCCACCGTCCTGGAACGGATGAGCGAGTTCTGGCAGAAGATCTTCCTCACCATCGGCGTCATCATCGCCGTTTTCGGTATGCGCCTGGTGTTTCCGCTGGCGATCGTGTGGATCACCGCCGGACTCAACCCGGTCGAGGCCTTCGACCTGGCACTCAACCCGCCGCCCGATGACGCTGCCACCTTCGCCGACGGCAGCCCCAGCTACGAAACCCTGCTGACCGACGCGCATCCGCAGATCGCGGCGTTCGGCGGCATGTTCCTGGCCCTGCTGTTCCTCAACTTCATCTTCGAGGAGCGCGACATCACCTGGCTGAGCTGGCTCGAGAAGCCACTGGCCAAGGCGGGCAAGCTGGATATGGCCTCCGTCGTCGTCGCGGGCATCGGCCTGGTGCTGATCGCGGAACTCGTCGCCCACGACGAGGATCGAGCCACCGTCCTGCTGTCGGGCCTGCTCGGCATGATCACCTACATCGCGGTGGACGGACTGGGCTCGATGTTCCACACCGAAGATCTGGAGAACCCCAGCGGCGGTCCTTCCGAATTGGTCAAGGCCACCGGTAAAGCGGGCTTCTTCCTGTTCCTCTACTTGGAAGTCCTGGACGCGTCGTTCTCCTTCGACGGCGTGATCGGCGCCTTCGCCATCACCTCCGACCCGATCATCATCGCGTTGGGCCTGGGTCTGATCGGTGCGATGTTCGTCCGATCGATCACGGTGTACCTGGTCCGCAAGGGCACGCTCTCGGAGTACGTCTACCTCGAGCACGGCGCGCACTGGGCGATCGGCGCGCTCGCGGTGATCCTGTTGGTCTCGATCGGCGTGCACATCGACGAGATCATCACCGGCCTGGTCGGTGTCGCGTTCATCGGCGCGGCGTTCATCACCAGCATCATCCGCAACCGTCGTGCAGGCGATCCGGACGAAGTCGAGAAAGAACGTTCGGTGACGCCGGTAGGCTGACCCCCGGCAAGCAGCCGACGAATTTCCGGTGGCAGCGGCCCGTCTCACGACGGATCCGCTGCCACTTTTCTTTCTGCCGCATTCACGAGGGGGCACACCCGCCGATGACCCATCCCGGCGACGTCGACATGGCGACTGTGACACTGTCCAAGGCGACACCGAGTGTCAATCTCACCGAACCCGGTGCGCGACAAGGCGTGATGCGAGCGCATCTGAGATGGTCGAGTCGCCCGCGCGGGTTGTTACGCCGCGCCAAGCCGGTCGATCTCGACCTAGGGTGCCTCTACGAGTTGTCCGACGGTGACAAAGGTGTCGTGCAGGCAGTCGGGAACAACTTCGGATCCATCGACGACGCACCGTATATCCGGCTCGACGGCGACGATCGCACCGGCGGCGACGGCGTCGGCAATGGTGGCGGCGAAACCCTGCACATCGATCTCACCCGGCCCGAATTGTTCCGGCGCATCCTGATCTTCGCCTTCATCTACGACGGCGTGCCGAACTGGGCCGCCGCCGACGCGGTGGTGACGCTGTTCCCGACCGAGGGACCGCGGGTGGAGATGTCACTCGATTCGCCGTCGAGGGGAGCGCGCTGCTGTGCCGTCGCGCTGCTGGAGAACCGGGGATCGGGAATCGTCGTGAATCGGGAAGTGAACTACATCAACGGGACCCAGCGTCATATCGACGAGGTGTACGGCTGGGGTATGCGCTGGCACAGCACGACCAAGTAGGCGTCGCGCACCCGGATCACCTCCGCCACAATCGATCCCACGCCGACGCGCGGCGTGGGGTTCGACTACCCGGCCGGCACCAGTTCACCGGACGCGCTGCGCGGCAACGCGCTCGGCGCGGGCCGGATACCGCGCATACCCGCCCGGACGAACAGGAAATACAACGGCACCAGCAGGACCGCGCGACCCCACACCCCGAACTGCACGACGTTCTCGGTCATCTCGACCGAACCGCCCGAGGTGATCGCGTAGAAGTACCGGAACACGCCGACGCCGATCGCCGCGTCGGCGACCAGATAGCAGCCGATCAACGACCACGGCACTTCGAGCAGCACCAGGAACGGGATCAGCCACAGCGTGTACTGCGGTGAGTGCACCTTGTGGAAGAGCAGGAATCCGCACAGCATCGCGCCGCTGACCCCCACCCACGGGAACACCCCGATCGCCGCGTACCGCCGCTTGCCGAGCCACATGGCCAGCGCGAACGATCCGACCACCAGGGCGGGCGAGGCGATCGACACCGTGTGCTGGAACGAGGATTCGCTGTCGGCGTTGTCGCCGTACAACCGGCGCAGTCCCCAGTACCAGAGCGAGTTGGTGGTGATATCGGCCTGACGCATCTGCTGGAAGGTGATCGAGGCGCGCCAGCCCTCGTATCCCGCCAGCGCGAACGGCAGATTGACCGCGACCACGGTGCCGACGGCCGCGGCCGCGGTCAGCAGAGCGCCGCGCACGTCGAGACCGCGTCCCTCGTACCGCTCGTCACCGTGGGTCATGACGTAGGCCATCAGCGGCAGCACGAAGATGCCCGGATACAGCTTGAGGCAGAAACCGAGCCCGAGCAGCACCGCCGCCAGCACCGCCCTGGTCCGCAGCGATATCCGCTGGAGGCAGATCATCACGTAGACCGCGCCGACCGCGGTGCACACCACGGGCAGTTCCCAGTTGTGGAAGGCGTAGAGCACCAGCGGCGGACCGGCCGCCCACAGCAGCGCGGCCCGGCCTGCCAGCCGGAACAGCAGCCACGCGGTGAGCAGGGCGAACGGCACGAGGATCAGCGCCGTGTACCGCAGGAATTCCGCGTCGTCATCGGCCCCGAGCGCGCCGAGCCACATCATCGTGCCGCTGAGCACCGGATATTCGACCGCGCCGCCGACCAGGGTGCCGTCGTCGGTGATCCCGCCGTCGATATACGGGAAGACGTGCAGGTCGATATCGCGGCCGAGCCACAGCAACTGGATATCGGAATAGCAGACATCCGAATCCTTGATCGTGTCGAAGATCGTGCTGCGTCCGGATTCGTCGATCGGCCCCGTTGCGCAGCGCGCCTTGTTCGCGTAACCCAGCGCCAGAGTGAGCCCGCACAGCAGCAGGACCGCGATCGCCAAGGCGGTGCGGCGTGCCACCCGGCCGGCGAACAGATCGCTGGCGGCGGGTCCGGTCGACATGAATCCACCCTAGATGAGGGCGAATTTCAGAGGTCACGGCCTGGTCATGTAGCCTTGTCGGGTTGCTGACGCAACGACCCTCCTGCCACGGACCGTCCGTGGCCGTTTCCTAGTCCACAGGAGGTGATTGGTCCGTGCGTCATTACGAAGTGATGGTTATCCTCGACCCGAGCCTGGACGAGCGCACTGTTGGTCCGTCGCTGGACAACATGCTGAGCGTCGTCAAGACCGAAGGCGGCAAAGTCGACAAGGTCGACATCTGGGGCCGCCGCCGGCTCGCCTACGAGATCCGCAAGCAGGCCGAGGGCATCTACGCGGTGGTCGATCTGACAGCGACCCCCGCCACGGTGAACGAACTCGACCGCCAGCTGGGTCTGAACGAGTCGGTGCTGCGTACCAAGGTCCTGCGCCACGACAAGTAGTTCTCCAGCACTCGTCAGCGTCGGTGCCTATCTCTAGGCTCTAGCGCGACAAGCGAGTGTAGGGCGAACTGCACACCGAGCAGGAGGAACCACATGGCAGGCGACACGGTCATCACCGTCATCGGAAATCTGACGGCTGACCCCGAGCTTCGATTCACGCCCGCGGGCGCGGCGGTGGCGAATTTCACCGTCGCATCGACTCCCCGTGTGTTCGACCGTAATTCGAATGAATGGAAAGACGGCGAAGCGCTCTTCTTGCGCTGCAACATCTGGCGCGAAGCTGCGGAAAATGTCGCCGAGAGCTTGACCCGAGGCGCTCGCGTCATCGTGAGCGGACGGCTCAAGCAGCGCTCCTACGAAACCCGCGAGGGTGAGAAGCGCACGGTCGTGGAACTCGAGGTCGACGAGGTCGGTCCCTCGCTGCGCTACGCGACCGCGAAGGTCAACAAGGCCAATCGCGGTGGCGGCGGCGGTGGATTCGGTTCCGGCAGCGGCGGCGGTGGCGGCGGTAATTTCAACGCCTCCTCCTCCGGCGGTGGTGGCGGTCGTTCCGGCGGTGCCGAGGACGACCCGTGGAGCAACGCGCCCACAGCAGGCTCCTCCTTCGGGGGCGGCCGCGTAGACGACGAACCGCCGTTCTGACAACGGCTCTCATCGGACCGGCTCGGCCGCGACGACCTGCGAAGGTACGCGCGACCGAGACGGGCCATCAATGATTACGGAGTAATAGACCATGCCTAAAGCGCCCGCGCGCGAAAAGGTACTGAAGAAGAAGGCCTGCGCTTTCTGCAAGGAAGCCAAGTCCGGTACCGTTTCGATCGATTACAAGGACACGACGCTGCTGCGCAAGTACGTCAGCGACCGGGGCAAGATCCGCGCCCGCCGTGTCACCGGCAATTGCGTTCAGCACCAGCGCGATATCGCCGTTGCCGTGAAGAACTCCCGTGAGGTGGCCCTGCTGCCTTACGTGTCGACGGCTCGCTGAGAAGGGAGACACGCAAAATGAAGCTGATTCTGACTGCTGATGTCGACAACCTCGGCGCACCCGGCGACAGCGTCGAGGTGAAGGACGGCTACGGCCGTAACTTCCTGCTGCCCCGCGGTCTGGCCATCGTCGCCAGCCGTGGCGCCCAGAAGCAGGTCGAGGGCATCCGCCGTGCCCAGGACGCGCGCAAGGTGCGCGACCTGGATCACGCCAACGAGCTGAAGCAGGCCATCGAGGGCCTGGAGTCGGTCTCGCTGAACGTGAAGACCGCGGGCACCGGCAAGCTGTTCGGCTCGGTGACCCAGGCCGACGTGGCCGCGGCCATCAAGTCCGCCGGTGGTCCGGTCGTCGACAAGCGCAGCATCGAGCTGCCGAAGTCGCATATCAAGAGCACCGGCAAGCACGGCATCGTGGTGCACCTGCACCCCGATGTCGCGGCCAAGTTCGACCTTCAGGTCGCGGCCAACTGATCTCCGGTGTCACCTTCGGGTGATTCGCACCATATTCGGTGAAAGACCACTCCCGTGTTCGCACGGGGGTGGTCTTCGGTCTGCGCATCGAATTATTAGCGGGATATTTGCCATTCGCGACCCGCTGTGCGCTGTACCACAGGGCATCGATTTCGGGACCGGCTCTACCACCGGTTATTCAGCCTGTGGATTACTGGAGAAACCAACCGATCGTAATGTGATACAGCTCATAACTTGTACACAAGCCGTTAACTCAACACGCCCGGCTGTTCAACTTCACCGACACGCCGCAGCGTCATTGATCCACACCCGGATGAACTGCGAAACCAATACCTATCAGCACCTTTAGGCGGGGTGGCCTGGGTTTTCCCCACGTTGTCCACAGGAGGTGCACAACGCTGGGTTAACAGTCCCCAAGTTATCCACAGATGTGTACACAACCCCGCTTGGCAGGCGCTCGCGCGTGGCCTAGGTTCATCGCATCGTCGTGAACGAGTCGCCGCGAGGCCACCATCGGATCAGTTTGCTGGACCGCAGGTAGAACCGCTGTCGGCACCGATACGGCGACCCCCGACGACGAACTTGTCGGTACCCGGGAGTAGAACGAGTACCGATAGCGTGGCACCCGATCGTGGGGCAGAGAGGACGGTCGAGTCTCGTGACAGCCACCGACGATCGAGGGCACACGAATTACCCGCCCGAACCTCCCGGCGAGGACTTCGGGCGGCAGCCACCTCACGACATGGCCGCCGAACAGTCGGTACTCGGCGGAATGCTGCTCAGCAAGGACGCCATCGCCGACGTCATCGAAGTGCTGCGCCCCGGCGATTTCTACCGCCCCGCGCACCAGGCCGTCTACGACACGATCCTCGATCTGTACGGACGCGGCGAACCCGCCGACCCCGTCACCGTCTCCGCGGGCCTGGACCGCAAAGGCGAACTCAAACGCATCGGCGGCCCGTCCTACCTGGTCACCCTGACCCAGACCGTCCCCACCGCCGCCAACGCCGGCTACTACGCCGAGATCGTCGCCGAGAAGGCCATCCTGCGCCGCCTCGTCGAAGCGGGCACCCGCATCGTCCAATACGGCTACGCGGGCGCCGACGGCCAGGACATCGCCGAAGTCGTCGACCGCGCCCAGGCCGAGGTCTACGAGGTCACCGAACGCCGCACCACCGAAGATTTCATGCCACTGGAAGATCTTCTCCAGCCGACGATGGACGAGATCGATTCCATCGCCTCCCGCGGCGGCATCTCCCTCGGCGTCCCCACCGGCTTCACCGAGCTCGACGAACTCACCAATGGCCTGCACCCCGGCCAGATGATCATCGTCGCCGCCCGCCCCGGAGTCGGAAAGGCCCTTGCCCTCGACACCGCACTCCCCACCCCGACCGGCTGGACGACGATGGGCGAGGTACAGGTCGGCGACGAACTGATCGACGCCGACGGAAACCCCACCCGCGTGGTAGCCGTCACCGAGGTGATGACCGGCCGCCCGTGCTACGAAGTCGAATTCTCCGACGGCACGATCCTCGTCGCCGACGAACAGCACCAGTGGCTGACCGAGACCACACTCGACAAGCCCGCACAGGTCGGGATACGCACGACCGGCGAAATCGCCCACACGCTGCGTGATCTCGACGATGCCCCCAACCATGTCATCGGAGCGACGCCGCACTCGGGACCACGCCACATCATGGACGTTCGCAAGATCGAGAGCGTGCCGGTCCGCTGTGTGGAAGTCGACAACGCCGACCACCTGTATCTCGCCGGATCGTCCATGATCCCCACCCACAACTCCACGCTCGGCATGGATTTCATGCGGAGTTGCTCGATAAAACACGGTTTGCCGAGTGTCATCTTCTCGCTGGAGATGAGTCGCACCGAAATCGTCATGCGACTGCTGTCGGCGGAGGCGAAGATCAAACTCGGCGATATGCGTTCGGGGCGGATGAGCGACGACGACTGGACGAAGCTGGCGCGGCGGATGAGCGAGATCAGCGAGGCGCCGCTGTTCGTCGACGACTCACCGAACCTCACCATGATGGAGATTCGCGCCAAGGCGCGGCGGCTCAAACAGCGCCACGACCTGAAACTCGTCGTGGTGGACTACCTCCAGCTGATGACCTCGGGTAAGAAAGTCGAATCACGTCAGCAGGAAGTCTCGGACTTCTCGCGAAATCTGAAACTGCTCGCCAAGGAACTCGAGGTTCCCGTCATCGCGATCAGTCAGCTGAATCGTGGTCCCGAACAGCGCACCGACAAGCGGCCCATGGTCTCCGACCTGCGTGAGTCGGGTTGCCTTCCGGCGTCGACGCGGATTCTGCGCGCCGATAACGGGGGCGAGACGACGCTCGGCGAACTGATGAGCAGCGGCGAGCAACCACTGGTGTGGTCGCTGGACGAACGCATGCGCATGGTCGCGCGTCCGATGGTGAAGGTTTTCCCCAGTGGCCGTAAGGAAGTGTTCCGGCTGAGACTGGCTTCGGGCCGGGTAGTCGAAGCCACCGGCAACCATCCGTTCCTGACCGTCGACGGCTGGATTCCGCTGGCGAAACTGGCTGTCGACGACCGGCTCGCCATACCTCGTCACGTACCGGAACCGTCACAGACGAAACGCATGGCGTCCTCGGAGATCATCATGTTGGCGCATATGATCGGCGACGGTTCGTGCGTCGAGCGCCAACCCGTACGCTACGCCAGCATCGATGAAGAGAATCTCGCGGTGGTAACCACGGCGGCACAGCATTTCGGTATCACGGCGATACGAGATGAGTACGCGGCCGCGCGTGTCACCACATTGCGGTTGCCCGCGCCGTATCGACTCGCTCGCGGTAGACGCAATCGCATTGCCGAATGGCTGGACGGGC
Organism: Nocardia sp. NBC_01377; assembly: GCF_045040005.1. Classification (NCBI taxonomy): domain Bacteria; kingdom Bacillati; phylum Actinomycetota; class Actinomycetes; order Mycobacteriales; family Nocardiaceae; genus Nocardia; species Nocardia sp. NBC_01377. Next base: position 7,274,391 of record NZ_CP109566.1, read on the forward strand.
TCGGGCTGTTCGGGCTCCGCAGTTACGAGAAGTTCGTTCCGCAGGCGGTATTCGCACTTCCGAATACTCAGGTCGCGTTGTTCCTGAAACATCTCTGGGCGACCGATGGTTCTGTCCGATGGGATACGAAGGGTAATCAGGCCCGGATCTACTACGCGTCGACCAGCCGCCGACTCATCGATGACGTCGCCCAATTGCTCTTACGACTCGGTGTGCACAGCCGTATCAAGCGGGTTCCGAAGGCCGGTTACCGTGATTGCTGGCATCTCACCATCGACGGCACCGAGAATCAGACCGTCTTCCTCCGCGATATCGGGGTGAACGGCGCGCGAGGCAAGTCGGCCGCGGTGGCACTCGCCGAGTTGGAATCGATGGCGTCCAACACCAATGTCGACACCGTCCCCAAAGAGGTCTGGTCGAGTGTTCGCAGTTTGCTCGCCGACAAGAATATGACGCATCGTCAATTCTCGGCCGCTATGGGCTCGCGTTTCTGCGGCTCCACCATGTGGAAGCACTCTCCCAGCCGCGCCCGACTGGCGCGGGTCGCGACAGTCCTCGATGACGCCGATATCGAGATGTTGGCCACCAACGACGTCTTCTGGGATCGGATCGTGGAGATCACCGGTCTGGGCGAACAGGACGTCTACGACGGAACGGTTCCGGGAACGCACAACTTCATCGCGCAGGGCGTCGCGGTCCACAATTCGCTGGAACAGGATGCCGATATGGTCATCCTGCTGCACCGGCCCGACGCGTTCGAGCGCGACGACCCCCGCGGCGGCGAGGCGGATCTCATTGTCGGCAAACACCGTAACGGTCCGACCGCCACGATCACCGTCGCCCACCAATTGCATTTGTCGCGCTTCGTCGACATGGCGCGCGGATAGGCGTTGTTCTTCTTCTTTCCGAGCCGGTCGGCACTGGAGGACGTCGGCATCGGGCATCGTCGCGAGTACGGACCGGTCGGCGGGCGAGATCAGCTGAAAGGGCCGGGGAACGGCATGCCGACACGTTGGCCGGTCAACAACGACCAAGCGATTGTCGTCCGATATCCAGAACAGCGGAGTTCAGCTCCATCCTCTCGTAGTCATGGGGTTCACCGAGATCTCACCGCATCGGGCGGCGCGCAGGAATATAGCCGACAGGTCGCCGCCTCGGGAAACGAAATCGCCTGGTAGCCGAGTTTTCCCGGTGCGTCGCACCGCACCGGCGCTGTCGGATCGACGTCGATCGGGCTGTCGCGAGTCCGCACCCATCCGCGAAGCTCCCGACGCCGAAGACTCGATGTCCCCTTCGACTCGAGAAAGGCATGGTCGTGCGAGCTGGCGCGCTGCGAGTTCACCCGCCTGGACCAGCGAACCCGGATCGGGGGACGCGCTGTCCGGGGGCGCTACGGGCGCGGGTCGCTCGGCGACGTGGTCCGTGGATCTCGGTGGTGGCCGCGGCGTTGCTGATCGGTGTCGGTCTGTCCGCGCCGACCAATGCCCAGCCCGCTCCCCCCGGACCCGGACCCGGTCTCTTCACGATCCGCCCGCTCGCCCACCTCGATCAGGTCCTGACCGCGGACCCGGTCTCGAAAGAAGCGGTCTGTGAGGGCGACGACGACGATCCGGAACAGACGATCCGGGTCCGCCCGGTGCGCGGCATGTACAACCTGCTCAACCAGCGCACCGACGAATACCTCGGCTACCACCGCGACGGTCGCACCGGCTGGACCGAACTCCTCGCGGAATGGGAAGTCGTCGCGGTCGGCGGATTCGGCGAGGATGTCTTCCTGATCCGGGTACTCGACCTCGACGGTCCGCCCGCCGACGTCCTCACCTATCGCGGCGGCGACAACTCGGCCGCGGCCGGTGTGCGAACTGCTGCTGATCCGGGTCACCCGGCGTTCGAAACACAGTTGTGGAAGTTCGAGCGCGCGACAGGGAACCGCCCCTACTCGGGAGAGCTGGAGACGACCGACGGGTCGTGAACCGGCACCAACCCGAGGCCACGCCGGTCGGCGGCGGCGAAAACTTCGGATGACTGGACTTCGAACTCCTCGCGGACAGCGGCGGTTGCCGCGTGGTCCCGCGTTCGGCCAGGACGCCGAGCCGATTGGCGGTTGGCGGTTGCCGATGCGTGTTCTGCCGGTCGGCCACGATTTCGAGATTCAGCGTGCTGCGTCATCGCCCCGGAGTAAACTCTCAGCTACCGATTGTGGTCACCTCACCCCACCGCCGTCGGGATCCCGTGCCGGGATCTCGATCGGAAATCCGGCCATCGGCATATGCCGGTGGGCGGCGGCAGGGCCGGATCCGCGTCGAGTGGCAGGTGCGGCAGGCGTTGACCCACAACGCTTTCCACGTGAAGTCCTGCCGCTCGACGCCGTCGGGCTCGATGGGTGGTGGCCCTATGTTGCAGGAGGACCGCCGTGTCGAGAGCCACCTCATCCGGGACCCGTCGCCTGATCGCCGCGACCGTATTCTCCGGAGCACTCGCCGTCGCGCCCTCGGCAATCGCCTCTGCGAATGCCGACATCGGCACCCCGGCTTCATCGCAGCCCGGTGCGGCCGTACCGGCGCCGATAGCGGTGCCCGGCGCACCTCCGTCGATCATGGAACCCGAGATCCCGCAACAGCCGCTCAGCCCGATGAATCCGGGAAACCCACTGAGTCCGGAGAACCCGGAAAATCCCGAGAACCCACTGAGTCCGGAAAATCCGGCGAACCCGGAGAACCCCGATAATCCGTCGAACCCGAACAACCCGAACAACCCGGAGAATCCGAACAGTCCGGAAAACCTCAACAATCCGGAAAATCCGGCCAACCCGAACAACCTGGACAACCAGTTCCCGCCGAACGGTGGGACCGGTCCGCAGAACTTCCTGCCGAGCCCGAGCGGCTGAGTCGGCGCCCTACTGGATGACCGCGCAGCCCTGCGTCGAGGAGAGGCCGCACGACACCTGAGCCAGCAGGCGCAGCACCGTCTCGATCGGGTTGCTCGGTATGGCGATGAAATCGACCATGGTGGTTCCTCGCGAACGACGGACGGTTGTCACCCTGTGCACCGGGTACGGCGCGGTGGGTCCGTTACGCCTCGTCGTGCCCCGTGAATTACGGGCATCATTCTTGGCCGCTCCAACTCCGGAGACGACTGCGGCCATCATCCGGCAGAACAGATGGGGGATGTTCCCTTCGCGTGGGATGCCCACGCATCAGCTACCGGGCCCAGCCCAGGTGCTCGAGTTTGTCGGTGTTGTTCACCGAGCGGATCGTCAGTGTGCGGCCGTCGAGGATGTCGAGTGACCAGTTCGACGAACGCGCCGTCCCGATCGGCCCGCCGAGGTCGACGGAACCGGGGCGACCGCGTTGACGACGATGCCGTCCCTGCGTAACTCGTTGGCGTATTACACGTCAGCGCGGACTCGGACGGTGAGTACGGGGAGGGCAACGCGGTGAAGGGCCGGTCCGGGTGGCTGGTGAGAGCCAGCGAGGCGCATGACTGCGCACGGTGACGATGCGCGCCGCCCGTGCGCGTCACAGCAGCGCCAGCATGGCATTGGTCCTCGCGATCGCCCCGAAGACATCGGCCTCGCAAACCGCCCTGACCATATTCACATCGACGGTGCTCGGCACCTGATCGTGAGCGCAGGCGGGCGAGACCTGTCCGGAATCGGTGATGCCCGCGTTGTTGATCAAGAGGTCGAGGTGGCCGAAACGCTCCTCGATCGGCTCGGCGGCCGCCGACAGGGTCGCCGGATCAGTGATGTTCAGGGGCAGCGCATGTCACTCCCGCAGCCTGCGATATCGCCGCTGTCTCGCGCCTCGCCGTTCATCTACCGATCCGCTTGTCGGCCCCGGTGACCAGGGCGAACTCTTGGTACACGGCCTGCTCAGCGATGACGGCTCCTGCGCTGCCTCATATCTCACGAACTTCTATCCACGAGACGAGACAGCCGGGTCGCCTGTGGCATCGGCCGCGTGTGCACTCCTTGCTTCGCCCTATGGGCGAAAGCTGAACTGCCGCCGTGATCTCGGTGATCCTTTCGATCGAGATCCGGCGGCCGTACTCAGATGATGATCAGGCCCAGCAGCGCCCACACCAGACTGACTGCAGCGCCCGCGGCCGCGGAGCCGAGTCCGATAATTGCACTCATGGCTTCCTCCTCGTACTTCGATGAAAAGTTGAAATAGTTCGTGGGTCTGAGAACCCGAAAGTACGACGACCCCTCTGTCATCGATCGGCGAATCACCGACCGAGTCCGAGGTTACTGTCGCCCAGCTTGGACGCCCTTTTTCGGGCATGTCCACGTCCCTACGCTTACACTCCGAATCGGTAGCGTCAAGGGCTGTTTCACCGCTGCGGATCGGTGCCACACGTCCCATGTAACCCGTGGATCACAACGCGAATCCCCAGTATTCGGTGGCTGATCGGACGAGAGTGAGATCGGGCGAATAGAACCTAATCATGTATGGCCAGAAGGCAATTGGCACTTTCCGCCGATCCGTACCGTCGATTCCGACACTTCTCGTCGACGCGCACGATCGATACGATCACGCGGCGACGTATACGCGCCGTGGCCTTATCGTTCGAATGGCGGTCAACGGGGTTTCACCCCTTCAACCCGCCGAAATAGACGACAGTCCGTAATCGCAATCCGAATGTGCGGCACTTCAGATAAAAATTCGGCATCGACCCGTCGGAATTTCGGACAGGACAAATCACCCGAGCCGTTCCGAGGAGCGGCCGCATAGGGCACTATCTCGACGAACTACAGGACAGTATTCCGATATTCGGGTATACGGCCGACTTTCCGGACAATTGTCACGGCCGATTCGGGTGCGGCTATCACCGCGTCGCACCCTAGGACGGGGGCGTATCCGCCTGCTCGGTCTCGCCGGACTCGGAACCGTCGGCCTTCGGTTCCACCCACCGCGCCACCGCGCTCGCTCCCGCGGATATCTGCCGTCGACCAGTGTTGGCCGCATCGATCGTTCGGCCGCGCGCGACCCAGAGGGCGTCGCGGATCGAGGCGTTCTCGACTCCGTTCCATGATTCGACCTGCAACGCGCGGGCCTCGATGAACGCGTCGAGGGTCCGTGCCAAGGGGACGCGGTATCTGGCCAGTGTTCGGCCCGCCAGTGGCCGATGTACTTCGGAAACGCGCAGCGCGGCGTGCCGGTCGAGCACCGTTCGCAGGTGACCCGCCAGTTCCGCGTCGGCCTCGATGTGCTCGCGCAGGGTGGCCCTGGCGCTGCCGACCGTCTGCTCCAGGTAGTCGGGTTCCTCGAGCCGGGTGCGCTCCAGCCGCAGGCGCTGCCACAGATACAACGACTGCTGGGCGACCAGCAGCAGGTTCAGCGTTTCCCCGAGCATGCCCTTATCGACCGCGGACCTGAGTTGTTCGGCTCGTTTGTCGGCGGAGTCGTCGGGACGCAACTGGGCGATGAGGTCGGCCGCGTGCTGACGGAGTCGTTCCACGCCGACTTCCAGGTCGGCCCCGAGTGCGGCGACACTGGACCAATCGGTCTCGGTGAGGACCGCGCCCGCACTGATCTCGGCCACGCGCCGCCGCAGAATCCGTCGATGCCCGTATACATCGCCGAGGCGCTGCGCCGACGCCAGACGTAACACGTCGTCGACCTTGTCCTCGATTCGGTCCAGGTGCGCTTCGATCCGGTCCGCCAACTGTTCGAGCGCGGCCGTCACGGCCATATGCGCCAGCACGGCCTGCCCGATCCCCGGGACGGGAGCGAGCGCCACCTGCGGATTCGACAGGATTTTCCCCGTCGTCGCCGCCCTGGTCGTCTTGTGGAACGTGACCACGGTGCCCGGCTTCGGACGCGACGCGTTCTCCCAGATCCTGGATCCCTGGATGTAACGGGTGGCGGGGGCTGTGGTCTTCATCACGGAGGAGGCGACCTTGCCCGCGACGTTCGACACCGGGGCGTCGGGTATCGAGATGGCGGTATCCGGATCGTCGCTCGACCACTGGTCGACGAACTCGGCGATCAATGCCTCGTCGCCGACCACCACGGCACCGAACTCGTCGGCGATCACCGCGATGTCGGGAGCGGCGCTCTCGTCCGCACCGGAACTTTCTACGGCACTGGTCATTCGACGTGAACCTTCCCCCGTGTATCGGCAGCGTCCGGACCATACATCCGACCGGCTCGGGCGGGAGGCGGATCGAGCCATATGTCACCAGGAGTTAGCTGCCCCGGGGTGGTGCGGCGTGAGATCACGAAGTGGCGTTCCGGGATCCGGCGGGCGGCGGGCGGTGACATTTTGCTGTGACCCGGATTCCGCTTCAGTAACGCTCGCGGCTCCCACCACGACGTCCCTGGTGACACATGGCCCTTCGGGGGGGCCTGTCCGTTCACCTGTCGATCATCGTGGAATGGGGATGAGGGCATGTCTCTTCGTGAATTCTTCGCGCGGCACCGGATCGCTTCGGCGGTAGCCGCGCCCGCCGTCCTCGGCATCGCGGCGCTCGTCGCGGGGTCGTTGGCGCTGACGTCACCGCCGCGCACGGCGGATACCCGGCTCACCACATCGGTCACCGAATGTCGCGACATGGTGACCATCTCGGTGGCCGGACGCAACGACACTCCCGTCGAGGGGACGACGCGGATGCTGGTCGACGCGAACGGGAACGCGCTGCCCGCCGCGATGGCCGGTGACCACAACAGCGAGTGGGTCGATCCGGTGGTCAACGCGCCCGCCGACGACGTCGATCCCGACGCCTACGCCGCCGTCTACATCGCGTATCCGGCGAATATGGACAGCTACGAGGACGCCGTGAACACCGGTGTCGCCAATACCCAGCAGGTCATGCGGGAGATCGCGCAGGCCTGCCCCGACACGCGGTTCTCCATCGTCGGCTACAGCGAGGGCGCCGATGTCGTGCGCCGGGTGGCGATGGAGATCGGGCATCAGGACCCCGGCGCGGACGGCGAGTACGGAATCGTCGATCCGGCCGATGTGGTCGGTGTCGTCATCCTGGCCGACGCGGGTCGTTCGGCCGGAGACGGACCGTTCCCCGGCGCCGAGGACCCGTACGCCAACCCCGACGGCTTCGACCAGAAGTACCAGAACGGCAAGAACACGGCTCCCGGAAAGGGGGCGCTGCCGGGGACGAGCGGTGACTTCGGTGCCCTGAACGGCAAGATCGCGTCCTTCTGCTCCGAAGGCGACCTCACCTGCGCCGCGCCGGAGAACATCTCCCTGCTGCAATTGGTGGTCAATGTGGGCCGCCAGATCAATGTCGACGCACTCGAGCGCGAGGGGCTGACCCCGGCGACCGGACAGGACGTCGCGGTGACGCTGGGCAAGATCGCCCTGGCCGCGTTCGCCGATATCCAGTCGCAGAAGAACTGGATGCAGAGCGACGAGACCTTCCTCGACGTCCTGCTGCGGGTGTCGGATCCGGAGTACAAGCCCGGTACGGCGCCGAAGACCCCGGCGAAGGCGGACACGATCGCCTCCGATCAGATGTCGCCGCTGGCCTACCTGCCGCAGAAGGTGCTCAACGAGATCATCGGTCTCATCGTGACGAACCAGAACACCATTCCGGTCATCATGAGCGACCCGTATCAGCTGACGCTCGGACCGAATCACACCGGCCATCACTTCGACTACTGGGACGACGCCGACGCCGCCGCGGGCAAGCCGCTGACCTCCGCCGAGTACGCGGCAGCCTGGCTGACGCATCTGGCCAAGCAGGCGCAGGCGGGCGAGCCGGTCGATACGAAGGCCAAGCCGCAGGAAGCCGATGTGGCCGCCGTGTACAAGGCGGTGGAGGAGACGAAGGCGAAGCCGACGAGTACCACCACGTCCAAGCCGACGACCACTACCAAGACAACGGGCGCCGAGGCGGCGAAGTCGAAGACCGGCGGTGAGTCGAAGACCACCACGTCGACGACCACCACGTCGCCCAGCACGACGACGCCGTCGACCACGTCGCCGTCGACCACCACGACCACAACCACCGCGCCGACGACCACGAATCCGCAGACGACCACCGACCCGCCCGCCGCGCCGGCGGAGACGTCGACGACGACCCAGCAGGAGGCCGCACCGCAGGCCAGGAATTCCGTCGCGGCACCGCCCGCGGCGATGGCTCCGGTCGAGACTCCCGCACCGGCGCCCGCGCGCGCCGCACCCGCCGCGACGGAGCCGTCCGCGACCGGAACCGGCACCAGCACGACCAGCACGACCAGCACGACAACCGAATCCACGACTCCGACCACCACGGGTTCGCGGTAGCGAGTTCGACCCGGGTGCCCCGGATACCTCCCGCCAGAGGTTTCCGGGCCATCCGCATGTCGGCGGGGTTCCGATACCGTTGCCACGCATAGAATTCGATGACGACAACGACAACGGAACCACCGAGCGCGCAACGGAGTGCCCATGAGCAACAGCGTCGAGATCGGCGCCGCCTACGACGACATCGCCGACCTGTACGTCGAAGTGGTCGAAGGTCAGCTCGCGGCACAACCCCTCGATCGGGCGATGCTCGACACCTTCTCGGAGTTGTTGCGCGCCAACGAATCCGGGCCCGTGCTCGAAGTCGGTTGCGGGCCGGGACGGATCACCGACTATCTGTCGGGGCGCGGGCTGGACATCAGCGGAATCGACGTGTCCGCCCGGATGATCGCCTATGCCAGAAGTCGCTACCCGGGCCTGCGATTCGACGAGGGTTCCATGGAACGGCTCGACTTCGGCGACGGGGCGCTCGCGGGCCTGGTCGCCTGGTATTCGATCATCCACCTGCCGCCGGATCGGGTGCCCGACGTGTTATCGGAGTTCTATCGGGTACTCCGTCCGAAAGGGCACGCGCTGCTGGCCTTCCAGACGATCGAGACCTCGGTCGCGGTGGAGGCCTTCGACCACCGGGTGGCGCTCTCCTATCGCTGGTCGCCTTCGCGACTTGCCGAGGTGTTGCGCGACATCGGATTCACCGAGGTGTGCCGAATGGTGCGACAACCGGAACCGGACGAACGTGGCGCGCAGGGATACCTGCTGGTCACGAGGGATCACTGATTCGACCGGCACCCGCACCCAACTGCGGGTACGTTTGGTCTGTCACACCGATTCGGGGTTGTGCGTACCCACCCGACAATGTGGTCGATCCATCATTCGAAGCTCACCGCTGTCGTCAGGGGGCGTCCACATATGGAGTTCGTTTCGCCGATCGATGCATTGTTCCTTCTCGCCGAGTCTCGCGAGCACCCCATGCACGTGGGCGGGCTCATGTTGTTCGAGCCACCGGAGGACGCCGGACCCGATTACGTCCGGCGAACCCACGAGCGGATCCTGCGGGAGACCTCGTTCCATCCGACCTTCCGCAAACGCCCCGCCACCTGGCTCGGCGCGCCCCAGATCGGATGGACGCAGGAATCCGACATCGAGCTGGGCTATCACGTGCGCCGCGCCGCGCTACCCCGGCCGGGTGGGCAACAACAGTTGCTCGACCTGGCGTCACGGTTGCACAGCACATTGCTCGACCGTCATCGCCCGCTCTGGGAGATGCACGTGATCGAGGGTTTCGGCGACGGCCGTTTCGCCCTCTACACGAAGATGCATCACGCCCTGATCGACGGCGTCTCCGGGCAGCGTCTGATGCGGCGCATCATGACCGAGGACGCGACCGCCCGTGACCTCTTGGTCCCGTGGAATCTGCCGCGCACCCATCCGAGGAACGCCGACGAGCCTTCCGGTTCGGCGTTCGGCTCGGCCGCGCGCAATCTCCTGTCCGCGGCGGGAGCGGTTCCGGCGCTGGCCCGCACCGCGCGGGACGCGCTGCTGCGTCAGCAGCTGACCATGCCGTTCTCGGCGCCGCGCACCATGTTCAACGTCCCCATCGGCGGGGCGCGGCGGGTCGTGGTCAGGTCGTGGCCGCTGGAACGGGTCAAGCAGGTGGCCAAATCCACCGGCTCGACCGTCAACGATGTCGTGCTCGCGATGTCGGCGGGCGCGCTGCGCGGATTCCTCAGGGAACGAGAGGCGTTGCCGGACAAACCGATGATCGCGATGGTCCCGGTATCGCTGCGCGACGAGGCCGACAACGAACCCGGCGGTAACAAGATCTGCGCCATTCTGTGCAATCTGGCCACCGATCTCGCCGATCCGTTCGCCCGACTGGAGGCGATCAAGGATTCGATGCACCGCAACAAGGAGGTGTATCGGGCCTTGTCGAACACCCAGGCGATGGCCCTGTCGGCGTTGACGTTGAGTCCGTTCGCGATGTCACTGCTGCCCGCGCTCAACTCGGTGGCCAACCCCGCGTTCAATATCGTCATCTCCAATGTGTCCGGCGCGCGCGAACCCCTCTATTGGAACGGCGCCCGACTCGACGCTGGCTACCCGATGTCGATTCCGCTGGACGGACAGGCCGCCAACATCACGCTCACCACCAACGGCGCGAATCTGGACTTCGGCATCGTCGGTTGCCGTCGCAGCGTGCCGCATCTGGACCGGATCCTGCTCCACCTGGACAACGCGCTGACCGAACTGGAGGAGTCGCACTAGCCGCGACGACACGCGGACGCTACCGGAACGAGCCGACTCGCCCCGTGGGGAAGAAGTTCTTTTCCGGTAAAACTAGAACGTGTTACTGTCAATTTATGGTGCACCACCCAGTCGAATGGACCGCTGCCGCGCCATGGCGATACCCGCGGCACCCGGGCCATTCGACTGTGCCGGTCGACCACGTGTGTCGTCGTGCCGGAACACGGCGGGGCATCTATGTAACTCGTTCTATAGCGTCATCGGTCCGCGGCCAGCGGCTGCGGAGCCAGTAAGGGAGCCAGCACCCATGCGTACCGAAATCTGCGACCGGCTGGGGATCGAGTTCCCCATCTTCGCCTTCACCCACTGCCGCGACGTCGCGGCCGCGGTCAGCAATGCCGGCGGAATCGGCGTACTCGGCGCGGTCGGATTCACCGCCGAGCAGCTGGAAGTCGAGCTGAGCTGGCTCGATGAGCACGTGCACGGCGTCTACGGCGTCGACCTGGTCATCCCGTCGAAGTACGAGGGCAAGGGCATCGACGGGCTCAACCCCGAGGAGCTGGAAGCCAAACTGGCCGAACTGGTTCCGCAGGGCCACCGCGATTTCGCCGAGAAGATTCTCGCCGATCACGGTGTGCCGAAACTGCCCGCCGAAGAACACCACAACCAACTGCTCGGCTGGACCGCCACCACGGTCGCCCCGCAGATCGAGGTGATCCTTCGCCACCCGAAGGCCAAACTGGTCGCCAACGCCCTCGGCACCCCGCCGACCGAGGTGATCTCGCAGATCCAGGACTCCGGCCGACTCATCGGCGCACTGTGCGGATCGGTGAAACACGCGCTCAACCACAAGAACGCGGGTCTGGACTTCGTCGTCTGCCAGGGCACCGAGGGCGGCGGACACACCGGTGAGGTCTCCTCGCTGGTGCTCTGGCCCCAGGTGATCGACGCCGTCGGCGACCTGCCGGTACTCGCGGCGGGCGGTATCGGCAACGGCCGCCAGATCGCCGCGGCCCTGGCGATGGGCGCGGCGGGCGCGTGGACCGGCTCGGTGTGGCTGACCGTGGAGGAGGCCAATGTGCCGCCCGCGCAGATGCAGAGCTACATCGACGCCACCAGCAACGACACCGTGCGCTCACGCGCGTGGACCGGCAAACCGGCCCGCATGCTCAAGAACGACTGGACCGAGGCCTGGGAACAGCCGGAGAACCCGAGCCCGCTGCCGATGCCCTTACAGATGATGGTGGCCCTCGACGGCGTCAAGCGCGGACACCGCTACCCCGAGGCCGCCAAGGATGTGAACTTCAATCCGGTCGGTCAGGTGGTCGGCATGCTGAACAAGGTCGAACGTTCCGCCGACGTCGTCGCGCGGCTGATCGAGGAATACGTCGAATCCTGCGAGCGTCTGAACAAACTCAACGGGGCTTGAGCGGCCATTCCGGCCACCTCGGATGCTCGCGTTCGAGGATCGGATCGGTGATACCGCCCCAGCAGGCCAGTCGCGCGGTATCCCAGCCCGCCAACTCCGAGCCCGACACGTAGACCGACTGGAGGAACTCCAGCGCCGCGCCGACCGGATCGTCGGCGCGGCGGAGGTCGTCGTAGTCGAAGTAGGCCGAATGGCTCGACCCGGCGGCGACCCAGCGCGCCCCGGGCGGCAGCGGACGATCGGCCAGCCCTTCGGGTTCCGGCGCGACATACGAATACAGCGTCGGGGCGCGCACTTTCGCGTCGCCGAACCAGAATCCCGCGCTGATCTCCTCGCGCGAATAGGCCTCGCGGGTCACCGAATCCAGGGTCTCGGGCAGGTCGATATGCCGGTCCGAGAACCGCTGGACCGCGAGATCGAAACTGTGCCAGAAGAATTGGACCGGGCTGATCTTGCCGGAATAGGTGGCGCTGAACTCCTCCAGTATCCGCCCGACCCGGACCAGGACCGTATGCGCGCGTCGCACCTGGTCGGGGTCGTAGTGGGCGTGCTCGGTGTCCTCGGCGAAGGGCCGCCCGACATCGGGGAGGTCGAACGGATGCGGATGGGGCAGAACCACTTCCACGCCCAGTTCGGCGAGGCCGTCCATGACGGCGGTGTAGAGACTCGCGACGGACCGGTCGGGGAGTTCGATCTCCACCTCGGTGCCCCTGTCGTCGGCGATCCGCAGCACATGATCGAAGAAATCGAACGCGCAGGTGAACACGGGACCGCCGCGGGCGTCACCGAGCGGGACGGTGCTCAACCCGCGTGCGGTCAGCCGGTAGGTGATATGCCACCAGTGGTTGCGGCGGATACCCGTCGCGAGAGCGACCTTGCCGACGATCTGCGTGAACCGGTGCAGCGTCTCCTTGGCGGGGCGCCACGACTCGTAGGGCAGGGCGGGCAGCAGCTCGGCGGAGTCGGTCATACCGCAACGGTACGTTCGGCCGAGCGGGTGTGCCAGGGGTTAGCCGGATGTGTCGCGCACGCGGAATGCGGGGCTCTGACAGTGGCCTCGAAGGGGCCTCAGGCCGTCGCCGCGTGCGTTTGCTCGACCGGTTCCGCCACGAGCAGATCCTCGAATTTCGCGACGACCTTCTCGTGGTACATCCCGAACAGATCCTCGAACAGCGCCAATTGCGCGTCCGACGGGCCCGAACCGGATTCCCACACGGCGACCAGCGCGCGCCAGACCAGCACGTGCAGATCGGCGGCGCCCGCGAAGAATGCCTGGACCGCCTCCGGCACCTCGAGCACCATCTCGCCGATGGAGTTGAGGATGGCCCGTTGCATGCTCATGCCGAGCGAGGTCAGCAATGTACGGACCAGCACCACCTCGATGGCCAGAATCTGCTGGTAATCGGGGACCTCGCGCCGGGCCAGCGATTCCAGTTGATCGATGGCGGATTTCAACTCGGCCGGATCTATGTCCTGCGCGCTCGCGGTGTAGGCGAGCAGGGCGTCCATCACGATGCCGCGCTCGACCTCGACGATGTCGCGGAACATATCGATGGCGACGTCGGGCATCGGGACCGAGAAGCGGAACAGATGCCGGTACACGTCGATTCCGCCCGCTTCGCGGACGTCACGAATGGTGAAACCCTTGCCACGGCGGGCTTCGACGAAACCGTACGATTCCAGTCTGCCGAGCGTCAGTTGCGCGGTTGCCCGGTTCATATCGAATTCCTCGGCCACCTGACGGACCGACGGCATCAGTTCACCGGGTTGGTATTCCCCCGCGGTAACCCGGCGTGCCAATTCATCGGCAACGTCGGCGACTACCGTTCGGGAACCCATCAATGCCACCTTTCGGCTCTGGCTGCACGTCCCAGACAGTCTAGGACGCGCGAGGTCGGACCGCATCTATGTAACACTGATCCGCGCACGATGTGAGGTGATTCATGACCATTGGACGGGGAATCGATCGACCGGGCGAGATATCGACCGGTACCGACACCCGCGTTTCCACGACGGAAACGGCCGCCGCGCTCCCGGTCGGCCGGGTGGTCCGCAATGCCAGAATCGCATCGATTCCGGTGGCCTTGGCAGGTAGAAGGGCGATCGGCTACGGAAAGCGCGCGCTCGGCCGTTCGGCCGCGGAAGTGAATCGCGACATCAGGTCGCGGACCGCGCAGCATATCTTCGAAGTTCTCGGCGAACTCAAAGGCTGCGCGACGAAATTCGGTCAGCTCCTCGCCATCTACGAACTCGCGCTGCCGTCGGAGCTGGCCGAGCCGTACCGGATCGCGCTGGGCAGGCTCCAGGACTCCGCACCGGCGATGCTGCCGTCGACGGTGCGCGAGGTGCTGGCCGAACAGTTGGGCCGGGACTGGCGAACGAATTTCCTCGAGTTCGACGAGCGTCGGGCCGCCGCCGCGTCCATCGGGCAGGTGCACCGGGCCGTGTGGCACGACGGCAGGGAAGTCGCGGTCAAGATCATGTATCCCGGCGCCCGCGAATCGGTGCTCGGCGATCTCGACCAGTTGCGCCGCATGTCGGCTCTGCTCGGGGTGTTCGTACCCGGCGCCGATGTCGCGGCGCTCACCGATTCGGTGCGCGCGGGCATTCTCCGCGAACTCGACTACGCCGCCGAAGCCGCCAGTCAGCGCGCGTTCGCGGACGCCTACCGTGACGATCCGGAATTCCGGGTCCCGGACGTGGTGGCCCAGCAGGGCGACGTCGTCATCTCCGAATGGCTCGACGGCACCCCGGTGCCGCACATCATCGCCTCGGGTTCGCAGGCCGAACGCGATCGAGTCGGCATGGCGATGGTGCGATTCGTGCTCGACGGTTGCACGCGCACCGATCTGCTCTACTGCGACCCGCATCCCGGCAATTTCCGGGTGCTGCCCGACGGCAGACTCGGCGTCGTGGATTTCGGCGCGTGCTGCCGATGGCCACCCGCCGGTTTCGACGGTCTGGCGCTGGACTACTGCCGCGCCGTGTTCGAAGGCGGGCCGACGGATCTGGAGGCGGCGAGTAGGCGGCACGGATTCGTCACCGACGATCGCAGTTTCGATGTGGACGCGCTGTTCGCGGCGGTCCTGCCGTGCAGTGAACCGCTGCGGCACAAGACCTTTCAGCTGACTTCACCCTGGTTGCGCAGGCAGGTGGTGCGCGCGACCCGGCCCCGGCTGTCGAATGTGGCCAGACAGTGCACGATCCCGGTGCCTTTCACCCCGTTCGCGCGATCCTCGCTGACGATCATCGGCGCGCTGGCACAACTCGGCACCGAAGGCGCCTACCGCGAGGAGATCGTGCGGTCGCTTCCCGTGCTGGCCGAGGTCTTCGACCGGCTGGACCAGCAGGATCCCCGGCCCGTCGATCTCGCCGCGGCCCGTGAACGACGGGCGCGACGGATCACGGCGAGCTAAACGTCTGAGACAGATTCGGGCGAATTCCAGCCGGACAGCCACTCGCGCCACCGCGGCTCGACCAGTTCGGCGAGCACGTCGTATCCGCCCGCCCCCGGATGTGCGCCATCTCCCGCGCGCACCTCGCGCATCCACACCGGGTTTTCGCGCAGAGCGTGACGAATCCGCACGTAGGGCACGGCGGCCGACGCGCAGATCTCGGCGAAACGCTCGTCGAGTGCGGCACTGCGCGCGTTGTGGTCCTGGTCGGCGATCGGCGGCGGCGCGACGGCGAGTACCCGCCAGCCACGTGCCGCGGCCTGGCGCAGCATCCGCGCCAACGACTCCGCGGACCTCGCGGGATCAACGCGCGGGCCACCGCCTTCCCACGAGGTGTCGTTGACCCCGAACGACAGCACGACTCCGGCGTCGGTCCCCGACGGCAGACGCTGTTCGCACTCCCCCAGCCAGCGTTCGGCGATCTCGACCGAGGTCTGGCGGCGGACGCCGAGGTTGTAGAGCGTCGGCGCGAAACCGTCGGCATGGGCCGAGGCGCCGAGGCGGCCGACCCAACCGAGGCAGCGGGGGTCGCCCACCCCGGCGACGAAGGAATCACCGACACAGCAGATACGAAGATCACGAAGCACACCGTGATCCTGTCAGTCCGCGCCGGCGACGAACGGTCGACGGGGTCGATACCGGACAACCGAATTCAATAGGATCACCGTGTTCGTCCGGGAGGGAGTTTGCTGTGACAGGGGTATTGACGAGCCGGGTGCAGACGCCGCCCGCGTGGTTCACGGACTTGTTCGCGCACCGGCGTTGGATCCGCCGAACCGGGCCCTTTCCGCATATCTACGCCCGCGATATCTTCGTCGCCGACTTCTACCAGCGGCTCGTCGACGATTACGCGCGCGTGCGGGCCGAGCGAATCGACCGATTCCATCGCGTGATCGGCCACGGTGACCCCACCGCGCTCGGACTATCCGAATTGCGGGACGGCCCGCTCGCCCTTTTCGCCACGAGGGAATGGCACGACCTGATCGCCGGGGTGACCGGGGTGGCGGCGACCGGCGATATCGACGGTTCGGTACGCCACCACGCGCCGGGCAGTCCGGCCGGGACACCGGACAACGGACTCGCTCCCGCGCTGTTCGCCGAACCCGCGCCCGGCCCCGCCGAGGTCCGCCTGCCCGGCGAGACGGGCACGGGCACGCGGGAGACCGTGCGGGCCGTGGCGGTGCTGTTCCACCTGGGTAATCCGGACTGGCGCACCGGTGACGGCGGCGAGATCACGCTCCGGGCCGATAGCGGCGGCGATTCCGCCGCATCCGCGCTCACGATTCCGCCGCTGGACAATTCGATGGTGATCTTCGAATGCACGCCGCGCTCGTGGCACGAGTACGCGGGCGGTAACACCGCGGATCGCGGCAGCGTGGTGATGTGGTTACACCGACCGAGACACGAGGCGGAGTCGCGATGGGGAGCGGCGCGCGTGGGTCAACGCTGACGACCGGCGAGGTGTTCCGTCGGTCGCGGTTCAGCCCGGTATCGCGACACCGGTGAGCCGCTCCGACATCGCCCAGAGACGTCGCGCGAGATCGGTGTCGAGGGCCTGTTCGTTGCGCGGGGCCTCCTCCTTGAAACGGTGGAAATAGCGGCCGTTGATGGCGTCGGTGTCCGTCGTTGTCACCAGGTGCACCAGCGGGCCCGCGCCCTTCTCCGGGCGGATGAAGAACGGGCGGGCCAGCGGCGAACGCACGAACGCGCCGACACCGAACGGGATGTTGTCGTACACATTGGTGGCGACGGCGCCAGGATGGAACGCGGCGGTGACCAGTCCGGTGCCCTCCGTGCGACGCGCCAATTCGCGGGTGAACAGGATGTTCGCGAGTTTGGACGCGCTGTAGGCGCCGAGCATGCCGAACGATCCGGTCGTGGCGTTGGCGGTTTCCGGATCCAGTTTCGCCGAGCGGTAGGTCATGCTCGAGGTGTTGATCACCCGCGGCTTCGGCGCCAGAGACAGTCGCTCGAACAGCAGACCGGTCAGCAGGAACGGGGCGAGATGGTTGACCTGGAAGGTCAGTTCGTTGCCGTCGGCGGTCGCGGTGCGTTTCGGCCACGAGCCGCCCGCGTTGTTGGCGAGGACGTCGATGCGCGGGTATCGGCTCAGCAACCGCTCGGCGAGGGAACGTACGTCGTCGAGTCGGCCGAAATCGGCGAGAAAGGCCTCCGCGCCCACCGCCGCGGCCACCTCCCGAGTGCGTTCGGGCGAGCGGCCGACCACCGCGACCGCCGCACCGCGCGCCGCCAGTTTCGCGGCGGCCTCGGCGCCGATACCGGAACTCGCGCCGGTCACCACGATGGTGCTGCCTGCCAGATCCCGCTCGTGCTCTGCCATGGTCTCCCTCGCTCGTCCGGTCTGCCATAGATCGTTATCGGCGCCGACGATTTCGGCAAGGCCGTGGGTCGCCGGATAGTTGCCGACCGGCCCGCCCTGCCCCGCCGCCGTTGTCTCTGGCAGGCTGATCACCGCCCGAAACGGCACTCGCGGCGTCGCACCACGGCGGCGTGTTGGGCCGATCGGGCACGGTGACCTGCTGCATACTCACCGAACGCGCGACGCGGGTGGCCGGTGAAGCTCCAACTCGATCCGAAAGTGCCGATACGACATGCGAGTCGACGGGCGGGACATCCCGGTCACGGGCAGCCTGCTACAACCGCTGATCCGGCGGACCACTGACATCGTCCGTGTCGTCATCGCGGCGCTGTGGCTGGCCGTCGTCATCGCCGCGTCCGTCATCACCCGGCCGGAATGGCTGGCACTGGAGCGCTCGGTCTCCGATATCGTCGGCTTCCTCACCCCCGACCAGTCCAACCTCGTCTACCTGGTCTACGGCGTCCTGATCCTGATCCTGCCCTTCGCGATCCTGATCGAACTCGTCATCGGCAGGCAGTGGAAACTCCTCGCCGGATACGCGGCGGCCGGATTGACCGCGGGTCTGCTGCTCTCCATCACCGGAACCGGTCTGTCCGCGCCGAAATGGCATCTCCAGGTGCCGGACCGCCTCGACACCTTCCTCTCCCAATTCCTCGATGATCCGCGCTGGATCGCGATGCTCGCGGCCGTGCTCACCGTCTCCAGCCCCTGGCTGCCGACCAAACCGCGGCGCTGGCTGTGGTTCCTGCTGCTCGCGTTCGCGCCGATGCACCTGGTGGTCAGCACCGTGGTTCCCGCGCGCGCGATGCTCGGGCTCTCGGTCGGCTGGCTGGTCGGCGCGCTCATCGTCTGGGTGGTCGGCACGCCCGCGCTGGAGGTTCCGCTCGACGCGGCCGTGCGGGTGCTGGCCCGGCGCGGGCACACGGTGAACGGTTTCACCGTGGTGCGCCCGGCGGGCCCGGGCCCGTTGACGCTGGCCGCCGCCGTGACGGGGCCCGAGCGGGAACTGATGATCGAGTTGTACGGCAAGAACCAGCGCAGCTGGAGCGCGCTGCGCATGCTGTGGCGCTGGCTGACGTTCCGCAGCAGCGAGACCGCGGCGCTGCACGGATCGATGCACCGGGCGGTCGAACACCGCGCCCTGATGACCATCGCCGCCGACGACCTGGGCCTGTCGAGTCAGACCGCCGTCGGCGTCGCCGCGCTCGACCGAGGCTGGATGCTGTACGCGCACACGACCCCGCGCGGCACGACCATCGCCGAACTGCCCGAATCGGTGCTGCCAGGGGTGTGGACGTCGTTGGATCTGCTGCACAAGGGCCAGATCTCACACGGCGATCTGCGTCCGGCCGAGGTCAGGATCGATGACGGCGCCACGCTGTTCAGCGGATTCGGCAGTGCCGAATTCGGCGCCTCCGACACCCAGATGCAGTCCGATATCGCGCAACTGCTGGTCTCGACGACCGCGATCTACGGTAAGGAACCGGCCGTGCGGGCCGCGATCGAGGCGCTCGGCGAACAGACCATCCTGCTGGCCTCGCGTCGGCTGACCAAGAACGCCATGCCGTCGGGTATCCGCAAATCGGTCTCCGGCGGCGGCTCGGTGGTCGCCAAGGCCCGCGAGGAGGTCCGCAAGCAGACCGGGCAGGACAAGATCGAGGCCGATCAGATCACCCGGTTCTCCCGTAACCAGATCATCCAGCTGGTGCTGTTGATCGGCCTGGTCTACGTCGCCTACCCGTTCATCAGCGCGGTGCCCACCTTCTTCACCCAGCTCAAGACCGCGAACTGGTGGTGGGCGCTGCTCGGGCTCGGCGTGTCCGCGCTGACCTATATCGGCGCGGCGGCGGCGCTGTGGGCGTGCGCCTCCGGACTGGTCAAATTCACGAATCTGGTGATCATGCAGATCGCCAACACTTTCGCCGCGACCACCACACCGGCCAGGGTGGGCGGTCTCGCGCTGAGCGTGCGTTTCCTACAGAAGGGCGGCCTCGGGGCGGTGCGGGCGACGGCCGCGGTGGCGTTGCAGCAGGCGGTGCAGATCATCACCCACCTGAGCCTGCTCGTGCTGTTCAGCGTCGTGGCGGGAACTTCGGCGAACCTGTCGCATTTCGTGCCGGACGTGATGGTGATCTACCTGGCGGCGGGTGTCGCGGTCGGCATCATCGGCACGTTCATGTTCGTGCCGAAACTGCGGCACTGGCTCAACAATTCGGTGCGGCCGCAATTGCAGGAGGTACTCGGCGAACTCGGTCACCTGGCCCGGGATCCCCAACGCTTCTTCATCATCGTGCTCGGCTGCGCCGCGATCACCCTCGGTCAGGCGGGTGCGCTGTGGGCCAGTATCGAAGCCTTCGGCGGCGGCACGAATTTCGTGACGGTCACTATCGTCACCATGATCGGCGGCACGCTGGCTTCGGCCGCGCCGACACCGGGCGGTGTCGGCGCGGTGGAGGCCGCCCTCATCGGCGGGCTGGCCGCCTTCGGGGTGCCCGCGACGATCGCGGTCCCCTCGGTCCTGCTCTACCGGGTGCTGACCTGCTGGCTCCCGGTGTTCTGCGGGTGGTTCACCATGCGGTGGATGACCTCGAAGAACATGATCTGAGCCGGATATACGAACGACCCCGGACCGCGACGCGTCCCGAACTCGGTCAGGCGGTGACGATGTCGGCGAGCCGGGCGGTGATCAACTCCTCGGCCTCCGACACCATGCGTTCGATGAGTTCGGCGCAGCTGGGGATGTCGTGGATCAGGCCCTGGGCCAAGCCCGCCGACCAGATTCCCGCGTCGAGATCGCCTTCCTCGAAGACGCGGCGGCCGCGCGCACCGGCGACGAGTTCGCGGACGTCCTCGAATTTCCCTCCGGCCTTCTCGATTTCGACGACCTTGCGGCTGATCTCGTTATCCGCGACGCGAGCGGTATTGCGCATGGTGCGGAAGATCAGCTGGGTGTCGAGTTCGCTGTTGGCGACGATCTGTTCCTTGACCTTCTGGTCGATGGCCGATTCGCGGGTGCACAGGAAACGGGTGCCCATATTGACCCCGTCCGCGCCGAGCGCGAGCGCCGCGACCAGCCCGCGGGCGTCGGCGATACCGCCCGAGGCGATCATCGGGATGTCGAGGACGCGCGCGGCGGCGGGGATGAGGATCAGGCCGGGGATATCGTCCTCACCCGGGTGACCCGCGCATTCGAATCCGTCGATGCTGACACCGTCGACGCCGACGTGCTGGGCCTTGAGCGCGTGCCGCACGCTGGTGCATTTGTGCAGCACCTTGATACCGGCGTCGTGGTAGTACGGCAGGTACGGCTCGGGGTTGGAACCGGCGGTCTCCACGATCTTCACGCCGCTGTCGATGATCGCCTGAACGTATTCGGCGTACGGCGGCGGATTGATCGACGGCAGGATGGTGATGTTGACGCCGAACGGTTTGTCGGTCAGCTCCCTGGTCCTGGCGATCTCGTTGCGCAGTTCGTCGGGGGTGGGCTGGGTGAGAGCGGTGATGAAGCCGAGTCCGCCCGCGTTCGCGACGGCCGCGACGAGTTCGGCCCGGCCGACCCACATCATGCCGCCCTGCACGATGGGGTGCTCCACCCCGAAGGTCTCGGTGAACCTGGTCCGCAGCATCGCGCTACTCCTCTATTCCGGGTGGGCGTCGTTCCCGCCCTGCCGGGTCGATCGTGACACGGGGTCGACCGGCAGACAACCCACAAGTGAGCCGGGATTCGCACACATGATCTCCCGGTGCAGGGTTCTCCTCCATGTATATCGGGTTCGGAGATATGTAAATCAGCAGATCGAAGCATATTTATCGAGCTCGATGGGATCGCGAGACGATTAACGATCATTCTTCTCTCGATCGCTTGCCGCTGCTGTAAGTTAGTTACTATTCTCGTCTCAGTTCAGCCCGTCGATGCCGTCGGTCCCACCGGCGTGGGTCACGGTCCCCTCCGCGACTGCTCGCAGTTCGCGACACCGCACAGCCAAGGAGTTCGCGGCATGACCACTGGTGCACAAGCACTCGACGAACCGATCCGTTCGCGGCGCAACCACTGGAACAACCAGCTCGCGGCGCACGCGCAGATGCGTCCCGAAGAGGTCGCCGTGCGGTTCCGCGGTGTGGACACCACCTGGAAACAGCTGCACGAGCGCTCGCTCGAATTCGCCGACGCCCTCGCCCGGCGCGGTGTCGGCTTCGGCGACCGGGTGCTGATCCTGGCGCTGAACTACCCGGAATACCTGGAAACCGTCTTCGGCATCAACGCGCTCGGCGCCATCGCGGTGCCGGTCAACTTCCGGCTCACCCCGCCCGAGGTGGCCTATATCGTCAGCGACAGCGGGGCGAAGGCGATCGTCACCGATACGGTGTTGGCGCCACTGGCCGCCGCCGTCGCGGCGCAGTCCCCCGCGTTGGAGACCCGCGTGGTCATCGGTGGCACATCCGGTGACGGTGTCGTCGGATTCGACGACGCGCTGGCCGAGGAGGGCGAGCCGCACACCCCGCTCGACATCCCCGAGGACACCCCGAGCCTGATCATGTACACCTCGGGCACCACGGGCAGCCCCAAGGGCGCGGTGCTCTCGTACGCGAATATGAACGCCCAGGCGCTCACCTGTATCCGCGCACTCGCCATCGAACCGGAATCGGTGGGGTTCTGCACCTCCCCGCTGTTCCACATCGCCGGACTCGGCAGTCTCGCACCGTATTTCATGCTCGGCGCGAAAACCGTCCTGCACCCGCTCGGCGCGTTCGACGCCACCGAATTCCTGGACGCGCTGGAAGCCGAGCAGGCGACGACGGCCTTCTGCGTGCCCGCGCAATGGCAGCTGATCTGCGCCGATCCGACCGTCAAGGATCGCAAACTGGCCCTGGAGGCGCTGAGCTGGGGCGCCGCGCCCGCCTCCGACACGGTGCTGCGTGCCATGGCCGAAGCCTTCCCGACCGCGTTCAATGTCGCGGTCTTCGGCCAGACCGAGATGTCGCCGATCACCTGTGTCCTCGAGGGCAAGGACGCGATCCGCAAACTCGGCTCGGTCGGCAAACCCATCCCGACCATCCAGGCCCGCATCGTCGACGACGAGATGAACGATGTCGCCCCCGGTGAGATCGGCGAGATCGTCTACCGCGGACCGACTCTCATGCAGGGCTATTGGAACAAGCCCGAAGCCACGGCGGAGGCGTTCGCGGGCGGCTGGTTCCATTCCGGCGACCTGGTGCGCCAGGACGAGGAAGGGTTCATCTACGTCGTCGACCGCAAGAAGGACATGATCATCTCCGGCGGCGAGAACATCTACTGCGCCGAGGTGGAGAACGTGCTCTTCGCCCACCCGCTGATCCGCGAGGCGGCCGTGGTCGGCCGGGCGCACGAGAAATGGGGCGAGGTGCCGGTCGCGGTGGTCGCGCTCGTCGATCCGGACGCCGAACTGACCATCGCCGACCTCGAACCGTTCCTCAACGAGAACCTGGCGCGCTACAAGCACCCCAAAGAACTCGTCGTGGTCGCCGAACTGCCCCGCAATGCCAGCGGCAAGGTCCTGAAAGTTCAGCTGCGCAAGGACTATTCGTCCTGACCACACGCCCGATTCCGTGACTGGGACACGGGATCGGGCACGCGGACGGCGCGGACGCGTCGGTATCACCGGAAGGTGGACCGAGGCGTCCGCGCCGTCGTGCTCAGCCGGTCGAGCGATCGGCCCCGGCCGTGGCGCCCCCGCGGACCAGATCCTCCAGGCCGGGCGCGACGAGAGCCTCCACCTGGCGATAGGCGTCGGGGGCCGCCAGCGGCGGGTCCGAATCGGCGATCATCCCGAGTAGCCCGACGATGCCCCAGGACAGGAAGTTGACCGGCGCGGACAGGGCCTGCTCCTCGACATCGAAGGTGTCGGTCAAACGCTCGATGAGAATCTTGGCGACCATGCCGCGAGTGGCGCGCAGCAGAACCGCGTTGGCCTTGCGGCCGAGCAGGGCCCGGTACACCTCGGGGTTCTCGGCGGCCAGCTGGAACAGCGTGTAGACGGGAGCGAGCGGAGCCGAAAGCGGTGGCGCGAAAGGGTCATCCGGGTCGGGGCGCGCCGCCATGATGGTCGCGCGCAGATATTCGGTACTGCTGACCAGCAGCAGATCGTCCTTGTCGCGGAAATGTGTGTAGAAGGTGGAGCGGCCGACATCGGCGCGGTCCAGGATGTCGCTGACCGAGATCCGCTCGTAGCCGCGCTCGATCATGAGCTCGATCAGGGCCTGGTGCAGAGCGTTTCTGGTCCGCCGGACACGGCGGTCGTTACCTTTGTTCATCGCGCTGATTCCGAGTACATGAGTCCTCCGGACAAAGCACGCGAAACCGTCCCGAACGGCACGGTTCCCGCCACTTTGCTCCTGGTCGAGCCGCTGATACACCCCCGATCATGAACACATGACCGGAAACAGACAACAGTTCGACAGCGTGACTTCGCGGACAGCGAACGAAATCGGCCGCCTCGCCGCCGCGCGCGCCCACGACCACGCCGAGGATCCGGTGGCCGCCATCGACATACGCCGGTACCGAGAAGATCTGCGGGACACGGGTTTTCGCACGGCCGAGTTCACCACGGTCGGCTCGTCCACCGCGATGTTGCTGGCCACCAAGTAGACCGAAATTCGGTCGACCGGCACAGGTCCGCCCTTCTACGCTGACCGGATCAGCAGGAGGGGGTCGTCAACATGTCGACATTACGAGTCACCGTCGAAGAATTGGTCGTCCATCCGCATCCGAACGCGGATCGACTCGAGTTGGCGCAGGTCGGTCTGTACCGCGCCGTCGTCGCCAAGGGAGCGTTCGTCTCCGGCGACCACGCGCTCTACATTCCCGAACAAGCGGTGCTACCCGATCCGCTGATCGAGGAGATCGGGTTGAGCGGGAAGCTGGCGGGCGCGCAACGCAACCGGGTGAAGACCGTGCGCCTGCGCGGGGAGGTCTCGCAGGGCATCGTCTGCGTACCGGCGGCCCTGGGCGAGGTCGACCTCGCGTCGGCCGCGCTGGCCGGGACCGAATTCGCCGAGACACTCGGCATCACCAAATGGGTCCCGACGGTGCCGGTCTCGATGTCGGGGCAGGTCGAGGCCGCGCCGGATCTACTGCGGTGGATCGATGTCGAGAACATCAAGCGGTACCCGGATATCTTCGAGGCGGGCGAACCCGTCGTCGCGACCGAGAAGATCCACGGCACCGCGTGCCTGTTCACCTACGTGCGTGACGGCGAGCGGACCTACGTGTCGTCCAAGGGTATCGGCGGGCAGTCGTTGGCGCTGACACCGGCCGAGGGCAACCTGTACTGGCGCGCGGTCCACCGCTACGGACTCGTCGAGGCGGCGCGCGCGATCGCCGACGAGTTCAGCCTGGCACGGGTCGGATTCTTCGGTGAGGTGTACGGCGCGGGCGTTCAGGACCTGCACTACGGCGCGGCCGCCGACCGCGACGAGACCCTGGGCTACGCGCTGTTCGACGTGGCGGTCGATCCCGAGCCGGAACCGGTGCGCTGGCTCGGTCACGCCGAAATCGGCACGGTCTGGACCGATCTCGGTCTGTCGGTGCCACGGGTGCCGGTGCTGTACGAAGGCCCCTACGACGCCGCGCGGCTCATGGAACTGGCGGAGGGCAGGGAGACGGTCTCCGGATCGGAAACCGGTATCCGCGAGGGGCTGGTGGTACGCCCGGCGACCGAACGACGCTCGGACGTCCTCGGCGGTCGTGCCATCGGCAAGATCGTCTCCGACGGCTACCTGCTGCGCGACGGGGGCACCGAATACGAGTGAACCGCCCGCGCCGCCGCGAAAGGGGCAGGCGGACAGCCTGAAACGCATTCCTCTTCCACCCCGCGATTACGGCATAATCGCGGGGGTACCGCTCCCGGGCTTCTCGGCCCGAGCGAGGCGGAGAGGGAGGACACGATGGGGTCCGGTCTGCCGGATGGGCGCGATGGTGGCAACGGTCGAGAGCAGGGTCGGCACACGACTCTGCTATCGGCCGCCGTCGCCGCCGTGGCCGACCTACTCGGGGTCGCTCCCGAGGCGGTCGCCACCGGTATGCCGTTCAGCGACCTCGGGCTGAGTTCCACCCAGCTCGCCCGGCTGACGGCCGCGCTGGAGGACGCCATGGGTGTCGAGGTGTCGCTGACCGCCCTCTACGACCACCCAGACATCGAGCAGCTTGTCGAGCATCTCGCGACGCCATGACGGCCGCCGACACTCCCCTCCCGCCGCCGCACCCTCCGGTCTCCATCGTCGGGATGGGATGCCGAGTGCCCGGCGCGGACGGTCTCGACGAGTTCTGGGAACTGTTGCGCACCGGACGCGACGCCACCGGCGAACCGCCCGGGGGCCGATCGGTCACCCGGCACGCCGGCTATCTCAGCGATATCGACCGGTTCGACAACGACTGGTTCGCGATATCGGCCAGGGAAGCCGCGGTGATGGATCCGCAGCAGCGGCTGGCGCTGGAAGTCGCGATCGAGGCGATCGACGACGCGGGCATCGGCTATCGCACGCGCGGTCGCGGTGCCGCGGTGGTGTTCGGCGCCTGCGGATTCGACCACGGCGTCACGGTGCTCGGCTCCGCCGGACACGACGCGCCGTACGCGGTCACCGGCTCGGCGCTCAGCATCATCGCCAACCGGCTGTCCTACGTGCTCGACCTGCGCGGACCGAGCCTGGTGGTGGACAGCGCCTGTTCGTCCTCGCTGGCCGCGGTGGATATCGCGCTGCGACTGCTCGCCGACGAGTCGGTGCCGTTCGCGATCGTCGGCGGGGTCAATCTGACATTGCTGCCCTACACCTCGGACTACCTCGCCGAGAGCGGATTCCTGGCCGAGGACGGCCGGTGCAAACCGTTCGACGCGGCGGCCGACGGCTACACCCGCAGCGACGGCTGCGGGGTGATCGTGCTGCGGCGCACCGCCGACGCGCGGCGCGCGGGCGATCGGATCTACGCCGAGATCGCCGGTGCCGCCGTCGGTTCCGACGGTCGCTCCAACGGTCTGTACGCACCCAACGGCCGGGCACAGCAGGACACCATCCGCACCGCGTGGTCGCGGGCCGGACTCGATCCGCGCTCCGCGGGCTACATCGAATGCCACGGCACCGGCACCGCGCTCGGCGACGCGGTGGAGGTCGGAGCGCTCGCCGCGGTCCTCGCCACCGACGAGCCCGACCCGGCACCGATCCGCATCGGCTCGCTGAAATCGAATCTCGGCCACCTGGAGGCCGCCGCCGGGGTGACCGGCCTGATCAAGACCGCGCTGTCCATCCACCACGCGACGATCGCGCCGACCGTCCACTTCACCAACGAGAACGCGCTGTTGAAACTGGGCGAACGCGGGCTGGAGGTGCCGACCGAACCGGTCGACTGGAGTGCGACGCCACGCGCCGAACGTCACGCCGGCGTGAGTTCGTTCGGATTCGGCGGAACGAACGCGCACGTGGTCCTGCGCGGGGTCGCGCAGACTCCCGGCCGCCGGGACAGCGGCGGGCCGTTGGTCATTCCGGTGACCGGACGGGATATCGCCGAAATTCGTTCGCGGGCGGAGGATCTGATCGCTCGTCTCGAGGTGGGTCAGGACGGATCGACCGTCGACGGTGCCGACGTCATCAAGGCTGCTGCCGCCGCATTGACCGCTACCAACGCCTCCAACGTCGCCGCAAAATCCATCGGCACCACCAGGACTACCCGCGCCGCCGCTACCGCTGCCACCGACACGAACGCCGCGAACAGCATCGCCGCTTCCTCCGCTGCGGCGGGTGCCCACGTCGGTGCCGTTGCCTCCGCTGGTGCCGGTCCATCCGCCGGTGCCAGTGGAACGGGTGGTGCCGATAGCGCGCGAGGTACGAACAGCGCCGCCTACGCGGGCGGTGACAGCGACGAAGGCAGTCGCACCGCCGATGGCAGTGCCGGTCGCAGTGGCGGTGCCGGTCCCCCAGACAGCTCGAGTCGCGCAGACAGCACCGATGGCACAGACCGTTCCAGCGGAACAGGCCGCACGGATGGTACCCATAGAGCAGGCGGCTCGGGCAGAGGCAGCGCCGGTCGCACAGTCGGCTCCGACGACGCGGGCCGTTCCAGCGAAGCTGGCGGTACCGGGGGAACAGGCAGCATCGGTGGGGGCGGGGGCGGTTCCGATGGTGGCCCCGACGCCGTCACCGGCACGTGGTCGACCCTGCACCGGGTCGCCGTGTCCGCGGCGCGGGCACTGCCGGAGACCACCCGGGCTGTGGTCACGGCACACGATATCGACCAGGCGCGTGAGCGGCTGCGCGCCTTGGCGGCAGGCGATTCGAGTCCAGGCGTCATCGGGCCGAGTTCGGCGCGGCGGCGCGGTGGTGTGCTGTTCCTGTTCTCCGGTCAGGGTGGGCAGCATCCGAGGATGGGTAGGTCGCTGGCGGCGCGCTGGCCGGTTTTCGCGCGGGCGGTGACGGCGGCGACGGATGCGGTTGTGGCGGCGGGCGGGCCTCGGGTGTGGACCCCGCGGCACGGATTCGCGCTCGGTGACGAGGCGACGGAATTCGTTCAGCCCACGCTCTTCGCCTACCAGGTCGCGTTGGCGGAACTGTTCGCCTCCTGGGGTGTCCGGCCGGACGGGGTGGTCGGGCACAGTCTCGGTGAGATCGCCGGTGCGGTCAGCGGTGGCGCGTTATCGCTGACGGACGGCGCGTATCTCGCGGTGCGACGCAGCAGGGCCCTCGGTGCGCTCGACGGTCAGGGCGCGATGGCCCTGCTCGAAGCCGCGCCGGAGGAGGCTGCGCAGTTGGTGGAACCCGTGCGGGCGTCGGTGGGTATCGCCGCGATCAACGGTCCACGTTCGGTGGTGATCTCCGGGGTGCCGCGCTACGTCGACACCGTGGTGCGCCGGGCCAAACGTCGCGATATTTTCGCCCAGCGCATCGCCGTCGATTTCGCCGCGCACAGTCCCCAGGTCGCGCCGGTACTGGCCGAATTCGTCGAGGCGCTCGCCGGACTCGCGTCGCGCGCACCGCACACCAGGCTCTATTCGACCGCGCGGCGCGGCACGGTGGTCGACTCAGCGACGCTGACCGCCGACTACTGGGCCGACAATGTCAGCGGGACAGTTGAACTCGGCTCGGCACTGGAACGGGCGGCGGCCGACGGGTTCACGAGCGTGGTGGAGATCTCGCCCCATCCGGTCCTGGTCTCATCGGTGCGCGAATACCGGGCGTTCCGCGATTCGGCCTATCCGGGAGCTACGCGCGAGGACGAGGCCGAGGCCTTCCTCGAGACCATCGCCCGGCTGCATACCGAGGGACGCGCGGTGAACTGGTCGGCACTCGGTCCCTTCACCGGCCCGGAGTATCGACGTCGTTGGCAGCGAAGGCGATTCGCACCGATAGCTCGGATCGATCGGCCCGCGGCGATACCCGAATTCGTCCCGGACGCGCTGGACGATCACGTGGTGCTCGGTGTCGCGACGGTCCCCGCGGTGTACTGGCTGCGCAGGCTGTCGCACCTGGCCGGACCCGAATCCGCCACCATGTTGGCGGATTTCGTCGTCGACGAGTTGACCGAGCTGAGCGCGCTACCCCGGATCGCCTACCACGCGGACGATTCGACGGACACACTGCGCGTCTCGGCCGACGGCGCGGTCCCGGTGGCGTCCGCACGGCCGGATGGGCATCCCTCGCCCGCGGATATCGTCGCGTGGATGCGTCTGGCCGACGCCAATCGCGCGGTGCGTCACCAGATGCACGGCCTGGAAGCGGGCTACTTCTATGCCCAATTGCGCGGCAGAGCACTGGAATACGGTCCGAGATTCCGCCCGTTGCGCCGCATCGCGACCGGTAGCGGCCGGGCCCTCGGCACCTTCGAGGACGCCGAACCGCACAGCACCGCCACCCTGGACGGTTGCCTGCACCTGTTGGCCGCCGCCTGCTACGACGACCTGCCCGACGAGGCGGTCCCCCTGCCGATCGGCATCGAATCGGCCTGGGTCTCCGCCGAATCCGATCGGGTTGTGGTCGAGGGACACGCGCTGATCAGGGAGTTTTCCGAGAGCGGTCTGGTCGGCGATATCGTCGCCACCGATCAGCACGGAGCACCGGTACTGGCGCTGTGCGGGGTGCGTATCCGGTTCGCCGATCACCTGTCCCGCGTGCCCGCCGCCGAACAGTCCGCACACGGTCCCGCTGTCGCCTTCCGCCAGGAGACCTGGCATCCGCTGCATCCCGAGGCGATCGGACGCCCGGACGCCGACGCGCGACCACGTCACGCGCGGCGCGCCCTGGTCGTGGGCGAATCCGCGCTCGCGACCCGGCTGGCACGCACGCTGGAGACGATCGTGCCGACCGAACGCGCGGCCCGCGAACCCGACGCCGCCGCGGCGGTGGTCGCCTCGGCGCTGCTGCGTCGCGCGAGCGCCGAACGCACGGCGGTGGTGCTCGTATGGCCGGACGAGCCCGGAACACAGCGGGATTCGATCGCCGCCGTCGGACGGGTACTTGGTCTGCTCCAGCACCTGCAATCCCACGACGCCACCGCGTCACTGACGGTGATACTTCCGCTCGGCTGCTCCCCGTCCGCGCACGCGACGGCCGGGCTGATCCGATCGCTGCAACTCGAATCCGGGCGCACGATCCGGCTGGTGTGGACCGACCACGATCCCGAGAACACGGCGGTGCTGGCCGGACTCGTCACCGCCGAACCGGAAGCCGGACTGCCCGAGGAGATCCGGCTGACCGGTGGTGACGCCGCCATCCGGCGCTTCACCGTCGCGACCGCAGACACCGCGCCGCCCACGATCGACCCGCACGGGACCTACGTGGTGACCGGCGGTCTCGGCGCGCTCGGTGCGATGGCGGTGCGCTGGCTGCTCGACGCGGGCGCGCACGACGTGGTGGTGTTGACCAGATCACCCCGGCCGGTGCCCACGGTGCTGGACGGTTTCGAGGAGCGGATCGTCGTGGTCCGCTGCGACGCGACCGACCGCAGCGATCTGTCCAACGCCCTGAGCGATATCCGGGAATGCGGTTCGACCATCCGCGGTGTCGTGCACGCCGCGGGCGCCCTCGAAGACGCGGTTTTCGACCATATCGGCGCGGACCAGCTGGCACGGATGGCAGCGCCGAAAATCGGCGCCGCCGCCGATCTCCTCGAGCTGACCGCGGGTGATCCGATCGATTTCGTCCTGCTGTTCTCCTCGGCGACCGGTGCGCTCGGCGCGCCGGGTCAGGCCGCCTACGCGGCGGCCAACGCGGGTATGGACGCGCTGGCCGCGTCGGTGCCGCAGCGTCGGGTCATCAGCATCGGCTGGGGTACGTGGGCATCGGGGCTGGCCGAGGCGGCCGGCGGCGCGATCCATCTGCGTCGCGCCGGGATCGCGGCACTCGATCCGGCGCGCGGCGCGGAAATGCTCGGTCGCGCGCTGCGGCACACCGGGCCCTATCTGCTCGCCGTCGACTACGCGCCGACCTCCGACCGGGCTCCGGTGGCGAACCGGCTGCGCACACTGCTGGCGCCGGGACGTGACCTGCGGAATTCCCCGGCGCGCACCCACACCGTCGACCCGGCGCCGACCCCGCCCGGCGCCGCCACACCGGAACCGCTGATCGCGACCATCCGCCGGATCGTGGCCGCCACCGTCGGCATTCCGGCCGAATCAATCCCGCCGACAGCCGATTTCAACGATCTCGGCCTCAGTTCGCTGCTCGCGATCGAATTACGCAGGGCCCTGGAGACCCGGCTGAGCATCGCCATCTCGACCGCGGAACTGTTCCGGCACCCGACCGTCGCCGCACTCGGCGCGGCCCTGTCCGACCGGGTCGCCGCAGCCGATTCCGACGAGGCGTCATGACGACGGCCGACACTCTCGCCACCCGCGTCGCGCGATGGGCGCGAACCCGGCCGGACGACCCCGCGTTCACCGAATTGCGCTATCGCGGAACCGAGTGCGCGCCGGTCACCGTGTCGTACGCCCGGTTACACGGCGCGGCAGCCCTCTCGGCACAGCTGCTGCGCCGCGAGAGCGCGCCCGGCGATCGGGTGGCGATCCTGTGCGGTCACGGGCTCGACTACGTAGTGGCCTTCCTGGCCTGCCTCTACAGCGGACGGATCGCGGTTCCGCTGTTCCCGGTGACGGGCAGTCGCAATACCGCCCGCCTGGACGACGTACTCGCCGATGCGAAACCCACCGTCGGCCTGGTCTCCGCGACCGACACCGTGACCTGCCCCGCCCTCGGTGCGGCCGCCGGACGGCTGGTGCGCGTACCGTCCGCTATCGCGACATCCACCGAACTGTCCGACCCGACGATCGACCCGCCCGCCGACATCGCCTACCTGCAATACACCTCCGGTTCGACGAAAACTCCTGCGGGCGTTCGGATCACGCACGCCAATCTGTCCGCCGCCATGGACCAGTTGCGCGACGCCGTGCCCGCCACCCGCCACAAACCGATCGTCTCCTGGCTGCCCTTCTTCCACGATATGGGTCTGGTGCTGGCACTGGCGCTGCCGCTGTATTCGGGGGTGCACGGTGTCACGCTGGCCCCGCTCGATTTCGTCAAACGGCCGATCCGCTGGCTGCGCGCCTGCCACGAGTACCGCGCGGGTACCACGGGCAGCCCCAATTTCGGCCTGTCCCTGGCGATATCGGGCACCTCCGAGCGCGAACGCGCCGGACTCGATCTGTCCGAGCTGGATGTTCTCGTCAACGGGGCCGAACCGGTACGTGCCGAAGTACTTTCGGAGTTCACCCGGACCTTCGCCGAGTACGGATTCCGGCACCGCGCCCACGCCCCCGGCTACGGGTTGGCCGAGGCCACCCTGTCGGTGTCCATCGTCGACCAGAACCGCGAACCCGTGGCACCGCGTTTCGACCGGGCCGCGCTGGCCGAGGGCCGAGCCGAACCGCAGGCGGGGGACGCGCCGCCGGAATCGGGACTCACATTGGTCGGCTGCGGCGCTCCCGTGGGACAGCGGGTGGCGATCGTCGAGCCGCTGTCGCGGGTCGAGCGGGACGACGGCGAGATCGGCGAGATCTGGGTGTCGGGGGCGAACGTCGGCGCGGGCTACCACGGGAAACCCGAGGCGACCGCCGACGTTTTCGGGGCCACGCTCGTCGGCGGTACCGAGCGCTCGTTGCGTACCGGCGATCTCGGATTCCGCCACGACGGCCAGCTCTATATCGTGGGCAGGCTCAAGGATCTGATCGTCGTCGACGGGCGCAACCACTACCCGTCCGATATCGAGGCGACGGCCGGTGCCGCCGCCCCGGAGGTGCGTACCGGTCATATCACCGCCTTCGGCCACGATGACGGCGACCGGGAGGACCTCGTGATCGTCGCCGAATTGAACACCGCCGAGCTGCCGCCGTCGACGGATCCCGTGGCCGTCGCGCGCCGCATCCGTACCACGGTCGCCGCCGTGCACGAGGTGATGGCGGGCACGGTGCTGCTCGTCGAGCCGGGCCGGATACCGAAGACCTCCAGCGGCAAGATCCGTCGCGGTGACTGTCGCGCGCTGTTCGGTGCCGGGCGGCTGCCGAGTCTGGCCGTCGTCGGCAGGCAGCCGCCGCGCTGACGCGCCGCCGCCGGATTTCCCCGGGATGGGTCGGCACGGGGGCGATGATGAGATATGACCACCGAAATCATCGACGTGAAGTGGAAGAGCAAGCCCGAGGAACACGACTATCCCGCCGCGGCCGACTATCTCGAACTGCTCGGCGAACCGGATGTGGTGCGGACCGTCGTCGACCGACTGCGCGAGGCACCCGTCATTCGCAAGAAGGCCAAGGACATTCTGCGGGCCGCCGGACTCGAACTGCTCTCGGCGGACAACCCCCATGTCCGACGCGATCTCATCAAGATCAACAATGGCACCGCGCTGTCCCCGATCCTGGTCGTGCGCGGTGATTTCCGACGCGGTGTCGCGATGGTGATCGCCGACGGCTACCACCGCGTGTGCGCGATCCACTGGGCCGACGAGAACATCGCCATTCCGCTCAAGATCGCCTCGATGCCGTGACCTTCTCCACCCTCGCCCTCGTCATCGCACTCGGGCTGATCGGCCCGCTGTTCGCGGTGCGCACCGCGTGGCACGTACCGGTGATCCTGGGCGAGTTGGCTGCCGGAATCACCTTCGGCGCAACCGGATTCGGCGTTCTCGACAGTTCGGATCCGATCTTCTCGTTTCTGGCCGACATGGGTTTCGCGGTCGTGATGTTCGTGGCGGGCACCCACGTGCCGGTACGTGATCCACGGGTCCGATCGGCCATCGGCATCGGCGCGGTGCGGGCCGCGATCGTCGGATTGCTCTCCGCCGCCGCGGGTTTCGGGATCGCCGAACTCTCCGACACCGGAAACGGGGCGATCTACGCGGTACTGCTCGCCTCGTCCTCGGCAGCGCTGGTCCTGCCGATCATCGACGCCGCGCGCGCGACGGGATCGGCGGTCCTGGCACTGACCGCGCAGGTGGCGATCGCCGATACCGCGTGCGTCGTCGCGCTGCCGCTGGTGATCGACCCCGGTAACGCGGGGCGGGCCGCCGTCGGGGCTGTCGCGGTGGCGGCCTGCGCGTTCGTGATGTTCCTGGTCCTGCGCCGACTGGAGGCGGCGGGTACGCGGCGGCGGGTGCACCGCCTGTCGGAGGACAGGGGGTTCGCGATCGAGCTGCGGGTCAGCCTGGTGCTGCTGTTCGCGCTGTGCGCGGTGGCGACGCAGACGCACGTCTCGATCATGCTGGCCGGTTTCGCGGTCGGACTCGCGGTGGCGGGCGTCGGCGAGCCCCGCCGGGTCGCACGGCAACTCTTCGCGATCAACGACGGTTTCCTCGCGCCCATGTTCTTCGTCTGGCTCGGCGCGCGGCTGAATCTGCGCGAATTCGCGGAACGGCCGTCGCTCATCGGGCTCGGGATCGTCTTGGGCGCGGGAGCTGTCGCGGTACACCTGGTGAATCGATTCACCGGACAACCGGCCCGGTTCGCGGCCTTGTCGGCGGCACAGATCGGGGTGCCGGTCGCGGCGGTGACCGTCGGCGGACAGTTGCACGTGTTGGTGCCGGGGGAATCCTCGGCCATCATGCTCGGTGCGCTGGTGACCGTGGGAGTCGCGGCGATCGCGGCGAGCCGTATCGCCTCTCGCACGGGCGATACAGCCGAAACCTAGTCCTGCGGAGGATCGTCGCGGCCGAGGAGACGGTCGGTTTCGCGACGTTCGCGCTTCGTAGGTCTGCCGCTGCCGCGATCACGACGCGGCATGGTCGCGAGAACCTCTCGCGGAGGTGGTGGCGGACTGCGGTCGATCAGGCATTGCGCGGCGATCGGCGCGCTGACGCGTTTGGTGACGACTCGCTCCACGATCACGATGCGCTCGACACCACCCGCGCGGATCCGGACCTCGTCACCGAGGCGTACCGGCTGGGCGGGTTTCGCCGTGGCACCGTTGACGCGAACGTGACCACCCCGACATGCCTCGGCCGCAGCGGATCTCGTCTTGAACAGGCGCACCGACCAGGTCCACGAATCGACGCGGGCCTGGGACGGGGCAGCCTGCTCGGCGGGGGGCAACCCCTTATACGACGCGGCGGGCGGTAACTACATCGTCGGCGTCGAGGTGGGTGTAGGACACCGGGGTACCCGACTGGACGGCATTGAGCAGCTTGCCGTCGCCCGCGTAGATGCCGACGTGGCCGCCGCCGTTGGTGATCACGATGTCACCGGGCCGCAAGTTCTGGAAAGCGACGGGAGCGCCGACATGCGACTGCTCGAAGCTGGTGCGCGGCAGTTCGACACCGGCCTGACGGAACGCCCACTGCACGAGACCGGAGCAGTCGAAGCTGACCGGGCCCGCGGCGCCCCAGGAGTACTGGGCGCCCACCTTCGACCGAGCGGCGTCGAGCGCCTTCGCGGCCGGGGAGTGATCTTCCATGAGGTTCGGGAACTGGAGTCCGCCCTGCGGAACCGCGGGCAGTGTGCCGAAGGCGCCCTGCGGGATCGCGGGCTGCTGGGAGAGAGCCTGCGACAGCTGCTGGTTGAGCTGCTGGACCGAGCTCTCGAACTCCTGCGGGACGGGAACGTCGAAATCTCCCAGGCCGGGGACGTTGATGGTGGCTGCCATCGCGGGAATAGCGGGCATCGCACCTGTCGCGGCCACTGCGCCTAGCACGAGCGCACCCTTGACGGAATTCGGCATCCGAGATTCCCGCTGCAAACTGTGTTTACCCACCGACCTGAGTCTCCGATCTTTCCTACTTTCCCGCCGACCGGGTCGACTGCGGGTTCGTGCCGAGCGGATCGGCCCTACCGCGCTGGTCCGAGGACCGTTGCGGATTCACCCCAGTGACTAACCTGTGGTTCCCGGCACGGCAACCGGAGTTGCGAGGCCCCGACAGCCGATTAGGCGGTAACCCAGTGGCGCCGTTTCTCTTGCGAAGCGACAGACTCCACTAAGTCACGAGAAGATTACGACGCGGACGCGATGTTGTCCAGCGCACAGACCAGGGTTTTCGGGGGTTGGCGAGAAATCACCGGACACGCTGCGACTCCCGTGCAGCTCAGGCCAGGTCACGATTCGATATCGACTGCGAGCCAGGGCTATCGGGATGTGAGATCAACGGTCCCGTTCGGCCAGCGCACGCTCGAGTTCGGCGATTCTGCGGCGCGCGTCGGCGAGGCCGACCTCCAGTTCGCCGAGCGCTACCACCAGCGGTCCGACCGCGAGATCGGCGACCAACTGTGGATCGTCGAACCCCTGCTCGATCGCGACGAGAATATTCGACCGGATCCGGCCCGCCTCCTCCGCGTCCGGCGGCACCGGCCACGAGGCGACGACCTCGGCGAGCACGTGACCATCCTCGGACATGACGCCCCTTTCGTCCCAGCCGCCGACCCTGCCTCCGAACGCGATAAGCGTAGAGAGTTCCCCCGCAATGACAAAGCGCGAAATACCGCTTTCTATGGAACGCCCTAGACTGCCCCAGATTCATCGAGATTTCGGCGACCCGAAACGCTACGGTGTCGGGGTATGGACCCCGTGCGGAATCCGTATGCTCCCGGAGCCGGACAGCGCCCGCCCGAACTCGCCGGGCGCGACAAACAGCTCACCGCCTTCGACATCGTGCTCGAACGCGTCGCCCGAGGCAGGCCCGAACGCAGCGTCATGCTCACCGGATTGCGCGGCGTCGGAAAGACGGTGCTGCTCAACCAACTTCGTTCGGCCGCCGTCTCACGCAACTGGGGCACGGGAAAGATCGAAGCCCGTCCGGATCAGGAATTGCGCAGGCCGCTGTCCTCCGCGCTGCACATGGCCGCGCGCGCGATCGCGATGACGCACCGCAACCCCGAACGCGTCGACGATTTCCTCGGCATCCTCAAGGCATTCGCGCTACGTGCCACCGCAGACAAGGGCATGCGGGAACGCTGGCAGCCCGGTATCGACGTACCCGCCGTCTCCGGTCGCGCCGATTCCGGCGATATCGAGATCGACCTGGTCGAACTGCTCAAGGAGGCCGCCGGGCTCGCGGGCGACGTCGGGGTCGGCATCGCGATATTCATCGACGAGATGCAGGATCTCGGCCCCGCCGACATCTCCGCGATCTGCGGCGCGTGCCACGAACTGAGCCAGGACGCCGCGCCGCTGATCGTCGTCGGCGCGGGTCTGCCGCATCTGCCCGCCGTACTGTCCGCGTCGAAGAGTTATTCCGAGCGCCTCTTCAGCTACCACCGTATCGATCGACTCGACAGGCAATCGGCGAATCAGGCGCTCATCGCCCCCGCCCAGCGCGAAGAGGTGAAATTCACCGAGGGCGCACTCGATGTGCTCTACGAAAAGGCCGACGGATACCCATATTTCGTACAGGCGTACGGAAAAGCGGCCTGGGATCAGGCACCGGAGAGTCCCATCACCGCCGAGGATGTCGAATTGGCCTCGCCCTCCGCGGAAGAGGAATTGGCGGTCGGCTTCTTCGGATCCCGCTACGAACGGGCGACTCCGGCGGAACGGGAGTACATGCGCGCGATGGCCGATCTGTCCGGCGACGAGGGACCGGTGGCGACCGCCGCCGTGGCGACCGAACTCGGCCGCAAACCGGCGTCGCTGTCGCCCGCGCGCGACGGCCTGATCAAGAAGGGGCTCATCTATTCGGCCGAGCGGGGAACCATCGGTTTCACCGTGCCGCATTTCGGTCGCTACCTGCGCAGCGTGTGAGATCCGGCGGAGGATCGCCGAATATTCTCCGATCTACCAAGATCAATAGATTTCTGTAGAGATTCATTCGCTCGAACACCTACCGGCCGGTAACTTTTCTCCCTACACTCGAATGTGATTCCCGTCACGTTCGAGGAGGAGATCATGACGACAGCGGCGAAGGTCAACGCCACCGAAGAACAGGCACGCGCACTTGTCGAGGAGTCTCGCGAAACGAGCTGGGCCAAACCCTCCTTCGCCAAGGAGATGTTCCTCGGACGGTTCCGACTCGACCTGATCCACCCGTACCCGCACCCCGACGCGGCGGATGCCGCGAAAACCGCCGCCTACCTGGCGCGGCTGCGCCCGTTCTGCGAATCCATCGACGGCGCGGTGATCGAGGAACAGGGACGCATCCCGGACGAATACGTGAAAGGTCTGGCCGAACTCGGCTGCTTCGGGTTGAAGATCCCCGAATCGTATGGCGGACAGGGACTCTCCCAGGTCGGCTACAACCGCGCGCTGATGCTGGTCGGCTGCGCTCACCCCAGCCTCGGCGTGCTGCTGTCCGCCCACCAGTCCATCGGCGTGCCCGAACCGCTGAAACTGGCGGGCACCGACGAACAGAAGGCCGAATTCCTGCCCCGCTGCGCGGCGGGCGCGGTGAGCGCGTTCCTGCTCACCGAACCCGACGTCGGCTCCGACCCGGCCAGGATGGCCAGTACCGCGACACCGACCGAGGACGGCGAAGCCTACGAACTCGACGGCGTGAAGCTGTGGACCACCAACGGCGTCGTCGCGGAACTGCTCGTGGTGATGGCCCGCGTACCCAAGAGCGAAGGGCATCGCGGCGGCATCTCCGCCTTCGTGGTCGAGGCGAGTAGCCCGGGCATCACGGTCGAACGGCGCAACGCGTTCATGGGTCTGCGCGGCATCGAGAACGGCGTCACGCGGATGCACCGGGTCCGGGTGCCCAAGGCCAATCTGATCGGACGCGAGGGCGACGGTCTCAAGATCGCGCTCACCACGTTGAACGCGGGCCGACTCGCCATACCCGCGATGTGCACCGCGGCGGCGAAATGGTCGCTCACGATCTCCAGGCAGTGGAGCGCGGCGCGGGTGCAATGGGGCAGGCCGGTCGGCGAGCACGCCGCGGTCGCCGAGAAGATCTCCTATATCGCCGCGACCACCTACGCCCTGGAAGCGGTGCTCGATCTGTCCGCGACCATGTGCGACGAAGGACGCAACGACATTCGCATCGAAGCGGCGCTGGCCAAACTGTGGGCGAGCGAGATGAGCTGTCGTATCGCCGACGAACTCGTCCAGATCCGCGGCGGACGCGGCTACGAGACCGCGGCCTCGCTGGCGGCGCGTGGCGAACGCGCCGTCGCCGCCGAGCAGATGGTGCGCGATCTGCGCATCAATCGCATATTCGAGGGGTCGAGCGAGATCATGCGACTGCTCGTCGCCCGGGAGATGGCAGACGCGCACATGGCGGCGGCCGGCGCGCTCGTCGAGCGCGACGCCCAGTTCAAGGACAAGGCCAAAGCCGCGGTCGGCGCGGGCGGTTTCTACGCCAAATGGTTCCCGCAGCTGGCGGTGGGCGCGGGTACCGTACCAGCCGGATACGGTGAATTCGGGCCGCTCGCACGGCATCTGCGGTTCGTCGAACGCAGTTCCCGCAAACAGGCGCGCGCCCTGATGTACGCCATGGCGCGCTGGCAGGCCGGTTTGGAATATCGACAGAATTTCCTCGGCCGCATCGTCGATATCGCCGCCGAACTGTTCGCGATGTCGGCGGTATGCGTGCGCGCCGAATCCCAGCGCTCGGCGGGCTCTCCCGACGCGACCGCCGCCGCCGAACTCGCCGACGCGTTCTGCCGCCAATCGCGCCTTCGGGTTCGCGCCCTGTTCGACGCGCTGTGGGACAACACCGACGACGATGACCGCACCGTCGCGCACGGCGTCCTCGACGGTCGATACACCTGGCTGGAGGACGGCATCTTCGATCCGAGCGAGGGGACGGGCCCGTGGATCGCGGAATGGCAGGCCGGACCGTCGACGGAACCGAATCTGCTGCGCCCCTTCCTGGCGAATACCGGCTCACCGGAAGCCGATTCCACAATCTAGCTATTTCTAGGGGATCCGCTCGATTCTCCGATAGACGGCAACGGAACAGCTCCGGCGTCGTTCCGACCGCCTGCCCGTTCCACTATCGGAGAATCTAGAGGAATCTAGTGTCCTGCCTACCGATTCGTAGACAGCCCGAGAGGCGGGGTCCCGCCACGCCGGGGTCGACCGCGCGCGTCGGTTGCGCAACGTGTACATAACGCCTGGTATAGGCAGCTAACGCAACGGAAATCCACACCGACAACCGGGCAAGAACGCTCCGTCCAAGGGTTCATCGCGACAGGAGGCATCATGTCCACGACTATCGCCCGCCGGGCCGCCGATCCCGATGGCCATCGCGTGACCGTTACCGCCGACGACGGCGTCCCGATCTCGGTTCGCCTCTTCGGCGACGACGACGCGGCAGCCACCGTCGTCTTCGTGCACGGACATTGCCTGCGCGCCGAATCCTGGTCCTACCTGCGTGATCACCTGCTGAAGCAGTGGGGCCGAGACACCAGGATGGTGTTCTACGACCACCGCGGTCACGGCGACTCCGGCCTGGCGGACCCGTCGACCTACACCATCGACCAGCTCGGCCACGATCTGGACGCCGTACTGCGCGCGATCGCACCGGCCGGACCGGTGATCCTGGTCGGACATTCGATGGGCGCAATGGTGACACTCGCCTACGCGCGCCTGTTCCCCGAGGCGATCGGCGCCAGGGTCGTCGGGATCGCGTTGATCGCGGGCGCGGCCAACGGCGTCACCGAGGTGGGGCTCGGACGTTTCCTGCACCGCTACGCGGTGAGCACACTCCAGATCGCGGTGGTCCGCGCGCCGCGGGTGATGCAGGTGTCCAAGCGGATGACTCGCCGACTCTTCGAACCGATCGTCCGCGAGGCCCAGTTCGGCACCAGGAAGGTGAATCCCCGCATGGCCGCGGTCGCAACGGCCATGCTGAACGACACGCCCTTGCTCACGATGGCGACTTTCCTGACCTCGCTGATGACCTTCGACGAGACCGCGACGCTGAATCGTCTCGGCGAGATTCCCGCGCTGGTGCTCGCGGGCTCGGCCGATATCGTCGTGCCCTACGCCCACTCGGTGGTCCTCGCTTCGCAATTGGCCAGGTCCGAACTGGTCCGGCTCGACGGCGCGGGCCACAGCGTCATCCTGGAAAGGGCGGAGGAGGTCGCGCTCTCGATCGTCGCGCTGGTCGCGCGGGTGTCCACCGCGATGACCGATCCCGGACCCGAATACGCTGCGGCGGGCTGAGCGTTTCCGGCCGGTCCGGCCCCGGCGCGACCCGCCCCGGCGGGTCGCCCGGTTGCGAGACGCGGAGGGTGGGCGCAGGCTGGTCGACAAGGCCCCCGACGAAGGAGGCAACATTCGAGCAAATATCGGGTTGTGCCGGACACGAGCCCGAACCCGATTCTTTCTGTACTGTGTTGTAGATCACGTTGTGTGGTGGGTCACACGACTCGGTGTAGTGCGCCCCAGGGCAGATCCCTGATCCGGGCGGATATGGCCGGGATCGCATATCCGCCAAGGAACACAGGAGGTAACGATGACACGCAGCGATATCGCTGAGCTACGCTACGCGGTCGGCCAGCTCCGGCAATCGATCGGCGCACTGCGCTCCCACTACGGAGACGCGAAGACCGTGCGCAGGCTGGAGAACGACCTCGAGCGCCTCGCCATCGATGCCGACGAGTTCGAGCAGTCCCCGCCGCCGGAGGTTTCGCATAGGCCCCAGGACACGATTTACGTGCCCGACAGCAAATCCGACGAAGCCGCCTGGATGGGCGCCCAGGACGAAGGTCTGGGATTCCACTCCAGACCCCGCACCAAGTAGCGCCGTGACGGGCGACGCGCAGCGCCCGTCGTCCCGGCGCACGTCGTCACGGACTCAGGCCCGGTGCCTACCGGGCCTGCGCGACGGCCGGATGCCATGGAACCGCGCGCCGCGCGGCGTCTCGACGACCGGGCTCACCTCCGCCGATTCGAACAGCGCGGCGATGCCGTGGTCGCGGCCGAGCGCGATGGCCTCCAGACCGTAACGTCCCTCGATGCGGGACAATTCGTGCAGCATCGTCGTCATGATCCGCAGGCCGGTCGCCCCGACGGGGTGCCCGAGCGCGATGGACGAGCCGTTCACGTTCAGGCGATCACGCGGATCGAGATCCCATTCCATCGCCAAGGCGAGTACTTCCACCGCGAAACCCTCGTTGACCTCGATCAGGTCTATCTCGTCGAGGGTGAATCCGGTGTGGCCGAGCAGTTTCGCGACCGCGGGCGCGGCGCCCAGGGTCGCGGAGTCCGCGTCGCATCCGGCCGCGGCCCAGCCGACGAGGAACGCCATCGGCGTCAGGCCGAGTTCTTCGAGCCGATCCTCCGCGACCACCAGGCAGCCGGACGCGCCGTGCCGATGCGAACTCATATTCCCCACGGTGACGACACCGTCGGACAGCAGCGGGCGCAGTGCCCCGAGGGTATGGGTCGACACATCGTCGCGCACGCCCTCGTCACGCAGGATCCGATGGCCCGCGGTGTCGAATCCCGGTTCGCTCCAGCCGGGGGGCTGGGCGGTCACGCCGACCGGGATCACCTCCGCCGCGAACACGCCCTGCCGCCACGCGCGGGCGGCCTTGCGGTGGCTCGCGACGGCGAATTCGTCGGCCTCGGAGCGCCGGATGCCGTAGTGTCGCGCGATCTCCTCGGCGTTGGCCAATTCCACCGTGCGCACCGAATCGACGGCGAACGGGTCGGCGGCGCATTCCACGCCACCCGCGACCACGACGTCGGCGGCCCCGGTCTGCACCATCATGGCCGCGGTGATCACCGCCTGGAGTCCGCTGCCGCTGCGCCGATCGGTGAGAAATCCCGGCACCGCGAAGGGCAGTCCCGCGCCGCGCGCGGCGAGCCTGCTCAGCTCGGGCGCACCGACAACGCCGCCGTCGACACAGGCCATCGCCACATCTTCGATACGCC
Organism: Nocardia sp. NBC_01377; assembly: GCF_045040005.1. NCBI lineage: Bacteria > Bacillati > Actinomycetota > Actinomycetes > Mycobacteriales > Nocardiaceae > Nocardia > Nocardia sp. NBC_01377. The sequence continues at coordinate 7,317,406 of NZ_CP109566.1, forward strand.
ACGGATCGATTCCCGAACGTTCGATCACCGCGGAAAGCACTGTCGTGGCCAGCCAATCGGGCGGCATCCCGGTCAGCGCTCCACCTTCGACGCCACTCGGTGTCCGAACCGGTGCCACGATCGCGGCTCTTCTCATCTTGGTGACTCCTTCCCCGGCCGAAGGCAGGGTCCGAAATGCGGCGCTTCCGCGGCTCCCGGCAAACGCGGGCATCGGGCGTGCCCACCCTCGTCCACGCCGCGGCGTGACGGGCATCGGTGCACGTCAAAGGTGAAACTCAAGGAAATGGGACCACGAAATTGTTGCGGTCGTGTGACGCTCCGCAACCGGAAAATCGGACTCCCGGTTCCGTTTTCACCAGGGTCGCTCGAAACATGTTCTGTTTTAGTCGAGTTCGAAATGTCGCGTTCGTCCACCACGTCGCGGGCGGGTATTCGCGGATCGGTCCATGTGGCGTAAATCATAGGTGGCACGGCCCGCCAGGATTCGCAAGACCCCGCTCAATCGATAGCGCACGTGTCGTATGGTGCTCAGCATCACATTCGATCGCGGAGGGAATGATGACCACCCGCACAGCAGATCAGCGAGGCATCCACCTGTGAGTGCCGCACCGACAGCCACCCCCGCCACTCCCGAAGCCCCACGGCCGGGAACCGGCGTCTTCGGAAAGACCCGCGCCCGCATCTCCGAGCGCACCCTGCGCACCGACCGATGGTGGATCCCACCCCTGGTCACCGCCGTCGGCCTCGGCGCCTTCGTCATCTACGCGACGATCAGATCGTATGTGCGGACGGCGTATTGGGTGGCCGAGTACCACTACCTGACGCCGTTCTACTCACCGTGCCTGAGCACCTCGTGCGAACCGGGGTCATCGCATTTCGGCACCCCGTTCGGCGACCTCCCCGTCATCCTGCCGCTCGGCTTCGTGGTGCTGCCGTTCCTGCTCGGATTCCGGCTCACCTGCTACTACTACCGCAAGGCCTACTACCGCGCGGTCTGGTTCTCCCCGCCCGCGTGCGCAGTCGCCGAACCGCACGCGCGCTACACCGGCGAGACCAAACTGCCGCTGATCATCCAGAACGCGCATCGCTACTTCTTCTACGTCGCGGTCGTGGTCTCGCTGATCAACACCTACGACGCCATCTCCGCGTTCCACGGCAAGACCGGCGGATTCGGATTCGGCCTCGGCAATATCGTCCTGCTCGTCAACGTCATCCTGCTCTGGGCCTACACCGTGTCCTGCCATTCGTGCAGGCACATCATGGGCGGCAAACTCAAGAATTTCTCCGCGCATCCGGTGCGGTACTGGTTCTGGACCCAGGTCTCCAAACTCAACACCCGCCATATGGCGCTGGCGTGGACCACGCTCGGCACGCTCGTGCTCACCGACTTCTACGTGATGTTGGTTGCCAGCGACACGATTTCGGACCTGCGGTTCATCAACTGACCCGCGCCCGCCAGTAACCAAGAAGTCAGAGGAGAGTTCGCGGCAATGCCAGAAGTGGAACGGCACAAATACGACGTCGTCGTCATCGGTGCCGGAGGCGCCGGACTGCGCGCGGTGATCGAAGCGAGAGAACACGGCCTTTCGGTCGCGGTGGTGTGCAAATCCCTGTTCGGCAAGGCGCATACCGTGATGGCCGAGGGCGGCTGCGCCGCGTCGATGGGAAACGCCAACGAGAAGGACAGTTGGCAAACCCATTTCAAGGACACCATGCGCGGTGGCAAATTCCTCAACAACTGGCGCATGGCCGAACTGCACGCGCAGGAGGCGCCGGACCGGGTCTGGGAACTGGAGACCTACGGCGCGCTCTTCGACCGGACCGCCGACGGCCGCATCAGCCAGCGCAATTTCGGCGGCCACACCTACCCTCGCCTCGCGCACGTCGGCGACCGGACCGGACTCGAGATCATCCGCACCATGCAGCAGAAGATCGTCTCGCTGCAACAGGAGGATTTCGCCGAATCCGGTGATTACGAGTCGCGTATCAAGGTTTTCGCCGAATGCACCATCACCGAACTGCTCAAGGACGGCGACCGGATCTCCGGCGCGTTCGGCTACTGGCGGGAATCGGGCAAATTCATCCTGTTCGAAACCCCCGCGGTGGTGCTGGCGACCGGCGGTATCGGCAAGTCCTACAAGGTGACCTCCAATTCCTGGGAGTACACCGGCGACGGTCACGCCCTCGCGCTGCGAGCGGGCGCCACGTTGATCAATATGGAATTCCTGCAATTCCATCCGACCGGCATGGTCTGGCCGCCCAGCGTGAAGGGGATCCTGGTCACCGAGGGCGTACGCGGTGACGGTGGGGTGCTCAAGAACACCGAGGGCAAGCGGTTCATGTTCGAGTACATCCCCACGGTGTTCAAGGGGCAGTACGCGGAGACCGAGACCGAGGCCGACCAGTGGCTGAAGGATAACGACTCGGCCCGGCGCACCCCCGATCTACTGCCACGTGACGAAGTGGCCCGCGCCATCAACTCCGAGGTGAAGGAGGGGCGCGGCACCGAACACGGCGGTGTCTACCTCGATATCGCCTCGCGGTTGCCCGCCGAGGAGATCCGCAGGCGGCTGCCGTCGATGTACCACCAGTTCAAGGAACTGGCCGATGTCGACATCACGAAGGAGCCGATGGAAGTCGGTCCGACCTGTCACTACGTGATGGGCGGTATCGAGGTCGCGCCGGATACCGGGGCGGCCACCGTGCCCGGCCTCTTCGCGGCGGGCGAATGTTCCGGCGGTATGCACGGTTCCAATCGTCTCGGCGGCAATTCGCTGTCGGACCTGCTGGTCTTCGGCAGGCGGGCCGGACTCGGCGCCGCCACCTACATCGAGGGACTGCCCGCACGGCCCGCGGTCGCCGACGCCGATGTCGACCGGGCCGCGCGCGACGCGGTCGCACCGTTCGATCCGCCCCCGGGCGGCGCGGGCGAGAATCCGTACACCCTGCACACCGATCTGCAACAGGCGATGAACGACCTGGTCGGCATCATCCGCAAGGACCACGAACTGCACCGGGCCATCGAGCGGCTCGCCGAACTGCGGCAACGTTTCGCGGGCGTGCAGGTCGAGGGACACCGGCAGTTCAATCCAGGCTGGCACCTCGCCCTGGATCTGCGGAACATGCTGCTCGTCAGCGATTGCGTCGCCCAGGCCGCGCTGCTGCGCACCGAGAGCCGGGGCGGACACACCCGCGACGATTTCCCCGGGATGGATCCGGTCTGGCGCAACAAGTTGCTCGTCTGTTCCATCGACCCGGCCGAAGCCGCCGAAACGGTGCCGTCGGTGCGGGTCACCCCGGAGGATCAGACTCCGATGCGCGAGGATCTGCTCGCGCTGTTCGATCTGTCCGAACTGGAGAAGTACTACAACCCCGCCGAACTCGCGACACACCCGTCCGGTTCGGTCTCTGCCACGGAAGGTGAGGCGTAACGATGGGTTACGACGCCAAATTCCGCGTGTGGCGCGGTGACGAAGATGGTGGCGAACTACAGGATTTCACCGTCGAGGTGAACGAGGGCGAAGTGGTCCTCGACATCATCCACCGGCTACAGGCCACCCAGACACCGGATCTCGCCGTGCGATGGAACTGTAAGGCGGGCAAATGCGGTTCCTGTTCGGCGGAGGTGAACGGGCGACCGCGGCTGCTGTGCATGACGCGGATGTCGACCTTCCAGCCGGACGAACTGGTCACCGTGACGCCGATGCGCACCTTCCCGGTGATCAGGGATCTCGTGACCGATGTCTCCTTCAACTACCAGAAGGCCAGGGAGATACCGTCTTTCACACCCCCCGACGATCTGAAACCGGGCGACTACCGGATGAAACAGGTCGATGTGGAGCGCTCGCAGGAATTCCGCAAATGCATCGAATGCTTCCTGTGCCAGAACACCTGTCACGTGGTTCGCGATCACGACGAGAACAAGGAAGCCTTCGCCGGGCCGCGTTTCCTCATGCGCATCGCGGAACTGGAAATGCATCCCCTCGATGTCGCCGACCGTCGCGATCTGGCCCAAGACGAGCAGGGGCTCGGTTTCTGCAATATCACCAAATGCTGCACCGAGGTATGCCCGGAACATATCGCGATCACCGATAACGCGTTGATCCCACTCAAGGAGCGCGTCGCCGACCGGAAGTACGACCCCCTGGTCTGGCTCGGCAACAAACTCTTCCGCCGCTGAGATGTACGACAACCGGCCGGGTTTCACAGCCCGGCCGGTCGGCGCACCCATTCACAACATCGCCACTACACCGATGGCGACCACCCACACCAGCACCCCGACGAACAACGCCGGCAACAACGAGCTGGTGAGCACGTAGACGCCGATCGATGACACCGCGAACAGCAGCGCGACGATCAGCCATTCCACCCAATCGCCAGGCCGAAGTTTCTTGTACCGGGGCGGGGCATTCTTTAACCCTCGGTCCACATGAGTGGGCTACCCGACCACGGGCGCGATAAACGCCCGTTCGTTGTCGAATCTGCGCTGTTTCGTGATCTTTCGGCCCCCGGACGGCGACTCCCTACGCCGCCCGGGGGCCGTCGAATCAGGGGCGGTCGAACTCGCCGTCCTGCACTCCGGCCGTGAAGGCGGCCCACTCACCGGGGGTGAACACCAGCACGTGACCGTCGGGGTCCTTGCCGTTGCGCAGCCCCACGTGTCCGTCGGCTAGCAACGCCACCTCCACGCTGTCGCGGCCGGGGCTGTCACCCGCTTTCAGCCAGGTGGCGCCGTCGAGATCGACGTTCGTGCGGCCGTTGACGCTCATCTGCCCAATTCCTTCCGCACCGGTGCCGGATTCACGAACGATCGAAGACGCCACCGGTCACCCGGGCGGTGAACGCGTCCCATTCGCGCGGGGGGAAGACCAGGACCCCGCCGCCCGGATTCTTGCTGTCGCGCACACCGACGTGGTCCGCGTCGAGGAAGGCCACCTCGACGCAATCCTTGCCCGCACCGCTGCGGGTGCTCTTGAACCACCGCGCGCCGACCAGATCGAAACTCATGCCACATACTCCTTCGCGACCTGCCGTAGCAGGTGTCTACTGGGTTGAATATCGAGCGCATGACGCTGAAGACACTCGTGTGCCCGGTCGTACCGCCGCACATCGGCGTGTCTTTCGAGATAGAGATCCCCGGTGAAACCCTCCGCGTACACCACAGGCGGCTCCACCGGGTGTCCCTTGCCATCGGTTCCGAATTCCAGAACCGTGAACGGTCCGGTGGAGACTCCGAGCGGGACACCGGCCGCGAACGGCAGGATACGCAGGCCGACATTGTCCCGTGTGCCGAAATCGGCAAGGTGTCGTAGCTGCGCCGCCATCACTTTCGCGCCACCGACCACCCGGTGCAGCACCGACTCGTGCAGGACCACCTCGACCGTGGCCGGCGCGACCCTGCGGGTGATGAGCGCTTGGCGCTGCATGCGCAGCGCGACCCTGCGTTCGATCTCGTCTTCCGTATCGTCCGGGTAGCCAAGATGATTCAGGGCTCGAGCATACTCAGCGGTCTGTAGTAAACCGAGCACCAATTCGGACTGGTAGGAGGTCAATTTCTGCGCGGAAGCTTCCAGACCTACGTATACATCGAAGTTTTCGGGGATCAGGTCGCCGTACGCGTGCCACCAGCTCTTCACCGCCGCTTGCTGGGCCAGACCCTTGAGACCGTCGACGAGTTCGTCGGGCATCCCGTAGATCCGGCACAGCTCCTGGATGTCGATGGTCCGAATACGGTCGGCCTGGCCTTTTTCCAGCCGCTGCAACGTGCTCGCGCCCCATTCCATCAGGCGCGACGCCTCGGCGATGGTCAGTCCGGCCTGGGTGCGCCAATCGCGTAGGTATCTGCCCAGCTGGCGGCGCGGTAGGGTGGAGGCGGCGTTGTCGGCGCCGGTATGCGAGCGATGCCCGCCTCCGGTGACTCGTTCCGAATGTGCCGAGGTTTCTGCCGAACTCGCTGACACAGCACGCTCCGTTCTGTGCTCGGACTCGCGCGAAACGACGGCACCACGGTCCCACGAGCTCGGTTTCGTCGTCACTTCGCTTGGGCAATAAATTCTCGAGGATGATCGGGCTCTCGAGAGTTACAGCATTCTCGAGGATGATCGGGCTCTCGAAAGTCACGGCCCGGCTGGTCGGCTGCCTCCGCTTCGGCGATATCCGCGTCAGCAACTTCGGCCGGGAGCAACTTCATCCACCGTGGAGAATCCTGCCCTCCCCACCGGTTTTCGTGCTGGGGTTTCGCTCGAAAATTTTCGGATATCGGCAGACACCCGATCCGAGGGGGCTCACGGTGGTGTGCTGAATGTGTGCCCGGAGCCGATCAGACGGTCCCCTCCCCCCTGTGAAACCTCCGGGCACGCACCGAATTCGATGACGGAGGCCCCGCGCGATCCGCTCGATCACGCGAGGTCGACGTCTCCGGGCGCGTCACGAGCGCCGCGGGACTCACACGCAGGAACGAGGAGTCATGGCTGTACATGTCATTGCGTCGTCGTTGATGACCAGCGATTCGACCCCGCACCGCGCTCGCAGCGTCGGGCACGAGCGCTGGGTGGTCTCCTACCTACCCGGGCGCACACTGACGTGCGCGCAGGCCGTGTCCGCCCTGAAGGTTGCCGAGGTTGTGCCGGACCTACTCGACTCGGTCGGCGAGCTGGCCGATCAGGTCGGCCTCACCGCGTTGGAAGCCGTGGGCATGGCCATTCACCAGGCGCCGTGGGACGAACTCCCGCACCCGCGCGGTACCTACCCGACATCGCATTCGACCTACATCCCGGCGGAGGTGGCGTGATGCAACTGCCGAACTTCAATATGCCCGTCACCTCGTTCCTCACCTGCGGACGCGATCCCGGCGTGATGACCGACGAACAGGCCCACGCGGCAATGCAATTGCACCTGGATTGCACGGTCGACCGCTGCATGGTCCGACGTCGCGCCCGCACCACTCTCGTCGAATCCGGCAAATGCGTCCTCGACGAAAGGGCGCTTCCGCTCTGAACAGGCTGCGCGGGGCCGCACCACCGCGGCCCCTACGCGCAGGACGGATCGAGTCGGCGCAGGTCAATGCCAGGTGTGATCGGTCAGTGGGGTGCGGGGGGCGAATTTGGGTTTGTGCGCGTAGCCGCTGATCTCCAGCAGCCGAATGGCGCGGTAGCGGTGGGGGCGAAGGGGTTCGAGGTATTCGATCATCGCGGCGTTGTCGATCGGACGCCCGATCAACGTCCATCCGACGATGGCGGCCAGGTGGTAGTCACCGACCGAGAGAGCGTCCGCGTCACCGTAGGCGCGCTGGGCCGTCTCGGCCGCCGTCCAGACCCCGATACCGGGGAGGGTCCGCAGCATGCGCGCGGCCTCGGCCGGACTCCGGACGGCGGTGCGTTCGAGCGAATCCGCGACGCGGGCGGCGGCGACGATGGTCCTGGCCCGTTCCGGGCCGACATTGGCCTTGTGGAATGTCCACGACGGGATCCGACGCCAGGTCTGCCCGTCGGGCGGAAGCAGTAGTCCGGCCGGGGCGGGACCGGGCGCGGGGGTGCCGAATTTCCGCACGAGGGTCCGCCACGAGGCGCGCGCCGAGATCGTGTGCACCTTCTGTTCGAGCACCGCGGGTACCAGGGCTTCGAAGACCAGGCCCGTCCGCAGCATGCGCAGACCGGGGAAGCGGCGGTGCGCGTCGGCGAGTTTCGGGTGTTCGGGGGCGAATCCGGAGACATCCTCGTCCAGACAGAGCATGTGCTCCAGCCCGTCGAGAAATTCGACGGCGCCCGGACCCCAGGCCCGGGCGTCCACCCCGCACGGACCGGCTTGGGCCAATCGGTAGGTCACGGGGCCGGACGGCATGCGCGACGCGTGCCAGTGCGCGCCGTCGGCGGTCACGCGGTGGCAAGGGTCGCCGGTGCCGCGACGCAGCGGGGCGAGCGTCGGATCGAGATCGATCGGCCGGTCCGCAATCACCGTCCGGGACGAGCCGGGGTGGCTCGTGTCCGGGATTGCCGTCGATTCGCGCACCGCACCATTGTGCTCGCCCCGTCACCGCGATCGGCGTCGACCCGGCGTTCTCCCGAGGACATCGGGTCACCGGATCGCCCACCGCGCCGGGGCGTCGCGGACATCGGCGTCGTTCCCGCCGGATTGACCGGATATGTCGCGATAGGTATTCGACATAATCGCCGATCTACGCCGCCTGTAACACGCCAATTTCATCAGGCGATAATTCTTTCGACGATTCCTTAGAATCAGCGAACATACAGCAATAGCCGTGATGGAAGGGCGACATGATCACGAATCTTCTCAATGCGCTTCTCAACGCCTGGGGTGGCGTATTCGCCGGTAGCTCGGGTTACCAGATTCCGCCCGGCATGTTCCCATCCGGCAGCTGAGGCGATACTCGCACGCGCTCGCATTTCAGCGCGGCAGTACTGGAATCTGCCACCCGAGCTCGAATCATGCTTCTTTCGTGAGGAACTCGACCATGTGATGGCTTTCGCGGGCGGCGAGTTGCGACGCCTGGGTGCGGCAGGAGAATCCGTCCGCGAGGAGTAGCGATTCCGATCCCGCACTTCGCACGGCGGGCAGCAGACCATTCTCGGCCACCGCGACAGAGATGTCGTAATGGCCGGACTGCATACCGAAATTTCCGGCAAGACCACAGCATCCGGTGATCTCGAGCACCTTTACCTGCATTGCGGCTAATATTCGGCGATCGGCTTCGAAGCCCAACACGGCATGTTGATGGCAATGCGGTTGCACCACGACCGACAGGTCCGAACGCACCGGCGGTCGCCAGTCGGAATGGTCACCGAGGAATTCGGCCATGGTGCGCACGGCGGCCGCCGTCGCCTGCGCGCGCGGATCCTCGGGCAACAGTTGCGGCAGATCCGCACGCAGTACCGCCGTGCACGAGGGTTCCAGCCCGACCACGAGCCCTCCCGCGCGGACATGCTCGTCGACGGCGTCGAGGGTCGCGCGCAGCCGAGCGCGCGCACCGTCCAACTGCCCGGTGCTGATCCAGGTCAGTCCGCAGCACACCCTCGCGCGCGGCACCACGACCCGGTAGCCGAGCGATTCCACCAGCCGCACGGCGGCCACCGCGATCTGTGGATCGAAGGCATCGGTGAAGGTATCGATCCAGAGCATGACCTCGGGGCCGTCCGCGCGCTCGGCCGGTCGCCGCGCCCGCCATATCCGGCGGAAGCTGCGTTCGGCGAGAACCGGGACCGCCCGTCGCGGGTCCATCCCCGCCGCCCGCAAACCGGTGCGACGCAGGCGGTCGGATCGCGCGAGCGCGTTCGCCAGGCGGGGTACCCGGGTCGCGACTCGCAACCACCGGGGCAGCCACCCCAGCGTGTAGTGGTCGACGGGTCGAGGACGTCGCCGGTAGCGGCGGTACAGCGCTTCCGATTTATAGGTCGCGACATCGACGCCCGCCGGACAGTCGGTCCCGCACGCCTTGCAGGACAGGCACAGATCCAGCGATTCGGCGACCGCCTCCGACGTCCAGTCGAGCGCGCCGCGCGCCACCTCCTGGAGCACCCGCGCCCGGCCCCTGGTGCTGTCCTTCTCGTCGGCGGTGGCCTGATACGACGGGCACATGAATCCGCCCTCGGCCCGGCATTTCCCGACGCCGACGCAGCGGTGCACAGCCGTGCCGAAATCGCCGTCGTCCTCGGGGAAGGCGAAGCCCGCGAGCGGAATTCGCGGGAGTCCCGCCGCACGCAGGTCGGCGTCGACCGGGCGCGGATCGACGAGGACACCCGGATTCAACAGATTCTCCGGATCGAAAAGTGCCTTGTAAACGGCGAATACGTCGAGCACCTCGCGGGAGTACATGACCTCGAGCAGTTCCGAACGCGCCCGCCCGTCACCGTGTTCACCCGACAGCGAGCCGCCGTAGCGTACAACCAGTTCGGCCGCGTCGAAGAGGAAGGCGCGGAACCGTTGCGGCGCGCCGACGATCGGCAGGTCGAGACGGACGTGGATGCAGCCGTCGCCGATATGGCCGTACAGCAACCCGTCGACGTCGTGCGCCGCGGTGAGGTCGGCGAAATCCCGCAGGTAGTCACCGAGCCGTTCGGGGGGCACCGCCGCGTCCTCCCACCCCGGCCAGGCCGGACTCCCGTCGGGTGTGCGCCCGGCCAGCCCGGCGCCGTCGGCCCGGATCCGCCAGAGTGCCACCGCCTCCGCGGGATCGGTGACGACGCGCGAGTCCAGCGCGTCGACCGCGCGGACCAGCGCGCGTGCCGCCGCCAATGCCCGCGCTTCGGAATCACCCGCCGTCTCGACGAAAAGCCAACCGCCGCCGCGCGGGAGTTCGGGCACGCTGCCTTGGCGAGCGCGCACCACATCGACGAGTCGCGCGTCGATCCCTTCGACCGCGATCGGGGCGCAGGCCATCACCGCCGCGACATCGTCGGCGGCAGCGGCGATTCCGGGATAGCCGAGCACCGTCAGCACCGTGGCCGCGGGTACCGGCGCCAGTTCGACGGTCGCCTCCAGCAGCAGTCCGCAGGTGCCCTCGGTACCGACGAAGGATCTCGCGACCGCCGAACCACGTTCGGGCAGTAGATGTTCCAGTCCGTAGCCCGATGCCTGCCGGTCGAAACGACCGAGGTCGGTGCGGAGGACCGCCAGGTTGGCACGGGTGAATTCCGGGAGACCGGGAACCGCCGACGGATCGCACCCGAGGGTTCGCGCCGCGCCGGTGCCGTCGAGTATCCGCAGTTCGGCGACATTGTCGGAGGTGCGTCCCCAGGCGACGGCGTGCGGCCCGCAGGCGTTGTTACCGATCATGCCGCCGAGTGTGCAGCGGTTCTGGGTGGAGGGATCGGGACCGAATCGCAGACCGTGCGGGCGGGCCAGCCGTTGCAGATCCGACAGCACCACCCCCGGCTGGACCCGCGCCAGCCGCCGTTGCGGATCGACCTCGAGGATGCGGCGCATATATCTGCTGAAATCCAGGACGAGGCCGGGGCCGATCGCATTGCCCGCCACCGAGGTTCCGCCGCCACGCGCGGTGACGGTGAGCCCGTTCTCGCGAGCGAATTCGAGGGTGGCCGCGACATCGCCGTCGGCGTGCGGGAAGACGACGGCCGTGGGCAGCACGCGATAGTTCGACGCGTCGGTCGAGTATTCGGCGCGACGGCGCGCGGACAGATCCACCTCGCCGTCGACACGACCGCGCAATGCCAGCACCATCCCGTCGTCGATCACCCTGCCAGCCTAAACGCGCTGTTCAGCCCGCGTGGATTTCGCCGTCGGCGGAAATCCGCTCCGACCGGGGAAATCAGCTTGCTCTGAACCTATGTTGAGGTCTTAATGTCGGAGGCCGAGCGTTGAATGGGCGGGAAGCGAGAGGACCGGGACGTGAGTATCGAGTCAGTGGCGTGGAGCCAGATGTACAGGCAGGCGAACGCACCGCAGGACGAGCGGCCCTTCCGTCGGGTCACCGCCGAGCGCATCCTGCGATTCGCCCGGCCGCACCGGCGCAGGATCGGGGTGTTCCTGCTGTTCAGCGTGCTCTCGGCACTGCTGGCCGTCGCGACTCCCCTGCTGGCGGGCCGGATCGTGAACAATATCGTCGGCGGCGCCGCACCACGCGTTGTCGTGCTGCTCGCCGCCCTCATCGGTGCGCTGGCCGTGGTCGACGCGGGGTTCGGGCTGGTCATCCGGTGGCTGTCCTCACGGATCGGCGAGGGACTCATCCTCGATCTGCGGACCGCGGTCTTCGATCACGTGCAGAAGATGCCGGTCGCCTTCTTCACCAGGACCCGCACCGGCGCGCTGGTGAGCAGGTTGAACAACGACGTGATCGGGGCGCAGCGAGCCTTCAGCGACACCCTGTCGGGAGTGGTCGCGAACCTGGTCACGCTGGTGCTCACGCTCGCGGTGATGATCGGCATCTCCTGGCAGATAACCCTGCTGGCGCTGCTGCTGCTTCCGGTGTTCGTCCTCCCCGCACGGCGGATGGGGCATCGGCTCGCCTCGATCCAGCGCGAAGCCGCCGGATTGAACGCGTCGATGAGCACCCAGATGACCGAACGATTCTCCGCGCCCGGCGCGACGCTGGTCAAACTGTTCGGCAGGCCCGCGCAGGAATCGGACGAATTCGCGGTGCGGGCGCGTCGGGTGCGCGATATCGGGGTGCGCACCGCGATGTTGCAGACGGTTTTCGTCACCTCGCTGACCCTGGTCTCGGCGCTGGCCGTGGCATTGGTGTACGGCCTCGGCGGCTGGTACGCGCTGCGCGGACAGTTGGACGCGGGTGCGGTTGTCGCGCTGTCGCTGCTGCTGACCAGGCTGTATGCCCCGCTGACCGCACTGGCCAGCGCCCGGATGGAGATCATGTCCGCGCTGGTGAGTTTCGAGCGCGTCTTCGAGGTGCTCGACCTGAAACCGCTGATCGAGGACGCCCCCGACGCGGTCGCCGTGCCGGAAGGCCCGGTGACGGTCGAACTCGACGAGGTGAGTTTCGGCTACCCGTCCGCCGACAAGGTGTCGCTGGCCTCGCTCGAGGATGTCTCGACCCTGGACACGCGCGGCGGGGTGGAAGTACTGCACCGGGTCTCACTGCGGGCCGAGCCGGGTCAGCTGATCGCGCTGGTCGGTTCATCCGGGGCGGGCAAATCGACGGTGGCGCAATTGGTTTCCCGACTCTACGACGTCGATTCCGGGGCGGTCCGACTCAACGGCGCCGACGTGCGTCAACTCGACACCGCCTCGTTGCGCGCCACCGTCGGCCTGGTGACCCAGGACGGTCATCTGTTCCACGACACCATCCGGGCCAATCTGCTGCTGGCGCGGCCCGAGGCGAGCGAGACCGAATTGTGGGACGCGCTGGAACGGGCGCGGCTGCGTGAGCTGGTCGATTCGTTGCAGGACGGATTGGACACCGTCGTCGGCGAACGCGGCTACCGGCTGTCGGGCGGCGAGCGGCAACGGCTGACCATCGCCCGATTGCTGCTCAAACAGCCGAGAGTCGTCATCCTGGACGAGGCGACCGCGTCATTGGATTCGACGTCGGAAGCCGCAGTGCAAGAGGCCCTTTCGGAAGCGCTGGTCGGTCGCACCGCGCTGGTGATCGCGCACCGGCTGTCCACCATCCGCGCCGCCGACCAGATCCTCGTGCTGGAGGAGGGCCGCGTGGTGGAACGCGGTACCCACACCCAACTGCTCGCCGCCGACGGCCGCTACGCCGAGTTGTACCGCACCCAGTTCGCGGACGACCCGGTGCCGACCGCGGCCTGAGCGCGTTCGAGCCGGAACTAGCCGGGAAACGCCGACGACGAACTCGCGTCGCCGGAGTCTCCCGGTCGCGAGGTGTAGCGCCCCGCCTTGCGTCCGGCGCTGGCCCTGCGCCCCAGGGTCGCGCCGATCAGGGCGATCATGGCGAAGCCGACCACGATCGGGCCGAGAACCACCCCGATCACGATCAGCACGACCATCGCTTCCCTGCGATCAGAATTCACCCGCGACGCCGAAGATCGTTCGACCGGAATGCGTCCCGTTCTTGATGGAATGCAGCACTTTCTCCGCCTCGGTGATCGGTGCGACATTCTCGATATCCGAGAGGTGGCGCGGCCGCATATCCTGGCCGAGACGTGTCCACAGTTCACGGCGGGGCTCGATCGGCAGCGCGACGGAATCGATGCCGATGAGGGCGACACCGCGCAGGATGAACGGCATCACGGTGGTCGGCAGTACGTGGCCGCCGGTCAGGCCGCTCGCCGCGACGGTGCCGCCGTAGCCGATGGAACTGAGGATGTAGGCCAGCGACGCGCCACCGACACTGTCCACCGCACCGGCCCATCGCGTCTTGGACAGCGGGCGCGGTTTCGCGTCGGGATCCTCCGGCAACCGACCGATGACCTCGTTGGCGCCGATATCGGCCAGTTTGTCGGCCGCGTCGGTTTTACCGGTCGAGGCGATCACCTCGAAGCCGAGACCGGACAGGATGTCGATGGCGACACTGCCGACGCCGCCGGTCGCGCCCGTGACCAGGATCGCCCCGGTCTCGGGGGTCAGCCGCCGATCGAGCAGGGCTTGCACGCTGAGGGCGGCCGTGAAACCCGCGGTACCGATCGCCGCCGCGTCCTTGGTGCTCACGCCGTCGAGTTTCACCACCCAGTCGGCGGGCACCCGCGCGTATTCGGCGAAACCGCCGTTGCGCGCGACGCCGATGTCGTAGCCGTGCGCGACGACGAGATCGCCCTGGACGAAATCGTCGACGTCGGAACTCACGACCTCACCGGTGATATCGATACCCGGCACGATCGGGTAATTGCGCACCACGCCACCACCCGCGGTGATGGCCAGTGCGTCCTTGTAGTTGGCGCTCGAGTAGTGCACCTTGATCGTCACATCGCCGGGGCCGAGGAAATCCTCGGAAACCCGCTGCTTGGTCAAGACGATCCCGCTGTCCGATTCGTTCGCAACCATCGCCCAGAACTCCATGCGGTCGAGCATACGAGCGCCGCCGTCGGCGGTGGGAAATCCGTGCCGCGACCTGGATTGTTCTGGGAGCAGTTCCAACCGGACGCCGAGCAGGCGCACCGGACGATCCAGTTCGAAGCGGTCGACGACGCGCAGGGCCGTCTCGACGATCACCGCGACATCGGTGGTCGGCTCGGGCAGTTTCCGCTGTTTGCTGCGGGTGAAGAAGGTATTGCTGCGGACGGTGACCGAAACCCGGGTGCTGACCCGGCCCGCCTCGGCCATCTCCTCGGCGACCTCGCGCGCCAGCCGCGCCACCTGCGCGTCGATATCGGCGCGTTCGGTGAGATCGTGCGCGAAGGTCTCGGACTTGCTGCGGCCCACCGGAACCCTCGGCTCGGTCGTCACCTCGGTATCGCCTCTGCCGTGGCCGAGAACCCCCAGGTAGGGGCCGGTATTCGGACCGAATTCCGCGGCCAGCCGATGCCGGTCGGCGGCCATCAGATCGCCGACCGTCTCGATACCGAGCCCGGCCAGCCTCGCGGCGATGCGCCCGCCGACGCCCCACAGCGCGTCGGTCGGCCGGTGTGCCATCACCTCGATCCAATTCGCCGCCGTCAGCCGGAACATTCCGGCCGTCGCGGCCGCCGCGTCGGCGGGTTCGGCCGACGACTTCCCCGAGGATTTGGCGAAACCCGTGGCGAGTTTCGCGGTCAGTTTGTTGTCGCCGATCCCGATCGCACAGGTCAGATCCAATCGCGCTATCGCGGTGCGGATCTCGGTCGCGAGATGTTCGGGATCGTCGGTGTCCGCCGCCAGGAACGCCTCGTCCCAGCCCCACACCTCGACCCGGCCGGGAAAAGTGCGTAGCACCGCCATGACCTCGTCGGAGGCTTCTTCGTAAGTGGGCATGTCCAGCGGTAGGAAGACCCCTTCCGGGCATTTGCGCTGCGCCGAGCGCAAGGCCATGCCCGCGCGCACCCCGAAGGCCCGCGCCGGATAGGACGCGCAGGTGACGACTTTGCGCGGCTCGGACGGGTCGCCGTTGCCGCCGACGATCACTGGCAGCCCGCGCAACTCCGGATGACGGCGGAACTCCACGGCCGCCTGGAACTGATCGAGATCGACGTGCAGCAGCCACCGGCGCACCTCCCGCGCGTGCGGCCGGGCCGCCTCCGGTCCGGGAACATCCGGGCGATCAACCATCTGCGTGCGACATCGGTGGCACCTCCGTGAGCACGAACTGTGCTGCGCAAACCGTCACCACCATCGTAGGGACCGAGCGGGCCGACGACCGGTCGCGAGTCGAACAACCGCTCGCGGCGTTGCACTCCCCGATTAACAGAACTAAATTCGGTATATGAAGATTCGAGATCGGTTGCTGCTCGCGGCCGAGCGTCAATTCGCGGAACAGGGCGCGCTCGACGCGACGCTGACCCAGATCCGGGATGCGGCGGGCGCCAGCGTGGGCGCGCTCTACCACCACTTCCCCGACAAAGCCGATCTCTACCGTCAGGTGTGGGCGCACGCGCTCACCGACTACCAACAGCATTTCTGGGCGGCGGTCGGCGACAGCGCCGACGCCCACGCCGGCGTCATCGCGGGTGTCGTCGAACACCTGCGGTGGGTCAGCGAGAACCAGTACCGCGCCACGGTGCTGCTGTCGGCCAGGCCGCCCGGCGTCCGCGAGAGCGACAACAACCGGCAGTTCATGACCGACGTCTGGCGCTGGTGGCGCACCCACGCCGGGTACGGCGTCGTGCGCGATCTGCCGTTCGACCTGGTGTACGCCCTGTGGCTCGGCGCGGCGCAGGAGTACTCGCGGCAGTGGCTTGCCGGTGACATGCGCACCGCACCGACCTCGGTGGCCGACGAACTGGCCGAGTCCGCGTGGCGCACCCTCGCGGCCCACGGCCACCGAAAGCCCGTATGACATGAAAGCCCCACCCGGAGAGGCATTCCCATGACCATCCCGTCCGCGACACTCGACCTCGAATCGGCGCGCCTGGTGCTGGCCGCGCAACCTTTCGCCAACCTGGTCGGCACCGAGATCACCGGATTCGGCGATGGCCGCGCGACTCTGATCGTCCCGATCCGCGCCGAGATCGGCCAGCAGTTCGGCTATGTACACGGCGGCGCACTGTCCTACCTGGCCGACAACACGCTCACCTTCGCGGCGGGCACGGTACTCGGGCCGAACGTACTGACCGTAGGTTTCACCATCACCTACCTGCGCCCGGCCCGTGGCGCGCGCCTACGGGCCGAGGCGGTCGTCACCGGTTCGACCCGTCGGCAGGCGGTGGTCAACTGCGAGATCTACGCCGAGAGCGACGACGCCGAACCGGTCCTGTGCGCCCTCGCCCAGGGCACCACTCGCACCGTGGAACGGGATCTGCGCCCATAAAGTTCTCGGCAACCCTTGTCCTGGAGGGAATCGCAGCGTCGATAGGCCGTGTCGGCGATGCCTGTGGCAACGCCCTGGCCGAGTCCACGATCGTGCTGTTCGAAACCGAAGGATGGCCCGTGACAGCCCGTCTCTGACCGGGCCGCTGAAGTCGCTGGCCGACGTCGAATTCACCACGATGGAATGGACCGACTGGTACAACAGCCGACGGCTTCACAGGAGAACAATCAGCGACCGAATGAAACAGAATGGAGGAAGTTCCCTATGCGTTGCGGAAGAACGATGCGTTTCGACGCTGGTTCAGCTCGATAAGCTCTTCCTCGGTTAGTACCAAGGCCGCGCAGTTAATACTGCAACGGCACTCGGTTGAGTGTGTGCTGGTAGATCTGGCATGTGGTGTTGGATCGTGTTGTGGCCGAGTTGGATTCGTTGATGTCTCGGATAGGTTCCCGGTTCGCGCGGTCCGAGCCGCGGCAGCGGGCGCGGGAGTACGTGTCGGGCCTGCTGGCCGGTTTGGAACGCAAGAACGGGTGGACTCTGGCCGAACGCGCTGGTGAGGGGTGCCCGGACGGGATGCAGCGGCTGCTGCGCAAAGCCGATTGGGATGTCGAGGGGGTGCGTGACGATGTGCGGGACTACGTGGTCGAACACCTCGGCGACCCTGACGCTGTGCTGGCCGGTGACGAGACCGGGTTCTTGAAGAAGGGCACCAAATCTGCTGGGGTGCAACGCCAATACTCGGGCACAGCCGGGCGTACGGAGAACTGTCAGATCGGGGTGTTCCTGGCGTACGCGTCGAAGCAGGGGCACGCGCTGATCGATCGGGAACTCTATATTCCCGAGTCGTGGACCAGCGATCGCGAGCGTTGCCGCGACGCTGGGATTCCCGACGAGGTCGAGTTCGCCACCAAACCCCGGCTGATGATCGCCATGCTCGAACGCGCGTTGGCCGCGAAGGTGCCGTTCGGGTGGTTCACCGCCGATGAGGCCTACGGGCAGGCCGGTTACCTACGGCGCCGGTCTTTAGCCGGTTTCCAGTTGTTGCTGGGCCGATGATCGGCGAGTGCACATCTCGGTGGGGGTTGCCCTGCGAGCATTGCCTCTCGTGCGATCTGACGACTATCCCGCGACGTTGCCTGGTGTGTGGCGGCTGCAAAGGTGCTGTGTCGACTTGCCTGGTGCCGCGGCCCGGCTCGACCTACCCGGCGGCCTGAACGTAGCTGCGCTACTTGCCAGGAACGGCACCGTCGACGGTCAAGAGTTCCTGATCAACACCGACGGTCGAGTCTTTGTCGAGGTCAATGCTTTCTTCGCGTCGCGCCGTATGCGCAATCGCCAGCCCAGCACGCGAGAGAAATATGCGCGAGGACTGTGCGTATGGCTCGGATATCTCGATGCCGTCGGTCGAGCCTGGCGTGACGTGGCGCCCGAGGATGTGGATGCGTTCAAGTTCTGGCGCATGACCGATGAGGCCAACCCAATGCGGGTCGCCGGTTCGTCGGTGGGCGACAACATCCAGGCGATCAACGCCTTCTACGAGTGGGCGCAGCCGCGGTTTAACGTGCCCAATCCTGTCGATCGACGCGAGGTTGCCACGAGTCGGCGCGGGCCAGTTCGGGGCGAGCCGTTCGCGGCGATGCCCCACGTGGTCCGCGATCACGACGTGAAGTGGCTCGATCCCGGCGGCTACGAATGCTGGCGCGATGTCGGCCTGCGCGGATTGGACCGCGACGGACGTGCAATGCGCGGCTGGCGCGGCCGAAACACACAGCGCGACTGCGCGTTTGCCGATGGCTTGTACGGCACCGGGTTGCGGGTGTCGGAATGGGCAACCGTTCTGACGGTCGAGCTTCCGATCGAAGACAGCTCTCGCGGTTACTACACCTGCCGCCTGGCGTCGGCGTGCGGCAAGGGAGGTCGAGGGCGCCGATACTGGATGCCTCGCTCGGTCTTGGCCGACGTGCTGTCCTACGTCGAGTCCGGCCGTGCCGCCGCAGTTCGCAACGCTCGGGCGAAGGGTCTCTACGACCGGGTCTCTGGCCGCCTGCTGATGGTGGGTCAGGATCGCAATCGCCGTGTCCGGCTCCGAGCAGACGATGGGTCCGTGGCTGAGGCGTCGTTGGATGCGCTCGACGACGTCACTCGGGCGCGTATCTTCCGGCAGACCCCGGCGGGCTTGGAGCCTGTCTCCTTGTGGCTCAACGAAGATGGGCTGCCGCGCCGAACAACCGGGTGGGAGCACACGTTCACCGAGGCCAACCAGCGGCTCGCCCGCATCGGGTTGAGGTCGGTGTCGGCGACACCGCATATGCTGCGGCATTCGTTCGCGCTGCGCTGGTTCTCGGTGGGCAGGCTTATCTACGAACAGCGTTTCGCTCACCTGGGCGAGGAGGAGCTGCGGGACTTTCGGGCACAGTTCGGCGACACCTGGTATTTGGTGAAGACGTTGCTAGGCCACGCGGACGTTGCGGTGACGATGACTGTGTATCTAGAGCCGTTCCGCGACTTGGATGTGTCGGTTCTGATCGGACACGCTCAGGGGGCGGCGATGTCGGCGTTGATGGTCGAGATGTTCGCCCGCCACCCGCAGGTCATTTCCCGCCCCATGGAGGTCGGCGCGTGAGCCGCGGCAGGGCCGCAGCGCACCCTGCCGGCGGATACAGGCCGCCGCAACGGCTCTTTGTCGGCGAGGACGAATGCAGAGTCCGCGTCTTCCCGGAGAGCGGCGGCAACCAGTTGGACCTGGACTTCATGCCGTTGCCGGTCTCGGCAGAACTGCGCGAGTGGATTGCCGCAGCCGCTCAGGGCGCTACCGGGCCGTCCGGTCCGCGCCGAACGGCCGCGTCCGCGTGGGACATCGTGTCGATGTTCTTGCGGTTCACCCGCTACCTCGCAGATCTCGACAATCCGCCGACGTCGCCGAGCGCTCTGCGGGCTGTCCACCTGGACGGCTACATCCTGTCTGGCGGCGTCGGCACAACGTTGCATCGAGATCTGGCAACGATGCGTTCGGTTCTGCGCTACGCCACCGATGTTCCCGCCGAGTTCGCCGCCCGACTGTCCGCGGCGAGGGTCGCAAAGAATGATGCATCCGAAACCAGCTACAGCGAAGCGGAGTTCAACCGCATCCTTGGTCGCGCTCGCACCGAACTGCGGGCCGCAGCGACCCGAATACGGTCGGCGAATCGCTTGCTGGAGCAGTGGCGTGACGGTGGGGTTGATCAGTCGACCGATCCCATCGAATGGGAGTTGGGGTGGCTGTTGGATCATGTTGACCGCGAGGGCGATGTTCCCCGCGTCAGTGCGGTGCGGCCGAACGGGAAGAAGCGGTCGGCCGCGATCGTCGTGGGTCGTCACGGCGGCAGCCCGACCATCATGGCCCATCTGTATCCGACCTACATGGAGATCGGCGCTGCTGTGGCGTTGATGATCGGTTTGACCGGACACAACCTCGGCACCGTCCGCGCGGCGACCGTTCAGCACCACCGCCCCGACGCCGAGGCCGGCGGTCCAGCAACGGTCCTCGTCGACTGGCTCAAACCCCGCCGAGGACCGCACCGGGCAGCGATGACCGTGCCGTTGCAAGATCTCACCCCCGACGGTGAACGCCCGTCTGGTCGCGACGACCTCACCACGCCCTTCGGGCTCTACACGTTGCTGCTCGAGTTGGGGCATCGCGCCAGACTCAGAACTGGCAGCGACAGCCTCTACGTGGCCTTTACCCACCGAGGCAACGGCAGGGGCGCGGACATGGCCGGGTTCCGCGTACAAGTCCCCAAGTCGATCCTGCTGTTCTGGGGCGGCCAGGCGCAGTTGCCCGCCGACGAGGTCGATCCTGAAACGGGTGCGCCGGGGAAGATTCGGGTGCGGTCTCGGCGACTGCGCCTGACGTTCCTGGAGCGGTATCAGCGGCCGGTCGCCCACACTGCGACCACGCTGGTCAACGAGTACTTGGCGCGCAACCGCGGCAATCTCACCGAATACCAACGCGTTGTCGCCGACGTACTCGACGAACAGGTCGCGAAAGCTCGGGTAACAACCGTAATTCCCGTCCTCTCCGACGACGACATCGCGCGGGCCAGCACCGAGCCAGCAGCCGTGGCCGCGCAGTTCGGCGTCTCCACGCAAACATTGACCGAGCTGGTCGACGGCAGACTGGACACGGTGCTAGCCGCGTGCACCGACAACCTCAACAGTCCGCACTCGGCAGCCGGAAAACCCTGTCAGGCTTCATTTCTCATGTGCCTGGGGTGTCCGTGCGCGCGGGCGACGCCGACGCACCTGCCCGCGCAGGTCCTCGTTCACGACGCCTTGATCACGCGCAAGGCCGAGATGACGCCGCTGAAGTGGGCACAACGTTTCGCTGAACCGGTGGCTCGGCTCGCGGACCTGCTGGACCAGCACTCCGGTGTGGCCGTCGCCGATGCCCGCACGAATGCTTCGCGCTTCGACCAGCTTCTCGTCGACCGATTTCTCACCCGTGGAATGGATCTGACGTGACCCTTGCGCTGACTTCCGCCAGCGATGACCTACCCGGACCTGACACGTTGGTGCTTTTCAACCGGTCGCTACGTCCCGGAGCCGACCGCGAAGTCCTGTCACGGTTCGGTCAGGACCGATGGGATCTGAGCCCGGCGTTGCTGCAACGCCACAGTTCAGCCCTGGCCGTCGATTTCGCCGAGGTGCCGCACGACTTCAGGCTGCCAGTCAAGCAGATCGCGTGGTTGCTGCTCAACGCCGAGCCTGGCCAAGCCGCAGACCACCGGTTCCGAGCTGGGCCGCTGTCGGTGTCCAGCGTCCAAGCCATCACACGATTTCTGCGAAGTTTCACTCAGTGGCTCAATTCCCGCGAGATCACCCGCTTCGCGGAAGTCACCGCCGCTCACCTGGACGCCTATGCCGTCGACGTTCGCGCGGCGGAAATATCCCATGGCCAACGTGAAGACCTGCTGGCGGCCGTCGTGCGGGCCTGGTCGGTGCGCGAGCGGCTCGGCTCGGCCGACCGATTGCCACAGCCTCCACCGTGGAACGGCGACCGCCTCCGCGACGTTCTCGGCCAGTCGCGCGAGGATGGGGAAAACCGCACGCCGCGTGTGCATCCCGACACTATGACCGCGCTGCTGGCATGGTCCCTGAGATTCATCGAGGACCTCGCCGACGACATCACAGCGGCGTTCACAGAATACCTGGAGCTGTCGAGGGCCGCACACCACACTCAGCGGAATCGACTGCCGAAAGATCAACTCCGTCAGCGGCGCCGCCCCGGCGAGGCGAGACAAGTGATGGTGGCGCATCTGGACGAGTACCGCAGGCGTGGGCTCGCCCTGCCAGGAAATCGTGCACCCGACGGTCGGCTGATCGCGAACACCTACATCCTCAGCGCGCGGACCGGAGTCCAATTCTCGACCAAGGCCATCGCCGCCATCTTCGCCGAACACGGCCAGATCCCGGTCGAAGACGACACATATCTGTTCGCGGCCACGACCGCCACCCTCGACGGTCGGCCATGGCAGGCGCGCTCGATCCGCTACACCGATGCTCCCGTGCTGGCCCGTCACCTGGCGACTGCCTGCTTCATCGTCATCGCCTACCTGTCCGGGCAAAGACCCGGCGAGACGTTGAACCTGGAACGCGGCTGCATCGACCGCGACCCGGCCACCGGCCTGATCCTGCTGCGCGGCAAGCATTTCAAAGGCGTCCCCGCGCCCGACGGCGAACATCGCGTGGACCCGTGGGTGGTAGCGGAACCGGTCGCCACCGCTGTCGAGGTCGTGGGCAGGCTGCACGCCTCACCACTGCTGTTCCCCAACACGATGGCGGTCAACGGCCACGCCTCACCAGGCAGGCTCAGAGCCAGGACAGCCGACGCCGCCCGCGGCGACTCGCTGCTCACCCAGGACATCGCCCAATTCATCGACTGGGTCAATCGCTACTGCGCAGAGCACGGCCGACCCGACCCGATCCCGCCGGACACGGTCAAGGCCAACATCAGCACCAGCAGACTGCGCCGCACGTTGGCCTGGTTCATCGTCAGGCGCCCCCGAGGCCTGGTTGCGGCTGCGATCCAGTATGGACATGTCCGCACCGGAATGACTCTCGGATACGCTGGCAGCTACGACTCCGGATTCCCCGACGACCTCGTGTTCGAGGAATGGCTCACACGGCTGGATATCCTCGCCGATGCCCATCAACGACTGATCGAGGGCGAGCACGTATCTGGGCCGGCCGCCGATCTCTACCACCAGCGAGTGGAGTCCGCCACCCGCTTCGCGGGCAGGGTGCTACACAACTCCCGTGACGCGGCGACGCTGCTGGCGAACCCCGATCTTCAGATTTACCAAGGCTATGCGATGACCTGTGTCCTTGATCCCGCGAAAGCTGCCTGTCGGCTTGCGGGTGACGACCAGGGCACCCGTCGAACTCCCGACGTCAACGACTGCCGACCCACGTGCGCCAACATCGCCCGAACCGACCGCGACATCGCCGGACTAGACGATCAAGCCAACCAGCTGCGTCTCGTCGTCGCCGACACGCTCGCACCACCGATCCGCGCCCTACGAGAACGTCACGAGCTAGACCGCATCGAGAAAATCATCGCCGACCATAGGAGCAGCAGGTGAATGCGGCCGAGGGCGACGAGCGCGAGGCAATCCGGGCTGCCATGAACCGCCTTCTCGCAGGCACGCCGACGAACTCCACCGGCGCCTTGACCGTGCTGCAACTAGCCGCAGAAGCTGGCGTCAAACGCTGGGTTCTGACCCACAAGCACACCGACCTGCGCGAGGAGTTCCACGCACGACGAACCCAGGCCAACGGCGTGCCCGCCGCCTACCAGCATCTGCAAGCCCGCGTCATCGACCTCACCACCCGCAACGAACAACTGCGCGCCGAGAAAGCCGACCTGGAACGGCAGATCGCCGTCTACGCCCAGCTGATCCACGAACTCGCCACCGAGAACGCGCACCTGCACACCACAGCGCCTGCGAACGTGGCCGTCCTCAACCGACACCAGCGCGAACACCATTCGGTCAGCGGTCGTCGGACCGCCTCCGGGACCGGCGAGAAATGACACTGGACCATCGATTGTCGTCAGTTGGTGCAGTCCAGCCTGATGGTGACCGCAGCAGGGGCCTACGGCGTAGCGAGCCCAGGTGGCGGTGACCTGGGCAGCAGCCCGGGTGGTTGTCTTGTGGGTGGTATCCGAGAGCATGAGGACGCGCGCCGAACTTCGGGATCAGCGGTTCGGCAAACTCCCCCAACTCATCCGGCACCAACCGCCGCGAAAGCTTGTCCACCACAACAGGTTGACCAACGCAGTTCAGCCAATTACCTCCAAATAATGCGCTACTAACGGAATTTGCACCAATCCGCACCAAACCCAGGGCAATTCACCTTGGCTCGATTGCGATGGATATGGCGAGACCCTTCTTACACGGACAGAGCTAATGCGCTTCGGGTATTGGTTAGCCTTGGACAATAAATCGAAGCGTGTCAGTCGGTGTCCTTGCCACTTTGCCTACCCGCTGATACGCTCGATGAGCGGCATCCCAGCCGAGATAGCGGTTTCCAACCGAAGACTCAGATCGGGGTGAATTCGGATGAGCAATCTTTCTGTGAGTGAATGGAAGTCTTTTCTGAAAGCGCGCATCGCCCAAGAGCAGGGCGAGGATGAGGACGCATTGAAGACTTTCGACAAGCTCCTGCGGTCCAATCCAACAGATCCACATCTCCATGCGTCACGCTCCTTCGCTCTTGAGCGGCTCGGCCGCAACGACGAGGCCGCATCTAGCCGAATCGCATCCGTGTATTCCGCGTTGGGCGCCAATCTTGTTGGCGAAGCCGACAATCCGAGGGAATGGACGAAGGGTTTACAGGGGCTCGCGAAGGGCATCGAAGGATTCGAGAAGTCAGGGAATTTGAGCGCAACATTCGTCGCCTGGTAATTCCCCAGATGTAGCCGGATAGCTACGGCGCCGGTCTCCTGGTAATTGCATGAAGATATCGCCGGATAATTGCGGCGCCGCATTGGCATCCCCATGGATCATCTGGTAGGAGTTTTGATGCAACTTACTGGGCACGAGGTCCTGAAGTTCGATTCATTCCTTCCGATCTACAATTGGATCTACCCCCTCGCGGGAAAGCCGAGTGGACGATACGCCGGCAGCAACGCTGTCGGCGTTTTCGACGAGATAGCGAAGTCCCGCAGCCGTGCCCTCTATTTCCATGTGCCCTTCTGTGAGACAATATGCAGTTTCTGCCCCTTCGTGCGTGGGAAGTTCCGCGACAGTTCGCTAATAGATGTCTATGTTGATGCCCTGCTGCGGGAGATAGAGTTAAAGAGCAAATATAGGGGCCTGACTGATAGTCCCGTCGGGGCGATCTTCTTTGGAGGTGGAACACCTTCACTTCTCAGCCCTCGACACGTGCAGCGCATCGGCGAGGCGCTCTCTTCCTGCTTCGACCTCTCGATGCTGCGAGAGTTCTCATTCGAGTTCGAGGTCAAGAGCGTGAATGCCGATCTTATCGAATCACTGCTAGATATTGGAGTGACTCACGCACGTTTTGGCCTTCAGACGTTATCGCCGAAGTACAGGGAGCTTTTCTCCTTGACCGCTACTGAGAATCAAGTCCGAAGCGCTGCGCATCTTCTGGGATCCGCATTTCCTCATGTGTCGTGCGACTTACTCTACGGCATGAACGGACAAAGCGAAGAGGAACTTTTCGACGACCTGCAGGGTGTACTGGAGCTCGGGGTCCCAAACATCGACTGTTACCCAATCAACAACCTTATGACGCAGCCGAGACTCCATCGAGCCTTCCGTGAAATCGGTGCTGCGCCTACATCGGGGCTGACGAAGTTCTATATGAACTTACTTGTTCGTGAGGTTATGCGAGAAGGCGGCTACCTTCCTCATAATGGTCACGGATACGTCCGGTGCGATGCCGGCGAAGTTGCGCGAGATCCAGTGGTGACCGACACATATTCTTTCGTGTATCACGAGCACGTTCTTGGCTATCCCGGTTTCGACCTCTTGGGATTCGGCACGAACGCAGTGTCATCGTTTGACAAGTTTGTGGTCTTCAATCCCAGTGGGCGAGAGCAGTATGTTCGACAGATGATGGACGGGCAGCTGAGCGTCCGCGTCAACGAGCACGGCAGCGAGATCGACGCATGTCGACCACTCGCGCTTGCGTTGCCCTATCACGGAAGTGCCGACCGCGAAGATATCGACTGGCGCCGCGTGCCGGAGTTGATTCAGCTTCGTCTTGCCGAGCTTGAAAGGCACGGGCTAGTCGAAAGCGGCAAGAACACGATTTCACTTACCAGACTGGGTTGGGAGTGGTACACATCGGTCATGTACTACCTGCAGCCGATCGAGGAGCAACGGGCCATTCGCGAGATAGTGAGGACTGGGCTAAGAGATTCGCGACGGGATATTGAACCCCTTATTATCGACCCCGTCCTCACGGTGCCATGAGCGGCACTATCAAATCATGCCTAGCAGCCTATCCCCGCAACCCAAAAGGCTTCTATGCTGCGCTGATCGAACTTGGCGGCGACAGTCATGTCTTCTGGGATGAGCAACTCGAGGGCTGGATTGTCACTGGCCACCCGGAATGTTCTAGCTTCCTTCGGAGTCCCGCACTCGGGCGCCAGCGGCTTCGTTTGCCGCGAATATCTGGAGCGGAAGGGCTAATCGACTTCGCAGATTCAATCTTGTTAGCTCAAACAATGTTCGACGATTCACCGGATGCGGCCGAGCTGCGGCGGGAAATGCCGCAACCCCTCACGGACATGGATGTCCACGGCTCTCCTTGCCATGTCTCTCAGCTGACTGACACACTCGCAGCAGCTCCACGCGGAGACCATGTCTTCGATGCGTACAGCGAGATGCTTCAGCCATTCGTATCACGAATGATATGTGAACGGTTGGGGATCAGTGAAACCGACCGCTTGAGTATATATCCGCTGATCATGCGATGCGTCCGCTTTTTGGACGGAAAGCTTGCCGATATGATGGGAATGCTCGAATCTGTCCACGCTTTGACGGTCCTGTACACCATTGCGGCGTCACGCATCGAAACTAGTCATGTCATGGAAGATCAGCGTCACAGATTGATCTCCAATTTTCTACAGTGGCTCGTCGCTGGTCATGAGAGTCCCGCCTTCGCTCTTGCAACCATTTTCCTCCATTGGCCGATTAATGAACAGTCAAACGGTCGACTGACCGCGAGCCGGGGGTGGGCGATGAAAATGGCTTTGGAGAGCATGAGATTTGATGCCCCAGTCCAGATGGTTGGTCGCGTAGCAATCGACCGCCTGAAGGTCCGTGATGCCACGATCCGGCCAGGTGATCGAGTGTTCATCCATTTGGGCGCAGCGAACCGTGATCCAGACATATTCGACCGCCCGGATGAATTCCTGATTGACCGCTCGACTAGTCCTGTCATCACATTCGGTCTCGGCGAATCCTCCTGCCCGGGGCGGAGCTTCGCGGTGCGCACTATAGCAGATTTCCTCCAGATCGCCGCCGCAGCAGGTAGCTGGATCCAGCCTATATCAGAGACTTTGGAGCCCGATCACGGAGTTGCTGGCCGCGGCCTTAAGTGTATGCCAGCAACGCTCCGTCGTTGGCCCATAACAGTTGAACACATGGGACTGCGGAATGAATGAAAAGCAAGTAGTCACACAGTTTTGGGCAGCGATGGAGGCTCGGGATTGGGAAAGACTGCGAAGTTGCCTTGATGGTGAGTTTCGCGCGTTCTGGCCTCAAAGTGGCGAGAAGTTCGACGTCGACGGCTTCATCAGGGTGAATCGCGCATATCCTGGTGATTGGCACGTGCGGATCGTCAGTTTCGTCCTTAGTGTGGAAAATGTCGTGACAGAGGTGGACGTCGATATTGGCAACAGAACTGACCGGGCGGTGAGCTTCTTCGTCGTGCGCAGTGGAAAGATTCTCAATCTGCGAGAATTCTGGCCAGACCCCTTCCCCGTACCAGAGTGGAGGAGAACGCTGATGGCGAGCCAGCCGTGACGACGACACCATATGGCAATCACTTGATAGCTGAATTGGCAGGCTGCGATCCGGGGCTTCTTAACGACCCAGCAGCCATCCTTGAGATTCTGCGGGCTGCGGCGGCCGCGGCGGGAACCACGATTGTCGCGGAGATGATCCGCCGATTCGAGCCTCAGGGAGTCACAGGCGTGGTGGTCATAGAGGAATCACACATCGCTGTACATACCTGGCCCGAGCACGGATACGCCTCCTTCGACTTTTTCACTTGCGGTGAGGGACGCCCGGATATAGCAGCGCAGGAGACAGCTCGGCGGCTCAAAGCTCAAGTAACTGAGGTGCTTTGGGTCAGTCGAGGTTTGGTTGGGGAAGTCAGCTTACTCAGGATCCATGGGCAGGATCGACGGATCGTTTCGATTCCAGCGCAGTAATTGGGTCCCGGTAGAAAAAGCGCGAAAACATGCACAGGGCCCCCGGTCTCAGCTACGCTGGCCGCTTATGTGGTAGTACCACCTTTATATGGTCGTCGGAGGAGGAGCACCGACTTACGGGAGCCGATGGTCTTGGCCTGAGCACGTATCTAAGGCGGCCGGTGATGCGGACATTTCTGATGGGGTGCCTTTTTCCGGGGCCAGCAGGTTTTTACCGAGGCGATGCGGGGTGTCGCCCGGTTAGATGCATCACCCGCACGGCGAACGCGCCCATCGCTTCGCTGACCGTGTGCGAGAGGAAGTCCTTGCCTTGATCGATCCGGGTGTCGGGACAGATCTGAGAAATCCGGCGATAACGTTCCCGGCCCTGATGCGGCGACCCGGGGGCGGCGAAGAACGGTGCACGTGCTCGACACTTGGTCACTTACCAGCAATACCCCATGCACACCACAGAATTGCCGTCAATTGCAACAAAGCAGCACCGGCGGGAGAAGGACTGGTGCGAAGACCACGACGTGTTCTACGTGATGGCCACCCGCTGCGACCACCAGATGGCCACCCGCGCCGACCGTGTCGCGCGCGCCGATGATCTGGTCGCCGAGTTCGGCGGCCGCACCTGGCAGCGGCTCTCGGTCGGCGCCGGCGCGCACGGACCGCGCGAATACGACTGGGCGCGCCGCCAAATCGAGGGCACCTGGGCCGCCGGGCGAGGACACTGGCTGCTGGCGCGACGTTCGCTCACACCCAACAGCAGAGGCGAACTCGAGATCGCCTACTACATCTGTTACGGCCCCGCCACCGCCCGGCTGGTCGATCTGGCCTGGACGGCCGGGTCACGCTGGCATGTGGAAGAGGCGTTCCAGCAGGCCAAAGGGGAAGCCGGACTCGATCACTACCAAGTCCGCAGCTGGCGGGCCTGGCACGCCCACATCACCCTGTCGATGCTCGCCCTGGCATGGCTCGCCGCGTCGAAAACCCTTGCTGCAAAAGGGGAACCAGTGACCTCGACGAGGGCATGATCGCTCTCACGCTACCGGAGATCCGCCGCCTGCTCATCGCGTTCGTCCTCACCCCACGCCATGCCGCCGATCACATCTGGTCATGGTCGACCTGGCGACGACGACGCCAGCACCAAGCCCGCCTCAGCCACTACCGGCGACGCGGACATCCACTTACCTGAGCGCCGAGTGCCGTTGCAGTATTAAGGGTTGGGCTCGGTGTGTCAAGCGGGGTGGGGTGGTGAACGAGGACAGCGGAACTGCTGGTAGAGAGGTGTTGTCCGCCAAGACAATCCGCTCGTCCGAGGAGTCCCGCTGTCGGTTCAGTGTGTCATTGATCGTTGTTCGCTGGTAGCGGAGGGGGTGTTCGCGCCGGGGCATCTGGGGGAACTGACCCGGATCGTGTCGTTCGACCTTGTCGACGCGGCGCTGGAGACCTCCGGTGCGGTGGGGTCGCGCGTGCGGTTGTTGCCGTCGCGGGTGGTGGTGTATCTGTTGCTGGCCGGGGCGTTGTTCTCCGGTATCGGGTATCGGCAGGTGTGGGCGCGGTTGTGCGCGGGACTGCCCAGTGGATCGCTCGCGTGCCCGGGTTCCTCGGCGTTGTCCCAAGCGTTGCGCCGAGTCGGGGTCAAACCATTGGCCGCGTTGTTCGACCTGGTCGCCGGTCCTGACGCCGGGGCGGTGCGGTGGCGGGGGCTGCTGGTGTGCGCGATCGACGGCACCAGCGTGTTCGTGCCCGACAGTCCTGCCAATGTGGCCGCCTACGGTCGCCACGGCGGTGGTCACGCCCGAGCCGGATACCCGATGTTGCGGATGTTGGCGGTGGTGGCGTGTGGCTCCCGCACCGTCGTGGATGTCGTGTTCGGGCCGTTGCGGATCGCGGAAACGGCGTACGCGCCGCGGTTTCTGGGATGCCTGCGCCCCGGCATGCTGTTATTGGCCGACAGGAACTTCGCGGTCACGGCGTTGATCGAGCGGATCTCCGACACCGGAGCGGAGCTGCTGATCCGCGCGAAACTCAACCGGTGTGTCCCCGCGATCGCGCGGTTGGGTGACGGGTCGTGGCTGACCCGCGCCGGCGCGGTGACGGTGCGGGTGATCGACGCCGAGATCGCCGTCAGCTGCGCCGGCGGGCCACGCCGGGTCGAGCGGTACCGGTTGATCACTACTCTGACCGACGACAAGCGTTATCCCGCACGAGAATTGGTGGATCTCTATCATCAGCGTTGGGAGATCGAAACCAGTTATTTCGAACTGAAATCGACCATTCTCGGTGGGCGGGTGCTGCGCGCCCGCACCCCGGCCGGGGTCACGCAAGAGGTCTACGCCCTGCTGATCACCTACCAAGCACTGCGCACCGCCATCGCCGACACCGCGCTGGCCGCCCCGGGCTTGCGCCCCGACCGCGGCAGTTTCACCATCGCCGTACACACCGCCCGTGATCAGCTCATCCTGGCCGCCGGAGTCCTCGCCACCACCACGATCGACCTGATCGGCGCCATCGGCCGCGCGGTCCTGTCCAGCCCGCTGCCACCACGACGCCAACGCTCCAGCCCCCGAGTCGTCAAACGCGCCATCTCCAAACACCGCGCCAAAGGCGACATCGACCGCAACATCTATAAAACCCAGATCAGCGTCCATATCCTGCCCGGTTGACAACCGGACAGGAACCTAAACTGCGCGGCCTTGCGGTTAGTACTGCAACTGCACTCGGGAGTCAGGTGAGTGGGTGTCCGCGTCGGCGGTAGTGCGATAGACGGGCTTGGTGTTGTCGGCGTCGTCGCCAGCGTGACCAGGCCCAGATGTGGTCGGCGGCGTGTAGCGGGGTGAGGACGAACGCGATGAGCAGGCGTCGGATCTCGGGTAGTGTGAGTGCGATCATGCCCTCGTCGAGGTCACTGTTTCCCCTTTTGCGGCAAGGGTTTTCATAGCAGCGAGCCAGGCCAGTGCGAGCATGGACAAGGTGATGTGGGCGTACCAGGCACGCCATTTACGGACCTGGTAGTGATCGAGGCCAGCCTCGCCCTTGGCCTGCTGGAATGCCTCCTCGACATGCCAGCGCGACCCGGCGGTCCATGCCAGATCGACCAGTCGGGCGCCGGCGGGTCCGTAGCAGATGTAGTAGGCGATCTCGGTCGGGTCGCTGATCGAGCGCCGTGCCAGTAACCAGTGCCCGCGCCCAGCCTTCCAGACGCCGTCGATCTGGCGGCGCGCCCAGTCGTATTCACGGGGGCCGTGTGCACCGGCACCGACCGAGAGTCGCTGCCAGGCACGGTCGCCGAACTCGCCGACCAGATCATCGGCACGCGCGACACGATCGGCACGAGTACTCAACCGCTGATCGCAACGGGTGGCCATTACATAGAAAACATCGCGGTCTTCGCACCAGACCCGCAGGTAACCGGCCTGACCGTAGGCCTCATCGGCGGTGAACCACCGAAACGGCACTCCCGCGGCCAACGCGCGTTCGAGCATGGCGATCATCTGCCGGGGCTTGGTCGCGAACTCGACCTCATCAGGAATCCCGCCCTCCCGACAACGCGCCCGATCCTCGGTCCACGATTCGGGAATATAGAGCTCACGGTCGATCAGGGCATGCCCGTGTCGGGACGCGTACGCCAAGAACACACCGATCTGACAATCTCCGTCCGACCCGCAGTGCCGGAGTACTGCCGTTGCACACCAGCGGATTTGACGCCCTTCTTCAAGAAGCCTGTCTCGTCACCGGCCAACACCGCCTCAGGATCCCCGAGATGCTCCACGACGAAATCACGCACATCATCACGAACCCCGTCGACGTCCCAGTCCGCGGCACGCAACAACCGCTGCATCCCATCCGGAACACGCTCACCACCACGCTCGGCCAGGGTCCACCCGTTCTTGCGCTCCAAACCCGCGACCAACCCCGCCACATACTCACCCGCCCGCCCCCGCGGCTCAGCACGAGTGAACCGGCCCCCGATCCTCGCCAACAACGATTCCAACTCCACCACAGCACGATCCAACACCACTCGACAGGTCTACCAGCACGAACCACCCGAGTGCAGTTGCAGTATTGGATCATCGTCCGGGATAGGAGCTGACTGCTTGGCGGACGGCACGAGATATGGCCGCTCAGAAGCGATTTCGATTGACTCCACCGCTGCAGCGATCCGCGGGTCGGCGCAGAGGTTGTCGATACGCTCACGTACGATGACGCGCGCTTGCTCGAGCGCCTCCTGCGCGAGTTTCGTTATGAGACTACCGAGTGCGACGCCGTGGGGGGTGACGCTCTCATCGATCCGAACCGCTTGCAAAGTTCCGTCGGCGGATACGTCAACCGCGACGCCATATCGACCAACAGTCGCCTGGTCGACCATCAAGGCCTGGCGAACGGCATGCATCTGGCTCGATGTTATTGACCAGAAACTAAATGGTTGAAGCGTAAATGGTGTGTGGGGCCTGGAAGTAGCCGCGGACCCGGCCGGGCAGTTTCTGGACGCGGTGGAAGAACGAGCGTACGGAGGTCTCCATCTGGGTCGGTGTGGTGATGATCTGGTCGGCGAGGGTGCGTTTGAGGTCAGCGTTGACCAGTTCGTCGGGGTTGAGGTGCGGGGCGTAGGCGGGCAGGAAGTGCAGTTCGATCCGGTCGGCGCGGTCGGCGACCCAGGCGGTGACGGCTTTCGACCGGTGCACGGGGTGGCCGTCGACGACCAGGTGGATCTTCTTCTCGTGCTGGCCCAGCAGCCGGGTCAGGAACTCGAGGAACGCTTTCGCGTTGAACCGGCCCCGGAAGACGGTGAAGTGCAGGTCACCGCGCGGGGAGATCGTCGACATCGCGTTGAGACAGAACCGTTTCCCCGTCCGCGCGAGGGTCGGTGTCTGTCCGCGGCGGCCCCATGTGCGCCCCGACAGTTGGTCGGAGCGGACGCCGACCTGGTCACCGAACAGGATCACCGCATCCTCGGCTTTCGCCCGCGCCGCCAGCGCCGGATACGTGCGCCGCACCCACTCGGCCATCGCCTCCCGGTTCGCCTCGATCGCCCGCCGGTCCGGCCGCTGAAAGGTGAAACCCATGCGGCGCAGTACTTTCCCCATCCCCTGCTCGGTGAACGACACCCCGAACAACCGACGCGCCAGCTCGGCGACCTTCCGCAACGTCCACAACAACCCACCCAGTTCCAACTGCTCCGGAACGAACACGATCAACGCCTCCACCAGCGCCTCGGCCTGCGACGGCGTCAGCTTCGCCCCGTCACCCGCACGCCGGCCCGGCCGCCCCGACTCCAAACCCTCCACACCACCAGCGGCCAACCTATTGCGCCAGTTACGAATCGACCCTTCCGACACCCCGAACACCCGCTCCGCCTCCGAAGCGGTCATACCATCGCGCATCGCACCCATCACCCGCATCCGCAACGCCTCCTGCTGCCCCGGGGAAAGCCTGCGCATATCCATCCTGAGATCATCGCCCACCCCCGAAACATCAAGAACCGCAACCAATCCGTTTCATGTCAATAACGTATCGGGGATTCTAAGGGGAGAGGATTTTGATGGCCGAGCTGTACGTCGATCAGCCTGGGCTCGAAGGTATGATTGCCGCCCTGAATGGGTCGCAGAACGCACTTCATTCTCTGCCTACAGAGAGCTTCATCGCCGCGATCGAGACCGCGCTTCCCGGGTCAGGCTTGGGTGCAGCTTATATGAGGGCCGGTGTGCGCGCCAGACTGAGTGTGCGAGGGGTAGCCGTGCAACTCAAGGAGATCAATGACGCCGCATCGGCAAGCATCATTGAGTACAACCTCCAGCAAGCAGGGCAGGCGAATGGGACGGGTGCATTGCTGGCAGAAGCAGGTCCGCTCTAATGAGTGCACTACCACCAACGAAAACTGAAGTCCGTACATGGGCCTTCGGCGCTTTGACCGACCAAGCCGCCGAGTGGACTCGCGCCGAGGAAACGGTCACCACCGAGTACGGCACCATCAATCTGCAACTCGCCGACTCTCCGGGCTTTGGCGTGGTGCCGCTGGCGACGCAATGCGCGTCAAAAGCGAGGAAGCCAAGACTTCGCTTTCGAAAGTAGTGGAAGCATTCGGTCATGCCGCAACCTCGACATCCTCGATTGTCCATCTCCTGGGATTTGCCAAATCGGCTGCGGTCAACGCGATTCAGGCCGCCGAGGATGAGAGGTACACAGTCGCCGAGGATGGAACCGTCAGCTACGCCACCGAGGTTATAGCCTGGCTTGCAGGCGGAGAAGGTAAGTCGCTCGAGGTAGCGAAAGCCGCGCTCGACCAGGGCCAACGCCAGCACGAGGCTGCGATAAAGTCGGCGTTGCAGGCAGCGGGCGATGCTGCCGCTTCGGCGGGTGAGGCGATCATAAAGGTGTTCGCCGACGTTCCCATTCCTCCGAACGCTGAGCTTGAGAATATCCTCAATTCTTACCAGGTCAACAAGGACCAACAGGGGATGACGACCTGGCCCAGTGACGATTTTATGAAGTGGATCAACAGAGTGAAACCTGGTGAGGACATCGAGGTCAAGGAGGTCACTGTCAGCGAGGCTGCGATGCTGAACAAGCTGAGCGCATGGGAACAGTACCGGGTCTACCAGATATCCGAGGAAGCCAGTTCCAGAGCCGAACAACTATTCCCCAGTGCGGATGACAAGTATCAGGATAACCATGCAGATGCCTTCCGCCACGCCTACTGGAACGCCATGTTGACCGAGGAGTTCGGTGAGGATTGGACGAAGGAATATACCACGAAGCATGAAGGTAGAGAAGACAACCGGAGTACGCGCGAAGCTATGGACCTGTACAACAATGAACTCGGCCGGAGGATTGCAACCGAGAATCCAGGCGGCAGCATGACCCAGAAAATCATCGATGCATTCAATAATGGCGACGGTGTACTGATAGACAAGGATGGGAACCTTGCTCGGCCCAAAGATGTCCGTTTCAGTGAAGCAGCAGACTCGAAGATGGTCAACGACGCGCCAGTATTTCCCGGATCGCTGATTCCGAACAACAAGCCGTAAGCCGATTAATTGTGTTTCGAATTCTGAGGAATGATGATGCGCAATCAGAAACGACGGACGGGAACTCGTCTGTTGTTAGCTGCAGCACTAGCGGCGGTATTCGGCTCAGTATCGGGGTGTGGTGGTTGGGCTGCCGGTGAACAGATTGCGGTTCAGGATGAGAATCCCGCCTTGGCGGCGGCTTTTGCGCGCCTCTTGGAAGAACGGGGAACTGCTAAGCTAAGCGACATTATCGCATCTTCTGATGTCCCCATTGGTGAATGGGATCGGATGTTCAGTGTCGAGTCGCCCATCTCCAGTGACAGCCTCAACAGGAAACTTGGGACGCGGGGAGTCCAATTGTCCGGGCTGAATACAGACTCCGATTCCATGACGCAGGTCTTCCTCAGTAGAGGAAAGGTGATATACGCATACGAGGACAAAATGCCGCGCTACAGCGTAGCAAGGGGTCATGCCGAGCCGGGCTCACTTGTAAGCCCTCAGTCGCACGCAGTCAAAGAGGTCGGGGGGGGCGAACGGACAGTCTGGTATCTAACGATCGAAGGATTCTCGTAATCGCCTGCCCGACTTCGCCCATTCGTCGAAATTCGTTGCAGTCGGTAGTGAGCCACCGACTTCATTTATGTGCCGACCTGGTCGGGTTTGTGTAGGTGGCGGCGCGATCACGCAGACCACGCCATCGAAGACGGATTGATACATCACACCGATGCCGGCCTCGCGGGATAGATTTCGTACCACGCGCCGGGCCGATCTGGTCGCGCCGTGACCGTGCTGACCTGATGCGATGTGACACCACGGGCTTGGCCGGTCGCGCTCGACGAGACAGGTTTGCGATACTCACGAACTCGCGCTCATGTGTCACAACCCGGGCTCCCACACCGAAAAGTGCCGGGTGACGAGGACTCTCATCACCGGCACTTTTCGATGGATTACGCGGAAGCCGCGTACGCCGGACGACCGATGGTCGCTTCGACCACCGGTTCGATCGCGTAGGCCAGGATGTCGGCCACGTCGGCGACGGGGCGAACATCCAGGGCGGCAAGGACTTCGGCCGGGACCTCGTCCAGATCCGGTTCGTTGCGGGCCGGGATGAAGACGGTCTTCAGTCCCGCTCGCTGGGCGGCGAGCAGTTTCTGTTTGACCCCGCCGATGGGCAGCACCCGACCGTTGAGTGTGACCTCACCGGTCATACCGACATCACCGCGCACCTGCCTGCCCAATGCCAGCGACACCAGGGCGGTCACCATGGTGACACCGGCGGACGGTCCATCCTTGGGCACCGCGCCCGCAGGGAAGTGGATGTGGATGTTGCGGTCGAGCATCGACGGTTCGATGCCGATCTCCTCCAGGTGCGAGCGCACGTAGGTCAGCGCGATCTGCGCGGATTCCTTCATGACGTCACCCAGTTGACCGGTGAGGGTCAGCGCGCGCTCACCCTCGGTGGCATTGGCCTCGATGTAGAGGACATCGCCACCCGCGCCGGTGACGGCGAGGCCGGTCGCCACACCGGGCACCGCCGTGCGTTCCGCCGAATCCGGGGTGAAGCGCGGCCGTCCCAGGTACTCCTTCAGATCTCCGAGGCCGATCGTCAGGGTGTCTGCGATCGCCGCGGATACCACCGTACCGGTGCCGGGTTCATTTCCGGACATTTGTTCGGTTTCGTACCCGAGTCCGGAATCGTAGCCGAGTTCGTCTCCGTCGCCGGTTCCTGCGGCCACCGTGTCCTCGACTCCGGACAGCCGTGTCGCCGCCTTGCGCAATGCCTTCGCGATCAGCCGTTCCATCTGCCGCACACCGGCTTCCCTGGTGTAGTTCGCGGCGATCTCGCGCAGCGCCTCCTCGGTGATCGACACCTCGTCGACGGTCAGCGCGTTGCGTTCCAACTGCCGTGGCACCAGGAAGTCACGGGCGATGGCCACCTTGTCATCCTCGGTGTAGCCGTCGACGGTGATCAATTCCATCCGGTCCAGCAGCGGGCCGGGAATGGTGTCCATGACATTGGCGGTCGCGATGAACAGCACATCGGACAGGTCGAGATCCAGGTCGAGGTAGTGGTCGCGGAACGTGTGGTTCTGCGCCGGGTCGAGCACCTCGAGCAGCGCCGCCGCGGGATCGCCGCGGAAATCGGAGCCGACCTTGTCGATCTCGTCCAGCAGGACGACGGGATTCATCGAACCCGCCTCCTTGATGGCGCGCACGATCCGGCCCGGCAGCGCGCCGACGTAGGTGCGCCGGTGTCCGCGGATCTCCGCCTCGTCGCGCACACCGCCGAGAGCGACACGCACGAACTCGCGGCCGAGCGACCGCGCCACGGATTCACCGAGCGAGGTCTTACCGACGCCGGGCGGGCCGACGAGGACGAGCACCGCGCCGGAACCGCGTCCGCCGACGACCTCCAGCCCTCGCTGGGCACGCCGCGCACGCACCGCCAGGTACTCGACCATGCGGTCCTTGACCTCTTCCAGGCCGTGGTGATCGGCGTCGAGTACCGCGCGCGCGGCCGCGACATCGGTGTTGTCTGTGGTCTTCACCGCCCAAGGCAATTCCAGGACGGTGTCCAGCCAGGTGCGGATCCAGCCCGATTCCGGGCTCTGATCGCTGGCGCGTTCCAGCCTGCCGACCTCGCGCAGCGCCGCCTCCCGGATCTCACCGGGCAGATCGGCCTGTTCGACGCGGGTGCGGTAGTCGTCGGCGCCGTCCGGCTCGTCCTCACCGAGTTCCTTGCGGATGGCGTTGAGTTGCTGGCGCAGCAGGAATTCACGCTGGCTTTTCTCCAGCCCCTCGCGCACGTCGTCGCTGATCTTCTCGGTGACCTCGGCCTCGGCGATATGGGCCTTCGTCCACTCGATCAAGGTGGTCAGACGCTGGATCACATCGGGGGTTTCCAGCAGTTCACGCTTCTGATCAGCGGTCAGGTACGGCGCGTAGCCCGCGGTGTCGGCGACGGCCGACGGATCGGTCAGCTGATTGACCGCGTCGATGATCTGCCAGGCCTCGCGCCGCTGAAGGACCGAGACGACGAGTTTCTTGTATTCGACGGCGAGTTCGGTGGTGCGCCCGTCGGCGGGCGGAATCTCGACCGGCTCGGCCTCGACCCACAGCGCCGCACCCGGTCCGGTGACCCCGTGTCCGATCTTCGCGCGCCGTTCGGCCTTCAATACGGCCGCGGGCGCGCCGCCGCGCATCCGTCCGACCTGTTCGATGGTGGCGACGACGCCGTAGGTGGCGTAGCCCTCCGTCAGCCGGGGCGCGAGCAAGACCGCCGAGGTCTTGGCGGCCTGCGCGGCGTCGATGGCGGCCTGCGCGGATTCGTCCAGTTCGATGGGCACGACCATGCCCGGCAGCACGATCGGATCGGTCAGGAACAGCACCGGCAAATTCTGAGGTGTAGTCACGTGTTCGGCCCTTCTGAAAGTTGAGCGACGCCTACTCAACCCCACCTCCGGCCGGTTTGTTCCACCTGCCGGGGGTTCGCTCACAGCGAAGGGATCCCGGCGCTCAGCCGATGCGGATCAGTTTCTTGTTGACGAACTCATCGATGCCGTAGCGGCCGAGTTCACGGCCGAAGCCGGATCGCTTGACGCCGCCGAACGGCAATTCGACCCCCTCGGCGCCGACCGCGTTGACGAACACCATTCCCGCCTCGATCCTGTCCGCGACGCGGCGGGCCTGGTCCTCGTCGGTGGTGTACACGTAGGAGCCGAGGCCGAACGGCGTGTCGTTGGCCAGCTCGACGGCCTCGTCCTCCCCCGCCACCCGGTAGACCGCGGCGACCGGGCCGAACAATTCCTCGCGGTAGTCGGCGGGCAGGTTGGTGAGCACCCCCGGCGGGTAGTAGGCGCCGTCGCGGCGGCCCTCGGTGACGAGATCGGCGCCCGCGGCCACGGCTCGCCCGATCTGGTTCTCCAGACGCTCGGCGGCCGCGGTGGACGACAACGGTCCCAGATCGGCCGACTTGCGCAGCACCCGCGTGGTGAATTTGTCCAGGAACTCGTCGTAGATGTCGTCGGCGACGATGAAACGTTTGGCGGCGTTGCAGGCTTGGCCGGTGTTCTCGAACCGGCCGCCGACCGCCGCGTCGACGGTCGCTTCGAGGTTGTCGGAACTCAGGACGATGAACGGGTCGGAGCCACCGAGTTCGAGGACGACCTTCTTGAGGTTTCGGCCCGCGATCTCGGCGACGGCCGCGCCCGCCCGCTCGGAACCGGTGAGCGAAACTCCCTGCACGCGCGGGTCGGCGATGATCTCGGCGACCTGTTCGTTGGTGGCGTAGATATTGACGTAGGCGCCGTGCGGGAAGCCCGCGTCGAGAAAGATCTGTTGCAACGCGGCGGCCGACTCGGGGCACTGCGGCGCGTGTTTGAGCAGGATGGTGTTGCCGAGGGTCAGGTTCGGCCCGGCGAAGCGAGCGACCTGGTAGTACGGGTAGTTCCAGGGCATGATCCCGAGCAGGACACCGACCGGGGAACGCCGGATCAGCGCCGATCCGTCGCCGTCGAGCAGGGTGATCGGCTCGTCGGCGAGGAACTTCTCGGCATTGTCGGCGTAGTAGTTGTAGATCGCCGCGCTGAACTCGACTTCGGCGGCGGAACGGTCGAGCCGTTTGCCCATCTCCCGATTGATGATGCGTGCCAGTTCGTCCTTGCGCTCGGTGTGCAGCCGGGCGACGCGACGGATCGATGCCGCCCGCTCGGCAACCGTCGTGGCACGGCCCCATTCACGGTGAGCCGCCGCGGCGGCGGTGATGGCGTCCTCGATCTGCGCGGCCGTCGCCGTCGGATATTCCTCGACCACTTCACCGGTCGATGGATCGGTAACCGCGTACAGGCTCATGGGTCGTATTCCTTTCAACGGCGATCGGCGACTGCTTGACTTGTCGAGGCACACTGTCGTAGGTGTCTGCCATGGGTCGACGACGCGGTCGGAGTGACCGGGTACGCACGCATACCTGGGCCGTACTGCGCGGCAGACGGGAATCGGTGCCACTGATTAGATGCCAGTACGCGCACATTCAGTAGTCGGCGCGCCCGGCGTGGTCGAAGTGATTCCAGCGGGAGGTCTCGCGTCAGGTGGTGACCGGTCTTGCGGCGACGGTGCGGTGCGGCGGGTCCGACCGGGCACGGGAGACCCTCGGACAGGCACGTTGATCGATCCCGAAAAAATATTCGGGAATTCGTGCGCCGGGGATGTCGAGAACGCTCGACCGGCTCCGTCCCAGGGGTACGAACGGGCTCGACGACACCGAATCAAGGAGCGACCATGCAACCGAACGAGATCACCACCGTCCTGAACCTCCCGATCAGCCGGGAACTCCTGGCCCGCGACCTGCTGCGCATGGCCTACGTCGCCAAGGACGGCACTCCCCGCACTATCCCGATCGGCTTCACCTGGAACGGCTCGCACATCGTGGTCTGCACCTCGAAGAACGCCCCGAAGCTGCACGCCCTGCGCCACAATCCCCAGGTCGCGTTGACGATCGATACCGAGGTACACCCACCCCAGATGCTGCTCATCCGCGGCCGCGCCGAACTGGACGTGGTCGACGGCATCCCGGCCGAATATCTCCAGATGAACGGCAGCTACGTCATGACCCCCGAGCAGCGCGTCGAATGGGAGGCCGAGGTCCACTCGCTCTACGACGGCATGGTCCGGATCGTCATCACCCCGACCTGGGCCAAACTCATCGACTTCGACACCACCCTGCCCAGCCCGGTCGAGGAACTGATCCGGCAGCGGGCCGAACGTCAGCACGCCTGAACCGAATCCGGCCGGAATCGGCCACAACGAACCGAGGAGTACACCATGGCCAAATACCTGCTGCTCAAGCACTACCGGGGCGCGCCGCCTTCGGTCAACGACGTGCCGATGGATCGCTGGACGCCGGAGGAGGTGACGACCCACGTGCAATACATGGAGGATTTCGTCGCGCGTCTGCAAGCGACCGGTGAGTACGTCGACAGTCAGGCGCTGTCCACGCAGGGCACGTTCGTCCGTTCCGATGGCGAAGGACGTCCTCCGGTCACCGACGGCCCGTTCGCGGAGACCAAGGACCTGATCGCGGGTTGGATGGTCATCGACGTCGAGACCTACGAACGGGCGCTCGAACTGGCGGGTGACCTGTCCGCGGCTCCCGGCGCGGGCGGGAAACCGGTCCAGGAATGGCTGGAGTTGCGACCGTTCTACACCGAATTGCCCACGGTCACCGAGTGAACGAATCGCTGCTGCGCGAACTCGTGCCCGCGGTGATCGGCATCCTCGTCCGTCGCGGAGCCGATTTCGCCGCGGCCGAGGACGCGGTGCAGGAAGCGCTGATCCGGGCGCTGGAAACGTGGCCGGACGATCCACCGCGCGACGCCAAGGGATGGCTCGTCGCCGCCGCGTGGCACAAATTCGTCGATTCCGTCCGCGCCGAGACATCGCGGCGCGGAAGGGAACTCGCCATCGAGGTCGAGCCGCCCGCCGGTCCGGTGCCCGCCGGCGACGACACGCTGTGGCTGTACTTCCTGTGCGCGCATCCCTCGCTGTCCCCCGGGTCGGCCGTCGCGTTGACCTTGCGCGCCGTCGGCGGCCTGACGACCCGGCAGATAGCCACGGCCTATCTCGTTCCGGAAGCGACCATGGCGCAACGGATCAGCCGGGCCAAGCGACGGATCACGGGCCTGCCGCTCGACCGGCCCGGCGACCTCGCGACGGTGCTGCGCGTGCTCTACCTCGTCTTCAACGAGGGCTACGGCGGGGATATCGACCTCGCGGCCGAGGCCATCCGCCTCACCCGCCAACTCGCCGCCACCACCGACGACCCCGAGGTCTCCGGCCTGCTCGCGTTGATGCTGCTGCATCATGCCCGCCGCGCGTCACGCACCGGCCCCGGCGGTCGTCTGGTGCCGCTCGCTAAACAGGACCGATCCCGTTGGGACACCGCCCTCATCGCCGAAGGTGTGATGATTCTGCAAACCGCGTTGGCCCGCGACCGGCTGGGCGAATACCAGACCCAGGCCGCGATAGCCGCCCTGCACGCCGATGCCCCGAGCACCGCCGAAACCGACTGGGTACAGATCGTGGAGTGGTACGACGAACTGCTGGTCTTCACCGACGGCCCGGTCGTCCGACTGAACCGCGCGGTGGCGGTCGGCGAGGCCGACGGACCCCTGGCCGGAATCGCCGCACTGTCCGAACTAGACCCGGACCTGCCCCGCCACACCGCCGCCCGCGCCTACCTCCTCGAACGCGCGGGCGATCTCGAGCAGGCCGCCGACCTGTACGCCGAAGCGTCGCGGGCTGCGACCACGGTGCCCGAGCGTGACCATCTCACCCGCGAGGCCGCCCGGGTGCGGCAGTCGCTTCGGTCCTGAGTTCGGTTGTCCAGCAGCCTCACCAAAGAGTTGGGTGTCTTCACGGCCACTTCACGATGCCTGCTCTGCACGGTCAGCGACGTGAAGCACATATTGCGGATGGTCGGGTAGACGAGCCGCACCACTTCGGCCGTCACGGTACGAAATATCCGGCACCCACCGGTATCGCCGGGAATCGTCATGTGGATCAACGGGTTCCGAGCACGACTGCCAGGAACCCGCGGAATCTGAGCCGTCACATCTCGATATCGATCTTCTCGATCCGCGCATAACCGTCGAAGTCGACCGTAGCCCTGATTCCCGGTGCGGTGATCACAACCTGCGACCACTCCGTATTCCATTGCAGCCCGAGCCCGCGCTTGGACGCGTAACTGTGGATCGCCCGACGATGATCGGACAGGGTCGGCATCATCGCCCCCTGTTGCAGGACAGTCGCGATCCGCGGCCCCACCGGCGCCGGCAACTGGAACGACGGATGCTCGATGACGAACGCCGCGCGCGTCCCCCCGCCGACCGGCCCGTTGTACGAGGTCCACAACCCCGACACCGCCTTCGCCACGTCCATGAAAATGGCCACCACCGACGCCGGATCATCCACCCCACCCGGTAGCGCGGCGAACGGCACCTCCGGCTCCGTCAACTCCGGAATCCCGTGCTGCGCCCCGAAATCCCGCAGCGACGCCG
This sequence comes from Nocardia sp. NBC_01377, assembly GCF_045040005.1. Classification (NCBI taxonomy): domain Bacteria; kingdom Bacillati; phylum Actinomycetota; class Actinomycetes; order Mycobacteriales; family Nocardiaceae; genus Nocardia; species Nocardia sp. NBC_01377. The sequence goes on from NZ_CP109566.1 coordinate 7,360,735, forward strand.
CCAACCCCGTCACCGCCTCCGGATACCCGGCCGGATTCGCCCACGCCCACAACCACGACCGAGGCCCCGGCGCCGCCGACCCCAGCAGATGCACCCGATCAGCCACAATCGGCTCATCCCCGGTGAACGTGAACCGCCCCTGCCCTTTCAGATCGACATGCCAGCCCCGATCCCCCGTCACATCCACCAGATGCAACTGATGCTCCAACGACAGAAACGCCGCATCGTCCAACAGGTTCGCCAACGTCACATCGGACATTTCATTTCCCTCCCCGGCCGCACCCCAACGGCGGCCTCCTAGCCTCGATAAGCGTACTTCCAGCGGTCTGCGCGATTCCCACCCGAGCGTCTCCCGACGGCCAGCAGTATCGCGCACGCCACCGATTGTCAGCAGGTCGCCGTCCATCATTTACCGGGTCCGGGATCGCCACCTTCGAGGATCGCCTGCATCCATCCGGGTATGTGCTTCTGCGTTCTAGGAAATAGTTCGAGTTCCCTGCGAATATCATTCGCGTCGGGAGCCAGCTGTAATTCTTGTGCGCCACGGTTGTATTCGATCGAGTATTCGTCTGCAAAAGACATCGTGAACTTGACTTCGAGCCAGGTGCCTCGTTCGGGACGGGCCATCATCTGTCTGAGATATTCGAAAAGTTCCGAGACATCAGTGCTCGGTACCCAAGGGTATGGAACGTCGGCATTGACGAGGTAGGCAAAGCCGGAGCAGCCTCCGAAATCATTCTCACCGACTCGCTGATAGTGGAGTATCAGATGCTCCCAGCAGAATGGTCCGACGACCAGCAGACGTGCCACTATCCGATCGAGGACATCGGATTCCGAAACGAATCCGGAGACAGGAGTGATAATTCGATCGATCGCCTTATCGGGGCCGGTCATGTCAGCAACTCCCGTAGCCATTTTTGTACGAACTGCGGATCGCGAGGGTATAGAGCTATATCGCGCCGCCATTCAGAGGGATCGATCGGATTTTCAAAGGCCGGGTCATTATCGAAATCGAAGATCACGAACTCTTGTCTGGGCGCAGTGAGATAGAAGCGAGCAGCGAACCAAGTACCCTCACCAGGCTTATACATAGTGCTACGCAATTCTTGCAACGCCAGCTCCACTGGCTCGGGAACATCGAGCGATCTGAGTTCAGGTTCGTGCCAGGCACCCCAGAGCGTCAACTCCGTTGCATCGCCGACCGACATGTACATCAGGTCGAGCCTGAGCCAGTCCGGTGGTGCCGCCTCCACCATGGCGTCCCAGATGAGCCGAAAGAGTTCATCTTGGCGGGCGTCCGCCGACTCACGGGACATTATCGAAACTCCTCACTTCAAGTTCTCCGTCAGTATTACCCGTCGGTCGGACCAGGTATCGAGCGTGCAGCCTGTCGGGGGTTACCACGTCCGCTGTGACTCGCTCAGCGAACACATCAACCCTGACCACATCGGCGTCCGGCGATCTTCCGAGTGCCGCCTGGTTGCTTTCCATTCGTCGCCAGGAGTTCACGGTCGGACGTCCGTCACGTTTCCATCCACTGTTCTCATACGCCCACTGGGGTACATGGTTGATCCTCTCCCCAGGTCCGCCAGCTTCGTATGGAATCAAATGTCCGCCGGCAAAGCGATACAGTTCCGGCGGCTGGCCCGGATGGAGACTCGCGTCATACTCGCCAGGAAGGTACGTTCCGTGCCTGTCTCTTCCTCCTCCGGCGATATTGCCGACATCGGTTTGCAGATCTGTCGGTCCACCCAGGCCTCTGCGTGGACCGAAGTAGTCCTCCGCGCGAGTCCCTGATGGTGCATATGTGGGAATTCCCGTCGCAGCGACGGTGTCACCGTGTTCGTCGGTACGGAAGAGTTGACGTGGTTGTCGTGGATCGAACCCGTGGTGCTCGAGATGTCGCGGACCTACCGCAAACGTAGTGTCCGGGCTCGGAACCTCCATAGTCGCGTCCCATGTGGCACCAGTCCCTAGTTCCGGGTTGAAACCGTGCTCCTGATTCCCCGACCAGGTGTGAATATGGCTGAAGCGGCCGTTCGCATCGGTGTAGAAGGTGCCATGCCAGTTTCCGTCGGTGTCGTAGACGTCGTATCGAGTGCAGGGCTCGCGGGGCTGAGTGAGCGAGAACGGTCCCTGAGCATCTGTGTCATACTCGGTGATTGGTTCCGCGTTTCGATACTGACCATCTTCATTCCCGGGCGGGTCCCAGTCCACAGCAGGCGGAATCGGCCCAGCACGGAATGCGTCGAAACGGTCAGCAGGTGCAGACTCTGTCCACGGCGCGTTGTCAGGGGCATCTTCTCGATCCGGGCTCGAATCCGGCTCAGTTCGTGGAGTTTCCGACTCCGGTACGCCCGCTGCTCGGTAGGTTTGCACGCCCCCACCCACCGGATCGGTGACCCGATAGGTCACCCCGGGCTCCGGCCGACTGATATTGGGATTCGAGCCGACAGAACCGATTTGCCGAGTGTGTCCGGTGTTCTGAGAGACCAGATCCGCATGTGTGATGTTGCCGTTCGCATCTGTGTAGAAGGTGCCGATCGGCGTGCTGTTCGTATCCGCGACGACCATGCGGGAGTTCGGCTGCATCTGCGGCGTTCCATTCAGATCCGCCACCCTCGTGCCCGGCGGTACCGCCATCGGGACAGCGGGGAGTGGGCTGCCGTCCTCATTGCTTGGCGGATTCCACTCTGCGCCCTGCTGGGGAAATAGATCCCGGCCCGCAGAATCCCTGCGCGGAGGGACAATCCGTGCGCGGTCGACAGCACTGGCGGAGTCGATGGATTTAGGCGTGGTGGTGCCGGACGGCTGGTAGCCGGGTCCGGCGGACGTACTTGTGCCGTTGGGGTGGTGGGTTTGCCATTGGCCGTCGGGTGGGACGCGGGGGGTGCGGGTGCCGTCGGGGTTGGTGACGGCGGCGGCGCTGAAGATGTTGCCGTTGCTGTCGGTCCAGGCGGCTCGGGTGGGGGCCAGGACGTCGACGCCGAGGTTTTGGGCGAGGCGTTGGGCGAAGCCGTTGGTGGCTGCGTCGCAGCCGATGAGGCGGACGGGGGTGACGCCGTCCCAGCCGGAGCGGCGTAGTAGGTCGCCGTATTGCTCGGGAGTGAGGGTGTGGTCGCCGATGCGGGCGTAGCCGTCGGGGGTGATGTGGGTGTCGGCGGTGAAGCGGGTGGGGTCGGCGGGGACTCGGTGTGGGAGGTCGCCCATGGTGGGGTCGCCGCGGTGGTGGGAGACGCCTGCGGGGGTTTGTTCGGCGTGCTGGTTGTGGATGGCGTCGAGATCGACGTCGGTGTCGAGGTCTGGATCGGTGTCGAGGTCGAGGTCGAGGTCGGTATCGACGTCGGGATTGGTGTCAACGTCGACGTCAGCATCGGTGTTGGTGTCGGTGACGCGGTTGGTATCGATATCGGAATCGGCGGGTGGGATGTCGATTTCGGTGTCGAGGGTGGTGGGCGGTGTGTGTTGCTCGGCCCAGGATGGTTCGATCGCACCGGTGAATCGGGCGTTGTCGATGGCGCTGCCGATGTGGTGGATGTCGGCGGGGGTGAGGGCGGGGTCGGATTCCGGGGAGAGGCCGAGGGCTCTGCGGATCAGATTGCCGAGGTCTTTGAGGGTCGGTCGGGTGTCGGCGTCGATGGTGAGGTCGGCGGTGGTCGGGTCGGCGGTGGGGACGACGTCGACCATGAGCCAGTCACCGAGCGGGAATTGATTGCCCTGGTTGAAGGTGACGTCGGTGGCCAGCTGGGTGTTGTCGGTGACGGTGGTGACGGCCGCGGGCGGGGTTGTCGGTGACGCGGTGACGGCGGCGTCGATGCGTACGACCTGGACGGGTTGGCCGAGGGCGTTCGGGTAGTTCGCGTTGCGGAACGAGCCGCCCTGCGGGGGAGTCACTCGGAGGGCGTGGTTGCCGTCGGGGGTCAGTGGGCGCAGCGATTCGCGGGCCTGGCGAGCGCGGGTGGCGTTGTCCACATCCTGCGGAGTGAGCGGGTGGCCTGTGGATGGATGTGCGTGATCGGCGGTAGGTGAATGCCGGGACGGTTGCGTCGGATGTGCGGACGAGCCGGGAGGGTTCGTCGTGGTGGCTGGCACGGACTCGGCGCGGTTCGGCGTGCCAGTGACGGTCGGCGTGCCGGTACCGGTTGGGGTGCTAGTGCTGTTCGGCGTACCGGCGCTGGTCGGAGTGCCAGTGCCGTGCGGGGTGTCGAAGCGGGTCGGCGTACCCGTGGCGTCCGGTGTACCAGCGCTGGTTGAAGTGCCAGGGCTGGTAGGCGTGCCACTACTGGTTGGAGTGCCGTTTCTCGGGGGCGACTCGGTATCGGCGGCGGTTCTCGGACGACCCATGTCGGTAGGTGAGTTAGCGGTGGGTGTGGACCGCAGCGGTGTGACGTCGCTTCGTGTGGGCGATGTCGGAGATTGCGATCCGGCGTTGCCTGCTTGTGGACTCTGGGTGGCTCGAGTTGCCGGTGTGACGTAGGAGGGGGCGGGCGGCGGTCGGTGGGGCGCGTTTGTCATCTGCGCTGTGGATGGTTGTGGAGAACGCGAGGTCGCTGGGCTGGCGGGAGTGCCGACCGGCGGGACACCCGTGGTCGGACTGTTCGGCGTGTTCGGTGTCGCCGGGGCCGCGTTGGTGGGTGCCGGGGTCGGTGAGGTGGCCGTCGGTGTCGCGGTGGCCGCGTTCGCGGTGGCCGCGTTCGCGGTGGTGGTGGCGGTCGACGCGGGTTGTTGCTCGGTGTCGGTGGCAACGTTCGGGGAGACCGAGGGCGATGTCGTGCCGGGGGTGGCTACATTCGTCGAGGTGCCCGCATTCGATATGCCGGGAGTGGCGGGGCCGGTCGTCGGGTTGCTGCTCGGGGCAGCCGGGGTCGACGTCGGTGTTCCGGTCGACGTCTGTGACGGGTTCTGTTGGGCGGGGGTCGAATCGGACCGGTCTGTCGAGGCGGGCTGGTTCGTGGACGGGGATTCGGTGGAAGGCAGATCCAGGGACGACGGAGTCGGCGACGTTCCGGGTTGCGCGGGGCTGCCGGACGGGGTGGCGGGGTCGGTCGGTGTGGCCGGTTGGCCTGTGTTCGGCGTGCCGGTGTCGGGCTGACTGGTCGTCGGGCCGGGGCCGCCCGGCGCGGTCGGGACGGATCCCGATGGACTGGAATCGCTGGGAGAAGCGTTGCTGGAGCTTCCAGCGGCTGGGTCGTGGGCTGGCTGGGAGCGGTGGTTGGTGCGTTCGATGGGCTGGAATCGCCGGGTGTGCTGGGTGAACCGGTATCCGTGGGAGGGGCCGATGGGACCGGAGCGGCGGGCGTTTCGGTTGTCGGCGCACCGGTGGCGGGGCTGCCGCTGGAATTCGCGTCACCGGGCGTGTTCGGTGTTCCGGCGTTCGCGGGACCGCCCGTGGAGGGGTTTTCGCCGCCGGAAGGACCGGTCGGAGCGGGACTGCTGTCGCCTGCACTGGGCGTCGCGCCCGTCGATGGACTACCACCGTCGGGGTGTCCGGAGCTCGTGCTGCCCGAGGACGGGGCGTCGCCCGACGTGGCGGGAGCGGTCGGTGACGCCGGTTCCCCCGGCGTTCCGGAACCGCTCGGCGAACCCGAACTGCCCGGAGTCCCGGACCCACTCGATGAATCAGAACCATTGGGAGTCCCGGACTCATTCGGCGACCCCGTACCACCAGGAGACCCGGACCCACTCGATGAATCAGAAGCACCAGGACTCCCAGACCCACTCGGCGAATCCGAACCGCCAGGAGACCCGGACCCACTCGGGTTCCCAGCCTCGCTCGGGGTGTCATTGCCGGACGGCGTCCCGTTCCCACCCGGGACTCACTACCGGACGGCGTCCCATTCCCCGCGCCGGACGCGGAATCACCCGCAGCCGCAGGAGAAGTCAGTGAACCCGTCGCGGAATCCCCGGTAGACGCAGGCGCGGTCGGCGAACCCGTCCCACTCGGCGAACCCGTCCCACTCGGCGAACCACTCCCACTCGGCGAACCACTACCGTCACTCGACGCCGGGTCTCCCCCAGCCGACGCCGGAGCGGTCGGCGACCCCGCCCCACCCAGATCCGGAACCGTCGGCGCGGGCGACCCACTGTTCCCGTGGCTCCCCGATTCCATCGCACTCTGCACGCCACCCGCACCGGCGCTGGTGAAGGTATCCACCCCGATGTCGAGATTGAAGTCCTCCCCATCAGCGCCGACGCCGCCCCGGCGGAAGCCACCTGCGCGGACAGATCGGCACCCAACTCCGTGGCCGCCCCCGACACCGACTTGGTCACGAACTTGCTCACCGGGTTGGTGACCGCGTCCCCCACACCGCCAAGCGTCGAGCCGAGACCACCGCCGACAGCGCCACCCACCGCGCCGCCGAATGTCGCCAACCCCAGATCCGCCCACCCGAATTTGTCGCCGGACCGATTCCCCTGGCCCACCTGGATCAGGCGGGCGGCCAGATCGATACCGCCCTCTTCCAGCGCCTCGAAGGCCGCGCCCCGCAACGCCGCCCGCGCCGCCGCCTTCATCAAGCCGCGCGTGACCATGCGTGAGATCAACTGCCTGATCGCCATCCGCACGCCGACTTGCGCCGCGACCCGGGCCGCGACCCCCGCGGCCGCGCCCACCCCCGTCCACGATGTCGCGATGGCGGCGCCGATCTCCACCGCCGCGACGACCATCGTGCCGATGATCACCAGTTTCGTGTGCTCGATGTCGTTGGCGCCGTCGTCGAGCAGTTCCGCCTGTACGTTGCACCACTTGGCGATCGAGGTGAACGCCGCCTGGTCGCCCGACAGCAGCAGATCCCTATAGGTCGCGATCGCGTCGTGGGTCTCGCCGGCGGACAGCGCCGACAGTGCCGCGGTCAAGGCCCGGCCCGCGTCCTCGTCGACGGTGTCCAGCGTCGACCCCATCGCCGACCACGCGTCCGCCGCTCGCCGCATGGCGGTCTCGTCACCTTCGGGCCAATCACCCGTGCCCAGAATGTATTTCGCTACCCACTGCAACGAGTCCGGGATCTCGATACCCATGACAGATCTAGGTTTCGGTCGACTGCTTCAACTGCGCGGCCCGCGCCGTGTCCTGTTCTGTCAATTTGTCGGCGATCGTCACCATATTCGTGCCGACCTGCGTCATCGACGTGGCGAGATTCCCGACCGCCTTCTTGCCGGGTTCCACACCGGGGGTGTAGTTCTCGGCGAATTTCTGGCCGATCTCGTCACCGCCCCAGCATTCGCCTTCGGCGGCGAGTACGGCGGCCAATTTCTCGGCGGCGCCGGTGATCGCGGAGGCGACCGAATCGAACGACGTCCTGGTTGAGCGCAACGCGTCCGGGTCGGCTTGGATCGAACTCACCGCAGATACCCCTGATTCCGGTAATAGTCATCGTCGTCGTCCTCGGCCGCCGGTGCCGGTGGGGGCGGCGGTGTCCGGTCGACGGGCGGCGGAACGAACCGCGCCAGTAGATCTTTCGTGGCGGGTGCGCCGGGGATCAGATCGGGCAGGTCCGGCATGGCGGCCGCCGCGTCGGTCAACGGCGCGAGCGCCTCCTCCTGTATGCGCGCGGCCGCTCGCCCAGCGTCCCGCACCGTTTCGGTGATCACCACCCCGAGCTTCTCGGGGCTGGACCGTTTGAAAGCGTCCGGCTCGAGGTGCACTTCGATGACGCCCGCGATATTCGCGGTCACCCGCACCAGATTGTCGGCGGACCACACCGTCACCGGTTCGGTCGCCCTCGCCTGCGCCGTTTCCAACGCGGAGATATCGCGTTCGTAGGAATTCAGCATCTGCTCGATCTGGTTGCGCAGCGCGGCATTCCCGGCCCGCGTGATCTCCGGATGTTCCTCGACCATCACCGGTCCCCTCGCACGATCCGCCATCGAGTTGATTGGACGTGCGGACCACCGAATCGAATCCTCTTTATGCGATAAGTCTCTTTTGTTCAGATTGGCTATCACCGAAGCGGGCGGGGCGTTCGATGAGCGCGCAGGCACTGGGAGACCGGACCGGACGACCTGTGGATACCCGCGTTGACACTCCCATCAGGCCAATGAGACTGTGAGGACCTCGCAACTCGGGTCGGCCGCACTAGGGGGATTCCAGGATGACCACACTCGCCTCGGGCGTGTTCATCGATTGGGAGGGCCTGACCAGGCAGAGCAAATTCGTGGTGGATCTGATCACGTTCCCGATCTTCAGCGCGCTGGCGGGCTGGCTGACCAACTGGACCGGCGTGCTGATGCTGTTCTGGCCGGTGCGGTTCCGCGGGGTGCGGATCCCGGGACTGGCGGTGCTCTACCCGTACTTTCCGCGGCGGGTGCAGGTGCTGCCGACGTTCTCCGGTGACGGGCGGCGACTGGGTTTCCAAGGTTTCATCCCGGCGCGCGCGGAGAAGATGGCGAGCATCTGCGTCGACAAGGCGCTCATGCGCATCGGAAGTCCCAAGGATTTCATCCACGAACTCGATCTGGACGGAATCTCCGACTACCTCGCGACACTGGCTCGCGGACAGGTGACCTCGATCGTCGACGAGATCATGTACCGGGAGAATCCCGATCTGTGGCGTTCGGTGCCAAAACAGGTCAAGCAGGTCATCTATCAGCGGGTGAACCGGCAGTTGCCGCAGCTGACCCGGCGCGCGTTCGACAGCCTCGGCGACAATATCGATCAGTTGGTCGATATCAAGAGTTTCGTCATCAGGTATCTGCACGAGAATCCGAACATCCTGAAGGATCTCACCACCACGATCGCCGCGCCGGAGTTGAAATTCATGGTGCGGATCGGCCTGCTGGGCGGGCCGTTCGGCCTGATCATGGCGCTGTATCTGCATGTGCACCACAGCATTCCCGTCATCGGCTGGCTGCCCGCCTGGGTGATCGTGCTCGCGAGCGCGGCGGCGATCGGCGTCGCGGTCAATGTGATCGCGGTCAAGATGGTCTTCGAGCCGGGCGATCCGCAGCCGCGCTACAAATATCTGTGGAAGCAGGCGCTGCTGGCCAAACGCCAGTCGCAGGCGGCGGTCGATCTGGCGCATATCCTGGCCTATCAGGTGCTCACGCTGCCCAATCTGTCGCACGAATTGCTGAACGGCCCCAATGGCGACAAGACCCGCCAGCTGATCGAGCGCCTCGTCTCCGACGAGATCCACCGGCAACTGGGCCCGACGACCTCGATGGTGCGCGCCGCGTTCGGAAAGCGGCAGTTCGACAATCTGAAGGTGGGCGCGGCGGGCGCGGCGGTGGGTCTGGCCCCGAGCATGGTGCAGGACGAGGAGTTCGCGCTGGAGCAGGCCAAGACGATCGATGAATTCGCCGCACGCAAATTGCAGCTGCTCAGCCCCGGGGAGTTCATGGAGATGTTCTATGCCTCGGTCGAACAGGACGCCTGGCTGCTCTACCTGCACGGTGCGGTACTCGGCCTGGTGGTCGGCGCGTCCCATCTGGTGATCTTCGGCTGGTAGAGCGCCGATCCGAGGCGGCTTCCGCGACGCGCACGAAAACAAGCGGGCGTGCTTGCATTTTTTCCGGCCGGGGTGCGATGCTGGGTCGGCAACGACGCGCACACTATCGGGTAGGGGGAAGACCACATGGCTGATCTCGAGGCGCTGCTGGACGATTTCGCCGGTGAATGCGCGGACCTGGAACGACTCGTCGCCCCGCTCCCCCCGCGGGAATGGGCACGTCCGACGCCCGCAGACGGCTGGACCATCGCCCATCAGATCGGCCATCTGGCCTGGACCGACGATATCGCGACGATCGCCGCGACCGACGCGGATACCTTCACGCGCACGCTCGCCGAAGCGGGCCCGAAGGCGTTGACCCTCGTCGACGAAGCCGCCGACGAAGCCGCGCGCACGCCCGCCCCCGAACTGCTGCGCCGTTGGCAGCGGGGCCGCGCCACGCTCGCGGGGGCGCTGCGGGCCGTTCCCGCGGGCGTCAAACTGCCCTGGTTCGGACCGCCGATGAGCCCGGCGTCGATGATCACCGCGCGCATCATGGAGACCTGGGCGCACGGCCAGGATGTGACCGACGCGCTCGGCGCTCGGCGCGAGCCCACCGCGCGACTGCGCAATATCGCCCATATCGGCGTTCGTACCAGGAATTTCGCCTATGCCGTGCGCGGTGCGACGCCGCCCGCCGAAGAGTTCCGGGTGGAGCTGACCGCGCCGGATGGCACGGGGTGGACCTGGGGGCCGGCGGACGCGGGACAGCGGGTCACCGGACCTGCCATTGATTTCTGTCTGCTGGTGACGCAACGACGTCACCGTGACGATCTCGCGCTGGAGGCGGACGGGCCGGATGCCTCGGAGTGGCTGAATATCGCCCAGGCTTTCGCCGGGCCGACCGGCGCGGGACGAGCTGCGGGCCAGTTCGCGTAGCACCCCGGGCAACCCCGGCCGAGGACGGCGAGGGCCCGGAAGGACACGGGCCGAGAGACGGGAGCGGGCGAGCGCCACACTTGGGTGCGCCGTATATGTCGACGGCCGGACGCCGTTGGCCGGGTATGTCATGGCAGTCGAGCGTGACGCCCGCCAGCTACCCCCAGTGTTACCCCGGCGCCCGAACGCGGAAACATCGGCGGTCGTGCGGTGTGTGATCCCGATCGCACACCTGCGGCGGGTCGCGGCGACCCGTAGCCTGGACATGTGTACGGCTTCCGACGATGCGGGCCGCCATATGCAAGGCAACCCGGGGCCCGGGGAAGGACAGCATCGTGACCGAACACCGTTCCGGCCAGATCGCCCGCTATACCGCCGTCGTGCTGGCGGGCACGGCCAGCCTCACTCTCACCTTCGCCGCGGGCGCGTACGTGGTTCGTCAGATTCCGGATACCCGACAGCCCTCCGAGATAACCAGCGACCGAGCCGCATCGCCCATAGGACTGCGGGATGCGACGAGGCCCAGCCCGTCCGCCGCCGAGGCGCCACGCATCGGCGATCTCCGCGACCGGCCCGTTTTCCTGTTCGGGTCCCGCGCCGACGAGCCGGTCGCGTCACCGCTCGCGCCGCGGGCTCCGTCGACACCACCGAACACCGACCGGATGGCAGTCGCACCCGAGCGCCCGGCGGGCGTAAGTGGACGTGTGGACGTCGGAAGCGCCTACGTCGGGGCGCATTTCGCGCCGACACGGAACTCCGTCGCGTTCACCGTCGACACGAATCTGTTCTCGACGCTGTCGGAATTTCTGGGCTCCGAACAGTTTCGCGACGATTTCGGCACCGAGGCCGACCCATCCGGCATCACAGCGGTGCGCACCGAAATCGACACCCGCCGTGGCGAAGTGACATTCGTACTCTCCGATCCGTCGCTCGGCGAACACGATCTTCGGCTCGACCGCAATCCCGCACCGGCGGCGGTGCGGCAGGACTCCCCCGGAACCGTGGCGGTACAGGGCGATTCGCGCTCGTCGGAGGCTGTCACCACCTGATCGCGCGCGATCGGCTCGGACCGACCTCCCGGAGCCCCGGCCGTGTCCTCCCCCGTGGCGAACTCCGGTATTCGGCCCGCGCACTAGTGTGAGCGCGTGTACGACTACTGCGTGATCGGCGGCGGAATCATCGGTGTGGCGACGGCACGGACGCTGCTGCGACGCCATCCCGGCGCGTCACTGGTGCTGATGGAGAAGGCAACCTCGCTCGCCGCGCACCAGACCGGGCACAACAGCGGGGTGATCCATTCCGGGATCTACTACGAGCCCGGCAGTCTGAAAGCGCGCCTGTGTGTGCGCGGCGCGCAGTGGACCAAGGATTACGCCGTCGCGCGGGGAATTCCCTTCGACGTGTGCGGGAAACTGCTCGTCGCCACCGACGCGGACGAGCACCGCGGAATGCTCGCCCTGTACGAACGCTCGGTCACCAACGGGGTCGAGGTGGAATTGCTCGACACCGCGGAATTGACGCGCCGAGAACCGCGGGTATCCGGTGTCGGCGCGCTGTTCGTGCCGGGTACCGGCATCATCGATTACACCCGGGTGACCACCGCGCTCGCCGCGGAGGTGACGGCCGACGGCGGCGAGATCGTCCTCGGCGCGCAGATCACCGCGTTGAGCGAATCGGACGATTCGGTGACCGCCTCCGGCCCCGGCGGGAGCTGGCGGGCGCGAACGCTGGTCGTCTGCGCGGGTTTACAGGCCGACCGGATGGCCGCGCTGGCCGGGCTGCGCACGGATTTCCGGATCGTGCCGTTCCGCGGCGAGTACTACCGCCTGCCAGCGCGACGGGCCGACCTGGTGCGCACGCTGATCTATCCGGTGCCAGATCCGAATCTGCCGTTCCTCGGTGTGCATTTGAGTCCGACGATCGACGGCGAGCTGACGGTGGGACCGAATGCCGTGCTCGGACTGTCGCGGGAGGGATACCGCAAGGGCAGTGTCGATCTGCGCGACGCGCGCGAAGCCCTCGGTTTTCCCGGACTGCGGAAACTGGCCCGCGCCCATTTCCGCACGGGGGCACGTGAATTGCGCAACTCCCTGTTCAAGCGTGGATATCTCGCCGAATGCCGCAAATACTGCCCGGAATTGACGATGGCCGACCTGCTGCCGCGCGAGGCGGGCATCCGCGCGCAGGCGGTGCTGCCCGACGGCACCCTGGTGCACGATTTCCTGATCGAACGCACCCCGCGGTCGGTGCACGTGCTCAACGCGCCGTCACCGGCGGCGACATCGGCGATGCCGATCGCGGAGTACGTCGTCGACCGGATCACGGGAGCGGCCGAATAGCGGGCGACGCCCGTCGACACGCGGTACGGGCGTGTACTCGGCGAGGCCGTCGACCAAGCAACCGTCCGGTCGCAATCTGGAAATCCATCGCACCGAATCGTGCCCGACCCCTGCAATAAAGAGGAGAGCTGTAGTACTTTTGTCGACAGCCGTGAATCCCGGCGGCGCGCTGTCAGCAGAGCGTTCGCGCGGCCACCAGGGACGAACGTCGCTAGTCAGGCAGGGAGGGCCGATGGGCCACATCAAGTACGCGAGTGACGTCGGCGCACCCGTCGAAGTGGCGTTCAGCTACACCGACAACCACCTGTTCGTCCCGGACTGGATGTTCGGCGTCGCCGAATTCGAACCGGCCGGCGATGTCGACCAGGGCCTCGGCGCGGTCTACGACACCGCGGCCAAGGTCGCGCTCTGGCATCCCAGGACGGCGTGCGAGATCACCGAGTACCGCCGCAATGTCGTGATCGGCTACACGCTGCGCGGGCGCCTGTCGGGCACCCTGACGCTGCGCTTCGATCCGCTCGGCTACGGACGGTCGGTGCTCACCTCCGAAGCGGAGTACGCTCCACCGCGTGGAGTCCTCGGCCGCCTGTGCTCAGGGCTGGTCGACTCCGCCGTCAGGAAGGCGCTACGACGCACGGAGTCGCAATTGCGTAGGGAAATCGAGGAATTCCACGGTACCGATCTTGTCGGTCGGATTGCGTAAGGTGCCATCCATGATCATCGTGAGCACCGACGGATCCTGCCTCCGAAACCCGGGCGGCGCCATCGGCTGGGCTTGGGTCAATCATCAGGGGTCCTCGCGCAGCGGCGGGGCCCCCACCGGAACCAACCAGATCGCGGAACTACGCGCGGTCCACGAGGCGATCATCGCCCACCCCGGCCCGGAACCGCTCTTCATCGAGAGCGATTCGCTCTACGCGATCAAATGCGCGTCGGAGTGGATCTCGGGCTGGCGGATGAACGGCTGGCGCACCTCGACGGGGGCGCCGGTCAAGAATGTCGAGATCATCAAGGATATCGATCGGGCCATCGCGGGCCGCCCCGGTCCGGTCCGCTTCCGTTGGGTGCGCGGTCACGTCGGCAACTACTTCAACGAGAAAGCCGACGCGCTCGCGGGCGAGGCCGCGCGTGAGGCGGCGGCGTCGGCCGCGGTGGGTGAGGCGAGCACCGTCGAGATGCCCGCCGTCACCCTGCCGGAAACCGTCGCACCACTGGAAAAGACCACCGGGCCGCGGGCCTCGGGGAAGGCGGTCGCGCCTTCGGCTCCTCAAAGTCTGACGCTGTTCTGAGGAGGCGGCGCGTCCGCGAGGTAAGACCGCCCGAAGTCCTCCGGCGGTGGGTTTCGACCCCACCGCCGGAGGCTTTTCGGCAGGTCAGTTACCCGGTGCGGGTGCCGGAGCCGGGGTTGCTCCCGGCGCGGCGCTTCCGCCCGGCAGTCCGGTACCGGTGTCCCGCAGCATCGGCGAATCGAGTTTGCTGACCTTCCAGTCACCGTTCTCGTTGCGCAGATCCGCGATCACCACGACGTACTGCCGGTCCGGCGTCGTCTGGCTGAAGTTGACGCGGAACTGGGTCAGCGTCACGAGCACCTTGGCCGAGTCGGTATCGCCCGACTGGTAGCCGCACTGCACGTCGTCGGTCCAGGACTTCACCTGCGCCTGCACCATCGCGTCGTTGAGCGCCTTGCTCGCGTCGTCGAATTCCTTCAGGAAGTCGCCAGTCGCGTTCGCCTTGACGTTGGTGAAGTAGCGGTCGAGATCCTTGGAATAGTCGTAGGTCGAGACACTGTTGCCGAACGCGCACGCGGCGTGGGTGGCCTCGTCCACGGCGGCGAGTTCGTCCCCGCGCTTCTGGGCCTGAAGGAAGAACACCACAACCGCGGTGATCGCCGCGACCAGCAGGATGCCCGCGACGAACGCGGTGATGATCGGCGCGAGGCCCGAGCCCGATTTCGGTGCGGATTCGGCGGCCGGTGCGGGAGCGGGAGCCGCCGCGGTGGTCTCCGCCGGTGTCTCCGTCGTCGCCTTCGCCAGATCCGGCTTCGCCGTCGTCGCTGCGGTCTCGGCCTTGCCCTCGGTCACCGGATTCTCGGCGCTCGAAGCATCTGCGGCCTTGTCCGCCTTGTCGGTGTTGTTGTCGGCGGTGTCGGCGTCGTCGGTGGACATCGATAAATCCTGCACTTTCCCGGCGCGCGCACGCGCCGATTCGGCCGATCGGCCCGAACGGGCCGATCGTGGGCGGTCTACCGGCGAGTATGCCCCGGCCGGCGGGGAGACCACCGGACGGGGGTGATGCTCACCGCGCCGGCGGAATGGTCCGCTCGTTCGGATCCACACCGGGCGGCATCTGCGCGCCGTTGTTGGGCACATTCGGTCGCGGCGCGTTGGCCGCGCCGCGGATCTGCTGGCCGGGCGGCGGGTTCACACAGTAGTTCCACTTGGGAATCGTGTCGTCCTGCACGATCTCGTTCGGCATCTGCTGGGTGGCGTAGTTGCAGGTCGGACGCGGCCAGATATCGAGGATGGTGTGGAATTCGTTGTCGTGCGCGGGCACACCGAGCGCACCGAGTCCCGCCGCGAGCGAGGGAAACAGCGCGCGCAGCGCCGGGGTCCGCAACTGCGCGGCCTTGGTGATGGCGGCGAAGTTGGTGAGCAGACTCGTCATCGGATCGCTCGTCTTGTCCAGCACCGCACCGAGACTCGCCAGTTGCCCCGGCGCCTGTTCCAGAACCGCCCGCAATTCGGCGTCGGCGTTGTTGAACTGCTCGAACAGCACGCCCGAATTCCTGGTCAGGATCGCGAGATCGGGCTGCGCATAGGAGGTGGTGTTCGCGATGACGCGCAGGTTGGTGATCAGGTTGGTGGTCTGCGGCAGCAGCGCGTCCAGACCGGCCGCGGCCAGGCTGATGCCGTTGATCATGCCGCGCAACTGATCCGGACCGCCGCTGAGCGCGATATCGAGTTCGGACAGGATGGTGCTGAATTTGTCCGGGTCGACCTGGGCGATCAGGGCGCTGGTGTTGTCGAGCACCGACCAGATCGGGGTCGGGGTCTTGATCTTCTCCGGATCGAAGGCGATCACCGCTCCGTCGTTCAGGTACGGAGCACCATCACTGGCGGGCCGGAAATCGATGTACTGCTCGCCCGCGCCGGACAGCGCCTGCACCGAGATCACCGAGTCGACCGGAATCCGGTAATCGGATTCGATCTCGGCCTCCGCCGCGATGGCCTGGCCGCGATCGGTCAGCTTGATCGAGTTCACCTTGCCGACGCGGTAGCCGCGCAGGGTCACGTCGTTACCCGGTTGCAGACCGCCCGAACGATCCAGGCTCACCGTCACGGTGTAGTGCCCCTGCAGCGGATTCACCCGCATGATGTTGACGACCAGGTACGAGGCGCCGAGCAACAGCACCAGCACCAACCCCGCGTTGGACAGGAAGATCTTGCTGCGCAGTATTTTTCCCGCTCGGCTCATCGGTGTCCTCCCTGCACCCGGCCCTGCACGATCTGCAGGACCTGGATGAAGCTGCCGACGAAATCGTCGAGATCCTTCAGATCCGGGAATTTGCTGTTCGCGGGATCGGTCAGCAGACCGACATCGAGATTGGTCAGCGTCGCGTAGACGGCCAGGCTCTTACCCCTGAAGCTCGCATCGACCTTCGGCCTGATCTCGTGCAGCTGGTCGAGCGCGAAGCCGAAGCGGTCGCCGGTGTCGGCCAGTGCCTGCATCAGGCTGCCCAGGTTGTCGAGCAGGCCGGCCAGCTGATCCGACGAGGTGTTGGCGTAGTCACCGAGCGCCGCACTGGTCGTGGCGATCTTGGCGAGCAACTGGGCGAGGGCCTGATTGTTCTCGGCCACCGCGCCGATCATCTGCGGCAGTGTGTCGGCGACCTGGCCCAGTTCGTCGCGCCTGGACTCGATGGTCGTCGCCAGCGCGCTGAAACCGCCGAGCACGGCGTCGATCTTCGCGCTGTTCTCGTTCAGACTGCCGACGACGCCGGTCATCTCGGTGATCAGGTGAGCCAGTTGCGGACCGCGACCGCCGACGATGGAATCCAGTTCGGAGCCGAGCCTGCTGAGGCTGGCTATACCGCCGCCGTTGAACAGCATGGACACCGAGATCAGCAGTTCCTCGACCGTGGCGCCCGCCGAGGTCTGGTCCAGCGTGAGGGTGTCGCCGTTCTTCAGCAGTGCGGCACCGGATCCGGTCTTCGGCTTGTCGATGGCGACGAAGACATCGCCGAGCGGAGTCGCCTGGCGCAGTTCGGCGGTGGTGCCCTCCGGCAGCTCGATATCGGTCCGGATATCCATATCCACGACCGCCTGGAAATTCTTGGTCGCGATATTCGTCACGACGCCGACATCGGAACCGCCGATCTTGACCTTGGCCTGATCGGGCAGATTCAGCGCGTTCTCGAAAACCGCGTGCAGCGTGTAGGTGTCGCCGGACTGGCCCGGCTTGGGCAGCGGCAAATCCTCGACGGTCAATCCGCACCCCGTGGTGACACCGACTCCCACCACGGCGGCGACGGCGACCACGGCCCTGCGCGCCTTCATCATTCGATCGGTCATTTCGTCAGTCCAAGCAATGCGGCGGTGAGCCCGTAGTCCGGTCCGAAATCCTGCATATTGCCGGTTCGGCAGCCGTCGGATCGCATTTGGATCCGCTGACAGAAAACGCTGACGATCTCACCACTGAGTGCGGTACCGATGAGACCGTGCAGCCGGATGAATCCGGCTTCCCTGTTCATCGAACGGTCGATGCTCTGCAACAACATCGGCGTCACATCGACGATTTCGGTCAGACCGTACGCGTTGTCACGCAATTGATTTGTCACATTCGTCAAACCGGTGAGCGTGCCCGATAGTTGATCCTGATACTGGTCGAATACCGAACTGGTATTGGCCAGGAAGTCGTTCATCTGCTGCAACGTGGCCTGTAGACCCGGCGCCTGTTCGGCGAGCAGGCCGGTCATCTGGGTGACCTGATTGCTGAAACCGCGCACCGACTCGTCGTTCTCGGCGAGCATCGTGGTGAGTTCGTTCAACTTCACGATGATGTTGGAGATCGCGTCCTTGTTGTCGACGCCGATCTTCAACGCACCCGAGAGCGCGTTGAGGGTGTCGCGCATCTTCTCGCCCTGGCCGTCGAGCATCGGGTACAGCACCCGGCCCGAGAGCGGGCCGATACCTTCCTGGCCCGGCTGCGGTTTGAGCGCGGCGGCGAACTGGTCGATGGTCTTGATCATCGTGTCCAGTTCGACCGGCGTCCTGGTGCGCTTCAAGGGCAGATGTTCACCGTCGGACAGCCTCTCGCCCTCGGTGTACACCGGGGTCAGCTCGATGTGGCGGTCGGTGACGATCGACGGCGACACGATCGCGGCGATCGCGTCCTTGGGGATCTTCACGTCGCCGTCGATCGACATGTGCACCTCGATGAAAGTGCCCTTGGGCACGATCTTGTCGACCTTGCCCACGTCGAGTCCGAGCACCGTGATCGGATTGCCCTCGTACATGCCCGCGATGTTCTCGAAATCCGCGGTGATGCGCATCGAGTTACCGAGCGCGTCGTTCACCGATCCGGGCAGGATCGAGCAGCTGCCGATGGCGAGCGCGGTCGCGCCGACGACCACCGACCGGCGTATGGCTTTGGTGTCGAATCGCTTGCGCATTGTCATCCTTGGCACCCCTCGATCACCTGGACGAAGCACAACCAGTTGTCCGGGAACAGCCACGGCAGCGCGACCTCGCCGTAATTGCCGTTGCCGAAGGCATTGGACAGGTAGCGCACCGACGGCGGAACGATCGACAACAACCGGTCCAGATTCTCTTTGTTCTTCTGCAGGCCCTCGGCCATGACGTTGAGCTGATCGATGGTCGGGCCCAGTTGGGCGTCGTTCTGGGCGCCGATCTCCTGCAACTGCTTGGTCAGCGTCGCGATGTTGTCGAGCAGGCGACGCAGCAGATCCTGGCGTTCCATCACCCGGCTCGCGATGGCCTCGCCCTGGGTGATGATCAACAGCACGCTGTTGCGGTTGTCGGCCAGCAGCTGGGTGACCTTGTCCAGATCCTTGAGCAGGCTGTCGACCTCGGTCTTGCGCGCATCCATCACCTTGGCCAGCGCGCCGACGCTGTCGAGCGCCTGCGCGACCAACTGCGGGGAATCACCGAACTGCTGGTTGACCAGGTTGAGCGATTCGGCCAGCTTCCGGGTGTCGAGTTCCTCGAATTTCGGGGTGCCGATCTGCACCACGTCGGCGAGGTTATACGGAACGGTGGTGTTGGACACCGGAATCCGCTTGTCGCGCAGCCCGGAACCATCACCGGGCTCCAGGTCGACGTAGCGCGCGCCGAGCAGCGTCGCCATCTTGATCGAGGCCGTGGCGTCCGGACCGAATTTCAGGCTCTTGTCGACGTTCAACGTCAACAGGACGTGGCTGCCCTCCAGTTCGGCGCCGACCACCGTGCCCACCGGAACACCGGAGACATCGACCTTGTCACCGACCTTGATACCCGCCGCCTGCACGAATTCGACCTTCACCGACTGGTCGCCGACGCCGAGCATCTTGAACACGCTGGATATCAGCAGCATGACGACGACCAGAACGGTGCCGATCACGCCGAGCCAGAAGTAGCGGGCGGATTCGAACCGCGCCTTGAGTTTCGTCATCATGGGCGGCACACCGCCGAGTGGGTGGTGCCACCGATCTGGTTGAACAGGCCGCGCGGGAACAACACTCCGTACAACGAGACATCGAGGCTACAGATGTAGGCGTTGGCGTACGTGCCCTCCGAGGTGAAGCTGCCTGCGTTACCGAGGATGGCGGGCAGGTCGATCGCCGCCTGATCGAGCTGCGGGCCGGTGGCGATCAGCAGCGTGAGCGCCGCCGTCGTCGAATCCTGCGCCGTCCGGAGTTTGGGCTGGATCTTGCCGACCATGTCGACCAGCGAATCCGTCGCGTCCGCGATCTGCACCGTCGACTGCTGCAGGGTCTGGCCCTGCTCGTACAGTCCGCCGATCAGCGACCGGGTTTGGGTCACCAGGGTCTCCAACTCGTCACCTCGTTTGGCCAACCCCGCCATGACTCCGGAGAGGTTGGTGATCACATCGGTCAGGATGGTGTCGCGGCGCTGGAAATCCGTCGCCAGCGTCGCGGCCTGGGTGATGAAGGCGCTCAGCGAGACCCCGTCACCCTGCAATGCCTGGATGAATGTCTCCGACAGGCGGTTCACCTGCTCGGGTTGCAGTACCTGGAACAGCGGCTGGAAACCGTTGAGCAGGGCCGACACGTCGAACGACGGTTCGGTGCGCTCCAGCGGAATCGCGGCGTTGTTCTTCAGCGGCGCCGGATTCGCGGCCTTGCCGGGAGCCAGCGCGACGTAGCGCTGGCCGATCAGGTTCTGGTAGCGGACCAGCGCCTTGGTGTCGTCGTAGAGGGTCTGATCGCTCTGGACGATGAAGGTCACCTTGGCGTCGTTACCGCCGTCGAGCTCGATCTTCTCGATCTTGCCGACGCGGACGCCCGCCATCCTGACGTCGTCGCCCTGGCGCAGCCCGAGTACATCGGTGAAGGTCGCCGAGTAGGTCTTGGTATCCCCCGACACGACCCGCGCCAGGGTGTTCCAGACGACAACGGTCACCAGGATCGAGACCAGCGCGAAGATACTGAAGCCGATCAGCGGTTTGCGAATGCTCATCGGCCGCCTCCACTTTCGGTCACTTGCAGGATTCCGTTCTTCATGATCGGGCTCAGCAGCAGGTATTCGGTGGTCGTCGGCTTCCGGCCGAGCAACTGCGTGATCGCGGCGTCACCACGGTAGGAGATCGGAGCGGCAGCGGGCTTGGTCTGCGCCCGAGCCGGATCGCTCGCCGCCGCGGGCTGCTGCGGCGCGGGTTGCCGCGCGGCCGGTTGGGGTCCACCGAAGATCGGCGGCAGTTCCGGAACCAGACCTTCCAGCGGCGTTCCCGCGAACGGTTTCGGTGTGCCGCCCTCGGTCCCGGTCGGCAACGGCACCGCGGACGTGGTCAGGCCGGGCAGTACCGGCAGGCCGGGCATCGGAACCAGCGGCGGCAGGCCTGCCGCCGAGTCGAGCGCGCGCGGTTGCAGCGATTGCGGCATCGGCGGGATCTCGACGGCGGCGGGCGCGTTGAAGCAACTCGGTCCGGCCAGTTCGCCGTAGCGTGGGCAATTCTCGACGGTGTTGGGCTGGTACGGCGTGAACGAGATACCGAGGTTCCACACCATCTGCTTCTGCGGTCCCCAGTGGAAGACCGTGTTCAGCTTCGCCGCCGAATCACCGAGGTTGACGATCGCCGCGGTGATCGCCGCCGGATCGGCGGCCAGCGCGCCGAAGGTGTCGCTGGTTCCCGCGGTGACCTGCTTGCCCACATCGGGGTTACGGGCGAACAGGGCGTTGACGGTGTCGACGGTGCTGCTCGCGCCGGTGATCAGCGAGACCAGTTCGGCCCGGCGATCGGCGATAGTGCGCGCGGTCTGCACCGAACTGCCGAGCACGTCGACCAGTTCCGGCGCGGACTGGTTCAACGCCCGGAACGACGAGGAGAAATCGCCGAGCATGACGCCGAGATCCGGGATGGATTCGTCGACGGCCAGCAGCCACCGGTCGAACCGCTCGATGGTCGAACCGGGCATCCGGCCGCTGCCGTCCAGCGCCTGCGACAGGGTGCCCAGGACTCGGCCGAACTGGACCGGGTCGATCTTGTCGAGCACATTGCGCACGGCGGTCAGGGTGTCCTGCAGCGCGATGGTGCCCTGGCTGCGGTCCTCCTCGATCACCGCGCCCTCGTGCAGGTACTGATCGGCCGGTCCGTTGAAGACCAGTTCCACCGAGGTGACGGCGAACAGGTTGCTCGGCACCACCCGCGCGGTGACATTGGCAGGGATGCCTTCGGCGAATTCGGGCTTCAGCTCGATCTGGACCTTCTGCATCTCGCCCTTGTCGGCGATCTCCACCTCGTCGACCGCGCCGACCAGCACACCGCGGAATTTGACGTCGGCCTGGGAGGGCAGTCCGTCACCGGTGGTGGTGAGGTTGGCGACGACATTGACCTTCGGCACGAAATAGCCCTGGTAGCGGGCGTAGAGGAAGCCGAAGACCAGGGTGAGGACGACGAGTCCCGCCGCTCCGGCGATCAGCAACTGACGCATGGTGGGCCCACGCCCACTTGGATCAAGAATCATCTCGCCTTATCCCGAGATCCGGATGCCGGGGTTGACTCCCCAGATCGCCAACGTCATGAACAGGTCCGCGAAGACGACCAGGATGATGCACATCTTGATCGCCCGGCCCGCCGCGACACCGACACCTTCCGGGCCGCCCGAGGCGAAGAACCCGTAGTAGCACTGGATGAAGGTGGTGATCGCGACGAACAGGATCGCCTTGAGCAGCGAATACAGCACGTCGGTAGGTACGAGGAATTGGTAGAAGTAGTGCATGTAGGTGCCGCTGGCGGTGCCGCCGATCGCCTGCACGGTGACCGAGCAGGAGATGTAGGCGACGGCCAGGCCGAGGCAGTACAGCGGGATGATGGCGACGATCGCCGCGAACATCCTGGTGCTGACCAGATAGGGCAGCGGCCGGATGGCGATCGATTCCAGCGCGTCGATCTCCTCGGAGATGCGCATGGCGCCGAGTTGCGCGGTGAACCGGCAGCCCGCCTGCACGGCGAAGGCCAGTGCCGCGAGCAGTGGGCCGAGTTCACGGGTCGTCGCGAAGGCGGAGATGGCGCCGGTGATCGGACTCAGGCCGAGCAGGTTCAACGAGGTGTGGCCCTGGATGCCGACGGTCATACCGCCGAACGCGCTCAGGATCACGACGACGCCGATCGTGCCGCCGCCGACGACGAGATTGCCGTTGCCCCAGGTGACGTCGGAGAGCAGCCGCCACACTTCCTTGGGGTACTGCCGCAGTGCCAGTGGGATCGAACCGAGCGAACGCAGGAAGAAGAAGACCTGGTGGCCGAGGCGGGCCAGCATGTCCACCGGGGCGTTGGCGGTGCGCTTGAGCGCGTTCAGGGGCCGCAGCAGCGGCGGAACATAGGTTGATGACACCGGCTCAGACCACCTGTGGGGGGAAGAGTGCGTTGTAGACCTGAGTGATGATCAGGTTCACACCGAACAGCATGATCGCGGAACTGACCACCGCGGAGTTCACCGAGTTGGCGACACCGCCGGGACCGCCTCGGGTGTTGAGCCCGGTATCGCAGGCGATGATGGCGGCCAGCAGGCCGAAGATCAGCGACTTCACCAGCGCGACGGCCAGGTCACGGGTGACCGCGAAGGACGAGAAGGTTCCGACGTAGGAGCCGGGGGTACCGCCCTGGGCGAAGATATTGAAGATGTAGCCGGTGAGGAAGCCGACGAATACGACGAATCCGCAGAGCAGGACACTGACGAGCATCGCGGCGCCGAGCCGGGGGGCGACCAGCCTGCGCATCGGATCGACGCCCATCACCTTCATGGCGTCGATCTCCTCGCGGATGGTGCGGGAGCCGAGGTCGGCGCAGATGGCCGAGCCGACCGCGCCCGCGATCATCAGGGAGGTGACCAGCGGTGCGCCCTGCTGGATGATGCCGAGTCCGTTGGCCGCGCCGATGAACGAGGTCGCGCCGACCTGACCGGCGACGGCGCCGACCTGGATCGAGACGATCACACCGATCGGAATCGCGACGAGCAGTGTCGGAGCGGCTGCCACGTTGGACATGAACGCGCACTGACGGATGAATTCTTTGAATGGGAAGCGTCCACGGAAGATCGCGACGAACAGTTCGATCACTGCGGCGAATCCCATGGTGATCTGTCTGCCGAAGGTCTCCAATGAACGCTTCGGATGGTCCTGCCAGTACGCCCTCGTCCAATCGACCGCGTCACCGATCCGTGACCCTGTTGGTGGACTCTTGGTCGACTGCACTGGCTAACCCCTCTCGACGCCGGTTGGATGCCCCGACGACTTGTTTGCTTGACGCACCTTACTACGTAGTAAGCCGGAGCACAGCACCCCTCTGTGATTGGAGTCATAGATAGTTGTCACATTGCCGTTATGTCTATGACATACGCCACGAGGACTGGGTCAGCGCCCAAATTTCGATGGTCGGACTCTGGCACAAGTGACAGTTCAGCACGGCCGATCACAGGTCCGGCGACACTTTACGAGGCAAATAACTCGGAATACATTCATCTAAAAATCGACTGTTTTCCTACCACAATGAATCGGTACAAAATTGTGTCCGACACACAAAACATAACCGTGTCCATGTGACTTCGATAGAAGTTCGCTATCGCCAAAATTTGAGACGTTCCCGCCGGGCTGTCGAGAACGCCGTTCCGGTTCCCACGCCGTGCGCTGCCGGACTATGAGACGCGCCCGAGACCGAATACTGACACGATGGGTGCGACAGATTGATATCGTGCGGACTTCCGACATCTGGAGGGACATGTTCAGGAAACTCGCCAAGGCGGCCAACGCCGTCTTCGCCGTAGCCCTTGGTGCGGCACTGCTGGGTGCTGGCACAGCGGACGCCGCGGGGCCGCCGGTGATCGGCGGTGGATCCGGCATCATCATCGACAACCAGTACGAATGCACGGTCACCACCGTGGGCTACGACGGCGCGGGCAGGCTGGTCGGTCTCACGGCGGGACATTGCGGTGACGAGGGAGCCCAGGTCTACGCCGAGGCCGATCCCGGCGCGGGTCAGATCGGACGTTTCGTCTACTCCAACCACGAACTCGACTACGCCGTCATCCAGTTCACGCCCGGCGCCATCACGCCGGTGAACCGGATCGGCAACGTCAGCATCACCGGGATCGGCGGACCCGCCCAGTTCCCGAACATCGTCTGCAAGGAAGGCCGGACCACCGGCAACACCTGCGGCATCGCCTGGGGCGACATCTTCGGTACGAATATCGAGACGTGGAGCCAGATGTGCGTGGTCGAAGGTGATTCCGGCGCCCCGGTCGTCGTGGGCACCACCCTGGTCGGAATGGTGAACGCCTACCTGGCCATCGCCTGCTTCGGTCCCGAGGTCGGCACCAACATGAGCACGATCGTCGGCGATATCAACGCCCGAGGCGGTGTCGGAGCGGGTTTCCGCCCCATCTAGTCACGACGCGGCAGGACTTCGACGAGCGGGCGCGGGCGCGCCCGCTCGTTCACGTCCGCCCGGCCGGGGCCACCGCGGGCCCGGCCACCGCGCACTGCGGCAGACAATCGACACGGTCGAGTGTGGGAGCACCGCGAGCGGGCCGCAACAGCAGCCCGGCCAGTAGCGCGCCCGCGAGCAGCAGCCCGGCGCAGATCCACATCGCGACCTCGAATCCCCGGTCGAACGCGCCCGGATCCGACAGCGATCCGGAGATACCCGCGAGCCCGGGCAAGGCGGCCACCGCGAGCAACTGTGCGGTCCTGGCCACGGCGTTGTTCACCCCGGAGGCGATACCCGCCTCACCCGAGGGGACCGCGCCGAGCACCGCGCCGGTCAGCGGTGCGACCAGAACCGACAGACCGAGCCCGAAGACCACGACACCGGGCAGCACATCACGGACGTAGACGGTGTCGGACCCGATCCGCATCAGCAGCACCAGACCGGCGGCCGCGAGTATCGGACCCGCCGTCATCGGCAGCCGGGGACCGTGCACCTGCGCCCAACGTCCGGCGGGCGCGGAGAGCACCAGCATGATGATCGTCATCGGGACGGTCGACACCCCCGACATCAGCGGTGAGAAACCCGCCACCAACTGCAATTCCAGTACCAGCAGGAAGAACACGCCGCCGAGCGCGGCGTAGACGGCGAAGGTGACCAGATTCGCCACGGTGAACACACGCGAGGAGAACAGCCTCGGCGGCACCAGGGGGTGGTCGCTGCGGATCTCGATGGTCACGAATACGGCGAGCAACACCGCGCCCGCGAGGATCAGCAGCGGCGTCACGTCGATGAGGCCGAAGGTCAGTGTGCCGAGTGCCAGCGCGACCACCAGCGCGCCGGGCAGGTCCAAACGGGTGGGCGCCGCCGGATCGCGACTTTCCGGCACGTGACGTAACGCGACGAGCACGACGACCGCGACCAGCGGGACGTTGATGAAGAAGATGGACTGCCAGCCGGCCACATCGATGAGCCAGCCACCGAGGAAGGGGCCGAACGCCCCCGCGACACCGCCGAATCCGGACCAGAGCCCGATCGCGGCGCCCTGATCCCTGTCGTCTATCGACGAGGAGATCAGCGCCAGGCTGCCCGGGGTCAGCATGGCGCCCGCGACACCTTGCAGGACCCGGGCCGCCACCAGCATCTCGATGCTCGAGGCGATCCCGCACAGCACCGAGGCGAGCGCGAAACCGACGGCGCCCCAGACGAATACCCTGCGCCTGCCGAGCCGGTCACCGAGCGAGCCCCCGAGCAGGATGAAGGAGGCCAGCGTCAGGGTGTAACCGTTGAGCGTCCATTGCAGTCCCGCGACGTCGGTATCGAGGGATTCACCGATCCGGGGCAGCGCGATATTGACGACGGTCGCGTCGAGCGAGGCCACCGACGATCCGAGGATCGTGGCCAGCAGTATCCAGCGGCCCTTCGCCGAGCCGAGCCTCGGTAACTCCGTGGCGGTGCTCACCGCTCCAAACTAGCCCCGCCCGGCGCAGTGTCCAGCCGAGCGGGGGACCGACCGAGTCGATCGAGGACCTAGAGTTCCTCGACGCAGACCACGAACTGCCGTTCCTCGTAGGTGAAACCCGTGCCGGTGCTGCACGCGCCCGCGTCGGACGCGCCCTGCTGGATGTTCACTACCCGAACGGCCTGCGTCGCGCGTTCACTGCAATCGATGCGCTTGGGATCGTCGCCGCCGACATCCATGCAGCCACCGACGACCCAGTCGATATCCAGGCACAACGCGCCCTGCTGCACGCCGTTGAGCGTTTCGGCGTAGTAGTTGTCGCGGTCGCCCACACAGGCCGTACTGGTCGGGGCCTTGCCGATGACCTTGTAGTTCGCCGACCGGCTTCCGCAGGACGCCTTGGAGATGGTGGCGTGGCTCTGGGTGCCGCCGAGGGTGACACAGTCGCCGACACTGGCTTCGAAATCGGTATTGCCGCCGCGGGTGGTCGTCGTCGGACGTCCCGAGGTGGGCCTGCTCGATGAGCGGGGAGACGAGGTCTTCGGGGTGCTGGTCGTCACCGCGTCGACGGTGCCGCCATCGATCGCGGGTTGCGCGGTTCCATCGATGGTGGAACTACAGCCGACGACGAGGGCCAGCGCGGCCACCGCGGTGCACACCCCGACGACGACACGACCTATGAGCATATGACGAGACACGAAACAGTCCTCCCGAGCTGCAACGCTCCGAACTCAACGCCCCCGTCAGAATCCGAAGTTCGACTACCTTGCTTGAAATATCACGCCATGCATACACCATCGTTAACACGGGCGTCGAGTCGACGCGGACGGCTGGCCGTTCTACCTGCGTGATCGCCTATCCAGCTACCTGTCCGATTAGGGTGGGGAGACCTGTCGAGAAAGGGGTTGCCATGAGGCTGATCTGCGCGATCTTCTGCGCTACCGCGGCGGTCGGCACCTCCTTCTGGCTGCCGTCCGTCGCCTCCGCAACCGATGTGCACTGCACCGCCGACAGCGATACCGACATCACCCGGGTGGACGGCCGCACGGCCTGCCGCGCCGCCAGCGGCACCGAAGGCCGGTCCCATTCGGCCGGGTTCGACGGAGTCGGCTACGCCAACGCCACGTCCGGCGCCGTCGCCGTCGGACTGGGCGCTGCGGGCGGGGTCGGGGCGAGCGAAGGGGTCGGCGGCATCCCCATCGCGATCGGGCTAGGACCCGACGCGATCGCACTGACCTCGCTGGCCGACGTCGAAGGCCGCCCGCCCGCGGGCGTGGGGCTGTCGATCGCCATGGACGGTTCGCGCGCGCAGGTCAGCTCGACGGAGGACACGGTGGTGTGCCTCGGATCGTCGGCGCTCGCGTGGAACGGCACCACCGGCGCGGGCTGTCTGGCCACCCCGCTGGGGGTCGTCCGGTCGACCCCGCCGGACCGCGCCGACCCGAAAACGGTACCAGAACAACAGCTTCCGCCGGAGTAGTCCGCGCGGGCAGGCGGCGATCGAACCGATGGCCGCGCCCGAACGTAGGTACAGGTATGGAAGTGGCCCTATCCTCCGCGCCGAGAACACCCCGGTTGACCGCCGTGCACGCGCTGGCGGCGGGTATCGATTTCGACAGGTACTTCCGCTGGCGGCGGTCCAGGGAAGGCGATCCGTTCTACGTGGTGTTCCCCGGTGTGGGCGCGGCGTTGTTCACCGGGACGCCCGACGGCGCGCGCGAGGTGTTCCGCGCGCCCGTCGACCTGCTCGAACCACCCCGACCCAATCCGATCGAACCACTCGTCGGCGCCGCGTCGCTGATCCTGACGGCGGGGGAGCGACACCGCCGCGACCGGACGCTGCTCGCGCCCGCGTTCCACCGGGGGCGGATCCGCGCGTACGGGGAACTGGTCCGGGATGCCGTGGTCGACGAGATATCCGGCGACGCAGCGGGTTCGGCGGCGTGGCGGCCCGGCGCGACCGTCGACGCGCGCGCGGCGGCCCGCGCCGTCACTCTGCGGGTGATACTCGGGGTGGTCTTCGGCACCGACGACGCCGAGCGGCACGCGCACTACACCGCCGCGGTCTCGGAATTCCTCGACGCGTACTCCGGCCCGCTGCTGCTGATCCCCGCGCTGCGGCACGGAGCCTTCGGCGCGACACCGTGGGACCGGTTCCGTGCGGCGCGCGAGCGGGTCGACCGGCTCATCCGGGCGGATATCGCGCGACGGCGCGCGGCGGGACGGCCCGCTGGCACCGATATCCTCGCCGGTTTGCTGAATGTCCGCGACGAGGACGGCGGAGCACTCACCGACGACGATCTCTGCGACCAGTTGCGCACCCTGGTGGTGGCGGGCCACGAGACCACGGCGACCAGTGTGGTGTGGGCTCTCTATCACCTGCACCGCGCACCGCGAGTGCTCGCCCGGCTGCGCGCCGAGGTGCTCGAAGCCGGGACCGACGCCGATCCGACGACACTGGCGACGCTGCCCTACCTGGACGCGATATGCCAGGAGACACTGCGACTGCATCCGCCGGTGCCGATCGTGCTGCGCCGGGTCAGCGCCCCCTTCACCCTGCGCGGAGTCACCCTCGCGGCGGGCGGGGTGATGGGCGTGGCGCTACCGCTGCTGCACTCCGAACCCACGGTATGGCCTGATTCGGAGCGTTTCCATCCCGAACGCTTCCTCGAACGCGGGTTCGGTCCGTTCGAATACGCGCCGTTCGGCGGCGGCCATCGACGCTGCGTCGGCGCGGCGCTCGCCGAGTACGAGATGCGGATCGTGCTCGCGACGATTCTGTCCCGCGTCCGGCTCGCGCTCACACCCCGACATCGCACCGGACGGACCCCGCTGTCGGTCCCGCACAACATCGCGACGGGCCCGCGGCGCGCCATCCGGTTCGTCGTCTTGCCATGATTTACGTCACGAAGTGTTTGAGATCCGCGAAAAACGGACCGACCGCAGGTTTCACAGCGGCCACGCGCTTCACACAGCTAGCGGGATATTTCCCGGGTACACCGGCCATGGGAGACCGGTGTGTCCGATGACACAGACGATAGCCATACCGAATCAGTCCGTTCCCGCGATGGATGCATGTCATGTGGGGACGGTATGAAGGACGTGGGTCGGGTTCGTCATCCCCGCGGTGTCGGCGCGTGAGCGCAGGGGCACCGCACGTCAAAAACAGTGGTCGCTATCCCAGGCTCCACGCCGATGAGTATCCCCAGTGCGTTTCGACATGCTCGGGAGCAGGAAATGGACGAGTAACGTATGCAAGCCGCTTTCTACAACAGGATCCTGCCGTCTTCCGCACGGAAAGGCCGGCGTCCACGCCGGATCGGTCGGGGAATCCTATTGTCGGCGGCGATCGCGGCGGCCGGTGCCTTGATCGTCGTTCCCGCTCAAGCCCAGCCGACGCTGCCCGGTGTCGGATCGTTCGGTATCACCGATCCGGTGCCGCCGCAGGCCGATTTCGCGCCGCCGTCGATCAATATCGCCGATGGCGAGACCGTCGGTGTCGCGCAGCCGATCGTCATCAACTTCAAGGACCCGATCGCCGACCGGGCCGCGGCCGAGAAGGCCATCAGGATCACCTCCTCCAAGCCCGCGCCGGGCGAGTTCTACTGGCGCAGCGATAAGCAGGTGCGCTGGAAGCCCCTCGGGTTCTGGCCGGACAACACCGATGCGCGGGTGGAGGCGGGCGGCACGGCCAGCTCCTTCCGTATCGGCGACGCGCTGGTCAGCACCGCCGACGACAGCACCCACACCATCACCGTCACGCGTAACGGCGAGGTGGTGATGGAAATGCCGACCTCGATGGGCAAGCCCAAGCACGAGACCCCGAACGGCACCTACTACGTCGGCGAACAGCTGCCGAAGATGGTGATGGATTCGTCCACCTACGGCGTCCCGGTCACCGATCCCGAGGGCTACAAACTCGATGTCGAGTACGCCACCAGGATCTCGAGCAGCGGCATCTTCGTGCACGCTGCCCCGTGGTCGGTCGCGCAGCAGGGTGTGTCGAACGCCAGCCACGGCTGCCTGAACGTCAGCACCGAGAACGCGCGCTGGTTCATGGAGAACACGCACAAGGGCGATCCGGTGATCGTCGTCAACACCTCCGGCGGCACCCTCAGCGCCGCGGACAATATGGGCGACTGGAACTGACGGTCCCCACCCGTTCCACCGAAACCCGCGGCCGCCGTGATCGGCCGCGGGTTTCACGTTTTCCGGACCTACGACGCGTCCGGGCCGGGCGATCGCGGTAGCCGGCCCGCGGCGCGCAGACCCGAGATGGTGTCGGCGATGACCTCTCCCGGACCGCGATAGCGCAGGCCCAGGTCGCGTTCGCTCGCGCTGTCGTCGGATTCCGGCATCCGGGTGTAGTACTGCATCGCGGCTTCGGTGAGCGGGCTGGAGAAGGGGATCAGGCGAGCGAGCGCGTCGGAGGTGCGGCCGAGCAGCCGAAGGGCGGCATCCGGCACCGGGACGACGCGCGTGGTCCGGCCGGTGACCTCGGAGAAGAGCGCGGCGAGTTCGGTCACACCGACGCGATGACCACCGCACAGGTAGCGGCGCGGACCCAGACCCGGCACCAGGGCCGCCGCGTGCAGCGCCGCGACGTCACGGACGTCGACGATGGTCCATCCCGCGTGCCTGCCCGGGAGCAGCCGCAGCCGGACGGCGACCTCGACACCTTCGGCGCCCTCGCCGAACCGAGGACCGGCGGGTGGGCCGAGCACCATGCCGGGATAGCTGACGACCACCGGCGCGCCCGCGTCCTGCAATCCCCGCGCGTACAGCTCCACTTGGGCCTTCGAACGCCCGTAGGCATCGGAACCGCCGACGACCGGCAGCTCGGCCGACACCGTCGTGACACCCGGCTGGAACAGGACGGTGAAACTCGAGACGTGCACGATCGGGTCGAGACCGAGTTCGGCCGCGATCCCGAGCACATGTGTCGCGCCGACCGTGTTCGTGGTGAGCATCTCGCGCGCGCGTCTACGGTCGGTCGCCACGACGGCCGCGCAGTGCACGACCGCGTCGCATCCGAGCAGGGCCCGGCGCACCGAATCGGCGTCGGTGATATCGCCGACCACGCGGTCGGTGATATCGACGCCGAGCGCGGCGGGTGCGGTGAGCCGCGACGGATCCCTGACCAGGAACCGCACCCGATGTCCGGCGTCGGCGACGGCCTTCGCCGTCCACGCGCCGAGGAAACCCGTTCCGCCCGTCACCAGCACACGCACGTGCCGATGGTAGGTGCTCGCGGTTCGGGTTCCCGCCGGAACTACCAGATCTTCACGCGCTGCTCCGGTTCCAGGTACAGCGTGTCACCCGGGCGCACCTCGAAGGCCTCGTGGAAGCTGTCGATATTGCGGACCACGGCGTTGCACCGGAATTCCGGCGGCGAATGCGGATCGACGGCGAGCCGCCGGATGGCCTCCTCGCTGCGCGCCTTGGTGCGCCAGACCTGAGCCCAGCCGTAGAACACCCGCTGCAATCCGGTGAGTCCGTCGATCGTGGGTGCTTCGGTTCCGTTCAGCGAGATCCGGTACGCCTCCAGCGCGATGGAGAGTCCACCGAGATCGCCGATGTTCTCGCCGATGGTGAATTCGCCGTTGACGGTGTGCTCGTCGGGCAGTTCCTTGGGGGAGAGCACGTCGTACTGTTCGATCAAAGCCTTGGTGCGCTTGCCGAATTCGGCGCGATCGTCATCGGTCCACCAGTCGACCATGTTGCCGTCGCCGTCGTATTTCGCGCCCTGGTCATCGAATCCGTGACCGATCTCGTGGCCGATGACAGCGCCGATACCGCCGTAGTTGGCCGCGTCGTCGGCGTTCATGTCGAAGAACGGCGGTTGCAGGATCGCGGCAGGGAAGACGATCTCGTTCATGCCGGGGTTGTAGTAGGCGTTGACCGTCTGCGGGGTCATGAACCACTCGTCACGGTCGACCGGCCCGCCCAGTTTGTTCAGGTCACGGTCGTGTTCGGCGATATATCCGCTGCGGTAGTTGCCGACGAGATCGGCCGGGTCGACGGTGACGGCCGAGTAGTCGCGCCAGCGATCGGGGTAGCCGATCTTGGGGGTGAACTTCTCGAGTTTGGCCAGCGCGGCCTTGCGGGTGTCGGGGCCCATCCACTCCAGATCGGCGATATTGCGCCGGTACGCCTGCTGGAGATTGGCGACCAAGTCGACCATCCGGGCCTTCGCCTCGGGCGGGAAATGCTGCGCCACATACAGTTTGCCGACAGATTCGCCGAGCAGATCCTGCACCAGCGACACGCCGCGCTTCCACCGCTCGCGATTCTCCTGCGCGCCGGTCAGGGTGCGACCGTAGAAGTCGAAATTCTCCTCGACCACCGCGTCGGTGAGATACGGTGCGCGCGAACGCAGTACGCGCCACGCGGCCCAGGCCTGCCAATCCGCCAGCGATTCCGACGACCACGCCCGTACGAAGGCGCTCACGTAATCGGGCTGACGCACAACCAGTTCGGCGAAGAGATCGGGGCCCGAGTGGTCGACGCTCTCGGCCAGCGCCTCGGTCCAGGCGGTCCAGTCGAATTCGGGATGTTCGGCGGTCAGCGCGGCGAAAGTCATCAGGTTGTAACTGCGTTCGGCATCGCGGCGGCGCACGACATCCCAGTGACCGGCGGCCAACTTCTTCTCGAGTTCGAAGATCCGCTGCCCCACGGTATCCAGATCGGCGGGCAACAGGGCCGCGATCCTCGGATCGGCCGCGGCCAGGGCGAACACGCGCCCGATATGCGCGATGTACTTGTCCCGGATCTCGGCGAACTCGTCCTGACGGTAGTAGGACTCGTCGGGCAGGCCGATGCCGGATTGGGTGGCGTGCAGCAGGTAGCGGTTGGAGTTCTTGTCGTCGGTGTCGACATAGAAGCCGAGCGCGCCGCCGATCCCGGTCCGTTGCAAACGGCCGAGCAGCGCCGCGAAACCACCGCGATCGACGACCTCACGCACCGCGGCGAGTTCGGACGAGATCGGCCCGAAGCCCGCCGCCGCGACGGCCTCGGTATCCATGAAGCTGGAATACAGGTCGCCGATCTTGCGCGCGTCGGTGCCGGGGGCGGCCTGCTCGGCGGCGGCGTTCTGGATGATTCGCTGCACGTCCAGTTCCGCCTGGTCGTAGAGCGTGCGGAAGGCTCCGTCCACGGCGCGGTCGGCGGGGATCGTGTAGTCGTCCAGCCATTTGCCGTTGACATGCGCGAACAGATCGTCCTGCACCCGGACTGCGTCGTCGAGGTAGGACAGATCGATACCGGAGGGACTGCTCAGCTCGGAAGTCACGTCAACCAGTATGCCCAGAACGCGGCTTCGCGCGGCGGTGCCGAGTTCGGTGGTGTGCCCCGGCCGCGGTCGCGGCCGGGGGAGACGGACAGGTCAGGCGGGGAGAACGACGCGGTCGAATTCCCCGTCACGGACGCCCGCGATGAAGGCGTCCCATTCCTCGGGTGTGTAGGTGAGGGTGATTTCTCCGTGACGCAACGACGTGGCGCCGTCCGACGTGGTCAGGGCGGTCAGCGCGGTCGGCCCATAGGCCGAGCCACCGCTCGCGAGCACGGTGAGGAACGAGGTCCATTCGGTCGCGGTCACGGTGATGATCGGCTCGTCGCATAGGAGTGCGGCCGGGTCTCGGCGGTACTTACTGTCACGGACCGACACCACGTCACCGACGAATCGAACCTCGACACATTGGTTGCCGTTGTTAGACCTGCTCGACGTGAACCAGTCGGAAATACAAACCGACCGGAACGTAGCGGTGGTTGCCATGCGGCAGATTTTACACTCGAGAGTACGACCTGATGACCGCCAGTGAATCCTCACGACTCAACGACTGTTCACGTGCGCGAACATAGGCGAATGCCAGGTCACGCACCAGATCCGGATCATCGACCGCGCCGCCGAACACCGCGCTCTCCGCCCATCCGAAGGTGGGCAGCTGTTCTCCGGCAAAGTCGAGCAAATGAAAACTCGAACCGCCGAGAATCGCGCCCGCGGTGGCGGCGAAGGGAATGACCCTGATCTCGATACTGTCGGAGTCCTCGCTGAGCGCGACCAGGTGTTCGAGCTGGGCCCGCAACACCTTGGGACCGCCGGTCTGCTGAAGAAGGGTGCCCTCGCCGACGACCGCCGTCAGCTCGACCCGCCCCGGACCGCGTAGTCGCGCCTGCCTGCGCATTCTGATCGTCACCAGCTGTTCCACCTGCACCGGCCGGATCATGACGTCGGCGCTGATGAGCGCGCGCGCGTAATCCTCGGTCTGTAGCAGACCCGGCACGATGAGACTGTCGTAGCTGCGGATGCTCTGCGCCCCGTACTCCATGCCGTAGAGCCGCTGGAGTTCGGGACCGATCAGCGCCGACGACTTCGCCCACCACCCGCGCTGTTTGCTGGAGGCCAGTAAAGCCAGCAACTCCTCGCGTTCCTCGGCGTCGACTTCGAGTATTTCGAGCACCGGACCGATCGTGTTGGTGGTGAGGACGCGACGGCCCTTCTCCACGTGGGACCAGTTGGCCGCGGTGAATCCGATCTGCTTCGCGAAGGTCGCCGAGTCGAATCCGCGCTGTTCTCGCAGCTCACGTAGCCGCAGTACCAACTCCCAGCGCGCGACGGTAGGCGAGACGGGTGCCATGACCAGTGATGCTACGCGCTGTCGATTCGCCCGCGTGTGACTATTGTCAATCCAGTTGCACACAGCTACTGTCTGGAGTTAGCGGCCGATTCACCCGTCACGTTCGATTCGAGACGAGGTTTGCCAATGATCGAGAGCAGTGATCGTCTTTCCCGCACGGTCACGCCTGTCCGACCGTCGCGTGCGGCGGTCGAGGAATACACCACGATCCAGGACGCGTTCGCGCGCTGTCGCCTATATCGCAAGGAACATCGGCTCTACGGCGTGGTCGACGCGTCGCTCGGTCGCATCATGCTGGAGGTGGGCGCGGTCGGCGCGGTCGTCATGCCCGCCTCGCTAGGCGCGCACGTCCGCGACTCGATGGCCTCCGGCGGCGATCCGGTCGGCCCGATCATCTCGCACCCGCGTTCGGACCGGTGGACCTTCCTCACCGGCCCGACCGACAATTCCTACCTGGACATGGCCCTGTTCTCGGACCTGTTCCGGGTCTGCGCCTCGGTCGCGCACCCGGGCAGCACGATCGTGCTGCCCTCACCGGCCGACGAACGCGGGGGATATCGGTGCTGGATCTCCGCGCCGCAGTACGACTATCGGCCCGGGCTCGCCGATGTGGTTTCCGCGACCCGGGCCTGCGGGGCTCGCGCCTCTAGGGTGTCGGCTGCGGAGTGAGCGTGATGCTGAACCTGTCCTCGACGTTCTGCTGCCACTCGCGCTCGCAGTCGTCGATCTTGGACTGATCGTTGCCCGCGTTGTTGACGCAGTCGAGGAAGTCCTTGCCGCCGGAATCGACGAACAGACTCCAGCCGACGATCGTGATGACCGTCGACGCGATGAGCGCGAGAATGCCGAGTACCACGCCCGCCACCGCGAAACCGGTGCCGCCACCGGTGCCTCGGCGCACCTTGACCAGGGCGATGATGCCGAAGATCACCGCGAAGACTCCGAAAAGGAATCCGCCGACCACGACGAGTAGACCGATGATCGCGAGAATGCCAAGGACGAGGGCGGTCACCGCCATCCCCTTGCCCTTCGGGGATTCCTGCCAGTACTGACCGCCCGGCGGCGGATACTGGCCGGGCGGGGGCGGGGGATATTGACCGGGTGGGTACTGACCCGGGGGCGGGTATTGCGACATGGACTTCCTCTCCGTCGGCGCGGCGGCTGTCAGCGGTTGCTCGGCCCCACCTCGGCGGAGGCACGGTCCGGTCGGGCGCGCTCACGCGGCTCACTGCCTACTGATCGTGCCCCCTGGGTCAGGATGTTAATGGGACGAACAGTGCACCGCGCCGTGCCGCGCGACACCGTCGGCGTGGCGGGCCCCGCCGATCAGGCGCCACCGAGCCGCGCGTGCATCTCCCACACCAGGATCTCGGCCGGTCCGTTCGCCGTCACCCGCTGTCCGCCGGTCCTGGTCAGACGGACCGCGTCACCCTCGTAGAGGGTTCCCACGCCTTCCATCTCCACCTCGCCGCGGGCGACGTAGACGTGCGCGTACGGCGCGTCCGGCAGGTCGACGGCCCGCTCCTGATCACCGGACATCCGCGCCACATGCAACGCCGAGTGGCTGCTCCCGATGGCGATGGCGGTGCGATCGCGATACCGCGGCAGACCGGAGGCGACCGTCACCAACGCGCCGGAGGACAACTCGCCGTCGATCTCCAGCTGCTGATATCCGGGTTCGATGCCGGGTTCGTCCGGAACCACCCACATCTGGACGAAATGCACCGGCTCGTCGTGTTCGGCCGTGCCGTCGAGGCGCCACGAGTCGTTCTTCTCCGAATGCAGAATCCCGGTGCCCGCGCTCATCCGCTGGGCGAGGCCGGGATAGATGACACCGTTGTGGCCGAGCGAATCCTGGTGCACGAGGCTGCCGCCGAGCACCCAGGTCACGATCTCCATATCCCGGTGCGGGTGGGTGTCGAAGCCCTGACCGGGCAGCACGACGTCCTCGTTGTTCACCAGCAGCAGGCCGTGGTGGGTGTTGTCCGGGTCGTAGTGTTCTCCGAAGGAGAACGAATGCTTCGAATCCAGCCAGGAAACTCGTGTCTTCATGCGGTCTCCGCCGCGATGGACATCGATGTGTGGTGTCGTGAGTGTGGACATCGAGGCCCTCCTCTCGGGACCGTGCACCGATCGCCTTTCAGGGTAGGAGTACATCCGACGCGGTACTCCGAATTCCTAGTAAATTGTCGTGCACTCGGCATTTTACGCGAGCGACCAGCGGGTGAACGGATGGCGAGCACCAACCGCCGGTAGGCGGACCCGCGGCGCGGCCGAGTAGGGTACCGCGAACAAGACTGGCGAACAGGACGAGGCCGGATACGTAAGGTGATGCGGCACAACGCAAACCGGAGGTGACAGGCAGATGCGATTTGAGCAACTCAACGGCATCGAGCACGAACTCCGCGCGGCCGCGCGCGCTGACGACATCGGCGATTTCGTCGTCGGTGTGGCGGTCTTCCGTGACGGCAAACTCCTGGTAGTCCGCCGGGTGCCCAACGACTACCACGGCGGGATGTACGAACTGCCCGGCGGCGGCGTCGAATCGGGGGAGACCTTCGCCGAATGCGTCGCACGCGAGCTGTTCGAGGAGACCGGGCTGCGCGTGCGCGACATCACCGAATTCCTCGGCGCCATCGACTACGCCACCCGCACCAAGGCCAGGGTGCGCAAGTTCAACTTCGTCGTCGAGGCCTACCCGGGGAAGGTCTCGGTGGCGCCCGGCGAACACGACGCCTACGCGTGGATCGACGCGTCCGCGCTGGACAGGCTGCCGATGGCGCCCGATATGCGGCAAACCATCAGCGCCCTGGTGCAGACACTCGATTCCTCACATCCCGCGTGACCGAGCGGGGTGAGCGGGAGGGCACAATCGGCAGGGTGCCAACCGCTCGCCCCGAAAGCCCGCTACCGGCCGGCGAGCCGCCGCCACCGCGCTGGACGGCTTGGCGCACGGCAGTGCGGAACAATCCGGCCGTCGCGCGACTGGCGATCATCCGTTTCTCCGGACAGTTCGGCGACGGAATGTTCCAGGCCGCGCTGTCGGGCGCGATCCTGTTCAACCCGGAACGCCAAACCGACCCGCTCGCCATCGCGGCGGGTTTCGCCGTCCTGCTGCTGCCGTACTCCCTGATCGGACCGTACGCGGGCGCCCTGCTCGACCGCTGGGACCGGCGTGCCGTCCTACTCGTGGCCGCGGTGTTGCGCGCAGTGCTCATCGCTGTCGCCGCAGGTGCGCTGCTCGCCGGAGCCGGGGAGACGCCGCTACTCCTGCTGGCGCTCGCGGTGGTCGGAGTGAGCCGGTTCGTGATGGCGGGGGTCTCCGCGGCGCTGCCGAGGGTGCTCGCGCGGGAATGGCTGGTCCCGATGAATTCGGTACTCGCGACGGCGGCTTCCGCGTGCGCCGGGATCGGCGCCGCGGCGGCGGTGGCGATCATCGGGCTGATCGGGCCCGGCGACACCGGCGCCGCGGTCGCGGTGGCGGCCAGCGGCACCGGATCGATCGTCAGCGCCGTGATCGCGGCCCGGTTCCGGCCGCACAGGCTCGGGCCGGAACCGGGCGCGGCGGGGGCGGCGAGCGCGATCCACGCGATCGCCACCGGACTCCGCACCGGCGCGCGAGCCGTGTGGCAATCCGCGCAGGTGAACACCGCGATGCTCGGCATCGGCACCCATCGGATCGTGTTCGGTGTCAACACCCTGCTCATGGTGCTCGTGCTGCGCCAGCCCGCCGACCAGGGCTCGGAAATCGGTTCCGGCCTGATCGGATTCGGCGTCGCCATCGCCGCGACCGCCGCGGGCATGCTGGTCGCGGCCGGAATCGCGCCGCTGCTGATCCCGCGCTGGGGACGCCCACGCAAGGTGATCATCGGTTTGTGCACCGCGGCGGTCGTTCAGGTGACGCTGGTGACCCCGATCGCGGTGGCCGAGACCGGCACGGCGGCCGATCGGGCCCACCAGATGCTCCTGCTCGGCGCGTTCCTGTTCGGCTTAGCCGGGCAGACGATCAAGCTGACCGGAGACGCCACCATGCAGATCGATATCGATGACGCCCGACGCGGCCAGGTATTCGCACTCCAGGACACGGTTTTCAATATCGCCTTCGTGCTCGCCCTCGCGACGGCCGCGCTTGTCATCCCGCCCGACGGGCGTTCGCTGCCCCTCGTCATCGCGGGCGCGGTCATCTACTGCTGCGGGATCGTGGCAGTCCTGCTCGTGCTGCGGCGAGGCCGTGCCGCGGATCGGCGACCGCCCGCGGCGGTCGGCTAGGGGGAGTCGGACGGGTACGGATCGGCGCCGTCGGTGGTGCCGACCCCGGGTTGGGTAGGCCCCTCGACTATTCGGCCCCGCCGATCCGAGCACACTTTCACGGTGTGTTCGAGCAGTTCGGGAACATCTTCGGGGACTACATCGATATCCCGCACTGTGGTTTCGAACGGTGCGACGGGGTATTCCGCGAGTGCCACGGAAAGGCCCTCGGCGAACACATTGTTCGATTCGGGACTCATGTCCGGAAACGGACCTGTGCGCAGCATCCAGTCCAATGGCTCCTGCTCGGCGTCCTCGGCGGAACCGGTGATCCGGTGATCCCAGATGCCCAGTTCGGTCGGGTCGGTATAGAAGTGGTCGAGCACGCCGTCGTCGTCCAGGTCCAGGGCCGCGATATCGGCTGACCCGGTACCCGCGGAATCCCAGAGGGCGTCGTCGGCGAGACCGTCACCGTCGAAATCCAGTTGGACCGCGTCGGTGGTGCCGGTCCGCGCCAGATCCAGGTCGGCCTGGGAAGCCCAGACGTGGACCGTGCCGTCGCCCGTGCCGAACACGTACTCGATCTCGTTCATATCTGATTGGACGCGAGTGGGCCGCATCCGGTTCCGTGCGATCGACGATCGGCACATGGGTCCGGCGCCCCGCCCGACGAGGTCCGATCCGGTAGGTTGATCTTGCTTCGATCCGAACCAACGGGGAGTCGATACATATGGGCGTGCTGCCGGGGAAGCTGGAGGCACCCGCACTGTTCGGTGTCGCGCTACTCGGGGCACTCTCGCTACCCGCCCCCTTCGTGCCCTCCGCGTCCGCCGCGCCTGCGCCGTGGCTGCCGCCGCCGACGAATGTCTGCGGCGAGGTCGGCTTCGATCCGCTGGCGCGCCAACCGGATCCGAGTCTGCCGCCTCCG
This sequence comes from Nocardia sp. NBC_01377, assembly GCF_045040005.1. Taxonomy (NCBI): domain Bacteria; kingdom Bacillati; phylum Actinomycetota; class Actinomycetes; order Mycobacteriales; family Nocardiaceae; genus Nocardia; species Nocardia sp. NBC_01377. The sequence goes on from NZ_CP109566.1 coordinate 7,400,871, forward strand.
CCGGTGATCGATATCCCGCCGGTGATCGACATCTGGATTCCCGTGCCCGAGATCACCCCGGTCACGGTGCCCGATCCACCCCAGGACAACACCCGTATCGTCGCCGAACCGCTGCCCGCCGATCCCTGCCGCAACCCGTGCCCGGATGTGCGGGACACGCCGAAACCGGTCGAGGAGTCGCCGGACTCGGAGTCCACCGCGCCCGATACCGGCTCGGGGTCGGGCTCGAATTCCGGTTCCGCGTCGGGATCCGGATCCGGGTCGGCCGTACTCGAGCTGCCGAGGATCGAGCTGCGGCCCGAGATCGAACCCATTCCGATTCCGGTGCCGGGCGGCGAGGGCGACACACCGCAACCCGCGCCGCCGCACGTCGTGCATCCGGTGGAACCGGGTCCGGTCTCCCAGCCCCTCGGCACACCCCGGCTCGGCGCGGTCGACATGATCGGCCAGGTGACCGGGCACGGATCGATCAACCGCACCGATATGCGCTGGCAGGTCGACGGCACCGATCTCGGGCTGATGTGGGAGACCGAACCGGGCAAGATCGCGATGGCCTTCGGTGACACCTTCGGCGACGGCTGGCAGTACGGCCGCTTCGGCGGACCCGACTGGCGCAGCAATGTGCTCGGTTTCAGCACCGACCGCGATCTGTCCGACGGCCTCGTCATCGACACCATGGTCCAGGACAGCCGTTGTCACGCCGCGGAATTCCTGTCCAGCCGCAAGATCAAGAACTGGGAGACCACCGTCATCCCGACCTCGGGATTCGCCATCGGGAAACGGCAATACCTGAGTTATATGTCGATCAACCACTGGAGCCGTACCCCCGGCATGTGGTCGACCAACTTCGGCGGCATCGCCTACTCCGACGACGGCGGCAGCACCTGGACCAAGGATCAGCACGCCAGGTGGGACAACATCTTCGGATTCGGCCGTTTCCAGGTGGCCGCGATGGTCCCGCACGGGGAGTATGTGTACATGTTCGGCACCCCCAACGGCAGGCTCGGCGTCACCGGGCTGGCCAGGGTGGACAAGGACGAAGTGCTCAACAAATTCGCCTACCAGTACTGGGTGGACGGCAGCTGGGCGCCCGCGGCCGAGAACCAGGCGACGCCACTGTTCCGAGGCATCGCCAGCGAACTGTCCGTGCGGTACGACGCGACGGCCGACCGCTGGCAGATGATGTATCTCGATCCGTTGAAGGCCTCGATCGTGCTGCGGCAGGCCGCGACACCGCAGGGCGTGTGGAGCGATTCCGTCCCGGTGGCCTCCACCCTGGACTACCCGAAGGCCTACGGCGGCTTCATCCATCCGTGGTCGACCGATACCGATCTGTATTTCACGGTGTCGGCGTGGGACAGCTACAACGTGTATCTCATGCGGGCGAAACTGGATTCACCTCGATGACGGAGTAGCGATCGGGCCCTAGCGAGGAGGCGGGCGCAAGCGCAGCGCCTGCCCGGGACGGGCCTGCGCCACCAGATCGACCTCGGCGTCGAGCACCACCGCGATCACCGGGTAGCCGCCGGTGATCGGATGATCGGCGAGGAAGATCACCGGATTCCCGCTCGGCGGCACCTGGATCGAGCCCAGTGCCACACCCTCCGTGCGCAATTCGTCGTCGCTCCGGCGACGCAGCGGCGGTCCGGTACGGCGTTCGAGCCGGACGCCGACGCGGTCGGCGTCGGGGGAGACCGACCATTCGCCCTCGAACAGCGCGTTCGGTTCGATGAACCAATCGTCGCGGGGACCGAGCATGGCGTGCACGGTGAGGGTGCCCGCTTCCGGTTGCGCCACCGGGGCGAGGTCGACGATCGGATAGGTGCGTGGCGCAGGGCCGACGGGCAGCAGGTCACCGGCCTGCACCGGCGGCGGGCCGATACCCGACATGGTGTCGAGACTGCGCGAGCCGAGCACCGGCGCGATATCGATACCGCCGCGCACGGCGATGTAGCTGCGCAGTCCCCGCTGCGCCATGCCGAGCCGAAGGGTCTGTCCCGCTTCGAGTTCGAGCACGCTGGCGGGTCCGACCGGGGTGCTGTCGACCGTGGCGGGCGCGGGCGCGCCGGTCACCGCGAGGGTATGGTGGCGATCGGCGCGCAGCACCACGCCGCCGACCAGAACCTCGAGTAGCGCGGCGGATTCGGGATTGCCGACCAGCCGGTTGGCGAGGGCGGACGAGGCCCGATCGGCCGCGCCCGACGGCCCGACACCGGAACCGAACCAGCCGGGCCTGCCCAGATCCTGGATGGTGGCCAGCGGTCCGACCTGTTCGATGACGATCATCGCCCCGCCTGCACGAAACGCACCGAGGTACCCGCGCGGATCAGAGCGGGCGGATCGCGGTCGATATCCCACATCGGCGTCGCGGTGCGACCGATGAGTCGCCAACCTCCCGGTGTCGCACGCGGATACACGGCCGAATACCCGCCCGCCAGGGCCACCGCGCCCGCCGGAATCGCGGTGCGGGCCTGTGCCAGGCGCGGAACGTCCAGACGTCCGTCCGGCGCGCGCAGATAGCCGAAACCCGGTGCGAAACCGATGAATCCGCAGTACCACACCGTCCCGGTATGCGCGGCGATCACCTCGGACACGCTCATGCCCAGCAGGCGGGCCACCTCCGTCAGGTCCGCGCCGTCGTATTCGACCTCGATGCGCACGGGTTCGGCGTCGGATTCGAAAGACGCTGCGGACCGTGAGTTTTCAGGGGATCGCTCCCGCAGGATCTGCTCGAGTCGGGCACGGACCCGGTGCGCGTCACCGACCGATTCGAGGGTCACCAGCACGGTTTCCGCCGCGGGCAGCACATCCCGCACCCCCTCGACAGCGCGCAGTTCGGCGGCGACAGCGGGGAGCGACGCGGTCACCAGGAATGCCCGATCGCCCGCCGCCCTGATCAGCCGTCCCGGCTCGGTCGACGTGTTCTCACCCGCCATCGCGCTACCCCCTTGTTGTCGTTCGGCCTCGCACACGACGGCCCGGCACGTGAGAACCCGGGACACCGTCGCCGTACCCGCCACCGTTCCCGTCCCCGGCGCTGCCACCATCCCCGTACCCACCGCCGTCCCCGCCGTACTCGCTGCCGCCGCCGTCCCGGTCCCCGTCCCCGTCCCCGTCGGAACGTTCGCCGAGGATCGACCGGGAATCAGCGCTGTCGGTTCGACGCGATCCGCCGTGGCGGCCGGTCACGCGAACGACTCGACGGGAACTCCGGCGTCGACCAGCGAGACGCGGATACGCCGTGCCATCTCCACCGCGGACGGGGTGTCGCCGTGCACACAGATACTCTGCGCCACCACCTTCACCTCGCCGCCCTCGACGGCGCGCACGCCGCCGGTCAGCGCGATCGATACCGCCTGCGCCACGGCCTCGTTCGCGTGCAGAACCGCGCCGGGGGTCCCGCGTGGGGCGAGCGCGCCCGCCGGGCTGTACCCGCGATCGGCGAATCCCTCGCCGACGAAACGCACACCGCGCGCCACCGCGGCGTCCTCCAACCGACTGCCCGCCGGACCGAGCAGCGCCAGGCGCGGATCGTATTCGGCCAGCGCCGCGATCACGGCGTCGGCGTACCGGCGATCCCGGCCCGCCGAATGATAGAGCGCGCCATGCGGTTTGACGTAGCGCACCCGATCGCCCGCGGCGCGCGCGAAAGCGTCGAGAGCGCCGATCTGATAGAGGGTCTCGTCGCGCAGTTCGGACGGATCCATCACGATCGCCCGTCGCCCGAACCCCGCCGGATCGCGATAGCCGACATGCGCGCCGATCCGCACACCCTTCTCGACGGCGAGCGCGCAGGTCCGGCGCATGATCACCGGATCGCCCGCGTGGAACCCGCACGCGATATTCGCGCTGGTGACGATGTCGAGCATGGCCGCGTCGTCGCCCATCGTCCACGCGCCGAAGCCTTCGCCGAGATCACTGTTCAGATCCAGCGGCATACCCGTCCTCCGAATGTCGATCTACCGGACACCGGGACACCTGGGTCCCAGGTGACTCGGACCACATACCCACTGTGCCACCATCGGCCGCCGAGTACTCTCGGACCGGTCATGGCCACGTATTTCGATCCGAAGTCATGGTCGCCGTCCCGGGCTGTGGATCTCGGTAAACGCCTGTTCGACCAGTCCTGGCTGGAGCAGTGGGTCACCGTCACCACCTCCTGGGTGGATCCGGTAGCCGACCTCGGCATGGGCACCGTCACCGCGCTGATGCCCGACGTGTTGATGACCGTGCTCAGCGAAGGCATCCTGAGCCGTTTCGGTGGCCAGGAACTCACCGCGACGCTGCTCGGCCACGACGTGCACGCCACCCTCCAGGTACTCAAGGTGCGACGCCGCGGCGCGCATTTCCAGACCAAGACCGTGCTGTCCCGGGTGCACTGGGACGCCCACCCGGTCGAAGCGGTCACCGTGATCGCGCACGGGGTCAGGATGATCCCCGGCGTCCCGACCAAGGTCCGCGCCTCCCACATCGACGTCGAGGGCACGCTCACCGTCGAGGCGCTGGTCGGCTGGCTCAACGAACAGCCGCTCGACTGGTCGTTACGTGTCGAGCAGAACGGCCTGATCAGGGCTTCACACCGGACCCGCAGGCTGACGGCGCTCATCGACGCCGCCATCACCGACGATCTGCTGACGATCGAGGTCCACCGGGCGAACTGGCTCGGTTTCCGGGTGCCGCGCACCCTCGTCCGCGCGCCGGGCGTGCGACTGACGGAACTGCCGCACCGCGCGCGCGTCGCGTTCGCCGCCCGCGACGACGACCTGATCCGGTTCCGCGTCGAATTACCCGAGATGACCGGATCCTTCGATCTGACGCAGATGCGGTCGGCGATCGTGGCCGGAACCACGCTGATCATCTTCTGATCAGGACTTCGACTTCCACCACTCCAGCAGGGCGGCTTCGGCCTCTTCCCGGCTCAGCGGTCCGCGGTCCAGGCGCAACTCCTTGAGGAAGCTCCACGCCTTCCCGACCTCGGGGCCGGGCGGGAGACCGAGCAATTCCATGATCGCGTTGCCGTCCAGATCGGGGCGCACCTTCGCCAGATTCTCCTGCTCGCGCAGGCGCGCGATGCGCTCCTCGAGTTCGTCGTAGGTGGCTCGCAGCGCCGCGGCCCTGCGCTTGTTACGGGTGGTGCAATCGGCCCTGACCAGTTTGTGCAACCGTGGCAGCAGTTCGTCGGCGTCGGTGACATAGCGACGTACCGCGGAATCGGTCCACTGTCCCTTGCCGTACCCGTGGAAACGCAGGTGCAGGAAGACCAGCCGCGCTACCTCCTCGGTGAACTGCTTAGGATATTTCAGCGCGCGCATCCGTTTGCGCACCATCTTCGCGCCGACCACCTCGTGGTGATGGAAGCTGACCCCGCCCGCGGGCTCGTTGCGCTTGGTGTCGGGTTTGCCGATGTCGTGCAGCAGCGCCGCCCAACGCAGCACCAGGTCCGGATCGCCGTCCTCCAGATCGATGGCCTGTTTCAGCACCGTCAGCGAATGCCAGTAGACATCCTTGTGCTGGTGGTGCTCGTCGATCTCGAGTTTCATGGCGGGCACCTCGGGCAGCACCCGCTCGGCAAGACCGGTCTCGCACATCACGTTGATGCCGTCGATCGGATTCTCGCCGCCGATGAGTTTGTCGAGTTCGGTGCGCACCCGCTCGGCGGTGATCCGATCGATCTGCTCGGCCATCTCCGTCATCGCGGTCTTCACCCGCGGCGCGAGTTCGAAACCCAGCTGGGAGACGAACCTCGCCGCGCGCAACATCCGGAGCGGATCATCGTGGAACGAGTCCTGTGGCGCCGCGGGCGTATCGAGGACGCCCGCGAGCAGCGCGGCGATACCGTCGAGCGGGTCGACGAACTCCAGTTCGCCCGTCGCGCCGATCCGCACCGCCATCGCGTTGACGGTGAAATCCCGGCGCACCAGATCACCCTCGAGCGTGTCACCGAAGGTCACCTCGGGATTGCGTGACACCCGGTCGTAGTCGTCGCTGCGGAATGTGGTGATCTCGAGCTGCTGATCGTCCCTGGCCGCGCTCACCGTCCCGAAGGCCAGTCCGCCGGTGTCCCAGAGGTGATCGGCCCAGCCGCGCATCATCTCCTGCACCACGTCGGGCCTGGCGTCGGTGGTGAAATCCAGATCGGTGCCCAACCGCCCGAGCACCGCGTCCCGCACGCTGCCGCCGACGAGATACAACTGATGACCGCGTGCCGCGAACAGCGCGCCCAGCGGCGTCAGCACATCGGACAACCCTCCCAATGTGACCGCGGCGGCGGCCAGCAATCGGGTACGTCTGTCCAGCGCTGCGTCGTCGGGGGAGTCATCGAGGGACTTGGGCGAAACCACGAACAGGCAGCTTACCCAGCGCCTTCGGCCGGTCCGCCGCCGCGACCTCCCGGGGCCGGTCCCGGGTGAGAACGGACGCGCCGGGCCGTCGCCGCGACATGAGGGCCCCGCGAGCACGCCGCGCCGTTGGCGCGCCGATCACGCACAGTAGGATTGCCAGGTGTCCCCGGCCGATCGAGCGAACAATCGACGCCGCCAGCCCCGGCGCCGCGGTTCGGCGGCCAACGCGGCGAAACCTCGCATGCGTACGGTCCGGGAAACCTCGGCGGGCGGTCTGGTCGTCGACGGCCTCGACGGTCCGGGTGAACAGCGCAGCGCGGCCCTGATAGGCAGGACCGATCGGCGCGGCAGGCTGCTGTGGTCGTTGCCCAAAGGGCATATCGAAGAGGGCGAGACCCCCGAGCAGACCGCGATTCGCGAAGTCTCCGAAGAGACGGGTATCAACGGGATCGTCGTCGCCGAATTGGGAAGTATCGATTACTGGTTCGTGACCGAGGGGCGTCGGGTACACAAGACCGTGCATCATTACCTCATGCGTTCGGTCGGTGGTGAGTTGTCCGACGCCGATGTCGAGGTCACCCAGGTCGCCTGGGTTCCGTTGAGCGAACTCGATTCCCGGCTGGCCTACGCCGACGAACGGCGCCTGGCCGAAGTCGCGAATCGGTTGATCGACCGGATGGAGACCGGCAAGCGATGACGCGTGGACTGGTCCGGATCATCGTGGCGGTCCTGATCCTGCTCGGTTCGGTGACGTCTGTGCCCATGTTGTCCGATGGCGTCTTCTCCGGTGGCTTCTTTTCCGGTGGCACAGCCGGGGCGCAGCCGAACGGATCGAGCAGCCCGGCGACGCCGAAATTCCTCAAGTTGTCGCTGGATTCGGTGTCGCCGTCGGCGGTCACCACCACCAGCGACCCGCTGCTGACCGTCGCGGGGACGGTCACCAATATCGGCGATCGGGTCGTCGACGACGTGAGCGTGCGCGTGCAGCGCGCCGCCGCGGTCACCACGCCGAGCGATCTGCGCTCGGCGCTGCGCCTCGATCAGGTCAACTACGACGTCGCCGGGTCGTTCGAGGACATCGCCGAACGGCTCACCCCCGGCCAGCGCAAACAGTTCACGCTGAGCATCCCGCTTCGCCCGATCGGGGACGGGCCCTCGCTCGATCTCTCCGCGCCCGGGGTGTATCCGCTGCTGCTCAATGTGAACGGCGAACCCGCCTACGGTAATCAGGCCAGACTCGATGACGCGCGATTCCTGCTGCCCGTTCTGGGTCTGCCCGCGGGAACCGAAGGCGGACCGCCCGCGCCCGCGCCGAGTGACGCGCCCGTGGCGACGACGCTCATCTGGCCGCTGGCCGATCGCCCCCGCCTGGTGGCGGGTGTGCCGGGATCGGTCAACGGGAAGGTCGAACTCACCGACGACGATCTCGCGGCCTCGCTCGGCAAGGGCGGCAGGCTAGAGCAGTTGCTCGGCGCGCTGGAGGCCGTACTCGGCACCGGCGGGGCGAAGGAACGCGATCTCGACTCGGCGGTCTGCGTCGCGGTCGACCCGGATCTGCTGCTCACCGTCGACGCGATGACCAACGGCTACCGCGTGCTCGCCAGTCCGTCCGACCCGGACGGCGCCACCAGGCAGGGATCGGGCGCGGAGGCGGCGCAGGCGTGGCTGGACCACTTGCGTGCCGCGGCGAGGTCGGTGTGCACGGTGGCGCTTCCCTTCGCGCAGGTCGACGTCACGGCGCTGGCGGCGGTGAACGATCCGGCGCTGTCGGCGCGTGCCGTGAACGCCCCCGCCGATATCGTCGACGCGATCCTGGCGACACGTTCGGTGCGCGGTGTCGCCCTTCCCGATTCCGGCAGTATCGACGCCGGAGCCGGAACGCTCCTGCGGACCCACGGATTCACCACGGCGGTACTGGCCGACACCGCCGTCTACCCGGTCGGCGAACCTCGTGTCGACGATCCGGCCGAGGCCACGTCGGGCAGTCTCGGGATGCCGACAACCGGCGCTCGCACGGACTCGAAACCCGCGACCCCGGCCGTCGTCCGCGTTCCCGAAATCACGGTGCCGCAGGCGGGCGCGTCGGCGTCGCCCGAATCCGGCGCGGCCCCACCGGCGCCCGCGTCACCCGCCGCGCCCGATCCCGCGTTGCGGGCGGCCACCTTCGACATCTGGTCGGCCACCGCGCTCGCCGCGGTCGGCTCGAATCCGCCGACGCCGTCGTTCACGCCGAAACGGGTGCGCTACGACGTCACCAACGATTCCCGCACGGCGCGTATGCAGGACGCGCTCGGCGCGATCTCGTGGTCGGCGCTCAATCCGCAGCCCGGCGGGCCGAGATCACAACTGCTGATGCCGCCGCAGCAGTGGGGCGCTAACCGAGACGAGGCCGCGGCATTGCTGCGGCAGGTCGAACTCCTGTTGAAATCCAACCTCGCCACCGCGCGTCCATTCACCGAGTTGCTCGCCGAAGCGCCCGACGCGCAGCCGTACCAGCTGGACTACCTGCCCCAGGCCGCCGAGGACGCGGTGCCCGGCCGTTTCGTGCTCCCGGTCCGCGAACAGGCGACCAGGATCACCGAATTGATGCACGCGCTGGTCGAGATCCCCGAATCGGAGCCGACGCCGCGCGGCTATCTCGCGCCACTCGGCGACGATCTGATCCGGGTGCTCTCGCTCTCGGATCGCCGTACCGGTAACAGCGCCGCGCCCGACACCTTCGCCCAGCGCAGACTCGATCAGACCACCAAGGCACTCGACGAGTCCTATCGCGCGGTGACGGTCCTTCCCCCCGGCGGCGTGTACACCCTCGCCTCCGAGCAGAGCCCGCTGCTGCTCGTCGCGCGCAACGATCTGCCGGTCGCCATCCGAGTCCGTTTCCGGATCGAGGCGCCCGCCCAGACCCGCATCACCGATATCGGCGAGCAGCAACTGCCGCCGAAAGGCACCCGGTCCTTCCAGATCCCCAGCGAGGTCAGCGACAGCCGCAATCTGGTGATCCCGATCTCGCTGACAACCCCGGAAGGCATACCCCTCGGCAACGCCACCTCGGTCTCGGTGCGTTCCAACGCCTACGGTCAGGCACTCGCGATCATCACCGCGTGTGCCGGTCTCCTGCTGTTCCTCCTCGCCGGACGCAGGCTGTGGCGCAGGTTCCGCGGCAGGCCCGACCCGGCCGACGAAGGCTTCGATCCCGGTACGGTACGGCGGGTCAGTAGGTACCGGCGGGCACGTAAGAAGGTCATGCGGGAGCGTGACGATGAGTGAACTCGACCCCCTAACCGCACATCGGTACGATTCGGGACAGCTGTACGGAAACAGTGTTTGTGTCACACAGGCCCGATGGCATCACAATGGGGGGAGCTCGACGGGTGGGAACTAGGCGAAACGCCGGACCTCGAGCGAGTCCGATGCAGAGGTCCCGCGCGGTACAGGAGGCATGATGAGCGACGATGACTTGTCCGCTCATCGGTCCCGACCCGAGGAACGCCCCGACGGGCCACCGCCCCGCCGGGCACCCGCCGCGCCGTGGGAACGACCGTCCCCCGCTGCCGAAGCCGGGGAGGATCCCGGCGTGACGCACCGCGATCCGCGCGGCGGTCAACCGCCGCGCGTCCCCCAGGTCAGCAGGCCGGTACCTCCGCCGCCACCCGGACGTCAGATGCCGCCACCCGGACGTCGGGTGCCACCACCGCCACCGTCCGGCCCTATGCCCGCGCAGCCGGGCCAGGCGCCGCGTCAGCCCGCGCAACCGGGCCAGGCACCCCATCAGCCCGGGCAGCCGGGAGCGGCGCCGAGGCCACCCGCACCGCCGGGTGCGCCGCGCAGACCCGCACCGCAGGGACCGATGCCGGGCCAATCGGGTGCGATGCCGCGTCAGCCCGCACCGCCGTCGGGCCCCATGCCCGCGCAACCGGGCGCCGCGCCGCGCAGACCCGCACCGCCACAGCCTGGACATCCCGGGCAGCGGCAGTATCCGGCCGTTCCGTCGTCGGGACAGGGCCGACCGCAGCAGGCGCCACCCGGCCAGGCCGCCGACCCCGATCGCGGACAACCCGTGCGACGCGGTCCCGCGCCGCCGAATCCGGCGCACCAGAATCCGGCGCAGCGTTTCGCGCCGCCGCCGAACTACCCGCAGCCGCAGCCGACGGCCACACCGCAGCGCAGGCGGCCCGCGCCCGCTGAACGGATCGAAGCGTCGGCGTCGAATCGTCCGCGTACCCACGACTGGCCGGTCGCCACCAAAGCCGAGCCGGAGCCGAAGGAACGCGAGTCCACCGAGAGTTCCAACGCGCGACTGCTACGGGATTCGGGGTCGATCGCGTTCGCGACGCTGATCAGCCGCATCACCGGATTCGGTAAGCAGCTGCTGTTGCTGACCGCGCTCGGCCCAGCCATCGCCAGTGCCTACACCTCGGCCAGCCTGATCCCGAACATGATCGCCGAACTCGTGCTCGGCGCGGTGTTGACGGCGATCGTGGTGCCGACCTTGGTCCGCGCCGAACAGGAGGACGACGACGGCGGCGCGGCCTTCGTCCGAAGACTCGTGACGGCTGCATTCGTCGTCCTGGCCGTGTCGACACTGCTGGCCATGGTGTCCGCGCCTGTTCTCGCGACCCACGTCTTCGTGTCCTCCGATGGCAAGGTCGACACCTCGCTGACCACTGCGCTGACATATCTACTGCTGCCCGCGATCATCTTCTACGGCATGTCCGCGATGCTCACGGCGATCCTGAACACCAGACAGGCGTTCAAACCCGGTGCGTGGGCTCCGGTGCTGAACAATGTCGTCGTCTTGGTCGTGCTGGCGCTCTACGCGTTCACCCCCGGTGAGATCACCCTCGATCCGGTGAAGATGACCGATTCGAAACTGCTGCTACTCGGCGGCGGCATCACCGCGGGTGTCGTCACCCAAGCGCTTAGTCTGTTGCCCGCGATCCGCCGCTACGGCATCGATCTGCGACCGCTGTGGGGAATCGACGCCAGGCTCAGGCAGTTCGGCAGGATGGCCGCGGCCATCATGCTGTACGTGCTCATCAGCCAGATGGGCGCGATCTTCGCCAACCACATCTCCTCCACCGCCGACGAGGCCGGTCCGGCGATCTATCAGAACGCCTGGCTGCTGCTGCAATTGCCGTACGGCGTTCTCGGGGTCACCCTGCTCACGGCGATCATGCCCAGGCTCAGCCGCAACGCCGCCGCCGACGACACGCCCGCCGTGGTCGACGATCTGTCCGTCGCCACCCGATTGACGATGATCGCGCTCGTCCCCGTCGTCACCTTCCTGACCCTGGCCGGTCCGCAGGTCGGCCAGGCGCTGTTCGGTTACGCGCGGTTCGCTGGCGACGCCGAACGGCTCGGCACCGCGGTCGGCTGGTCGGCCTTCGCGTTGATTCCCTATTCCCTCGTCCTCATCCATCTGCGCGTCTTCTACGCCAGGGAGCAGGCGTGGACCCCGACCTGGATCATCCTCGGCATCACCACCATCAAGGTGCTGCTCTCGGCGCTCGCCCCCGCGCTGGCGAACAACAGCGACCAAGTCGTCATCATCCTCGGTGTCGCGACGGGACTCGGTTTCACCGCGGGCGCCATCATCGGCGGTTACCTGCTGCACCGCAGTCTCGGCGATCTGCGCATGGTCAACGTCGGACGTACCGTGACCCGCGTCGTGCTCGCCTCGGCCGCGGGCGGTGCCGTCATGCTGATCCTGAACGCGATCGTCGGCCTCGACCGGGTCTCGGGTGGCTTCGGCTCGCTGATCCGGGTGGTGATCTCGGCGATCGTCATGTTCTCGGTCGCGTTCGGCCTGATGCGCTTGGCGGGGATCCCGGAAATCGTCGCGATCACGGTGGCCGTGTCGCGCCGTCTCGGGTTCACCCCGCCCGCACCGGATCTCGATCTGGACAGCCCGGTCGAGGATGTGTACGCCACGCAGGTGCTGCGTAGGCCGGACCTGTATGGGTATCCGTCATTCGACCCGTATATGGACACGCAGACCATGGTGTTGCCCGTAATCAGACCCGACGCCGTTGACAGCACCGGCAAGGGCGAGTTCCCGTACCCTGTTCGGCATAGAAGCACAAGTGGCGAATTCGCCGGAACCTCGACATATCAGGGCGAAGGAGGACCCAGGGTGAGCGACGACGCGGCGGTGGGCGGCGTCCCAGCCGCCGATTCTTCTGCGGCCGCGGTAGGCGGCCTTTCGACCGATGTTCCGCTATCCGCAGGACACCCGTCGAATCCGGGATACCCGGACGGCGTAGGTGCTGCGGGCAACTCCGGACCTACGGGATCGGATCGGAACGCGCGGGACAATCAGGGCCCCGCACCACGAGATCCGATGTACGACACCGGCATGATCCCGATTCCGCAACTGGCTCCGCCCCCCGCGGATCCGGCGGCGCGCCGGGCCGTGCCGCGCGGTCCCAAACTCATGCCTGGCGCGTCGGTGGCCGGCGGGCGTTACCGCCTGCTGGCCGGTCACGGCGGCGCGCGCGGACTCAAATTCTGGCAGGCGCTCGATATCAAACTCGATCGCGAGGTCGCGCTGACCTTCGTCGACGCCGACCAGAAGTCCGCGGAGAACTCCGGTCACGATGGACCGCAGGCGATCCTGTCGCGCACACTGCGGCTCGGCCGGATCAACTCACCGGGCTTGGCGCGCGTCCTCGACGTGGTCCGAGGCAGTTCGGGCGGCATCGTCGTCGCGGAGTGGACACCGGGTAGATCCTTGCGCGAGATGGCCGACACCGTGCCGTCGCCGATCGGCGCGGCTCGGGCCATCCGCGCGCTCGCGTCCGCGGCCGAATTGGCCCACCGCGGTGGCGGTTCGCTGTCCATCGACCATCCGGACCGGATCAGGATCAGCGCCTCCGGCGACGCTGTTCTCGCCTTCCCCGGCACGCTGTCGGATTCGGATGCCCAATCCGATGTCCGTGGACTCGGCGCCATGCTCTACGCGCTGGTCACGGCACGTTGGCCGATCCGATCGGGCGGGGTCACCGGAACCGCGGCCACGGTCGGCGGGCTGCGACTGGCCGATTTCGGCACCGACGGAACCCCCATCGAGCCACGCCAGATCCGCCCGGAGGTCCCGTTCGAGATCTCCGCCGTGGCCGTGCGTTCGTTGGAGTCGAACAAGGGCGTACGGACCGCCGCCACCGTGCAGCATGTGCTCGAGCAGGCGTCGGTCGTCGATCAGAAGACCGATTTCATCCCGGTGCTGCGTCTGGGGCAGCGGCAGGCCGCGCAGGCCGCCGCAGTCGACGACTCGCTGGCCGATCCCGAGCTTCTTGCCGCCGAACGGGAACGCTCCCAGCGGATGATGTGGATCATGGTCGGGCTCGGCATCCTGGCCGCGCTCGTGGTCGGCATCGTCATCTGGTGGATGGTCAGCATGTTCGCGCCGGGCGCGTCGGACGCCCCGCTCAACGAACAGCGCAATATCGGCCTCACCACCAACAGCACCGCCGCGCCCGCTCCCGGCGCGATACCGAACGACGGGACCCCGGGAGGCGTCCCGGTCCCGGTGACCGCAGTGTCGGTGTTCTCCCCGGAGGGCACTCCCGACAACGGGTCCAACGCCAGGGCGGTGATCGATCAGGACCCGGGCACCATGTGGCGCACCGATCAGTACTTCCAGCAGTTCCCGGCCCTCAAGAAGGGGGTCGGGCTGCTGGCCACGCTGCCGAGCCCGGCGAAGTTGACGAATGTCTCGATCAACTCGCCGAGCGCGGGCACCACCGTGGAGATCCGCACCTCCCCGACGGATACTCCGACGCTCGACCAGACCCAACTGATCGGCACGGCCAAACTCTCCGACGGCGCGACCGAGATCCCGGTCCGCGCCGACGCCTCCGCGCGCTACGTCCTGGTGTGGATCACCGGACTCGGTAACTCCGGCAACCAGTTCCAGTCGGCCATCTCGGATCTGCGTTTCGACGCCGCGCCGTAAGACGAGCGCAGCGCACCCCTCCTCTCTCTTCCGCCCGCACGTGTCGTTTCCCGTGCCGTGGCCCTCCGCACGGTTGCTGCGGATTCATGCCGCCCGGTATGATGCCTTCGCGCTCTCACAGCAGGGGGAGCTTCCCGGGATCTGGTGCCTCGATCCTGGATGCTGCGAAATTTATAGGTGGCGATCGGCAGATCTGTCACCCACGTGAGCGCTGTCCGAGGGGTATGGGTTTGTCGTCCGAATTGAACGAGGATTCCCGTGGGGGGAAATCGCGGCCGGTCACGTACCGTGCACGCTCGTTCGTGCCCGACGACATGAGCGATGTCGAGTTGCTGCGCGCCCACGTCGCCGGACAACGTCACGCCTTCGCCGAAATCCTGCGCAGACACAACGATCACCTCTGGCAGACGGCACTGCGCACCTCTTACAACCGCGAGGATGCCGCCGATTCGCTACAGGACGCCCTGCTCTCGGCCCACCGCACCGCCGGGTCCTTCCGGGGGGAGGCGGAAGTGCGAAGTTGGCTGCACGCGATCGTCGTCAACGCCTGCCTGGATCGGATTCGTCGCAACAAGACCAGGCGCGCGGTATCGCTGTCACCGGAGAACATGCCCGAACCCGCCGAGGAGCGGGATGAATTCGCCGAGTTGGAAATGTCGCTCGTCGTCGACCACGCGCTGTTCACGCTCCCACCGGAACAGCGCACCGCGCTTGTCGCGATCGAAATGGCGGGGTATAGCGTGGCCGATGCGGCCGCGAAGCTCGGGGTACCCGAGGGAACGATCAAGAGTCGGTGTGCGCGTGCCAGACAACGGTTGAAAGAACGTTTGGAATTTCTGCGCGATCCGGGGAACCGGAAGTAGACCCGCTGCGTCATTAATAGTGACGAACCACGAAGCGATATCAATGCTGTGCCCGTAGTGACGCGGCGCCTGCGCGGTATCGCCCTCGAGGGCGAATCGATGACAGCCCCGAACAGTTGTGATGTCGGAAGAGAACGATGTCGGATCAGAGCGATGGAGGTGCGATGGCGATCCGGTCCGTACCGCAGCCTCCGTTCTCCGCGGAGTTGCTGGCAGATCTGCACGCAGGGAATGTCGACCCCGAACTCGGCGCACAGCTATGGGTGGCCGCCCGCGACGATTCGGATGCGGCCGCGTATCTGAAGGCGCTCGACGACGTCGACGACCGGCTCCGCGCCCTGGCCGTCGACGACCGAATACTGCACCCCATGCCCCCCGACGTGGCGGCGCGGATGGAGCGGTTCCTCGAGGAACTCGATTCGATCGAGGAGCCCACCGAGCGGGTCGCGACCCTGCGCCCGCTGCCGAACGGACCCCGAACCACCGTGGTGCCGACCGGCGTCGAGGATGCGCCGCCGCATTTCGCGACACCACTATCCCCGCGCCGCCGCCACGTCGTCGTGCTGCGCTGGCTCGCCGCCGCCGCGGCCGTCGTCGCCGTGATCGCGGGTGCGGGCGTGGCGACCCAGTTCCTGCGCGGCGACGATTCCCCTCCCACGGCGGGGCCTGCAACCACCGATACCGGCGGCGAGCTGACGTCCACGCTCGCGCTCGCCGCCCTCGGCCGCAACGACGTCAGCGGACAGCTCGGCAGCCGCAGCGCCCTGGCGGACTGTGTGCGCGCGGCCGGACTCGACCGCGCGATCCTCGGCTCGACCGATATGAACTATCGCGGCGGTGCGGCGGTGCTGATCCTGCTCAGCGGCCCGTATCCGCCGAAGATCACCGCGCTCGTCGTCGGCCCAGGCTGCGGCGTCGGCGATCCCCAAGTGAGGAACATCACCGATATCGGCTGAGCCCGCGGGCCGCGATCAGCTCGCCGCCCTGGTCTGTCGGCATAATGGGTCGGGCCACAGTGCTGACGCCGCGGGAACAAGGCCGTTTAGGCTGTTGTTGAATTCCACGTTCCCTAGCTTTCTTTCGGAAGGGCCCCATGAGCACGCCAGTTCGCGACCTCATCATCGTCGGCTCCGGACCCGCAGGCTATACGGCCGCGGTCTACGCCGCACGCGCCGAACTCCAGCCCTTGCTGTTCGAGGGCACCCAGTTCGGCGGCGCGCTGATGACGACCACCGAGGTGGAGAACTTCCCCGGCTTCCGTGAAGGCATCATGGGCCCGGACCTGATGGACGAGATGCGCGAACAGGCCAAGCGATTCGGCGCCGAGATCCGCACCGAGGACGTGGACGCGATCGATCTGAGCGGTCCGATCAAGACCGTCACGGTCGGCAGCGAGACCCACCGTGCGTACGCGATCGTGCTCGCCATGGGTTCGGCCGCCCGCTATCTCGGCGTACCGGGGGAGCAGGAACTGCTCGGCCGCGGCGTCAGCGCCTGCGCCACCTGTGACGGCTTCTTCTTCAAGGGCCAGGACATCGTCGTGGTCGGCGGCGGCGATTCGGCGATGGAGGAAGCGACCTTCCTCACCAAATTCGCGTCGAGCGTCACCATCGTGCACCGTCGCGAGGAGTTCCGTGCCTCGCGCATCATGCTGGAACGCGCGAAGGCCAACGAGAAGATCCGGTTCGTGCTGAACTCGGAAATCGCGAAGGTCAACGGCGATTCGGCCGTGACCAGCCTGACCCTGCGCGACACCCGCACCGGCGAGGAGTCCGAGCTCGCCGCGACCGGCCTGTTCGTCGCGATCGGGCACGATCCGCGCAGCGAATTGGTCCGCGATCAGATCGAATTGGACGACGAGGGCTACGTACAGGTCGAGCACCCGTCGACCGCGACCAAGGTCCCCGGTGTCTTCGCCGCGGGCGACCTGGTCGATCACACCTACCGGCAGGCGATCACCGCCGCGGGCACCGGCTGCCGCGCCGCCATCGACGCGGAACGCTGGCTGGCCGATCAGGGTGACATCACCTCCAACACCCTCGACCACGCCGGACGGCCCGTCGCCGGCGTCTGATCCGCCACGGCCGGTGCGACCGGCCGCCGCTCGTTCTCGTCACATCGCTCTACCACCGCAAGGAGATATCCCATGGCCGACAGCGCCAAGACGGTCACCGTGACCGACGCGTCCTTCGCCGACGACGTCCTGCTCAGCGAGAAGCCGGTACTCGTCGACTTCTGGGCCGACTGGTGCGGGCCGTGCAAGATGGTCGCCCCCGTCCTGGAGGAGATCGCGGGAACCCACGCAGACAAACTCACCGTGGCCAAGCTCGACGTGGACGCCAATCCCGGTACCGCACGTGACTATCAGATCCTGTCGCTGCCCACTATGATGCTGTTCTCCGGTGGAAAACCGGTGAAGCAGATCGTCGGCGCGAAGGGCAAAGCCGCCCTCTTACGTGAACTCGAGGACATCCTCTGACACAGCGGCGCCTGTCCCGCTGCGATATCGATTCTCCAAAGAACACCGCCGTGCGACGACGCGCCGTAGGATGCCTGGACCCCGGTTGATTGTCTGCTTCCGGGTCAGGTCTGAGACAATCGACCACACGCCGTGGACGACATGCCCGGACGCGGTAGCGTGCATAACGCGCGCACGGCCGCGAAAAGGCGCCGATCGACATGGCGGTGGTCGTGTGAAGGTGTATCCCAACGCATGAGTGGGTACCCGAGTTCGACGGAAGGGAAGGGCTCTCACGCATGCACCGACTTCGTCACGGCGATTCCGGTCCAGCCGTTGCAGAGGTTCGGAGCACCCTGGCAAGTCTCGGGTTCCTCCACGCGCACGCGGTCGGCGATGATCGGTCAGGTGCGCGCGAGTATTGGAAAGATACCGACGCCTCCTTCGACCACCATCTCGATTCCGCGGTGCGCGCGTTCCAACAGCATCGCGGTCTTCTCGTCGACGGTGTCGTCGGGCCCGCGACCTATCGGTCCCTCAAGGAAGCGTCCTACCGGCTCGGCGCGCGCACGCTGATCTACCAGCTGTCCGCGCCGCTGTACGGCGACGATGTCGCCACCCTGCAGCGCAGGTTGCAGGACCTCGGTTTCTACGTGCACCGCGTCGACGGCTATTTCGGCCCGCACACCCACGAAGGGCTCACCGCGTTCCAACGCGAGATCGGGCTCTCCGCGGACGGCATCTGCGGACCGGATACGTTGCGGTCGCTGGAACTGCTCGGCGCCAGGGTCACCGGCGGCAATCCGCATCGGATCGCCGAGGAAGAGGTCGTCCATCGCGCGGGCCCGCAGCTGACGGGCAAACGGATCGTCATCGATCCCGGCCTCGGCGGCCCCGACAAGGGTTACGCCGTGCCGAGCGAATTCGGTGACGTCTACGAGTCGGAGATCCTGTGGGATCTGGCGAGCAGGCTGGAGGGTCGCATGGCGGCCACCGGTATGGAGACTTTCCTCTCGCGGCCGTGGGGAGCCAATCCCACCGATGCCGAACGGGCCGAGACCTCCAACGCCTTCGACGCCGACCTGATGATCTCGCTGCGGTGCGCGAACAATCCGAGTCCGATGGCCAACGGCGTCGCTGGATTCCATTTCGGCAATTCGCACGGTTCGGTGTCGATGATCGGTCAGGTGCTGGCCGGATTCATCCAGCGCGAGGTGGTCGCACGGACCTCGTTGCAGGATTGCCGGACCCATTCGCGGACCTGGGATCTGCTGCGTCTCACCAAGATGCCCACCGTCCAGGTCGACATCGGCTACCTCACCAACAGCTATGACTCCTCGGTCCTCACCAATCCGAGGATGCGCGATGTCATCGCCGAGGCGATCCTGATCTCGGTCAAGCGGCTGTATCTGCTCGGTCAGGACGATCAGCCGACCGGCACCTACACCTTCGCGGAACTACTGGCCGAAGAACTCGCCGCGGCCGACCGGGTCTAGGGTCGGACAAGACTTCCCGAATACAGTGCGCCCCTGCCGATCACGTATCGACAGGGGCGCATTGGTCTATCCGGGGTCAGTGCGCCCCGACGCGGGTCGCCTCGTTCAACGAAGCGGCGGCCAGCAGCTGGTCGAGAGCACGCTCGACGTCTTCCTTCCAGCCGTGGTCGGAATTCAGCTCCAGACGCAACCGCGGGAACCGATGGTGGGCGGCGACCACCTCGAAACCGACATCCTCGAGGAAATCGGCCTCGATCATGCACGTCTCCGGCGAACATCCGGCGGACCGTGATTCCCGGGCCGGTGCACCGATACGCTCCATCAACCGCATCGAGCCGACGGTGCGATCCGACATCGCCTTGGCGGGCGGCTCACCGCGGATCCCGAAGGCCTCCAGCGCACGCACACCGCGACGCACCAGATCGGCCACCACGGCCTGGATGAGTCGCTGGGCGACATCGCCATCGCGATAGGGATGTTCGGAGCGGAGCGTGGTCAGCAGGACCGCGTCCGGGCTCACGGGGGAGGTGGGGAACAGCGCGGCGCGCGGCACCACGCTCGGGGGCGAGTACAACGCGCATCCCGCGACATTGCCGTCGATATTGGCCAGCTGACCGCACGAACCCCATTCGAGCATGACCGTCGACAGCCATGCCTCTTTCTCGAAGACAGGATCACTGAATTCGCGGGAGTCCTCGGCGACGGCCGGGTCCATCTCCCAGAAGACACAGCGCCTGGCATGTGCCGGGAGCTGATCCACTCCGCCGAGGGTAAGTGCTGTGACGCTGGTCGACACCGCTCTGCTCAGCCTCCAGCTATCCGATTCTTCGATCACGCCGCATCACTATTTTCTCGCCAGCAAGAATAAGCGATCAACAGAAACCTGCCTCACTCCCATGCCGCTGTGCTGTTGGTCAGGAACCCTCGCCCGCGCCACCGGAGCGCGTTTCCAAGGCGCTGTCACAGTGACGTTTTAACACCCTGCTCCCTTTTACCGGGCCCACACGGGCGATTTTCATCTACTTCACATACCGAGCTGCTGCTGCTCCATCAGGGAGACAATCCGCTCGAGATCTTCCACCGAACCGAACTCGACGACGATCTTTCCCTTCCGCTTACCCAGACTCACGGTGACCCGGGTATCGAAGGATTCCGACAGCCGCTCGGCCACATCCTGGAGGCCGGGCATATGAATCGGCTTGCGACGCGGCGCCGGGGGAGCGGCCGCATCCGGATCCCGATTGGCCAGGGTGACGGCTTCCTCGGTCGCCCGCACCGACAGTCCCTCGGCGACGATCCGCGCGGCGAGCACTTCCTGCGCGTCGGCGCCCGCCTCCAAACCGAGCAGCGCCCGGGCATGTCCGGCGGATAGCACACCGGCCGCCACTCGTCGCTGCACCGGGATGGGTAGTTTCAACAGCCGGATCATATTGGTCACGACCGGACGCGACCGTCCGATCCTGGTCGCCAGTTCCTCGTGCGTGACGTCGAACTCTTCCAGCAGTTGCTGATACGCCGCCGCCTCTTCCAACGGATTCAGCTGAACCCGGTGGATGTTCTCCAGCAGCGCGTCACGCAGCATCGACCCGTCGGCGGTTTCCCGGACGATCGCCGGGATGGCTTCCAACCCGGCTTCCTGGCAGGCGCGCCACCGCCGCTCACCCATGACGAGCTGGTAGCGATCGACACCCGGCTCGACCCGACGAACCACGATCGGCTGCATCAGGCCGAATTCACGGATCGAGTGCACCAGCTCCGCCAGCGCCTCTTCCTCGAAGACCTGGCGGGGCTGCTTGGGATTGGGTTCGATCTGGTCGGGGGCGATCTCGCGGTAGATGGCGCCGCTCGTCGAAAGCTCGCCCTCGTCCTCGGTAACCTCCGAGGGATCAGGGACGCGATGCAGATACGCCGACGCAGGCTGCGGGCCGATGGGGTCGAGTCCGATCACGACGTTCGCCGCCGCACTGCCGAGCCCGGGCGCACTGCCGAGGCCCTGCGTGGTCGTCGGCCCCGTCGGGATCAACGCCGCCAGACCGCGGCCCAGCCCGCCTTTTTTCGCCTGAGTCATCGGCTTTCCGATCCCTTCTCTTTTCGCCACCAGAAAACCGCCACCCCGTGGGGATTACGCGCCATCCGCGACCTGCGCGGCCAGGGTGGCCCGCTGAGTCATTTCCCGACCGGCATCCAGGTAGCTCATCGCACCCCGGGAGCCTGGATCATAATCGAGGACCGTCATCCCGTAGCCCGGTGCCTCGCTGACCTTCACACTGCGGGGGATCACCGACCGCAGCACGATATCGCCGAAGTGCCCGCGAACCTCCTCCGCGACCTGGTCCGCCAATTTGGTGCGGCCGTCGTACATCGTGAGGATCACGGTCGAGACGTGGAGATCAGGGTTGAGGTGCGCCTGCACCAGCCCGATATTGCGGAGCAACTGGCCGACACCCTCCAGGGCGTAGTACTCGCACTGGATGGGGATCAACACCTCCTTCGCCGCCACCATCGCGTTGACGGTCAGCAGGCCGAGCGAAGGCGGGCAGTCGATCATGACGTAGTCGATGTCGAAGCCGGCGATATTCGCCTCCTGGATAGCGGCCTTGAGCCGCCCCTCCCTGGCCACCATCGACACCAGTTCGATCTCGGCGCCGGCCAGATCGATCGTCGCCGGAATGCACAGCAGGCGTTCACTGTGCGGGCTGGTCTGAATAGCCTCCTTGACCGATACCTCGCCGATGAGCAGTTCATAGCTTGAGGGAACACCCGAGTGGTGCTCGATTCCGAGCGCCGTGCTCGCATTGCCCTGCGGATCGAGGTCGATCACGAGAACCGTCATCCCCTGGTATGCCAGGGCGGCAGCTAGATTGACGGCCGTTGTCGTCTTTCCGACCCCACCTTTTTGATTGGCAATGGTGATGATCCGTTGCTCGTGCGGTTTCGGCACAGTCACCTTTCCTGGATGCAATATCTGACTGGCGCGCTGAGCTTCGGCCGCGATCGGGGTCTCACTGGGGGAGATGTGCCCGAACGGTGTGCTTCCGAATGCTTCCGCGTCGAGATTGCTGGAGTCCAGCATCCCCGGCACGCGCGACGTCGTTTCCCGTGAAACATTCGCCGGACCGCTCGACATAGACAGCTCCTAACCCGAGAACTCAGACCACGTGCGACCGACAGAGGCCGTCGCTGTGTCTTCAACAGCTGCGCCGGATCCAAACACGATGCTCGACCTGGGACCGAGGAGTCCGACCGAGCGGACGGAGCCCGCGCCGCTGTGACACCCACATCCTCCGTGGCACCTACGCTGACGCCCGACGCTCACTAGCTTGCCAGCACTCAGCGCGATAGGAAAGCTGAATCGCGGTGCGACACAGACGACACGCGAAACTCGCGCCGAAATTCGTGCGAGTTCGCCATGTTTCACATGAAACATCGATCGCAGGGCTCGGTTTCGGCGTGGGCGTGGAGGGTGTCCGGCTGACAGGTGGGGGATGGGTGTTGAGGTGCAATAGTCAGGTTGGTACCTGGTCCTTCCGGTCTTTCATCACTGTGACGCAATGTTTCAGCGGTAGGAGGTACAGGGTGGTGCGCTCCCGGTTGAACTCGCTTGCACGGCAGAGGTGATGACAGTCACCGGGGGAGTTCTATGCATCTTGCCTGTCTGCACGCCTGTCTCCTGCACGGCTGTCTACTTTCCGCAGCCGCAGCGTGGGCTCGCGAATATCGTCCGTGTACCGTACCGAGACTCCCTGCATCGCTTCGTGGAAAGCCGTGCGTGGCACGGCATCGAGTTTCACGTGAATCGCGGCGGCCCGGGTCTCCCGCGCAGCTGGTTATCGAGCGCAGCGGATTGCCATGCGCGTCAAAGGAGACGACCACGCCTGGGCCAAACCGACTCGACCTTCGTATGCGTGCTGGACACGATCGGCCTCCGCTGTTCGGTCGGTGTCGGACTGGAATTTCTGTCTGCATCGCAATGCCGCTGTCGTTCCCGAACTCCCACCCACGTGAAACATTTCGCCCAGTTCTGCTCGATGTCGCGTGTTCTCGGCTAGACCCACCGAGCGTCCGTCTTCTCCGGGAGCCGCGCGGCTTCTGGCGGGAGCCAGCATGGCGATCAAGCTGTACAACCCGATCTCGAGAAGGACGCTAAGGCTCGGCGTCCTATCGATGATCAGCGCTCGGATCGAACCGGGTGTCGGCCGGAGTCGAGTTCGTCACCGCCGCGTTTTGGAAATGGCCTCGTGCCATTCGGATATTCAGGGCGGTGGCTGGTTCGCGAGTCCTCTTCGCGCACCGCCGAGTTGTTCGCCGTTGCGCTGCTACAGGATCAGTTCGAGTCGGATCTGCGGCAGCCAGCAAGGCGGTGCGCGCGACCTGACGCTGCGCGGGGAGAGCCAAGGTGCATCCAGGTGATGCGACCGTCCTGAAAGTCCTGTGCCTTGCCACCCTGGAAGTCGATGACCGGAACGTGGGCGGAGGACAAGGGACGCAGGTTCGTCGGATTCTGTGCGAGATCCGCACGATCGCCGAGCGCTATTGGTGATCGGCGTCGACGCGCTACCAGGCGGGCGTCTACCGAACGGGTACGGTCACCCTCCAGGCGTGCCGCTATCGCAGGTGGATCCCGTGACGATCTCGACCTCGGATACAGCCCCATCAAGAGAATTTCCTCCGAGTCGGCAGAGCTCCGGCGGAAGCCGAAGTCGGGTGATAGACGGTCCCGTGTCGGGTGAAGAAGATGATCCGGTGTCCCATACGCGATTCCCGAGCGTGGTCCAGACTTCGCCGACGAACACCCGCTGCTCTTCTCTCCAAAGGCGGGCAGTTTGGCCGTCGCCATCCTGCGGGCAGGTGGTCGAACTAAGGAACGAATCACCGTCTCGGTGCTCTCCAGCGAGGCGCTGATCCCGGCGTGTAGAACAACGAGATCGACGCGGTGGGAGTCTCCTCGAGCGGTGCGTCGGAAGCGGGCCACTACAACGCAGCCGTCTCCTGTTCGCACAGATCGCTGATCAACCATTCGAGGCCCTGCCACGCTTTTCGCATCACCGGCTCTCGCCCGCGAATACATCCAACGGTTGCCAGTGCGCTCGGCTGTCAGTACTGCGCACCCTCCGCCGGACGATCGCCTCGAACCGAACAGAGAAGCCAGCAGGAGCCACCCAACAGACACGTCGGGCGTGGAGTCACCTTCAATACGACAGATCGTCGCTCCGAAGACGGCTGACCGGCGCACCACCCCGAACTACTCCGGTCCGATCAGTCCTCGTCGACATGCGCGGCGACGATTCTGTGCACCAATGAAATCGGAACCTCTGTCATCCGTTCCGACGACCCCATCGACCTCCATCCGATCGACAGGACCGCCAACGAGGTCCGAGTGGATTCTGTCGACGACGCGGCGAGACATGTCGACGTGCCACGCAGACGGTCGGCTCCTACCCGTTCACTTGTAGACCCCGAGTACCGCGACCGGCTCGCGGGTACAGCGCCCAGCGCATCTCCCAGCACTCGACAGGTACTCGGTTTCACGTGGATCATCCACCGATCAGATGTCCGGAGTCGTTCGGAAGCCGAACGTGGGGGACCGGTGCACAACGGGAGTCGCATCCGCATGATTAAGCGCGGTCGGATATCCCATCGCCGAACGGTCGGATCATCGCGCTTCCACGGCGGCGGACCGGCCACCAGACTGCCGACTCCGGCGCTCGAACCACAGCGGTTCCGGTACCAAGAATTCTCGTGACCACACCTCCGCAATGACTCCTCCGCGACCCGACCCGACCCGGACGTTGCGTGCCGCCCAGATGTAAATCGTCGGCACGCCACCTGACCGTGATGTGTGACCACTACCGGTTGTCGATGATCGTGATGACCCGCCCGCAAGACATGCCACCCGCCGTGGCGGTGCTGCGTCCGTGCCGGTCGCTTTCGGAGATGACACCAACGCGTTGGATTCAACGACGGCACGCCCCACCCTCGAATAGATACGGCCTTCACCGCGTCTCCGTCACCACGTCGCGTAACCGCATCATCGCCAGTAACGGTCTCCGTCACCACCCTCGGTAGCTGCATCTCGAAGCCGCGTTCGGCGACGGCACCTCGGCAACCCCTCTCTGGATGACCGCGTTCCATGACGACCCACGGACGCATGTTTCACGGGAAACCACGACCGATTGAAGCGCGGCGACGGAATCCGGGGAGTGGCCACGCCGCGAACCGTCGATCATTCAGCGTCCACCGACGGTATTGGTATCCGTCGTACCTTCGACCCAGAACCGGGAATCGCACCCTGCCATCGAACCAATGGCCCAATCCAGCGTGTGGCTGGGCAGCATCCTCACGGTCGTGACTACCCGAGCACGATCACTCGCCCACACTCTGACGTCCGACACCTCGGCCGTCACGCTCCCCGGTGAACTCAAACCTGACCCAGCAATGGCAAGCGCCAAGCGCGCCCTGGCACCGAACGACTCAGCGTCACCACCCCAGCCCGGGTTCTCCAGTACCACCACCGCCTGCCCTGCTCGGTTAGTCACATCATCGCCTGGCGCACCCAACTAGACCGGCGTACCCCGTCAGCCGATGCCCATCAGGCCGACCACCTTCACATTGCCAACGTCGACCCAGCCATGCCAGCCCAACCGGGGGCGCGGCCGCCCGAAATCCGAGAACCACCGCAACGGGGGAATCGACCACTGCGGCACGGTGCCGAACCGTACGCCACCGACCAACGTCCGCCAAGGTGCACCAGCCGACTACGTCTGCCATCCCCGTTCGCCGACTGCGCGGGCTTGGAGCAATGCCAGTCCGGCGGACCGGCGGATGACGGACCGGCGGATGGCGAAGGTCGCGGCAGGCCGCGGCGCGGGCGTGTTCGCCCGATTTGCCTACGCACCGAACGATCTCAGTTACTGCGACCTACCCACCGGACGCGACCGCGCTACGGGAGGGCACCGGCGCGCAGGTGCGCGGCCGCCCGCCACAACGGCGATCGCGCCACAACGGAGCTCAGCGCAAGAACCGAAGTCGATCAGAGACTTCGAGATTCCCCAAGCTGTGACAGCACCAATCAGACCATCGCCGTCATCGATTCACTTGCGGGTGGGCTGCTGATCGCCATCGATGGCACGCACGGCCCACGGTTTCGGCTCAGCAGGCAGCCGCTGGATCTCGCGACATTCGGCGCTCGGGGAACCAGGCGTTCGCGTCAGGTCGCGCGGGGGAGAGTGACAGCATCCCTCCGTCCGGGATGCCACCCTGATCGCGGTCGTCATACGGATCTTTCGGTAGCACCGCACATCTCTATGCCCCCCGTTCGCCACACATCTGATCCCGCACTCCAGACACCTACCCGTCCTCGATCGGCGACGGAGATCAGGGCAACAGATCGAGGCAAGTGCTATGACGGTCGAAATCCTCGCATCGAAAAGCCTGGACACGAATTCGTTCGACGTCAGCTGAATACTCCGGAAGACGCGTCAGAAGCCCCGAGAGGAACAGCAGTCGTGGTTCCGATGACCGCCACGGCCGCTCATCCCATTCACGCACCAACATACCGCGCATGTACTCACCGCCGGACCGTAGGTGGTCAGCTGCGCGACGCCCGACAACGTGTACTGGATGGCGAGTCATCACCCTCATAACTGCGCGGCGATCGAACTCGCCCGTCCAACGATCTCACTCCGCACACGAAGCGCATGAACCGCGAGCACCGAGCCGCCCTCGGACCACCACAACCGACCTACGTATCACGCGCACCCATTGACCGTTGTTTCACGGGAAACACAGGACACCACGGGAGACAGCGCCCGAGATGAACGCGAAGACAACCGCACGTCCACCCCATCAGATCGTCTACGCGGTCCCTCGAACTCGACCCATCAACTCGACCCCTCGCGACGCCCCTTGGCGACCTTCCCTCGACGACCCGACCCACCCTCCCCACGACGGTGCGCCCCCCGCTCCGAGCGAGGGAGCCGGATCGCACTGATCACGACCGTCGGCGTCGACGCGATACCGGCGCCACATTGGAGGACTTCCGCATTGCCAGCGCCAGCACGAGCCAATGCCTCGCCGTCACGCTCCAATTCCTCTGCGGCACTGGCACCTTTCAGGGCAAGCATGCGTCCGTGGTCCCGCAGGAGGGGCAGGGACCACTGGGCGAGTTTGGCGAGGGGGGCCACGGCGCGGGAGGTGACGACATCCGCGCCTCCCGCCTCTTTCATCACCCCGGATTGTTCGGCGCGGCCGCGGACGACGGTCACGTCCAGCCCGGCCGACTCGATGAATTCGCTGAGGAAGATGGTCCGACGGAGGAGTGGCTCGACCAGGGTGATCCGAAGATCCGGTCGGGTGATGGCGAGCGGGATGCCGGGCAGTCCGGCGCCGCTGCCGATATCGACGACGATCGCGCCTTCGGGAATCAATTCGCCGATGACAGCGCAGTTGAGGATATGGCGATCCCAGAGTCGCGGAACCTCCCGGGGGCCGATCAGTCCGCGCTCCACCCCGGCACTGGCCAACGCCAGGTAGTACCGGCGGGCGATCTCCAATCGGTCGCCGAAGATGACGGCGGCCTCGGCGGGCGGTTCCGACTCGGCAGACAATGCGGCGCTTCCATCGAGATCTCGTTCCACGTGAAACATCCCTTCCCAGCTCGAGTCGATCACAGGCATACCTCCGATGACGGAATTCCGCAGCCGGGGGAGCGGGCCGATATCAGATATGGAGAGGGCCTCCGATCCAAAGATCGGAGGCCCCTCCACTCAATTTCGTCAGGGTGACGAAATTCGTCCACACTGAGAGTCATACGAAATCAGGCCGGAACAACGACCACGTGACGGTTCGGCTCCACGCCTTCGCTCTCGCTGCTGACACCCTCGACGGCCGCGACCGCGTCGTGCACGATCTTGCGTTCGAAGGGGGTCATCGCGGCGAGCGGTTCCGCCGCGCCGGATTCCAGCACCCGCTGGGCAGCGGCGGTACCGAGGGCGCTCAGTTCCTCGCGACGCTTGGCCCGCCACCCCGCCACATCCAACATCAGCCGACTGCGGACACCGGTCGTCTGCTGAACAGCGAGGCGGGTGAGTTCCTGCAGCGCATCCAGCACCTCGCCGTTGTGGCCGACCAGCTTCGACAGATCGCGGCCGCCGTCGATGCTCACGATGGCACGATCACCCTCGACGTCGAGATCGATATCACCATCGAAATCCAAAACGTCGAGTAACTGCTCGAGGTAATCGCCGGCGATCTCGCCCTCTTCGATCAGGGCTTCCTCGGCGTCGTTCGCGATGTCGTCGGGCTCCGTCCCGGCGTTCACCATCGTCGTCGCCACTGTGGCGTCCCCTCCGTCGGTCTCAACAGTCATTTGATTTCCTTCATCTGCTCGTCACGCACGCCTGGCGACCGCCGCCCGGTGGTACGCGATCAAGGGGTTGCTCAGGGAATCAGCGGGCCTCGCGGGCCGGGCCGATCAACGTTCAGCGCCGCCGCTTCTGGTTGGCACGGCCCCGGTTGCCCGGACGCTTCTGGCCACCGGGCCTGCGCTGTCCGGACCCGCGGCTGACGTTCTTCGCGGTGCCGTTCGTCGAGGGCTCCGCCTGCTCGGGTACATCGTCGACGGGGGCGTCATCGGTGACCGCCGTGTCGGATTTCTTCTTGGTGCTGACCGGTTTCGCACCCGGTTTCGGTGCGTTCTGCGCTCGCAATTCGAGCTTGGCCTGCTTCTTCTCTTCTTCTTCCTTGGCCATCCGACCGAAGACGAGATGCTGCTGCCCGTAAGTCCAAATATTGTTCGACACCCAGTAGAGCAGGATCGCGATGGGCAGGAACGGACCACCGACGAGAACACCGAGCGGGAAGACCCACAGCGCGAGCTTGTTCATCATCGCGGCCTGCGGGTTCGCGGCGGCCTCGGGAGTCTGACGGGCGACGGAAGCGCGGGCGTTGAAGTGGGTCGCCAGACCGGCGATCACCATCAGCGGAATCGCGACCAGGGCGATGCTCAGCTTGGACGGGATACCGCCGTAGTCGGCGAAGGCCTGGAGTTCCGCGGTGGGGGTGGTGATGAAGGCCGAGATCGGTGCGCCGAAGATGCGGGCACCGAGGAAGGACTGGACATCGGCCGCGCTGAAGACATAGTTCGCGGTATTGGCGTTCTGCTCGGGCGACATTCCGAGCTGACCGAATCCATGGCCGGTCCGGTTGAACGAGCGCAGGACGTGGAACAGACCGATGAAGACCGGCACCTGGGCCAGGACCGGCAGGCAGCCCATCAGTGGGTTGAAGCCGTTGTCCTTCTGGAGCTTCTGCATCTCCAGCGCCATCTTCTGGCGGTCGTTCTTGTATTTCTTCTGCAACTCCTTGATCTGGGGCTGCAATTCCTGCATCTGTTTGGTGGTGCGGACCTGCTTCACGAACGGCTTGTACAGCAGCACGCGCAGCGTGAATACCAGGAACACCACGGCGAGTGACCAGGTGAGTCCGTTATCCGGACCGAGGCCGGGGATGGCCGCGAAGACTCGGTGCCAGAACCACAAGATCCAGGACACCGGGTAATAAATGAAGTCGAGCACGGCTCTATGCACTCCCGTCGTTCGTGTCGCCGACCACCGCGCGCGGTGATCCTTTACAAGCGTGTGGTCCCGAGCCCACAGGGTCGGCGACCGCCTCGTTCCGGTCGCGTCCGCGACGCTCCGGGACGGGGTCCCACCCACCAGGGTGCCAGGGCGCACATTTGGCCAGTCGCACGACCGTCAATCCGAGGCCGACGACCAGCCCACGGGTGCGTAGCGCGGTAACCGCGTATTCACTACAACTCGGGGTGAAGCGACAGACCGGCATCCGCGTGGGGGAGACATAGGTCCGGTACAGCTCGATGAGGAAGATCAGCGCCCGCGCTGGTAGCCGACCGAGGGTCGCGAGAGCACTCACGACCGATCACCCGACCCGCGGGTCGTATCGAGTGTGCCCCCGGGGTACTCCGAGGGGAGCGGCGACACGTCGAGCTTGCGCAGCGCGCCCCGGATCTGGCGGAGCAGTTCGGCCGAATCGGCGTCGGCCGCACCGGGCAGTGCCCTGATGACGACGTCGGCCTCAGCGGTGAGTTCCGGAATCACCTGGGCGCACATATGACGCAGGCGGCGGGCCACCCGGTGTCGTATCACCGCGGGGCCCACCGCCTTGCTGACAATCAGTCCGAACCTCGGTCCGCCGATGCGCACCATCGACCCGGCGACTACCGGATCGCTGATTCGTCCACTCGCGCCGACGAATCCGTCGTACCCGTGCACAAGCGCGTGTACGACCAGATCTCGTCTCCCGACTCGCTGGCCGCGGCGCACCGTCCGGGAGAAGTCGGCACGATGATGCAACCGATACGGCTCAGGCAACACCCGAGCGTCCGAAAGCGAGGATCAGGCAGTGAGTTCGGAGCGGCCCTTACGGCGACGCGCCGAAACGATGGCGCGGCCCGCACGGGTCCGCATCCTGAGGCGGAAGCCGTGAACCCGCGCCCGACGACGGTTGTTCGGCTGGAACGTCCGCTTGCCCTTGGCCACGGTCAACACTCCTCGAGTTGTTGGGCACCCTACGGTGCCCGAAGCTTTGTCATTGATATGCGCGACGAATCGCTTGGTAGGTCATCCTCGGCGCGCGTCGGTCCTGGCGCACAGTCGGTCGTCGAACCAACAGTTCTCGAACCACACCGGCGATCCGTCGCTAGGACAGGGCCAGCACAGAACCGCCACCGCACCAAGGGGTGACTGTACGAGGGTACTGACCGTCCCTCGGAGGGTCAAACTCGGCCCACCTGTCGGGTTCGCGGCCCGACCTGCGCGGTTCCCATCGAGGAGGGGCGGACACTCGCCCCGCGATGGTGAGTTCGTCCACACCCCTGTGCGTACGCTACCGGAAGCACCACTCGGCGTTGCCGAATGTTTGCCAAAGAACCCCTGGTACAGGCCTTTCACAGGCCGAATCCACGACAGATCCGGATTTCCCCAGGGTTGTCCACATCTGTGGATAATTGTGTGGAAAGACCCCTGGAGTGGCATATTCGTAGGGCCGACGGCGCCCACGCCGCCGCCCGTAACCGGGGGAACCGAGCAGAGACCGACCCGGTTTCGGTTGTACGCGGGATCACCTTATCGACCATCGACGGTAGATGTCCGCGCACCCCGGCCGTCTGCTCCTATCGACCTACTTCCGGGGAGGAAACTGCATGGACGACGAGCAGAACGTGTTGGCCACGGTGTGGCCCGAGGTGATCGCCGAACTCACCACCGGTTCTGCCGACGGGGCAATCCCCGCGGTGACACGCGCGCAGCAGGCCTGGCTGAAACTGGTCAAGCCGATCACTGTCGCCCAGGGCTTCGCACTGCTTTCGGTCCCCTCGTCGCTGGCCCAGGAGGCCATCGAACGCGATCTGCGCGAACCGATCCTGCGCTCGCTGGGCAGGCGGCTCGGCCCCCAGGTCGAAGGTCTCGGGGTGCGTATCGCCGCACCGGCGACACCGACGCCCGACCGGCCCGGCGCCAACCCCCGGCACGCGAGGATGACGAGCAGGCCCGAGCGAGCACGCGAGACACCCCGCGCTCAGGGCGGTGAATTCCCTGGTCGCGGCGATTATGGAACACCGCGCTACGCCGCTCCCGCGGATTACGTCCCAACGCCGGAGTATCCGGGCACCCGCGAATACGCCCAGGCGCCCGAGTACTCGCCCGCCCAGGAATACGCGCCCGCGCCGGAATACCCGGTGGACGACTACCCGACGAACACCTACCAGGTTCCGCCCCAGCTCGACTACCCGGGAGCGGGCGGCTCGGAGGGGCATCCGCAGCAGCGTCGCGACGGCGGACAGCCATCCCGCCCCGGCCCGGCCGGACAGGAATCGCTGTTCTCGCCCGAAACCGGACCGATGCGGATGGCCGGGCGCTCGCCTGTGCGCGAACACGACGACGACCAGGCCGTCACGGCCGCACACGACTCGGTCCGCGAACCGGAACCGTCTCCGCGCGGCGACGAAGAGCCCGTGGTCAGCGTCCGCAATTCCTGGCCGACCTATTTCAACAAGAGCCAGGAGTCCCCGCAGCCGTCATCCTCGGCCAGCCTGAACGCCAAGTACACGTTCGAGACCTTCGTCATCGGCGCGTCCAACCGGTTCGCGCACGCGGCGGCGGTCGCCATCGCCGAAGCACCGGCGCGCGCGTACAACCCGCTGTTCGTCTGGGGCGCTTCCGGCCTCGGCAAAACCCATCTGCTGCACGCGGCGGGCCACTACGCGCAGCGGCTTTTCCCCGGTATGCGGGTGAAATACGTCTCCACCGAGGAATTCACCAACGACTTCATCAACAGCCTGCGTGACGACCGCAAGGTCGCGTTCAAGCGCAGGTACCGCGAAACCGACATCCTGCTGGTCGACGACATCCAGTTCATCGAGGGCAAGGAAGGTATCCAGGAGGAGTTCTTCCACACCTTCAACACCCTGCACAACGCCAACAAACAGATCGTCGTCTCCTCGGATCGTCCGCCGAAACAACTGGCGACGCTGGAGGAACGACTGCGGACCAGGTTCGAATGGGGCCTGATCACCGATGTGCAGCCGCCGGAGTTGGAGACCCGCATCGCGATTCTGCGCAAGAAGGCGCGGATGGACCGGCTCGATGTGCCGCACGACGTCATGGAGCTGATCGCGAGCCGGGTCGAACGCAATATCCGCGAACTCGAGGGCGCGCTCATCCGGGTGACCGCGTTCGCCTCGCTCAACGGCCAACCGCTGGACCTGCCGCTGGCCGAGGTGGTGTTACGCGATCTGATGCCGGAGACGGCGGCGCTCGAGATCAACGCGGCCACGATCATGGCCGTGACCGCGGAGTACTTCAACACCACGCTCGAGGAACTCACCGGCCCGGGTAAGGCCCGTCCGCTGGCCCAGGCGCGTCAGATCGCGATGTACCTGTGCCGCGAGCTCACCGACCTGTCGCTGCCGAAGATCGGCCAGGCATTCGGCCGCGACCACACCACGGTGATGTACGCGGAGAAGAAGGTCCGCAAGGAGATGACCGAACGGCGCCGGGTCTACGACCAGGTTCAAGAACTCACAGCCCGAATCAAGCAACGCTCGCGCTGATTTCCACTAACACCCCCTGCACCGCCCCTGACCAGGGGCGGTGCTTTTTTATGGGTTGTGGATTCCTCGAGGAATTCCTGTGGATTCCTCGAGGAATCCACCGGTTGTGCACCGATTCGTCCACAGGCGCGGGCGTCGGCGGCGTACACAGGACTCACAGGCAGTAGTCCCCAACTTCCACAGCCGAATCCACACACAGGCACTGACCAGGCGATCTGGGAAGTTGTGCTTGTGGATTCCTCGAGGAGTCCCTGTGGACTCCTCGAGGAATCCTCGAGTTGTCCACGGTTCGGTGCACATGTGTGCACAACCGGGTGAATATGGTGGAACAACTCGAGGAGCACTCGAGGATGAGCATGGGACAAGTTCCGGGTCTCCACAGACGCCTCGTGTTCATCCTCGAGTCACCCCACGGCCATCCCCACGGCACCACACCGTGTGACCTGCGGAAACGTCCTCACTCCACAGATTCCACAGCGCCTACTACTACTTCATTTCTTCTCATTAAGAATCACTCTTGAAAACAGGCTGTGTGGAAACTCGGTCGGAACGCATCGGCTCGTGAGCCACTCCGATTCGAGAAGCAAGGAGGACGGGAACCGAGGCGATGCTCGATCGCGGATCCGGTGGACCCTTCGTCTCGCCTTCGCCCCGGCGGCGAAACGCCCACGAAGCGTCGACAGCGGGTCGGACTATGTACTCGCGACGGACGCGGGTACGGTTTGGTGTCGGTCGCCTGTGCCACACTGCGGGGGGCGGACGATCCAGCACCCCTCATGAGAACCACAGCTGACGAGCCGACACGGATCACGGAACTGGGAGAGGAAATTCGGGCGATGGAGCTTGCAAGCATGAAGTTTCGGGTCGCCCGAGAGGATTTCGCCGAATCCGTCGCCTGGGTGGCGCGCAGCCTGCCGTCTCGGCCTCCCGTTCCCGTACTCGGCGGTGTGCTGCTGGTCGCCGACGAGGACGGGCTGACCGTCTCCGGTTTCGACTACGAGGTTTCCGCCCAGATGCGGGTGGCGGCCGAGGTCGCCGGCCCCGGCGAGGTTCTGGTCTCCGGTCGTCTGCTCGCCGACATCACCAAGGCGCTGTCCAACAAACCCGTCGACGTCTCGTTGGACGGGACGCGGGTGTTGATCTCCTGTGGCAGTGCGAAATTCTCACTGCCAACCATGCCCGTCGAGGACTATCCCCAACTGCCCGAGGTGCCGCAGCAGACCGGCGAACTGGCTGTGGATGTGTTCTCCGGGGCGGTATCCCAGGTCGCCGTCGCCGCGGGGCGCGACGACACGTTGCCGATGCTCACCGGCATCCGGGTCGAGATCGAAGGCTCACGTGTCGTCCTCGCGGCCACCGATCGGTTCCGGCTCGCGGTGCGCCACATCGAATGGAAGCCGAACAACAGCGATATCGAGACGTCGGTGCTGATTCCGGCGCGCACGCTGTCCGAGGCTGCCAAGACGCTCGGTCCTTCCGATGCGCCCGTGCAGTTGTCACTGGGCACCGGTTCCGGCTCCGAAGGACTGCTCGGCATCGTGAACGGCGGTCGCCGCACCACCACGCGGCTGCTCGACGCAGAATTCCCCAAGTTCCGCCAATTGCTCCCCAAGGAGCACACCTCCATCGCCACGCTCGCCGTGTCCGCGCTGACCGAGGCCATCAAACGCGTCGCACTCGTCGCCGAGCGCGGCGCCCAAGTGCGTCTGGAGTTCTCCACAGAGGGACTGCTGCTGTCGGCGGGCGGGGACGACGCGGGGCGCGCCGAGGAGTGGATCGAGGCGGACTTCCGCGGCGAATCCCTCACCATCGCTTTCAATCCCGGCTATCTGGTCGACGGACTGTCCGCGCTGCACGCCGATCGCGTCACGTTCGGTTTCACCACTCCCAGTCGTCCCGCGGTGCTGCTGCCCGCAGGGGAGGAAGAACCCGAAGTGCTCGATTCCGGTGCCTTCGCGGCGCTCGCCAGCCCGTACATCTACCTGTTGATGCCGGTTCGGCTTCCGGGCTGAGCACCTGTGCACAAACGGGTTCCATCGGGGCCGGGCCGGGTTTCGGTCGCGACGGTGTAGCGCATGTTCATCCGAGCGCTGTCGCTGCGTGATTTTCGTTCCTGGGAACATGCCGAAATCGAGTTATCCCCAGGCCGAACAGTTTTCTTGGGATCGAACGGTAACGGCAAGACCAACCTGCTCGAGGCGATCGGTTACCTGGCGACCTTGGGCTCGCATCGAGTCGCGGCCGACGCACCCCTCATCCGAATGGGCGTCGATCGCGCTCGGATCGGCGCGACGGTGGTCAACAGCGGTCGGGAACTGCGCATCGACCTGGACCTGAACCAGGGCGCGGCCAATCGCGGCCAGATCAACCGGTCACCGGTCCGCAGGCCGAGGGAAATCTTGGGGATCCTGCACACGGTGCTGTTCGCGCCGGAGGATCTGGCGCTGGTGCGCGGCGATCCGGGGGAGCGCCGCCGGTTCCTCGATGAGTTGTGCACAACCCGGCTGCCCAGACTCGCCGGTGTCCGCGCCGATTACGACCGGGTACTCCGGCAGCGCTCCGCCCTGTTGAAAACCGCTGGGCGACAGGCACGGTCGAAATCGGACCTGAGCACCCTCGATGTGTGGGACGGGCACCTGGCCGAACACGCCGCGGTGCTGCTCGCGCAGCGACTGCGTCTCGTGCACGAGCTGTATCCCCATCTGACACAGTCATATCGGTCCATCGCGCCCGAATCCCGTTCGGCCGCAATCGGTTATCGCAGCTCGTATCTGCCGCCCGAATGGCTCGATCCCGCGCGCGAACCGCAGCAGGACGACGCTGTGGCCCTGGAAGCCATCGTGCTGCGCGAACTCGGCGTCGCCCGGACCAAGGAACTCGACCGAGGGGTATGCCTGGTCGGGCCGCATCGCGACGATCTCGACCTGATGCTCGGGGAGGCACCGGCGAAGGGGTTCGCCAGTCACGGCGAGTCGTGGTCCTTCGCCCTCGCTCTGCGCCTGGGCGCGTTCGAACTGCTGCGCAGCACCGGCGCGGAACCGGTGCTGCTGCTCGACGACGTGTTCGCCGAACTGGATCGACGTAGGCGTACCGCGCTGGCTCAGGTCGCGGCGGGCGCAGAACAGGTGTTGATCACCGCCGCCGTCGCCGAGGACGTGCCGGGGGAGTTGGCCGCGATGCCGCTGTGGGTCGAGACGAGCGGGGACGCCGCGCGGCGGATATCGCGGATCGCGGAGGGGCCGCGTGGGGAGGTCGCCACCACCACGGCTGCGACCACTGACGCCGCAGGCACGGCCGAGCCTGGAGCAGTCGCCACCACCACAACCGACGTCACCGCTGACGAGGCCACCACCGTTGGCGAGGCTGAACCCGCAGGCACGGCCGAACTCAATGACGCGGCGGACACCGTTAGCGCGGCCGAGCCCGTTGGCACGGTCGAACCCGCCGACACGGCCGAACCCGGCGATTCTCGGTTTGTCCGCGGTGAGGACGATCTTTCCGCCGCCGATTCCTTCGAAGTCGCCGACAACGGAAGCCCGCGCTGAGTAGTCCCGCGAGCACTCGGCCAGTCTCGGAGGGTGGGTGCCGGTTCGAGCGAAGGCGTTGTTCGGACCGCGGACAAATGTGATCTACGTCGAATCTATACACAGAAATGCCGTTGTTTATCCACATCTGGGGATGAAATCGGCGGCGAACCCATCATCTGGTGGTCCGAGGATCACCCCGCCACTATCGAACATCGATCGTTCGATAGTGGCGTGCCGCGCGCTGTCGGTCACGGCGTGAGCTCCCGTAGAGTTGCCCCGAGATTCGGTCCTGCTCAGTCATCCCCAGTTATCCCCAGGGTCTGTGGATAACTGGGGATGACTGTGGATCCTCCGCACCTGCGGAATGTGCCCCCGTTAGGACCGCAATCAGATGGAAATACGTGGTGACGGGGGCGAACGTATGTTCGACACGGCTGTTCGGCGATGCTTCGACCACCTGCTTCCGGTCGATGCGGGCCGTGCGGAAGCTGGGGACAAAGTAGGCGGAACTGGGGACAAACCCGGTGCGAGGGCGGACGGAGCGTACCGATGACCGACCAGTCGGAGCCGAACTCGGGGGCTGAGCAGCCCGGGGGAGAGCCCGAATTGCGTGGGATCGATCTGGCTCGTCGCGCGTTGGAAGAGGCCCGAGCCGCCGCACGCGCCAGCGGTAAATCCGTCGGACAGGGTCGGGCTTCGCCCAAACGGCTGCGGACCGGGGCGCGGCGGCGTACCGGATGGTCGGGCGCGCGTCCGGACGAGCGTGATCCTCAGCCCCTGTTCAAACTGGCCGGGTCGATAGCGAAGAACCGTGGATGGTCGGCGAAGGTCGCCGAGGGAATGGTTTTCGGGCGTTGGTCCGCTGTGGTCGGGGAGGACATCGCCTCGCACGCCACCCCGGTCACGCTCAAGGACGGCGTGCTGAGCATCGCGGCGGAATCCACCGCGTGGGCCACGCAGCTGCGGATGTTGCAGTCCCAGATCCTGGCGAAGATCAGTGCCGCCGTCGGGCACGGCGTGGTGACCTCGGTCAAGATTTTCGGACCCGTCGCGCCGAGTTGGCGCAAAGGGGAGCGGCACGTCAGGGGACGCGGTCCGCGCGACACCTACGGATAGGCCTTCGGGCTATGGCATCTATCTGATACTTGATGTTACGTTTACTCGGATATCCACAGGCTCGGCGTGACCTCGCGCGGGTTTCACGTGGAACGCTCCGATTCCGACGTCGCGGTCCCGGCTTCTCGTTCTCGACATCGCGCCCGGCGTCGAGCGAGTACCCGGAAGGTGAACCGTGACCACCACGCATACCGGCCCGTTCCCGGCGGCGCCTACGACGATCGTCCGCCGCGGCCATATCGACCTCGCCGTCTTCGAGACGGGAGATCCGACGGGTACCCCGGTCCTGCTGGTGCACGGCTGGCCCGACACCCATCTGCTCTGGAACCGCGTCGCCGAACATCTCGGCGCGCGGCATCGCGTCATCGCCCTCGACAATCGCGGCGCGGGTGCGAGTACGGTGCCCGCCGCGGTCGATTCCTATCGCGTCGAGGAACTCGCGGCCGACATTCTCGCCGTGGTCGAGGCATTGTCGCCGGACAGGCCGGTGCACGTCCTCGGCCACGATTGGGGTTCGGTCGTCGGCTGGGAACTCGTCGCCACCCCCGGCGCCGCCGACAGGATCGCATCCTTCACCTCGGTTTCCGGACCCAATCTGGATTTCCTCGGCGCTTACCTGCGCGGTCCGTTCTCCTTCTCGCGTCTGCGCGGCGCGGTGACCCAGGGCGTCGCATCGTCCTACACCGCGGCCTTCCGCGTTCCCGGTCTCGCCGATCCGGTGCTGCGTGCGCTGTCGACCCGGTGGCCGCGCTTCCTCTCCCTCTTCGACGGACTCGACCCGGCGCTGGTGCACACCGCGCCGACGTTGCGCGAGGACATGCTCAACGGTTTGGCGTTGTATCGCGCGAATATCGGCGTGCGCCTGCGCCGTCCGCGGCCGCGACGTGTCGAACTGCCGGTGCGACTGATCGTCTCCACCGGTGATCGGGCCGTACGTCCGGTGGTCAACGACGAGGCGCCGCGCTGGGTCCCCGACCTCACCCGCACCGAAATCTCGGCGGGCCATTGGTCGCCGATCTCGCATTCGGCCGAGTTAGCACAGCTCACCGCCGATTTCATCGCCGAGATCGCCCGGCGCGGGGCCGGTCGCGACGTCGCGCGCGAGGCACGATAGCGCGGGATCATCCGCGGCTCGGACTAGTGCGGCCTGAACGGTCGGAGACGTTGATCAAACCGCGATTCGGCTGACCGGACTCGTCGCCGGTCGTTTTCTCGCAGCCACGGAGCCGTCAGGGGTGTCGTAGGTGCGTTGTGGCGCGGGCTTACCAGTAGGATGGTGGAGTAACTAGCGGCGAATTTCGGCGCGTTCCGCTCAGCGCACGTGTGGCACCCGTACTTCCTGGCCATACCTGTGCTGTGACGATCGCCGCGCCGGGGATCAGCAAGTAAGGAGAGCTACCGACCAGTGGCTGCCATGGACTCCAACGAATCGGGCTCGACCAAAGCGACATCGGCTAAGCAGGATTACGGCGCCTCCTCGATCACGGTCCTGGAAGGGCTCGAGGCGGTTCGTAAGCGCCCCGGTATGTACATCGGCTCCACCGGCGAGCGAGGCCTGCACCATCTGATCTGGGAAGTCGTCGACAACTCGGTCGATGAGGCGATGGCCGGATACGCGAGTCAGGTGAATGTCACCCTGCTCGCCGACGGCGGAGTCGAAGTGCGTGACGACGGTCGCGGGATCCCGGTGGAGATGCACGCGTCGGGTATCCCGACCGTCGAAGTCGTCATGACCCAACTCCACGCGGGCGGCAAATTCGACTCCGACTCGTACGCGGTGTCGGGCGGTCTGCACGGTGTGGGTATCTCGGTCGTCAACGCGTTGTCCAGCCAAGTCGAACTCGAGATCGACCGCGACGGGTTTCACTGGAGTCAGACCTACAAGGGCGCCAAACCCGGAAAACTGGTCAGGGGTGAGCCGACCACGAGAACCGGTAACACCACCAGGTTCTGGGCGGATCCGGACATCTTCGAGACCACGACCTACAACTTCGAAACCGTGTCTCGGCGTTTGCAGGAGATGGCGTTCCTGAACAAGGGCCTCACCATCACCTTTACCGACGAGCGGGTCACCGACACCGACATCACCGAAGAGGTCGTCAGCGAGACCGCGGACGCGCCCAAATCGCATGCCGAGGAAGTCGCGGCCGCGGACGTCGTCGTGCACAAGGTGAAGACCCGCACCTACCACTACCCGGGTGGGCTCGAGGATTTCGTGCGCCACATCAACCGGACCAAGCAGGCGATCCACAACTCGGTCGTCGGTTTCACCGGTAAGGGCACCGGGCACGAGCTCGAGGTCGCGATGCAGTGGAACTCCGGCTACTCGGAGTCGGTGCACACCTTCGCCAACACCATCAACACCCACGAGGGCGGTACCCACGAAGAGGGGTTCCGCGCGGCGCTCACCACGGTGGTCAACAAGTACGCCAAGGACAAGAAGCTGCTCAAGGACAAGGATGGCAACCTCACCGGCGACGATATCCGCGAGGGTCTGGCCGCCATCGTGAGCGTCAAGGTCGGCGAGCCGCAGTTCGAGGGCCAGACCAAGACCAAACTGGGCAACACGGAGGTGAAGTCGTTCGTGCAGAAGACCTGCAACGAACACCTCACCCACTGGTTCGAGGCCAATCCGGCCGACGCGAAGACCATCGTGAACAAGGCGGTGTCCTCGGCGCAGGCGCGGATGGCGGCCCGTAAGGCTCGCGAGCTGGTGCGCCGCAAATCCGCCACCGATCTCGGTGGTCTGCCGGGCAAGCTCGCAGACTGCCGCTCCAAGGATCCGAGCAAATCCGAGATCTACATCGTCGAGGGCGACTCCGCAGGCGGCTCGGCCAAATCCGGGCGCGATTCGATGTACCAGGCGATCCTCCCGCTGCGCGGCAAGATCATCAATGTCGAGAAGGCGCGTATCGACCGGGTCCTCAAGAACAACGAAGTCCAGTCGATCATCACCGCGTTCGGCACCGGTATCCACGACGAGTTCGATATCGCCAAACTGCGCTATCACAAGATCGTGCTGATGGCCGACGCCGACGTGGACGGCCAGCACATCTCGACCTTGCTGCTGACGCTGCTGTTCCGTTTCATGCGGCCGCTGGTCGAGCACGGGCACGTCTACCTGGCGCAACCGCCGCTGTACAAGCTCAAGTGGCAGCGTTCCGAGCCGGAGTTCGCCTACTCCGACCGTGAGCGCGACGGTCTGCTCGAAGCGGGCCAGGCCGCGGGCAAGCGGATCAACAAGGACGACGGCGTCCAGCGCTACAAAGGTCTCGGTGAGATGAACGCCAAGGAGCTGTGGGAGACCACCATGGATCCGGCGGTGCGGGTACTTCGTCAGGTGACGTTGGACGACGCGGCCGCGGCCGACGAGCTGTTCTCCATTCTGATGGGCGAGGACGTGGAGGCACGTCGCAGCTTCATCACCCGCAATGCCAAGGATGTTCGCTTCCTCGACGTATAGCCGGTGTGAATTCCGCTGCGATCAACCTTTCACGCCAGGCCATCTAAGGAGTCCGCATGACTGAGACCACGCTGCCCCCGAGCGGCGGTGCAGGCGACCGGATCGAGCCGGTCGACATCCAGAACGAAATGCAGAACAGCTACATCGATTACGCGATGAGCGTGATCGTCGGGCGTGCGCTGCCCAATGTCCGCGACGGACTCAAGCCGGTGCATCGCCGCGTGCTCTACGCGATGTACGACAACGGCTACCGGCCCGACCGCGGCTACGTGAAATCCGCCCGCCCGGTCGCCGAGACCATGGGTAACTACCACCCGCACGGCGACGCATCGATCTACGACACCCTGGTCCGCATGGCCCAGCCGTGGTCGCTGCGCTACCCGCTGGTCGACGGTCAGGGCAACTTCGGTTCGCGCGGTAAC
The DNA here is from genome assembly GCF_045040005.1 of Nocardia sp. NBC_01377. Classification (NCBI taxonomy): domain Bacteria; kingdom Bacillati; phylum Actinomycetota; class Actinomycetes; order Mycobacteriales; family Nocardiaceae; genus Nocardia; species Nocardia sp. NBC_01377. Next base: position 7,442,639 of record NZ_CP109566.1, read on the forward strand.
GACGGCGCCGCCGCCATGCGCTACACCGAGTGCAGGCTGACCCCGCTCGCGATGGAGCTGCTGCGCGAGATCGACCACGAGACGGTCGATTTCATCCCCAACTACGACGGTCGCTCCCAGGAACCGACGGTTCTCCCCAGCCGGGTGCCGAACCTGTTGATGAACGGTTCCAACGGCATCGCGGTCGGTATGGCGACCAATATCCCGCCGCACAACCTGAACGAACTCGCCGAGGCGATCTACTGGGCGCTGGAGAATCACGACGCCGACGAGGAAGCCACCCTCGCGGCGTGCATGGAACGGGTCAAGGGTCCGGACTTCCCGACCTACGGTCTGATCGTCGGCGGTCAGGGCATCCACGACGCCTACGCCACCGGTCGCGGGTCGATCCGTATGCGCGGTGTCGTCGAGATCGAAGAGGACGCCCGCAACCGCACCACCATCGTCATCACCGAACTGCCCTACCAGGTCAACACCGACAATTTCATCAACTCGATCGCCGAGCAGGTCAAGGACGGCAAGATCGCGGGTATCTCCGATATCCACGACGAGTCCTCCGATCGCGCCGGGATGCGGATCGTGGTCACCGTCAAACGTGACGCCGTGGCCAAGGTGGTGCTGAACAACCTCTACAAGCACACCCAGTTGCAGACCAGCTTCGGCGCGAACATGCTCTCGATCGTCGACGGGGTGCCGCGCACACTGCGCCTGGACCAGATGATCCGGTACTACGTCGACCACCAGTTGGACGTCATCATCCGGCGTACCCGCTACCTGCTGCGCAAGGCCGAGGAACGGGCCCACATCCTGCGCGGCCTGGTCAAGGCGCTCGACGCGCTCGACGAGGTCATCGCGCTCATCCGGCGTTCGGCCAACACCGACACCGCGCGCACCGGCCTGATGCAGATGCTCGAGATCGACGAGATCCAGGCCACGGCCATCCTCGATATGCAGCTGCGGCGCCTCTCGGCGTTGGAGCGGCAGAAGATCACCGAGGAACTGTCCAGGATCGAAGCCGAGATCGCCGATCTGAAGGACATTCTCGAGAAGCCGGAGCGTCAGCGCGCCATCGTCCGCGACGAACTCGCCGAAATCGTGGAGAAGTACGGCGACGAACGACGTACTCGCATCATCGCCGCCGACGGTGACGTCGCCGACGAGGATCTGATCGCCCGCGAGGACGTGGTCGTCACGATCACCGAGACCGGTTACGCCAAACGCACCAAGACCGACCTCTACCGTTCGCAGAAACGCGGCGGCAAGGGCGTGCAGGGCGCTGGTCTCAAGCAGGACGACATCGTCAAGCACTTCTTCATCAGCTCGACACACGACTGGCTGCTCTTCTTCACCAACAAGGGCCGCGTCTACCGCGCCAAGGCCTACGAGCTGCCCGAAGCCAACCGCACGGCGCGCGGTCAGCACGTGGCGAATCTGCTCGCTTTCCAGCCCGACGAGCGGATCGCGCAGATCATTCGCATCAAGTCTTACGAAGATGCCCCGTATCTCGTGCTCGCCACCAAGAATGGCCTCGTGAAGAAATCCAAACTGTCGGATTTCGACTCCAATCGCAGCGGCGGCATCGTGGCGGTCAACCTGCGCGACGAGGACGAACTGGTCGGAGCCGTGCTCTGTTCGGCCGAGGACGACCTGCTCCTGGTCTCCGCGCAGGGGCAGTCGATCCGTTTCTCGGCCACCGACGAGGCGTTGCGTCCCATGGGACGCGCCACCTCGGGTGTGCAGGGTATGCGGTTCAACGCCGACGACGAACTGTTGTCGCTCAATGTTGTTCGCCCCGATACGTATCTGCTGGTCGCCACCTCGGGTGGTTACTCCAAGCGGACAGCGATCGAGGAGTACACCGCACAGGGACGCGGCGGTAAAGGCGTGCTGACTATCCAGTTCGACGCCAAGCGTGGCACCCTGGTCGGTGCGCTCATCGTCGACGATGACGATGAGCTCTACGCGATCACTTCGGTCGGTGGCGTCATCCGTACAGCGGCAAGGCAGGTTCGTAAAGCTGGACGCCAAACCAAGGGCGTGCGATTGATGAACCTCGCAGATGGCGATACCTTGCTTGCAATCGCGCGCAACGCCGATGAACCCGACCTCGCCGGTGACGACAGCACCGGATCTCCAGACCAGTAAATCCACAGCGGCGGCAAAGAACGGATCTAAGGATTCCCATTGACCACTCCGAATCAGCCGAATGACGAGCGGCAGCACACGAACGGTGTGACCGAACGGATCACACCGTCCCCGATTCCGCCGCGGCCGAACACTCGGCCGGTCTCCTCGGCCGAGAACGGGCAGCAGGGTGCGGGGCAACCCGGACAGGCGCCGAACAACGCCGCACCCCAAGGTGGCCAGCCGCACGAAAACCAGGAGCCGCCGTCGAACCAGTCCGGCAAGGACGGGTTCGACCAGGCCACGGTCCGGATGAACAATCAGGGCGGCGGGCAGCCTCCGAAACCGTCGGACGGCGGTGGGGAGCCTCCGCAGCAGGGCGGTCAGTCACCGTTCCAGGACGGCTGGTCGCAGCTGCCGCAGCGGGAGCCGCAGTCCAACCTGTACAGGCCCGGTCAGGCGCCGGTCACCGGTCGGCCGAGCGGCGCGGGCGGGGGCGGTGGCCTCAACGGTGGTGGTCTCAACGGCGGCGCCACCAACGCCCGCACCACCGCGGACCTCGCTGCCAAGGCGGCTCGCAAAGAGGCCGCGATGGTGAAATCCGTCGGCATCGATGGCCCGACCCGCAGTATCGCGCGGCCGGAACTCATCAAGGACATGCCGGATCTGTCCGAGATCCGGCATCCACTGCCGCCCGGTGAGAGCGGCGGACAGCCGCCGATGTACCAGCCGCCGATGTACTCGCCCGCGGCTCCGGTCGCGGTCGCCGCGGCCGCTGCGGGCGAACCGCTGCGGGCCACCGTGCAGATCCGGCGTATCGACCCCTGGTCGACACTGAAGATCTCCCTGGTGATCAGCGTCGCGCTGTTCTTCGTGTGGATGCTCGCGGTCGGCCTGCTCTACATCGTGCTCGAGGGTATGGGCGTGTGGGAGCGGCTGAACAACACCTTCACCGACATGGTGTCGCAGGACAGCGGTTCGGCGGGCCTGATCGACGCGGGCACCGTCTTCGGTTACGCGGGCGTCGTCGGCCTGATCAACGTGGTGCTGTTCACCGCGCTCGGCACCGTCGGCACCTTCATCTACAACCAGTGCTGTGACCTCGTCGGGGGCATCCAGGTGACCCTCGCCGATCCGGACTAGTCCGGAAGCGAACGCACGGCCGGTACTCGCCCACGAGGCGGGTGCCGGCCTTCGTCGTTGTCGGCCGTCAATGGGACCGATCGGCTTCGAGCCGTTCCAGCCGTGCCGACAGATCAGCCGTTCTGGCCTGGAGCAGTCGGAGTTCCTCGCGGATTCCCTCGATCGTCGTCCCAGCGACCTTCTCCGGCTGTCTGTCGGCGACGAATACGCCCACCGCCGGAGTCGCCACCACCCACCCCTGATCCTGAAGCAGATGAACGGCCTTCTGAACGGTGACGAGCGCGACCTCGAAATAGTCGGCGAGACGGCGGTTTCCGAGCAGTTTCGGCCACCTCCTCCACGCATTGTTTGCCGGACGCGCGGCATTCAATGGTGACGCTCCGCCCGCTCGGTGCGGCGTTTCTCCATCGCGACGCAGCCGGGGCAACGTCTCTACCTGCCGTTTTGGTTAGTAGAGGAGGGTTGGGTATTGTATGTCCGGTCGGTCCGCGAGAGTCTGTTGTGTGAACCGGCGATGAGATACGGGCCTATAGCTCAGGCGGTTAGAGCGCTTCGCTGATAACGAAGAGGTCGGAGGTTCAAGTCCTCCTAGGCCCACAATAGTTTTTTCTTATAAATGCTGATCAGAGCACATTTCAGGCCCGTATTCAGGCGAAATTCTGTCCGATTTTGATGACATGACTGATGTCGCGCGCCCGATGTGATGGCCACACCAAGTCACGAGGATGCGGAGTTCTCTGAAATTCTTCGTCTGACCAGGTATTTTCGGTCGCGTGTTTCGCACGTCAGCCGAGGAGTCGGTCCTCCGACCCCCGGTCGGCAGCGAACATGCCGTGACCTGGGCATATGGCATTTTGGCGGGCAGCCGAGAATCATCCGAGCATCCCCGCTCAGTCGCCTGATAGGTTTTCCCAACTTATTGTGCTGATGGAGCTGTAGCACATCGGAGCAAGCTATGCGGTGGCGTCTTAGCTTGAGATTTAACCTCTGAGCTGGGGTAGGTCGCCCCGGTTGATCATGGGTGAAGCCCTTGGTTGATGATTCATCTTGCTACAGAACGAATCTCATGAACCAAGGGCTTCGATGAACAGTGTGCACGATCCTGGTCGCGAGGGTGCGGCCGGGGAGTTGTCGGCGTTTCGGCAGGAGTTGTACCGGTGTGCGAGCGCGCGAGCGGATGCGTTGTTCGAGCTGTGTGAGGCGGTGTTGTGCGCGGACGGGCCGGTGACCACGCTGGTCGGGTTGTCTCTGGTGGCCGAGCATCGCCGTGGTCATGGCGGTATGTACGACGCGCTGGCGGCGGGCCGGCTCGATGTCACCAGGCTGCGGCGGGCGGTGACCGGATTGCCGGTCCCGTGTGAGCGCGGCGGCCGGATCAGGCTGGCGGTGGATGTGTCACCGTGGCTGCGGCCCGACGCTATGACCAGTGCCGACCGTTGTTTCTGTCATACCTATGGGCGCGGCAAGGGCAACGCGCAGCTGATCCCGGGCTGGCCGTACTCGTTCGTCGCCGCGCTCGAGTCCGGGGCGTCGAGTTGGTGCGCGCTGCTGGACGCGCAGCGTATCGGCCGTGACGAGGACCTCACCGCGGTGACCGCCGCCCAGGTCCGCGACGTGGTTGCCCGGCTGCGCGCGGCCGGGCATCATCGGCCCGGGGATCGCGACATCGTGATCGTGTTCGACGCCGGCTACGATATCTGCCGCTTGGCGTGGCTGTTGGCGGATCTGCCGGTTGAGCTGGTAGGTAGGGTGCGGTCGGATCGGGTGTTCTGCTTCCCCGCCGCCGCGCGGGCCCGCACGGGCCGCCCGCCGCGCCACGGCCCGGTGTTCACCCTCGCCGACCCGGCGACCCATCCCGAGCCCGCGGTCACGACCAGCACCGACACCCTTCGCTACGGCACCGCCCGCACCACTGCCTGGCACCGGTTGCATCCCCGGCTCACCCACCGCGGCCCCTGGGCCGACCTCGACGGTCCGCCACCGATCATCGAGGGCGCCCTGATCCGGTTGACCGTGGATCGGCTACCCGGCGACCGAAACCCGAAACCGGTGTGGCTGTGGACATCCCGTGCCGAAAGCGCCGCAGCGGACGTGGACCGCTACTGGCAGGCGTTCCTGCGCCGCTTCGACATCGAGCACACCTTCCGGTTCCTGAAACAAACCCTCGGCTGGACCCGGCCCCGGGTCCGTACCGCCGCCCAGGGCGACCGCTGGACCTGGCTGATCCTCACCGCCCACACCCAGCTGCGGCTCGCACGCGGCCTCACCACCGACCTGCGCCGCCCCTGGGAGAAACCCGTCACCGACCCGCACCGGCTCACCCCCGCCCGCGTCCGTCGCGGGTTTCGCCACCTCCGCCGGAAAACCCCCAATCCGGCCAGCGCGCCGAAACCCTCACGCCCCGGCCCCGGCCGCCCGAAAGGCAGCAAGAACCGGCACATCGCGCCACATCCAGAGGTCGGCAAAACCCGTGTGGCCCCGGCTACGCCGGGGCCACAACCTTAAATCTCAAGCTTAGGCCTTGCGTAGGTTCCGAAACGGCAGGCGGTGACCCGGGGGAGATGGACGCTTTCGAGGGTTGCGCGGCACAGGTTTGTCTCGCAGCATGCCGAGTGCGCGAGGTTGTCGATACGGTTCGATATCGGACCTGGCATAAATTCGTGACTGCGAATCACCGGTTGCTCACCTGCTCGATAGGATTCGCTTGCGTGCAGGTCGGTCGTCGCCGGAGGCCGATCGTGGCCGGAACATCCTGACAGGATTTCTGCGCACGCGCGGTCGATCGGCGGTGTGGCCTGCGGGCGAGTCGTCCTCCTCAGCGTGAGCTCGGCCGTTGGACGGGCGTTCGCGGTGGTTTCACTGTAGTGGGGGCAGATCCGTTGGCAGCATGCGTGTTCGCGATCGGGTGGGTGGTGGGCAGGATGCGTTCGGTAGTGAGGGCGAACCGCGGAGATCCCATACACACCGGTCCCTGGCTCGAAGCGGGGCCGCCGGGACCTGACGTTCTCGACGGCCGCCGTTTCACCACCCTGACGAGGCGCAGCCCTACATCTCTCCTTGTGAGGGCTGTGCCCTCAGGTGATTCGGACTCGCGTTGCTGATGGATGGAATCCCTCGAACGCAATGGTTTCCAGCGGGTTCAGGCCGGGAGTGGGCGGGATGCCGAAATCCGATCAGGCCTGGTCCTGGTCAGGGATGAGCCGAGCCCCGAAGGGGTTGTCGAGCACGATCTTCCAGCTGTCGTCGATCTGGTGGCGCAGGGTTGCCACTGACAGTCCGCTCTGGGTGATCGGGGTGCCGTCGGGGGCGGTGCCGCTCATCGTCCACGGAGCGATGTGCACGGCGGTCTCGCCGGTGATCATGACCTCGTGTCCGTGGTCGTAACGGAAATCGGGTTGCACCGCGGCGAAGGCCGCGAACCCGGCCCGCAGTTGCTCTTGGCCGCGTACCGGCGCACCGGGTTGGAAGGCGACGACCGCGTCGTCGACGTAGAAGGACATGACGGTATCGATGTCACCACGTTCGAGCGCGGCGGTCATCGCCGAGACGGTGTCGATCACGTTCTGCTGCATGAGGATCCCTGGGGTTCGAGTGCTGAGGAGACGCCGCTTCGCGTGTTCGAACAGTGCGTTCGAACAGTGGCCGACCGACCATACATCAACATTTCGATAATACAAATGTATAAGGTATCCTGGGGGCATGAAACGCGCGGTGGGAAAGTCGACGTGCCCGATGAACATGTTCCTCGAGGTGTTCGGGGATCCGTGGACCTTGCTGGTGCTGCGCGACATGCTGCTGGTCGGCAAACGGCGCCCGGTGGAATTCCTCGATTCGGCCGAACAGATCTCGACCAGCGTGCTCCTGGACCGGCTCAAGCGCCTCGAAGCCGCGAACCTCGTAGCGCGGGTGAGCCGCGGGGAACGCAACCAGGTCCACTACGTCCCGACCAGTCGAGCCGTGGACGCGCTGCCGGTGCTGTTCGAGATGGCTCTGTGGAGCATGGAACACGAACCGGAGGCTCGACCGCTGGAGCGGGTGATCACTCGTATCCGTTCCGATCCCGAGGACTACATCGCCGAGATCCGCGCCGAACTCGAACGCGAAATGAGCAGGACGCCCGCAGCTGGTCACTCACAGCGGTAAGTGGCGGCGATCTCGCCTCACCGAGTGGCGTCGGGGCAATACTTCTCGTCGACCGCGACTTTCAGCGTCGGCTGGCCAGTTCGCCGGTGCGCTAGTAGTGGCTCATGGCTGTGAGGACGTCGGGTTGCAGCATGGGTTCGGGGCGTAGTTGGAACGCGACACCCCGAACGTCGACGAGGGTGCAGTGGCAGGCTTTCTCGACTCGCACGTCACCGGGGTTCAAGGTTTGAGTCCATTCACCGTCGGCAGCAGCACTGATCAGGTATTCGGCGACCTCGCCCTCTGTCGGTGTGACCCCCCGCCAGGACAGGACGTAGCCGTCGCCGGTCAGACGGCGCGGATGCTGGCGGTCGAGTTCGGGCGGTTCTTCGGCCTCGAATTCGGCTCTCGCGCCTATGTGCCGGGCAGACGCAACTTCAACCCTGGCGCGCGAACACGCCACCCTGCCCGCCGAGACCACACTCGAACTACCCGGTAGGTGGCGCTGCACCGCAGGCCCGACCGAGTAAGGCCGAGCCTGCGGTTCGCTACGCCGTTGTCTTCACCATCGATGAGCCGAACAACCTCCCGTAGGAGCCCACCGAATGCGCTACCCCGGCGAGCCGCAGCACGTTCCAGATCAGTACCTGGTTGGCGGTGAGTACCGGCCGGTGGAGCCGTCGGCAGGCAAATGCCCATCGACGGCCCGAGCCACACCCGCGCGGTCAGACGTAGGTGAAGGGCAGCGCGTTGCTGGTGCCGTCCAACTCCACGGTGACGGTGACGTCCACCGTGCCTGTCCCCGTCGGGGAGATGGCCGTGATCTGGGTGTCGGAGTCGATGGTGAAGGTAGTCGCCGCAGTGCCGAACCGCACGGTCAAAGGACCGACATTGTCGAACCCGGAGCCGGTGATCACCACAGAGGTGAAAGTCGTCGCAGGGCCGGAAGAGGGGGTGAGGGTGGTGAGAACGGCTGCCATGGTTCGACTCCAAGTCGATAGAATGAAAAGGGTTGCCTTACAACAGATATAGATCTTGCTGTGACTGGCATCACATATTAAGTAAGCCTCCGGTCACGATGTTTCGTCAAGAATCCGCAGTCTGTTTGCATGCGGTTTGTCCGGTTTCGGCCTGCTGATTCGCGGCGACGGGTCGGGACGACTCGATCCCACACCCAGCCGGTCCGCGAGGTCTCGGCAAGGCAGGCCAACGGCCTCTGGTTCTCGGTCACCCTCTCATCGTGCGGGAACGGTGAACCGTGCACGCCGAACTCCGCGAATATCGGCCGGTGTATTCGCAGGCCAGCACGGAGATCCGGGACGGTGTGCGCGCCACTTCGGGTATCGGCTCCGTGGGCGGCGGCGTGCCACAGCGCCGCGTCGCATTGTGGGCCGCGACTCCGAAAGCGAGGTCTGGTATGTGGCAATCTGCGACCGGTTGAGGGCGCGGCAGCTCAGCCGCGCGCGGCCGGATCGGGCAGGTCGGCCAGGCCCAGCACCTTGTGCAGTGTCGCAGCCAGCGCGTTCAGGTCGTCGGTGCACACCGCGGCGAAGCGTTCTTCGATACCGGCCAGGTAGTGCGGAGCGGCTTCGCGCAGCCGCTGCCTGCCGGTAACGGTGATGCTCACGAAGGCCGAGCGTCCGTCGTCCGGGTTGGATTCCCGGCGCACCAGGCCCTGGGCCTCCAATTCGGTGACCAGCCGGCTCACCCGGGTGCGGCTCAGCACCACCCGCTCGCCCAGGTCGCTCATCCGAAGGCGTTGGGGTGCATCCAGTTCCAGCAGTACGTCGTACCAGCTCAGCGGCAGCCCGGTGGCGCGGCGAAGGGCGGCGTCGAGTTCGGGCACCAGCGTGGCGTGTACCTGCAGCAGCGCCGCCCAGGCGGCGACCGCTGGGCGAGTTCGGTTCACGGACGTCGGCACAACACGATCATAACCGGTTGCGTGCACGCGCACATATATAGTAGCGTGCACACGCACATAACTTCGTGTTCGAGAAAGGCATTACGTCATGACCACACTGATCACCCGCGGCGAGCTCGCCAAGGAGATCGAAGCCGGATCGGTGACCGTGATCGACGCGCTCGGCGCCGAGTATTACGCCAAGGCACACCTGCCCGGCGCGTTGAACCTGGTCGAAGCCGACGTGGAAACCGCAGCACCGCAGCTTCTTCCGGACAAGTCCGCCGCGGTAGTGACCTACTGCTCAAACGCATCTTGCCCCAACAGTCAGCAGGTGGCCACCAAGCTGGAGGTCCTCGGCTACACCAATGTGCGCACGTACCGCGACGGCATCCAGGACTGGACCGACGCCGGGCTGCCGGTCGAGAGCTGACCGTCCCGCCGCAGATCGTGCCCGGCCGCTGCCGAGCAGCTCCGACGTGCTCGGCCGGGTGGCGGATCCTCGTGTGATGCGATGGTAGACATGAGGGCAAGCATCGAACCGCCGGCCAGCTGGGAGGCTGAGGTTCGCGCCGCGCTGGTGCGCTCTGCGCATGTGGAGTTGGCCATCAGCGCGCTGCGGCAGCGCGGGGCGGGCATCGACAGCGTGGCTCTGCTGTTTACAGATCAGTTCAGAATGAGTCGGTGTGTCGGTTTGATCTGTGGTGCAACGTATTCGACACTTCTGGGGCGGCAGACGAGGTGGTGACCGATGCGTTGTGGGCGCGGTTGGAGCCGTTGATTCCGGTGCCGCAGCGGCGTTTCCGTCATCCGGGTCGGCGTCGGAGTAGTGACCGTGCGGCGTTGGAGGGGATCTTGTTCGTGGCCCGAACCGGTATCGGTTGGAACCAGTTGCCGACCGCGTTGTTCGGAGCCTCGGGTGCGACGTGCTGGCGGCGATTGGCCGAATGGCAGGAAGCCGGGGTGTGGCAGCAGCTACACGAACAGGTACTGGTCGAACTGCGCTCGGCGGGGAAGCTGGACCTGTCCATCGCATTGGTCGATGCCTCGCATCTACGGGCTCTGAAAGGGGGGACCATGTCGGTCCCAGCCCGGTCGACCGCGCGAAACCCGGCTCCAAGCACCACCTGATCACCGACGCCACCGGAACACCCCTCACGGTCACCCTGACCGGCGGAAACCGTCACGACGTCACACAACTGATCCCGCTACTGGACGCGCTACCGGTCCTGCGCGGACGTCGCGGACGGCCTTGGCGGCGACCCCGCTACCTCTACGCCGACCGCGGCTACGACCACGACAAATACCGCCGACAACTGCGTGATCGCGGAATCGTCCCGGTCATCGCCCGCCGCGGCACCGGCCTCGGCGTCGTACGCTGGCCGATCGAACGCAGCTTCGCGCTTGCTCCACGCGTTCAAGCGTCTGCGCATCCGCTACGAACGCCGCGCCGACATCCACCAAGCCCTACTCAGCCTCGCCTGCGCGCTGAGATGAAACGACACCGACGACCCGACTGCGGCCAGCCGAGGATTCCACCGCGCCTCTACCCTCGGTGATCGAACAGGCGCAAGACCCGGTCTCCCTGCTCTACAGTCTCGACGAACCTGCCGTGGCAGCACTGCCGTAGGCTCGCGCTCACGACTTCGGTCTCGGTCCTACCGAGCTGGCCGCCCAGAGCCCTCGCCAGCTCGGTGTGGCCTGGATGTGTTCCTCAGGTCTTGCTGCCAACCCCGGGCCGTGTGCCTGCCCAGGGGCAGGAGGGGACCGACATCCCGGACAGGCACACGGCTACCGCGAACGCGGATGTCACGACCGGCCTCATTGCCCGAACACCAGCCGTGACGAGCGGCGACACTACTGCCTACCGCGACCGAAACTCGGCACCGTGGCGTCGACCAGGCGTGTCGGGTGGGTCCTCACTCACTGAGCTGAGGTTGGGTATCCCTCTACTGGAAGTCTCCGATCAGAACGACCGGCAGTCCCGTGAACGCCGACGCTGCGCGTCGCCGATGATTCGTGGCCGGACGGTCAGAGGACGCGGACGTCTTGAGCCTGCGGGCCTTTCTGGCCTTGGCCGACCTCGAACTCTACCCGTTGACCCTCTTCGAGGTTCTTGAAGCCCGAGCCGCTGACCGACGAGTAGTGCACGAAGACGTCGGGGCCTCCGCCGTCTTGAGCGATGAAGCCGAAGCCCTTCTCGCTGTTGAACCATTTCACGATGCCTTGAGCCATTTCATACTTTCCTGTCGATGAGCCGGATTCGTGCAAACCGATCGCTCTGGTCTCGTAGCTGAGACGATGCTCATCTTCGTGCCTGTTGGCTCCTCACCAAGATCCGGCATGGACCATTCATGTGCATGAGATCAGTGGTCGCACCAGCTGGGTTCCGGCCGGTGTACCGGGTCGGCCACCGCCGCGAAATCACATCCTACCCAGAATATCCGCGTCCGGAAGACCCGGGTCGCTGCCATACCCGTCATAGCCGCGCTTCGACAGAGCTCCTCACGAATATCGTTGTGCTGGTTGTGGTTACGAAGCATCCGCAGCCACGGCGGGCGCAGAGAGTTCGAGTGACGACCTTGCGGGTGCAGCGGTGGGAGCGCCCAAGGTGGTGAGGAAATCCGGTCTCCTCTCCAGGCAGGTCTGTCGCCGTCCGACACGAAGTCCCGTTGCGCCGAATCGAGTTCGGTGGTCGGTGGGTCTTGCATGTGACTGGTGTGGTTGCGGAGCGGATGCGCTCGGACCGAGTTTCCACACACCTGTTTTCAAGAGAGATCTCTCATGAGAGAAAAAATAGTAGTAATAGGCCCTGTGGAATCTGTGGACTCGGCGCGTCTGCGCAGGTCCGGTGGTGTGGCGGGGTGGGGATGGCCGTGGGGTTACTCGAGGATGAATCGGGGGTGTCTGTGGAAGGTCCGAAGTTGTCCCTCGCTCATCCTCGAGTGCTCCTCGAGTTGTTCCACCGGATCGCCCTGGTTGTGCACACTGTGCACCAACTCGAGGATTCCTCGAGGAATCCCCAGGGACTCCTCGAGGAATCCACAAGCACAACTTCCGAGATCGCCAGGTCAGAGCCTGTGTGCGAAAACAGCTGTGGATACTGTGCAATCGGGCCTGTGATCACCTGTGCATAACCAGCGACACGGCCTGGGGAGGAATCGGTGTACAACCAGTGGATTCCTCGAGGACAACATCATTGGGCAACGACAGAACTGCTGTTCAGAGCTGTCCCGGCTGTTAGCAAACCCGGCTACAGGATTGCTCGACGTCGGCTGTGCACAACTCGTCGATAGTCGGATCCGGCGGACTACTCGGACCGGGCTGCTCGACTTCGTTGCCTGTCAATGAGATTCGAGCCGGGCGCGGTTGACGCGCGTCTGCACCTGGGTCGGTCTGTTTCGGGCTGTGTTCGAGTCGCAGCGCCTGATTCGTTTGATGCTGTCGGCTATTCGGGGGACTGTGAAATCGGTTGATGATCAGCAGGTTAAGGGGAGCGCGCCGGTCCCAGACGTCGGCGGGCGTGCATGGAGGCCGCGCAGACCAGCGCAAGGAAGGTTCTCGCCCGGGCGTGGCGCCACGGGCGACGACCCGGGCCGAGGGATCGTTGCTCCTCGTTGAGCCTCCCAACTCTGCGTGAGGCAGTGCCTATCGGTTGGAGAGGTGGTTCGAGATCAGTTCTGGCTGTCGTTGTGTGCGCCGAGCGGGATCCCGGCGGCGCCGGAATCGGTGTGGACCATCAACGCGGGATTTGGCTCGCCAGTCCGACTCGGACACGTTGAAGGCACACAGGTCGGTCGCGATCACTGCTGATTCATCGAATGCGATCTCCGAAACCTCTGCGGGAAAAGGGATCTCGGTTGCCGTGATGCTGCCGTCGGGGTACTCGATCTCGACCGATATCCGTCTGATCACACCACGCTCGAATCCGTCCATTCCGGAGCCTCATTTTCCTCGATGCGATTTCGAACGTAGCGGCCGCGTGACGGCGGTCTGAGGCATTGGAGGTACCCGGTCAGCCCGTCAAGGCGCGGGTCCGTTCAGCGGACCGCGCAGACCGAAGAAGAGGGCCGAAAATGCGCAATGTTTCCCATCGGGGGCGGTACAACACCCAACGCATCCAGAACGAACTCGCGGGGCTGGTCCGGGTGGGTTCGATGCCCGCTAGCATCGACCGGTTCCCGCCGGAACAAGATAGTTCGCTCTGCGGCTCGGCGGAGGGACCTTACCGTGGCGGACAGCGCGCCCGATTGGTCAGCGAAGGTGGGTCCAGTTCTGCCATGTGGCCAGGGCCTGACTCGTGCCCATGTCCGGTCGGGCCCACGCGGCTTGGCAGAGAGCCCGTGCGGCGTCCAGGAGTTGCCTTCGGGTCGCAATGTCGCCGTTCGGCGGTTGCAGAGTCAGGTCGTGACCCGATGCCGACACCACCCATCCGGCGCAGATCCAACGGGACCCGTCGTAGGTGACAGATTCTCTCGTGTGGAATAGCTCCTGCAGGTCGAGGCCGACGTAGGTGGGGCGGTGGGAGGGCGGAGCGGCAACCAGATCACGTAATGAGGTGATTCCTGTGAGGACGAGCAGGCTGGGCAGCCCCATCCGATTGCCACCGGCGATGTCGGTGTCCAGTGAGTCACCGATTACCAGGTGCGGGCCGCTGGTGCGCGACAGGGCTTCTCGGTAAATCGGCTCGTACGGCTTACCCGCGAAATCGGGAGTTGCCCCGGTGGCCAGCCGGACCGCTTCGGCCAATGCGCCGTTGCCGGGCGCGATTCCGCCTTCACGGGGTACGGCGATATCGCTGTTGGTGACGATCCACGGAACGCCGCGGCCAACCGCGTACGCCACCTCGGCCAGTTGGCGCCAATCGACATCGGGTGCGAAGCCCTGGACGACGAGGTCGGGGTCGTCGTCTGCCTTGTGAACGGGTGTCAGGCCGTGTGCGGACAGCGCCGTCTTCATGGCAAGGCCGCCCACCATAAGTGCTCGTGCTCCGGGAATCCGCCGAGCTGCCAATGCCGCCGCGGCGTGGGCGGAGGTCACGACGTCTCGCGCGGTCGTGGGCAGGCCGATCTCGGTGACCAGTGCGGCGACCTCGTGCGGAGTGCGGGAGGCGTTGTTGGTCAGGAACAACGTTCGGAGCCCGGCCGAGCGCGCCGCGGCCAAGGCATCCACGGCACCATCCACGGGCGCTGTGCCGTGATAGACGACTCCGTCGAGATCGATCAACGCGCTCGCAAAGCGCTGCGCCAACGGCAACTGCGTCCCGGCCGGTCGCTGCTCCTGTGGCATGCAACCCCCCCCAAATTCGAAATATCTTGTACCACAATAGTTTATGTGGATTCTGCGGCTACCTTCGCCCGCTCGAGTGCATCCGCTCGAGCGGAGCCACCCTGCTGGTAGTCGTTGACGACTTCTTGCAAGATCGCCACCTTCGCCGCAACCGGGTTACCCGGGTGCCAAGCGATGCCGAATATGCATTCGGTGAGGTCTTCGACGTCGAGGTAGCGCAGGTCGGGTCGGGGATAAAGATCGGCGGCGACTGCTGGCACGAAGGCGACCGTGCCGCCGAGCGAGACGGTGGACAGCAGCGACTCGAAACTCGAACCGGGGTGCGCGGCATAGCGGACCTGGGAGCCGTCCGGCCGCGGATTGACCGACCAGAAGTCGTGACCTGCGCGGAATGTCGGTGATACCAGGCTCGTAACCCGATGGTCGGCAAAATCTGTCAGGCCCAGTGACGAGCGCTCTGTCAGTGGATCGGAGCTCGCGACGCACGCCAGACGTGGTTCGACAGCGAGTGGTTCGCAGTGCAGGTCGTTCGGTACCGGAAAATGGGCGAAGGCCGCGTCGATCTCTCCCGATTGCAAGGCCAGGAGTTGATCGCTGAATCGATCCAGCACTCGAATGTCCGGACCGAGATCGGGGTGGAGCTCGCTCAGCGCCGCGATGATGCTGCGGGTGGACGCCAACGCGGTGAAACTCTCACACACCCCGAGCCGAAGACGTTCGGATCCAGACGTCATGCGACGTGCGATATTGCGCAACTCATCGGCCGCATCCACCACGCTGCGGGCTGCGGGCAGCACCGCGTGCCCGGCGGCGGTCAGGTCGACCCGGCGACTGGAACGGTGGAACAGTGCGACGCCGAGGCGTTCCTCGAGAGAGCGGATCTGCTGGCTCAGGGCGGGTTGGGTCAGGTACAGCCGACGTGCGGCGCGACCGAAGTGAAGTTCCTCGGCGAGGGTCAGAAGTAGTCGCAGCTGATGAGTGGTCGGATCGTCGATGCCGGCCAGACGGAGCTCGGATTGATCAATAATCGACACATTATCAAATTACACCGATTCTAATCGTTGCGCCATTGCTGGTCGGTGTGCTCTGCTGGCAGGCTGTTGATACGGAAGGTCGGACATCATGAGATGCCGACCGACCGCCGGATCGATCGCAGGCTGGGCCGTAGGCGGTTCGAATCGGGTCAACGGGGACCGAGAATCAGTGGTATCTCCCGGCGCACTCGGGGGTGGATTTTGAGTTTGGAGAGTGGCTGTCGCCATGTCTGTGGAGAATGAAATTTCCCGCAAAGTTCTGGAATTCTTACACCGATATCAGCGCGTCCATCAGTCGGGCGAGGAGGTTCCCACAACGTCGGATCGCATCGGCGAAGCCTACGAGAAACGTAAGTCGAAGATCGATTACTTCGTCCGTCGCAACGAGGCTATCCATTTCGTGATACCGGCTTTTCCGGCGAAGTCACCGAATCGGAGCAAGGTGCTGGGTTCATCCCCAGATCTCGGCGAGAATATCGCACTCGGATTCTTACAGTCGCTGTGTGACTACGTCGGCCATTTCTATTCGCCGGGCGCTCGCATCACTATCTGTTCGGACGGTCATGTCTTCGGCGACGTGGTCGGCGTGTCCGACATTCTTGTGAGCGAATACCGCGACGATATAGAGAAGGTCGTCGCCACCGCAGGATGGATGTCCCTGGACATGTTCGGATTGGACGATGCTTTCGACAGTCGGGACTACCCGCACTTGCGCGGTGTGCTCGAGTCCGACTACTCCGACTCACTCGAAGAATTAAAGGAGAACATCCGAACCGACGCCGCTACACGTGCACTCTTCGATGGTATTCATCGATTCATGTTCGAGGATGCCATGAGCGCGTACGACGGGGAGGTCTCGAAAACGAAGATTCGTAATCGATCGAAGGAAAGTGCTTATCAGACCATTCGGCGCAGCAATGCTTGGAGCCGCGTGGTGTCGGAGCACTTCCCAGATGCGATCCGGTTGTCGATTCACCCGCAGCCGCCGGATTCGGAGAAGTTCGGGCTGCATCTGGTGGGAACAAGCGACAGCTGGCTCACTCCGTGGCATGGTGTCGTTCTCGACGATGGAGTCCATCGCAGGCTTGTAAAGCGTTGGAGAGCAGAGGAACTCGGGGCAACCATGGTCTCGCGGCACAACCGCCCGAGTCATTTCGTCGCTCCGCATATCGCTGCGGATTCCGAGAAGGAGCTTTCTGCGTGACTGTCTCACACAATCCTCTGCAACCATTCGGTCGCGTGGTCGAGGCATCCGGTGATGCACAGATCTCCGATATTCCGGTCGAGACCTTGGGTCGATGGGCGGTGGAGTCCCGCGTGCTGGTGTTGCGCGGCTTCTCGCTGCTGGAAACGCAGGAATTCGCCGACTACTGTCGGCGCTGGGGCGAAGTACTCGAATGGGAGGTCGGCGAAGTCGTTGACCTGGTCGTTCAGGACGACCCGAAGAACTATCTCTTCGCCAGCGGTGATGTGCCCTTCCATTGGGACGGCGCCTTCGTGGAATCCGACCCACGATGGTTCTTCTTCCAGTGTCTCGACGCGACTCCGGATGCCGGTGGTGAGACCGTTTTCTGCGACACTACGGCCGTGTATCGAGATGCCGACGACACCTCTCGGAAATTGTGGTCGAAGATCAGTCTCACGTACTCGACAGAAAAGCTCGCACATTATGGGGGCAAGGTCACCGAGAAGCTTGTCTCGCAGCATCCGGCAACCGGGCTTCCGGTTCTTCGTTTCGCGGAACCACTGGATCCGAATGTCTACCGAAACCCGGTCTCCGTCACGGTGGACGGTATCGAGAAGGACGCGGATGAGCTGTTCCTGAAGGAACTTTCCGAGCGTCTGCACCGCCGGGAGTACTGCTATTACCACACTTGGCGCAAAGGTGACATCCTCATCGCCGACAACTTCTCGCTGGTGCACGGAAGAAACGCGTTCAGCGGGCCGACGAGGCGGCACCTGCAACGTGTCGAAGTGATTTGATATGGGTACATCTATCGGAATTGTCGGGGCAGGCATATCAGGTCTGCATCTCACGCTGAGGCTGCAACAACTCGGAATCGAATCGACCCTGTATTCGCGCCAGTATCCGGACGAGATCCGAAGCGGGCCGCCGCTGAATTTTGTCACCCGTTTCGCATCCACTAGGGAGCGTGAGAATTCGCTCGGAATCACCGAATGGTTGTCGAGCGAATTCGACAACCCATGGATGCACATGCGAATCGAGGGTGAGGAATCCCTCGTCCTTCGGGGCGCGTTGCCGCGGCCGGCCAGCTCGGTCGACTTCCGGATGTATCTGGCAGGACTGCTCGAGTCGGTGACCGGGCGCGGTGGGACGGTTGTGCGGTTTCGACCGGAGGACAGCCGGGATCTCGCCGACCTCGCCGCGCGCCACGATCTGCTGGTCGTCGCGGCGGGGCGTGCCGAGTTGCAGGATGTGTTTCCCCGGGATCCGGCGCGATCCCCCTTTCGGACGGCGCCGAGAATCCTTGCGGGCGGACTCTTCCAGGGCATCGCGCCGCCGGATCCGCCGGGCATGACCATGAACATGATCCCGGGGGTCGGTGAGATCCACGCGCCGACCTTTCATTCGTTCGGCGGCCGTGTAACAGCTGTGCTGATCGAGGCGGTGCCCGGCATGGCGTTCCAGACCGTCACCCAGCCCGAGCATCGCGTCGATCCCGAACTGTTCGCAAAGCGGGTGCTCGACCTCGTCACCACCCATGCGCCATCCCTGCGTGAGCGCATAGACGACAAGGAGTTCGGCCTGACCAGGCCTATCGATGTCATGCATGGCGCGTTGGTGCCCACGGTCCGCCGGGGGTGGGCCGAGATGGGCGAAGGGCACGCTCTGGCGATCGGCGACGCCTGGATCGTGAACGACCCGCTCACCGCGCAGGGGGCCAATCTCGGTTCGGCGCAGGCTTTTCAGGTCGCGCAAGCACTGGCATCGCACCAGGGTGCCTACAACGCCGACTTCTGTAAGACGCTCTCCGAACAGTTGTGGGCAACGGCGCAACCGGTCGTCGACTGGACGAATATGTTCCTCGGTGCTCCCGCACCTCAGGTCCAGTCACTTCTCACCGTCGCGGCCGGTGACCAGCGGGTCGCTGACGCATTCATTGCGAATCTGGATGATCCACCGGCGATGTGGCACAGCATCAGCAGGCCCGAGCACACCGCGGCGTTCATCGAAGCGGCGCAGTCGACGAGGAGCGAGCAGTGACGGTGAACGTCGGATTGGTCTGGGATGCTGTCGGTTCCGTCGACAGCGGGCGTGGCCTGCTCGACCTGGCTCGAACGCATGGCCTGGATGCCTTCCTGGTATTCGACCATCTGATCAACGCCTTCCCGAGCCAGGCATGGGATACGAACTTCACCTACCTGGCGTCGGAGTCGCCGACACCGGACCGATGTCTCGACTTCGCGACGGTGTTGGGCAACTTCGCGTCGTCCGCCGGTCCGGTCCAGTTGATTGTCGGGGTCACCGACCCGATTCGACGGCACCCGGCGATTCTGGCGCAGACGGCATTGACGCTGGCACAGTTCACCGAACGGCCGCCGGTGCTCGGTATCGGAGCGGGCGCGTTGGAGAACCTGCAACCCTACGGTCTGCCGCACGATCGCCGAGTTGACCGGGTGGAGGAGGCACTGCAGATCCTGCGCATGCTGCTGGGCGGGGTCGGGCCGCACGATTTCCGAGGCAAGCACTTCACCCTGGATCAGGCCTTGATGGGTCTGCGGGCTCCGGAAGGTCTGGAGCCACGGTTATGGGTCGGTGGCAGTCGTGACCGGATGCTCGCCTTGACCGGTAGATACGCGGATGGATGGCTGCCAGCGGAACTCGTTGTGCCGCAGGAGTACACGCGTCGATTGCGGGTCGTCCGGCAAGCGGCAGAGACCGCGGGCCGGGATCCGGCGGCAATCGTCGCCGCCGGTGGGGTGCCCATAGTGGTCGCCGAAACCGATGGGCAGGCCCGTGCGCTGCTGAACTCCACCCCCATCCGGTTTCTCGCTCTGCACGCCGGAGCCGAAGCGTGGGGTGCGCACGGTGTCGAGCACCCCTTCGGTGCCGAGTACCAGGGGCTGAAGGATCTGTTGCCGCATGTCCTGACACGCGAAGACGTACAGCATGCAATGGCAGTGATCCCGGACCGGGTCGTAGCGGATCAGGTGCTCGTCGGGAGCAGGCAGACCGTGCTCGACCGGATAGGCGAGCTGGTCGACGCGGGTCTCGAACACCCGATGTTGATACCGGCGTCGGCCATGGCTTCGCCCGAGGCAGCGGCGTTCACCCTCGAGTCGGTGGCCTGGCTGACTCGCGAACTCCGTGCTCCCGCACAGATCGGAGAAATCACCGTATGACCACCATCGGCATTGTGGGAACCGGGATTTCCGGTCTGCAACTCGCCCTGCGGCTCCAGCAACTCGGGATCGAGGTCATGGTCTACTCCGCACAGGAACTCGACCAGCTTGCGACCGGGCGACCCCGCAACTTCCCGGCTCGATTCGGCCCCACCCAGCAAAGAGAACGGCAACTCGGAGTTTTCGACTGGGACACTCCCGACGCCCAGGTGCGGCGCTGGGATGTCACTGTCGGCACGGGCGATCGCACCCTGGCATTTCACGGAGAGCTGCGTCCGCCGTCGAGCGTCGTGGACTTCCGGCTCTACCTACCGCACCTGTGCGCCAGGTTCACCGAGCGTGGCGGAAAGGTCGTCGTCGGAACGCGACCGATCACCGACGTGGCCGAGCAGCACGACCTGGTGGTGGTCGCCAACGGCGATCGCTCGATGCGGGAGTTGTTCCCACGTGACGCTTCGCGCTCGGTGTTCGACGCTCCCCAGCGAACCCTTTGCAGCGGCTTGTACCGCGGAATCGGCGAGGACACACCACAATCGCTGGACCTGTGCCTGCTCCCCGGCGTTGGGGAAATCTTCCGGATCCCGTTTTTGACACCACAAGGCAGGGCCGATGTGTTGGCGTTCGAAGCTGTTCCCGGCGGACCGCTCGAGCCGATCTCCAAGGTCGATCCCGCTGTCGAACCCGCGACGTTCTACCGTGGGGTCCTCGCTCTGCTCGGCGAATTCGCGCCCGGACTCCGAGAACGTGTCGATTCCGGGGATTTCGCGCTCATAGGACCCGGCGAGCTGGCGCGGGGCAGCGTGACCCCGACGGTCCGCCACGGCTGGGCGTTGCTGCCGAACGGCAAGTGCGCCATCGCGATCGGCGACGCGTGGATCACCAACGACCCGCTGACCGCGCAGGGCGCGAATCTCGGTTCGCACACAGCGTTCGCGCTCGCCGATCTGCTCGTGGCGGAGACGGGCCCCTACGACGAGGCGTTCTGCCGGGGCGCCTCGGAGCAGCTGTGGGCACATGCCCGCAACGTTGTGGACTGGAGTGCCGCGTTTCTCGGGCCCCCGCCGGCACACACCACCACGCTGTTCGCGAAGGCCGCCGAGGACAAACGGATCGCCGAAGCGTTCATCAACAACTTCAACGACCCGATCGCGATGTGGCAGACCCTGTCCAGCCCCCGGGGAACCGAGTCGTTCCTCGGCGAATTCATAGAGGAGTGACATGACCAATTTGGACATCGGGATCGACGACAAAGGGATCCTGATCCCGGAGGCCGAACAGACTGCGGTTTCCCTGCTCGATGGGGTCGCGCACATCCGGGTCCCGGGTGAGACCACGCGGGACTCCTTCACGGTGGTGCAGCACACCGGTAAGCGCGGATACAACACCCCGTTGCACTATCACCACATCGAGGACGAGGTGTTCCTGGTGCTCGACGGTGCGCTCCGCATGGTCTGTGACGGACAGGAGCAGCTCGCCGAGGCCGGGACGACGATGGTCATCCCGCGGATGGTCCCGCACGGATTCGTCGCCATCTCGGACGAGGTCAGGTTTCTCACCATTCACTCGACTCCGGACCTGGGCAACAAGCCCCAGTTCGATCTGTTCCTCGCCAACGAGATGCCACCCGCGCAGGCGACCCGGATGCCGACCGAGGACGTCGGTCCCGATCTCGACCACATCATTTCGCTCGGTACCACCTACGGGTACAGCTATGCGGGCCCCGCGCCGATGCCCTAGCGACGGCTCCTCACACATCGACCAATTCCCGAACGGAGAGAGAAGAGAACCATGCGGTTGAGTCTCGCATCACTTGTGTTGTGCGTCTTCGGCATCACCACCGGCGAGTTCGTCATCGCGGGGATCCTGCCCGACGTCGCCGCCGACCTGGATGTCTCCATCCCAGCCGCTGGGCTCCTCGTCACGGCATACGCGATCGGAATGATCATCGGTGGTCCTACGCTGACCGCTCTCACCACTCGATTTCCCCGCAAACCCCTGATGGTGACGCTGCTGGTGATCGCCGTCTTGGGCAATATCGCATCCGCGCTCGCGCCCGCCTACGAGGCCCTGTTCGCAGCCCGGATCATCACCGCGCTGGTGACGTCGACCTTCTTCGCCAACGCGATCGTCACCGCAGTGTCGACAGCACCGGAAGGCAAGCAGGCTTCGACGGTGTCGAAACTGGTCTTCGGGATGAACCTGGCGATGATCCTGGGCGCGCCACTGGGCACCTTCATCGGTTCCCAGTACGGATGGCGTGCCACCTTCGCGGCGGTCGCCGCGGTCTGCGCACTCGGGTTACTGCTGGTGACCCGGCTGGTCCCGGCGGTGGCGAACGCAGGCGGGTCCGCGCTGGCCGAGATGCGGGTATTCCGCAGTCGTGATGTGCAATTGGCGATCGCGATCACCGCGATCGCCAATGCCGGAGTGCTGATGGTGTTCACCTATTTCTCGCCGCTGCTGACCGATGTCAGCAACTTCACCAGTGGCTCGGTCGCCGGCTGGCTGCTGGTCTACGGTGTCGGCGCGACCGTGGGCAACCTCATCGGCGGTCGCCTGTCGGACCGGGCCCTGATGCCTTCGCAGATCGGGTTGCTGACCCTGTTGACCGGAGCGCTCGCTGTCATGTGGCTGGTCAGCGCCAACGCCGTGCTCATCGCGGTGATGGTGTTCGTCCTCGGCGCACTGGGCTTCTCGGTGATCCCCGGGATGCAGGCACGAGTGCTGAGCACTGCGGCGGCAGCGCCGACACTGGCCATGGCGGTGAACGCGTCGGCCTACCAGCTCGCCGCCGCCTTCGCGGGCTGGCTGGGTGGGCGAGTCATCGACAGCAGCGGCCTGCGATCGGTGTATCTGGTCGCGGCCGCCGTCACCGTCGCCGGAATCGCCTTGAGTGGCGTGGCGTGGTACCGCGACCGCGTGGATACCGACCTCGACGACCCGAAAGTGGCTGTGGCGTGAGCGAATCAAATAATTCCAGAGGACGCGGAACCGCGCTGGTGAGCGGAACCTGGGCCGAGGAGAATCTCGGTACACCTGGTCTGGTGTTCATCGAAACCGGCAACGAGCAGGCGGACTATCTGCGCGGGCACGTGCCGGGCGCGATATGGATCGGTTGGTCGGAGTTCCAGGATGAACTGACGTTGGGCCTCATCGGACCGCACCAATTCGCTGATTTGCTGTCCGCGAAGGGGATCAGCAACGACGACACCGTTGTCATCTATTCCGTGGCCTCCAATTTGCTCGCGGCACTGGCCTATTGGTACTTCACGCACTACGGCCACCGGCATGTGAAACTGCTCGACGGTGGCCGCCGGAAGTGGGAATTGGACAAGCGTCCGCTGGCTACGGACCTACCTGCGCCTCGCCCAGCGGTCTATCACATGCCCACGCCGGACCCTTCTGTGCGTGCCGGACGCAATGACGTCATCGCCGCGATCGGTGCGGCGAGCATCGTCGACGTCCGAACCCCGGACGAGTACAGCGGCCTACTGTTCGCGCCCGCTTTCGCCGGACCCGCCTTCGCACCGGGCAATAGTCCGTACGAGGTCGCCCAGCGATCGGGGCATATTCCGGGAGCGGTCAACCTGCCCTGGGACGAAGTTGTCAATCCCGACGACACTTTCAAATCCGACGACGAACTGGCCACACGGTTCGGCGGCCTCGACGTGGAGGCCGGCGTGATCACCTACTGCTGGGTCGGTGCTCGATCAGCCCACACCTGGTTCGTACTCCGGGAATTACTCGGCCACGACGACGTCAAGAACTACGACGGTTCATGGGCCGAGTACGGATCGTTGCTCGGCGTTCCGGTCGAACGCCCGATGCAGAAAGGAAGCCGGTGACCACAGGCAATCTTCACGGCAAGGTCGCTCTGGTGACCGGAGCCAGTTCAGGTATCGGTGAGGCCGCAGCGAAGACACTGGCGGCGCGCGGAGCCGCTGTGGTGCTGGCCGCCCGGCGAATCGACCAGCTGGACCGAGTTTCCACCGAGATCGCCGAACTCGGCGGAAAGGCCGTCGGTGTCGCTACCGATGTCACGGTGGACAGCGATCTCGAAAAAGCCGTCGCCACTGCGGTAGACCAGTTCGGCGGCCTGGACATCGCGTTCAACAACGCGGGGTCACTCAGCTCGATGGGACTCGTTGCCGAACAGAACCCCAGCACGTGGACCGCAGACGTCAACACGGTGCTGACCAGCACCTTTCTGTCGATGCGCCACGAGATCATCGCCATGCAGCGGCGGGGTGGCGGCGTCATCATCAACAACGCCTCACAGCTGGGCGTCGTGGGCTTCGGCGCGGGTATCAGCGCGTACGTAGCGGGCAAGCACGGCGTGATCGGGCTGACGAAAGCCGCGGCCCTCGAATATGCCACGCAGAATATCCGGATCAACGCCGTGGCGTTCGCGTCTGTGGATACGCCGATGTACCGGTCGTCGGTCGGAGCGGACGAGGACGCTGCGGCGCTGTTCCGATCGCTTCACCCCCTGGGCCGCATCGCCACTGCCGAGGAAGCGGCTTCCTCGGTCGCCTATCTCGCGACGGAGGAAGCGGGATTCTTCACCGGCTCGGTGCTGGTGATGGATGGCGGCTGGACCGCCCAGTGACAGTCGGCCCGTCCCAGCCCAAGTCCCGGTTCGGAGTGATGCTTTATCCGGACGAGAACCTTCCCGTTCTGCTCGACCGGATCCGATGGCTCGAGGAGTTGGGATTCGATCAAGTCTTCCTGCCGGACCACAGCGGCGATCTACGGGATCGACGCCGACAGTGGTATGACAGTTGGGCGGTGCTGGCGGCCGCGGCGGTGAGCACCCGGCGAATCCGCCTCGGCATGCTTGTCGCGAACCAGATCCTGCGTCCACCGTCGCAGCTGGCCCGACAAGCCATCACGATCGACCACGCCTCCCACGGCCGCTTCGAGCTAGGAGTCGGCGCTGGACTGTTCGCGTGGGATCACCACAGCGTGGGCCAGCATCCTTGGCCGCCCAAGGAGCGGATGCGGCGGTTCACCGACTATGTCGCGATTGTCGATGGTCTGCTGCACGCCCGCGAGGAGATGTTCAGCTACACCGGAGACGAGCTCTGGGTGAGGGAAGTTCCCACAGCTCCTGGTTCGTGGCAGTCACCCAGGTTGCCACTCATTGTGGGAGGTCAGTCACCCACGATGCTCCGGGTGGCAGCGGCGACCGCGGACGTATGGAATACCCATGGTCCGCCCGGTGCCTCCGATATCCAGGTCCTGCAGGCTACGGCGGAGCAGACACACAGAATCGACCACCTAGCCGAAGCTGCCGGCCGGAATCCGGCCGCGATCCGCCGGTCGTACACGATTTTCGGGCCATGGGATCCGCGCGGGGGACGACACAGCTACGAGGAGATCTTCGACCGTTTCGGTGCGGTAGGGATGACGGACTTCGTCCTGGACTGGCCGGTCCGTTCACAACTCGACGAGTTCGAACGCATCGCGCGGGAGGTGCTGCCCGACCGTCGAACTCGCAGCTGATGGCGCCGTCTGTCGCGCAAATGGTTCGAGACCGGCGACCTGGCATTGCGCGTGGGGAGAGCGTCGGAGTCGGTGGGACCGAATTACGTAGTAGGGTGGGGAGGCACTTCGGGTGTCCCTGCGCGCGTATCTACTGCAGATGATGGGCCTCGCATCTGTGGAAGATGACGCGGAGGCTTGCCATGAGCATCGCTACTCCCCGCAACCTGCGCGAGACCCATTCGACTACGACGCCCGGGGTGACGGCCTTCGCCGGTTCTGCACCAGCGCCGAACGGCTGCGGGCGGCGAGAATCCCAACCCGGTCATCGGCACAGCCATCCCAACTGCCCGTCCTAAAGTCCACGAACGCATCGAAACGATCGGTCTCGCGCGCCTGCCCACCGTCCGGCACGGCCATGTGAAGCACTGCGTCTGATTCGACCGCCGCGCCGGTGAGTCGCGCGAGTGGATTCGTGCACTGCCCTGGACCGCTGCGGTGATTCCGGGCGTCGCAGGCCCGATCCATCAGTCGCTCGGGACTGATGGATCGATGGGCCCTAACCTGCTGATGGCGCGGTCATCAGAGCGGGCCCGACCCCGCCGAAACCCC
The DNA here is from genome assembly GCF_045040005.1 of Nocardia sp. NBC_01377. Lineage (NCBI taxonomy): Bacteria > Bacillati > Actinomycetota > Actinomycetes > Mycobacteriales > Nocardiaceae > Nocardia > Nocardia sp. NBC_01377. The sequence continues at coordinate 7,468,712 of NZ_CP109566.1, forward strand.
CTGATGTCCGTGACATCAGAAGGGTGCTATCTTGTGTAGCGAAATGTAGTGCCGTGTCGCGAACCGGCAGTTGAGCGGCAGTGAAAATGCAAGGTCGGCTCGCTGACCAGGCAAAACAGTGGAGTGGATTGACGTTCAAGTCCTCCTAGGCCCACACCTTTTTGCCAGGCTCTCGGCTATCGTGCCGATGGAGACCTACTCCTTCCAATCAGTGCGTACGTCAACGCCGATGGCAGGATTGGTCTTTCATCCCCCGGAATGCTCACCGCCACATCTGCTGCCTCGAGGCGTCACAGCACATCGGGGTGGGCAGATCCAGATCTGGTGACGCGACGTCGAGAACATCCGTCGAGTATGTGGAACCTTCGACGCCACCTCGACACCCGAGCGGATGCCACAACGCTCGACAGTGCGGAACTTTCACAACGCGCACAAGTCCCCGAGATCCAACGCGTCGGTGCCGCGCGATGAGTGGCTACCCGTCGATCGTCTGCATGAAAGACCTCCGAAAGCTCAGGACCATCAAGACTCCCCAGGGATTCCTCGAGGATTCCTCGAGGAATCCACAAGGACAACTTCGTAGATCCCCCGGTCAGCGCCTGTGCATGAACGCGGCTGTGGATACTGTGGAAATTCAGCCGGTGAGTTCCTGTGCATAAGCGGGCAGACCCTGCATGGGGACGCGCGAGGTCGAGGTGCCAGCTGTATCGCGGTCCCTTCCGGCCAGCTGACGGCCATAGGGCCGTCTGCGCGCAGACTTGACCTCTAATTGCGGTCATGCGGCCGAACAGGCGCGGTGCCGGTGTTCGAGACGAGTCGAGTACGCGGTGTCGACCGGACGGGCAGATCCGCGGCGGCGGGAGGTGGCTTCCCATCCCGTCAGCAGCGGAGGCCGTAACGCCGAGGCGGCCGAGTCGCAGATGATCGCGTTGCACGACGCCGCGGCAGTGATCAGCGTCCGCCCGGACTACGCTTCCCCCAGCGCGAAGATGAAAGCCGTCGCCGGTCTCCTGAAATCCGGGCGGTTCTCCATGCTGGTAGGCGAATCCGAGTAGACCAGGAACTCTTGATTCGGCGCGGTGAGCGATCCGAGGCGTGCGGGAATTCCATTCCGAATGGACTGCGGGGTCGCGAGTCCTGACCCCGACTCGCAGATATTTTTCCGGCGGACTCGACGCTGAATTGATCTACCGATGAGTAGCATTTCGCCGCAGACGCTCCGGACTGGTACTCGCTTTCTCGGCGGGTCGACCGACCTTGCTGAACAGAAAGCGGAAACCGGAACGCTCCACCTGTCCGTGACGGTCTGCCACGGACAGATGGAGCGTGGGATTCGTGTTCGCTTGTCGGCCGAGTCGATGTGTCAACCGAGTGTTCGGTGAACCACGTCGACCTCGGCCAGACGAACCGAGACCAGTACGAAAGAGCGGATACGCGACGGGCGATCAACCCCGTCACAGTCGGCCCCCGTACATCGATATTCAGCTTTCCGGTAACCGAACGCGATTGGATTACCGGAAAACGAGGGTCATCGATCCCGAAGGGATCAGGGCAGGACCTGCGGAATGATATTCGGGGCGATCGCGCCGACGATCAAGCCCACCACGGCACCCTGGATGGCAGGGCCGAGGGCGCAGAGCGGAATGAGCAGAATGCCCACGAGGGAGACGGCACAGACGACAGCGCCCAACGCGCCCCCGACGACCGCACCCGCCGCGGCGCCGTTGGCCAGCGGATCATGGTTGGCCGCATTCGGATCCGTGGCGATATCCTGCAGGTCCGAAGCCGCGATCGGCTGGTCGATATCCGAAGCGGCGGCCGGCACGAATGCGGGAGCCGTGTTCGGAACCGCTTCAACCTGCACGGTTGCCGCTGCCAGCGGTGCGAGGGCAGGGGCTTCGGCAGAAGCCGCTCCCGCGCCCGCGAAAGTTACCGCGACCGCCAGCGGCAAAGCGGCGACGAGTGCCTTACGACCGATTTTTCCGATAGTTCTACGCATGATTTTCCTAGCCTCCCGACCCCCGCGACACGCTGACTCTTCAAGCGTGCGCAATGTATCTGTGTTGCGAATTGCAACGATCAAGTTCTATCCGATCTTGGTCGGCGAATCAACTCCTGGCGTCGAAATGCGCACACACGGAGTCGGGTTCAACGACGAGGTGATCGGTTGCGTCGCGGGATTATTCGAACAGTTCGGCTATCGCCGCGAAACACTCCACCGGGCCGAGTGCTGACGACGTCGTCGGAAGTTCCGTATTTCAGAGGCGCGCGGCCTTCCCGCGCCACGGTCCGATGCGTCGAAATCGGTGCTCGAATCAGGTGGTGCGGAACCTCGTAGAGCAGGTCGCGTACGGCCGGTGACCTTTCGCGGCCCGTCGAACCGGTATCGGCATATCGCGACCGGCGATGTCGGTCATCGTCGACTGTCCGACCGTCCTGCCCTTGCCACCAGCGGACGGTCGACTACTGCCGGTGCCTCGGAGACGGTGCGGAACATGCCCGACGATAAGGCTTTTCCGTGCCGATCGGTCTCATACGCGTGCCTGTCGTCTGTTCGATCGACTATGCCGGAGCGTGTTGGTCGCGGTATGCTGAATCAAAATGAATCAGGAGGTATATTCTCGAATCACCTGCACGAAGGAGACTCGCGATGAGCCCGGACGATCTGACGGTCAAGTTTCCACGGCGCGCCCGACTAGCGGAGGAGTTGCGTGGACTCCGGGATCTCACCGGCATCTCGGGTCGCGTTCTCGCGCATCGGATCGGAGTGAGTCAGGCAAAGGTATCGCGAATCGAGAACGGGGGTACCGTGCCGACGCTGCCGGAAGTGGAGGCGTGGAGTCGCGAGCTCGGACTGTCGGAGGACACCTGGCGGCGACTGTCCGCTATGACGAAGGAGGCGCACAACGAGGCTCAGTCGTGGCGTACCCGGCTCGCGGGGAAGGAGCACCTGCAGAACGAGGTGCTCGAAAACGAGTGTGCGGCAACCAATGTGCGAATATTCCAGTCTTCGATCGTGCCAGGGTTGCTGCAAACACCCGACTATGCCCGCGCCGTGTTCTCGATGCTGCTGCCGCCGGGGGACACGGCGGGGCGCGCCGCTGCGGTCGCCGCGCGGATGGACCGTCAACTCGAGATGTACGAAGGCCGAAGGAATTACCAGTTCCTGATCACCGAGGCCGCGCTGCGGTGGCGACCATGTGAATGGAACAGCCTGGCGGTGCAAATCGATCGGATCGCTCACCTCGCGACTTTGGACAATGTTTCGATCGGATTGATTCCCTTCGGTGTTCGAGCGTTGACGATGACCGGACACGGATTCGTACTGTATGACAGAGAACGATCGAGCGATGCGACAGTCGAGACGGTTCACGCCGAAATGAAGATCATCGACCCCGATGACGTCGATACCTACGAGAACCAGTGGTCGCTGCTGACACGCATGTCGATATCCGGTGCGGCGGTGCTGAATTTCATGACCGAACTCGCGGCCCAATTCCGAGCGAACTCGGACGAATGATGCGAAAAGGAGTACGGACGAAATGAATTGAAGGCCCTGCCTCGGCGGGGGCGTGGTGCTCACCAAGAGGGGAGGTGAGCACCACGGCCGAGCTATAGATCAGATCGCGATGCCCAGGATGATCCGGGCCACCGCGCTGATCCAGCGGATCGCACGGGTTTCCGCGCCGAATTCACCGGTCACCACACCGTGGACGAACGCATCCCATTCCCTCTTCGTGAACCAGAGGACCGGACCACTCGGGTCCTTGGAGTCGCGTACTCCGGTCCAGCCATCGATATGGGTGATTTCCACGCAATCCCCGAGGCCGCTGAAGCTGCTTTTGTGGAAAACCGCTGTGGCGGACCATTCTTCGAAAACCGACATTGTTGTCTCCCTTCGTTTCGGCAGTGGTTCTTGCCGATACGAGAAGGAGACATCTGTGAGGTCGGTCTTCAGCCGTGTAAGAGCTGGGTGGCGCACCGGGTATTGCACCGGGTGCGTCACAGGGCGCGATATCGCGCAAATCTTCGAATGAGGTACTCGAATTGACAGGAAGTATCGAGCCGGTCGTCGTCGTGGAGAACGATGAACTGATCGGTGAGCACCGGACACCCGTGAGTTTCCAATTTCTCGGCCCGTTCCGAGCGATGCGTGGAACAGTCGAAATCGAACTCGGCGCCCCCCGTGAGCGGCGGTTGCTGATTGCCCTCCTACGTTCCGCTGGACATTGGATCAGCAGGGACGAACTCGTTACCTGGGTGTGGGATGTACCGCCCACCCATCCGCGGGCGCTGGACGAGGTCGCGGGCTTCCTACGGAACGGCAGTCTGGCCGAGTTGGGACTCTCGGATCAGTTCACGAGCAGGGACGGCAGATGCCGGCTCGATGTGGACTCCGACTGTGTCGACGCACATCGACTGAAGCGCCTTGCCGCGCGTGCCGACGAGGTTCGCGGCGTCGCGCACCGGGATCTGCTGCGCGCCGCGCTCGGCTTGCGACACGGGGAGCCGCTGGAGGATATCGGCGGTCAGCGGATCGATGCCTACCGAGGCGAGTTGACCGCGCGCTATCGCCGAGTCGAGATCCTGTACAACCAGTTGGAGGTCAGGACGGGTCGTGGGGCGACCCGATTACAGGATCTGGAGCGGCTCCACGAACAGGATCCGGTGGACGTGCTCACGGCCGGTCTGTACATGTGCGCTCTCTATCTCGCGGGTAACCCGACCCGCGCTGATGCTGTTCGCGGCGCACATGTGGAACAACTGTTCGAGTACGGGCTCGAAGTGCCACGCCAGTTGGCTGACCTGCAGCAGGCGATGTTGTCGGGCGCGAGCGATCTCGGTGTCGCGGGCGCGTATTTTCTCGGTGGTCCGTTCCGGCCGATCAATGACGCCGACCCCGATGCCGAGGTTCCGCCGGAGTCCGAAGAGCTCCCGACAACCGCTCAGGACCGAGTAGCAGCCATCCACAGCACCGTGACCACCAACAACGGCGTGGTCAACGCCATCGGTTCGATCACCACCGATTATCTGAACCTGGGTATCGACAAGCGGCGGTCCGGGTAGTGGCCGAGCAGACAGCCGAACCCGACGGCGACCCCGGGGCCAATGAAGACGCGCCGGGCGAGATGTACACCGACGCCGGTGTTGCCGCCGAAGGCTCCGAACCCTCGGCCGATCGCACCGCGGAACCCGGTGAGCCACCCGTCGATGATGGATCCGTCGACAGGGATCGGAACCGCGCCGCGGGGCAGCAGTCCGATGTGGGCAACGGGAAACCGGGTACCGAGTCCGACGTCGGGGAGCCCGCAGAAGGCGTCGACGACGGTCAACTCTGGGACGTTCCGCGGTCTTCGCCTACCTACGCGGTGTACACCTCGATCGCGTCGGCGAATATCGGGTCCGCCAACTTCGGGGCCGACGCGAGGCAGGTACGCAGCCCGGCGGCACGCGCGACCGGACGGATCACGGAATCCGACCTGGCCGATCTGCGCAAGGGCTTCGTCGAGCCACCGGGATTCGTCGACGCCGCGAAAACCATCGCCTCGGAACATCTGACGTTCTTGTTCGGGCCGCGCGGGCGGGGCAAACGAACCTCGGCTCTCCAACTGCTGCGCAAGTCGGTCGACAAAGACATCTTTCTGCTGTCGCCGCGTATGAGCGGGACCGAACTGGCGGAGCGCGCCTACAAGGCGGGCTGCGGCTACGCGTTGATCGACCACGCCGGAGACAGCGGCAAGGAGGGCGCGTTCAGTTGGCGGCTGCTGCGCGATCGGCTCACCGAGGCCGATGCCCGTCTGGTCATCACCACCTCGGTACTGCTCCCGGAGGTTCCGGGCGAGTTCCGAGTGAGCGAATGGCGAACACCCGATATGGCGAGTGTGCTGCGCGAGCGGATGGCTGTCGAACTGCCGGACACGGATATCGAACTCCTCGACAGTGTTCTCTGCGATGTGGTGCGCGTCGGCGACACCGCCGAACTGGCAAGGCGACTCACCGACGGCGAGGCCATCGAGGACGCGGTTCGGAATCTGGACGCCTCTGCCGCGGAGGCAGTACGGGAATGGTTCGACAGGTCGCCCAGTCGTCGCCGCATCGCTGAGGTGACGACCATGGCTTTCGCGGTAGACGCGCCGGTACGGACCTACGACAGGATGCTTGGCGGTTTGCTGCGCAGGCTGCACGAGGCCGATCCCGAGGAATCGGCCACCGAGCCCGAAGCGGCCATGCGACCCCTGCGGTCGGGCATCATCGAACCCGGCGGTTTGATCGTCAAGCACACCACCACGACCGAGATCGGCGCCAGGACCGATTTCGAATTCGAGAAGCCGGCCTACCACCACCATGTGGTGCGAGCACTGTGGGAACGCTACGACAGCGAAGGTCTGTGGAATCCGGTCCGACTATGGCTCGACGACGCAGTCGATGCCGGTGATCTGTCGATAGTGACCGGTCTTGCGGCGTTGAGCGAGGTCGATATCAACGAGGTGCTGGAGATCATCGACCCGTGGTCACGTCGCGAGCGTGGGCTCGTCGGGCAGTTCGCCGCTATGTCGGTGCTCGGCGCGATGGCATACCAGGACGAACTCGCGCCGACCGCGTTGCGGATCGCCACGGTGTGGATCTGCCGAGGCGATCCGGCGCAACGGCATACCGCTGCCGCCGCGTTCAGCGTCGAACTCGGTATCCGATATCCACATGACGCGGCGACCAGGTTGTGGCAACTGAGCGTGCAGCCACATACCTCCGCCGGGGATGTCGACCACGCGTTGCCCACGCTTTTCGTCAGTCTGGTCACGGTCGATTCGAATCCGTCGGTTGTTTTGTCGATGCTCGCGACGAAGATGCGCAAGCTGCATCGGCCCGGCGCGGATATCGAATCGCGCGCGCGGGTGAACGCTCTCGCGCTGCGGGTCATGTCGGTGCGCGACCGGTTCGCCGGACGCAGGTCGCTCGGTAGGTATCTGGCATTGGACGGCGCACGCGCGGACACGGTCGCGGAGGTATGGACACGAATCCTCGAGAATCGTCCGACCCGCCGTGATTCGTTGGCGCTGTTCCCGATGGTGGTCGAGGATCTCGTGAACAACGAAGAGAATGCGGAAGGGCTGCTGCGGGAACTGGCTCAACAGATCGGTGCTCTGTACACGGGTGTCCGTGCCGACCATTTCGTGACGGACTTCCACCGCGTCAATCTCGGCTCGAGAAATAAGAGCAGTACGAAGGTCGCGGCTCTGATGAGAATATTTGTAGCCGAATTCAGCAAATTTGCGAGGAAATAGAGATGAGTGACAAGTACCCCGTTGTCACGGGTAATGTACTCGAACCGGTGCCCGCTAAGAAATTTCTGGGCCCGAAGAGGATACGGGATATAGAGCAGATTCCGCGATGTGGTTCTCACCAACGATTGATCTATCGTGTCGGAAACGACTACGTACTGGACAACGGCGCGCTCTCGATGGATTCGGATACGGTCCTCGAAGCGACGCACGTCAGTCTCATCGACATGTCCCGTGATGCGGAAGTGCCGGTCATCGTCGGTATCTCGTCCCAGGACGCAGGCAGTTTCCAGTTGCGAGTGGTTTTCACCTGCACTGTCACCGATCCCGTCGAGGCGCTCCGAGGCGGAACCGAGGACCTCGGCAGTGTCTTGCGGGCCTACGTCCGCAAGCATCCGCGATTCGCCGAACTCGGCCTGGACTTCGATCTTCGGGAGATCAATCCGGCACGTCGGAAGATCACACCTCAGATTCGGGCGTATGTAATGGCGGTACCGCCGGTATATCGGGGTATCAGGACCGAGTTGGCCAGCGTCGAGATCTTGACGCCCCCGCCGGTCGAAAACTACCACGAACAACGCAGGGATAGTCGGGACAAGCACGAGATCGAGTTCGAATATCAAACCAATGAGCAGGTCAAGCGCAGCGCTGCAAGGTCTTATGACCACACTATGGAGCTCAGAGCGCAGCAGCACGAATTAGAACTCGATGCCAATAGGCGCGATTATCAGCGACACCAGTTCCGGCAGCACAGTGGAATCGCGGACGATCCGATGGCCGCGCTCGAATACGCCTACTCGGTGGGTGACATAACGGCCAGGCAACTCGCCGAGGAACGGCTGAAGCGAGAGGACGCCGACCGTGAATTCATGCGTGAGGAGTCGGTCCGAGCACGGGAGTGGGAACGCGCGTCGATCGATCGAAGGGACGAGCAGGAAAGTCTCATCTCCCGGCACAAACGTGAAACCGAACGCCTCGACCTGATGGAGGAGTGGCGAGTCGAGCACAAACGCCTCGAGCTGGCCGCCGAGGATGCCAGACAGAAGCACGACATGCAGAGGGAACTCCTGCGCAAGGCGCTCGACGCCAACATCATCGACCCGCTGAATCTCGAACAGATCATGCACGTCATGTTCTCGAGCGACTCCGATCGGACGAAAACAGGCGAGCTACAGGAAGCCGAGGTGATGGAAAGCATCGACGCGGGCAAGGTCGATGACATCGAGGACGCGGCGGTGAGGGAAGAGGATGACCACTGAGGCAAGCGCATTCGACTCCGATCTGGCACTGGACCTCGTACGGCCGGTCGGCCTCGATCGAAGCAACTTCAGCAGGAGACTGCGTTCCATCATCGGTGTCCGTGAATCACTGCTGAACTGGGTTCCGGAAGAGCGGATGCGCTACACCAGATTGGGCGCGATCGTTCTCAACACGGCAGTCATGGCGGGCTTCTCGCTGACGATCGGACTGTCCGGATTGGTCGGCGCATGGTGGTTCTGGGTGCTGCTCCCCATCGGCTTCTTCTGGGGCTACCTGATTCTCACGATCGACAGCTGGCTGATCTCGAGTACCCATGGAGCGGTCAATGCCGCGAAACTGAAATTGCTGGCACCGCGACTCGTCATCTCGCTGTTGCTGGGTGTGATCATCGCGGAACCGCTCGTACTGTGGATTTTCAAGCCTTCGATCGACGCACAGATCGGTGAGCAGCACAAGACGCAGGTGGATGACTACGAGGGACGGCTGAAGCAGTGCAATCCGACCGACGGCTCGACCGTGGCCGCCGACTGCGGAGCCTTCACCCTGAACGTCGAAGGCAATCCACAGCCGATCGCAGTCGAACACGCGTCAGCCACCTCGAGGCTGACGCAGTTGAGCGCCGCGTTCGAAACGCTGAACACGAAATACGGTGAGCTGGAAGCGCTTGCCAGGGGCGAATGTGCGGGCACCGCGGGAACCGGATTGACCGGCAGGGCGGGGGAGGGGCCCGAATGTGACCGCAACCGGGAGATCGCCGATCGCTTCTACAGTGACAACGAGTTGGGGCGGCGGCAAGCCGACCTGCGGACGCAGCAGGACAAGGTCACTGCGTTGGCCACGGCGCTGTCCGACGCCCAGCGTCACTACGCGGCGGCGCTGACCTCGGCAATCGAGTCGAATGTGGCGGAGAAGACGGAGAACCTGCGAAACCGAGGCATCTTGGACGACCTGGACGCGCTCGGGCAGTTGGCCGAGGAAAACCTGGAGATCAATATCGCCAGCTGGTTGCTGCGGGCATTGCTTGTCGCCGTCGATTGTCTGCCGGTGCTGGTCAAAGTACTCGGCGGCAGCTCAGCCTACGACGCTCTGGTGGCGCAGCAGTTGGAGGCCGCGAAACGCTCCTTTTCCCGCAGGCTGAACCTGCGCGAGTCCGAGGAGTCGGCGGAGGCCGACGTCATGGGATGGCGAATAGACCAGGGAGTGCGCGTGGAGAGACGGGCTATCGATGAAGCTGATCGTGCGGCGAACGTGCGACGAGAGGCCGAGATCGCCGCGGAGATCGATATGCTCGCGCTGCGACTGGAGAACGAGGAGGTCGCGATCGGCGGCAACTCCGGGTGACCATCGCGAACCGTCCGCTGTCGACGTGGGTGCCGCGACATCCACGTCGACAGCTCGACTGTGATCGAATCGCTGTCCGCCGCACGATTCCGGACCGGAACGAGCATGTGGCAAGGTATGACGAGTCGGGAGAGGGCCGCTGACCTGCTGTGTTGACGGCTATAGCAGCAAAGCGTTAGTTTGTGTCGTGAAATGACGTGAATCCCGAATACTCGCGGGCTGTCAACCGATCATCACAGTAGGGTGGGATTATGAAGATTCTTCTCACGATCGGTGTCGTGGTCCTGCTTCTCGTGGGAATCACCAAGCTTCGCAAGCGTGAAGACGCGGATCTGTGGCATGAGGTCACTACCCGCTGAACAATCCTTCAGGGTTACTCGGGGCCTTAGCTCAATTGGCAGAGCACTGCCTTTGCAAGGCAGGGGTTAGGGGTTCGATTCCCCTAGGCTCCACTTCACAGCGAAGCCGCAGGTCATAGATCCGCGGCTTCGTTGCTGTGTGGCATTGCGCGAACCTTGGGTAGGTACAGTTGTCGCGCGCGGGTTCGCGGTCAATTGCCGCTACCCCCGTTTCGGTCCGGAATCCGGCCCGGTCGATCACGATGACCCAGCCCTCGCCCAGCCGCACGGTGTGCGGCTGCTGCCGTGTTCGTCGTAGCCGTGTAGTCACGGTCGAACTTGTGGAACAACCTTCCCCGGTGGGTCGCACTCGATCGCGTTCGTCGAATAGGCCAGCGTCGCGGATGCATGCTGTCGGATCGCATCCACAGCCTCGGCGAACCTTCGTCGAACCGGGCTGCTCGGTCGGTGGCGGTGAGGTCGAATCGAGCCAGTGGAGCGAACGTCGGAACCGTTGTCGATGGAACCGTTCTGTGTGCGGCCGCGTCCAATACGTTGAGGTGCATGAGCTTCCGTCGGAACCTGCCCAGGGTCGGCGCGAGCCAACGCGATTCGGAGGAGTGTGGGTATGGCCGGTGTGCTCGCTGTGGACATCGAGGTTTTGGGTAGGACTGTCCAGTCGTTGAAGAGTGCCGAACAGGTGCTGTCCGAAGCGATGACAGCGATGTCGGCGAACCGGCACGCTGATATCGGTACCAAGGAGTTGAATGCCGCCGCCGACAGCTTCCAGACCCGATGGAAGTACGGTATCGAGCGGATCGGCCAATCCGCTGAGGTGACGGCAGAGGGTGTTTCGAAGTGTCTCGAGGCATACCTGGCGACGGACAATGCTTTCGCGCAGGCACTCGAACAGGCCACCGCCGGTATCGGTGGAGCAGGTACGCAGCAGGGTGCCGAGGAGCGGGCGTGAGCGAGAACCCGTATCCCAACTTGGGATTCAACCCGGTTCCCGGCTCGGTGACCGAGGTGGCGGCTCTACAGGGGCAGATCAGCAAGGCATACGGTGCGGTCGAAGAGACCAACAGCTTGTTGACGCGGTTGCGTGATAGCAATGATGATGTGTGGAAGGGGCAAGCAGGCGATGCGTTCCGCGCTGACTTCGACGCCACTCTGGCCCAGGATCTAGGGTACGCGCAGAGCTCACTCGAAAGGGCGGTCGCGCTGATCCAGGAGTGGCACACCGGTCTGGTCGCTTTCCAGGAAACCGCCAAGGGGCTGGAAATCGAGGCAACTGAAGCCAGGAGCCAGCACACCCAGGCTGTCACCGCGTTGCAGAGGGCTCAGTCGAATCCGGATCTGTCGCTGGCGAGTATGAGTTTCTAGGATTCGGAGAGTCTACGAGCCGCGCAATCCCGTCTCGACGTCGCGGTTGCCCAGGTCCGATCGGCAAACGCGTCGGTCGAGGAGTGGCAAGGCAAGATCGATGCGATCGTCAAGCGCGCACGCGATCTCGAGACGGTCCACGATTCGCTCGCTCGTCGGATCGCTGGTGAGTTGGATGCAGCTGCGAAGGATTTCGCTCCGGGCCCACCGGACAAGAGCATTTGGGATCGGATCACCGATGCTGTCGAATCGCTGGGCGAGTGGATCGATGAGCATCGAGAGGGAATACATCAGGCACTCTCGATCATTGCGGCGGTCGGCAGCGTCATCGCTGTCTGCACACCTCCACCAATCGACATCATCGGTTTCGCCGTAGCGGCAACCGCCACCGTCGGTCTGCTGGGACTCGGCCTGTCCGATCCGGAGATACGGCAAGGTTTGGCCAACGGCGAACTCGACGCGTGGAAGAAGGTCGGTCTCGACTCCCTGGGGATCGCCCCCGTCGGTGGCGCTGGAATCGCGGCAGGAAAGATCGGCTGGGCCGCTCTGCGGGGTGGTGAGGAAGCGGTGCAACTGGGGAGTCATGCCGCACAGGTCGCCGAGGGAGCTGGACTCGGGAAAGCCCTGTACAACGCTGTGACGCACGAGCCCCTGCTGAGTTCGAAAGTCATCGACAAGATCCCCGGGGGTGTCGAGCCTTGTCGAAGGCGCGGGTTTCACGACCTGGGCGCGTGACATCTATCAGGCGACTGGCTATGCCGGTTCGCACACGGCGTCCGTCACATCCCTCGAGGCCGTCGACTTGTTCGCTCGCACCGGAAAATATCTGGGTTCATTCGCGGGTCCGGTCGGATCGTTGATCGGAGGTGACTGATATGTCCTCCGGCGATCCGATCACATCGACCTTGACCGTTTCGCTGCACGACTACGGCGAGCGTAGGAATCCGCGGCTGACACTCGGGGACGTACTGAAGGGCAGATGTGTCGCTGGGGAAAAGTTCGAGAATGCCGAGTTCGTCGAGGTGGCGGGGCGCGCGGTGCTGCTGCTCGACCGCGTGCGATCTGCTCCGACGCCCGAGCTACCCGGGTACGACCTCTCCGATCCAGAGCAGGCGGTCTATCAACTCGAGGCAGTGGTATCCGCGCCGGATGGTTCCGCGATAGCGGTGATCGACTATTCCTCGCCGTTCGTGGGTCACGGCGAGGAGTTTCTGTCGTCCATGCTGATGATTGCCGCGTCGATGGAATTCGTGCTGGGTCCGAATCCGCCCACGGCCGCGTTCTCGCTGGATTTATGAGGTCAAGTCATGCCTGACGGTGGATCGGCCGCGGTGGCCCCTGCGATCTCTTGGCCGGAGACGGCGGTAGTGACGCGGAAAGGGAGAGTCGTTCGCTGGTCACTGCTGTTCTTCGGTTCGGTGTGCTCACTGCTGACGGTGGTACTGATCGACGTCGGCCCTCGGCTGGATTCCCAGCGGCTCTCGGCCCTTGTCGGGATCGGAATGAGTGGCGCTGCGACAGGTGCCACGGTAGGTCTCGTTCTCGGTGGCGGCCTGGTGTGGGTGAGTCGCAGAAGGCGTCGCGCACTCGAACGTCATCCATGGGTTGCGTGGCCGATCAACTACATATCCACCGGCAGATACGAGTGGGTCGAGCTACTCGACGCGGATAGGCAGCCGGTGTCCGCCCTCCTTCTGAGCACATGGCCGAAAGACATAGGGAAACTCGTGAACCACACGACCTCGGAGGTCTGGTTCGCCGGTGATCCGAAAAAGTACGGTGTTGTGTCCCGGCCCGGAGGTGCTGATCTGCGCTATGCGTACTTCTCGAAGAACCGGCAGCCTCCGAGGTTTGTGATCGTGGGGCGCGATTCCGACGGTCGGAAGGATGAGGGGGCCTCGGTGGAAGTGTCCCATACGCTGACCCGGGAACGCGGTCATATTTTCATGAAGCCCGTTGGTGGACAGGCGGATGCGCTGGTGCCGCACGGTGCGAGGGGGGACGTCAGGTACCCGTCGCCACGCATGTTCCGGAGGTTTCTCGCCTTCGCTGTGGACTGGGTTGTCCATGTAGGTCTGGGACTCGGCACGGCGATCGCCCTCAGCCCCGCGTTCTCGGTCGAGGCCGTGACGCGGTTCGATTGGCGGCATCTCGGTGTGCATCCGGCCCTCGTTCTCGGGTGCTGGATGTCGGCGTCGGCGTTGGACCGCATCGGGGCACAGGCTGTGTTCCGTACGACGGTGGGCAAGGCCCTCTTCGGGTTGCGTGTCATTCGCCCTGACGACGGTACTCACCCATCATCGGCGAGGTTGCTGGTTGTGTGGCTGGTCGACCTGTATCTGCTGGTAGCGGCTCCCATCGCGCTTGTCGCTCTCTCCGACCTACCCGGACCGGACAATGTCGACGATTATCTTCTTCCTGCGGTCCGTAGGACAGACCTGAAGCAGACTTCACCGGTCGGTCGAGCCTTGGCCCGCCCACCACTGTCCGGGTGCCTCGGTCGCTTGCGGCGGCGAAGTCATCGAGCGGTTGGGCTGTTTCGCGACGATCCAGCTCATGGCTCCGCACTGCCTCTCAACGGTCGTTCGTCGGCCGACCGGCTCGATCCGGACCGCTGGCCCTTCTAGGGTCGAAGTGTTCGGGTTGTGGAGCATTGGCCCCACTTTCGACCAGCGCGACGCTGGTCTGCGATCACTGGATGTGACGCCGCACCTTGTGGGTGTGCGGCATTCCGGATGGGTTATTCGTTGGTCAGCGGTCCGTGGATGTCCAGGTGCAGATAGGTGTACCCGGTCACGATGATGCCGACGACGGTGGCGGTGATGAGCATTGCCCAGCCCGCGACCATGAGGCTGAGGAGACCGCCGGCGAAGGCGCCGAGGGCGAACGCGGCGTACAGCAGGAAGTAGTCGAGCCAGTCGGCGTAGGTGCCGCCGCTGATGTGGCGTTCGATGCCCTGACCCATTTTGACCAGGGTGCCGGTGACGTAGCTCAGGGGGATGGAGACTTCGCCGTTCTTGACGAACGAGGTGTTGAGCGCGCCGACGCCGAAGGCCACGAACAGGATCGGGACGAATTCGATCCGGGGCGACGAGGTGATTTCGTACATCACGATGTCGATGATCGAGGCCGCGGCCAGGCAGGCGGTGGTGAGCAGGGTGGGGCCGTGCGGATGTCCCGACCAGAAGTGTCTACGGCACAGCGAGGAGACAACGACGCCGGACAGGAATGAGCCGAGTAGCAGGGCGGCGGCGACCGCGACGTCGGTCTCGTCGTGGAAGTGGCCGAGGACGGCCCGCTCGGTGTTGCCCGTCATGAACGTGACGAAATATCCGGCGGTGTGCATGAACGCGGCCGCGCCGATGAGTCCGGCGAGTGCGGCGAGGACCCACGACAGTCGAGCGTCACTGTC
This sequence comes from Nocardia sp. NBC_01377, assembly GCF_045040005.1. NCBI lineage: Bacteria > Bacillati > Actinomycetota > Actinomycetes > Mycobacteriales > Nocardiaceae > Nocardia > Nocardia sp. NBC_01377. The sequence continues at coordinate 7,483,726 of NZ_CP109566.1, forward strand.
GTAGAGCGCTTTTCTGCGGACCTCGTCCGGCTGCTTCACAGTGCGGACTCCTTCCTGGACGGTTGACGTATCCAGTGAACCGTCTCGGCTCGAATATTCGCCGAGGGAACGCCGGGGGATGTCTCGGTATTTGCCACGGGTCGGAACGTGGACGGGAAGATCACGCACAGCAGCTCTCGCGTCCGCGCGCACGGGTTACCGTGAACTGTGAGATCTGTTTTCGATCACGTACTGACAGCGCCCATCGATGAGGCACCGCTGGGGGGCGCGGCGCAGGCATGGTCGAGACATCAGATCGGAACGCGGGAATTCGACAGTCCGCTGGACGCGGCGATCGTCGGCGGATTCGGCGCGGACCGGCTCGATTACGCCTTTCTCTCGGGATACCAGGAGGCGATCCGGGCGCTGGTCCCCGGGCTCGCGGCCGCGGAGATGGTCGCGGTCTCCGCGACCGAGGCGGGCGGCGCGCATCCGTCCGCGATCGAAACGGTCCTGGTCGAAACCGCTGACGGGTGGAAGGTGCGTGGCATCAAGACCTTCACGACTCTCGCCGCACTGGCGCGACGACTGGTGGTGATCGCGCGGACCGGCGTGGACGCGAGTGGGCGCCGGAGCCTGCGCGCGGCGTTGGTGACCGTCGACCAGGCGGGCGTCACGGTCACCGATCGGCCGCCGCTCTCGTTCGCACCCGAGATCGGCCATGCCACTGTGACATTCGATGACGCCGCGGCCGAACCGCTGCCGGGGGACGGGTACGCGGATTTCCTGAAACCCTTCCGCACGATCGAGGACGCGCACGTGCTGGCCGCGGCGCTGGGCTGGTTTGTGCGGGTCGGACGGCGGGCGGGATGGGCGCATTCGACCCAGCAGCGGCTACTGGCTTCGCTGGCCGGGTTACGTGGACTCGAACTGTCCGACCCGACCGCACCCGGTCTGCATATCGCGCTGGGTGGTCTGTTCGAGGAGGTCGATCGGCTGTCGGTCGAACTGGAAGAGCAGTGGGCCCTGGTCGATCCGGTGGTCCGGGAGCGGTGGGAGCGGGACCGTCCGTTGCTGACGACGGCGGGGCGGGTCAGGGCGCAGCGGTTGGAGACGGCGTGGCGCTCGGTGCGCGATCGGGCCGAATATTCGGAGGAGTGACCTGCCCCGGAAATGGGGAGCGGGCCTCGGCGAAGGGGGGGAGTTAGCCGAGGCCCGCGTAAGGTCGGCCCGGGGGGGAGGGGCCGACGTGAACGATCCTACGCGATGATCCACGTTTGTGTGTGCGTGGCGATGACCACTCCGGAAGTTTTTCGGGTGCTGTTGTTCCGGTCTTTCCGGCGGGTATCGCCATAGGTTCGGCCCCCGGTCCGAAGCCTCCATTCGGAAGCGGCTATACGTTTGCCAAAGACGTTGTGTTGCACCGATTTACGTTGGGAAATGTGCCTTCGACCGGGCGATGTCCCAAACATTCGATGCGTGCCGACCAGTCGCTGGATGCCTGTCGTCGGACCGGATCCGGCTCGAGATCCGACAGAATTTCGGGAGCCTTCTGCGTGTCGCGGGAGGGCCGGGCATGCCGTGCCCGGCCGCGATCCGGCGAACCTGTCGTACCCCGGTGCCATCATGTGCGCGTGCTCACAAGGATGGCTTCCGGCACGAACAAATCGGATGAAATTGTCCGATTCTCGGACAATACTGACTCCGGTATCGGTCGGATGTCCGATCCTGTGCCACCGCTTCGACGCTTCTGTGTCGGACGCTGTCCGACCATCGTCATCGAGAACACCCGAACGTCAGGAGAATCATGCCCGACGCAATAGTCGCCGAGGGTCTCGTCAAACGCTACGGTCGACTCGTCGCCCTCGACGGACTCGACCTCGCGGTGCCGGAAGGCACCGTCACCGCACTTCTCGGCCCCAACGGCGCGGGCAAGACCACGACCGTCCGGGTGTTCACCACCCTGCTCGTTCCGGACGAGGGCCGCGCGACCGTCGCGGGAATCGACGTGCTCGGCAATCCACAGGCCCTGCGTTCCCGGATCGGCGCCTCGGGTCAGTACGCCGCCGTCGACGAATACCTCACCGGATTCGAGAACCTCGAAATGGTGGGGCGGCTGTATCACATGGGGGTGCAGCGCAGTAAGGAACGCGCGCGCGAACTGCTCGAACGATTCCGGCTCAGCGATGCCGCGGATCGGCCGGTGAAGGGCTACTCCGGCGGTATGCGCCGCAGGCTCGACCTCGCCGGTGCGCTCGTGGCCAATCCGCCGGTCCTTTTCCTCGACGAGCCGACGACCGGACTCGACCCGCGGGCCAGGCTCGATCTCTGGGATGTCATCGAGGAACTGGTCGCGGGCGGAACGACACTGTTGCTCACCACGCAGTACATGGACGAGGCCGATCGCCTGGCCGACGCCATCGCCGTCATCGACCACGGCAAGGTGATCGCCCGCGGCACCGCGGACGAACTGAAAACCCTCGTCGGTGGCGACCGCATCGAACTCACGGTCGACCACGCCGACAAGCTCGGCATCGCCCAGCAGGCGCTGAGCGGTCTGGCGGACGGCGAGATCCAGGTCGAACCGGGTCTGCGCCGGATCACGGTGCCCGTGAGCAACGGCTCGCAGGCGCTGGTGGACGCGATCGGTCTGCTGGCCAAGGACAACATCAAACTTCACGATGTCGGGCTGCGCCGTCCGTCGCTCGATGATGTCTTCCTCACTCTCACCGGACACGAAGCCGAGGAGAGCCTGAGCGGCGCCGCCGACGATCGTTCCGGTCGCGCCGACACCGAAGAACTGCTCGACAAGACGGAAGGAAAGGTCAGATGACCACGGCCACCGCGACCGAGGAGCTTGCACGGGCAGGCTTGGGGGAACGGCTCGCGATCGTCGTCAGCGACAGCGTGACGATCGCCAAACGCAATGTCATCAAGATCAAACGCGTTCCCGACGTACTGATCTTCTCGACGATGTCGCCGATCATGTTCGTGCTGCTGTTCGCCTACGTCTTCGGCACCGCCATCCAGGTGCCGGGTATGGAAGGCGGCTATCGGGAATTCCTGATCGCGGGCATCTTCGCCCAGACCGTGGTGTTCGGCGCCACCTTCACCGGAGCCGGACTGGCCGAGGATATGCAGAAGGGCATCATCGACCGATTCCGATCGCTGCCGATGGCTCCCTCGGCGGTACTGGTCGGCCGCACGGTCAGTGACGTCGTCATCAATGTGGTCAGTCTGGTCGTCATGTCGCTGACGGGTCTGCTGGTGGGATGGCGTATCAGGGGTTCGTTCCTGGACGCGGTGTTCGCCTACGTATTGCTGCTGCTGTTCGCCTACGCGGTGTCCTGGATCATGGCCGTCGTCGGCCTGCTGGTTCGTGCGCCGGAGGTTTTCAACAACGCCAGCTTCATGGTGATCTTCCCGCTCACCTTCCTGGCCAACACCTTCGTGCCGCTGGAGAATCTGCCGACCGTCCTGAAGGTTTTCGCCGAATGGAATCCGGTCTCCGCGGTCACGCAGGCGACCCGTGAGCTGTTCGGCAACACCAGTTCGGCCGTGCCGGTCTCCGACGCGTGGCCCATGCAGCATCCGGAGATCGCCACCCTGGCGTGGGTGGCGATCATCCTGGTGGTGTTCGTGCCGCTGTCGCTGCGTCAGTACAAGCGGACCGTCAGTCGCTGATCGGTCAGCGACCGCTGTCGGCGCCGGCTCCCGCCACGGGGGTCGGCGTCGACCCGTTGCGGGAGTAGCCGATCCGGGGCGGTGCCGCGGCGGGCTCGGGGGTCTGCGGCCGCTTGCTGCGAACCAGCCAGGCCACGCCACCGGCCAACGCGACGACGACCGCGGCAATCAGAGAACGTGTGGGTACCTGCAAACGCCTCGAGGTCATTCGACCACTTTGGCACAACCGGGTGAACCGCGCTTCAGCCGCAGGTACCCGGGGCGACAGCGCCGCACGACTGCCCGTGAACTCCACGCGTGGCGTCACCACTGCCCGGTGCGCGGGTCCGCCACCGGTTCGTGATTAGCATTGGCGGGGTGACCTCACCGATTCCTACCGCCGGTGCGACGCTGCACACCAACTACGGCGACATCGAACTCGCGCTCTTCGGCAACCATGCCCCGAAGACGGTGCGGAACTTCCTCGGCCTCGCCGACGGCTCGGCTGCCTACACCACCGAGAACGCGAGCGGGGGCAGCACCGGACCGTTCTACGACGGCACCACCTTTCATCGGGTGATGGCGGGTTTCATGATCCAGGGCGGCGATCCGACCGGAACCGGGCGCGGCGGACCCGGCTACGAGTTCGCCGACGAATTCCATCCGGAACTCCGTTTCGACCGCGCCTACCTGCTCGCCATGGCCAATTCCTCGCGACCCAAGACCAACGGTTCGCAGTTCTTCATCACGCTCGGCCCGCAGCCGCATCTGAACCGCAAGCATTCCATTTTCGGCGAGGTCGTCGACCCCGGCTCACGCAAGGTCGTCGACGCCATCGCGGCCGTGCCGACGGATCGCAACGACCGGCCCAAGGAGCCGGTGATAATTTCCCAGGTCACGATCGAATAGATGGTCCGATGAATCCTCAGCCGCCCGCACCGACATGCATCCGCCACCCCGATCGCGCCACCGGGTTGGCGTGTACCCGATGCGGGCGCCCCTCCTGCCCGGAATGTCTGCGCCCGGCCGCCGTCGGTCAGCACTGCGTCGACTGCCTCGGTCAGGATCAGCGCGCCGCGCCACGGATGCGCACCGTCGCTGGCGCGGCGGTGGCCCGTTCGGCGATTCCGTACGTGACCTATGCGCTCGTCGCGGCCAATATCGTGATTTTCGCGATCACCGTGGTGCAGTCGAGGAGTCTGGTCGACAACTACTACGGGTCACCGCTGTTCGCGCACTGGATGCTGGTGCCCGATCTGGTGGCCCACGGCCAATGGATTCGCGTCCTCGGGGCGGGCTTCCTGCACTGGGGGCCGCTGCACCTGGCGATGAACATGTTCGCGCTGTGGGTGGTCGGCCGAATTCTCGAACCGGCGCTGGGGCGGACGCGCTATCTCGCGGTCTACCTCGTGGGTCTGCTCGGCGGTTCGGCGGCGAGCATGATCTTCCAGGACTCCAACGCCGCCGCGGCGGGAGCGTCGGGTGCGGTCTTCGGTCTGTTCGGAGCGATCACCGTATTTCTGATCCGGGTGCGACAGAATCCGAATCAGATGTTGATTCTCATCGGTATCAACGTCTTCATCAGCTTCTCGGTCCCGGGAATCTCGCTGTCGGGACATCTCGGCGGCCTGCTGGCAGGCACCCTCGCCGCACTCGGTGTGCTCTTCGTCCCGGAGTGGTTGCGCGCGACTTCCCAGGAGGCCGTGCGCAGTATCGGATGGGCCTCGATCGCGGTGGTCGGCCTGGTCGACCTGATCGCGATCGGGCTAGCCGCCGCGGCGCTCGCCTGACCGAAGTCGACGTTTCACGTGAAGCAATCGCATGCCGGGCGGGTCGGTCACCGTGACTACGAGGAGGGCAGGGTGGCCAATCCGTGGGCGAGCAGGGCGTCGAAGACATCCTCGGGATGAGTGCCCAGGTCCCAGCGGCCGAATATCAACAGGCGTTCGGCGCCGTTCTGATCGCGGACGTCGATCTCGAGCATCGGCATCTTGCGCCCGAGGCGCCGGTAGCCGACCATACGCACGCGCACCAGCTGGTTCGGCGTGTACTCGGTGGGGCCTGCCAGATTCCTGATCACGAGCCGAGGGCTCGGTCCCGGCACGATGGCCAGCCGAGGACGCTGCCGGAAGCCGAGGGTCGCGAGTCCGGCAAGGCCGAGCGCGGCCAACGCGATGAGAAAACGACCGGCGTTGTCGTTGCTGAGGACAGCCGCGCCCGCGAGTATCACCGCGCCGACCGACACCGCGTACAGCGCGGAGGTGGGCGTCGCCCACGCGAGGCGCTGCTGCGGGTATTCAGGAGTCACGCGGCGATTTCCCCAATCGTTCCTCGAGTTGTCCACAGGGTCATCCACAGGTGTGCATGAATAACACGTCTGTAATCAGGTGGTCGAATCAGGGTCGGATCAGCGCCATCGCATGGTCATGATCAGGCCGATCACCATCAGACCGAAGCCGATGAGGAAGTTCCAGGCTTCCAGATCGCTCATCCAGCTGATCTGGTCGCCCGCCAGGTAGTACACCAGCAGCCAGACCAGTCCGGCCACCATGAAACCGAGCATGACCGCGACGTACCAGACCGGAGACGGCCCGGCCTTGACCTTCACCGGAATCCGGCTCGCGGGGTTGATCGTATAGTCGGCCTTCTTGCGGACCTTCGACTTAGGCATGACGTCCTCGTTATCGGCGTGCGGGTCGGTACCGGCGGGGCGGATTCGGATCGAATTATGCATCGAACGCGCTCGCCGCGGTGACCGATCCGGTGGCAGCCGGATGCGGCCCGGGACGGGGCTCGGGTGCCCACCGGTGTGGTTCCAGGCTATCTCGAGTGGTAATGCGTGCGACGCCCCGAGGGGTGGCCACGTAACCTCGTACCATGCGTGTACTGGTCGTCGACAATTACGACAGCTTCGTATTCAACCTGGTCCAGTACCTCGGCCAGCTGGGAGTCGACGCCGTGGTCCGGCGCAACGACGACCCGGAATTGGACGATCCCGACGCGGTCGCGGCCGAATTCGACGGCATCCTGATCAGTCCGGGGCCGGGTTCGCCGGACCGGGCGGGCGCCAGTATCGCGCTGGTACACGCCTGCGCCCGCCTGGCGACACCGCTGCTGGGCGTCTGTCTGGGGCATCAGGCGATCGGCGAGGCCTTCGGCGCGACCGTCACCAGGGCGCCGGAACTGCTGCACGGCAAGACCAGCTCGGTGTTCCATGTCGGCTCGGGCGTGTTGGCCGGGCTGCCCGATCCGTTCACCGCGACCAGGTATCACTCGCTCACCGTGCTCGAGGACACGCTGCCCGAGGAGATCGAGGTCATCGGACATACCGAATCCGGCATCGTGATGGCCGTGCGACATCGCACGTTGCCGATCCACGGTGTGCAATTCCATCCCGAATCGGTCCTCACCCAGGGGGGGCATCGCATGCTGGCGAACTGGCTGGAGGTCTGCGGCGCGCGTCCGGCCGAGAAACTGGTCGAAACGCTCGAGGCGGAAGTCGCGGCGTTGGTGTTGCAATGAGCGCGGCGACACGTCCCCACGTGCTCCTGTCGGTGGCCGTCAGCCTGGACGGCTATATCGATGACGCGAGCGACGAACGGCTGCGACTGTCCGGCGACGCGGATTTCGATCGAGTCGACGAGGTCAGGGCCGAATCGGACGCGATCCTCGTTGGCGCGCAGACCTTGCGTCGCGACAACCCGCGACTGCTGGTGAAAAGTGTCGAGCGCAGGGCGGTCCGCCGGACCGCGGGAAAACCGGAATATCCGCTGAAGGTGACGGTCACGGCGACCGGCGATCTGGACGCCGAGTTGAGGTTCTGGCACGACGGCGGCGCGAAACTCGTCTACACCACCGATGCCGGTGCGGCGACACTCGGTGATCGTCTGGCCGGACTCGCCGAGGTGGTGCCGCTCGGTCCGGATATCGATCTCGGTGCGCTGCTCGACGACCTGGGCGGGCGCGGCATCGAGCGGTTGATGGTCGAGGGCGGCACGGGTATCCACACGGCTTTCCTCGCCGCGGATCTCGCCGACGAACTGCACGTCGCCGTCGCGCCGATCCTGGTCGGGGACGCGGAGGCGCCGCGATTCCTCCACCCCGCCGAATTTCCCGGCGGAGCCGGACGCAGGCTGGATCTGGTCGACGTCGCCCGGGTCGGCGATATCGCGCTGCTGCGTTACGCGCCGCGAGCCTCGGTGACCGGATGACCTTCTACGATCCGGCACGCCTTGCCCGCGGTTCGGTCGGCCCGTCGGCCGAGCGGTCGAATCATCGGCCCGCGGATTCGGCGAGCGTAGACAGCGCGGACCGATCCGCGGCCGACCGTCGTCACATGCTCGAGGCGATCGAATGGGCGCGCCGGTGTCCGCCGAGCGAGACGGCGTTCTCGGTGGGCGCGGTGATCGTCGCCGACGGCGCGGTGCTGTCCACCGGGTACTCGCGCGAGACCGACCCGAAAGTGCACGCGGAGGAAGCCGCGCTGAACAAACTCGATGCCGACGATCCACGTCTGGCCGCCGCGACGATCTACAGCACGCTCGAACCCTGTTCGCAGCGTGGCACGGTCACCAGGTCACCCTGCACCGACCGGATTCTCGCGGCCGGGATTCGGCGGGTCGTCATCGCCTGGCGTGAACCGTCGACCTTCGTCACGAATTGCGTCGGGGTGGAGAAGTTGCGCGAACACGGTGTGACCGTGGTCGAGTTGCCCGACCTGGCCGAGGCCGCGATGTCGATGAATCGGCACCTCGAGTTGTAGTCGGATGGCGGCGCGGGTCGTGGTGGCCTCGGCGCGAGGACTTCACGTGCACCTCCGTGAACGAACAAGGCCCGGTGACGCAATCCTGCGCGACCGGGCCTTTCGAACAATCGCGGTGCCTACGGCGGACCGAGCACACCGGTCGTGATGGTGATGGTGCCGGTCTTCGACACCGAGGAGCCCGTCGTCGGCTGCTGACTGAGGATGCGGCCGATACTGCCCGTGTCGAAGGTGCCCTGGGTGTTCTGGTTGATCTGGCTCACGCTGCCGGTCCAACCCGCCTGGCGCAGGCGATCCAGCGCCTGGGTCGGGGTCAGTCCGACGAGGGTCGGCATGGTGATCTGGTCACCGCTCGAGACCTGGACGATCACCGGGGAACCCTTGTCGGCCATGGTTCCGCCCGCCGGATTCGTCGAGATCACCTCGCCCTTGGGCTTGGAGGACGCCACCTCCTGGATGGTGACGGCGAAGCCCGCGCTCTCGACCAGATTCGGCTGGGCGATGCTGATGTCCTGGCCGACGACACTGGGCACCTTGACCTGCTCGGGCCCCTTGCCGATGTAGACGATGACCGCCTGGTCCACATCCACCCTGGTACCCGGGGACGGGTCGGTGCCGACCACCTTGTCGGTGTCCTGCTCGCTGGATTCGCGACGTTGCACGGTCGGATCCATCCGCAGGCCCTTGGAATTCAATTCCTGTTCGGCCTGCTGCTGGGTCAGCCCGTCCAGCCGTGGGACCGGCACCTGCGCCGGGCCCGACGACACCTGAACGGTGACCGTGCTGCCCTCGTCGATCCGCGATCCGCCCAGCGGCTGGGTCGAGATGACATTGCCGGTCGCGACTTTGCCGTCCGGTTTCTGCTGGATAGCCACCGTGAAGCCGAGCCGCGACAGGGAGTCCTGCGCCTGCTGCTGCGATCTGTTGGACAGATCGGGCACGGCGACCTGATCCGGCTTACTTCCCGGCCCGATCAGCACCCAGAAGAGGCCGAAGATGACCGCGAGTCCGGCGGCGGCGCCGAGGCCAAGGTAGGCGGTGCGCCGCGGCGCGTTCTGTTCGGCGGGTTCCTGTTCGGCGGTGTCGTCCCTGCGCTCGACGGTGCGGAAGCTCCGCGGCGGGGGCTCGTTGGAGCCGAAGACGGTGGTGCGGTCCTCGTCGGTCATCACCATCGGCGCGCTCGGCCGCTGTCCGCCGAGCACCCGGATCAGATCCGCGCGCATCTCGGCGGCGGTCTGGTATCTGTTGGCCGGATTCTTGCTCATCGCCTTGAGCACGACGGAATCGAGCTCGCGCGGCACGCCGTTGTAGACGTGCGAGGGCAGGCGGGGGTCCTCGCGCACGTGCTGGTAAGCCACGGCGACCGGTGAGTCACCGGTGAAAGGCGGTTCGCCGGTGAGAATTTCGAACAGCACGCAGCCGACCGAGTACACGTCGGAACGGGCGTCGACCGTCTCGCCGCGGGCCTGTTCCGGCGAAAGGTATTGCGCGGTGCCGATCACGGCGGCGGTCTGGGTCATCGGATTGGAGGTGTCGGCAAGCGCTCTCGCGATACCGAAATCCATCACCTTCACCGCACCGGCGCGGTTGATCATGATGTTGGCCGGTTTCATATCGCGATGCACGATTCCGGCCTTGTGGCTGAAATCGAGTGCGGCGCAGACGTCGGCGACGACCTCCATGGCGCGGCGCGGCGGCAGCGGACCCTTACCGCGCACGATATCGCGCAGGGTGTCGCCGTCCACGTACTCCATGACGATATAGGGGAGCGGACCGCCGTCGATCTCGGCTTCGCCGGTGTCGTAGACCGCGACGATGGCCGGATGGTTGAGCGCGGCCGCGTTCTGCGCCTCGCGTTTGAAGCGCAGGTAGAAGGTGGGATCGCGAGCGAGGTCGGCGCGCAGCACCTTGATGGCGACATCGCGGCTCAGCCGCAGATCTCGCGCCTTGTGCACCTCCGACATGCCACCGAAGCCGATGATCTCGCCCAGCTCATAGCGGGAACCGAGATTCTTCGGGGTCGTCATGGTTGTCCTTGCGAGGAAGTGGGCGGCGCACTGCGGGTACCGGAGGGGCCTCGGGCACCACTGGGGGCTTCGGAGAATGGTAAGGGGAGCGTCGGGAACCAGGTCCGCGTCGTCGTCGGGCTGGCCGTCTTGCTCGTCTTGGTCGTACTCGGCGCCGTACTGGTCGGCGGCGCCGTCGTCGGTTCCGGCGTTGTCGTCGGAGGTTCGGTGGTGGTCGGCTCCGGCGTTTCCGTGGTCGGCGGCGGCACGGGCGGCTGCGCCCTGGTCGTCGTCGGTTCGGGCGCCGTGGTGGTCGGCGGTTTGGTCGGCGGGGCGACACTCGTCGTGACCGGCGTTCGTGTCGGATTCGGGTTGGTGTCACCACCGAACAGCATCCAGAGCGCGGCGCCGCAGAGCACCACCGCCGCCGCGCCGAGCACGGCCAGCCATTTCTGCGTTCCGGTCCACCCCTGGTCGCGCACGGGCGGCCGACCGCCGGGTGCGCCCGGATTCATCGCCGTCGGCGCGACACCCGCGGCGCCGACCGCGCCGGTCTGCGGGCCGTAACGGTTCGAACCGTCGTGCTGTCCCGCGGACATGACCACGGTCGGCCCCGGCGGCAGCACCCGGGTCGCACCCTCGGTCACGGGCCCACCGGCCGCGCCGTGCGGTGTCGGCGGACGGTGACCCGCTCGCACCGCCGCGACGGCATCGGCGAATTCGCCGCCGCTGGCGTAGCGCCGGTCGGGATCCTTGCCCATGGTGATCTCGATGAGTTCACGCACGTTGGGGGGGAGATCTTCCGGCATGGGCGGCGGTGCGTCGCGAACGTGTTTCATCGCGACGGTGATCGCGCCGTCGCCGCTGAACGGACGCATACCCGCCAGCACCTCGTAACCGACGACGCCGAGGGAGTAGACGTCGCTGGCCGAGGTGGCGTCCTCGCCGACCGCCTGCTCCGGGGCGATGTACTGCGCGGTGCCCATGACCATGCCGGTCTTGGTGACGGGGGAGGCGTCCACCGCCTTGGCGATACCGAAATCGGTGATCTTCACCTGACCGGTCGGCGTCACCAGGATGTTGCCCGGTTTCACGTCGCGATGCACCACGCCCGCGGCGTGGGCCACCTCGAGTGCGCGTCCGGTCTGTTCGAGCAGATCGAGTCCCTGGACCACGGAGAGCCTGCCGAGCCGGTTGAGCACCGTGTTCAGCGGTTCACCCTGGACCAATTCCATGACCAGATAGGCGGTTTCGCCCGCCGACGGATCGTAGGTCTCGCCGTAGTCGTAGATCCCGGCGATACCGGGATGATTCAGCTGGGCCGTGGTCTTGGCCTCGGTGCGGAATCGTTGCCGGAAGGTCGGGTCGGCGGAGAACTCGGCCTTGAGCACCTTGACCGCCACCCTGCGGTCGAGCCGGGTGTCGAGTGCCTCCCACACCTGGCCCATACCGCCCGTGGCGATGAGCCGTTGCAGGCGGTAGCGGTCCGCGACCATCGCACCGTTGTTCAGCATCGGGGCCCCCGTACCTCTCGTACGTTCATATCGTTCAGCCCCCCTGGAGACCGGCGTCGAGCACGGCACGGGCGATCGGCGCCGCCACCGACCCACCGGTGGCGGCCAGAGCCCGGTCGCCACCGTCCTCCACGATGACCGCGATGGCGATCTTCGGGTTCTGGGCGGGAGCGAACGCGATGTACCAGGCGTGCGGCGGGGTGGAGCGCGGGTTCTCGCCGTGTTCGGCGGTACCCGTCTTGGATGCGATCGTGTAGCCGGAGCGCCCGCCGCCCACGGTGTTCTTCTCCGACGCCACCATCATGGTGGTCAGCTGAGAGGCGACCTGGGCGCTGACCGCCTGACCCACCGAGACGGGTTTGGTCTTGGACAACTCGCTCAGATCGGGTCCCTGCAACTGGTCGACGAGATAGGGCTGCATCCGCACGCCACCGTTGGCGACCGTCGCCGCGATGACCGCGTTGTCCAGCGGGGTGAGTGCCACATCGCGCTGGCCGATGCTGCTCTGCCCGAGCGCGGCGTTGTCGGAGATGCTGCCGACCGTACTCTCGGCTACGGGGATGGGAATACCCCCGTGGGGTCCGATGCCGAAGGCCGCGGCCTCGTCCTCGAGGTTGGCGGCGCCGACGCGCAATCCGAGTTCGACGAAGGCGGTGTTGCAGGACAGCCGGAACGCCTCGGTGAGCGACGCGGTGGGACCGCTGCCGCAGCTGGAACCGTTGTAGTTCTCCAGCGTGGTCGTGGTGTCGGGCAGGGTGATCGTCGGCGCGGCGGTGAACTGGTCGTCCGGGGTGGCGACGCGGTTGGCGAGCGCGGCGGCCGTGACCACCACCTTGAACGTGGAGCCGGGTGGGTAGGTGCGTGAGATGGCGCGGTTGAGCATCGGCTGGTCCGGATCGCTGGAGAGGCGGTCCCAGGCTTCCGTCGTCGCCGCGCCGTCGTGGCCGGCCAGCTCGTTGGGGTCGTAGCTCGGCGTGGAGACCATGGTGAGGATCTTGCCGGTACTCGGCTCGATCGCCACGACCGAGCCGGTGAAACCCTTCGCGGTCAGCTGGTCGTAGGCCACTTTCTGCATGACCGGGTCGAGCGTGGTCAGCACATTGCCGCCGCGCGGATCGCGGCCGGAGACCATATCGATCAGACGCTGGCCGAACAGTTGACTGTCCGACCCGTTGAGCACCGAATCCTCGGCTTTCTCCAAGCCGGTGCTGCCGTTCTGGATCGAGTAGAAGCCGGTGGCGGGGGCGTAGGCGGAGGGATCGGTCGGGTACGTGCGCAGGTACTTGTAGCGGTCGTCGGTGGCGACCGAACTGGCGAGCACGGTGCCGCGCGCCGATATCTGTCCGCGCTGGCGGGCGTACTCATCGAGCAGGATGCGCGAATTGCGTGGGTCGTTGCGGTAGTGGTCGGCCTGGACGACCTGGATGATCGTGGCGTTGACCAGCAGCGCGACGATCATCACCATCACCGCGACCGCGACTCGTCGTAGCGGAGTGTTCATTCCTGTGGCCTCGTCTCCGAGCGACGCAAGAGCTCTGTCGTGGCTTCGGCGATGGGGGCGACCGGGTCCTTCTTTCGGGCGGGTGCGGGCGCGCGGGCGGCGTCGGACACCTTGATCAGCAAGGCGAGCAGTGCGTAGTTGGCCAGCAGCGACGACCCACCGTAGGACATGAAGGGCGTGGTCAGGCCGGTCAGCGGAATCAGTTTGGTCACACCGCCGACGACCACGAACAGCTGGATCGCGATGGTGAACGAGAGCCCGGCGGCGAGCAGTTTGCCGAAGCTGTCGCGTACCGCGATGGCGGTGCGCAGGCCACGCAGGATGAGAACAAGGAACAGGATCAGCACGGCGGTCAGCCCGATCAGGCCGAGTTCCTCGCCGATGGTGGTGATGATGAAGTCGGTGTTGGCGAAGGGGACCTGATTCGGTCGCCCGCTGCCGAGGCCGGTGCCTGCGAGACCGCCGGTCGCGAGCCCGAACAGCGACTGGGAGAGCTGATAACCGGTGTTGTGGTAGTCGGCGAACGGATCGAGCCAGGTATCGGTGCGCACCCTGACGTGGGAGAAGGATTTGTAGGCGAAGACGAATCCGATGGCGAGTAGTCCGCCGCCGATGATCAGCCAGCCCACCCGCTCGGTCGCGATGTAGAGCATCACGAGCACGGTGCTGAAGATCAGCAGCGAGGTGCCGAGATCCTTCTCGAAGACCAGCACGGCGATGCACACGAGCCACACCGCGAGGATCGGGCCCAGATCACGGCCGCGCGGGAAATCCATGCCGAGCATATGTCTGCCCGCGGTGGTGAACAGATCACGCTTGGCCACGAGCACCGAGGCGAAGAAGATGATGAGCAGGATCTTCGCGAACTCACCCGGCTGCACGCTGAAACCGGGCAGCCTGATCCAGATCTTGGAGCCGTTGGTCTGGGAGAAGCGGTCGGGCAGCAGAGCCGGAATCATCAGGGCGACAAGGCCGATCAGCCCGAGGGTGTAGCTGTAGCGGGCGAGGGTCCGGTAATCGCGCAGCACGATGAGCACCACGACGAAGACCACCATGCCGAGCCCGGTCCACATGATCTGCTGATTGGCGTCGGGGGAGGGGACCGGCACCGAGTTGTATTCGGCGTTCTGCGCCGCTCCGAGATCGAGCCGGTGGATCAGCACGAGGCCGAGTCCGTTGAGAACGGCGACAACCGGGAGCAGCAGCGGATCGGCGAACGGCGCGAAACGCCGGACCGCGAGATGCGCCACCGCGAACAGGCCGAGGAATGCCAGTCCGTATTTGGCGATATCCCACGTGACCGATTGTTCCTGACTCGCTTCGACCAGGAACAGGGAGACCGTGGTCAGCAACGCGGCGAAGGCCAGCAGCAGCAGTTCGGCGTTGCGTCGCGTCGACGGTGGTGGCGCGGGAGCGAATCCGCCGGGCGGACTGGGAAAGGCCCCAGCGGACGGCGGTGCGGGTGCGGACATCAGTCCGTCACCCGGCAGTTCTCCCCCGCGATCTGGGGGTTCGGCGACGCGGTCGACGTCGGCGCGGTGGTTTCCACCTTCGTCGGTGTCTTGACGTCGGTTCCCCGGTTGTCACCGGCGTCGGGCGCGGTCGGCGTATCCGCCGGGTTGGCCGCGGGCGGTGTGTCGGTCGGCGCGGGCGGCGCTTCGGGCGCGGGCGGCTGGGCCGGATCGTTGGGCACCACACCGGGCTGGGCGGGCTGGGCGGGCGGGGTGGTCGGCTGGGCGGGCTTGGGCTGTTCCTTCGGCGGGCACGGCGGCAGCAGTTCCTGCTGGGCGAGCAGTCGCATCTGATCCTCGGCCTTGCCGAGCGAACCCGGCGGCAGACCCTTCACGACCTGATCGCGCCCGGTCTGCTTGAGGTCGTTGACCCGCAACGTCTTACACGACGCGGGCAGGTCGGTTCCGGCCTGGAGCATGGTGAGGTCACCGGATTTGTTGACGCAGCCGACGGTGTCGACCTCGTGGATCGAGTACCCGAGAATCGAACCGGGTAGCCCGCGCATGATCACGACCTGGCCGTTGTCCGCGCCGACGTAATAGTTGCCGCGAATCATCTTGTAGCCGACGACGAGTCCGATGCCGACCGCGAGTACCAGCGCCACCGCGAGCATGATCCAGCGCAGCCGGTGGGATTTACCCGGCGCGGGTGGTTCCGGTGTCGCGGCGGCGCGGCGCGGCGGCGTCGCCCTCGGCGGGCGCATCGCCGCGGCACGGCCCGCCGAGGTGTTCGGCGGCGGTGAGTCGTCGTCCTGGCCGGAGGCGGCGCCCGCCACGATGGGATGGCTCTGGCCGTAGTCCAGATCGATGACGTCGGCCACGACCACGGTGACGTTGTCCGGGCCACCGCTGCGCAGTGCCAGCTCGATGAGCCGGTCCGCGCATTCGTCGGTGCTGCCCTCGCGCATGGTGTTGGCGATCGTCTCGTCGCTGACCACGTCGGAAAGGCCGTCGGAGCACAGCAGATAGCGGTCGCCCGGCCACGCCTCGCGCATGATGAGCGTAGGCTCGATCTCGTTGCCGGTCAGCGCCCGCATGATCAGCGAACGCTGCGGATGGGTGTGCGCCTGCTCGGGTGTGATCCTTCCCTCATCGACCAGGGACTGCACGAACGTGTCGTCCCGGGTGATCTGGGTGAGTTCACCGCCGCGTAGCAGATACGCGCGTGAGTCGCCGATATGCACGAGGCCGAGTTTGCGACCCGCGAACAGGATGGCCGTGAGCGTGGTGCCCATGCCGTCGAGTTCGGGTTCTTCCTCGACCTGGTCGGCGATCGCGGCATTGCCCTCGTGGGTGGCCGCGTCGAGTTTGCCGAGCAGATCGTCGCCGGGTTCGTCGTCGTCGAGATGGGCGAGCGCGGCGATCATCAGCTGGGATGCCACCTCGCCCGCGGCGTGGCCGCCCATACCGTCGGCGAGTGCGAGCAGCCGTGCGCCCGCGTAGACGGAATCCTCGTTGTTACCTCGGACGAGACCGCGGTCGCTACGCGCTGCGTAGCGGAGAACAAGTGTCACGGTCGCAGCTCGATCACTGTTTTGCCGACACGAACTGGTGTGCCGAGGGGAACACGGACTGCGGTGGTCACCTTCGCGCGGTCGAGGTACGTGCCGTTCGTCGAGCCGAGATCTTCGACGTACCAATCGTCACCACGCGGGGAGAGTCGCGCATGCCTGGTGGAGGCGTAATCATCGGTGAGCACCAGCGTTGAATCGTCCGCACGACCGATCAGCACCGGTTGGGTGCCGAGGGTGATGCGGGTGCCGGCGAGTGAACCTTGAGTCACCACAAGATATTTGGCGCCCTTCTGGCCTCGGCTGAAGGAAGGCAGCACTGCGGAACCGCGTGCGGCCCTTGGCTGTATCCGAACACCGGATGCCGCGTAGATGTCGCTGCGCAAAGTTCGCATGACCGCCCATACGAACAGCCACAACAACAGCAGGAACCCCGCACGGGTCAATTGCAGGATCAATCCCTGCACGGCGTTCCACCTCCTGTTCGACCGTGTGTACGTCGGTGCCGTAGGTGCGGTTCGACCCACCCCCACAAGCCTGCTGGTCTTGCCCGGCCCCGAAGTGGCGCCGTGCGTGTTGGCAGCATCATAGGGCCGTCAGTCGATTCCGATCACGATACGACCGCAGAACCCCTGATTACCATTCAGAAGCGCGGCATAGCGTGACTGCACCGGCGAGCTTACGGGATCACACGATACGGATCAGGATCTCGGAATGCCCGGCGCGGATCACATCGCCGTCGGCTAGTTGCCAATCCTGGACCGGGGAACCGTTCACGAGGGTGCCGTTGGTCGAGCCGAGATCCGACAGCATGGCCGTCTGGCCGTCCCACCTGACCTCGATGTGGCGACGCGAGACGCCGGTGTCGGGCAGGCGGAAATGCGCGTCCTGACCGCGGCCGATGATGTTGCTGCCCTCGCGCAACTGGTAGGTGCGGCCGGAGCCGTCGTCCAGTTGCAGGGTCGCCGAATAGCCCGAACCGGCCTGTGCGCCACCGCCGTACGCGGGGGGCGTGGCAGCGGGCGCGGCATAACCGGGCTGCGCGCCGTAGCCGGGCTGTTGCGAGTAGGCCTGGCCGTAGCCCGCCTGCTCCTCCTGGCCGTAGCCCGCCTGCTCGGAATAGGTCTGGTCACCGTAGGCGGGTTCGGCGTAGCCCTGCTGGCCGTAGCTCTGCTGCGCGTAGCCGGGCTGACCGTAGCCGGGATCGCCGTACCCCTGGTCGGCGTAGCCCTGCTGCTGGCCGTAGCCGCTCTGGCCGTAACCCGGTTCGCCGTAGCCGGGCTGCTGACCGTAACCGGGATCCTGGTAGCCGGGCTGCTGACCGTAACCCGGTTCGCCGTACCCTTGCTGGCCGTAGCCGGGCTGCTGGCCGCCGCGCTCGGCGGCCCGATCCCCGTAGCCGGGCTGCTGGCCGTAACCGGGTTCCTGGTACGCCTGCTGGCCGTAGCCCGCCTGACCGGCCTGGCCACCCTGCTGGTAGTCGTAGCCGTTCTGGTAATCGCCGTATCCCTGCTGCGACTCCGGAGCCTGGTAGTCCGCGCCGCTGTACGGTGCGGCGCCTCGGCCGTAGTCCTCGTGATACGCACCGTTCTGCGGACCGGGCCGCCCCGCCGGCGGCGGCGCGTACCCGCGGCTGCGTGGATCGGACTCCGCGGGCTCACGACTCGGGTCGTAGCCAGAGTTCTGCGTCATGGGGCCAGCTCCTGGTTGCGGGTGTGCAGGTCGTTGTGGCGGGGGTTCGGGGCTGTCGGCCTTGCCGGCTCCGCGACCGGCGTCGGGATCGACGCGGCCGCTGGCCCTGAACTGTCCGGTGTGCAGCGTAGGTGATGCCTCGAACGCTACGTGTACTTCGCCATAGGTCTGCCACCCTTGATCGCGGATGTAGTCCTGGAGATGTTTGGCGAACGCGCGGGTCGTGAGGTCGTGATCGGCATCGAGTTGCGCATGATCGGAAGAGTTGATCGTGATCACATAACTGTTGGGCGCGAGCAGATGCCCGCCGCCCACGTCCTGGATGTGATCGGTGGCCTCACGCTGCAGCGCTGCCTCGACTTCCCGGGGAACCACGCTGCCGCCGAAGGCGCGGGCGAATACGTCGTCGACGGTACCCCTCAGGCGACGCTCGAACCGTGAAACGATGCCCATCCCGGCCTCCCTTCGCTGTCCGTCTACCCGAGTCTCTACTCAATTCATAACAACGACACGCGCGTATGGCGTGTCGTGTGTCGACCACGTTCATTGCATGATATCCACGATCGTCCACACCTGTAACTCCCGGAAACCCCAGTAGGTTCCCCGTGTCGTCGGTGGACGTCACAAGCCCCGCCGCACCGCTGGTCAGGGGGCGATTTCGTAAACCGTATCGCCCCGTGATAAGTTCTTCCAGTCGCTCGGGCGAGTGGCGGAATGGCAGACGCGCTGGCTTCAGGTGCCAGTGTCCTTCGGGACGTGGGGGTTCAAGTCCCCCTTCGCCCACTCCACTCGATAGAAGGCCCATGCTCACGGAGCATGGGCCTTTTCTCGTTTCGTCATCGATGTGGATGCGAAAATCGTTGCTTCGGGATGAGAACCTGTTCTAATTTTGGGCATGCGCAGATATGAGGGTCGCCGAGTTCTCGTCACTGGAGCCGGGTCGGGTATCGGGCAGGGGATCGCCCTGCGGCTGCTCGACGAGGGGGCACAACTGGTCGCCGCCGACATCGATGCGGCCGGGCTGGCGGTGACGGCGGACAAGGCCGGTGATGTCGGTGACCGGTTGCGGACGGTGGAGGTGAATATCGCCGATCCGGTATCGGTGGCGGCGGCGACGGGGGACGCGCTGGAATTCCTCGGTGGGCTCGATGTGCTCGTGAACGCGGCGGGCATCCTGCGGCCCGCGCGGACCCACGAGATGCCGCTCGAGGTGTGGAACCAGGTCATCACGGTCAATCTGACCGGTACCTTCCTCGTCACCCAGAGCGCGTTGCCCGCACTGGTCGACTCGGGGCACGGCGTCGTGGTGAATCTGTCGTCGACGGCGGCGTTCCAGGCCGCGCCGTACCTCGCGGCGTACGCGGCGTCCAAGGGCGGGGTGAACTCGTTCACGCACGCGATCGCCCTCGAGTACGCCAAGCAGGGGCTGCGCGCGGTGAATATCGTGCCGGCGGGAATCACGAGCGGGATCACCACCACGTCGATCCTCGATCAGCCCGAGGGTGTCGACTACAGCCTGTTCGCCCGGCTGACCGGTTGGCTCAACGGCGGCGCGCTCGGCAGTCCGGAGGATATCGCCGGTGTCGTGGCGATGGTCGCCTCGGAGGACGGTCGCTATATCACCGGCACCGAGATCCGAGTCGACGGCGGCGCGCTGATGTGATCAGCGCGGTCGTGCGACGAGCAGGTGGTGCGGGATCGGCCGGTTCTCCAGCGGCCGGTGCTCGACCGAACAACCCGCCTGCTCGAGTGTCGCGATCACCTCGGACACCGGCCGCAGCGTGAATCCGTACGCGGTGAACGGCATCTTCGCCATCGCGTCCGGATCGCCGATGCCGACCACGACGCGCCCGCCGGGACGTACGACGCGGACGAGTTCGGCACAGGCCGCGGTCAGGTCGGCGACGAAGTAGACGGTGTTGACGGTGATGGCCGCGTCCAGGCTGTCGTCGGCGAGAGGCAGTGCGGTGAGCGAGCCGTTGTCGAGCAGCAGGTGTCCGGCGGCGATCTCGCGAGCGAAACCGGATCGGGCCCTGGCGAGCATATCGGCGGAGATCTCCAGGCCGTGCACGGTTCCGACGCCGCCGAGCCGGGCCAGCAGCAGTTCGAGTCCGATACCACCGCCGAAGCCGATATCGGCGACGGTCGCGCCCGGCGTCACGGCGGTGGCCTCGACCGCGCCTTCGATGGCCTTTCGATTACCCCGGTTGAGGAATCCGGCGACGCCCTTGCCGAGGACGCCGTGCGGTTTGCCCAATTGGCCCGCCACGGTGGACAGGATGCGATCACGGAATCCGCTCATGAATGCCAGCCTAGACAGCGGCACGCGCGGTCCGGGGCCGAGCTCGGCCGGTTCGACGCGGTCCCCTCGTGCGGTATCACGTCTCGAATATTGTTGCCGCGCACCTCGAAGCGCGGGTGTCACCGACGAAAGCGGAGTGCAATGCGATCACCATTGATACTGCTCGCCGCGGGTGTCCTGGCGTTGTCGGCCGCTGGTTCGGCGCAGGCGACACCGTGGGGACCGCTCGCGCCGCCGAACCCCCATCTGGGTCCGGTCGGCACGTCGACCATGCACGGTGACGCTGGTTCCTCGGACGCGACGCCGCTGGCCGGTCCCGGTCCCGGGCCACTCGCGGTATCGGCCTATCCGCTGGCCTCGGCCTGTCCCACGCTGTTGCAGGGGGCCGACGGTCTGGTGGTGGCGCTGTGCACCTCGATCGCCGGGCAGCGCCCGACGGTGCACCTGCTCGATCCGGAGGTGCGAGGGCCGATCGGATATTCGCTCGCCGCACTGGAATTGGCCAAGGGCAGTCTGCTCGGCGGCGTCTACGCCTATCTCGACGACGCCGACCGATTGGTGGCGGTGGACGGCAACCGCGCCCTCGTGCGTGTGGCGCATACCGGGGACGCCGATGGCCGGTGGACGCTGACCATCGACGACACCGTCGATCTGAGCGCGGCGATTCCCGTGGGCGACAACGTGACCGGGCTGGTTCCCGATCGGTCGGGCAATGTGTGGTTCGCCACCGGCAAGGGCGTGGTCGGCCTGGTGACGCCCGCGGGCGCGACCGCGACGCTCACCCTGCCCGCCGGGGAGGAGGTCGCGAACAGCATTTCCTCGGCGCCGAGCGGGCGCGTCGCGGTGGCGACCACCCACGCCCTCTACGAGTTTCGCGCCGATGCCGCCGGACGACCCGAACAGCTGTGGCGCGCCGCCTACGATCGTGGCACAGCGCGTAAACCGGGCCAGTTGAGTTGGGGGACCGGATCGACGCCGACCTACTTCGGACCGGAGACCGGCGCGGAGTACCTGACCATCGTCGACAATGCCGACGGCCCGGTGAAGGTACTGATATTCCGTTCGGGAACAGGGGAATCGGTATGTTCGCGGCCGGTGCTCACCGAAGGCGGCGCGGGCAGCGAGAATTCGCCGATCGGCATCGGACGTTCGGTATTCGTCGCGAGCACATACGGTTACCCCTATCCGGCGGTGCCGGAGGGCGCCGGGCCCGCGGTACCCGCTGTCGCGCCGTTCGCCGGTGGCATGACACGGGTCGACGTGGACGAGCGCGGCTGCCACACGGTCTGGGAGAACTCGGTGCGCAGCGCCGCCGTACCGCACCTGTCGATCACGGACGGTCGGCTCTACACGGTGACGCGGGTCGGACCGCAAGTGACGACCCCGCTCGACGGATACACCTTCACCGTCATCGATCCCGCGACCGGCGCGGTGCGTTCGGAGAGTCCGCTGCCGGGCACGATCGTCGACGATCCGCTACAGACATCGGCGCTGATCGCGACCGGCGGCCGGGTTTTCCAGGGCACGATCACCGGAATCCTGCGCATCGCCTGAACCCCCCGCACCCCTGTGGATATCCGGGGTATTTCTGTGGATAACTCTGAACGCCCGGGCGAGCCTGTGGTCAGCTGTGGACAACTCGGCACCCCCCGACGAAAGTCGCTGCGGCCGAGGTGCAGTGCACAATTCAGAGCATCGAAATATGTGAAGTTGAACAAATCGCCAGCTAGAGGTGGTTTCTCGAACCCGTGACGAGTCTTGGACATCGGCCCGGCCCGCACCGCGAAAATTCGGATCGTGAGCCACGAGTGACCTTTCCGTGACCCTCATCCTCGCCTATAGGGTTATGCACAGGGGCCTATGCATAGCCCCTGAACGCCCCTGACCAGCCCCCTCCGGTTCGCGGCCGTCTCGCGTGCGAGCGGTCGAAGCGCATGCGCCGAAGGCGCGAGTCTCGACCGCTCGCACGCGAGACAAAAGGGGCCGCGAACCCCCCGCGCCCGCGCGGCAAAATCTCAGTACTCGCCCGCTCGGGGCCCGGTCGCCAGTCCGATACGCACCATCGAGAGGGTCCGAGCGATCACGGCTTCGCGAGCCCCGGCATCCAGATCTCCCATCGCGCCTTCGATGATCAGCGACGCCAGTCCGTGTACGGCGGCCCACGCGGCGACCTCGGCGTCGGGGCGATGCGCCGGATCGGTGTAGCCGATGGCGACCAGCTCGTCGAGTAGGGCGGAGAGCAGGTCGAAGGCGGGTGAATTCCACTCGCCGGGATCGGCGGTATCGCTGCCGCAGAAGGCCGTTCGGAACAGACCCGGTTCGCGCAACGCGAAGGTGATGTAGCCGCGGCCGATCGCGATGAGCCTGCCGACCGCGTCCGATTCGGGGTCGATCGCGGCCACGGTTTCGGTCATCGCCGTGAACAGGCTCTGCTGGGCCTGTTCGTGTGCCGCGTGCAGCAGCTGATCGTGATTGGTGAAATGCCGGTAGGCGGCGGTCGGAGTCACGCCGACCCGCCGTGCCGCCGCCCGCACGGTCACGGCTTCCGGTCCACCGTTCTCGGCGAGTTCGGCGGCGGCAAGCACCAGCGCGTTGCGGAGGTCGCCGTGGTGATAGCGACCGTCGCGGGCAGGCTTCGCGCTGGTCTGCGTGTCTTTCCTCGGGGCGGCTCCGGTAGGTGTCATCACTTCGATGTTGACACCCATGCACATCAGGTGGCAAGTTAACACCCACAAAGTTTACAGGCGATCACATCCCGATCGGGGAGGCCAGACATGTTCGAACAACTCGGCAGATTCGTAGTCCGCCGAGCACGCTTGATACTGATCGTCAGCGTGCTAGCGCTCATCGCGGGCGGCGTGGTCGGTGCCACCGCGTTCGGCAAGATGCAGTCGGCGGGGCAGGACGACCCCAATGCCGAATCCAGCCTCGCCGCCGACCGGCTGACCGACGAGTTCGGCGCCGACACCGACTACGTCTTCCTGATCCGCGCCGAGCAGGGGTCGGTCGATTCCGGCGCGGCCGGCGATTTCGGCCGGGATCTGGCACGGAGGCTGGCGGGTGACGACCGGCTCACCAACGTCGTCTCGTACTGGGACACCGGATCGCCCGCCATGCGTTCCACCGACGGCACCGCCGCGGTGGTGCTCGCGGGCAATGTCGAGACCGATCCGGGCAAGCAGGACAAGATCGCCGAGGCGATCATCGACGAGTACGGCGCCGATGGGCCCGCCGCCACGGTGCGGATCGGCGGCCTCTCCGCGACGTTCAGCGCGGTCGGCGCGCAGATCGGCAAGGATCTCGGCCTGGCCGAGGGCATCGCGGTGCCGTTGATCATGGTGCTGCTGGTGCTGGCCTTCGGCAATGCGGTCGCCGCCCTGCTCACCCTGGTCGTCGGCGGTATCGCGATTCTGGGGACATTCACCGAACTGGCGATTCTCGGATCCGTCACCGACGTGTCGATCTACGCGGTCAACCTGACGACCGCGCTCGGGCTCGGCCTCGCGGTCGACTACGGCCTGCTCATGGTCAGCCGGTTCAGGGAACGGCGCGCGGCGGGGGAGACACCGCAGGATTCGATCGCCGGTGCGGTCGCCACCGCGGGCCGGACCATCGCGTTCAGCGCGGCGACGGTCATGGCGGCACTGTCGTCGCTGGTGATCTTCCCGCAGTATTTCCTGCGCTCGTTCGCCTACGCGGGTATCGGGGTCGTCGCCATCGCCGCGACGGCCGCGGTGATCACCCTGCCCGCGTTGATCTCGGTACTCGGCGTGCGCGCCGAGGCGTGGAAGGTGCCCGGCGTCCGGGGCATCCGCGGTGAGGCGACGCCGTTCTGGGCGAATGTGGCCGGTTTCGCGATGCGCAGGCCCGCGCTGGCCGGGATTCCCGTGGTCGCGGTTCTGCTGCTGGCCGCAGCCCCGCTGCTGGGGGTCCAGTTCGGCACCCCCGACGATCGGGTGCTGCCGACCAGCCTCGAGGTCCGGCAGGTCGGCGACGCGATGCGCACGGAATTCGGCGGCGGCGACGCGAACGCGCTGTCGGTGGTGACCACCTCCGGCATCGCGGCGGGACCGGTGTCCGAATACGCCCGCGCGCTGTCGCGAGTCGACCATGTCACCCAGGTCGATTCCAGCGCGGGCACTTTCGTCGCGGGGGAACAGCGCGGCACCTCGCCCGCCGACGCCAGGTTCGCCCGGCCCGATGCCCAGCGGCTGACGGTGCTGACGGATCTGGATCGCAATTCCACCGAAGCGAGGGATCTGGTCGACCGGGTTCGGGCGGTGCCCGCGCCCGATGGGACGCGCACGCTGGTCGGCGGCGAGGTCGCGGGATTGCGCGACAGCCTGTCCTCGATCGGTGACCGGCTGCCGATCGTGCTCGGCTGGATCCTGTTGACGACCTTCGTCCTGCTGTTCCTGTTCACCGGCAGCATCGTGCAACCGCTGCGCGCGCTGCTGTCGAACGCGCTGAGCCTGGCCGCCACCCTGGGGCTGATGGTTTTCGTCTTCCAGGATGGGCATCTGTCCGGACTGCTGGGATTCACCCCGGCTCCGCTGGATGTGTCGATGCTGCTGCTGTTGTTCTGCATCACCTTCGGGCTCTCCATGGATTACGAGGTGTTCGTGATCAGCCGGATCAAGGAAATGCACGATCGCGGCGCCTCGACGGTGGAAGCGGTGACCGAGGGGTTGGCCCGCACCGGCCGGCTCGTCACCACGGCCGCCGCGCTGATCTCGATCAGCTTCCTCGCCTTCGTCATCAGTGATGTTCGGTTCATCCAGTTCTTCGGGCTCGGCGCCGGGCTGGCCATCCTGATCGACGCGACGCTGGTGCGCGGCGTGCTGGTCCCGGTGACGATGCGGCTCCTCGGCCGGGCGGCGTGGTTCGCGCCGCAGCCGTTGCGTGCTGTGCACTCGCGTCTCGGCCTCGCCGAAGCCTGATCCGATACGTGAGGGGCGCTCGCCCCGGTGTGGTTTTCCGAACCCGCCGGCGAGCGCCTCTTTGCGGTCGCGAACAGGCGTTTCGGCCGCCGAATATGTCCCGTCGGCCGTGATGTATGCGCCGGTGAGGCGAAGATCACACGGCCTGCCGTAGTTGCCATTACGGTGCTGATCGGGCTCGCTCGGGGCGCGCGCGAGGTGACACTTCCGGCTCTGGTTATTTCCGATCTTGACCCCATAGGGGTTCGTTGATTGCCAGGGTGACGGGGCGTCTGCCTGGTTAATTACCCAGTAAACAAACCTGAAGTCGCTTTCCGTTCACTCAACGTCCAGCTATCCGGTCTAATATCAGCAAACTACCTGGTAGACGCACTTCGAGGATTGCATACCGAGTATCTCCGGGAACCTCCGCAAATCGCCTCGGATGCGCTCGCGACTCCCGAAAACGCCTTCGGCGCCGCGGTCGGAAAAGGTCACGCCTCGGCGCGGAAATGGTCCCGAAATGGCACGGAAATATCAGCTGCGAGGTAGCTGGATAGATGAAATATCTCGTGTTCGAACAGGGTTGCTGGCGTGCTGCTTTATACGCCGAACCCCCGTGAACAGGGTTGCGCCGCCATAACGATTGTGTAGAGTTGACGGTAACGCTGACCGCAGCTGAGCTCGACTCGCTGCGGTCAGCGGAACTCAAATGGGGGATCTCGACACCGCTTTGTAACCCAGCGTTGCTGTCGATTACCCGAACCCACTCAGCCTAACGTGTGCTCGGTGTTGTCTGCGATACGACCGCCGCTGTTTCCCCGCTCTTCACGTGCGTGACACGGGATGCACCGCTGTCGATCGCGTTGACGTAGAGGGCCCCGCTGTCGAAACTCGCCAGGTCGGCGTGCTCGCCGTCCTCCTCGCGCGCGGCGGCCCCGCCGACCCCGAACACGTAGTACAGGAACAGCGCCTCGGCCGTGAAACCGATCGCGATGCGCACCGCGACCGGCAGACCGCTCGGCGTCACGAAACCCTCCAGCAGGCCGGAGACGAACAGCACCCCGACCAGGCCGAGCGCGATCGTGGCCGTGGCCCTGCCCTGCCTGGCCACGGCCTCCAACCTGCTCAGGCGGCCCGGATCGATGAGTGTCCAGCCGAGTTTGATGCCCGCGCCGCCCGCGACGAAAACCGCGGTCAGCTCCAGGGTTCCGTGCGGCAGGATGAACCCGAAGAACGCATCGAGCCGACCCGCCTCGGCCATCAGCGCGGCCGTGATCCCGACATTGAGCGCGTTCATGAACAGCAGGTACAGCACGGGCAGGATCAGTACGCCCGTGAAGAGGGCGATCGCGGCGACCCACGCGTTGTTCGTCCACACCTGCGCGGCGAAGGCGTCGTTCGGATGTTCGGTGTAATAGGTCTCGAATTGGCCGCCGGGGGCGGTGAGATCGTCGTTGTCGGTCGGGATGCCGAAAAGCTCGCGCGCGTTGCCCGAACCCTGGATCCAGATCGCGAGCCAGGTCGACACCGCGACGAACAACGCCGCCGTCGCGGCCCACCAGCGCCAGGACCGGTACAGGGCGACCGGGAAGCTGTGGGTGAGGAAATGCCCGATCTCCGCCCACACCCCGGTTCCGGTGCCGAGAACCCGGCCGCGCGCGCGGGTGAGTACGGCACTGAGCCCGGCGATGAGTTGTGGATCGGGGCTGTGCGACTGCAACCGCGCCAACTGCTGGGAGGTGCGCCGGTAGAGCACGATCAATTCGTCGGCTTCGGGGCCGCTCAGCTTGCGCTGTTTGGCCAGATGATCCAGCCGCTCCCAGGACCGCCGGTGTGCCAAGCTGTACGCGTCCACGTCCATTCGGTTGCCTCCCTGACCGCCGGTCGAAAGAATGTTATCGACATGGCTGAATTCACTACCGGCGAAGCGGTCGCTCTCGAACTGCCGATCGCCCGGATTCCGACGCGTGCCACCGCGTTCATCATCGACGTGTTGATACAACTGGCGCTGTACCTGCTGCTGTTCACACTGATGGCACTGGTTCTGCTTCCGCTCGATCCCGACGAGGCGTGGGTCGACGCGATCACGCTGCTGATCGTGGTCGGCGTGCTCGTCGGCTATCCGGTGGCCTGCGAGACCCTGAGCAGAGGCCGCAGTCTCGGCAAACTCGTACTCGGGCTGCGCGTGGTGCGCGCCGACGGCGGGCCCACCGATTTCCGGCACGCGCTCACCAGGGGACTGGCCGGGGTGATCGTCGATTTCTGGCTGCTCGGCCTTTTCGGCGCGGTCGCGGTCGTCACGTCGATCTGCTCGCGCGACGCCCGCCGCGTCGGCGATGTGCTCGCGGGCACGGTGGTCGTGCACTCCCAGGCGACGCTGCCGTTCCCCGCGTTGGTGACACCGCCGCCCTGGCTCGCGGGCTGGGTGACGAGGCTGGACCTGTCCGGGATCCCCGAGGATCTGGCGCTGGCCGTGCGGCAGTACCTGACTCGGGTCCGCACCCTCACCCCGGAAGCCGAGGCCGCGCTCGGCGGCGCACTGGTCGCGGCGGTCTTCGCGCGGTTGCAGGTGGCCGCGCCCGCGGGATATCCGCCGGTGCAGATCCTTGGCGCGATCGTGGCCGAACGGCAGCGACGGGCACTCACACCGCCCTCGTACGGGCTGGTCCGCACGGGCTGAGGTCGGCGCGGCGGCGATACGGATATTCACATCGTGCCGGACTGCTTCAATTCCAGATATTCGTCGGCCAGCGCCTCGGGCAGACGTTCGGGGGAAGCGGCGACCACCGCGATACCCCTGCGCCGCAACGATTCCTGCACGAGCGCGCGTTCGGCCAGCACCGATTCGGCGGCGGCCGCGCTGTAGAGGTCGTCGAGGGTGTCGCGACGCGAGGCCGCGTCGGCGATCTCGGGATCGGTGACCGAGACGATCAGCACGCGGTGGCGCTGGGCGAGCACGGGAAGTACCGGGAGCAGATTCTCCTCGACCGCGGCGCCGTCCAATGTGGTGAACCAGACCACAAGGCTGCGCCTGCGCGCGCGTTGCAGTGCGGCACGCACCAGTCCCGCGCTATCGGTGTCGACGAGCGCGGGCGTCACCGACGCCAACGCGTGCATCAACTTGAGCTGCAACCGGTTTCCGCCGCCGCCGCGGACTTCGGCGCGGACCTCGCGGTCGTAGGCCAGCAGATCCACCGAATCGCCCCCGGCCGCGGCGAGTCCGCCGAGCAGCAACGCGGCCTCGATACCGGCGTCGAGCCGGGTACCGTCGCCGACCCGGCCCGCGCTGATACGGCCGGTGTCGAGCAGCATGAGCATGTTCCGATTGCGCTCGGGACGCCAGGTGCGCACGAGCACATCGGTCGCGCGGGCGGTCGCGCGCCAATCGATCGCGCGCACATCGTCGCCCGCGACGTATTCGCGGAACGAGTCGAACTCGCTGCCCTGGCCGCGCATGGTCGCGATATTGCGGCCTTCCAGATGTTGCAGGCGTTTCACCTTCGACCGCATCAGTCTTTCGCTGCGGAACGGCGGCAGCGCGCGCACCCTCGCGGGCACCGTGCGACGGGACTGCCTGCCCGCGAGCCCGAGCGGACCGAGAAGTCGCAGCGTGACCGGGCCCGCGACGCGGTCACCGCGATAGGTCGGCGTCACCGTGGTGTGTAGCCGGACCCTGGTGTCGGGGCCCGAATCCAGCCGGTGCTCGCGATGTCCGGCGCGGGCGCTGTCGGGCCAGTCGTCCCACAGGTAGCCGCGCGCGGTCCTGCGACCGGTGTTCACCACCGTCAACTCGACCTCGGCGGTCCGACCGAGCCTGACCACCGTGAGCGGATCCCTCGACACCGTGAGATCGCTCGCCCGCGCGACCGAGCCCATATCGAAGAGCACCGCCGCGGCGAGCAGACCGGTCACGATGACGACCCCGGCCCAGCTGTGCCACGCGGCAGCGACCACGACCACACCGACCGCCGCTGTGGCGGCCAGCCGCCCCGTCACAACCACGGCTACACCGGAACCGGGACCGCGAGCAGCAGCGACGACATGACACCTTCGGTGGTCACCCCGTCCAGTTCGGCCTCCGGCTTCAGGTGCAGCCGGTGCCGCAGCACCGTCGTCGCCACGAATTTCACGTCGTCGGGGGTGACGAATCCACGCCCGTTCAACCAGGCCAGGGCACGCGAGGCGGCCATCAGGGCGGTCGCGCCTCGGGTCGAAGCGCCGTGCTGGACGGCGGGGGAGCTGCGGGTGGCCCGGCAGATGTCGACCGTGTACGCGAGAACTTCCGGGCTGATCGCCACTTGGGCGACCGCGGCCCTGCCCGCGGTGATGTGAGCGGGCGTGGCGACCGGGCGCAGACCCGCCGCCGCGAGATCGCGCGGATCGAATCCGGCGGCATGGCGTTGCAGGATGCGGAATTCGTCGTCGCGGTCGGGCAATTGGATGTCGACCTTGAACAGGAAGCGGTCGAGCTGGGCTTCCGGAAGCGGATAGGTGCCTTCCTGTTCGATCGGGTTCTGCGTGGCGATCACCACGAACGGATCAGGCAGCGCGCGCGGCTGTCCGTCGACCGAGACCTGGCGCTCCTCCATCGATTCCAGCAGCGCGGACTGGGTCTTCGGTGGGGTGCGGTTGATTTCGTCGGCCAGCAGCAGATTGGTGAAGACCGGGCCCTTCCTGAAGGTGAATTCGGCCGAATGCGGGTCGTAGATCTGCGAACCCGTCACGTCGCCCGGCATCAGGTCGGGGGTGAACTGCACGCGCGCGTGTTCCAGATCCAGTGCCGCCGCCAACGCGCGCACCAACAGCGTCTTCGCGACGCCGGGCACACCTTCGAGCAGTACGTGGCCACGGCACAGCAGCGCCAGCACCAGGTACATGACCGCGCTGTCGTTGCCGACCACCGCTTTGCCGATCTCGACGCGTAACGCGCCGAAGGCCGCGCCCGCCTCTTCCGCGGTCGGGGTGCGGGTGATGTCGGTCTGGGTCATTCGGCCCTCCTGTATGTCCCGTACGGTGCGTGCGTATTCCTCGGTGTCATCCCTGGGCCTCGATCCATTCCAGTTGTGCGGCAACCAGTCGCATGGCGCTCGCGTCGGCCACCGGGCCGTAGAGCGCGGTGCCGATCAGGGTCGGGTCGACGCCGGTGCGAGCGGCGATGGCGGCGATCACCTCGTCGGGCACGGCGTCGGTGCCGATACCGAGGGAAGGTCGGATCCGCCGCAGCGTGGCCGCGCGCAGTTTCGCCGCGACGAATTCGACATCCTTCGATTTCCGGTACAGCGCGGCCTGGCCCGCCAGCAGTTCGTTGGCCGCGACCTCGACCGGGCGCGGTTCACCGACCAGCGCGCCGCGCCTGCGTGCGCGCCACGCCACCAGGACGGCCGCCGCGATCAGCAATTGCAGTCCGCCGAAGGCGATCGGCGCGGGCAAACGATCGAAGATCGAGTCGCGTCCCGACCCGAAATCCGGCCGGTCGTAATCGGTGTCGGGCGGTGGGGGCGGCGGGAAATCCGGTGCCTGCGGCGGTTTCGGCGCGACCGGCGCGCTCAACGCCTGGATCAGCGCCCACCCCAGCAGTATCAGCGCGATCGCACCGATTACTGCGGCCCAGAACTTGGGGTTGCGCAGCAGCGCGGGCAGCGGCGGCAGCGACCGTTTGGTGCGTTCGACGGTGTCGGTGACGACCTTGTCGACCGGTTCGGCGACGGGAGGCGGCGCGGATTCGGAGAACCTGTCGGCGTATTCGAGCCTGCGGTACTCGTCCTCGGTCGCGCGCCGACCTCCGTAGACGACCTCGTCGAAACTGCGCGCGGTCGGCTGGAGTTCGGCGGTCAGATCCTGCGGCAGGGCGGTGGAGACGTCGTCCACCGTTTCGTCGGCGGTCCGTGAACGCCGGACCTCGAGTACGCCGCCCTGTTCCAGGCCGCGCAGCATGGCACGGAAACGCTCGCGCAGCGCGCGGTCGTAGTCCCGGTGCGCGGCGGCATGGTCGGCGGCGGCCCGGTGCTCGGCCGCCGCGCCGAGTCGCGGTGTCCGCGGCGCCTGCCCCGTCGGGTCGTCCGCCGGACCCTGTTCCTTGCGCAGCAGATCGGGCCGGTCGTTCATCGCCGCCTCGGTATCCGGATGTCGAGACCCTCCCTGCGGCAGCGCAGATCGATGTAGCAGAGCACGCGCGAACTCGCCTCGACGATCTCGCCGAAGGCGACCAGCAGTAGCACCGCCGAGGTGAGCAGGACGATGACCGGCCAGCGATGGGTTCCGGTGAACTCGGTGAGGAACAACGGGATTCCGAGCAGTGGAACGGCGACGAGGGCGAACAGCGCCCGCTGCGTCATCCACAGACCCGCCAGCGACCATTCCGATCCCGCGGCCAGCACTTTCGCGTGCCGCACGGCGTCCGCGTGACCGGCCCCGGCCAGTATCTCCGGCACCGCGACGAAACGTTTGCCACGCAGTCTGCCCAGCCACGGCAGCGCGATCGGCGCGGTGACGATCAGCAGCGAGCAGACCACGATCACCGAAACCCCGACCAGGGTGAACAGCAGTTGGAACACCAGCAGCGGCAGCGCCCGGATCCGGAACTGTCGCACCGCCTCGCGCGCTCCGACGCGCACCCCGGACAGGGCCGACCATCCGATCGCGGTGGTGACCCCGCGCAGGAAATAGCGCAGCAGCCACGCGCAGACCGCGGTGGACAGTACCGCCGACCACCAGGTGGCGGCATCGGAGCCGTCGGTGAGGTCGGAGAAACTCGCGGTCAGCGTGACGACGACGATTTCGGCCACGAGCAATCCGGCCAGGCCGAGTCCACCCAGCGTCGTGATATTCGCCTGGATGAGCGCGAACGGCATATCCAGCAGTTCGCGGAAGAGGAAAGGGCGTATGGGCACCGTCGTTCCAGGCGACCCTGGTACCGGATCTGTTCCCGCCCCGACGGCACCCGCCTCGGTGGCAGGTGACACGCGGCCGAGTCTAGAGCGTGTCCGGCCGATTGGTGGACTATCCCATTCGCGCGGCCCGGTCCCGCGAGCGCGGCGCGATCCGGCGCACCGGCCGCACTACCTGCGCCGGTCCAGGGCGCCGGTGTCAGCGGGGGCGGGCCAGTCGGGTCGCGGTGACGCATCCGCGCAGGGTGACGAATTCGCCGAGTTGCCACTTCCGCGATTCGACGGGGTCTGCGGCGGCGACGGAGTCCGCGGCGGCCAGGACCAGGCCGTCCTCCTGTTTGGCGAGTTCGCACCAGGCGCGCGGCCTCGTTGACCGGATCGCCGATGACGGTGAACTCGTAGCGCTGGTGCGCCCCGACATTGCCCGCGACCACCCGCCCGGAACTGGTGCCGATGGCCGCGGTGAAATCGGAGGTCTCGGCGAGTCTGGCCGCGATGGCGCGCGCGCAGGCGAGGGCCGATCCGGGCCCGTCCGGCAGCGGCGCGGGCGTTCCGAACAGGCACAGCGCGGCGTCGCCCTCGAATTTGTTGACCAGCCCGCCGTGCCGTTCCACCTCCTCGACCACGATGCCGAAGAAGTGATTCAGCATCTCGACGATCTCGGTGGCCGGGCGGGTGGCGGCCATCCGGGTCGAACCGATGATGTCGATGAACAGCGCGGCGGCCTCGGTCTCCACGCCGCCGAGCACCGGTTCGGCGGCGAGCGCGGCGTCGGCGACGTCCTGTCCGACGTGTTTGCCGAACAGATCCCTGATCTGCTCGCGTTCGCGCAGACCGGTCACCATCCGGTTGAAACCGCTCTGGAGCTCGCCGAGTTCGGTGCCGTCGAAGACGGTGACCTCGCTGTCGAGATCGCCGTTCTCCACCCGTCGCAGCGCGGTGCGCACCCCGCGGATCGGCGCGATCGTCGCCGACAGGGTCTGGGTCATCAACAGCAGTCCGAATACCAGGGTGGCCCCGCCGAGCGCGAGTACGCAGATCGCCAGTCGGGCGGTGGACACCTCGTCGGTGGTCAACGCCAGGATCGCGAGCACCATTGTGCCCGCGACCGGAACGGCGGAACCGACGAACCACACCAGCAGCAAGCGCGCGAACACGCCGATGCCACGTCGTCGCCGCGATTGTTCGGCCTCCAGCACCCGGGCGGTCACCGGTCGCAACGCGAATTCGATGACCAGGTAGCTGCTGGCGCACACCACGATCGCGCTGAAACTGATGCCGAAGGCGATCTTGGGGATGAGTTTGGGATCGGCGAGGCCGTACACCGTGCGACGGTCCGCGCATTTTCGGCGCGACCACCAGGGCTCCCGGCCCGCGCTGTCGCACGTATCACGCAAGCGCGCCGGTTCAGCGCCCCGGCGGGAGCTCTCGCGGGCCGCGCCCGCCGGTGAGTTCGGATCGGCGACCGGCGGCGAGTTCGTGGTCGCGGCCGCCCGATGACAGGTCGTATCCCCCGGCCGACGCCGAGGACAGTGCGGAGTAGCGCGGATCGCGCGGCGTCGAGTAGTCCGCGTCGACCACCGTCGCGGCGACCTGTCCCGCGTGCCCGGCGCCCGACGAGCCGAGTGCGTAGCCGTCCGGCGCGTACTCCTGGGTGTCGACGGTGACCTTTCGGGTGCGACGCAGCGTGAAGGTGATCTCCTCGGCTTCCTCGAACACCTGCCGCACCGTGCGCAGCGGATGGGTCGCGGTGTCGATCGCGTCGGCGACGAACGCGGGCACCAGCGGGCGGATCCAGCGCGCGGCGGTATCGGTGAACGGCACCTGACCGATGATCGGGAGTTCGAGACCGCCCTTGGGCGCCCTGACCTCGGGGACGGGCGCGGTCGCCCGCGCGAGCGTGCTCGCGGTCACGGGGGTGGGCGGATTCGGTGTCACGATGTCCTCCTCGGTCGCGGTGCTGTCGTGGCCTGCGGGAAGTTCGGTCCTGCGTGCTCTGTCACCGAGGCGTCCGGGTTCGGAGATACCGAGTTCCAGACCGCCGAAGGCGGCGATGATCCTGGTGCGCTGGCGTTCGCGGTCGATGGCGGTGTCGGCCTCGACGGCCAGCCGTGTCGCGGTGAGTTCCTGCTCGGCCCGCAGCGTTTCGGCCTCGGCGCGCACCCGCGCCCGTTCCAGCGCGATGGCGGCGTCGGCGTCGAATTCTGCCTGTTCCTTGACCGTGCGGTAGGCGGCACGCCGATCGAGCGAGGTCTGACCACGCCACCACCGCAGGATCAGCGGCAGCAGGGCGAGCAGGACGAAGGCCGCGAGGGTGAGTATCCGCAGCGCGAGCGCGCCCGCCGCGGATGAGGTGTGGTCGTTCATGGCCTGCCAGCGCGCGCCGAGGCCGCGATCGGCGTCGGCGAAGGCGGCGGAATCGGCCGCGGTGACGGCCCTGTCCGCCTCGGTGACGCGCACGTCGGCCGCGTCGACCCGGCCCTGTGCCGCGGTGAGCCGGGTTCGCGCGTCCTCCAGCATGGCGTTGGCGGTCGCCGCCTCGGGGCCGAGGCCGGGGACGCCGGTGATGCGGGTCTGCGGGCATTGCGCGCTCGGATTGAATTCGCACCGCGCGATGACGAGCGCCTGGTCGATATCGGCCTGCGCGGTGATGACCGCCCGGCCGAGTGCGGCGCGCTCGGCGCGCTCGGATTCGGATTCGGCGCGGGCGGCGACCACGGCGGGAGCCGCGTCGACCCCGCGTTGCGCGCGTTCGTCGAGCAGGCGGTCGATCGTGCCGCCGAACAGCACGGTGCAGGCGAGTTCGGCGATCAGCGCGCCGGATACGGCGGCGACGGCGATGCGGGCGAGGAGGCCGGGCCGGTCGGCGGCGCTCGCGGGTCGACGGGTGGCCAGTGCGCGTCCCACGGTGCCTGCGAGCAGCGCGGCGATCACGGCGAGCGTGACGGTCCCGAAGGCGGGCCGATCGCTCGCCTCGGTCAGCGCGAGCGCGGTGACCAGCCCGGTGACGGTGGCGAACAGGATGACGGCGGTACCGGTGACGGCATAACTCGCCCGCTCGTGGCCTTCGGTGATGTCCTCGGGCCGACCCCCGCCGAGCCGGGTGAAGATACCGGTGACGGTCATGGGGATCTCACATCCTCTATGTCCAGGCAGGGCGGTGTGCTTGGCGAAACTGTCACGGATTCGTTGTCACAGCGTGACAGGCGTCGGCCCGACACACCGAGCAGGCGCCGCCGGATGTGGCCAGGTTCACAGATCATCGCGCGAACCCGCACTTCGGCGGGCGGATCGTCATCGTGCCCGGGCCCCGCGTGCCTGGTCCGGAGGGGTCCGGGGCCTCCACCGAGGGGGGCGTCGATGGCCCGCGCGCGCTCGGCGGAGCCCTCGCCCGTGGCACGGCGCGCGGTGGTGCGGATCGTGTGTCGAATGACACCAAATTTGTTAGCTGAAAGTGTGCTAAAAACCACAAACGACGAAAGAACCCGGACGGTCGGATCAAGTCGTGTGCTTGTCATGCCCGCTGTCGGCGATATCTCACCTACCTACCGGTGAGTTAGCCGCGACCGGGGGGTTTGCCTTCCCGCGGCCGGGGGAAATCCAGTTCGACGCAGGTGAGGAGCAGTTCTCGCCGGCTACTGCGCGCCGGTCGAAGACGATCTCCGCGAGGATACTGATCGCCTGGCACTCGGTGTCAGGGGATCGATCCCAGTGCATTCACTGCTTTACACTGGACAACGCGCACAAGTGGAGGACGGAAAGAATTGGCCCTGATAGACCGGGTTATTAGTACGACCTAAGTTGGTTGGGCCCCGGACCTGACTTATCGTTTGCTCTTACGCCGAACACAAAAATGGTCGGCACCATCGCCCGCTCAGGGCTCACCAAGCAGGTGCCCAGAGTAGCGGGCGAACACCCGCGCGGAAGTAAGGAACACGTAAGGGTTCCGTTACCTCCGAGCACCCACCATGTAACACCCAGCGGGTGAACAACTGGAGACGTGACTGCACCCGGCGGTGCGAACACTCAGGCTCGAAAGGGGAGCTTGCGCAACCACGCAGAGCCTGGGAGCACCGCAGATCCGACACGAGACCATCAGCGCGGCTGGTTTCCGGGACGTACGGGCGCAGTCTTTACGTAGGCGTTCGAACGAAAGGCCGTTTTTTCTTCGAAGGCCGACTTTCTTGAAGGCAGAGGCATGACGCAACTTCCTGGCCACAGGTCACCTGGACCCATCGGGCTCTACGACCCGGCGAACGAACACGACGCCTGCGGCGTCGCTTTCGTCGTCGACATGCACGGTCGCCGCAGCCGTG
This sequence comes from Nocardia sp. NBC_01377, assembly GCF_045040005.1. Lineage (NCBI taxonomy): Bacteria > Bacillati > Actinomycetota > Actinomycetes > Mycobacteriales > Nocardiaceae > Nocardia > Nocardia sp. NBC_01377. Next base: position 7,520,292 of record NZ_CP109566.1, read on the forward strand.
ACATCGTCGACAAGGCTATTACGGCTCTGTTGAACCTGGAGCACCGCGGTGCCGCGGGCGCCGAACCGAATTCCGGTGACGGCGCTGGCATCCTGCTCCAGATTCCCGACCGCTTCTTCCGCGCGATCGTGGATTTCGAGTTGCCCCCCGAGGGGTCCTACGCGTCGGGTATCGCATTCCTGCCGCAGGCCCGCCGCGAGGCCGCCCGTGCCGCGTACGGCGTCGAGAAGATCGTCAAAGAAGAGGGCCTCGAAGTTCTCGGTTGGCGCGAGGTGCCGATCGACGAATCGTCGCTGGGCGCGCTCGCCCGTGACGCCATGCCGACCTTCCGGCAGATCTTCGTCGCCTCGCCCCGCGGCGGTTCCGAGCAACTCTCCGGCATGGACCTGGAGCGTCGCGCCTACGTCGTGCGCAAGCGCGTCGAGCACGAACTCGGCAAGGCGGGCCCCGGCGAGGGCACGGTCGGCAAGGAGTCGGTGTACTTCCCCAGCCTGTCCGGCCAGACCTTCGTCTACAAGGGCATGTTCACCACGCCCCAGCTGCGCGCGTTCTACCTCGACCTGCAGGACGGCCGGATCGAATCCGCCCTCGGCATCGTGCACTCGCGCTTCTCCACCAACACCTTCCCGTCCTGGCCGCTGGCGCACCCGTTCCGCCGGGTGGCGCACAACGGTGAGATCAACACCGTCACCGGTAACGAGAACTGGATGCGGGCCCGCGAGGCGCTGCTGCGCTCGGATGTCTTCGGCATCGACGAGGCGGGTAACAACCGCCTCCAGAAGATCTTTCCCGTCTGTACGCCCGGGGCGAGCGATACCGCGCGCTTCGACGAGGTGCTCGAACTGCTGCACCTCGGCGGCCGCAGCTTGCCCCACTCGGTCCTGATGATGATTCCCGAGGCATGGGAACGCAACGAGACCATGGACGCGCAGCGCCGTGCGTTCTACCGCTACCACTCGATGGTGATGGAGCCGTGGGACGGCCCGGCGTCGGTGTGCTTCTCCGACGGCAATGTCGTCGGCGCGGTGCTCGACCGCAACGGTCTGCGCCCGAGCCGCATCTGGGTCACCGACGACGGTCTCGTCGTCATGGCCTCCGAGGTCGGCGTCCTCGACATCGACCCGGCCAAGGTGGTCAAGAAGGTCCGGTTGCAGCCGGGCCGCATGTTCCTTGTCGACACCTCGCAGGGCCGCATCGTCGGCGACGAGGAACTCAAGTCGCAGCTGGCAGCCGAGCACCCCTACCAGGAGTGGCTCGACGCCGGTGTCACCAAACTGGCCGATCTGCCCGATCGCCCGCACGAGCACATGTCGCACGACCGGGTGCTGATCCGCCAGCAGATCTTCGGGTACACCAACGAGGAACTCGGCCTGCTGATCTCGCCGATGGCCAAGACCGGCGGCGAGGCGCTCGGCTCGATGGGCACCGACACCCCGATCGCCGTGCTCTCGTCGCGGCCGCGTCTGCTGTTCGACTACTTCTCCCAGCTCTTCGCACAGGTCACCAATCCGCCGTTGGACGCGATCCGCGAGGAAGTGGTCACCAGCCTGCGTCGCGCGCTCGGGCCGGAATCGGACCTGTTGCATCCGAGCGCGGATTCCTGCAAGCAGATCACCATCCCGCAGCCGATCCTGGACAACGACGAACTGGCCAAACTCGTCCACATCAACGACGACGGCTCGCATCCGGGCCTGCGCTCGGTGGTCGTGCGCGGCCTGTACCCGGTGAAGGAGGGCGGCAAGGGCTTACGCAGGGCATTGGAGGCCATCAACATCCAGATCTCGGCCGCCATCGACGGCGGCGCGCGGATCATCGTGCTGTCCGACCGCGAGTCCAACGAGAAGCTGGCGCCGATCCCGTCGCTGCTGCTGACCTCGTCGGTGCACCACCACCTGGTGCGCGAGCGGACCCGCACCATGGTCGGCCTGGTCGTGGAGGCCGGTGACGCCCGCGAGGTGCACCACATGGCCATGCTTGTCGGCTTCGGCGCGGCCGCGATCAACCCGTACATGGCCTTCGAGACCATCGAGGACATGATCGAGCGCGGCGCACTCGATATGCCGGGCAGCACCGGCGATCAGGCCGCCGACTTCCGCACCGCGGTCTACAACTACAACAAGGCCGCGAGCAAGGGCGTGCTGAAGGTGATGTCCAAGATGGGCATCTCCACTATCGCCTCCTACACCGGCGCGCAGCTCTACCAGGTGATCGGCTTGTCGCAGAACCTGGTGGACGAGTACTTCACCGGCCTGCGCTCGCATCTGGACGGCATCGGTCTCGACGAGATCGCCGCCGATGTCGCCGCGCGGCACCGGATCGCCTTCCTGGAGAACCGCAACGAGCGCGCGCACCGCGAACTCGAGGTCGGTGGCGAATACCAGTGGCGTCGCGAGGGCGAGTACCACCTGTTCAACCCCGACACCGTCTTCAAGTTGCAGCACGCGACCCGCACCGGCCAGTACTCGATCTTCAAGGAGTACACCAAGATGGTCGACGACCAGTCCGAGCGGCTGGCCTCGTTGCGCGGTCTGTTCAAGTTCAAATCCGGTGAGCGCGCGTCGATCTCGATCGACGAGGTCGAGTCCGCCGAGGCCATCGTGAAACGTTTCTCCACCGGTGCGATGAGCTACGGCTCCATCTCGGCGGAAGCGCACGAGACCCTGGCCATCGCGATGAACCGCCTCGGCGGACGCTCGAACTCCGGTGAGGGTGGCGAACATCCGGCCCGCTTCGAGGTCGAGGAGAACGGCGACTGGCGTCGTTCGGCGATCAAGCAGGTGGCCTCGGGCCGCTTCGGCGTGACCGCGCACTACCTGACCAACTGCACCGATATCCAGATCAAGATGGCCCAGGGCGCCAAGCCGGGCGAGGGCGGTCAGCTGCCCGCGCACAAGGTGTACCCGTGGGTGGCCGAGGTACGGCATTCGACGCCGGGCGTCGGCCTGATCTCGCCGCCGCCGCACCACGACATCTACTCGATCGAGGATCTGGCGCAGCTGATCCACGATCTGAAGAACGCGAACCCGCAGGCGCGGATTCACGTGAAACTCGTCGCCGAGCCCGGTGTCGGCACCGTCGCGGCCGGCGTCTCCAAGGCGCACGCCGACGTGGTGCTGATCTCGGGTCACGACGGCGGCACCGGCGCCTCGCCGCTGACCTCCCTCAAGCACGCGGGCGGTCCTTGGGAACTCGGCCTCGCCGAGACCCAGCAGACGTTGCTGCTCAACGGACTTCGCGACCGCATCGTCGTCCAGGTGGACGGTCAGATGAAGACCGGTCGCGACGTGATGATCGCCGCGCTGCTCGGTGCCGAGGAATACGGTTTCGCCACCGCGCCGCTGGTGGTCTCGGGCTGCATCATGATGCGGGTCTGCCACCTCGACACCTGCCCCGTCGGTGTCGCGACGCAGAATCCGGTGCTGCGCGAACGTTTCACCGGCAAGCCGGAATTCGTCGAGAACTTCATGATGTTCATCGCCGAAGAGGTCAGGGAACTGCTGGCGCAGCTGGGCTTCCGCACGCTGGACGAGGCCATCGGCCGGGTCGACCTGCTCGACACCGCCAAGGCCAAGGAGCATTGGAAGGCCAGCAAGCTGAACCTGTCGCCGATCCTGGACAACGTCGAGACGGCGTTCATGTACCAGGACCGTCGCTGCACCAAGACCCAGGACCACGGTCTGGACAAGGCGCTGGATCAGCAGCTGATCGCACAGAGCCGCGACGCTCTGGAGCGTGGCGCGGCCGTCAAGTTCGAGACCAAGATCACGAACGTGAACCGCACGGTCGGCACCATGCTCGGCCACGAGGTGACCAAGCTCTACGGTGGCGCGGGCCTGCCCGACGACACCATCGACATCACCTTCACCGGTTCGGCGGGTAACAGCTTCGGCGCCTTCGTGCCCGCGGGCATCACGCTGCGGGTCAACGGTGACGCGAACGACTATGTCGGCAAGGGTCTTTCGGGCGGCCACCTGGTGGTCCGGCCGTCGCTGAACGCACCGGCGGAGTTCGCGGCCGACGAGAACATCATCGCGGGCAACGTGATCCTGTTCGGCGCGACCAACGGCCGCGCGTTCATCAGCGGCATCGTCGGCGAGCGTTTCGCGGTACGCAACTCGGGCGCCGTCGCGGTGGTCGAGGGCGTAGGCGATCACGGCTGCGAGTACATGACCGGTGGCCGCGTCGTCATCCTCGGTGAGACCGGGCGCAACTTCGGCGCGGGCATGTCCGGCGGTCTGGCCTTCGTCTACGACCCGAACGGCACCTTCGTCGACCGGGTCAATCCGGAGCAGAGCGACGCGGTCGAACAGCTCTCCGGTGACGATTTCACCTGGTTGCGCGACATCATCACCCAGCATCGCGACGAGACGGGTTCGGCCGTGGCCGAACGCATCCTGAGCGACTGGTCGCAGCAGGTCAATCACTTCGTGAAGGTCATGCCGCGCGAATACAAGAAGGTTCTGCTCGCCATCTCCGAAGCGGAGAAGGCGGGGAAAGACGTGGACGAGGCGATCATGGAGGCCGCTCGTGGCTGACGTGAGGCGCGTCCGAGAGATTTGTTCGATGTCGAGAGGCGAGAAGACGGAGGCCGCTCGTGGCTGACCCGCAGGGATTTCTGAAGCACACATCGCGGGAACTGCCGACACGCCGTCCGGTTCCGCTGCGTCTGATGGACTGGAAAGAGGTCTACGAGGAGGGTTTCGAACACAAGACCCTCCAGCGTCAGGCCAGCCGCTGCATGGATTGCGGTATCCCGTTCTGTCACAACGGTTGTCCGCTGGGCAACCTCATCCCGGAGTGGAACGACCTGGTCTACCGGGGACAGTGGCGCGACGGCATCGACCGTCTGCACGCGACGAACAACTTCCCGGAATTCACCGGCAGGCTGTGCCCCGCGCCGTGCGAGGCGTCCTGCGTGCTCGGGATCAACCAGGATCCGGTGACCATCAAGCAGGTCGAGGTCGAACTCATCGAGAACGCCTTCGACGAGGGCTGGGTCTCCCCGGTGTACCCGACCCGGATCACCGGCAAGAAGGTGGCCGTCGTCGGTTCCGGTCCGGCGGGTATGGCCGCCGCGCAGCAGCTCACCCGTGCGGGTCATACCGTGACGGTTTTCGAGCGTGCCGATCGCATCGGCGGTCTGCTGCGCTACGGCATTCCGGAATTCAAGATGGAGAAGCGTTTCATCGACCGCCGGATGGCGCAGATGGAGGCCGAGGGCACCATCTTCAAGACCGGCGTGAACGTCGGTGTCGATATCACCGCCGAACAACTGCGTGAGCGGTTCGACGCGGTCGTGCTCTCCGGCGGCGCCACCCTGGCCCGTGATCTGCCGATCCCGGGCCGTGAACTCGACGGCATCCACCAGGCGATGGAATTCCTGCCGTGGGCCAACCGGGTGCAGCTCGGTGACGATGTGGCCGATGCCGACGGCCTGCCGCCGGTACATGCCAACGGCAAGAAGGTCATCATCATCGGTGGCGGCGACACCGGAGCGGACTGCCTCGGCACCTCGCACCGCCAGGGCGCGGCGTCGATCCACCAGTTCGAGATCATGCCGCGTCCGCCGGAGGAGCGTGCCTCCTCGACCCCGTGGCCGACCTACCCGCTCATGTACCGGGTCGCCTCGGCGCACGAGGAGGGCGGCGAACGGCTGTTCTCGGTGAACACCGAACGTTTCGTCGGAGCGGACGGCAAGGTCACCGGCCTGGAAGCGCACGAGGTCAAGATGGTCAACGGCCGTTTCGAGAAGGTCGACGGCACCGAATTCACCCTGGAGGCGGATCTGGTGCTGCTGGCCATGGGCTTCGTCGGACCCGAGAAGCGGGGTCTGCTCGAGGATCTCGGCGTCGGCTACGACCAGCGTGGCAATGTCCAGCGCGACAAGAGCTGGTCGACCAATGTGCCCGGCGTCTTCGTCGCCGGTGACATGGGTCGCGGCCAGTCGCTGATCGTGTGGGCCATCGCCGAAGGTCGCGCCGCCGCGGCCGCGGTGGACAACTACCTGGAGGGTGAGACCGCGCTGCCCTCGCCGATCACCCCGACGATGGTCGCCCAGCGCTGACCCTCGCCACTCGACGGCGCCCGTGGACCCGGTCCGCGGGCGCCGTTCGCGTCCGAGGGGTGCCCATTCCATCGTGGAAATCGATAGCTGTCGATTTATCGAAATAGCAGATCAAGATCGTGACTTCGCGTCACGGATACCCGAATGTGATCGGAATCGCTCGCTATAACGGACATTTCACGAGCCCCTCGATTCCGTCGGCCGTCGGTGTTCCGTCGTGCGTCGCCGGTGTGGAAGTCGATCTCGCACAGCATCGCTCGTCACCGATGGGACCGGTCGGACGGTTTCCGACGGGAATCGGACACGTCGGCGAGTTCGAATGGCGTCGCCGCCGCCGTGCCTCTATTGTTATCAGCGATGCGCTACGTGGCTGGTGGGATGTAGTTCGGGCGTGCATCTCATATCGGCGGACCACTTCAGTTAACCCGTTGTGCACTGAAATGACATTCGTCGAGATCAGCATGGTTAGCGCAAACACACTTGTCGGGGTTGCCCGTAGGGGCGAAGTTCGAACTGGAGCAGAATGCGCTTGAAGAGGGTTGTCGCGGCCGTCGGTGCGTCGGTATCGATTGCGTCCGGCCTGGTAATCGGCAGTGGTTCCGCCGTCGCGGACAGTTGCCCCAGTCTCTATGTGGTCGCCATTCCCGGTACCTGGGAGACCGGCCACGACAAGACGCCGCAGCCGGGCATGCTGGCCGGTGTCACCAGGGGGCTGCCGTCCTCGGTCGACGTCGACTACGTCACCTACGCGGCCACCGCCTTCCCGTGGGAGGGCGATGTCTACGGCGCTTCCAAGAAGGAAGCGACCGACGGCGCGCGCGGGCTGGTCACGGCTATGGCACAGCGCTGCGGCGCCACCCAGATCGCCCTGGTCGGATACAGCCAGGGCGCCGATGCCGCCGGTGATCTCGCCGCCGAGATCGGCACCGGCGTCGGCACCGTTCGCCCGGAACGCATCTCCGGCGTGGGCCTGATCTCCGATCCGCGCCGTTCGCCCACCGACATCCAGATCGGCCCGCCCGCACCCGGTGCGGGCGCGGGCGGTGCGCGGGTCGGCGGATTCGGCTTCGTCAGCGACCGCACCCGGACCATCTGCGCGGCCGAAGACCTCTACTGCGCCACCGCCACCGAGGATTTCGTCACCAGGTTTGCCGGATTCCTCGCCCAGAGTTCGGATGCCAACCCCGCCAACATCTGGCGCTACCAGCTCGAGGCCGGGGCCATCATCAACGATCTGATGTCGCACGGCGGGATGCCCGCCCTCGGTTCGCAGCTCACCGACGCCGCGAACGAGCAGCGGGCCAAGGATCTCGAGCGTTTCTACCGGTCGCAGGCCCACACGGTCTACGGCAGCTACAACGTCGGCGGCGGCCAGACCGCCACCAGTTGGATGCGCAACTGGATCGCCGGAATGGCCTGATCACCGCCACTCCCCGCACCCAGCGGAAGGGCCCACCTCCATGTCGGAGGTGGGCCCTTCTGTCGTCCGGGAACTCGTTGTCAGCCGGCCGAACCCGTCGGCAGGCTCGGCGGCAGGAAGAAGTTGGGCGGGCCGTCCGGACCGCGGTGGTCGCCGGGGTGATCACCGGGATGGTGGAACCGCACCCGCGGGCCGTCGTGGTCGCCGCGATGCGGGCGGTCGGCGATCTCGCCACCTACCGCGTCGGCGGGCCCGACCGTGACGTCGGCGGTGGGTTCCGGAGCCTCGGCGGAGGCGGTGGACTCTAGAGCCTCGGCGGAGGCGGTGGCGGCGAGAGCTCCGATCGGTACGGCGGCCAGTGCGCCTGCCACGGCGACCTGGGCGAAGCGGCGCCGGAATGTTGACGATGTCGTGGAGAGCAACGAAATTCCTTTCCTACGGAACGTGAGTCGCGGTGCGGCGGCTCACGGATTCCATCGAAGATTCCGTCGCTGGGATCGCGGTGCGATCCACCTGGCAATCACCTGTGTATCGGCGAATGCTCCCCGGCTCACCCGCGCTGTCGGGCGTCGATGTTGCGGGGCAGCAGATCCCAGACGTGCCCGTTCTCGTTGACGGTCGCGGCCGTGCGTCGACCGGTGCGCGAGAACAGGATCCGGGTGATCGACCCGTAGTCGATCGGGAAGGTCAGCGGGCGCGCGAGCCCGAGAACGTCCTGGAGCAGGACATTGATCACACCCCCGTGCGCGAAGGCCACCACGGTATCGGCGGGATCGGTGGCCGCGGCGATCTCGGTGACCGCGTCGCGAACCCGCGAGATGAAAGCGGGCCCGTCGATCTGTTCGGGCAGGAATCCGGCCTTGATCCGCTCGTATACCGCCTGGAATTCCAGTTTGGCGTCCTCGATCGGGACGTACGAGGGCAGATCCCGATCGTATTCGGCCAGATCATGGACGATTCCGACGTCCAGCCCCAGTTTCGCCGCCGTCGGTTCGGCGGTCTCGCGCGCCCGCCGCTGCGGACTGCTCAGCACCCGCGCGACCCGATGCCTGCTCAACGCGGCGGGTACCCGCCGCGCCTGCTCCCACCCGATCTCCGACAATTCGGGATCGGCGGGGCCGTCGGCGCTCGTGGTCCGACGCGGCTGGGCATGGCGAACGAGAATCAACTGCACCCCCGACACTCTGCCGCATCCCCGAGCGACCGCCACAGCAGGCATCGGCTACCCGGATCGGTCCCGACGCTCGGCAGAGAACGAGACCGGTCGAACACTTCCGATGGGATCTGTGCTGTTGACATACTCGACGCTATGACCGTCGAGCCGTTTCCGCAGTGGCTTCGACCGCCACCCGGCGGGTTCGTCGCCGAGGATCTAGATCGCCTGCCCGACCTGCCGCCGCACACCGAATTGATCGACGGGAGCCTCGTCTTCGTGAGTCCGCAGGCGGAGTTCCGCATGCTCGCCATCTCCCTGTTGGAGAACGCGCTGCGCCGTTGGGCACCGGAGGCGATGCGGGTGCGGCGGGAGATGACGGTGACCCTCGGGCGCGATCAACGACCCGAGCCGGATGTTCTGGTTCTTCGCGCCGGCGCTGTCGGCGATCCGCAGCGAACATTTTTCACCGCCGAAGACGTGTTGCTGGTGGTCGAGGTGGTCTCCCCCGAATCGCGAACCAGAGATCGCGAGCGCAAACCGCAGTTGTACGCACGTGCCGGGATCGCTCATTTCTGGCGCGTCGAAAATGCCGACGGCCGTCCGGTGGTCTATGTCTACGAGCGCGACCCGGCCACGAGTGTGTACGCGCTCACCGGAATTCACCACGATCGGCTCGAATCGAGTGTGCCCTTCGCCATGGAAATCGATCTGACCGGTATCGATCGACTCTAGGTCCCAGGCCGAACAGCCTGCCCGATGCGCACACCATCTCCGATCTGCGGCGGGTGGGCGAATCGACGGCCGGGATCGCGGAGGCGTCGGGACCGTCGAATCGGGCGTGCGTCGGTCAGTTCTTCTTGCGCTTGGTGAAGTAGACGATGCCGACGATGATCGCGACGACGACGAGCACGCAGCAGATGACGCCGATCAGTCCGCCCTTGCTGCTCTTTTTCTTCTTCTTGGCGGCGAGGTCGAGCGCGGTGTTGAAAGTGTCGGACGCCCAGATGTCCGGGCTCGCCCATACCGAGTGATCCAGCAGGCTCGCGTTGGTCAGCAGATCGAGATACATGTATTCCCCATTCCGAAGTGTCGGCTTCCTCCCGGTACCGAATCACCAAGGTTATCGGGCTGTGACGTTCCGCGTTAACCGATCGGCCATGAATCCCTCATCTCGAGAACCTTGTTCAGCGCGGTTTCACGAGTGGGAACGGCAGGGTCTCGCGGATGCTGCGGCCGGTGATCAGCATGACGATCCGGTCGACGCCCATGCCGAGTCCGCCGGTGGGCGGCATCGCGTGTTCGAGCGCCTGGAGGAAATCCTCATCGAGTTCCATGGCCTCCGGGTCGCCATTGGCGGCGAGCGTCGACTGTTCGGTGAGCCTGCGCCGCTGTTCGACCGGATCGGTGAGTTCGCTGTAGGCGGTGCCCAACTCGACGCCCCACGCGACCAGATCCCAGCGTTCGGCGACACCGGGGATGCTGCGATGCGCGCGGGTGAGCGGGGAGACCGAGGTGGGGAAGTCGATGTAGAAGGTCGGCGCCTCGGTGCGCGATTCGACCAGGTGCTCGTACATCTCCAGCACCACCTGCCCGGCGTCCCACCCGTGCTGGTAGGTGACCTCGGCCTGGTCGCACAGTGCGCGCAGTTCGGGAAGTTCGGTCCGCGGGGTGATCTCGGTGCCGATGGCTTCGGAGACCGCGCCGTGCACCGTCTTCACCGCCCACTCGCCGGAGATGTCGACCTCGTCGAAGTCGCCGTCGTCGTTGGGGCGCAGGGCCACCACGGCGCCGTTGGCGGCCAGCGCCGCGTTCTGGATGAGCGTGCGGCAGGTGTGCATCATCCGCTCGTAGTCGCTGTGCGCCTCGTAGGCCTCGAGGATGGTGAACTCGGGGTTGTGGCTGAAGTCGACGCCCTCGTTGCGGAAGGTCCGGCCGAGTTCGAACACCTTCTCCATCCCGCCGACGCAGAGCCGTTTGAGATACAGCTCGGGGGCGATACGCAGATACAGGTCGAGATCGTAGGCGTTGATGTGGGTGATGAAGGGAGTCGCGTTGGCGCCGCCGTGCACCTGTTGCAGGATCGGCGTCTCGACCTCCAGATAACCCCAGGTGTTGAGCGAATCCCGCAGTGAGCGGACCACCGAGCTGCGTTTGGCCAGCACCACCCGTGCCTCCGGGTTGATCGCCATGTCGACATAGCGCTGGCGGACCTTGGCCTCGGGGTCGGCCAGGCCCTTCCACTTGTCGGGCAGCGGGTGCAGGCATTTGCCGTTCATCCGCCAGTCCGCCGCGAGCAGCGAAAGCTCGCCGTTGCGGCTGAGCCCGATCTGACCGCTGACCTCGATGAGGTCGCCGAGGTCGAAATACTCGCCGAATTCCGCGCTGCGTTCGGCGCCGACCCGGTCCCGGTCGATGACCAGCTGGATATCGTCGGTCCAGTCGCGCACCACCGCGAAGATGACGCCGCCGTAGTCGCGGATGCGGAGCAGCCTGCCGCATACGCGGACGGTGGTGCCGCGCGGTGACTGCCGCGCCGCCGCGACGGTATGGGTCGGGGGATAGGCGACCGGGTAGGGATCGACGCCCGCCTCGGTCATCCTGTCGAGTTTGTCCATGCGCACCCGCACCTGTTCGGGGCGGCGCGGGAGCTGTTCGGCCAGTTCGGTTTCCGGTAGGTCCGGTGGGGTGCCGTCGGCGTGCAGCCCGGTGACGGTATCCGGTACCGCGCGACGCACTCCGGTGTGCACCGTCGTCTCGGGATCCTTGCCGAGACGCGGCAGGAACCCCTCGGCGAGCCCACAGGCCGTCGCGACGCGCGGCAACTGCCTGCGTTCTTCGAAAAGGAAGAAACGCGGCACCCAGTTCGGCTGGTATTTCACATTGGATCGGTACAGCGCTTCCAGCTGCCACCAGCGCGAGAAGAACAGCAGCACACCGCGCCACATCCGCAGGACCGGCCCGGCGCCGATACGCCCGCCTTCTTCGAAGACCGAGCGGAACACAGCGAAATTCAGCGAGACCCTGGTGATGCCGAACTGTTCGGAGTTCAGCGCGAGCTGGGAGATCATCAGCTCCATCACGCCGTTCGGACTCTGCGGATCGCGCCGCATCAACTCCAGCGACGCGCCGGTCCGGCCCCACGGCACCAGCGACAACACGGCCAACGGCCGGTCCTGACCGTTCACCGCCTCCACCAGCAGACAGTCGCCGTCGAGCGGGTCACCGAGCCTGCCGAGGGCCATCGAGAAACCACGTTCGGTCTCGGTGTCACGCCACGCGTCCGCCCTGGCCATGATGTGGGTGAACTGTTCGGCGGTGATATCGCGATGCCGTCTGATCCGCACGGTGATGCCGTGTTTGCGTAGTCGGTTGGCCGCCTGGCGCACCTGTTTCATCTCCGGCCCGGCCAGCGAGAAATGCCTGGTGTCGAGGATGGCCTCGTCGCCGAGGCGCAGCGCGGACAGTCCGGCCCTGCGGTAGGCCTGCGCGCCGAATTCGCTCGCGCCCATCACCGCGGGCGCCCACCCGAATTGGTCGGCCAGCCGCAGCCAGGCGTCGATCGCCTGCGGCCACACCTCGCGCAGGCCGATGGGGTCGCCGCTGGCGAGACAGACGCCCAATTCGACGCGGTAGGTGATGGCAGCCTTGCCGTTGGGTGCGAAGACCACCGCCTTGTCGCGGCGGGTCGCGAAGTAGCCGAGGGAATCCTCGACATCGGAACGTTCGAGCAGCCCGCGAATGGCGGATTCGTCGATACCCGTCATCGCGTTCTCGGCGCGCTGGGAGCGCAGCAGCACCACGACCGCGGCGATCAGGGCGATCGCGCCGAGCAGGCCGAGCAGGAAGTTGACGAAGGGCCGGGGATGGCCGTCGAAATGCTCGTTCTCGACCAGGATCGCTGCGGTCACCCGGTAGACCGCCCACCCCGGCCGCTGCCACCCGCTGGGTAGCGTTCCGGGGAACAGTTCGACGAGGCCCCAGCCGAGCAGGCAGCCGATGGCGAGTCCGCCGATCAGGACGCCGAGCGCTTTCCAGCCCGCCCCGCGTCTGACCTTGGTGTAGAACTCGGGCCACGCCGCGATCAGCACCCCGATCACCGCGAGTTGCACCAGCATCGCGATCAGCGCGTCGATATTGCCCTCGCCCGCGAACAGCAGCGCGTTGGACAGCACGTACACGGCGAGGTAGCCGACGAGCAACCACCAGGCGATCCGCTTGCGGCTGGCCAGCGCGCCTGCGAGCAGGCCGACGAGCAAGGCCCACATCAGGTTCGTGTCGGGCGCGTCGAAGTAGTAGTCGTCGATGTAGCGCCGCGGTACCTGGGTCAGGTACCGCAATCCGGGCGACAGGCTCCACAGCAGGCAGATGGTCGCGAACATTCCGAGCACCAGTCCCGCGATGTGCGGGACCTCGGAAAGCCTGCCGTGGCCCCGGTGCGGGACCGGCGGCGTCGGTCTGGCTCGCTCGGGTTCGGTGTCCGCACGATGACCGGCTTGCGTGGTAGTCACATAACCAGTGTGTACGGTGCCGTGCCCTCAGTGCTTCAAGGCACCCGTGATGTCGCGTCGCGTGCCGGATCGGCGTGCCGAGGCGGTGTCCGCTATGTCGGATTATCCGAGTCCGTCGCACCGTCCACGGGGGTTGGCTCACCCCGTGAATACCGGGCGGGTAAGGATATATCCATGTCAGATGCAGTCGATGTGCCGATCGATGACGACGTTATTCGGCTCGGGCAGTTCCTGAAACTGGCCAACTTGATCGACTCCGGCGCCGAAGCCAAGACCGTGATCGCCTCGGGCCTCGTGCGAGTCAACGACGAGGTGGAACTGCGCCGCGGTCGGCAGCTACAGGCGGGCGATATCGTCGTCCTGGCCGGGCACCGGGTCCGGGTGGCGCCGAGTCGGTGAGGTTCAGTCCTCGGCGCGCACCACGACGCCGTCGTGGTCGCTGTAGAGGATTTCACCCGGAACGAAGGTGATACCGCCGAATTCGACGGTGACGTCACGTTCGCCGCTTCCGGTCTGCGTGCTCTTGCGCGGGTTGGTGCCGAGGGCCTTGATACCGATGTCGAGGGTCCGCAGGATGGCCGAATCGCGCACCGCGCCGTTGACGATGACCCCTGCCCAGCCGTTGTCGACGCCGCGTCCGGCGATGATGTCGCCGACCAGCGCGGTGTGCACGCTCGCACCACCGTCGACGACCAGTACCGCGCCGCTGCCGGGTTCGCTCAACGTCTGCTTCACCAGCAGATTGTCCTGGAAGCAGCGGATGGTGGTGATCCGGCCGGAGAACACCGCCCGGCCTCCGAACTGGATGAACTGGGTATCGCAGCTGCGGATGTCCGGGCCGATCTCGTCGGCGAGATCCGCGGTGGCGGTGCCGATGGCGCTCACGGTCGATTCGCCGGCGTTGGATTCACTCACGGCTGCCAGCTTAAGGGGGCGCGAATCGCGGTTCCGGCAGCGGGCCGCCGAAGTGAGTTCGGTCGCTATCGGTGCCCGTAACGCAGTTCGTACATGTCACGGTCATGTTCGGAGATCTTGTTGTGGTCGAGCAGATTCGGATCGAGACCGTGCTGTGCGAGTCGGAAGCGGCGCCACACGTAACTGAGCGACACCGTGAACACGACCAGCGGGATGATCATCATCACGATCATGCCGATCTTGAGTGGCATGGGGCCCGGAAACAGCAGCACCAGCGCGAAGAACGGGATGATCGGAACCAGGAACCGAACGAGGTAGCGTTCCATGGCCCCGTGGCCGACGAGGTCGTGGACTACCCACTCGTGCAGCTCCCGGGGAAGCTCGCGGCCCAGATCGTAGGCGATCCGCTGCCCTATCGTGGGAGTTCTCATATCTTCAGGCTATGCCTGTGGTGCAGGTCACCGCCAGTGTCGACGTGCCATTCGCGCCGGGTGTCCGCAAACGCGCGGGCGGTCCGTGCGCGCGGGTCAGGCGCGGCCGTGACGGCGTTCGTAATCGAGCCGATCGGCCTCGCTGCGACGGCGCGCGTCGATATCGGCGAGGGCGGGATCGAGTCCGTGGCCGATCAGCCGGTGTCGCCGGTACACGTACATCAGCGCCACCGTGAAATAGATCAGCGGGATGTAGAGCAGCGCCATCATCGCCAGCCCCATCCACAGCGGTCCGGGCAGCAGCAGGAACAGGCACAGGACCGGGATGATCGGGAGGAGAATGCGGGTCAGATAGCGGCGGGTGGCGCCTGGGCCGGTCAGGTCGGCCAGCACCCACCCCGACTTCGACGCGGGAAGGGTTTTCCCGCAGATGTATCCGACCCGCTGCGCGAATGTGGGGGTGGGCGACTCGGTCATCGTCAGCGCGGATTCCGGTCGCGACCGCGATGGAATTCGGCGATCTGCCGGATCAGATTATCCGTCGTGTGTTTCACGGTGATCTTCACGAACGGTTCGATGGTCTTGCCGAGCGCGCGTCCGGCAAGACCGCCGGGCACCCGGTAGTCGACGATGGCGTCGATCGTGCACAGATCGTCGCCTTTCGGGTGGAACAGGAAGGTCGAATCGATCTCGAACCCCTTGATCGACCGGATGCCGATGGCGAAATCCTTCTCCCACCGATTCACTTCGACGTGCGAACGCAGCGAGGCCGGGCCCAGTTTGATGCGCCCGTCGAAACTCGCGCCGAGCCCTTCGATCCGATCGCCGACCGGGGTGAACGATTCGATCCCGTGCAGGAAGTGCGGCAGATTCCGGTAGTCGTTGACGTACTGGAACGCGGATTCGGCCGACGCCGCGCAGTCCGCGACGATTTTCACTTCGGTCATATCGGCCACTGTAACGGGTTACCACAGGTCGCCACATGGTCCGATGACGCCGTCCGGCCCTTCAGGCGGTCACGGCGAGCGCGGACGCGAGACCGAATGCGACCGCCATCACCGCCACCTCCATCACGGCTCGCCGCAACGACGCGTCGGCGGTCATGCGATGGTCCGCGGCGCGCCCGACCCAGGAGCGTCGCCACCACCAGCCCAGCGCCAGCAGTGCGAGGAGTACGACCGTCTTGGCGAGCAGGATCCGGCCGTAACCGGTCGACAGCAGCGGGCCGAGTCCGTCCAGGCGCACGAGTCCGTTCACGATTCCGGTCAGCGCCACCGCGGCGATCAACGGCAGCGCGACGGCCGAGTAGCGGGGCAGCACCGTCGCCCACTGACCGCGCGAGCGCACCACCGAGGCCAAGGCAACGAGCAGGCCGAACCAGGCCGCCGCGGCGAGGGCGTGCACGGCCGCGAGCACCGAACCGAAGGACTGCTGCGACATATGCCCGGTGATCGGACGCAATATCAGCGCGACGGCGGCGAACACCAGCACGAGATCGGTCGACGCGGCCTCGCTGCGCCGGTAGATCAGCGCCGAATACCCCGCGGTCGCGCCGGTGCCGAGCAGGATCGCGATACCGACCTGCCCGGCGCTGACCTCGGTCAGGAAGGTGCCGAACTGCTCCGCGCCGAGTCGTCGCAGCGGCACGCCGACGACGTCGGCCGCCTCGAACAGCAGGATCGCGAATTCGGTACCGCACCAGATTCCGGCCAGGACGGCCAGCAGCCGCCACGGTGGCTGGAGTCGTGGGTGCAGCCGGGGCAGCGCCGCCAGCCCGAGCACCGTGGCGCCGACGCAGTCCGCGATCACCCGGATCACGGCCTGGGCGGGCAGGTCACCTGCGGTGAGGACCCACGCCAGGCCGACGCCGAGCAGTCCGGCGGGGACGATCAGCAGCAGTGATACCGCGTCCCTGCCGCCGGTCGTCCCACTCTTCACCGCTGTCGCGTTCCTATCGCTTCTCGCGTCCGCGTCCGCCGAACAGCGCGAAGGCCAGACCGCCGCCGAACAGCACGACGGCGCCGACGATGAAGACCCACAGCGGGACGCCGCCGTCGTCGCTGTCGGATGTGCCCGCGGCGTCGGCCGCGGCGCCGGGCGTGCCGTGACCGGCGGTGCTCAGCGTGAACGTCCTGAAACCACTCACCGGATGGCCGTCGGCGGAGGTCACCCGGAACGCGACGGTGTATTTGCCCGCGGGGCCGAGTTCGCCGACCTCGACCGAGATGGTTTTCCCGTCGACCACGGGCTCACCCTTGGACCACAGGTTGCCGTCGGGGCCGACCACCGTCATCGTCGGGAAATTCGATTGCAGGGCCTCGTTGAACGTGACACTTGCGCGCGCGGGCGCGGTGTCGACCGTCGCACCGTCATCGGGCACGCTGGAGACCGGGGCCGAATGCGCCGCCGCTGGTCCGGCCGCCAGTCCGCTGCCGAGCAACGCGAGTCCGGTGACGACCATCGCGGCCATCACCCGACCGGCCCGGAACCTCGTGCCGCGCTTCACGACCGACGTCCGCGCAGGACGTTGCCGAGGCCGAGCGCCACGCCGAGCAATCCGAGGGCCAGTCCGATGCCGCCGATCCACCGCGCGGTGTCGTCGGTGTCCTCGGTCGTCGGTTCGGCGCCCGCGGCATGGTGATCGTCGCCCGCGCTCGCGGTCAGGGTGAGAGCCGGTGCCGGATGTTCGGGTTCGGCGCCGTCGGGTCCGGCGGGTTGATCCCAGCTGACGACCTTGCCGTCGCTGTAGGTCTGCTTCGCGGGGAAGCTGATGGTGTCCTGCTTCGGCAGCGGGCCCAGCGAGACGACGAAGCGCTGGAACTGGCCCGGCGCGACGCCGGGCGCACCGGGATCGGCGGTCCACGTCACGGCGACCGCCTCGGATTTGTCGTTGCGGTCGACCTTGGCGCTCCAGCCGGGAAGGGCTTCGGTACGTGCGCTTTTCACATTGGGCAGGGTGACGGTGAGCGCGGTCGTCGCCGCGGTCTCCGATTCGGTGGGGACGCGGAAGGTGACGACCGAATACCCGCCCTGTGCCGCGCCGGGGGCGTCGGCGGTCACGTGGGCGGCGGCGGTGCCGCCGCCGAGCAGGACGAGTCCGACGACGGCCACCGAGCCACCGCAGGCACGCAGAACTGAACTACGCATGGTGAAATGCTTTCTCTCCGAGGGGAAGATGGTGCGAGCTAGCGAGCGGGCACCGGCGGCGCGCGAGGTCCGATCGCGCCGTTCGGAGAAGCATGGGACGGTCCGGGGCCGGTGGCCGCCGGTCCGAGAAGACGGGGGAGGGGTGGGGCGACGGGCCGGGTGATCGCCGCGAGCACGGTGGCGCAGGCGAAATCGTAGAGGCGCTGTGCGAGCAGGATCAGCGCGCCGCCGACGGCCGTGGCCAGGCCGTGCGCGAACAGCATCCATCCGCCGTGCAGCGGGACCGGAGGCGGCGCGATCGCGGCATGACCGTGACCGATCATCCCGCTCAGTACGACGTGACCGGCGAACTGACCTGCCGCGAGTGCGCCGAGCACCCCGACTCCGCCGAGCGGCAGGCGCGCGGCGACGGTTCCGGCGACGACCGAGAGCAGGATCAGCGCGGCGCCGTCGGCGGAGTCGGGGAAACCGCCGCCCGCGCATCCGTGCGCGGCGACGGCGAGGGCCGCGACCATCGCGCCGACAGTGCCGCCACGGGCCGAATCCCCGTGCCGCATCATCACTTCGGAGCACCGGGGGGCCGGACGACGGTCACCGGGCACGGCGAGAGCCGCGCTCGGTGAGGTCGTGCCGGGTCCCGCATCTCGGCAGTGGTCAGTTCACGCCGAGGCGGGCGAGCACGTCCGCCTCGACACCGGAGAGTTCGTCGGATATCGACTGGTGCACCGCCCTGCGTCGCGGCGCGGGCATCTGTTCGGCGGTGCGCACCGCCGCGGACAGGCTGGCCAGGCGATCCGCGGTGGTGGTGACGAACTTCTTGTTGTCGGCCTCACCCTCGATCTTGCCCAGCGCCGATTCCACATTGGCGATCCGCGCCTGGAGCTTGCCGCCGTGACCCGCGAAATCCCCGAGCTGGTCGATGCCGATCCCGAGCTGCTGGGCGCGACGGGTATCGATCTGTCCCCGCACGAAGGTCGCGCCCCGGTAGGCGAGCGGAGCCAGTACCGGCACGAGAACCCGGGCCACCCCGAGGTATTTGCGAACCTGGCTCGCGCTGAACGGATCGCGCTCGGCCTTGGCCGCCAGTTTCTGCGCGGCCTTCTCCTCGGCCTGCAACGTGGAGATCTGCGCCTTGGCGACCTTGCGCTCGATACGCGCCTGCGCGCGCTGGGCCTTGCGGTCGTTCCTCGCGCCGAGCTTGGCCTCCATCGCGGCCTTGTGCTTGAGAGCTTTCGCCTCGGCCCGCCGGCTCGGACGCCGCTTGCGCTTCGTGAACAACCCCATCGAAGGCCCTCCGTCATGCTGGTTTGCCATGGCAGTAGGACGTCGGGGAACGCCCTTCCGCCCATGTCACACGGTTTGTCGTAACCCTATCGGGTTGTCGTCCCCCGTCGCGAGGGGGTGAGCGGTGCATGTCAGCGCCGGGGTGGGCCGGTCATGCGGTGCGCGGAGTTGTCGGAGGCAGGGACCATACTGCATACGTGAATTCGGGCATCGGTGACCGCGAGGGTCGCGTAGACGACGGCATGGCCGGCAATCGGCAGGCGGTCGGCGGCCCGGTGGCTTTCATCGACGCGCGGGCACTGATCGGGTGCCGACATCGGCTGCATCTGAACTCCGCCCACCCCCATCTGCTGACCGGTGTGGTGGAGGATCCCGGTGTGCGCCAGCGGCGCGAAGCCGCGGCCGAACACCGCAATCGGGTGCGCGAGGCGCTGATCGGCGCCGATCCGGACGGCTGGGTCGTGATCGATCCGAGTCTGCGCGCCACCGAGCGCGCCGAGGCGACCATTCGGGCGTGCGCGGCGGGCGGCAAACACATCTGGGGCGGGCTGCTGCCACAGGAACCCGATACCGGAAGGCGCGGCGGCGCGGAAATCCTGCTGCGCGACCACGATCGGGGCGGCTACATCCCGGTGATCGTCGTCAATCACAAGGTGACCGATCCGCGCAGACCCGAACCGGCCGATTTCCATCCGACCACCTCGGACCCCTATCGCTGGGATCCCCGGCCCGATCCGCACCGGAAACTGCGTCAGCAGCCCCGCGATCAGCAACGTCTCGCGCACCTGTACCGGATGCTGCAACGCCACGGGCTCGCCAGTCCGGCGCTGGTCGGCGGGGTGATCGGCTACCAATTCGGTCGCAACGAGGGACAGGTCGGCGGTGAGAATTCCGGGCGCGGGCCCGAAGGCGCCCGCCGCTACGATCCGGACCGGATCCTCGTCCACGATCTGGGCCCCGTCCTCGCCGACTACGACCACCGCTACGCCGACCGCATCGCCGTGGTGCGCAACGAACTGCCGACCGTGCCGTCGAAGGTGCCCGAATGCCGTCAGTGCCCGTGGTGGAACCGCGGCGTCGACGGCGGGCGCGGCTGCGAGGGCTGGCTGGCCGAACACCACGACGTCAGCCTGGTCGCGCCCGGCTCGCGCGCCGAGGTCCTGCGCGGGCACGGGGTGCGGACCATCGACGATCTCGCCGCCTGGGTCGGCCCCGACCCCGAGGACTGGCAGCACGGCCCGTTCGACGAGGCCGTCGTCACCGCGCGGGCCTGGCTCGCGGGCGCGCCGCTGGTGCGCAGGATGGACCGGGTCTACGTCCGCCGCGCCGACGTCGAGGTCGACGTCGATCTGGAGAGCTACCAGGAATACGGCGCCTACCTGTGGGGCACGCTGCTCGACGGGGTCTACCGGCCGTTCCTGAGCTGGGACCCGCTGCCGACCGAGGATGAGGGCCGTTCCTTCGGCGAATTCTGGACCTGGCTGATGACGGTGCGCGCCGAGGCCGCCACCAGCGGGAAAACCTTTGCCGCCTACTGCTATTCGCGTACCGCCGAGGACAAGTGGCTCTACGAGTCCGCGCGCAGGTTCGCGGGCATGCCGGGCGTGCCGACGGTCGAACAGGTGCGCGCGTTCGTCGACGGCCCCGAATGGGTCGACATGTTCCAGGCCGTCTCTGAGCAGTTCATCTGCCCGAACGGCAAGGGCCTGAAGAAGATCGCGCCGGTGGCCGGTTTCTCCTGGCGTGATCCGGAGGCGGGCGGCGAGGCATCGATGGGCTGGTACCGTCGCGCGGTCGGCTACGACGCCGAACCCGACCTGTCCCAGCGCACCCGCCTGCTCGAATACAACGAGGACGACGTGCGCGCGACCATGGTGCTGCGCGAGTGGATGAATCCGCGCGAGCGGGTCGCGCACTGCGCCGATCTCGAGGTGCCCGGGCTCGCTGACTTCCGCGCAGGCGTCTGACCAGCGGTCGCGATCAGGTCGCCCGAGCGGCGGCGGTAACATCGCGACTGTGACAGAGCATGTCGAACAACTCGAGTTCCAGGCCGAAACCCATCAGCTTCTCGAGCTGATGATCCACTCGGTCTACTCCAACAAAGACACGTTCCTGCGGGAGCTGATCTCGAACGCTTCCGACGCCTTGGACAAGCTGCGGCTGGAGTCCTACAAGGACAAGGACCTGCACGTCGACACCTCCGACCTACACGTCGAACTGGAGGTCGACAAGGACACGCGGATCCTCACCGTCCGGGACAACGGCATCGGCATGTCCCGCGCCGAGGTGGTCGACCTGATCGGCACACTCGCCAAGTCCGGCACCGCGGAACTGCGCAAGAAACTCAACGACGCCAAATCCGACGCCGCGGCCGAGGAGCTCATCGGCCAGTTCGGCATCGGCTTCTACTCGACGTTCATGGTCGCGGACAAGGTCGCCCTGACCACCCGCAAGGCGGGCGAGACCGAAGGCACCCGCTGGGAGTCGGAGGGGCAGTCGACCTACACCATCGAGACGCTGGACGAGGCTCCCCAGGGCACGACGGTCACGCTGCACCTCAAGCCCGCCGACGAGGACGACCACCTCTTCGATTACACGCAGGAGTGGAAGCTCCGCGAAATCGTGAAGAAGTACTCCGATTTCATCGCCTGGCCGGTGCGCATGAAGGTGGAGCGCACCGTCACCGAGGACTCCGGGGAAGAGGGCGAGGAGAAGACCGAGCGTGTGATCGTCGAGGATCAGACCCTCAACTCGATGAAGGCGCTGTGGACCCGCCCCAGGAGCGAGGTCGGCGACGAGGAGTACAAGGAGTTCTACAAGCACGTCAGCCACGGCTGGGACGATCCGCTCGAGATCATCCCGATGAAGGCCGAGGGTACCTTCGAATACCAGGCGCTGCTGTTCATCCCGTCGCACGCGCCGTTCGACCTGTTCACCCGCGATCACAAGCGCGGCGTGCAGCTCTACGTCAAGCGGGTGTTCATCATGGACAACTGCGAAGAGCTGATGCCGGAGTACCTGCGCTTCGTCAAGGGCGTGGTGGACGCGCAGGACCTCTCGCTCAACGTCTCGCGCGAGATCCTGCAACAGGACCGTCAGATCCAGATGATCCGCAAGCGCCTGGTGCGGAAGGTGCTCTCGACGGTCAAGGACATCCAGGGCGCCGAGGACCAGACGAACTACCAGACCTTCTGGAAGGAGTTCGGCCGCGTCCTCAAGGAGGGGCTGCTCTCGGATTTCGACAATCGCGAGACGCTGTTGCAGGTCTCCTCGTTCGCGTCGACGCATTCGGATTCCGAGGTGACCACCCTCGCGCAGTACGTCGAGCGGATGGCCGAAGGTCAGGACTCGATCTACTTCATGACCGGCGAGAGTCGTCAGCAGATCGAATCCTCGCCGCATATCGAGGCATTCAAGGCCAAGGGCCGCGAGGTGCTGATCCTGACCGATCCGGTGGACGAGATGTGGGTCGGTTCGGTCACCGAATTCGACGGCAAACCGTTCCAGTCCATCGCCAAGGGCGAGATCGACCTGGAGACCGAGGAGGAGAAGAAGGCCTCCGAGGCGCTGCGCGAACAGCAGGACAAGGATTTCGCCGATGTGCTGACCTGGCTCGGCAAAACCCTGGACGAGAGCGTCAAGGAGGTGCGCCTCACCAACCGGCTCACCACCTCCCCGGCCTGCCTGGTCGGTGATGTCTACGACTTCACCCCCATGCTGGAGCGGATGTACCGGGCCTCGGGTCAGGCGGTTCCGGAGAGCAAGCGGATTCTCGAGCTCAATCCGGCTCACCCGCTGGTCACCGGTCTGCGCGACGCCTACTTCACCCGCAAGGACGACGCCGACGCCGACAAGGTGCCCGAGCTGTCGGAGACCGCGGAACTGCTCTACGGCACGGCGGTGCTGGCCGAGGGCGGGGAGTTGAAGGATCCGGCGCGCTTCGCCCAGATCCTCACCGACCGGCTGACCCGCACGCTGTAGCCCGATCGGGACCGGTGGCCTCCCGCTCGTGGTGGCCGCCGGTCCGCGCTCGTCGCCCGTGCCGTCGATCGTCGGCATCATGGCGGGTATGGATGTGCTCGAACGGGTGGGGCCGAACATGATCGATGTGGTTCGGCGGGACTTCTTCTGGATGGCGTGGAACACCGTTCTCGCCTGGGTGCCGGTGGTGTACGCGGTTTTCCTCGGTTCCGGATTCCTGGCCTACTACCTGGCGCTCGCCGCGATGCGGCGGTACCTGGAGGACAGGGGCCTCGGCCGGTGGTGCGTGCCGGTCACGCTCGGCCTGCATCTGCTGTGCGCGGTGGGCGTCTTCCTCGGCCGGTGGGTACGTCTCAACAGCTGGGAACCGGTGGTCGAGCCGGTCGACACCTTCGAACGGACCCTGCTCGCGTTGACGTGGTCGTGGGCTCCGGTGCTCATCGCCGCCGTCTTCGTCGCCACCGCCGTCGGGCATTTCGTCACCGGCGCCGTCGTCGAGGCGGCGGTCGCGAGCGGTCGGCGCGGTATCGGTCTGGTGCGTGCGACGGTCTCGGGTACGGCGTAGCCAAAAAGACCGGCCGGTCGATTTCGGTCATCGAAGATATTCGGGCACAGCGATATTCGCCTCGGTCTCTGGTTCGCGGAACGTACTCGCGCGTAGCCTGGGACGGTCGAGAGGATCGTGCACGAACATGTCAGCAAATCTGCTCGCCACGGCCGAGTCCTGGGACCTGGTCGCGGGTGACTATGCCGAATTCGCGCCGATGATCGTGCGACCCTTCGCCGCCCGCGCACTCGAATTGGCGGGACTGGCACCGGATTCGCGGATCGTCGACGTCGCGGCGGGTCCGGGGGCGCTGAGTCTGTCCGCCGCGCCGCAGGTGGCCTCGGTGCACGCCGTCGACTTCTCCGAGGAGATGCTCACCCGGCTGCGCGAGGCGGCGGCCGCCGCCGGATTCGCCAATATCGCGACCACCGTGGCCGACGGCCAGGCGCTGCCCTTCGACGACGAGAGTTTCGACGCGGCCTTCTCCATGTTCGGGTTGATGTTCTTCCAGGACCGGGCCAAGGGTTTCGCGGAGTTGTACCGGGTGCTGCGTCCAGGCGGCGTCACGGTGGTCTCCAGTTGGGCTCCGATCATCGATTCCCCGCTCATGATGAAGATCTTCGCGGCCTGTGCCGCCGCCGATCCGGAACTCCAGGAACCACAGCCGGATTTCCTCGGGCTGGAGAATCCCGAGGTGTTCGCCTCGGAGATGGCGGCGAGCGGTTTCAGCGGTGTGACGATCCAGCGCCACACCAGTTCCGCGATATTCGAGAGCGCGGAGCACCTGTGGGACACCATGATCCGCAGCAGCGCCGCGATGCAGCTGATCCGGCGGGCCGACGGCGAGCGGGTGTGGCTCGAGCGCTCGGAATCGATGCTCGAGTATCTCGCGGCGAACTATCGCCCCGATACCGCGCTGTCGACGACGGCCTTCCTCGGGATCGCGCACAAGCCGCGGGCGTACCCCGGATAACGCGCCGCGCCCCTGTCGTTCCGGCGGGAACCGGATGACAGGGGCGCGGCGGGTGTCGTCGGGGACGACCTACCTCGGGGTCATGCGCAGCGCGCCGTCCATGCGGATGGTCTCGCCGTTGAGGTAGTCGTGCTCGACGATGTACTGCGACAGTTGCGCGTACTCGTCGGGACGGCCCAGGCGCGACGGGAACGGCACGCCTGCCTCGAGGCCCTGGCGGTACTCCTCGGTCACGCCTGCGAGCATCGGGGTGTCGATGATGCCGGGGGCGATGGTGTTGACGCGAATGCCGAACTGCGCGAGGTCACGCGCGGCCGGGACGGTCATGCCGTGCACGCCGCCCTTGGAGGCGGAGTACGCGATCTGGCCGATCTGGCCCTCGAACGCGGCGACGGACGCGGTGTTGATCACGACGCCGCGCTGGCCGTACTGGTCGACGGCCTCGGTCTTGGCGATCGCGTCCGCGGCCAGGCGCATGACGTTGAAGGTGCCGAGTAGGTTCACTGTGACGACGGTGCGGAACAGCTCCAGGTCGTGCGGGCCGTTCTTGGACAGGATGCGCCCGGCCCAGCCGACACCGGCGCAGTTGACGACGATGCGCAGCGGTGAGCCGGATTCGACGACCTTGGCGACCGCGGCCGCGACCTCTTCGTGGCTGGTGACGTCGGCGGGGATCAGGGTGACGCCCGCGGGCACGTTATCGCCTGCGCGCTCGATGGATTGGGGCACGTCGAGTCCGAAAACGGTGGCGCCGAGATCGGCGAAGCGCTTGGCGGTCGCGGCTCCGAGGCCGGACGCGCCTCCGGTGACAATGGCGGCGGTACCCGAAATCTCCACGATGGTCCTCTCGTTCGTGACAGCCAGTTGGCCTTTCGTCAATTGCACCCTAACGGGTGGGCGTCGCGAACCGGATCACGGCTCCCCGCCAATCGGCCGGGTACCGTTGATTATTCACGAACATACCTGTTCATCGGTGGTATCGTCGAGCTATGAAGCTGTTCGCCGACGGCGGGGTCGCCGGTCGGAAGGTATTGATCACCGGGGCCGCGCGCGGTATCGGCGCGGTACTCGCCCGGCAATTGCACGCGAAGGGCGCCTCGGTCGCACTGCTCGGGGTCGAACCGGAACAGCTCGCCGAGGTGGCCGCCGAATGCGGTGACGCCCCGTGGCGCTACTGCGATGTGGGGGATTTCGCACAGGTGGAGCGGGTTGTCGCCACGCTCGTCGCCGAACTCGGCGGACTCGACGTGGTGGTCGCCAACGCGGGGATCGCCAAGCAGTTGGCACTCATCGGCGGTGACCCCTCGATCCTCGAGGAAACGCTCACGGTCAATGTGCTCGGCGTCTACTACACCCTGCGCGCGGCCGGCCCGTATATCTGCCATCCCGGCGGCTACGTGCTGATCGTGTCCTCGCTGGCCGCCGCGGTCAACCTGCCGCTGGCGGGGGCCTACAGCGCGTCCAAGGCCGCCGCGGAGGCGCTGGGCCACACGCTGCGCAACGAGATCAGGCATACCGGCGCCAAGGTCGGCATCGCCTACTTCGCCGAACTCGACACCGATATGACCACCCGCGGTTTCGGCACCGCCGCGGCGCGCGAGATCCTCGGCCGCTCGACCGTGTCCGGGGTCGCCCCGCTCGGTCCGGCGATCGACGGCATCGAACGCGCGATCGCGCGCCGTAAACGCCAGACCGTCTCACCCTGGTGGGTGTCGATCGTGCTGCCGTTCCGGCCCATCGCGCAGTACGTCATCGATATCGCGTTACGCAGGGGAGTCGCGGTGGCCTTGGAGATCGCGCGCACCGAGGACGCACCCTTCACCACCGACCAACCCGCACGACCACGCAGAATGGAGCGGCCCGCTTAGCCCGATCCGAACCCGGAGTCATCGCATGACCGAAGTCGCAGGCAACGCCAGACAACTACCGCGAGGCCGTCACGGCCTGCCGCGGGAACAGGTCGTCGCGTCGCAGCGAGAACGGATCCTGGAGGCGCTGGCCGAGGCGATGGCCGAGAACGGGTACGTGAACACCTCGGTCGCGGTGATCCTCAAACGGGCCGGAGTGTCGCGGGAAACCTTCTACGAGCAGTTCCGGTCGAAGGAGGACTGTTTCGAGGCCGCCTACGAGCACGCCGTCGCCGGCATGCTCGCGCGCATCGACGCCGCGGTCGGCGCAGAAGCGGAGGCCCTGCCGGAGCCGGGGGCGAAGAAGACCGACCGGATGCGGCGCATTCTCGACGCCTACTTCGAGGGCCTCGTGGTCGAACCCGCGCACGCCAGACTCTTCCTCGTCGAGGTCTACGCCGTCGGTTCCAAGGCCATCGCAGGTCGCGCGCGCCTGCTGGAACTGTTCGTCGGTCTGATCGCCGATGCCCTCGATGCCCGTACCCCCGCACAGCGCTTCGCCTGCCAGACGTTCGCCGCGGCGGTCGGCGCGATGGTCACCGGCCGGATCGCGGTCGGTGACGTGGAGGGTCTGCCCGCGTTGAAGGAGCCGCTGCTCGAGTTGATCGCCCGCAGCGGCGATCTCTACGGCGAGGCTATGGCCGGAGACTCCACCGACCGACCGTCGCTCACCGGTGACGGGCGTCGGTGGATTCCGTGACGCTCTCGGCGGGCTGTACGCCGCCGCGTCCGCGAGCGAGCAGCAGCGCGCCCGCGAGGGCGGGAGCCGCGACCGCGATCGCCGCACTCACCGCGAAAGCGAGATCGGGCAGTGCCGCCGACAGCAGGGTGGCCGCGCCGAAGTAGAGGAAGAGCAGCCCTGCGCCGATGCCGATCAGGCGTTCCGGCAGATGTTTGCCGACCAGGATGCCGACACCGATGGCGAGCGCGTCGGCGGCGACCATGCCGATGGTCGACCCGATCCACACACCGAACCAGTTGTTGTCGGTGGCCAGCGCCGCGGTCGCGAACATGGTCCGGTCGCCGAGTTCGGCCAGTAGTACGGCGGAGACGACGATGAAGAACGGCGCTCTGGTGGAACGCGGCGGCTTCGGTTCGTCGTCGGGATCCTCCGGGGCGAAATGTTCGCGCAGTGTCCAGATGCCGACGGCGAGGAAGGTCAGCGCGGCCGCGAAGGCGATGGCCCTGGTCGGCAGCGCGACACCGAGGAAGTAGCCGACGCCGACCGAGATGATGTGCACCGAGGCGGTGGCCGTCGCGATTCCGCCGAGCACGACCCACCAGCGGTAGCGCAACGCGAACGTCAACGCCATAAGCTGGGATTTGTCGCCTAGTTCGGCCAGGAAGACGATTCCGATGCTGAGCAGAATCGTGGCGGTCATGTGTAGCTCCCGAATCTTCGGCCTGTCCGCCGGAGATCGGGGTACGCCTCCGGCCGACAAACGAAACTGTGGTTTGTCAGGCCGAAGGTCTCGCCCACCGGAATTCACCGGTTCACGCAACCGGACCGCGATCCCGCACGGGCTCGCGAGTCAGTATGTCGACTGCGTGATTGGGGGCTACTCCCCTTCGCTGTGCACGACTCTACCCGGGCGGTCGCCATCTGCCAAGCCCGTGTTCTCCAAATCATCGCTGGCACAATAAGTTTGGAGATCCACGTACAGAACTTCGGGTACCCTTACGCGGCGAGCAGCATAGCCAGAACCGCAGTGTCGGGATCACTGATCGGATCGAGGCCGACCCGGCTGACCAGCGACGTTATGGTTCCGTCCGATTCGGCCTCCACCCAGGCGGCGCGGTGTTCGAGCCCGAGGTGGGGCACACCGGGCAGCAGGACGCAGCCCGACGCGGCGCCCGCGCATTCGGGCAGCGAAGGCCGGGTTTCCGAGGGTGGATGCAGCATCAGCAGCGCGGCGGGCACGTGGTCGGCGAAGCGGCCGGGCGCGAGCGCCTCCTCGCCGAGGACGGTGCCCTCCGCCAGCACCATCCCGACCGTGCCCGGCATCGGCTCGTCGGGCAGTTCCTCGCGGACGCCGAATACCGTGGTCGTGGTGAGCAGGCCGGGCATGGTGGCGACACGCACCGCGAGCACGAGCACCTGGGCCCATTCCTTGGTGGTGTCCGGCCACCGGCCGGAGATGACGAAACCTCGCAACGACCCGCGCGATTGGAACGGTGTGATGCCGATCGGTTCGTTGATACGCATGGTGCCTCCCGTCGTGGAACCGGGGGCGGCTTTGCCCGTCCTCGTAACTATGGAACCTGACAATGAGGCACCTATCACCTGGCACACAAGTACCAAAGAGTGCCAATCGGACGCCGACCCGCCCCGCGAAGGTCCTCGCGTGGTGCACGACACACCCGAGGTAGGGCCGGGCGGCGGCGTACACGACAACGGGCTCCTGCCGTCGCGCTGGTGCGACGGCAGGAGCCCGGGGCTGTTCGCGGGGTCTCTTACCCGAAGATGAGGCCCTTGCCCTGGCTGACGGCGCGAGCGAAACGCTCCTGGACGTCCTCCCAGTTGACGACGTTCCAGAACGCGGTCACGTAGTCGGCCTTGACGTTCTTGTACTGCAGGTAGAAGGCGTGCTCCCACATGTCGACCTGCAGCAGCGGGATGATGCCGAGCGGCACGTTGGCCTGCTGATCGTAGAGCTGGAAGGTCAGCAGCTTCTGGGCCAGCGAGTCGTAGCCGAGCACGGCCCAGCCGGAGCCCTGCAGGCCGTTGGCGGCCGCGGCGAACTGTGCGCGGAACTTGTCGAACGAACCGAACTGATCGTCGATGGCGGCGGCCAGTTCGCCGACCGGCTTGTCACCACCGTTGGGGGAGAGGTTCTTCCACCAGATCGAGTGGTTGACGTGGCCACCCAGGTGGAAGGCGAGGTTCTTCTCGTTGAGGAAGATGGCGCCGTGATCGCCGGCCTCGCGCGCCGCTTCCAGCTTCTCGAGGGCGGTGTTCACGCCCGCGACGTAAGCGGCGTGGTGCTTGGAATGATGAATCTCGTTGATCTGCCCGGAGATGTGGGGCTCCAGGGCGCTGTAGTCGTAGTCCAGATCTGGCAGCGTGTACTCAGCCACGATGTCCCTTCCTAATGTCGGGCTGCGTGCACCCGGATTCTCGAGCACACCCAACCATCATTCGTACACCCGGTGGGTCCAACCCGGTCCGAACCCCCCGCTATTCCGGCAGCCACGGATTCGGTGGCGGGCTCGGTGCCGTCGCGCGGAGAAAATCGGTGTCCGTCGGACCCCCGCGCCTACGATCGAACCATGTCGGGGTGTGGCGAGCCACCGGGGCATTCCGGTTGTGCCGCTTGCCCTGACGGCGCTGCGCGAGGCGGACGACGGTGGAGCGAAATCGGAAATACGGGACTACCGCACCCGATGGCCGGATGCGGTAGCGCGACATCGACGAGCGGTGCCGTCCGTGTTCAGAGCGGCGGCGCGATCCCGGGACGGATGGTCTGCGGGTCGCCCGCGTCGTGGGCTTCCCACCAGCGCACGCCGCCCGCGATGAAATCGGTCAGCGGGATCTCACGGCCGTCGGCATCGTGAATGGCCATGTTGTCGAACCACACTCGCACATCGAGTTCGCGCGGATCGATACCTTCTTCCTGGGAGAATTCCAGGACGTGCGCGCAGACGTGGTTGTCGATCCTGGTGTCGAAGCTCAGGAGCTCACTCCACAGCGTCCACCCGCTGTCGTCCAGATCGATGAATTCCCAGCCGTGCAGCCTGCCGCCCCCGAAACTGCGAATGGCCTCGCTCAGGCCGTCGAGTTGGAGCGGAAGCACCCGCGGCTCCAGATCGTCCCAGCGTTGTTCGCGTAGCGACGCGGCCACGCGGCCGACACCGAGAAAAGTCAACGAAACCTTGTAGTCATGGATCGCCGACGCGTCGACCGGCAGTGTCAGCACCTCGAGATCGAGTCGCAGCGTCCGCGCCGTCGAGTCGACCTGCAACCCGAGGCAGGTCGCCTCGGACAGTGCCGCGTTGAGTCCGGTCGTATCCAATCCGTCGAGTAGCCCCCTGCTCACGTTCATACGCCCAGGTTACCGAGCATGTCCGTGTCCACTGTGTATTTCAGATTTTCGCTAGTGTTCTCGTTCTTTTGTGGAACCGAATCGCCGCGCGCGCCGTCCAAGTAGTTGTCGGGATCAACACGGCCATCATGCTCGGGCCATGATCTCGAGAGGCGGCGAATGACCGCTCCGGGATGTCAGGAGGGGAGTTCCGGAACGGTCGTTCGCAACCATGACCTGTGGATCAGGTTGTGGATTATGTGGATAACTTCGCGGCTGATAGGGGCAGTTGCGGCCGAATCGGGGTGCTCGGCCGGAGTTCCGGTCGAAAACAAACTCAAGGATTGGATCTACGGGCTTCTCCGGCTTGCCCGATCAGTGTCTCGGTCCGAGCACCTACTCCCCCGCACGGTCGCGGCCGTGGCAGGATCGAGGCGTGACAAGCCCCGAGATTCCGTCGGTGCCGGTGCAGTCCCTGCCCGGTGAATTCGACCAGACCGACCGTCCCGAAGGGGTGCGGGCGACCCTGCTCGACGTCCGCGAGGACGACGAATGGGAACTCGGCCGCGCGCCGGGAGCGATACACATCCCGATGTCGGATGTGCCGTCGCGAGTGGACGAGCTGGACTTCGACAGCGATCTGTACGTCATCTGTAGGCAGGGCGGCCGTTCGCTCGAGGTCGCCAGATATCTGGCGCATATCGGTGTGGAGGCGGTCAACGTCAGCGGTGGCATGGTGGCCTGGCAGCAGGCCGGACGCCCGCTGGTCGCCGATGGCGACCGGCAGGCGAAGATCTACTGACGAGGTTCTACCGACGGAGGCAGCCATGAGTACGGTGGTTCAGCCGTGTGCCCGGTGCGGCGCGCGCTGGGCGGTGCGCGGCGCGCCGATGCACTGGTGCCCGCGCTGCCGCGGCGTACTGCTCTCGCCCGCGCCGATCGACGCTCCCGCGGCACGCCGTAACTACCGCTGGGTCGCCAGGCGCCCCGAACACCGCAACGGTCGCGCCGACACCGCCGCGAACACCGCCGCCCCGACGCCGACACCGAGATACACCGAGGTACCGCGCTGGGGGTTGATCGATCCGCCGCCGAAGTCGGTCACCGTTCCGCGCCGCCGCTTCGCCTGGTTCGGCGCGAGGGTGAGCTCGTTGTTGCTGGTCACCGCCCTCCTGTTCGCGGTGTCGGCGTTCGCCGAGGCGGGTCGCTACGCGATCCTGCTGCGCAATCGCACCCGGCTGATCGATCCCACCGTCCTGTGGATCTCGGACTCGCTGGTCAAAGGTTCCGCCGCGCTGGCACTGGTCTTCGGACTCGCCTCGGCGATCGGGCTGGTGATGTGGCTGGTCGACGCGCGCGCCGCCGCGTTCGCGAAGGCCGGACTCCGTGATCCGCGCCGTCCGCGCGCGCTGGCTCTCGGCTGCCTGGTCCCGGTGGTCAATCTGCTCTGGCCCGGGGTGTTCCTCACCGAACTCGCGCAACGCCGCGACGATCCACGCGCGCTGCGCGCGATCAGGATCTGGTGGTCGGCCTGGTTGCTCGGCGGTGCACTCACCGTCGCCGCGCTGATCTGGCGGACCGCGGATTCGTTGCAGGTCAAGGCGGACGGTGTCGTGTTCACCGCGTTCACCGACGCCTTCGCCGCCGGAATCGCCCTGCTGACGTTGTGGGTCGTGCGCTCGCTCGACGGCCGGGATCTGCTCGGCCGGGCGCGGGCCGCCCGCCGCTGGGTGGTCGGCGCCGATCCGGTCGTCCAGGTCATCGAACCCGTGCACCCCGGCGCGGGTGTCGTCGCGGACGCCGAAGCCGGGCCCGTCCGGGATGCGGCCAGGGACGACATACCCGAAGATCGGGATACCGACAACGCTGTTGAGCGTGAACGGCAGGAGGTTTCGGCCAAGTGAGCCAGGGCAATCGCGCGCCATTCGTCGTCGCGCACCGTGGAGCTTCGGCGGCGCTCCCCGAGCACACACTCGCCGCGTACGCGCTCGCGCTCGAAGAGGGCGCGGACGGC
This sequence comes from Nocardia sp. NBC_01377, assembly GCF_045040005.1. Taxonomy (NCBI): domain Bacteria; kingdom Bacillati; phylum Actinomycetota; class Actinomycetes; order Mycobacteriales; family Nocardiaceae; genus Nocardia; species Nocardia sp. NBC_01377. Next base: position 7,552,661 of record NZ_CP109566.1, read on the forward strand.
GTGGAATGCGATGTCCGGCTGACCAGGGACGGGCATCTGGTGTGCGTGCACGACCGCACCGTCGACCGGACGTCCTCGGGCACCGGGTTGGTCAGCGAGATGACGCTGGAGGAATTGCGCGCGCTCGATTTCGGCGGCGACGGCGAACCGGTGCCGGTGCTGACGCTGAGCGAGCTGATCGAACTGGTGCTGGACTGGCGCAGCAGGCCGACCAAACTGTTCATCGAGACCAAACATCCGGTGCGCTACGGCGGACTGGTCGAGAACAAACTGCTGGCCGAACTCCAGCGTTTCGGCATCGCGACCCCGGCGTCGGCCGACCATTCGCGTGCCGTGGTGATGTCGTTCGCCGCGCTGGCGGTGTGGCGCATCCGCAGGGCCGCGCCGCTGCTGCCCACCGTGCTGCTGGGCGAATCCTCGCGCTATCTGGGCGGTGGCGCCGCGACCACGGTCGGCGCGACGGCCGTCGGTCCCTCGGTGAAGACGTTGCGCGACCACCCGGACCTCGTCGACAAGGCCGCCGCGGCCGGACGCGCCACCTACTGCTGGACCGTCGACGATCCCGCCGACGTCGCCCTGTGCTCCGACCTCGGCGTCAACTGGATCGCCACCAACCATCCGGGCCGCACGAAAGCTCTGCTGTCGAGCTGAGACGTGGCATATGGGGGTACACGGGTGTGAGGGGAGTAGTTTGACCATCCGTGGGAAAGAGCAAGCGCAACAGTCCTAAGCCCGGAGGGAACCGGGCCCAGCGTCTCGCCGAGCGCAAGGCCGCGCTGGAGCAGGCGACGCAGTTGGTCACACGTCCGTTCGAGGGTCTGGCCGCGGAATGCGATCTGGTCGCGCTCCGCGAGTTCGTGCCGTCGGCGACCGCGACGCTGAAGTTGGCACCCGAGGTGGCCGCCGAGCGTCCCGTGGTGCTGGCGACGGTGCTGCCCGGCGCGGTGGCCGCGCTGGTCCGCGCCGGTGACGAGCCGAGCGGCTATGTGGGCGCCCAGGTCCAGCACCAGGGCGACGACCCGGCGGCCGATATCGCCGCCGCGATCCTGTGGACCCAGTCGGCCGAAGCCGGTGACTCGTTGCAGGCGGCGCAGAGCGTGGCCGGTGGGCCGCGACTGGCCGACGTCATCGATCCCGGCGCCGACCTCGAATTGACCGTCCACCAGGACTTCGACTGGTGGGTGCCCGAAGGTGTGCAACCCGATCCGCAGGTCGCCGCGACCATCGAACAGGCGAAGCAGGCGATCATGCCGTCCGCGCGTCTGGATCTCGGCGCGGACGCGATCGGAGCGCCGTGGTGGGTCGACGCGGGCGAGAAGGCGCATGTGCGCTGGGTGCGGCCCGAGGACGAGGACGATCTGATGCTGGCGCTGGCCCGACTGCACGCCTCGGGCGGGCTGCACCTGGGCGAGGGTTCCCGGTTCGCGGGTTCGTTCCGCACGCACGGTCTGCTCGTACCGGTATTCGATCTGGATCCGGAGCGGCACGCGAACGAATGGATCGGCGCGGCAAAGGAATTCGGCGCCCGACTGGCAGCCGCGGTGGCTGTCGACGCTCCGCTCTCGGCTGAAGAGCGCAGGTCGCGCGATGGGTTGCGGTCACGTCAGGTCACTTTGCGCTGATTCGACGCCACTCGCTCGTGCGATTTTCTGAAGAAAGTTATTTCCGATGTCCACCGGTTAATAGCGAAAACATGAGGAAGTAGGGAAATCATGGAAGCGATCGTCGTGCTGCTCACCGGTCTGATCGACACCCTGCGCAGCTTGTAATCCGACGTAGGCGAAACAAAAGGTAGCCGTGGCGCGAGCCGCGGCTACCTTGTTTCGAGGAAAAGGAGATCAGATACTGCCGCCGGCAGTAGACGGGGCACCTGACGCATCGGCTGGTCCACTCATTTCGCGGCGGATGAAGTCCTCGAGATCGAACAGGTTCGACCCGGCACGTTCGGTGATGTTGAGCAGAGTGGTCATATTCGCGACCTCCTCGACCTGCTCCTTCAAGAACCATTGCATGAACTGTTCGCCGAGGTAGTCGCCCTCTTCGCGGGCCGTGCTCGCGAGCCGGACGATCTGATCGGTGACGTTCTTCTCCTGGGCCAGCGCCAAAGCGATCGCTTCGCGGACATTCTCGAACTGCGACTTCGCGGAGTCGACACCGGACAGCTCGACGCTGATATCCCGGTCGAGGAAGTACTGCACGATCATCAGGGCGTGATTGCGTTCTTCCACGGCCTGTTTGTAGAAGCGCTTGGCCAGCACCGGCAGATCCACATTGTCGAACCACACCGCCATGGCGATGTATTGATGTTCGGCATTGAATTCGTGCCGTATCTGGTCGTGCAGCAGACCATGGAATTTGCTCTGTGGTGATTCCGGATGGCTGGACATGACACAGAGATTATCGCTGGTCAGCGCGCGTGTCATCCAAGTACACCCTTATTGAGGCTAGTGTTGCCTAATTATTTTTCGGCCGCTCCCGCCATTTTCGGAGCCGTTCGGTCGTTCCGGTTGCGGAATGGCTCACGACGGAGGAAGTCCTCCACATCGAACAGATCGCCGTCGGCGCGGTCGATCACGGCCAGCAGTCGGGTCATACCGGCGACATTCTCCAATTGCTCCTTCAGGAACCATTGGGTGAACCCTTCGCCCAGGTAGTCGCCGGTTTCGCGGGCCGCGCGGGTGAGGTCGGTGATATCGGCCGTCGACGTTCGCTCCACCTCGAGCAGGAACGCGACCGCGGCGCGCGGCGAGTCGAAATCCTCCCGCACCGCGCCGATGCTGCCGACCCGGACGGTCACATCGCGGTCGAGCAGGTACTGGATCATGCGCAGCGCGTGTCCGCGATGTTCGTGGGACAGGTCATAGCATTGCGCGCCCAACCGGGGCAGCCGTCGGGAATCGAAGTAGACCGCGACGGCCAGATACTGCTGGGCCACGGTGAGACTCTGCCGTATCCGGTCGCGCAACAGGACGTCGAAGGACACATCGGTGTCGGCCATACCTCGACGCTACCGCGTCAGCAGCGCCTCCGGGACGGGTTGGTCCGTGGCGAGCGCGTCGAAGAACTGACTCGCCTTCGACTTGTCCCACACCACGACATTGCCGCTGTCGGTGTCCTCGAACCCGCCGATCGGCACCGTGGTCGCCACGGTGTTACCGCGCAGCGACCAGCCGAGCTTCCCGAGATTCCACAGGTGATCGCCCTCGTCCACCTTCAGTGAACCGACCGTATCGGTCGCCAGCGGCCACAGTTTGAACGGATTCGCCAGGGTGGCACCCGAAGTCGCCTTCTTCAGCAGGGCCGCCATGAACAACCGTTGATTGTTCATGCGGTCGATATCGGCGAGCGCGGTCGCGCGGCTGCGCACGAATCCGAGAGCGGTCGGGCCGTCGAGTTTCTGGCATCCGGGTTGCAGGTCGATACCCGCGAGCGGATCATCGATCGCCATCGGCACGCAGACGTCGATTCCGCCGAGCGAGTCGACGATCCCGGCGAATCCGGCGAATCCGATCTGCGCGTAGTGATCGACCCGCAGGCCGGTCGCGATCTCGACGGTCTGCACGAGCAGTTGCGGACCGCCGAATGCGAAGGCGGCGTTCAGTTTGTCCTTGCCGTGGCCCGGAATGGAGACGTAGGAGTCACGCGGCAGGCTGATGAGCGTGGTGTCACCGGATTTCGGGATGTGCACCAGCATGATCGTGTCGGTGCGCTCGGGCCCGACCTCGCCGCCGGTGGCGAGTTCCTGCTCCTGTTCCGAGGAGAGCCCGCCGCGTCCGTCCGAACCGACGAGCAGCCAGTTGGTTCCGGGCGTGTCGCCGACCCGGTCCGCGTAGCCCGCGAGCGCGTCGATGCGGACGAGTTTGCCGTCGAGATGGAAGATCCCGCCGATTGCGGCGAGCACCAGCACCAGCAGGAATACCAGGAACCACCGGAACGGATGACGTTTGCGGCGTCGGCGCGGCGGCTGGGGCGCCCGGCCGTGTGCGCTCGGTGGTGGTCCCGACGGTGGCGGTTGGTCGTTGCGACGGGACTGCGGTCGCTGGGGTGGCGGCGCGTTCCGGCCGCGCGGCGCTGGTTCGTTGAACGGCTCGGGCCGCTGGGTCGGCGCGTGGGTCTGCCGGTTCGGGCGCGGGGGAGGCGCGGTGCGCCGGATGATCGGTTCGGCGGGCGGCTGGGAGTACGCAAGCGGCTGTTCCACGGCGTCGCGGTGCAGCCGTTTGGTCGGCTCGATATGCGGCGCCGGTCCGCGGCCCTGCTGCGGGGGCGGTGGCCGGTGCGGCTGCTGCGGGGGACGCTGTCGCGGGGGCTGTGGGCGCTGCGCCGGGTCGCCGCCGCGTGCCGGTGGTGGCGGCGGAACCCCGCGTCTGCGGTCCTTGAACTGGGGGTCGTCGCCGTTCATCGTTCCGACTCTACTGATCGTGGATCGCTGGGTGGTGGTGTCGTGAGCGGCGCTTCATCCGCCTCCGAGCACTCGTCGGCGGCCGGATTCGGTACACACGTTCTCTCGATAATCCCGGATTCGACCGCTGCCGTTACGGCAACCAGGAAACGTGACCTCGTAGCAACGTATAGCCGATATAGGCCACCGCATCGATGGTCGCATGCGCGAGCACCAGCGGCCACAGTCGGTTGGTGCGCTGCCAGAATCTCCCGAAGATCAAGCCCATCACCAGATTTCCGAGCCCGCCGCCGACGCCCTGGTATAGGTGGTAGCTGCCACGTAGCACCGCCGAGGCGAACAGCGAGGAATTCTCCGACCAGCCGAGCCTTCGTAGTCGCGTGATCAGATACGCCACCACGAGAACTTCCTCGGCCACCGAATTCGCGCAGGCGGAAAGGATCAGCGCCGGTAGTCGCCACCAGTGGTCGCCGAGCGAACTGGGGACGATCGTCACACTCACCCCCATGCTGTGCGCTATCAGATACAGCGCGAGCCCCGGCACCCCGATCACCGCCGCGAGCGCCAGCCCCGGCAGCACATCCCGCCGCACCCCGATCCTGGCCAGCCCGATCAGGCGCGGCCCGATCCCACTGCGCCACAGCAGATACAGCCCGAGGGCCGCCCAGCCGGTCAGCCGCAACACCCCGAGCAGTTGGAACAGTAGATCGATCAACGACGCCGTGGACCGCGAGGCGTTGAGCGCGACAGTCCGCCCCCCGACCCCTTCCGGCGAGAGCGCACTGTCGATCAACGACAGCGCCGCGTTCAGCCCACTCAGCCCGAAGGTGATGGACAACACAATCGCGATCTCGACCTTGATCGCGAACCGTTCCCGATCCGTCGACACGGATTCGGCCCATTCGCCCTTCGACTCAGCGCTCACCCGACCGAATCTATTGCCCCCACCACCCATCGGGCGTCACCCCGGGCGCGCGCCGCCCCCCGTACCGTGCCGCCGCCTCGCCCCCCGCCGACTCCAGCGACTGTTCCGCGCGCACTTCAGCCCCGTTCGGCCGCACTCACCAAAGGCTTCCACGACCGTGTCACGTCGAACTGTTCGAAGTCCCCCACGTAGTGGCGACCTCCTCCAGTCGAGCCCCACCCCGCCGAGTCAGAGCAGATACTCGCTCGAGCGATTTCGGATGGATCACTGGCTGGCCGACAAACCGCCGTGGCTTCCCTTCGCCGTCGGACTCGGCGCCCTGGCCCACATCCCCGGCGACTGCCTCACCGACAAAGGGTGCAGGCTCTTCTGTTCACCCTGCCCGTAGCGGGCCTCTGGCAGCGGTTCTCGACCCTATTTCCTGTTCGAACTGCCCACAGCCCCGTATGACCTCACACGGACGACTTCCCGCACACCCCCGGTTCTTGCTCCGTCGAACCGTTCCCCACCCACCCACCTCACCCCACCCGGCGCGAGCCTTACGAGCGCCCCGGTTCGCGGCCGTCTCGCGTCCGAGCGGTCGAAGCGCATGCGACGCAGTCGCGAGTCTCGACCGCTCGGACGCGAGACGAAAAGGGCCGCGAACCCCGCGGCCCCGGCCGCTAAAATCTCCGCAGTCCGTTGAGGAAGGGGCAGCCCGCCAGTGTGCGGACGGCGCGGCTCAGTGCCTCGATATCGTCGGCGGGGGCGCTGAACGGGAGGCGGAAATCGTGGTCGCCGTCGTGGCCTTCGACGCGGAGTGTGATGCCGTAGCGGTCGATGGCGAGCGGGTAGACGGCTCCGGTCTGTAGTTTCGGCGGCAGGTGGCGGGCGAGTTGGGTGACGAGGTCGCCGTGGTCGGATTCCATGTGTTGCAGCCATGCCGATTCGACCGTGCAGAACGGGTCGGGTTGGGCCAGTCGCAGTTGGTCGACGCAGACCGATTCGGCGCCGGTGGCGTCGGCCATGACGGCGGAGCCGATCACCAGCCGTAGCAGTGTCGCGGTGTGTCCGACGTCGAGTAGCGCCGGGTCGGGGTGGTCCTTGGCGACTTCTGAGGCCAGTGCCCGTTGCGCGGGGACCGGTACGGCGCGGACCACGCCGCGTAGCCAGACCAGCGCGCGGACGGGTTCGCGCAGTGGCAGTGGGGCGTGGTCGGTGAGTTCGAGGACGGCGGCCGCGCCGCCGGGGCTGGAGTTGCCGATCAGTACGGCCGCGGTGGATCCGGATGGGACGGCGATCACGACGTCGCCGCACTGGCGCAGGTAGTGCACGGAGGTCGGTGTGGGGTCGATGCCGGGTAGTGCCAGCACCGCCTGCTCGGCGTGGGCGCACGCGTTGCGCACTCGCTCGGCAGTGGTCGGTGTGACGGTCTGGTTCGGCATGCGGACCTCCGAATGATGGACGTTCGAGAACGGCGAAGAAAAATTAGGTAAACCTAAGCTAAGTCACCGGGTGGGGTTCCGCAAGCGCTCGCGCCGAACGGATTTCGGAAGTTCCCCCGGTGTGGGTCACGGACGGGCGATGGAGGTGCCGTCGCGCCGTGCGCGGCAAGCTACCGTTGACCCCGTGGTGAACGGCGCGCAAACGGGTCACGGTCCCGAGGGTGAACCCGTGCTGATCTCGCTGACCGCGCCCGCGCGGCGCAGTCTGGTGCGGGGTCTGGTGTGCGACACCGGTTCCGGTGCGCTGCCCGGAGTTCCGCGTCTGTCGGCGGATCGTCCCGACACCGAGATCGCGGATTTCCTCGCGGGCATCGTCCATACCGACACCGGGTTCGTGGCACACACGAATTCCGGCGAACGCGCCTTGGCCATCGTCGCGGCGACCGTGGCCGCGCTGTGCGGCGAGGACATCCGCCTCGCCATGGCCCGTCCCGACATCGCGTTCCTGACCGCGTTGAAACCACCCGCCGTCGAGGCGCTGCGCGGGGTTCTGCTCGCTATCGAGACCGAGAAGACCGAGGCCGCCGAGGCGGTGATCGCGGCCCTGACCGTGCTGGAGATCGGCTGATCGGGATTTCCTGGCATCCACTCGCCACGCGCCCACCCGTCGCGCCAGTAATCTCGTAGTTGTGCCCCGAATCGCGTACTTCGGACCGTCAGGAACGTTCACCGAGATGGCGCTCGCCCAGTTCGAATCGGCGGGTGTCTTCGACGCGCCCGTGGAACGGGTGACCGCGCCGAGTCAGGGCGGTGCGCTCGACCTGATCCGATCCGGAAGCGTCGAGGGTGCGGTGGTCCCGATCGAGAGTTCGGTGGAAGGTTCCATCTCGGCGACGCTGGATTCGCTGGCGATCGGGCCGCGATTGCAGATCGTCGCCGAGACAGAACTCGAGGTCAGTTTCACCATCCTGGCCGGGACCGGCACCACGCTCGCCGATGTGCGGCTGCTGGCCGCGTATCCGGTCGCGGGCGCGCAGGTTCGCGACTGGGTTTCCCTGCACCTGCCGGACACGCAGATCTTCACCGCGGCGTCCAACGCGGCCGCTGCCGAGGATGTGGTCGCCGGACGCGCCGACGCGGCCGTGTCTACCGCCCTGGCGGGTGAACGGCTCGGTCTCACGGCCCTGGCCTCCGGTGTCGCCGATCACGAGCAGGCGATCACGCGTTTCGTCCTGGTCACCCGCCCGAGGGTGGCGCCCGCAGCGACCGGCGCCGACCGGACCTCGATCGTGCTCGAACTCACCAACGAGCCGGGTTCGCTCATGCGCGCGTTCGCCGAATTCGCCACCAGGGGGATCGACCTGACCAGAATCGAATCCCGTCCGACCCGCACGGGGATGGGAACCTATCGCTTCTACCTGGACTGTGTGGGACATATCGATGACACCGCGGTGGCCGAGGCGCTCAAGGCGCTGCACCGAACAGCGGGCAGGATCCGATACCTCGGTTCCTGGCCGGCGACCTCGGCCACCGGTACACCGCCGCCGTCGGACGAAGCCGGCGCGGAATGGCTGATCCAATTGCGAAAGGGGGTGGCGGATCTGTGAACGGCAAGTTGATTCTGGTCCGGCACGGCGAAACCGAGGGAAATGTCGCCAAGATTCTCGACACCAGGGTGCCCGGGCTCCCGTTGACCGAACGTGGTGCGGCACAGGCGAAGACCTTCGGTTCGTCGCTGCTCGCGCCGCCGGTTGCCCTGTTCTCCTCGGCGGCGCTGCGCGCCAGACAAACCGCGGGCTATATCGAAGCCACCACCGGCGTGGCGGCCTCGGTCCTCGACGGGGTGTACGAAGTGCAGGTCGGCGATATGGAGGGCAGCGGTGACGTGGAGGCGCACGAGATCTTCCAGCGGATCTACCGGTCCTGGCACGACGGTGATCTGGCGCAGCGCGCTCCCGGCGGCGAGTCCGGTCACGAGGTGCTCGCGCGGTTCCTGCCCGTGATCGAGAACGTGCGCGCGGAGTACCTCGCGGGTGCGGACGTGGGTGACGTCGTGCTCGTCACCCACGGCGCGGCAATGCGATTGGTTGCCCGCAGTATCGCGGGTGTCACCCCCCCGTTCACCACGAACAACCATCTGGACAACACCGAGACCATCGAACTGTCCCCCCGGGTCGACGGTGGCTGGGAATGCCTGCGGTGGGGCCGATTCGTCCCACCGTTCACCTTCGAAGTGGCACCGGCCCCCGACGACCCGATGGGCTGACGTTCAGACGGATTTGGCCTTGTCGGTCGGGAAATCCGCCCGCTCGGGCAGGGAGTCGATCAGATCGAGCAGGGCTTGGCGCAGACGGGCGTTCGTGCCGCTGCTGATCGACGACCATTTCGTGCCGTCGTCGGCGACGCTGGCGGTGATGATGAACCGTCCGCCCCTGGTGTTGAAGACGGCGATGTGATTGTCTGCGATATCGCGGGTGCCGTCGCCGTACACCACGCCGGAGATCTGCACGTGCGAACGGATCTCGACCAGTGCCGAGGCGAGAACCTGTGCGTCACGCGCGGGGTTGCCGACCTTCGCGAGCCGGTTCGCGGTGGCCGCGCTGTCCCCGGTGTCCTCGAAAATCGGTGCGAGCAGATCGGTTCGAGCGTTCATCCCGGTCAGTTCGAGTGGTTCGGCGGCACCGAGGGCCGCGATCATCGGGCCGGGCAGATCTTCCTGGACCTCGTCGATGGCATACGAATCGGGCCCGCGAAGGGCGACGACAACCAGGTCGTCGCCCTTCGCGAGACACATCCGACTCACCTGTCCCTCGACGACGAGCCGCAGCGCCAGCACCCAGTGGGGGCGGTTGAGCGTCCGTAGGCGGTCTTCGAGTTCCTGATGTACCGCACCGTCGATCAGTAATTCCCGATCGACGAGCGACTGGGCGGCCGCTTTCATCGCCACGTCGTGGTCGTTCTGGTTGTCGTATCGACCCACCGCCTGGAGCACGACGGGCATCTCGTCGGTCTGCAATTCCTCCATGAGGAACTGCATCTCGTCGAGTGACAACAGGACGCCACCGAGCATCGATGGGCCGCGGCCCTCACCCAGAATCGTCACTGAGCCGTCCCGGAGGCGCCGATCACGCCGTCCGCCACGGAGCGGCCGTCGTTGAACAGGTCGTCGTCGAGGTAATCGGCGGACTTGTGTTCGTTCTCCTCGTCGCGCTCGCTCCTGGCGTTGCCGAGCAGCGGGCTACCCGACGAGGTGGCCGAACGCACCGGTGTCGCGTCGCCGCGGGTGACGGTCGTCTCGCCGATCGGGGCCGCCGCGGGCGTCGAGCCGATCGAGCCACCCGAACCCCAGCCCTCGGGCAGTTTGAGCGAACCGTTGTGCAGGTTGACCGACACCCCGGATCCCGCGGACCTGGTCGACGCCTCGCCGGACGGCGAGCCGAAGGAACCGAGTCCGCCGACCAAGGGCGCCGAAGGGGCCGGGCCGCCGGTGGACACGGCGTTGCCGACCGCGGAGATCGCGTGCGCGCCGAGATTTCCCACGGTGCCGACGCCGCCGCTGGCGACCGAGCCCGCGACATTGGCGACCTGGGTGGCCGCGTTGGCGAGAGCGGGGTTGTTGACGGCGGACAGGGCCGCGCCGACCGCGGCCTGCACCGGATCACTGCCGAAGGCGGAGTCGGGCGATTGCGCCGCGTCGGCGGTGCCCGCGCCGTTGGCGATCGGCGGCGGCGTGGAGAATTCGCCGGGCGTCGCGACCATCGCGCTGGTCTGGGCCTCGTAGACCTCCATCACCATCGCGGCGCGGAAATCCATCGCGTTCTTGGCTATTTCGGCCGCTTCGAACGTGCCCGACACCGCGCCCGCCGGATTCGCGGACGCGACGACGGCGCCGTTGGTCGCGACGATCTCCGGAAGGCTCGGCATGGCGATCGAGGCGACGGTGTACGCGGTGGCGTTGGCCGCCGCCTTCGCCCCCATGGCCGCGGCCATCATGCCCTGCTGCTCGGACCACCCGGTGAAGCCGACGAGCCGCGACAGCGCGGCGATACCGTTGACGCCCTGCATGCCGATGCCGAGTTCGGCCATGACGCGGGTCGTCGTCGCGGTCGCGTCGACCCATGCCGCGGTGAGCCCGCCCCACGCGGTGGCGGCGGCCGAGATCGGGATCGCGTGCGCGCCCGTGTTCAGGGCCGTGGAATTCCATTCGGCCATGCGGGGCAGCCAGAAAACCCCGGTCATTCCTGCGGTCATGTACTTGTCTCCCCTTGTGTTTGTGCTCGGCGGTTGTGGTCGTCGTGGTCACCGCGTGGACGGTGACCCACGGACCTACGCGCCGATCGTTCCGGCGATCCCGTTCATGACACCCGACTTGAGGGTGTCGTCGGCGACGTGCGTGGCCAACTGCATCCGCAGGGTCGCGGCCGCGTGGTGCAGTTCCAGCTGGGCGGCCGCGATGGCCGTGTCATGGGTGCCCGCGGCCCTGTTGAGGTGGTTCGCGGCGAGCCACGACACCTCCTCGGCACCGGAAGGGATGACATGTGTCGCCGGTGCGGTGAGCGCGGCGGCGACCCCCAGCCGCTCGGCCAGCAGATCGAGCTCGGCGGCGGCGGCGAGAACGACTTCGGGTGAGATGTTTACCAGGCCAACCATGACTCGACTCCTTCTAGTGGCGGCGATGGGGCGGAACCACGAGAATTCCCCCTTCGAGTGATAGGACGCGACAGCTACGCGATCGGTTCCATCGAATCCCCTTATTTCCTTGCGATCTTGCCCAGCCGCGGGCGAACTCGCAAGACCGGCCGCGCGTCGAGTGCGGTCGGCGGGTACCGCCGCGCCGGGCAAGGCTCAGGAAATCCGCTCACGACGGTCGCGGATCAGCCCCAACCCAGCTGGTGCAGGCGCTCCTCGGGAATGCCGAAATAGTGTGCGATCTCGTGGATCACGGTGATCGCGACCTCTTCGACCACCTGATTCTCGTCGTCGCAGATCTCCAGGATCGCGTCGCGGTAGATGGTCACCGTGTCGGGAAGCGCTCCGCCGTAATGACTGTCGCGTTCGGTCAGCGCGATCCCGTGGTACAGCCCGAGCAGATGCGGGTCGTCCGGATCGCGCGGTTCCACAAGAACGACCACGTTGTCGATGGCCCTGGTCAACTCCGGCGGGATCAGATCGAGCGCGTCGCCGACCAGTTCCTCGAACCGGTTCTCGGACATGGAAACCGGCATGTCTACCTGGGTTGCGGTTGTGGCGGCAACGGCGCGGCCCCCGGCAGCGGCGTGGGTGTGGAGCGTCCGGAATTCGGCGGCGGCACCGGCGCCTGACCGTTGATCAGGATCTCGCCCCTGGCCGAACCGATGATCGGCGCGAAACCCTCACGGTCGGTGCCCTTACCGATCATGCAGTCCAGTTTGCGGCTGCCCGCCAGCCAGCTGCGCGCGTCCAGATAATCGAAGAACAGCGTCAACGTCTTGTTGCGGACCGCGTCCGGCGAACCGAGATAGTCGGTCACCGCCCTCGTGCACTCCTCTTCGACGAAACGATCCTGCTCTTCCTTGACGGGCGGGCCGCCGGGGAAGCGGGCCGCCAGGTCGACGGTGGAGATGATCTCGACCGCGTGCGCCTGGGCGCAGTCGACCGGATCGGTCGGCAGATTCTGGTTGATGCCCAGGCAGGTGCCCGGCTCGAACACCTTGGACTGATCGTGGTCGGCCGCGCTGCCCGACGCGGCGAGCGGGGTGCCGGAGCTGCCCGAGTACTGCACACCGCAGCGCAGCGTGCGGTCCCCGTGCTTCCAGCCGTCCGGGCTCGGGTACATCAGGCCGACGACGTACTTCCCGCGCGGGTCGAAACGACCGCCCATGTACTGCTGGACCGAGGGGACGCAGTGCTCCTCTTTCAGCTCGGTCAGCCGCAGCGAATCCGGGAACCGGGAGCCGGGGCCGAATTCCACACCCGGGTACTTGCTCATATCGATATCGGCGGCCACCTCGAACAGGTGCTTGTTCGAGCAGGCGACCTTGACCAGATCGGAACGATCCGGCTTGGACCAGCTCAGGCAGTCGCCCCGTGCCGCCGTGCCGAATTCCTTGTCGAGCACCGATTGGACGGGCGCGCCAGGATTGTGCGCCTCCAGCCCCTTCTCGTTGTCGAATCCGGTGACGAAGAGCCCGACCAGGGACGCGAGCACCGCGCCCACGGCGACGGCGAGCAGCACCCAGCGCAGCTTCGACGCCGACAGGTGTCTGACCGACTGGCGGTCGATGATCAGTGACTGCGGGAACGACTCGCCACGCGGCGAGTCGCCCGAAGACGGCACGGGCATCTGCGGATCCTGGGGCTCATCGTCGGAGGACATCGCGGTCCATCATGGCAGTGTCTGTGCCCCGGTGCCACGACCTGGTGTGATCCGGCCCGTCGCCCGGTATGCCCCGTCACCCACGGAACGCGGACAGGAACAGGCCGGGCAGTCGGACGGGTTCGGATCCCGCGTAGAACTCGGTCAGTTTGCGCCCGGTCTGCGCGGCGGTGGTGTTGGTGACGAACCACGGCGGTTTGGGCGAGAGCGCGAGCTCGCCCGAGAACAGTGAGCGCGGAGCGGGCCGGAAGGGGCCGCGCACGACGGTACGTTCCACGTCATCGAGCAGGAAGGCGTTGTGTACGACACCGATTCCGCTCTGCACGTCATCGATGGTGTGGCCGGGGAAGGCGCCCCACGCCGCGCGCGGGGTCAGGAAGGCGAGTCCGGTCCACGCGTTCACCGCGATGGTGCCGTAGCGCAGCCGCTCGAGCGCTCGGTCGAAGGCGATGCCGAGTCTGGCGATCGTGGTGGGTTCGGCGATGATGTTCGCCCCGAGCGTGCCGGTCAGCTCGGTATTCGCGAAATCGACCGCGCGGGCGAGGAAATCGCCGCCCGAATACGGCAGTTCGACGACACCGAGCACGGGGGCGAAGTATTCGGTGCGCAGCAGCGGGGTTCCGGTGCGCGGCAGATCCGAGACGAGCACCCGACCCTGCCCGAGCCGTTCGGCTCCCGGATACGCGGCGAGCGCGTCGGCGACCCGGCCGTCGCTGCCCGGATAGTACGCGGCGCGCTGGGGCGCCAGTTCGAGCGCGGTACGCAGTTCGTCGAGGAACCTGCGCTTCTGCGGCCAGTCCCGCGCGATCACGACGGTCTGTGTCGCGACGCAGTTGTAGCCGTTGTTGTGCAGGCGTTGGGTGGCGACGTGTTCGGCCTGGAAGCGCAGATCGGCCTCGGACCAGTCCCCGGGTAGCACGATGGTCGGGGAGACGCCGCCGAGTTCGCTCGTGATGGGCGTGCGCAGCAGCGGCTCACCGCTCTTCCTGCGCTTCTCGCCGTCGGCGCCGCGACCCCACACGATCGCGTCGTGGGTCTGCGCGCTGCCGGTCATGTGGACGTGCGCGATAGCGGGGTGACCGACCAGGTAGCCGCCCGCTTCCGCGCCGCCGAGCAGGATGCGCAGCACGCCGAGTTCGAGCAGCGGCGCGAAGATCATCTCGAACACCGTGAACAGCGGGTCGGTGACCGGATTCAGTTTGAGCGCGACCACCCGGTTGCGCGCGAACAGTTCGTACAGCGCGTCCAGCGGCGGAATCGAGGTGATGTTGCCCGCGCCGAGCACCGCACCGATCCCGCCGGTCGCTGTGGGATCGAGCTGGGCGAGTCCGGCTTTGCGGCGAGCGGTGTCGGCGTCGACCCCCGGTCGCAGCCAGACCTCGCCGCGGAAGCCGCTGAGTAGTAACCGGTCGTAGAAGTCGAGCGGCAGGATCGGCACGGCGACCCGATCGCCCGGCGCGCTGCCGAGGGATATGCCGTCGATCGGACTGCGGCCCTTGTCGAGCGCGGACACGGTCGCGGAGAGGGCGGCGGTGGCCTGCAACATCGCGAGCGGACCCGACATCCACTCCTCGCCGACCAGGGGCGATCCCGCGTCAAGGCCTTTGATGGTCCTGGCCGCGCGCACCCAGTCCTCGGCGAAACGGGCCGTCCGCCGATGGATCAGGTCGAGCAGTTCACCGCGCTTGCCGAGCGAGGTCTGCGCCCACGCTTTCTCGCCCGCCGCGAGATCCGCCACGGCGTCGTCGATGGTGGTTTCGTCGAAAGTCGTGCCCACAGGCCCACTATGCGCGCTCCGCGCGGTCGGCGCCCCGGTACCACCGATATCGGCGTGAAACCGCGATACCGCGCCCACTAGGCTGATCACCCATGATCGACCTCCGACTCCTGCGGGAAGACCCCGAAGCGGTCCGCGCCTCGCAGCGCGCCCGCGGTGAAGACCCGGCCCTCGTCGACGCCCTGCTCGAGGCCGACGCGTCGCGCCGTGCGGCCGTGGCCGCGGCGGACAATCTGCGTGCCGAGCACAAGTCCATGGGCAAGCTGGTCGGCAAGGCGTCCAAGGAGGAACGTCCGGCCCTGCTCACACGGGCGCAGGAGATGTCGGTCAAGGTCAAGGAGGCCGAAGTCGCCCAGAGCGCGGCGGACGCCGACCTGGACGCCGCGCACCGCGCCATCTCCAACGTGGTGCAGGACGGCGCGCCCGCCGGCGGCGAGGACGATTACATCGTCCTGGAAACCGTCGGTACGCCAAGGGATTTCGATTTCGAACCCAAGGACCACCTGGAACTGGGCGAGTCGCTGGGTGTCATCGATATGGAACGCGGCGCGAAGGTGTCGGGCTCGCGGTTCTACTTCCTCACCGGATACGGTGCCCTGCTCCAGCTCGGCCTGCTGCAACTGGCCGCGCAGCGCGCGGTCGCCAACGGTTTCACGATGATGATCCCGCCGGTTCTCGTGCGGCCCGAGATCATGGCGGGCACCGGATTCCTCGGACAGCATTCGGCCGAGGTCTACCACCTCGCCGACGACGATCTCTACCTCGTCGGCACCTCGGAGGTGCCGTTGGCGGGCTACCACTCGGGCGAGATCCTCGATCTGAGCGGCGGCCCCGAGCGGTACGCGGGCTGGTCGTCGTGTTTCCGGCGCGAGGCGGGCAGCTACGGCAAGGACACCAGGGGCATCATCCGGGTGCACCAGTTCGACAAGGTCGAGATGTTCGTCTACACCACACCCGACCAGGCCGACGCCGAACATCAGCGACTGCTCGGCTGGGAGCGTGAGATGCTCGCGGCCGTCGAGGTGCCTTATCGCATCATCGACGTCGCGGCGGGCGATCTCGGCAGTTCGGCGGCCCGCAAGTTCGACTGCGAGGGTTGGGTTCCCACCCAGCGGACCTACCGCGAGCTCACCTCCACCTCGAACTGCACGACCTTCCAGGCCCGCCGCCTGGCCGTCCGATACCGGGACGAGAACGGAAAACCGCAGATCGCAGCCACTTTGAACGGTACGTTGGCGACCACGCGCTGGATCGTCGCGATCCTGGAGAACCACCAGCAGGCCGACGGTTCGGTGCGGGTGCCCGCGGCGCTGGTGCCGTTCGTCGGCACCGAGGTGCTGACGCCTCCCAGGTGACCGGGAGGTAAATAGCTGTCTGTTCGCCGTGTCGGATTACGGGGATGTGGCAACCGACGAGATGCGTTGTGTTTAGGCTGTTCCCCGTGCGAGGAATCGGGGCGCGCGGCGATACCCGAACCCGGGTGCGGGCGGCATCGGCGTTGGCGACGGCAATGGTCATGGCTCGGACCACCGGGGCGTTCTACGTCATGGGTGGTGTGCTCGGCCTGCTCATCACGGCCGTAGCCCCGGGAGACGAGGGTAATCGACCGCTGGTGGCGATAGCGGCAGCGGTAGCGCTGGTGCTGGGATCGACGCTGCTCGTATGGGGTCCGCGGATGCCGCACGGTATCCATCACGCCTACGTCGCCATCGCCACGGTGCTCATCACCGTGGCGATCCATTCGTTCCCGAATACCACCGGGGCGATCAGTCTCGCCGCCTTCTACGTCTTCGTGGCCTGTGACGCCGCGCTGTTCTTCCGCTGGTCGCAGGCGGCCGCGCATCTGGCGTTCGCGATGCTGCTCTGCCTGCTCGTCCTGCCGACCCGCGATCTGCCGTGGTGGTCGGGGCTGATTCCGGCCGGTGTCACCTTCGGCGTCGGCGTCGTGGTCGGCATCCTGACCAGGATGGCGTCGGAAGCCGATATCGACGTGCTCACCGGCCTGCTGAACCGGCGCGGATTCGACCGGGCGTTGAATTCCGCGATCGAACTCGCCACCCGTTCCGGGCAGGGCCTCGCGCTGGTCCTGGTCGACCTCGATCGCTTCCAGAAGATCAACGATCACCTCGGACATCGCGCGGGTGACGCGGTCCTGCAACGGGTCGCCGACACCTGGGCCAAACTGCTCACCCCCGATCAGCGACTTGCCCGCTACGGCGGTGACGCGTTCGCGCTGCTGTTGCCCAACACCACCGAACAGGCCGCGATCCTGCTCACCGAGCAGTTGCGCGCCGCGGTCACCACCGGTTGTTCGGCCGGTGTCACCTCCTGGCAGCCGGGTGAGTCCGGGTCGCTGCTGGTGAGCCGTGCCGATGTCGGGCTCTACCGGGCCAAGCAGGCCGGACGCAACCGCACCGTGCTCGAATCCTCCCGGCAGCTGCCGCTCGCGGTGGAACTGCGCGAGGCCATCGACACCGGCGCGCTCGACGTGCACTACCAGCCGATTGTCAGCCTGACCGAAGGCGGCGGCAAGGCGGTCGGCGTGGAGGCGTTGCTGCGCTGGTCGTCGAGCGCGCAGCCGGACGTCACCACCGAGGGGCTCATCCGCGTCGCCGAGGAATACGACCTGATCTCGGATCTGGACGAACTCGTGCTGCGCCGCGCCTGCGCCGACGCCGCGCGACTACAGGACACGTTCGCCCAGCTCGATCTGACCCTCAACGTGAACGTCAGCGGGCTGGAACTGGCCGAATCCGGGTACGCGGACCGCGTCGCGGGCATTCTCGCCAGTACCGGCTGGCCCGCCGATCAACTCGTCCTCGAGGTCACCGAAAGCGAGCTTGCCGCCGAATCCCAGACGGCCATCGCGAATCTGCACACCCTGCGCGACCGTGGGGTGCGGATCGCGATCGACGATTTCGGCACCGGATATTCCTCGCTCAGCAGGCTGGCCACGTTGCCGAGTGACATTCTCAAGGTCGATCAGTCCTTCGTCGCCGCGATCCGCTCCGATTCGCCCGCGCCGCCACTGCTCGGTGTCATCGCCGCGTTGAGCAAGTCGCTGGATCTCCAGGTGATCGCGGAGGGCGTCGAGACCGAATACCAGGCGGCAGTGCTGACCGAACTCGGTTTCGCACTCGCGCAGGGATACCACTACAGCGATTCCCATCCGGTGTCGGCGCTGATCAGCGACCTGAACGAAGGTCAGGGCCGGGTCGGTCCCGGCGCCTCGGACCGAGAACTCGACGACGATTCGCGCCACGCCGCCAACGGCTGGCTTCCGCTCGGATAATCGCTTGACGTCGTCCGCGCGGCAGCCCAAGCTCGGTACATGCGTCTGCTCTTCTACGGCTGTTGATCCGCCGATGCCTTGACGGCCCTGCTGAAGGGTCGAAGCCACGGCGTACGTGGCCTCGCCGTGCGCGCGATCCTCTTCCGGGGTTCGCGTGACCTCATACCGCTCTACGCGCTCTACGCGCTGCTGTTCGCCGACCACGGGCTGAGCACGGCGCAGATCTCGCTGCTGCTGGCGATGTGGTCGCTGACGGCCTTCGTCCTCGAGGTGCCGTCGGGCGCGTGGGCCGACACGGTGTCGCGCCGCGCCATGCTGATACTCGCCGCGCTGTTGATGTGCACCGGATTCACGGTGTGGACCGTCGCACCGGGTTTCCTCGGGTTCGCGGTGGGTTTCGTGGTCTGGGGTATCGCGGGCGCGCTGGAGTCCGGCACTTTCGAGGCGCTTGTCTACGACGAGTTGACCGCCGCGGGCGCGTCGTCGGCTTATCCCCGAATCATGGGATACGCCAGGGCCGCTCAGGAATCGGCCGTGGTGCTCGCCATCCTCGCCGCGGCCCCGCTGTACGCCTGGGGTGGTTATCCGCTGGTCGGCTGGGCGAGCGTCGCGGTGGCCGGGCTGCACTGCCTGACCGCCCTGACCCTGCCGAGCGCGCCCAAGGCGGTGTCGGCGGCCGATGTCGAAGCATTCGACGACGACGCGCCACCCGTCCCTTCGCTGCCCGGCGGGGTCGTGGCGGCGGGTGCTCCCGGCATCGGTGGTCGCGAGCCCCGGGTCTTCACGCGGTATCGGTCGATGCTGAGCGCCGGAATCGGCGAATCGATGCGGGTACGCCACGTCCGCAACGGCGTCCTGCTCGGCGCGCTGATCTACGGTGTGACCGCCTACGACGAGTATTTCGCCCTGCTCGCGCAGACGGCGGGTGTGTCGACGGCGATCGTGCCGCTGTTCGTGGGCGTCACGGTGGCGGGTTCGCTCACCGGTTCACTGCTGGCCGGACGGACCGAGGCGATGTCGGGCCGGACCATGGCGATCGCGCTGGTGATCGGCGGTGTCTTGTTCATCGGCGGCGCGCTGGCCGCCGGACTCGCGGCGCGGCATCCCGCTGTGGTCTATCCGCTGGCGGGCGCGGGTTTCGTCGCCATCGGCATCGCCTACGGAATCGTCTTCAACGCCGAAGTGGTCGCCGAGGCCCGATTGCAGGATGCCATCGAAGGTCCGGCCCGAGCCACCGTCACCTCCGTATCCGGCTTGCTCTCGGAGGTGGTGGCCCTGGCCGTCTTCGGTTTCGTCGCGCTGGCCACCCTGTGGCTGTCCCTGTCGACGACGGTCGCCCTGCTCGGCGTCGTCATGCTGGTCATCGCACTGGTCACCCCCGCCTGGCTCCCGCGTCGCGGCGGGCGCCGATAGCCGGGGCGAAAGCCCCGGCCCGGTGACCCGGTACCGTGCGTTGGTGGATGCGCGGCGCACATCGGGTTTGGTCTGCGGTTTCTGCATCGGCGCCGGAGTCGCGGTGCAGGGGCGGATCAACGGGGCGCTCGGGGCCCGCCTGCACGATGGAATCGCCGCCGCCACCATCAGTTTCGGGTCGGGACTGCTGGTTCTGCTCGTCGCCTTCGCGCTGAGTGGACGGTTGCGCGCGGCGATGGGCCGGGTGCGCGGCGCGCTCGCCGCGGGGACGCTGCGCCCGTGGCAGTTGCTCGGCGGGCTGTGCGGCGCGCTGTTCGTCGCCTGTCAGGGACTGACGGTGGCCGCGATCGGCGTCACCGCGTTCACCGTCGCCGCTGTCGCGGGACAGTTGCTGAGCAGTCTGGTGGTGGATCGCCTCGGAATCGGTCCGAGTGGACGAACGCCCGTCACCGCGCTCCGCCTGGTCGGCGCGGCCGTCGCGATCGGTGCGGTGCTGATCGCGGGCGCGGGACGTTCGCACGGGACCTCGGGGGCACTCGCCCTGCCGGACTCCCTGCGCGGACTGCCCGTCGGCCTGCTGATCGCGCTGCCCGCGCTCGCGGGTGTCGGCTTGGCCTGGCAGCAGGCGGTCAACGGCCGTGTCGGCGCGGTCGGCGGTCCGTTCGCCGCGACACTCACCAATTTCGCCGTCGGGATAGTGGCTCTCCTCGCACTGGAGTCCGTACTGCTGACGACCTCGGGTCGCGGTGTCGATCCGCCGACCGAACCGTGGCTCTATCTGGGCGGGCTGATCGGCGTCGCCTTCATCGCCCTCGCGGCGTTGGTCGTGCGCTGGGTCGGGGTGCTGCTGCTCGGCCTCACCTCCGTCGCCGGACAACTCGCCGCCGCGCTCGTGCTCGACCTGCTCACCCCGACCTCGGCGGGCATCTCGGTGCCGACGGCGCTCGGCTGCGCCCTGACCCTCGTCGCGGTCGTGATCGCGGGCGGCCGCCGTGCGCCCGCCGCTGCCTGAGCGACGCGCGCCGGGGACTCCCGTTCTCCCGGAATAGCGGTTCACGCGGCCTGCGGTATGTAAGGGTGCGGCTCATGCTGATCGAATACGGGGTGTGGGCTTCGCGGCTGTTGGTCGGTGTGGTCTTCGGACTCTCGGCATGGGGAAAGGCGGTGGATCGGGTCGGAACACGCACGGCGGTTACCGATTTCGGCGTGCCGATACGGTGGGCGCCCGCGGTGGCGGTGGCGCTGCCCATCGTGGAAGCGTCGGTGGCGGTCGCGGTGCTGCCGCCGTGGACGGCGGTCGCCGCGTCGGTGGCGGCGCTACTGCTGCTCGTGGTGTTCACGGGCGCGGTGGCACGTCTGCTGCGCGCCGGTGAGCATCCGTCCTGTTCGTGTTTCGGGGCGTTGAGTCCGACGCCGATCGGCCGGATGACGCTCGTGCGCAACGGGGTTCTGACCGCGCTGGTGCTGTTGGTCGTGGTCGGTTCCATCGCGCGGCCCTGGGTGCCCGCCGGACTGCCCGCGCAGGACGTGGTCGGACTCGCGATTCTCGCGGTGCTCGCCGCGGTGCTGACGTGGTTGGTCGGCGCGGTCGCGGGCCTGCGCAGGCGTCTGGATCAGCAGGCGCTGTCGACGCTCGGGGCGGAAGGTCTTCCCGTCGGCGCCGTCGCCCCGGAATTCGAACTGCTCGATCCGGCGGGCGAGCGGACGAGCCTGGAATCGCTGCTGGCGCGGCGCGCGCATATCCTGCTCGTCTTCGTGCATCCGGGCTGCGAGATGTGCGCGGCCCTGGCGCGGGAGCTGCCGCGCTGGCAGGCGCGCGCACGTGACGCGCTGTCGATCGTGGTGCTCGGCAACGGCGATGCCGCCGAGCAGGCGGCCTGGGGTGTGGAGCAGGGGCTCGGTGAGATACCGGCGCTGGTTCAGCAGGGAAACGAGGTCGCGCTCCGGTACCGGGTCCGCGGTACACCGTCGGGCGTCCTGATCGACGTCGAGGGAAGGGTCGCCGCGCCCGTTGCGCGTGGTGCTATCGCGGTACGTGAATTGATCTCGTCGGTCAAACCGTCGCGGCGGTCGCGAATTGTCGAGCGCAACGGAAGTCACGCGCGCACTCTCGGCTGATCGGCATTCGCATCGCCGGTTGTCTCGGTCGAAACCAACCATTTTTCCAATTATGTTGTAGGGCAGCAATTTCCATGCGGAAATCATCGCCGGATGCCCCGGCTGCCCTTATGCTCGTCTGGCATCGATGCTCGTTCCATGACCACCGAATGATCGACACCGAATGATCTACCCACCGAATCTTCGAACAGGGGAATTCATGGCGGACTTCGCATTCACCGACTACTCGGGCAAAGAATTCATCATCCGGCTCAACAACGAGCAACGTATCTCCGAAGCGCGCCGCATCCTGTCCGGCGAGGAAACCATGTCGATCCACGTCATGGGCCGTCTGCGCAAGCAGATGGTGGACTACAACCCGGGCTGGAACTTCCACCTCGACCCGGACACGATCACCTTCTTCACCATGGCGATCGAAGTCTGCGACTCGAGCATCACCTACGTCGAAGACCACCTCGATGAGGCTTGCGGCCCGTTCCTGCCCGGATGCTTCTGGTGTCCGTGGTCGTCGCGCCTGACCAGGGAGATCGCCGCATGATTCGCGAGATCACCGCCTGATTCGCATGTGGAGAACTCCTTCGGCCAGGGCCCGGCCGAAGGAGGGCGGATCTACGGTACGAGTTTGCGCGAGCGGAGTTCGTTGCCCTTGGAGGATTTGCAGCGACCCGATTCCAGATCCCACTGCCAGCCGTGCAGATTACAGGTGAGGGTATTTCCCTCGATCACACCGAATTTGGACAGGTCCGCCTTCAGATGCGGGCACCGGCGCTGGATCTCCCAGCCCGCCAATTCGGTCGACGCGGAATCGTCGTGTGCCTCGGAGAACCAGCCGTCGGCGTAGGCGATCCGCTCGTCGGTGAGGCATTTGAAGAAGGTGTAGAGGAATTCGTTGTAGCCGCCGACACGCCACGCCTGGAAGCGGGTCGACAGGAATACGGTATTCACCCAGTCGGGTTCGTTGTTGTGCAGGACGGTGCGCACCAGTTCGGGCGCGATCCGGAAACCGTAGCGGTACTTGCCCTCACCCTCGATCGGCGCGCGCACCACCCGCGCGGGGAAGTCGAGGACGACGGTCTCCGCTCCGATGACCAGGCCGACCGGGTAGCCGATGCCGTCGCAGATGAGATCCGACTGCGCCATGATCGGCTCGAACAGTTCGCGCAGCGGTTCCAGCAGCGAGCCGTCGCCGGTGATCCACGCCGCCTTCTCCGCCTCGAGGACCGGAGCCAGACGGTGCGCCATCTTCTCGATGTACTCGGCCTTGTTGTCGTAGATCAGGCCGGGGTCGAACGGGTGGGTGAGTTCGAGTTCGGCGCCACGGACGTCGGCGACCGAACCCGGAATCATCATGATTCCGCCCTCGTTGCCGTGAATGCGCATCTGCTCCAGGAATACCGCCTGGTCGGGGAAGATGTTGCCCTCGTCGCCGCGATCGTCGTTGAGGTAGCGCAATTCGTCGTCGAGGAAAACCGGGGGACCGGCCGACGGCACCACCCAGGTCGCCCCGACCTGCTCGATATAACTGCGCGACCGATCCATTCCGCGCTGACGCTTCTGCTTGCCGAAATTGGATTTCGTCCTGGCCGGGATGTCGTAGACCATCGGATACCAGATGGCGCCGGAGTACTGCAGCAGGTGGATGTCGATATGGCCGAACGCGTCGTGCAGGCCGTCCATATCCACCGGGCGCGCGTCGTTCATGTTGAAACAGGTGGTCTCGCCGTCGGACACGACGATTCCGGAGTCACCGATCGGTCCGTCGGCGGGCGCGCGCAGCGCGATGATCATGATGTCGATATCGCCGCCCGGTCCGGTGACGGTGTGTTTGACCGAATTATCGGTCTCGAAGAACCGGTGGAAGCCGAGCTTCTCCAATTCTCGCCGCAGGTCCGGCACGGGATAGTCCGGCAGCAGGACCGTCGCGTCCTTGTTGACGTGATCGACGAGATGTTTCGCGTCGAAATGATCGCGATGTAGGTGGGAGACATAGAGGAAATCGCAATCGCCCAGCTCGTCCCAGTCGAGCTGGGTGTTGTCGGGGAAGGGAAACCACGACCCGAAGTACGCGGGATTGACCCAGGGATCGCAGAGGATCGACCCGGCCGCGGTGCGGATGTGGAAGCCTGCGTGTCCGACGCTGGTGATCTGCACGAGCTGTTTTCCTCCTGACCGTTAACCAGCCATCAAGGGTAGTTCCCCGCGTGGAAACGCAGGTCGCCGCCTCCGGGCGGGCTACGGCGAGATATCTCCGATGCAGTAGCCGTCCGGACCCTGGGCCAAGGTGAACGTTCGGGTCTTGGTTGTTCCGGTCGAATCGGTGACCGGCACGTCGACGGTGATGTATTCGGCACCGAGTTGGTCGGAGCTGATTTCCTGACCGTCGAATTCGGTGACACCGGTGAGCCTACCCGGGTTGTTCGCCAGTGGCGCGCGGGTCGGCGACCCGGTGTCCTGCGGATCCCATGTCGCCGCGGCGGCCTTGCAGACCAGCGGGTAGTCACCCTCTTTGTCGGCCGCGTCGAGCGGTTCGCCCACGAATCGAGCGAGGTAACGGCGCACCGTATGCCTGGCATCGGCGTCGTTGTAGCGGATTTCGGTGCCCGCGGGAAACACCCGGGGACAGGCGTATCCGGTGTGGAGGAGATCGCGTTCGACGGTGACGGTGGTGGCGCGGCTCTTCCAGGTGACGGTGTCCGCGCTGACGGTCCCCGGCAGGGCGAGCGCGCTCAAGATCGTCTGTTTGCTCTGGTACATCCCGGCGACGTTGGCCGGAGCCATATTCCAGCATTTGGCCTGGAGTTCGGTGCTCGTGGCGGTCTCGAGGTCGGCGGCCCAGCGGCGCACGGCGACCGCGGCGTCGGGCAGTCCGGGCACCTCGCCGACCGGCGGGGCGTCCTCGGGCGGCGGCGGCAGCGCGACGGTGGTCGGGGCCTGCGTCGTCGGGACCGCGGCCGACGGGGTGCTGATCGCTTCGGTGCGCACCGGGGCCGGATCATCGACGGGGATACCGGAGACCGAATCACAGGCGGTCAGCACGAGCGCGGTCACCGCGACGCCGCCGATCACCGTCATCCGCGCGAGGACGGATAATCCGCCGGGGCCACATCGCGCGGTTCGGTCGTGCTCACGCGATAGCGGTCGGGCGCGTTCCACTTCGACGATCCTCTTTCGTTGAATACCGGGGTCGAAGACATTCCCGTTTCCGGTCCGTGGCGACGCCTCTGCCGGAGGGGGACGGTCTGCGACTACGCTAGCGGAATTGTGGAACCCGTATACCGCACGATCATCGGGCTGGCCCGGACCGTCTTCTTCGCCGAAGGCCTGAAGTTCACCGTTGTGGGTGATGAACATATCCCCGCCTCGGGTGGTGCCGTGCTCGCGGTCAACCACACCGGGTACATGGACTTCACCTACGCCGGTCTGCCGGTCCGCACCCCCAAGCGCTATATCCGTTTCATGGCCAAGAAGGAGGTGTTCGACAACTCCGTCTCCGGCCCGATCATGCGGGCGCTCAAGCATATTCCGGTCGACCGTGGCGCGGGCGCCGATTCCTACAAGGCCGCGGTGGATTACCTGCGTCGCGGCGAGTTGGTCGGGGTGTATCCGGAGGCGACGATCAGCCGCAGTTTCGAGATCAAGGAATTCAAGTCGGGTGCGGCCCGCATGGCGATCGAGGCCGACGTGCCGATCATCCCGATCGTGATCTGGGGCGCGCAGCGGGTGTGGACCAAGGGGTTCCCGAAGCGACTGGGCCGCACCAATACTCCGATCTCCATCGCGGTGGGCGCGCCGATCCCGCCCTACGAACCCGCCGCCGAACTCACCGCGCAATTGCGCGTCACCATGCAGGGGCTGCTCGCCGATCTCCAGAAGGACTACGCACACGAGCCGGGCGCCTACTGGGTGCCCGCCCGCCTCGGTGGTAGCGCGCCGACCCTGGAGGAGGCCGACGCCATGGACGCCGCCGAGGCCGCGGAACGGGCAGCGGCGAAGGCCGCCCGCGAGGAACGGGAGTAGGCGCCGCCCGGTCGCGGGGTGTTCGCACACATTGTCGGTGTGGGCAGATCGCCACGGAAGAATCCGGTCGGCGCCACCCCCATCAGCGCCTTGAAATCCGCCGCCATATGGGATTGGTCGTAGTAACCGCTGTCGGCGGCGATCTGCGCCAGCGGTGTGCCCGCGACCCGCGTGATGACATGGCGGACGCGTCCGATGCGGGCGAAGAGTTTGGGGGAGACCCCGATCTCGGCGGTGAACAGATTCCGTAGTTGACGTTCGCTGACCGACAACTCGGCGGCCGACGCGTGGACAGGTGTCGAACCGGACAGCGCCGCGGTCGCCGCGCGCAGCAGACCGCGTTTGGCGTCGACGGCACGGTTCTCGGAGATCCGTTTCGGCAGTTCGGCCGCGAGGAAGGCGAAGATCTCGTCTGCGTCCAGCCCGGCGAGGTCGTCGGCGAGTTCGGTCGCGACCCCCGGCAGTTCGCCGAGGCGGAAGATCCGGTCGGCCAACTCGACCGCGGGCACCCCGAGCAACTGTCCGACCGCGCCCGGCGCGATTCGCACCCGCGTGCAACTCGCGGGCCGGTCGGTGACCGAATAGCTCGCACGGGTCCGCGGACCGATGACCAGCGCCTCGCGACGACCGCCGGTCTCCGAGCGCAGCACGATCGTGGTCGCCGCCTGCGGAATGTGGGTGAACGAGCCGGAGAGATCGGTGCCTGCGGGGATGCGGGCCAGTTCGGTGAACCACGGTCGCAGCGATTCCGGCGCGGAGATCGCCTGTTCGACGAGGTCGTCGGCGAGTACCGGGGTCGGCGGCGCGAAGGTGGTCACCCGACCACTGTAGGCATGCGGTGACCTCGGTGTCCGTGCCGAAATTTCCTAGAGAACGCCGGAATCCGGGGCCAGGCTCGTCACCATGATTCTGGTTACCGGTGCCACGGGCACCATCGGCAGTGAGATCGTTCGGCAGGCCTCGGCCCGGGATATTCGGGTGCGTGCGGTGACACGCGACCCCGTGCGCGCGAACGTCCCGGCCGGGGTGGAGGTCGTCCGGGGTGACTACCACGATCGGGCCTCCATAGCGGCGGCCATGGCAGGCGCGGACGCGGTGTTCCTGGTCGGGGTACTCGGCCCGGACGACGCGCAGGTGGACAGGGACCTCGTTCACGCCGCCCGCGAGGCGGGAGTCGGCCGCGTGGTCAAACTGTCGGCCATCGGCACCGGCCAACCCGGCCTCGGCGATTTCAGCACCTGGCACCTGCCCGGTGAGAACGCGGCGCGCGAGAGCGGGCTCGAATGGACCGTGCTGCGCCCCTCGTCGTTCGCCTCCAACACCCTGAGCTGGGCCGACCCCATCCGCGCCGGTCAGTCGGTTCCCAACCTGACGGGTGTGGGCACCCAGGGCGTCATCGACCCGCGCGATATCGCGGCCGTCGCCATCGAGGCGCTGCGCTCCCCGGCCCACACCGGGCGGATCTACACGTTGACCGGGCCCGAACTGCTCGGTGCCGCCGATCAGGCGGCCGCGCTGGCCGAGGTTCTCGGTCGCCGGATCGAGGTCGTCGATATCGAGGAGTCGGACGCACGCGCGCATATGGTCGCGGCGGGGATGACGCCGGAATACGTGGAGGGGGCGCTGGCGGGACAGGCCTATGTCCGCGCCGGGGGTAACGCGGTACTCACCGAGGATGTGCGGCAGGTGCTCGGTCGGCCGCCGCGGCGATACGCGGAGTGGGCGACCGATCACGCGCACGCTTTCTCCGGTGCGGCGCAGCCCGTGCCCCGATAACCGGGGTCGTCATACGAAAGATGCCTTGACCGGAGAGTTCTGTCACAGGGACCGTCGTTCCGCATGACCGTTCGAGGGCGCGGCGGGTGTGCGCGGGGCCGCCCGCCGTGCCGCCGCGCGCCCGTCCCGGTCGCGTCGGCGCGGTCGGTTATGCCCGATATTCGCGTCGGGCAAACTCCTGGCCGATCGGTCCGAACGAATGTCGCCCATGCCGCCCGCCTTCGACGCAGCCGGTGGTCACGTCCCGGCAGGAGAGCTCTCACCTGCGGATTTCCGGTTTGCGTCGGTGGTCGACTAAAGTTCACGTTCGCACGATGACGCGGTTCCGGTAATCGGATGCCCGTCGAGTGCGTGCGGATGTAGCGCAGCTGGTAGCGCATCACCTTGCCAAGGTGAGGGTCGCGAGTTCGAATCTCGTCATCCGCTCTCTTTCTCCACAACCCGGCACGACGGCGCGCCGATGCCATCGCTCATCAGCGTGGATTCCGGCTTGTTCGCTGGAGAAGCCGCGAAACTTCCGGCAACCCGACTACTGTGCGGGACCGGACCGAATTCGAGGGTTCAGCAACCGGTCGGCCGGGTACCTCGTCAGCGAATCGGTCTCGAATTCATCGTTCTCTCGAGACGTAGGAGGGTTTCCGTGGCCAAGGTCGACGCGATGCGGCTGTCGAACGTGCTGGGCATCGATCTGCCCAAAGCCGTCCTGCGCCTACGAAACGAATGCCGCCCCGGTGAGTCCGAACACGACGCCTGCCTGCGCATCATCGCCAGCGAGGGGCCGGGGGCGGCTACCACCGAATTCCGCCGCGTCGCCCGTTAGACGGGCTCGACGCACGGTTCGATCCGCCGATTTCGCGGGTCTTCGTGTCCGGATGCGTCGCGCTCGGTCGGCTGCCGTCGAGGGGCCGGTTCGCGAATCGGCGCGTCGAGGTCCGCCCGGCCCACGACTCGGCGATCAGCGGTGGGGGTTCGCGTCTCGTTAGAGTGATCGGTCAGGTCCGCCTCGCGGATTCCGTCGGCGACTCGCGGTGCGTGGAAGGAGGACGGTCATGCCCGGAGCGACCAGGGGCCGCGCGAATACCGACGCGGATTCCGGCGACGCGCGTGCCAGGTTGGTCGCGGCGGCCGTCGAGTTCTTCGCGCGTAAGGGGTTTCACGCCACCACCACCCGCGATATCGCGACCGCCGCGCATATGAGCCCGGCCGCGCTGTACGTGCACCACCCCTCGAAAGAGGATCTGCTCTACATCATCTCCCGTGACGGTCACCAGCAGACGTTGCGGCTGGTGCGCGGCGCCGTCGCGGTGTCGCCGGACCCGGCCGTGCAGTTGGCGACGATCGCCGATCGTTTCGCCGAGCACCACGCCACCCATCACGAGACGGCGCGCATCGTCAATTACGAGCTGACGGCGTTGTCCCCGGATCACCTCGAAGAGATCACCGCGGTCCGTCGTGCGATCGAGGCCGAGGTCAGGGCTGTCGTCGAACGCGGCGTCGCCGCCGGGATCTTCGATACTCCCGATATCGCGATGACCACCATGGCATTGCTTTCCCTCGGGGTCGACGTCTCGCGGTGGTATCGCGACGACGGCACCTGGACCCCGGAACGGATCGGGACCTACTACCGCTCGCTGGCATTGCGGATCGTCGGTTCGCGGGCCTCCTGAATCCGGCGGGCCGTATCGGTGCCGGTATGGCCGTCGCGACCGCCGCCCCCTTGACGCCCGATCGGGTTTGAGCCACCCTCTAGTGGTCTAAGCAAGCGCTTAGTCAGTCGCCGCCGGATCGACTGCCCTGAACCCCATCGAACGGAGATTGATGTGAAAGCCTGGCAGATTACGCGCCTGGGGGAACCCGGTGACGTGCTCGAACTCGCCGATCTGCCGGATCCGCAGCCGGAACCGGGTCGGCTCGTCGTCCGGGTACTCGCCGCGGCCGCGAATTTCCCCGATGTGCTGATGTGCCGGGGCCACTATCAGATCCGGCCGGAGCTGCCCTTCACGCCCGGTGTCGAACTATGCGGTGAGATCGTCGCCGTCGGCTCCGGTGTCACCGGATTCGCGGTCGGCGATCGCGTCATCGGCACCGCGTCCCTGCCGCACGGCGGTTTCGCCGAGATGGCCGTGATGGACGCCGCCGACGCCCAGCCCGCCCCGCCGACCCTCGACGACGCCGCGGCCGCCGCATTCCATATCGCCTACCAGACGGGCTGGTTCGGACTGCATCGCCGGGCGGCGCTGCGCCGTGACGAAACGCTGCTGGTGCACGCCGCGGCGGGCGGGGTCGGCAGCGCGGCGGTCCAGCTCGGCAAGGCGGTCGGCGCGCGGGTGATCGCGGTCGTCGGCGGACCGGACAAGGTCGAGGTCGCGCGCGGACTCGGCGCGGATATCGTGGTCGACCGCAGCCAGGAGGATTTCGTCGACGTGGTGCGCGAGGCCACCGGCGGTCGCGGCGCGGATGTCATCTACGACCCGGTCGGCGGGGACAGCTACGACCGGTCCACCAAATGCGTCGCCTTCGAGGGCAGGATTCTCGTGGTCGGATTCGCCGCGGGCCGGATTCCGGCGCCCGCGCTGAATCACGCGCTGGTGAAGAACTATTCGATCGTCGGCCTGCACTGGGGTCTGTACAAGCAGAAGGATCCGGCGTCGGTCTGGGACTGCCATCTCGAGCTGACCGCGCTGGCGGA
Source organism: Nocardia sp. NBC_01377 (assembly GCF_045040005.1). Classification (NCBI taxonomy): domain Bacteria; kingdom Bacillati; phylum Actinomycetota; class Actinomycetes; order Mycobacteriales; family Nocardiaceae; genus Nocardia; species Nocardia sp. NBC_01377. The sequence continues at coordinate 7,582,846 of NZ_CP109566.1, forward strand.
ATCGGGTGCGCTCGCGCCGTTGATCGGGGCGAAACTCGCCCTGGCCGACGTCCCCGACGGTCTGACCAGGCTTGCCGAGGGTCGCACGGTGGGCCGCGTCGTCTTCCAGCCCTGATTCGGAAGAACCCGCCGACCCGCGGTAGGGGTTGACCGTCGGGTATCGGCGGGTCCGAACCCGCCCGCGTCACCGGCACGCGCTCGTCGGCGAACGGGCACGCGCCGGACGACAGGTGCGAGGGCTTCCTCGGGCCCTCGCACCTGTCCGGTTCCTCAGCTCGCGGTGGAGCGGAAACCGCGCAGTCGCAGGCTGTTGCTGACCACGAACACCGAGGAGAACGCCATCGCCGCACCGGCGAGCATGGGGTTCAGTAGGCCCGCCATCGCGAGCGGGATGGCGGCCACGTTGTAGGCGAAGGCCCAGAACAGGTTCCCCTTGATGGTGGCCAACGTGCGGCGCGACAGTCGGATCGCGTCCGCGGCCGACCGCAGATCGCCGCGCACCAGGGTGAGATCACCGGCTTCGATGGCGACATCGGTGCCGGTGCCCATCGCCAGACCCAGATCCGCGCCCGCCAGCGCCGCCGCGTCGTTGACGCCGTCACCGACCATGGCGACGACCTTGCCTTCGCTCTTCAGCCGGGTGATCACCGCCAGTTTGTCCTCGGGCAGCACCTCAGCGATCACCTCGTCGATACCGACCTGATCCGCGATGGCGCGGGCCGCCGCGGCGTTGTCGCCGGTGAGCATGATCGGGGTGAGACCGAGCGCCTTCAACTGCGCGACGGCTTCGGCCGAGGTCGGTTTCACCGCGTCCGCGACGACCAGCACGCCGCGCGCGCGACCGTCCCAGCCGACCGCGACCGCGGTCTTCCCCTCGGATTGCGCCGTGTTCAGCGCGTGTTCCAGTGCGGGCCCGAGTTCCAGCGACCAGTCGGCGAGCAGCCGCGGCCTGCCGACGAGCACCGCGTGCCCGTCGACGACGCCCTGCACCCCGAGTCCCTCGATATTCGAGAAATCCTCGACCGCGCGCAGCGTGCCCGTCTTCTCCCGCGCGCCCGCGGCGATCGCGCGCGCGATCGGATGTTCGGAGGAATCCTCCAGCGCGCCCGCGAGGGCGAGTACCTCGGTGACGTCCTCGCCTTCGGCGGCGACCACGTCGAGCAGGGTCATCCGGCCTGTGGTGACGGTGCCGGTCTTGTCGAGGACGACGGTATCGACGCGCCGCGTCGACTCGAGCACTTCGGGCCCCTTGATCAGGATGCCGAGTTGCGCGCCGCGCCCGGTGCCGACCATAAGCGCGGTCGGCGTGGCCAGCCCGAGGGCGCACGGGCAGGCGATGATCAGCACGGCCACCGCCGCGGTGAACGCCGCCGCCACCGAACCGCCGGTACCGAGCCAGAATCCGAGTGTCGCGACCGCGAGCGCGATCACCACGGGGACGAAGATCCCGGAGATCCGGTCGGCCAGCCGCTGGGCCTGGGCCTTGCCGGTCTGTGCTTCCTCGACCAGGCGGGCCATCTGGGCGAGTTGGGTGTCGGAGCCGATGCGGGTGGCGCGCACCACGATCCGGCCGCCGACATTGACGGTCGCGCCGACCACGGCGTCGTCGGGACCGACCTCGACGGGCACCGACTCGCCGGTCAGCATGGACGCGTCGATCGCGGACGAACCCTCGACGACGGTGCCGTCGGCCGCGATCTTCTCGCCGGGACGGACGACGAATTCGTCGCCGACGGCCAGTTGTTCGATCGGAATACGCTGTTCGACAGCGCCGTTCGGCCGCCTGTCGGTACTGGTCGGAGTGTCCGCCGCGCTGCTCGCGTTGTGAGGGCCGCCTGCGCTGTTGGTGCCGCCAGCCTTGTGAGGGCCGCCTGCGTCGTGGGTGCCGCTCGCGTTGTGAGAGTCGCCTGCGCTGTGAGAAACGCCTGCGCTGTGAGAAACGCCTGCGCTGTGAGAAACGCCTGCGCTGTGAGAGTCGCCCGTGCTCTGAGAAACACCTGCGCGACGGAGGACCGAGACCTCCTTGGCCCCGAGTTCGAGCAGCGCCCGAAGCGCCGCGCCCGCCCTGCGCTTGGACCTCGCCTCGAAATACCGCCCGGCCAGGATGAACGTGGTGACGCCCGCGGCGGCTTCCAGATAGATGCTGCCGGTACCGTCCATCCGCGCGATGGTGAATTCGAACGGGTGCTTCATACCGGGTGTTCCCGCGGTGCCGAAGAACAGCGCGTAGAGCGACCAGCCGAACGCGGCGAGCGTTCCCATCGACACCAGGGTGTCCATGGTGGCCGCGCCGTGGCGCAGATTGGTCCAGGCGGCCCGGTGGAACGGCAGCGCGCCCCAGACCACGACCGGCGCGGCCAGCGTCAGCGACAGCCACTGCCAGTTGTCGAATTGCAGTGCCGGGATCATCGCCATGGCGATGACGGGGACGGTCAGCACGATCGAGATCAGCAGCCTGGTGCGCAGTGCCGCGCTCGGGTCGTCCGCGTCGGTGTCCTCGGTCGGGGCGTCGACCTTCGGCGCGGGCAGCGCGGCGGTGTAACCGGCCTGCTCGACGGTCGCGATCAGCTGTTCCGGGGAGATGTCACCGGTGACGTCGACGCGGGCCTTCTCGGTCGCGTAGTTCACGCTCGCGGTCACGCCGTCGAGCCGGTTCAGCTTCTTCTCGATGCGGGCAGCGCACGACGCGCAGGTCATACCGCCGATCACCAATTCGACCCGTTCGGGGGCGGTCGGTTGTGTCGGGGCGATCATCGTGGGCTCCGTTCTGAGGGTCAATGGGTGCATTGTCGCTGGTAGCGGCATCAGTGCGGGTGGGAGGGGGCGGGAGTGGCCCCGTGGGAGGGGGCGGGAGTGGCCCCGTGGCCGCCGTGCGGTTCGGCGGTCGGCGCCGAGGACGGCGGGGCGACTCGCACGGTGAATTCGGCGGTGCGGACCACGCCGTCGTGCTGGAAATCGAGGAAGAGGCGGTAGTCGCCCGCGCTCGGCGCGGTCATCGAGAAGGTGATGCCGGGTCCGGCGGGGGTGACGCCGTCGCCGGGATGGCCTTCCGGATGGACGTGCAGGTAGGCCAGGTCGGCGGTGCGCAGCGCGACCAGGTGGCCGTAGGCGCCCAGGTAGGGCTGGAGGTCGGTCACCGCACGACCGTCGCGGGCCACCGACAGGGTCACCTGCGACGCCCGACCCGGTGCGACCGTGCCGTCGAGGGTGACGGTGTACTCGCCGACCGTCGCGGTCGTGGCGGGGGCGGGCAGCGGTTGCACGTCGTACTGTCCGGGAACTCGCAGGTCGGCGCCGAGGGTGGTGTTCACGCCGCCGTCGGGGGTGAAGTCGGCGAAGACCCGGTAGTCGCCCGCGCGGCGCAGGTCCAGCGTGGCGTTCCAGTCGCCGTCGCCGTCGAGGACGGGGTGCACGTGCTGGTATCCGGCCATATCGCGCCGAACCACGATCAGGTGCAGATCCTTGTCGTGACTGCGCGTGTAGCGGGTGACGGCACTGCCATCGGCATCGAGGACGCGGAACCGCACCGCGACGTTCGGCCCCGCCGTGGCGACCGGATTCTCCAGGCGAAGGGTGTATCCGTTCTCGGTGGACATGAGCCCCCCTGGCATCTCGTCGACCGGAGCCGCCTGCTCGTCGGTGTGCGAATTCGGATCGTGTGCGGCGGGCCCGCTGGGTTCCGGGCCGATCGTCGCGCCTGCCGCGACGGCGATCCCGAAGATCGCCGCGAGGCCGACGGCGAAGCCTGCGAACTTCGCTGGTGTGTTCATCGGGGGCTCCGTTCCGGATGGTCTCGTCACGGATTCGGGCTGGTCCGCGCGGTATGTACTCGCGCGAATCACCGTCGTCCTGATGGCTACCATACCCCCCTAGGGTAACTTGTCAACCGGCTGCGGTCGCCCACGTGCGGTAGTGGCACCGGTGTCGACGGGGCTGACTTCGCCCTACCCGGCCACGGCGCCCCCGAAAAGCGATCGTGACGTCGGTGAATGAGTCGAGCCCACCGCGCGGGCCATCGTCGCGCGGCCGAGTCGCTAGGAGTCCGCGTGCAGATTCCGCGCGGTCGGTGAGGTGGCGGTGGTGGCCGGATCGGGGTGGGTTCCGAAGAGGCGGTCGGCGGTGCCGGAGGTGGTCACGGTGAACCAGAAATGCTCGTTCTTGTAGTGGTGGTGCCTGTGGTTCTTCCATACCGCCCGGTAGAGGCCGTGTCTCGGTTTGTAGTCGGTGTGGATGAGGTAGTGGGTCCATTCGTAGCAGAGGCCGAACACCGTGACCGTGAGCAGGAATGTCAGGCCGAGACCCGTTCGGGGGAAGGCGAATACGGCGATCGCGAGCAGTGCCGCGACGACCACCGCGAGTGACCGGGTGGGGATGAAGATCAGCGGGATGTCGCGCGGATTCACGTGGTGTTCGCGGTGTTTGCGCGCCAGTTCGCTGTCGATGGAGAGGGGTCCGAGCCGTTTCGGTCGCCAGTGCAGGACAAGCACGTGCACCACCCATTCGAAGGCGGGGAAGACGGCGAGCATCACGGCGGGTAGCGCGGCGTCACTCCACCGCCAGTCGCCGACGACGATGCGGGCGATCAGGGCCCCGGCGAGCACCGTGGCGATCATCCACGGCGACGGATGTCGCAGGAATTCCCGGAAGGCGTCGGGGAGGTCGAGTCCGCGCCGCAGCGCGCGGCCGGGTGTGGCGGTGGGTCTATCGGTACGTGTCATGACGGTTTTCCTTGTGCTGAGACGGTCCCGAGGCGGTCACTGCCGGCCGAGAGCGGCGATCAGGGCTGTGGTCGCCGGTTCCAGAAGTGCCGTTGCCGCGTCCGCGGCCTGTTCGGGCTCGCCCGCGAGCACGGCATCGGCGAGTCGGCGGTAGCCGTCGGTATTGCCGACCTCGGCGGACATGAGGGGGGCGAGCGCGACGAGCGCGGGTTCGTACGCGGCGCCGAGCATGTTGAACATCAACCTGAAGACGATCGAGTCCGCCGCGTCGATGATGTGATCCCAGAATTCCAGCGCGAGCCGTTGCAGGGCGATCGGGTCGGATTCGGCGCCGAGCGCTTCGAGGAGTCGCGCGAGTTCGGCGCGCAAGGCCTCGGCGTCGGCACCGGCGATTCGCGCCGCGGCCAGTTCGGCGACCTTGGGGCCGTTGTGCAGCCGCGCCTCCAGGATGCTGCGCGCGACAGCGGGTTCCAGCACGCCCGATCGGACGAGCAGCCGCGGCAGCACCTCCAGTCCGGCGCCCCGCCGATAGTCGAGCACCGTCGTCGCGTCGCCCTGGCGTACCGCGACGAGCCCGGCCGCGCCGAGTCGTTGCAGCGCCTCGCGGACCGCGGGGCGCGATACGCCGAGCGCCTCGGCGAGCTGTCGCTCACTGGGCAGCGTCGAACCCGGTGCGAGTTCGCCGCTGAGCACATCCGCGGCTATCTGTTCGAAGACGTCAGCCGACACCGAACGCTTGACCACCGGTTGTAATGCCATTCCCCCACCTTGCCCCGCAGTGGTCAGCTGGTCAAGTGGTCATACCAATTTCTCGGCCCGCCGTAGCCCGGCCGGTCGTGGCAGACTCGAAGATGGGAGGAGGGAGAGGTCATGACGCAACATCACGGCGGGCAACGGTGGATAGCGCACGCGCTGCCGATCCGGACCGGGAGAGTGCTGCTCCTGCATCGCAATCCGGGGGGTAGGCACGGCGATCTGTGGGATATTCCGGGTGGCTCGGTCGGCCCCGGCGAGACTCCGGCACAGGCCGCACGACGCGAGGTCAGCGCGGAAACCGGCCTGGACGTTCTGATCGCCGACGAACTGACCCATTTCGTCAATCCCGACACCGGAGACGACGAGGTCGACCTACAGACCGCGGATACCGAGACGATCAACACCCAGACCAACCCGCTCCAGATCAACGAGGTCACGACCGTCGGCATCCACACCGTCACCTTCGGCTGTTTCGAGAACAGGCTCGACCGCGACGTCAGCCTCACGCCCGAACACTGCGAATTCGAGTGGATGTCCTACGCCGAGGCCACCCATGTGCCGCTGGTCTGGCATGTGCGGCGCACCCTGGATCACGCGGAGGCGCTCGGCCTGCTGACCTAGCTGGGATCGGAGCCGCGCACGGCGGCGAGCCAGACGGTGACGGCCGCGCCGACCAGCGTGGCCCCGACGAAGGCGGGCAGACCGCCGCCCATGACGTAGACCCAGAGCAGGGCCGCGAACGGGGCGGCGACCGCGGATTGGGCGTCGAGGAGCAGGCGGCGGGTCGGCGTGGTGACCTTCGCGCCTTTCTCGGCGGCCTCCGGGTCGGGCAGGGACGCGTTGTCGATGAGGCGGCCGGGGGGTTCGCCGGTGCGGATACGGCCGGACGGATACAGGCGTACGGCGTCCGCGCGCAGCGTTCGCGCGGTGACCTCGGCGGTGGTCTCGGTGAGTGCGAGCAGAGCGGGGTCGAAATAGACCGGTAGCCAGCGGGACTCGGTGCTCTCGCGCGAACCCGACGCGGCATTCCCGGTGATCTCCAGCCACGATCGGCTGACCAGCCGGTGCTGATTCCTGACCCGCCTGATCGTGACCGCTCCCGGCGTCTCCAGCCCGTTGGGCAGGCGGCCGAACGCGGTGGCGAGCCGGAACGCGGTGTAGCCGAGGACGACGACGACCACCACGGCAAGGCCGGCGAGCTGGTCCACATCGGCGAACGGCGTCATCGCGGCACATACCGCGACGACGCCGATGGTCGTTCCGACCGGGTAGCCGAGCGGATGACCCGGTCCGGATCTCACTTCAGGAAGCCGACTTTCGTGAAATCGGCCGATTGCAGACCGAACGCGCCCCAGTTCGCGAGATCGGCACGCTGGGCGATGGTCCCCGCCGACTGGTAGAGCGGCAGCGAGAAACCCTCGGCGAAGATCATCTTGTCGGCCTCGTTGGCCATCTCGATCGCCTTGTCCGGGTCGAGTTCGGAGATGATCTCCTCGATCAACGCGTTCAACTCCGGTGACCCGATACGTCCCTTGTTGCCCTGGAGGTTGTTCGGGTCGTAGGCGTAGATCTGCGGCAGCGCGCCGAGCGGGAAGATGCTCTTGCTCCAGACGAAATTGGCGATATCGAAATTGCCGGGATCGATGATCTGGGTGAAGAGGCCGTTGCCCGGATAGGTCTGGATATCGAGTTTCACGCCGATCGCGGCGAGGTTCTGCTGGGCGATCTGCGCGACCTGATTCCAGGTTTCGGCCTGGAACATGACATTGCGGATGACGAGTTTGCGTCCGTCCTTCTCGCGGACGTCGCCGTTGAGTTTCCAGCCGAGCTCGTCCAGTTCCTTCGCCGCCTGATCCGGGTCGTAGGCAACCGACTGGGCGTTGTTCCGATACCCCTTCTGGCCGTTGAGGTAGAGATGGTTGTCGAGCGGCTTCGGATCCTGCACCACCCCGTTCAGGAGCGCCGTCGCGATACCCTGCCGGTCGATGCCCTTGGAGACGGCGACGCGCAATCGCGGATCCTCGAGAATCGAGCCGGGAGCGCCGTTGAAGGTCATATGCGTGAAATTCAGCGACGGTGCGCGCCGCACCACCAGTCCGGGTGAACCCGACGCCGTCGTCACCTCGTCGATACCGCTGATGGACGCAGAATCGAGTTCGTTGTTCTGTAGAGCGCTCAGACGCGCCGAACTGTCGAGCACGCTGTAGGTGACGGTGTCGAGTACCGGCGTATCACCCCACCATTCGGGATTGCGGCCGAGCACGATGCGCTGCTGCGCCCGGTCGATCGAGGTGATCACGAACGGTCCCGCCGAGGCGTGTAATCCGTTGCGATCGAGATCGTTGAAAGCCTGCGGCGTCGCGGTGGTCGCCCGGAAGGCGTTGTCGCGACCGCTGAGCGCGTTGGCCTGGCTCGCGAGGTCCTCCCACGTGATGGGGGTGCCGTCCGTCCACACCGCTTTCGGGTTGATCGTGTAGGTGATCTGCTGCGGTTCGGTACCGGTGAGCTGTATGTCGGTGTAGTAGTTGCGGTCGATCGGCAGCTCACCCGACGCGGTCGAGTTGATCGTGCCGGGCAGTGTCCACCCGACCACCTCGGAGGCATCGCCGTCGGTGTCGACGTGCAGGCTGTTGAACGTCTCCGGGAAACCGGTGATCTGGAGCCGCAGATTGCCGCCCTGGCGCAATTCGCTCACGTCGTGCGGATTGATGTCGACGGTGGTGCCGATGGCGCCGCTGCCCGCCGTCACGCTGCTGTCAGCCGAACATCCGGCGACGACGAGTCCGACAGCGGTGGCGGGGATGATCAGGCGTAGCCCGAGCGACCGAATCCTCACGGTGTTCCTTCCAGATGACCGAACCGTCCGCCACCTAGGGCGAAAGTCATTTCACGAAACCGATTTTCGTGTAGTCGAGCGAGGCCAGGCCCGCCGCGCCGAAATTGGCGAGTTCGGCGCGTACCGCCACGTTGCCGGGGGATTGGAGCAGCGGCACCGAATGGCCCTCCTCGAAAACCTTGCGGTCGACCTGATTCGCCAGTTCGATCGCCTTCTGCGGATCGAGTTCGGACATCGTCTCGTCGATCAGCGCGTTGAGTTCGGGGGAGCCGATGCGGCCGTAATTGCCCTGAAGATCGTCCGGGTTGTAGCCGTAGATCTGGTTGAGGCTGCTCAGCGGGAACGGGTCGCCCACCCAACTCCACTGCCCCACATCGAAATTGCCCGGCTGGATCACGTCGGTGAAGTAGCCCTTGCCGGGTTTGGTCTCGATATTGACCTTCACCCCGATCGCGGCCAGATTCTGCTGGATGATCTGCGCCATCTGCACCCAGGTGACGTCGTTGTACATGACGTCGCGGATCTCCAGCCTGCGCCCGTCCTTCTCGCGGAACTCCCCGTTGAGTTTCCAGCCCGCGGCGTCGAGTTCGGCGGCGGCCGCCGCCGGATCGAAGCCGAGGCTGTTGTCCCGATACCCCTCCTGGCCCCGCAGGTAGATGTGGTTGTTCAGCGGTTTCGGATCCTGGACCAGTCCGGTCTGAATGGCGGTCGCGATGCCCTGTCGGTCGATGGCCTTCGAGATCGCCACGCGCACCGCCGGATCGGCGAGGATCGAACCGGGCGCGCCGTTGAAGGTCAGGTGGCTCCAGCCGTTGCCGGGCGCGCGCCTGACTACGACGCCGGGCGTGTTCTGCGCGGTCTTCAGGTCGTCCCTGGAACCGAGGCCGGTGGCGTCGATCTCGTTGTTCTGCAGGGCGGGCAGCGTGGCCTCGCTGGAGAGCACGGAGTAGGTGATGGTGTCGAGTTTGGGCTTGTCACCCCACCAGGTCGGACTGTGGCCGAGCACGATCCGGCCCTGGGCCCGGTCGGTCGACTGCACCGTGAACGGGCCCGCCGTCAGCTGGATCGCGTCGACGAGGCTCTTGTTGAAACTTTCCGGCGTCGCCGTCACCGATTTCGGGTACAGGAAGGAATTGCCCGCGAACTGGCCGCGCCATTCGGCGTAGTGCTGGGTGAACGTGACAACGGCCTGCCGGTCGTCGGCGCCGCGTTCGACCTTCGCGACCCGGTCGAAACCGTTGTTGTTGCCGATCAGGAACGCCTTGTCCCGTCCGCTGAGGGCGTTGGCCTGGGAGGCGATGTCCTCCCAGGTGATCGGGCTGCCGTCGGACCAGACGGCCTTCGGGTTGATCGTGTAGGTGACCTGCTGCGGTTCGGTATTCGTCAGCTGGATGTCGGTGAAGTAGTCGGTGTCGATCGACAGTCGGCCCGCGGCGTCGGTGCGGAACGATCGCGGCATCATCGGGCGCTCGATCGAGGTGATCGTCGCGTCGTTGCCGTCGTTGGACAACGTGTTCCAGTTGGCCGGGTAGGCGGAGACCGACAGCCGCAGATTGCCGCCGTCACGCAGTTCGGAGACATCCTTGGGATTGATATCGCTGGTCGTCCCGAGTTCGGCGACGGCCCCTTCCGGGGCGGCGTCGTCGCCGGAACCACACCCCGTCAGCACCAGCGCGCACGCGAGGACCGTGACGGCCGAGCGTGACCCGAGAGACCGATATCTCATGGAATTACCTTCCTGACGACGAAGTGCGTGACCCGGCTGTCGTACTCGAATCCTCACCGCGCGAATGTTCACCGCACGAATCCGATCGTGGTGTAGTCGTAGGATGCCAGACCCGGCGCGCCGTAATTGGCGAGGTCGGCCCGCACCGCGACATTGCCGGTCGACTGCACCAGCGGCAGCGAGAAGCCGATCTCGAACAGTTCGCGGTCGACCTCGTCGGCCAGGTCGTTGGCCTTCTGCGGGTCGAGCTCGATCAGCGACCGCTCGATCAGCGCGTTGATCTCCGGCGAGCCGATGCGACCGTAATTGCCCTGGAGTTCTCCGCCGGGGTTGTAGGCGTAGACCTGCGGCAGGCTGCTCAACGGGAAGGCGTCGCCGGACCAGACCCAGTGCGCCACATCGAAATCACCCGGTTTGATCACGTCGGTGAAGTAACCCGCGCCGGGTTTGGTCACGATCTCCATCTCGATGCCGACCCGCGCGAGATTCTGCTGGATGACCTGCGCGATCTGCACCCACGACTGCGCGTTGTACATGACATCGCGGAATTTCAGCCTGCGGCCGTCCTTCTCGCGGAATTCGCCGTTGAGTTTCCAGCCGAGCGCGTCGAGTTCGGCCGCGGCGGCCGCCGGATCGTAGGGCAGGCTGTTGTCGCGGTAGCCGATCTGTCCCTCGACGAAGACATGGTTGCCCAGCGGTTTCGGATTCTCCACCAGGCCGTTCTGCACCGCCGTCGCGATGCCCTGGCGATCGATGGCCTTCGACACCGCGACGCGCAGGGCCGGATCGGCCAGAATCGAGCCGGGGGAGCCGTTGAAGGTCAGATGCGACCAGCTGTTGCCCGGCGCGCGACGGATGGCGACGCCCGGGGTGTTGCGCGCGGTCTTCATCTCGTCGATCGAGGAGATTCCCACCGCGTCGATCTCGTTGTTCTGCAACGCCGGGATCAGCGCCTCGCTGGAGAGCACCGAGAAGGTGATGGTGTCGAGTTTCGGTGTGGCGCCCCACCATCGGGGATTGTGGGCGAGCACCACGCGCCCCTGCGCGCGATCCACCGACCGGACCAGGAAGGGCCCCGCGGTCAGGGTGATGCCGTCGCGCAGACTGTTGTTGAACGCCTCGGCCGACGCGGTGACCGATTTCGGGTAGAGGAACGAGTTGCCCGCGAACTGGCCGCGCCATTCGGAGTAGGGCTGGGCGAAGGTGAGAACCGCCTCGCGGTCGTCGGCTCCGCGTTCGACCTTGGCCACCCGGTCGAAACCGGTGGTCAGTTTGATCAGGTACGAGGTGTCCCGCCCGCTCAGGGCGTTGGCCTGGGAGGCGATGTCCTCCCAGGTGATCGGGCTGCCGTCGGACCAGACGGCTTTCGGGTTGATCGTGTAGGTGACCTGCTGCGGTTCGGTGCTCGTCAGTCGGACATCGGTGAAGAAATTGGTGTCGACGGACAGTTCACCGCTGGCGCTGGTGCGGAAGGCACGCGGCATCATCGGCCTCGCCAGTGCGCCGACCTCACCGCTGGCGTCGGTGTGCAGCACGTTCCAGGTCTCCGGCAGCGACGTGAGGGCCAGCCGCAGGTTGCCGCCGTCGCGCAGTTCGGAGACATCGCGCGGATTGATATCGCTGGTGGTGCCGAGCTGGGCGGTCGCACCGGCCAGCGCGCTCTCGTCGGCGCCGCCGCAGCCCGCGAGCACCAGGGTGAGGGCGACGAACGGCACGGCGAGTCCGCGACCGCGCGCGGTGATCCGCGGGGTTCTCATCGCAGGAATCCGATCTTGGTGTAGTCGTAGGTCGCCAGACCGGGAGATCCGATATTGGCCAGATTCGCCCGGACGCCGTAACTACCGTCGGACTGGGTCAAGGGCAGCGAGTGCCCCTCTTCGAAAACCTTTCGATCGACCTCGTTCGCCAGTTCGACGGCCTTGTCCGGATCGAGTTCGGCGAGGGTGCGCTCGATGAGGGCGTTGAGTTCCGGTGAGCCGATCCGGCCGTAGTTGCCCTGGAGGTCGGTGGGGTCGTAGTAGTAGATCTGCCGGATGCTCCCGAGCGGGAAGGCGTCACCCTGGAAGCTGAACTGCGCGGCGTCGAAATCGCCCGGCTGGATGACGTCGGTGAAGAATCCCGCGCCCGGTTTGGTGTCGATGGTGAGCCCGACGCCGATGCCCGCCAGATTCTGCTGGATGATCTGCGCGACCTGCACCCAGACCGGGTCGTTGTACATGACATCGCGGATGACCAGCTTGCGCCCGTCCTTCGCGCGGACGTCACCGTCGAGTTTCCAGCCGAGCGCGTCGAGTTCGCGCGCCGCGGCGGCCGGGTCGTAGCCGAGACTGTTGTCCCGGTAACCGTCCTGCCCCTGGAGGTAGACGTGATTGTTCAGCGGTTTCGGATTCTCGACCAGTCCGTTCTGAATGGCGGTCGCGATGCCCTGTCGGTCGATGGCCTTCGAGATCGCCACGCGCACACCCTGATCGGCCAGGATCGAACCCGGAGCGCCGTTGAAGGTGATGTGACGCCAGCGATTGCCGGGGGCGCGGCGCACCTCGAGGCCGGAAGTATTGCGCGCGGTCTTCACCTCGTCGACCGAACTGAGCAGCGCCAGGTCGAGTTCGTCGTTCTGTAGCGCGCCGATCCAGGCGGCGTGGTCGAGCACGCTGAAGGTGATGGTGTCGAGTTTCGGTTGATCGCCCCACCACCCGGGATCGCGTTCGAGCACGATCCGGCCCTGGCCGCGGTCGGTCGACCGAATCCGGAACGGGCCCGCGGTCGGCCCCATCGCGTCGGTCAGACTCTTGTTGAACGAATCCGGCGTCGCCGTCACCGATTTCGGGAACAGCGACGCATTGCCCGCGAACTGCCCGCGCCATTCGGCATAGGGCTGCCTGAAGGTGAGCACCGCCTGCCGGTCGTCGACGCCGCGCTCCACCTTCTCCACGAATTCGAAACCGTTGGTTATCGCGATCAGGAACGCCTTGTCCCGTCCGCTGAGGGCGTTCGCCTGGGACGCGAGATCCTCCCAGGTGATCGGATTCCCGTCGGACCACGTGGCTTTCGGATTGATCGTGTAGGTGATCTGCTGCGGATTCGTCCCCGTCAGCGCGATATCGGTGAAGTAGTTCGTATCGACGGCGAGTTCGCCCGCGGCGTTCACCTGGAAGGCGCGCGGCATCATGGGCTTCTCGATATCGGCGATCTCGCCCTCGTTGCCGTCGTTGGACAGCGTGTTCCAGTTCGCGGGGAACGAGGTCACCGCCAACCTCAGGTTGCCGCCGTCGTAGATCTCGTCGCGGCTTCTCGGATTGATATCGCTGGTCGTGCCGATCGCGTCGGACAGCCCGTGGGCGGAATGATCGTCGCTCGAGCCGCAGCCCGCCGCGACGAGTCCGACCACGATCATCGCCGTGGCACAGCGAAACCGCCCGGACCGCGTGCGCACCGACCGGCTCCGCCTCGAACGAACTTCCACAGCGCTCTCCTGCCTACCCGCTGACGACTGGAACCGGCACCGCCTCGATCAACGCCCGGGTGTACTCGTGTCGAGGATCGTCGAAGATCTGCTCGGCCGGACCGGCTTCGACGATCTTGCCGCGATACATCACCGCGATATCGTGCGCGAGATTGCGCACCACCGACAGGTCGTGGGAGACGAACAGATACGACAGTCCCCGCTCGGTCTGTAGGTTGCGCAGCAGATTCAGCACACCGGCCTGAATGGACACGTCCAGCGACGACACCGGTTCGTCCAGCACGAGCAGTTCCGGATCCAGGGCGAGGGCGCGCGCGATACTGATGCGCTGCTTCTGGCCGCCGGAGAAATCCGCCGGATAGCGGTCGGCGTGTTCGGGACGCAGGCCGACCTGCCTGAGCAGTTGCGGTACCCGCTCGGCGATCTCGGCCCTGCGCCTGCCGTCGATGCGCAGCGGTTCGGCCAGCGCGTCGAAGATCGGCAGTCGCGGATCGAGCGAGGCCGTCGGGTCCTGGAACACGATCTGCATCGTGCGACGGATCTCGCGTTTCTGGGCCCTGGTCAGCGTCGAGACATCGCGGCCCATGATCTCGATGGTGCCCGATTCCGGTTTCGCCAGGTCGAGGATCTGGGTGAGCGTCGTCGATTTGCCGGAACCGGATTCGCCGACCAGGGCCAGCGTCCGGCCCTTGCGCACCTCGAAACTGATACCGTCGACCGCGCGGACCTCGCCCTTGCGGCGCTGGAAGATCACCCCCGAGGTGATCGGGAAGGTTTTCCGCAATTCCGAGACTCGCAGCACCACACCGGTATCGGCGTCGTCGCGGGTCGCGGGCTCGGTGATCTCGGTGCGGTAGGCGGTGAACAGTTCGGCCGTGCCGACCTCTTCGGCGCGGATACACGCCACGGCGTGCCCGGGCGCGGTGTTCTCCAACGGCGGTTCCGCGACCAGGCATTCGTCGATCGAGATCGGGCAGCGCGGCGCGAACGAGCAGCCGGGCGGCAGGGCGTGCATGGCGGGCGGCGCGCCGACGATCGGGATCAGCGGCGAGCGGGCCGGACCGTCCATCCTCGGGATCGAGCCGAGCAGACCCACCGTGTACGGCATCCTCGGCTCGTTGAACAGTTCGGCCGCGGTGGCCGTTTCGACGACCTTGCCCGCGTACATCACCGCGATCCGGTCGGCCAGGGTCGCGGCGATGCCCATGTCGTGGGTGATCATGATGACGCCCGCGCCGGTGATGTCGCGCGCCTTGCGCAGCAGATTCAGGATCTGCTTCTGCACCGTGACGTCGAGTGCCGTGGTCGGCTCGTCGCAGATGATCAGCGCTGGATCGTTGGCGATCGCCATCGCGATCACCACGCGCTGGCGCATACCGCCGGAGAATTCGTGCGGGAAGGCTTTGGCACGTACCTCGGCGTCCTCGATGCCGACGAGTTTCAGCAGGTCGACCGCCTTCGTCGCGGCCTCCTTGCGGCCCATCGAGCCGTGCGCAAGCAGCGCCTCCGCGATCTGCTCGCCCACCCGGTACACCGGCGTGAGCGCGGAGAGCGGGTCCTGGAAGACCATGCTGATCGAACTGCCGCGCAGCGCGGACATCTGACGGTCGCCCAGCCCGAGCAGTTCGCGCCCGCGCAACCGGATCGACCCGTTGATACGCGCCTGCTCGGGCAGCAGACCGATGATCGCCAGCGACGACACCGATTTGCCCGAACCGGATTCGCCGACGATCGCGAGCACTTCACCGTCGGCCACGGTGTAGTTCACCCCGCGCACGGCGTCGATGCGGCCCTCTTCACTGGGGAAGGAGACCCGCAGATCGGAAACCTCCAGCAGGGGCGCTGTCGAATGTGCGCCTGTCATGGCTTGGCCTTCTCTTCCGACTTCTTGGACCTGGCGCGCGCGGCGCTCGGATCGAACGCGTCGCGCAGGCCGTCGCCGACCAGATTCGCGCACAGCACCGTCAGGATCAGCAGGCCGCCCGCGAACATGAACAGCCACGGGTAGGTCAGCGCCGATCGGGTGCCCGACGCGATCAGCGAACCGAGTGACACATCCGGCGGCTGCACACCGAATCCGAGGAAGCTCAAACCGGTTTCGGCCATGATCGCCGCACCCACGGTGAGTGTGGTGTCGATGATCAGGATGGACGCGATATTCGGCACGATATGGCTGACGATCACGGTGCGGGTCGGCGCGCCCATGTACCGCGCGGCCTTGACGAATTCGCGATCACGCAGGCTCAGCGTCAGTCCGCGCACGATGCGGGCGCTGATCATCCAGCCGAAGACCGCCAACAGCACGATCAGCAGCCAGAAGGATCCGCTGCCCTTGGTGCGCGGCGCGAAGATCGCGATGATGATGAAACTCGGGACGACGAGCAGCAGGTCGACCAACCACATGATGGCCCGGTCGGTCCAGCCGCCGAGCAATCCGGCCAGCGCGCCCGCCGTGGCCGCGATGGTCGTCGAGATGAGCGCTACCAGCAGGCCGATGACCAGCGACTTCTGTAGACCGCGCAGGGTCTGCGCCAGCACGTCCTGACCGATCTGGGTGGTGCCGAACGGATGGTCGGCGCTGGGCGGTTTCAGCAGCGCCGTGTAGTCCATCTGCTGGTAGTCGTAGGGCAGTAGCGGCGGCAGCGCGAAACTGAGGATGAACATCAGGATCAGCACCACCGCGCCGGCGACGGCCGGTTTGTTGCGCAGGAAGCGCCGCATCACCAGTTTGCGGCGGCCCGCCGCCGCGATCTCCGGCGCGCCCTGGACGATGATCTCGGCTTCGGTCATACCCGCGCCTCCCCTGTGCGATCCGACCGCGCGTGCGCGCCGGTCTGCCTCTGTCCGACGCTCATCCCACACGCACCCGTGGATCGAGCAGCGCGTAGACGATATCGGAGAGCAGGCCGGAGACCAGCACGACCAGGCCCGCGAAGGCCGTCACCGTCACCACGACGTACAGGTCCTGGGCGTTGATCGAATCGACGAGCCACTCGCCGACCCCGTGCCAGCCGAAGATCTTCTCGGTGAAGGTCGCGCCGGTGATCAGGGCGCCGAGGCTGTAGGCGAACAGCGTCGCCATCGGGATCAACGCGGTGCGCAGACCGTGTTTGTACAACGCCTTGTTGCGGGTCAGGCCCTTGGCGCGCGCGGTGCGGATGAAATCGCTCTGGAGCACGTCGAGCATCGCGTTGCGCTGGTACCGGCTGTATCCGGCCATACCGCCCAGGGCCAGCGCCGCGGTCGGCAGCACCAGATGCTGTATCCGGTCGAGCAGTTGCGGCCCGAAACCCTCGATCTTGTTCGCCGACGTCTCGCCGGTATAGAGGAATATCTGCGACCCGGTCAGCGAATTGACCTCGAGCGCACCGTATTTCAGCAGCGTCGCGAGAAGGAAGATGGGCGTGCTCAAGATCAGCAACGACACGATCGTCGTGAAATAGTCGCTGAACTTGTACTGCCGTATCGCCCCCGCCGCGCCGATCAGC
Source organism: Nocardia sp. NBC_01377 (assembly GCF_045040005.1). Lineage (NCBI taxonomy): Bacteria > Bacillati > Actinomycetota > Actinomycetes > Mycobacteriales > Nocardiaceae > Nocardia > Nocardia sp. NBC_01377. Next base: position 7,599,833 of record NZ_CP109566.1, read on the forward strand.
ACACCGAGCGCCGTGCCGATCAGCGAGCCGACGATCAGCAGACGCAGGCTCACGGCCACCCGCCTGGGCAACTCCTCGCTCACCGGCTGCCCGGCCAGCGTGGTGCCGAAATCGCCGTGCGGAATGCCCTTGAGCCAGGTGACGTACCGCTGCGGGATCGGGTCGTCGAGATGCAACTCCTGGGCCTTGGCGTCGATCACCGACTGCGGGGGGCGTGGGTTGCGCTGTTCGAGACTGTCCAGCGGCCGGAACGTCAGCGACGCCAGGCTGAACGTCAGGAAGGAGGCCAGCAGCAACAGCACGACATAGTTCAGCGCGCGTCGTAGCAGGAAGCCGGTCATCAGTCCTCTGGTCCTACGGCTGGTCGGGCCAGCGTCCGAGTATTAGGCCCCGATCATAGGGACGCGCACACCGGTCTCGCATGCCGCGCGCGCAACAGCAGGTCCGCCGGGTGTCGGTGAACTGCTTTATCCTGAGCGGACCATGACGCCGAGTTATCCGGCGTGGGAGGGGGAACACCAGTGGCGTATCCGCAATATCCGGGGGGTTACAACCCGTATCCCGGCGGTAATTCGATGCCCGCCGCGGCACCGAACGGCGCGACCGCGATCATCGCCGGTGTGCTGGCGTGTCTCGGCGCGCTCTCGAATCTGGTGGGCGGGGGATTCAACGTCGCGTTCAGCGCCGCGGGCTTCGGCTCGGAACTGTCGGAATTCGATTCGACCGGGCTACTCGGCAACGACAGCTACAGCACATTCGCCCTGGTGACCGGGATCGTCTCGATCGTCACGGCGGTGGTGCTCGGCGCCGGTGCGATCATGCTGTTCAACCGCAAGGCGCTCGGGCGGACGCTCGTGGCGACGGCGTGCGCGGTCTTCATCCTGTCGCAGCTCGTCGGGGTGGTCGTCGTGCTCAGCCTGGTGTCCTCGACCGACGTCTCACCGGTCAGCGGCGGTCTGAGCGGAATCTTCAGCATCGTCTTCCCGGTCGCGACCCTCGTCCTGGTCCTGGTGCCCGCGACATCGCGGTGGCTGGCCTACCGGCCGTCGGAGGTCCAGCCGGGGTACGGCTATCCGCAGCATGGTTACCCCCAGCCCGGATATCCGCAATCCGGCAACCAGCAGTTCGGCGGCCCGCAGCCGGGATACCAGCAGCCCGGTTATCCGCAGCAGGCTCCTGGCATTCCCGGTACGGGCATGCCGCTGGGTGATCCCGCCTACCCAGCGCCGCCCTCGGTGCCGCAGACCGGTTACCCCCAGCAGGACTACGGCATTCCCGCACCGGGCGTGCCGCTCGGCGACCCGGCCTATTCCGCAACGCCTCCGGTGCAGCAACCCGACCCCGCCTACCCGCCGCCGCCCGTCCCGCTGACCAAATCCCAGGACGAAACGTGGAAACCACAGGGCGGATGGTGAGCGTTGCGATCGCGCTTCGACGAATTTCCGGCAGGATGGAATAGGTGACCCGTCTGCACCTGCCCAAGCCCAAGATGGTGGCCACCGATGTGGACGGCACCCTCATCGACCACGACGAGCGGGTCACCGCGCGCACGAAAGGCGCGGTGGCGGCCCTGATCGCCGACGGCGTGCCGTTCGTTCTCGCCACCGGCAGGCCGCCGCGCTGGATCGATCCGGTGGTGGACGGCCTCGGCTACGCGCCGCTGTGCGTCTGCGGCAACGGCGCGGTGATCTACGACAGCGCCACCGACAAAGTGCTGGCGAGCCGCACCCTCGACGTGCCGACACTGTCGTGGATCGCCGATCTCGCCGAGCGGGCGCTCCCCGGCTGCGGGCTCGCCGCCGAACGGGTCGGCGCCACCGCGCACGACGCGGTGACGCCCCAGTTCGTCAGCTCCCCGGAATACGAACACGCCTGGCTGAACCCGGACGACACGGCGGTCGCGCGGCACGAGGTCATCGACGCGCCCGCGATCAAGATGCTCATCCGGTTGCCGGGGGCCCGCAGCGGGACCATGCTCGCGACCCTGGAACCGCTGGTCGGCGAACGCGCCGACATCACCTATTCCACCGACCACGGATTGATCGAACTGTCCGCGCCCGGCGTCACCAAGGCGTCGGGACTGTCCTCGGTCGCCCAGCGCCTCGGCGTCGAACCTTCCGCGATCATCGCCTTCGGCGATATGCCCAACGACGTGCCGATGTTGCGTATGGCGGGGCACGGTGTCGCCATGGCGAACGCGCACGAGGAGGCGATCGCCGCGGCCGACGAGGTCGCCGCGGCGAATTCCGAGGACGGGGTCGCCCAGGTTCTCGAACGCTGGTGGGTCTGAACCCGGTGCACGAAGCGGCGGGTGCGCCCCTCCGAGGGCACACCCGCCGCTGCCGTTCGATTCCGGTTCGGCGCTACGGGCCCGGCGCGGACGCCTCGGCCGGATCCCGTCGCATCTCCTGCTCGTAGGTGTCGTTGTAGGTCTTCAGCACCGTGGTGACGATCCCGGTGAGTTCGTTGAGGATCAGCGATCCGTTCTGGAAGTCCGAGCGCAACCCGTCGGGCACCGGATAGCTGTTGGTCAGGGGGAGTCCGAGTGCGCCCCCGTCCCCGCCGAGTTGCAGGAAGCGGTCGAGGATGGCGCCGAGCACCTCGAATACCCCGCCGTCGGCGGTCGTGTAGACGTAGCCGTTGGTGAATCGGGCGTACTGGCCGCCGTTGGCGGCGGGCATCGGCTCGGACTCGGCGTCACCGAGGGGACCGTCCGGACCGCCCCGCTCGGACCAGTGCCTGGCGATGACATTGTCATCGACCATGGTGAGCAGCCGGGCGGTCAGCGCGGCGAGTTCGGCGAGTTCGGCGGCGCTGCGCCGGGGAGTCGCACTGTCTTGCTGACGGGTGTCGCCGCCGCCCGCGGCGATATCGCGGATGCGATCCATCATGTCGTAGGCGGCGTCGCCCGGGCAGCTGGTGTTCCCGACATCGCGGTGCGCGAAAACCACGGGCAGTCGCACGGATTCGCCCTGCGCGTACGGGGTGAACTCGGTGCCCTCCGACCACATGGTGGTGGAACCCTTCGGGTCGAGGCCCGCCACCCTGGTCCGCCAACCGATGAAGTTCCCCACCGCCTCCAGAGCGATATTCGACGGTGTCTCGGATTCGTGGTTGCCCATCAGCGCGATACCCGCGGTGTTCTCGTTGAACCCGCCCGCGTGCGCGCCCTGCACCGGCCGGTCCAATCCGCCCGCGCGGCCCTCGAAGATCTGACCGTACTTGTCGACCATGGCGTTGTACCCGATGTCGCACCAGCCAAGCGTGCGCGCGTGATAGGTGTAGATCGCCCGGACGATGCCCGCCGATTCGGATTTGCCGTAGTCGTTGCGGCCCGCGGTGTGATGCACGGTGACGCCGCCGAGTTGGTCGTCGTAGGTGGGTTCGTCGCACCGGATGGATTCGTCCGCGCCCCATTGCGCACGGCTGATGACGTTCGGCCCGCCGCCCGGCAACGCCGAGGCGATGTCGTGCAGTGCGCCGTCGATCGCGCCGCGGCCCGGATCGATCAGCACCGCCGTCAATCCGGGGGCCAGCGCCGAGATGTCGGACCGCGGCGCGGCGGCGGGCACCGGCTGGACCGGATCGGCCAGCGGCAGCGAAGGCGGCGGCGGGGCCTTCGGCGCGGCGGCGGCGTCCTTGCGGGTCACCAGGATCTGCACGGCGGTGGTGCTGCCGACATAGATCGGTTCGGTGCCCGCGGTCCGGTCGGCGGTGCTGCGATCGGTGCGCCTGGTGTCGACGGGTTCGGTCTCGTACCACGGTCCCCAGGTGCCGTTCGGCTGTCGCGCCCGCACCATGGCCTTGGTGTTCACCAGGTCCTGCGCGGTGAGCGCGACGACGCTGAACGGGGTGTCGCGCGAGAGCTCCTTGACCTGCGCCCCGACCTGGTCGACCAGGTCGGCGGGGATCGCGCCCGGTGCCAATGCCGGTGTGTCGGGGGTGGTTCCGGGTTCGAGCTGGGTGGGATCGGCGGCGAATCGGATACTCCCGCCCGTCTGCCCCGGGGCCCGGGCGGGAACCGAAGGGCCGCTGTTGTTCAGCTGCGGCAGCGGGATCTCGTCCGGCAATTCCACGCCGGGCGGCAGCGTCAGCCCGTCGGGGACGGTGACCGACGGCGGTAACGGCAGCATCCGCAGATCGGACAGGTGCAGGTCGGGTAGGTCGAGTCCGGTGAGTTCGCGCACCGGAAGCGTGATGTCGGGTGCGGAGTTCATCACCACTTCGGCCATCCGGGCCGGTACCGCCGCCAGATCGCTGTTGTTCGCCGGCCGGTAACCAACCGAATCGCTGAGCGTCAGTGCCGCCAGCGGAGCCGTGACCGCAAGGGTGGTGAGAACCGGGAGCACGTAGGAACGTTTCGGTTTGCGGTTCGGCACGAGCGTCTCCAATCGGATCGACCAGTGAACATGCGCACAATTTCCTACTTGATTCTTGATGTATCAACGACCACACTGGTTCACAAATCTCACATGTCTAAACCTCTTGTTTAGGATTTTGCGAATAGCTCGAATGTAGCTCTCGGGATGTGGATGGACGGCGCGACATGCCGAAAAGGCGTCGGGTCGATCCGAATACGGAAGCCCGTGCGGGCGGTGCGTGGATTAGTCGTCCCGCCCCGGTATCGAGGAGCGAGAGGGAGCCGAAAGTGCAGCGCAGAATACATTTCGGGAACCGGATCAACGGTCGGCGAACGGTATTTACACTCCGGCGGATAGTCGTCGCGGGCGGTGCCGCCCTCCTCGCGGGAACGGCGCTGGCGGGTTGGGACACGCCCGGCGACACGCCGAAAATCGCACTCGTCGAGTCGGGTCACGGGCGGGGCATGAGCCAACTCGGCGCCTTCGACAGCGCGCGGCAGGGCTCGATGGCCGAACGCATACTCGCGCACTACTACCCGGGCGCCACCCTCGGCACGGTTCCGACGACCACGGTGGCCGTGCGGCTGATGGAACGAGACGACACCGGACTCGACGTGTACGCCGCCGCCGGGCTCAGGGTCGCGGGCCGGGAACTGGAATCGGGCCAGGTCGCGCATATGACCGCACTGCCCGACGGCGGCGCGAATGTCGCGGTGACCGTCGGCTGCGACGGCGAGGTGCTCTGGCAGACGGCGACCAGGGACCCGTGGATCTACCCGATGGATCCCAGGCCGGGCCGCCCCGCCGCCGAACACCTCACGCTGTGCGGCGGACCTACCTATCGCGGCGCGCTCGGAGTCGCGGGCGAGGACGGCGCGGCCCGCACCGTCAACCGGGTCGACATCGAGGACTACCTGCTCGGCGTCGTACCCGCCGAGGTGCAGGCCAACTGGGCGGACAAGGGCGCCAACGAGGCCCTACGAGCCCAGGCCATCGCGGCCCGGTCCTACGCGCTGGCCGAACAGCGTTACCCGTACGCCCAGACCTGCGACACCGCCGACTGCCAGGTCTATCCGGGCACCGCGAAGGAGGATCAGCGCGCGAGTACGGCGATCGCCACCACGGCGGGCACCGTCCTGCTGCGCGACGGGCGGATCCTGCGCGCGGAATACTCCGCCGCTCCAGACGCCGGCGCGCCCGCCGATATCACCACCTTCGAGGTCGGCCCGGAACCCGCCGAACTCGCCGTCGGCAAACCGCCCACCGATCCGCGGGTCGACGCCACCGTTCCCGCGTCGGCCATCGAGCACGAATATGCCCGCATCGGTGGCGAATCCAGCGCGATCGGCGCTCCCCTCGGACCGGAGATGCGCCTGCCACAGAACGGCGGCACCTATCGCCTGTTCACCAACGGCGTCATCATCGCGACGCCGACACTCGGCGCGCAGATCGTCGACTTCACGACGCTGATGCGCCTGGTACCGGACCCGGCCGTGCCGCCGTCGGAGTCGACGCAGGACACGCCGCCGCAGGTGGACGCCGAGGCGCCGATGTCCGACGAGCCGGTCGCGCAGTCGGAGCAGGTGCCGGATCCGGCCGTCGCGGAGGACCCGGCCGTCGCGGAGGACCCGGCCGTCGCGGAGGACCCGGTGGTCGCGGAGGATCCAGCGGGAGATTTCCTACCGCAGGATGATTCGGTGCCGGGCGAGTAGTCCGGATCGGAAGGGAAGCCTCGGCGTCATCGGAACCGCTGTGGCGTACCGGCGTTCGTTCCACGACTGTGCCGCTGCCGCTGCCGCTGCCGCTGCCGCTGCCGCTGCCGCTGCCGCTGCCGCTGCCGCTGCCGCCGCCGTTGCCGCTGCTGCCGCCGCCGCCGCCGTTGCCGCTGCTGCCGCCGCCGCCGCCGTTGCCGCTGCTGCCGCCGCCGTTGCCGCTGCTGCCGCTGCTGCCGCCGTTGCCGCTGCCGCCGTTGCCGTTACTGCCGTTGCCGCCCGTCTGCCTGCCCGTCCGCTCGTCTGCCCGGTCGTCTGCCTGCCTGCCCGGCCAGCCGGTCGTCGGTCCGTCCGGTCGGCGCGGCGAAAACCCCCCGCTCGTCGGTGTTGACCTTGACGTAGCGTCAACTCGCAGACTGGTCGTACCGACGAGACAACGAGGAGCAGGTCATGGCAGCGGGCACCCGCCCCGGCGAATGGTCCATTCAGGATCTGGCGAAGGCGGCAGGCACCACCAGCCGCGCGCTACGCCACTACGGGCAGCTCGAATTGTTGACGCCGAGCCGGATCGGCGTCAACGGATATCGCTACTACGACCAGGACTGCCTCGTGCGGTTGCAACGCATCCTGCTGTTGCGCGAACTCGGCCTCGGCCTCCCGGCCATCGCCGAAGTTCTCGCGGGACAACGGGATACGGCGACCGCGTTGCGCGCGCACCTGGGACTGCTCGAGCAGGAACAGGAGCGGATCCGGCGGCGGATCGAGTCGGTGCGAACCACGTTGCACAAGACGGAAAGAGGTGAACGACTCGTGGCTGCCGAAGTTTTCGACGGTTTCGACCACACGCGGTACAAGGACGAGGTGATCGAGCGGTGGGGCGAGGACGCCTACGACAGCGGTGACCGCTGGTGGCGTTCGATGACCGATGCTGACAAACAGCGGTTCCAGCAGACCCACCTGGATATCGCCGCCGACTACGGCCGGGCCCACGCGGCCGGTCTCGGCCCCGACAGCGCCGAGGTCCAGGCCATCGTCGCCCGCCATCGGGAATGGATCTGGGTCGGCTGGCAGGGCCGAGCGGTGGAGAAGCAGGCGTTCATCGGACTCGGTGAGATGTATGTCGCGGATCCGCGTTTCGGCCGGAACTACGACGTGCACGGCACGGGCACCGTCGAATTCGTCCGCGACGCGATGACGATCTACGCCGAGGCCAACCTGTAGTACCGATCATCGAAAACCCGCATGTCCTCCGACATGCGGGTTTTCGCGTGACCGGCGTGGACTTCGGCGAGGGACAGAGCATCGAGATGTCGGTCCCGCACCCGTCGCGCGCCGTGCGGACAGCCGCGGCCGAACGCGCTTACCCCGCGACAGCGCGGGCGATTGCGCATACTTTCACAGGGGGGCGGGTGCGGGTGTGCCTGCGTAGGTGGAGGTTTCGTGATGTTGTACGAGAATCCGGGGGCGGCGCACGCGGGCCGGTCCATCGGTGCGGTCGCGACCCTGGCGGGGTCGTTCGCGCTGCTCGGCGCGGTGCTGAATGCCACAGCGCCCGACCGAACAGGAAGACCGCCTCCGCCGGCACCAGCACCCCGCGAGTACACGATCTCGGGGTTGTCCTCGATCATCCCCTCGGTGGGAGTGATCGCCGGAACGGTCGGCCTCGCCGGGGCGGTGCTGCTGTTGCTGGGCCGGGCGGCGGGGCGTTGGCTCGTGGTCGCGGCGTCGGTGGTGGAGCTCGCCTTCTTCGGCCTGTGGGCCGCGGCGGGAAGCTACCTGCCGATTCTGCCGATCGGCGTCGTCGCGACGACGTTCGGATTCGCGGTCTGCGGTCCGACTACGCGCTGGCTGGAGGCGGCGAAACAGGCCCGGAGTTCAGCCGCGTAGGGCTCGCATCAGTTCTTCCTCGGTGAGCGGGGCGACAGGCAGTGGGTGCGCGGCGGGTGCGCGCAGGCCGTCGAGGACCATGGCGAGGTGGCGCCGCCAGACCTCGGGTGCGATATCGGCGGTGGCCTCCACGATGCGGATATGCGCCCAGGAGACGAGGGCGATGTCCTCGAGCGCCCAGTCGGGGCGCAGTACGCCCGTCCGTTGCGCGCGGTCGACGATCTCGCGCATCAGGCCGTGCCCGTATTCCCGGGCGCGGGCGATGGCCTGGCTGGGGGCCGCGCGCAGGGCGAGGTCGCCGATGAGCCGGTCGCGCGCCTGGAGTTCGCAGACGTTCTCGACGAGGTAGACGAACGATTCCCAGGGGTCGGTGATCGCGAGCGCCGCTTCGGCGACGCGCCCGCCCGCTTCGATGCGGTCCTCGACGGCGGCGGCGATGAGTTCGTCGCGGGTGGGGAAGCGGTTGTACAGCGTGCCGATGGCGACGCCCGCCCGCGCCGCGATCTCCTTGAGCGGTGCGTCGAGACCGCGTTCGAGGAAGACCTCGCGCGCCGCCGCCACCAGCGCGTCGCGATTGCGGCGGGCGTCGACGCGCAGCGGTTTCTCCTCGGACATCCACCGATCCTACAAACGCCGAAATAACTTGAGCATAGGTTCAAGTCAGGCTACCGTCGGAGCTAACTTGAACTATGACTCAACTTAGTGAGGTAGTGGAATGTCGAAGACGATCGCGATCTTCGGTTTCGGCCCGGGACTGGGACTCGGCACCGCACGCAGATTCGGCCGCGAGGGTTTCCGCGTCGCGGTGATCGGGCGGGACGCGGACCGGGCGCGAGCCCACGTGGCCACCCTGGAGCGGGAAGGGATCGGCGCCGACGCCTTCACCGCGGATCTGAGCGTGGAGACCGAACTCGGCCGGGCGGTCGAGGAGATCACCGCCCGATTCGGGCGGATCGACGTCGCCCTGCACGGTGCGGCGGCGGATATGTCGATCCGGTCGGCCTCGACCCTGAGCGTCGACGCCGAGGCGCTGCGAGCGCCGCTCGAACTCAAGCTCTACTCGCCGATCTGGATGACGAGGGCACTCGCGCCCGCCATGATCGAACGCGGGGAGGGCACGCTGCTGTTCTCCTCCGGGCTCTCGGAAAGTCATCTTCAGCCCTATCTCGCGAATGTCGGCGTGATCCTGGGCGCGCAGCGCCAACATGTCCGCCAACTCGACGCCGAACTGCGCGGCACCGGCGTCTACGCGGGGCTGCTCAATATCGGCGCGCTGATCCAGGGCAGCCTGGCCCAGGTCGCCGTCGACGAGCATCCGGAACTCATCCCGCCCGGTCTCGAGATCACCCGCATCGGCAACGACGAATTGGGTGATCACTACTGGCGGCTGTATACCGAACGCGACAATGTGGAACTCGACGTCGGCTTCACGAACTGATCCATCCCACCTCGCGCGAATTCTCGGCGAAATCGAGGTGGACCGTGGATATCGGCCGGTGGCCGCGCCCGCTTCCGCGCCCGGTCGGCGGGCCCGCTCCCGGCCGGGCGGTTTCGGATAAGGGAGCTACCGCGTCGCCTGGTACGGAACTCCCCCCGGGTGCGGCGCGGTCTTCCGATACGCTGGGCCACCGTGACCGCCGCATCGTCTCCGGGTACCTCCCTCGACTCCACCGCACCGTTCGATCTGATCATCGTCGGCTCGGGCTTCTTCGGGCTCACCATCGCCGAACGCGCCGCCAACCTACTCGGCAAACGTGTGCTCGTGCTGGACCGCCGCTACCACCTCGGCGGCAACGCCTATTCGGAGCCGGAACCTCGGACCGGAATCGAAGTGCACAAATACGGTGCGCATCTGTTCCACACCTCGAACAAGCGGGTCTGGGACTACGTCACGCAGTTCACCGAGTTCACCGGCTACCAGCATCGCGTTTTCGCCATGCACAAGGGCCAGTCGTATCAGTTCCCGATGGGCCTCGGTCTGGTCTCGCAGTTCTTCGGCCGCTATTTCACCCCGGACGAGGCGCGCGCGCTGATCGCCGAACAATCCGCCGAAATCGACACCAAGGACGCGCAGAATCTCGAGGAGAAGGCGGTCTCGCTGATCGGACGCCCCCTCTACGAGGCCTTCGTCCGCGATTACACCGCCAAGCAGTGGCAGACCGATCCCAAGGAACTGCCCGCGGGCAATATCACCCGGCTTCCGGTCCGGTACACCTTCGACAACCGCTACTTCAACGACACCTACGAGGGTCTGCCCGCGCAGGGGTACACGAAGTGGCTGGAGAACATGGCGGCCTCCGAACTCATCGAGGTCAGGCTGAATGTCGACTGGTTCGACGTGCGCGAACAGGTGCGCGCCGAGAGCCCGGACGCCCCCGTCGTCTACACCGGTCCGCTGGATCGCTATTTCGACTACGCCGAGGGCGAGCTGGGCTGGCGCACCATCGATTTCGAGACCGAGGTACTCGAAACCGGTGATTTCCAGGGCACTTCGGTGATGAATTACAACGACGCCGACGTGCCCTACACCCGCATCATCGAACCGCGCCATTTTCATCCCGAGCGGGACTACCCGCAGGACAAAACGGTGATCATGCGCGAATTCTCCCGTTTCGCGCAGACCGGGGACGAACCGTACTATCCGATCAACACGCCGGAGGACCGCGCCAAACTGCTCGCCTACCGGGAGCGCGCGAAGAAGGAAACCGCTTCGGCCAAGGTGCTTTTCGGCGGCAGACTCGGCACCTACCAGTATCTCGATATGCATATGGCCATCGGTTCCGCGTTGAGCATGTTCGACAATGTGCTGCGACCGCATCTGGAATCCGACGCGCCCCTGGTCGACCAGGAAACCTAGACACAGCCCGGCTCCTCGCAGCCGACCGAGTGCGGGTCACCCGCACAGATGACGAAAGCAACGAATGACCTCCCCATCCATAGTGGAAGAGACGACCATCGAGACCCGTGCCACGTCGCTGCTCCAGCGGATCATCCTGCCTCGGCCGGGTGAACCGCTCGACGTGCGGACCCTCTACCTGGAGGAGTCGCCGACCAACGCCAGGCGCGCGCACGCGGGCACCAGGACCGAGTTGTCCATCGGCGCGGAATCCGAAGTCTCGTTCAGCACCTATTTCAACGCGTTGCCCGCCAGCTACTGGCGGCGCTGGAGCATCCTGAATTCGGTGGTGCTGCGGCTGGAACTGGCCGGACACGGTCGGGTCGACGTGTACCGCTCCAAGACCGACGGTTCGCGAATCCACGTGCAGGGCCGGGAATTCGCGGTCGGCTCGGGTTCGGATTCGGTGACCGTCGAATTCGAGACCGATCTCGGCCCGTTCGAGGACGGCGGCTGGATCTGGTTCGACATCACCACCGACACTGCGGTCACACTGCTGCACGGCGGCTGGTACTCCCCGGTCGAGGCGCCAGGCGAGGGCAGCATCGCGGTCGGCATGCCGACGTTCAACCGACCGACCGACCTGGTGAAAACCCTCGCGGCACTCGGTTCCGATCCGCTGGTGCTGGAGAAGATCGCCGCCGTCATCGTCGCCGACCAGGGCAATCGCAAGGTCGTCGACGAGCCCGGCTTCACCGAGGCCGCCGCGGTGCTCGGCGACCGCCTCGCGATCAGGAATCAGCCCAACCTCGGCGGATCGGGCGGCTACAGCCGGGTCATGTACGAGGCGCTGAAAACCACCGACGCCCAGTACATCGTCTACATGGACGACGATATCGAGATCGAACCCGATTCGATCCTGCGCGCTCTCGCCTTCGCCCGGTTCGCGAAATCGCCGATGCTGGTCGGCGGGCAGATGCTCAACCTCCAGGAACGTTCGCATCTGCATTCCATGGGCGAGGTCGTCGACCGCGGCATCTTCATGTGGACCTCGGCGCCGAACGTCGAGTACGACCACGATTTCTCGAAGTACCCGCTCAAGGATCGCGACAACTCCAAACTGCTGCACCGGCGCATCGACGTCGATTTCAACGGCTGGTGGACCTGTGTGATCCCGCGTCAGGTGGCCGAGGAGATCGGTCAGCCGCTGCCGCTGTTCCTCAAATGGGACGACGTCGAATACGGTCTGCGCGCCCGCGACCACGGATATTCGACGGTCACCCTGCCCGGTGCCGCGGTCTGGCACATGGCGTGGAGCGACAAGGACGACGCCATCGACTGGCAGGCGTACTTCCACCTGCGCAACCGCCTCGTCGTCGGGTCGCTGCACATGCCGGGCAACGGCCGCGGCCTGGTGGTGAACACCATCAAGGCGACGCTCAAACATCTGCTCTGCCTCGAGTATTCGACGGTCGCCATCCAGAACCTGGCGATCAAGGATTTCCTCGCCGGACCCGAACGCCTGTTCCAGCTGCTGCCGAGCGCCCTCGGCGCCGTGCACGAGATGCGCAAGCAGTTCCCGGACGCGGTGGTGCTGCCGTCGTCGACCGAACTGCCGTTGGCCAGCCACCTCGAGGTCGGCGCCGTCGGCGAACCGGTGAATCCGGTCGCCAAGGTGGTGCGACTGCTCAAGGGCGTGCTGCACAACGCGAAACCCGCGAACGAACGTCACCACGAGACGCCGCAGCTGAACGTGCCCACGCTCGACGCGCGCTGGTACCTGCTCTCGCAGGTCGACGGCGTGACCGTCACCACCGCGGACGGCCGCGGTGTCGTCTACCGCAAGCGTGACCCGCGCCAGGCCGTCGGCCTGTTCAAGGACGCCATGCGGTTGCGCAAGGAACTCGCCGCGCGGTTCCCCGAGATGCAGCAGCGCTACCGCGCGGCCCATCCCGAGCTGACCAGCACGGCGGCCTGGGAGCGGGCGTTCGGCATCGACGGCACGGGGAGCGAGCAGCGGTGAGTCTCGGACCGAATACCTCCGCGGACGACGCCGCGGCGGTGGATCAGCCGCGGTACAGCACCAACGGGCGCGGACCGCACGTCGCCGAGTCGGCGAACGCGGTGAAACAACCTCCCGAGGTGAAGATCATCAACGCGGTGCAGGCCAGGCTCGGTGCCAAGCCGGAGGTGGTGCGCGCAGCGCGCGGTATGTCGCATTTCGGCGAGCACGCGCTCGGCTGGATCGGCATCGCCGCGGTGGGCTGGCTCGTCGACAAGCCGCGGCGCAGACAGTGGGCCGGGGTCGCCGTGGGCGCCGTCGGCGCGCACGCCGCATCGATCGTGATCAAACGAGTCGTCCGTCGTCCCCGCCCCAACGATCCGTCGGTGCAGGTCAACGTCTCGACACCGAGCAAACTGAGCTTTCCGTCCTCCCATGCCACCTCCACCACGGCAGCGGCGGTGTTGCTCGGAAAGCTGACCGGGCTACCCTTGCCTGCGGTGCTCGTACCACCGATGTTGCTTTCGCGGGTCGTGCTCGGCGTGCACTATCCCTCCGACGTGCTCGCCGGATCCGCGTTGGGTGCCGCGTCCGCCGCTGTCGTGCTAGCCGCCGAAAGAAGACTAGATAGTGACCGCACAAGATAAGGCCTTGGTTGACATGAGTGAAGAGCCGACCGGCGCCGACCTGGCCGAGTCCGTGGTGAAGGGCCCGCCCAAGACACTGGCGGGCGGGCTGATCAAGGCCGTTCGGCCCCGTCAGTGGGTCAAGAACGTCCTGGTACTGGCCGCACCCCTCGCGGCCGGTCCCGATGTGCTCAGCGACGCGTCGGTGCTGTGGAACGTCGCGATCGCGTTCGTGGTGTTCTGCATGGCGGCTTCGGGCATCTACCTGGTCAACGACGCGCTGGACGTGGAGGCCGACCGGGCCCACCCGACCAAGCGTTTCCGTCCCATCGCCGCGGGCGTGGTGCCGATCAACCTGGCGTACGCGCTCTCGGTCGCGGTGCTCGTCGCCGCGCTCGCGCTGTCGTTCGTCGCGTCGTGGCAGCTGGCCGTGGTGATGGCGGTCTACATCGGAATCCAGCTGGCGTACTGCTTCGGACTCAAGCATCAGCCGGTCCTCGACATCTGCATCGTGTCGTCGGGCTTCCTGTTGCGCGCGGTGGCGGGCGGCGCGGCGGCGGGTATCGACCTGTCGCAGTGGTTCCTGCTCATCATGGCGTTCGGCTCGCTGTTCATGGCGGCGGGCAAACGCTTCGCCGAACTCCAGATCGCCATCGGCACCGGCGCCAAGATCCGCAAGTCGCTCGAGTACTACACACCCAGTTACCTGCGTTTCGTCTGGATCCTCGCGGCCACGGCCGTCGTGGTGTTCTACGGTCTGTGGGCGTTCGAACAGGGCGAGGCGAACGACACGAACTGGTACGCAATCTCGATGATTCCGTTTACCATCGCAATCCTGCGTTACGCGGTCGACGTCGATGGCGGCGAGGCCGGTGAACCCGAAGAGATCGCGCTGGGGGATCGCGTCCTCCAGTTCCTCGCAATCGCCTGGATCGGAGCGGTAGGTGTCGCTGTCTATCTCACCTGACGAAAAGCTGGTAGAGGGAGTGGAGCGAACGGACGGCGACGCGGAGCAGCCGCCTGCCATGGAGCAGGTGGACTCGGCGTCGCGTTTCGCCCTGCTATCCCGTGCCACCTTCGTCGGTGGGATCGTGCTCACCGTCGCGCTCTTCGCGATCGGCGGCTGGCAGCGGCGCTGGATCGCCGACGACGGCCTGATCGTGCTGCGCACCGTCCGCAATCTGATGGCGGGCAACGGCCCGGTCTTCAACGAGGGCGAGCGGGTCGAGACCAACACCAGCACGGCGTGGACCTACATCGTCTGGTTCTTCAGCTGGCTGACCGAGCTCAGGCTCGAATACGTGGTGCTCGCCATCGCGTTGACGTTGTCGCTGGCCGCCGTCGTCTTCGCCATGCTCGGCTCGGCGCGCCTGTGGGGCGGCACCGGGTCGGCGCTGCTGCTGCCCGCGGGCGCGTTCGCCTACATCGCCGTGCCGCCCGCGCGGGATTACGTCACCTCGGGGCTGGAGAGCGGCCTCGTCATCTGCTGGCTCGGCCTGCTGTGGTGGCAGCTGATGCGCTGGGCACAGGCCGACAAGATCCGTGTCGGCGGCATGTTCGGCCTGGTCTTCCTCGCCGGTCTGGCACCGCTGATCCGGCCCGAGATGACCCTGGTCGGCGCGTTCGCCCTGCTGATGATCTTCCTCGCCCCGATGCCGGAATTCCGGTACGGCCCGATCGTGTTGCGCGCGCTCATCGTCGCTGCCGCCGGTCTGGTGCCGCTGGGATACCAGATCTGGCGGATGGGCTACTACGGCCTGCCCTATCCGAACACCGCGGTAGCCAAGGACGCGGGCGGGGCCAAATGGGGTCAGGGTCTGACCTACCTGTGGGATATGGTCGGCCCCTACTACCTGCTCGTGCCGCTGCTCGTGCTGCTGGTGGCCGGTATCGCCGCCGGTCGCTCGCGCGCGGCGTCCGAGAACACCGCCGACACCGCGCCGCGCCGTTCGATCCAGCGGGCGCGCCGGTGGCTGCGCTCGCCGGGCGCCGTCGTCACGCTGGTGCTGGCGAGTGCCGTCATCCTGACCGTGTACGCGCTGCGCGTCGGCGGCGATTTCATGCACGGCCGCATGCTGCTGCCGCAGCTGTTCCTCTTCCTGCTCCCGGTCGCCGTCCTGCCGCTGCGGATGCCCGAACGTGGTCCGCGCCGTGTCGATGTGACCTTCGCCGTGCTCGCGATCGGCTGGCTGGCGACCGTCGGCTGGGCGCTTTTCGCGGCGAACACCACCGCGATCAAGACCGGCACCAAGATCAGCGCCTCCGGCATCGTCGACGAGCGCGTCTACTACGTGCTCAACACCGGGCACGACCATCCGATCCGGGCCGAGGACTACCTCGACTACCCGCGTATCCGCGCGATGGTCGACAATATCGCCGCCACCCCCGACGGCGGTCTGCTGCTGAATTCGCCCGCCTTCACCTTCTGGTACATCGCGCCGCCGCCGCAGCCGATCCCCGAGGGCGGCGCCGGACATACCGTCTACTTCCTGAATCTGGGCATGACCAGCATGAACGTCCCGCTGGACGTGCGGGTCATCGATCAGATGGGCCTGGCCTATCCGCTCGCCGCGCATACCGAGCGGCTGGAGGACGGCCGGATCGGGCACGACAAGAACCTGTACCCGGACTGGGTCGTCGTCGAGGCGGGCATGGTCGACAGGAAGCCGTGGATGCCCTGGTATCTCGACGAGGACTGGGTCATCCAGGCCAGGACCGCGCTCACCTGCCCGGACACCCAGGCGCTGATGATCTCCTACCAGGATCCGCTGACCTTCGAGCGGTTCCGCCACAACCTCAAGAACGCGCTGCATTTCGCGCAGTACCGGATCGATCGGGTGCCGAAGTACGAGATCCAGCGCTGTAATCTCGTGGACCCCGTTCCCGACCCGCCGCGCTGATCCCAGTGTCGGGCCGACGATTCACACAGGCATCACAAATGCTCTGCGAGCACTATGAGCCCAGTGGCCTCGTTGGCTATGCTCCACAAAAGTGGCGTACGCCGCTTCATCTCGGTTTGATAACGCGCCTGCATCGATGGCAGGTTAGTCTCGGTCGGGGTACGCCCGCCGGGGCGTCGGTAATTTCTGGGCAAACATCCGGCGGAGTCACCGTCGAACGCGGCCGAAATCCGGCCGAATGAAGGAGCGAACTAGATGCGAGGCGTTATCGGGCGTAGGGCGCAGGATGGTCGTCTGAAAGCTCGAAGTGCGGGCTGGCTCAAGCGGACGATGCTGTTGTCGATGGCGATCGTGCTGCCGCTCGGGGCGTCGATGGCAGGTGGGGTGGGGACCGCTTCGGCGGCGTTCAACCCCGATGCCTTCGACTTCTGGGTGGATTCGAGCATGGGGCCGATCAAGTCGCGGATCTTCCGCGCGGCCGACGGCAATACCGGACGCGTGGTGTACGCGCTGGACGGTATGCGTGCCCGCGGCGATCTGAACGGGTGGGAGAACGACACCGAGGTCGCCCGTGAACTGACCAAATGGAATATCAACGTCGTCATGCCGGTCGGCGGACCGTCCAGCTTCTACGCGGACTGGAACGCGCCGAGTAATTTCTTCGGCATCCCGACCGGTTCGGGCCCGTCGGGGTCGTCGTCGGGTTCCGCGCTGACCGGATCGTCGGGCTGGCAGGAAACCCTCGGCAAGACGAACACCTACAAGTGGGAGACCTTCCTCACCCAGAATCTGCGCAGCGCGCTGCGTGATCGACTGGGCTTCAGTTCGGTGCGCAACGGCGTGTTCGGACTGTCGATGGGCGGCAGCGCGGCGCTGACACTGGCGGCCTACCACCCGGACCAGTTCACCTTCGCCGGTTCGTACTCCGGCTACCTGAACATCTCCGCGCCCGGCATGCGCGAGGCGCTGCGCGTCGCGATGATCAGCGCGGGCGGTTACAACATCGACGCGATGGCGCCGCCGTGGGGTCCGCAGTGGCTGCGGATGGATCCGTTCGTCTTCGCCCCGCAGCTCAAGGCCAACAACACCCGTCTGTGGGTCGCCGCGGGCAGCGGTATTCCGGCCGGTGGTGACGCGACCGATCCGCTCGGCATCGTGCAGGGCACCCCGCTCGAGGTGCTCGCCATGGCCAATACCCGTGCGTTCCAGATCCGGATGGCGAGCCTCGGCGCGAACAACGTGACCTACAGCTTCCCGCCGGTCGGTATCCACAACTGGAACAACTGGGCGTCCGAGGTCTACCGGATGATTCCGGACCTGTCCGCTCATATCGGCTGATCCGATCCGATCGACAGAGGCCGCCCGGCGCATCCGCGTCGGGCGGCCTCTTCGCGTCGGTGGCCCTTCCGCGACATCGATCGACAACGAATGCGCTGCGGCGAGGCTCCGCTACTTGTGACTTGAATTACTTTCCAGCAACATGAAGGCGTTCGTTCGCTGATCGAGACAGGGACAGTGATGCACCGAGGTCGGATTCGTCCGTTTCGCTGCGGATGGCCGGATTCGGTGCCCGATGAGGGGCCGGCGGAATAGCTTTCCGTTCGCCGTCGGCCGTCCGGATGAAAGGTCGAGTCGATGCGAAATGTCCGCTGGAAACGTAGGCCGGGAATCTCGAGGGCATGGTTCGGGCGCATGGCGTCGGGAGTGGCGCTGGCCGCGCTGATTCCGCTCGGCGTCACCGTGGTCGGCGACGGCGCGACGGCATCCGGGGCCTTCGATCCCGCGGCTTTCGACTTCTGGGTCGATTCCGGGATGGGGCCGATCAAATCCAGGATCCTGCGCGCCGCGGACGGCAACACCAACCGGGTGGTCTACGTACTCGACGGCCAGCGCGCCCCGGAAACCCTCAACGGGTGGGAGATCGAGACCAACGTCCCCGCGGTCCTGGCGAGCTGGAATATCAATGTCGTCATGCCTGTCGGCGGGATGTCCAGTTTCTACGCCGACTGGAACGCGCCGAGTTCCTTCTTCGGCGTCCCGCCCGGATCGGGGTCCTCCTTCTCGGGTTCCGGCGCGCTCAACGCGTTCGCGGCGGGGCCGGGAAAGAGCTACCGGTACCAGTGGGAATCCTTCCTGACCGGCAACCTGCGCGAGGCGCTGCGCGACCGGCTCGGCTTCAGCTCGACTCGCAACGGGGTATTCGGCCTGTCGATGGGCGGAAGCGCCGCGCTGACATTGGCGGCCTACTACCCCCAGCAGTTCAGTTTCGCCGGGTCGTACTCCGGCTATCTGAACATCTCGGCCCCCGGCATGCGCGAGGCCATCCGCATCGCGATGCTCGACGCGGGCGGGTACAACGTGGATTCGATGGCGCCGCCGTGGGGTCCGCAGTGGCTGCGGATGGATCCGTTCGTGTTCGCGCCCAATCTGGTGCGCAACGGCACCCGGTTGTGGGTGGCCGCGGCGAGCGGACTGCCCAGCGCGACGGACGGGCCGAGTTTCGACACGCTCAACGGTATGGGGCTGGAGGCTCTCGCCCTCGCGAACACCCGCTCGTTCGAGCTCAGGATGGCGACATTGGGTGGCGGTAACGCCGTGTACGACTATCCGGCGTTCGGTATCCACAACTGGACCAATTGGCAGGCCGAGGCCTATCGGATGATCCCGGACCTGTCAGCCAATATCGGATAGTGCCCGCCATCGGGTGGTTGTCCGAGAAGTCGCCGGGCGGCTCCATCCCCGTGCGGCCGGTATTCCGCCGCGGCCGTTGGGTGTAGACACGGCGAACTCCTGGTTTCGATCACGATCCCGCATCGCGGGGCGTTTTTCCGGCTCTGCTCCGAATATCTGCCTATAGAAGTGCAGTGACGCCGATCGCGATGACCGGCGCCGCTGTCGGCATTGCTTGTGCAGGATGGTTGCGGTCAACGGTGACCGCGCGGCGAAAGGTCCGAATCGATGCGTTCTCGCATGATGTGCGGAAGAGTTGCCCTCAGACGTGCTGCCGCGGGGCTCGTCCTCGCTCTCGCGCTACCGTTCGGCGTCGCCGCGGTCGGTCTCGAAGCGACCGCGGGAGCGCGGATGAATCCCGCCGGAATGGATTTCTGGGTCGATTCGAGTATGGGACCTATCAAGTCGCGCATCTTCCGGGCCGCCGACGGCAACACCAGGCGCGTGGTCTACGCGCTCGACGGCCTGCGTGCCCGAAACGATCTCAGCGGCTGGGAGGTCGACACCGAGGTTTCGCGGGTGCTGACCGATTGGAACATCAATGTCGTCATGCCGGTCGGCGGGCAATCCAGCTTCTATTCCGACTGGGTTGCGCCGAGTAATACCAATGGTCAACGGACCACATATGCCTGGGAAACGTTCCTGACGCAGGACTTGCGCTGGGCGCTGCGCGACCGGCTCGGACTCAACCCCAATGGCAACGGCGTATTCGGGCTGTCGATGGGCGGCAGTGCCGCACTCGCGCTGGCCGCCTATCACCCGGAGCAATTCCGGTACGCGGGTTCGTATTCGGGATATCTGAATATCTCCGCCCCCGGTATGCGTGAGGGACTGCGGCTGGCGCTGCTCGACGCGGGCGGGTTCAATATCGACGCGATGTGGGGGCCGCCCTGGGATCCGCGCTGGCTGCGCAACGATCCGTTCATGTTCGCGCCACTGTTGCGGCAGAACGGAACCCGTCTGTGGATCGCGACCGGCAACGGCGTCAACGGCCCGCGCGATGTGATCAGGGCCCCGATGGACGTCTTTCATCTCGGTAATTCGATGGCGCTGGAGACGATCGCGCTGGCCAACACGCGCGCCTTCCAGGCCAGGGTCGACAGTATCGGCGGCCTGAATGCGGTATTCGACTACACGCCCGTCGGCGTACACGGTTGGCGCTACTGGGAAGACCAGGTTTACAAGATGCTTCCCGATTTGAGCGCGCACCTGGGTTGATGTTTTCCGTCCGCTCGGCCGCTGTTTTCGACTGCCCACCTGGGCCGAGTAACGAATCACGTCATCCGGGACGACATCACTGGATGAACGCGGTAGTGTCACCGGACCATCACAGATTGTGTTCGGGCGGATTTCGGCCAATCCAGACTTCTCGGCAGGCCTCGGCCTTGCCTAGGGTGTCCGGCGTCGAATATCCTCCTGCGAGCGCAAGTGTGACCAGATCGTTGTAGCGCTGTCATAGGTGCCGGCTGTCGGGGTCCGGCTCCGATATGGCGTGTGTCCGTTGGCAGCACGAGGTGTTGCCCGCTCCCTCGCGGGTGCTGGGCGACGCCACAACAGCAGAAAGAGAGCAGCATTCATGCGTTTCGGCAGGGCCGCCGCGCCGAAGATAGTCAAGCCGGGCAGGCGAGGCGAACCTCGCGGTTGGCGTAATCGAATTCTGGCTGTCGGTGCCGCTGCGTTGGCGCTACCGATCGCCGCGGGAGTGGCGGCCCCGACCGCCGCGAATGCCGCTCCCATCGCCGCACCGGTGCTGCGCGCGCCTGCGGGTGGCCAAGAAGAGCTCATGGTCCCCTCGGCCATGGGACCGGTCAAGGTCCAGGTCCAGTGGGCAGCCCGCGGCGGTAGCGCCGCGCTGTACCTGCTCGACGGCCTGCGCGCTCGCGACGACAAGAACGCCTGGTCGTTCGAGACGAACGCGCAGCAGCAGTTCGGCAACGACAACATCACCCTGGTGATGCCGGTCGGTGGCCAGTCGAGCTTCTACACCGACTGGGTCTCCCCGAGCAATACCAACGGTCAGAAGACCACCTACAAGTGGGAGACCTTCCTCACCAGGGAACTCCCCAATTTCCTGGCGAACTACGGCGTCTCGAAGACCAACAACGCCGTCGCCGGTCTGTCCATGGGCGGCAGTGCCGCGCTGGCGCTGGCCGCGTACCACCGCGATCAGTTCAAGCACGCCTCCTCGTTCTCGGGCTACCTGAACATCTCCGCGCCGGGTATGCGCGAGGCCATCCGTATCGCGATGCTCGACGCGGGTCGCTTCAACGTCGACTCGATGGCGGCGCCGTGGAGCCCCGCGTGGCTGCGCATGGATCCGTTCGTCTTCGCGCCGCAGCTGAAGGGTCTGCCGATGTACATCTCGGCGGCCAGCGGTCTGCCGGGGCAGTTCGATCGTCCGGCCTCGGCGGTCGGCGTGTTCAACACCGGCAACGCGATGGCGCTGGAAGCCCTCTCGCTGGTCAATACCCGCGCGTTCCAGGTTCGCCTGAGCTCGCTCGGTATCCCGGCGTTCTTCGACTTCCCGGCCTCGGGTACGCACTCGTGGAAGTACTGGGAAGGCCAGCTCTTCAACGCTCGCAAGGGAATCCTGGACGCCACCGGCGGCTGGTGAACACACGCGACACCGAAACGGCGTCACCTCCTCGTTCGCGAGGATGGTGGCGCCGTTTCGTGTTCGAGGTCCGAGGCGAGATGTCACGACGACGATCGTCGTCGTGACCACCCGGATAGCGGGATAGATGCTGTATGTCGGAAATCGAATCGCTCCTATCCGGCAAATCGGGTATTACAGCACGTGAAGACGCCACATAACGGCTGGAACAGGATTAGCTCGACATCCGCGCGTCGTCACCGGAACCCGTCGCCCACCGGGGTACAAAGCACTGGTGGCCGGGAAGAGGTGTGGCAGCGCAGGGACAGGGCGTCGACGCGGCGGACGCGCCGCCCGTCGTGGGCTGGCGCTGTTCGCCGCCGCGCTGGTCCTCCCGTTCGCGGTGTCGGTCACCCACCCCGCGCCCGCCGTCGCGCAACCGGCGACCGCGCCGGCCGAGGCGTCGGTGCAGAAGGTGGTGTGGCTGGGTGACCGCCGGGTGGCGCTGTGGGTGTACTCGCCGTCGATGGCGACCCCGGTCCAGGTGCAGTTGCTCCTCGCCAGGGATTGGAACAGCCGCCCCGATGCCAGGTTCCCGGTCCTGTTCATGCTCGACGGTCTGCGCGCCACCGACGACGAGAGCGGTTGGACCAAAGAGGCGGGCGCGCAGGATTTCTACGCCGACAAGAACGTCACCGTCGTGTTGCCGGTCGGCGGCCAGTCCAGTTTCTATTCCGACTGGTTGCAGCCGAACAACGGCAAGAACTACATGTGGGAAACCTTTCTGACCAAGGAACTCCCGCCGCTGCTCGAGAGTCAATGGCGGGCCACCGAGGCGCGGGGTATGGAAGGTCTGTCGATGGGCGGCACCGCCGCGATGTTCCTCGCGGGCCGCAACCCCGAATTCGTCCGCTACGCCGCCTCCTACTCCGGTTTCCTCACCACGACCACCCTCGGCATGCCGCAGGCCATCCAGTTCGCCATGCGCGACGCGGGCGGATTCGATTCGGCGTCCATGTGGGGTCCGCCGACCAGCCCGGAATGGGAAGGCCACGATCCGTACGCGCTGGCCGACAAACTGAAGGGCGTCAGCCTCTACATCTCCAGCGGCAGCGGCACGGTCGGCGCCTACGATCAAGGGGCGGATATCCCCGGTGTCAGTACGAACTACGCCGGGATGGGGCTGGAGATCCTGTCCAGACTGACTTCGCAGAACTTCGTCACGAAACTGGCGAAACTGTCCATACCGGCCCAGATCAACTACCGGCAGTCCGGCACTCACACGTGGCCGTACTGGGATTTCGAGATGCGTCAGTCCTGGCCGACGGCCGCGGCGGCATTGGGCGTCGAGCCGGGTAAACCGACCTGCGCCGCGGGCGGCGCGATCGCCGTGACGCTGGTGGACAACGGGTGGCTCGGTGAATGTCTCACCGGCGAGTACCCGGTCGAAGGCGGTCTGGCGCAGGATTTCCTGCACGGTCGCGTCTTCTACGCCCCGGCGACCGGCGCGTATCCGGTGGGTGGCCTGATCGGCGGCGGTTATCAGGCGGCACAGGGCCCCGACGGCGCGCTCGGCCTGCCGACCGGCGTCGAATCCGGACTCCCCGACGGCCGCGGTCGATTCCAGCCGTTCCAGCACGGCTCGCTGTACTGGACACCGCAGACCGGGGCCCAGGTGGTGCGCGGCGCGATCCTGTCGGAGTGGGGCAGGCAGGGGTTCGAACGCGGCCCCGCGGGCTATCCCTCCGCCCCGGAGGCGCCGACGCCGCGCAAGGACGGTGTCGTCCAGGCTTTCGAGGGCGGGCCCTACTACTACAGCCCCCGCACCGGAGTGCATCGCGTTCAGGGCCTGGTCCTCGGCAAGTACGCCGAACTCGGCTACGAGAACGGCGCGCTCGGTTTTCCGGTGGCCGAGGAAGCACCGCTGAAGGATTTCGGTGTCCACGCCCGATTCGAGGGCGGCAATATCTACTGGAGCCCGCTGTCGGGCGCCTGGCCGGTGCGATCGGGGCCGGTGATGGAGGCGTGGAAAGCCGCCGGTTACGAGAACGGGAAATTGGGTTATCCCATCAGTGATGAGTTCCAGATCCCCGGTGGCATCCAGCAGAACTTCCAGGCCGGATTCGTCACCGTTCGTGACGGCAGGCCGGAAGTCAACGGCCTGTAGTTCGCACCGCTCTGTTCACATCGCAGACGTAGCGCCGAGGGCGCCGCGAATCGGACACCGCTACCCTGGGGGCGACCGCGTCCCCTGTGAACAGATCGAGGATACGAATTCATGCATCGGACCCGTGGAAAGGTAGTCGGCGTCGCCCTCGTGATCGCCGCCACCGGCCTGCTCGCCGCGTGTGGCGATAGCGACTCGACCGCGTCCAGCACGCCGACGCTGACGACGTCGAGCACCTCGGCCGCCGCGGCGAGCGCCGCGACATCCTCGGCTCCGGGGGAGAGCGCCCAGCCGCAGACCCCAGCGCCCGCGCCCGAAACCGCGGCACCGGCGCCCGCGCCCGAGACCGCGACGGTGGCGCCCGAGCGTCCGCAGCCGGTGCCGACCAACGAGGTGCCGCAGGACACGTCGGGGCTCAGCGACAAGGATCGCAAATTCCTCGACTCCCTGAAGGCCCAGGGCATCGCCCCGGCCAGCCCCGATATCGCGCTGAGCATCGCCACCTATGTCTGCCAGGGCGTCGCCGCCGGCGCCTCCGAAGCCGATCTGTCGACCTTCGTCACGGCGATGGCCGGATCCGATCCGTCGTTCGATCCTTCGAAGATGCCGGTCGAGACAGCGGGCAAGATCTACATCGACACCGCTGAGCAGACGTACTGCCAGTGAACGCGCGTCGCGGCCCCGCCACCCGCAGGTTCCGGCCTGCGGGTTGCCTGACGTTCCTCGGCGGCGTCGCGCTGATCATCGCGATCGCGGTGCTTGCCTGGTACATGCTGGCAGGCTGCGGTCGCGCGCCGAAACCGCCGAAACCGCCGGAGCCGCCGACCTCGCAGCCCGCGTGGTGTCCGGATGTGCAGATGATCTCGGTGCCGGGCACCTGGGAGTCCGGAAGCGGCGATGATCCCTACAATCCGACGGCCAATCCGGCGTCGCTGATGCTCAACGTCTCCAACCCGATCCGGCAGCAGTTCCCGTCCGAACGCGTCGACGTCTACACCGTGCCGTATGTCGCGCAGTTCTCGAATCCGGTCGCCATCCCGCCGGACGGGCAGCAGTCCTACAACAACAGCAGGGCCGAGGGCGCGCAGCGGATGGTCGATTTCATGGCCCAGCGCACCGAGCAGTGCCCGCTGACCACCTACGTGATCGCCGGGTTCTCCCAGGGCGCGGTCATCGCGGGCGATATCGCCAACCTGATCGGCGCGGGCAAGGGTCCGGTTTCGGCCGATCTGGTCCTCGGCGTCACGCTGATCGCCGACGGCAGGCGCACCGGTGACACCGGATCCGGCGAGGCCACCCAGATCGGCACCCCGCCGCCGGGTGTTGGCGCGGAGATCGCCCTGACCGGCGTCCGGGTGCCCGGCATCACCATGACCGGCCCGCGCGAGGGTGGTTTCGGGAAGGTCGCCGATCGCACCTACACCATCTGCGCGCCGACCGACCTGATCTGTGACTCGCCACGACAAGCGTTGAATCCGATCAATTTCGTCAGCAGTGTGCTCACGTTGGTGCGTGCCGCGGGTAATCCGGTGCACGCGCTCTACAAGGGTTTCGTCATCGACGAGAAGGGCACGACCGCCACCGAGTGGACGACTGTCTGGGCCGCCGACCTGATCGAGAAGGCGCCGCATCCGGCGCATTCGTGACGTTGCACAAGCCCGACACCGGCCGTCGGTGGGAACCCATCGGCTGCCTCGACAACCGCACTGTGGTTCGTCTGCACGTTGTAAAGTGCGCTGATGATCGCGATGCAGGTAGCCGTTTTCACCCGCGGCGCACCGGGCGTCGTGGTGGTTCAGCGGCGATCACCCTCTCGGTGATCGAGGAACGCACACCGACAGCCAGGAGCACGAGTTCATGACACAAGCCGCCGCACCGGTCGACTCGGCCGTCGCCGGGTCGACCGCGCAGGGGGTTCCGCTGCGTCCTTTCCGCTTCGCGGCCGCGGGCGAGGGGAATAAGCAGGAGGGTGGGGCCCGCAAGTTCATCCAGACCGCGCAGCAGGCCGAGGAGTACGGGTTCGACACCTTCGTCGTCCCCGATCACCTCGGTGACCAGATCGGCCCGATCGCCGCGCTCGGCGCGCTGACCCAGGCCACCGAGCGCATTCGCCTCGGCACGTCGGTGCTCGCCAACGGCTTCCGCCATCCGGTGGTGCTCGCGAAGGATCTGGCCACCATCGACGTGCTGTCCAAGGGACGCCTCGAGGTGGGTCTCGGCGCGGGCTGGAAGCAGGACGAGTACCAGGCCGCCGGGCTGACCTACGATTCGCCGGGCATCCGGCTGGCGAAACTGGACGAGGCGCTGACCATCCTCGATGTGCTGCTGCGCGGCCAGGAATGCAATTTCGACGGCAAGTACTACCAGGTGCAAGGGATCAAGGGCACGCCGCGACCGCGTCAGGGTCCGCGCCCGCCGATCTGCACCGGCGGCGGTGGTCCGAAGATGCTGCGGCTCGCGGCCAAGCACGCCGACATCATCTCGGTCGTTCCCGTCACCACCAAGAACGGCAAAGGCCTGCTCTCCGGCATCACCCTCGAGAAGACGATCGAGAAGATCGAGCTGATCAAGGAAGCGGCGGGGGATCGTTTCGCCGATATCGAACTCAACTGGGCGATCACCGCCATCGTCATCACCGACGATCGGGAGAAGACCGCCGAGATGGCGTTGTCGGCGCTCGAACGCGGTCTGCACCCCGATCTCGAGGTCGACGTGAAACTCTCCGTCGAGGAGATCCTGTCGTCGCCGTATGTGGCGATCGGGTCGTTCGAGGAGATCGCCGAGCAGCTCCGACGTGTGCGCCAACTCACCTCGATGTCGTATGTCGGGGTGTTCCCCACCCAGATGGACGCGTTCGCGCCGGTTATCCCCATGCTGCGAGATGAGTGAGCCGCTGTTCTCTGTAACATAACTCTGGTTTGAGTACATCTAGCCGATAGCGGTCACCGCGCAGACCGCACGAAAATCTGCAGGTTGGCTCTCCCTACATTTAGAGCACCCGCGGGCGAAAGCGAGTCGGGGCCTCACAGGTGACAGCGGCGATCACGCCGTATTGCTGCGTGTGCCTCGGAGGAGAAGAAGGAATGGACGAGACTTTCGACGACTACCTGGACGAAACCGGGAACATCGTTATTCCCGAGGATCACACCCTGGTTGATCACGTCGAGAAGCACACCAGGAACGACGCGAACACGCTGGCGTATCGCTACATCGACTATTCGCGGGAACGCGACGGTGAGGTACTGGAACTGACGTGGCAGGAGTTCGGTGTTCGGTTGCGCGCGGTGGCCGGTCGTCTCCAGCAGGTGACCAAGCGGGGCGACCGGGTCGCGATCCTGGCCCCGCAGGGCTTGGACTACGTGATCTCCTTCTTCGCCGCGATCTACGCGGGCTGCATCTCGGTGCCGCTCTTCGATCCGGACGAGCCGGGGCACACCGATCGGCTCCACGCCGTCCTCGGTGACTGCACGCCGTCCGCGATCCTCACCGCGAGCACGTCGGCGGCCGGTGTTCGCCAGTTCTTCCGTGCCCTGCCCGCCGCGCAGCGTCCACGCATCATCGCCGTGGACGCCATCCCGGACAGTGTCGCCGAGACCTGGGCCCGCCCGGCCATCAAGATGGACGACATCGCCTACCTGCAGTACACCTCGGGTTCGACCCGGGTGCCCGCAGGCGTGGAGATCACCCATCGCGCGGTCGGCACCAACCTGCTGCAGATGGTCGAGGCGCTCAACCTCGACTGGAGTTCGCGCGGTGTGACCTGGCTGCCCCTGTTCCACGACATGGGTCTGCTCACGGTGATCCTGCCCGCGGTCGGCGGCAAGTACATCACCATCATGTCGCCGAGCGCCTTCGTCCGGCGGCCCTACCGCTGGATCAAGGAACTCGCCGCGGTCTCCGACGGCGCGGGCACCTTCGCCGCGGCGCCGAACTTCGCCTTCGAGCATGCCGCCGCACGCGGTCTGCCCAAGAACGGCGAGACGCTGGATCTGTCGAACGTCATCGGCTTGATCAACGGCAGCGAACCGGTCACCACCTCCTCGATGAAGAAGTTCAACGAGGCGTTCGCGCCCTTCGGTCTGCCCAAGACCGCGATCAAACCCTGCTACGGCATGGCCGAGGCGACGCTGTTCGTCTCCGCGACCAAGTCCGAGGACGAGGCCAAGGTCGTCTACGTCGATCGCAAGGAACTCAACGCCGGTCGGATGGTGAAGGTCGACCAGGCAGCCGAGAATTCGATCGCGCAGGTGTCCTGCGGTTACGTCGCGCTGTCGCAGTGGGCCGTGATCGTGGATCCGGAGACGGTGGAAGCCGACGGCGGCCACGAACTGCCCGACGGCCGGGTCGGTGAGATCTGGCTGCACGGCAACAACATGGGCATCGGGTACTGGGGTCGTGAGGAAGAGACCACCAAGACCTTCCGTAACAAGGTCAGCCAGCGGGTCGCCGAGGGCAGCCACGCCGAGGGCACCGAATCCGACGCCAACTGGATGCGCACCGGCGACTACGGCGTGTATTTCGAAGGCGAGCTCTACATCACCGGCCGGGTGAAGGATCTGGTGATCGTCGACGGCCGCAACCACTATCCGCAGGATCTGGAATTCTCCGCGCAGGAGGCCAACAGCGCGCTTCGCCCCGGTTTCGTCGCGGCGTTCTCGGTGCCCGCGAATCAGCTGCCGGTCGAGGTTTTCGAACAGGGCAGCCATTCGGGCCTGAAATTCGACGCCGACGACGCCTCCGAGCAGTTGGTCATCGTGGGTGAGCGCGGACCGGGCGCGGGTAAGGCCGATCCGCTTCCGATCGCCGACGCGGTCCGCGCGGCGGTATCGCTGCGGCACGGTGTGACGGTGCGCGATGTGCTGCTGGTGCCCGCGGGTTCGATCCCGCGTACCTCCAGCGGCAAGATCGCGCGGCGTGCGTGCAAGACCGCGTATCTGGAGGGAACGCTGCGGGGTGGTTACACCCAGCAGGCTTTCCCCGATGCACCGGAAGAGTAGCCAACTCGCGATTGCTCCATATCGCTCGACCACACACCCGAGCGTCATTTGGCGGCGCGCCGGTACGCAGACAGGTAGCTTGAGGAATTGATGGCTGACAACGAGGGTAAGCCCGAACCGACGACCGAGAGCGCCAGCAGGGATCCGGAAGACGCTGCCGTGTCTTCCGAGGTCGCGGCGCCCGACACCTCGTCGAGAGGCGCGGTGTCCGAACCCGCGGCGGCCATCGAGATGTCGGTGGCCGAACTGCGAGAGTGGTTGCGGCGCTGGGTCGCCGACGCGACCGGTCAGGAGATCGACAAGATCACCGTCGACCGGCCGATGGAGGAATTCGGGCTCGCTTCGCGCGATGGCCTCGCTCTCGGCGGCGATATCGAGGAACTGACCGGTGTCGTCCTCAACGCGACAGTGGTCTTCCAGCATCCGACCATCGCCTCGCTGGCCGAGCGGATCATCAACGGTGAGCCGGAAGCGCCAGAGGAATCCGGAGACGACGCCTTCTACGCGTCCTATACCCCGGGTGAGGCGCACGATATCGCGATCGTCGGCCTAGCGACCCGGCTACCGGGCGCGGGTGACACCCCCGAGTCCACCTGGGAATTTCTGATCGGCGGCGGCGACGCTATCCGCGAGCGGCCGGAAGGGCGCTGGGAGGAGTTCACCAGCGATCCCGAGGTCGCCAAGGCGGTGGACGAGGGCAATACCGTCGGCGGTTACCTGGACCAGGAAGTGGTCAAGGGTTTCGACGCGGAATTCTTCGCCATGTCGCCGATCGAGGTCGAGCGAGTCGATCCGCAGCAGCGGCTCATGATGGAACTGACCTGGGAAGCGTTGGAGCACGCCAGGATTCCCGCGAGCGAATTGCGCGGGGAACCGGTCGGCATATTCATCGGCTCCACCAGTAACGACTTCCAACTGCTCGCAGCCCTCGGGCTCGGTGAAACCGATCCGAATATTCCGGCATCGGCCGAGGCGTACGCGATCATGGGCAGTGTCTCCAGCATCATCCCGAACCGTGTTTCGTACTTCTACGATTTCCGCGGTCCTTCGGTGTCGGTCGACACAGCCTGCTCGTCGACCCTGGTCGCGGTGCACCAAGCGGTGCGCGCATTGCGTGACGGTGACGCGGATGTGGCGCTCGCAGGTGGCGTGAATATGCTCCTCGCACCGCTGGCGACACTGGGTTTCGACAAGAACGGTGGTATCGCGAAGGACGGACGCGTCAAGGCGTTCTCCTCGGATGCGGATGGGTTCGTGCGTTCCGAGGGCGGCGGTCTCGTCGTACTCAAGCGCCTGACCGACGCCGAACGCGACGGCGACCGGATCCTCGCGGTCATCAAGGGTTCGGCGGTCAACAACGACGGCCGTTCCAACGGTCTGCTCGCCCCGAACCCCGACGCCCAGGCCGACGTCCTGCGCCGCGCCTACCGCGACGCCGGTATCGCGCCGTCCTCGGTCGATTACATCGAGGCGCACGGCACCGGAACCCTGATCGGCGATCCGATCGAGGCGGACGCGCTCGGCCGCGTGGTCGGTCGCGGTCGCGACGACGACAAGCCCGCGCTGCTCGGTTCGGCGAAAACCAATTTCGGACACCTGGAATCCGGTGCGGGCGCGGCGGGCCTGGCCAAGGTCGTCATGTCGTTCCAGCACAATGTGCTGCCGCCGAATATCAACTTCGCCGGTCCCAACCCGTACATCCCGTTCGAGCAGGCGCATCTGAAGGTCGTTGAGGCGCCGACCGAATTCCCGCGCTACAGCGGCACGGCGACCGTCGGTATCTCCGGCTTCGGCTTCGGCGGCACAAACGCGCACCTCGTGCTCCAGGAGTACGTGCCCTCGTCCGCCGAACCCGCCGCGCCGAGCACGGACGAACTCCCCGACGAGAGCACCGATGTCATCGCCGAGGCGGCCGAGAGCGCCGAGGACGCCGAGAATTCCGCGGGCGCCGGGGTCGCGGCGGACGCTGGAATCCCAGCGGATGCTGAGGTTCTGGTCGGTGCAGCGGTTGCGGCGGGCACCGCGACCACCACTCCCGAACCCGAGTGGAGTGCCGACCGGGCAGAGCCTCTGCCGGTGATCCTCGCGGTATCCGGATACCTCCCCTCCCGTCGCCGCCGTGCCGCCGCCGAACTCGCCGATTGGTTGGAGTCCGACGCCGGTCGCGACGTACCGTTGGCCGACGTCGCCCGGTCGCTGGCCAAGCGCAGCCATTGGCGTTCGCGCGGTGTGGTTCTCGCGCAGACGCACGAGGATGCCGTCGCCGGTCTGCGCGCCATCGCGGCGGGTAAACCCGGCACGGGCGTGTTCACCGCCGACGCCCCTGCGGTGAAGGCTCCGATCTGGGTGCTCGCGGGCTTCGGCGCGCAGCATCGCAAGATGGGCAAACAGCTCTACCGGGAGAATTCGATCTTCCGCACCGCCGTCGACCAGGTCGACGAACTGGTGCAGGACGAGGCGGGTTATTCGATCCGCGAGATGATCCTGGACGACGAGCAGGATTACAACGTCGGCACCTCGCAGGTCGGCATCTTCACCATCCAGGTCGGCCTGGCCGCGGTGCTGCGCGCGCACGGCGCGCAACCCGACGCGGTGGTGGGCCATTCGATGGGTGAGGTGGCCGGTGCGTATATCGCCGGTGGTCTGACGCTCGATGACGCGGTGCGCGTGATCTGCGCGCGTTCGCGCCTGATGGGCGAGGGCGAGGCGATGATCTCCGACGCCGATGTGCGCAATATGGCGCTGGTCGAACTCGGCGTCGCCGATGTCGAGAAACTGCTCGGCGACTACCCGGATGTCGAGATGGCCGTGTTCGCGGCGCCGACCAACACGGTGATCGGCGGCCCGCAGGATCAGGTCGCGGCGATCGTCGCGCAGGTCGAGGCGGCGGGCAAATTCGCCAGGGTGCTACAGACCCGCGGCGCGGGCCATACCTCCCAGATGGACCCGCTGCTCGGTGAATTGGCGGCCGAACTGGCCGGAATCGAGCCGACGAAACTCACGGCCGGTCTGTACTCGACGGTGCACAAGGACGAGTTCTACCGGCCCGGCAACGACCCGATCCACGACGAGGACTACTGGGTCAAGAACATGCGCCACGCGGTGTACTTCACCAACGCGGTGAAACTGGCCGTGGACGCGGGTCACACCACGTTCCTGGAACTCGCGCCGAATTCCGTCGCGCTCATGCAGGTGCTCGGCACCACCTTCGCCGCGGGCGTGCACGACGCCCAGCTCATTCCGACGCTCAAGCGCAAGGAAGACGAGTCGGCCGGTGTGATCGGCGCGCTGGGCCAGCTGTACGTGCACGGCCACAAGGTCGACCTGGTCTCGCTGCTGCCCGACGGTGATTACGCGGATGTGCCGCGCACGGTGTTCCTGCGCAAGCAGTACTGGCCCAAGGTCAGGCTGAACTCCGGCGGCGGCAGTGCCAGGATTCCCGGCGCGCACGTGTCGCTGCCCGACGGCCGCCACGTGTGGGAGGTTCAGGCGGGATCGGTCACCGACCTGTCGGAACTGACCAAAGCCGCTGCGGCACAGGTGCTCAGCGAGGTGTCGCTCGGTATCTCGGTGCCGCACGCCGCCGTTCCCGCGACCGGAACCCTGACCGTCACGCTGACCCCGTATCCGGGCGGCGGCGCGGTGCAGGTGCACGCCAAGGACGGTGCGACCTTCCGGCTGTTGTTCGACGGCACCGTCGTCTCCGGTGCGCCGCTGCCGCAGATCGCGGTGGCGCAGCCGGTGGTCACCGAAAGCGTCGAGGTACAGGTCGCCGAGGTTGTCGGCGCGGTCGAGAGTCACGGCGACCGCTGGGATCCCCAGGGTTCCCAGACGATCGAGGAACGATTGGCGCTGATCGTCGCCGAATCGATGGGTTACGCGGTCGAGGATCTCCCGATGGAGATCCCGCTGATGGAACTCGGACTCGATTCGCTGATGGCGATGCGTATCAAGAACCGCGTCGAATACGAATTCGACATCCCGCAGTTGCAGATGCAGGCCGTGCGCGACGCCAACCTCAGCGAGGTCGGCAAGGTGCTGCGCTACGCCATCGAGCACCGCGACGAAGTGGCCGAGATCGCCGAGAAGCAGGCGGCGGGCGAGGATATCGACGTCGACGGCGGTTTCGTCGCCGCTGCCCGCGCCGCGCTCGCGGCCGGTGAGGATCCGGCCGCCGCCGCGAAATCCGTTGCCGCCGAATCGGGTTCGCCGCCGGCGGTCGGGGGCTCCGCGGAGATCGTCGACACCTCGGTGCAGGCCGAAGCCGAGGCGATCGTGGCCGAGGCCGAGGCGGGTCGTCCCGCCGACGCGGGAACGGCCGCACCGGCTCGCGCGTCGGACGAGCAGATCGCCGCGGCCGCTTCGAAGGACGCGGCGGTGGAACGGGCACTAGAGGTCCAGGACACGACCGCCGTCGGCGCCGCCGAAGCGATTGTCGCCGAGGCCGATTCGACGCCGTCGACGTTGTTCGGCGGCGCGGGCGCGGACGAGGAAGACGACGTGCCGCCACGTGACGCCGCCGAGCGGTTGACGTTCGGCACCTGGGCCAACATCACCGGCAAGTCGGCGGGCGGCATCTTCAACACCCTCCCGATCCTGGAGGAGGAGCTCGCGGAGAAACTCGCGCAGCGGTTGTCCGAGCGGGTCAAGGCCGAGGTTACCGTCGACGATGTGCTCGATTGCGAGACCATCGAGCAGCTGGCCGATATCGTGCGCGATCTCCAGGACAGCGCCGCCGAGATCGACGGTTTCGTGCGCCCGCTGCGGGCGCGCGTCGACGGGTCGAACGCGGTGCCGGTCTTCGTGTTCCATCCGTCCGGCGGTAACACGCTGGTCTACGAGCCGCTGCTGCGCAGGTTGCCGAACGACACCCCGATGTACGGCTTCGAACGCGTCGAGGGCGATATCGAGGAGCGGGCGCGGCAGTACCTGCCCGAGTTGCGCAAGATCCAGGGCAACGGTCCGTACGTGCTGTACGGCTGGTCGCTCGGTGCGGTCTTCGCCTTGCAGGTCGCGCAGTTGCTGCGCGCCGAGGGCGCCGAGGTGAGCGTGGTCGGGCTCATCGACCTCGCGATCCCCACCGAGGGCGAGGACAACAGCCCCGAGGAGCGGGTGCGTCGGATCGAGCGCTACCAGGGCTTCGCGAAGAAGACCTACGGCGTCGAGGGCGAACTCGATCGCGAACAGCTGGAGGAGTTGGCCGCGGCTTCGGACGAGAACCAGTTCAAGATGATCAGTGATCTGGTCAAGATGAGCGGTACCAAGATCCCCGGCGGCGTGCTCGAACACCAGCGCACCTCGTGGATCGAGAGCAGGCATCTCGCCCGGACCACGCCTTCGCGCTACGACGGCGCAGTGGTGCTCTACCTCGCGGATCGCTATCACGACGGCATGATCGAACTCGAACCCCGCTTCGCCGAACGCAAGGAGAACGGCGGCTGGGACGAGTACCTGCCGAATCTCGAGGTCGTTCGCATCGCGGGCGACCACCTACAGATCGTCGATGAGCCGCGCATCGGAAAGATCGGCGCCGACCTGACCGCGAAGCTCGTGGCGATCGAGGCGAAAGGGGCCAAGTGACAACTACTGCCGAGAAACTCGCCGATCTGCGTAAACGCCTCGAGCTGGCGCAGGAACCGGCGGGCGAAGCGGGGGTGTCGAAGCGGGCGAGGAAGGGAATTCCCAGCGCCCGCGACCGGATCACAATGCTGCTCGATCCCGGCACCTTCGTGGAACTCGGTGCGCTGGTGCGCAAGCCGGGAGATCCGGCCGCGCTCTACGGCGACGGTGTTGTCACCGGGCACGGATTGGTGGAAGGCCGCCCGGTGGCGGTCTTCTCCCACGACCAGACCGTCTACGGCGGGACGGTCGGCGAGATGTTCGGCCGCAAGGTCGCCTACATCATGGAGTACGCGGCCAAGGTCGGCTGCCCGGTCGTCGGCATCAACGATTCCGGCGGCGCGCGGGTGCAGGAGGCGGTGACCTCCCTGGCCTGGTACGCCGAACTCGGCAGGCGGCAGGAACCGCTGTCCGGTCTGGTGCCGCAGATCTCGATGATTCTCGGCAAATGCGCGGGCGGCGCGGTGTACGCGCCGATCAATACCGATGTGGTGGTGGCGACCGAAGAGGCGTACATGTTCGTCACCGGTCCCAAGGTGATCCGCGAGGTCACCGGCGAGGACGTCAGCCTGGAGGAACTGGGCGGCGCGCAGAGCCAGGCGGAATACGGCAATATCCACCACGTGGCCAAGGACGAGGTGGCGGCCTTCGAATGGGTGCGCGACTACCTCGGCTTCCTGCCGACGAGCTGCCAGGAACTGCCGCCGATCGTGAATCCGGGGCTGGAACCGGAGCTGACCGAATCCGATCTCGAGCTGAATTCGATTGTCCCCGATTCGGATAACTCGGGCTACGACATGCACGACATCCTGCTGCGGATCTTCGACGACGGCGACTTCCACGAGATCGGCGCGACCGCGGGACGCAATATCCTCACCGGATTCGCCAGGGTCGACGGGTGCAGTGTCGGCGTGGTGGCGAATCAGCCGATGGTCTACGCGGGCGCGCTGGACGCGCGCGCCTCGGACAAGGCCGCGCATTTCGTCCGGCTGTGCGACGCCTTCGAGGTGCCGCTGGTCTTCGTGGTCGACACGCCTGGCTTCCTGCCCGGAGTGGAGCAGGAGAAGATCGGCGTCATCAAACGCGGCGGCCGGTTCCTGTTCTCCTTCGTGGAGGCCTCGGTACCGAAAGTGACCGTGGTGATCCGCAAGTCGTACGGCGGCGGATACGCGGTCATGGGGTCCAAACAGCTGGGCGCGGACGTGAATCTGGCCTGGCCGACCGCCCGTATCGCGGTGATGGGGGCCGAGAGCGCCGTCAGCCTGATCGGCGGCAGGCAGATCGCCGCCGCGCCGGAGGAAGAGCGCGCCGCGGTCCGTCAGCAGATGGTCGACTTCTACAACGCCACCATGGCGACACCGTGGGTGGCGGCCGAGCGCGGATATATCGACGCCGTCATCGAGCCGTCGACGACCCGCCTGGAGCTACGCAAGGCGCTGCATCTGTTGCGGGACAAGAAGTTGACCCGCAATCCGCGTAAACATCACCTGCTGCCGCTGTAGCCGGCCGCAGTCCG
Source organism: Nocardia sp. NBC_01377 (assembly GCF_045040005.1). Taxonomy (NCBI): domain Bacteria; kingdom Bacillati; phylum Actinomycetota; class Actinomycetes; order Mycobacteriales; family Nocardiaceae; genus Nocardia; species Nocardia sp. NBC_01377. Next base: position 7,635,779 of record NZ_CP109566.1, read on the forward strand.
GGAATCGGGCCGTGACCAGGTGGTGACGGCCCGATTCGCGTCCGATGACCGGTGTCAGACGATGGCGGCCGATTCGATGATGACGTCGTCGCGCGGGACATCCTGGTGCATACCCGCCGATCCGGTGCTCACCGCGGTGATCTTGTCGACCACGTCGGTGCCGTCGGTGACCTTGCCGAAGACGGCGTAGCCCCAGCCGGACGGTGTCGGCGCGGAGTGGTTCAGGAAATCGTTGTCGGAGACGTTGATGAAGAACTGCGCGGTCGCCGAGTGCGGATCGTTGGTCCGCGCCATGGCGACGGTGTACTTGGTGTTCTTCAGGCCGTTGTTGGCTTCGTTCTGGATCGGGGCCTCGGTGCCCTTCTGCTTCATGCCGGGCTCGAAACCGCCGCCCTGGACCATGAAGCCCGGGATCACACGGTGGAAGATGGTTCCGCTGTAGTGGCCGGCTTTCACGTAGTTCACGAAGTTCTGCACCGAGTTCGGCGCTTTGTCGTCGTCCAGCTCCAGGACGATCGGACCGTAATTCGTTACGAGATTCACCTTGGTCATATCTCTACCTTTCCATGGCATCGGATACGGGTCAGCAATCTCCCCGCCTCCACGCGACTTTTCGCCGGTGGTGATCGATTCGACGGCGTCTCGCGCACGGCGCGGTGACACCGGCGTGTCGGAGCCGGGGCCCGGCGTGGGCGCTACGGCCGATGTCGGCGCGCGGGCTTCGCGGTTCGTGCCTACAGACCACGACGCGGACTACGGCTGCCGCTAGCATTGCCAACCGTGCCCGACGCCGCAACTGCTGTTCTCACGAAACCGACCCCCGCCCCGGCGGTCGGATCACGCGATTTCCGGACCGCGCGCATCATCGCGCTCGTCGCAGGCCTGATAGGCGCGTTGCTGGCGCTGGCGACACCGTTTCTTCCGGTCACCCAGACCACGGCGGTACTGAACTGGCCGCAGGGCGGCACGCTCGGCAACGTGCAGGCGCCGCTGATGTCGCAGGTGCCGATCGAATTGCAGGCGACCATCCCGTGTAGCGCGGTCGAGGCGTTGCCGCCGCAGGGCGGCATGTTGCTGGCCACCGCGCCGCCGCAGGGCGACGGGGCGGCGCTGGAGGCGCTGTTCGTGCGCGTGTCGGAGACCTCGGTGGACGTCGTCGATCGAAACGCCGTGGTCACCACGGCCGATCGGGCCGCGATGGGGCAGTGTTCGAGCATCGTCATCACCTCGGACAACGAGCGCACGACGGCCGCGTTCACCGGGTTGACCAAAACCGTCGAACGGCCGGTCCAGGGCGGGGCGCCCGGCGTGAAGGAGACGGTGCAGGTTCCGGTCGAGGGGCAGCTGATCGGTGATCTGCGGCCTCAGGTCGTCGGCGTGTTCTCCGATCTGGAGGGGGCTGTGCCGTCGGGGCTGTCCTTCACGATGAATGTCGATACGCGGTTCAGCTCCACCCCGACCCTGATCAAGTTGATCGCGATGATCGTCGCGGTGCTGTGCACGCTGATCGCGCTGGGCGCGCTGGCCCGTCTGGACGGCAGCGACGGCCGCGGCCACCGCCGTTTCCTGCCCGCCAACTGGCTGAAGCCGACCTGGGCCGACGGCGCGGTGATCGGCACCCTGCTGGTCTGGCATTTCGTCGGCGCCAACACCTCCGACGACGGTTACATCCTGAGCATGGTCAGGGTCGCGCCGCACGCGGGTTACATGGCCAACTACTTCCGCTGGTACGGCGTCCCCGAGGCGCCGTTCGGCTGGTACTACTACGTGATCCAGGTCTTCTCGGAGATCTCCACCGCGAGTCCATGGGTGCGATTGCCCGCGCTGGCCTGCGCCATCCTGTGCTGGATGGTCATCAGCCGCGAGGTGGTGCCGCGCCTGGGGCGCGGTGTGCGCAACAGTCGGGTGGCGCTGTGGACCGGTGGACTGGTGTTCCTCGCGTTCTGGCTGCCCTTCGACAACGGCCTGCGCTCCGAACCCGTCGTCGCGCTCGGCGCGCTGCTGACCTGGGTCTCGATCGAGCGAGCCATCGCCACCGGCCGCCTGCTGCCCGCCGCCGCCGCCGTGCTGATCGCCGCGTTCACGCTGGCAGCGGCACCGACCGGCCTGATGTGTGTGGCGGCGCTGCTCGCGGGTATCAGACCGCTGGTCAAGATCGTCGTCCGCCGCCATCGCGTGCACGGCACGCTGCCGCTGCTCGCGCCGATCGCGGCGGCGGGTCTGTTGGTGTTGACGGTGGTCTACAGCGATCAGACCTTCGCGGGTATCCAGGAGGCCAACCGGGTCCGCCAGGTCACCGGGCCGAATCTGGCCTGGTACGAGGACTACCTGCGCTACTACTACCTGTTCGTGGAGACGGTCGACGGTTCGCTCTCGCGCCGTTTCGCCTTCCTGACCATGCTGCTGTGCCTGTTCACCACGATGCTGGTGCTGCTGCGGCGCAGGCAGGTGCCGGGTATCGCGAGCGGCCCCACCTGGCGCCTCATGGGCGTCGTGCTCGGCACCGTCTTCTTCATGATGTTCAACCCGACCAAGTGGACCCACCATTTCGGCGCGTACGCGGGGATCGCGGGTTCGCTGGCCGCGGTCACGGCGGTCGCGGTGTCGGCCTCGGCGCTGCGGGCACGGAAGAACAGGGCCATATTCCTGGCCGGGCTGTTGTTCGTGCTGGCGATCTCGTTCTCGGGCATCAACGGGTACTGGTACGTGTCCAGCTTCGGGGTGCCGTGGTTCGACAGGCGCATCTCGCTCGGTGGTTTCCAGTCCAACACGATCATGCTCCTGCTGTTCGCGGCCGCGCTCGCCCTCGTCGCCTGGCTCACCCTGCGCGAGCAGTACATTCCGCCCGCGGCGTCACCGAAATCGGCGCGCGGCAAACGGATTCGCAAATTCGCCGCGATACCGCTGACCGTCGTCGCCGCCCTGATGGTGGTGATCGAGGTGATGTCGCTGGTGAAGGGCGCCGCCGAGCAGTACCCGGCGTATTCGCTGGCCCGATCCAATATCGACGCGCTCACCGGTGACAGCTGCGGCTTGGCCAACGACATCCTGGTCGAACCGGATCCGAACGGCGGCCGGTTGCAGCCGATCATCGATCCGGCCGAGCCGCCGACCAACGGCGACCCGCTCGGCGGGGTGGATCCGGTCGGTTTCGACGCCAACGGCGTGCCGGACGATCTGTCCGCCGACACCGTCGAGGTGAAACCGGGCACCGGCAACACCTCCACCCAGTCGGTCGGCGCGGCCTTCGCCGAGGGCGAGAGCGCGGGCACCGGCGGCGGTCAGGGCGCGCAGGGCGTCAACGGAAGCACCGCTGCCCTGCCCTTCGGACTCGATCCGGCGAGCACGCCGGTGATGGGCAGCTACCAGGAAGGCGTGCAGCAGCCCGCGCTGCTGACCTCGAGCTGGTACCAGCTGGCGCCGCGTTCGGAGGACAAGCCCCTCGTCGTCATCTCGGCGGCCGGGCGCATCCTGTCCTTCGACAACGCGGGAGCGTTGAAATACGGCCAGTCGCTGACCGTCGACTACGGCAAGCGGCTGCCCGACGGCACCGTCGAACCGCTCGGCAACTACCTGCCGCGCGATATCGGCCCGTTCCCGTCCTGGCGCAATCTCCGGATTCCGCTGGACGAGATCGCGCCGGAGGCCGACGCGGTGCGCATCGTCGCCAACGACCCGATCCTCATCGGCGATCAGTGGCTGGCGTTCACCCCGCCGCGCATGCCGAAACTGACACCGCTGAACGATTTCATCGGCGGTGATCAGCCCGTGCTGCTGGACTGGGCTGTCGGACTCCAGTTCCCGTGCCAGCGACCGTTCGATCACCGCAACGGCGTCGCCGAGGTGCCGGGGTACCGCATCCTGCCTGACCGTCCGCTGGCGATCAGTTCGACGAACACCTGGCAGGCCGAGGAATTCGGCGGACCGCTCGGCTTCACCCAGATGCTGGCGCGTTCGGTCACGGTGCCGACCTACATGCGTGACGACTGGGCCCGCGACTGGGGCTCGCTCGAGCGCTACGAGCAGTACGACCGCGACGCGAAACCGGCGAAACTGGAGACCGGCACCGCGAATCGCTGGGGACTGTGGTCCCCGGGACAGTTGCGGGTGTTCTAGGAGGCCGAAAGTCGAAGGGCCGTAGCGTCTATGACGCTACGGCCCAATTTTTTTTCCGGGAGTTGCCCGGGATCGATGGCGTGGCGGGGGGAATCGTAGGGACGCGAGTGCCCTGCGTCACGGTGCCGTGACGTGAGCGCTCAGACCTTCATGCGCCTGCCGAGTTCGCGGCGCAACACCTCCTGGGAAGGCAGTCTTTCGAGTACTCGTAAGACCGCCGGCCGTAATTCGCGCTTTTCGTCATCTGTGAGCAGATCGACGAGATCGCGCAGATCCATGTCATCGAAGGCTCCTGTCATACCCACAACAGTACGTTCTCAAACTGTGCTATGCCTGGCAATCCGCTCATCGGTTACTGAGGCGTCACCCGGATGAAACCGATGCCCTATCAGGAGTTTTGGCGAAATGCCCACGTAACGTGGACGGGTGCGGCACAGACCGATCGGTCTGTGCCGCACCCGGATCGGACGCCCTCGGTTCGACTATCGGATCCGAATCGGATCCTGGCGGGACATCCCGCCCTGATTCACGGTGGTGACATCGATCACAGCGTTGTCCGCATCCGGATCGTAGGGGGTGAACCGTTCGAGCGAACCCCAGTCCCGACCCCAGTCGTCCTCGAGATAGGTCGGCACCGATTCGGAGGACAGCAGCAGACCGGTCCAGCCGAGCGGACCGCCGCCGATATCGTCCTGCCACGCATTGGAGGCGTCGGAGCCGACCCGGTCCGGCAGAATGCGCCATTGCGGCACTTCCGCGACGCCGTCGTGGTGGTCGAACGGTCGCTGGCAGGGGAACGCGAGTCCGACATGCCAGTCGAGCAGGACCGGATCCCGCGACCCCACCACCGAATTCAGGGTTTTCAGGCTCGGCAGCCTGGGCGGGGTGACGGCGAGCCACTGCTTCGGCGTGATGTCGTTGTCGACCGCGACGAGGCGCACGGCGTTCACCTCGCTGGGCAGGCCGTCCAGCGGCACCCGCAGATTGCGCCAGGACGGCGCGGGTCCGATATCGAGCGGATCGACCGAGCCGAGCACGCGCACCTGACCGTCGGCGCCCCGCACGCCGTACTCCATGTGCAGTTCCTGGCCGTAGGTGAGCACACCGTCGGCGTCGACGGAGCGGATACGGCCCGCCGCCGTGACGACCAGCACCCGGTAGGCGGGATCGTGGCGCATGCTGTCGACCAGATTCAGGTGGTACCACTGCGATTCGAGCGCGGCCTGCTGCTGCTCGCCGTCCTGGTAGCTGCCCATGACCGGGGTGCGGGCCGGATCGAGCCCGAAGGGCAGCGCCACGGTGCTGCCGTTGATCCCCGTGCGCTCGCTGGTGCCGCCGCCGGTTCCCGCGCCGGTGGTGTTGGTCGTCTTGTTGGCCGAATCCTTGTCGATGGAATTCGCTCCGCCGGAGACGGTTTCCTCCGCGTCGGCGGTGAGATCGCTCGCGACGCCGTTGGGGGTGAAACCCTTCGACTTCGCGGACAGGCCGTCGGCGGGGGAACCGTCGAAGGGTTGCAGCAGTGAATCCGCGGTATCGGTCTCGACCAGCACCCCGTCGGCGAGACCGCACGAATCGCCGCCGAGGGCTTCCACGTTCGATTTCGCGATCGAATACGCCGGGTACTGGGTGAGCGCCGCCTTGGTCAGCGAGGCCAGTTCGAAGACGACGAGCAGCGCCGCCGCGATGGTCAGCGGCGCCGAGGCGAAACGCCCGAAACGGCGGGGAGCCGCCGGTTCGCGGTACGGTTCGCGGTAATGCGTCCACACCGCCCATACGAGCGCGAGTCCGCTCAGGCCGAGGAACAGCGTCGATAGCCCCTTACCCGCGATCAGCGGCGCCTTGTCCCACCACGGCACCCCGTAGCTGGAGACGTACCACCAGCCGTTGGAACCGGTGAAGGTGATCGCCAGCAGGAAGAGCACCGCCGCGGCGAACAGCGCCCGATTGCGCGGCACCCGAATACCGCTGGTGCCGACCGCGACCGCGGCCAGCGCCGCGAGCGAACCCGCGAGTCCCGCGTACACGCCGAAATGGTGTGTCCACTTGGTCGGCGTGAACATCATGAGCAGCAGCGAGGCGAACACAATGCCCAGAATCCGCACCGAAGGGCCGCGCGAGGTGCCGGGAATGCGGCCCTTGCGCAGGACCTGAAGGACACAGACGAGCAGACACAGCAGCATGACCAGGACGCCGAACCGCCGCGCGAGCGAACCGTCGGGCGAGAGCATCAGCAGCGAATCCCAGCGGGTGCGCTCGTCGAACCATGCCACATTGGGGCCGACGACGGTGCGCGCCCGGGTGGCCTCCATCACGGTGGCCAACGTCTGATCCGCGAATACGACGATCAGCACCAGGGTGCCCGCCGCGAGTCCCGGCGCGATCAGCGCCGCGTACCGGAAGAAGAGCGAGGCGCGCGACAGTGTCGGCGTCGGTGTGCGTCGCCCGTCGTCATCGATGGCGCCCGGCGCGTACGCGTCGGCCTCGATCCGGCGCGGCAACGCCCCCTGCGCGCGCTTGACGATGATCTGGAGCACCGGCCGCGATCCCGCGATCAACGCCGCGATGCAGATCAGCCCGGTGGGGCCCGCGGCGAGCGAGAACGCCGCGATGAGCACGCCGATCGCGGCGGGCAGCAGACGTCCGGTGGCGATGGCGCGTTCGATCGAGCACCAGGTCAGCAGGGCGCCCGCCGCGATCAGCGGTTCGGGGCGCAGGCCGTTGTCGTAGGGCAGCCAGAACGCGAGGAACACCAGGCCCGCCGTCCACAGCGCGACCCTGTCGCGTCGGACCCGCGCACCGAGGCGCGGCAGCACCTCGCGGCTGATGACCAGCCAGCACACCACGCCCGCGAGCAACGTCGGCAGCCGCATCCACGGGCTGGCATCGGAGATCTTGGTCATCCAGGCCAGCACCTCGTAGGACCAGCCGAACGGGGCCTCCGGCACCGCGAACCAACGGTAGTAGTTGGCCATATAGCCCGAATGTTCCGACGCCCTGGCCATATTCAGGATGTAGCCGTCGTCGGAGGTGTTCGCGCCGATGATGTGCCACAGCGCGAGCACGCCGAGTATCGCGCCGTCGACGATGGAGAAACGCCACCAGTGCGCGGGCAGGAAACGCCGGGCCCTACGCCCGTCGGAAGTATCGAGCAGATGCAGCGCGATCAGCGCGATCACGGTGCAGATCACCGCCGCGATCTGGGCGAGCAGTTTGAGCAGTGTCGGTGTCGAGGAGAAGCGCGAATCGATATCGAGATGCACGCGGGCGTCGGCGACCTGCGCGGCGTCGAGATCGGTGAAGATGCCGACGACCTGGGGACGGATATCGCGCGGCAGTGTGTTCACGAAGGGATTTCCGTCTTCGCGCCGCACACCGGTGAATTCGACGGTGGTGGTGGCGGCGGTGGAATCGATGGTGATCGCGGTGCATCCGCCGATTTCGGCGACCGGAGCCGAGAGCAGCGGGATATCGCGTTGCACGACGGTCAGCGTGCCGTCGGACACCGCGACGACGAGCCCCTTGGTCGCGGCCTGGCCCGAGGCGACCGGGATGGTCGACAGGATGGTGCGCGACGGCTTCGCCTGCGTGGCGGCCGTATCCGATCGCGCGGCCGTGCCCGATTGCGAGGGGCCCGACTGCGAGGCGCCGGGTCGCGCCGCGTCGTCGGCCTGCCCCTGGGTGCCGGACGGGGTCGGCTCACCCTGTCGGCCCGTCGCGCCGGATTCGGAAGTGTCGGTCGCGCTCGGCAGGATCGAACACGGCAGTGCGGCCGTGAGCCGCTGCGGCTCGTAGGACACCAGCGGCGCTTCGACGTCGGTGCTGTTGCCCGCCTGGGGCCAGTCCAGCGTCGCCCGATCCTGTTCGACCGGCAGCAGCGGGGTCAGCAACGCCAGGATGAATCCGAGAAGCCCGGAAACCAGGGCTATCAGGCGGTAGCGGTCAAACGCTGAAGTCGATCGGTCCGGTCGCACGGGGGTTCATGCTAGCCACCGTCGCCCGCCGTCCGGGCCGGGAGAGGGTCAGCGGGTCGAATTCAGCGCAGCCCGCGCACATCCCACAGCCAGACATCCTCGATCCGGGTGGGCGCGAAGCCGAGCAGTTCGGTGACGGCCGAGCGCAGCGCGTCGGCATTGCGCGTGGGAGGCAGCACCATGACGTCGGCGCGCCAGAAGTTCAGGTCGGCGATGGCGTTCGCGCGTTCGTCCGGCCCGATCTCGGGCACCACCCCGGTAGCGCGCGTTCCGACGAGCAGGGCGGTGGTCGGCCGGAATTCGGGTCCGTAGATCCCCTTCTTGTCGCCGCTGGTCGGGCCGACGAAGTAGCCGCCCGCGAGCGGGAACGAGAAATCGTCCTCGGTCTGCCACCGCAGCGGCGCGGCATCGTCCGGGCGTGGGGTGGGGACGAGGACCACCGAACCGTCGCCGACGTAGTCGCGTACCGTCCCGTGCGCGAAGAATTCGGGCGTGCCCGCGCGGTCGACGACCGGAAGCGGGGTCGGCGTCAGCGGGAACAGTGCCAGCGCCGTCGCGGTGAACCAGGCGAGCGGCCTCCAGTCCACCGCCGACTCGCGCCACATCGACACCGCGCGCTGTGCGGCCAGGGCGAGAATCGCGGCGATGGCGGGAATCGCCGCCATCGTCAGTCGCGTCTCCAGCACCGAATTCACCAGCGGGACCTGTTCGGCCCACCGCCACGGCAGGGCGACGCCGGTGGACCGTTTGCCGATCATCGCCGTCGCACCCAGGGAGAGCACGCCGAAGACGAGGATCACCGCCGTCGCGGCCCGCACCACCCGATCGCGCCACAGCCACAAGATCGCCACCGCGAGCAACATCAGCAGCGGCCAGCCGAAATAGGCGTTCTGCTCGGTCTCGTTGATCGCGACGGGCTGTCCGGGCGCGAACAGTCCGCCCAGCGATTCCGATGGGAACTGCGTGATCGCCTTCAGATCGTTGCCCATCGGCCCGTGGTCGATGGACCGGTAACTCTGCGAACCGAAGAACTGCCACCACAGCGGTATCGCGGTCAGCGCGAGCGTGATCAGCCCCGCGACCGCCACGGTCGGGACGATCGCGCGCAGGGCTCGCAGACCCGCGCGCGGCGCGTGCAGGTAGTAGACCACCGCGAACAGCGCGAACGACATGGCGAAGATCAGCAGCGGTTCCTCACCGAGCGCGATCTGTGCCGTGACCAGGAGAGCGAGCAGCAGCGTGTCCCGCGGGCGTACACCCCGGGCGCGCGTGCCGACTCGCGCCGCGCCGCCGGGTGTTCCGGCGTGGTCGAATCCGGCCGGGTGGGATCCGGCGGTGACGGCACCGGCGTCGCGGCCGCGAACGGCGCGGGATTCCGGGCCGAGGCTGCCCGGTCCCACCGTGCCTCCCGACTCACCCGACCACGGCCCGTCCGCACGACGACTGCTCATCCGGATCAGCAGACCCGCGATCACGGGAAGCAGGCCGAGGGCGACGAAATTCGGGTGGGCGTTGGCGTGCGAGATCATCGCGGGCGCGAAACCGCAGAACAGGCCGCCGAGCGCCGCCGCGAACCGGGATTCGACCAGTTCACGGGAGAAGAGCCGGTACCAGGCGAACGCGGTGAGGGCCAGGCCCAGGGTGAGGACGAGGACGAAGGTGACGGTGGGTCCGAACAGCAGCGTGACGGGGGTGAGCGGAACACCGACCCCGAACATCGCCGTGTTCGCCATCAGATTCACACCGGCCGGGAAGTTCTGCAACGTGGTGCCGAGCGGATTCTCCAGATGCGCCACCGAATGCGCGGCCACCGCGAAGAACCATTCCCACATGGTCTGATCCTGACCGCTCTTGATCAGATAGGCCCCGCCGGTGTCACGCCACAGTCCCGACAGCACCAGCACCGCGAGCCCGAGGTAGGCCGTCCCGGCGAAGAGATCCGCCCGCGTGACCCGCTGGCGCGCACTTCGCCGAGCGGGTTCGGGGCGGTCGAGCAACGACATGAAGCTGGTGGCCGTACTTTCCAGTACGGCCACCCCCGTGGACCTCCGCCGTGCGATTCGTTCGATGTTCTCTGCTGTCACCGGCAATCCCCACAAACTCGACATTCGAACCACCCTCACCCTAGGCACGCCCGATGTGTCGTGGCGAACTGAAGGAGACGGTCGAATGCTGTGGTTGATTGGTCAGGTCAGGCGTTATAGCCGGGTCGATGTGAATCGCTTCCTCAGGTGCTCTTACGGCAAGGCGTACGCCTCGTAGTGCCAATCATCGCCATTATCCTGTGGTACATACATGCAGGACGGCGAGGTGGCTCTCGGATTTTGCTTGCGTGAATTCTCGCAAGAATTTCTATCCGGAAAGCTGCGCAGAATCGTCCTCTTTGGCAGCTGTGAATCCGTCGTTTGTTGCCGATGCGTGCCCGGTAATTCCACCAGACAAGATGGCGACGGAAATGACAGCGAAGTTCAACCCTTTTCGCATTTAATCCCCCAATGTTGAGAGTTCTCCTCGATGAACATCCTCGCCACAAGCGTGGCATTCCATGAGGTAACAATAAACAGTTGCGTCGCTACGAATCCGGTGATATTGACATTGCTCGCTGAGTCGATTGTCACCTCTCCCATGTCGGTGACGCGCCTTCCTGTCCCGTGTGCTGGATGTGACGCCCCGGGAAGTCGTCGGGTGCAGAACGCCCGTAGCGGCAGTCGGGTGAGCAGGTAGCGCGGTCATCGACGTCCGTGATCGGGCGTCTAGGTTTCGGACCGTGTTATCAGGGTAAATGGCCCTATATCTTTGATCGAGAACTGGGGATCGTTGAACAGTTCCTCAGGAAAGGTAATTGTATACCGGCGGACATTCGGATCGTTGGGGTAGACATCCTCCGCTAGCCGTAGTGTGTAACCGCTGTCATCTCTTCTGAATATAAAAGCGTCGGGCGCGCGCCATGAGCTATCGTCAAGCGCTCTGAGGAGGTCGTCGGAGTTTTCTGCCCTGCTCCATGCCGCAATCGCTGCTTCGCGGCCTCGGTAATCGGCCAGCGAATTAGCGTAATGAGATGTACGTCCCAGGAATCCAAAGTATGGATAGAAGGCGAGAAATGATGTGTCGCCGGTCAGGACGACGATCTCATCTCGTGGTTTATGGATGAGATCGCGGATGGTGCTATCTATTTCTCGGTAGTACCAAACCGCCGATTCCTTGCCTTTATCTGCGCGTTCACCGTTGCCGTCCGTATCGGTGTAGGCGGTGGTGATCTCGGGGGTCAGCACATGCGGGATGTCCTGGACGAACGCGAGCGCGCCGAGCGTCGCGAGCACGGCGACGGCGGGCCGGAACCGGGCGGGTTCATCGAAGGCCCGATAGAGCGCGCGTGCGCCCTCGACGAAGCCGAACGCGCCCGCCGCGGCGAGCAGCACCCGCAGCGGGGCTTCCAGGCGGAACGAGAGCAGGGTGGTGCCCGCGGCCGTCGCCAGCATCGACAGCAGCGTCCACAGATAGATCGCCACCACGCCGATGCCGAGCGCCTGCGCGCGTCGCGACGAACCGGCGCGCACGATCAGCCAGACGGTGCCGATCAGGCACAGCCCGCCGAACAGCGTGAAATCCGCCATCGGCAACGGCAGCTCGGCGCCGGACTCCGGCAGATAGTGCAGCGCGGTCCCGGAACTCGGTGTTGTCGACGTGAGGTGTTTCAGCAGGTAGGGCAGCCACACGAGCGCCGCGATCACCCCGGCGATCACCGCGATCACCACCAGGCGCAGCAGGGGCGGCGCCGCCACCCGCCACGCCGGACCCAGATCCTCCGGCCGCACGCGCCGCGCCCGCGCCTCGACCCGTCGCGCCCGCACGGCCAGTCCGGCGGAGATCAGCCCCATCAGCCCCACCGCGAAGGCGGCGACGAGGAAGTAGAGGGTGTAGAAGGTCGCGGCGAGCCCGAGGAAAAGCCCGGCGCCGATCACCGCCCCCCACCCGCCCGCGGTGCCCGTTCCGGCTGCTCGCGCCGCCGCGAATCCCGCCTCGGCGGGCCGGTGAACAGCACCCCACGCGAGCACCAGCGACGGCGCGAGCAGCAGGACGATCACCGCGCTGTACGCCTCGGGCGCGGCGAAGGTGATCGCCGCCGCGGTGGTCGCGGCGGTGACAGCGACGGCCCAATCCGCTCGGATCAGTTCCGACCACAGCACCAGCGCGAGCACGGCCGCCACCGCGAGCGACCCGATCGCGTACGGCTTGAACGCTTCCCAGCCGTCCATGCCGAGGACGTTCGCGACGCGTCCACCCATCCAGAACCATCCGGCCGGATAGAACGGCGGCACATCCGCGTAGGTCATATCCCGCAGTGCCGCGCTGTCGGTGAGCCGCGTGAGGTATTCGGTGCGGAATTCCTGATCGACCGAGACGCCGAACAGGTACAGCTTGGTCGCGGCGAGCGGCATTCCGAGCGTCACCGTAACGAACGCCGAGATACCGGCCCAGGACAGCACTTTCGCCAGCCACGGCCACTTGTGCAGGCGCAACAGCACCATCGCCGCGATCAGCACGGCCACCGAGACCACCTGGCCCACGGTGGTGAGCGCCCTTGTCACGTGTGAGGAGTTGAACGCGGGCCAGTCCACCAGCGAGAAGGCGACGAGTCCGACACCGGCGACCACGACCGCGACCACCGTCGCGAGCAGCGCCTCGCCCAGTCCCGCGCCGAGACGCCGCAGCAGTACCGAGGCCCGGCCCGGTCCGGTCGCCGGGCCGGTGGCACCGGGGGAAGTCACGGTGGCGCTCATCGACCCACCGCTCCGGACCGGCGCGCGAAATCCCTCTCGGCGGGAACCCGGTACGGCGGGTGACCGGTGAGGATTCGTCGGACTTCTCGCATTGCGCCTCCGGTTCACTGATCGGCTCCGTGACATGGTGCTCGGCGATCCCGCCCGGCGGTGCCGGACGTGACCGCGTGAGCGCAGCCGCAACGATGGTAGCCACCCGTGCGGCGAGCCCGGATACGACCGAGCCGCACCCGGTTCCGGCGGCGTGACGCGGCGGATCGTGGTGCGGCTCGGGGAAACGGCTCAGATGGGGAGTCTGCGGAAGATCGGGCGCGGGATGTGACGCAGGATCATCATCACGTACCGGAACGCGCCGGGCGCCCAGACCAGTTCCTTACCCTTCTGGGAGGCCGACACCGCGAGGGCCGCGACGTCTTCCTTGTTCACGGTCAGCGGCGCTTCCTTCACACCCGCCGACATCCTGGTGCGGACCTGGCCCGGTCGGATGACGAGCACGCGCGGCCCGAACGGACGCAGCGCCTCACCCAGACCGAGGTAGAACCCGTCGAGCCCGGCCTTGGTCGAGCCGTAGACGAAGTTGGAGCGCCTGACCCGTTCGCCCGCCGCCGAGGACATGGCGATGATCCGCCCGAAGCCCTGCGCCTTCATCTTCTCGCCGACCAGCACGCCGACCGATACCGCGGCCGTGTAGTTGATCTCGGCGATCTGCACCGCCTTGCGCTGGTCCTGCCACAGTTCCTCGGCGTCGCCGAGCAGTCCGAAGGCGACGATGGCGACGTCGACGTCACCGGCGGCCCACGCCGCGTCGATCACCTTGGGGTGGCTGCCGTTGTCGAGCGCGTCGAAATCGATGAGATCGACCGTGCTCGCGCCCGCGGCCTGCAACTGCGCGACGGCGTCGTCACGCAGCGGATCGTTGGGCAGTGCCGCGAGGATGATGCGGATCGGGCCCTTCTTCAGGTACTCCGCGCATATCGCAAGACCGATCTCCGAGGTTCCGCCCAGCAGCAGGATGGTCTGCGGGTTACCTACGGCATTGATCACTGAAGCTCCAGCCTTCTCGCCATGTCGGACATGAAAACGCCTGTGGGATCGACGGTCCTGCGGATCTTGATCCACTCGTCGATTCGGGGATACATCTTGTGGAAGGTCTCCGCGTCGGTGCGCGAATCCTTGCCGGTGTAGAGCCGTCCGCCGAATTCGAGTACCCGACGGTCGAGTTCGGAGACGAACTCGTTGAGTCCGGCCGAGATCGGGAAGTCGACGCAGATGTTCCAGCCCGGCATCGGGAAACTCAACGGTGCCTGGTTGCCGGGCCCGAAGAGTTTGAACACGTTGAGGAACGAGTAGAACCCGGACCGCTGGATGTCGACGATGATCCGCTTGAACTCGTCCACCGACTCCGGCGGCACCACGAACTGGTACTGGAGGAATCCGTTGGATCCGTAGCCCCTGTTCCATTCGCCGATCATGTCGAGCGGGTGGTAGAAGGCCGTGAGGCTCTGCGGTTTGTCGCGGTAGGTGCCCGACTTGCGGTACCAGAGTTCACCGATGGGGGTGAAGGTGTATTTGTTCGCCAGCCCGTTCGGGAAGACGTCGGGCAGCGACAGGAAGGTCTTGCCGTTGAATCGCAGCGGATCCTTCTGCAATTTCTTGGGCAGCTGATCCAGCTTGGCGAGGTTGCCGCGCGAGATGGCGGCCCGACCGAGTTTCGGTTCGGGGCTGATCGCGTCGAACCAGGCCGAGCTGTACTCGTAGCGGTCCTCGGAGCCGTCGCTGTGGAAGGCGATGGTCTCGTCCAGCGTCGCGGTGACGTCGCCGTCGGCGATGAAGTACGCGGTCTCGGTCGGCGTCATCTCGATGGTCGCGCGCAGCACGATGCCGGTGAGACCGCAGCCGCCGATGGTGGCCCAGAAGAGTTTGGCGTTCTTGCGCGGCGTGATGTGCTGGACCGTGCCGTCGGCGGTGAGCAGATCGATCGAGCGCACGTGGTTGCCGAAACTGCCCGCGCTGTGATGGTTCTTACCGTGGATATCGGAGCCGATGGCGCCGCCGACGGTGACCTGGCGGGTGCCGGGCAGTACGGGAACCCAGAGGCCGAACGGCAGCGCGGCCTTCATGAGCTGATCCAGGTTCACGCCGGCGTCGACGTCGACGATCCTGGTGTCGCGGTCGATCCGGTGGATCTTGTTCAGCGCCGTCATGTCGATGACGAGCCCGCCCGCGTTCTGGGCGTTGTCGCCGTAGGAGCGGCCGAGCCCGCGCGCGATCACGCCGCGGCGCAGGTGGGCGGGCTTGCCGTCGTTGTCCTCGGCGACCAGGGCCACGGCCTTGGCGATCACTTCCGGATCACCGGTCGCGAGAACTTCGGCGGAGGTTGCTGCGGTGCGACCCCACCCGGTCAACGATCTGGTCCGCGTAGGTAGGTCGTACGCGGGCTCGGCGTCACCGGTTGTCATGGTGGGGGTCGAAGCTTTCGTGGACATCGGCATAGAGGCTACAGGTATGGGCGCAGGTCGCGCCCGGGTCGCCGTACACCGGGGTATGGCGGGGTACGGCCGGGGCCCGCGCGCATTAAGCTGACCGCCGTGCACGCCGAACCCCATCGTCCGCTCATGACCGAACCACCGCTGGTCGACGAGCCCGCGGGCGTCGTCGACGCGTCGAGTGAAGGTGGCGGCGAAGATGGACAGTATGCCGAGGATGCTCCGGACAGTGGCGCCGCACCCGGTGGCGGTCTCGTGACGCAGGTCTTCCGGTTCGCTGTGACCGGCGGGCTGTCCGCGATCGTCGACTTCGGGCTGTATCTGTTCCTGTTGAAGGTGGTCGGACTGCCGACGAGCGCCGCCAAGTCGATCAGCTTCGTCGCGGGCACCACGACGGCCTATCTGCTCAACCGGCGCTGGACTTTCCAGGCGCCGCCGAGCCGGGCCCGTTTCCTCGCGGTGGTCGCGCTCTACGCGACCACCTTCGCGGTCCAGGTCGGTATCAATCAGGTGCTGGTGAACGCGCTCGGTGACGACGGGGTGCCGCTGACGGTGGCGTTCGTCGTCGCCCAGGGCACCGCTACCGTCATCAACTTCGTCGTGCAGCGGCTGGTGATCTTCAAACTGCGCTGATCGCCCGGTCGGTCAGCCCACCACAAGTTCTTCGGGTTCGGAAGGCTGGCGCGCCTTGGCCCCGAAGTAGTCCCCGCCCTTGGCCCGGACGTTGTCGGTACCCCAGGCGCGCTGTTCGCGCTGCGCGGGGATCAGGTGTGGAATGTGTTTGCGGCAGTGGATGTAGGCCTCTTCGACGCCGACGACCACCCACAGTTCGGCGGCGCGGCCTTTCGTCTGCGGCGGCAACTCGGTACTTCGCCGCAGCGTGACGTCCTCGACGATGCGGGCCGATCCGTTTACGTGGAGTCCGATGAGGTCACGGACGAAATCGATGAGAAGTATGCCGACGTGGGGATTCTCCAGAATATTGCCCATACTGGCCATCACGCCGTTGCCGCGGTACTCGGGGTAGGCGACCGTGTGTTCATCGATGACGTGCAGAAATCCGGGGGAACCGGCGCGGAAGCTGGTATCGCATTCGCCGTGTTTATCGCTGGTGGCGATGAACGCCATGTCCATCCTGGCGATGAATTCGACCATCGTCGGATTGAGTCGGTCGAGCACCTGATCGGTGTAGAAACGTTCGGCTCGTGCCTGCGTACCGTACCTGTCCTGTAGTTCGTGCTCGCCGTCGCTGCCCCAACGTGAATCGGGCATGTGCGCCCCCTTTGGTAGCCGGAATCCGGATGATCGGGGTTCTGCGCTGAACCCGGAATAAGGCCGAAATCTCGTCCATTTTAGGGGAATACGGGGGGCGGCATGGGTGGAATCAGCGCCGAGGATGGCACGAATGCTGGTTTGCTACAGGGTTTTCCGGGGATTTGCCCATTCCGACCGGCCGGAATATTTCGGCCGGTCGGAATGACTACGCCTCGGCGCGAGAAAACTCAGGCCGGGATCAGCGTTACCGGAACGCCGTTGAAAACGGCGTTGCCCGACGGCACATCGATCACCGAATCATCGGTCAGCACATTGGCGTTGACGCCCGCGTTGGCGCTGGCGACCGACTGCGGACTGTCGGCGTGACCCCAGCCGTGCGGCAGGCTGACCACGCCCGGCATGATCGTCTCGGTCGGCTCGACGGGCACCGTGAGCGTCCCCGCCGCCGATTTCACCACGGCCTGCTGCCCGAGCCCGAGCCGCTCCACGTCGGCCGGATTGACCTGCAACGTACAGCGATTCGATCCGTTGACCAGTCGCACGACATTGTGCATCCAGCTGTTGTTGGAGCGCAGCTGGCGGCGTCCGATGAGGACGAACTCCGGTGCGACGGCGGCGAGTCCGGCCCGCATCCGGTCCACGTCGGCCAGTAGTTGCGCGGGCGCGAGTTCCACCCGTCGCGACGCGGTGCGCAGTGCGCCCGGCAGCCGCGGGCGCAACGCGCCGAGGTCGATGCCGTGCGGATTGTCCAGCAGTTTCCGCAGATTCAGCGCGTGCCGGGGCCCGTCGGAATCGGCGCTCGGCTCGTTCCATTCGCCGTAGGGACCGAGCCGCACCATCATGTCGATGCGCTGTTCGGTGGTGGTCTCGCCGTACAACTCGTGGCGGCGATCGGCCAGGCCCGCCTTCTCCAGGGTGCCCGCGATGAGCATCTCGTCCACCGCGCCAAGTACGTCGCCGGTATGCGGCTGTCCGCTCACCGCGGCGCCGAGCCTGGCCAGTACCCCCGCCTCGGACGGTCGATCACCCAGCGGCACCAGCGGCCGCGAATACCTGACGTAGTTGCGCACCGCGAATTTGAGCAGCGCGAAATCGAAATGCGGGGATTGCAGCGGACGGGGCGGCGGCAGGATCACATCGGCATTGCGGGTCGTCTCGTTGACATATCTGTCGACGCTGACCATGAATTCCAGATCGGCGAACGCCTCGGCCATCCTGGTGCCGCCGGGCGCGGACAGCACCGGATTACCCGCGACGGTGATCATGGCCCTGATCTGCCCGTCTCCCGGGGTGAGGATTTCGTCGGCCAGCGTCGCCACCGGCAGTTCGCCCATCGATTCGGGCAGTTGGCGTACCCGGCTGGCCCACCGCCCGGTGCGGAACGGTTTGGTGCGGTTGATCCCGCCGCCCGCGGCATCGGCGAACATCGCACCGCCGGGTGAGTCCAGATTGCCGGTGAGGACATTGACGACGTCGACCAGCCACTGGGTCACGGTGCCGAATTCGGCCGTGCAGGTGCCGATGCGGGCGTAGACGGCGGCGGTCGGCGCCGCGGCGAGTTCGCGGGCGATCCTGACGACGGTGTCGGCGGGTACTCCGGTGCGCGCGGCGACCACCTCGGGGGTGAAATCGGCCGCGGCGGCCCGCACCTCGTCCAGTCCGGCGACCTCGATCCCGATATCGGTCAACTCTTCGGCGAACAGCGTGTGCACGATGCCGAAGAGCAGGTAGGCGTCACTGCCCGGCCGGATGAACAGGTGTTCGTCGGCGAGTTTCGCGGTGCGGGTCACCCTGGGGTCGACGACGACGAATCGTCCGCCGCGCTGCTGCAACGCCTCGAGTCTGCCGGGGAAATCGGGGGCCGTGCACAGCGACCCGTTGGATTCCAGCGGGTTCGCGCCGAGCATCAGCAGGTAATCGGTGCGATCGAGATCGGGGACGGGAACCGTCAGTGGGTCGCCGAACATCAGTCCGCTGGCGATCTGTTTCGGCATCTGGTCGACGGTGCTGGCCGAATAGAGGTTCTTGGTGCCCAGCGCGCGGATCAGCACGGGCACGTACAGCGCCCCGGCGATGGTGTGCGCGTTGGGGTTTCCGAGGTAGAGCGCCGCGGACCGGTCGCCGTGCTCGGCGACGACGGCGGGGAACCGCCGGGCGATGTAATCGAAGGCCTCGTCCCAGGACGCGGTGCGCCAGGTGTCGGTGGCCCTGTCCCGGATCAGTGGTTCGGTGACCCGGTCGGGATCCTCGTCGAGATGTCCGAGGCTCGCGCCTTTGGGACAGATGAATCCGCGGCTGAACGGATCTTCCTTGTCACCGCGCACGGCGGAGACGTGGTCGTCCGGATCGAGGGTGATCTCGAGTCCGCAAACGGCCTCGCAGAGCGGGCAGGTGCGTAGGAGATTCCGGGCGTCGGTGAGCTGGGCCATACCCCATCATCGCGCGCGAGGTACTTCTCGCGACAGGGTGCTGACGGAAACGACCGGTATCCGCGTGACGGATACCGGTCGCGTGAGCCGGTGGAATTCCGGCCGACCCCTGCAGGGGGAGTCATCCGCTGGGCGGATCGGGAATTCGTCGCGGGTACTGAACGCGGACCCGTTCACACGAATCCGGAAGGTCAGCAGGCGACGCTGGTGAGGCTTTCGCCGGTCCGGGTGACGGTCTCGCCCGCGCGGCGACGCGCGATCGAGGAACGGACGGCCGCGGCGATGGCGACGACCGGCGGCAGCCAGCGGGCCTCGTGCGGGGCGACCCGCCACTGGGCGGCGCCCGCGGCGGAGATCTGGGTCGGCGGTAGGGCGATGCCCGCGCCGTCGGTGTAGACGGTGGCGCCCGCCTCGCGCAGCCCCTCGAGGGCCATCGCGGCCTTACGCAGGCCGGTGACCAGGTGGATCTCGCGACGCTCCGTGCCGGGGATCTCGATCACCGGGCCGGAGAGGTTGTTGGCGCGCAGGTAGCGACGCACGTCGCCGGCGAGTTCGCCGCTGACCTCGATGCCGGACACGTCCTCATCGGTGATCAGGCAGATCCCGTTGGCCGTTTCGGCGACCGTCCATCCGCGCTGGGTGTAGTCCTGCGCTGCAGCGGTCATCTCGGCCGCCGAGACGGAAGTCGGAAACGTGGTGCGCACTGTTTTCTCCATTCCCCGATAGATCTGGGTCTGCGTTCATGGGGCGTATCGACAACCAGTAGCCCCGGCGTTACGGCTCTTTCGAAATATTTTTCCGGACTGTCGCCTTCATCTCATTCAGTGTCTTTTCGCTATGAATCCGAAGGGTTCCTCTTGGCCCTTCGCGCGCGGACGGGGGAGTATCGCGTGATGACCGATGAGAGCGACGGAATTCCGGCAGCGGATTCGGCCGAGCGCGCGACCGAGTCCAGGTGGATCGCCTGGAAAACCTCCACTACCAGGCGTTTTGCGCGGGCGTCCGATGAGGAGGAGCCGCGCGCCGAACCCTTCGAGAGTCCGCGCGCATTCGGTGAGTGGAGCGCGCGGGCCGCGCGCGGACTTCTCGACGTGCAATTCCGCACGCCCGCGACCACGACTCTGCTGCCGCTCGCCTACATTCTCGGACTCGCATTCGCTCTCGGAATACCGATCGCGGTGACCGTCCTGATGTGGCAGCTTTCGGCGGTGCTCGGGGTGCTGGCCGCGCTGATCGCCGTTCCGCTCGGCCTGACCATCGCCGCCGTGGTGCGTCTGCTGCTGGAATTCCTGGTCAACGCCTCGCGGCTGGCGACGCGGGTCGAGCACATCAGCGAGTTGGCCGACGATCTCTTCCGGGCGCTGTCCGATGTGGCCGAACCGGTCAACCAACTGTCCGAGGATGTTCTGGCGGTGCAGTTCTGGCGGTCCCGCGGTCGGAGCCCTCGGAAGTAGGGGCAACTGATCGAAATTGCCGGATCCGGTTGCCCACTAACCTCTTTGGCTCTGTTGTGACAGTGGCCTGCCTATGCACCGAAGTGTGCCCTATGTCAGATTCGCTGTGAAACAATGCTGACCGGATGACCGACTGAGGAGTGAAGGCGTCCGCTGGCAAGCGTCGTATCGGGGGCTCTGGGGATCACGCAGGGTCGATGCGGCGCATGGGCGCGAGGGGGAAGTAATGGCTTTACCGCACGGTACGACCGGGTCGACCATGCCGCGACGGCAGCTCGGCCGACATCTCAGGGAATTGCGCAATCGCGCCAGGATGACCACGCGCACCGCCGCGCAGCAGCTGGAATGGTCCGAGGCCAAGATCTGGCGGATCGAGACCGGGCAGACGTCGCTGCGCAGTCTCGACGTCGAGGCGATGTGCAAGGTCTACGGCGCGCCGGGCGATATCGTCGCCCCGCTGACCGCGCTGGCCCGCGAGACCAAGGCCAGGGGTTGGTGGACCGGATACGGCGATGTGATCGCCGAGGGATACGACGTCTACATCGGGCTGGAGGAGGCGGCATGGGCGCTGCGCTCCTACGAGCACGCCCTGATTCCCGGCCTGTTGCAGACCGAGGGCTATACGAGGGCGATGCTGGCCGCGGCGCGGCCGTCCGCACCGGCCACCGAGATCGACCGGCGCGTGCAGTTGCGCGCGGCCCGTCAGCAGCTCGTCGTCCGCGCCGAGGCGCCGGTGCGGCTGGACGCGGTGATCACCGAGGCCGCTCTCACGCACCGGATCGGTGACGCGGGCGTACACGCCGAACAGCTGGAGCACCTGCTTCGCCTGTGCGAGCTGCCGACCGTGCGGGTCAGGGTGGTGCCGACCGAGTCCGGCTATCACGACGGCATGGAGACCGGGCGTTTCGTCATGCTCGAATTCCCCGACGGCCGGATGGGCGAACCGCCGGAGCCGCCGGTCGTCTACATCGAGGCGTTCACCGGTCCGGTGTATATGGACAAGGAACCCGAGATCGAGCGGTACCGCAAGGCCTTCGCCGGTATCGAGGCGGCCGCGGTCGATGTGCGCACGGTGATCGACGACCTGCGCTGACCGGTTCTATTCCCCCGGCCGGGGGTTCTATTCCCAGTTGCGGGCGAGCACCTCGCGGTGCGTCGGCGCGGCCTGCTCGTAGACCTCGCGGCCGCGTTCGGTGAGGCAGACGAAGATCGCGCGGCGGTCCTCGGCGCACATGCTGCGCCGTACCAGGCCGTCGCGTTCGAGCCGGGCCACTGTCCGGGAGAGCGCGCTCTGGCTCAGGTAGATGTCACCCGCGAGGTCGGCCATCCGGTAGTCGCCGCAATTCGCGTCGATCAGACGGTCCAGCGTCTCGAATTCGCTGAGGCCGATGTTGTGCTGCCCCTGCAACGCCTTCTCCAAGGCGCAGCTCACGGCCGCGTGCCGATCGAGCAGTCGACGCCACTCGTCGACCAGCCCGGTCGGCGCTTCGCCGCGCCGGGCTGTCTCTGACGTCGACGGGTTCGACATGGCCTCATTCTAGGCCCCGGCGGCAACGTATGCAACCGCATTAGATGTGTTGGCATCTAATGCGTGCGCATGTAATGTCCACCGCATGACTTCACCAGCAACGCTCTCGGCCGCCCGAACGGCGACCGATCCGACCGCTTGGTCCGCCCGGCTCTGGGGCATGCTGATCACCCTGTGCATCGTGCTCTTCCTCGACGGACTCGATGTCTCCATGATCGGAGTCGCCCTCCCCTCCATCGGTTCCGAACTCGACCTGTCGACCTCGACCTTGCAGTGGCTGGTGAGCGGCTACATCCTGGGATACGGCGGCCTGCTGCTGCTCGGCGGACGCACCGCCGACCTGCTCGGCCGCCGCAAGGTCTTCCTGATCGCCCTGGCCGTCTTCGCGGTCGCCTCCCTACTCGGCGGACTGGTCAGTTCCGGTCCGCTGCTGATCCTCACCCGATTCGTCAAGGGCCTGGCCGCCGCGTTCACCGCGCCGACCGGTCTGTCGATCATCACGACGAATTTCGCCGAGGGACCGGCACGCAACAAGGCGCTGTCCATCTACACCGTGTTCGGCGCGGGCGGATACTCCATGGGCCTGCTGTTCGGTGGGCTGATGACCGGCGTCGGCTGGCGCTGGACCTTCCTGCTCCCGGTGCCGATCGCCGTCGCGGCGCTGGTCGCGGGCTACTTCCTGGTGCCCAAGGACGGGGCAGCCGAAGAAGGCGGCCACGACATCCTCGGTGCGCTGCTGTCGACCGGGGCCATGCTGCTGCTGGTGTACACGGTGGTCACCGCGCCCGAGGTCGGCTGGCTCTCGGCGCGCAGCATCGGTTCGTTCGTGGTGGCCGTCGCGCTGTTCGTCGCCTTCGTCGCGGTGGAGAAGCGGGTCAGGTATCCGTTGATCCGCTTGGGCATCCTGCGCAAGGCGTCACTGGTGCGGGCGAGTATCGCGATCGTGGCCGTGGCGGGTTCCTACTTCAGCTGGCAGTTCATCGTGACGTTGTACATGCAGGAATCACTCGGTTGGTCGCCGCTGAAACTCGCTATGGCGTTGCTGCCGGTCGGTCTGATGGTGGTCGGTTCGGCGTTCTTCTCCGACAAACTGGTCGACCGCTTCGGCACCGGCCCCATCATCGCGGTCACCCTGGTCGTGATGGCCGTCGGTTACGTGCTGTTCCTGCGGCTCGACGACCATCCGTCCTACCTGACGATGCTGCTGCCCGCGGTACTGCTGATCGGCATCGGATGGGTCGGCTTCCCCGCCATCAACATCCAGGCCACCAACGGCATCGAGGACGAGGAACAGGGCCTCGCGGCCGGTGTTCTCCAGACGTCGATGCAGGTCGGCGCGGCCATCGTGCTCGCGGTGACCACGGCGATCGTCACCTCGGGCGCCCGTACCGACACCTCGCCCGCGGGCATGCTCGACGCCTACCGTCCCGGCCTGGTCTTCGCCGGTGCGGTGGCGGCGGTCGGCGCGCTGGTCGCGCTGCTGGCCTTCGTGCCGAAATTCCGCGGGCGTGCTACCGAAGCACGCGAACCGGAGATCGCGCTCGCGGGCTGATCCCTCGGCCGCTGTGGAACCGAACGCCGTACCCCGTCATACGGGTACGGCGTTCGGTCATGTCACGGCGGCGAACGGCGGTGCGACGGTGTCCTTGGGGGAGCGGACGTAGGTGAGTGGCGCGCCGTCGCGGCCGACGGTCGGCCAGGCGATGGCCAGCGTCGCGTCGAAAGCGTCGACGTCCCTGTCGAATTCGGGGGTGTACTCGAGCGAACACAGATAGGTGACCGTCGACTGGTCCTCCAGCGACAGGATGGCGTGCCCGAGGCCCTCGGAGAGGAAGACCGAACGGCGGTCGACGTCATCGAGCAGCACGCTGTCCCAGCGCCCGTAGGTGGGCGAGCCGGGCCGCAGGTCGACCACCACGTCGAGGAACGCCCCGCGTACGCAGGTGACGTATTTGGCCTGGCCCGGCGGATCCTCGGTGTAGTGGATGCCGCGCAGCACGCCCGCGGCGGAGACCGAGCAGTTCACCTGGCACAGTTCGAACGGACGTCCGGTGGCCTTCTCGAACTCCGACGCCTTGAACGATTCGACGAAAGCGCCGCGCTCGTCACGGAACTGGCGCGGGGTGACCACCCACGCGCCGGGCACCGCGAGTTCCCGGATATCCATGCTCACCAATCCCGTCCGCGTTCGAGCAGATCGAGCAGATACGCGCCGTAACCGGACCGGACCAACGGCTCGGCGCGGGCGCGCAACTCGTCGTCGTCGATATACCCCATTCGCCAGGCGACCTCCTCGGGAACGCCGATCTTGAGGCCCTGGCGCTCTTCGATGGTGCGCACGTAGTTGGCGGCGTCGAGCAGCGAGTCGAAGGTGCCGGTGTCGAGCCAGGCGGTACCGCGGGCGAGGACGTCGACGCGTAGCCGGTCCTGTTCGAGGTAGGCGCGGTTGATATCGGTGATCTCGTATTCCCCGCGGGCCGAAGGCCGCAGCCCGCGCGCGATCTCCACCACGTCGTTGTCGTAGAAGTACAGCCCGGGGATGGCGTAGTTGGAACGCGGCGTCTTGGGTTTCTCCTCGATCGATACCGCACGCCCGTCGGCGAATTCGACCACGCCGTAGGCGGTCGGATCCGAGACCCAGTAGGCGAATACCGCGCCGCCGCTCAGTCCGGCGAACCTGTTCAGGCTGGTGCCGAGGCCGGGACCGTGGAAGATATTGTCGCCGAGTACCAGTGCCGCGCATTCGGTGCCGATGTGATCGGCGCCGAGAACGAACGCGCGGGCCAGGCCGTCCGGTTCGGGCTGCACGACGTAGCTGATCGAGATGCCGTACCGACTCCCGTCGCCGAGCAGGCGGCCGAAGGCGTCGGCGTCCTCGGGTGTGGTGATGACGAGAATATCCCTGATACCGGCGAGCATCAGGGTGGACAGCGGGTAGTAGACCATGGGTTTGTCGTATACCGGGACCAGTTGTTTGCTGACCCCGCGCGTGATCGGGTGCAACCGCGATCCGGTGCCGCCCGCCAAGATGATTCCGCGCATGCCCAGGAGTCTGCCAGCCGTGCCTGTTTCGGAGTCGGGGAGGTTCCGACTGGCCTACGAATTCATCACGAAGGTTTCGCTACGAGGTGTGTCGGGGCGATTCTGTTGCATAGGTCACGATGACATGGTGTTCTGTAATGGCCGTGTTCTGAATGAACACCTCATTCGAATGAACACCGTGTTTGATGTCAGCGTCGACATCGTCCCGGAGCAACCGGCCGGGCCGCATCGGCGCGCCGAGTCGAAGTAGGTGTCCGATGGCAGGCGAAACCGGTGTCGTCATCAATCCGGCTGGTCCCAGTGCGTCGGCGCGGGTGCTGCTCGCCGCTTGTCGCGGTGTGGTGCGGCCGATCCTGCGGGTCGCCCCGATCACCCGCACGACCATCCCGATCGGCGCGTTCGCCATCGACCATCTCGCTAGACTGCGGCCGCGACCGCGCGGTATCGATCGCGAACAGGTGAGTTTCGCCGGTTTCCGCATGGAAATCATCCGCCCGTCCGGCGCGGCTCGCGCGCTGCGGCACGGCGCGGTGCTCTACATGCACGGCGGCGGATTCGCGATCTGCGGCTTGGAGACCCATCGCCCGGTCGCCGCCAGCCTGGCCAGGCGCACCGGACTGCCCGTGGTCAATGTCGCCTACCGTCAGCTGCCCGGTCGAAGCATCACCCAGTCGGTCCAGGACTGCATGACCGCCTACCGCTGGCTGCTGCGGCACGGCGCCGATCCGGCGCGCGTCGTCTTCGCGGGTGATTCGGCGGGCGGATATCTCGCCTTCGCCTGCGCGCTCGCCGCGGTCGAATCGGGTCTGCCCGGTCCGGCCGGGCTGATCGGCTTCAGTCCGCTGCTCGACCTGGACTACATCGCCAAGCGCGACTACATGAACGTCGTCCGCGATCCTTATCTGCCGCTGGCGGCGTTGCGCACGGTGGCCATGCTCGGCGCCGAGGTGGACGGGGCGCTCGATCCGATGCTGTCGCCGGTGAACGGCGCGCTCGCGGATCTGCCGCCGGTGCTGCTGATCGCCGCCGAGGACGAAATGCTGCGCTACGACTGCGAACTGATGGCACGCAGGCTCACCGCGGCGGGTGTCTCGAACACCCTCGAACTGTGGCGCGGTCAGGTCCACGCCTTCACGAGTATCGCGCCGAATCTGCCCGAGGGCAGGGCGGCGCTGAGGCGGGCGGCGCGATTCGTCCGCACCGTCATCGAGACCTCGCACCGAGCTCGGACGGCCTGACCACGGTCGGCCGGACGAGTCGAACCCCGCCCCGATGATTCGGGGCGGGGTTCTCCGTCTGAACGGTCCCGTCGTCTCGGCGCGACCAGCTCGGACAGAAAGAAACCCACCCTGCCGTATTCGGCGGGGTGGGTTTCCGGCTCGACGTGGTCGAGCGAATTCAGTTGTGCCGCGAGCGATCTCTACGGCGCGTCAGGCAAGAGCCCAGCGCTTACTTGGCCGCCGGCGGCGCGACGAACGGCGCGGTGGTGGTGGCGAAGTACTGGAGCGCGGCGGCGATCGCGACCGGAGCGGTCACGAAGATCTGGCCGACGATGGTGCCGAGGAAGCCGACGGCGCTGGCGCCGATGAGGCAGCCGACAGCGGCGGCCGGGATGAACGGGCCGAACAGGCCGACGATGGTGGCCGAGGCCACGGTGCCCGCGGTGACCGCGCCGACGACGCAGCCGATCGCGCCGCCGCTGAGGCCGCCGACGAGGGTGCCGATGGTGGCGCCGACGCTGATGGTGTCCTTCAGACGGTTGAACGCCGCGAGCTCACGGTCGTACTCGTTCTTCCAGGGCGCCTTCTCCTCGTAGGGAAGGGCGACCGGCTTGTAGACGGCCTTGTCCAGGTCGACCTGCGGGGTCAGGGTCGCGGTGTTACCGGCGATCTCCGCGGCGATCGGGAATTCGAACTCGTCGACCCGGAACTTCAGCTCGGTGCCGGCGACGACGGTGCCGTCGGCGGCCTTGACCTTCAGGGTGTCATTTTCCACGACGATGGAACCGGAGTCGGTGGTGATGATCGACTGGGTGTCGGTGGCGTGCGCGGTGAAATTGACGGAACCGTCGGTGGACGGCGCAGCCGGGGCCGCGTTGACAGCACCGGCGGTGACGCCGATAGCGGCGATCAGCAGCGCCGAGGTGACGGCGAATTTCCTCATCAGCATGTGGTTCTCAACCTCGATGTAAAGCGTTCGGAGGGGACCTGGTGATAGAAATCGAGACCAGCTAACGCGTGGTGAACCGACCGTGACCGACAATTCAAATCTTGTTCACCGTAAAGACTTGCGGTTTGGTGGGTTTGTTGAAATATGCACTGTGAACAGGGTTTTCCCGGCCGAAGAAGGCTCGTGCTCGTTTCCCTACTTTCAGGTAGTGTGATGAAGATCACACCTCTGGAATGATTGATTTCTTCGATCCAGGTCGCGACGATCCGGCGACGTAACCCGATGTGGCCCACGTAAGGTCATGGGTGTGCGATTGCTCGTAACAGGCGGTGCCGGGTTCATCGGCGCGAATTTCGTCCAGCAGACAGCCCTCGAACGGTCCGATGTGACGGTGACCGTCCTCGACGCGTTGACCTATGCGGGAAACAAGGCGTCGCTGGATTCGGTGGCGGATCGGATCGATTTCGTGCACGGCGACATCGCCGATCTGGATCTGGTCGACGAACTCGTCAGCGGTGTGGACGCGGTGGTGCACTTCGCCGCCGAATCGCACAACGACAATTCGCTGTCGGAACCGTGGCCCTTCGTCCAGACCAATATCATCGGAACGTATTCGCTGCTACAGGCCGTGCGCAGACACGACGTCCGATATCACCACATCTCCACCGACGAGGTCTACGGCGATCTCGACGCGGACGATCCGGCCTTCACCGAAGCGACCCCCTACAATCCGTCGAGTCCGTATTCGGCCACCAAAGCATCCAGTGACCTGCTGGTTCGTGCCTGGACGCGCTCCTTCGGGGTGCGTGCCACATTGTCCAACTGCAGTAACAACTACGGTCCGTACCAGCACGTGGAGAAGTTCATTCCACGCCAGATCACCAATCTGATCGACGGCGTTCGTCCCCGGCTCTACGGCGCGGGCCATCAAATACGCGACTGGATTCACGTCGACGATCACAATCGCGCGGTATGGGACATTCTGGAAAAGGGACAAATCGGTCGGACATATCTGATCGGCGCCGACGGCGAACTCGACAACAAATCCGTCGTGCGCATGCTGCTCGAGGCTTTCGGTCGCGATCCCGACGATTTCGACCATGTCACCGATCGTCCCGGCCACGATCAGCGCTACGCGATCGACGCGAGTCTGCTGCGCACCGAACTCGGCTGGACACCGCGATACGGCGATTTCCGCGCGGGACTCGACGCGACCATCGACTGGTACCGCGACAACGAATCATGGTGGCGCCCCGACAAGGCGGGCACCGAACGCGCTTACGCCCAGGCGGGCGAGCAGACCCTCGGAACCGAGTAGTCCGCCCGGCCCGAGCACGGGGCCGGGGCTGGCCGTCGGCTCAGCCCCAGACGATGGCGTGATACTTCGCCAGCGCGGCGATCAGCGCGACCGTCGACGCCGCGATCACCGTGACGGCGGGTCCCCAGGTGGGCGTCCTGCCCTCGGAATCGGTGAGCCGCAACGATATCCACCGCAGCAGCACGGCGACGCCCAGGATGGCCAGCGGTACGAAATAGCGCCCCTGCACACCGTCGATGATGTAGTACCCGACCGGCGTGAACGACATGTACAGCGTCACGTAGATCATCGCGACGCTGGCGGCCACCGTCAGCGCGACGATGACCGTGCGGCGCGTGGTCGCCGTCGCGGTATTCATGCGCTCGGCGATGCCGACGCTCACCGCGAAGGCGAGCAGGCAGGCCAGCACCGAGATGGCGGGCACGTCGATATAGGCGAAACCGAGTTCGCCGAAGAACTGCGTGAACCAGCGCTGATCGCGGTAGACGACGCTGTCGCCGAAAGTCGAGACGAATTTCGGGAGATCACCGAGGATGTCGCTCAACTGATCACCCGGGCGAACCGATTTCCACTGGTGCTCCGGACGCATCAGGCCCATACCGTCGCCGGTCGGCGCCGCGATCTTCATCCAGACCGCGAACGACAGCGCGCCCGCCGCCGCGAAACCCCACGGAATCCAGCGCCGCGGACCGGTGAAACCGAACCGGTCGGCGGGCACGACGACGATCAGCATCGCCAACAGCACGTAGGTCGGCTTGCTGACCGGAAGCAGCACCGTCGCGGCCAGCAGCGCGGCGGTTTCGACGCCGCGCAGCCGCTCGCCGAGGAACAGGCCCTTCACCAGCAGCACCGAAGCCAGGATGGCGAGCGCGTTGGTCAGCGTGTCAGCGGTGACGGTGCCCGCCTGGAACACCGCGATGGGCAGCACCGCGACGGCGAACGCCAGCCACTGCACCCGATGCGCCCGAAGGGTCCACAGCGCGAATCCGACTACCGCGAGATAGGCGAGCAGCCCCGCCAGCCTGGTCAGCAACACCAGGCCGCCGACATCGAGACCGGTCACCTCCGCGATCCGGATACCGAGGGCCGCGGGCAGATACGGCACCGGCGAGTAGGCAGCGGTATTGGTGAACCAGACGGGTTCGACCGTGTCGCCGACCGCGGCGTCCTTCAACCGGTCGTAGACGGCCGGATCCTCGATCATCGGATCGGGCTCTTGGGGGTTGCTGGTGTAGTCACGCAGCGCGTAACCCATCAGTTCCGTCACGCTGACGGGAACGTCGCCGCCGTAGGCGACACCGCGGGTGTCGTCGATGCGCTGGGGGAGTACGCCGCCGTGCGCGACCTGGTAGGCGCGGCCGAACTGGGTGATCTCGTCGTGTCCCCAGAAGGGCGGGGTCACCACGGCGAACAGCGCGCCGAAGATCCCGGCGATCAGGGTGAACGCCAGGGTCGCCGCGCCCCAGCGGGCGACGAGCGGTGCGCCGTAGCGTTGCGCGGATCGGCGGATACCGGAACCGATCCGCGATGTCGGCGGGGCCATCACGGCCTCGGATTTCGCGGTGTCGGCTGCCACCGGGTCGGCCTTCGTCGTGTCCGTTGCCTTCGCGTCGGATCTCTCGGCGTCGGATCTCTCAGCGCCGTTGCCGTTCGAGTCCACGTGCGCTTCCGACGCGGAGTCGCCCGATTCGGTGTTGGGCGCGGGATCGGCGGAGGTGGTCACCGCGTGACTCCGCCGGTGGGTTTGTCACCACCAGGCCGGATCGCCCGCACGTCGTCCGAGCCGACCGCGGAATAGCGCAGGTAGACCAATCGGGCGGCCTCGTGCCGCGAGCGGCGGATGCCGTCGAGGATCAGGCCCGCCGTCCAGGCCAGGCTGCCGAGCAGCAACAGGGTGAAACCGAGGAAGAGTGTGGGGAATCGAGGCACTTCGTGGGTGTTGTAGAACTCGATCACGATCGGAATGGTCAGCACGATCGAGATGAGCCAGCTCAGCGTTCCGGCGAGGCCGTAGAACGCGACCGGCCGCTCGTGCCTGGCCAATCCGATGATCAGCGCCAGAATCTTGAAACCGTCGTGGTAGGTGCGCAGTTTCGACTCACTGCCCGCGGGACGATCGCGGAAGCCGACGGGTACCGCGGCGTGCGGCACCCGCAGGTGTAGTGAATGCACCGTGAGTTCTGTTTCGATCTCGAATTCACGCGATACCGCCGGAAAGCTCTTCACGAATCGACGGGAGAATACCCGGAAACCGCTGAGCATATCTTCGACATTCTCGCCGAATACCTTGCCGACCACTCCGTTGAGCACCCGGTTACCGGTTTCGTGGCCGGTGCGATACGCGGTTCCGGTCTCGTCCTGTTTGCGCACGCCGAGCACGTGATCGTAGGGACCGTCGAGCAGGGTCTTGATCATCAGCGGTGCGGCCGACGCCTCGTAGGTGTCGTCGCCGTCGATCATCAAATAGATATCGGCCTCGATATCGGCGAAGGCGCGGCGGACCACATTGCCCTTGCCCTTGGTGTGCTCGTGTCGCACGATCGCACCGGCTTCCCGGGCCCGCTCGGCGGTTTTATCGGTGCTGAGATTGTCGTAGACGTAAACGACGATTCCCGGCACGGCGGCCTGCAGGTCGGCGACGACCTTGGCGACCGAAGCCTCTTCGTTGTGGCACGGGACCACGGCGGCAATGCGAAGCTCGGTGGAATCCACCCGGGTCAATCCTCGATGTCGGCGGTGAATGGGAACACCGGGAGGGTACAGGGCAACAGGGTACGGCGCGCATCCGGTCGGCTCCGGCCACGGGCCGCGTGCGTCGAGCCCGATGGGGTACCGTCGCCCGGTGTCCTACCCCGAACAGCCCGTGTCGGTTCCGCGCCGGTCGGGGTCCGCGTCGGAACCGCCGCCGACGCAGGAGGCGGGAGCCCCCGCGTCGCTGTTGTCGCGGTTGATCGCGGGTCTACGCCAGGGCGCGGCGTTCCTCGTCGTCGGAGCGATCGGTTTCCTGGTCGACGCGGGCACCTACAATCTGCTGGTCTTCTGGGGCGGCGAGGGTGTTCTGCATCACGCTCCGCTACAGGCCAAGATCATCGCGATCGCGGTCGCGACCGTCGTCACCTATTTCGGCAACAAGTGGTGGACCTTCTCTCACAAGCAGACCGAGAATCCGGGCCGGGAATACCTGCTCTACGCGGTATTCAACGTGGCCGCGATCGGACTCCAGCTGGGTTGCCTGGGTTTCTCCCGCTATGTTCTCGATCTTTCTTCACCGCTGTCGGACAACATCTCCGGAACTCTGATCGGCCAGATCGTCGCCGTCGTCTTCCGGTATTGGGCCTATGACAAATTCGTGTTCACCGGAAAATCCGAGAAATCGGACGAGGCCGAGGCATTGCGCGCCGCGGATGGTCGGAATCAGGCATAGGGTGAACGCGGTGTACGGGTACGGAGTTGGTCGTCGCATGACCGAACCGACCGGATCATCCGGTCGCTGGGCGGGCAGGCCAAGGCGCGGATTGATATCCTCGGCCCCGCCGCGATCGGCGTCAAGGGGCGTGTCTGCCCCGTCGGCACAGTAAGGATTTCGAGGAACTTCATGGAGCAGTCGGCTACCCAGGCCGTTACCGAAACGAACGACCGCGCCGAATCAGCGCCGGCCTCGCTGCGCGGCGACCACCGCGCGCCCGATCGGCTGGTCTTGCAGCGTGGAATCTTCACCGGACCTTCGGCCAAGGTCAGCGACGAGCTGTACGCCGTGGTCAAAGGTCGCGGACACCGCGAACGTTTGGCCCTGCGCCTGGAGAAGGGCGCGACGGCGCACACCAACACCTACTTCGGCCGCTTCGCCGCGGCCTACTGGCAACGCTGGACCACCGTCACCGAAGTGCGCACCACCATGGTGCTCGATGTGGTCGGCAAGGCGAACGTCCGGCTGGTCGCCTCCGATATCGCCGGGCACCGCCGGATCATCCAGACCACCAAGGTCACCGCGAGCGGTCCGGTGACGCTGAGCGCGCCGCTGGACCAGTACGTCGACGGCGGCGCGCTGTGGCTCGAATTCGACGCGCTCGGCGGCGACCTCGGCATCACCGAGCTGACCTGGACCTCGGTCGCGCCCGAGCGGGTCCGCCCGGTCGCCATCGCGATCTGCACCTTCAACCGGGCCGCCGACTGCGCCGAGACGGTGGCCGCGCTGGCCTCCGACGCGACCGTGCTCGCCGCCATCGACGCGGTCTACGTGGTCGACCAGGGCACCGATCTGGTGCAGGACCGGCCGCGTTTCCAGGAGACCCGCCCGGTCTTCGGCGACAAACTCCGCTACATCCGTCAGCCGAACCTCGGCGGCGCGGGCGGATTCACCCGCGGGCTCTACGAGGTGTCCTCGGCCAACGAGCACGCCGACGTCATCCTGATGGACGACGACATCCTGTGCGAACCGGAGACGGTGCTGCGGCTCAACGCCTTCGCCAACTCCACGGTGGAACCGATGCTGGTCGGCGCGCAGATGCTGTTCCTGCTCAACCCGGACTACCTGAACGTCGGCGCCGAAGAGGTGCACCTGCACGAGCTCAAGCACGGGCAGAAGGTATCCAAGGCGCTGCGTAACACCAGCATGCTCAAGAAGAATCAGGAGCGGCGCGTCGACGCGGGTTACAACGCCTGGTGGACCTGCCTGATCCCGGCCGAAGTCGTCGCCGAGATCGGCCTGCCCGTCCCGATCTTCTTCCAGTGGGACGACGTCGAATACGGTGTCCGTGCCAGGAAGCACGGTTTCCCGACCGTCACCCTGCCGAACGCGGCAGTCTGGCACGCCGACTTCTACTGGAAGGACTATGACGACTGGGCGCGCTACTTCAGCACCCGCAACTCGCTCATCGTCGGGTCACTGCACACGGATCTGGACGGCAAGGCGATCACCCGCAAACTGTTCCGCGATCTGGCCGAACAGTTGGTCGCCATGCAGTACGGCCTCGTGCACACCACCCTTCAGGGCATCGAGGATTTCCTCGAGGGACCGAAGATCCTGCGCGACGGCGGTATCGCCGCGCTGGCCGAGGCGCGCACCAGTCGTGCCGACTACGCCGAGACGATCAAGTATCCGGCCGCGACGCCGCCGGTGCCCTCCGCGGACATCCAGATCCGTCGCGCGGGCGGTGAACCGAGCCGGACCATGCTCGTGCTCGTCAAGCGGGCCATCAACCAGTGGTTCGGTCGCACCCAGCACGGTCTGATCGGGGTCACCCGCGAGGACGCCTACTGGTGGCATGTCTCGCTGTTCGACCATGTCGTCGTCACCGACGCCTCGCAATCGGGCGTCCGGATCCGCCGCCGCGACAAGGCGCGTGCCCGTGCCCTGCTGCTGCGCACCATCCGCGTGCTGCGTCGCCTGCGCGACGAACTGCCCACACTCCAGAAGCAGTACCGCACCGCCATGCCCGAACTCACCAGCCGTTCGAACTGGGAACGGCTGTGCGGGATAAAGGCGGACTGACCGAGCGGGAACCGGTGGCCGTGTCCAGGGGCGCGGCCACCGGGCTCTCAGAGGAACAGGTCGGTGGTCAGCGGCCCGTCGCCGGGGGTGACGCGGTACTTGTCCAGGTCGGTGATGCCGTGGGCGGCGAGTACATCGTCGTCGATGAAGAAATTGCCCGTCGTCTTCTCCGCGGGCGAGGTCAGCACCAGGTAGGCCGCGTCGGCGTAGATATCGGGGGTGCGCGACGTCGCGATCATCTCGTCGCCGCCGAGCAGGAATTTGACCGCCGCGGTGGCGATGGTGGTGCGCGGCCACAGCGAGTTCACGCCGATGCCGTCGTTCTTGAGTTCTTCGGCCAGGCCGAGCGTGGTGAGCGACATGCCGTATTTGGCGATGGTGTAGCCCAGCGAGGAACCCGCCCATTTCGGGTCCAGGTTCAGCGGCGGCGAGAGGGTGAGGATATGGGGATTGTTCCCCGCCTTCGCCGAGGCCCGCAGATGCGGGATGCTGAGTTTCGAGAGTAGGAAGCTGCCCCGGCAGTTGATGTCCTGCATCAGGTCGTACTTCTTCATCGAGATCGCGTCGGTGGGCGACAGATCGATGGCGGAGGCATTGTTGACCACGAGGTCGATCCCGCCGAAGCGCTCGACCGTCTGACGCACGGCCTCGGCCACGGACTCATCGATACGGACATCGCCGACGAACGCCAGCACCTGGCCGCCTGCCGCTTCCACTTCCGCCGCCGCGGTGTGGATGGTGCCGGGGAGCTTGGGATGCGGCTGATCGGTCTTGGCGATCAGGGTGATGTTCGCGCCGTCCGCCGCCGCGCGCTTGGCGATCTCGAGACCGATGCCGCGGCTACCGCCCGACATGATCAACGTCTTGCCCGCGAGCGGCTTCGATGCCGGTTCCGTCATTACCTGCTCCTGTCGTATGTGCCGCAGGTCGACAGACGCCCGCGGCCGTCCGCGCTTTGCACACTAAGCGTAGACCACTACCCTATGCAACTGGTTGCATAGGGTTTGCGGGCGGCCCGCCACACGGCGCGACGACCGGAAAACGGGCGTCGGACCTGCGAGGTCCGACGCCCGTCGGAATCAGACCGAGGCCGCCAGCGCGAGCACGAACAGCAACACTGTGAGCACCGCGACGATCGCGAGCGGAAGCCAGACCAGCAGAATGCCCGGTGTCTTCTGCGGCCCGAACCCGATCGCGCCCTTGAGGAAGAACACGGCCGGGGGTTTGTAGTAGACACGTGCGCCCGGTCCGGGGCCGACCTGAACCGGCATCTCACCCGGGCCCATATCGAACAGCCACGGCGTGGCGATCCAGACGTGGTAGGTGCCGGGCCCGACCGGAATATGGTTGTCGCCCCACCGGGTGTTCGGCACCTGCTGACCGTTGATCTTGATCTTCGGCTTGACCAGCAGCCCGAGCAGGAACGCCGTCCACAGGTAGGACGTGTTGACGGTGATGCCGGGCGGCGCGGGCGGACCTTGCCGCTGCCACTGCTGTTGCCCGAATTGCCCCGGCGGACCGCCGAACTGCGGCGCGGGCTGCTGCCCGAACTGCTGCGGCTGCCCGTAGGGCTGCTGCGGTGCCTGCTGGTGCTGCGGCGACGACTGTCCGTACGGCTGCGGTGCGTCGTACGGCTGACCCGCCTGCTGGCCGGGTGCGCCCGGCCACTGTCCGGGCTGCGGCTGGCCCTGAGGCGAATTTCCGCCGGGGTAACTCATCCATCTCTCCCAGGATCGCGTGTGTGCGTGCCGAATCTACCGTGGTTCCCCACGATCAGCGGCGCGAGCTCCGGTCCCGGTAGTTCCGGCGCTGCTGTTTGGTGATGTCCTTCCACACCTGTTCCCGCTCGGCCTGCAAACGCTTGTCGGTGCGCGCGCGCATCCACTCGTTCTCCTTGGCGAGCTTGCGGTAACTCTCCAGCCGCCGCTCGGTCAGTTCCCCGCTGTCGATGGCCGCGCGAACAGCGCATCCCGGTTCGCTCCGGTGCGCGCAGTCGCCGAATCGGCATCGGCCCGCGAAGGATTCGATATCGCTGAAGGTTCGTTCGATGCCATCGGAGGCATCCCAGAGTCCGATGCCGCGCAGTCCGGGGGTGTCGATGAGCGTGCCGCCACCGGGCAGCGGGCGCAGTTCGCGATGCACCGTGGTGTGCCTGCCCTTCCTGTCGCTCGCGCGCACCGTGTTGGTGGCGAACACCTCCGCGCCGAGCAGCGCGTTCGCGAGCGTGGATTTACCGGCGCCCGACGGTCCGATCAACGCGACGGTGCCCTCCAGCGTCGCGGTGAGCACGTCGAGGCCGACCCCGGTCGTCGCGCTCACCGCCAGCGTGACGGCTCCCGGCGCGACCGCCCGTACCTCGTCGAGCGGAACATATTCCGCCGCATCGGCTTTGGTGAGCACCACGACGGGCTGCGCGTTGCTCTCCCAGGCCAGGGCGAGCATCCGCTCGATCCTGTTGAGATCCACATCGCCGTCCGTCGCGGTGCAGATCAGCACCGTATCGACATTGGCGGCGAGCACATGCCCTTCGGATCTCCCGGATACCGAGGAGCGGACGATGGCCGAACGCCGCGGCAGCAACTGGCGCACATTCAACTGTTGGTCGATGCCGACCCAGTCACCGGTGCACAGTCCGCTGAGCTCGGAATCCGAACGCGGACACCGCGCCCTGGCGATTCCGGTGAAGGTCGCGACATCGCATTCGCCGCGGTCCATGCGGATCACGCGCGCGGGCACGCACCCGTCGGCGAGGATTCGTTCGTATTCGTCGGAGATGGCTTCGTTCAAGCCGTAAGGAATGAGGTCGTTCTCGACCATGGGTAGGTGTAGTCCTTCTGCGGGCGCCGAGCCCGGCAGGACTCAGCGAGAAAGTTTCGAGGTGGAATTCCATGTGGCGGCGCGCGTATGCGCGGCTCGACCGGACACGACAATCCGAGCATTGACCTTCATGACTCCACCTCCTCGTCTCTCTCGCTGGTGCACACACTCTCGCACGACCCCGAAACCCACGCAACGCATTTTCTACCTGCGACGATTCCGTGCCGTGCGCGTCGGCTCGACCTACTTCTCCGGCGCCTGCGTATCGGGCGGCTGTTTGTCGGGTTTGCCGAACTGCTCGTGCCGTCCGAGCGAGCGCAGATGGAACCATTCGCGCAATCCCGCCGGATCGCGCCGGGTCACCAGGAAGAACCAGGAGAAGCGAATCCATTCCTGCGGCAACAGCTTCCGCATGCCGGGCTGCGCCATCAGGTAACCGCGATTGCGGTAGGTGAAATAGCGCTTCACCGGGTCGTCCGGGTATTGCGTGTGCATCCGGCCGCCGAGGATCGGCTTGAATTCCTCCGCGCCGTTGGGGTGCAGGTAGGCGGTCTGTAGGCAGGTGCCGAACGGCAGACCGGACCGGACCAGCCTGCGGTGCACTTCCACCTCGTCGCCGCGCACGAACAGCCGCAGATCGGGAACGCCGATCAGATCGACCGCCTTCGCGGAGATCAGCGCGCCGTTGAACAACGAGGCGATACCGGGTAGGAAATCCTCCTCGCCCAGTTCCGAGCGCAGCCGCCGCCACACCACGCCGCGGCGCAGCGGGAAGGCCAGCCGATCCGGCTCGTCGATATCGCAGACGACCGGCGAGACCTCGGCCAGGCCGTATTTCGCCGCGCAATCCAGCAGGATCGACAGCACCTCGGCCCCCTCGGGCCTGCCGTCGTCGTCGGCCAGCCACACCCAATCCGCGCCCTGGGTGAGCGCGTGCAGGATGCCGAGCGCGAAACCGCCCGCGCCGCCGAGATTGTGGGCCGAACCGAGATAGGTGGATTCGATGGGCTGGTCGCGCACCAACTCCGCGACCTCGGGCTCGTTACCGTTGTCGATCACGATCAGGTGATTCACCGGCCGGGACTGCGCGGCAAGTACTTTCAGCGATTCGGCGAGCAGTTCGCGCCGCTTGTGCGTGACGACGACGGCGATGATCCGCGCGTCGGGGCCGGTTCCCGCCTCGGGCTGCACCAGCGAGACGTCCAACAGCGGTGGATAGTCGTCGGAGTCGACCGGGTGCGACACCCCTGCATCGATCGGGACATCGCTCCCGGTCGGCTCGTTCATGTCGGATTGCGCTCCAGTTCTCGATCGTCGGATTTCTCGCCGTGCGCCGGGCGTTCGGCTCCCAGCTCCCGCGTGCGTTCAGCACCCAGCTCGCGCAGCACCGTCGCGACGTGATTGCCCGCTTCCGGTCCTTCGTAGGCGCGCACCACCTCTTCGATACCGCCGCGCAGCCGGATCTGTCCGTGGTCGATCCACAGCGCGGAATCGCAGAGTTGCGCGAGGAATTCATTGGAATGGCTGGCGAACACCAGAATGCCGGAACGCGCGACCAGTTCCTGCAACCGCAGCCGCGCCTTCTTCATGAATTCCGCGTCGACCGCGCCGATGCCCTCGTCCAGCAGCAGGATCTCCGGATCGATCGAGGTGACCACACCCATCGCCAGCCGCACCCGCATACCGGTGGAATAGGTCCGCAGCGGCATCGACAGGTATTCGCCGAGTTCGGTGAAGTCGGCGATCTCCTCGATCTTGGACAGCATCTGCTTGCGGGTCTGACCGAGGAAGAGGCCGCGGATGATGATGTTCTCGTACCCGGAGATCTCCGGGTCCATACCGACGCCGAGGTCGAAGACCGGCGCGACCCGTCCTCGTATGCGGGCACTGCCGCGCGAGGGTTCGTAGATCCCCGAGAGCAGCCGCAGCAGCGTCGATTTACCCGCGCCGTTGTGGCCGACCAGCCCGACCCGGTCGCCTTCCTTCAGCGCGAGATTGATATCGCGCAGCGCCTCGACGACGACCACATCGGACTGGTTGCGTCCGATCGCCCCGCCTGCCTTGCCGAGGAAGGCCTTCTTCAACGACCGCGATTTCGCGTCGAAGATCGGGAATTCGACCCATGCCTGATGGGTTTCGATACTCACCTGAGAGGTCACCGGGGAGCCTCCTTATACCCAGTAAGGAACGCGCGAACGGAACTGTTTCATCGCCAGTACCGCGATGATCCAGCCGACCACGGTGATCGTGCCGAC
The DNA here is from genome assembly GCF_045040005.1 of Nocardia sp. NBC_01377. Classification (NCBI taxonomy): domain Bacteria; kingdom Bacillati; phylum Actinomycetota; class Actinomycetes; order Mycobacteriales; family Nocardiaceae; genus Nocardia; species Nocardia sp. NBC_01377. The sequence goes on from NZ_CP109566.1 coordinate 7,674,911, forward strand.
GATCACCCAGTGCCGCAGCGCCTGCGGCTCGCCGAGCAGGGGCGCCCGGACGATCTCGAGATAGTGGAAGGTCGGGATGATCTCGACCAGCCGGGCCCGCTCACCCGCGCCCATCTGCGATTGCAGCGATTTGGTCGTCCACATCACCGGTGTCAGCACGAACAGCATCAGCGTGGTGCTGCTGAGGATGGGCGCGATATCGCGGTACCTGGTGCTGAAGATGCCGAAGACGATCGACACCCACATCGCGTTCAGGAACAGCAGCACCATCGCGGGCACCGCGAGCAGGCTCGACCAGCCCAGGTTCTTCCACACGCTGAACGCGACGAGAAGCACCAGGTAGATGACCATATTGTGGGCGAAGAACAGGACCTGCCGCCACACCAGTCGGTAGACGTGCACGCTCAGCGCCGACGGAAGCTGTTTGATCAGGCCCTCGTTGGCGATGAAGACTTCCGAACCCTCGAGGATGCTGGCCGAGATCACGTTCCAGACGATGAGACCGACGGTCACGTAGGGCAGGTATTCGCGCAGCGGCTGGTCGAGCAGTGTCGCGTACAGCACACCCATGGCCGCCGCCTGCAGGCCCGTCGCGATGGTGATCCAGAACGGGCCGAGCACCGAGCGGCGGTAGCGCTGTTTGATGTCCTGCCAGCCCAGCGACAGCCATAGCTCGCGCTGGGTGAGGCCGTCGCGGAAATCCTTGAAGGCGCGCCGGAAGGTCTGCGAGTCCGACACCAGCGGCTCGGTCGGGACGCCGATCACCGGAGCGCCGGCATCGTCGGCGGTAGTCGAGTCCTCGGTGATCACCGAATTCTCTTCTTCCGATCCACGGGTGTCCTCTGCTCCAGCAGATTCCACCGAGCTGTCATCTGAACGCACTTGGCTCTCTTCAGGACGCACCGTACTCACATCGGAGTCGGGTCGAGCGGCAGCGGCGGGCACGGTGCACGACACTACCTGTCCCGAATCCCGTGCGGACCCGCTGGTGCGTATACGATCGCGCCGGATTTCGCGACCCGCAGGGCCGTCCGAGCACTACAAGTACTGACCGGAGCCGCCGGTGACATGGTCCGGTCGCCCGCCGTGCGGATCCGCCAACTGCAACCCCGGCGGCAGCGCGCCCTGGCGCATCTGCTCCAGCTGCGCCCGCGCCGCCATCTGCTGGGCGAACAGCGCCGTCTGGATGCCGTGGAACAGGCCCTCCAGCCAGCCGACCAGCTGGGCCTGGGCGATCCGCAGTTCGGCGTCGGAGGGAATCGCCTCGTCGGTGAACGGCAGGGTCAGCCGCTCGAGTTCGTCACGGAGTTCGGGGGCGAGGCCCTGTTCCAGCTCGCGGACCGACGATCGGTGGATCTCGCGCAGGCGGGTGCGGCTGGCATCGTCGAGCGGAGCCGCGCGCACCTCCTCCAGCAGTTGCTTGATCATGGTGCCGATGCGCATCACCTTCGCGGGCTGCTCCACCATGTCGGCCAGCGATTCGCCCGCGTCGTCGCGATCGTCCTGGTCGTCGGATTTCTTCCCGGTTCCGGACACCACCTGACCGGTCAGCGGTGTGCCCGCGTCGGCCGGTATGACGAGGTGCTGTCCGTCGGGACCGACCACAACGATGGAATCGGGTGAGTCATCCGAGTGCGTCATGATCTCCATCATGTCGAATCCGGGTCGATCGCGCTAAGGCGGGAGTCGGGCACACCGAGCCGACCGAGCTGTTCGCCGGTCGGCGTCTGCGCGGGCCGGTAGCGTCCTAAACTGTTCGGGTCGTCGTGTGGTTCGGATTTGTCGAAAGTCGGTTGCCATGCTGAGTCCCAGTTCGCCGCGCCCTGTCACGCCGCCGCGTAACCGGGGGCGATCGCGCTCGTCCGCGCCGGTCGGGGGGAACCTCGGGGGGAACACTGTTACATGGGCTTGCCCGCTGCCCTTAGAGTGGCCAGCATGACTTACGACGTCGCGAGGGTTCGGGGCCTGATACCGTCCCTGGGCGACGGCTGGATCCATCTGGATCCGCAGGCAGGCATGCTGGTTCCGGATTCGGTATCCCGTGCCGTGTCAACGGGTTTCCGTACGTCGTCGTTCTCTCATATCGGGCGTAACGGCGCCGCCGTGCGCAGTGCCGCGATCCTGGACGCGGCCCGCGAGGCCGTCGCCGATCTGGTCGGCGGTGATCCCGCGGGCGTTGTCCTCGGTCCCGATCGGGCGGTGTTGCTGGCCTGGCTCGCGGAGTCGCTGAGCTCCCGGCTCGGGCTCGGCACGGGCATCGTGCTGTCCCGTTTGGACGACGAGGCGAATGTCGCGCCGTGGTTGCGGATAGCCAACCGCTACGGCGCCCACGTGCGCTGGGCCGAGGTCGAGATCGAGACCTGCGAGATGCCGTCGTGGCAGTTCGAGGAGCTGATCGGGCCGACGGCGCGGCTGGTCGCCCTCACCGCCGCGTCCCCGATCGTCGGATCGGCCCCCGCCGTGCGGGTGGCGGCGGACCGCGTGCACGAGGTGGGCGGCCTGCTGGTCGCCGACGCGTTCGGCGCCGCGCCGTACGCGCTGATCGATATCGATGAACTCAACGCCGACGTCGTCGCGCTGAGCGCACCGGCCTGGGGCGGCCCGCAGATCGGTGCGCTGGTCTTCCGCGATCCGGCCTTCCTCGACCGCATCCCGTCGATGTCGTTGAACCCCTACGCGAAAGGCGCCGAACGGCTCGAGGTCGGCGGGCACCAGTACGCCCTGCTCGCCGGGCTGACGACGTCCATCGAATTCCTGGCGGGCCTGGACGAGCGTGCCTCGGGTACCCGCCGCGAGCGACTCGAGATCTCCATCACCTCGCTACAGGACTATCACGATCAGTTGTTCGAGCATCTGATGGACACCCTGGACAAGATCCCGAATCTGACGGTGATCGGCCGCGCCTCTACCCGCATCCCGACGGTCAGTTTCACGCTGTCGGGCATGCAGGCCGAGAAGGTCGCGGCCAAACTCGCCGACGCCCGTATCGGCACGCTCAGCGGCGTGCACGGCGGCAGCCGCCTGCTCGACGCGCTCGGCGTCAACGACGAGGGCGGCGCGGTGACCGTCGGCCTGGCCCCGTACACGACCAAATTCGAGATCGACCAGCTCGGCCGGGCGCTCGCCGCCCTCGAGTAGGCACTGAGCTCGAGTAGGCACCGCTATCGGGGCAGAACCGCCCTCGAGTAGAAGCGCTCGTGAGGGCGCCGTCCTCGAACAGACACTGCCTCGAGGACCCGCCCGCGGCGGGCCTCAGTCCCGCACGCGCAGCGTGACCTTGCCGAACGCCTCCGACGATTCGAGCAACCGGTGCGCGTCCGCGGCCTCGGCGATCGGCAGTTCCGCGTGGATGACCGGCACGATGGCGCCGTCGGTGACCAGCGGCCACAGCTGCGCGCGCACCTCGGCGATGATCTCGGCCTTGCTGTGCGGACCCGACGCGGGCCTGCCGCGCACGTTCGTCGCGTGCACCGTCCCCCATTTCGCCAGCAACGCACCGAGATTGAGTTCCGCGGTGACACCGCCCTGCATACCGATGATCACCAGATGCCCGTGCGCGGCCAGCGCCTCGACATTGCGCGCGAGATAGGCCGCGCCCATATTGTCGAGGATGATGTCCGCGCCGGGGCCGCCGGCGCCCGAGGTCTCGCGGCGTACCACGGCGACGAAATCGTCGTCGCGATAGTTGATCAGCACCGTCGCGCCGAGTTCCTTGCAGCGCTGCAATTTCTCGGGCGAACCGGCCGTGACCGCCACCCGCGCGCCCCGCTGGACAGCCACCTGGATCGCGTGGGTGCCGATGCCGCTGCCGCCGCCGTGGATCAGCACCAGCTGCCCGGCTCGCAGACCCGCCGTCATCACCAGATTCGACCAGACCGTCGCGGCCACCTCGGGTAGTCCGGCCGCCGCGCCCAGATCGAAATCCTGCGGCACCGGCAGCAACTGGGCGGCGGGCACCACGACGCGTTCGGCGTAGCCGCCACCGGACATCAGCGCGCAGACCCGGTCACCGACCTGCCAATCCCGCACGCCCTCGCCGACTTCCGCGATGACGCCCGAACATTCCAGGCCCATGATCTCGCTGGATCCCGGCGGCGGCGAGTAGTAGCCCTGCCGTTGCAGGAGGTCGGCCCGGTTGACGCCCGCCGCCACGACATCGATGAGCACCTCCGCGTGCCCCGGCCGAGGATCCGGCGCCTCGCCCCATGTCATGACCTCGGGGCCGCCGAAACCGTTCAGCTTGATAGCGCGCACTGCTCCGCCTCTCCGCGACTCGTGTCGCACGTGAGTGTCTCGGCCGTGTCCCGCCGGGGCCGCCACCGGTCGATTCCGGGGCGAGTCACCCGGTCACCGGCGACATCGATTCTTGCGTGCAAAAGGGTACCCGTCCGCCGCACGCGAACCCGTCCGCATTGCCGGTGCGAATATTGCCGAATTCGCACAGACCCGAGCCCGGTATGTAATCCCTGGATTTCGATTCGCCCGCCGGGCCGCGCGGATGAGCCGGAGGCGCTACCGTTCCCGGCGTGAGTAATTTCGTCGACTTCCAAAACGAGATCTACCAGGGCGGATCGGTAGGTGGCGTGCCCGAATTGCCGATGACGGCAGCGGGTTTGGAGGAACGCGCGGAGCGTGAACTGGAGCGGTCCGCCTTTGCCTACGTCGCGGGCGGCGCGTCGTCCGAGCGGACCGCCGCGGCCAATCGCGCGGCATTCGACCGCCATCGCATCCTGCCGCGAATGTTGCGCGGCACGACCGGACCCGATGCGCGTGATCTGTCGGTGGAAGTACTCGGCACGCGACTGGCCGCACCGGTGCTCACCGCTCCGATCGGGGTGCTCGAATTGATGCACGAGGGCGGCGAGGTGATCGTGGCGGACGTGACGCGAGAACTCGGCATCGGCACCGTCCTCTCCACCGCGGCGTCCACGCCGATCGAGGAGGTCGGCGCGGCCGCGGGCGCCTGGTGGTATCAGCTCTACTGGCCCTCCGACGACGAGTTGGCGCGATCCTTCGTCGAGCGCGCCGAGCGTGCCGGGGCCTCCGCGATCGTGGTGACCGTCGACACCCCGACCCTCGGCTGGCGGCCCCGCGATCTCGAGGTCGCGCACCTGCCCTTCCTGCACGGTAAGGGGATCGCCAACTACCTGACCGACCCGGTATTCCTCGACCGCCTCGCCGCGCCCCCACACGAGAGCCCCGAGGCGATGCGGGCCGCCGTCCTCGCCTGGCGCGGTCTGTTCGGCAATCACGATCTGCGCCCGTCCGACCTCGCTCACCTGCGGGAGTGGACCGATCTGCCGATCGCGGTGAAAGGTGTCATGCACCCCGACGACGCCAGGCAACTGGTCGACGCGGGCGCAGACGCGATCGTCGTCAGCAATCACGGCGGCCGTCAGGTTGACGGTTCGGTCGCGGCACTGGATGCCCTGCCCGCCGTGATCGCCACCATCGGCGATCGCGCGGACGTCCTGTTCGACTCGGGCGTCCGCACCGGCTCGGAGATGTTGATCGCCCTGGCACTGGGTGCCAAAGCGGTGCTGTACGGCCGCCCGTGGGTGTACGGTCTCGGCCTGGCTGGCCGCGATGGCGTGCGGCACGCGCTCCGGATGCTGCTCGCCGATTTCGATTCCGCGCTCGGGCTGTCCGGCTGCGCGACCCCCGCCGAACTGAGCCGCTCCCTGATCGTCACCTCCCGCTGAATCGAAAAGTGTTTGTGCTGTTCAACGGCATTAGAATGGATGTGTGGATCTCGAACCGAACCGTCGCGCACCTGCCGAGCCCCGGTGGCTCGACCCGGCGCAGCAACGGGCATGGCGGGCCTACATCGACGGTAATCAGCGAATGAACGCGGCGTTGAACCGGCAGTTGCAGACCGATAGCGACCTCAGTCTCCCCGAATACCGCATCCTGGTGCTGCTGTCGGAGGCCCCCGACAACCGCCTCCGGATGAGCGAACTCGCCGACGGCGTGCTGTCCTCCCGCAGCAGGCTGACCCACCAGATCCGCAGAATGGAGGACCAGCACCTGGTCCGCCGCAACACCTGCGAGGACGACGGCCGCGGCGTCATCGCCGAACTCACCGAAGAGGGCATGCGCTGCCTCGAGGCCGCCGCCCCCCGCCACGTCGAAGCCGTCCGCCGCGATTTCATCGACCTGCTCACCCCCGATCAACTCGAGGTCATCGCCGACGTCTTCGCCCGCATCGACGCCGCCATCGCCCGCCGCGGCGACTGACAACACCGCCCATATCTCATTGGGCGTGCCCCCACCCCGCAAGGTAGAGTCGCCGCACGGGTCGTCCACGCGTCGACCCGCAGGGAGACGTGGCAGAGCGGCCGAATGCACTCGCCTTGAAAGCGAGCGTCGCGAGAGCGACCGGGGGTTCAAATCCCTCCGTCTCCGCACATTCGTCGGTCTTCTCAGGTCACCGCCTGCTGGCTGAGCACTTCGACCAGCCGCGCCGTGTTCTCCAGCCTCTCCTCCTCGAGATCCGGACGCGGATAGGTGTGCCGGAAGATCGACTCGCCGTCGAACATGTGGATCAGCGAGGTCGCGACCAGGCGGGTGAGATCCGGGGGCACCTCCGGGTCGAGCGCGTCGATCGCGGCCTGTTCGACATCGTCGATCAGTGCCCGCGCCACCGGATGCAGCCGCTCGCGGAGTTCGGGTTCGGTCCGTGCCGCGACGAGCAATTCGAACCAGACGACATTCGTCTCGTGCCGGATCGCCGCGCGCGCGTAGCGGACGAGGTCGATCGGCGGTAGCCGGTCCTCGGTGGTGGTCAGGTCACGAAAGTTGGCCATATGCCGTCGCCCGACCTCTTGCGCCGCGGCGACGACCACATCGAGCCGGGAATCGAAATGCCGGAACAGCCCGCCCTTGGACACGCCCGCTCGCGTGCAGATCTCGCCGATCGAGGCCCGGTGATAGCCGACCTCTTCGATCGCCTCGATGGTCGCGTCGACCAGTTTCGCGATGGTCGCGCCTTTGCGTTCGGCTTGTGTCCGGCGCGGCGGCGCCGTCACTTCGCGCCGGCCCGCAGGAACCGCCCGGTCTTCGTGTCGCCGAGGGCCGCCGTCGGTTCTCCGTCGCCGAATACCCTTTGGCCGCCGATGAATACGGCGGTCACGGTGTCGTCGTTGCGATTGACCATGCGGGGCAGATTATCGAACTGGGGGACCGGGCACTCCGCGTAGGAGTCCAGTGATTCGTCCAGGTGGGTCGGATCGATGATGACGATATCGGCCCGATCGCCTTCGCGCAGGCGGCCCGCGTCGATGTCGTACCAGTCGCCGAGTTCGCCCGTGAGACGGTGCACGGCCTGTTCGATGGTCATGAACGGACATCCGGCCCGCTCCGCGTCGTGCACGCGGCGCAGGAAACGCAACCCGAAGTTGTAGAACGCCATATTGCGCAGGTGCGCGCCCGCGTCGGAGAATCCGAGTTGCACACCGGGATCGGCGCCGAGTTTGGCCAGGAATTCCGGGCGATGATTGGAAATCGTTGTCCGCCAGCGCAGTTTCGTCCCGTATTCGACGACGAGGTCGAGGAAAGCGTCGACCGGATGCAAGCCGCCGCGATCCTGCCCGACCTGGCCGAAGGTCTTGCCGACGACGGTGTCGTCCGGGCAGTCCACGATCTCGGCATCGAAGAAATCGCGATGCCACACCCGCATACCGAATTTCGAGTCGTACTGCTTCCTGAATTCCCGCCGGTACTTCTCGTTCCGCATCAGGGCGTTGCGCTCGACCTGATCCGACAGATGCAGTGCCGCCGCGCCGGAACCGAACTCCTCGAAGATCACCAGGTCGATACCGTCGGCATACACCTCGAACGGCACCGGCAGATGCTGCCAGCGAAAATCTCCGCCGAGCCCGTTGAGGACCCGCGATATCGCACCCATGAGATAGACCAGGAACGGATTGGCCTTGAGGTCGGCGGCCGAGAGCAGGCTCGTCTTGAGTCGCCGCCGTCCGATCCCGAGCGTGCTCGAGGTCATCGCGATGATGCTGCGCGGCGAGGTGATATCCGGACCGGCCTGCAACACACGCCGCCGCCGCCGCAGAATCGCGTTGAGTCGCCGCCGTTCCCGCGCCTTGGCATAGGTGGACGGCAGGGTGCGCGACCGGCAGAGATCACCGTCGAGTTTGTCGAATCGCAATTGTTGAGCCGACATTCCGACGAATCCCGCGTCGAGCGCCTCGGTGAGCGCGGCCTCCATCGAAGCCATTTCGGCGGCGGTCGGGCGAATATCGCCTCGGGTGGCCCGGTCGAGTCCCATTTCCGCGCCCCGGATATCGGAGTGGCCGATGAACGCCGCGACATTGGGCCCAAGCGGAAGCGCCTCCAGCGCCGCGACATACTCGCGCGCCGAATTCCACGTCTTCTTCTCGCTGATCGCCTCGATCACGTGCCGACGCGGAATCGCCTCGACCCGTCCGAAGATATCGCCCGCCGTCGTCGCGTCGACGTGCACGGTCGACAGCGAACACGACCCGAGCAGCACCGTGGTCACCCCGTGGCGCACCGATTCCGCCAGCGCGGGGCCCCGCAGCACCTCGATGTCGTAATGCGTATGGATATCGACCATCCCCGGCAGCACCCACTTACCGCTCGCGTCGACCACCTCCCCGCACCCGTCCTCGTCCAACGCCTCCGACGTGACCGCCACGACCCGCCCACCCCGAACCCCGAGGTTCCGAATCGCCGACGCCCCGCCGGTCCCGTCGAACCACCGCCCGTTCTTGATGATTGTGTCGTAGCTCACTCATACATAGAAACCGTTTGGTCGCTAACTGTCAAGGGTCGCGGTGGGCTTCGAGCCGTCAGGCTTGCGACAGCGCGTAGAGCAGCTGCTGAAGCGAGTCTGTCGCTTCACGGTTCCGGAGCCAGATGAGGCGGAGGTGCAGGGGCGGCGTCTGCACGTCGATCGCCACCAGGCGGCCCGTTTCGAGGTCGGTCCGGACCGCGAATTCGGGCAGGACGGCGATGCCTCGACCGATCGCGACCCATTCACGTACCTGTGCGAGTCCGCCGACGGCCCTCAGATCGCTGTCGGGTCCGAGCCAGCGCTGGGTGGCCATCCAGAAGGCGCAACGCGATTCTCGCCCGATCAGGCCGCCGGTTCGCCGGATCTCGTCGATGGTCACTGGGTGCCCGAGGAGCGGACTGCCGGGTGCGGCCACGGTTGTCATGGCCACCTCGCGGATATCGAGGTGGCTCATCGCGGACGTGGGTCCGGCGAAACCGAGGTCTCCCACGTGGTCGCCGGTATCGAGGAGCACGACCGCGTCGAGTTCGGTGCGGTCGAGCGCCGCGAGGAGTCGGGTGCGGTCGGGCTCAGGGCGCAATCGGACATCGATATTCGAATGTCGGGCGTGCAGATCGTCGAGGACCGCGGGAAGCAGTTCATCCGCGATAGCGGCTTGCGCTCCGACGATGAGAACGGACGAGTCGTGCAATCGCTCGGCGGCTTCCTCGAGTGCGTCCAGGGCCGAGGCCGCGGCGGTGAGGTAGGCCAGACCGGCGACGGTCGGGTGCATTCCAGCGCGGTCGCGAACGAACAGGGGTGCACCCAGTTCGCCTTCGAGTCGCCGTACCCGATCGGACACCGAGGAGGGGGCCAGACCGACGGCGGCCGCGGTCCGGTTGACGGTCCCGTGGCGCAGCAGCGCGAGTGCGGTGCGGAGTTGATCGAGATCCACCTACCCACGATAGGGCGGCATTCGGAGATGCCGAACAGGGCTTCGGCTGTGACGGTCGAGCCGAAGGGCACGACGGCCGATCGTGGTGGGTCGTCCCGTCAACGGATCAAGGAGAACCGTGTCCGCGAACTCGTCTGTGTCTGCTCGACGCCGCACCACGACCCGACTCGTCGGCATCGCGCTGGCCTACTTCATGGTGCTTCTCGACACCACCGTGCTGGCGGTGGCCGAACCCGACCTCATCGCCTCGCTGCACACCGATGTCATCGGTGTGGGATGGGCGACAACCATCTACACGATGACCCTCGCCGCGGCGCTCGTCCTCGGCGGCAACCTCGCCGATCGCCTCGGGGCGTACCGGGTCTTCATGGTCGGGGTGGTCGGATTCGGCGCCACCTCCCTGGCCTGCGCCCTCTCACCCGACCTCGGCGTTCTGCTGGCGTGCCGGGGATTGCTCGGTCTGTTCGCCGCCGCGATCATCCCCGCCTCGCTGGGACTGATCGCGGGCCTGTACCCCGAGCCCGGTTCCCGCGGACGCGCGATCAGCGCGTGGGCAGCCATCAGCGGAGCCGCCATGGCGGCCGGACCGGTCCTGGGCGGGTGGCTCATCGGGTTGGACGGTTGGCGAGTGGTATTCGTGATCAACGCACCGGTGACAGCGGTCGTTGTCCTGCTGTGCGGAACCCGGATCCCGGACACGCGGCGCGCTCGCGCGATCTCCTGGCTCCCGCACCTCGGCCTGGCGACCGGGCTGGCGACGCTGACTCTCACCATCACCGAAGCCGGGCAACGAAACTGGGCACTCGTGTGCGCCTTCGGCCTCATCACGCTGATCCTGGGCGTCGGCACAGCGGCGATCGACCGGCGGTCCGCCGCGCCGTTGGTCCCACCCGCGCTACGCCATAACGCGTCTGTCTGGACCGCCTTCGGATGGGGTGCGGCCATCAACTACGCACTCACCACCGTCATCTTCGCCATCCCGCTCCTGCTCCACGTGACCGCGATAGAAGCGGGAGTGACACTGCTGCCGATGACCCTTCTCGTCGCGCTCAACCCATTGCTCACCGGCCGCCTCGTAGCCGAGCACGGCCCATCGCGTCCGATCCGGATGGGCTTCACGGCCTTCCCGGTCGGCCTGGCCGTCACGGCCTTCGCGGTCGCGGATGACCAACAGCCGATCGTGCTCGCTATCGGCCTCCTACTCTGTGGCCTCGGGATCTCCTGGACCTTGCCCGCGCTGGTCGGTTTCGCCGTCGACCACGCACCGCAAGACGCGACAGGTGCCGTCGGGGGCATCCTCAACACCACCCGTCAGGTCGGCGCCACTATCGCGGCAGCGGTCGCAAGCGCCACGCTCACCGGGCATTCCAGCGGCGGGTGGGTAGCCGCCCCCTTCGCCATCGCCACGGTTCTCTGCGTAATCGGCCTCGGCAGCGCTATCCTCGCGAACCCCTCCCGCGCCGGACGGCCCACGCATGACGCGGTAGCCGAGCACACGAACGACGGTGCGGTAGAACGCACATCGTGACCCGTGCGAACGCACCGGCGTCACCGACGTGATGGCCTCTCAGTCGGGTCGATCCGCCTCGCGGAGCTTGAGGGATTCCCCCGGCTCGACGCGAATGTCGGCGGGTGAACATACGGCGGCATCGCTCGGGACGACGGCCGCCATCACCGGCTGCCCGCTGACGCTGTCGATGAGCCGCACCGGCGGTCCGGTGGGGTCGCCCAGGTATCGATCGCCCCATTGCATGAGTCCGACCAGCACCGGGTACAGCTCCCACGCCTTCTGTGTCGGGTGGTACTCGTGCCGTTCGCGCCCGCCCGGCTCGCGGTAGGGCTCGCGGACGAGCAGTCCCTGATCGACCATTTCCCTGAGGCGCTTGCTGAGCACCGAGGGGGAGACGCCGAGGTGGTGCAGGAAATCCTCGAAGCGATGCACGCCGTTGAGCGATTCGCGCAGCACGATCAGGGTCCATCGATTGCCGAGGACGTCGAGTGCCCGCACGATCGGGCAGTTGTCCAGATCGACCGATGTCCACTCCACGTGTCCAGGATACCGAGTGTGGATTCTGAAATAGTATTCAGCTAGTCTGACTTCTAATTCAGTAGTTAGGAGAGATTGTGGACCACACCTACGACACACTGCGCGTTCGGGTAGCGCACGGTGTCGCCTCCGTATCCATCGACAACCCGCCGATCAACCTCTTGGACACCGCGTTGGTCGCCGATCTCGATCGATTCGCCACCGCGGTCGCCGACGACGACGCGATCCGGGTGATCGTGCTCGACAGCGCGGATTCGGAATTCTTCATCGCCCACGGCGATATGCGCCTGATCATCGATCCGGATGCCCTCGCGCGATTCGTCGAGGGGCCGGGCGCCGGTCTGCACGGCCGCTTCCGCGCCCTTCCGCAGGTGACCGTCGCCAAGATCACCGGCCGGGTGCGCGGCGGCGGGAACGAATTCCTGTTCGCCCTGGATATGCGTTTCGCCGCGCGCGGCGCCGCCTGGTTCGGATATCCCGAGGTGAGTCTCGGCATCTTTCCCGGTGGCGGCGGCACCCAGTACCTGCCCCGGCTGGGCGGTCGCGCCCGTGCGCTGGAGGCCGTTCTCGGCGCGGACCTCTTCGACGCCGACACCGCCGAGCGCTACGGCTGGATCAACCGCGCGCTGCCCGCCGCCGAACTCGACAACTACGTCGATCGGCTGGCCACCCGCATCGCCTCCTACCCACCGGAGGCCGTGGCTGCGGCGCGCCGGGCGGTCGACGCCGCGAACCTGCCGATCGAGGAGGGGCTGAAGGTGGAGGCCGAGCTGTTGTGGCCCGTCTTCACCGGTGCCACCGCGATCGAACGCACCGCGGCGGCCCTCGCCGCGGGCGCTCAGACGCGCGACGGCGAACTCGACCTCGAGCGGGTCCTCGAGGTCGGTGTCGGGGCGGCATCGGTGTAGCGGTCGGTCAGTTGTCCTGTGTGCGATGTACGAAATTGGGGCGTATGTCGTCGTCGGCGGCGTCGAAGTAGCGGTGGAAGGTCGGTGTCAGGCCGGAGGAGATCGGCGGGTTGATCCAGGACCAATCGGTGGGGCAGGTGCGGCCCGCCGACGCCTCCTTGTCGACGTGGTCGCAGAACTGTTTGGCCACGGTGTGATGGTCGACGATATGGACACCCGCCTTGCGATAACTGTGCAGCACCGCGCGATTCACCTCGATCAGCGCCTGATCGCGCCAGAGGGTGCGCGCGTGTGAGGTGTCGAGTTCCATCATGTCCGCGATCAATGGCAGCATGTTGTAGCGGTTGGTGTCGCTGAGATTGCGCGCCCCGATCTCGGTGCCCACGTACCAGCCGTTGAACGGCGCGAACGGATAGGTGACGCCGCCGATTTCCAGATTCATATTGGAAACCGCCGGTACCGCATGCCATTTCAGCCCGAGTCCGGCGAACCAGTCGAAATCGGGGTGTTCGAGTTCGACCTCGCGGACCAGCTCCGGCGGCACATCGAACCAGCGGATCGGCTCGTCCGGCGTGCTGATCAGCAGCGGCAGGACGTCGAAGGGCGTGCCCGCGCCGCGCCAGCCCAATTTCCTTGCGAATTCGGTGATTCCGACGTGGGCGGCGTCGCCGGTGACGGTGCCGTCGCCATTGCGATACCCGGCATAGCGGATCAGTTGTGGGCTGACGATTCGGAATTCGCGTCCGTCGGCCTGGCGCGGCGGTCCGACCGTGATCATCGACTGGACCGCGCCGCCGTTGGTCGCCATGTGCAGGTGCTGCCAGCAGACCTCGGCCAGTTCGCGAGCCGTCCGCACCTGCCTCGCGTCGAGCAATTTCAAAGAGCGCCAATGCTTTCGGCCGACGCATCGCGAGTGATTGCGCCATGCGAGTTTGGCGCCGATCAGGATCTCCTCGGCCGTCTGGACATAGCACCCGTTCTGCTCGAGTTGTTCCGAGGCGGTGCGGCGGCGGTGGGAGGACAGATGCGCTAGTTCGGGTCGGCGGAAGAATTCGTCGCATTCGCGCAGACGGCGGTGTAGATCCGTGCGGTCGGGTATCGGGGTGGCGGTGGTCTCGACTGATCGAACTGGCGACACATTGTTCACGATTTTCTCCGGTCGGGCATCGGGCCTAACAGACAGAACATCTTTCGAGCAGAGAACTCGCGCGTGGTGCACCCCCTGTCATGCCGGGACATCCACGAGCACGATGTCGCGCGCGATGCGGTCGAATAGCCCGCGCGCGACGGTCACAGCAACCCCCTGGACGAACGACGGGATCACGGCACACGCGAACGGCATCGCGCGACACCGTGACCTCGATGCGTGGCGGCGCTGCGTGCGGTATGCGTTTTCCCTATCGACCCCCGAGAGGTCCGAAACGGAGATTAGGCGGGGCGTGCTGGTCGTGTGCCCGGTTTCGAGGTAATCCCAGTTCGCTCGGCTATCGACACGGTGTGGCGTGGCGTGTCGCGCACCCGCGATGCGGGTCGCGGGCCCGCGTATCGAATGCGAGAAAAGTGGTGCAAGTCACAAGTTTGTCACCTCGGTATGGCGGACCTGAATGCCGTGCGTGCTCTGGCAGGATCGCGAAGATGCTGTCTCGGCGAGAAGCACGGCATTGGATATCCAGCGTCATCCTGACCGCCGCACTGCTCGCCGGTGCGGCGGGCGTCAGCGCTCCGCACGTCGTCGCCGAGCCGGACCGGCCCGGCACCGGATCGCAGGGCGCCGATCCGATCGCCGTACCGCCGACCCGGCCCGCGATCGAGCGGATCGAGCCGATCAACGACCGCAGGCTGCGCGTGTTCGTGCAGTCGCCCGCCATGGGCCGCACCGTCCAAGTGCAGGTCCTCCTTCCCGAGGACCGGTCCCGCCCTCGACCCACCGTGTACATGCTCGACGGGCGCAGCGCGAGTTCGAACAGCAACAACTGGCTCGAAGAGGCCCACGTCGACCGCTTCTACGCGGACAAGGACGTCAACGTCGTGCTGACGATCGGTGGACCGGCCAGCTATTACACCGACTGGCAGCGCCCGGATCCGGTACTCGGCACCAACCGATGGGAAACCTTCCTCGGGGCGGAACTCCCACCGCTGATCGACGCCGAATTCCTCGGCAACGGCCGCAACGCCGTGATGGGTGTTTCGATGGGCGCCGAGGCCGCGTTGATGCTGATGGTGCGGCTGCCCGGGCTCTATTCGGCGGTCGCGGCGCACAGCGGCTGCTACTCGATCGGTTCGGAATTGGGACAGGCGCAGGCGAGGGCGATCGTCGCCACCTACCTCGGCCAGCCCGACAATTTGTTCGGCCGGTACGACGATCCGGACTGGCTCGCCCACGACGTCACCGCACACGCGGAGGCACTGCGCGGCAAGGCCATCTACGTATCGGTCGGCAACGGCGTGCCCGGCGCGTACGACGTACCGGGCAATCCGGATATCGTCGGCGCCCTCACCTTCGGCGCTCCGCTGGAGGCGGGCGCCAATATCTGCACGCACCGACTCGCCGACCGACTCACCGAACTCGGCATACCCGCCACCGTGAATTTCCGCGCCACCGGCACGCATTCGTGGCCCTACTGGACCGATGAACTCGCCCTGTCCTGGCCGACGATCGCCGACGCGATCGGCGCCTCCTAGGCGAACCGGGCCGCGACCTGCGCCTCGGTCGCGAACGCGATGAACAGGTCGTTCTCGTGCGGATCGCCGATCGTCACCCGGACGCCGTCGACGCCGTACGGACGCACGAGCACACCGGCCGCCGCGCTCGCCTCACCGAATTCGACGCTGCGTTCACCGAGCGGCAACCAGAAGAAATTCGTCTCGCTGGGCGGGATGCGATACCCGGCGGCCAGCAGTGCCGACCGCACCCGCTCGCGCTCGAGGACCAGGGCGTGGGTGCGGTCGAGCAATTCGTGCCGCGCTTCCAGCGACGCGATGGCCGCGGCCTGCGCGACCCGGTTGACGCTGAACGGGATATGCACCTTCAGCAGCGCGGTGATCACCTCCGGGTCACCCACCGCGTAACCCACACGCAACCCCGCGAGCCCATACGCCTTCGAGAAGGTGCGCAGCACAACGACATTCGGCCTGTCTCGGCCCAGCTCGACGCCGTCGGGCCGATCCTGCGGGGTCAACCGCAGATATTCGTGGTAGGCCTCATCCAGCACGATCAGCACACGCGACGGCACCGCGCCCAGGAAACGCTCCAGCGCCGCCTTGCCGACCGCCGTGCCCGTCGGGTTGTTCGGATTGCAGACGAAGATCATCCTGGTGTCGTCGGTGACCGCCGCGGCGAGGGCGTCCAGATCGTGAACCGCGTCGCCGTCGAGCGGAATCTGCACGGCCTTCGCATTGCCGACCCGGGTGACGATCGGATACGCCTCGAACGAGCGCCAGGCGAACACCACCTCGTCGGTGGGGGAGTCGCAGGTGATCTGCACCAGTTCCTGCAAAATCGCCACGCTGCCGCAACCGACCGCCACATTGGCCGTCGTGACGCCGAGAAATTCGGCCAGTGCGGCCCGCAGCTCGCCGGACTGGTTGTCCGGGTACCGGTGCGCGAGTTCGGCAGCCTCACCGATCGCCTTCGCGGCGGCGGGCAATGGTGGCAGCGTCGTCTCGTTGCTGGCGAGCTTGACCGCGCCGGGGTTGCTGCGGCCCGGTGTGTACGCCGGAATGGAGGCGAGATCCGGCCGGATATGCGGTGTCACCCCTCCACAGTAGGCGACCCTTCTCCGCCTCCCGTCGCCCGGCCGCGCACCCGTCGGCTGCCTACCCGTGGACCGGCGGATTGGGGATGTAAGCGGGTTCCGGCCGGAAAAACCCCTGAATAACGACCGTCGATGTGCAATTTCTCGCGAAGATCGGGCCAGCGCCCTACTCTGGTTTCATGTCGGGCATTTATGACGATACCGCCGCGCTTCGTGGTGGCGACGACATGACAGAGCGCTCTGCCGCCGACGCCAAGGTGCCCATCACCGTGGTCGAACCGGAGGGAAACGCGCGCGGCGGGATCGTGGTACTCCACGAATCCCGGGAGTTCACGGGATCACTGCTCGAACTCATGAAGGCATTGGCGGGCGAGGGTTGGACCGTCCTCGCGCCCGACCTTTTCCATCGGGGCAACGGCGACCCCGCCCACGAGGTGTTCGGCGACGAACTGTTCGCCGATTTCGACGCCTGCTTCGACTGGCTGACCCAGCACGGGGTTTTCCCCGACTGCATCGGCGTCCTCGGATTCGACCACGCGGGCACCGCCGCCTTCCTGGTCGCCACCAACCGCCCCGTCGGCGCCGCGGTCAGCGTCGCCGCCCCCGGCATCGTCGAACCACTGACCTCCGAAGCCGACGCCCTCATCCGCGTCGCACCCGAACTGAAAGCGCCCTGGCTCGGTCTCTACGGCACCGACGACCCCGCCACCCCGCCCGCGCACATCGACCAACTCCGCGACGCCACAGCGCGCGCCTCGGTCGCCAGTCTCGTCATCGGTTACCCGGGTCTGCGCCACCGCGCCGACACCCCCGGCCGCGACCCCGACGACCACGTCACCCTCGATTCACAAACCAGGATCTTCGACTGGTTCGACAGCAATTTACGCTGATTGACCAGGCGTTTTGTTACTTCCAGTCCAGCTCCTGTAATCTTCATGCTCGGCGGTTCGAAAGGACCGGTGCCCTCGAAGAGAAGGCTCCAGGAGGCGTGCCAGAGCGGCCGAATGGGACTCACTGCTAATGAGTTGTCCCTTCACGGGGACCGGAGGTTCAAATCCTCTCGCCTCCGCCACACCCCGGTTCGCCGGGTAATAACTGAATAACACATGCGCCCGTAGCTCAACGGATAGAGCACTTGACTACGGATCAAGAGGTTAGGGGTTCGAATCCCTTCGGGCGCACAACGATCCGCCCTCGAACAGTGCGAACTGGTCGAGGGCGGATTCACGTTCGCGACCACTGGGGCCGAGTCGGTACTTTCCCCTCGCGCACGCCGCGCTACGCGCGGTGGTGGTCCGACTCGAAGGCTCACGAGATTGCCGAGAACGCTGCTGATCGAGGGTGAACGCCAGCCACAAGGTCTCGGGGAGTTGGCCGTCACGCTCGAAAATGATTGTCCTGGAGTCCGGTTCGGTTGATACGGTCCGACGTGGCCATGGTGTAGCTCAGTTGGTAGAGCGCCGCCCCTGCAAGTCGGAGGTCGCCGGTTCGATTCCGGCCTCCATGGCCTCTCCGCGGTGCCGGTTCGACGACACTTCTGACGACAGTCGTTACGCCGTCCACTCAGGTGGGAGGAATCGGAGCGCCGCCTCCTGCCCTGGCGGTCTCCTCGTTGAACCGCTGGTACCGGGGATTGGTGATCTCCAGGTAGACGGCGGTTTCGCGATACAGCAGCGAGATGACGACCTTTTCCCGCCGCCAGTAGTCGGCCTCGGCGCGCTCACCGGGTACGGGTGTGGACCTCGCTCCGAGTTCGGTGGTCAATCGGGTGGAGAATTCGCGGTGCAGGGTGGCCGGGAGTGGAGGGGAATTGTCCTCGCCACTTGCGGAAGAGGCGACCACGACTTCGAAATCGACGATCGACTCACCAGCGCCGCCACATCGGTCGAGAAGTCGCGCATCGTCGGAGACGAAACACAGGGAGTCGAAGGCGAGGTCGGGGCGCAGCAGGACACCGCCGATCGCGTCGTCGTGGATGAATCCCATGTCGGCGAGCATGGCGAAGCGCGGTACATCGGCCTTGGTCCAGGTCCACGTGAATTCTGCTGCGATGCGGGCGATTCGGGCCGCGCCGTCGACATCTGCTCTCATGGCCCTACTTTTCCACGGTGGGTCGTAGCGCGAGAGTTCGTCGCGGGCTCGACCGATGATCACGCGTCGCAGGAGTCGGGCGGGGCTTCAGAAGCGCTTCGGTTGCCCCCAGCGATTACTCGGCCGGTCCGGCAAGGCTTCGCCGTCTTCGCGGGGTGCGACGGCTTCGGATGACGCGATGAAGTCCAGGAAGATCCACTGCCCGCCGGTTTCGACGGGGACTTCGATGCTGGCGATCCAGCGTCCGTCGGCCAGTCGGTGCCAGGCGCGTTGTCGGGCGGGCATTCGGCCGGACAGGTCGAGGCCGTATTTCGCGATACGTGGCGAGACATCGCGGCGGGGTGAGTCGGTGGGCAGGACGATGTCGATGTCGACGTAGATCGGTATGAGCGGGGAGTAGGGCCGCCAGACGTCCCGGTGTCGGTTATCGAACATGTATTCGATTATGAGTGTTGATGATGTGTCATGCAAGCGTGGTGCGGTGGGGTGGTCGCGACTGTCGTCCGATCACAGGATATTCGGCGGCGGCTTGCGCTGGAACCATCGTGTCGACGGATGTTCCACCCACTAGCCGTGAGGAAATGCGTTGGGTAAGTCAAGGATTCGGGTTCCCGGTATTCGCGATACGGCAGCTGTCGCGGCGATGGCGGCGGCGGTGACGCTCGCGGCGTGCGCCGGTGCGGCGGCGGCTCCGGGGACGGGGAGTGCGGGAGGTAGTGATGGTGGGAGCGGCACCGGCAGTAGTGGCGGTGGCAGCTTCGGTGACGGAACGGGGTCGTCGGCGCCGCAGACGCAGCAGTGCAATCAATCGACGAAATCCGGCGGTGCGGGGGTCACGTCCACCAATCACCAGATCGGTCGGACCGGGCCCACGTCGTTCGTGCTGAGCTATGAGACCTACGCGATCCCGGACAAGATCGAGGTGTTCTACCAGGGCGCGCTCATCCACAACACGGGGTACGTCGGCGACAACCTGAACCAGGGAACCGGGTCGGCGCTGGTCAACGTCCCGCCGGGGTCGGCGACGTCGGTGGTGGTTCGGGTGACCGGGCCGAACAACACCGACTGGGACTACTCGGTGAACTGTCCGCGCTGATCCCGGAAGTGAGCCGGGGATCAGCGCCAGGCGGGGAGTTCAGGGAGGGGGCCGCGTAGGGAATCGCCGGGGTAGCGGCCGATGATCCAGGTGGCCAAGGCGTGGGCCGGACCGATGACGGTGTGGGCAGGGACGTCCGCGCCGATGGTTGCTTCGAAAGCGATGTCGGTGGCCTCGACCGCGAAGGCAGCGCTGCCGGCGGCGGCGGACAGGTCGGCGGTGATCGAGGGCAGCAGGCGGGTGAGGAATTCCTCGGGCCAATCGGCGGGGCGGTAGGCGACGCCGAGGTCGACGTGGTGGATCTCCACCTCCTGGAGCCGCATCCACGGGATGTCGGTGGCACGGATCTCGCGGCCGCCGCGAATACGCACGGTGGCGGCCCACGCGGTGTCGGGCAGGGTTCGCGCCAGCGCCGCCAAGCGGGTCGCGGAGGCTTCGATATCGATGAGCTGTTCGGTGAGCGGGCGTGGCGCACCGGCCTCGATATCGAAATCGCGGATGAACTGGCTGGCGTACTGGGGAATCTCGACGCCGGTCTGCGCCCACAGCAGCAGGTTGACGAGGCTGTCGGCATTACGGGCGAAATGGGCCAGCACGTGGCCCCTGGTCCATCCGGGCAGCAGCGACGGTTCGCCGACCGCGTCGCCGCCCATGGCCTTCACGCTGTCGACCAGACGAGCGGTGGCCGCGGCGACCTGATCGATCAGCGCGAGTGGAGCGGCGGGTTCGGGCGTGGTCACCCCTGCGACCTTAGTCGGCGTGCGCGAACCGTTCGGCGACTATTCGCCGACGATCGCGTCCGCTTCGATCTCGACCAGCAGGGCCGGTGTGATGAACGCGCTGACCTGATACATCGACGCCGCGGGCCGGATCGTGCCGAAGATCTCGCGATGCGCTCGCGCGACCTCCGGCCAGCGGGCGATATCGGTGACGAAGATGCGGGTACGGACCACGTCGTCGAGATTCGCCCCGGCTTCGGCGAGCGCACCGGCGATGCGGCGCAGCGCTTCACGGGTCTGTTCGGCGATATCGTCCCCGCCGACGGCGGTGCCGCCGGGCGCGGCGGCGGTGGTTCCGCTGACCGCGACGAAACCGCCGACGCGTACTGCTCGCGAATAGCCGACGACGTCCTCGAACTCGGATTCGGACGAGATCCTCAGGCGTTCAACCATGATCCGAGCATGGCACGACCGGTTGCCGATCGTTCAACTGTTTTTCGACTCGGCGTCGAATGTGCGCGGTAGGCATTGCTGGTGATAGCTCTCTCCGGTCCCCGCACCGTCCTCACCGCCGCGCTGCTGTGCGCGGGTCTGCTCGCCACCGGCTGCGGCGGCGGCGCGGACCCCGATTTCCGGACGGCACGGGATCAGCGCTGGTGTTCACGCTGGACGAGCTGACGACGGCGACCGGCGCGGGCGCGGTTCTCGGTGTCGAACTCGAACCCGAGCACGGCAGCCTGACCCGACAGCCCGATGGCGATTTCCGGTATACGCCCGTCGAGGGTTTCGAGGGCACCGATCAATTCCGGGTGACGACGTCCGACGCTGTCCGCCTGTACACCACCGATATTCCGGTGCTCGGCGAATACGGCGGCACCCAGGTGCAGGGCAGCGGTTTCGGTTCGGCGTGGACGCCGGTGCCCGGCAGCGCGAACGAGTTCTACGGCCTCACCGATCGCGGCCCGAACGTCGACGGTCCCGGCAAGAACGAAAAGCTCGCGCCGGTGGCGGATTTCGTGCCCAAGATCGGCCGGTTCCGGCTGGAGGGCACCCGTGCGGTGCTGGTGTCGACCATCGACCTACGCACGCCGAGCGGTATTCCGTTCAACGGACAGGTCGATACCTCCGCGAGTACCGGGGAAACCATTCGTGATCTCGACGGGCGAATTCTTCCCGCCACCGATCACGGTATCGATCCCGAAGGGTTGGTCGCCCTTGCCGACGGCACTTTCTGGGTGTCTGACGAATACGGGCCTTTTCTGGTGCATTTCGACGCGAAGGGCACCGAGATCGAGCGGCTGTCTCCGGGGAAAGGGTTACCCGCCGAGATCGCGCTGCGCACCCCGAATCAGGGAATGGAAGGACTGACGGTCACCCCTGACGGCGGCACGTTGGTCGGTATCGTGCAGAGCGGTCTGAATACCCCGGGGCTTGCGGGCTCGGCGAAGGACGTCCCGATGACGCGCATCGTCACCGTCGACCTGAAAACCAAGGCGCTCTCCGAATTCGTCTACCCCCTGGAGAATCCTGCCCAGACCAAGGTCGCGGTATCGGAGATCACCGCGCTGAACGCGACCACATTCCTGGTCGACGAACGCGACGGCAATATCGCCCCGAATTCGAACAAGAAGATCTGGACCGTGGATATCTCCGGCGCCACCGATATCGGCCCGCGCTCCTCGGTGCCCGGCGCTCGATACGATTCGGCCCGCGGCGGCCTGCTCGTGGCGGACAAACCGTTGGAGACGCTGGTCGGTGGAGTGTCGACGAGCAGTGGACAGTCGACGAGCGACGGGGTGGCCGCGCTGCGCGGCGCGGGTATCACGCCCGTCGCGAAATCCGCCGCACTCGATCTGAGTGCTCTGGTCTCCGCGTTGGACGCGCAAGGCAGGTTCTTCGGTCACGACAAGATCGAGGGCGTCGCGACGCTGGACGGTGGTATTAATAAGACCCTCTACATCGCCAACGACAGCGATTTCGGGCTCGCCGGTAGTTCGGGAGCGCAGCCGCCGTTCGGGCTGAAGCCCAAGACGCTGCCGAACGGCAGGCAGGACACCGGGGAGATCCTCGTCGTCGACACCACGAAACTGCCCGCGGCGGTCGGCGGGCACACGGTCCGGATCAGCGTCGGCTGATCGGTTCGGTCCACTCCCGCGCCTCCAGTACGACCGCTGCCGCCAGCGTGATCAGCCACAGCGACATGCATCCGACCTGGATGCGCTGGGCGATACCGAGGGCGTAATCGCCGGTCAGGTTGTCGGCGACCAGCATCCACACGGTCGCCGACGCACCGACCACCAGGATCGCCACGCCCGCCTCCCTCAGGATCCGCCAGCGGTGGTAGCGGTAGGCGGCCAGGGTGAACGCGAAGACCGCGACCGCGATCGAGGTGACGGCGAGCGTGCTCGTCAGCGCGTGGGGCTGATGCAGTTGGGGGAACAGGCCGCCGCCGCAGTCCTCGCCCGGGGCGCAGTCGTGCAGCGGCATCAGCACGTCGGCGATGGTCGACGCGCCGAAGCACAGCAGCGCGATCCAGCCGACGGTGGTCAGCGCGCGCCGGGGAAAGAGCAGCAGTCCGCCGATCGCGGCGGGAACGAGCAGCGCTCCGACTATTTTATCGGCGGTCGAGAATATTTCTCGATACGGCTTGCCTTCGGCGTCGAGTTCACTGAGGAAGGTATTCACCGAATCCACATCGATGGGTAACGCGAATTCGAGCACCCACGAGGAATAACAAAGTCCGGCGACAGCGATCGCCGCCGCGATGAACCACGAGCCCGCACGTGCTCGTCGTTCCGCGATCCCCGGGTTGTCGGTCACTCGTACATTGTCCGCCGCGGCACGTTCGCGACGGCCGACCACCCGACCGCGATTCCTTGCCGAGTTATCGGTTCGTACGGCATTACCATCGGAAACACAGCGTCCTATCAGGTTGGCCACCGAGGGTGGAGAGTACGCAACCGAGGAGGTCTCATGATCGGATTCGCGACAGCCGTCACCGGCTTCGCCATGATGGCGGCGATAGCGGCGTCCGGCTATCTGGCGGCACACGCGCCACGTCATCTTGTTCGAGTACGCCACCGGTGACGTTCAATTCTCCAGCGCGGACTGTACCCGGTCCGCGGCCGCCGCGGCGTCCTCGTGTTCCCAGATACGCACGACATGCCAGCCCGCCGCCGTCAATTCCGCGTCGGTCGCTCGATCTCGGGTGACGTTTCCGGCCAATTTCGCCGCCCACCACTGCGCGTTGTTCTTCGGATCGGTGGCGTGCTCGGGGCAGCGGTGCCAGAAACAACCGTCGACGTAGACCGCGACCCGCAGCCTCGGGAAGACCACATCGGCCCGGCGGCGTTGACCGGTCAGCGGCGCGCGGTCCACGAAATAGCGCAGGCCGCGCCGGTGCAGTTCGCGACGTAATGCCAGTTCGGGCTTGGTTCCGGTCCGTCGTTGCCGCGACATCCGCGCGCTGGTGGCGGCATCGGTGGGCGGACGTTCGGTCATGCCGCCCAGCCGCCCATCCGGTCGAGATGGCTTTCCACGTCGTCGAGGAATCCCGGCGGGAACCGCAGCCTCCCCATTCCGGTGCGACGCAGGAATCCCGCCGTCGCCCGTGCCGAGAGCAGCCGGGAATCGGTCAGGAAATTCTTCAGGTCCTCGTACGGTTCGTGCACCGGCCAGGTCGAGACCACGGCCCGCTGGGTGACCCCGTTGTGCCCCCATGCCGCCACCGGCCACGGCGCTCCCGGGGCGAGCGGCAGATATTCCGGCGTCGGTCCGTCCGGCGCGGCCAGGCGTGAGCCGACCCAGTCGGCCATCCTGACACTCACCGCGTTACCGACCAGCTTCCAGCGGTGGCCCTGGCGCACACCGGGCGCGGTGACCGCGGGCGCGGTCCAGCCGGGGGCGAAACCCTGGAGTCGTTCGGCGTCGGCGATGCCGGGGGTGACCAGTTCGCCCGACGGCAGCCGCACCGCGGGCGGGCTCGCGATGCCGAGCGCGGAACCGCCTTTGAGCGTCGGCACCGCGTTGACCGCCCAGCCGAGCCCGCGGACACCCTCGGTCCAGTAGAAGCCGCACGGATCCTGTTCCTGGTCACCGATTTCCAGCGCCCCGGCGTCCGCGCCGAACAGCACCGGCCGTGGGTCCTCGGTGCGTGAGGCCAGCATCAGGACCCGCTGCCTGCGCTGTGGCAGCCCGAACGCCCTCGCGTCGACCACCCGGTAGGCCCAGGTGTAGCCGAGCTCCTCCAGCGCGATCGTGATGTGCCGCATCGCCGCGCCCCGGCCCAGTTGCAGCATGAAGGGGACGTTCTCGATCAGCAGCCAGCGTGGTCCGCGTTTGCGGCGCACCAGGCGGAACACCTCGTCGACCAGTCCGGACCGCGGCCCGGTGATGCCGGCGGTGCGTCCGGCCTGCGACAGGTCCTGGCACGGGAAACCGGCCGCGACCAGCTCGGTGCGGGCCGGGATCGCGCGCAGCCTGGTGACATCGGTATGCAGTTCGACGTCGGAAAAGTGGTGGGTGAGCACCGCGCGGGCGCCCGGATCGATCTCGCAGAGCAGTTCGGTGTGCCAGCCGTGATGTGCCAGGCCGAGTTCGAGTCCGCCGATCCCGGCGAACAACCCGACCATCCGCCCCGTCACCGTCAACCCCTTCTGCGTCTCGCGAACCCACGATGGGAGCCGAGACTACTCGAGTCACGGCGGTCGTGAATACCGCCCTGGGGTGGCGCGAACCGAGTTCGCGTGTCATGCTGCGGATCAGCTCTGCCTCCCCGATAATGCCAATCGGCCGTATTTCGAATGCGGCTTCTCGACGGTAGGGGCGGTTTCTCTCGCCTTGCTCTGTGGTTGCCTCCGACGGTTTGTCTCCCGACGGTTTGACTCCCGACGCGCTCCTCGCGTCGACGCGCAGTTCCCGGATCCATCCAAGCGAAGCCAGGAAAGCGAGCCATCGAATGCAGATTCCGTCCACCACCCGCGGGGATTTCCCCAGCGTGGTCGTCACGAGCCTTGCGGCGACGACGTCCATCGCGGGCGATGTCGACTCGACCTGGAAGGGACTGCTCAACGGCGAAAGCGGCATCGACATCCTGGAGGACTCCTTCATCGACCAGTTCGAGCTGCCGGTGCGCATCGGCGGACATCTGAAGGTGCCGCCCGGCGCGAGCCTGACTCCAGCGGAGACCCGCAGGCTGGCCTACGTGGAGCAGATGGCGACGGTGCTCGGCCGTGAGGTGTGGCGCAACGCGGGCAGTCCCGATGTGGACACCGAACGGCTCGGCGTCTCGATCGGCACCGGACTCGGCGGCGCCGAGGCCATCATCGACGCGCGGGACAAACTGGCCAACGGCGGATACCGCAAGGTGTCGCCGCTGACCGTGCAGGCGATCATGCCCAATGGCGCCGCCGCGTGCGTTTCGGTCGACCTCGGCGCGAAAGGTGGCGTGGCGACACCGGTTTCGGCCTGTTCGTCGGGTTCTGAGGCAATCGCCAACGCGTGGAAGATGATCGTGATGGGTGATGCCGACATGGTCGTCACCGGCGGCGTCGAGGGGTCGATCCAGGCGATCGCCATCGCGGCGTTCACCATGATGCGCGCGATGAGCATGCGCAACGACGACCCGAAATCCGCGTCACGCCCGTTCGACGTCGATCGCGACGGCTTCGTCTTCGGCGAGGCGGGCGCGATGATGGTGATCGAGACCGAGGAACACGCCAAGGCGCGCGGCGCGACCATCCACGCCAGGCTGATGGGCGCGGGCGTCACCTCGGACGGCTTCCACCTGGTCGCCCCCGATCCGGAAGGGACGGGGGCCGCGCGCGCCATGACGAGGGCCATCGAGACCGCCGGGCTGACCAGGCACGATATCGGTCATATCAACGCACACGCGACCGCCACCCCGATCGGCGACACCGCCGAGGCCAGGGCGATCGCCAAGGCCATCGGCAATCACGCGTCGGTCTACGCGCCCAAGTCGGCGCTCGGCCATTCGATCGGCGCGGTCGGCGCGCTGGAATCGGTGCTCACCGTGCTGAGCATCCGCGACGGCGTGGTCCCGCCCACCTTGAATCTCGACAACCAGGATCCCGAGATCGATCTCGATATCGTGCGAGGTCAGGCGCGGCCGGGGCAGATCGATTACGCGGTGAACAACTCCTTCGGCTTCGGCGGTCACAACGTCGCGTTGGCCTTCGGCAGGTACTGAGTGATGCCGGGAGGGTATGAAGGCCGGTCTCGGACCTGCTAATCTTCCCGGCGCTCCAGTGTCGTTCTGTGTTCGGTGTCACTGCACGCCTCGCGCGTGCGTTGGATAAAGGATATGGCGAATGATCGGCGAGACCTTTGACGATTACGTGGACCAAAAGGGCAAGATCAAGATTCCGGGTGACCAGACCCTCATCGATTTCGTGGACAAGCACAGTACGCAGAACGGGGAGGGTCTCGCGTACCGCTACATCGACTACTCCCGGGAAGTCGACGGTGAATACCAGGATCTGACCTGGCGAGAGTTCGGAATCCGGCTGCGCGCGGTGGCGGCTCGGCTGCAACAGGTGACGAGTCCGGGGGACCGGGTGGCGATCCTGGCCCCGCAGGGCCTGGATTACGTCATCTCGATCTTCGCAGCGGTCTACGCGGGCAATATCGCGGTCCCGCTGTTCGACCCGGACGAGCAGGGACATACCGATCGGCTGCGCACCGTTCTCGACGATTGCTCCCCGGCGGCGATCCTGACCGTTTCCACGGCGGCGGCGGGAGTTCGCGAGTTCTTCCGGCATCTGCCCGCGTCGCAGCGTCCGCGCATCATCGCCGTCGACGCGATTCCCGACAGCGTCGGCGCGCAGTGGTTCCGTCCGGATATCAAGATCGATGACGTGGCCTACCTGCAATACACGTCGGGATCGACCCGGTCACCGGCCGGTGTCGAGATCACCCACCGCGCGGTCGGCACCAATCTGCTCCAGATGATCGATGCCATCGGTGTCACCGAGAATTCGCGCGGGGTCACCTGGTTGCCGCTGTTCCACGACATGGGACTGCTGTGCGTGATCCTGCCGACCATCGGCGGCGGCTACATCACCATCATGTCGCCGAGCGCCTTCGTCCGGCGTCCTTACCGGTGGATCAAGGAACTGGCCGCGGTATCCGACGGAGCCGGAACATTCGCCGCCGCACCCAATTTCGCGTTCGAACACGCCGCGGCGCGTGGGCTCCCGAAGAACGGCGACGAACTCGATCTGTCGAATGTGATCGGGTTGATCAACGGCAGCGAGCCGGTGTCGATGTCGTCGATCAACAAATTCAACGACGCCTTCGCCCCCTACGGGCTGCCGAGGAGCGCGATCAAACCCTGCTACGGCATGGCCGAGGCGACGCTGTTCGTCTCCGCCACGAAGAGTTCCGACGAGGCGCGAGTCGTCCACGTGGACCGCGCGGAATTGAACGCGGGCCGCATGGTCGAGGTCGACCAGGGCGTCGAGAACGCCATCGCCCAGGTGTCCTGCGGATATGTGGCGCACTCGCAGTGGGCGGTCATCGTCGATACCGAGCACGGCGCCGAACAACCCGACGGCGCGGTCGGGGAGATCTGGCTGCACGGCGACAATATGGGCATCGGGTACTGGGGGCGCGCCGAGGAGAGCGCGGAAACCTTCCACAACACGCTGATCTGCCGGCTGCCCGAGAACAGTCACGCCGAGGGCACCGACCCCGGCGCCAAATGGATGCGCACCGGCGATTACGGCGCCTACCTCGACGGCGAGCTCTACATCACCGGCCGGGTGAAGGATCTGGTGATCGTCGACGGGCGCAACCACTACCCGCAGGATCTGGAATTCTCGGCGCAGGAGGCGAATTCGGCACTGCGGCCGGGGTTCGTCGCCGCCTTCTCGGTGCCCGCCAACCAGCTGCCCGCCGAAGTCTTCGCCCAGGGCTCGCATTCGGGCCTGCGCTTCGACGCCGAGGACACCTCCGAACAACTGGTGGTGGTCGCCGAACGTGGCACCGGCGCGGGCAAGATCGATCCCGAGCCGGTCGCCGATATCGTGCGCGCCGCCATCGCCCAGCGTCACGGTGTCACGGTGCGCGATCTGCTTCTCGTCCCCGCCGGGTCGATTCCGCGGACATCGAGCGGAAAGATAGCGCGACGCGCCTGCCGGGCCGCCTATCTCGAAGGCACCCTGCGCGGCGGGTACCAGCAGCAGGCGTTTCCCGACACGGTGGAGGTGGAGCGCGCCGGGGTGCGGTAGTTCCCGGCGTCGCATCGGTTGTGCGACGCGGGATTTCACGGGAGCGGGTTCGCATGCGGCCCGGTGAGCGGGTCTTCCGCCCACCGGGCTGTTGTGTCTCCGAGAGTTCGTGTCACGCCGATACCGGCCTCGGCGGACAATCGCTCAGCCAGAATGCGCAATCCTGTCGGTGCGCGTCGACTCTGTCCGCTGCGGCCGGTGCCAACCATTCCGCAACCGCCATCTACAGCCGGGTCTCTCCGTCGGCAGTGAACTCCCTGACATCCGCGCCGATGATCTGCCCGTCCAGATCACCCGACGTGCCCGCACCACGAAACGCGTCGACCTCGGCCCGGCCGACCCAACGTTCGAAGACGTTCACGCGGTCCGGGTCGACCAGATCGGGGCCGATGCCGAAGTCGAGACAGCCGGGCGCCGTGCGGGCCAGCTCGACCACCTCGCGGCATTGCTCGAGATATCGATCACGGTCGATGACCTTCAGATGTCCGGCGACGATGAGCACCTTCGCAGTGTATTGCCTGTTCGCCGGGTTACCGATGCACCCAAAACCGCTTGGTCGGTGTGGCCGCTGATGCCATCCTGGAAAGTCGGGCTCCTGTGCGAGTTTCGCCGGGCGCCTCGTTCTTCCATGTGACGAACCAGGAATCAGCAGGGGGACCATTGTCTGTCGCAACGCGGTTGCAGTCCACTGAACCGGACACCGATTTACCCGAGCGGCCCGCCGTCCCAGCGTCGGGCCGCCTGCACTCACTGCGGCGTTTCTGGCCGTATCTGCGTCCGCATCGCACGGTTCTGGTGTGGGCGACCGTGCTCGCGGTGCTGTCGACGCTGACGGCCATCGTGATACCCCTGATGATCGCCCGGATCATCGACGGGCCGATCGCGCATCGAGATTTCCCCGCCATCGCGGGTCCGGTCGCGCTGGTCGGCGTGCTCGGTGTGCTGGAAGCCGTGGGGATCTGGGGCAGGCGATGGCTGATCGCCGTGCCCGCCACCGAATTCGAGATCACCATGCGCGCCAAGATCTATCGCAAGTTGCAGTCCTTGGCGATCGGCAGGCACGACGCCTGGGAATCCGGGCAATTGCTCTCGCGCGCCGTGGACGATCTGGCCACGATGCGCCGCTTCGTCGCGTTCGCCGGGCCGTTCATGTGTATCCACATCGTCGTCATCCCGGTGGGTCTGCTGACGCTGATCGCGCTGAGCTGGCAGGTCGGCCTGATTTTCACCCTGATCTCGATCCCGGTGTCCGCCATCTGTTTTCGGTTCGTCCGTCGCTACGAGGTGGCTTCGCGTCGCTCGCAGGACCAATCGGGTGACCTGGCGACGACGGCGCAGGAATCCGCGCAGGGCGTGCGGGTGCTCAAGGCGTTCGGGCGCGGCGCGTACTTCGGCACCCGGTTCACCGCTCAGTCGCGGAAGCTGCGACAGACCGAACTGCTCAAGGTCCGGCTCGACTCGGTGCTGTGGTCGGCGATGCGCGGCCTGCCGCAGCTGGCCATCGCGTTCGCGCTCGGATACGGCGGGTACGCGGTGGCGCACGGCACCATGACTCTGGGCACCCTGGTCGCGGGCATCACCCTCGCGACCTTCCTCCAGTGGCCCTTCGTCTGGACGGGGTTCCTGCTCGCCGAACTGAACGACGCGCGCACCGCGGCCGATCGCTACTGGGAGATCATCGATACGCCGGTGGATATCGCCGATCCGGTCGATCCGGTCCGGCTGCCCGAACGGGTCGCCGGTGAATTGCGGCTGGACAAGGTGGGTTTCGCCTTTCCGCGCAGCGGTGACGGCGCTCGCGAGCCGGAGGACCGGGTGCTGCGCGATGTCACGCTCCGGGTGCGCCCCGGTGAGACGGTAGCGCTGGTCGGGGCGACGGGCAGCGGGAAGACGGCGCTGCTCAACCTGATTCCGCGTTTATACGACGTGTCGAGCGGTGCCGTCACCATCGACGGTATCGATGTCGCGTCGATGCGGTTGGCGGATCTGCGTTCGCTGGTGACGGTCGCGTTCGAGGATCCGGTGCTGTTCTCGGCGAGCGTGCGCGAGAATATCGCGCTCGGCGATCCCGAGGCCACCGACGCCGATGTGCTTCGCGCGCTCGACGTCGCGCAGGCCACCGACTTCGTGAACGACCTGCCGTGGGGGCTCGACACCAGGATCGGCGAGCAGGGCCTGAGCCTTTCCGGCGGACAACGTCAGCGCCTCGCCCTGGCCCGCGCGGTCCTGACCAGCGAGAGCGCGAGTCAGCGAACGAGAATCATGGTGCTCGACGACCCGCTGTCGGCATTGGACGTGGAAACCGAGGAGCGGGTGCAGGAACGGCTGCGCACCGTGCTCGCCGGGGCGACGACCCTGCTGGTCGCGCACCGTCCGTCGACCGCGTCGCTCGCCGATCGGGTGGCGGTGCTGGCCGCCGGTCGCATCACCGCCGAGGGCACCCACGAACAGTTGTTGCGCACCAGCGCCCACTACCGGGAATTGATGGGCGGCACATCCGATCCCGTGGACGCGGCGGTCCGCGCGCAGTCGAGTACTCGATCGGAGGCGGACGCGTGAGCACGAGCGAGACCGCGCGACAGGACGGGAAAGCCCCTCGCGATCCGGCCGAGGACGACGCCGCCGACTGGCGGGGGATCGCGGGCGAGGACCGCGAGATGACCGAGGCCGGAAACCTGGTGCTGGCCGGACGATCCCGGCGACTGCTGATGAGTCTGGCGCGCCCCTACCGTTCCCTCGCGGTGCTTGCCCTGGCGCTCATCGTCGTCGACAACGCGGCCATGGTCTCGGCGCCGCTGTTCATCGCGCACGGTCTGGACACCGGAATCGCCCGGGGAGCCGAAGGTGACTGGGCGCCGCTGGCGTGGACGGTGACCGGCTATCTGTCCACGGTCGGCGTCGGCGTGCTCACCACGTATTTCTTCCTCCGCGTCTCGGGGCGGCTGAGCCAGAGCGTGCTTTTCGATCTGCGGGTGCGGCTGTTCGCGCACACCCAGCGGTTGAGCGTGTCCTTCCACGAGAAGTACACCTCGGGCAAGGTGGTCACCCGCCTGACCGGCGATATCGAAACCCTCCAGGAATTGTTGAAAGGCGCGCTCGACCAGGCGTTGAGCGCGATCCTCTCGGTGATCACGATCGCCGCCATCCTGATCTACCTGGACCAGTTGCTCGCCGCGATCGTGCTCGTCGGCTTCGTACCGCTCGCGCTGGTCACCCGCTGGGCGCAGCGCAGGCAGCGGGCCGGATACCGGCGCACGCGTGTCGCCATCGCCAGGGTCGTCGTGCAGTTCGTCGAATCGATGGGCGGTATGCGCGCGGTGCAGACGTTCCGGCGCGAACAGCGCAACGAATCGGTTCTCGCCGTCGAGGACGGGGAATTCGCGTCGTCGACCATCGTCGCCATGCGCGGCATGGGCGATTACGCCGGACTCACCAGGCTGCTCGGCAATCTGACGACGGTGATCGTCATCGTGGTCGGCGCCTGGCAGGTGATCGAGGGCAATCTCGCGGTCGGTGTGCTCGCGGCCTACCTGCTCTACCTCAACGAGTTCTACGGTCCGCTGGACGAACTCGCGCAGGTCTTCAACTCCTACCAGTCCGCCGCCGCCGCGCTGGAGAAGATCTCCGGGGTGCTGGAGGAACGTCCTTCGGTGCCAGAACCCGCCGATCCGACACCGCTGGCGCAGGCGGCGGGCGCGGTGCGGATGGATCACGTCTGGTTCGGCTACGGGACGCTGCCCGGCGCGGAACCGGACCGCGACCGCGGCGGGCGGGTGCGCGCGGTGCTCCCGGAATTCTCACTCGATATTCCGGCGGGCCAGGTGATCGCCCTGGTCGGCGCGACCGGCGCGGGGAAATCGACGCTCGCGAAACTGCTGACGCGGTTCTACGATCCGTCCGGCGGCACGGTCACCCTCGACGGTGTCGACCTGCGCGCGCTCTCCGACGCGGATCTGCGACGGCACGTGGTCATGGTGACGCAGGAGGCCTATCTGTTCTCCGGATCGGTGGCCGACAACATTCGGCTCGGCAGGCCGGACGCCACCGACGAGCAGGTGTACGCGGCGGCCCGCGCGGTCGGGCTGCACGATTTCGTCGCGGCCCTGCCCGACGGTTTCGACACCGATGTGCGCAAACGCGGCGGCAGGCTCTCCGCGGGGCAGCGCCAGCTCGTCGCCTTCGCCAGGGTCTTCCTGGCCGACCCCGCCGTGATCGTGCTCGACGAGGCCACCTCCAGCCTGGATATCCCGGGTGAGCGTCAGGTGCAGCAGGCGTTGGAGACGGTGCTGCGCGAACGCACCGCCGTCATCATCGCCCACCGGCTCTCGACCGTCGCCATCGCCGACCGGGTGCTCGTTCTCGAACAGGGCAGGATCGTCGAGGACGGCGCACCGGCGCAGCTCATCGCGGGCGACGGCCGGTTCGCCGGGCTGCACGCGGCGTGGCGGGAGTCGCTGGTGTGACGTGTCGAGCTGTGATCCACGCGGCAGAAAGGCGGCCGAGATTCGCGGTGTGACGAGGGCAGACGCCGGTGTGATGCGGTTGCCGGGGGTTTGTCGCTTACGGTAGATAGGTGACCAATCCAGCCCCTGGCTCCGAGAGCGCATCCCGGTGGCCGGCGATTCTCACGTGGCGGTCCCACAATGCCACGCGGATGGAGTCGGTGCGCGTGACCATGAACGGCAATCGCATCCGCGCCGCCGGCCGAATGATAGGCGGCGATTGCGCGGATCATCCCGCGTTCAGTGCGTCCTACGACCTGGTCACCGACGAGAACGGCGCCACCAAGCGACTATCCCTCCGCACCACCACCGCGGCCGGGGAACGGCACGCGTCGATCGCCCGGGACGAGGAGAGCTACTGGCTCGTCGACGCGGGCGGCAGCCATGTGCGCTCGACCTTCGCCGGTGCGCTCGACGTCGACGTCGTGCTCAGCCCGTTCTTCAACACCCTCCCGATTCGTCGGTTCGGCCTGCAACACCGGGCCGACGACGTGCAGGTTCCCGTCGTCTATGTGCGGCTGCCCGACCTGCTCGTGCAGGAGGCGAGTCTCACCTACAGCAGTGGAGTCGACGGCATCAGCGTGCTGTCGCCGGTATCGAGCGCGACCGTCACCGTGGACGCGGAAGGGTTCCTGCTCGACTATCCCGGCCTCGCCGAACGCATCTGAGCCGGGTTCACGCCCGCGCGGTGTACACCCCGCCGCGCCTGCCCGCCTCGCGCATCCGTTCCAGCCAGTCGTGGTCGCCGGGGCGGATATCGGTGATCTCCCAGCGTTGGTTGTCCTCGTAGGCCGTGCGGCCGTCGTGTCCGGCCGCGATCAGATCGGCCAGCGAGCCGTCGGCGCGCAGACTGTCGCGGGCCGCGCCGAGCACCGTGAGCGTGTCGTCGAGCACGCTCAACAGGGCGTCGCGATTCGGCTCGCAGATCGCCCGGACCAGGTCGGGCGCGGTGGCCGCGACCCGCGTGCCGTCGCGGAAGGATCCGGCGGCCAAGCCGAGCGCGAGCGATCCGCCGCTCGCGCCCGCGACCGCGAGCGCCTCGGCCAGGACGTGCGGCAGGTGCGAGATCCTGGCGACCGCGCGGTCGTGGTCCTCGGATGTCACCGGCACCACCACCGCGCCGCAGTCCAGCGCCAGTCGGGTCACCCGCGTCCACGTCAGCGCGTGCGTGCCCGGATCGACCCCGACCGCCCACACGGCGGCCTCGAACAGGTCGGAATCCGTCGCGGCCCAGCCGGATTCGGAAGTGCCTGCCATGGGGTGCCCGCCGACGTAGCGGCGGGAGAGACCGTGCGCGCGCACCGCGTCGGCCACCGGCCCCTTCACGCTGACGACATCGGTGAGCGCGCAGTCCGGCGCGAAAGTGGTGATCGCCCCGAGCAGGTGGTCCACCGCGGGCATCGGGACCGCGATGACGATCAGCGCGTCCGCCTCGGCGGCACGGGTCAAGGTGGCGGGCAGATCACCGGAGACGTCGAAACCGTCGGCGACCGCGGCCGTGACTCCGGCCTCGGATCGGTTGTATCCCCAGGCTCGATATCCGGCGTCGGCGGCGGCCCGCAACAGCGAACCGCCGATCAAACCTGCTCCGAGGACGCAAACCGGCGCTTTCTGGTCGGAAGTCACCGGAACAGATTGGCATACGACTTCAACATTTCGGGTCAGGCAGACTACCGTTGCGGCCATGGCAGCACAGCGCTCGGGCACTAACAGGGCGACGTCGGAAGATTACGACGACGTGGAAGGGTTCGCAGTGGCGGTGGTCCGCGAAGACGGCAAATGGCGGTGTAGTCCGCTGAGCTCGGAAGCGCTCACCAATTTGTCCGTGGCGGAGGACGAACTCAAAGCATTGCGCAGCTCGGGCGCGGTGTTCGGCTTGCTGGACATCGACGACGAATTCTTCGTCGTCCTGCGTCCGGCGCCGAGCGGAACCAGGCTGCTGGTATCGGATGCCACCGCGGCGATCGAATACGACATCGCCGCCGACATCCTCGAAGCGCTCAATGTCGAGATTCCCGATATCGAACCGGATGAACTCGACGATATCGAACCCTGGGAAGAAGGCGACCTCGGTGTGCTCGCCGATCTCGGCCTGCCCGAGCCGGTGCTGAGCGTCATCCTCGCCGAGACCGACCTGTACCCGGACGAACAGCTCGGCATGATCGCCCAGCGACTCGGTTTCGCCAACGAACTATCCGCGGTGCTGGACAAACTGCCTCGGTGACGTGAATCTGCCGCAGAACCCGATCATTTCGGATACCGCGATGGTCCGTGCCGCCATCGCGGCCGCGGCGGCGGCCGACCCTCGCGATGTCCCGGTGGGCGCGGTCGTCTTCGACGCGGAAGGCCGCGAACTCGCGCGCGCCGCGAACGCGCGCGAAGCGCTCGGCGACCCCACCGCCCACGCCGAGGTACTGGCGCTGCGCCGCGCGGCCGCCGTCTTCGGCGACAGTTGGCGGCTGGAGGGCGCGACCCTGGCCGTCACCCTCGAACCATGCACGATGTGCGCGGGCGCCCTGGTCCTCGCCCGCGTCGGCCGGGTCGTCTTCGGCGCCTGGGAGCCCAAGACCGGCGCGGTCGGCTCGCTGTGGGACGTCGTGCGTGACCGTCGCCTCAATCACCGCCCCGACGTCAGGGGCGGAATCCTCGAACCCGAATGCGCCGCCCTCCTCGACACCTTCTTCCAGCAGCGCCGCTGACCACCCCGTTCCAGGCGATTTAGCGATCCAGCCCCCTTCCGGTATTGTTCTCGGCGGTGGCGTGTCCGAGCGGCCTAAGGAGCACGCCTCGAAAGCGTGTGAGGGGTAACCCCCCTCCGAGGGTTCAAATCCCTCCGCCACCGCCAGAGCCCCACACCTGTTTCGGCAGGTGGGGGGCTTTTTTATTTATTGCGATCATGCGGTGGGCAGGCTCTCGTTGCCGCGGAATCGAATGGTGAATCCGGTTGTACAGCAGTTGCTTACGCTCGCAGCGGTGGTCCTCGGCGCGGGTTCGACCTTCGCCGCGACGACGTTCACCGAACGGGCGAAGTGGCGACGTAGTCAAGGCACGCGGTGGGACGACAGACGGCTGGCCGCCTACAGCGAGTTCGCGAATGCCTTGAAGCAGTACGTGCAGCTGTCGTATCGGCTGGCGGCGGCCCGTGGCTATCCCGCGACGGCCGTGGTTGCCGCCCGGCGTCACCGATGCTGCCGTTCCGGACGACACCGCAGGTGCCGCGTAACCCGCTGCTCGCTCGGGCTACATGGGTGGTGCGGCC
Organism: Nocardia sp. NBC_01377; assembly: GCF_045040005.1. Lineage (NCBI taxonomy): Bacteria > Bacillati > Actinomycetota > Actinomycetes > Mycobacteriales > Nocardiaceae > Nocardia > Nocardia sp. NBC_01377. The sequence continues at coordinate 7,711,244 of NZ_CP109566.1, forward strand.
GGATCGACTCGGCTCTGCCGCATCATGTGCGAGGCGTCGGCAGAGGTCGGCTCCAGGGTGACGATGCTGCGGGTGAGATCCACCGTGACCGGAGGTGGGGCCGCCCGGGTGTGATCGTCGCGGAGCATCGAAATGGATTCGCGGTGGTCGAGTTCCATGCGTTTGGTCGGGTAGAACAGCGCGGTGAATTCGTCGGTGAAGGTGGCGGCGATGGGGGTGTGGCGTCGGCGTCGCTTGCGCGTGAGGGTCTCGAAGACGGCCACCGCTACCAGCAGCAGCACCCAGCCGGGGATCATCCACGCCAGCAGTCCTGTCACCCCCGCTGAACGAACGAAACGAATGCGATGTTCCCGCGGATGTTTTGTCCGGAACGGGGTATGCGCGGGAGTAAGGAGCGCGGACAGGTGTGACGTTCGAGGCGTCACCGACGGAGCCGCGTTGGAACAATGCGTGACAGTTATTCGAGAATCGGTGGACTGATTGTCCTTGTCTGGTTGCTCATCGGCGTCATCGCCGCGGCGCAGCGCGATTACTTCGACAGTGGGCCGGTGAACTGCGCAGGTTTCGGCACCATCGTGGTGACCACCATCGCCGGGCCCCTGAACTACATGGGGGTGAATCCGAAGGTCGATGACTGTAACGTGCCGCAGCCGAGTCCGTAGTGGATCGGAGAACGGGCCGGGTGCGCGAGCATCCGGCCCGTTCTCGTGTCCGGGGAAACGTGCAGGCTGGGACGGCGCGGGTGTCGTTGCCGCGGAAGCGAACTGGATTTGCTGGACGGATGCACATTCCGTCGGTCGATAGGTTGCGGTGAGATCGCGATGTGTTTGCGAACCGGATGATCTTATATACCGATCGCGCTCCGAAAAGTGCCGGGAGCCGATTCGGGCCGGACAATTTGAGTTACCGCGCAGCGTAGAGCGATGTTTCACAAGAAACATTGCATATGCCCCCGAGCATGAAAAAGATGCCACGAAATTACCAGAACCCACCGAAAATATTGCTGTAGCGGTGAAGGGGTGCTTCGTGGGGCATGAAAGCAGATAGCGGAGGGTTGTACGAGTTTCCGGCCCTTACGCGAGTGCGGAAGGATGCGATGACTATGCGCGAGCGTGCGACCTACGGCCGACCGTCCCACGAGTTCGGCATGCGAGTCGGGAGCCTCCTGGTCCTGATCTGGTTGGCCATCGGCATGATCGCCGCCGGCCAGCGGAACTACTTCGTCATCGGCCCGATCAACTGCGCGGGTTTCGGCACCATCGCGCTCACGGCCGCCGCGGGTCCACTCAACTACGTGGGCCTGAATCCGAAACTCTCCGAATGCGGCGATCTGCCGCAACCCAGCGACTAGAACTTTGCGTCCGTCGTCCGGCCGCGATCAGGCCGACGTGGATTCGGTGACCGTCGAATCGGTCCGCAGGGCGTGCAGTTTCGCGCCCTCCACGTCGATGTCGGGAACGATCCGGTCCAGCCATCGCGGCATCCACCACGACCACGTGCCCATCAGCGCGAGCAGCGAGGGGATCAGCACCATCCGGACGAGGAAGGCGTCCAGCAGCACGCCGGCCGCCAGGGCGAAACCCATCTGCTTGGCGGTGGCGTCGGTTTCGAGGATGAAGGAACCGAAGACCGAGATCATGATGATCGCGGCCGAGGTGACGACCCTCGCCCCGTGGTGGTAGCCGGAGATCATGGCCTGCCTCGGCGGTTTGCCGTGCACGTATTCCTCGCGCATGCGGGTCACCAGGAATACCTGGTAGTCCATGGCGAGTCCGAACACCAAGCCGATCAACATGATCGGCAGGAAGCTGACGATCGCGTGTTCGTCCTCGATCAGCCCGAGCGCGCCGTCCTGGAAGATGAGCACGGTCGCGCCGAAGGTGGCCGCCATGGACAGCAGGAAGCCCAGCGCCGCCGTCAGTGGCACCAGGATGGACCGGAATACGAGGATCAGCAGGACGAACGCCGCGCCCGCGACGATCGCCAGGTAGGGGACGATCTTGCTGAGCAGCACGTGGTCGATGTCGGCGTAGATGGCGGTGGTGCCGGTGATGCCGTAGGTCATGCCGTACCGGTCACGCAGTCGATTCTCGGCGTCGCGGGCGTCGCGCACCAGATCCTTGGTCTCCTGGTTGTTGGGCCCGGCCATCGGCACTCCGTCGAGTAGCGCGCCCTGCCCGTTCTGACTCGTCGTCGGTTGCGTCACGTATTCCATGCCCGAATAGGACGCGAGGGTATCGCGCAGTGCCGCAAGCGCTTCCGGTCTGGCTTCCGGCGCGACATCGCTCAGATCCACCGCGATCTGGAGGACGCCGTTGCTGCCCTCGCCGAAACCCTCGGTGCGTAATTCGTAGGCCTTACGCACCGTGGAGGTCTTGGGCATGCTGTCCTCGCCCGGCAGACCGAGGTTGAGATTCACCGCGGGCGCGGCGAGCAGGCCGAGTACCACGATGCTCAGCACCAGCGTCAGCACCGGGAACCGGCCGATGAACCGCGCGACCCGCATACCGTTGGTGACCTGGTCGTCGTCCTCGGGATCGTGCTTGGCGACGATCGGCAGTTTCGGTGTGAACAGGAACCGGCCGAACGCGCCGAGCAGCGCGGGCATCAGGGTGATCGCGGTGAGGACGGCGAACGCGGCGGCGACCGCGCCGCCCAAACCCATGAACGTCAGGAACCGCACGCCGACCACGGCCAGACCGACCAGCGCGATGATGACGGTCAGACCGGCGAACACCACCGCGGAACCGGCGGTGCCGAGCGCGGTGCCCGCCGCCTCTTCCGGTAGTTCCCGCACCGCGAGTTCGTGTTTGTAGCGCGAGACGATGAACAGCGCGTAGTCGATCGAGAGCGCGATGCCGATCATGGTGGCGAGGAAGGTGGTGAAACTCGGGATCGAGAGGAACGAGGTGCCGAGGAAGATCAGCGAGGTCGCCGCGCTGAGGCCGACGAGCGCGGTGACGATCGGGACGAACGCGGCGACGATCGCGCCGAACGCCACGATCATCACGACCAGCGCGACCGCCATGCCGATCATCTCCGACTGTCCGCTCGGCCCCTCCTGAGCCATCGCGATGGTGCCGCTCATCTCCACGGTGAGCCCGGCGTCGCGGGTGGGCGTGGCGACGTCGTAGGCGGCGTGACGATCCTCGGCGGTGATATCGCTGAAGTTCGCGATGGTGAACGGCACGCTGAAATAGGCGACGGTCTGCGGTTCGGTCTTGTTGAGCACGTTCAGCGGTGCGCCGCCGCACGTGCTCGGATCGGGATTCGGGACCAGGCAGCCCATCTCCTCGGTCGCGGTGATCGGGTCGATGATCGGCGTGCTGTGATCGACGATGCCGAGTTGATCGATCTGCCCGATCAGCGCGGCCACCGCGGCCCGGTTGGCCGGGTCGGTGAGTTGCTCGCCCTCGGGTGCGCCGACGACGTAAGTGCCGGTGACCGCGTCGAATTCGAATGCCTCGGACATGCCGGGGAAATGTTCGTCGAGGATTTCGGTCGCCCGTTCGGAGGGCAGGTTCGGCAGGCTGAAGTCATCGGTCATCGGTTGTTTCAGCTGGGTGCCGAGCACGCCGAGGACGACGAAGAGCACCGCCCAGATCGGCAGCACGATCCACTTGTGCCGGAAGGCGAACCTTCCCCACCAATACAGATAGACGGACACAGCGTTCTCCTCGCGATGGTCGGGGGTCGATCCGGATCACGAATTTCTCCGCCGACCGCCGTGCATCGGCGAAGCACCGAGCTGAAGAGTCGAACTACTCCCGAGTCTGCTGCGCGCCGGGCTCGAGTTCAAGATCACATGCCGATACGACTTCGGCCCCGTACCCCGGGAAGGGGTACGGGGCCGAAGGGTCGTCGACCGAGCGCGTGATCAGCTCACACGGACGGGTTCCTTGGTGATGTCCACCGTCTTCTTCTGGAGTTCGATCAGTTTCGAGCCCTCGACGTCGATCTCGGGCACGATCCGATCCAGCCACTTCGGCATCCACCACGACCACTTGCCCATGATGGTCAAGAGCGCGGGGATCAGCACCATGCGGACGAGGAAGGCGTCGAGCAGCACGCCGACAGCGAGCGCGAAACCCATCTGCTTGGCGATCGCGTCCGATTCCAGCAGGAAGGACGCGAAGACGGAGATCATGATGATCGCGGCCGACGTGACGACCCTGGCGCCGTGGTGGTAGCCGGAGACCATCGCGTCCTTCGCGGACTTGCCGTGCACGTATTCCTCGCGCATGCGGGTGACCAGGAAGACCTGGTAGTCCATCGCGAGGCCGAAGACCAGACCGATCAACATGATCGGGAGGAAGCTGATCAGCGGACGTGGATCATCGATGAGTCCGAGCGCGCCCTCCTGGAAGATGAGCACGGTCGCTCCGAAGGTGGCGGCCATGGACAGCAGGAAGCCCAGCGCCGCGGTCAGCGGTACCAGAATCGAGCGGAACACCAGGATCAGCAGGACGAACGCCGCGCCCGCGACGATCGCGAGGTAGGGCGCTATCTTGCTGAGCAGCACGTGGTCGATATCTGCCGCGATGGCGGTGCTGCCGGTGACGCCGTACGCCATGCCGTAGGTGGCCTCGAATTCGGCCTCCGCGTCCCTGGCGTCGGACACCAGATCCTTGGTGTCCTGGTTGTTCGGACCGAATTTGGGCACGCCGTCGAGCAGTGCGCCCTGCTTGTCCTCGCTCCACTGCGGCGCGGTCACGTAATCCATATTCGGATACGAGGCCAGTTTGCTCCGCAGCGCCTCGACTGCCTCTTCGCGCTTGTCCGCGGGGACACCGCTGAGGTCGGCGGCGATATTGAGCACACCGTTGCTGCCTTCGCCGAACCCCTCGGTGCGAAGTTCGTAGGCCTTGCGGATGGTGGTCGTCTTCGGCTGGCTGTCCTCACCGGGCAGACCCAGGTTCAGACCCGCGGCGGGCGCGGCGAGCGCGCCGAGTACCGCGACGCTCAGGATCAGCGCGGCCCACGGGGCCTTGCCGATCAGGCGACCCAGGCGCATGCCGTTGGTGACCTGCGTGTCGTCCTCGGGATCGTGCTGGGCGACCAGCGGCAACTTCGGCGTGAACAGGAACCGGCCGAACGCGCCGAGCAGCGCGGGCATCAGGGTGATGGCCGCGAGCACCGCGAGCGCGGCGGCGAGGGCGCCACCGAGCCCCATGAACGTCATGAACCGCACGCCGATGATGCCGAGTCCGGCGAGCGCGATGATGACGGTCAGACCGGCGAACACCACCGCGGAACCGGCGGTGCCGAGCGCGATACCCGCCGCTTCCTCCGGTGAATCCTGCACGGCGAGTTCGTGTTTGTAGCGCGAGACGATGAACAGCGCGTAGTCGATCGAGAGCGCGATACCGATCATCGAGGCCAGGAACGTCGTGAAACTGGGCACATCGGTGATCGAGGTACCGAGCATGATCAGCGACATGGCGGCGCCGAGACCGACGATCGCGGTGACGATCGGGATGAACGCGGCCACGATCGCGCCGAAGGCGATGATCATGACGATCAGCGCGACGCCCATGCCGATCATCTCGGCCTTGCCGGTCGGACCCTCGTTGGTCTGGGCGATCGAGCCGCTCATCTCGACGGTGAGTCCGGCGTTGCGCGCGTCGGCGGCGACGTCGTAGGCGGCCTCACGCTGCTCGTCGGTGATATCGGTGAAGGTGGGGATGGTGAACGGCACGCTCATGAAGGCCACGGACGCCGGTTCGGTCTTGTTGAGCACGTTGAGCGGTGCGCCACTGCACTGCGACGGATCCGGATTGGTCAGACAGCCCATCTTGTCGGCGGTCTCGACCGGGTTGGTCAGCGGTTTCGCGTGATCCACGATATCGAGCTGACCGAGTTTGGCGATGAACGCATCGAGCGCCGCACGGTTCGCCGGGTCGGTCAGTTTCTGGCCCTCGGGCGCGGCGATCACATACGTGCCGGTGACGGCATCGAACTTGAACGCTTCCGAGGCGCCGGGGAAGTGTTTGTCGAGAATCTCGTTGGCGCGCTCCGACGGAAGGGCGGGCATACTGAAGTCGTTCGTCATCGGCTTGCTGAGCTGCGAGCCCAGGCCACCGATCAGAACGAACAGCACAAGCCAGACCGGTAGCACTATCCATTTCCGGCGGAAAGCGAGCTTTCCCCATCTATAGAGGTATACGGACACGAGTGAACTCCTAGCGGTGACTGGGACGTGCTGGATCGTGGCGCGTAGACAGCACTCGCGGGGCCTTGGTCGTCCCCGCTTCCAATGTGACGCTTCCTGCCTACCGTGCGGTAGGTAGACTACCCATCGGCTAAGCGGAGATACAACCTCGATTTCAGTGGGGCCGTTGGCTGCCCGCAGTAGTGGTGAGAGGATCATCGGATGGTCGTCCGTGCAGTATCGGAAAGCATCGTCGCTGGTAGAAGTACCAAAGTGGCGATTCGCGATGCCGCGGTGAAGCTTTTCGGCAGTAAAGGTTTCGAGCAGACCAGCCTTCGCGAGGTCGCAGATGCGGTAGGAATCACAAAGGCTTCGCTCTATTACCACTACCCGTCGAAACTTGACCTACTCCTCTCGATCATCGATCCGATCATCGACCACATGCGGGATGTGGTGGAGGACATAGACGCGGTACCGCACGATGCCGAGGGGATTCGCGCGGTCCTTCGCACCTACCTGCGCGGGATGATCCGCAATCGCGACGCCGGGGCGCTGTGTATTCGCGACACCGTGGCGATCTTCAACGCGATGGCCGACCGGTATCCGGATCTGATGAACGCCAACCGGATACTGCGCACCTGGCTGGCCGGACCGGCCGCGACTCCCGAGATGCAATTGCGGGCCTGTGCCGCGCTCGAGGTACTCGGGGTGGCGCTGACGTCGAAGGAATTCGTACCCGCCGCGGACGACGCCACCGTCGGCGCCACCCTGCTCGACGCGGCGACCTCGGTGTTGACCGGCGTCGGATCTGGGTAGCGTCCGCATGCCCGCAGCTGGGACGGTTCGGCGTAGATTCGAGCGGATCGTCCGGCCGGACCGTTTTCGACGACCGCTCAGCGTCCAGGAGTAATCCCGTGCACATCACCGCGAAGATCGACTACGCGGTGCGAACCCTGCTCGAAATCGCCCGTGCGGCACAGCGCAGCGGCAATGTGGCGCTCAAGGCCGACGCCATCGCGTCCGCGCAGCGGATCCCGCCCAAGGTGCTCGAAACGATTCTCGGTGAACTGCGCAGGGCCGAACTGGTGATCAGCAGGCGCGGTCCGGACGGCGGCTACTGGCTGGCCAGGCCCGCCGCGCAGATCTCGATCGCCGATGTCATCCGGGCGATCGAAGGTCCGCTGGCCTCGGTGCGCGGACAGCGGCCCGAGGATGTCGAATACGGGGGAGCGGCGCGGCCGTTGCAGCGGGTGTGGATCGCGCTGCGCGTCAATATCCGCTCGGTGCTTGAGAACGTCTCGATCGCGGAGATCGCCCTCGACGAACTGCCCGCGTTCGTCGACGCGCTCACCGAGGACTCGGGTGCCTGGGCGCGACGGTGAGCGGTGGTGAATCCTCCGAAATCGGACATCGACGCTGGTCAGGAAAGTTCGAGACGTATTTCACCCACACCCGGTAGCCTGCCTTCATCATGTTGATCAGCGTGCTTCGTACATATCTGAATCCCTATCGCGCTCAGCTGGCCGGGGTCGTGGTCCTGCAACTGGTCTCGGTGATCGCGATGCTTTTCCTGCCGAGCCTCAACGCCGATCTCATCGACGGCGGCGTCACCAAAGGTGATATCGGCTACATCTGGACGACCGGCCTCTGGATGCTCGCGGTCAGCGCGGTGCAGATCGTGGCGTCGGCGTTCTCGGTGTACCTGGGTGCGCAGGCCGCGATGGGCGCGGGCCGCGACCTGCGCGGCGCCCTGCTGCACCGAGTCGGCACCTTCTCCGCCCGCGAGGTCGGAATGTTCGGCGCACCGTCGCTGATCACCCGCAATACCAACGATATTCAGCAGGTTCAGCTGCTGATCGTCATGTCGGCCACGATTCTGGTGATGGCGCCGATCATGTGCGTCGGCGGTATCTTCATGGCGCTTCGCGAGGATTTCGATCTGTCGTGGCTGCTGCTGATAGCCGTTCCCGCGCTCGGACTCTCGATGGGTTTCATCGTCGCCAGGATGGTGCCGGGCTTCCGCGAGATGCAGTTCCGCATCGACGAGGTGAACCGGGTGCTGCGCGAGCAGATCACCGGTATCAGGGTGGTTCGCGCCTTCGTCAGGGAACGGCAGGAGACCTGGCGCTTCGGGGTGGCCAACAGCGATCTCACCGAGACATCGCTGCGGGTGGGCCGGTTGATGGCGCTGATGTTCCCCACGGTCATGCTGATCAGCAATGTGACGGCGGTCGGGGTGATCTGGTTCGGCGGTCACCTGATCGATGACGGCACCATGCAGATCGGTTCGCTCACCGCGATGCTGTCCTACATCATGCAGATCCTGATGGCCGTCATGATGGCCTCGTTCCTGGCCATGATGGCCCCGCGCGCGGCGGTTTCGGCCGACCGGCTCGGCGAGGTGCTGGAGACGGAGACCTCGGTGGTGCCGCCGTCGAAGCCGCAACCGTTCGCGGCCGATCCCGGCTCGATCGAATTCGCCGCCGCCGAATTCAGTTTCCCCGGCGCGGAGAAACCGGTGCTGACGGGCATCTCGTTCCGGGTGGAGCCGGGTAGGACCACCGCGATCGTCGGATCGACGGGTGCGGGCAAGACCACGCTGCTCAATCTGATTCCGCGACTCGTCGACGTCACCGACGGCTCGGTGATCATCGGCGGCACCGACGTGCGGCAGGCGGATCTCGAACTGCTGCGCAACCAGATCGGCCTCGTTCCGCAGAAGGCCTACCTGTTCTCCGGCACGGTGGCGACCAATCTGCGTTACGGCAAACCCGATGCCACCGACGACGAACTGTGGCGCGCGCTCGAGATCGCGCAGGCCGCCGATTTCGTCCGCGAGATGCCGCAGGGCCTCGACACCCCGGTCGCCCAGGGCGGCACCACCGTCTCGGGTGGACAGCGTCAGCGTCTGGCCATCGCGCGGGCGCTGGTGCGCAGGCCGCGGATCTACCTGTTCGACGACTCGTTCTCCGCGCTCGACGTGGCGACCGATGCCAGGCTGCGCGAGGCGTTGCGGCCGGAAACCGAAGACGCCTCGGTGATCATCGTGGCGCAACGAATTTCGACCATCCGCGATGCCGACCGGATCGTGGTTCTCGAGGACGGTGAGATGGCGGGCATCGGCACGCACGATCAATTGCTCCGTGACTGTCCCGAATACCGGGAGATCGTCGAATCCCAGCTGAGCGCGGAGGAGGTTCGATGAGGCCCGGTGCCGGGCCCGGTGCGCCCGAGGCCAAGCCGAAATCCTTCGGCCCCTCGCTGAAACGACTACTGCGCAGACTCGCGCCCGAGAAGCTCTACGTCGGACTGATCGTCACGCTGGTGATCGCCTCGGTGGTGCTCAATACCCTCGGCCCCTACATCCTCGGCAAGGCGACCAATATCGTCTTCGACGGCCTGGTCGGCAAACAACTCACCCCGTATACCGGGATGAGCAAGGATGAGGTGGTCGAAACGCTGCGTGCGCGCGGCGAGGGCACCCTGGCCGACATGCTCGGCGCCATGGATGTCGTTCCCGGTGTCGGAGTGGACTTCTCCGCCGTCGGACGGGTGCTGATGCTGGTGCTCGCGCTCTACATCGGCGCGGCCGTCTTCAGCTGGTTGCAGGGATATCTGCTCAATATCGTCATCAACACCACCGTCAAGCGGCTGCGCGGCGAGGTCGAGGACAAGATCCACCGGCTTCCGTTGCGCTACTTCGATTCCTCGCCGCGCGGTGACGTGCTGAGCCGGGTCACCAACGACGTCGACAATGTCTCGCAGACCTTGCAGCAGACCATGAGTCAGTTGCTGACGTCGCTGTTCTCGGTGATCGGCATCCTGATCATGATGTTCTGGATCTCGCCGCTGCTCGCCGTGATCGCCCTGCTTACGGTGCCCGCGGCGGTGGTGGTCACCGCGCAGATCGCCAAACGCTCCAAACCGCATTTCGTGAACCAGTGGAAATACACCGGCATGGTGAACGCCCAGGTCGAGGAGGCCTACACCGGGCACGAGGTGGTCACCGCGTTCGGCCGCAACCGCGAGGTCGGCGAGGAATTCGACAAGCGGAACCGGGAGCTCTACGACGCGAGTTTCAAGGCGCAGTTCATCTCCGGCCTGATCATGCCCGCGATCATGTTCCTGGGGAATATCAATTTCGTGCTGGTCGCGCTGGTCGGCGGACTGCGGGTGGCGACGGGGCATATCTCGCTCGGCGAGGTGCAGGCCTTCATCCAGTACTCCAGGCAGTTCAGTCAGCCGTTGACCCAGATCGGCGCGATGGCCAACCTGCTGCAATCCGGCGTCGCCTCGGCCGAGCGGATCTTCGAAATCCTCGACGCGGAAGAGCAGTCACCCGATCCGGCGGTGGAGAACGCGCGCCCGGTCGATCGGGGCCGGGTCGAATTCGAGGCGGTGTCGTTCCGCTACGAACCGGAGAAGCCGGTGATCGAGCGGCTGTCGCTGGTGGCCGAACCCGGTCACGTCGTCGCCATCGTCGGACCGACCGGCGCGGGTAAGACCACGCTGGTCAACCTGCTGATGCGGTTCTACGAACTCGACGCGGGCACTATCACCATCGACGATGTCGATATCACCGAGATGACCCGCGACCACCTGCGTTCCAGGATCGGCATGGTGTTGCAGGACACCTGGCTGTTCAAGGGCACCATCCGGGAGAACATCGCCTACGGCGATCCGGACGCGAGCGACGAGGACATCCTCGCCGCCGCCCGCGCCGCCTACGTCGACCGGTTCGTGCACGCGCTGCCCGACGGTTACGACACCGTCATCGATGAGGAGGGTTCCGGGGTCAGCGCCGGTGAGAAGCAGCTGATCACGATCGCCCGCGCGTTCCTCGCCAAACCGTCCATCCTGATCCTGGACGAGGCGACGAGTTCGGTCGACACCCGCACCGAACTGCTGGTACAGCACGCGACCGCGGCGCTGCGCCGCGACCGCACCAGTTTCGTCATCGCGCACCGGCTCTCGACCATCCGCGACGCCGATCTGATCGTCGTCATGGAATCCGGGCGCATCGTCGAACACGGCAACCACGAGCGTCTGCTCGCCGAACGCGGCGCGTACTACCGCCTGTACAACTCCCAGTTCGCGGCCGCGGCCTCGGAGGCCTAGAGCCGCCCGATCCGCCGAACACACCGATCGCCGCAGGTGCCACCGGCCCTGCGGCGCGGTGTGCGGGAGTGCGCTGGGAGGATGGTCGTCGTGTCTGCACCCGAATCGTTCTCCTTCACCGTCGGTACCCGGCTCGACGGGCGGCACGGGCGAACCGGCGTGATCGAAACGCCGCACGGCGCCATCGCGACGCCCGCGTTCATCCCCGTCGGCACCAAGGCGACGGTCAAGTCGGTGCTGCCGGAGACCATGAAGGAAATCGGCGCGCAGGCCCTGCTCGCGAACGCCTACCACCTCTACCTGCAACCGGGTTCCGACATCGTGGACGACGCGGGCGGGCTCGGGAAATTCATGAACTGGCCGGGGCCGACCTTCACCGACAGCGGCGGATTCCAGGTGATGTCGCTCGGGGTCGGATTCAAGAAGGTGCTCGCCATGGAGGCCGTCGACGTCCGCAGTGATGACGTGATCGCCAAGGGCAAGGAACGGCTCGCGACCGTCGACGACGACGGCGTCACCTTCCGCTCCCATCTGGACGGGTCGAAACACCGCTTCACCCCCGAGGTCTCGATGGGGATCCAGCATCAGCTCGGCGCCGACATCATGTTCGCCTTCGACGAACTGACCACGCTGCTCAATACCCGTGGCTACCAGGAGAAATCACTGCAACGCACGCACGAGTGGGCGCAGCGGTGCATCGATGAGCACGAACGGCTGACCACCGCGCGCGCCCAGCATCCGTACCAGGCGCTGTTCGCCGTGATCCAGGGCGCGCAGTACGAGGATCTGCGCCGCAAGGCCTGCCGGGAGTTGGACGCGATCCGCGGCGAAGCGGGCACATCCTTCGACGGTTTCGGCATCGGCGGCGCACTCGAGAAACACAACCTCGGCACCATCGTCGGCTGGTGCTGCGACGAACTGCCCGAGGAGAAGCCGAGGCATATGCTCGGCATCAGCGAGCCCGAGGACATCTTCGTCGCCGTGGAGAACGGCGCCGACACCTTCGACTGCGTCAACCCGTCCCGCGTCGCGCGCAACGCCGCCATCTACGTGGCACGCGGCCGGTTCAACATCAACACCGCCCGCTTCCGCCGCGATTTCACCCCCATCGATGACACCTGCGACTGCTACACCTGCGCCAACTACACCCGCGCCTACCTGCACCACCTGTTCAAAGCCAAGGAGATCCTGGCCGCGACCCTGTGCACGATCCACAACGAGCGCTTCACGATTCGCATGGTCGACCAGATCCGCGCCAGCATCGACGGCGGTTACTTCGACGCTTTCAAGACGGAGACCCTCGGCCTCTGGAACAGCGCCAAGAAGTAGCGACCCATGCATGTTGAACCCGCACGGTGCCGGAGTCCTCGCAGGATTTCGATGGACGTCGTCAGTACTGGTGCCCGCCGACCTCGAGCCGTCCTGACTCAGCCCCGGGCGAGCCCATAAGCAACCACTCACACCCACCCCACCCCCACGGCGCGAGCCTTACGAGCGCCCGTTCGCGGCCGTCTCGCGTCCGAGCGGTCGAGACAATGCGACGCAGTCGCGAGTCTCGACCGCTCGGACGCGAGACAAGAAGGGCCGCGAACCCGCGGCCCCCGGGCCGCCAAAATTTCAGCTGTAGCTGGGTTCGTGCTTCTTCAAGAAGGCGATGACCCGGTACGTGATCGGCATGACGACGATCTCGCAGAGCGTCTTCCACAGGAACCCGATGATCACGTAGTTGACGAACTGTTCCCAGGTGTCGATGCCGATGGCGGCGGCGGCGATGGAGCAGAAGATGAGGGTGTCGGCGAATTCGCCGATGACGGTGGAGCCGATCAGCCTGGCCCACAGGTATTTTTCCTTCGTCCGTTCCTTGATCAGTACCAGGGTGGCGGAATTCAGGAGTTGGCCGACGAAATATCCGGCGAGGCCAGCGACGACGAGTCGCGGCGTGGTGCCGATGACGGTGCGGAACGCTTCCTGGTTCTCGTAGAAACCGGCGGCGGGCAGGCGGATGGCGATGGCGAAACAGGCGACGGTCAGCAGCAGGGCGGCGAAGCCGTAGTAGACGGCGCGGCGGGTGGCGCGGAAGCCGTAGACCTCGCTGAGGACGTCGCCGAGGATGTAGGCGAGGGGGAAGAGGAAGAACGCGCCGTCGGTCGCGATCGGCAGGATCTGGAGCGGACCGAGCGACACCGATTTGTCGCCCAGGAACTCCACGCCTTTGGTGGCGCAGATATTGGAGATGATGAGGGTAGCGGTGAACAGTACGACGATGGGTGTGTAGTACCCCCGCGCGACCTGGGCGAATGCCGCATGGTCGGCGGGGTGTCCAGACCCCTCGTGTTCTTCGGTCTTGATCGAGTCACTCACGGGTCTCATCAAACCAGGTTCTCGGCCCGCCGTGTCAGGTCGAACGTCGGCTTCGGCTGTGCTACGGGTTGTCCTCGCCCATTAGTCTGTAGCCATGACGAATCCCGGCGATTCCGACGAGTGGTGGAAACAGTACGGCGGCGAAGGTGTGTCGCCGGAGTCCGGCGCGCAGAGTTCGGTCCCGCAGTACCCGACCTCCGAACCGTCCGGGTATCCCTCGGCTCCGCAATACCCGCAGCAACCACAGCAGCAACCGCCGCCGTATCAGCAGCCGTCGCAGCCGCAGTACCAGCAGCAGCCCTATCAGCAGTCGCCCGCGCAACCGTATCCGCAGCAGCCGAATTACGGCTATCCGTCCGGGTATCAGCCCTATGGCGGGCCGGTCGCGCAGGGCACCAACGGTTTGGCGATCGGTGCGCTCGTCGCGTCGCTGCTCGGGTTCTGCACCTGCGCCGTCGGGTCGATAGTCGGCATCATTCTCGGCGTGCTCGCGCTGAATCAGCTGAAGGAGCGTCCGCAGGAAGGGCGCGGTATGGCGCTGGCCGGTATCTGGGTCGGTGTCGGCGGCATCGTCTCGGTGGCGATCTACTTCGTCATTCTGCTGGCCAACAATTCGACCTAGCCGGTCGCCGGACATGAAACAGGGGCGCTCCCGTCGTGGGGCGCCCCTGTTCGGTTCGGTGCGCGATATCAGGCCTTGACGACCTGGGTGCCGCCGGCGAACTTGTCGTGCCAGCCCTGCTTGTTCGGATCCTGCGAGGTGGTGATGATGATGTAGATCGCCAGGCCGAGCGAGATCAAGCTGCCGACGCACGGAATGATCTGCGCGGCGACGTAGAGGTTGCGCTTGAGCGAGACCTCGGGGGTGAGCTTGGGCGCGCCGCCGGGGGCGACGACCTTCAGGCCGAGCAGCTTCTTGCCGAGGGTGGTGCCCTGGCTGGTCTCCATGCCGACGAAGTAGCCGAGCAGCGCGACGGTCGACAGCACGCCGTTGATGATCTGTCCTCCGGTGTCGAGACCGAAGAGGACGGAGACGATGATCACGACGGGGATGGCCACGATCAGATGATCGATGACGCGCGCGCCGATGCGGACGCCGATATCGGCCCCGACACCGGATCCTCCGCCCTGCGGGCCGTAGCCCTGCTGCTGGTAGGGGTCCTGCCCGTACTGCTGCTGCGGCTGACCGTACGGGTCCTGCCCGTACTGCGGCTGCTGCTGACCGTAAGGCTGCTGCCCGTACTGCGGCGGCTGTTGCCCGTACTGCGGCGGCTGTTGCCCGTACTGCGGCGGCTGTTGCCCGTACTGCGGGGGCTGCTGGCCGTAGCCCTGTTGCGGGTACTGCTGTCCACCTTGCGGATACGGTTCGCCGTACGGCTGGCCGCCCTGCGGATTCTGGTTGGGGTCGTAGCCACCGCTTGTCATAGTGTTTAGTCCTCGTTGTGATCAGTAGATCAATAGATCGGTCGACTGGGTACGTTACGGACATCCGTCGGGTTGCAACAACCCATTCTCATCGAAGGTCGACGGCCGACGTGGCAGCACGGCGGGATCGAATTGTCGGAGCAGGTGCGCCGGTGTACGAGCGCTATAGCCCAGCGAGCATGATAACGCGCTGACCACGTCTTCGACGGTGTCGCCGAGGGCCGTTCGGTCCGCGAGCGTGACCGAACCGTCCCTTTTGGCCAATCTCTGCCCGGCCGTGTTGAGTACGAGCGGGACGTGCGCGTAGCGCGGTACGGGCAGGCCGAGCAGCGCGGCCAGATACGCCTGCCGCGGGGTCGACGGCAGCAGGTCGTCACCGCGCACCACCTGGTCGATGTGCTGGTCGGCGTCGTCGACGACGACCGCCAGGTTGTAGGCGGGCAGGCCGTCACCGCGACGGAGCACCACATCGTCGACCGGGCCGCGATAGACGCCGTGTAATTCGTCGACGATCTCGTATTCGGTGATATCGGCGCGCAATCGGAGCGCGGCGGGCCTGCCTTCGGCGCGCAGCCGGGCGCGGTCGGTGGTCGTCAGGGTGCGGCAGGTGCCGGGGTAGGAGCCCATCGGCCCGTGCGGGGCGGTCGCGGCCTGCTGTATTTCCTTGCGGGTACAGAAACATTCGTAGGTGCGGCCCTGGGCGCGGAGTCGGTCGATGGCGTGGTCGTACAGGTCGAGACGTTCGCTCTGTCGCACCACCGGTCCGTCCCAGTCCACGCCGAGCGCGGCGAGATCGGCGAGCTGGCGCTGTTCGGCGCCGGGGCGCACGCGATCGAGATCCTCGACCCGCATCAGGAAACGTCTTCCGGTCGATCGCGCGAACAGCCAGGCCAGCAGGGCGGTGCGGAGATTGCCCAGGTGTAGGTCACCGGAGGGGCTCGGGGCGTATCTACCCGCGGCCCGCTCAGCCACGGGTCGGATCTGTTTCGGAGCGGGCGGACACGATCGCCATGGTAGTGCGGGTCATCGGCCGCACAGTCGAGGCTTCAACTCGTCCGGCGTGATCGGGGTTCCCGCCTCGAGTGCTCGCAACAGTGCGTTCGCGTGCGCTATCAGCCCTCGCCGATCCACCCCGTAGGAGCCCGCGGCGTCGGTGGGTTCCGGGCTATCACCTGGCTCGTAGCTCTCCAGACGGGTCACCGCACGGCCGAGCAGGGTACGCGCACCCTTCGGATTGCCCCGTTGGATGTGTGTCAGAGCGACCGCGTATTGGGCCAACCCTTGCCACAGCATCCTTTCGGCGAACGGTTGGTGCTTCCATGCGGCCTCTAATACCTCGTGTGCGTTGAATGCCAAACCGTCGTCCAGCAGTTGCTGGGCGAAGGTAAGAGTTTGCTGGGGTGGCAGATTCAGGTCGTCCGGAATTCGGGGAATTCCGACACTACCGTGCGGTAGTGGACGTCCGAATCGATCACGAGGACGGGGGTTACGGGCGCGACCTGCCTCGTCGCGGGGGCGTTCCAGCATGTCTCCATGATCCACGCTTCGTGTCGGCCGTGTCGCGGATGTGGATCGGCGGTGGACCAATTGGCGCATCACGGACCAATCACGCCCGTTCGGAAGTTGGTCATCCGAGGTCCACTTGTTACCCGGTTCGGTGCTGGCAATGTTCCCGCAACATCATATCTTCGCAAGATTGGCAAAAATGGTGATCGAATAATCCGGAGGTCGGCAAACTATGAGCGGAGCTGCTAGTGTTTACCGCGCGGGGACGACCCCGGGGGTGTATTCCACCTCGAACGACAGTGCGATACGACGCACCGTGAAAGTAGCGCGCTAACGCTAGGCGCACCACGGGGATTCGGCGCTTCCTCGCTGGATTCCGGTGCTAGTTAGAACGATGTCCAATGAGTTCTCGTTCTCGACGCAGCAAAGGAGCTAGTGCCGTGGAGGTTGATTTGACGGGTGCTGTGTGGCACAAGAGCACATACAGCGGCCCCGATGGGAACTGCGTGGAAGTCGCGGTTCTCGGCAACGGCAAAGTAGCAGTTCGTGACACCAAAGATAATGGCAACGGCCCGGTGCTGGCATTCGCTCCGGGTGAATGGGACGCATTCCTAACAGAGGTTTCGGTCGGGGCGTTCGGGCGTTCCTGAGTCCTCGGGCGCCGGAACGGTAAGCATGGCCCCGGGTAGGCACAAACTCGGGGTCGTCGCGTCTGCGAAACCTACTGTTCCGCAACACTTTTCATCGACTGCGGCGAAATCGCGTGGCACCTGCCGCCCTCGCTCGTGACGTCCGCGCATCGACGCGCGGACTTTCCCTCTTCTCGGGACCCCGTCCCCCCCCCGGGTCTCGGCCTCGAAGGCCATCACCTACGCACCGTGGCGGCATTCGGTCGATATGGTCGGATCCGTGAGTGAGCGGTCGGACAGCGGTGGTATCGGAGCGGTGAGAAAACGCGCCGGGGGCTTCGGATTCGCGGAGCGCGGCACCCCGTCGGCCGCGGGCGGCGCGATATGCGGGTGAATAGGGTCGCCGCGCAGGACGCGACGATGTTCTGGCTGTCCGCGCGTACCCGCAACGATCTGTTCCTGCTCTACAGTTTCGCCGACGAGGGCGTACCGACCGCGGTGCTGCGCGCTCTCATCGAAACACGCAGCGCCGAGATCGCCGACCTGCGCGTGCGGCTGCGCGCGGTTCGCGGCGATCTCGACTACCCGGCCTGGGCGCCGTGCGATTTCCGCGACGACCAATTCGTCGAACACCATCTGCCCCGCCCGGACTGGCCGCATCTGCTGGACGCGGTCGGGGAACTACTCGACACCTCGGTGGATGCCGAGGTCCGGCCGTGGCGCGTTCACGTATTTCGCGCGGTGGAAGGCGCACCCGCGCCGGGAGTCGAATCCGAACCGGCGACGGTCGTGCTGTTGCAGATGTCGCACGCGCTGGTGGACGGACGCCGTGCCTCCGCGGTGGCGCGTGCGCTGTTCGCGTTGCCCGGGGTCGGCGCGGAAGCGGTCATGGCGGAATCGGACTCGGATGCCGATTCATCCCGGGATTCGGTATTCGGGCAGGCTCGCGCCCTCGGCAACCGTGCGGTGGGCTTTCTCCGCGGAGTCGGGAGCAGCGAACCCGTCGACGCCGTGGTCGGATTGATGGCTACGCCCGTACAGGTGGCGCAAACCGTGACGCGCGGCGTGCGCGCCTACCGGGCCCAGCGGGAACTGGCACGATTGACCGCCGCCGGTGCGGTACCCGCGCCCCCGTCGGGGTTCACGCCCACCCCGCTGAACCGATCCGCCGCCGAGGGTATTTCGCGGCACGCGGTGCGCGTGATCGTGTCCGACGGTGCGGACATGCGGCGCGCGGGACGTACCGTGACGGTACTGGCCTTGACCGCGGTATCGGTCGCACTCGCCGAATACCTCGCCCTCCGAGGCGAATCGGTGGATCGGCTCGGCGCACAGGTGCCCATGGCGGTGCCCGCGGGCGCAGACGTGCGCAACAACTATCGCGGCCTCGGCGTCGATCTCCACGTGGACGAACCGGATCTGTCCCGCCGTGCCGACCGTATCGCCGACGAGTTGGCCGAACGCCGGATCCGCGCGGGTCATCCGCTGTTGGGAGCGCAGGAGCGAGTGACGGCGGTGACGCCGGCGCGGGTTCTGCGGCGCGACACCGAGAGTTATCCGCTCGACACTCCCGACTCCATCGCGGGCCATACCGTCGTCTCCAGCGTGCACCGGGGCGCCGCCGATCTCCACTTCGGCGGTCCCGTGCGGTTCACCGGCGGATTTCCCGCGATCGGTTCGGTGATGCACCTGACCCACGGGATTCACGGCCTCGGCGATACGGTGACGATCTCGGTGCACGCCGACCCGGCGGTACTCCCCGATATCGACGTCTACACCGAACTCCTGCGCGTCGCGCTGAACCGGGTTTCGGCCATCGAACCGCGTTGACGAGCACCCCGGGGATCACGCTCGTGCGCGGCGCGGTCTCCGACGGCGCCGGCTTCCCGCGCGCCCGCACAACCCGCTCGGATGCGTCCCTGCCCTCAGGAGTACGCCACGAGCAGGAGAGAGTCCAAGTCGCGCAGATAGTCTCGTCCGAACGCGCCGTTCTCCAGGTCGTCGGTGAGGATCTCAGGCAGGTCGTTGGTGATTTCGGGAGTGCGAGATCCGGCGGCCAGCGCGATCGTCGCGACCGTGTCGACGTCGCCGGTCCAGGCCACCGCGCCGCGTAACGCCTCACGCAGACTCGTGCTGGTCGAGAGTGTGGTGAGCGCCGCGCGCACGCTCATCCAGCCTTTCGAGCCGACCTTCCCCCGCCACGGTCGCGCCCACGAAGCGCCGAGTCGCGACCCGATCCAGCCGGGCAATTCCGAGACCGGGCCGATCCCGTGGTGGCAGTAGTGCACCGCGAGGGCCGCGGCCTGGGCGGCGGCGATCCCGTCCGGGGTGTCGTGGGTGACGCGCGCCTGTTCCCGTGCGTAGTGCAGGACGTCCTCGACGGTCGGCAGCAGACCGATCGGGCCCGCGCGCATCGCCGCGCCGCTCTTGTCGCTGGCCGGTTCGATGCGGGCGAGGAAATCGGCCCCGGTGCCGACGGTGTCGAGGAATTGCTGGAACCGTCCGGGGTAGCCGTCGCGCGGGTCCCTGCGGTAGGCGCGCACGAAATATTCGGCCAGATGCGCACGGTCCCAGGGCTTCCCCGACACGAGCAACTCCGCGACGGCCAACGTCATCTGGGTGTCGTCGGTGTAGGCGCCGGGTCGGATGCCGAGGTGGGTCGGATGCTGTACATATCCGGAGAGGGTGTTGTGCTCGGCGACGAAAGCGGGTTCCGCGTACTCGAAACCGGCACCGTACGCGTCACCGACGGCCAACTCGACCAGCATGTTTCCCCCACCTCATCGCACCTCACCACCCCGAACCCTGTCAGCATGCCATCGCGCGACCATTCGCGCGAAGGGATTTCTTCGGGGCGCTTCGCGAATTGATATCGCGTACCGTTTTCTCCGCCGTGACCTGCGAGAGGACATTGTGTCCCGCCTTTGTCCGATCAACGACAAGATCGCGTACTTGGCTAATCACAACCGAGCCATCTACTGTGAATTTCGATCACAACGGCGTTGGACAACAAGGAGTTTCCGGTATGGGTGTTCGAGTTCTGGCCGCTGGTTTCGCGGCGTTGGCGGCTACTGCGATGACGGTCTTCGCGGGAGGTGTAGCCGCGGCCGAGCAGAACGAGGCGCAGTTGCGCGCACAGGTGGAAGCAGCCTGCGCGGCCATCGGCGGTACTTACCCGCAGAACTACTTCAATGTTCCCGGCCAGTTCGCGGGTAAGGCGGGGTGCCTGATGCCCGACGGCCGCTACGTCCAGGTCAACCTCCCCGACGGCACCGAGTGCACCAGGGACGCGGGCTTCGGCGTGTGGGTCCGCGGCAGCGTCGCCAACGGTGAGTGCCTCTGACCCGGCCTGATTTCGCCTGACAGAGGGCTCCGATCGGTACATCCGATCGGAGCCCTTTTTCGTGCCCGGTTCCTCGAACCGTCCGATCCGGTGGAACGCCGCTGTTGCAATAGGCAGGTAAATAACTGCATAATTGTGAGGTGAGTGGCGAGGCGACAGAGATGGACTCGGTTTTCAAGGCGCTGGCCGATTCGACACGGCGGCGACTGCTCGATCGGCTGCGCGAACACAACGGGCAGACCCTGCGCGAATTGTGCGAGAGCGTGGATATGGCGCGGCAGTCGGTGACGCAGCATCTCGACATCCTCGTGCGAGCCGGTCTCGTCACTGTCGTGCGGCGTGGGCGCGAACGGCTGCACTACCTCAATCCGGTGCCGATCCACGACATCGAACAGCGCTGGATCGCGATATTCGACCGTCCCCGCTTACAGATGATCAACGCCATCAAGAATCAGGCAGAGGAGTACGCCATGACCAGTACATCCATACCGAGCTATGTCTACGTCACATATATAAAGGCCAGTGCGGAACAGGTGTGGAAGGCCCTGACCGATGCTGATCTGACGGCGCGGTACTGGGGGCACGCGAACGTGTCGGACTGGCAGCCGGGCTCGGAGTGGGAGCACCGCCGCGTCGACGGATCGGACAAGGTCGACGTCTTCGGCACGGTGCTCGAAGCCGAACCGCCCACCCATCTCGTCGTCACCTTCGACGATGTCCCGGACGCGGAGAAGGCGAGGGAACCGTCGGTGGTCACCTTCCTGGTCGAACCGCACCGCGACATCGTCCGGCTCACCGTGACCCACGAGAAGTTCCCGAACGCCGATATGCGCGACGGTATCTCGCAGGGCTGGCCCGCCGTGCTCGCCAACCTCAAATCGCTGCTGGAGACCGGGCACGTCCTCCCGCAGGCGCCGTGGGAGATGACCGACTCGCACGCCTGACGATCACGGAAGAAGGCCGACATGTTCGACACCACCGCACTGCGCGCGGCCTACGACGCGCTGCTCGACGCCGCCGTCACCGTCGCGGACACCGCCACCTCGCCGCCCGGCGAATGGAACGCCGACCAGATCCTGGCCCACGTCACCCTCGTGGACGCCACGACCATCGGCGTGGTCGCCGCGGTCACCGCCGGATCCCACACCGTCTACGACACCCGCCTCACGCTCGACCCCTGGACCATCGACCGCGCCATCACCCTCGCCGGTGGCTCCGCCGGGCTCCGCGCCCGGATCAGCGGCCAAGCGGACGCCATGTGCGCACTGGTCGGCTCGTCGCTGAGCGAGACCGAACTCGATATCCCCGTATCGACCCGACTGCTGTCGGGCACCACGCTGCTGCTCGACCGTCCCGTTCCGCTGCGCGACATCATCACCGGTCTGACGGAAGTGGAACTACCCGGTCATACGAAACAGCTCATGGCATTGCTCCCGGAACCGGCGGTGGTCTCGGCCTGACGTTCGGCGCGGGAGTCGAGGGCGACCGAGTTTCCCTCCGGTGAGCGGCTCTATCGAAGCGGAACGGCCGGGGTGGATACGTGTGTACGTATCCACCCCGGCCGTTCTCGTGGCGGAGGATAGGGGATTTGAACCCCTGAGGGCGTTAACCCAACCCGCGTTCCAGGCGAGCGCCATAGGCCACTAGGCGAATCCTCCGTGGAGCAGCATAGCGGCTCCACCCCTCGACATGCCAAACCGGGGGTCGGGCGCATGATCGTCGGTGGTGGGATCGGTGGGCCCGCCGTCGTCGGTTCGTCCGGGAACCGACGGTTCGGAGCCTGTCGGTTCGCCGAGGTTTCGGAACCGCGTCGCTCTGACCAGTGCGGACACATTCGGTGTGCCCCGGATTCGTACGGGCGATCGACAACCGGCTACACTTGCCGACGGATCCCGCGCGGCGCGCATCCTGTGAACTCCCCCAGGGCCGGAAGGCAGCAAGGGTCAACGGGCTCTGCCGGGTGCGCGGGGTCCCCTTAATTTCCGGCCACTCGGCCGATTCCCTCCCGTGAAGTTCGGGCCGGGGTGGATCGGATTCGGCCCGTATATGCCCCCCACTTCGGAGCGACGGCCGGGTAACGTGAACAGCGGTCCGCCGACGGTCGCCACAGGCTTCGGCCAGGACGTCGAAACACCCCCTTACGCTGCTTCGAAAGGCCTTTCAGGATGCCCCGGCAAACGCAAATCGGTGTGATGAGCCACGAGGAGCTCGTGTCCGAACACGAGACCCAGACCGCGAATTACGTGACGCTCCAGGCCGAAAAGCTCACGCTGGACCTGACGAGGGGTAAACCCTCGCCCGAACAACTGGATCTTTCGGCGGGGCTGTTATCGCTACCGGGTCCTGGCGACTACCGCGACGGCAGCGGGGTCGACTGCCGTAATTACGGTGGGCAACACGGTCTCCCGGAGTTGCGCGCGATCTTCGGCGAACTGCTGAACATTCCGGTGGAGAACCTGATCGCGGGCAACAACGCGAGCCTGCAACTGATGCACGACGTCATCACCTACGCGATGCTGTACGGCACCAATGATTCCGAGCGGCGCTGGGTCGAGGAATCGACGATCAAATGGTTGTGCCCGAGCCCCGGATACGACCGGCATTTCGCCATCACCGAGGCGCTCGGTTTCGAGATGATCCCGATCCCGATGCGCAACGACGGGCCCGACACCCACGCCATCGCCGAGCTGGTCGCCGCCGACCCGCAGATCAAAGGCCTGTGGGCGGTGCCGAACTACGCCAATCCGACCGGCACGGTCTACTCCGAAGCCGTTGTCCGTGAACTGGTTTCGATGCGCGCCGCGGCGCCGGACTTCCGGTTGTTCTGGGACAACGCCTACGCGGTGCACCCGCTGACCGATACCGCCGAGCCCGTCATCGACGTTCTCGGACTCGCGGCGGCGGCCGGAAACCCGAACCGCCCCATCGTCTTCGCCTCCACCTCGAAGATCACCTTCGCCGGATCGGGCGTCAGCTTCCTCGGTGCGTCGACCGCGAATCTGGACTGGTACCTGGGGCACGCGGCCAAGAGCAGTATCGGTCCCGACAAGATCAATCAGCTGCGGCACCTGCGCTTCTTCGGCGACGCCGAGGGGGTGCGGGCGCATATGCAGAAGCATCGCGAGATCCTCGAACCCAAATTCGCGCTGGTGCGCAAGATCCTGGAGGACCGGCTCGGCGCGTCGAAGGTGGCGTCCTGGACCGAGCCGAAGGGCGGCTATTTCATCAGCCTCGACGTGCTGGAGGGCACCGCCGCCCGCGTGATCGCGCTGGCCAAGGACGCCGGAATCGCGCTCACCGCAGCCGGTTCGGCCTTCCCGTATCGGAACGACACCGAAGACAAGAATATCCGGATCGCGCCGAGCTTCCCGAAGCTGCCCGAACTGGAGAAGGCCATGGACGGCCTCGCGACCTGCGTGCTGCTCGCCGCGACCGAGAAAGCGCTGGCGGAATAACGGAAGAAACGGCGGGCTCCACCGGAATTCGGTGGGGCCCGCCGTTTTCGAACGGGATCAGCGCGGTTTGTGGGCCAGTACCGCGAACATGGTGACCGAGAGGTGGATATCGCCGTTCTCGGCGCCGCGGCGCAGGTCGGCGAGCAATTGATCGCGCTGGGCCTCGGTGAGCGCACCGCGCGCCACCGCCATGGCGGAAATCCTGGTGACCAGCGAGCCCGCGCCGACGGTGCGCTCCTGGACCAGTGCGTGTGAGCCGATGTCGTCGATGACAAGGCCAGCCCTGGTGAGCAGTCCCGGCAGCCTGCGGCCCGAGCGCGGATTGGTGGTCGCGGCGGCCAGGGTATCGACGACCTGGCGTACTACGGACAGTTCACCCGGGTGCACGATCGCGGTGCCCCAGTCGACATCGACCACGACGGTACGGCCGCCCGGCCGCAGCACGCGGGCGATCTCGTTCGCCGCGCGCCCCGGCGCGGTCAGATGCTGGAACACCCGCTCGCAGAGCGCGGCGTCGAATGTCTCGGCGCCGAACGGTATGCCGTAGGCGTCGCCGGAATGGAATTTCGCCGACGAGCCCGCCTGTTCGGCCCGCCGCTCGGCGGAGGCGAGCAGATTGGGATCGGGTTCGACGCCGATGGCGGTGCCGCTCGGTCCGACGGCTTCGGCGAATGCGAGAACTTCGGAGCCGGTGCCGGAGCCGATGTCGACGGCGGATTCACCGAGTCGCAGGGCGAGCGACTCGTGGGCCCAGGTGCGCAAGCGCCGGATGGCGGGCAGGGCGGCCTGTAGGTCGCGGACGTCGACCAATTGGTCCTGGCCCGCGCTGTCGAAGCGATCCGGTCGGGGGGAGTAAGTATCCATGGGCCCGCGTCCGTCCCTGGTTATCGCCGTCGTCTGGGGCATGGCCGGTAGCCTACCGGGGGGAACATCGCCCCGCACGGCAGGGGTGTGAGCTGTGTCACGTTCCGGAAGTGGGCGGAGCGAGGTGGGTGATCCGCTCGCGCGGCCGCGGTGCGATGATCGGATGTAGTCCGAGTGGCAAACGGCGAAAGGATCCACGGTGACCGTCGAACTGTGTCTCGCGCAGGAACCGGAAGCGGACGAACTGCTCTCCACGGATCCTTTCGCGCTGCTGACCGGAATGCTGCTGGATCAGCAATTCCCGCTCGAACACGCATTCCGCGGCCCCAAGAAAATCGCCGACCGGATGGACGGTTTCGCGATCGATAAGATCGCCGAGGCCGACCCCGAGGTTTTCGAAGAGTTGTGTGCGACACCGCCTGCCATCCATCGTTACGGTCGTTCCATGGCGCGCCGGACTCAGGAACTTGCCCGGTATGTAGTCGAGAATTACGGCGGCAGGACCGAGGCGATCTGGACCGAGGGCGATCCGGACGGCAAAGAGGTGCTGCGCAGACTCAAGGCGCTGCCGGGCTACGGCGATCAGAAGGCACGAATCTTCTTGGCCCTGTTGGGTAAACAGCTCGGGGTGTGGCCCGCCGGGTGGGAGAAGGCCGCGGGCGCGTATTCGGAGAAGGGATCACGTCGTTCGGCGGCCGACATCGTCGACGGTGAGTCGTTGCTCCAGGTTCGCGCTTTCAAAAAGCAGATGAAGGCGGCCGCGAAGGAAACGGCAGGAAAATAGGGTTTCCCGCACGTTTGCGGGTTCGAATCGCGCTGCGTTTTTTCCTCGTCTGCTCGGGAATTCTCGGTGATGCTTTCCCTCGAAAGCTGGACCGAGATGAGGGATTGCACGATCATGCGGATGAGGAAACTGGCCGTTGTGGCCGCATTGCTTACGGTGGCGACCGGTGTCGCCGCGGGGACCGCGGGCGCGGCACCCGAGGCGGCCGAACCCGCCTCCATCAATTTCACGGCGCGAGCCACCGACACCCAGTCGATCGTCACCACCGACGCGGGCTCCATCGTCGTGGAAAACGACACCCTGAAGATCAAGGCCGCCGACGGCACCGTCGTCGCGGGCACCGAACTGAAGTTCCGGGTCGACGAGTTCGAATTCCCGATCGCCGCCCAGATCGCGGGAAATACCGCGACTCTCACCCCACAGCTCGACGCGGCCCAGGCCGTGTACAAGCCGGTCGCGCTGCCCTACGAGGACAAGGCGCCCTGGAAGAACGAGTACGACCGTGAGGTCGCGGCCTGGACCCGTCTGACCAGCAGCATCGCGGCGGGCGCGACCATCGGCACCCTTGTCGGCGGCATCGCGGGCGGCGGCATCGGCTGCGTGGTCGGCGCACTCACGGCGGGGACCTTCGCCGCGGCCACCATCGTCGGGCTGTTCGGTCCGTTCATCCCGGCCGCCGCCGTCGGCTGCCTCGTCGGCGCCAGCACGGTCGGCTTCCTCGGCACCCTGATCGGCCAGATCTTCATCACCGCGCCGGTCGCGATCGCCGCGGCGGTCCAGTACTTCACCACGATCAACGCTCCGGCTCCGGCGCCGGCGAAGTGATCTGACCGGGGAGACTCTTCCCGGTTCGGAACACGCGGACGTCACCCGCTGTCGAAAGGCGGCGGGTGACGTCCGTTTCGTTTGTGCTCCGTACCGGCCTACCCGGTCGCTAACCGGTGGACGCCCGCCGTGTCGCTTCCGTGACACGCCGTGGGATATCGCCGTGACCTGCGGAGATCATGTGGGCTTCCACACCGAAATCTGCCATTGTGTTGGTATACCGACCAACCGGGTGTTACCGTTTTTTTATGTCCAGCAACCGCCCTACCGCCTCGCGGGTCACCTACGTGACCGCCGCGCTGGGCCTGCGGTTGCCGTTGACTCGCGAACTGTGTTGTTCCTTCCGCTGCAGCTGAGCTGAGCACCCTCTTTCAGCTCCCGGCTGCCTCGTCGCCGTAGGTGTAGGCACGTCCCGTTTCGATTTCGGGACTTCAGCAAGGAATCTTCATATGGCCCTCCCCATCCTGGAGCGTCCCGCCTCGCGGGCCGCCACCGGTCGTGTCCGTGTCCAGCGTCCAGTCATCGCCCCCGAACTCCGTATCGCCGACAACCCCGCCGCCGCCGTGCTGCGGGCCGCGACCGGTGGCCCAGTCTCCCGCGACAATGCCGCGCGCACAACGGGTCTGAGTATCGCCACCGTCAATCGTCAAGTTTCCGCGCTGCTGGCCGCCGGACTGCTGCGCGAGCGACCTGACCTGACCGCTTCCGGAGCGGTGGGGCGTCCCCGGGTGCCCTTCGAGATCGATCACGAGGCGTACCTGACCCTCGGAATCCACATCGGCGCCGCCGTCACCAAGATCGTCGCGGCCGATCTGCGCGGCCGGATCCTCGGCGGCCTCGCCATCGCCACCCCGCAGACCGGCCAAGAGTTCGCGACCACCACCGTCGCCCGCAGCGCCAAGGCCTTCCTGCAACGCTGGCACCGGCGTAAACCACTGTGGGCCGGTGTCGCCATCGGCGGCCGGGTCGATCCGCTGACCGGTGTGGTCGATCACCCCAAACTGGAATGGCACGGCGCGCCCGTCGGCGCCGTCCTCGGCGAGGTGCTGGAACTGCCGGTTTCGGTGGCCCCGCACGTCGAGGCGATGGCCGCGTCCGAACTGCTGCTGCCGACGCCGGAACCGCGCGAAGGTCAGGAACGCGGTAGCAGCCTGTATTTCTACGTGCGTGAAACCGCCGGAATCGCGGTGACTCTGGACGGCCGGGTGCATACGCCGAGTAACGGCCCCGGTTCCATCGCGCACCTGCCGACCGGCTCGAATGTCGATTGCACCTGCGGCCGTCGCGGCTGCTTGGAGGTCACCGTCGGTGACCGGGCGCTGCACGCACGGGCCGTCGGCCGCGGAATCATCCCCGCGTACAACGGAACCGCCGGATCGACCATCTCCGATCTGTACCGGGCGGCCGAGGCCGGTTCGGAATCCGCGCGTGAGTTGCTCGCCGAGCGGGCGACGATGCTCGGGCACACGGTCGCGATGGTCAGGGACATGCTCAATCCGGATCGGGTCATCCTGGGTGGGCAGGCGTTCACCGGCTACCGGCCCGCGGTCGCCCACGTCGCGAGTGCGTTCCGGCAGGGTTCGACCCTGCCGCCGACCGATATCCGGATCAGCGGATTCGGCGGCAAGGTGCAGGAATTCGCCGCGGTCGTCACCTCGGTGAGCGCCATCTACGCCGATCCGCTGGCCGCGATGCGCCGACTGTCGCTCAACGACTGACACCGCCTACGACAACGGGCCGGGTCCGATCGGACCCGGCCCGTTGTCGTTTCGTGTCAGCCGCGGCCGAAGAGACCTTCCATCGCGGTGATGAAGTACGGGAAATGTCCGGCGAAGCGTTGCAGATTCGCGTCGCGCTCGAAACCGCCGAACCAGTACAGGCCGGGTTGGGAGTCGGCCGCCGGATTGAGGTCGCGGAAGACGCGGATCCAATTGTCGGCACGCCCGTTGACGACCGTGAACGGCAGCGCGCGGGAGAACACGGTCTCCTGATCGCTGTCCGGAATCTGTTCGCGCCGAGTCGCCTCGAGTCCGCGCTGCAAGGCCCGCACCCGGCCGGTGAGTTCGCGACCGTAGCCGGTGCGCACGGGCAGATAGGCGGGCAGCAGGAGGACCGCGACACCGCCGATGGCGATGGCGACGCCGACCAGGGCGTGCCCGGCGGAGAAGGCGAGGCCGAGCGTCGCGGCGATACCGGCCACGATCAGCCCGCCGCCGATCAGGCGCGCCAGGCCGGGGCCGGAGCGATCGGCGAAGGCCCCGCGCTCGACGGCGTCGGCGATCATCGCCGCGCGGATGGCGTCCACCGAAACCCGGTCCGGCGCACGCAGTTCACTGACGGTGACCGCGTCGACGCCGTCGGGCAGCAGCGCGCCGTAGACGGCCTTCTCGTAGTCGCGCAGTTGGTCGTCGGCGGCGTTGACCCTGGTGATCCGCCAGTCGTTACCACCCGGGGTGCCGGTGGCCGCGCTGATCGGGGTGACCCAGATATAGCGGCGTACCGCGAGATCCACCACGGTGGCGGCGATATCGATCGGATCGGCGTGCTCGTCGAGCAGTAGACCGGCCTCGCCGGGCAGGATGGCGTCGGGCGAGATGAATCGCACCTGGTCGCTGTCGCGTTCCAGCGGGTCGGCGACATCGGATCCGGCTCCGGCCGAGGCGTTCTCGCGCCGGGCGCGCAGCACCACCGCGGCCAGTCCGGCGAGGACGGCAAGCAGGACGCCGAACGCGAGCCACACCGGACCGGTCAGGGTGAAGGGCCCCGGTTCGTCCACGCGGATATCGGCGTTGGCAGGCACGGTCCCCGGCGGCAGTTGCAGCGTGAGGTCGATGGTGTCGCCCTTGCGCAGGTCCGTCTGTTCGAGATACAGCGCGCCGGTCGCCTCGACGCGGACGTCGGCGCACGGCCGGATATTGCCAGGCGGGCCGAGTTTGCAGTCGACGATGCCCATCTCGAAACTCGGGGCGATCACCGAGGCGCTGATCGAGGCGATATCGGTGCTCATCACCCCGATCCAGTGGAAGACCTGGGTGCCGGGCGCGTCCCTGACAGTGTTGTGCAGGGAGTAGGTGAAGGTCGATTCGCCGGGGTCGGCGTCGATGGTGAACCGGTCGCCTGCGACGGTCGCGGTGCCCGCGCCGGTGGTATCGACATCGGTGACCTGGAAGACCCGCTCGACATCGTCGCTCACCTGGAGGCGCAACGGCAGCGCCATCGTGAAGTGGCCGCCCTCGGGCACATTCACGGTCTCCACCACATCGAGGACACCCTCGCGGTTCAGGGTCAGATCCGCGGTGATCGTGACGCCCGAAGCGGCGGGCTGGGCGTATGCGGGCACGGCCGCCGCCATTCCAAGGCCTGCGAGAACAAGCGCGCTCGCGGCGGCCCCCCGAAATGTCAGCATGGCTGCCTACTCTAGACAAGTTGCTATCCTTCGTCAGCGGCACGGCGCGAGCGACGGGCCCGGCGGCAGCAGCGCAGCGTCACCACACGGGGGCCTGACGCGCGCTGCTGATACCAACACTGTCGGTGACCAATCGAGACGAGGGGGTACGGGGGAGTGACGCAACCACCGTACGGATCCGGACCGGTTCCACCCGGCGGGCGGCCGGGGCCGCCACCGGGATACGGCACACCGCCCGGATACGGTCAGCAGCCCGGGTACCGACCGCAGCCGGGATACGGCCAGCAGCCCGGATACGGGCAGCCCGCCAACCGGCCCGGATACGGTCCGCAGCCGGGTTACGGTTCGCCGCAGGGGTATCCGCCGTCCGGATATCGCCAGGGAATGCCTGCGCCCATGCCCTACGGACCGCCGGGCCGTGCACCGCAGCGTCCGCGTAAACGTGGTGGCGGCGGCCTGTTGGCACTGCTGGTCGTGGTGATCGTGCTGGTGGCAGGCGGTTTGGTGCTCAACGCCGCGCGCAGCGTCGTCGACGATCCGTCCGCCGGTCCCGACCCGAGTCTGACCTTCCCGTCCGACGACACCTCGGCATCGGCGGAGACCGCGAACAATCCGCTGCTCACCGATACCGACGCGACCCTGGTTCCGGCCCGTTGCAGCTATTCGCCGTGGGGCACCCAGGTCGAGACGGCACGCAAATTCTTCGACAGCGCCGCCGACTGCCTGGAGTCCGCGTGGAAACCGGTGCTCGCCGAGGCGGATCTGCCGTTCGAGCCGCCGACGGTGAACGTCAGCGCGAACACCACCGGCATCACCACCCCCTGCACCGGTTCCACCACGAATTTCGCCGCGTTCTACTGCCCGGCGAACAAGACCATCTACATGCCGATCAGTCAGTTGCAGACGGATCTGTTCAAGGACAACTGGGTCGTCTATCTGTCGGTGTTCGCGCACGAGTACGGACATCACGTGCAGGCCATGTCGGGAATCCTGCGCAAGGCCAATGCCGAACGGGTCGACGCCGGTACCCGCAGCGACCGTGGTCTCGAACTCTCGCGCCGCGTCGAATTGCAGGCCCAGTGCTTCAACGGCATGTACGTCGGCTCATCGGCCGATGCGGGCTCGCTGACCAACTCGCAGATCACCATCGCCAAACGCGATGCCAACGGCCGTGGTGACGCGCCCTCCGACTCCCGCGATCACGGCACCCCCGAGAACAGCGGCGACTGGTTCGAACTCGGATTGGAACAGAATCTGACCTCGCGGTGCAATACGTTCACCGCGTCTGCGGATTCGGTCGAATGAGCCCGGCCCGCCACTGACCTGCAACGTGTTGCACTTCGGTCGATTCGAGTGTGAGGCGTTGGCGATGGTCTGTTTCTTCGCGCGGGAGTTCGCGATCAGCCATTGGTCCGTCGATCAGCTGAGCGGTCCCGGCGTGTGCGGTGTGCTGGCACGGCGACTGGAGACGCACTGTCCGGCCGGATTCGTTCCGGCCCGGTTGACCGTCGACCTGTTCAGTCCGGTGAGCAATGTGCCGCTCGAGGTCGGCAGCGGCATCGTGCGCAGGGGCACCAGGATCGCCGTCGCGGACGCGTCCATCGCCCAGGACGGCACGACGTGGGTCCGCGCGACGGCGGTATTCCTCGCCACCGGGACCGAGCCGCCGGGCCGGGTGTGGAGTCCGGCGCCGGATCTGCCCATGCCACCGCCCGGATGTGCATCCCCGAACGGGGCGCCGCCGCTGTTCAAGAGCGGCGATCGGGACAGGAGCGGCGATTTCACCGTGAACCAGAACGCCGACCGCAAGATCTGTGATATGACCCCGACCCTCTCGCGGCTGCCCACCGGCTTCGAACTCGGGCTGCGCGCCGACAACACCAGTGCCGCCGACGGGATCTCGATCGACACCGCGACCCTCTACGATCGCGCGGGCCAACCGAGATCCCGGGTGAGTTCGGCGACCGCCAGATGGTTGACCGCTACCGTCCGTTCGACACCGTCCGGGGTGAGCCGGTGCCGGTCGAAGGCGGCGCCGGCGTTGTTCACCAGGACGTCGAGACCGTCCGGGGCGGCACCGCGCACCTGTTCGACCAGGCGAGCGACCCCCGCCCGTGTTTCGAGGTCGGCGTCGACCGGAACGAGACGACCCGGCACGTCGCCCATCCGCGTGGTGGCCTCCCGCGCACGCTCCGCGCTGCGCCCGTGCACCAGGACGGTTCAGCCGAGGCCCGCCAGGGAATGGGCGACCGAGAATCCGATACCGCCACCCGCCTGATCCTCGCGAACGGTGCGCACGGCACGACGATGGAGGCGATCCAGCACGAGTCCGAAGTCGGTGCCTCGCAGCTCTACCACTACTTCGACAACAAACGGGATCTGCTGGCGGCCGTCATCCAGGCGAGTACCGCTTGGCCCTGGTCGTGGTCACCGGGTACGAGGGCGGCATGCTCGTCTCCAGGGCGCAGCGCGCACCCGAGCCCCTGGAAGCGGCGCTCGACTCCGCCGTCGCCTGCGTCGAGGCGCGGGCGACGGGCTAGCTCTCGTCCAAGCGCCGGGGCGAGTGTCCGTGCACGCCTTCGGCGTACGCGGTTTCGGCGTGCAGCGCGAAATCGATGCCGGAGGTCTCGTCCTCCCTGCTGACGCGGAAGCCGACGACCTTGGCGACGCCGGAGCCGAGCGCGTAGGTGACCCCGAAGGCGTAGGCCGCGACCGCGAGTACGGCGACAACCTGTTTGCCCAGCTGAGCGGGGCCGCCGCCGAAGAAGAGTCCTTCGATGCCGCCGGTCATCACCTCGGCGGCCAACAATCCGATCAGCACGGTGCCGACCACGCCGCCCATGAAGTGCACGCCGACCACGTCGAGCGAATCGTCGTAGCCCGCCTTGTGTTTCCAGCCGACCGCGAACGAGCACACCACACCCGCCGCGGTGCCGACGACGACCGCGCCGAGGGTGTTGACCGAACCGCAGGACGGCGTGATCGCGACCAGACCCGCCACCACGCCCGAGGCCGCGCCGAAGGTGGTCGGACGTCCGTCGCGGACCTGTTCCACCGCGAGCCAGCCGAGCATGCCGAGACAGCCCGCGACCAGGGTGTTCAGGAAGACGGCCGCGGCGATGCCGTCGGCGGCCAGTGCCGATCCGGCGTTGAATCCGAACCAGCCGAACCACAGCAGGCCCGCGCCGAGCAGGACGAAGGGCAGATTGTGCGGACGCATCGCGTCGATCTTGAAGCCGACGCGCGGGCCGAGCACCAGGGCCAGCGCGAGCGCGGAGGAGCCCGAGGCGACCTCGACGACCAGACCGCCCGCGTAATCGAGTGCGCCGAACGACATCAGCCAGCCGTCGGGACCCCACACCCAGTGCGCGATCGGCACGTAGACCACCAGCGTCCAGAGCGGGACGAACACCATCCACCCGGCGAATTTCGCCCGGTCCGCGATGGCGCCGCTGACCAGCGCGACCGTCAGCACGGCGAAGGTCAGCTGGAAGGTCGCGAACAGCAGTTCAGGCACCCCGCCGTGCGCGGTCTCGTGCACGGTGTTCGGGTCGATGCCCGTCATGCCCGCGTGCGAGAGATCGCCGATCAGGCCGCCGCCCGCGTCGTCGCCGAAGGCGAGGCTGTAACCGAGCAGCAGCCAGACCACGGTGACCAGCGGTATCGAGATGAAACTCATCATCAGCATGTTCAGCACACCGGTGGAGCGCACCATGCCGCCGTAGAAGATGGCCAGCGCGGGAGTCATCAGCAGCACCAGCGCCGTGCTTACGAGCAACCAGGCGGTGGCCGCGGGATCGATGGTCGGTGGCATGGAGACTCCTTCTGACACCTCGGGGCGTTGCAAGGAAGTTACCGAATCCGCACGGCCGCCGAGCCGGACAGGTCCGTCGCGGACGGAACTCAGGGCGGATCGCGCCTGAGCCGGTCCAGCCAGTCGGTGATCTCGTCCGGGCCCGGTGCGTCGCCGATCATGTCGAGTACCGCGTGTCCGACACAGGCCGCCGACAGCACGCGGTCCGCGCTCGCCTCCGCCTCGCCCCACGGCAGGAACGGTTTGGCGATCAACAGGGAGGCGATACCGTGCGCGGCGGCCCAGAGTTCGAGGACGATGGGGGTCGGGTCGCCCGGGGTCATGACGCCTTCGTCCATGCATTCGCGCACCGTCGTCGCGAACAGCCGGAACGCGCCGCTGCTCAGTACCCGGTCCACCGCGCCGCTCTCGGCCGTGGGCGCGGTGGCGACCCGGTACTGCGCCGGATGTTCCAGCGCGTAGCGGACATAGGCCATGCCCTGGGCTCGTAACCTGCTCATCGCGGACAGCGAGGGATCGCTCGCCGCGTGCATCGCGCCGGACAGATCTTCGAAGGCGCGGGCGACCACCGCCTCGATCAATTCGTCCTTGTCGGCGAAATGCCGGTAGATCGACGGCGCGCTGATGCCGACCATCCTGCTGACATCCCGGATCGACACCGCCTCGGAATGCCCGGCGTTGGCGAGCAATTCGGCGGTGGCGTCGAGGATTTCGGCACGGAGTCGAGCTCCGGAACCGCGCGGTGAACGTGGACGAGGTGATGCTGTCATAGGCGTGCGGCGGCGACCGGTTCACGGTCGGGCTCTACCTCCTCCGACAGGCCGATGCGAGTGTGCAGACGCACCAGCGGTTTCGGGGCCCACCAGTTGAGCGGGCCGAGCAGTCGCATCAGGGCGGGGGCGAGCAGGCCTCGGATGATGGTCGCGTCGGCCAGGATGGTCAGGGTCAGACCCAGCCCCATCAGCTGCATGAACGCCACTTTGGAAGTAATCATCGCGCCCATGACGATAGCCATCAGCACGGCGGCGGCGGTGAAAATGCGTCCGGTCCTGGCGACGCCGATGGCGACCGCGCGGGTGTTGTCGCGGGTGAGCAGCCATTCCTCGCGGATGCGCGACAACAGGAAGACCTCGTAGTCCATCGACAGGCCGAACGCGAGACAGAACATCAGGATCGGCATGGTCGGCACCATGTGCCCGACCGGTGTGAAGCCGAGCAGACCCGACAGATGCCCGTCCTGGAAGATCCACACCATCGCGCCGAAGGCCGCGGCCAGCGACAGGGTGTTGAGCAGCAGCGCCTTGATCGGCAGCACCACGCTGCCGGTGAACAGGAACAGCACCACGAATGTCGTCAACGCGATCAGCGCCAGCGCCAACGGCATTCGCGCGCCGAGCGCGGCGAGCGAGTCGGCGTTGACCGCGGCCGCGCCGCCGTAGAGCGCGGGCGCGGGCGCGTCGACGGCGCGGATCTCGTTCAGTTGGTCCTGTCCGCCTGGGGAGTAGGGATCGAGGCGGGTGGAGACGCTGAGGTAGGTGCCGGTGTCGTTGGACATGCCCGGCGGGGCCGGGGCGACGCGCTGACCGTTGACGTACACACCGGCCGCGGAGAGCACCGCGGGCACGTCATCGATGGCGGACAGCCGGGCGGCGTAGGCGCCGATCGCGGCGGTGTCACCCCGGTAGTCGTCGAGTACGACGGTGGTGACGGCTCCCGGATCGGCCTGCGGGAATTCCTCGCGCAGGGTGTCACCGACCTGGTGGGCGGGCGCGCTGGTCGGCAGCACCCGGTCGTCGGGGTAGCCGAATTTCACCGAGAGGAACGGTGATCCGAGGGCGAGCAGGATCGCGATGATGACGACCGACACCGGCACCGCGTGGCGCATGACCCAATGGACCAGGCGGTACCAGCCGCTCTGCTCGGGGGTGATCGGGCCGGGGTGCGGATCGCGGCCGAACAAGCGCCGCAGCGGAACGCGCAGATCGACGGCGTTGACCCGGTGTCCGAGCAGCACGAGCGCGGCGGGCAGCACCAGGATCGACGCGGCGGCGGCAGCGGCGACGACCGCGACGC
Source organism: Nocardia sp. NBC_01377 (assembly GCF_045040005.1). Lineage (NCBI taxonomy): Bacteria > Bacillati > Actinomycetota > Actinomycetes > Mycobacteriales > Nocardiaceae > Nocardia > Nocardia sp. NBC_01377. The sequence goes on from NZ_CP109566.1 coordinate 7,746,998, forward strand.
CGGTATAGGCGAAGGATTTGAGGAAGTAGAGGTTGAACACGCTCAGCACCGCCATCGACAGCGCGACGGTCAGCGCTGAGAACAGCACCGTGCGTCCGGCGGTCTGCACGGCCCGGATGGTGGCGGCGACGGGTTCGAGGCCGTTGCCGAGTTCCTCGCGATATCTGCTGACGATGAACAGGGCGTAGTCGATGGCCAATGCCAGGCCCATCGCGGTAGTCAGGTTCAGCGCGTAGATCGAGACGTCGGTGAAGACGGTGAACAGGCGCAGGATCGCCAGCGTGACCGCGATGGCGAACAGGCCGATGATCAGCGGCAGGGAGGCCGCGACGAGACTGCCGAAGACCAGGACGAGCACGATCATCGACAGCGGTATCGCCACGGATTCGGCCACCGCGAGATCGCGCGTGGTCTGGGTGTTGACGTCGTGGTAGATCGCGGCGATTCCGCCCTGCCTGACCGTGACGCCGTCGGTGGTTCCGGTGAGCTCGTCGGCGAGATCACCCGCGACCCGCTGGATTTCGGTTTCGTCGCCGACCAGATAGGCCACGATCAGCGCGCTCTTGCCGTCGGTGCCGCGCAGCGCCGAGGCCAGCGTCGGCGGTGCGGTCCAGTAGGACCGGGTGCCACGCACGTCCGATCGCGACTGCAAGGTGTCGACCAGGGACAGCCCCGCCGCGCGGGTGACGGGGTCGTCGGCGCCCGCGTCGGATTCGACCAGCAGGACGAAATTGGGGGCGGCGCCGTCGAAATCGTCGGCGAGCAACCGGGTGACCCGGGAGGATTCGGCGTCGTCGGAGGTGAATCCTCCGGATTTGAGATGACCGGCCGCGGTGGCGCCGAAGATGCCGCAGAACAGCGCGAAGGCCAAGGCCGCGGCGAGCACGGTGCGCGGTCTTCCGGTGGCGAGATGGGCGATTCTGGTCAGCATCCGAGATCCCCTCCGTAGGTTAACGACGTTAGAGTAACGCTGTTAACCTACGAAAGTCGAGAGCTCGATCGGGTCAGCGGCGCGCCTGTTTGGCCAGTGCGCGCTGACCGCGTCGGCCCGGAACGGGCATTCCGTCGACGATGTCGACCCATTCGGCTGTACAGAGCCACAACTGCTGGGTCGTCGCGTCGGCGGTATCGAAGAACACGCGGCGGGCCCGGTCGTCGCGCAGTTCGTGGGCGACCGCCGACCAGCGCGGCGAACGTCCGTGGCCCTCGCGGTATTCGGCGAGGAAACCCGCGACCAGCGTGCCGATGGAGTTCACCGGTCGCAGTGAGACCCGATTGCCGTACTTCGCGGCATGGAATCGCCGCCCCGCGCACAGCGACTGCGGATTGGCGTTGGAGGCGATCCATCCCGCGCGCTGGGCGCGTTCGATCAACCACAGGTGTTTGACCGCGCTCGGCGGAACTTCGCCGATGCGCTCCTGGATCAGTGCCATGACCGGTTCGGAATTGAGGATGTCGCGCCGGATCGGGCCGGTGCCGTGTTCGGTCCAGTGCTCGTGCGCCAGGCGGGCGAGGGTGCGACCGAATTCGTCGATGCTGCGCTGGGCGCGGCGGCCGAGGCGTTCGATCCGCTCGGCCTCGTGGCGCATCTCGTTCTGCGCGGTCAGGGTGCGGATGGCGGCCATCGTCGGTACCTGGCCGCGTTCGAGTAGTTCCAGAATCGCCGAGGCGGTGGCCGGGTCTGCGGTCGCGGCCACCGGCAGTGAATCGCGTTTCAGCGCGAAATCCCGCGGACTGATGGCCCGGCTCAGCAGGTCGACCGCGATCGGGTCGCCCGCGAAGTCGGTGCTGGAGAGCAGTGCGGTGGCGATGTCGTCACAAGACGGCACGTGGAACATTCCTCCGGGGAAGTCGGTGGGAGTTCGGCGATGACGCCCGAGGATCATGGGATTCCAGGTTGTGCCCCGGTCGGGATGAGGGACCGACCGGGGCCACCAACCTGATGAAGGTTTGGCTACCGAAGTTGCCGATAACCACGGTAGCCAGCAGCTTGCATGGATGTCACTGATGGTGATGGATTCGTTACATCCATTTCGACGCTCGAAAACAGGGCATAAGTATGTCTAGCTCTGTTTATCCGCCGATGAGAGTGCTTGTGCGGGAATCTGGTCGCCTCTCATTTTGGGATTGCCCTCGGGTAGCCATCGCGAATGCGGTTCGAGTGGGGCGAAGAAGGTGGCGTGAATTGTGTGATCTATATCACTCAACAGTCCTGTTTCGGCCGTGTCGCACCGTGGCCGTCGGCGGAATGTTCTTTGTCGGCCCACGCCGGTAACCTCTGGCCGTGGCTCTGTACCGGAAGTACCGACCGGCAACGTTCGCTGAGGTAGTGGGTCAGGAGCACGTCACCGACCCTTTGAGTACCGCGCTCGACACCGGGCGGATCAGTCATGCCTACCTCTTCTCCGGACCGCGCGGCTGCGGTAAGACCTCCTCCGCGCGCATCCTCGCGCGTTCCCTCAACTGCGTGGAGGGCCCGACGTCGACACCGTGCGGCTTCTGCTCGTCCTGCGTCGCGCTTGGTCCCGGCGGTCCGGGCAATCTCGATGTGATCGAACTCGACGCCGCCAGCCACGGCGGTGTCGACGACACCCGCGAACTGCGTGATCGCGCGTTCTACGCGCCGGCGGAATCCCGGTACCGGGTATTCATCGTCGACGAGGCGCACATGGTCAGCACCGCGGGGTTCAACGCGCTGCTCAAGATCGTCGAGGAGCCGCCCGCGCATCTGATCTTCATCTTCGCCACCACCGAACCGGACAAGGTGCTGCCGACGATTCGTTCGCGCACCCACCACTATCCGTTCCGGCTGCTGCCGCCGACGACGATGCACGGACTGCTCGCGCGCATCTGCGAACAGGAGAACGTACCGGTCGAAGACGCGGTGTACCCGTTGGTGATTCGCGCGGGCGGCGGATCGCCGCGTGACAGTCTCAGCGTGCTCGACCAACTGTTGGCGGGCGCGGGTCCGGAGGGCGTCACCTATACGCGCGCGGTATCGCTGCTCGGCGTCACCGATGTCGCGCTGATCGACGACGCGGTGCGCGCGCTGGCCTCGGAGGACGGCGCCGCCCTGTTCGGCACCGTGGACCGGGTGATGGAGGCCGGGCACGATCCGCGTCGATTCGCGGTCGATCTGCTGGAACGCTTCCGGGATCTGATCCTGATGCGCGCGGTCCCCGACGCCACCGACCGCGGTCTGGTCTCCGGCCCCGGCGACGTACTCGCGCGGATGAACGAACAGGCCGAACGCATCGGCCCCGCCACCCTGACCCGCTACGCCGAACTGCTGCACGAGGGTCTCGGCGAGATGCGCGGCGCCACCGCCCCGCGCCTGCTCCTCGAGATCGTGTGCGCACGCATGCTGCTGCCCTCGGTCGCCGACACCGAATCCGCCACCCTCCAACGCCTGGAGCGCCTCGAGCGTGGTGTCGCGACAAGTGCGATCGCCCCCGCCGCCGCCTCTGCCCCCGCCGCGGATTCCCCGGCCGCGCCGGCCGCGCCCGCCGCGCGCCCGGCACCCGCCGAGCCTGGCCGTCGCCGTGGGGCGGAAGTCCTTGCGGCTGTGCGGGAAGGCAAGACCCGGGGTGGGGCGAGCACCACGGCCGCCGGGGAAGAGGGCCGGAATCGCGACGAGGTGCCGTCGCGGGACGCGGGTACTGCAACCGCCGATACTTCGAGTCGCGAGCCGAGCGACGGCGTGATCGCGCCGAGCGGGTCGCCGAGCGGGTCGCCGAGCGGGAGTGGTTCCGATGTTCCCGTCGCCGTCGAGGGCGACGAGGTAGCGGGTCGGGGGTCGGTAGGGGTGGCGCGGCGGACCGTCGACGATTCTCCCGGGCGTGCCGGGGTGGAAATGTCGCCGGGTGCGGAGGATTCGCGGGGGCGGCGATCCGACGACGGGGCGGACCCCGATCTTGTGGACGCTGGGACCGATGGTCGCGTGGTGGGGGACGCGCGGGGTGGTCCCGATAGTGCCGCCGAGGAGCGTTCGGCCCGAGCGGGCGAAGGTGTGAGCGGCGGCGCGCCGAATTCCCGCCCGGCCGACGAGCGGGTCGCAGGAGCGGCGGACGGCGAGGGCGACGAGCGACGCGGTGCGAACGAACCGGCTGTCGATCGACGTGGTGGTCAGGATGGTTCCGATCTCAGCGGGCAGGAAGGCGCTACCGCCGACTCGTCCGGAGTCCACGGGGCGGCAGCTGTTTCCGAGGCGCGGCAGACGCGGCCGCAAGTGAGCGGGCAGCCGGGGGAGCCCGAGCGGCGCGAGGTAGCCACCGGCGTGGCCTCCGCGCCGGACGCGGCATCGGTTGCCGCTCCGTCGCCGGCGGCGGGGGCCGGGTCCGAAGCGGAGCTGCTGCGGGCGGTCGAGGAGGCGTGGGGCGATATCCGCGCGAAGGTGCGCGAGTTCGGGGCGGCGGTGCACGCGCTGCTGTCGGGTGCGTCGGTGTCGCGGATCGAGGGCGATGTCATCGTCTTCGCGCATCAGCACGCGCCGCTGGCCGAGCGGCTTTCCGGCCCGCAGAATCTAGCGGCGGTGCAGTCCGCGGTGCGCGCGGTGCTCGGTCGCGATCACGCGGTGCGATGGGAAGTGGGGAGTGCGTCGGCGCGTCCGGCGGCGGGGCAGGCCGGTGGCAGGGGGCGCGGCGCCGCGGCGCAGCAGCAGCGGGTTCCGGCGAGCCGGGGCCAAGCGCAACCGAACGGTCGCGGTGTCGACCCGCCGAACGGAGGCGGTGCGGACCCGAACGGCAGGAAGGCCGCCGCGCCCGCCGCGCCGCGCTTCTCGCGGCCGAGTCAGGCCAACAAGGCGCCCGATCCGTCCGGTGGTGGGCCCCGGACCGGGTCGGAGTCGCGCTCGTTCGTGGGCGAGGACGATATCCCGCCGCCGGACTTCCCCGATCTGCCCGACGATCCCGGACCGGGTGATTACCCGCCCCCGGATCCGGGGGCGGCCTACGAAACCTCCGGTGGAGCGGGCTCGGCCGTGTCGCGTCCGCCGACGCCGGAGGAGGAGCAGGAGATGCTCGACGCCGCCGCGGTACCCGTCGCGCCGGAAGACCGGCGTGACCCGGACGAGGTCGCTCTGGAGTTGCTCCGCAGTGAACTCGGTGCCACACGCCTGGATGGTTGACAACCACCGCCTCGAGGACGTTAAGTTAACCGGAGTTCGCACACCACGGTAGTATGGGGCGTGTGGGCGCGAGCTCCGGTCCGGCGAGGTTCGATGTGATGCCCGTGTGCGCGGGCACCTGGAACGTGCGCCGGTCGTTGCGTGCCGTGTTTTGTACAGCGTTAGAACGGTCGGTCCCGGGGCCGGTCGGCGAGGTCAGCCGTGTCCGCGTGCCATGCGCGGCGCGCGGTGCAAAGAGCGCTCGGGCGGGCGAGAGCCCGGCCGCCGCACCCTAAGGAAGGAAACACTCCACATGACCACAGAGGCCTACATTTACGAGGCCATCCGCACCCCGCGCGGACGCGGCAAGAAGAACGGTTCGCTGCACTCGGTCAAGCCGATCGACCTGACCGTTGGTCTGATCCAGGAGCTGCGCGGTCGTTTCCCGAACCTCGACGAGGACCGGATCTCCGATCTCATCCTCGGCGTCGTGATGCCGGTGGGTGACCAGGGCGCCGATATCGCCCGTACCGCGGTGACCGCGGCCGGCCTGCCCGACACCGTCGGCGGCTTCCAGCTGAACCGCTTCTGTGCTTCCGGCCTGGAGGCCGTCAACCTGGCCGCCCAGAAGGTGCGCTCGGGCTTCGACGACCTGGTGCTTGCCGGTGGGGTCGAATCCATGTCGCGCGTGCCGATGGGCTCCGACGGCGGCGCGTGGCTGCTCGACCCGGCCACCAACTACGACACCTACTTCGTGCCGCAGGGTGTTTCCGCCGACCTGATCGCCACCATCGAGGGTTTCACCCGCGATGACGTCGACGCCTACGCGGTGCGCTCGCAGGAACTGGCGGCCGCGGCCACCACCGGCGGCTACTTCGCCAAGTCGATCGTTCCGGTCAAGGACCAGAACGGTCTGATCGTTCTCGACAACGACGAGCACATGCGTCCCGGCACCACCGCCGCGGATCTGGGCAAGCTGACCCCGTCCTTCGCCGGTGTCGGTGAAGTCGGCGGTTTCGACGCCGTCGCGTTGCAGAAGTTCCATTTCGTGGAGAAGATCGACCACGTCCACCACGGCGGCAACAGCTCGGGCATCGTCGACGGCGCCGCGCTGGTGCTCGTCGGCACCGAAGAGGCGGGCAAAGCCTCGGGCCTGACCGCGCGCGCCCGCGTCGTCGCGACCGCCACCAGTGGCGCCGACTCCACCATCATGCTGACCGGCCCCACCCCGGCCGCCAAGAAGGCACTGGCCAAGGCGGGTCTGACCCTCGACGACATCGACCTGGTCGAGATCAACGAGGCGTTCGCCTCCGTGGTGCTGAAGTTCCAGAAGGATCTGAACATCCCGGACGAGAAGCTGAACGTCAACGGCGGCGCCATCGCGATGGGCCACCCGCTGGGCGCCACCGGCGCGATGATCACCGGCACCATGATCGACGAGCTCGAGCGCCGCAACGGCCGCTACGCGCTCATCACGCTGTGCATCGGCGGCGGCATGGGCGTCGCGACCATCATCGAACGCGTCTGATCCCACCGACTTTTCTTCACAAGGAGACACAGAGCTGTGAGCGAATCCAACATGATCGGTTGGGAACAGGATTCGGACGGCATCGTCGTATTGACGATGAACGACCCGAACCAGGGCGCCAACACGATGAACGAGCTGTACAAGGCGTCGATGACGGCGACCGTCGACCGGCTCGAGGCCGAGAAGGACAGCATCACCGGTGTGGTGCTGACCTCGTCGAAGAAGACCTTCTTCGCGGGCGGCGACCTGAAGAACATGATGAACGTCGGCCCCGGCGACGGCCAGGCCCTCATGGACGAGCTGGCCACCATCAAGGGTGCGCTGCGTCGTCTCGAGACCCTCGGCAAGCCGGTCGTCTCCGCGATCAACGGCGCCGCGCTCGGCGGCGGCCTGGAGATCACCCTGGCCACCCACTACCGCATCGCGGCCGACGTGCCGGGTGTGCAGCTGGGCCTGCCCGAGGTGAGCCTGGGCCTGCTGCCCGCTGGCGGCGGCATCATCCGCACCGTGCGCATGCTGGGTCTGCAAACCGCACTGCTGTCGGTGCTGTTGCAGGGCAACAAGTTCCGTCCGGCTCAGGCCAAGGAGATCGGCCTGATCAACGAGGTCGTCGGTTCGATCGAGGAACTGGTGCCCGCCGCCAAGGCGTGGATCAAGGCCAATCCCGAAGCCTTCGTGCAGCCCTGGGACAAGAAGGGCTACAAGATCCCGGGCGGCACCCCCGCTTCCCCCGGTCTCGCGGCGAACCTGCCCGCGTTCCCGGCCAACCTGCGCAAGCAGCTCAAGGGCGCCAACATGCCCGCGCCGCGCGCGATCCTCTCGGCCGCGGTCGAGGGCTCGCAGGTCGATATCGACAACGCGTCGCTGATCGAGTCGCGCTACTTCGTGCACCTGCTGACCGGCTCGGTCGCGAAGAACATGATCCAGGCGTTCTTCTTCGACCTGCAGTCGATCAACAACGGTGGTTCGCGTCCCAAGGACGTGCCCAAGCGTGAGATCAAGAAGGTCGGCGTGCTCGGCGCGGGCATGATGGGCGCCGGTATCGCCTACGTCTCCGCCAGGGCGGGCTTCGAGGTCGTGCTCAAGGACGTCACCATCGAGGCGGCCGAGCGCGGCAAGAACTACTCCGAGAAGATCGAGGCCAAGGCCCTCTCGCGTGGCAAGACCACCGAGGAGAAGTCCAAGGCGCTGCTGGACCGGATCACCCCGTCCGCCGACCCCGCCGATTTCGCGGGCGTCGACTTCGTCATCGAGGCCGTCTTCGAGAACACCGAGCTCAAGCACAAGGTGTTCCAGGAGATCGAGGACATCGTCGATCCCGACGCGCTGCTGGGCTCGAACACCTCGACCCTGCCGATCACCGGTCTGGCGACCGGCGTGAAGCGCGAGAGCGATTTCATCGGCATCCACTTCTTCTCCCCGGTCGACAAGATGCCGCTGGTCGAGATCATCAAGGGCGAGAAGACCTCTCCCGAGGCGCTGGCTCGGGTGTTCGACTACACCCTCGCGATCAAGAAGACCCCGATCGTCGTCAACGACAGCCGCGGCTTCTTCACCTCGCGGGTCATCGGCACCTTCGTCAACGAGGCGATCGCCATGCTGGGTGAGGGCATCGAGCCCGCCACCATCGAGCAGGCCGGTATGCAGGCGGGCTACCCGGCCGCGCCGTTGCAGTTGTCGGACGAGCTGAACCTGACGCTCATGCAGAAGATCGCCAAGGAGACCGAAGAGGCCTTCAAGCAGGGCGACACCACCATGGGCAACAAGCGGCACCCGGCCCAGGACGTCATCGACTACCTGGTCTCCGAGGGTCGTCCGGGTCGCCTGGGCAAGGCCGGTTTCTACGAGTACGACGAGAACGGCAAGCGTCTGGGCCTGTGGCAGGGCCTGCGCGATCACTTCAAGACCACGGCCGATTTCACCGTGCCGTTGCAGGATCTGATCGACCGCATGCTCTTCATCGAGGCGATCGAGACCCAGAAGTGCTTCGACGAGGGCGTGCTCGAGACGGCGGCCGACGCCAACATCGGCTCGATCCTCGGCATCGGCTACCCGGCCTGGACCGGTGGCGTGCACCAGTTCATCGTCGGTTACCCGGGTGGACAGGAAGCCTTCGTGACCCGCGCGGACGAACTCGCCAAGAACTACGGCGAGCGTTTCGAGGTTCCGGCCTCGCTGCGCAAGTAATCCGGTAGTTACGCCGAAGCCCGCCACCGCCTTTCGCGGTGGCGGGCTTTCGTCGTCCGGCGCACTCGCGGTTCGCTGACCAGCGACGAACGCCTTCGTCGCCGGATTTCCCCCGGTCCGGCGACGGTTGCGGGGCGCGGGGCCCGGCCACGATGCGATGATTCCGTGGTGACCCAGTGGTTTCCGCTTCTCAGCTCGCTCATCATTGCCGGCGTGGCGCTCGTGGGCGTCCTCGTCAACAATCGCACCAACCGCGACGCGATAACGGCGGCCGACGAACGCAACAGAGTCACCATCGAAACCGCCCAGCGCAGTACCGAACTCACCAATTCCGCGGCCGAGCGTCGCGAACGCGACAAGTGGCGTCGCGATTCGATTCTGGCCGCGGTCTCCACCGTGCTCGCCGTGTCGGAGGAGGTGCGCGATCAGCTCGAGGGTTGCGCCCACTGGAATGCCCAGGACGCCGACGAGATCGACGTCGTCGGTGACGAGGTCGCCCGGATCATCGAGGGCTGCCACGGGACCGTGAGCCGGTTGCGTGTGCTGTCGAATCGCAAGATCCCCAATCGCTGCGAGGATCTGCTGCGCACGCTGACCGCGGCGCAGGCCATCACCCTGCAACGGCTCAAGACCGAACTCGACGACGATCCGAGCAGCAAGGAAGTGCTCGACGTCCTGACGCTGTGGCACAAGGCGATGGCCAAGACCGTGGAGCAGGAGACCTCGGTCATCTACGCGACCCGCGCCGAACTCGGCATCGAGGTGCTCAAGGACAAGGACGTCCAGGAAGACGCCCACGAGGCGACCCCCGAACCCGCCCGTGAACCGGTGCCCGCCGAGGTGTGAGACCGTCGCCGCGATCCGGTGAGCGCGGGCGTCGACCACCCGCCCGTCCCCGGTGCGACACCACTGAATCGAATCTCCACCCGCCCGGCCCGGGAGCGCGCTACGTTGGAGTATGCGTAGGCATAACGGACAGCGTTGGTTCGCTCCGCGTTGTCTGTTGTCGGCGCACGCAGGATCGCCGGTGACGTCGATTCGATGTGAGTTCGAGGTGGTCACATGAATCCACAGATTCGCTCGGGCCGGGGGAGTCGCGAGGAAACGTCGGCCGATTCGTCGTCATCGCGGGGGGAAGTTCGGCAGCAGGGGGAGAATACCGAGCGTGACGAGCCGATAGGGATCGCCGACGAGCTGGAGGCGATGGGTCTGTCCGGCGCCGTCGAGATCGGTCGCGGCGGCTTCGGCGTGGTCTACCGCTGTCTGCAATCGGCCCTGGAACGCGTGGTCGCCGTCAAGGTGCTGTCCTCGGAGATCGACAGGGAGAGCCGTGAGCGCTTCCTGCGCGAGGAACAGGCCATGGGCAGGCTCTCCGGCCATCCGAATATCGTCGACATCCTCCAGGTCGACGTCACGGCCACCGGGCTGCCCTTCATCGTGATGCCCTACTGCACGCGCGGGTCGCTGGAACAGCTGATCCGCGATCACGGGCCGCTGACCTGGCAGGATGCCCTGCGCGCCGGGGTGAAACTGTCGGGTGCGATCGAGAGCGCCCACCGCGCCGGGATCCTGCATCGGGATGTGAAACCGGCCAACGTCCTGCTCAACAGCTACGGCGAACCGCAACTCACCGATTTCGGCATCGCCCGGATTCCCGGTGGGTTCCGCACGTCGAGCAGTCTCATCACCGGTTCGCCCGCCTTCACCGCGCCCGAGGTGCTGCGCGGCGACGAGCCGACGGTGCGCTCCGATGTCTACGGACTCGGCGCAACGCTGTTCGCCCTGCTCACCGGGCACGCGGCCTTCGAGAGGCAGGCGGGGGAGAAGGTGGTCGCGCAGTTCCTGCGGATCACCACCCAACCCGTGCCGAATCTGCGCGATCAGGACATACCGCCCGATGTCGCCGCCGCGATCGAGAAGGCGATGTCACCCGAGCAGGGTGATCGGCCCCGGTCGGCCTTCGAATTCGGTGAGCTGCTGCGCGCGGTCCAGATCGCGCACGGTCAGGTGCCCGACGAGATGGCACTACCCGATCCGGCGCTCACCGGGCAGGTGGACGGCGCGCTCGGTGCGGGCGAGTCCACCGCGTCGCGGCCCGCCTTGACCGCCCGCCGCAGCTGGCCGCTGACGATGCGTCCCGCGGTATCGCGACACCCCACCGGCTCCGGATACGCGACCACCATGCCGCCCACCGCGGCGACGAAATTCCGGCCGCCGACGCCCGCCAGGGAACCTGTCGCGCGCCCACGGTTGCTCGAGATCCTGCGCGCGGGCGGACGCCGCAAACTGGCCGCCGTGCACGCGCCCGCGGGATTCGGCAAGAGCACGGTGGCCGCGCAGTGGCGCGCGGAACTGGCCGAGCGCGGGGTCGCGGTCGCCTGGATCGGGGTCGACAACGGCGACGACAACGAGATCTGGTTCCTCGCCCACCTCATCGAGGCGATCTTGAGGGTCCGGCCCGAGCTGGGGACCGGTCTGGATCAGGTGCTGGAGGAACGACCCGCCGACGCGGCCGCCTACGTCATCTCGACGCTCATCGACGAGATCCACGCCAGCGGGAAAACCGTGGTCGTCGTGGTCGACGACTGGCATCGGGTGGCCGATCGGGGTGCGCACCGGGCGATGGCGGCGCTGCTCGACAACGGATGCCACCACCTGCGTTTCGTGGTGACGAGCCGGGACCAGGCCGGTTTGCCGACCAGCCGGATGCGAGTTCACGACGAACTGGTGGAGATCGGATCGTCGGACCTGCGTCTGACCGTCGAGGAGACGGCCCGGATCCTCGTCGAGCGCAACGGTTTCGATCTCACCGACGCGCAGGTCCAGCAGATCTACGAGGTCACCGACGGCTGGCCCGCCGCGATTCAGCTGGTCAGCCTGTCGCTGCGCGGTAATCCGGATCCGGCCCCGCTGATCGAGAATCTCTCCGAGGGCAGCCACGGCATTCGCGAATACCTCGCCGAGAATGTGCTCGACACCCTCGAACCCCGCATGCTCGACTTCCTGACCGCGATCTCGGTGACCGAGCGGGTCAACGCGTCGCTGGCTTCGGCGCTGTCGGGTGACAGTGAGGCCGAGATGCTCCTCGTCCAAGCCGAGCAGCGCGAACTGTTCCTCCAGCGCATCGAACACGATCCGGAGTGGTTCCGGATGCAGCCGCTGTTCGCCGAACATCTGCGGGCCCGGCTGGAGCGCACCACGCCGGGCGAGCTGAAATCCTTGCACCGTAAGGCTTCCCGCTGGTATGCCGAACACCAGCTGCTGCGCAAATCGGTCGATCACGCGCTGGCCGCGACAGATCTGAAATTCGCGATGGATCTGATCGAGAACGGCGGTATGGACCTCATCGACGGTTCCCGCCTGGCGACATTGCTCGGCACGGTGTCGAAACTGCCGATGCAGCAGGTGGCCTCGCGCTCCAAACTACTGATGGCGGTGGCGCGAGCCAATGTCAATTTGCAGCAGTCCGGTGCGGCGCGCAACGCGCTGGGGCGGCTGTCGAATATTCTCGCGCGGAGTTCCTCGACCGACGCCGATGTCATCAAGCAGCGGTGCGAGGCGGCGGTACTGGCCGCCTCCGACGACATCTCCCGCGACCACACCGAGGGTGTGCTGGAACGGGTCGCCGACTGTCTGGAACGGCCCGACGAACTACCCGCCTGGACGGTCTCGACCGCGGCGAACCTGATCTCGTTCGTGCGGCTGTGCACCTTCGATTTCGACGGCGCCCGCGAGATCCAGGACTGGGCCGCCGAATACCACGCGCGAGCCAAGAATCCACTCGGCGCGGTCTTCGGTCTGTGCGGGCAGGGCGCCGCGGCCTACGAACAACTCGATATCGAGACCGCGGACAGCTGTTTCCACCTGGCCTGGGACACCGCGCACACCCGATCGGGCCCGCGCTCGCACGCGGTCCGGGTGGCCTCGGCGCTGCTGGGCGAATTGAGTTACCGCCGCGGCGACCTCGACGCCGCCGATCGACGGTTCGACGAGAGCCACCAGTTGGTGACCAGGATCGGCCCGGTCGATTTCCTGATCGCCACCTTCGTGATCGGCGCGCGGGTCAAGGCGGTGCTCGGCGATCTGTACACCGCGTCGGCCCGCCTCGATGAAGGCGCGCGGATCGCGGCGGATAACGAATTGCCGCGCCTGGCCGCCCACGTCCGCGCCGAACGGCTGCGGCTCGGACTCCAGGAAAGCGCCGCCGACGCCGAACAGGCGACGGACAGCGACGGCGTCCATCGCTCCCACCGGCTGACCGGTGCGGCGGCGCTGGCCTCGGAAGCGCAGGAGATCGCCGATATCAGGGCACTGCTCGCCGAAGCGCGCCTCGGCTCCGACGATCGCGCGGTCCGCCGCGCCCGTGCCCTGTACGTCAGGACCCGCGAGCAGGGCCGTCCCCGTGCCGAACTGGACACCGCGTTACTCCTGGCGGAATGTCTCGCCGCGTCGGGCTGGGTGGGCGAGGCCACCGGCCTGCTGTTGCCCGCCGCCGCGACCTGTGCCGAACTCGGCTGGACCAGGCCGCTACTGGACGCGGGTCCGGGGGTGCTCGCCATCCTGCGGGTACTGCGCAGCGATATGCACACCGCGCCCGAGGGAGCCGAGGAAGTGACGCTGCCCGCCCTGTTCCTCGCGGAACTGCTGGATTGAGAAAACCCCGCCCGCCGGAAGGGCGGACGGGGTCACGGGATAGCGATTACGCCTGCCACCAGGGGCGAAGCGGCAGACCCGACGCGCCGTCCGGCCCGAGTTTGACGCCGAGCACCTGGTGCAGCTGAACCACATTGCGCTGGAATCCGAGCCGACAGCCCGCCATGTAGAGCCCCCACACCTTGGCAGTGCCCTCGCCGACGTCGGCGACACAGGCATCCCAGTTGGCGACCAGGTTCTTGCACCACTCGTGCAGCGTGAGCGCGTAGTGCTCGCGCAGATTCTCCTCGTGCACCACCTCGAGACCGATGTTCTGGATCTCGCTGATGATGCGACCCGACCCGATCAGCTCGCCGTCGGGGAACACGTACCGATCGATGAAATCACCGGCCCTGGTGGTGCGTAGGTTGTCCGGGCGGGTGATGCAGTGGTTCAGGAACACGCCACCGTCGCGCAACTTGCTCTTGATGAACTCGAAGTAGAACGGGTAGTTGTGCACGCCGATGTGTTCGGTGAGCCCGATCGAGGAGACGGCGTCGAAACCGCTCTCGGCGATATCGCGGTAATCGGAATGTCTGACCTCGGCCAGATCCGACAGACCTTCCTCGGCGATGCGCTGCTGCGCCCACTCGGCCTGTTCGGCCGACAGCGTCGCGCCGATGACCTTGACGCCGCGCTTGGCCGCGTAGCAGATCATCCCGCCCCAGCCGCAGCCGATATCGAGCAGGCGATCGCCTTTCTTCAACCGGAGCTTCTCGAAGACCAGGCGGTACTTGTTCTCCTGGGCCTGTTCCAGCGTCCAGCTCTCGTCCTCGTAGACCGCGCAGGTGTAGGTCATCGACGGCCCGAGGACGTACTCGTAGAAGGTGTTCGAGACGTCGTAGTGGTGGTGGATGGCCTCGGCGTCGCGGGTCTTGGAGTGGCGTAGGCCCTCGAAGGCGATGCGCCGCCAGCGCGGCAAGGTCTCCTGCGGCGGCGGCGCGATCGGGCGCAGCCGTTCCCAGCCCAGCGAGCGGGCGATGGCGACCAGCGCCAGCGCGGAAGGACGCCGGAACTTCAGGCTGTCCATCGCTTTCAGGATGTCGTACGGATCGCCCGGGTGGACGCCATCGGCCGACATGTCGCCGGCGATGTAGGCGCGCGCCATCCCGAGATCGCCGGGTGCGGTCGCCAGATAGTTGATACCGCGCGGAGTCTTCACATCCAGCACGAATTCCGAATCCTCGGGACCGGTGGCGCTACCGTCGTAGGCGGTCAACCGGATCGGCATGTCGCCGTCCAACAGCGTCTCGAAGATTTCGGCAATGCTGAGCTTGGTTCCGAGATCCGCGAAGACATCGGACCGGTCCTTGAATGTCGTCATTTGCGTTGCACCGCCTTCGAATACAAATCCAGCAAGCGCTGGTCCGGGTCGTAGCGTTTCTTCAATTCTGTGTAGATACTGCCGCCGTACAGCGCCGCGAATTCATCTTTGTCGTAATACGCGTCGGAGTACAGGGACTTATGGCCGTCGAAGTCGGTCACGGTCTTCTCGATCGCTCGATTGGCCGCGCCCTCCTGCGCGCCGGGGGTGGTCGGCACCGCCGACCAGAAACCCACGTTCACGTAGGTTCGATCGGGTTCGAGGGGGTAGAGCGGCCAGGCGCGCTCGGTGGAGCCCGCGGTCGCGGCGTCGTACCGTAACCGCAACGGGCACAACCAGATCGGCTCGATCGGGATCTCGCGCAGGAACCATTCCACGAAGTCGGCGGTGCGCTCCACCGGGACCTCGATGTCCTGCACCACCCGTTCCCTGGGCGGATTGCCCTTGCGGGCCTCCAGCCTGTCGCCGACGTGGTACTTGTGATCGAGGGCGATCAGCTTCCAGTAGAAACTGCTGCGCCGGTAGCGCTTCGGCCAGAACCGCCGGACCGTGGGGTTCTGGGCGCCGAAGGCACGCGAGCACCAGAACCAGTCGGTGTCCCAGCGCCACAGGTAGTCGTGGATGGTCAGCCGGTCACGCTTGGGCATGCGGCTGTCGTGCTGGATCGAACGGTAGAAGATGTCCATCCCGGTGTAATCGCTGACCGGGCCCGGTTCGTCGGTCTGCCTGCCGAGGGTCAGGTAGCTCTCGTCGGCGGTGAACACCACCCCGTCGAGATAGTCGACCTGCTCGCCGTCGTAGGACTTCTCGTCCACGATCTTCGCCAGCGTCGCCTCGAGTTCGCGCAGGTCGTGGAAGCGCACGTGCCGCAGCGCGACATAGGGCTGGACCGTCTCGAGCTCGATCTTCAACCGGACGGTGTAGCCGAGCGTGCCGTAGGAGTTCGGGAAGCCGCGGAACAGGTCGGAGTATTCGCCGTCGGGGGTCGCGGTGATGATCTCGCCCGCCCCGGTCAGCACGTCCATCTCCAGTACCGCCTCGTGCGGTAGCCCGGTACGGAACGAGGTGGACTCGATGCCGAGGCCGGTGACCGCGCCACCCAGGGTGATGGTCTTGAGCTGCGGGACCACCGTCGGCGCGAGCCCGTAGGGCAGCGTCGCGGCGACCAGGTCCTCGTAGGTCGTCATTCCGGCGACATCGGCGGTCTTGGCCACCGGGTCGACGGATATCACCCGGGTCAATCCGGACACATCGAGTCCGGGACCGGTGTTCTTCGCCCTGGCCCGGAACAGGTTGGAAGTCTTCTTCGCCAACCGCACGCTCGCACCGGCGGGAATGGCGCGGTAACTCGCCAACAGGCGATCCACGCCCGCCCGGTGCGCGGCGAACCCGGATTCACGTTCGGCCGACGCGAAACCGGCTTTACCCAACAGACTCACTGCCACCCCTCGACGCTAGTACGCACCATGGCCGACAGCCACCGCGAGGTGACCACCGGAGGAGAAATGTCACGCATATGTTGCAACGGGAATATTGATCGCTGATGACGGTAGCGCAACTGGATTTGTTCGATCGGAATAGCGCCGTATCGCGGTCCGAGCCTACCGGGGCGCGCCGACACTCGCCGGGCGCGCAGCGCCTATGGTGAATCCCGAAGGCCGAGCAACGTACCCGGACAAGGAGTTCATCGTGGGACAGGTCAGCGCCAGCAGTTCGATCGCCGTGGCGGCGGATCCGCAGCGCGCACTCGAGGCCATCGCGGATTACCAGTCGGTGCGTCCGCGCATCCTCTCGCCGCACTACCGGGACTACAAGGTCGTCGAAGGCGGCACCGGCGCGGGCACCGTCGCCGAGTGGACGTTGCAGGCCACCGAGAAGCGCTCGCGCAATGTGCGCGCGGTCGTCTCGGTGTCCGATTCCATGGTGACCGAGCGGGATTCGAACTCCACCATGGTCAACACCTGGACCGTGACGCCGGACGGTGCGGGTTCGCAGGTGACCCTGCGCACTTCGTGGCAGGGCGCGGGCGGTGTGTCCGGCATCTTCGAGGGCATCTTCGCGCCGCTCGGGCTGAAGAAGATCCAGGCCGAGGTGCTGGGGAATCTGAAGAACGAACTCGGCTAGCGAGCGCACGTACGGCGGCGGCCCGGCACCTCATCGTGCCGGGCCGCCGCGCGTGTACTCAGCCCTCGGCGATATCGAACAGATTTCCCTCGGGGTCGGCCAGGGTCGCCCATCGGCCGCCGTATTCCTCGAAGTCGGCGACATGTTTCGCGCCGAGCGTGACCGCGCGCTCGATCTGCTCGCGCCACGCGGTGGCGTGCAGGTCGAGATGCACCACGTTCTTGCCGGGATTCCTGTCGGGCACCTGGATGAACATGAGTATCGGGGACGTGCCCACCGCGCGTCCGACCGTGGCGAAACCGGTACTCGCCTCCGGGTCGACGGGACGCTCGAGCAGTTGCGCCCAGAAGTCCGCCAGCGCCGCGGCGTCGGCACAGTCGAAGGTGATGTTCTCGAGGGTCAGGGACATACCTCTCCTTATCGGGGTTGTTCGGGTCGTTCAGGGGTGGTCGATGGGCCAGCACAGTTCGGTGAGGTATTCGGCCGGGTCGTCGGTCTCGTCGGGCGAGATCAGATAGATCTCGCGCACCGGCTCGGTCGACACGGTGTCGTGTTCGGCGACGTGACTGCCCAGCGCGCCGTAGGTGCGGTCGAAATTCTCGAACGATCCGCGGTGCGCGGTGATCGCGAATCGGCGCGCGGGCATTTCCACCAGCGCGACGCCTACCGGTGTGGCGAACCGGGCACCAGGCGCGACCGGAACGAAGGCGAGTACTTCGCCCGACTCCTCCGCGAAGAAATCCATCGAGTAGGTGGCGCCGCCCGGTCCGGCGGGTACACCGTCCGCCGCGGCGATGGTCTCGTACAGCAGCGCGAACGAGGATTCGCACCAGTCGCCGATGGCATCGCGACCGACCACGTCGCGGATCGCGAGCGCGGGAAAGGCGGCGACGGTGCGGTATTCCACCGCGAGCGGCGCGGCCGGGGTGAGCAGTGCGCGCAGCGACGCCACCGCGTCGCGGGTGCGCTGCAATTGCTCCTCCATCCGCTCGAGATGCGCGCGTAGCGCGGCGTCGCGGGTGTCGGTATCCGGCGCCTCCAATACCGCCCTGATCTCGGGAATGGGCATATCGAGGCCGCGTAACCTGCGGATCAGATGGGCGCGGGTCACCTGATCGGTCGAATAGCGGCGGTAGCCGGAATGCGCGTCGATATCGACCGGCGCGAGCAGGCCGACATCGTGATAGTGGCGCAGCGTCTTCACGCTGAGATAGGTCAGTCTGGAGAATTCCCCGATCGACACCGTCGCTGTCATGTCTACAGAGCACACCCTCCCGTGACGGGAGGGTCAAGATCGCGCGGTCATGCCAGCGCGAAGGTCAGCATCAGCGTGGGCGGGGCGGTGTCGCGCTGCCAGGAATAGCCGAACCACGTAACCGCCGTCCTGGCCCGCCGCCGCAGTCCATCGGCGGATTCACCCCGGAATCGGCGGCGGCCGCTGGTGCTCCGACCATGATGAACATGGCGGACACCGATATCAGGACGGAGCGGAAGCGTGCTCGGTTCGTGCCCATGTCGTCTCCAGACTCATGTCCGACCCGTTCTCGATGGTAGGCCCGGTCGCGGTCTTTCAGATTTTCGGCAATGGTTCCGTTATCGATCGGCTCGGCGCGGCGGCACGCGTAGGCGGCCTCGGTGACCGGGCTCTCGGGCTCGGGCGCGGGCGGAATCGCCCCGCGCCCGTCCACTACGCTGGACCACGACACTTTCCGCAGAGAGGACATGCCGTGCAGCCCGGTGGTCAGTTCGACATGCAGCAGTTACTCGCCCAGGCGCAGCAGATGCAGCAGGCGGTGATGGAAGCCCAAGCCGAGATCGCGGCCTCCGAGGTCGAAGGTCAGGCCGGCGGCGGGCTGGTCAAGGTCACCATCAAGGCCAGTGGTGAGGTCATCGCGCTGACGATCGACCCGAAGGTGGTCGACCCGGAGGATGTCGAAGGTCTACAGGATCTGGTGATCGGCGCGGTCAACGACGCCATGGCGAACGCGCAGCAGATCGCCGTCGAGCGTCTCGGTCCTCTCTCCGGTGGACTCGGCGGCGGCGCGCTGCCCGGTCTGCCGGATTTCTAGGGTTTCCGCAGTTGTACGAGGGTCCGGTCCAGGATCTGATCGACGAACTGGGCAAACTCCCCGGCGTCGGGCCGAAGAGCGCACAGCGCATCGCCTTCCATCTGCTCCAGGTGGAACCTCCCGACATCGACCGGTTGCAGTCCGCGTTGCAGAAGGTGCGCGACGGCGTGCAGTTCTGCGTGATGTGCGGCACCGTCGCCGATAACGAGCTGTGCCGCATCTGCGCCGATCCGCGCCGCGATCGCACCATGATCTGCGTGGTCGAGGAGCCGAAGGACGTGCAGGCCATCGAGCGCACCCGGGAATTCCGAGGCCGCTACCACGTTCTCGGCGGCGCGCTCGATCCGCTCAGCGGTATCGGCCCCGACCAGTTGCGGATCAGGGAACTGCTGGCGCGCATCGGCAATCAGCAGGACGGGATCGACGTCAGCGAGGTCATCATCGCGACCGATCCGAATACCGAGGGCGAGGCGACAGCCACCTACCTGGTTCGGATGCTGCGAGATTTCCCCGGCCTCAGCGTGACCCGGCTGGCCTCGGGCCTCCCGATGGGCGGCGACCTGGAATTCGCCGACGAATTGACGCTCGGCCGAGCGCTTTCGGGTCGCCGCGCACTCTGAACGCCGTTCCCCGCTGTGTCGCACTGCCATTAGCTGACACGGGATCGAGCCCCGTCGGATCTCCGTTCACCGCAATCCGACTGGGCTCGACCGGCGTTCAGTCGCTGATCCGGTCGCGTGCACCGCGGTTTGCTGCGGCATATCGCCTGCCGGTCGTCGCGTTCGGCCCTCCGGAGTCAGTAGCGCTGTTCGGGCTCGAATTCGACCCGTTTCCAATCGGTGTCGGCAAGCGTCTCGCCGACGGCCCACGCCCAGATGAGCGCGACCACCTCGGACGGATCCTCCGACGTCGTACCGAAATGCCTGTCGGGCGAGCCGTCGCGGTATTCGATCGTGTACACCCCGACCGGGTCCCGATATGTCTGGATGTAGACCTGATCGGCGCGTTCGGCGATGAGGTAGGGGTTCGGGTCGACCAGGGCGGGAATCCACAGGTCCAACAGCGCTTTCGTCACGTACGGGAATTCGCCCGCGCCGCCGTGCGTCACGGTGATGTCGACCCGTCCGGCCGGATCGATCAGCCAGGCCAGCTGCGGATCGTACACCGCGTACTCGCGCGGCGTCGCGATCTCGAACAGCAGATTCCGGACGAATCCGATCGCGTCGTACGGACACGACACCTGGAGCACCGCCCCGGTCGCGGCTCCGCCCACCGACTCCGTTCCCAGAAAAGTATCCGCCTCGGGCAATTCGCCGTTGCGGCGATTCAGCACCGCCGCCAGCTCGGCGACCACCGCGGTCTCCGCGAGCCCCTGCTGCCCCGCCAGATACTCGTCCGCCTCGTCCGGCGTCGACGCAACCCCGGACGGCAACAGCACGTGGTCGTAATTCACCCGCCCAGCCTACGACCCGGCACTACCGCGGACTCGCTGCCCTTCCCCACTTCGCTGACCTACGACTACCGGCGACTACCAGCCGAAGTACGGTGACCGTGTCGGACGCGTTCGACTGGTCTTCACCGAAGACCTATGTGTTTCCCGTCGATATCGACGGCTATCTCGCGATGCCCGAGGGCATGTCGGCCACCGTGGAGATCAAGGACGGCATGGTCGTCCACTGCGAGTCGCCGTCTCCGAACCACAACGCGATTTCCCGCAACATCGAGCGCGCACTCCTGGACGGATCCGCGAAGCGCGGATCCGCGCAGCCGCGTATGCGCGTCAACCGCGATGTCGACATGCTGGTCCCGGAGGTTCCGTTCCACTACAAGCGTCCCGATGCCATCGTCTATCGCCGCATCGATGAGCCCCGGCCGAAATGGAAGCGGAAACCGACGGTAGCCGAAACGGTGCTGGTGGTAGAGGTTGTCTCACCGACGACGATCACCGCTGATCTCGTCGACAAGCGTGCCGAGTACGCCCGGTTCGGCACACAGCACTACTGGATCGTCCGGATGGTCGATGAGGACGGACCGGCGATCTCCATCGAAATGTTGACGCTCGATTCCGCGGGGAACTACGTCACGTCCGGCCATCGCAGCCGAGGTGACGCTTCGTCTCCGGCCATCGAGTGCCTGGTGCCGTTCGATGTGCGGTTGACCTGGCAGGAGCTCGACGACGGAGTGGATTGACGGTTTATCGGGCGCTGCGGTAGCGGTTGACGCAGGGGCATCCGCCCGCGATATCGGTGCAGTCGATGAGGAATGTGTGACGGCTGTGATCGAAATCGATGCAGTCGAGATCCGTGCATTCGGGCATGCGGCCCACGTGGATAATGAGCGTGCCGTGGCAGTGATCGATCGCGGTTTCGCAAGATCGGCATATCGGAGCAGGCATATATTTTTGACCTCCCGATGAGATCTATTGGTAATGCGGTCTTATCACCGGGCGTGCACAGGATGTGGGAAGTCGGCCGCGTGTCGGCATATGACGCAATGTTGCTGTCCGGAAAACGCCTGCTGCATGGCACCGCACGCATCGGCGCGGTGTGGTGAACTTGCTTCATGGGCATCAAGGTGTCACTCGAGCACCGGACCACCTACACCTTCGACCGGCTGGTGGAGGTGCATCCTCACGTGGTGCGCCTGCGTCCGGCCCCGCACTCGCGCACGCGCATCGAGGCTTATTCGATGCGCGTGACACCGGCCGAACACTGGGTCAACTGGCAGCAGGACGCCTTCGGCAACTTCCTTGCCAGGCTCGTATTCCCCGAGCCGACCAGGGAATTGTCGATAACGATCGGCCTGATCGCCGATCTCGAGGTCGTCAATCCCTTCGATTTCTTCATGGAGGATTCCGCCGAATACTTTCCGTTCACCTACAGTTCGGAACTGACGGCGGATCTCGAGCCGTATCTGCGGCGCGTGGACGAATCGACACCGGGTTCCGGTGCGGGAGAATTGGTGCGGGAGTGGGTGCGTGCGCACCAACCGGAAGGCACTCCGCGAACCATCGACTTCCTCGTCGAAGTGAACCGCGTGTTGCGAGAAGATGTCGGATACACGATCCGCATGGAACCCGGTGTGCAGACACCGGATCACACCTTGCGCACCGCGATCGGATCCTGTCGGGATTCCGCCTGGCTGCTCGTGTCGATCCTGCGCGAATTCGGTCTCGCCGCACGTTTCGTCTCCGGTTACCTGGTGCAACTCGCGCAGGACGTGCCATCGCTTGATGGACCGTCCGGTCCTCCGGCGGATTTCACCGACCTGCATGCCTGGACCGAGGTTTACGTGCCCGGCGCGGGCTGGATCGGGATGGACCCGACTTCCGGTCTTTTCGCTGGCGAGGGCCATATTCCGCTGTCCGCGACCCCGCACCCCAGCACGTCGGCGGCGATCTCCGGCGCGACCGGCCGCACCGAATCCACCCTGGAATTCTCCAACACCGTCCGGCGTATCCACGAGGATCCCCGGGTCACCCTGCCCTACACCGACTCCCAGTGGGAACGGATCCGAGCGGCGGGTGTCGAACTCGACGCGAGGACGGCGGCCGACCGAATCGAACTCACGATGGGCGGCGAACCCACCTTCGTCTCCGTCGACGATCAGATGAGTCCGCAGTGGACCACCGACGCCGACGGCGCGCACAAACGCGAACGCGCCGTCGACCTGGCCGACCGCCTCCGTCGCATCTACGCACCCACCGGACTGGTGCAGTACCGGCAGGGCAAGTGGTACCCCGGTGAACCGTTGCCGCGCTGGGAGATCGCCATCGTCTGGCGCACCGACAACGAACCGCTGTGGACCCGCCCGGATCTGCTCATCGATCCGTGGACACCGATCGACACCGCGCCCGCGCAGGTCGACGCGGTTGCGCGACAGGATGATCCGGCTCCGGGCACGAACGGCGCCGACGGCAACGGTTCCGCGA
Organism: Nocardia sp. NBC_01377; assembly: GCF_045040005.1. Classification (NCBI taxonomy): domain Bacteria; kingdom Bacillati; phylum Actinomycetota; class Actinomycetes; order Mycobacteriales; family Nocardiaceae; genus Nocardia; species Nocardia sp. NBC_01377. The sequence goes on from NZ_CP109566.1 coordinate 7,769,957, forward strand.
AGACCAACGGCTCCGACAGGTCGGTGGTGACCGACCACACCGGCGTCTCCGATGACGAGGATCTGCGCATCGTCCGGGTGGAGGGCAATACCGACGCGGGCGCCACCGCGGTCCTTCCCGGCCCGCGCCGGATCCCCGGCGCCGATTTCCGGACCGCCGAGGGTCTGATCGCGCATCTGGCGGAAGGGCTCGGACTGCCGCGGACGCAGGTCCGCCCCGCCTACGAAGATCCGCTGGCCCGCTTGGCCGGAACATTGCGCACCCCGGCGGGCGATCCGCCCGTCCCCGCCGATATCGACCCGGAGGACGATTCCCCGCAGACGCGGAAGGAACTGCTCGAACGTCTCGACGAACCGGTCACCGAACCCGTCGCCTACGTGCTCCCGCTGTATCGCAGGAGCGACGGCCGAGGGTGGGCCAGCGCGGACTGGCAATTGCGACGCGGCCGTTCGGAGGATTCTCCCGGAGGCCGAATCGTCCTCGCCGACGGTGATTCCCCCGCAGGTCTGCGGCTACCGCTCGACGCCATCTCCTGGCGCACCCCTCGCCCGCGCCCGGATAACGACCCGCTGTTCATGGGTCCGTTGCGCCCGGTGCGCGAGGATCCGCCCGCGGTCGTGGAATCGGGCCACTGGGAACCGACGACAGCCGTGGTGGCGGAGGTGCGCAACGGGCGGCTGCACATATTCCTGCCCCCGGTGGAGCAACTGTCCGATTTCATCGACCTGATCGCGCGGGTGGAGGACGCCGCCGCCGCGCTCAACCCGTCGGGTTCGGTCACCGGACTGCCGGGGCATCCGGTGGTGCTGGAGGGCTACGGACCTCCGGTCGACGCGCGGTTGCAGAGTCTGTCGGTGACCCCCGATCCGGGCGTCATCGAGGTGAACGTGCAGCCGACCGCGTCCTTCGCCGAACAGGCCGAACTGCTGTCCACCCTCTACGACCAGGCCAGACTGGCCCGACTGAGCACCGAATCCTTCGATGTCGACGGCAGTTCCAGCGGGACCGGCGGCGGTAATCACATCACCCTCGGCGGTGTGACGCCCGCGCGATCACCGATGTTGCGCAGACCGGATCTGCTGGTGTCGATGCTCACCTACTGGCAGCGTCATCCGGCGCTGTCGTACCTGTTCTCCGGCCGTTTCATCGGCCCGACGTCGCAGGCGCCACGGGCCGACGAGGGCCGCGAGGGCGCGCTCTACGAACTGGAGATCGCGTTCTCCGAAATCGCTCGGCTCACCGCGAATACGGCGGGCGGCGACCAGCCCGTCGCGCCGTGGCATATCGACCGCGCGCTGCGGCATCTGCTCACCGACCTCACCGGTAATACCCACCGCGCCGAATTCTGCATCGACAAGCTCTACAGCCCCGATTCGGCGAGGGGTCGGCTCGGACTGGTCGAGTTGCGCGGATTCGAGATGCCGCCGCATTTCCAGATGGCGATGGTGCAATCACTGCTGGTCCGCGGGCTGGTCGCGCGCTTCTGGCGGGAGCCGTTGCGCGCGCGGCTGGTCCGGCACGGGGCCAATCTGCATGGCCGCTACCTGCTCCCGCATTTCCTGATGACCGATATCGCCGAGGTCGCCGCGGATCTGCGCGCGCACGGCATCGAATTCGACGCGAGCTGGCTCGATCCGTTCACCGAATTCCGGTTCCCGCGCATCGGCACGGTGGTCATCGGGGATATCGAGATCGAACTGCGCGGGGCCATCGAACCCTGGCACACCCTGGGCGAGCAGTCCGCAGCCACCGGCACCGCCCGCTATGTCGACTCGTCGGTGGAGCGAATCCAGGTCAGGGTGGTCGGCGCGGACCGGGAACGGTATGTGCTGACCTGCAACGGCATGCCGGTTCCGCTGCTCGCCACCGACAAGACCGATGTCCAGGTCGCGGGAGTTCGCTACCGCGCCTGGCAGCCGCCGAATTCCCTGCATCCGTCGATCACCGTCGACGCGCCGCTGGTCTTCGACCTGCTCGACGCCGGAACCGGGATCTCGCGCGGCGGCTGCACCTATCACGTGTCGCATCCGGGCGGGCAGTACTGGGAGGAGCCCCCGGTGAACGCGGAAGTCGCGCAGTCGCGGCGGAATCGTCGATTCGAGGCGGCCGGTCACACCACGACCCCGATGGATCCCGGCGAACTCCGTGCGAAGATTGCAGCACAGTCGACCGATGTCGGCGCGCCGGGCATCCTGGATCTACGCCGGGCTCGCACCGTTTGGGGGCTGGTCAACGACCGGTAAACAACACGTCGGGCAGCGGAAATGAGGTCGGCATGGTGGCCGATGCGGAGTATGCGGCGGCCACCCCAAGGGGAGGCGCGCAGCGATGAACGACGAAGCATCCGAGGCCGGGTCATCCGAGGCCGGGACCCGGACGGACGTACTCGAATCCGACCCGCGCAGCGACCACGAGGACTCGTCGGCGCGTGACGAACAGGGCACCTTATGGAACGCACGGGAAGCTCGCCGAGTCACGGTGCGTGAGCAGATAGCCGAACAGTTCGCCCGGTACCGGGAAGAGGGCGGAGCGTCGGGGGCCTACGACGAATGCGGTCTCCCGACCTCCGGCTACTACGACGAACTCGTCGACCCGCAGGGGACGGTCCGTTCGATGTGGTCGGAACTGTCGTCGGATTTCCTCGATATCGGCACCACAGGACTCGGCAGACTCGACACCAGGGTCCGCAGGCTGATCGAGGACGACGGCATCACCTATACCGAGGTGAACGGCTCGGGGGAACCGGTGAAACCGGTGCCGTGGCGACTGGATCCGATCCCGCTGCTGGTGTCGGCCGACGACTGGACCCGGCTGGAAGCCGGGCTCGTGCAGCGCTCGCGAGTGTTGGACGAGGTGCTCACCGATATCTACGGTTCGCGCCGCACCATCACCTCGGGTCTGCTCCCGCCCGAGATCGTCTTCGGCAACAGCGGATACGTGCGAGCCGCGCACGGCATCACGATTCCCGGGCGTCATCAATTGTTCCTGCACGCCTGCGATATCAGCAGGTGGGGCGACGGGGACTTCCGGGTCGTCGCCGATTGGGCGCAGGCGCCGTCGGGCGCCGGTTACGCGCTGGCCGACCGGCGCGTGATCTCGACCGCGATCCCCGAATCCTTCGAACATTCCAGCCCGCGCCCGCTGACGCCGTTCGCGCGCGCCATGCGGTTGATGCTGATCGAATCGGCGCCCATCGCCGACGTCGACGACCCGATGGTGGTCGTCCTGAGTCCCGGTGTGCATTCCGAGACGGCGTTCGATCAGGCCTATCTCGCCGCGACGCTGGGTTTCCCGCTGGTCGAGAGCGCCGATCTCGTCGTCCGCGACGGCGCGCTGTGGATGCGCTCGCTCGGCACCCTCAAACGCGTGGACGTGGTGCTGCGCCGCGTCGACGCGGAATTCTCCGACCCGCTCGATCTGCGCCCGGACTCCCACCTGGGTGTCGTCGGGCTGGTCGAAGTGCTGCGCCGGGGCGCGGTGACCGTGGTCAACACGCTCGGCAGCGGTCTGCTGGAAAGTCCGGCGCTGACCGGATTCCTGCCGCGGATCTCGCGCGCGCTGCTCGGCGAGGAACTACTTCTCGACAGCACGCCGACCTACTGGGGCGGCGACGACAGCGAGCGGTCGCACCTGCTGGCGCGGCTGGATCGGTTGGTCATCCGGTCGGCGGTCGACGGTTCGACCCTGTTCGGTCCCGAATTGTCGTCCGAACAAATCGAGGCGTCGAAGTCGCGGATCGAGGCGAATCCGTGGCAGTGGGTCGGACAGGAACCGGCCCAGTTCTCGGTGTCGCCCGCGGTGCAGGGATACGGCGGATTGGCCTCGGCGCCGGTCGGCATCCGCCTGTTCTCGTTGGCGCGACGCGGCGGCTACACGGCCATGGCGGGCGGTCTCGGCCAGCTGCGACAGCGGCTGGAACCGGATCGCGCGGTCATCAAGGTCGCCGCCAAGGATGTGTGGGTGCGCGCGGCGCCGACCCAGGTGACGGCGGTCTCGGCCGAACCCCAGGTCGAGGAACGCCCGCAGCGGTCGCCCGCGATCGTGGAGGCGATCAGTTCGCCCCGCGTCCTCAACGATCTGTTCTGGATGGGCCGCTACAGCGAACGCGCCGAGTCGGTGGTCCGCCTGCTCATCGCCACCAACGACTGTTACCAGGACTACCGCTACCGCGCCTGGTTCGACGGCGCGGAAGCCCTTCCCATCCTGATGTCGGCGCTGGCGAGGACGACCGGCACCATCGCCCCGCCCGCCGTGGTGACGGCCTCGCCCGCCGAGACACCGCCCGTCCCGCAGCAGGCGACGTCGGTGCGGTCCGAGGTCGGATCCCCGGCCGGTGAAGAGGGTTCGGTCGCCGCCGCGAGTGCTGCTGATACGCAGCCTGTTCCGGGTTCCGGTTCGGTGGATTCCGGCGCTGATCCCGGGAACGGGGATATTTCCCCGACCGCTTCGGCAAGCACGGAGACGGAGGCCGCGCAGTCGCCGTCGACAGTCGGAGAGGATCGATCCGCGACTGCGCTCGGTGCGGCGGAATCCGGATCGGAGACCACCGTGACGTCCTCGTCCCAGTCGGGTGTGGCCGATGGGCCGCAGTCCCGGTCTGCCGCGGCTGGGCAGGAACAATCGGGTCCCGCTGGTGAGGATCGACCGGATGCGGGTGGTCAGTCGCAGTCGGGTGTCGGTGGTCGGTCTCAGCCGAGTGACGGTGGTCAAACGCAGTCGGGTGGCGGCCAGTCGCAGTCAGCTGGTGGCCAGTCCCAGTCGGCCGGTAACCAATCGCAGTCGCCCGGCAGTCAGTCGCAGTCCGGCGGTGGTCAGTCGCAGTCGGGTGGCAGTCAGTCGCAGTCGCAGTCGGCCGGCGGTCAGTCACAATCCGGCGGTCTCACCGGTGGTGAAACGCAACCGAACCTCGGTGGTCAACCCGCCCTTCCGCGCGGGAATTCCGGTGCGGGAGAGCGTGATCCCCGCCACACCCGTGCTTCGCAGATGACCTCGAGCGCCTCGCGTGCGGGTTACGACTACCTGATGTCGCTGACCCTCGACCCGAGTCTGCCCGGTTCGCTCGCCTTCGCGATCGACCGGTACGGGTCGGCGGCGCGTGCGGTACGCGATCAGCTGTCGCAGGACACCTGGATGATCCTGAGCGCGGTGGATCGGGCGTTGGCCGAGATTCGCGGGAGCGAGGAGGACGGCGAGGCCGTCTTGTCATCGATGCATTCGCTGACCCTCGCCGCGCTGCTCTCGCTGAACGGGATCGGGTCCGAATCGCTGGTGCGGGACGCGGGCTGGTACGTGATGGATATCGGCAAGCGCATCGAGCGCGGGCTGGCGCTGACGGCGCTGATGTCGGCCGCGCTGACGCAGACCTTCCACGGTGAGACCCAGCAGGTGGTCACCGAATCCGTGCTGCGCGCCGCGGAGTCGCTGGTGAGTTACCGACGGCGGCACCGGGATTCGGTGCGGGTGTCGGCGGTCGCGGGGCTGTTGCTCTTCGACGCGAGCAATCCGCGATCACTGGCCTACCAGCTCGATCGGCTCGACGAGAATTTCCAGGCGCTGCCCGGCGCGTCGGGATCGTCACGGCCGCAACGGCTTCTGGCCGACGCGCAACGCATGCTGCGCCGCGTCGATCCGGCGGATCTGGAGGCCACCGACGCGGACGGCAAGCGGACCGAACTCGCCGAGTTGCTGGAAGGTGTGCATTTGCGGCTGCGCAAGGTGTCCGAATCGTTCGAGACGACGAAACTTTCGCTTCCGGCGGGTATACAACCGCTGTGGGGCAGCACGAGGGTGGTCGGATGACCGGGCGCGACGGTTTCGCTCGTCGTTATCGGGTGGAGCACCGAACCAAGTACTCGTATTCGGACGAGGTCAGCAGTTCCTACGGCCGCGCCTATCTCACCCCGCGTGAATTCCCCGGCCAGCGCCTGGTCTCGCACGATCTGACCATCGACCCGGTGCCGTCGGATCGTTCCGTCGGCACCGACGTCTACGGCAACACGACCTCCTATTTCCACGTGACAGCCGAGCACACCGAGCTTGTGGTCACCGGGATATCGGTGGTGGACGTGCAGCGCCCGGTTCCCGCCAGTGCGGACGGCCCGTGGGAACAGGCGCGTCCGACGTCGGTCAACGGTCCGCTCGCGGTGGAATTCACCTTGGATCTGCGTCCGCCGGAGATCAGTGCCGAGGTCACCGCCTACGCGGCGGAATCGCTGACGCCGGGTCGTCCGCTGCTGAAGGCGGTCACGGATCTGAACACCAGGATCCACCGCGATTTCGCCTATCGGTCCGGCTCGACCAATGTCTCGACCAGGGTCGCCGATGTGTTCGCCGCCCGCGAAGGCGTGTGCCAGGATTTCGCGCGCATCGCCGCGGCCTGCCTGCGCTCACACGGTCTGGCCGCGCGATACGTGTCCGGATATCTGGCCACCGATCCGCCGCCCGGCAAGGAACGGATGGTCGGGGTCGACGCCACCCACGCCTGGGCGGCGGTATGGGTGCCGGGAGATTCGGCTTCGGACCGGACCGGGCACTGGATCGGCTTCGACCCGACGAACGATCAGTTCGCCGATGAACGCTATGTGACCGCGGCCTGGGGTCGCGACTACGCGGATGTGCCGCCGCTGCGGGGCATCATCTACACCGACGCAAGGGAGAGCATCATTACCGTATCGGTCGACGTCGCTCCACTGGAGGTTTGAACCCGAGTGCGTGATTTCACCTGCCCGAACTGCGGTCAACAACTCGCGTTCGAGAATTCGGTCTGCCTTTCCTGTTCCAGCCCACTGGGTTTCAGTCTCGCGCTGCGGACCCTGCTCGTCATCGCCGATTTCGTCCCGACGGGCGACAACGGCAATCTCAGCGGCGAGGTCGACGGTCGGCGTTACCGGCTCTGCGACAATCTGCATGTCGCAAAATGCAATTGGCTCGTACAGATACCCACCGAGCCCGCCGGGCAGCTGGTCCCCGTCGGTGGAAACGGAGCGCAGTTCGATCCGAACCCGCCCGGTTCGGCGCCCGAACAGGGACGCCTCACTCGGGCCCAACGGTTGCGCGCGCGGTTCCGAGGGACGACGACCCAGCGGGAAGTGATCGAACCGGCTCCGCCCGCCGTGTACGGCACCGGTCCCGCGCTGTGCGAATCATGCCGGTTGACGCGTACCAGGCCCAACGACACCGATACCGCGGGACTGGACGCCTTCGCCGAGGCAGAGGCCGCCAAACGTCGTCTGATCGTGGAGCTGGCCGAACTCGGTCTCCCGCTGGTCGGCCGGGACGAGAATCCGAACACCGGACTCGCCTTCGACCTGCTGTCCAGCAAGATCGACAAGGTGTTCACCGGCCACCAGAACGGTGTCATCACCCTGGATCTGGCCGAGGCCGACGATCCGCATCGTGAGCAATTGCGTATCGAGATGGCCGAGCCGTATCGCACTCTGCTCGGACATTTCCGGCACGAGATCGGGCACTACTACTTCACCGTGCTCGTCGCCGATAACGAAGCGCGACAACGCTTCCTGAACCTGTTCGGCGATCCCGACGCCGACTATCAGGCGGCCATCGATCACCACTATTCCTACGGCGCCCCCGCCGGGTGGGAGTCGAATCACGTCTCCTCCTACGCCACCATGCACCCCGCCGAGGATTGGGCCGAGACATTCGCCCACTACCTGCACATCCGCGACACCCTCGACACGGCCGCCGCGTTCGGCATCGCCTCCGCGGGCGCGACCCTGGACCGGCCGCAGCCCGGGCCCGCCGGATTCGACAAGATCATCGAACAGTGGCTGCCGCTGGCCTGGTCGCTGAACATGGTGAACCGCTCCATGGGCCACCCCGACCTCTACCCCTTCGTCCTCCCCGAACCGGTCCTCGAGAAGATGCGTCTGGTCCACGAACTCTGCGCCACCTCGGCGGTCTGAGCAGCGTTTTCGCTGTTCCATCGCTTTCGCCGAATTGTCGGACTAAGCTCTTAGCTAAGGAGGTGGTGTGGTGAGTGGCGCAGCGGAGCAGTTCAATATCCACGAGGCCAAGACCAATCTGTCGCGGATAATCGAGCGAGTCGAACACGGCGAGGAGATCGTCATCAGCCGGGCAGGCCATCCTGTCGCGAAGGTTGTACCGCTCATTCGCCGTGTCGACCGCCGTGGGCGTGGGTCGCTGCGTGGACAACTCGTGCTCGGGCCGGAATGGGATTCCGATGAGACCAACGCCTCGATCGCCGACGATTTCGGCTCGATGCCGTGAGTCTCCTTCTCGACACCCATGTGGTTCTCTGGTGGTTGACCGATGACCCCGCACTGTCGTCGGACATCGTGGATCGGATCGATCACGATATGGATGTATATCCCAGTGCCGCGACCCTGTGGGAGGTGGCGATCAAGCAGGCGACAGGGAAACTCGCGGGACCCAGCGACCTTCCCGAACGCATCAGGGACAGTGGTCTTCTCGCACTCCCGATCAGCCACGAACACGCGATCGTAGCTGGGCGATTGCCCCCCTTGCATCGTGACCCGTTCGATCGGATGTTGGTCGCGCAGACACGGTGCGAGGGGCTGACGTTCGTGACCCGCGATCCCTACTGTCAGAAATACGACGTCGCGATCTTGGCCGTCTAGAACTCAGGCGCGCAGGCGTTCGCGGCGGAGCTGGTCCACCTCGGGGAGATCGAGGGGGGCCAGTTCGTCGACGCCGAGGGCACGGCGCAGCAGCAGGTCGGCCAGTTCCGGGTTACGGGCCAGGGCGGGGCCGTGCATATAGGTGCCGAGGACCGAACCCTGGACGACGCCCTCCAGACCGTCGCCGACACCATTGCCGACCCCGCGGGTGACGCGAGCGAGACCTGTCGCGTCGCCGCCGAGTTTCGTTCCGCCCCTGTGGTTCTCGAAACCGGTCAATGCGGCGGTGAGGCCGGGCAGCAGCGGGGTCGTCGTGACCTCGCCGATGGCGCGCTTGGACTGCGGGGACGTGGTGACATCGATCAGGCCGACGCCGTCGACCCGTTCGCCGGTCGACGTCTCGTACCACTGGCCGAGCACCTGGATCGCGGCGCAGATGGCAAGAACCGGAACACCTTTCGCGGCCGCCTGCTGCAAACCCGGATAGCGTTGCAGATGCCGGGTCGCCAACCGCTGCGCCGAATCCTCCGCACCGCCGAGGGTGTAGATATCCAGCGATTCCGGCACCGGGTCGGGCAGCGTGATCTCCACGATCTCGGCGTCGTAGCCGCGCATCCGCGCACGCTGACGCAGGACCAGCGCATTGCCGCCGTCGCCGTAGGTACCCATCACATCGGGCAGCACCAGCCCGATCCGCACGGTCGATTCACTCATGACTTCGCCTCGAGGTCGCGGTTCAGATCCCGGAACGCGGTGTAATTCGCGAGTACTTCCACATGGCCCGCCGGACAGGACGCGATGGCCCGCTTCGGATCGGCCACGGTCGTGTGCTCCACCCCCGCATAGGTGAGGCGGACCGCGAGATCGGTGGCCCGCTCACCGGACGCCACCACCTGCACACCCTCGAAATGCTCGAAACGCACATCCCACAGCCAGGACAGATCCTCGCCGTCGGGCACCTGCCCGTTCACCGCGATCACCAGCCCCGCCGACGACGGTTCGATCATCGACAGCGCCTCCTGCCAGCCAGCCGGATTCTTCGCGAGCAACAGCCGAGCCGCGTGCTCGCCGACCTGCACGGTCCGATAGCGGCCCGCGATCTCACGCACGGTCCCCGCGGCCGCGGCAGCCTGCCCGGCATCGGCGCCGAGCGCGACCGCGGCGGCCACCGCCTGCGCCGCGTTACCGCGATTCGCCTTGCCCGGCAACGCCAGCGTCAACGGCAACCGGACACCGTCCGGGCCGCGCAACTCCTCGCCGTCGAGCCACCAATTCGGTTCCGGCCGTTCGAAATCGGTGCCGGTACTGCGCCAATGCGCGCCCTCCCACACGATCGGCTCACCACTGCGCGGGCAACTCGTCGCGTCCATGGCCCAGCCGCCGCCCGCCGCCACCCACACCACATTCGGGTGGTCGTAGGCGATCGAGGCGACCAGCACATCGTCACAGTTGGCGATCACCACGGTATCGGGATGTTTCGCCAGTCCGGCCCGCAGACGGCGCTCGATCATATTGATCTCGCCCACCCGATCCAGCTGATCGCGGCTCAGATTCAACAACACCACCGCCGCTGGAACCAGCGAATCGGTGACATGCGGCAGATGCAGCTCATCCACCTCGATCGCCGCCAACTCGACACCCGGATGCGCGCTCAACGCGGCGACGATCCCGGCGTCCATATTCGCGCCGTCGGCCTGGGTGGCCACCTCGCCCAAGGTCGCCAGCGCCGCCGTCGTCATCCTGGTCGTGGTGGACTTGCCGTTCGTGCCGGTCACCAGCACCGTGCGCCTGCCACGGCCCAGCTGATCCATGATCGACGGATCGATTTTCAGCGCGATCAGCCCGCCGATCATCGACCCCTTGCCGCGACCCGCTCGCTGCGACGCCCACGACGCTGCCGCCGCGGCCCGCAGGGCGATACGCCCACGCACCGAAATCTCTGCCACGCCGTGAGCTTACTGTCACTTGGCGGCCCGGGGGCCGCGGGTTCGCGGTGACATCGGCGGCCGGGGCCGCGGGTTCGCGGCCCCTTTTCGTCTCGCGTCCGAGCGGTCGAGACTCGCGACTTCGTCGCATGCGCTTCGACCGCTCGGACGCGAGACGGGCCGCGAACGAGGGCGCTCGTAAGGCTCGCGCCCGTGGTGGGGGCGTATTGATCTGTGGCGGAGATCGGGTGATCGGCTTGGATCATCCGGTGGGGGACGAGGTCGGCGTCGCGGACGAGGTGGGCGCGGGTTGACGCGCAGGGGCTCGCTGCGGCGGGGGGATGACGAAGATCACGCCCACGACGGGGCGGATGGGATGCTCGGGTAGCCATCGGTGCGGCGGGTGCCGGGGGCCTTCGTGGGGTGCACCGATCGGCTTCCTCCACCTCGCAGACGGCTGCGGTGCGGTTGTCGACTGGTTCGGAGCGGGACGAACGCCGCTCACACCGCCCGGTCGAACAGGTTGGGTTGTCCGGTGGCGTAGCGGTCGGCGTCGATCTGGCGCAGCGGTTCCAATTCGACGGCGCGGTACATCTCGAACATGCGGCAGCGCGCCGCGTTCGATCCGGCGACGTCGAGCAGGGCGTTCACGGCGGTGCGCGCGGATTCGTTGGCGCCCTCCATGGTGGCGAGATCCACGTTGGTGCGCACGTAATCACCGGCGAGGAACAGATTCTCGATCGTGCCGTGCGACTCGGGGCGGTACTCCCAGGAACCGGCGGTATTGATGAGCAGCGGATCGGCGTTGGCGTTGCGGCCCTGGGCGGCGTTCCAGGTGATGCCGGGATCGAGGAACCAGGAATGCAGATCGGCGTCGCGCAGGGATTCGCCGTTGTCGTCGAGGTGCTGACGCATCTGCGCCCAGACCTCGCGCGCGATCTCGTCGGGACTGCACTCCTTGGCGGTCTTGCCGTAGAGCACACCGGGGGTGTTCCAGTCGGAGATGTCGACCGAGAGGCAGTCCTGCACGGTGCCGTCGCCGTACTGGGGCAATTTGCGTGACCAGTGCTGATTCTGGCTGATCGAGGTGAGTGACCACGGCGCGTCGATATAGGCGGTATGGCCCCGCGAGATATCCGACGGCGTCCGCAGGTAGAACTGGATGCCCGTCATCCAATCGACGAAAAGCCGGTCCATCGACGCCAATTCCGGCTGCAATTCGAGAACGGCGGGTGACCACAGGGTGCGGGCGATCTCGGCGGGAAGCGCGACGACGAAATAATCGGCCTCCACCGTGCGAGCCCCGGCCGCGTCGACGATGCGCGCCCCCGCGATCCTGCGGTCGCGCACCTCCAGTCCGCGTACTTCCGCGCCGAGCGCGAATTCGACCCCGAGTGCGCGCAGACGTTCCGTCCACGGGTCGATCCACGCGGCATTGGTCGGGCCGTTCAGCACCCGGTCGAGCGCGCCGTCGTTACCGACCTCGAACGGGTTGCCGAGGAACTGTTCGCCCATGGTGCCGATGGTGCGCACACTGGCGACATCCTCCTTGGCGGCGACCATGATGCTGGTCAGTGCCCGCGAGAGCAGTGCGCGGAATTCGTGGGAACGGCGGTGCGCGCCGACGAAGTCGTGCCACGCCGTCCCCTCCCACTGACCGAGCCGCCTGGCATCGGAACTGGTGTTGAAGACGAGCAGGCGATTGGCGAACCACAGCCCTTCGGGCGCGGGCAGTTTCAGCGAGGTGGAGATCGCCGCGCCGACGGTCTCGAGGAATGCCTCCGGCGTCGGTTCGGTGCGCGCGCGTGGGCCGAGCGGCAGCGTGCGGAAGTCGTCACCGTCGCGCCGGGCGAAACGGGCTTCCGGCACGGCGAGCAGATTGTTCCAGACGCCGTCGGGGTTGCCCGCGAACGGAATACGCCGCATGGTGTCTGGAATGTGCTGGTAGAAGCCGGGGAAGAAGCGGAACCCGTGTTCTCCGGGCAGATCGGGCCGCCCGCCGGAGCCGGTGCCCGGCACGGGAATGCTCCGCGCTTTCCCGCCGATGGCACGTCGCTCGTACACGGTGACCTGGAATCCGCGTTCGGCCAGTTCGTGGGCGGCGGTCAACCCCGCCACCCCACCGCCGAGTACCGCGACACGTCGACCGGGCTGCGCGCCCGCCGACGCCGGTCTCATCGCGCCTGCCGAAAAACCGCCTGCTGTCGCGACTCCAGCAACGCCCACTGCCACCGTGCCGCGAATCATCGATCTCCGCGAGACGGCCCATCGTTTGTCTGCCATGCGCTTCTCTGCTGCCTAAGCCTTCGGGGACCTACCTGCACCGCCGCACCCACCATAAAGTGGTGACTCCGAGTCGACCGACCCAACCCCGGACGCCGCCCGCGGGTCACCGTCGGTATGAAGCATCGACGGGCCGCGCGAGTACGGGCGTCCAGAGAGTACCGCCGAGCGTCGCGCCCCATGGCGACTTCGCGCCATTCGCTCGGTGCGAAGCCCTTCGAGGGATGGGGCACCGGACCTCGGCGAGGTGTGTTGCAAGCTGATCGCCGAGCCGTACGGACCCTGGTACCAGCGGACTTCGGCGTGATGGCCAGGTGTGTTCCAGTTCAGACAGCGGCGGCTGGGGCGACGGCGGTGGCCGGGACCGTCACGGTCGCCGGGACGACGACGGCGGGAACCGGAACGACAGCCTCCTTCGCCCCCGACGACCGCGCGGAAGTGGCGACGAACGCACCCCCGATCACGACGACCCCGCCGACCAGCGAGGTGGCGGTGGGTGTCTCGTCGAGGAACGCCCACGCGGCGGCGATGCCGACGACGGGGACGAGCAGGGAGAACGGGGCGACCGTGCCTGCGGGGTAGCGGCCCATCAGGTAGGTCCACAGGCCCGAGCCGACGATGGTCGCGAGGACGGCGATGTAGGCCAGCGCCGCCAGGGCGGGCCAGCCGGTGCCGGAGAACGAGGCGGCGAGAGCGCGCGGTCCGGTGGTGGGGCCTTCCGCGGCGGCGGACAGCAACAGCAGCGGCACCGGGGGCACCACCGCGATCCAGAGCGTCAGGTGCAGCGGGTCGAAGCCGGGGGAGGTGCTGCCCGCCATGCGCGCTCCGATATTGCCGAACGCCCAGCCGAGGCCGCCCGCGAGGGTGAGCAGCACCGGCAGCAGGGTCGCGTGTTCGAGGCGGTCCCAGCCGATGACGGCCATTCCGGCCAGCGCGACGCCGATTCCCGCGAGCTGCGCCGGGCGGATCCGTTCGCGTAGGAAGACCGTGCCGAGCAGCACCGTGAACGGGGCAGAGGATTGCAGTACCAGCGAGGCGAGGCCGGTCGGCATGCCGGTGCGCATCGCGGTGAACAGGAACGCGAATTGCAGGATGCCGAAACCGGTGCCGTACAGCAGGATCCAGCGCCAATTCACCCGGGGACGCGGGACGAACAGCAGCACGGGGATCGCGATGACGGCGAATCGCAGCGCGGCGAAGAAGAAGGGCGGGAAGTGATCGAGGCCGATGCGGATGGCGAGGAAGTTCAGGCCCCAGAGCAGGACGACGGTCAGTCCGAGTAATCGGTCGCGGGTGGTCACGCCTTCCATCGTCGGACCGGAAATAGATCAGAACAATCGAATTAATATGGAGTATCCATGTAGTAATGCTTCACTTTTATGACGATGGCGAGAGGGCGGTGGCACGAGGGTGATGTCGGTGGAGCGGTTGCGTGTCCTGCGCGAATTCGCCGATCGCGGCACCGTCGGCGCGGTCGCCTCGGCGCTGTCGATGACCCCGTCGGCGGTGTCGCAGCAGCTCAAGGTGTTGGCGCGGGAGGCGGGCGTCGCCCTGCTCGAACCCGACGGCAGGCGGGTCCGGCTCACCGACGCCGGACACGCCCTCGTGGTCCGCGCCGACGAGGTGCTGGCCGCCATGGACCGGGCGGTGGCGGAGATGGCGCACTATCGCGGGTCACCGCGCGGGCGGGTGCGGGTCGCGGTGTTCCCGTCCGGTGGGGCGCTGCTGCTGCCGCATGTGCTCACCGCGATGGCGGACAGCGGCGTCGACGTCCTCGCCAGCGACGAGGATGTGCCGCCCGCGGGAGTCTCCCGGTTGCTGGCCGATTACGACATCGTGCTCACCCACCGCGACGAGCGCGCGCCCTCGGTCTCGGGCGCGCGCGTGGCCGCCCGGGTGCTGATGCGCGAACCGATCGACGTGGTGGTCGCCCCGAGCCATCGGCTGGCCGGGAAATCCTCGGTGACCCCGGCGGAATTGGCGCAGGAGTCGTGGATCAGCGTCCGCGGCGGGTTCCCGGTGGACGACGTCCTGCGCTCGATCGCGACGGTGACCGGGGTGGAACCGCGAGTGGTCCAGCGTCTCAACGACTTCCGTGTGATCGAAACGGTGGTCGCGGCCGGTTACGGCGTCGCGTTGATGCCGCGTTTCGCCGTCGCGCACCCGGGCCTCGCCGTGCTGCGGCTCTCCGGTGTCCGCGCGGCGCGCGCCTACGAACTGGCGACGCGTCCGCACGCGGGGAAGCGGCCCGCGATCGCCTCGGTACTCGGAGCTTTCCGCACGGCGGCGGCGCTGGTAACCGAGAAATAGCGAATGGCCCGGCATTCGAGACGCCGGGCCATTCGCGAGAACCGCGCTCAGTACACGCCGGGCGGGCCCTGCTGCCGGTACTGCTGCGCGCCGATGTAGCCGAAATCGTCGGCGACCATCGCCGCGAGTTCGAGCAGGGCGCGCCGGGTCGGCTTGCTGACCAGTTCCAGGTCGATCTCCGCGCCCTCGGCCAGATGATCGTCGAACGGGACGACCTGCACCGCCCTGGTGCGATCGAGGAACAACCTGCGCAGCTGTTCGAGGTCGATGGTGGAGGCGCCACGCCGAGAAGCGTTTACCACCACCACGGTTCGCTCGACGAGCTTGTTGTAGCCGTGGTGTTCGAGCCAGTCCAGGGTCGCCGACGCGCTGCGCGCGCCGTCGATGGCGGGGGAGGTGACCAGGACCAGCGAACTGGCCATGTCCAGCACGCCGGACATGGCCGAATGCATCAGTCCGGTACCGCAGTCGGTGAGGATGATGTTGTAGAAGGATTGCAGTATGCCGATGGCCTTGCGGTAGTCGGCTTCGCTGAACGCCTCCGAGACGGCCGGATCCTGTTCCGAGGCAAGCACTTCCAGTCGGCTCGGTGCCTGCGAGGTGTGCGCGCGGACATCGGAGTACCGCGAGATCTGCTGGTCCTCCAGCAGATTGCGGACCGTCGAACGGGTCTGCCGCGGCACCCGGTGCGCGAGGGTGCCCAGATCGGGATTGGCGTCGATCGCGATGACCCGGTCGCCGCGCAGCGACGCGAAGGTGGAGCCGAGGCCCACCGTGGTCGTCGTCTTGCCGACGCCGCCCTTGAGCGAGAGGATCGCGATCCGATAGTCGCCGCGCACAGGCTGATTCACCCGGTCGACCAGGTCGCGGTGCACGATATCGGCCGAGGATTCACCCGGATTGATCGCACCGCCGGACGCCTTGTGCAACGCCCGCCGCCAGCCGCTGCGCGGGGCGCGCCTGGCTCGCTTGAGCAGATTCAGGTCATTGACCGAATGACCGGGCTGACCGGGTTGCTGCATATGTTGCGGCTGGAACGTCCCCTGCTGCGGCGCGTATCCGGGCGGTCCGCCCTGCCACACCTGGCCGGGCCCGGTCTGGCCGATCGGCCCCGGCGCGTTCGGGGGCGCGTTGAAACCGCCGGGTACGTTGGGGCCGGGCGGGTTCGCACCGGGAGGTCCACCGGGACCGCCGGGCGACTGGTACATCGGGGGCGGGGGCGGCTGCTGGGCCGGAGGAGGCGGCGGAGCCCAGCTGTAGATGGGCCCGCTCTGCTGTTCCTGTCCCGGACCGGCTTCGGGATACTGCTGCGGCCCGCGCGGATCGGGGCCCGGCTCCTGACGGTATTCGCCGTACTGCGGACCCTGCTGGTGGATCGGGTGATTGCCGCTGTGCTGTTCCTGGCCGGGGCCGCCCTGGTAGGGCACCGACGGATACGGTCCGCCCTGGTACGGCGGCTGTGGGTAAGCCTGCTCCGCCGGTGGCGCGAAACCTTCGCCCGCGCCGTAACTCTGGGGACCGCCCTGCGGCGCGTACGCGTTCTGGTCCGCGGGGCCGCTCGCATAGCCCGGGTACTGTTCCTCGGGCTGCGGCGCGGATTCGGCTTCCCGGTTCGGGGCCTCCGGTCGTTCCTGCCCGCGTTCGGCGGTGGATTCGGCGGCGGGTGTCTCGGACGAATCGTCGTGCGCCGCGGTCCCGCTCGCGGAATCGCCGGTGACCTCGGCCGTATCCACCGAATGACTCTGCAGCCAGGGCGGCGAAGTCGGGTTGTGGTCGTTGTTTGTCACAGTTCCCCCATCTGCTCGGAAGCGAGCAGAGAGCTCGGCGCTTGAATGCGAATCCAACGCTAGCACGGGGTTCACGGCCCCGCGTCGCGGTCTTCCGGCGGACGCGCAGGTTGCCACGACTGTTCACCCGGTCGTGGTAATCGGCTGATTGTCGTTCTCCCCCAGCAGGTCAGAGGGCCGGACATCACCTCGCCCGCAGGCGTGAAGTCCGGCCCTTGAGCCTACTCGGCCGCGGTGCTCAGCGGGCCCGGTTGACCGCGCAGACGACGGCGCGCAGCGACGCGGTGGTGATGGAGGTGGCGATGCCGACGCCCCACACGACCTTGTCCCCGATGGCGCATTCGACGTAGGCCGCGGCCTGCGCGTCGTCACCGGCGGACATGGCGTGCTCGGAGTAGTCCAGCACCCGCACGTCGAAGCCGACGGTGGCGACGGCGTCGATGAACGCGGCCAGCGGTCCGTTGCCGGAACCGGTGATCTCCTGCTCGACCCCGTCGACCTTCACCACGGCGGTGATGGAGTCGACGCCGCCGTCGGTCTCGGAGGCGGTGACCTTCTGGCGGATCCGCTCCAGTGGCAGGATCGGGGTCAGGTACTCCTCGGAGAAGACGTCCCACATCTCCTTGGGCGTGACTTCGCCGCCCTCGCCGTCGGTGATCTTCTGGATCGCCTGGGAGAATTCGATCTGCAACCTGCGCGGCAGCACCAGGCCGTGATCGGTTTTCATGATGTAGGCCACCCCGCCCTTGCCGGACTGCGAGTTGACCCGGATGACGGCCTCGTAGGTGCGCCCGACATCCTTGGGATCGATCGGCAGGTAGGGGACCTCCCACACGATGTCGTCGACATCGGCGTTCGCGGCGTCGGCGGTCGCCTTCATCGCGTCCAGGCCCTTGTTGATCGCGTCCTGGTGCGAACCGGAGAACGCCGTGTAGACCAAATCGCCGCCGTAGGGGTGGCGTTCGTGCACGGGCAACTGGTTGCAGTATTCGACGGTGCGGCGGATCTCGTCGATGTCGGAGAAGTTGATCTGCGGGTCGACACCGCGCGAGAACAGGTTCATGCCCAGGGTGACCAGGCAGACGTTGCCGGTGCGCTCACCGTTGCCGAACAGGCAGCCCTCGATGCGGTCGGCGCCTGCCTGGTAGCCCAGTTCGGCGGCGGCGACGGCGGTGCCACGGTCGTTGTGCGGATGCAGCGACAGCACGATCGACTCGCGGCGGGCCAGGTTGCGGCTCATCCATTCGATCGAATCGGCGTAGACGTTCGGCGTCGCCATCTCGACGGTCGCGGGCAGATTGATGATCATCGGCTTCTCGGGCGTCGGCGCGATGATCGCGGTGACCGCGTCGCAGACGTCCTTGGCGTATTCCAGCTCGGTGCCGGTGTAGGACTCCGGGCTGTACTCGTAGCGCCAGTTGGTGTCCGGGTAACGCTTCTCCACTTCCAGGCACAGCGTGGCGGCGTCGGTGGCGATCTTCTTCACCGTGTCGCGGTCAGCGCGGAAGACGACCTTGCGTTGCAGGATCGAGGTGGAGTTGTAGAAGTGCACGATCACGTTGGTCGCGCCCGCGCACGCCTCGAAGGTGCGTTCGATCAGTTCGGCGCGACACTGGGTCAGCACCTGGATCGTCACGTCGTCGGGGATGGCGCCGTCTTCGATGATCTCGCGTACGAAATCGAAATCGGTCTGGCTGGCAGACGGGAAGCCGACCTCGATCTCCTTGTAACCCATCCGGACCAGCAGGTCGAACATGCGGCGCTTGCGGGCCGGGCTCATCGGATCGATCAGGGCCTGGTTGCCGTCGCGCAGGTCGACGGCGCACCAGCCGGGAGCGCGGTCGATGATCGTGTCCGGCCAGGTGCGGTCGGCGACGGCGATCGGCTCGACTTCCTCGGAGAACGGCCGGTACCGGAACGTCGGCATGGACGAGTTCTTCTGCGTGTTCCAGGCGGGCTGGTCGACGGGCGCGGCTTTCGACGGGGCCGAAATGGTGCGCGTGCCGGAAATGAAGGCGTCAGCGGGGGACATGCGATTTCTCCAGGGTGTGGTGGATCCCGTGTGGGTCGACCGGCGCGGCAAAACCCCGCGACGGAGAGCCGGTCTGATCAGACCCCGTCGCGGCGTTCGAGAAGAAGCGCCCGCAGCATGATGTCGGCCAGTTTACCGCGCCGCAATCAACGAGCCAACGCAGGTCCCCGTCGTCGGATCGTCCGTCGTGGGAGGTTAGCGTTTCGACGTCCGAACTGAACGCTCGTACGGTACTCATCCGGCGGGACGTCGAAGGAACTGTTCACCATGACCTGGCTGGAAATGC
This sequence comes from Nocardia sp. NBC_01377, assembly GCF_045040005.1. Taxonomy (NCBI): domain Bacteria; kingdom Bacillati; phylum Actinomycetota; class Actinomycetes; order Mycobacteriales; family Nocardiaceae; genus Nocardia; species Nocardia sp. NBC_01377. The sequence goes on from NZ_CP109566.1 coordinate 7,789,198, forward strand.
TGGCCGTCCTCGCCGCCGGTATCGCGGCGGGCGGCATCAACACCATCGTCGGATCGGGAACGCTGATCACGTTCCCGGTACTGCTCGCCTTCGGGCTGCCGCCGGTCACCGCGAATGTGTCGAACACGATCGGACTCGTTCCCGGCTCGATCAGCGGTGTCATCGGATACCGCCGTGAGCTGGTGGGTCAGCGGGCCAGACTGCTCACACTCGGCACCGCGTCCCTGCTCGGCGGCATCACCGGCGCGGTGCTGCTGCTGACCCTTCCCGCGGACGCGTTCAAGGCCATAGTGCCGGTGCTGATCATCGCGGCGCTGATCCTGGTGATGGTGCAGCCGAGGCTGGCGCGCTGGGTGAAACAGCGGCGCGAGGGCGATGCCGGGCCAGCGCCGGAACACGGCGGGCCGATCCTGCTCGCCGCGGTCTACGCGACCGGTATCTACGGCGGCTATTTCGGAGCGGCCCAGGGCGTGCTGCTGATCGGGTTGCTCGGCGTCTTCGTGCACGAGGACATGCAGCGGCTCAACGGTGTGAAGAATGTGCTCGCGCTGATCGTCAACGCGGTGTCGGCGGTGATCTTCATCGTGGTCGCCGACGTCGACTGGACCGCCGTCGCGCTGATCGCGGTCGGTTCGATCATCGGCGGGCAACTCGGCGCTACGGTGGGCAGGCGCATGTCGCCGACCGTGCTGCGCGCGGTGATCGTCGTCGTCGGCACGATCGCGGTGATCCGGCTGCTCGCCTCGTGAGTCGCCGCACGGCGCTGTCCGGCCGACCGACGACACCGGGCGAAGGAGGATTCGGGGTTGAATTCGTCACCGAGGATGGCGACCTGCGGCGCCGAGGCGTCCGACCGTGGTGACCCGCGTCGCCGGGGCGACCGTGCGTAGCCGGACCGCGCGTCGCTCGACCACGTTGCTCGTCGCGGCCCTGATCGCCGTCCTGCCCGCGGTGAGCGGATGCGGCCCGGTCGCCGGGCACGAGTCCGCGGTCGCCGAACTTGTCGCACAGGCCGACGCCGCCGCGACCCCGCGCCTGGGCTGGGCCGCGTGCGCGGACCCGGATCTGACCCGCTACGACTGCGCGACCGCGACGGTGCCGCTCGACTACGCCAGGCCCGACGGCGCGACCATCGACCTCGCCGTCGTCCGGCAGCGGGCCACCGACCCGGACCGTGAGGTCGGCACCCTGTTCGCGGCGGCGGGCGGTCCCGGCGGATCCGGCCTCGACTGGGCGGCGAAGGGCACGATGTTCGCCGGCGAGGTGAGCCGTCGTTTCGACGTCATCACCTTCGACCAGCGCGGCGTCGGTCGCAGTGCACCGGTCCGCTGTTTCACCAACGACGACGACCAGCGCGGATTCTGGACCGGTGCGACCATCCCGCCGGTCACCGTCGAACAGCAGGCCGCGACCGAGCGGGCGGCCAGGGATCTCGCGGCGGGTTGCGCCGCGCACAGCGCCGCGCTGCTGCCGCATCTGACCACCGTCGACGCCGCGCGGGATCTGGATCTGCTGCGCCGCGCGGTCGGCGAGTCCCAGTTGACCTATCAGGGCAGCTCGTACGCGAGTTATCTCGGCCAGGTGTACGGCGCGCTCTTCGGCGACCGCGTGCGCGCGTTGCAGCTGAGTTCGATGATCGATCCGGACACCTACACGCGCGACACCACCGCGGCGATCCTCGACACCGCGACCGGCGCCGAGAACGTGCTGAACGAATTCCTGCGATTGTGCGCCGCGAACCGGAGCGCGTGCGCGTTCGCCGAATCGCCGATATCGGCCGCGACCGGTTTCGCCGAGCGGTCGGCGTCGGGCTGGTCGAGCGCGGATCTGCGTCCGCGCTACGACGCGCTGCTCGACGCGCTGGAGAAGGGACCCGTCTCGGTCGGGTCCGGTGACACCGCGGTGCGGGTGACCTACAGCGACGCCGTCCAGGCCCAGGCGTTGTTGCTGGACGACCCGGAGAAGGGCTGGCCCGCGTTGGGCGAACTGCTCACCGAACTCGAGCACGGTGCCTCGGGTGACGCGGGCGCGGTGCGCGCGATACTGGCCGCTGGCGCCATCGATTTCGACTATCTCGACTCCTTCACCGCCATCTCCTGCGCGGACAACACCCTGCCCCGCCGACCCGAGATCTGGCCGCAGCTGGCGAGCCGATTCGCCGCGACCGCGCCGACCTTCAGCGGTTTCTGGCTGTATCTGCGTCAGCCCTGCGCGGCGTGGCCCGCTCCCGCGACCGGATACCCGCAGCGCTACGCGGGCCCGTGGACGCTGAGTTCGGACAAACCGGCGCTGCTGATCAACAACCGTTTCGACCCCGCGACGCCGCTGCTGTTCGCGCAGCGCGCGCAGCAGGCGATGGTGAACGCGCGCCTGGTCGTCATCTCCGACGGCTACGGCCACGAACCGGCCGACGAATGCACCCGCCACCTCCGCGAGCGCTATCTGATCGACCTGCAACTCCCGGCTCCCGGCGCCACCTGTTCCGCCGATTCGGCGCCGTTCGCCCGCTGACCGCATGGTCACCGCCACCGCGGCGTTCCTCGGCCGGAATCGGTGTGGTTTGTACGCCGAAATACCGGTAATCTGCGCCTCGGCCATGCGTGATGAGGGAGGTGGCCGGTGGATAGACGCGCCTTCTTTCGGGCGGCCGGTGCGGCGGCGCTGTTCGGAGTCGCGGGCGGTTCCGTGCTCGGTGCTCGCCCGGCGGCGGCGGATCCGCTCTGGTTCAACCTGTTCCGCGAGTGGGTTCCCGAGATCTTCGCGACGCTGCCCGATCCGCCGGAGCATTCCCCGGCGATCGTGATCGGCTCCGGATTCGGGGCCTCGGTCACCGCGCTGCGGCTGGCGCAGTCCGGTGTCGCCACGACCGTGCTCGAACGCGGCTCGCAGTGGCCCAACGATCCGTGGCGCGAGATCTTCACCGGTGACGACCTACCCGACGGCCGCGGTTTCTGGCATCGCACCAGTTTCACCGGCGTCACCAAAGTGCCGATGCGGTTCGCCGGTTTCGGCGGTGTGCTCGACTGCACCTCCTACCCGGGCATCGATGTGTGGCGGGCCGCGGCGGTCGGCGGCGGTTCGGTGATCTTCACCGGCGCGATGGTCGCCCCGGAACGCCGGTTCTTCGATCACGTCTTCGGCGGCGTCGTCGACTACGGAGAACTCGACAGCATCTACTACCCCCGGGTCAGGCAGATGTTGCGACTCGACCCGATTCCCGCCGATCTCTATGCCGCCCAACCCTTCACGCACTCCAGGGCGTGGGACGCGCAGGTGCGCAAGGCGGGATATCAACCGTTGCCCAACGATTCGATCTTCACCTGGGATGTGCTTCGCGCCGAACTCGCCGGGGCCTCCCGCGCGTCGGCCACGGTGGCCCGTAGCAATCTCGGCAATTCCAACGGCGCGAAATTCGACCTGAACCAGAACTACCTGCGATACGCCAGGGAGACCGGGAAGGCGGCGATCTTCCCCGGCCACCGCGTCGACAGCATCGCCCAGGAGTCCGGCGGACATTTCACGGTGACGGTGACCAAACTGTCGCCCACCGGCGACCGGCTCGGCACCCGCACGCTGACCTGCGATCGTCTCTTCCTCGGCGCGGGTTCGATCGGCACCTCCGAACTGCTGGTACGCGCCCAGGCCACCGGCACGCTGCCGAATCTCAACGAGCACATCGGCGCGGGCTGGGGTACCAACGGTGACGTCGTGCTGGCCCGAGGCGCGAGCGCCGTCGGCGGATTCGGTCAGGGCGTGCCGAGCGCGAGCCGCATCTTCGACGAGCGCACCGCGCCGGTGACCCTGGAGAACTGGTACATCCCCGGCATCCCCTTCGAGACCGGCGCGCTCGCCTCACTCGGCATGGTGCTCGATTCCACCCGCACCCGACTCGGATACGACCGGGCGTCGGATTCGGTCGGGCTGTCCTGGTCGGTGCGCAGTCGCGAGGAGACCACGGCGGTGGCCCGCGCGGTCGATCGCCGGGTCGCCGAGGCCGCGGACGCCCTCGTCGAATACAGCGCGCTCGGCTACGACGCCAACGCGATGTTCACCGCCCATCCGCTGGGCGGGGCGGTACTCGGCAAGGCCACCGACGGATACGGGCGGGTGCACGGTCATCCCGGTCTCTACGTCATGGACGGCGCGGCGATCCCCGGCAGCACCGGCACGGTCAATCCGTCGCTCACCATCACCGCGCTCGCCGAACGCAATATCGAGGCCGTCATACGGGAAGGTCGCTGAGTCCGTCGCGCCCCGCGGGCCGCTGACCGGATCCGCCGCGTGGACGGTGGATATGGTGCGTGTACGCCGGTACGCGCCGCCGCAGCGGGCTACTCTCGGCTGACCGTTCGGCGTTGAAGGGATCCTCCAGTGGCAGCTTCTACCACCCCGTCGAATGTCGACGCGGCGTCGGATCCGGCCCGGCCCCCGGACAAGCGGCCCGGGTTGTGGACCGATCTGGTCATGCTGGCATTGGCTGTCGTCTCGCTCGTGCTGGTCGTCTGGGTCAGCTTCTTCACGGTGTCCGACACCGTCCACCACACGATCGTGGTGACCGACTGGGTCATCTGCGGGATCTTCGCCGCGGAATTCCTGTGGCGTTGGCGTCGCGCGGGCTGGCCGTGGACCTTCCCCTTCGTCTACTGGTACGAAGTGCTCGGCATGATCCCGGTGACCAGCCCGTTCTTCCGCGGTTTCCGGCTGCTGCGCATCGTGGTCATCGCGGTGCGGCTCGGGCGGGTGGCCGATCGCGCGCTCGGTGACCGGGTGACCGCGGCGGTGGTCAACCATTTCGTGAAAACCATCGTCGACGTGATCAAACGGCCGATGACGATGGCCGTACTCGATGAGGTGGCGCATGTGCTGCGCACCGGTCACTACACCCGCAATATCGCCGCCGCGTTGGAGGAGAACCGGTCGGAGATGGACGAGATGATCGTCGAACTCATCAAGAAGGATCCGGCCGCGGGCAAGGTCCGCTACATCCCCTTCCACGACGACATCATTCGACTGGTCGCCGACACCACCTTCCGCATCGTCTTCCAGGTACTGGCCGATCCGAGGACCGACGAACTGGTCTCGGACATGATCCGCGAGAACGTCGACCAGATCAGGACGGCGGTGCGCGACGGCGTGCGAGTCGAGCCGTCCTACTACGGCCACACCCCGCACGAGCGCAGGGTCCGGCACCTGCTCATGCAGCAGTCGAGCAACCCGTGATTCCGGTCAGTGCGCGCCGTGCCTGATCTCCTCGCGCGGGCGCGCGTAACGCTTTGTCTCCCAGACGATCAGCACCACGAGTACGGCGCAAAGCAGGGTGAGCGAGGCCAGCGCCGGTAGCGCGCACGCGAGCGGTATCAGCGCGAGCAAGGCGACGGCGGCGACGACGCGCGGCATCGTGATCTGGCCTGTCGCATAGTGTTTGAAGCCCACCAGCGCGATCAGGTACAGCACGACACCGCCGTAGAGCGCGAACAGCGGGATCCCGTACAGCGCGTCCTTCAGGGTGTGGTGCGAGGCGTCGCCGACGTAGTACAGCACCTTCTTGAGGCCGAGCGAGAGGCCGATGATGCCGACGATCATCGGGAAATGCCAATAGGTGTAGCAGTTGCGGGCGATCTTGATCTGGCGCTGACCTGTCGCCTGCTTCAGTTCGTGTTCCACCGCGAGCGCGGCGACGTCGAAATAGGCCCACCACAGCAGTCCGGCGACCGCGAGGCCGAGCAACGATCCGACGGTGATCGGCCAGGAGATCGGCAGCCCGGCGACACCGATACCGATGGACACGATGGATTCGCCCAACGCGACGATGATGATGAGTCCGTAGCGCTCGGCGAAATGACCGGCGGAATTCACCCGCCAGTCCTCGCCGGCCAGAATCGTCCACAGCATGTCGCCCGCGATCGCGGCGATCCACAGCGCGATCTGCACGTGCCCTTCGGTCATCGCGGCGATCACGAGCAGGGTGGTGCCGATGGTGATGGAGCCGAGCGCCCATCGGGTGACCTGACCGCGCAGCTGGGTGTCCTCGGCGCTGGCGAAGTAGAAGACTCCGACGTGGATCATGCGGGTCACCAGATAGGCGATCGCGAACACCAGCGGACCGAACCAGCCGCCGGGCAGATCGTGGAAGGCCTCGGGGATCGTGATGGCCGCGATCAGGCCGCCGCCCATCGCCGCGAACATCGCGACCCGGGTGAGACCCTCGTCCGCCTTGACCACATTGCCCAGCCACGAATACGCGATCCACACCCACCACATGACCGCGAGCACCAGTACGGCGCGCAGCATGTTCTTGGCTGTGGTCTCCTCGGCGGCGAGATCGGTGACCATCGTGAACGCGAAGACGATGACGAGATCGAAGAAGAGCTCGAGCTGGGTGACCGAGCCGTCCTCGGCTTGCGATTGGAACCGAATCCTCTTGCTACCGATCATGGCGCATATCGTCGCATCCGGGGGCCGGGTCGGCGACCGAGGTTTTCCCTCGGCGAAATCGTCGGGACGATTCCGGTCACATCATCCGGTAGTCCCTGGGCTCGGGGTACGCCTCGGCGAATTCGATGAAATTCTGGACCACGGTCTCGTGCCAGCGCTGGACCGTGCGCTTCATCAGCAGTCCCGGTAGCGGAATCCGCGAATGCACGGTGACGTGGTACCAGACCTTGGTTCCGGCAGGGCCGGGCGCGACCTGGAACCAGCCGTCGCCGCCGATACCGCGCGAACTGTCGACCACCTGCCAGGCGCAGCGCGATTCGGTCCACTCGTATTCGAGGACCTGGAGATCGGAACTTCCCATCACGTCGGCGGTGACGTAGACCCGGTGCGGTCTGCCCCGCTCGTCGCGGGTCGCCACGCGCGCGTCGTGGTAGGTGGACCACTCGGGGAACATCTCGGTGGCCGCCAGGGCCTCTAGAACCTGTGCCGGGGTGATGTCGACGACAAAGTGAATGTCGATTTTCGTGCGCATGCCATACCTCCACCCCCCGGCGGATCAACTCGGCCGATTCTGCACAGCCGTCTTCACATCCGTCAACCTGGCTATTCGGTTCGGATATGGCTCTACCGGAGGGTAGTGATGTCGCCGGAAGTGCGCCGGGGGCGGAGAGCGGCGTCACCACCCGGGGCACACGCCGTCAGTCGGCGGTAGCCGGTTCGACGATCGCGTCGGGGCCTGGGTACATCAGCGACTCGTGTCCGTCGTCGAACCGCACCACATACGGCGGTGATCCGCCCCTGCCGCGCACCTCGATGATCTCGCCCTGGTGGTCACGTTGTCCGACCACGTGCCCGTGCACGTGGAGCCGGTCTCCGACATTCGCCATCATCACCCCATTATCGACCGTGAGTGACACGGGTCACAACCCGTTCGACCTGCTGTGATGTGGCTCGTCTTTCGAATCGGGGCCGACGAGTCGGTGCACCGCGTCCTCGATCAGGCTCGCGCTCTGTTCCTCGGTGAACAGTCCGGGCAGGGTGAGACGGTCCAGGATCAGCCAGTTCAGCGCCAGGTAGAGCAGGCGCACCGACTGCTCGTCACCGGGCATCCCGGCGTCGAGATGGTTGCGCACATTGAATTCCAGATCGGCGCGGACCCGTTCGGTCAGCACCTCGCGCAGCGCCGGTCGCCTGGTGGCCTCCAGGCGCAGTTCCAGCAGTGCGAGGTAGCCGGTGCTGAACGCTTCGATCCGTCCGACCACCTCGGTCATGAGTTCGGTGATGTTCGCCCGGGTCCTCGGCCCTTCGGTCACCTTCGCCATGATTTCCGGACTCGGCTGCAATCGCTCGTAGAACCGCGCGCCCGCCTGGGTGAGCAGGTCGTCGCGGTTGGCGAAGTAGTTGGACGCGGTCCCGGCGGGGACGCCCGCCTCCTTGTCCACCGCGCGGAAGGTGAGCCCGCGCGCGCCCTGGGCGGCCAGCACCTCGATCGCCGCATCGATCAGTGCCCGCCGTCGTCCCGGGTTGGTCCGCACTTGACACCACTCCTTCTGTAGTACTACCTTCAAGCCACTTCAGATAGAGTACAACAGGTTGGATGGTATCCGAATGCGAAAACTCGTCTACTACGTGGGTGTCTCGCTCGACGGCTACATCGCCGGTCCGGGCGGCGAATACGATTTCTATCCCCTGGACGCCGAGATAGGCGCGTGGACCAACACGGAATATCCCGAATTCGTCCCCACCCATCTGCGCGGCCACGTCGGCATGGCAGTCGACCAGCCGAACAAGCGCTGCGACACGGTCCTCATGGGCCGCGGCACCTACGAGCCCGCGCTGTCGGCGGGAGTGACCGGTCCGTACAGCCATATGAAGCAGTACGTCGTGTCCGGCACGCTCGGGCGGATCGATGATCCGAACGTCGAACTGGTCGAATCCGACCCGCTCGGACTCGTGCGCGGACTGAAGAAAGAGGAGGGCCTCGATATCTGGCTCTGCGGCGGCGGTGTGCTCGCCGGGCAACTGCTCACCGAAATCGACGAGCTGATCATCAAGAGCTATCCCGTGGTGGCGGGCAGCGGGATATCGGCCTTCTCCGGGACCTTCGACCCCACGCTGTTCACGCCGACGCGGCGCGAGGAATTCGGCAACGGCGCCCAGGTGACCTGGTTCACCAGATCCTGAGTCAGCCCGCGTCGGTGAGGAAGGACAGGCGCACCTGGCGGTCGGGGTTGTCGACATTGAGGTCGACCAGCGCGATCGACTGCCAGGTGCCAGCGCCAGCCAGCCCGTGAGCACGGGCACGGTGGCGTAGGGCGGGATCAGCGCGGGCATCACGTGCGAGCGGCCGTGGCCGCGCGCACCGTGCGCGTGCCGCCAGCGATCGTCGGCGGGCAGCAGATCGCCGAGGGCGGCCAGCAGATCGTCGTCACTGCCCGCGCCGAGTTCGATGATCGCGATACCCGCCGTCGCGTGCGGGACGAAGATGTTCAGCAGTCCGTCACCCGCCCCGTCGACGAACGCCGCGCACTGCGGCGTGAGGTCGAAGACGACTTCCGAAACTCCGGTCCGCACATTCAGCACCGTGCTCTTCATAACAGCATTCTCCTCGACTCCGGTCCGCGTCGGTGTCACGCCGCGGACTTTCAGAACATGAAGCACCAGTGAGTCTTTGCGAAATCGAGGGTCGGAAAGGACCCGGTCGCGACGGGCGCGACGGGGGCGGCCCGAGAGGTAGGCACAGATTCGCGAGGCTTCTGCCGGTAGTCTGAACAGCTGTCAGCAGCTGATCGTCGATCGTGGAGGACCCTGTCGTGGCTCTCGTTGTTCAGAAGTACGGAGGATCCTCGGTGGCTACCGCCGAGCGTATCCGGCGCGTCGCTGAACGGATCGTCGAAACGAAGAAGCAGGGCCACGATGTGGTGGTCGTCTGCTCCGCGATGGGTGACACCACCGACGAACTCCTGGATCTCGCGCAGCAGGTCGCCCCGTCGCCGCCCGCCCGCGAGATGGACATGTTGCTCACCTCCGGTGAGCGCATCTCCAACGCGCTGGTGGCCATGGCCATCCACTCGCTCGGCGCGGAGGCCCGCTCGTTCACCGGTTCGCAGGCGGGTGTCATCACCACCGGCGCGCACGGTAACGCGAAGATCATCGACGTCACCCCGAGCAGGTTGCGCTCGGCCCTCGACGAGGGCCTGGTCGTCCTCGTCGCCGGTTTCCAGGGTGTCAGCCAGGACAGCAAGGACGTCACCACACTCGGGCGAGGTGGTTCCGACACCACCGCGGTGGCGCTGGCCGCCGCGCTGGAAGCCGATGTGTGCGAGATCTACACCGACGTGGACGGCGTCTACACCGCGGACCCGAGGATCGTGCCGGACGCGCAGCGGCTCGACCAGGTCTCCTACGAGGAGATGCTGGAACTGGCCGCCTGCGGCGCGAAGGTCCTGATGCTGCGGTGCGTCGAGTACGCCCGCCGCTACAACGTGCCCGTCCATGTGCGCTCGTCCTACACCGACAAGCCGGGCACCTACGTTTACGGATCGATGGAGGACATCCCCTTGGAACAAGCAATCCTCACCGGTGTCGCGCACGACCGCAGCGAGGCCAAGGTGACCGTGGTCGGACTGCCGGACGAACCGGGCTACGCCGCCAAGGTGTTCCGTGCCGTCGCCGACGTCGAAGTCAATATCGATATGGTCCTACAGAACATCTCGAAGGTGGAGACCGGCAAGACCGACATCACCTTCACCCTGCCCAAGACCGACGGCGCGCGCGCCGTCGAGATGCTCACCGCGCGCCAGGAGGAGATCGGTTTCTCCCAGGTGCTCTACGACGACCACATCGGCAAAGTGTCGTTGGTCGGCGCGGGCATGAAGAGTCATCCCGGCGTCACGGCCACCTTCTGCGAGGCGCTGGCCGAGGCCGGGGTCAATATCGACCTCATCTCCACCTCCGAGATCCGGATCTCGGTGCTGGTCAAGGACACCGAGCTGGACGAAGCGGTGAAGGTGCTGCACAAGGCGTTCGATCTCGGCGGCGATGAGGTCGCCGTCGTGCACGCCGGAACCGGCCGCTGAGCAGCGCGACACCGCGCCGCGCACATCGACCGATCGCGTCGGAAGGACTTCAGTCATGGGCATTCGGGTAGGCGTCGTCGGCGCGACCGGTCAGGTCGGCGCCGTGATGCGCAAACTCCTCGAGGAACGGAATTTCCCGGCCGACGAGGTGCGTTTCTTCGCGTCCTCGCGCTCGGCCGGTAAGACGCTGCCGTGGCGCGGCGGCGAGATCGTAGTCGAGGACACCGAGACCGCCGATCCGTCGGGTCTCGACATCGCGCTGTTCTCGGCGGGCGCCACCATGTCCCGGGTGCAGGCGCCGCGTTTCGCGGCGGCGGGCGTCACGGTGATCGACAATTCCTCGGCCTGGCGCAAGGACCCCGATGTCCCGCTGGTCGTCAGCGAGGTCAACCCCGAGCAGACCCGCAATCTGGTCAAGGGCATCATCGCCAACCCGAACTGCACCACCATGGCGGCCATGCCGGTGCTCAAGCCGCTGCACGACGCGGCCGGGCTGCGCCGACTGATCGTGTCGAGCTACCAGGCGGTCTCCGGCAGCGGTTTGGCCGGTGTCGAAGAACTCGCCACCCAGGTGCGCGCCGTGATCGACGACGCCGAGAAACTGGTGCACGACGGTGGCGCGGTGTCCTTCCCCGCGCCGAACAAATACGTCGCGCCTATCGCCTTCGACGTCATCCCGCTGGCCGGGGCGATCGTCGACGACGGCAGTTTCGAGACCGACGAAGATCAGAAGCTGCGCAACGAGAGCCGCAAGATCCTCGGCCTGCCCGACCTGCTGGTGAGCGGAACCTGCGTCCGCGTCCCGGTCTTCACCGGACACTCGCTGTCGATCAACGCCGAATTCGACGAACCACTCTCGGTCGAACGCGCCACCCAGATCCTCGCCGCCGCCCCCGGAGTCCGGCTCGTCGACGTCCCGACCCCCTTGCAGGCCGCAGGCGGCGACGAATCCCTCGTCGGCCGAATCCGCCACGACCCCGGCGCCCCAGACGGTCGCGGCATCGCCCTGTTCGTCTCGGGTGACAACCTGCGAAAAGGCGCCGCGCTCAACACCATCCAGATCGCCGAAGTACTTCTCGCCGAACGCTGATGGCGAACCCTTACTCCGAGGTGTATCTCGGCGACCGGCTCGTTCCCGCCGAGGACGCGCACGTCGGTATCGCCACGTCGGCGGTGCTGTACGGCCTGAGCGTGTACACGGTATTTCCCGTGCATCCCGAGGGTTCGGCGTACACGGCGTTCCGCCTCGACGATCATTTCCGGCGTCTGGAGGAATCCTGCAAGATCATCGGGATCGATCGGTTCGCGGTGGAATGGGATTTCGCGCGGTTCCGGTCGGCGGTCATCGAATTGATCGCCGCCAACGCTCCCACCGATGATGTCTTCGTCCGCGCGACGGTGCACGTCGTGGCATCGATTCCCGGTACCAGGGTGCGCGGATGCGAGATCCAGGTGAGCATGTTCGTCTACGACGCGGTGCCGATCGTGCCGCAGGACGGTATGCGGCTGAAATCCAGTCCGTGGCGTCGGATTCCGGACAATGCCATTCCGTCGCGCGCGAAAGTCAACGGCGCGTACGTGAATTCGGTGCTCGCCAAACAGGACGCCATCGACAGCGGTTACGACGATTGTGTCTTCCTGGACGGCAACGGGCACGTGTGTGAGCTCAGCGCGGCCAATATCTTCCTGGTGCGCGGCGGCACGCTGATCACCCCCGACGTCTCCTGCGACATTCTCGACGGCATCAATCGGCGCACCGTTCTCACGCTCGCGGCGGAGGACGGCATTCCCGTCATCGAACGCGGTGTCGATCTGACCGAGTTGTACATCGCCGACGAGATTTTCGTCACCGGCACGTCGGCGGGGGCCGCGCCGGTGCTGGAGGTGGACGGTCGCGTCATCGGCAGCGGTGCGCCAGGCCCGATATCCCAGGCCGTGCGCAAACGTCACGCGGCGGCCCTGCGCACCGACGACGTGCACGGCTGGGTCACCCGGCTGCTCCGATAGCTGTCAGCGGATGCCCGGTGTGCGCGGGCCTGGGCCGAGGCAGGCCAGTATCGCGCAACCGGGCGGTGCGTCGGTGAACGGCGCGGCCAGCGGGGAGTTCAGGCACGCGAACACATCGCAGCCCGGATAGGAGAACGGGCCGACGCCGAAGACGGCGAGCAGGAAATTCGAGTCGACAAGTCGTCCCGGATCCAGGCGCAGCGGCGGTTCGACGAACGGTCCGGGATCGGGAACCGGATTGTCGACCATGGCGTCGAAGAGTCTGCGGAAGAATTCGTGCGGCAATTCGGCGGTGTTCTGCACGACCCCGGAAATACCCTGGCTGCTGACATTGCCGAAGACGCCGGTCCACATGACCATGAGGTCCAGGCTGGGGATCACGAAGATGTTCTGCATTCCCAATCCGGCCGTCGAGAAAATATCGCGGGGCAGGAATGCCGCGAACTCGGCGCAGCCGGGGCCGATCCAGAACAGATAGCCGTAGCAACTGTTCGTCGCGGAGGGCGAGCGCGCTTTCCGGAGGTATTCCTCCGAGAGGATCTGCCGCGCGCCCCACCGGCCGTCGTTGCTCAGCAGCAGACCGAGTTTGGCGAAATCGTCGGGCGGGATCATCAGGTGCGCGTAGCCGTAGGTGTGGCCCGCGCGGTCGCGCGCCCAGTAGTAATCGGTGCGGGCGATACCGAGCGGATCGAACAATTCGCGCTGGGTGAACTGCTGTAATGGTTCGCCGATCGCCGATTCCAGGACGTAGGCCAGCAGGTCGACATTGCGCTGGCTGTAGCTGAACGCGGTGCCGGGGGGAGTGTCGAGCGGCACCCCGAGCGCCTGCACCGCGCTGTTGGGATCGATCGGGATGACGCCGGTCAGCCCTTCGGTCAGCACACCGACTCTCATCCCGGAGGTTTCGGTGAGCAGATTCTCCACGGTGATCGAACGGTGCGCCGCGTCGCCGAGGCCCGCGGGCAGATAGCGGTCGATCGGCGCTGCCAGATCGATCAGGCCACGGTCCCACGCCATTCCGACCAGGATCGACACCATACTCTTGGTGGAACTCCAGATATTCCACGCGACGTTATCGGTCACCGTATTGTTCGGGCCCTCGCCGACCAGGCAGTTGTGCCGAAAGACCTGTACGTTGAGCCGATTTCGCGTACCGGTGAATCGCAATGCCGCGTCCAGCCGTGCGGAGTCGAATCCGACCTCCTCGGGCGCGGCCCGCTCCGGTTCCCTGTCCGACCGCACCGCGCAGGAGATTTCGCCCCCGACGGGGTCGGCCTGCGCGACGGCGGTGACGGCACTCCCCACGACCAGCGCTGCCGCGGTGAGCGCGGCGAGCGAACCACGGATACGCCCCATGTCGGAAGGCTATCGCTCCGAGCGGTCGCGCACCGGCCAATGGGCCGAGGTCGTCGCGCCGATCGGAAGTGGTGGTCTGCGTGTGAGTCGAGTCCGGTCACCACCGAATCGACGGTTCCGAGACACGGCCCGCGCATTCGGCGCGAACGGCGACCGATGCCGCCGATACGCGAAACGCCGCCGGATCCGAAGATCCGGCGGCGTCCGATCGTCGAACGTCACTTCGACGTCACGACCTGCGTCGACGTCCCACAAGCGCCTCTCGGCGGGTGGTCGCTCGTAGCGACAATGGGGTGAGGCCCGGGGCTGTCCGAACGTCGACAGTCAGCTACAACGAGTGCCCCGGCGAATGTATTCCTGGCGAACAGATGTGACCTGCGCCATGGACGGCATACCGGCCGCAAACGTCTACGATCTAGGTGGATTTCGCGTATTCGAAAAACGGGGGCTGTTGTGATCGACGATCCGGTGCTGACCGAAATGCTCGCGGCGCTGCAACGGAGTCCCGAGGTGCTCGCGCTGCGGGTGCGGGTCATCGAGTTGTTCGCCGAACGCGGTCGCCACGCCGAGGCGCTCGGGCAGTGCGGCGCGGCACTGACCCAGGAACCCGGCAACCCGAGAGTTCTGCAACTGCTCCAGCAGTGCACGACCGCGCTGGGTGCGTCCGGGGGAGTCGCGCCGGAGGCATCCCAGACTTCGCCTCCTGCCGCGTCGACGTCCGGGGGAGACACGGCAGCGTCGGATTCGCCGACCGCGTCCGGTCCGGCCGATGTCACTACACCCGCGTCCGATCCGGCTATGTCGAACCCGGCGCATCCGAACCTGCACGTGTCGAACCCGGCAGATCCGAATCCCGAAGCCCCCGAACCCGATCCGAGCACCGCTCCCGCGAACGGATACGACTGGGCCGCCGCCGAGGACCAGGTTTCCGATATCGTCGCGCCCGCCTTCGTCGATCAGGGTCCGGGCGAATACGCCGCCGACGGCGACGCCGGGCTGTTCGAGAAGTCGCGGGTGACGCTGGCCGAGGTCGGCGGTATGGACGAGGTGAAACGTCAGCTCGACCTGACCCTGCTCGGACCGTTGCGGAATCCGGAGCTGGCCAAGGCCTTCGGCACGTCGGCGCGCGGTGGCCTGCTGCTCTACGGTCCGCCCGGCTGCGGCAAGACCTTCATCGCCTCCGCGATCGCCGGTGAGCTCGGCGCGAATTTCTATCCGATCGAGATCGCCGACATCCTGGATATCTACATCGGGGCCAGCGAACGCAATCTGCACAATGTCTTCGAGGTGGCGCGGCGCAACGCCCCGTGTGTGCTGTTCCTGGACGAAATCGACGCGCTCGGGCACAAACGCAGTCAGATGTCGGGTTCGGCCACCATGCGCACCGTGGTGAATCAGCTGCTCAACGAGATGGATTCGGTCGGTAACGTCAACGACGGCGTGTATGTCCTCGGAGCGACCAACCATCCGTGGGATGTCGATGTCGCGTTGCGCCGTCCGGGCCGGTTCGATCGCATGATCCTGGTCGCGCTCCCCGATCCCGCCGCGCGCCGATCGATCCTGCACTACCACCTGCGCGACCGGCCGGTCGCCGGTATCGACCTCGGTGCGATAGTCCAGCTCACCGAGGGTTTCTCGGGTGCCGATCTGGCGCACGTCTGCACGTCGGCCACCCAGTTGGCGATGGCGGAATCCATCAAGAGCGGTGAGGTCAGGCCGGTCACGATGGCGGATATGCATTCGGCGCTGTCGGGGATCAAGCCGAGTGCGGGCGCGTGGTTCGAATCCGCCCGCAATGTCGTGGAATTCGCCAACGGCGACGGCAGCTACGACGATCTGGCGATGTATATGAAGCGAATGAAATTGCGGTGAATCCGCAGGTCGAAAAAGCCAGGGTGCTGATCGGCCTGAAGCGGCCGGAAGCCGCGCGGGCGCTGCTGTCCACGGTGCTGGCCGGCGAGCCCGACCACGCGGAGGCGCACGCGCACCTGGCGAATTCGTGGTATGCCACCGGCGACTACGACAGGGCCCTCGACTGCGCCGAAGCCGCGCTCCGGAACGCGCCCGCCTACGAGTTCGCCTGGCGTATCAAGGCATTGGCCGAATCGCAGCTGGCCACTACCGCCGCCGCCGGTGACGAGGCGAGCGAACGGAGCGCGCGGGCGCGGGCGGCGGCGTTGCGATGTGTGCGGCTCGATCCCGAGAGTTCGGAGAATCAACGCATTCTGGCGATGGTGACGATGGACGTCGACCTGGCCGCCGCGCTGGAAATCATCACCCACGCCATCGAATTGGATCCGGAGAGCGCGGATCTGTATGTCCTGCGCGGATATATGCTCCGCCAGTTCACCGGTGCGGTCGCGCTCGCCGAGGCCGAGCGCGTGTTGCACGAGGCCCTGCGGCTCGACCCGGACAACGCCGACGCGCTGTATGAACTCGCCTCGGTCGATCTCGCCGCCGGTCGCCGTGACTCGGCGATGCGCAGGCTGCGTCAGGTCGCCGAATGGGATCCGTCGAGGGCGCCCGCGGTGCGGGTCGGGCTCGCCATGATCGAGAACGATATGGCCGAGCTTGCCGCGGCGGAACATTCGGCGGCGCGGGACGCGGCGCGCACGCACACCGAGCCGCGTAGATCGTCGCTTCGGCGGCCGGTGGTCCTAGTGCTCGTGGCGTTGGCGGTGGTCGGCAATATCGTGTCCGGGGTGATCCTGTCCGAAGGTGACGGTTCGGATTCCGACGGGCCGAAACCCACGCGCGTGTCGCCCACCCTGCACCGTTTCCCACAGACCCTCTACCCCTCGCCGATCCAACTGCCGCCGAACTATCCGCGGGTGCCGCCCACCCTGTTGATTCCGCCGTCGTGGCGTTTCACCCCGCCCGCCCCTCCGCCGCCGACCTGAACGACAGCGGCGGGGGCGTGTCGGTCGCCTCACATGCGGGTTCGCTTTCTTGACTAACTCCAAATAGCGGGTGACCATCGAATTCATGCAGAACAGTGGCGGCCCACGCGAGTGGTTGCGGGCGGCGGGCCTTCGGGTGACCGCCCCCCGGCTCGCGGTGTTGGACGCTGTCGCCACCAGGCCGCATTCGGACGCCGAACGGGTGGCGGCCACCGTGCGCGAAGCCCTCGGGACCGTCTCGACCCAGGCCGTCTACGACGTGCTCAGGGCGTGCGTGAACGCGGGCATCCTGCGCCGGATAGAGCCCGCGGGCTCCTCGGCGCTCTACGAGACCAGGATCGGGGACAACCACCACCACCTGGTCTGCCGGGCCTGTGACACGGTCGTCGACGTGGATTGCGCGGTGGGCGGCGCCCCGTGTCTGGAACCCGACGACAACCACGGATTCGCGATCGATGAGGCCGAGGTCGTCTTCTGGGGTCTGTGCCCCGCCTGCCGCTCGCGCGAGCAGTCCGCGGCGGCCTCGCCCCGCCAGTAGTTCCCCGAGAACCAGTTCGCCCCCGGTCGATGACCGGGGGCGAAGTCGTCGGTGCCTACCAGGACAGGGTCCGCGCGCCCGCCGTGCCGAGGGCGAGAGCAGCCGCGCGGCCGGATCCTTCGATTCAGAGCAGGCCCCACCAGTACAGCAGGCAGGCCAGCACCCAGACCACCACGGTTTCCATCGTCGCTCCAATCCTTTTGGCGCACCGCCTACATCATCCCGCGAACGTCGCCGGGGCGGAGCGAATTGATTTCCGCACCGGCCACTTCGTTACTCCAAGGTCTTATTAAGTCCCCAGCAAGCGCGCGACGGCATTGTTTGTCTCGAAGCCGGACCACACCGGAGACATTCCGCAGAGGACGAAGGGAGCACAGATGGCAGACGGGACGAACCACGCGGGGTCGCACGCTGTCGACCACTGCCGCCGGTAACCGGGGAAAGGGGGGATAACAGCCACTGCCGGGGTGGGATCCAGGCTCGACTTGTCCACACGAGGGGTGACAAGTCGGACCGGAGACAACACCGGTCGGGCCGGTCGACGAGGGGTGACCGGGCCGACCGTGAACGTTGTCGGGCAGGCATGGCATATGGCTCTTCCGAGAGCTGATCGGCGATCGAGGCATCACCACTGCGACAGGTAACCAATCTGTGCACGCCGACGATCCCATCCGAGGTACGGGCCGGGCCGGTCCACACGAGGGGTGACCGGCTCGGCCTCACCGCGTTCGGCGGCGTTTCACGAGACGTTCGCTTGCCGCTTCAACCACGGCCTGACAGGCTGAACAGGTGCCTGACTATTCAGTCACCCCGTCCTATCGACTCCTGGCACTCGATCACGAGATCGCCCTCGAACGCGCGCAGGAACGTTTACGCGCCGAATTCGTGACGGTTTTCGACTGGGATACGGTGCACCACTATCTGATGTCGTCCTACGACGAATTCGCGGCTCGCTCCCGGGTGACGCTCTACCTGCCGACGCTGGCCGAACGTTTCTGTCGTCAGCAGTTGCAGGCGCGAGCGCGGCTGGAGGGCAAGGTCGCGCGTCGCCATCCGACGGTGCTTTTCCTGTGTACCCACAACGCGGGCCGCTCGCAGATCGCGCTGGGCTTCTTCACCCAGCTGGCGCGGGGCCGGGCGGTGGCCTGGTCGGGCGGGTCCGAACCGAGCCCCGCGCTCAATCCGGCCGTCGTCGCGGCGATGGCGGAGATCGGCGTCGACATCGGCGACGAATATCCGAAACCGTGGACCGAGGACATCATCGCGGCGGCCGACGTCGTCATCACCATGGGCTGTGGTGATATCTGCCCGCTGCTGCCCGGACCGCGCTACCTGGAGTGGATCATCGAGGATCCGGCCGGTCTCGACGTCGAGCAGGTCCGTCCGATCCGCGACGATATCGAGCGGCGGGTCGGGGAGTTGCTGGTCGAACTCGGTATCGCGGTGCTGCGCGGCTCAGGCGCTCGATGAGGTTCGGTCGGCGAGTGCCACCTCGTCCGTGCCCGGATCGATCGTGCGGCTCGGCCACCATATGCGCGGCCCGATGAGGGTGAACAGCGCCGGAATGATGACCGTGCGCACGACGAACGTGTCGAGCAGGATGCCGAGTCCGACCACGATTCCCAACTGTGTCAGGGTGATCAGCGGTAGCACGCCGAGTACGCAGAACACCGCGGCGAGCACGATTCCCGCGCTGGTGATGACCGCGCCGGTCGAGGAGACCGCGCGGACGATGCCGCCGGTCGTGCCGTGTGTCGGTGTCTCCTCCTTCGCGCGGGTGACCAGGAAAATCGTGTAGTCGACACCGAGTGCCACCAGGAACAGGAACGCGAAAAGCGGCACGTCGGTGTCGATCGCGGGGAATCCGAACAGGTGCACGCTCAGCCAACTGCCGAGACCGAGGGCGGCGACCGCGCTCAGCACCGTGACCGCGACCAGCAGCAGTGCGGCGGGCACCGCGCGCAGCAGGGCCAGCAGCACCAGGCAGACGACGGCGAGAACGAGCGGGATGATCAGCAAGCGATCGCGTGCGGCCGCCGTCGTGACGTCGAGTTCCTCGGCGTCGCTGCCGCCGACGACGGCGTGCGCGCCGTCGATCTCGGCGAGCCGGGTACGCATCGATTCGACGATGTCGAATGCCCGATCGGAGGCGGGTGGAGCATCGATGACGACCGACCATCGGGTGAGCCCGGTCGGCGCGGTCGCGATGTCGGTGGCGCGGACGACGCCCGGCGTCGCGGCGAGGGTTTCCCGCACCTGCGGCGCGGCCGAGGTCCGCGCGATCACCAACGCCGGGTCGGAGGAGCCGGAGGGAAAATGTGTCGCGAGGGTGTCGAATCCGTCGACCGATTCGGCGGTGACGCGGAACTGTTCGGTCTGGGAGAGTCCGACGTCGACGGTGAACAGTCCGGCGGCGCAGACGGCGAGCAGTGCCGTCGCGCTCGCGGCGACCAGCGCGGGCCGCCGGATGACCCGCAGCGCGATCGCATGCCATATTCCGCGCTCGGCCGGGTCGCGACCATCGGGGCGCGGCACGAAGGGCCAGAAGATGTTTCGCCCGCACACGGCCAGCACGGCGGGCAGGCCGAGCAGGACGAAGACCAAGGCGACCAACAGTCCCGACGCGGCCAGCGCGCCGAGACTTCTCGTACTCGGCACCGATGCCGTCACCAGCACGAGCAGGGCGGCCACGACGGTGAGATTGCTCGCCAGGATCGCCGGACCCGCGCGCCGCACCGCCCGGCGCAACGCCGTGCGGTGATCGCGTTCGGTGTGTAGTTCGTCGCGGTAGCGCGATACCAGCAGCAGCGCGTAGTTGGTGCCCGCGCCGAAGACGAGCACGCTGGTGATGCCCGCGGTGGAACCGTCGAAACTCAGGCCGGTGGCCCTGGCCACGCCGGTTCCCACGGTCGTCGCCAGGCGGTCCGCCCAGCCGATCACCAGCAGCGGCGCGAGCCACAGCACCGGTGAGCGGTAGGTCAGGATCAACAGCACCGCGACCACGATCGCGGTGACGGCGAGCAGGGTGGTGTTCGCTCCCGAGAACGAATCGGCGATATCGGCGCCGAAGGCGGGACCGCCGGTGATCTGGAGCCGCAGTCCGTCGGGCAGACCTTCGCCCGCCGCCTGCCGCACGGCGTCGATCCGGTCGGTGAGTGCCGACCCGTTGAGTCGCGCGGGAATCGAGACCTGGCCCAGCAGTGCTCGGCCGTCCTGCGACGGCACCGGCGCCGTCTGCTCCCGACCGGCCGCCCCGGCGACGTTCGCGCGGGTCAGTGCCTCGACGGTCGCGGCGCGGTCGGATTCGGTGAGCGTGCCGTCGTCGGTCCTGGTGACCACGACGATGGCCGAGGCGGCACCGGAGTCGGGGAACTGCGCGGCGGCTTCCTTCGCCCGTGCCGATTCCGAGGCATCCGGCAGCGAGTTCGGCGCCTGGCCCGCGGTGTCGTTGTCGCCGATGCCGCCGATCAGCGCCGCGGACAGTCCGATGAGTAGCAGGAGGAACACCCAGGAGCGACGGGAGGTGACGGCGACGGCGTAGCGATCCCAGATACCCACGAAACGGACTCTCTCATATTCTTAACTATCAAGCAATCGAGAGAGTTGTACGCTGACCTCGTGACCGACAGTGATGCGACGGCCGCCGCGCACTCCGCCGACGCGGGTTCCGAACGCGCCGCGCTGGAACGAGAGATCGGCGCCGACTTGCGCGCGCTCACCGCTGTCTCCGATCAACTCGGTCATATCTTCGCGCGGTCGAACAGTCTGCGCCCCAATGACTTCCGCGCCCTGCTTCATATCGCGACGGCCGAATACGAGGGTGTCCCGCTCACTCCGGGCCGACTCGGCACACTCATGGGGATGTCGTCGGCGGCGGTGACCTACCTGGTGGAACGGATGATCGAATCCGGTCATCTGCGCCGAGCCGGGGACGAATCCGATCGGCGTCGGGTGCTGCTGTACCACGACGAACCGGGTCGGGCCGCCGCCGAGGATTTCTTCGTCCCGGTCGGACAGAGCACCCGCGCCGCGATCGCGGACTTCGGCGTGGACGATCTGCGGACCACGCACCGGGTGCTTTCGGCGATCATCGAGGGGCTCGGACAGCATTTCGACGCGCTCGGCGCGGTGAGCCGCGATCAGGCGGAGCGGACCGCCCGGGGGTAATCGGGCAGCGCGTAATTATCGGTCTTGCCGAGCATGCGCATCATCAGCGGTTTCATCATCCTGGTCGTCATCAGGCGGGAGACGGCCATGCCCGCGCGGATGCCGAGACGGGTCGACGGGGTCATCGCCTTCACCCCGCCCGGCGGCAATTCCATCGCGGCCGCCACGAACGGGCGCAACGCGGCCTCGTAGGCGGCCAGCGCCCCGTGCGGATCGGTGGGATCGGCGGAGATCTCGCCCGCGAGCAGGTAGGCGCCGACCAGCGCCATCGCGGTGCCCTGCCCGGTCAGCGGTGAACCGCAGTACCCGGCGTCACCGAGGAGTACGACCCGTCCATGCGACCAGGTCGGCAGTTCGATCCTGGCCAGTTCGTCGAAATAGAAATCCGGTGCGTCGTCCATGGCCGCGAGCATGGCCTCGGCATGCCACCCGCCGCCTGCGAGCCGCTCCCGGATCAACCGCTGCTGAGCGGTGACGTCGCGGCGCAGCGCCGGATCGGCCGGACCGCGTACGACCACGAGTGCCTTGCATGTCGCGGGATCGGCGTCGGGCCTGATCCCGATACCGGTCGCGCCCACCAGGGAATGCATGGAGAACCAGTGCGGTTCCACGCCCGCCGGGGTCGGCATGGTGAAGAAGGACATGTATCCGCCCAGGTAGGTGCTGTAGTCGCGCTCTGGGCCGAAAACCAGCTCGCGAGTGGCGGAATGCAACCCGTCGGCGCCGATGACGATGTCGTAGCGCTCGGCGTTTCCCGAGGCGAAGGTGACGTCGACGCCGTTCGCGTCCTGGTGGATCTCGGTGACCCGGTCGCCGTAGCGGTAGTCCGCGCCCCCGGCTTCGGTGAGAGCGTCGAGCAGGACCTGGTTCAGGTCGCCACGGGTGATCTCGATTTCGGCGACGCCGCCTTTGCCGTCGAACATGGCGGCGGGCATGCGCAGCGATTCCTCGCCCGCCGCGTCGACGTACAGCATGCCGCGCTCATCGAGCCGCTTGGCATCGATGCCCGGCATCAGGCCCATCCGGTTCGCGACGTCGCGACTCGGTCCGCGCAGGTCGACGGCCTGACCGCCGGGGCGGGGGGCCGCCGCGCGTTCCACCACGGTCGGCCGGATTCCGGCGCGGACCAATTGCAGGGCGACGGCGTTGCCGCCGATGCCGCCGCCGCAGACGAGTACGCGCGGTGCGGCGGTGGCGTTGTCGAGGGAGTTCATGATGGCCTCAATCTTGCTCGAATGTCTTAGACATATGTCTAACAGAGCGGTTGCACGTTTGTCTAGTACAAATGTTCAATACGTGCGTATGAGGATCTGGTCCCGGAGACGACGATGGACCGGAGCCGTTACCGGCCCCGGTCCATCGCTTCGAGAATTCGGATCAGTTCTTGCGCTGCGAATACGCCTTCCACCCGCGGAACGTCGTGATATCGGTGGCGGACACCGCGGAGTCGTAGGTGCAGGCGAAGCCGATCACCGAACGGCCGTCGGCCAATTCGATACTGGTCAACGCCATGGGCGGAGGCAGTTCGGCGAGGAAGCCGCCGAGTCCGGCGCGCGAGACCCGGAACAGTTCGCCCACGATCGGCGCGCCGAGTCCGGGGCCGTGGCGCACCAGACCCGGTTTCGGCGGTGTGGTGTCGAGCGCGGTGAGCCGGTAGGCGTCGGTGGTCTCGACCTCCCCGGTGAACCGCGCGCCGATCTCCTCCAACTGCCAGTGCAGCGTTTGCCCGCGCAGATGCGCGCCGAATACCGCCAGGTCGACGCCGTCGGCGACCAGTGTCGGTGATTCGACGCAGGCGATGCGGGCCGCGAGATCGATGCCGACCTGGTCGGTGAAGGCCGGTGTCACCACCATCACGCCGAACGGTTCGCCGTCGGCGGTCGGTGCGCCCGGAATCGCCACCGCCGCCATATCCAGCAGATTGCAGAAGTTGGTGTAGGTGCCCATTCTGCGGTTGATGGTGATCGGATCGGCCTGCACCGCTTCGATACTCGGATGTTCGGTGGTCGTCGGCAGCAGCAGTCCGTCGAATTCGCGTAACAACTCCTCGGCCGCCGATTCGGCGCGGGCCAGGGTATCCAGATCCGCCGCGAAACCGGGGCCGGTGGTGCGGCCCGCCGCCGCGATGATCGCCGCCACCGTCGGATCCGCGCCTGCGGGAGCGGTGTCGAGGAAGGCGCCTACCGCGGTATAGCGTTCGGCGACGATCGAGCCGTCGTAGAGCAGTAGCGCGGCCTCCAGCAGTCCGGAGATGTCGATCTCCTTGGTGACGATGCCCGATTCCGTCACGGCGGCGACGGTTTCGGCGAAGGCTTTGCGGTAGCTCGGGGTGAGCGCCGCGAGATCCTCCGCGCGCGGCACGGCCAGGCGTGGCTGTCGCGGGGCGGCGAGCCGGATATCGGCGGGCCAGGTCCTGCTGCGCGGATCACGGTCGTCACGCCCGGTCATCATCCTGGCCGCCGCGACGGCGCGGTCCAGATCGGTCGCGAAGACGGTCACCGCGTCGTAGTCGGCGCACGCGGGGACGACGCCGTGCGCGGGAATGATCCCGAGGGTCGCCTTGATGCCGACGATGCCGTGCAACGCCGCGGGCACTCGTCCCGAACCCGCCGTATCGGTGCCGATGCCGATATCGGCGATGCCGAGCGCGACCGCGACCGCCGAGCCGGAACTCGAACCACCGGAGATCAATTCGGGATGCACCGCGTGCCGCACCGCCCCGTAGGGACTGCGGGTGCCGACCAGGCCGGTGGCGAACTGATCCAGATTGGTCTTCCCCAACACCAGCGCACCCGCCGCGACCAGGCGTTCGACCGCGGACGCCGTGACCTCGGGGGTGTAGGCGAAATCGGGGCAGGCCGCCGTGGTCGGCAACCCGGCCACGTCGATATTGTCCTTGACCGCCACCAGGACACCGGCCAGTGGCAGTGCTTCACCGGCGGCGAGTCTGCGCTCGAGCGCGGCGGCCTCGGCGGTGACTTCGCGCTGTGCCCGCAGTGTTATCCACACCTCGGGGCGATCCACCTCGGCTATTCGCCGGAAGGCGGCTGCCACCCGTTCGATCGGAGATCCGTGTACCTCGGTGCTGTCTGTATTGTCCACGACGCCTGCGGGCATTCAGTCCACTCCGATCACTGCTAGCGGGGTTCCCGGTTCCACCTTGGCTCCCGGGGCGGCGAACACCCTCAGGACCGTGCCGGCACCCGGGCTGTGCACCGGCAACTCCAATTTCATGGCTTCGAGGATGGCAACCGGGTCTCCCGCCGCCAGCCGCTGACCTTCTTCGACCTCGACGCGCCACACATTGCCGATCATCGGCGCGGTGATCACGGTCGCTCCCGGCGGCAACCCGTCCAGCGGGTCCGCCGCGGGTTCGGCGACCGTCTCCACGGTGGCGGCGCGTTCGAATTCGCCCGAGGCGCGCCACGCCTGCTTCTCCGCCTCGAAAGCGGCGGCCTGCCGCGTCTCGAATTCCGCGATGGACGCGGCGTTCTCGGTGAGCACGCGCAGGTGATCGGCATAGGCGAAGGTGCCATCGCCCACCTCGGCGTCGAATCGGCCCGCTTTCGCGGCGGCGCGGTATTCGAGTAGTTCCGCGGGCGTGACCGGTTCCCAGACGATGCGGTCGAAGAACCGGAACAGCCACGGCGTCCCCGGCTCGAACGGCGCGGACTGGCGGTAACTCGACCAGATCGGAATGGTTCGCCCGATCAGCTGATATCCGCCTGGGGATGCCATGCCGTAGACGCAGAGGTATTTGCCGCCGATGCCGACCGCGTCCGACGGTGTCCAGGTGCGCGCCGGGTTGTATTTGGTCGTGACCAGACGGTGTCGCGGATCGAGCGGAACCGCGAGCGGCGCACCGAGATACACGTCGCCGAGCCCGAGTACCAGGTATTCCGCGTCGAACACCGCCGCGCGTACCTGTTCGACGCTGTCGAGTCCGTTGATCCGCCTGATGAATTCGGTATTGGACGGCAACCAGGGCGCGGTGTCGCGCACCCCGCTGCGGTAGCGATCGATCGCCTCGGCGATGGACGGATCGTCGAACGACAGCGGCAGCCGGATGGCGCGGCTGGGAACCACCATGTCGCCGATCGCGGGCAGTTCGGTCTCCAATTCGGCCAGTACGCCGAGTATCCGGTGCTGGGGGAGTACGTCCGGGTCGAAATGGATATGCAGGGAACGCACGCCCGGCGTCACATCGACGATGCCGGGCAGGCCCGACGCCGCGAGCGCGTCGGCCAGCGCGTGCACCCGCATGCGCAGTCCGAGATCGAGCACCATCTCGCCGTATTCTACGAGGATGTTGTCGTCGCCGCCGCGCAGGTAGACCACCCCCGGGCGATCGGAGGCCGCCTCGACGCCGCCGAGGATGCCGCGATCGTCGTCACCCGCGCGACCGGATGTGCCGATCGAGGCTCGTGCCCGCGCGGTATTCGAACCGCGAAGCGCGTCGGCCTCGGTGTCGTCGACCGGGATGAATCGCACGGTGTCACCTGGGCGCATCTGACCGAGTTTCCAGCGGTGGGCCGACACGACCGTGAGCGGGCACGCGAAACCGCCGAGGCTCGGACCGTCCGGGCCGAGCAGGATCGGCGTGTCACCGGAGACGTTCAGTGTTCCGACGCTGTACGGGTTGTCATGCAGATTCGACGGATGCAGCCCGGCGTCGCCGCCGTCACCCCGCGACCAGGTCGGTTTCGGCCCCTCCAGGCGGATGCCGGTGCGATTGGCGTGGCTGCCGACCCGCCACGGATGCGAGTAGAACTGCGCCATGTCGGCATCGGTGAAATAGGCGGGCGCGGTTTGCGGACCGACCCCCACCGCCAACTCCCAGACGTGCCCGAACTCCGGCCGCTCGTCCGGCGTGACATCGTGCGGCGCACCCAGTTCGGCGCCCGCGACGATGCCGATGACATCGCCCGATGCCACCGCCCGCCCGGTCACCCCGCCGAAACCGCCGAGGGTGAAAGTGGCGGCGCTGCCGTGGTACAGCGGTGCGTCGAAACCGCCGCGGACCGCGACGTAGGTGCGCAGTCCGGTATCGAACGGCACCCCGAGATCGAGGACCGCTCCGGCGTCGACGGTCACCGGTTGCCACATCCGCACCGGCACACCGTCGACCGTGACGGGGGCCTCCGCGCCGGTCACGCACACCACGGTCGGCTCGGAGAACGCGAGCTGCGGACCGTGCAGCGTGCATTCCAGCGCGGGCGCCTGCGGCGGGTTGCCGACGGCGGAATTGGCGAGGGTGAACGACAGATCGTCCATCGGGCCGGACGGGGGAATGCCGACCTGCCACAACCCGATTCGACCCGGATGGTCCTGAATGGTGGTCATGGTGCCGCCGCGTAGCACGTCCACGCGATGTTCGACCGGGTGGATTCCGGCCAGCGTCGAGGTGAGATGGTCGGCGGCGAGGACCGCGGTGTCGTGCGCGGCCGCGCGCAATTGCGCGATATTGGTGCGGACGCCCTGGATGACGGTGCCTGACAGCGCGCGAGACAGATCGTCGAAGGCCGCGTCGCGGGTGGTGTTCGCGGTGATCACCTTGGCCAGCAGCGGGTCGTAATACGGGCTGACCTCGGTTCCGGTGCGCACCCAGGTGTCGACCCTGGCGTCGTCGGGAAAGTCGGCCACGGTGATCAGACCCGCACTCGGGCGGTAATCGTGCGCCGGATCCTCGGCGTAGACGCGCGCCTCGACGGCGTGCCCGGTGATCGCGGGACCGCGTTCGGGCAGTTCGTCGACCATCGAACTGTCCCCGCCCGCCAGCCGCAGCATCCACTCGACCAGATCCACCCCGGTCACGGCCTCGGTCACCGGATGTTCCACTTGCAGACGGGTATTCATCTCCAGGAAGGACGCCTCGCCGCGGTCGGCGTCGTAGACGAATTCGACGGTTCCCGCGGACCGGTAGTCGACCGAACGCGCCAGCTCCCGCGACGCGCTGAGCAGGCGTTCGATCGTCTCGTCGGCCAGATTGGGCGCCGGCGCCTCCTCGATGACCTTCTGATTGCGCCGCTGTAGCGAACAGTCACGGGTGCCGAGGCTGACCACCCGGCCCTGCCCGTCGCCGAACACCTGCACCTCGATATGCCTGGCGCGAGCGACGAAACGTTCGAGGAAAACCCCGGACGAGGAGAAGTTGGTCGACGCCAGCCGTTGCACCCGCTGGTAGGCGGCACGAACCTCGTCGTCTTCGGCACAGGACTGCATGCCGATACCGCCGCCACCGCCGACCGCCTTCACCATGACCGGGTAACCGACCCGCCGCGCCTGCGACACCGCGTGATCCGCCGATTCCAACAGACCGCTGCCCGGAATCAGCGGCACCCCGACGGCGCGCGCCGCCTCGCGTGCGGTGTGCTTGTCACCGAATATCCGCAGCTGCTCCGGCGTCGGGCCGACGAAGGCGATACCGGCCGCGGCCACATCGGCGGCGAATTCAGCGTTCTCGGACAGGAATCCGTAGCCGGGATGAACCGCACCGGCTCCGCTGGACAGCGCGGCGTCGATCACCCGATCGGCGCGCAGATAGGAATCGGCCGCCGCGCTCGGCCCGAGTAGTACCGCGGTATCGGCGAATTCGACGTGTGCCGCGCCCGCGTCGGCCTCGGAATAGACCGCGACGGTCTTCAACCCGAGCGCACGCGCGCTCCGCATGACCCGGCAGGCGATCTCGCCGCGATTGGCGACGAGCACGGTATCGAAATCCACCGCGGCTCCTACTCGGTTTCCATGGACATCGCGGCGATGGCCCTGGTGACGCGCTCGAGCACGACATCGAGGGATTCCCCGATGTGGCTGTGCAGCAGTCGATACGCGAGCGGAAGATCCTGGGCGAGTACCGCGTCGAGAATCCCGAGATGTTCGGTGATCGTGGTCTCGATCCGGTTGTTGACCATGAAGTCGTACATCCGCACGTGCCTGATACGGGAATTCACCGCCTGCAACGCCCGTACCAGCTCCGCGTTCCCCGCCGAGGTCAGCAGCGTGACGTGGAATTCCTCGTCGCGCACCACGAATCCCGGCTCCTGCTCGGGCGGATCGGCCTGTAATGCCAGCCAGCTCTGACGCTCGGTTTCCAGCAGTTCGAGATCGTGGCGCACCGACGGATTGTCGATAGCGCGCGCGATACCGCCGAGTTCCAAGGTGATTCGAAGTTCGTAGAGGTCCCGGATCAGTGGAATACTCGGGCGCACGGGGCTGAAGCCGTATTCCTCGCGGCGCAGCAGTCCATCCGAACACAGGACCGTCAATGCCTCGCGGATCGGGGTCCGCGAAATTCCGAAGCGCGTCGACAATTTCGGCTCGGTCAGGCGTTCGCCGAATTTGATGTCACCGTTCATCAACTCGCTGCGTAACGTCGTATAAACGACGTCGCGCAACGGCCTTCCCGCAGCATCGGCCAGTGTAGCCACCCGTGTCGACATGCCTGTGTACGCTATGTACCTCGTGTTTCGTCGAGATGACGGTAAGTTATCCGGGCGTAAGCGTCTGCTCACCACGAATGCGGATAGGCACCGAGAATTCGCCCCGCGACCGCCCGCCGGTCACCGACTTCACCGATTCCCGTCGAAAATGGGGAGAAGACTGCAACAGCTGGCAACACCCGGACGCTATCGAATGACATATAGCGCCCCCAGGCTGATGACAGCCCCGGCGCCGGGATGATGCCGTACCCCCTCAGCGGCACAACCCTCCGACCGCGCCGTCGGAGGGTGGCCCACACCCCGGCGCCGGGTGCTCCGCACTCGAGCCTCGTGGAGGTAGCGATGGAACTGTTCGTGCTCGTCGGATTGCTCATCCTGGTCTCCGGGCTGCTCGCGGTCATCGTCGGGACGGTCTGGTGGCCGCTACCGTCCCCGGCCGCCGACGGGGACGACCTGGTGCGCGAGGTCTGGCCGTCCGGGTGGCCGCACGAGGCGCCGGAACAGCCGTTCAGTGTCATCGAAGCCCGTCAGGCCCTGCGTCGCCACCGCCCGTGCCATCCCGATCGTTGCGCCCGCAAGGCCGCGGCGTCCAGGGCATTGCGCGCCGCCGGTTACACCGACCTCGACCGGGAATGAATCGGAGACCGCGCTCGTATCGAATATATGTTCGATCAGGTGTATGGTCTCGCTATGTCCGAGTTATCCCGCCTCGATCGGGCCGCGACGAACATCACCGAGGTCAAACGTCAGCTGCTCGACGCCGCCGCGTTCGGTAAGCATCTGACGCCCGAGCAGCTAGAGAACGCGGCGGGAAAACTCGATGAGGGACTCAGAATCTACACCGAGAACCTGCGCGGACGTCCCCGCTGAACCACCGTTCGCGAGCGGGCGTCGAGTTACCGTCAGGTCACCACCGATTTCGGGTGTCAACGGCGTCATCGTCGGTCTACTGTGAGATCCCCGACAATCACGCACAGCAGGAGGGGAGCCGATCATGGCCTCGCCGAACCGGGGCGCCGCCGCCCCCTACGCGCAGGGCGCGGACACACGCTCCGGCCACACGCCACCGCCCGCCAGGTTCGCCCCGCCGCCCCCGCGCCGCTCCCACCCGGTGACCCAGCCCTTCACCCAGCCCCTCCCGATCCCCACCGACCCGCCCGCCGCCGCACCCCCCAGCCGCCGCCAATCCCCCTGGATCCACCTCGCCCTCTTCTTCCTCACCGCGGGCATCGGCAACGTCCTCTACGCCCGCCGCGTCTCGGCCTGGAATCACGAGCAGGCGCGGTAACCGTCGCTACCGCTCTCGATCGCTGGAATAGAGCGCGTCCGAGTCGATCAGCACGACGTCGCCCCGATCGGACGCAGCCAGCGCCGCAGGCATGAACCCCGCTCCGCTGTAGCAGGCAAGTCGGGTGTGGGTGGTATCGAATTTCGTGGACAGCAGGTCGCGGATGCGGCGCAATCTGTCGATATGGCCGCTGCCCATCACGTCGTTCCACTTCGCCTCGCCGATGGACAGCAGCGCCTCGGTGCCGTCAGGCAATTCGCCGAAAACCACCACATCGACCTCGTGAGTGCTCTTGTTCGCCGGATCGTTCACCATCCCACTGCCCACGCGGGTGATCGGCCCCCCCGAACACGCTGTCGGCGGCGTAATCGGCAACCCAGTTCCGGCACACCTCCTCGAAATGTGGTCCGAGCACGTTGCTTTCGAAGCGGTGCCGACGCCGTTTCCACAAACGGGCGGAGTCGCGGGCGCGTTCCCACTCGGTCCAGTCGGGACGGGCGACAGCCTGATAGAACGTGACCAGCGGTTCGCTGATCCGATGGATCATGCGGTTACCGCGGAACAGATCCGGCTCACGTCGCAGCAGGCCGCAGTCCTCCAGGACCGAGAGTGGGTGGGTGATGTCACTGGTCTTGCGACCGACATACGAGGCGATGCCGCCACTCGTCGAATTCCCTTGGGCGACAGCGGCGAGCACCGAATGATAGAGGCCGGGATCGCGTAGACCCGGTTCTTCGCTGAGCAGGTACCTCGGCTCGCGGAACAGCGGACTCGACGGGTTCAGGGCGGTCCGCAGCACCCAGTCGTCGAAGTCGGCAAGGCCCGCCGGGGTGTCGTCCTCGACGAATTCGCGCCGGTAGGCCGGGGTCCCGCCGACGATCGCGTGCACGAGCAGCGCCAAGCGCGGATCCTCGATTCCCCAGAACTGGGCCGCGAGGCGGTAATCCAATGTCGGAACGATCAATTCCAGGCCCGCCCGTCCGCGAAGCGGCGCGGTGCCGGCGAGCAGTGATCCCATGAACGACATGGCCGAACCGCACAGCAGCAATCGGGACCGCGAGGCGAGTCGTTCGGCGCGCCTCGGCGCGAGGGCCGCCTGAATGATGGACGGCAGGCCGGGGCTCGACTTCACCAGGTAGGGGCATTCATCGACAACCACCGGCAGTTCGCGCTCGCTCGACAGAGCCAGCAGGGTGTCGACCGCCTGTCGCCAGTCGTCGAACCGTATCGGCAGCGACGACCCACTGAACTCGGCCACCGCCCCCGCGAGATTGCGCAGGGACTCCGCTTCGGTGGCCTGGTCGGCGGCCTCTTGTGCAGTCCCTGCGGAATGTCTGTCGACGGAAAGCAGAAGAGGCCCTGACCGTGGAACGGTCAGGGCCTCTTCTTGTGTCTCAACCAACACGTCGGGGTGACAGGATTTGAACCTGCGACCTCTTCGTCCCGAACGAAGCGCGCTACCAAGCTGCGCCACACCCCGTGAAGCGAACCTGCAGTAGCTTACAACAGGGAAGGTCCAGACGTTAAACCCGCAGGTCAGTCAGGTTCCGTGGGGGCGGATGCTGGCGAATATGCGGCGGGCGGTGTCGGGGTCGACTGCCTTGGGGACGCCGGTGTCGGCGGCGATGACCATGACGAAACTGCCGATTTCGGCGGTGGTGGCGAAGGTGTAGATGGAGTACTCGGTGGCGCACCCGGGTTTCGCGTCGGTGATGGCGCCCCTGGTCTCGACGAATACGCCGTGACGGCTTCCGTCGAGGGAGTCCAGTGGTTGGGCCGGGCCGGGGGTGCCGCCGGTAGGGGAGTCGGGGTAGGCGGCTTTGGCCGTGCGGGTGCCGAGTTGTATTGCGGCGGCGGCGGAATCGGCGTCGTCGGTGCCGGTGAGGAAGGAGACCGTTCGGGTCGAGCCGGGGCAGTAGTTCTTGCCCTCGGTGGCGTAGCCTTTGCCGCCGACCGAATTCGGTGGGGTGCCGAAACCGCCCGAATGCTCGGGTGCGGACACGGTCCAATCCGCGGGGACGTCGTAGGCCGCGCCGCTGTCGGGGGCGACCACCACCTGGTAGCCGGGGACCACCGGGGTCTCATTGCTGACGGCGGCCGCTGCCTTGGGGCTTGTGGCCGGTCTGATCGAAGTGGTCAGCGCGCTGACCAGGCCGGGTGTCGGATCATTGCTGCCGAGGTCACCACCGCGCTTTCCGGCCGCCGTCGCGAGTCCCACCCCGGCGACGAGAAGCGCGACCGCCACCCCGGCGGCGAGTACGAGCCGTCGCCTGCCCCGCCTCGGCTGCTGGATGGAGTCGGACGGAAAAGCGCGCGCCCCGAACCGCCACTCGTCGAATTCGCTCGGGGCGGTGCCGAAACCGTGGTGGGCCGGGGGGATCGAGCCGGACGAAGGTGGGGGTGCAGCCTCGGGTATCTGCCACGCTCGTGCGCGGGGTGTGGAGGTCGATGATTCCCACACGCGTGGTTGCCATCCGTCCGATGCCGATGCCGATGCCGATGCCGATGCCGATGCCGATGCCGACGGAGTGCTGGATTCCGACACCGACGCTGACACCGGAGTGCTGGATTCCGACGACACCGGCGCCGCCGACGTTGTCGAACCGGAATACGCCGACCCGCCGACGGGATTCCATTCCGGCTGAGCCAGGACAGAACTTCCAGCCGACTCGTGGATCACCCCGAATGGACTGTCCCCCTGCTGATCCGTGACGAACCCCGGTCCGGACGAGGCATAGCCCCCGGCGATATTCCCGTGCGGTACAGCGCTCACCGGAGGCGGCAATTCCACCGGCACCCCGAACGGATTTCTCGAATCGACGGCCCCGGGTGCGTGCGCCGGTACACCGAAAGCCGTCTCGCCGTACACGTTCGTCTCGGCACAGGCAGTAGGCACGGTGTCTACCGGGCTGTCGAGGGCCGAATCCGGCCGTCCCCCAACGGGTACCGCGCGGACATCCGCGCCGGGCGCAGGTCTGCCCGCGCCGTCGCTCACCACCGCGCCCCACCGACGGCCTCGGCCGTGACGAAGAGTGCTCTACCCCTGGAAAGTCTCACGTTCGTCGTTCCCCTGCTCCGACATCAAGTCTCGGCACGCGACCTTACAGCGTTCGTCCCCGTCGACGCACCCCGCGCCGAATACCCGCCCCCGTTCGGCGCGTTTCAGCGCGCGACGGCCTCGGAGGTCGAAATCCCGTGGTCGGTCGCGGCGTTGGGGCGCTTCGGCGGTGCGGCGACCAGGGTGAGCAGGGTCGCCTCGGGACGGCAGCAGAAGCGGTAGGGGGCCCACGGCGAGGTGCCGATTCCTGCGGAGACGTGCAGTTGGGTGTGTTCGCCCCACTGCGACGGGCCCTTCACGCGGGATTTGTCGATACCGCAGTTGGTCACGAGCGCGCCGTAACCGGGCAGCACCAGCTGGCCGCCGTGGGTGTGACCCGCCATGACGAGGTCGTAGCCGTCGGCGGCGAAACGATCGAGCACGCGGGGCTCGGGCGAATGCGTCAGGCCGATGCGAAGATCGGCGAGCGGATTGGGAGCCCCCGCCACGGTGTCGTAGCGGTCACGCTGAAGATGCGGGTCGTCGACGCCCGCTGTGGCGATGCGGATTCCGGACACCTCGAGATCGCGCCGCACGTGGGTGAGGTCGAGCCAGCCGCGTTCGGTGAAGACGGCGCGCAGATCCTTCCACGGCAGCGGGGCGCCGTAGACGCGACGATGGTTCTTGTTGAAGTACTTCGCGGGGTTCTTGGGCACCGGCGCGAAGTAGTCGTTGCTGCCGAACACGAAAAGGCCGGGGCGGGAGAGTAATCCGCCGAGCGCCTGGACCACCGCGGGCACCGATTTCAGATGCGAGAGGTTGTCGCCGGTGTTGACGACCAGATCCGGTTCCAGCCGATCGAGATCACGCAGCCACTGCTGCTTGAGTTTCTGTCCCGGCATCATGTGCAGGTCGCTGATGTGCAACACCCGTAGGCTCGACGAACCGGGTTGCAGAACCGGCATCGTCGCCTCGCGCAGGATGAACGCGTTGCGTTCGACGAGGGAGGCGTAGCCGACTCCGGCCACCGCGGCTCCGACAGCGCCCAGCGCGGTACGGCGGACAACGGAAGTCGAGATTACGGGCATTTGCCCAGCATAGGTGAGCCCGGCGCGGAACGCCGAGTGTGTTTGGGCACGGTGTCGCATTTGCCCGGTCCGGCCTGTGCCCGCGACACCGTGCCGGGCACTAAATATGTGGGAGGTGCAGGGACGACCGGCTACGGTTGGGCCCATGTCGGAACTCAAAGCGAGGCTGCGGACGGATATGACCGCCGCGATGAAAGCCAAGGACAAGTTGCGCTTGGCCACGTTGCGTATGCTGCTGGCCGCGATCCAGACCGCCGAGGTCGCGGGTTCGCAGTCGCGCGAACTCTCCGACGCCGAGGTCGTCTCCGTGTTGCAGAAAGAGGCGAAGAAACGCAGCGAGGCCGCCGAGGTCTTCACGCAGGCCGGGCGCGGCGAGCTGGCGGCGAACGAGCACGCCGAGGCCAGGATCATCGACGACTATCTGCCGACACAGCTCACCGAAGCCGAGGTCGCCGATATCGCCGACACGGCGATCGCCCAGGTCGCCGAGCAGAACGGCGAACGTCCCGGCATGCGGCAGATGGGACAGGTCATGAAGATCGCCACCGCGCTCGCCGACGGCAAAGCCGATGGTTCGCGCCTCTCGGCCGCCGTCAAAGCCCGCCTCTGAGTGCACCCGGCGAACCCGAAGGCGCCACCACCCGCGAACAGGTTCGGAGTG
Source organism: Nocardia sp. NBC_01377 (assembly GCF_045040005.1). Lineage (NCBI taxonomy): Bacteria > Bacillati > Actinomycetota > Actinomycetes > Mycobacteriales > Nocardiaceae > Nocardia > Nocardia sp. NBC_01377. The sequence continues at coordinate 7,824,193 of NZ_CP109566.1, forward strand.
GGCGCCCTCAGGGTTCGCGGCCGTCTTGCTACTCGGCGTCCGAAGCGCATGCGCCGCAGGCGCGAGTCTCGGACGCCGAGTAGCAAGACCGAGGGGCCGCGAACCACGCCGCACCAGCGGCCAAAATTGCAGCTCTACCTCGGCCACCAGGGCGGTAGCGGAAGTCCGGGCGGTAGCGCGGGCGGTGCGGGGGCACCCGGTGTCGGCCCCGGTGCGGGTGCCGCGCGTTGGGTGCCGTCACTGATGTAGATGGTGACCACCGAGCCCGGAATGGCCGAACCGTTGGGCGCGCTGCTCATGACGCTGCCCTTGGGCAGCGAGCCGTTGCCGTTCACCGCCTGCACCTGGAATCCCGCCGCGACCAGCGCGGCGGTCGCCTCGCCCTGCGGCATGCCGGTGACGTCGGGAACCTGTGCCTGATTCGAGCCGCGGACGTACTTGTCGTCCAGTGGCGGCAGCACCGGCGCCGGGAATTTCTCGACCACCGGTTTGATCGCGTTGAACCAGGTGCGGGCGGGTTCGTTACCGCCGAACAGGTCACCGCTGCCGCAGCTGCGCAGCGGGAACGAGCAGATCTCGCCCGGCGTCGGGCTGTCGCCGTAGACGTAGGCGGCGCCCGCGAGCGAGTTGGTGAATCCGAGGAATGCCGAGGAACGGTGGCTTTCGGTGGTTCCCGTCTTACCGGACAGCGGCCAGTTCCAGCCGCTGGCCCGCGCCGCGCCCGCGGCGGTGCCGCTGGTGTCGTCCTTGCTCATCGCGTTGGCGAGGGTGTTCGCCAGACCCGGCTCGACGACCTGCTCGCAGGCCTGCTGGGTCAGCGGAACCTGTTTGCCGCCACGATCGATGACCTCTTTGATCGGCGACGGCGGGCACCACCGGCCGCCGGAGGCCAGCGTCGCGGCCACATTGGACAGTTCGAGCGGGTTGATCGCCACCGGTCCCAGGGTGAACGAGCCGAGGTTCTGCTCCTTCACCATGTCGGCGAGGCTCTGGTTGCCGTGACCGGAACTTCCGGCTTCGGTGAACGAGCGCATGCCCAGTCGGACGGCCATGTCGACGGTCGGCGTCACGCCGACGGCCTGGATGAGTTTGACGAACGCGGTGTTCGGCGAGGTCGCCAGCGCCTCGGTCACCGACATCGGCGACTTGTACTTGCCCGCGTTCTCGACGCAGTAGGTGGCGGGCGGGCAACCGCGCGCACCGCCGTTGCCGAGGCCCTTGGCGTCGAAGCGGCCGGGGACGTCGAGTTCGGCGTTGATCCCCATACCCTTCTCCATGGCCGCGGCCGTGGTGAAGACCTTGAAGATCGAGCCCGCGCCGTCGCCGACCATCGAATAGGGCTGCGGTTGCACCGTCTCGTTGGTGTCGCGGTTGAGGCCGTAGGTGCGGCTGCTGCCCATGGCGACGAGCGGATGGGAGTCCGCGCCGGGCGCGATGATCGACATGACCTCGGCGATGTCGTCGAGGTTGGGATTGGCGGCCTCGGCCAACGAACGCTGAACCGAATCCTGAACGGCCGGGTCGAGGGTGGTCTTGATCAGATACCCGCCCTTGTCGATCTGTTCGCGGCTGATTCCGGCGTTGGCCAGGTATTGCAGCGCGTAGTCGCAGAAGAAGCCGCGATCCTTGGCCGCGATGCAGCCGCGCGGCAGGCCCTTGGGCTCGGGCAGCACGCCGAGCGGCTCGGCCTTGGCCCTGCGGAATTCGTCCGCGCGGTTGGGGATGTTCTGGATCATGGTGTCCAGCACGGTGTTGCGACGCGCGAGCACGCCCTCGGTATTGGTGTAGGGGTTCAGCTTGGAACTGGACTGCACCATGCCGGCCAGCATCGCGGCCTGCCCGACCTTGAGATCGGCGGCATCGACGCCGAAGTAGGTCTGCGCGGCGTCCTGGATGCCGTAGGAGGAGTTACCGAACGGCACCAGGTTCAGGTACCTGGTGAGGATCTCCTCTTTGGTGAGTTCGCGGTCCAGCGTCAGCGCCATCCGGATCTCACGGATCTTGCGGGCCGGGGTGGTCTCGATGGCCGCGCGCCGTTCGGCGTCGGTCTTGGCGACGACGAGCAGCTGGAAGTTCTTGACGTACTGCTGGTCCAGGGTGGACGCGCCCTGCTGGACCTCGCCGCTGCTGGTGTTGGTGAGGAACGCGCGTAGCGTGCCCTGCCAGTCGACGCCCTCGTGTTCGGAGAATCGTCGGTCCTCGATGGACACGATCGCCAACTTCATGTCGTTGGAGATCTTGTCGCTCGGGACTTCGAACCGGCGCTGCTCGTACAGCCAGGCAATCGGCGCACCCGTCGAGTCGACCATGGTCGAGACCGCGGGGACGGTGCCCTCGACCAGCTCGGAGGAGACATTGTCGACGGCGTCGGCGGCACGGTTGGATACGAATCCGAAACCGCCCGCGAGCGGGAACAAGAGACCGGCGACGAGCACTGCGGCCAACGCGCAGCTGCCAGTCAGCTTCGCGAGCGTATGTGTGATCGGCACGGGTCCCAGACTACGGGGTTCGCTCGCCACCGCTCGCACGAGTGTTTGCCGGTTCTCGGGGAATTCCCGATATCGCGATAACGGACGGGCGTGTCGCGCTCTCGACCTCGGCGTGTCGCGAGCCGGGTAACCGCGCGGCGAGCCGACCGACCGGTTCTCTACCACGGCCCGCAGGGACGCACGTACCAGTAAAACTCGAGACGGTCTTGCGCTGAGCCCATACCTTTACCTAGATTGAGAACCCAGTGTGATAGAGCTAACACTCAAAGTGGAATGTGGTGCAGTTCGCAGCGGGGTACGGGTTGCTGCGAGGCTGTCACGCGATTCTGGAGCGCCGATGACCCGGTGTTCGGACTGCAAAGGGGCACACCAAATGCACATGACAACCCCCATCGCTCGATTGGACGTGGAGCAGGCCGAAGCGAGAATCGCCTGGGTAGCCCAGGCTCGATGCAAGGAAGTAGACCCCGATCAGCTGTTCGTCCGTGGTGCGGCGCAGCGCAAGGCCGCGACGATCTGCAGGCATTGCCCGGTGCTCATGCAGTGCGGCGCCGATGCCCTCGACAACCGTGTCGAGTTCGGGGTGTGGGGTGGCATGACGGAGAGACAGCGTCGCGCGCTGCTGAAACAACATCCCGAGGTGACGTCGTGGGCCGATTTCTTTCAGGCCCAGCGGCAGCATCAAATTGCGATGTAAAGGGGAACCCGGATATCGGAACGAGCCCGCCGCCGCGGGCTCGTTCTCGTTCGTGGCTATAGCGATCGCGACTTAGTGGATAGCGGTGTCCGGTTCGGATCAGGCTGATTCGGGGGCGGTTCCGGTCAACTGATCGCCTACCGCGCGCAGCGCGCGCAGATCCGAGACCTCGAACGGCAGCGCCGTCACGGCGACGATCGGCACCCGGGGATGCGCGCCGGTGAACCGGTGCAGCAGGTGCAGCTCGCGCTTGGAAGTCGTCACCCGCTGCGCGTGGATGCGCAGCACCGCGGCGGTGACCGAACCGATGGTGTCCGGTTCGGCCGTCGCGATCTGATCGGCGGCGGTGAGCGCCCGTTCGGCGGGAAGGCCCGCGCACAGTGCGGGGTGGGTCCGGTTCAGCACGAGACCGGCCAGCGGCATGTGTTCGGTGGACAGGCGGTCGACGAAGAACGAGGCCTCGCGCAGTGCGTCCGGTTCCGGTGCGGCGATCACCAGGAAGTGGGTGCCGGGTTTGGAGAGCATCGCGTAGGTCCGGTCCGCGCGATCCTGGAATCCGCCGAACAGCGATTCCAGCGATTGCAGGAAATTCGACGCGTCCTTGAGCAGCTGACCGCCGACGATGGTCGAGACGCCGCGCATCGCCAGGCTCATCGCCCCGGTGACGAAGCGGCCGACCCCGCGCCCCGGCGCCATGATCAGCCGAATCATCTTGCCGTTGAGGAAATTACCGAGACGTTTGGGCGCGTCCAGGAAGTCGAGCGCGTTACGCGAGGGCGGGGTGTCGACGACGATCAGATCCCATTCGCGCCGTCCGGCCAGCTGGCCGAGTTTCTCCATCGCCATGTACTCCTGCGTGCCGCCGAAAGAGGACGCGAGGGTCTGGTAGATCGGGTTGGCGAAGATCTGTTCGGCCTTGTCCGGGCTGGTGTGCTCGAGCACCATGTCATCGAAGGTGCGACGCATGTTCAGCATCATCGCGTGCAGTTCGCCCTCGACCTCGGGGCCGAGTTCGACCCGCTGCGGGGAGTTGTCCAGATCGGCGACGCCGAGTGACTGGGCCAGTCGACGCGCCGGATCGATGGTGAGCACGACGACCTTGCGGCCCCGCTCGGCCGCGCGCAGGGCGATCGCCGCGGCGGTGGTCGTCTTGCCGACGCCGCCCGACCCACAGCAGACCACGACGCGGGCGGTGCGGTCATCGATGATCGCCGAGATGTCGAGCGGGACGGGGACTGCCGAACTGGTCATCAGCGGACTCCCTGCGTGCTCAGGTGCTCGGCCAGTTCGTAGAGGCCGCCCAGGTCCATGCCGTCGGCGAGGGCGGGCAGATACAGCTGGGACACGTCGACTCCGCGCAATTCCTCGGCGCTGGAGTCCTGGGCCTGCAATGTCGTGGCGTGCTCACGGGCCTCGGTGACCAGGCCGCGGAAATCGGCATCGGACAGGATGATCCCGGCCTTCGCGAGTTCGGCGGCGATCGCCTCGGTGTCGATATCGCCCGCGGCCGCGCGGTCGCGGATGTCGGTAGGCAGGAAACCCTCGCTCGCGCGATTCACGATCACGGTGCCGATCCGCAGGTCGTTCGCGGTGAGTTCGGCGACGGCGTCGGCGGTTTCCTGCACGGGTAGCGACTCGAGCAGGGTGACCAGATGGATGAGGGTCTGATCCGAATGCAGCAGCCGGGAGACACCGTCGGCCTGCGAGGCGATCGGACCGCCCTTGGCGATCTCGCCCATCGCCTGGGTGACATCGAGGAAACTCGCGATCCGCCCGGTCGGCGGGGCGTCGACGACCACCTCGTCGTAGATCCGTTTTCCCGCCTTATCGGTGCGGACCGCGCATTCCTTGATCTTTCCCGTCACGATCACATCGCGCAGTCCCGGCGCGATCGTGGTGACGAATTCGATCGCGCCCATTCGGCGCATCGCGCGTCCGGCGAATCCGAGGTTGTAGAACATGTCGAGATATTCGAGAAACGCGTGCTCGATATCGAGTGCGAGCGCGACCACTTCGCCGCCGCCGTCCGCCGCCGCGATCCGGGTCTCGGTCGGCGGCAGCGGCGGCAGGTCGAACAACTGCGCGATGGACTGCCTGCTCTCGACCTCGACCAGCAGTACCCGCCTGCCACCGGCGGCGAGTGCGAGTGCCAATGCCCCGGCGACCGTGGACTTCCCCGTCCCGCCTTTTCCGGAGACGAAATGCAGGCGCGCGGTCTCGGCGCGCTCGGGCCACCCCGTCTCCCGCGCAGGCTCTGCCGAAATAGGCACTGCTGTTGGTACTCCCACGAGCGGAGCCTATAACCCGTTCGAGAGGTCCGCCCCGGGGATCCGGTTGACGCGAGGATTTGCGGCCGTTCTGTATCAGACACCGGGGATGCGCCGACGTCACAGGGCAGCGCGCTAGTCTCACCGGTATGAGTGATGTGACCCTGTGGGAGTACGCGACCGTGCCGCTGCTGACGCACGCGACCAAGCAGATTCTCGACCAGTGGGGCGCCGACGGCTGGGAACTGGTGAGCGTGCTTCCCGGCCCCACCGGCGAGCAGCATGTCGCGTACCTGAAGCGCCCGAGGCAGTAGGCCGTGTCCGCCGAAGCCGCCACCTCGTGGCAGAAGAATCTGGACCGGCTCGGGTTGACCCTGCCCGCGGTCGTACCGCCGGTCGCCGCGTACATCCCGGCCGTGCGCACCGGTTCGCTGGTCTACACCTCGGGCCAGCTGCCCTTCGTCGACGGACAGCTCTCGGCGACGGGTAAAGCGGGCGCCGAGGTCTCCCTCGAACAGGCCGCGGAAGCGGCACGGCTGTGCGCGCTCAACGCGCTGGCCGCGGTGCACGATCTGGTCGGACTCGACAATGTGGTGCGCATCGTGAAGGTCGTCGGATTCGTCGCGTCGGCGCCGGGTTTCAGCGATCAGCCCCTCGTCATCAACGGCGCGTCGGAATTCCTCGGTGAGGTCTTCGGGGACGCGGGTGTGCACGCGCGTTCGGCCGTCGGTGTGTCCGAACTTCCCAGGAACACCCCGGTCGAAGTCGAACTCATCGCCGAGGTGCGCTAGACACGGTGGTGGACAACGTCTCCCGATCCGATGGGATAAACCGATGACGCTGACACATCCCTCATACGGGCAGCTGCGGCAGGTGACGCCGACAGCGGCGGTCCTGTTGGCCGACAATCCCGGCCAGATGACCCTCGACGGCACCAACACCTGGATCCTGCGTGGAGCGGGATCGTCGGATTTCGTCGTGGTCGATCCCGGCCCGGAAGATCACGCGCACAGCGAGGACATCGCCAGGGTCACCGGCGGCAAGGTCGCGCTCACCCTGATCACCCACCGCCACCACGATCACACCGGCGGTATCGATCGTCTGGTCGAACTCACCGGAAGCCCGGTCCGCGCCACCGACCCCACTTTCCTGCGGGGTTCCTCGGAGCCGCTGGCCGACGGTGAGGTGATCGAGGCCGCGGGCCTGTCCATCGACGTGCTCGCCACCCCCGGCCACACCGGTGACTCGGTCAGTTTCGTCCTGGAGGACGCGGTACTGACCGGCGACACCATCCTCGGCAGCGGCACCACGGTGCTCGATTCCACCGACGGCACCCTGGCCGACTATCTCGCCTCGCTGGACCGGCTGGTCGCGACGTGCGCGGGCCGGGCCCTGCTGCCCGCGCACGGGCCGGACCACCCGGATCTGGAGCCGATCACCCGGTACTACATCGGGCATCGGCACGAACGGCTGGAGCAGGTCCGCGCGGCACTGCGCGAACTCGGTCCCGACGCGGACACGATGGAAGTGGTCCGCAAGGTCTACGCCGACGTGGACGAGCGACTGTGGCTCGCGGCGAGCAGTTCGGTGCGCGCCCAGCTGGAGTACCTGCGTACGAACGGCTAGGGCGCGCACCCGTAGGAACGCGACGAACCCGCCGACCCAGCGGAGCCCCCGGGTCGGCGGGTTTTCGTGTATTTCTTAGCGCGCGCGCCGAGCGAGACGCTCGGAGTCGGAGATCAGCACGCTCTTGCCCTCCAGCCGCAGCCAGCCGCGATGCGCGAAATCGGCCAGGGCCTTGTTCACGGTCTCGCGGGAGGCGCCGACCAGCTGGGCGATCTCCTCCTGGGTGAGGTCGTGGGTGACGCGCAGCGCACCCGCTTCCTGCGTGCCGAACCGCTGAGCGAGCTGCAACAGTGCCTTGGCGACCCGGCCGGGAACATCGGTGAAGATGAGGTCGGCCAGGTTGTTGTTGGTGCGACGCAGACGCCGGGCGAGTACCCGGAGCAGCTGTTCGGCGATCTCGGGCCGCTGATCGATCCAGGACTTGAGGGCGTCCCGATCCATCGTGACGGCCCTGACCTCGGTGACGGTCGTCGCGGTGGAGGTACGGGGACCCGGGTCGAAGATCGACAACTCACCGAACATGTCCGAAGGACCCATGATGGTCAGCAGGTTTTCCCGGCCGTCGGGGCTGCGGCGGCCGATCTTCACCTTGCCGGTCGTGATGATGTACAGCCGATCACCGGGTTCGCCCTCATTGAAGATGATGTGTCCGCGTGGAAAATCCACAGGCTGCAGCTGTTTGGCGAGTGCCGCCACAGCGGTGGGCTCTACGCCTTGGAAGATGCCTGCTCTGGCGAGGGCCTCGTCCACGAATGTGCTCCTTAGGGAAATGGCTCTGTCCTGGACCGAAGCGAATCGGCCAACAGCGGAGTCTACGCGGAGTTGGGATCGCCCAGTGACAGACACCACGTAACGACTGGGTTGCGCGGCGTGGCCGATGTGAGTGAGGGGCTGTCGGGTCGGTGGTCGGCGCGGCTCAGCTTGCCCGCGCGACATCCAATTCTTCACCCCTCGACCGGCGCTTGCGCATCCGGGCCACCGCCGCGGGCAGCCCGAGCTTGGTCAGCTCCTTGACCTCGGCGTTGCTTGCTTTGTCCAAGTACTGCTGAACCTCGGGTTCGGGTTCGAGAAGTTTGCGGAGCCGATTCTCGACCCGCTCCATAAGCAGTGCGAACAGCATCAACACCACTGGGAAGAGCACCACAGCGAGTCCTTGCATAGCGAGGAGTAAACACGGTCCAGGTCTCAGATGGAACACGGGCACCGATCTGGGCGGGATAGGCCCCGGTCGGGTTCCGTATGGTGGACGAGTGCGTGCCACCCCTTCCACCGCCGATGTCGGCGGGTCCGTGCCCGCCGCCGAGGCGACCGATCCGCAACCCACGGCAGCGGTGGCTCCCAAACGCAAAACCCGGTCGCGACAAGCGGAAACCCCCCTCGGGCTGGTCCGCAGGGCGCGGCGGATGAACCGAACCCTCGCTCGCGCTTTCCCGGACGCGCACTGCGAGCTGGACTTCGCGACGCCGCTCGAATTGGCCGTCGCGACAATACTTTCCGCGCAATGCACCGACGTTCGTGTGAACATGACCACCCCCGCGCTGTTCGCCCGCTACCCCGACGCGCGCGCATATGCCGAGGCCAACCGGGCCGAGATGGAGGAATACATCCGGCCGACGGGCTTCTACCGCAACAAGACGAATTCGCTCATCGGTCTCGGTCAGGCACTGCTGGAACATCACGATGGTGAATTGCCTCACACCATGGACGATTTGGTGAAGTTGCCGGGCATCGGCCGCAAAACCGCCAACGTCATCCTGGGCAACGCCTTCGACGTTCCCGGTATCACCGTCGACACCCACTTCGGCCGCCTGGTGCGTCGCTGGCAGTGGACCGACGAGGAGGATCCGGTCAAGGTCGAACACATCGTCGGTGGACTGATCGAACGCAAGGAATGGACCCTGCTGTCGCATCGGGTGATCTTCCACGGCAGACGGGTCTGCCACGCCCGCAAACCCGCCTGCGGGGTCTGCGTCCTGGCGGCGGACTGCCCCTCCTTCGGAGCCGGACCGACCGATCCCGAGTCGGCCGCCAAACTGGTGAAGGGACCCGAGCGCGAACACCTGCTGGGAATGGTCGGCCTGTGACACGACTGCCGGTCGCCGCGCGACTCGGGCTGGCCGGACTGATCACCGTCGTCGCGCTCGCCGTCGCCCTGTGGCCCCGCGAGGGGAACGATTCGGCGCCGGAACCTCAGGCCCGCCCGAATTCGCTGGTCACCCAGCAACTCCGTGACGAAGCCGGACTCGCGCCGTGTCCGGTCCCGGACGCGACATCCCGACCGCAGGCCGAGACCTCCCGACCGCTCGCGGCGATCACCCTGACCTGCCTCGCCGATGGACAGCCGGTCGACCTGGTCACCGCGCTCGCGGGTAAACCCGCGCTGCTCAATCTGTGGGCGTACTGGTGCGGACCCTGCGCACAGGAGTTGCCATATCTGCAGCAGTACGCACAGCGGGCGGGGAACGCGATTACCGTGCTGACTGTGCACAGCGATCCCGATGAGGACAAGGCGCTGTCCCGGCTGGCGGGACTCGACGTGACCCTGCCCGGCGTTCTCGATCCGGACGCCGCCGTGCGCACCGCCGTCGGCGCGCCTTCGGTACTGCCGATCTCGGTGCTGCTTCGCGCGGACGGATCCGTCGCGGACGTGGTTGTGCGGTCGTTCACCGGGGTCGACGACATCACTGATACCGTCGCGGCACGCTTGGGGGTCACGGCGTGACAGAGGGGATCTCGCAGCGACTGTTGCGGGCGACGAGATCGTTTGCGGAGGTGATGGTGCGCGCGTTCACCGGGGCCGGCACGGCCGAGGGGGTGGCATGACGACGTCGACTCCCGCCGATGTCCCTCGGTGGTTGCGTTTCGCCACCGAACCCGGCGCAAACGATGCCGCCGAAACCCTCTCGCTGGCGCGCGCCATCCGTCGTGCCGCGACGATCTCGGGCGAACCGCGACAGGCGGCGGTGCTGGTCCTGTTCGGCGGCTCGGCCGACGGTGATCCGAGCGGACCCGGTGGACTACCCGCCGACGCCGACGTGCTGCTGACCCAGCGCGCGTCCACCATGCGCCAGCATCGCGGGCAGGTCGCCTTCCCCGGCGGTGCGGTCGACGACGACGACGCCGGTCCGATCGCCACCGCGCTGCGCGAGGCGAGCGAGGAGACCGGACTCGACCCCGCCGGTGTCGAACCCATCGTCGTCCTGCCGAAACTGTTCGTGCCGCCGTCGCGTTTCGATGTGAGCCCCGTGGTCGGCTACTGGCGCGCGCCGAGCGAGGTGCGCGTGGTCGATCAGAGCGAAACCGAGCGGGTGGTGCGCGTTCCGCTCGCCGAACTGCTCGACCCGGCCAACCGGTTCCTCGTCCGCGGCCCGCTCGGCTATCGGAGTCCCGCGTTCCAGGTCGACGGTCTGCTGGTGTGGGGACTCACCGGCGGCATACTCGCCGGACTCTTCGGATCCTCCGGCTGGGAACCGGAATGGGATCGTGACGACGTGCGTGATCTCGAAACCTCGCTCGCCGCCGTGGGAATGACGTTATGAGCTCATCGGCTTGGCTCGATATCGCCGTGATCCTGCTCGCTCTGCTCGCCGCGTCCTCCGGATGGCGGCAGGGCGCGGTCGCCTCGGCGCTGGCTTTTCTCGGTGTGGTGCTCGGCGCGGTCGCGGGCATCCTCATCGCCCCGCACATCCTGGTCCACGTCGACGCGGGCCGCAGGCGCGTGCTCACCGGTGTGCTGCTCATCGTGCTGCTGGTGATCGTCGGCGAGGTCGCGGGGATGGTGCTCGGCCGCGCCGCCCGCGGCAGCATGCGACATCCGTTCACCCGCAGCGTGGACAGCGTGGTCGGCGCCGGACTCCAGGCCGTCGCGGTGCTCGTCACCGCGTGGCTGCTCGCGCTGCCGCTGGCGACCTCGTCGCAGCCCGCGATCGCCACCGCGATCAACGGTTCCAAGGTGCTGACCGACGTCAACCAGGTCGCGCCGAACTGGCTGCGCAAGGTGCCCAACGAATTCTCCAGACTGCTCAACACTTCGGGACTGCCCGATGTCATCGGGCCGTTCGGGCGCGCGCCCATCGCGGCCGTCGAGCCGCCCGATCCGAGCGTGCTCGCCAGCCCCGTCGCGGCCTCGTTGCAGCAGAGCGTGATCCGCATCCGCGGTGTCGCGCCGAGTTGCCAGCGGGCGCTGGAGGGTTCGGGTTTCGTGATCGCGCCGGAACGGGTGATGACCAACGCCCACGTGGTGGCGGGGACAACCAGCGTCGCGGTGGATACGGCCCGCGGCCCGCTCAACGCCACCGTGGTGCTGTTCGATCCGTCCAAGGACGTCGCGGTCCTCGAGGTGCCGGGGCTGACCGCGCCGGTCGTGCCGCAGGCGCCCCAACCCGCCAAATCGGGGGAGAGCGCGATCGTGCTCGGCTACCCCGGCGGCGGCCCGTACACGGCCAGCGCGGCCAGGGTCCGCGAGACCTTGGATCTGACCGGTCCGACGATCTATCGCAACGGCACCGTGGAACGCGAGGTCTACACCGTGCGCGGACTCGTGCGCGCGGGCAATTCCGGCGGTCCGCTCGTCGATACCGAGGGGCAGGTGCTCGGCATGGTGTTCGGCGCCGCCGTCACCGACGACGACACCGGTTACGTGCTGACACTGGCGGAGGTCCGTCCCGACCTGGAGGCCGCGATCGGCGCGAACACGCCGATCGATACGGGCGCCTGCGTGCTGAGCTGATCCGAACGGATCGGCTCAGCCGAGGAATTTGGCCAGTTCGGCTGTCACCACGTCCGGATTCTCCTGATGCGCGAAATGCCCCGCGTCGGGGACGGTGACCAGACGACGTCGCGGTGACCACTGCTGTCCGCGATGGAACGTCGAGCGCAGCAGATAGGAGTCCGATTCGCCGCGCAGGGCCAGAACCGGGATGTGGATGGGATCGCGCATGGTCGCCATGAATCGGCGTCCGTCCGGCCGCCACTGACTGCGGAAGGCCCAGCGTTGATATTCCAGCGCGCAGTGCGCGACGCCGGGAATCCGGATCGCCGAGCGCATCCGTCGCGCGGTGTCGACGAATTCGGAGGTACCCGCCCACTCGGCGCTGGTGCGCTGCCGCAGCAGTCGTTCCACTTCGAACCCGTCCGCCGAGGTGAGCAGATTCTCCGGATATCTCGGCAATTGGTAGCGAAGGAAATTCGGCAGCCAGGTCGAGCGCTGGTGACTGTCTCGCAGGACCGCGGCCTTGAGCGCCGCCGGATGCGGTGAGCTGACCAGCGCGATGGAGGTGACGAGTCGCGGATGCAGTACCGCCGTCGTCCAGCAGACCAGTCCGCCCTCGGCATGCCCGACCAGGGTCGCCTCGGTGTGGCCGAGCGACCTGACGAGTCCGGCGACATCCCCGGCCAGCGTCCAGCCGTCGTATCCGCGCGGTGGTTTGTCGCTGTCGCCGTAGCCGCGCAGATCCACCGCGACGACCCGATATCCGAGATCGGCGAGATCGGTCAGCTGGTGCCGCCACGACCACCAGAAATCGGCGAAACCGTGCAGCAGCACCACCAGCCCGGCGTCCTGGCGTTCCGGCGTCGCCTCGACCACGTGGAAGCGTATGCCGTTGGCGCGAACATCCCGGTGCGTCCACGGGCCGTCGTAGCGGACGGTGGACGGGTCGGGAGTGAGGTTCGACGACACGCCGACCGAGCCTAGTGCGCGCGAAGCGGAGGTGCGCGCGGTGGGCGCGCGGCGCGTGTTTCGCCCGTACACCGGCGAGGCCGCTTACTTCTTCAGGGCGAGATGCTCCTCGTGCGCGGACCCGCCGAATCCGCTCGGCAGCACGGTACGCGCCTGCTTGAGCGAATCGATGGTCTTCTCGGGCGCGCGCAACTTCTTGACCCGGCGATAGCCGAGGAAGGCGAGTACGGCCGTCGCCAGCACCATCAGCAGGAACACGATGAGGAACGCCGCCCAGCGCTGCAACCAGACATCGAGCAACTCACCGAGGAAGAAGAAAAAGAAGAAGGAGCTGAACAGCAGCACGGTCAGCGCGAGGATGAAGTAGACGCTGCCCTGGAGCCCCTTCTTGATCTCGCCGGTCACCTCGGCCTTGGCCAGTTCCACTTCGGCCCGAACGAGCGTCGACATCTGCTCGGTGGCGTCGCGGACCAGGCTGCCGAAGCTCGCGGACCCGATCGGGTTGGCATCGGTCAAGGGGATGGAGGTCAGTGACCGGTGCTCCGTATCGGTGCCATTGCCACGCTGTGACCCATTACCGCCTTGGGTGAAACTCACTTGGTCGACCCTTCTCCCTGTCCCGGCACTGCCTCGACTCCATTCGATCCATGGCGTTTCCGTGGCGCTTCGGCTCGCGCCGTCGCCTACTCCGGTTCTAGCGCATCTGCGTCGCGCCGTGCCTGGTGGACACGCCCACGCCGCAACAGTAGCGCCGAACCCGCGAGAGACGCCGCCATCGACGTCACCAACACCGCGGCCTTCGCCAATTCCTCGGCGGAGCCGTCGCCGATATCACCCAGCGCGAGCTCCGCCACAAGAAGGCTAACGGTGAACCCGATCGCGCCGAGCACCGACAGGGCGAACATATCCCGGTAGCCGAGCCCGGCGGGCCGCTTCGCCACACCCAACCGGATTGCCACCCAGCTGATCCCGAAGATGCCGATCGTCTTGCCGAGCAGCAGGCCGAGGATGATGGCCAGCGAGAGCCGGTCGGTGAACAGTTCGCCGAAAACCTCGGCGTTGAGCGGAACACCCGAGGCGAACAGGGCGAACAGCGGGACGCACAGCCCCGCCGACACCGGTTGGATCAGGTGCTCCAGCCGGGTCGCCGGCGCCTGCTCCTCGTCCGGATCCGGTCGCACCCGGGTCAGCAGGCCGAGTGCGACACCGGCCAGCGTCGGATGGATTCCCGCTTCGTGCAGCGCGTACCAACTCAGCAGGGCCAGTGGGACGTACACGAGCGGGGTGCGGATTCTGCGGTGCTGCGCCAGCGCCCACGCGCCACAGCAGGCCACCGCGGCGAGTAACCACAGCATCGATAGGGTGGCGGTGAACAGCACCGCGATCAGGATGATGGCGACCAGATCGTCGACGACGGCGAGACTCAACAGGAATACACGGGCGCTCGCCGGGATTCGCGATCCGGTCATGGCCAGAACCGCCAGGGCGAACGCGATATCGGTCGCGACCGGTATCGCCCATCCGCGATCCATTCCGGGAACTCCGTGGCCGACGGTGAACGCGATGAGCGCGGGGGTGACCACACCGCCGAGCGCCGCGATGATCGGCAACGCGGCGCGTTTGGGGTCGGCGAGTTCACCGACGACGAGTTCGCGTTTGAGTTCGAGTCCGGCGACGAAGAAGAAGACGGCCAGCAAACCGTCCTTGGTCCAGTCCGCCAGGGTCAGTTCCAGGTGCAGGGGCCCGATCGACAGCACCGTCTCGGTCATGGTGACGTAGCTGTCGCCCCAGGGCGAGTTGATCCACAGCAACGCGATGGCAGCCGCCGCCAGAAGGAGTGTGCCGCCGACGGTTTCGGTCCGTAGGTAGCGGGTGAGTTCCGACCGGACTCGAGTGATCACAGGTTACCTTCCGCGGGGTCGTCCGAGCTGCGGACGCGTGACCCGCCGAATCCAACACCGGGTATTCGCCCGCATGCCGACCAGACTTCCCGGCACACCTCGGGCAATCCTAACGGATGCGGCGGGTGACTCGGATCGCCACCCACCGCGTCCGGGCCGGATCAGGCGCGGTCCGCGCGGATCGCCTCGAAGACGGTGGGGTCGACGAGGGTGGAGGTGTCGCCGAGTTCGCGTCCTTCGGCGATGTCGCGCAGGAGTCTGCGCATGATTTTGCCGCTGCGGGTTTTGGGGAGTTCGGGGACGATGTGGATTTCGCGTGGTCGGGCGATCGGGCTGATCTCCTTGGAGACCTGGGCTTTCAGTTCGGTGATCAGAGCTTCGCCGGTATCGGTGGCGTCGGCGGTGAGGATGACGAAGGCGACGATGCCTTGTCCGGTGGTGGGGTCGGTGGCGCCGACGACGGCGGCTTCGGCGACACCGGAGTGTCCGACGAGGGCGGATTCGACTTCGGCGGTGGAGATGCGGTGTCCGGAGATGTTCATGACGTCATCGACGCGGCCCAGGATCCACAGGTCGCCGTCGGTGTCGAGTTTGGCGCCGTCACCGGCGAAGTACCAGCCTTGTTCGGCGTAGCGGGTCCAGTAGGTTTCGCGGTAACGGTCCATATCGCCCCAGATACCGCGCAGCATCGATGGCCACGGCTGGTCGAGGACGAGGTAGCCGTTGGCTTCGGTTTCGCCGTGTCGGACCGGTGTGCCTTCCTCGTCCACCACCTGGGCTGAGATGCCGGGCAGCGCGGTCATGGCCGCGCCGGGTTTGGTGGCGGTCACCCCGGGCAGCGGGGAGATCATGATGGCGCCGGTTTCGGTCTGCCACCAGGTATCCACGATGGGGGCGGTGCCCGCGCCGATGACGTCGCGATACCAGCGCCAGGCTTCGGGGTTGATGGGTTCGCCGACCGAACCGAGCAGACGCAGGCTGGTCAAATCGTGGGTGTCGGGGATCTGGCGTCCCCATTTCATGAAGGTGCGGATGAGAGTGGGAGCGGTGTAATAGAGCGTGACTCCGTATTTCTCGATGATCTGGAAGTGGCGGTGTTCGTCGGGGAAATTCGGGGTGCCTTCGTAGACGACCTGTGTGACGCGGTTGGACAGCGGTCCGTAGACGATGTAGGAGTGTCCGGTGATCCAGCCGATGTCGGCTGTGCACCAGTAGATGTCGGTGTCGGGTTTGTGGTCGAAGACGGTGTGGTGGGTGTAGCTGGTTTGGGTGAGGTAGCCGCCGCTGGTGTGCAGGATGCCTTTGGGTTTTCCTGTGGTGCCGGAGGTGTAGAGGATGAACAGGGGGTGTTCGGCGTCGAAGGGTTGGGCTTGGTGGGTGGGGGAGGCGTGGGCGATGGTGTCGTGCCACCACAGGTCGCGGTTTTCGGTCCAGGGGACCTCGATGCCGGTGCGGCGAACCACGAGGACGTGTTCGACGGTGTGGGGTTCACCGCCGCTGGTGTCGGTGGAGAGGGCTTGGTCGACGGCGTCCTTGATGGGCGCGGGGATGCCGCGTCGCCATTGTCCGTCGGTGGTGATGATCAGCCGGGCTCGAGCGTCATCGACGCGTTGGCGTAGTGCGGTGGGGGAGAATCCGGCGAAGACCACCGAGTGGGTCAGGCCGAGGCGGGCGCAGGCCAGGATGGCGACGATGGCTTCGGGGATCATCGGCATGTAGACCGCGACGCGGTCGCCCGCGACCAGTCCGATTTCGGTGAGGTAGTTCGCCGCCCGGGAGACTTCGGCGAGCAGTTCGGCGTAGGTGATGGCGCGGGAGTCACCGGGTTCGCCTTCGAAGTGGATGGCGACCTGGTCGCCGTATCCGTCGATGACGTGGCGGTCGACGCAGTTGTAGGCGACGTTGAGTTGCCCGCCGCCGAACCAGGTGGCGACCGGGGCGTCGGTCCAGTCCAGGACTTGGGTGAAGGGTTGGTGCCAGTGCAGGCGGTTGGCTTGCTCGGCCCAGAATCCTTCACGGTCGGCCGCGGCTCGTTGATACAACGAGACATCGGCATTCGCCGCGGCGGCGAACTCCGGGGTCGGTGGGTACGAGTCGTTGTGATCGGCGTTCGTTTCGGTCATCTCGCCTCTTCTTTTCCACGTAACCTGGGCGCACTGTTCGACGCGGCCGGTTCGACAGTAGTCAACGGCCGACGCCGCCGGGCCGGGTGTGTCCACCGGGTTTCGGAACTGTCTCGTTCGCCGGAACCGACGTCGTCCGGCCTGCCCGCCTACCACCTCGGGCGACGGCGAACCTTCGGCCGATCGGCGATCTTTCCCTGTTTCTCTCATGTTGCCGCATTGGTAACAAGCGCACCGAACCTTGCTCGATCCGGTGACAGCGCCGCCACCGATGGCTAATCTCCGAAACGTTCCTGGTGGATCGGATCGGGCACACCATGGTCGTCGCGTGCCCGCCGAACTGCTCGATGCCGAATTCGGGAGAACGCGTTGAGATTCCACAGAGTTACCGCGTTGACCGCGGCGCTGGTGCTGGCCTCGAGCCTCGGACTGTCCGCGTGTTCCTCCGGCGACACCGCCGATCCCGCCATCGTCACCACCAACGGCGGTGAGCCGCAGAATCCGCTGATACCAACCAACACCAACGAGAATTACGGCGGGCGGGTCGTCGACAGATTGTTCGCGGGTCTGAAGTACTACGACAACAAGGGTGTCGCCCACGACGAGATGGCCGAATCCATCACGACGACAGATCGCAAGAACTATCGCATCGTCTTGAAACCGGACTGGAGGTTCACCGACGGCACCCCGGTGACGGCGAAGTCCTTCGTCGATGCCTGGAACTACGGGGCGCTCGGCGCCAACGCGCAGTTGCAGAGTTACGTCTTCACCCCGATCGCCGGATTCGACGAAGTGTCGGCGGAAAAGCCGACGGCACAGACGATGTCGGGCCTGAAGGTCGTCGACGATCGCACGTTCACGGTGGAGTTGAAGCAGCCGTCCATCGACTTCGAGACCGAACTCGGCTACGCGCCGTTCTATCCGCTGCCCGAATCCGCGTTCGCCGATATGCGGGCCTTCGGCGAGAACCCGATCGGCAACGGGCCGTACAAGTTCGCGAATAACGGCGCGTGGGAGCACAACGTCAAGATCGACCTCGTGCCGAATCCGGACTATCGCGGCGGACGCCCGGCCAAGAACAAGGGTCTGCGTTTCGTCATGTACCAGTCCTTCGACACCGCGTACTCCGATCTGCAAGCGGGCAATCTCGACACCCTCGACACCATTCCCGACAGCGCGCTGACCACCTACGAAGCCGATCTCGGCGACCGCGCCATCACCAAGCCCACCGCGCAGAATCAACACATCGGGGTCCAGGCCGCGGTGCCGCATTTCAGCGGCGAGGAGGGTTTGCTTCGCCGCCGGGCGATTTCGATGGCGATCAACCGGGAACAGATCTGCGAGACCATCTTCAACGGAACCAGGCTGCCCGCCCGTGACTACACCGCGAGCACCCTGCCCGGATTCGACGGCAATCTGCCCGGTTCGGAAGTGCTGAAATACAACCCGACCGAGGCCAAGCGGTTGTGGGCGCAGGCCGACGCGATCGCGCCGTGGACCGGCCGCTACGAGATCGCCTACAACTCCGACGGCGGTCATCAGGCCTGGATCGAGGCCGTGGCCAACAGTGTGAAGAACACCCTCGGCATCGACGCGGTCGGCACGCCGTATCCGACGTTCAAGAACATCCGCGATCTCGTGAACGCCGGAACGATCGGAAAATCGTTCCGATACGGCTGGCAGGGCGATTACCCGACCATGCTGCAGTTCCTGACCTCGCAGTACTACAGCTTCTCCGATACGAACAACGTCGACTACAAGAATCCCGAATTCGACCGACTGCTGGACGCCGCGCTCGCCGCGCCGACCCAGGAGGAGTCCTACCGGATCGTTGCACAGGCCCAAGCCCTGTTGATCAGGGATATGGCCGATATCCCGATATTCGACTACGTCGCGGCCGCCGGGCACTCGGACCGGGTGACCAAGGCCGAACTGGCGTGGAACGGCCTGTTCGACTTCGAGAATATCGAGAAGTAGCCGCCAGGCCCGGCCGTGCCGCCACCTCCGGCGGCACGGCCGCGCCGTTCACCCAGGAGACGATATGGCCTGGTACATCGTGCGGCGTCTACTCCAGATGATCCCGGTTTTCCTCGGGGCGACGTTGCTCGTCTACGCGATGGTTTTCCTTGTTCCCGGTGACCCGATCCAGGCGCTCGCGGGCGATAAACCGATGACCCCCGCGGTGGAAGCCCAACTCCGGGCGCGCTACCACCTGGACGAGCCGTTCTTCGTGCAGTACCTGCTCTACCTGAAGGGGATCGTCACCCTCGATTTCGGCACCGCGTTCTCCGGCAGGCCGGTGCGTGACGAACTCGCCCGCGCCTTCCCGATCACGATCGAACTCGCGTTGATGGCGGTGCTGATCGAAGGCGTGTTCGGCGTGATCTTCGGCCTGATCGCGGGCCTGCGCAAAGGCAGGCTGTTCGATTCGACCATGCTGGTGGTCAGCCTGATCATCATCGCGGTGCCGATTTTCGTCACCGGATTCCTCGCCCAATTCCTGCTCGGCGTGAAATGGGGAATCGCTCCGGTGACCGTCACCGGGCACGCGAGTTTCGGGGAACTGCTCGTTCCCGCGCTCGTCCTCGGGTCGCTGTCGTTCGCGTACGTGCTGCGGCTGACGCGCAACTCGGTGGCGGAGAACATGTCCGCCGACTATGTCCGCACCGCAACCGCGAAGGGTCTGGGCAGACCGCGCGTGGTCACCGTGCACATCCTGCGCAATTCCTTGATTCCGGTGATCACCTTTCTCGGCGCCGACCTCGGCGCGCTGATCGGCGGGGCCGTGGTCACCGAGGGCATCTTCAATATTCCCGGTGTCGGCGGCACGCTGTACCAGGCGATCACGCGCGGTGAGCCGCCAACCGTTGTCTCCTTTGTGACGGTGCTGATCGTCGTCTTCCTGATCGCGAATCTGGTCGTCGATCTGCTGTATGCCGCGCTCGACCCGAGGATCCGCTATGCCTGATCTGGGTAAGTATTCAGCGGAGAATTCCGGGCCGCGCCAGCCGTATTTCCTCGCCCCACCCGACGAGGTGGAAGTACTCGTCACCGATCGGGTGGAGGAATCGGGCGCGCCGCGCGGCATTCTCGGCGACGCCTGGCGTCAATTGCGGCGCAATCCGATCTTCCTCGTCGCGGCGGTGATGATCGTGGTCGTCGTGCTCATGGTGGTGTGGCCCGGACTGTTCACCGACCAGGATCCGCGTTACTGCCACGGCGATTTCAGCATGGATCCGCGTGGACCCGGTCATCCCTTCGGGTTCGACAAGCAGGGGTGCGACGTCTTCGCGCGGACCATTCACGGTGCCCGCGCATCGGTTTTGACCGGATTGGGCGCCACCGCGATGTTCCTTCTCATCGGCGGAACGCTCGGCGCGCTGGCCGGTTTCTACGGCGGCCTGCTCGATTCGGTCGTCTCGCGTATCGCGGAGATCTTCTTCGCCATCCCGCTCATGCTGGCGGCGATCGTGATCATGCAATTGCTCGACCAGCGCACCATCTGGACCGTCATCGTGATTCTGGCCGCGTTCACCTGGCCGCAGGCCGCTCGCATCACACGCAGCGCGGTCATCGAGTCGAAGAACAGCGAGTACGTCACCGCGGCCAAAGCATTGGGAGTCTCGCGAATACGCGTGCTGATACGTCACGTGCTGCCGAATTCGGCGGGACCGCTGATCGTGGTCACCACGATCTGGCTCGGGGTTTTCATCGTGACCGAGGCGACGCTGTCCTACCTCGGCGTCGGACTGCCGCGCACCGTCGTCTCCTGGGGTTCGGATATCGACACCAACCAGCAACAACTGCGTGGCGGTTCGCCGATCCTGTTCTATCCCGCGACGGCACTGGCGCTGACCGTCCTGAGTTTCATCCTGCTCGGCGACGCCCTGCGTGACGCGCTCGATCCGAAGGCGAGGAAACGATGACCGGCGAGATATCCGACCGCCCCCTGCTCGAGATCGACGACCTCACCGTCTGTTTCACCTCGGAGGGACAACAGGTTCCCGCGGTGCGCGGGGTGAGTCTCTCGGTCTATCCCGGCCAGACCGTCGCGATCGTCGGCGAATCGGGTTCGGGCAAGACGACCACCGCGCACAGCGTCATCGACCTGCTGCCAGGCACGGGCCGGGTGACCTCGGGTTCCGTCGTCTTCGACGGCAAAGCCCTGACCGGGGCGTCGAAGAAGGACATCGTCGCGGTGCGAGGCAGGGGCATCGGGCTCGTGCCGCAGGATCCGATGTCGAATCTGAATCCGGTGTGGAAAGTCGGCTTCCAGATCCGGGAGACATTGGAAGCCAACGGGATCGCGAAAGGTAAGGCCGCCGCGCGACGCGCCGTCGAACTGCTCGAGGAAGCGGGAATGCCCGACGCCCAGCGCCGCGTCAACCAGTATCCGCACGAATTCTCCGGCGGGATGCGTCAGCGCGCGCTGATCGCGATGGGGTTGGCGTGCAGGCCCAAACTGCTGATCGCCGACGAACCGACGTCCGCGCTCGACGTCACCGTGCAACGTCAGATCCTCGACCATCTCGCCGCGATGACCACCGAACTCGGCACCGCCGTGCTGCTCATCACCCACGACCTCGGACTCGCCGCCGAACGCGCCGAACACCTCGTGGTGATGTATCGGGGCAAGGTGGTGGAATCCGGTCCGGCGCTGCGTATTCTGCGCGACCCCCGACATCTCTACACCAAGCGACTCGTCGCGTCGGCGCCCTCCCTGGCCTCGCAGCGACTGTCCTCGGTACGTGAGCGCATAGCGGTGCGTGAACAGGCGGTTCGAGTCGCCGAGGACGCGGGCGGTGACGCCCCCACCGATGTGGTGGTCGCACGGAATCTGACCAAGGAGTTCGCGATCCGGGGCGCGCGACCATGGTCGTCGACCGTGTTCAGGGCGGTCGACGATGTCGGATTCCGGCTGAAACGCGGCACGACCACCGCGATCGTGGGCGAATCCGGTTCGGGCAAGTCGACGCTGGCGCAGATGGTCCTCGGCCTGCTCGAGCCGACCTCGGGCTCGGTGACCTTCGACGGTCAGCAGATCGCGAGGCTGGATCGCAAGGGCGCCTTCGCCTTCCGTCGCAGGGTGCAGCCGATTTTCCAGGACCCGTACGGTTCCCTCGATCCCATGTACTCGATCTTCCGCACGATCGAGGAACCGCTGCGCACCCATCGGATCGGCACGGCGAGGGAACGTGAGGCAGCGGTGCGCGATCTGCTCGACAAGGTGTCGCTGCCGCATTCGGTGATGCGTCGCTACCCGAACGAACTGTCGGGCGGTCAGCGGCAGCGGGTGGCGGTGGCGCGCGCGCTCGCGCTTTCCCCCGAGGTCGTGGTCTGCGATGAGGCGGTCTCGGCACTGGATGTCCTGGTTCAGGCGCAGATCCTGAAATTGCTCAACGACCTGCAAGCCGAACTCGGGCTGTCGTACCTGTTCATCAGCCACGACCTGGCCGTTGTCCGCCAGATCGCCGACGAGGTGCTGGTCATGCGAGCGGGCCGGGTGGTGGAGTCCGCTCCCACGAGCGAGGTGTTCGACAGTCCGAAAGAGGAGTACACGCGGCGGCTGCTGGAGGCCATACCCGGGCGTGACCTGTTGACGGGGTGAATCGGGCGACGGCTAGCCTCGTATTCCGTGACCGATCCGCTACAGCCCTTGGTCGACCTGCCCGGCGTCCGCGATGCCGCCGACCGTGCCCGTGACGCGCTCGCCGCGGTACACAGGCACAAATCGAATCGGCGCGGCTGGGTGACCACCGCCGCCGAAGCCGCGGTTCGCGCCGCGCGTTCGTCCTCGGCCGTCGACGGTGGCAGTACCGAGCTCCGCCCCGACGGTCACGTCGATGATCCGATCCTGGCCGGGGCCCTCCGGGTGGGACAGGCCCTCGACGGCGACGCGCTGCGCAACCTGGTCGGCGTCTGGCAACGTGCGCCGCTACAGGCGCTGGCACGACTGCATCTGCTCGCCGCCGCCGATATGGTCGAGGACGAGACGCTGCTCGGCCGTCCGCGTGCCGACCGGGGGATTTCCGAGCGCCTGGATCTGCTCGCGCAGACCGCCCTGGGCTCCACCGCGCCCGCCCCGGTCATCGCGGCGGTGGTGCACGGCGAACTGCTCACGCTCCGTCCCTTCGGCACCGCCGACGGTGTCGTCGCGCGCGCCGCGTCGCGGCTGGTCGCGGTGTCGAGTGGGCTGGACCCGCACGGCCTCGGTGTGCCCGAGGTGTTCTGGTTGCGGCGGCGGCAGGCCTACCTCGACGCGGCCGCCGGTTTCGCCACGGGAACCCCGGACGCGGTGGGAGGCTGGACGATCCTGTGCTGCGGCGCGCTGGAGGACGGGGCGCGAGAGGCTACCTCGATCGCGGATTCGGCCGCCGGATGAGTTCCGCGCGGTGATCGCGCGGAACGTGCCCCGAGGGGGTGCGGACATCGAAGCGGGCGGCGTAGTCAACGACGACCTCACCGCCCGCTAGCACGGACTACCCGGTTACCAGGCGTGCTCGGTGGGTTGTGTTCCGCGGCCTCGGCGATGCTCCGGACTGCGTCGGTTAATCCCCGCAACCTGTGCGAGGCTCTCGCCGCCGGAATCCGAATCTCGCAGGCCCACAACGCTTCTGCCCTTGTAGCGGCGTGCTCCGCGTGGGTGCCTGGTGTCCGTGCTGGGAAGTACGATCGGGAGACTCGACCTTCTCTTCCGGTCCAGCCTTGGCCTTTCGCCCTCCGTAGCTACCTTTCTACACTGTGACGGGTCTCACTTCAAGGCTTCGTCAAGCATTGAATATCCGGGGTGTCACCCGGCGTTTCGTGGTCGGATCGCCGTTCGACCTGCCTCTTGTCGGCCCGCGGGGGACCGTCGGGTTTCAGCGCCGCCCGCGCAGGATCCGGTAGGTGATCGCGCCCGCGATTATCGCGCTGAGCCCGACCGCGGCGGTCGCGGCGACCGTGGTCGAGGACGGAGTCTGGAATCGCGCCCACAGCGAGACCGGATTGGAGAAGGTCAGAATCGGCCAGCCCCGCGCCGTCGCCTCGCGTCGCAGCGCGCGATCTGGATTCACCGCCGTCGGGTGGCCGACCGCGCTCAACATGGGGATATCGGTGACCGAATCGGAGTACGCGTAGCACTGGGCGAGATCGTAACCCTCACTGGCCGCGAGCTTTTCGATCGCGGTCACCTTGCCCTCGCCGTAACAGTAGAACTCCAGCTCGCCGGTGTACGCGCCGTTCTCCACCACCATCCGGGTCGCCGCGGTGTGTGACGCGCCGAGTACTTCGGCGATCGGACCGACGATCTCCTCGCCCGAGGCCGAGACGATGACGACATCGTGTCCCCGGATCTTGTGGTCGGCAATGAGATCGGCGGCCTCGGCGTAGACGAGCGGGTCCACGAGCTCGTGCAACGTCTCGGCCACAATGGATTTCACCTGTTCGACGTCCCAGCCCGCGCACATATCGGTCAGGTGGGCGCGCATCCGCTCCATCTGATCGTGGTCGGCGCCGGAGAGCAGGAACAGGAAATGCGCGTAGCTGCTTTCCAATACGGCGCGGCGGTTGAGCAGGCCCTGCGCGAAGAACGGCTTGCTGAAGACGAAGGTGCTCGACTTCGCGATCACCGTCTTGTCCAGGTCGAAGAACGCGGCGACCCGCGCAGCGGTCGGTTCGTCCGGAGACGCCGTGAACGGCGCGGTCCGGTCCGGAACCGATCTGTGCTCGCCCTGGCCCGTCACTCGTACAGGATAGGTGCTCGTGTCGGGCGCGCACGTCCGGACGCTGCCCGGGCGCTCTCGCCGGGCGAATCGCATGCCGCGCGAACCCTTGTTCGCGGGCCGGGAAGCCGGACGCCGGAGGTTTGCCGGAGGCCCGCCGGGCCGGTGGGTACGACAAAGTTCTCCCGCGTCAGACTTGCGTTCTGGGCGGGACTTGGGTGTAGTATTGCTGGCACCTGGACATAGTCCAGGCGCGTTCAGCCCGACCCCCCGGGGCTGAACCCCGACGACCCCAGCCTCCTCCCCCCCCGGCTGGGGTCGTCCTCTATTCCGGGGTGGATCACCTGCTGTTTTCCGGTCGCGAATTCATCCACAGCAGGCGAGTTATCCACATTCGGCATATCGGGGCTGTCGCACGGGCGCCATCTCAACCACGCTGACCTGCATGGATTCCACTCCGGATCGGATGGTCACCACCCCGCCCGCCCTTGTTCTCATCGGGGATACGCGGCTGCGCGACGAGGTCCGCCGCATCGCGGCCGCCGCCGAACGCGCGCTCGACGAGCGCGATGTTCCCGTCGGCCGTCACACCTGGGCTTCTGCCCCTTTGGTGATCCTCGACACACCCGCTGCCATGGCCTGTGCCGAGGCCGGAAACCCCCGGAGAATCGGCGTCGTCCTGGTCACCGAGGGCGAGCCGGAACTGGCCGATTGGCAGTGCGCGGCCGCCGTCGGCGTGGAGCGGGTGATCGCGCTGCCCGGCGCCGCCGTCGGGCTTATCGAGAAGTTTGCTGAGCACGGTGAGTACCGCGCGGGAGACGGTGTCGTCGTGGCGATCGCGGGTGCGGGAGGCGGCGCGGGCGCCTCCGTTCTCGCGGCCGCGACAGCGCTGCGTTCGGCCGCGCGCAAGTTCCGTCCCGACACCGTCCTGGTCGACGGAGCGCCGCTCGGCGGTGGCCTCGACCTGCTGCTGGGCATCGAGACGGTGTCGGGACTGCGCTGGCCCGATCTGGTCGTCGAAGACGGGCGGGTTTCGGCGGGCGCGCTGCACGACGCCCTCCCCGCCGCCGCGCCAGGACTGTGCGTGCTCGCCTGCGGGCGCGGTGGTGCCGGCCGATTGCCGGGGGAGATCGGCGCCGCCGCGGCCCACGCTGTGATCGAAGCAGGCCGTGCCGCAGGCGATCTCGTCATTTGTGATGTTTCGGGCGAGCGAGGCCCGCACGCGGACCGGATGATCGACTGCGCGGATCTCGTCGTGCTCGTCGTTCCCGCTCAGCTGCGCGCCATCGCGGCGGCCGAATCCGTGGCGACGCGGATACGTCAGCGAAATCCCAATCAGGGCTTGGTGGTTCGTGGGCCTGCACCCGGCGGGCTGCGAGGAGCGGAGGTCGCCGAACTCCTCGACCTCCCGCTGCTCGCCGCCGTCCGGGCCGAAGGCGACCTTCCCGCCCGGCTGGAAAGGGGCGGTCTCACCCTGCGGCGCGGCCCCTTGCGCAGCGCGGCCGACGCGATCCTCTCGGTCCTGAGCGCACCCGCCCTCCAGGGTGTGCGATGACCGGGACCGGAGATTCCCGCCGCGGTGCGGACGGGCAGACCGGTCGGCGTTCGGCGGCGCAGTCCCGCTCCGAACCGACCGGCCGAGAGAGTACCGGTCGTCTCACCACCTGTCGTGGGTGCAGGGCGCGCTTCGCGCGAACAACGGGTCGGCCGCGATGAACGCGGCGACTACGAACACGGTGGTGACGGAGGAACTGCTCGGCCGGGTCCGCGAGCGATTGGCGAGCGGTTCGGCCGATCCCGACCCGGCGCGTGTGGTCGCGGCTGTCCGCGCGGAGGCGGGAGGCGTACTCGGCGACACCGATCTGCTCCGCGCGCTGCGCCTGCTCCAGACCGAGATGACCGGTGCGGGAGTGCTCGAACCGCTGCTGCGCGACCCGGGGGTCGCCGATGTCCTCGTCACCGCACCGGACGCGGTGTGGATAGATCGCGGCCGTGGGCTGGAGAAGACCGAGGTCACCTTCGCCGACGAGGCGGCGGTCCGCCGCCTCGCGCAACGGCTTGCCCTCTCGGCGGGACGTCGTCTCGACGACGCGCAGCCGTGGGTGGACGGCAAACTGCCGGGAACCGAAGCGGCGCTCGGTGCTTCGTTCGGCGTGCGGCTGCACGCCGTGCTCGCCCCGATCGCGCACGGCGGCACCTGTCTGTCGCTGCGCGTTCTGCGTCCCGCGACCCAGGGGCTGTCCGCCCTGGTATCGGCCGGTTCGATCCCCGTCGAGGTCGAACCACTGCTGCGGGACATCATTCGGTCGCGCCTTGCGTTCCTCGTCGTCGGTGGTACCGGCGCGGGAAAGACGACCTTGTTGTCGGCGCTGTTGGCCGAGGTGGATTCGCGGGAGCGGGTCGTCTGCGTGGAGGACGCCGCCGAACTCGCGCCACCGCAC
Source organism: Nocardia sp. NBC_01377 (assembly GCF_045040005.1). Taxonomy (NCBI): domain Bacteria; kingdom Bacillati; phylum Actinomycetota; class Actinomycetes; order Mycobacteriales; family Nocardiaceae; genus Nocardia; species Nocardia sp. NBC_01377. The sequence continues at coordinate 7,851,120 of NZ_CP109566.1, forward strand.
CCCCATGTCGTCCGGTTGGTCGCGCGCACCGCGAATGTGGAAGGCATCGGTGCCGTCACGGTTCGCGACCTCGTCCGCCAGGCGTTGCGGATGCGGCCCGACCGCATCGTCGTCGGAGAGGTTCGAGGAGCCGAGGTCGTCGATCTCCTAACGGCGTTGAACACCGGCCACGACGGCGGTGCGGGAACCGTCCACGCGAACTCGCCGCGCGAAGTCCCGGCCCGCCTGGAGGCGCTCGCGGCTCTCGGAGGCATGGACAGGTCGGCCTTGCACAGCCAACTGGCCGCCGCCGTGCAGGTCGTTCTGCACGTCCACCGCCGCGCCGACGGATCACGCGGATTGCGCGAGATCGGCGTCCTCGAACGCAACCGGCACGGACACGTCCGGGTCGTTCCCGCATGGCGCTGTGACACCGACGCCACACCGGCGCGGGCCGCGCTCACCGGTCTGCTCGCGGCGCGGGCCACGCCCTCGGCCCACGAGGGTGCGCGGTGACGGCCGCGGCGGTCAGCCTGGCGTTAGCGCTGGTGATCGTGCCACGGCCCGCCGCGGCTCGACGTCGGGAACGGCTGTTCGGGAACACGCCGATCGTTCGACACGGCACGCGTCGCCCCGCGGTCGGTATCGCGGTCGCGATCGCCGCCGTCGTCATGATGGTGCTCGGAATCGGCCCGGTGATCGCCGCGGCGCTGGTGGGAGCGACCACCGTGGTCAGGGCGCGGAAAGTGCGCCGCGATCGTCGGCGTGCGACGGAGAACACCCATCTCCTGGAAGCCCTCGAGGCGGTCATCGGGGAATTGCGGGTCGGCGCGCATCCGGGTGCCGCGGCAGGCGTCGCGGCGGAGGAAGCACGGGGAGTCGCCGCGCACGCGTTCGCGATCGGTGCGGCGCGCGGCAGGCTCGGTGGTTCGGCGGCGGAGGGATTACGCCTACCGGATGCGGTCGTCGCCGACGAACTCGACCGCATCGCCGACGCCTGGCAGGTCGCAGAACAGCATGGACTCGCGCTCGCCGAATTACTCACCGCGGCCCGCACCGATCTGCTCGGCCGCATCCGCTTTCGTGCGCGTACCGACGCCGCGCTGGCGGGTGCGCGTGCCACGGCCGCTGTCCTCGCCGGGCTTCCGCTGCTCGGTGTCGGTCTCGGCCAGCTCATGGGCGCCGCGCCACTGCGGGTGCTGTTCGGTTCTGGTCCGGGAACGATCCTGTTGCCGCTCGGCGCGGGACTGATCTGCGCGGGTCTGCTGTGGACCGATGCCATCACGGGAAAGGCACTCGTATGAATCGCCGTGGGATGTGCTCGAAGTCGATGAGAGATGGGCGGGGTGCTCGTGGCCGCGATCGCTTTCTTGCTGCTCGCCGTCGCCGTGCTGGTTCTGCCGGGACGGGCCGCCGTCGGCCGACGATTGCGCGCGGCGAATCCGCACGGCGCGGAAACCTCGGCGCGCGGTCGACCGCGGGTCGAAACGACCGACCCGCTCGCGGTGTCCTCGGTATTCGACCTACTCGCAGCCTGTCTACGAGCCGGTATGCCGATGGCGAGTGCCGCCGCGGCCGTGGCTTCCGGTGCGCCGGAAGTCCTGCGCGAAGCGCTTGTTCGCTCGTCCGGCCTGCTGGAGCTCGGTGCCGACGCGACGGCGGCGTGGGAACGCGCGGTGCGCGACGCGAGTGGGCGACCGGGTGCCGAGGATGTCGAAGCGCTGGCGCGGATGGCGCGGCGCTCGGCTCGCTCCGGCTCCTCGCTCGCCACGGCCATCGGCGAATTGGCGGAACAGCGGCGCGGTGCGGCGGCGGATGTGGCAGCCGCACGCGCCGAACGTGCGGGGGTGCTCATCGCGGGGCCGCTCGGCCTGTGCTTCCTGCCCGCATTCCTCTGTCTCGGCATCATTCCGGTCGTGGTCGGCCTGGCCGCGCATGTCCTCGGTGGTGGTCTGCTCTGACCGCTTCCGGTTCATCGGTCCTCGCGTGGTTCTGGGGTGTCGATGCGACGACCGGCCGGAATTGGACCGGGTGGCGGCCGCACAAGTTGTGGCCCGCCGTTGCGTCACGTGCTGATCGGCCGCACAGCATGCGGTCCTGGGATACGCACTCCGCGTACACCGCCGAGCCGATCCGCATTGCGCGGGTCGAGGTGCATACCGAGCCGGAGTGCGCGAGTTCACACACTGTCGGAACTTGCCCGCGCGGAGCAGCCGCTCGGGCCGAGGGGAGAGGGGCACATGGTGCGAGGCGACGATGTCGAGGTTGCGGTGAAACATGGGGCGGAGGCGCGATTCGAGAGGACACCCCCGGCCTCTCGTCCCCCGAACGCGCCGGTCTCCGGCGTGGCGAGGGCCGCTCCGGTAATGCCGTGCGATCCGACCCGGCAGGTCTCGACCGTCCGTCCGATCCGTTCCACACCACAGCGAATCCAGCTGTCACTGTGGAAGATTCGATACCGAATCATGCGCGCGGTGGTCGCCGAGGAGGGCATGTCCACCGCCGAATACGCGATAGGGACTATCGCGGCGGCGGCATTCGGCGCGGTGCTGTACGGCGTCGTCACCGGCGATTCGATCGTCGACGCGCTGACCAAGATTATCGAGCGGGCGCTCGACACGGCGGTCTGACCTCGTGGTTCCGGCGTTGTGGTAGGACCGTTCTGGTGGAAGAACGGGGCGCGGTGACGGTCGAGGCCGCCATCGCGTTGACGGCGATCGTCGCGGCTGTCCTGTGTTGTCTCGGAGCGTTGCTCGCGGCGTCGACACAGGTGCGCTGTGTCGACGCCGCTCGCGAAGCCGCACGTCTCACCGCGCGTGGCGACCACGAGAACGCGAGCATCGTGGCCCGCCGGGTCGCACCACCGGGCGCGGAGATCACCATCCGCGGCGGAGGCGAGCACATCGTCGCGGTGGTCTCCGCCGAAACCCCATTACTCCCAACCCTCGTCCTACGAGCCGAGGCGGTCGCGGCACCCGAGCCGGGGATGCGATGAGGGTGCGGGTGCCGTTCTCACGCGGGCGCATGACAGCGATGTGGAGCGCGAGCGGTCCGAGGGGTTGGTTCCGTTCCGCCGACTCGGACGCGACCCGACCGACCGGCGCTACCGTTACCCGTTCGTGCAGTCGCGCCATGGGCTCGAGGGTCATCGCGGACCGTCGCGGGGTGATCGCCTCTGGCGGGTGTGGGCCGACCGAATCGGACCGTCACGCGCGGTGGGATTCGGACCGGGGCGGGGCAACGGTTCTCGGGTGCGTGGCGGTCACCGCGCTGATCGCGGTCACGCTGATGATCGCTCAGGTGGGCGCGGTGGTGGTGGCGCGGCATCGGGTGCAGGCCGCGGCGGATCTCGGCGCGCTGGCCGCGGCGGGCGCGCTGGTGGCGGGAACGGAAGTGGCGTGTGCCGAGGGAGAAGAAGTAGTACATCTCATGAGTTCGCGGATGCGTGGTTGTGACGTTGTCGAATGGGATGCCGTGATCAGCGCGGAAGGGAATGTACCAATAGGTCTGTTCGGGCACCGTTCCGTTCGCGCTGTCGCGAGAGCGGGGCCGTTGACTGATCAACAATGACGGGTGCGTATAGACACCGATCAGTGGTAGTGCGCGACGGGGTTATTTCACCAATAGGGTGGTCGAATAATCGCGGTATTGCATCAATTCTCGGAGTGTTCGTGGAAATGCGGTGAAGGTAACCGCACGTCGGACACGAATGCGTGTGGCAATAAGCCAGTTAATATGAAACTAGTCCTCTTTATTCGGACCCCGCGAGCCGCCCGGTGGCCGGGGAGGTGTGGGAGGGCTCCCGTAGCTGACAGCTGGTGACCTCGGCTCACATCGCCGGTCGGTCACGCCGGGAGCGCGCCCGGGTCACGAATCGAAAAAGTGGTCTCGACCGGGCGGAATCCCGGTCTCGTCGCCGTCGAGTTCGGCCACTACGGCCGCGAGCAGAAAGACCGCCCCGACCTTGTCGAGCGGGTGGTTGCCGTTACCGCATTTGGGGGACTGGACGCAGGAGGGGCATCCGCTCGCGCATCCGCACGAATCGATTGCTTCCAGCGTGGCCGACAGCCAGCGGCGCAGCTGAACGAATCCTCGTTCGGCGAAACCAGCGCCGCCTGCCTGCCCGTCGTAGACGAAGATCGTGGGGAGGCCGGTATCCGGGTGATTCGCGGTGGACACGCCACCGATATCCCAGCGATCGCAGGTCGCGACCAGGGGGAGCAGGCCGATTGCCGCGTGTTCGGCAGCGTGCAGGGCTCCGGGGACCCGATGCGGTGCTATCCCGGCGGCGGCCAGCAGCGCCGGTGTGACGGTGTAGAGAACGGCCCTGGTCGGCAGGATCTGCGCGGGCATCTCCAGTTCGACGAGGCCGAGCATTTCGCCGGTGACAAGCGTCCGGAGGTAGCCGACCACCTGACTCGTCACCCTGACCTGGGCCAACGCGCTGGTCACCGCTCCGTGTCGGTGCTGTTCGGTGATCGCGTCGACGGCTATCGAGGTCAGTTGCCTGGCGCTGGTCGTCCATCCGGGTTCGGCGGCGTGGACGAACGCTATGCCGCCGTCGAGATCCAGCTCATCGACGACATAGGTATCGCCCTGGTGCAGGTGAACGGCCCCTTCGTGAAGGGTGGCGGGCGCACGGCCCGCGTCGGCGGTGCCGAGCAGCCTGCCCGTTTCCGAGTCGATGATCGCGACGGGTGTGCCGATACCCCCGCGCACATCCACCGCGTCGTGCGGCTGCGTTTCGGCGGTCACGTACCAGCGCGCGTCCGAGCCGGTGGATCGTCGGCGGATCAGGCCCTGGGCTGCGAGTTCGTCCAGGACTTCGCGTGCGCCGAACGCGTCGACCTCGGCATCGGTCAGCGGATGTTCCATGGCCGCGCACAGCAGTTGCGGGCCGAGCACATAGGGATTGCTCGGATCGGTGATGGTGGCTTCGATGGGTTTGTCCAACAGCGCGTCCGGATGGTGCACGAGATAGGTGTCGAGCGGATCGTCCCTGGCCACGAGTACGACGAGCGATCCTTGCGTGCGTCGCCCCGCCCGGCCCGCCTGCTGCCAGAACGAGGCGACAGTGCCGGGGAAACCGGAGACGATCACGGCATCCAACCCCGCGATATCCACCCCGAGTTCCAGGGCATTCGTGGTCGCCGCGCCCAGTAGCGCCCCGCTCGACAACGCCGCTTCCAGCTCTCGGCGGTCCTCGGCCAGATATCCGGCCCTGTAGGCGGCGATCCGGGTGCTGAGCTGCGGCTCTACCTCCGCGAGGCGCCGTCTGGCGTCCATCGCGGTCAGTTCCGCGGCCCGCCTGGATCGAACGAAAGTGAGCGTGCGCGCGCCCTCTGCCACCAGATCGGCCATGATCCTGGCCGATTCGGAGGTCGCCGACCTGCGGACCGGAGCCCCGTTCTCCCCGGTCACGGTCGTGAGCAGGGGCGGCTCCCACAGCGCTACCGTGCGCGGACCCTGCGGTGAGCCGTCCTCGGTGACGGCGACGCACGGTGCGCCGATGAGCCGTGACGCGGCAGCTTCGGGCTCGGCGGTGGTCGCCGAGCAGAGGATGAAGACCGGATCGGCGCCGTACCGTGCGGCGACGCGTCGCAACCTGCGCAGCACCAGCGCGACGTGGGAACCGAAGACTCCCCGGTAGGCGTGGCATTCGTCGATGACGACATAGCGCAGCCTGCGCAGCACGCGGGCCCAGCGTTGATGTGAGCGCAGTATCCCCACGTGCAGCATGTCCGGATTGGTGAAGATCCACCGTCCGTTGGCGCGTACCCACTGCCTTATCTCGGCCGGAGTATCGCCGTCATAGGTGGCGGGGTGAATATCGCGCAGTGGTCCCTCGTGGGTCAACGATCCGATTGCCCGCAACTGATCGGCGCCCAATGCCTTTGTGGGGGATAGATAGAGCGCGGTGGCACGCGGGTCTTGCAGAAGCGCGGTCAGCACCGGCAGTTGGTAGCCGAGCGACTTGCCGGATGCTGTTCCGGTGCTGATCACGACGTTGCTGCCACCTGCGGCGAACTCGGCGGTCCGGGTCTGATGAATCCACGGGGCGTCGACGCCGGTCTCGCGCAACGCGGTGACAACCTCGGGCGCGGCCCAATCGGGCCAGGTAGTGGTGCATGCGGCCCGCGCGGGCAGCTCGGCGACATGGATGAGTCCGGTGTCGGAACCGGGCACTCCTTCCAGGACACGATTCAGCAACGATCGCCCGTATCCGAGGGGGTTGCCGGCGTTCGCTGAGGTCGCTCCGACGGCAGGATTCACCTCCGAACGTCCACAACACGTGCGGAAAGTGTGAAACGTGCGTAGTTAGCAAGGCTTGGGCGCCTTTTCGATACCCAATAGCGACCTGGGTCACAGCCGGATTGCTGAACGTACACTCGGTTATCGCTAAGCAAACGAACCTCAAGTCTGGATTCGGGCATTGTGTCCCTTACCTGCGCATTCGCAAGATCAAGTTTTTTGCAAATTGTCGGTAACTCGACTGTTGAATTGCTCGAAGACATGGTTCACTGGTTCCTGGTCGCAAGCTTCTGTGTTCGAGGGACGGATCCAAAGTCCAAACCGTCAGCAGGATCGATGTTGCGAACGGTGTGCTTGGTTGCTTTCCTGCAGGGGGAACCAACAGTACAGCGCTCTCAACGGGCCCGGTGGACGAACCCAGTTGTCCGCCGTTCCGGTAGAAAAGAGAAGGAACAGAATGGCACAGGGAACTGTGAAGTGGTTCAACGCGGAGAAGGGGTTCGGCTTCATCGCGCCCGAGGACGGGTCCGCTGACGTCTTCGTCCACTACTCCGAGATCCAGGGGTCCGGCTTCCGTACCCTCGAGGAGAACCAGAAGGTCGAGTTCGAGGTCGGCCAGGGCACAAAGGGCCCGCAGGCCACCGGAGTTCGCGCGCTCTCCTGAGCGACGCCACGATTCAGCTCGTCCCTCACCGCCGGTAACGGGGGTGAGGGACGAGCTATATCTGGGGTAGGACACGATCCGATACACGCCGTGCCCGGACATGTCGCGGCGGGTGTGGTCGGGCACACTGCATACTGAACGGCGGTGACCACGTACGCTCGGTGGTTCGAGTCGCAAGCACTCGAACGCAGCCGGCGTCAAGGTATAAACGTGTCTGGTAGCGGCTCGAGTAGTAGCCGCTGCTGTTTACCCCAGCCGCGCATTGCGCGTAACAGCGTCGCGCGGGTCGAGAAGGAAAGGTGTATTCGCCGGTGGCAACACGAGACCGCGGTGCAGCCGACCAGGGCCGTCCCCTGCGTCGTCTCGTGATCGTCGAGTCCCCGACCAAGGCCCGCAAGATAGCGCCCTATCTCGGGCGCAATTACACGGTCGAGGCCTCTGTCGGTCATATCAGGGACCTTCCGCGCGGTGCCGCGGATGTCCCCGCCAAATACAAGGGGCAGTCCTGGGCCCGCCTCGGTGTCGATGTCGACAACGACTTCGAGCCGATCTATGTGGTGAGCCCGGATAAGAAGGCCAAGGTCACCGAGCTCAAGAGTCTGTTGAAAGACGCCGACGAGCTCTACCTCGCCACCGACCCCGACCGCGAGGGCGAGGCCATCGCCTGGCATCTGCTGGAGACGCTCAAGCCCAAGGTGCCGGTCCGCCGGATGGTGTTCCACGAGATCACCGAACCGGCGATCCTCGCCGCCGCCGCCGATACCCGTGAACTCGACTCGGATCTGGTCGACGCGCAGGAGACCCGCCGCATCCTCGACCGTCTGTACGGCTACGAGGTCAGTCCGGTGCTGTGGAAGAAGGTCATGCCGCGGTTGTCGGCGGGCCGCGTGCAGTCCGTCGCGACCAGGGTGATCGTGCAGCGTGAGCGTGAGCGCATGGCGTTCCGCTCGGCCGAGTACTGGGATATCGCAGCCAAGCTCGACGCCGGATCCGGCGACGAGAACACCACCAATCCGCGGACCTTCGGTGCGCGCCTGGTCAACGTGGACGGCGCGCGGGTCGCCTCCGGTCGTGATTTCGGCCCGGACGGGCAGTTGAAAACGGCCAACGGCGTCGTCGTTCTCGACCAGGCTCACGCCCGCCGACTCGCCGAGGCGCTCGACGGAACCGCGCTGGTGGTCTCCTCAGCGGAAGCCAAGCCCTATACACGCAAGCCGTATCCGCCGTTCATGACCTCGACGTTGCAGCAGGAGGCCGGGCGCAAACTGCGTTTCACCTCCGAGCGCACCATGCGGGTGGCGCAGCGGCTCTACGAAAACGGCTACATCACCTACATGCGTACCGACTCGACGACGTTGTCGGAGTCGGCCATCGCCGCGGCCCGTTCGCAGGCGACGCAGTTGTACGGCGCGGACTACGTCTCGCCGTCGCCGCGCCAGTACACGCGCAAGGTGAAGAACGCGCAGGAGGCACACGAGGCGATTCGTCCGTCCGGTGACACGTTCCAGACCCCGGGGCAGCTGCATTCGCGGCTCGACAACGACGAATTCCGCCTCTACGAACTGATCTGGCAGCGCACCGTCGCCTCGCAGATGGCCGACGCGCGCGGCACCACGCTGACATTGCGTATCACCGGCGTCGCCGGCACCGGCGAGGAATGCGTCTTCTCCGCGTCCGGCCGCACCATCACCTTCCCCGGCTTCCTCAAGGCCTACGTGGAGAGTGTCGATGAAGAAGCGGGCGGTCAGTCCGACGACGCCGAATCCCGGCTCCCCGCGCTGGAAGAGGGCCAGGGCGTCACCGCGGTCGAGCTGAATCCCGATGGGCACAGCACGAATCCGCCCGCGCGATACACCGAAGCGTCGCTGATCAAGACGCTCGAAGAGCTCGGCATCGGGCGACCGTCGACGTATTCGTCGATCATCAAGACGATCCTGGATCGCGGCTACGTGTACAAACGCGGTAGCGCGCTGGTGCCATCGTGGGTGGCGTTCGCCGTCATCGGGCTGCTCGAGGCCTACTTCGGCCGACTGGTCGACTTCGATTTCACCGCGGCGATGGAAGACGATCTCGACGCGATCGCCGGTGGGCGTGAACAACGCGGAAACTGGTTGTCCAGCTTCTATTTCGGTGGTAGCAGCGGTGCCGAGGGGTCGGTGGCGCGGTCCGGTGGGCTGAAGAAGATGGTCGGCGGACAACTCGACGATATCGACGCCCGTGAGATCAACTCGATCAAACTGTTCAACGACGATCAGGGACGCGATGTCGTGGTCCGGGTCGGTCGCTACGGTCCGTACCTGGAACGGATGATCGTCAATCCCGATGATCCCGACGGTGATTCGATCTCGCAGCGGGCCAACCTGCCCGATGATCTGCCCCCCGACGAGCTGACCAACGAGGTCGCCGAGGAGTTGTTCTCGACTCCGCAGGAGGGGCGCAAACTCGGCGTCGATCCCGAGACCGGGCACGAAATCCTTGCCAAGAAGGGACGTTTCGGTGATTACGTCACCGAGGTCCTGCCGAAACCGGCCGAGGAAGCCGCGACACCCGCGAAGAAGACGGCCAAGAAGGCCACGGGACCGAAACCGCGCATCAGTTCGCTGTTCAAGTCGATGGATCTGGCCACGATCACCCTCGAGGACGGGCTCAAGCTGCTGTCGCTGCCGCGGGTGGTCGGGACCGACCCCGCGTCGGGCGAGGAGATCACCGCGCAGAACGGTCGCTACGGACCCTATTTGAAGAAGGGGACCGATTCGCGGTCGCTGGCCGACGAGGATCAGATCTTCACGGTCACGCTGGAGGAGGCATTGAAGATCTATGCCGAGCCCAAGCGTCGCGGTGGACGCGCGGCCACCGCGCCGCCGCTGCGTGAACTCGGCAACGACGCGGCCACGGGCAAGCCGATGGTGATCAAGGACGGACGCTACGGCCCGTACGTCACCGATGGCGAGACCAATGCCAGTCTGCGCAAAGACGATGCGGTGGAATCGATCACCGATGAGCGGGCCTCGGAACTGCTGGCCGATCGGCGCTCGCGCGGTCCGGTGAAGAAGACCGCGAAGAAGGCGCCCGCGAAGAAGACCGCCGCCAAGAAGACGGCGGCCAAGAAGACGACCGGCGCGGCCAAGAAGGCTCCCGCCAAGAAGACGGCAGCGAAGAAGTCCTGAGGTGCGAACCGACGCACCGACCACGGTGAGTCGTGTCGGTACCTGCGGCTAGGGTGTATCGCGTGGCGGGTGTCTTCGATCGGTTGGTCGGCCAGGATGCGGTCGAGTCCGAGCTGACGGCTGCCGCGATCGCGGCGCGCGCCGGAGTCATCGAGGGGGCGATGACCCATTCGTGGTTGTTCACCGGCCCCCCCGGATCGGGCAGATCCGTTGCCGCGCTGTGCTTCGCCGCCGCGTTGCAGTGCACGGACGCGGGAACTCCCGGATGCGGGCGATGTCATGCCTGCACGACGACGCTGGCGGGTACCCACGGTGACGTGCGCCGGGTCGTTCCCGAGGGGCTGAGTATCCGCACCGCGGAGATGCGTGGCATCGTGCAGATCGCCTCGCGGCGTCCGTCTACCGGCCGCTGGCAGGTTGTTGTCGTCGAGGACGCCGACCGGCTCACCGAAGCGGCGGGAAATGTTCTGTTGAAAGTGGTGGAGGAGCCGCCGGATCGCACCGTCTTCCTGCTCTGCGCACCGTCGGTCGACCCGGAGGACATCTCGATCACCCTGCGTTCGCGCTGTCGGCACGTGCACCTGGTGACTCCGTCGGTGCCCTCGATCGCCAGGGTGCTGCGTGAACGCGATCAACTGGACGCGAAGACCGCCGAATGGGCCGCCTCGATCAGCGGCGGACATGTCGGCCGCGCCCGCCGCCTCGCGACCGACGAGGCAGCGCGTTCGAGCAGAAAACGCGCCTTGGCCCTGGTCGGCGCGGTGTCCCGGCCGGGTGCCGCCTACGCCGCCGCCGACGACCTGGTGAAATCCGCCGACGACGAGGCCAAACAGATGAGCGCGACCCGCGACGACCGCGAGCGGGACGAACTCGCCACCGCCCTCGGCGCGGGCGGCACCGGAAAAGGCTCGGCGAGCGCGACCCGCGGTTCGGCGGGCGTACTGAAAGACCTGGAACGTCGTCAGAAATCACGTGCGACCCGCACCGGCCGCGATGCCCTCGACCGCGCTCTCATCGACGTCGCCGGGTTCTACCGCGACGCGCTCGTCGTCCGATACGGCGCGGCACGCAACGGCTCCGGGGTCGTCCTCACCCACCCCGACCTGTCCGATCAGATCCACGACCTCGCCGACCGGGTCCGCCCCGAAGGTCTGCTCCGCTCCATCGAAGCCGTCCTGAGCTGCCGCGAAGCACTCGACCTCAACGTCAAACCCCGCTTCGCCGTCGCCGCCATGGTCGCCTCGCTGATCGCCGCCCAATCCGGCTGACCACCCGTTTTCGCGATACGGGCACCGAGGCGATAGACTCGCGTGGCCGAAAGGCACGCCGCCTTAGCTCAGTCGGTAGAGCGCTTCACTCGTAATGAAAAGGTCAGGAGTTCGATTCTCCTAGGCGGCTCAATAGTCCCAGGTAGAGGCCAGTTTCGGCCTCACCCGAGTTGCACCTATCTGGCTGAACTCCCAACTAAGTCCCAACAAAGTCCCACGGCATCGCAGCTGATCAGCCAGGATTGCTTACCGCGCGATCCAGTGCGCCAGCCGCCGCGTGATGGACCCTCCCACGGGCCATATACCGCCGCTGAGTCATCGCGGGATCGACATGCCCAAGGACATCTGCTGTCACCCGCGCCGACAGCCCAGCGTCATCGAGAATCGTCGCTACCGCCCCACGGAAACTGTGCGCCGTCACATCGTCGGGAATCTCTAGCGCGTCGCGAACTCGCTGCCACTCATGCCCCACGTTCTGAGGATCACGCAGGGTCCACACGGCCGAGGGAAACACCAGATCGAGCACGTCCTTACCGGTCGGAGGAGAAGCCAACTGACGGGCCGCCAGATCCTTACGCCGCTGTTTCAGCATCTCGATAACAAAGTCAGGCAGCGCGATAGCACCCTTTCGGTTCTTGGGATCTTCGTCACCGACAACGCGCACCAGGCCCTCACCTTTGACCCGGACCACCTTGCCCGTTGTGCGCAACGTACGACGCTCCATGTCGATGTCAGACCACAACAACCCCAATGCCTGGCTACGCCGAAGGCCGGTACCGGCGAGCAGGGTCACCCAATCGGCCAAGTCCGCACTCTTGCAGAAGTCCGCCACTGTCGGTGCGGTGTACGACTTCACGGGTTTCTCTCGGTTCCGCTCGGCGCGTGACAGCTTTCGCGGGCAAGCCACCGCGGATGTACGCACCGCCGCCAGGATGAAGCGCAGCTCATCCACGGTGATGTCTCGTGATCCGCCCGTGCGTCCCTTGGCCTCGACATTCTGTGCCAACTGGGATTCGCGAACCGGATTCACTGTCAGAGCATCTTTGCGGACCGCGTATCGGAACATCCCTGACAGGACATTCCGCCCGGTCCGCATCGTGCCCGGTCCCTTGGCGCTGCCTAGATCCTTGAGAAACGCCTCAACAGCAGACGTCGTGACTTCCAGTAGACGCCGGGCACCGAAAGCTGTGTTGAACGTCTCAGCGACGATGTCATAGCGTTCAACCGTCGCCCCCGCCCGCCCCTGTTCAACGAGGTGAATGCGGTACAGATCCCACAATTGCCGAACAGTCGTAGCCTCCGACAACTCACCCCCGGCATCCACCCGCACCAGATTCGCCGCACTCAAAACCGCATCGGCAGCACGAGCGCCATTGCGATCAGGGATCTTTCGTCCCCGAGAGTCCCGTTTGAGCGGGGACACTCGACTCAGCTCACGCCTCTTGCCCGACGCATCCCGCACCAATACGCGAGCCTGCCAATGCCCAGAAGACAGTTCCGTGAGCATCACCGCACCGGCAACACCGATCGGACGCGGAGGGCGACCCGTCCTCATGCCCTCACCGGCCTAGCTAGCCTTCGCGCGCCTCCAAAGCCGCATCCAGCGCGTTTAGATCCCAACGGAAATCCTTTCCGATCCGCCTCGGTTTCGGTAGCCACGAGTGCTCATCCCGGTGTCGATTCCATCGCCGCAGCACCTCCGGATGCACGCAGATGTACGCGGCAGCCCCTTTGGTCGTCGCCCACCGGTGAAGGGGCCGCCCGTGTTCGGTCTCAGCTGACATCAGTGACTCCAGAGTGGTCAAGATCAATATTGTTGCCATCGGTTAGCTGATGGGCGGCGGGTGGAGGCGGCTTCGCCTCAGTTGCCGAACATGCGTCCGGTAACGAACCATCGTCCGGATGCTGTGCCGCATACAAAGCGCCGTCGTATTCCGCGCGCCAGGCGACGCGTTGCCCGATTGCCGAGAGCAGCATTTTCGTTCGTGAGGGCATCCGGGTGCCCGGTGCGACCGTGGCCCAGGTGTATTGCCGGGGATCTTGGGCGGGTTTGTCCAGGCCGACCGCCGCGAGGGTGCGTCGCACGAACTCCAGTCGATCGGCTTTGTGGTCGCCGAGGGTCTTGCCGGTCCATGCTTCCGAGGTCAGTACCCGGTTCCCGGGTAGTGCGAGGGTTTCGCGTCGGTGTGCGCGGCCCTTGCAGATTCCGGGCACCGTTTTGGCGTTCGCGCCCTTGGGGACGATGCCGTAGAGCAGCCAGATAGCGCACCGCGGACCACACGGTGTCCGGCACAGCGCCGCGTGCAGCCGGTCGTAGTGGTCGAGTTGGCGAGAGGTACGCGCCTCGAGGACTTCGGTGACGGACTTGGTGAGGTACTTGCACAGATAGCCGATCGCCTCGCCTGCTGCTTTGGTCCCTGCCGCGATCCCTTGCACGTCGATACGAGGCCCGAACGCCGCTTTGTGCGCCGGTTGGTCGGTCGGGCCGATCGCATCGAGTGCGTCTTCCCACTCGGTCAGCGGGCGATGGGTGCGAGGGTCGGTGAAGGTCTCGTCGTGTTCGTCCCAGACCGGTACCGCCGCCCCCGGATAGACCATCTCACCGACTTGCGGCCACCAGACTTGGTGATAGGTGGCTTCGTTGACCGCGATGAGCAGTGCACGGGGGATCGCGCCACGTAGGGCGATGTGCAGATGAGGAGCGCCGCGTTTCTGTGGTTCGACCACCGCGAAGTATTGGACGTTCCAGCCGATCGCGCGTCGGAGGTTCTGTATCCAGCGGGAGAACAGCCGTGAGCAGGTGATCGCGTCCCACGCCGCGCGCTGGTAGTCGTAGGCGCCGGGGTTGCGTGCGGAGCCGTCGCCGTAGACCTTGCCGTAGCTGGGCATGGTCAGCGTGACGAACATCGACGAGTAATGCCCGCCCCGTTCACTGCCGACAGTCCGGTCAGCGACCTCGAGACGCGGCAGGGTCTTGGGAACGTCTTGGCGTCGCCGGGTGGACCGTTTACGCATTGCCTTGGGTGTCGGCCCCTGTGTGATCTCGTCGGCCGCGCAGTCTTTCGGAGCCTTGCCCCGCATCCCGAGGGTCGCTAGCTCGCTGTCGATCCACACGAACTCCGCTTCGATCTCAGCGACCTCAGCCGTATTGCCGACCTCGCGCGCCTCATCGAGCATCGGCACCAGATCCGCGCGGTATCCGATCAACCCTTCCTGGTCGTAGGTCGGACGAGCACGGGCTTTGACCGGTTCGGTGGTCGCGTGCCAACCTTCCCGGCACTGTGCCTTACGCAACGCCCGAGCTTTGCGCGCGCACGGCCCGCACTTGGATTCCAGAGTGGCCCCACACGGCACCGGAACGAACGTCGTGCGCCCGGTCCGGGTATCGGTCTGCTCGAGCACCACCGGGCGCACACAGACCCCGTGCCGATCCGCCGCCGCTATCGCCACTTCCAGCATCGACGGCCCGTGACCGGGGTTGATGACCTGTCCGTCTTCCCCGGTGACTTCCACCGGGTCGTCCAACAAACTCGCTTGCACCGGAAAACTCCTGTCCCGCAGTCGAATACGCGACACCGAACCGACCGGACCACGCCGAGCCGATCCTGTGCCGCATGATGACGAAATCTCAAGTGCCGGAACAGAATTAATAAGTAGTGTGCCGCTGCCGGTACAACGGTCACGGGAGCGCCACACGCGCCGGGAGAATTGGTTTCGTGGGTGCGCCGAGATGCGCAATCAACCATCGAGAGGGGCGCTCAACACGCGCCGGGAGAGAAAAGATTCAGGGGACGCCAACCGCGTCGGGAGGATTTCAGATGCTGGAGATCGGGTACAGATTCGGTGCAGGTGATCAGGCGATCAAGGGTTTGCCAGAGCCGTCGAGACCATCCCCACGAGGGGCAGGCGGGTAGGTGTCCATGATCCATCCGATATCGTCATCGGTGACCCAGAAGGCCCGCACCCGCGCGATATCGGTGGACGCCTCATGTTCGACATACCCCAATCCCGGTGTGGTTTCGGAAATTTCGTCACACAGCGCGCCCCGGTCACGGCCGGTGGTGCCGAACACCATGTTCGGCTGTGTGGATTCGGCCATGCGCAAACCGATCCGATAGCTGAATAGCTGCCGCTGTTCCAAGATGGCTTTGCTCGGGTCTTGGATGCATCCCGCCACCGGAACCGCCATCGCGCGGGACTGGGTGAGCACGATCCCCAGATACCGCAGAATCTCGTCTTTGATCTTGCGATCGGAGTAGTAGGCGGTCAGGCTCGCCGCCTCATCCACGATCACCAACACCAACGGTTCGCGCACCGACGGGGTGATACGTCGCTCGGGCCGGTCCATATACAACTCGCCACGAGCCTGCACCATGTCGGCCGCATCCTTGAGGATGCCCAACGCCTGCGTGCCGTTGTCGTAGGCGAAACGAGCGAACCACCGGCGAGCGGCACCGAATTCAGCACCGCCCTTGGGGTCGATCACCCATAACACCACACGCCCCTCGCGGATCGCAGGCCCCAACGCGGCGATCAGTGACCAGATCACCGACCCCTTACCGGAGCCCATCATGCCCGCGACGAGGATCTGATTGCCGAGCAGGCGAATACTCCACGACTCACCCATCTCGGTCACACCGATCGTGAGTGCGGTCAGATCACAGGACTTCGCGTCCACCCGAGGCAGCGGCACCGGATCTTGCAGGATGTCCTTGTGGATCACCTGCAAGCGCACGAACCCGGATTCGGTGTGGCGCACCCGCACCCCGACCGCGCGGAAGGCGTGGCGTAGCGCGTCGGTTTGCGCGGCCCAGTCCGCGACCTTCTGACCCGCCACCATCCGAATCAGCAGTTCGTCGGCCACGTCCCCGATGAAGACCTTGTACAGGAATGGCGTCAGAACCCCGGTGTCGAGGATCTTGGTCAGCCCGTGCGTGGCGGTGAGTTTGTTCCAGCCGACCTTGTACCGCGACCAGGACAGGAACCGCGATCGCATCCGGCCCCACACCCAACGCCGCCACGACCCCGGCCACCAGGCCCACCAGCTCACCCACCCCGCGAGGGTGAGCACCAATATGGCGACCCCCAACGGCCAGCCCTGCCACCACCACCCGGCACCGGACGCGGCCAGCGGTAGCGACACCATCGGGAACAACCCCGCCCACAACAACAGCAGCCCAGCGCCCTGCACCAGGGCCACCAGCAGCTTCACCAGCAGCAACCCCATCGTGTCGAAGAAGTCCGGGCCGCGTGCACCCGGATTCTCGTAATCAGCCGAACGTGCCATCCTCATTTCCTCTCTCAGGTGTTGCAGTAATCGAATCGAATTATGTTGTGCTACTGCACATGTGTGGACCTTCCGTGTCTGGTTCACGTGGTATCCCAGGGGGTGAGCCCCCGGATGAATCTCGAGCTTCACCCGGGAACTCAACCCGTCGTGCGACCTGGGGCAGCCACCGATCAGGCGGGATTCTTACCCGCCGCCGGACCCGGACCCGAACCCGTCGACTTGCCACCAGGAGCGACGGCGTAGCCCGATGCCCGAATCTGGTAGCTCTGGACCTTGTACTCACCAGCCCCTTTCAGGCGCGGCTGAGCAGTCACATCGACCAGTTCGATCGGCCGCATGTGCGGGCCGATCTCCGCCGTCGTCACCGCCGGTTCCTCATCCGAGAGGATGTGCACGGAGTAACTGGCCCGGTCCGCGTTCTCCACCGCAGGATCAGAGACCTTGATCTTCCAGGCCAACAGCCCCGTCACCTCGTCACGGACCTGACGACCGGGACGAGAACGATCCTGCGAGAACTCTCGAAGGGGCTGTACCGGCCCCATCTGGTAGAGGCCCATGTAGAAGAACTCCGCGAACTCGACCCGGAACCGGATGTTCCGGCGACGATCGGTCATGTTGTTTTCGTTGTCGGTAGCCACGTCGGCTGCCCACCTTTCATCGGTGTGTTGCGTTATCGAAGGATGTTTCACAGGCCCGCAACTATCAGGCCAGGTCGATGCCACGCCGCGCGTGCGGCATCAGAGACGCGCTCAACAGCGCGGATAGGAGGGTCACGCCCTCCGACACATCCCGACCAGCGGCGCACCTTCCGGCGACGGCTATCTGTCAGCATGAGCTGTGAGATTGTTGTCAAGCCGGGGGCAAATGCACCCAATTTGGGGGGATTCGACTACTCTGGACACAGCAGAGACCTCGGTTTCTGCAAAAGGATGGAATGGGGAACCTTGACGAAGGTGAGGCGACCAAACTTCTGCCTTCGTGGGGTTCGCTACTCGTTCAGGCCGTCCCCTCGTGCGTGGCCTGTCCCGTATGGGGGGACGGCTGCGGGGCATCTGCCTGTCGGCACCGTGGCCGAGGTAATCAGTCGATAAATAGTCCTGGGGATTGCGGGGATGCGCTGTGGCCGAGCGGCCTCAGAACGAAACTTCTGCTATCTATGATCCCCAACCAGCCGCCCAGGTCAAGCAAACCAGGTTATGCAGATTGCATAACCTGGCGCAGCGGTGCCACGGTGGCCGATCCAGCGAACTCAGGTACCGCAATTGGCAACACTTTGCTTTACCGGACCTGATCAGCAACGACACGGCACAACTGCCAAAGTCCGCACAATCCCCGTCCTGGACGTGCACCCAAGATCAACACAGAAAATAGTGACCAATACCACATAAATTTGCAAGCCAGTTTTGCAACTAGCTGACGAAGACTGACACACCAGGTGCTACCTGCGAATATCCAACAGCACATCACGTCTCGCTACGACTCGGCACATCTCATCACTGCCCGTTGCATCCAAATCCACCCAATTTGTACGAGTGTCAGACTTGACAAATGAAAATCTTCTGATCTCGATCAATGGAACCTTTCGAAACGAACCAGACATTCCGCTGACCCGCATGGCAAGGCCCTAGAACATGCTCCGACTATCCGAAGGTCTGTACGGTTAGCAGATGCACGCACTCGTAGTGAAGTTCGATCTCATCGATGCCGCGAAAGCCGAGGCATTCGACCAATTGGTAGCAGAGACCGTGAAGAGCATTGCGGATAGTGAGCCTGGCACCCTTGTCTATGCCACCCACACCGTGGAAGACCAACCCCTCTCGCGAGTTTTCTACGAGGTCTATCGCGATCGTGCAGCATTCGAGGAGCACGAACGGCAGTCGCACACACGCCATTTCCTCGACCGGCGATCCGAGTACATCAAGTCGTTCCGCGTAGAATTCCTGACTCCGGCCGTAGTAAAAGGTCTCCCGCCAGCCAACTGACCTGGCGGCCCAGCTACAGGCGATTGGCAATCCCGCACCACACCGCGAAGCCGTGGACCGTATCAACCGTGCGCACTTCCGCTCTGGCGAGTGCGCGCGTCGTTTCATGCACCATCGGGTTGTAGCGGGTCTGCGCTGGCGCGATTGCCTTTGCGGTCAGAAGGGCATCGAAAGCCCGGGAACGGTCACCGTGTAGCAGATACGCACGAGCGACGTCGATGTAGTGGTGCCCAGCCCGTTCCTTCGGCGTGGCATCGGGGATTACGACCGCCTTCGCGCGGTTCAGCGCCTCGGCACCGTCCATAGCCTCCACCGCCAGCGCAACTGACCAGATAGCCACGTTCGTCGGTCCGAAGGACAGGATGGGGTCCAGGTCGTCGCCGAGCCGCATCGCTGCCTCACGTGCTTCGGAGAGGTGCATGTCGGCAAGGTCGCTTTTGCCGGATCGTGAAGCGGCGAGCCCAGATTGCAGATGCAGACCACCCCACGCAATGAGATCATGCCGACGACCGGCACCAAGACGCGGTTCGATACTCGATCGGCATCGTTCTAGAAATCTCAGAGCAGCCGTCCAGTCTCCGCCCGATGTCAGCAGAGCGGCGCGTTGGAACTGACTTGTCGCGATCCATAGTTCATGCCCGCATTCATATGCGGCCCATGTCATTCGGTCGACAGCGAGCGCAGCGAGGTCGACGTATCCGAGCTTGTGAGCGAGGCTGTGCGCTGAGTAGTACAACTCGCATAACAAGGTCAGAGCCTCATCTCGCTCGTGGCCGATCGCGCGGTGCACCGCCGCTCGCACCTCACCCAGCAGTTCGGGCAGAGCCTCTCCGAGTTTGTGGAACGACGCCGCACGCCGGAAACTGCGCACCTTCTCGACATCAGCGGAGATCCGCGCAAGTGGTCGAACTGTCGAGACATCAGCATTGTCGATGTCGAACGCGGCCAACTCGGTGCGAAGAACCGCAATGGCAACGCGAACTTCAGTATCGGGACCGGGAGCAGGTGTGAACGGCTGCCCGGTCAGCTCGATCACCGAGACCCGTAAAGCCTTCGACACTGCGCCCAGGAACGCCGGAGTCGCTGCCACGCGGCGCTGTTCGACCGAACGGACGAGGCCGATCGAAACATTAGCCCGTTCCGCAAGCTGGCGTTGTGTAAGACCAGACAACTTCCGCGCCTGAGCTACACGCGCAGCCACGCTACCGCGATCTTGGGTCATGGTCACCATTCCATTTAACGGGAGCCTCAGTGCCAAGAGTACGAAATTCCTTCGTACTTCACGTCCGACCGGTACGGCACGGTGATCTCAGCCCCGCTGCCGGTCTGAGGTTCACTCGCCGGTGGCGGGTGCCTACCACGTGAATCGAGTAGGGAGGCGCAGGGAATGGGATGGCCCAGCGACGACAACGAAGACCAGCGCGAGCCGACCGCGCAGCAGCACTACAACGCGAACCTGGCGTATCTGCGTAGTCACCGCGACGAACGTAACGCGATTCGGTTGGTTCGACTCGAGGAGGAAGGTCCACCGCTCCCGGAGCCCGCAGACGGGGCACGAGGCTGGCTGCGGTGGTATGTCCGCCGTGTCCCTACCGCCGAGCAGTTCGCCGGGTTGCTGTCCGGGTTGGAAGGCGAAGGACTGTTGACCAGTGACGAGGTCGCCGGATATGCAGGCAACGTCACCGCGGACTCAGTTGCCGAACTCACCGCGCACATCAACGCCGTCGACGACCTCACCGCCGCTCGACAACAGATGGACCGGTCATGACCGCCGACACTCCCGCTTCGCGGTGCGAGTACTACCGCCGTATCTGCCACCTACCCGCGACCGTCGAGCCCGGTACCGGGCGTATCAGTGTCCGCGCCGGTCTGGTGTGGGCGATCCAGTTGCCCGCCGAACTCGCGCAGATGGTGAAGATGGACTTGGACCGACGCCAGCACGGAGGCGGACCGATCATCTCCCACCCGCGTGAGGGGCAGTGGACCTTTCTCACCTGCTCCGATATCCCCGCCCGGATCGCAGCCCGAGATGTGCCGTTGTGGCGCAATAGGGTCACGATCCTGAACGACGGAGCAGAAATCATGCTGCCCTCACCCTCGGACCGAGGACTGTTCTACCGGGCATGGATCACTCCCGCACACAGCACATTCCGGCCCTCCGGGTTGGCTGTACTCGACTCCATCCGGGTCTGCCTCCACGCCGACACCCACACCCATGTGTGAACCTGGGGAGGAGTGAACACGGTTGCCTATCAACGCAATAGGTCTGATCAACCTGGAACACAGCCCGGCCGAGCCCGCCGACCACCTCGTCATCACCGCCCTGGCACGCGCGCACGGATTCCACCTCGCGCACACCCTCACCGTCGACGCCGACACCTACATGCCGACAGCGTTGATCGTGGGAACCGCCCGCAAACACCACGCACGCGCCATCCTCGCCCCCACGCTCGGGCATTTCGGTGCCAGCCCCAAAGCCCTCGCGCTGACTTGCACACTCATCGTTCCCGACCGCACAATCCCTGCGTCCGGCAGCTGGAACCCCAACCACTGACCGCACACCCGAGACTTGCCCGCAGCGCCCAGCCCCGGCCCTGAGACCCCGGGACAGCTGGCTTCCCTTCAACAGCGGGCAGGGCGAGCCCCCGGACCATCCCAGGCGTCTTCCCCCGTGCCCAGGAAGACACCGCGGCCCGGGGCAACTCCGCCCCTCCAACTTCCCGCCCGATGCCCGATATGTCAGAGGCCCAGGAGCATCAGCGGGAACGGCAGCCTCCGGTGACTTGTACTTGCCAGTGCGACCACCGGGGACATTGCCGATCGCCGAATCGTCCACGCCTTGCAAAGGAATTATATTGTCCCTCAATAGCTTACGATCGGCAGCGGCTATCGCAGTTCTCGCACTGCTCGCCGTGCCCGTTACCGCATCCGCGAGCCCGACACCGGTGGCTGCCAAATCCTGTGGCCTGGAATTCACGTTCAGCCGTCCGAGCGTGCTCGCCCCTGTCATCTTCGGCGACGCCAAGGCCGAATGCGACATCCCCCCGGAAAGTCACACCATGGAATTGACCCTGGACCGGGTAGTCAACGGATCATGGATACCCCAGGCACTGACCGTCGATTCCGCCATCCCGGTACCCACCCGCACCTATCATGTGTCCGCAGAATGCGTCGCCGGAGACTGGCGAATACGAGCCCGCGTCTACGGATCACTGACCAACCGGCCTTTCGACTTCACCGACCACACCGCAACCCGTACGGTATCGACAAGAGAATGCCCGGGAGGCTGACCCATGAAGCGATACGCCGACGCCGATCAACCCATTCCGCTCCGCAAGAAGGCTCGCGCCCGCATCCCCTTCTACCTGCGACTGTGGTGGGATCGCCTACGCGGACCCGCCTACGTCCACCGCCGCGCCACCCGAAACCAACCCTGACACGCCAGCGACCGAGACCCCGGTTACGCACCACCGCGTAACCGGGGTTTTCGCATGTCCGCCGAACACCCGTGGATGCCGAAGACACTTGCCGTGCCGGTATCGGGAACCCTCACCACCTGCGGACCCTTCGCGCGGGTGCCTGCCAGCAGCTCAGCTGATGACTTGGCAATCTGATCATTCGCGGAAGAGTTGGTGGGCGCAGGCTTGAATTCATGTGGAGAAGAGAGTGTGAGAAGAGTTGGGAACCCTGGGAAAGAAGAAAAAGAAGAAAGGAGAGAGGGAACCCAACGAAAGAGAACTTGCCGAATTTCTCTCTACAGGAACAAGAGCGCGGCAAAGCCGCGCCGCCCAGGTGCCCGCCCTTCGCTCCGCTGCGGGCGGGCACCCAGGCGCAGAACCACAGGAGTGAAGGACTCCAAACCGCCACACCCAGCACCTTCAGTGCCCACCCCCCACGCGACGTTCCTAACCCAGCACCATGTATACGAGCTGCCGCGCCCCTCCGGGGCTTGCCATCGAATGTGACGCTGCGCCAAAGACTATGAAAGTTTCCTTACGATAGTATCGTAACGGTCTTGGATGTGGTCTTCCTTGATTTTGCCGTTTAGAGCTTGTCGAAGAAAAACCATAAGATCTTTGGTATTTAGCGGAAGTATCAAGCCCTTTGTGCTCGCCAGCACTCTCTGCATATGTTCATAGTAACTCGGCTTTATTTCACCGCGAAATACGACAACAACAAATCTTCCCGCCGCCTCGGACATATAGTAGGAGAGTTGATGGAAGTCATCAGCATGGAGGTCTGTGTAGTTCTTGCACTCCCAGGTGATCTGGACGGCGTCGTATCGCGAACGTACCGATTCCCAGAATCCGCTAGTGGCTCGATTCGATGCAATCCAATCGCGTATCACTCGACCATTGTGATTTCTGACCCTCTCTTCGACATTTACGAGACTTCGAAAAAAGCAGAGCTTCAATACATCGCCAACGACTTCTTCGAAATCTGTCGCTCCAGGGGTTCCCAAAGGCAGTTCTTGCAACGTGGAAAGGGCCATTTCGACAGCGTCCGCATATTCGTTGGGATCGAACCCGCCGGGAAGATCTTCGATTATTCCGATCTTCCCAAAACCTTTCTTCCCGGAAAGATCGCGAACCAGGCGATCCTGGAGGTCCAGGGCGTCCCAGTAGCATCGGTGAATAACAATATCAGTCGTATTGGACACGGGAGGTGGGCTAGTGTCCATTGGCCCCAGGGCGCGAAACTTCACGGGCTTTCCATCGCTACGTATTCCAACGAAACCGATGTCATACAGAAGTCGAATGAATTTCTCGGGAGAAGAGTTCTCGTATATCCACGTACCGCAGAATCTAGATACCTCCGGGTCGTCAAGAAGCATCATGATCAATGACTCAACTCCGGCGAAAGTAAAAGCAGTTCCAAGGCCGTAAAAGCGAGAAAGTACTGTAGCGATGCGGGGGTAATTTTCCGAGTACTCGTCGCCCAGATCCTTAAATCGGTTGTCTGAGAAGCGTCGCCTTGCCTGCTGAACATCCTCAATCAAGATTCGCTCATGTCCTGCACCTTGCGCCGCTTCAACAGCATTGCTGGCATAGATTAGGACATCTCTTGGCCGCCGCTGGCAGTAGTCGAGCACGCTTCGCCACGCATCATCTGGCTGTTCAAAGAACGCCTGCCACGTACCGCCTTTCAGGTCGAATTTCGCCGTTAGATTCCTATTCAGGCGACGTTCGACCACTTCGAGCAGTTGACGCTCTGTCCATTCCATTCCTACAACGGCAGTTTCAATGCGGGATGACTCGGTGTCCAGTGCTCTAACGCGTTCGAAGATATTCTCTCTAAGAAATAGAATGGCGCGTGCTTTTGGAATCTGGGTAGATACTTCCTGACAGGCGTGCATGAAGGCTGTCAGATAGACGAGCCCTTCGTCGCTCCCCTCCCAATAGTCATCGATGCTATCAATTAGAACCGTTTGAGTGGTCAGTACATTGGACCACATCTTCTTGATTCCGTCGGCCACTTGCTTGGCTATTTTATTTTCGCGCAACCATCTTTCATCATCACCGTCCGCTAGTGCTCCGCTAATGCGCGATATCGCCTTAAGGCTACGCAGATCAAAATCCAAATCTGCAAAAGTATCCAACTCTTGCTGGACCTCGCTAGGGATAGAGGGGCGCGTA
Source organism: Nocardia sp. NBC_01377 (assembly GCF_045040005.1). NCBI lineage: Bacteria > Bacillati > Actinomycetota > Actinomycetes > Mycobacteriales > Nocardiaceae > Nocardia > Nocardia sp. NBC_01377. Next base: position 7,875,358 of record NZ_CP109566.1, read on the forward strand.
GGGTAGCTGTCCAGCCAGATTGAAACAATCTCAATTTGAATCGCCCGCCTAAAAGCGGTTACGAGCGATCGAAAAGGTCTCTGCTTTACATTCCGGAGCAGCTCTACTTCTTGTAGCGTTGACGAAGGGCTGAATATTTCTGGGACGATAACCCTGGTCTGGTCTCCATTGAGCGCACAGTACCTACGAATAGCTGTTTTTCCAGTACCGCGGCGGCCCACAAAGAACACTTTTCCGCTCTCCGGGTCGGCAGCAGCGGCAAGTGCTGGCGTGTGAACATAAATCGTGGGGTCATTCAGTGCCGCATCATACTCGGCAAAAGACTGTCCGATGTTGATGCGCTTTATTGCATCTTTTGGCAGTTTGAGAGATGTATCCTTTGGAACTTTGACAACTACTTGAAGACTAGCTTGGGCAGAACCTGAAGTTGCAATTTGAGGCGGATTACTCGATGCAGTGGCGGCTGACTGCTTTGTCCTCTTGTTTCTGCGCCTGACCATAGCCCTCCCTCTCGTCGCCACGCAGCACCTGTACGTCGCCTATCGCTGCTGAATGTCTTTGTCGGAGCAGACTTCACTTCCGTCACCTCCGAACGAGCAATCGTTGCACAGGGTTTCGATGATGGTGTCGATTTCTGAGAAGTTGCATCCTCTGATTGCCGCTGCACGCATCCCGTCACGAAGACTCGTCACTGACAGGCTTGCGCTTCTGTATGGAACAGGCTGCCGCTGAACCGGGTGTCCCAGACAGACAGGGAAGTGTATGGCCGACATCTCGCCCCGGTGAGTAGGGCGGTGTCTGCTCTGCGCGGACTGGCCGCATTCCGCTGCCCGGATGTCAGATCCTGGTGTGCCGCACTCAACCCCTGCGACCCGGTCGACGCTGGTCGATAGCTGCGCCCTCTTGGGTTACGGTGTGTCGTGCTGCGACACGCAAGCGACGGCAGCGGAGTTGCTCCAACTAAGTCCCAACTAAGTCTGGCGACGTCATCTTGAGTCGAACGTGCATTCGGTTGTCACGGATTGTTGAGAGCTTTCATATAGCCAGCTCAGATGCATTTTCATCACCCTCTTGATAGTTCAGAGTTGCTAGTGGTAGTCGTCACTTCTCGTAATGAAAAGGTCGGGGGTTCGATTCCCCCAGGCGGCTCAGATTTGCGATGCAAAACCGCAGGTAGAGGTCATTTTTGTCGTCAAATGTCTGTTTTGTGCAGTTCTGGTGATGACATAGTCATCGGATTGTGTTGACGGGACGCCTCGGATAGTCGGGTGTTGCCGAGTTGACCTGCGTGTTCGTCGGGGCGGCCTGGGTTGATTGATCCCCCGGGGGGTTCTTTCGTTCTGCGGTGTACGAGGGGGCGAACAGCGGCATCCCGACGCTGCGTGCTGATCGGGAGACGGTCTGTCCGGCGCCCGGAAATAGGTTTCGCGGTGAGACAGGGTGTGTCGCAATAGATGTTGCTCTGTTTCGGTCAGCTTCAAAGTCTCTATCCGATGTCGATGTCCCGCGCCGCCGGATCGTCGCTCGACTGGCTTGACAGCCTCTCGTGCAGCGAGTGCCGGCCATTTCACGATCTCTCGGACCTGTACGCGTCACCTACGCGTCCGCCGGAATGGTGACCGCGCGCACCATGGCAGGGCCACGAGCATTGCCGCGAGGTCGATCAGGAGGGGAATGGTTTCTTGGTCGGGCGGTCTTCTTGGGTGTCGTAGACGATGTCGGGCTGCACGCACGAAGGTCCCGCCTACGGCTTGACGCGGTCTGCGGTGCGTTGGAGCCGAAAGTCCTGTCTGCCGAAGTCGCTCAGAGTTGCGATGTCGTCATCACCGACGGGTCGCGGAGACGGCTGCCGCTGCTTTCAGGGTGCCGACTACCGTGACTGGAGACTCGAGGACCCCGCCGGACAAGCTGTCGAAGCCGGCCGGCCGATCCGCCACCGGGTTCGTACTCTCCGGTGGTGGGACGGCGTTCCCTCGCCGTCCCACCACTTCTCAGAAGACGGGGGCGGAGCACAACCAACACCCGGCGTCGTCTCGGAGACTATCAGTGAACAGGTGGCTGTGGGGGGTGGATCCCGGTGCCGCGCCATCTGTGCGCGTGCCCGCGAAAGACGCTGTGGCGCCGCGAGTTCACCGTGGATCGGTGGACAGGGCGGCGGCGAGTTCGGTGGCGGAGACCTGTGTGCCGTCGAGGAATATCGTGGGGGTGGATTGAACGCCGCCGGTGAGCACCTCCTGCGTGCGGGCGCGGGCGTAGTCGATGTAGCGATGGTCGGTGACGCAGCTGCCGAACGCGGGGTCGGTGTAGTCGGCGCCCGCGGCGATGGTGACCAGAGTGGTGTCGGGAAGTCCGTCACTGCCTTCGCGGGGCTGGTGGTCGTACATGGTCGCGAGCCACCGCTGGTATTTCGTCGGGTCGGATTCGGCGGCGCAATAGGAGGCGTTGGCGGCGCGGGAGGAGTATTCGCTCGTGGAGGCGCGATCGAGGAAGGCGATGATGTCGTAGTCGACGGTGGCTCTGCCGTTGGTCACCGCGTCCTCGAGCAGGGGGCCGTAGGTGTGTTCGAATTCCTTGCACGCCGGGCATTGCAGATCGGCGACGAGTCGAATCGTTCTGGGCGCACCGGGTTTTCCGATGCGGATGGCGCCTTGGTCGGTGAGGGAGCCGGTGACGCCGGTCGGGCCGCTGACGGCGGGTATCGACGGGGTCGCCGAGGGACGGTCGCGGTCGGCTCGCTTGACAGCGATATTGGCGCCGATCGCGGCGATGAGACCGACGAGAACGGCGGCGACCGCGATCTGGATCAGTGTGCGGCGGCGCTTTTCGGTCTTGTCGGCTGTCGCGAGTGGGTTCGTGGGTCGTCGATTCATTGTGTGTTGTCTCGTTCCATGAGTCGTGCGGGGAGCCCGCGGCGCCTGCGTGCCGCGGGCTCCCCTCGGGTCATCGTGCTCGTGCGACCGGTGTGTCGACCTCGCCGCCGCGACCGGCCGCTCGGCCGGCGGGAAGGTGGTAGACGTTGGATTCCGCCTCGATGCCGCGCCAGATCTCGACGAGCGTCTCGCGTGCTCGCGCGACTCTGGACCGGATGGTGCCGACCGGGCAGTCGGCGGCCTGGGCGGCTTCGGCGTAACTGAGCCCGAGGATCTGGGTGAGCACGAATGCCTCGCGGCGTTCCTCGGGCAGCCTGCGCAACAGGTCGGCGACCACCATGTCCTCGCTCACATCGCCGTCGTGGCGGTCGCGCCGCTGTTCGATCGCGGCCTCCCAATCCGCGCCGCGGGCGGTGCGGGGGCGGGCGGAGGCGTTGCGCAGGCGATCGATGACAGCGCGGCGCGCGATGGACAGCAACCATGTGCGGGCGGTGGAGCGGCCCGCGAAACGCGGAAGGCTGCCCATCGCCCGCAGATAGGTCTCCTGGGTGAGATCGTCGGCGGACTGGACATCGGTCAGGTGGGCGACGAACCGCCAGACATCGGCCTGGGTCGACCGGATGAATTCGGCCAGAGCGTTCCGGTCGCCCGCGCCCGCGGCCAATGCCAGCGCGGTCAGGTGGTCATCGGTGGACATCGGCATGTACCGGGACGATGGCCCGTGTCGTAGCCGGGACGGTCGTGGCGCTGCGTCGTCGCAGCACAGGGTAGAGCCAGTTCATATCGCATCTTCTGGTCGGGACGCGCGCGCACGCGGCATCGGTCTCGATGGCAGAGCGATCCCGGTGCGCGTCACGAGCCGGGCGCGCCTGCCGTTGTCGAACGCCCTCGGCCGGGGGCCGCGAGGACGGCGTCCGTCGACGGCACAGCGCGGCGCCCGAGCGGTGGACCGACGGAACAGCCGGAACAGCGATCGGGAGGTCAGGGTGCTGTGAGACGGACTCTTCGATGGGGGATGGCGCCAGGCGGTGGACCGCGCCGGGCCACGCAGTGCCGCAGAGCGTCGTGAACACGGGGACGTTCGCCGGTGGTCACGGTGCGGGCACGCGGTGGCGCGGTCGCCGTCGTCGGGTGTGGCGACAACAGCAGCAGCGGCAGGACGAATCTCGTGTAGAGGGTGTGCGCCAACGCGAAGGCGGTGCGCTCGCCCCACCACAGCCACACCCCGCACAGCGCGGCGGCGAGAACGTGCGCGGCGAGCATCGGCGCCGATCGCGTCTCGGTGATGTGCTCGGCCGACCCCGTGTGCGCGTGCGCACCGGCCCCGGGGTCGACGGTGAACCACCAGTGCAACAGCGCTTGACCACCGAGCAATCCGGCGGTGATCGAGAACAGGCCGCGTCGCCGATCCGTGATCGACCATGTCGTCGCGGCGATGAAGATCGTCGCGAGCGTCGAGGTGGACAGCGACACCGGATGCCCGGCCGTGACGGCGTGACCGGAGACCGACAGCAGTACGCACACGACCGCGAAAGCCGACGAACGCAGCACCCTCGCTGGTGGAGCTGCGCGCGGCGTGGTTCTCATCGTGCTTTCCATCGTCGGATCGGCCTCGGGCCGAACGGCGGCCATCGCGACGGTGTCGTCTCCCGGCTCCGCGCCGCTCATGTGAGCGGGGCCGATGACAGTATGGCGGATGGGCGCCGATGCCTCATCCATTCGGCCGAGCCGAGCCCGTCGCGGGGCGCGGTCAGCAATTCCGGAGCGGTATGCCGGGGCGCCCCCCGATAGGCCTGTGGTGCGGGGTGTGTTCCGGTGTGGGTGTTCCGGTGCCGAATCCACTGGCGGAAGCCTGATTCTCAGTGGTCGCGCGCGGACTGGTCGGTCATTCTTCGCGGTCGCGCCAGCGGATTCGTTCGTGTGCGGGCACGCTCGCCGTCTGGGTAGATGTGATTGTGGACACACTGGAGGCGCGGGCCTGGCGGCGTGGCGGTTTCGGTTGGTGCGGGGGCCTTTCGAGGCTCGAGCGGCGGGGACGCGCCGTGCTTCGAGATGTCGATCTCCGGTGGGTTGTCGACGTGTCGTACCCGATTGGTCGCGGTGGTGCGGCGCAGGGTTCCCGACCGGTGGCGCGGGCGGCATCGCGCGCCGGGGCACGGCGGGCGGTGGGTTGAGTACGCGGCGATGTGGACGCCATGCTGGACTCATGATCTCGAATCGCGGCCGCACGGTGTCCAGGGGCGTGTGCTGCGCCGCGGTGGCCGTCGTCGTGACCGTGTGCGGTGCGGGCGACCCGCGTGCGGCGCCCGTGCCCCCGCAGGTGGTGTGCTGGTCGTTGCGTGACGCGTTCGTCGCGGCCGGTCCGCCCGTGGGTCCGGGGGGCCGGGCGACCGGGGTCGTCGAGATCGAGAACGCGTGCGGGCGCGCCGTGACGGCCAGATTGCTGGCCGGGCGCACCGTGACCGGGGCCGACGGGATGGTCGGCTGGTCACCACGGGAATCGGAGGCGGGCGTACTTGTCCTGGACGGGAGCGAGGTGACCGTGGCCGCCGGGGGTACCGCACGGGTTTCGTTCACCTTCTCGGTCGCCGCCGACGCTGTGGCCGGGGACCATCCGCTGGCGGTCGCGGCCGTCGACGCCGACGGATCGCGACCGGCGGGGGCGGCGGTGGACACCTGGCGCCCGATCCCGCTTCGGGTGGCGGGAACGGTGCGGGCGGCGGTCGAGATCACCGATGTCGCGGGCGAATACCGGCCGGTGCGCGACCCGTTCGCGCCGGGATCGGCCGAGATCGGCTTCACGGTTACCAACACCGGCACCGTTACCGTGATGGGGCGCGTCGTCGCGGGTTTGTCCGGCCTCTACAGCACGCGGATACTGCCCGATCTCGCCACCGTGCCCACCGTCGTGCTGGTGCCCGGCGCCTCGTATACGGGCACGGTTCGGCTGAGCGGGGTGTGGCCCGGAGTGCGCTTCGATGCCCAGGTCGGTTTCCTGCCGACCGATATCGGCGGTGTGCCGGTGACTTTCGGTGAGCCCGGTGTGGTGGTCGCCGAGACGATGTGGGCGCTGCCGGTTCCCCAAGCGGCGCTGGTCGTCGCGGCAGGCTCGCTGTTGTTCGCCGCCGCGCTGGTGCGCCGTCGTCGCCATCTGCGGCGCGCGGGCGCCGAATCCGGCGTACCGGTGCGGCACATGTGACCGGTGCCACGGGAACCGGATGGCCGCTCGCGGCGACTACTGCGGTGACGGGCCGGGTGCGGTCCGCGGCACAGACATCGCAGAGGACGGCCACGCGACGTGATGACACGAAGCCTTTTCCGGCTCGCCATGTGCGGGCTGCTGTTCAGTGGCAGCGGGCTGCTCGGGGCCTGCGGCACGGCGACCGTCGGCGAGAACGATTCCGCCGCACCGGCCGCGGGCTACCCGGTCACCGTCGACAATTGCGGTTTCCAGCAGACCTTCCAGCGGCCGCCGCAGCGGGTGCTCATCCTGCAAGGCGCGTCCGTCGGCGAGGCGGAGACCTTCGTCTCGCTGGGACTCGAGTCCGCCGTCGCCGCCAATACCCAGTTCTACGGCGTCTCCGATATCCCGGGGATGGCGGACAAGGTCGCGGCCCTGCCCAAGGCCGGGCTGACACTGAACGACGCGGCCGACGTTCCCGCCGAACAGGCGCTGGCCCTGCGCCCGGACCTGGTGGTGTCGACCTGGTCGGGCGGATTCGATCCCAAATACGGCTTCGCGAGCCGGGACATGCTGCACCAGGCCGGGATTCGCACGCTGGTCAATCCGGTGAACTGCGCCTACGGCAAACCCCGCGACATCACCGCGGCGGAGGAGCGGACCTACCGTGACGGTTCCACCGAGTCGTCGCTGCGATTCGTGGAACTGATCGGCGAGGTGTTCGGGGTGCGCGACCGGGCATCCGCGCTGACGGACCAGCTGCGCGGGCGTATCGATGCCGTGCGCGGCAAGGTCGAGGGCAAACCGCCCAAACGGATGTTGATCGCGTTCCCCGATATGAGCGTGATGAACGCCAACGGTCTTCCCGCCGTGTTCTCCGGCAACATCTACGACTCGGTCGTCCGCGCGGCCGGAGGCGAGCCGAGCTTCCCGAACGGCGGCTGGGACCTCACCGGGAACCTCAGCGCGGAACAACTCGCCGCGGCCCAGGTCGACGTCCTCGTCGTCGGCGCGTACCGGCCGGGTGAGGATCTCGACGCGGAGGCCGCGAAACTGTTCGCCGCCTATCCGCAGTGGAACGCGTCGAAGAACAGGACCTACGTGAAAGTCTCCGATGGCATCTATCTCGGACCCGCCAACGCCGACGCGATCGAGAAGATCGCCAGAGTCGCCCACCCCTACGCCTTCTGAGCCCGCGCGCACCCGGTGGGCGGGGTCGGGGCGGTTCCGGCCCTCGATCGTGCTCGGCGTCGGCGTCGCGGCGGTCGTGCTGGCGTGTCTGGCCGGGGTCGCGCTGGGATCGGTCACGGTGCCGGTCGCGCAGGTGTGGGCCACGCTGCGATTCCACGTGTTCCACAGCGGAGCGGGCCCGGATGCCCTGTCGGGGATGATCGTCTGGCAGTTACGGGTCCCGCGCGTGCTGGCGGCGGTGCTCGTCGGAGCGGCGCTGTCGGTCGCGGGCGCGGTGCTGCAAGGCATGGTGCGCAATCCGCTGGCCGATCCGTTCGTGCTCGGGGTCTCCTCGGGCGCGGCGCTGGCGGCCGTCGCGGTGATGTCGTCGGCGTCGGCGCTGTGGATCCGCAACCTGGGCGTGCCGCTGGCCGCGTTCGCCGGGGCGGTGGCGGCGCTGCTGCTGGTGTTGTTGTTCGCCCATCACAACGGTGAATTCACCGGTCCCCGCATCGTCTTGGCCGGTGTCGGTGTCGGTCAGGTGGCCGCGGCGGCGACGAGCCTGATCCAGTTGCGCTCCGAACCCGCCGAGATCCGCGGCATCCTGTTCTGGATGATGGGCAGTGTGGCCGGCGTCGAACTGGGCGCGCTCGTCGTGCCCGCGGCGCTGGCCGCGGTATGCCTTGGCTGGCTGACCATGCAGGGGCGCGGGCTCAACGCGCTGTCGATGGGCGACGACGACGCCGTGGCGCTCGGTGTCGACGTGAACCGGTTGCGGGTGCGGTTGATCGTGATCGTCGCGGTGCTGACCGGGTTGTCGGTGAGTATCGCGGGCGGCGTCGGATTCGTCGGCCTGATCATCCCGCACATCGCCCGCTTCGTGATCGGCGCCGACTACCGGCGTCTGCTGCCCGCCGCGGCGCTGCTCGGCGCGGCGTTCCTGGTGCTGATCGATCTGGCGGCCCGCTCGATCGACATCCCGAACGAGTACCCGTTGACCATCTTCACCGCGGCGCTCGGCGGGCCGTTCTTCCTGTGGCTGCTCAAACGCAGCCGGTCGGGAGGGGCGGTATGAGATCGGATGCCTCGGTGCGGGTTTCGGGGTTGCGGGTCGAGATCGACGGGTCGACCATTCTCGACGATGTCGACATGAGCGCGGAACCGGGACGGATCACCGCGCTGGTCGGGCCGAACGGATCGGGGAAGTCGACGCTGCTGCGCGCGATCTACCGCGCGTGCAGGCCGAGTGCGGGCACCGCCAGCATCGGCGGGCGCGACGTGTGGCGCACTCCGGCCAAGCAGATGGCGAGGATGCGCGCCGTTGTGACTCAACATCACGGCGCCACGGCGGAATTCACGGTGGGCGAGATCGTCGCGATGGGCCGCTCACCGCACAAGAAGTACTTCCAGCCGGATTCGGCGCGTGATCGCGAGATCGTAGCGGCGGCGATGCGGCGGGTGGACGTGGACGGCTTCGCCGACCGGCCCTTCTCCGGACTGTCCGGCGGTGAGCGCCAGCGGGTGCTGCTGGCGCGGGCGCTGGCGCAGCAGGCCCCGGTGATCCTGCTCGACGAACCCACCAATCACCTCGACATCCATGCCCAATTGGCGCTGTTGCGGTTGCTCGGCGAACTCGACGCGACCATCGTGGTGGCGATGCACGACCTGAGCCAGGCGCTGGCCTACGCCGACCACGTGGTGGTCCTCGCGGGCGGTCGGGTGGTGGCGGCGGGCGACCCGGTCGCGACGCTCACCCCGGAGTTGCTGCGGAAGGTGTTCGGTGTGTCGGCGCTCATCATGGACAACCCGGTCACGGGTCGGCCACACGTAGTGATGGGGCTTGTGCCCGAACAGGATTCGGCCGCGGCGACCGTCGTGCGGTGAGGGCGGCGGCCCAGCCGGGATTCGGTGTCGCGGGAACCATTCGGCGGCGCGGCGCGACTTGTCCGGTGAGTCGGTGCGAGAGGGAGACCGACCCGATCTGAGGATGAGTATGTCTACTGGCGGCCACTGGTATCGCGGACGCAACCGCGGCGGGCGATCAGCGGGCAGCGATCGTTCGGCGAACGGCGACTGGCCGCGCGTCTCGGTCGTCGTTCCGGTGCTCAACGAGGCCCCGAATCTGCGGCAGGTACTGCCGACGATCCCGGACGACTACGAAGTCGTCGTGGTCGACGGCGGTTCCGCCGACGAATCGGTCGACGTGGTCGCGCGATTGCGTCCCGACGCTGTCGTCCTGCGGCAGACCAGGTGGGGCAAGGGCAACGCGCTCGGCTGCGGATTCGCCGCCGCCACCGGCGAAATCGTCGTCATGTTCGACGCGGACGGTTCGGCCGACGCCAGGGAGATCGACGCCTTCGTCGCCACCCTGCTGTCGGGCGCGGATTTCGCGAAGGGCACCCGATTCGCGGCGGGCGGCGGCAGCGCGGACATCACCGCCCTGCGCCGGGCCGGCAACAACGGCCTGACCCTGCTCGCGAATCGGCTGTTCGGCATGCATTTCACCGATCTGTGTTACGGCTACAACGCTTTTTGGCGTGATGTGCTGCCGCTGCTCGACCTGCCCGATCACCGGCCCGACGACGGGGCCTTCCGCTGGGGCGACGGTTTCGAGATCGAGACCGTCATCACCTGCCGCGCCGCGGCGGCCGGGCTGGTCATCCGGGAGGTGCCCAGCCACGAGAAACATCGCCTGCACGGACCAAGCAATCTCAGCGCCTGGCGGGACGGGCGGCGGGTGCTGCGGACTTTGCTGTACGAGTGGCGAGCTCGCGATCGCAGCATCCGACTGTCACCGGCGGCAACGCATTTCGCGCCCCGCCGCACGGAATCGCCGTGCGCGAGCGTGGATCGGAACGCGCGGGGGCTCGCCCCGGCGGCCGGGACCGACGCGGTCGAGGACGCGACGTGAGCGATGGCGAACCGACGGTCGGCGTGGTGATCTGCTGCTACACCGAACGCCGCTGGGATCTGCTGTCGGCGTGCGTTCGCGAGGTGAGCGCCCAGGCCGAGACCGAGGGAGCCGCGGTCGCGGTGGTGGTCGACCACAACGCCGCGCTGCGGGACCGGTGCGCGGCGGAGTTCCCCTCGGTCACCGTGGTCGAGAACCGCCACGAGCGCGGTCTGTCCGGGGCACGCAACACCGGTATCGAATCCCTGGACCGCGAGGTGCTGTTGTTCGTCGACGACGACGCGGTGCCGCGTGCGGGCTGGCTGGCCGCGATGCGCTCGGCATTCGCCGACCCGGATCTGCTCGCCGTCGGCGGCGAGGTCGTGGCGGTGTGGCCGGGTTCGCGCGACCGGCCGCGCTGGCTGCCACCCGAATTCGACTGGGCGATCGGCTGCGACTACGCGGGGATGGCTCCGTTCGGCGCCCAGATCCGCAATCCGATCGGGGCGAATATGGGGCTGCGGCGGCCGGTGGCCGTCGAGGCGGGCGCCTTCCGGTCGGTGCTCGGCAGGCGGGGCGGGGTGCCGAGCGGATGCGAGGAGACCGACCTGGCGATCCGTATGCGCGCGGTGGCGCCGTCGGGGGGGATACGGCGGATCCCCGGTGCGCCCGTCGACCACCACGTGTCCGCCGACCGCTGCACCGGCCGGTACCTGATCCGCCGCTGCTTCGCCGAGGGTGGCTCCAAGGCGACGCTGATGCGGCTCGAGGGCGCCGCGCGGGCGATGTCGGCGGAGGCCGATCACGCGCTGGTCGCCATCCCGCGCGCGGTGGGCCGGGAACTGTCGGCGTTCGCACGAGGCGACCGGGCCGCGCTGTCCCGGATCTGGTGGACGGTGGCCGGTCTCGTCGCCGCCGTCGCCGGGTGGTCGGACGGTCTGTTGCGGCGGGGCACGGTCTCGGCGACGACCGGGGCGAAGGGCGCACCCGAGGACGGCGCGCACGTGCCGGTGTGGTGTGTGGACCGGACGGCGGAACCGATGGAGGCGACGCGGCGAGTACCCGGCGACACCCTGCCCGGTCGTGTTCACGTGCTGGTGCGCGCGAACCATCGGCCCATCGGACAGGTGGACGTGGCGCTCGACCCGATGGGTGATGTCGCGGGACAGTTGCTCTCGGCCTGCGAAGGTCTGCGCGACGCCGCGCCCGCCCCCGCGCCGTCGTGGCCCGGCGGGACCACGACGGCGTCGGTGGTGGTGTGCAGTCTGGGCCGCGCCGACACCTTGCCCGCCGCCGTGCGGTCGGTGCTGTTCGATCAGACCCGCCGCGCGCACGAGGTGATCGTCGTCGACAACGACCCGGAATCAGGCCGTGTCGCGCGGGCATTGCGCGGTATCGCCGACCCCCGGCTGCGTATCGTCACCGAACCCCGCCGGGGTGTGTCCAGGGCGCGCAATGCGGGCATCGCCGCCGCGATCGGGCAGGTCGTCGCGTTCACCGACGACGACGTCGAGGCCGAGCCCGACTGGCTCGCGCGGGTGTGCGAGGTGTTCGACGCCGACACCGATGCCGAGATCGGCTGTGTCACAGGGCTGGTCGTGCCCGCCGACCTCGGCCTTGTCACCCATCGCTGGTTCGAGGAGAGCAGCGGATTCGAACGCGGCTACCGGCCGATGGTGTGGGAACCCGGCGGCGGGTCCGGTCTGTTGACCCGGCTGAGCCGGTACGAGCCGCATGTGGTGGCCGGGCGGCGCGGACCGGCGTATCCGGTCGCGGGCAGCGAGTTCGGTTCGGGCAACAACATGGTCCTGCGGCGCGAGTGGCTCGCGGCGGTGGGCGGATTCGACACCGTGCTCGGTACGGGTTCGCCCGCTCGCGGCGGTGAGGATCTGGACATGTTCCGCCGGATGATCCTCGGCGGCGCCGCGATCGTCTATCAGCCCGCCGCCATCGTTCGCCACCATCACCGGGCCACCATGCCCGCGTTGCGCAGACAGATGTACGACTACGGGGTCGGTATGTGCGCCAACGTGATCCGCTTCGCGGTCAGCGGTGGCCCGGCGCTGCTCGCGACGGCGGCGGTGCTGCCGGGCGGGCTGCGTCTGCTCCTGGACCCGGGTTCGGAGAAGAATCGCGACAAGAGCGCCGACTATCCCCGCGAACTGACCTACATCGAGCTCGCCGGCTACCTGACCGGACCGGTGCACCTGCTGCGCAGCCGTGTTCGTGAGGGCGGCCTGCGGAGACGCCGATGACGGCCCTCGCGGTCGCCGCATCCGGCACATCGGGCGGTCGCCGGGTAGCGGCCATCCCGTCGTGGGCGCCGGTCGCGGTCGCCGTCGTCGCCGCGTCGGCGACGGCCGCCGCGGTGGTCGACGCGGCGGGTCCGGTCCGCGTGGTGGCTGTCTTGGTGATGGTGTCCTTCGCGCCGGGCCTGCCCGTGGTCGCGTTGCTGGCGCTGCCGAGCCGGGCGATCACGATCATGCTCGGGGTGAGCGCGTCGTGGGCGAGCTGGCTGCTGTTGTCGCTGGGGCAGGTGGCCGGGGGATGGTGGGCCCCGGTGCCCTGCGCCGTGCTGGTCACCGCGGTTTCGGTGGTGGCCGCGTACGTCGCCGTCCGGTCCGGCCGGGTGAACGGCGCCCGCGCGGCGCGGGTTCGCGTGCCGGTCCGCCGATGGGATCGGTGGCGGGTCGCGGCGGTGGCGGCGCTCGTGGGCGCGGCCGTGCTCGGGTGGTGGGAGACCCGTGTCATCGACCTGGACGCCGCGGGGCCGTACGGGCTGATCGCGGTGGTCGGATGGCGGATGTTCGCCGCGCTGGCCGCGGTCGCGGTCGCCTTCGCGATCGCGGTGGGTCGCCGCAGGCTCGATCAGCCGGTCGCGGGCGCCGCCGTCGCGCTGCTGGTGTGCCTGCTGTATCAACTCGTCGGCGTCGCCGACGGCAGTCCGGTGGTGAGCACGGGGTTCGTGCACGTGGGCTTCATCGACTACATCGGCGCCGCGCACCGGCTGCCGCCCAGCCTGGACGCCAGATTCAGTTGGTCCGGATTCTTCGACGCGGCGGCGGTGCTCGTGGATCTGGCCGGTCTGCCCGACGCCGCGCCGTTGCTGCTGTGGGCGCCCGCGGTCCTCGCCGCCTTCGCGGCGCTGCCGGTCTTCACCATCGCGACGGTCGTGACCGGCGGCAGACGGCTCGCGTGGATCGCGATGGCGATCTACGTCTGCGGCAACTGGTTCCAGCAGGACTACTTCGCACCGCAGGCGGTGGTCTTCGTCATGCACTGCGCCATCGTGGCGACACTGCTGTGGATGGTGCGATCCGCGCCCATCCCGCGATTGGAAGGCACTCTCGGACAGCGGATCTCGACGGCGATCGTCCGGGTTCCCGGTCTTCCGCCCGGGATCGGCAGGATTCAGGCCCTGCTGCTGGAACTGCTGCTGTTGTTCATAGCCGCGGCGATGGTGGTCAGCCATCAGCTCACCCCCGTGCTGACGATCGCGACGCTGACCCTGATGGCGGCGGTGGGATGCCTGCGGCAGCGCTGTCTTCCCCTCGCGATGGGCGTGCTGTTCCTGCTGTGGCTCAGCTACGGCGCGCCGGACTACTGGACCGGCCACTTGCACGTGATCCTGGGAGATTTCGGCAAGGTGGGCTCCTCGCTGCAATCCGGTCTCGGTGACCGGTTCAGCGGCGCCGCACAGTATCGGCGGATGCAGGGCGTGCGGATCGCCTGGAGCGGAAGCCTTGCCGTGCTGGCGGGCTTCGGCTGGCTGCTGTACCGGCGCAAGCCGTCGGCGCCCGCCGTCGCCGCGGTTCTGCTCGCGCCGTTCACGCTCGTGGCGGCACAGAGCTACGGCGGGGAGATCGTGCTGCGCTGCTTCTACTACGCGCTGCCGGTGATGGCGCCGCTGGCGACGCTGGGCCTGTACCGGCTGTACCGCCGTCTCGGCGCGGCGGCCTTCCGGCGCGGCGCGCCCGTTCTCGTGCTCACGGTCGCGGTGTGGTGCGCGTCGGTGCTCGGTGTCACCACACGGGGACTCAACACCGCGTTCGAGCGGAATCCGGCCGACCTGGCCGCGGCGGCGCGCTCGCTGCTCGACTCGGTTCCCGATGGCACCACCCTGCTGCCCGCCAACGGTGAAGGGGTGCTGAAGCAGGGACGACTGACGACGGTGGTGTGGCCCCAGGGCGGGGTGTGCTCGGTGTGGACGCTCGACTGCGTCGAGTCGTTCGCGGCCGACTACATCCTGCTCAGCACCAGCCAGCAGGCGGCACTGGAATTGCAGTGGGGCGCACCGCACGGCTGGCTCTACGCCTTCGGCGACCAGTTGGTGGCCCAAGGACGCTATCGCGTCGTGCAGCGGACGCCGCACGCGCTCGTACTCGCCCGCACTCCAGGGAGGTGACAGATGTGGGGCTTGGTGATCGGACCCGGCGGCGCGGTGATGTTCGCGCTGGCCTTGGCGCTGTTGACGGTGTCGACCCTGCTGAGGGAACGGACGGTGTCGGCGAAGGGCAGCATCGACCGGTTGGCGACGTCGCGTCCGGTGCTGCACTCGCTGGTGGTCGTGGCCGTTGTGCTCGGCATCGCGGCGACGGTGGTCCGCATGGGCGTGATGACGTGAGGCGGGCACGCGGGTGGCGCTGGGGCGCGGTCGTCGTCTCGGTCGTCGTCTCGATCGGGGTCTGCCTGCTGGTGACGGGCATCGACGGCCGCGCGGGCGCGGCGGGGCCCTCCGGCGTCGCGGCGCCGCGCGGGGATCTCGACGGCTGGCGTCAGGTCTTCGTCGACGACTTCACCGGTCCCGATCTCACCGAATCGGATTGGGGCCGCTACAGCGGCGTCCCCGGCGGCGATCCGGACAGCTACTGGCTGCCCTCGCATACGGTCGTGCGCGACGGGATGCTGGTGCTGCGCGGCTATCAGGAGTTCGGCCGCATGGTGACCGGCGGCACCGGCATGTGGCCGCACCCGCGGCTGTACGGCAAGTGGGAGGTCCGGGTCCGCGCCGATCCCAGCGACGCGGTGACTTTCCACCTGCTGCTGTGGCCGCAGAACGAGACCTGGCCGCCGGAAATCGATTTCGCGGAGAGTTTCGGTGGCCGCCGCGACTACCTCGACGCCTTCGTGCACTGGACCGACGAGCGAGGCCGTGCGCAGAAGTCCAAGCAGGTGCTCGAGGGTGATTTCACCCGGTGGCACACCCTAGGCGTCGAATGGCTGCCCGGCGAGATCCGCTACACCGTGGACGGGCGGGTGTGGGCCACCGAGACCGGCGATCGAGTTCCCTCGGTGCCGATGTGGCTGGGCATCCAGGCGCAGGCGGGCGGGTGCCGCAAGGCACTGGAGGACGGCGCGCCGCCGTGTCCGTGGGTCGGCACTCCCGAGTCCACCGAGGTCCAGGTGGACTGGGTCAGCGTGTACGAACCGGAGCGGCGGCGATGAGGGCGGCGACGATCGAGCACTTGGTCTGCCCGTACACCGGCGGTCCGCTCGTCCTCGACACGGTGGCCGCCCGTTCCGGCGACGACATCGACTACGGGCTGGTGCGCGGGGAGAGCTTCGAGTTCCCGATCGTGGCGGGCGTGCTGCTGCTCGGGCTCGGCAAGGGGTACGGCGGACACGAGGAGGCGCTCGCGCCGTACGTGCCGATCCAGGCTGCCGCCGTGGACTACCTGCGCCGCGGCGATGTCGAGGGGCTGTTGCGGTGGCTGCGCGCGCACAGTCCGCTCGTCCACCGACTCGCGATCGGCGGCTTCGACGACTACGAGCATTTCGCGGTCGAGTCGCACATCCGTTCGGCGCGGCTCGAAGCCGCGGCGCTGGCCGCCGACGCCGACTACGGCGTCCTGGGCGACATCGGCGTCCGCCGACGCCTGGCCAGGGCGCTTCCGGCGCCCGTCGCGGCGCGGGCGCATCGGCGCCTGGCGGTCGTGCGCGCCCGCGCGGCCGCCGCCCGTGCGCGCCGGTCGCCGAACACGGTCCTCGACGGCAGTTTCTATGCTCAGCGGTTCTATTCGCCACGCGCCGCGGCCACCGCGTTGCAGGTGGCGCGCTTGCCGATCGGGTCGCGGGTGCTGTCGCTGTGCGGCGGGCACGGGATGTTCGAGAACCTTCTCGCCCGTTCCGGCCGGATACCCGAACACCTCGTGTGCCTGGACGGCCAGTTGATCAACCTGCTCGCGGTCAAGCGATTCGTGACCGCCGAGATCGATGCGATCTGTTCGGATGCCCAGTTCCACCTGCCGTTCCGGGACGGCTCGTTCGACGCCGTGTTCTCCTCCACCTGTCTGCCCGAGATCCCGGCGCAGGCCCACTTCATCCGCGAGTCGATCCGCGTGACGGACGCGGCGGGGTGGACCATGTTCGACTCGATGTGGGCGCTCGACAGCGGCGTGCTGCGCTGCGACCCCTACCGCCCCTACCGCTACCTCCAGAACTTCCTCCCGCGCGTGCGCGACTACCGCGCCGTCATCGACCGGTTCGCGGGCGCGCGCACCGCGGGGTACGCGATCTCGCGCCGTCCGGCCGA
Organism: Nocardia sp. NBC_01377; assembly: GCF_045040005.1. NCBI lineage: Bacteria > Bacillati > Actinomycetota > Actinomycetes > Mycobacteriales > Nocardiaceae > Nocardia > Nocardia sp. NBC_01377. The sequence goes on from NZ_CP109566.1 coordinate 7,892,001, forward strand.
TCTGCTCGACGGCCCGAGATGGGCTTTCGAGGACGAGCGGATCATCGCCGAACTGTCCGATCCGGTCGATACCGAACTGAACGCGCTCGTGATCGACCGCGAGCGGTTCCCCGGCTTCGTGGACGCGGACCACTCCGCGCTGGCCGGTGCGCTCTCGCCGAGTCCGGCCTACCGTGTCGAGCGCGGCCCCGACGCGGGGGCACGGCTGCGGCGCCGACCCGAATTCGATGTTCTCAGCCCAGTTTTCGCGTCGTCCGACTTCGCGGGGTTACCGGGGAGCGTCGAACTCGGCGCGACCGACGGCCACACACGGCGACTCGAACTGTTCGCCGCGGGAGCGCTGGCGGCGTTGCCGATCGGCTACCGCCGCGAACAGCGCGACGACCACGCCGGACCACACGGGCAGGGTCTACCCGTCACGCGCTGAAAGCCCCGTCCCTCCACAGCGCGAATGGGCCGCAAGGCCCGCTCCGTCTGCCGTGCCGACTCCGGCGGGCAGTGACAGAAATGAGAGAAACATGAGGACACCGATGTCGCGCTCGTACCCCCGATCCCGCGCCCGACTCGCCGCGGCGGGTCTCGCCGTCGCCTTGGCGGCCACCCTCGGCGGCGGTGTCGCCGCCGCGGCGGTGGACAACACCGATATCGTGGTGGATGCCAAGTCGAGGACCATCACCGCCATCCAGGCCGACACCTTCGTGCGCGGTCTCGCGCCGCTGGACCGCAATCCGCTCACCCGGCAGTGGCAGCACAACGGCAAAGCGGAATTCACGGTGACCGGTGACAAGGCCGACGAGTTCACCGGCACGATCAAGATCGGGTACCTGGTCGGCTATCCCGCCACCCTCACCGGCAAGATCAAATTGAGCTATTCGACCCCGTCGTTCGGCTTCAACGTCGACAGCGGCGTGTCCAGTCTCGGGTTCAACGGCAGCCTCATCCCTACCCTGAGCGGTGAGCTCGAGGTCGGATTCGGTCCGGGCGTGAAGCAGGTCGAGGTCGCCAGCGGAAAGATCGGCGGCGCACAGGGATACATCAGCATCGTGAACTTCTTCGGGACCGTGACCGGCGTCGTCGGCCCGGCCACGATCCAGCCCTATGTGACGGTGGTCAGCGACTCCGGTGACACTGTCACCACCTTCGGGCGCGTCTGGGATATCTGAGAAGCCTCGGCGGCGCGGGTCACCCGCGCCGCCGCAGGATCTCCGCGCCGATCCGCTCGGCCAGCCGCCACGACACCGGTCCGTCCCGGACCACATCCATATGCCCGCCGTCGACGGGCATCACCGCGATGTCGCCGAGCACTCGGCGCCAGCCCGGCACGTGGTGGGCGGTCTGATCGGTGACCACCGCTAGCACCGGGCAGGGCCGCGGCCGGAGCCGGTGCCGGTTCTGCACGCGCAGCCCTATCTCGTAGAACAACTCCTGCTGGCGTCCGAGGGGCCTGCGCACCAGTCCCGCGGTGAGCATGGCCGCGTACAGGTCGATCCGGTGCGGAAGCGAGCCGCTCCTGGCGGTGACCGCCCCGCCGGGCGCCCGCGTCGGTTCACCCAGCATCCGGGCGGTGGCCAGCGGCAGCGGCGCGTCCAGCAGGACCACCAGCGCGATATCCTCGCCGTCGCGGCGCAATCGCTCGGCGATCTCGAGTGCGGCGACCCCGCCCATCGAATGCCCCAGCAGCAGATAGGGACCGCGCGGCTGAACCGAGCGGATCGCGCGCACCGCGTAGCGCACCAGCGACCGCATCCGGTAGTGCGCGGGGCCGCGGTGTTCCAGGCCGCGTTGACAGATCACCTCCAAGACGATGCCGTCGGGCAGGCGGCCCGCCAGCGGCACGAACGACCACGGACTCCCGCCGGAACCGGGCAGGCAGAAAACCGTGGTCGTGGCGTTGGTGCTGTCGCGTCCGATGCGGGTCGTCACGGGGGCGCGGCCGGTGAAGGCGCGCCGCCCCTGCCGTTCGAGGCGTTCGGCCAACTCCGCCACGGTTGCCGCGGTGGCCAGGTCGGCCACCGTCAGCCGCAGCCCGAAACGCTGTTCCAGCCGGTCGCGCAGTTCCACGATCTGTAACGAGGTCCCGCCCAGATCGGTGAAGGTGTCCTCGACGCCGATGGTGTCGACGCCGAGCAGTTCTCGCCATACCTCGAGTACGGCCTCGGTCGCGGCCTGTCGTGTCCGCGCGCTCATCGTGTCCTCAGAATTCTCGCGTAGCAGCGGGGAAAGGTCTTCAGCAGCACAGTCGCGGCGACCGTGCGCAGGTGACCCGCGCCCGCGAGCGCGACCAGGTCCGCGCGGCCCAGCATCCGGCCCGCGGCGCGGATGGCGCGTGCGGCGTCCGGATCGGGCGCCGCGCGCATGGCCAGATGCGCCAGCGGGAATACGGCTTCGCGGGCGGTGAACTCGGCCGCGGCGGCCCGGGTGGGCGCGGCGCCCGCGGCGCGCAGACGCGACAGCGCCCGTTCGGGCAGCGCCAGCAGTTCGAAACTCGCCGGGTCGAAGATCCGTGACGCGGAACCGCCGCGGCGGTGGTAGCGGTAGGGCGCCTCGGCCACCAGGGCGACGGTGCGCGCGGAACAGGCCAGCGCGATCATCGCGGCCAAGTCCTCGTAGCGGCGCACCTCGTCCCACGGCCGCGCCGGGAGCAGCGCGCGGCGGAACAGCTTCGTCGGCGCGTAGGCGCGTGCGCGTCCGTCCAGGAGCATGCCCGCGTATTCGAGGCCGGTCACCGCCGCCCGGTCCGGCGGCGGTTCGTCGATGCCGTCCACCTCGCCGGTCTCGCAGGCCAGACTGGTCCGGCACACCGCGAAATCGTGTTCTCCCAGCGCGTCCAGCAGGATACGCAACGCGTCGGGGTCGACCGTGTCGTCGGCGTCGACGAACCACACCAGTGGCGCGGTCGCCGCCGCCAGGCCGCGGTTGCGGGCCGCGCCAGGACCCCGCCGGTGCGCGTGGGTGATCAACGTCCCCGCCAGCCCCGCGGCGGTGATCGCCGCGAGGGCGAGGGGGCCGCTGCGGTCGCCGGAGTGGTCGTCCACCACGATCACCCGGTCCGGGCGCGGGGTCAGACGTGCCAGCGAGGCGACACAGTCGATGATGTGATCGGCGGCGTCGGATACCGGGATGATCACGTCCACTCCGGATCGTCGGCCGGTGTCAGGTCCGTCGGGCAGCACGTGCCTCCCTCATGCGGCGTGCCGCGTTCGCGGCGACGAATCTCGTGGTCTCGATTCCCGGCGCACGCCGTAGCGCGTGCCACGCGGCACGTGCCACGGTCCGCGAATCGACGGGGGTCGCGGCGTCGACCGGCGCCAGCAGGGCGAGCAGTTCATCGCTTTCGAGCGCCGGATGGCCCGTGCGCGCGGCGTGCGCGCGGGCGATGGCGCAGTAGGAGTCCAGCAGTTCGGGCCATCTCCGGTCGCTCGCCTGTGCCGGGTGCACCCGGTAGGCGGCGCCGAGTATCGGCAGGTTGGCGAACGCGCCGTAGGCGCTCAGCTCGCACCACAGGGCGTAGTCCTCACCCAAACCCCCGGTCTCGGGAGCGTACCGAATCCCGTTGTCCGACAGCACCTTGCGCCGCATCATGACGGTGGAGTGCGCGAAACAACTACTCAGCAGCAGTCGTTGGCGGCAGGCCCGGTCGCTTCTCGGCATCCGCACGCGTCCCGCGCTGTCGCCGAAAAGCCGGTAGTCGGTGCCGACCGCGACGACCCCGGCATGTCCGCGCAGATAGGCGACCTGCGCGGCGAGACGGCCCGGCAACATGACGTCGTCGGCGTCGAGCCGGGCGACGAACTCGCCCCGCGCGCGATCGAGGGCGTGGTTGGCCGCGCCGACGACTCCTTCCCACGTCCTGCGCACGACGACGACACGCGGATCGCGGTATCCCCCGGCGATCTCGGCCGTGCCGTCGGTGGAACCGTCGTCGACGATCAGCAGTTCGTAGTCGGTGAAGTCCTGTGCCAGTACGGATTCGACGGCTTCGGCGAGGAACGCCCGCGCATTGTGCGCGGGGACGACCACCGTCACCGGCGGCGGCGAATCCTTCACGGCTGTCGCGCCGCGTCGGCGTCGATATCGGCGAGCATCCGGCGGATCGGCCGGACGACGGCGAGTATCATCGCGAATTCCATGATCAGGTAGGCGATTCCGACCGCCGACAGGCCGTATCGGGGCAGCAGTGCCCAGGTCAGGCCGATCACCCCCGCAGCCATGCCGATCTGCACGCACAGGGCGTAGCCGAGTCGGCGCCGCACCCGCACGAGACCGCCGAAGACATAGCCGGGCACCGACAAGATCTGGGTCACCGCCATCGCGATCAGCAGCGGGCGGGCGTTGTCCGCGTATTCGGCTCCGATCACCGTCATCGCGATCGGGGCGATCACGCCCAGCGCGAGCGCCGCCGCCGCCGCGACCGCGAGCAGCAGCCGGGTCTGGCGGCGGACCAGGGCGGGCAGATCCGGCGGGCGACCGGCCGCGCGGGCGACGAACGGGCCGCTGATCATCGACAGGATGAGGGTGACGCCCGCGACCAAGGTCCACGACACCCCGAAATAGGCGGCGTCCACCACCCCGAGTTCGTGCACCACCAGCAACGGGACCGTGACCGGCAGCAGGGCGTTCACCAGGACGATGCCGTACAGGGACGCGCATTCCCTGACCAGCGCGGCCGGCGGCGGCACCGCCGTGTCGCCGCGACCGAACATCTCGTCGAGCCCGCCCCGCGCGGCGGCGATCAGGACACCCACCGTGCCCGCGGCGACCGCGGCGGGCAGTGTCCATGCCAGCAGCACCGCCGTCGAGTCGGCGAGCACGACGGCGAATATCAGCAGCAGCACGAGTTTGGCCACCGCGTGGAATATGTTCTTCATCGCGGTCCACCGCCCGCGCAGCAGGCCGATGAGTATCGAATCCTGGAGCGCGAAGGCGCCGACCACCACGGTGGTGACGACGAACATCACCACATCCCCGCCGTCGGTGAACAATTCGGCCCTCGGCGCGACGGCGACGTAGCCGAGCGCCAGTATCGCGGCGACGAGGGCGACGACGAGGTGGGTGCGCAAGATCACCGTGCGGCCGGCCGCGCCCGCGGTCGAGAGGAAACGTTCGAAGAACGGGCCCATGCTCAGATTCGACAGCGCGCCGATGGTCGTGGCCGCCATCACCGCGGTCGCGGATCGCCCGACCGCCTCCACGGGCAGTGTGCGGGCCGCCACCGCCCAGAAGACCAGTCCCAGTCCGCCGTTCACAACTCCGGCGATCATCAGCGCGCCGGAGTCTGAGGTGAATCGCCGAGCACTGTCGTCGGGTGGCGCGTCGCTCGCGCCGATGTCGGTGTCGCCCACCACGATATGTCGCTCTCGAGCCGAGCGGTCGCAACCGCTGTCGGGCGGCTGATGGCGGGGGAGTGTGGCCGGATTCGGCCCGGGGCGCGATCGAACAGTACCACGACCGCGGCGGCGGTCACGGGAACCGGGACAGATCACCGGGCGACTGCTGTGACAGAGGCGGTCCGCGTGGGTTGCCGTGATGGGAGACGACGAATGCCTACGGCCCCGAGAAGCCGCGTGGCGGCCCGCGACGAACTCGCGGCCGTCTGGTCCGAAGTGCTCGCGGTACACCCGGAACCCGAAGACACCTTCACCGATCTCGGCGGAAGTTCGCTCGAGGTCGAGGAAGTGGTCGCGCGATCGCGCATCACGATGGTCGCGCCCCTGGAGGCCGCGGACTTCCGAGGCGATCCCACCCTGGACGAACAGGTCGATCGGGTGCTCGAGCGCCACCGCGGCGGCTTCCGCGCGCGGGGAGCGTCGACGCAGCGGCTGCGGCCCGGCGGGTCGCCCGCGGTGTTCTGTTTCGCGGGGGCGGGCGCGACGGTCGCGTGGTTCCTGCCGCTGCTCGCCGGGCTCGGCGGCGCGGGCACGGGCGCGCTCGCGGTGTACGGGTTGCAGGCGCACGGGTTGCAGGGCCGGGCACGGGCCTCGTGGGGAGTCCGGGGCGCGGCGCGGCGTCATCTGCGCGCGATCACCGCCGCCCAGTCCGGGGGCCCCTACTTGCTGGTCGGCCATTCCTTCGGTGGCATCGTCGCACTCGAGGTCGCGGCGCTGCTGCGGGCGCGCGGGCAGCGGGTCGGCGCGGTGGTGTTGTTGGACACCGTCGTTGACGCCGATGTCGCGCTGCGTATGTGGAGTCCGGGGCAGGAGGGGTTCAGCGCGGGCGAACGAGCGGCCCGCACCGCGCCGCGCCCGCTGCGCCTGGCGGCGGATGTGCTGCGCGCGGCGGGCGCGGGCCTGATCCGCTACGACCCGGCGCGCCAGAAGCGCGTGTTCTGGGAGCTGGGGATGCGGGCGCAGCGCCGTTATCGCATTCGCGACTGCGCCGCCGTGACGGTACTGCTCACCGAGGACGCGCCCGGCCAGGCCGAGCTGTGGCGCGGACTCGGCGTGCCCGAGGACCGGATACGTCACGTGCCGGGCGGGCACCTGTCGATGGTGGGGGAGGCCGCCGTCCACGCGCAGGTGGAGGCGATCCTCACCGCCGCCGCGGCCCGCTCGCACTGAGATCGCCGCCACGGCCGCCGTGCACGGGAACCCGGAGCGCGTCGCGCCCGACTATCTAGCACGACAGCAACGGCTCCTGGCGGGGGCGGCCTGTCGGCTCGCATCATCACCGCGGTCCTCCGGGGCGCACATCGGTCGGACCGCACAGCTGGACAGAGGAAGAACATGAGGATCGACACCCGCAGCGAGGGTGGCCGAGGCATCGAGGTGCACGATTTCGATCCCGCGGCGGTCACCGCGGACGATCTGGCGACCCTGCGACGTCACGTCTACCACGACAAGATCGTGGTGCTGAAGGCGCAGACGCTCGATGTCGCGCAATTCGTCGCGCTGGGCGCGGCATTCGGCGAACCGGTCGCCTACTACGAACCCATGTACCACCATCCGGACAGCGAATACGTCTTCGTCTCCTCGAACATCAGCCGCGACACCGGCCGGGTCGGAGTGCCGAAGACCGGGGCGTTCTGGCATTCGGACTATCAGTTCATGCCGCGCCCCTTCGCGATCACCTGCTTCTATCCGCGGAAGCTCCCCACCGTCAGCCGAGGCACCTATTTCATCGATATGGCGCAGGCGTACCGGCGGCTCGGCCCGCGCCTGCGCGCGGCGATCGAGAACACCTACTGCCTGCACAGCGCGCGCCGCTATGTGAAGATCCGGCCCGAGGACGTGTTCCGCCCACTCGGGCAGATCATCGCCGAGGTGGAGCGCCGTACGCCGCCGCAACGGTGGCCCACGGTCCTGCGCCACCCGGTGACCGGGGAAGACCTGCTCTACATCTCCGAGGCGTTCACCTACGCCATCGAGGACGCCGCAGGCGCCGCGCTGCCCGAGGCGCTGCTGACGGACCTGCTGGCCGCCTCGGGTCAACTCGACACCGGCTACGAGCACGAGAACATCTTCCTGCGTTCCTATGAGCCCGGCGACCTCGTGCTGTGGGACAACCGCACCCTGATCCACCGCGCCCTGCACAACCCCGGGAACGAGGCGACCGAGTCGTATCGGGTGACCGTTCTCGACGAATTCCCCCTGACCAGTGAGGAAGCCGCGTGACCACGATCGAATCACCGAACGGCCCTTCGGTATCGGATGCCACCGCCGCCGATATCGCGCTGCTGGAGCGGACCATGCGCCCCTACGCGAGCAAGGACACCATCTACCTGCGGCGCGCCCACGTCGAGCCGCGTGGCGACTCGATCGTCGGGGTGGGGGAATTCGCCATCACCGAGTCCTGCTACATCGAGGACACCGGCCATTTCAACGCCGTGGAATTCAATATCTCCTACAACCAGCTGATCTACTACACCTTGGCCGTGACCATCCGTGACCGGCTCGCGCCCGAGATCGCGAACTGGTCGCTGGCCGACTACTGGGTCAGGCAACTGCCCTCGGTGCTGATCAGCAGATTCGAGAGCCGATACGTTCGTCCCATCCGGTCGAGTGGGTACTCGGCGACGCTGACCATCGGCGACATCGAATTCCGGCACCGTTCGCGGCCGTTGTTCGCCTTGCGGACCCGGGTCGAGTTCACCGATCCGGCGGGCGGTTACGCCTGCGGTGACATCGAGATAGTCCTGCTGGACCCGCCGGGGCAGCCCGTGGCCGACGCGGCGCGATGAACTCGCCCTCGACACTGGTGGCGGCACTCGAACACCATGCGGTCATCAGCCCGCGATCCCGCGCGCTGATCGCGGGCACGGACACGCTCACCTACCGCGAACTCGCCGCGCGCTCACGATCGGTGGCCCGTGCGCTGGCCGCGGCAGGCGTCGGCGCGGGCGATCGAGTCGTCCACCTCGCCCTCGACACCCCCGCGGTCTACGAATTGCTCTACGGCTGTGCGCGACTCGGCGCGGTTCTGGTCCCTGTCAACTGGCGGCTCGCGCCGGAGGAGATCGCCTATATCCTCGGCCACAGCGACGCCGGTGTCGTCGTCACCGATGATCCCGGCCGGGTGGGCGCCACCGGCGCCACGGTGGTCGAGGTGGCCGAGTACCCGGCGTGGCGGGACCGGGCGCCGGACCGCGCCGTCGGGGAATTCTCCGCGACCTCCGACACGCCGGTGGTGCAGATGTACACCAGCGGAACGACCGGCAGGCCGAAGGGTGTCGTGCTGGCGCATCGCAGCTTCTTCGCGGTGCGCGGACTGCTGGACTCGGCGGGACTGGACTGGATCGACTGGCGGGCCGACGATGTCGGACTCATCGCGCTGCCGTCGTTCCATATCGGCGGTATGTGGTGGGCGACACAGGGTCTCAACGCGGGCGTGGCCAACGTCGTGCTCCCGGTCTTCACCGCCGTCGACGCGATCCGAGCGGTCCGCGAGAACGCGGTCACGACGAGCTGTTTCGTGCCCGCGATGTTGCTGCTGATGCTGTCGGAGCCCGGTGTCGGCGCGTCGGAGTTCGCCTCGCTGCGCAAGATCGTCTACGGCGGTTCGCCGATCGGTCCTGACCTGCTCGCCCGAGCGGTCGAGGTCTTCGACTGTGATTTCGCCCAGATCTACGGGCTGACCGAGACCGGCAACACCGCGATCTGCCTGCCGCCCGCCGATCACCGCGCGGACCGGCGACGGCTGGACGCGGCGGGCCTGCCGTATCCCGGCGTCGACATCGAGATCCGGGACGAGGACGGAACCCCGCGCGCGCCCGGCGAATCGGGGGAGGTGTTCGTGCGCAGTCCGGCCCGCATGGTCGAGTACTTCGCTGACCCGGACGCGACCGCGGCCACCCTCTCACCCGAGGGCTGGATAGGCACCGGCGACGCCGGATTCCTCGACGACGGTGGATATCTCGTGATCCGGGACCGGGTGAAGGACCTCATCATCGTCGCGGGCGAGAACGTCTACCCGGCAGAGGTGGAGAAGGCCATCGCCGCCCACCCCGGGGTACACGACTGCGCCGTGGTCGGCGCTCCCGACGACCGGTGGGGCGAGCGGGTGCACGCCTTCGTCGTCGCCCGACCCGGAACCGAGGTCACCACAAGGGATCTGGCCCGGTTCCTGGCGGGGCGGCTGGCCGGATTCAAGGTGCCCTCGCGCTACGAGTTCATCGATGTCGTCCCGCGTAATCCGAGCGGCAAGATCCTGCGCCGCGAACTGCGCGAACGGTTCTGGGCGGGCCGTGACCGGCGCGTCAACTGATCTCCGAACCCGGACAGGACTGCCGAATGCCATTGACCAGGCAACAAGTGATCGCCGACCTCGTGGACGTACTCTTCGCCGATCCCGGGGAACTCACCGACGACACCGAACTCGTCGACGTGGGACTCGATTCCCTGCGGCTGGCCACCCTGATCGACCGCTGGCGCACGGCGGGCGCGCGGATCTCCTTCGCCGACCTGGCCGAGAAACCGGTGCTCGGTGCGTGGTTCGAGAAATTGGGGGTATGACCGGTGACGGGCGAACTCGCGCTCACCCCGGCGCAGCGCGGCATCGTCGACGCGCAACGCCTGTGGCGCGACACCGGCGCTTTCGCGCTGGCCGAATACCTCACGTTGCGCGGCGCGGTCGACGGCGAGCTGTGGGCGCGCGCGGTGCGGTCCATGGTCGCCGACACCGAGGCCCAGCGCATTCGGTTGCGGCATACAGACAACGGTGTGCGGCAGTACATCGCGGCGCCCGAACACGTTGAGGTGACACTCGTCGACCTGTCCGCCCACGCGGAGCCCGACACCGAGGCGCGGGCGCTGATGCGTGCCGATCTGGCCGAACCGTGCGACCCCTTCGCCGCGGTGACCGCGCGGCACCTGGTCCTGATCACCGCCTCCGACACGGTCGTGTGGTACCACCGCGCGCACCACGTCGCCCTCGACGGCTACGGATTCGCCGTCTGCGCCGCACGCGCGGCCGACCACTACCGCGCGCTGCTCGACGGACGCCGCCTACCGCGACCCGAACGCGGCCTCGCCGATGTGGTCGCCGACGAGCTCGCCTACGAGAGGTCGCCGCGATATTCCCAGGCGCAGCACTATTGGCTCGACACGCTGCCAAGGCGCAGTGCGCCGATCCTCACCGCGACGCCCGGCTCGCCGTCGGGCGATCGGCTGCGCACGCGGCGCCGCCTCACTCGGTACCAACCGCGGACCGGCGTGCGATACGGTCTCGCCGAATCGGTGCTCGCGGCGGTCGCGATCTATGTGGCCCGCCGCACCGGCGAACGCGATGTGGTCCTCGGTGTGCCGATGATGAATCGCATGGGATCGGTCGCGGCGGTCGTGCCCGCCATGATCCTCAACGCCGTCGCGCTGCCGGTGCGCGTGGATCCCCGCGAGACCGTCGCCGAACTCGCCGCGGGCATCGGGGCCACCATGCGCGCCGCGCGCGGACATGCGCGCTACCGGCACGAACTGCTGCGCGCCCGGCTCGGGCTGATCGGCGGCGGACGCAGCCTGCTCGGCCCGATCGTCAACATCATGCCCTTCGACTACGACCTCGACCTGCCCGGCATCGAGGTCGACGCGCACAACCTCAGCGCGGGGCCGGTGGAGGATCTGTCCATCCACCTGTATCTGCGCAACGGTGCGGCGGAACTGGTGATGGGCGCGAATCCGCGCGGATACACCGACGCGGAACTGAGCCGCCACGCCGACGCCGTGGTCCGGGCCATCGAGGCCGTCGCACGATCGGGAGACGGCGCGATCGGCGATCTCGCCACCGAGTACGTGCTGGTCTCGGAGCCGGTCACCACGCCGTGCGCGGCTCCACTGGCCCGCCTGCGCGACCACGCCCGCCGCGCTCCCCACGCCCCGGCGCTGGTCGACGGACCGCGCACGATCACCACCGCCGAATTGTTCGCCTCGGCCCGCGCCCGCGCGCGTGCGCTCGCCGCGCGCGGGGTGCGCCGGGGGGCGATCGTGGCGATCCTGCCGGAGGGAGGAGCCTGCGACGTCATCACCGTGCTCGCCGTCCAACTCGCCGGTGCGGCGCACGCGGCACTGGATGTGACGCTGCCCCCGGAAGAACTGGATCGGCTGGTGACGGCGCTCGAGCCGGATGCGCTGACCCACGGTGAGCGGCAGGCGACCAATGCGGCGCGACTGGGGTCGGCCCTGCCGGGCGGGGTCATCGATGTCACCGCAGTCCCGGCCTGCGGGGCCGCGGACGACGAAGTCCACGCCGGGGCGGGGTATGTGGTGACGACCTCGGGGTCGACCGGGCGACCCAAGGCGGTGCGCGTGGGCGGCGGCGCACTCGCGGCGTTCACCGCCGACGCGGCCGATCGCTACGGGTGGGGACCGGGCGACCGGGTGATCCAGTTCGCGCCGCTGCGCGCCGACACCAGCATCGAGGAGATCTTCGTCACGCTGGCCGCCGGAGCATGTGTCATCGCGACCCGCGCGGCGGATCGCGGCTCGCTCGCCGCCCTGCTCGACCTGGCCCGCCGGGCCGAGGCCACCGTGCTCGATCTGCCCACGGCGCTATGGCACGAACTCGCGATCGCCAGGGACGCGGGCGCGGCCGAACTGCCGCCGTCGGTCCGCCAGGTCGTCATCGGCGGCGAGGAGGTCGCACCGGAGCTCGTCGCGCGCTGGCGGCGCACGGACGGGCCCGCGCTGGTCAACAGCTACGGTCCAAGCGAGGCCGCGGTCGTGTGCGCGTGCGCCGAAGCGGACGGCTCGGCGCCGGTCCCGCTCGGCCCGCTGTTCCCGCACGCGGGGGCCGTGCTCGCGGTGGATCTCCTCGATCCGGACCAGGCCGTCGGCACCGGTGTGCTGCACCTGTACGGGCCGATGCTCGCCGACGGCTATCTGCCCGCCGACGCCGGATCGGGATTCCGGGAGATCCCGGTGGGTGAGCGGATGGTGCGCGCCTTCGACACCGGCGATCGCGTCCACGTCGACGCGGACGGAGTCCTGCACTACCTCGAGCGCGTCGACGACGTGCTGAAGATCGGTGGCGGGCGCGTCGCGGTGCGCGCGATCGAGGACCTGCTGCGCGGCGAGCCGGATATCGGCGACGCGAGGATCACCCGCAACGGCGAGTTCGCGCTCGACGCGCTGGTCACCGCCGACCAGCCGATCCACCCCGAGCGACTGGCTGCCGTACGGCGGCGGCTGTCGCGGCGTTTGCCCCCGGCGTGGGTGCCCGCGCGGATCATCCCGGTCGAGAGCCTGCCTCGGACCGGAAACCGCGCGGCCGGCCGGCGGGCGATCCCGGCCGTCGCGGCGACCGAGGATCCCGCGACCGACCCGATACTGGGTGTCTTCCGCGCGGTCCTCGGCCGCGACGACCTGACCGCCGAGGACGACTTCTTCGCCTGCGGCGGCACCAGTATGCAGACGATCGCGCTGGCGAACCGGCTGACGGTCGCCCTCGGAGTCGCGGTGGACGTGGAGGAGGTCCTGGCCCGCCCGAGCGCGGGCGCGCTGGCGGCACGTGTCCGCGACAGCGCACCGGAACCGGTGGACCTGGCGGCCGAGGTCGTCGCCTTGCGGGCAAGCCTGTCCGCCGTCGCCCCCGGTGCGGGCGCACCGGGACGGGTTCTGCTCACCGGAGGAACGGGCCTGCTCGGGGCCTATCTGCTCGCCGAGCTGCTCGACACCACCGACCACGAGGTGATCGCCCTGGTCAGAGCGGAGGACCCCGAGCGCGGCGCGTCCCGGCTGCGCGCGGCCTGTGCCGCCGTGTCCGCCGCGGCGGCGTTCGAGCGTGCGTGGCGCGCGGGGCGTCTGTCGGTCCTCGTCGGGGATGTCGCGGCCGTCGGCCCCGGTGTTCGGGACGGGCTCGGGCACATCGTGCACAGCGCGGCCGAGATCAGCGCGCTACGTTCCTACCGGAGCCTTCGCCCCGCCAATGTCGGTGCGACGCATCGGTTGCTGTGCCTGGCTCGCGCCTGCGGCGCGGCGCTGACCGCGGTCTCGACCGCCACCGCCGCCGGGCCGAGGGGGAACCTGGCCGTCCCCGACGCGCTGCCGACCGGATATGCCAAGACCAAATCCGTCGCCGAGCATCTGGCGGCGGTCGCCGCGACCGAGTTCGGGGTGCCGACCACCGTCGTGCGCCTCGGGCGGGTGCTGCCGCACCCGCGCGACACCAGGGGCGCGGCGGGCGATTTCCTGCACGACATCGCGGCGGCGGTGGCCTCGGTGCGGGCACGTCCCCGAACCACGGTGCGGGAACCGGTGATCCGCGCCGACGCCGCCGCCCGCGTCATCATCGATACGACCCGCGGGCGACCTGTCGCCCGAGCGCGCGTCCTCGACCCCGCCGGACCGGAGCCCGTCGCCCTCGCCGAGGTGCTCGACCTCATCGGCACCGGCCCCACGGTGCCGCTGCCCGAGTGGCGGGATCGGGTGGCCCGCGCAGCCGAACTCGATGACCTGTCCCGCGCGGCCGTGCTGCGGTGGTGCGATATCCAACTCGCCGGATTCGACCCCGACTGGATCTCCGATCACGTGACGCCGGTGCCCGGTTGCACCGCCGCCGACGTGGTCGACCTGCTCGGACTGCGCGCGCCGCAGCCCACCGGCACCCGCTGACCCGCGGCGCCGTGTCGCCGGGATCACCCGACCGCGCCGGAACCGGCGTTCGCTACGATCCGACTGCCTTGGCGTGTCCCTCACCCCTCGCGCATCTGTCGACCGTTGTCGAACCCGTCCGTCCCGCGAAAGGGAGTCGCGATGATCACCGACCACGAGGCGACCACGGTCGCCGCGCCGACCCGCGTCAACCTCGCGGTCGGCGGGATGAGCTGCGCCGCCTGCGCCAACCGGGTCGAGCGCAGGCTCAACAAACTCGACGGGGTCACGGCGTCGGTGAACTACGCCACCGGCACGGCCACGGTCGACGCCGACGCCTCGATCACTCCCGAGCGGCTGTGCGCGGAAGTGGTGGCCGCCGGGTACTCCGCCGAACCCGCCACCGCGGCGCGCCCGGCGCTCGCCGGCTCGACGAGCGAGGAAGCCGCCGTCATCGACCTGCGCCGACGCCTGTTCGTCGCGTTGATCGCGTTCTTCCCGCTCGCCGATCTGTCGGTGATGTTCGCCTTCATCCCGAGCGCGCGATTCGACGGCTGGCAGGTGCTGCTCACCGTCCTGGCGCTGCCGGTGGTGCTGTGGTCGGCCGCGCCGTTCCACCGCAGGGCCTTCGCCAACGCCAGACACGGCGGCGCGAGCATGGACACCCTGGTGTCGGTGGGCGTGCTCACCGCCACCGTCTGGTCCCTGCACACCATGTACCTCTCGCCCGCGCGCACCGAGACACCCGACGGGGTCTGGGCGGCGATCTGGTCCAGCGACTCGATCTATCTCGAGGTCGCCGCGGGCATCGTCACCTTCGTGCTCGCCGGACGCTATTTCGAGGCCAGGGCCAAGCGGACCGCGGGCGGTGCGCTGCGGGCGCTGGCCGCGCTGGCCGCCAACGAGGTGACGGTGCTGACCCGCGACGGGCGTGAGATCACCGTGCCGGTCTCCGAACTCGGCGCGGGACAGCGCTTCGTCGTGCGTCCCGGCGAGACGATCGCCGCGGACGGCGTGGTCGTGCGGGGCGCGACCAGCCTCGACGCGGGCGCGATGACAGGTGAGTCGGTTCCCGTCGAGATCACGGAGGGCAGCGAGGTCGTCGGCGGCACCGTATCGCTGACCGGACGCATCGTGGTCGAAGCGACGGCCGTCGGCGCGGATACCGCCCTGGCGGGCATGATCGGCCTGGTCGAGCGGGCCCAGCAGGGCAAGGCCCGGATGCAGCGGGTCGCCGACCGGGTCTCGGCGGTGTTCGTGCCCGTCGTGTTCGCCATCTCGGCCTGCACGTTCGCGGTGTGGCTCGCGCTCGGCGGCGGACTCGACCGCGCGGGCGCCGCGGGCATCGCGGTGCTGGTGGTGGCGTGCCCGTGCGCGCTCGGCCTGGCCATCCCGACCGCGCTCATGGTCGCCTCGGGACGCGGCGCGCAGTCGGGGATCTTCATCAAGGGCCATCAGGCGCTCGAGGCCACCAGGGATGTCGACGTCGTGGTCTTCGACAAGACCGGCACGGTCACCAACGGCGTGATGCGCGTCGTCGGGGTCGCCGCGTCCGGGATCGAGGAATCCGAGGTTCCGATGCTCGCGGGGGCGGTGGAGGCGGCCTCCGAGCACGCTGTCGCCGCGGCGATCACCTCGTGGGCCCGGCGCGCGGGCGAGCTGGCGCAGGTCGAGGCGTTCGAGGCGCTGCCGGGCCTCGGCGCGCACGGCGACGTCGGAGGCCGACACGTGCTGATCGGCCGCCCGCGGCTGATGACCGAACGGGGCCTGCCGGTGCCCGCCGCGCTCGAGACCGCGTTCGATCGGCACGCACGGATGGGGCACACCGCGGTGTACGTCGCGGTCGACGGCACGGCCGTGGCGGTGATCGCGGTCGCCGACACCGTCAAGGATTCCGCCGCCGCCGCGATATCGCGACTGCACCGGCTGGGGTTGCGCACCGTCATGCTCACCGGCGACAACCGCTACGCCGCGCGGTCGGTCGCCGACGAGATCGGTGTCACGGAGGTCTTCGCCGAACTGCTCCCGCAGGACAAGGTGAGCAGGATCACCGCCCTGCGCGAGGAAGGGCACCGGGTCGCGATGGTCGGCGACGGCATCAACGACGGCGCGGCCCTGGCCACCGCCGATCTCGGGCTCGCGATCGGGGCGGGTACCGATGTCGCCATCGCGGCCGCGGACGTGATCCTGGTGCGCGCCGACCTGGACACCGTGCCCGACGCCATCGAACTCGCGCACGCGACACTGCGCACCATCCGGGGCAATCTCGTGTGGGCCTTCGGCTACAACGTCGTCGCGATCCCGATCGCCGCCGCCGGATGGCTCAACCCCCTGGTCGCCGGTGCGGCGATGGCCTTCTCGTCGTTCTTCGTGGTCACCAACAGCCTGCGCCTGCGCCGCGCGGGTCAGCGGCGCGAGCGCGCCAACTCGGCGAGCATGGCGTTGTAGGCGTCCAGATCGGAGTCGCCGTAGGTCTCGTCCTTGCGGTCGGTGCGCGCGGCCACCCGGCGATCCTGGGCGACCCACTGCGTCAGCAGGGCGCCGACCACGATCAGCACCGGAACCTCCCCGGCCACCCAGGCGATACCGCCGCCTGCCCGCTGATCCGCCAGCAGGTCGATACCCCACGGCAACTGGAGGTTGGTGTAGAACCGGTCGCCGATGACCGAGGTCATCGACATCACCGCGACCCCGAAGAACGCGTGGAAGGGCATGATCGCGAACAACATGCCCAGCCTGCCCAGATGCGGCAGCCTGCGCGGGCCGGGATCGATGCCGATGATCGCCCAATAGAACAGATAGCCCACGATCAGGAAGTGCACGTTCATCAGCACGTGCCCCCAGTGGTAGCGGATCAGGTTCTCGAACAGCGGCGTGAAGTACAGCCCGTAGAGCGACACCACGAACATCGAAATCGAGAACGCGGGGTGGGCCAGCACGGCGGTGGGCCTGGCGTGCAGTACCAAGAGCACGCCCTCGCGCAACCCGCGCGCCCCGCCGCGCCCCGCCGCGGGCACGACCCGCAGCAGCAGCGTCACCGGCGCTCCGAGCACCAGCAGCACCGGGACCACCATGTTCAACGCCATGTGGGTGATCATGTGCAGGCTGAACATCGCGTACCCGTAGGCGCCGACGCCCGACGAGGTCGCGATCAGCAGGCTCGCGCATCCGCCGAGCCAGGACAGGGTCCGCCACGGCGACCACGCGTCGCCGCGCCGACGCAGCCGCAGCACGCCGTAGCAGTACAGGACCGCGCCCGCGACAGCGGCGCCGCCGAGGACGACGTCGAAGCGCCAGAACGTGAGCATCCGCAAGGCGGTCGGGGCGTTCACCACGTCGAAGCCGATGAACGCCTCGTGCGCGGTGAACGATCGCCCGGCGAACGCCGGAGCGGGCCTGACCCCCGCCGCGGACAGTGCCGAGACCGCGACGAGCATCGCCGCGCCCGCCGCCGCCAGCAGGACACCCTCACCCGGCCGGTCCGGCCGCGCGCGCCACACCAGCCACCCGGTCAGCGCACCGAGGGCGACCGCGCCGAGCACCAGCCGCCCGTACCCGGTCGTGAGCATCCGCTCCGGCGGAAGCAGAATCGCGACCAGGACCGCGCCCGTGACGGCGGCGACACCGAGGCACAGCATGGTCAGCGAACGGACGCGGGCGATCACCGTCTCCGTGTGCGCGCCCCCACGCGTGATGTGCGCGCTCGCGCACCACAGCAAGCCGCACAGCGCCGACACCGCCACCTGGAACAGCATCACCGCTCCGGTCGCGAAGTCGTGGTCCGGCCCCTCGCCCGCGTTACCCACCAATACCGGCGGCAGCACGCCGACGGCCGAGACCACCAGCGCGACCACCGCGCCCATCCACGCCAGACTCAATCTGGAAAGCACCGCGACCCCGCAGGCGAGGATCGCGACCGCGATCCACGCCTTGGGTCGGTCACCCGCGTCGATCAACGCGGCGAGTGCACCGGAACCGAGCGTCCGGGTTGTCGTCATGCCGCCGATATCGGCGGCCGAGACCGGGATGAGCGCGATCGCGGCCACCGCCCACACCGCGCTCGCGCGCTCGATGAGGTGCAGTCCGTAGTAGCCGTCCACGCCGACCCGCTCGTTCTCGACGGTCTCTGTGCAGCACACGGTGTACAGCGCCGCCCCCACCGTGACCGCGCCCGCAGCCATCGCGACCGCCCGCAACACCGTGTAGAGGATCGCCTGGGTCAGTCCGGGGAAGGCCGTGCCCGCCGCGGTGTAGGGCATCGCGCCCGCGGAAACGGCCGCGCCGAGCACTGTTGCCGCCGACAGTGCCACCGCGGCCAACCGGACCGTTCGCGCGGAGTACGCACCGATACCCACGTCCACATCCTTCCGAGATCTGTCGTCGCCGCGGTCCGACCGTCGGCCGCCGATGTCTACGGTCGGTCACGGCGAGGTCATGGTTCCCTCGCGCACACGGATGTGACGGGAATCTCCGCGGCCGTCGCCGGATAGGGAGGTCGGCCGCGTCGGGCACGGGAACCGCCGTGGTCACGATAGCGCGGGAGCCCGTGGGAACCACGCGCGCCCGGCATCCGACAATTGATGCGGAAACCTGTCGTGCCTGGTGCGCGGCGGCGACTCGGAGGAAAGGGACGTCATGAGCGAGACCACGTACACGGTGTCGGGGATGTCGTGCGAGCACTGCTCGAACGCGATCACCGGCGCGCTGACCGCGCTGCCCGGAGTGGACTCGGTCGATGTCGAGATCGCCACCGGAAAGGTGACTGTGACCGGCGCGTCCTCGGGCGCCCACGACGTGATCCGCGCGGCCGTCGACGAGGCGGGCTACGAAGTGGTCGATGCGTGAACGGTGACGGACCCGAGCCTGTGTGGCTGCGCGTGCTCGCCTTCGTCGCCGCGCTGGCCGCCGTGTTCGCCCTCGCCTGGCTGGTGGGCCGATTCGGTCCATGGTCGGACATTCCCGACGCGCCGCCCCACGACCACCGCGGCGTCTCGTCGACCGGTCGGTGAGCCGCGAGCGCGCTGCCCGGCATTCGGGAAAACGGACGCCGCCGGGTTTCGAGTTCATCGAAACCCGGCGGCGCGCAACGATATACGGTCAGGCGGGGCTGGGGTTGTAGAGCCGCCGTTCCAGCAGGCTGCTGTCCTTCAGTTGGTGCAGTGTCTTCGCTCCGGCCAGGACCGCCAGGTCGGCCAACGGTTCGATCGCGATCACGACCAGATAGGACAGACCGAACGTGGCGATATCGGCGACGGTCCGCACCGCGAAGCCCTCGCCGTAGAGCGCCCAGAACGCGACCCAGGTCACGATGCCCGCCTGGTAGGTGGTCGAGAGCGCGAGCGCCTGACGGTATTTCAGCCGCACGTACGGGGTGTCGGCGGCGATCACCTTCCGCGCCACGAATTGCAGCGCGAACAGCGGCACCAGCAGGGTCGTGACGTTCATACCGTATTGCGGCAGGTCGAACTGCGCGAAGAACACCCCTTGCAGGAGTAGGCCCAGCGCGAGCCCGAACGCGGCGGGCGCGGCCCCGAACAGCAGGAACAACGTGGAGCCCAATATCAGGTGGACCTCGGAGACGCCGACCGGATAGTGCGGCAGGATCTCGAAGAAGGTGAAGACCGCCGCGGTGGTCGCCGCGGTGCCGCCGAGCAGCGAGAGCGGCCCGCGCTCTCTGAAATGTCGATACGCCAGCGTGGCGGCGTAGACGCCCGCGGCGCCCGAGGTGGCGTAGCTGAGGATGATCTTCGGGCCTTCGACGATTCCCGGTTCGATATGCATTGCGCGGTCCTTCCGATGAAACCGGTCCACCGCCCGCGACGGCTCGGTCGGGTCGGCGCGCGCACCGACAACGGCCATGCGCCCATTCCGCGAGGCGATGCACCCCTGGACGCGGCGCGTCCAGCACGGGCTGAAAGGTCTTCGGGCTAGCGGAGACGTATCGCCGGATACGTCGACCGACCGCGGGCTCCGGGGAGAACCCGGTTCGCCGCGCGGACGATGGTGGTCGCTTCCGCACACCGCTGCGGGACAGCTCCGGATTCACACCGGATTCCCTTCGGACGGCATCTCGGTGAACGAGTGCCGACCGCCGCCGACCCGGCTTTCCCGCCGGTCCCGGCAAATCAGCCGCACAGGGATCGTAGCCGATGAATCGTCGGGAAACCCGCCCTCACAGGCGATTCCCGGCGACACGCGCACACTCGCGTCATCGCCGGGGTGCGCGTCGCGGCCGTCCGCGAGGTTCGGCAGGGTGAACCGGCGCAGCCGCAGGCTGTTCGACACGACGAACATCGAGGACAGCGCCATGGCGGCCGCGGCTCCGAGCGGGTCGAGGACGACCACGGCGAGCGGGAGGACGACGAGGTTGTAGCCGAGTGCCCACCGGAGGTTGGTCCGAATGGTGGCCAGTGTGGCCGCGGCCAAGCCGATGGCGTACGGCACCCGGGTGAGGTCGCGGCCCGAGATGACGAGGTCGGCCGCTTCCATGGCCACGTCGGTGCCCGCGCCGAGCGCGATCCCGAGGTCGGCGACCGCCAGCGCGGGCCCGTCGTTGACGCCGTCACCCACGACCGTGACATGTCGGCCGCTGTCCTGGAGCGCGCGGACGACCTCGGCCTTGTCCTCGGGCATCACCGAGGCGATCACGTCCTCGATCCCGACCCGGTCTGCGACCTCCTGGGCGGCGAACGGGTTGTCACCGGTGAGCAGCACACTGCGCAGCCCGAGTGCGCGCAGGCGCGCGACGGCCGAGGCGGCGGATGGATGGACCTGTTCGGCCACCGCGAGGACCGCGACGGCACGGTCACCGACCGCGACCAGGACGGCCGTCCGTCCGAGATACTCCTCCGCGCGTAGGGTCTCCCGCAGTTCGGGGGACACCGCGAACCCGTGGTCGCGGACGAACGACGGTCGCCCCACCGCCACCCGGCGGTGCCCGACGACGCCGATCACCCCGCGGCCCGGATGTTCGGTGACCCGGTTCGCCGTCGCGACCTCGAGGTCGTCGGTGCGGGCCGTCGCGATGATGGCCGCCGCCACCGGATGCCGTGACACGGCTTCGACGGCGGCGGCGGCACGCAGAGCCTGTGCGCGCTCGATGCCGGGACCGAGGTGTACCGCGACGACGCCCGGACCTCCCGCGGTGAGGGTCCCGGTCTTGTCGAAGACGACAACGCCGCCGCCCGCGGCCTGTTCCAGCCCGCGCTGTCCTTTGAAGAAGATGCCGAGCCGGGCAGCCTGACCGGAGGCGACCAGCAAAGCGGTCGGAGTGGCGAGGCCGAGTGCGCACGGACAGGCGGCCAGCACGACGGCGAGGCCCGCGCGGACCGCCGAGGCCGGGGGACCGTCCAGCAGCAGCCATCCGATCACGGCGAGTGCGGCGAGACCGAAGACGCCGGGGACGAAGCGCCCGGCGACGCGGTCGGCCAGACGCTGGAAATCCCCGCGATAGGTGTGGGCGCGATCGATCGAACGCAACATCCGCGCCAACCGGGTGGCCTCGCCGACCGCGGCCGCCTCCACGACGAGCGGGCCGTCGACGGCCACCGTGCCCGCCGTCACCGCCGAGCCCGCACCGACGGACACAACAGCGGTCTCACCGGTGAGCGCGCTCACATCCATCGCCGAGCGGCCGTGCACGACCAGACCGTCGGCCGCCACGACCTCCCCGGGGCGCACCACGAAACTCTGTCCCTCCGCGAGAGCGTCGATGGGCGCCTCGGTCTCCGTGCCGTCGATGCCGCGCACCGTCACGTTCCGCGCGACGAGCGCGGTGAGATCGCGGATCGCGCGGCCCGCCCGCTGCTCGGCCCGTCGTTCCAGGTGGCGTCCGGCGAGGGCGACCGCGGTCACGGCCGCCGCGACGCACGCGTAGCGTCCGCTCGCGGAGTCTTGCGCGGCGCCGACCGCGCCCGCGGCGGCGGCGCCCGCGTAGGCCAAGGTGCCGAGCAGGCCGAACGAGGTGAGGGTGTCCATCGTGGCGTGCCCGCGCCGCGCGGCCCGCCATGCCGCCCGGTGGATCGGGTGAGCCGTGCCGACGACGCACGCCGCCGCGACCGCGAGCAGTGACCACGGCCACCACGCGGGGACGATCGTGTCCTGCGCGAGAGATGCCGCGACGAGGACGGCGGTCGCGGCCGACGCGCGGCGCAGCGGTGCGGCGTACGGTGACGCCGGATGTCCCGCGTCCACGGGATCCGGGACCGTCCCGCGCGGGGCGGCGGAATAGCCTGCGGCTTCGACGACCCGGCACAGATCGGCGGTGCGGTATCGCCGTGGTGCGTCGATGTCGGCGGTGCCCGTGAGCCGATCGACGGTCGCGGACGTGCCGTCGAGCGCTTCCACCGCGCGGCGTACCCGGTCGGCGCATGCGGCGCAGGTCATGCCATCGATGGTCAGTCGAACGTGTCGTCGCACCGCGTCGTCGCGGGTGCCGATCGCAGTCACCGGGTGCGTCGAGCGGTGCCGGGCGCGGGCACGACACGAGGTCTGGTGCGTCCCGGCACCGCGCGCGGCGGCAGGGCGATCGCGAGATCGAGGTCTTCGGGGCGCGCCGGGGCCGCTCGCGTCCTCAGCACCCACTGGGTCGCGACCGACAACGCGAGCGCGACGGGCGTCCCGATCGAGGCGATGAGCGGCGGCAGACCTGTCGCCACCATCAGCAACGCCACCTCCACGGACAGCGCCAGGTGGACGATCGATGTGCCCGCGTGATACCGGCCGGAACCGATGGCGCGACCTCGCGGCCGGGTGATCGCCACGTCGTCCGCGGGCGCCGCGCTCGGCGCCCGCACGTCGGGTGGGCTGCCCGCACCGTGCGCCGCGTCGATTCCGGTGAGCAGGTCGCGCCAGGTGCGGCAGGCGGGGCATCGTTCGATGTGCGCGTGCAACCGTGTCGTGGGGACGGCAGCCTGTTCGCCGTCGAGCAGTGCCGATGCCGCTTCCCGTGCCGTTTCGCACTCCATACCGCAGTGGTCGCGAGCGACGGCTCCGTGGTTCCTGGGGTAACCGGAGTCGGCGCCGGGGGATGCGGCGCGGGTCACGCCGCGGACCCGCGGGTGGCCGCGCCGGTGCCGCCTGTGCCGGACCCGGATTCGGTGCTCTGTCGCCTGGATACTCGACCCTCGTGCGGTCGTGACGCGCTGGTGTGTCGCCGTGACCGCGCGACCGGCACGAGCACGAGGACTGCGATCAGCGCTACCGAGTGCGATGCCAGTCGAGCGGCGGTGAGCCGGTCCTCGACCCAGTCGACGGTGACATAACCGCCGAGGACGACGAGATAGGCCGCGGCGACCGCCAGCATTGCCTCGGCGGTGGCGGGACGCGCCGCCGCGAAGAGGAACCCTGTTCCGAGGGCGACCGCCCACGCGGTGCTCTCGTTCAGCAGGTGGGTCGCCATCGGAGCCGGATGTCCGTCCATGGTCGTCATCCCGAAATCGACGCCGAACGCCTGAGCGAGCGCGACCGCGATCTGGGCCGCCGCGGCGATGCCGAGCAGAACCCGCCATACGAGCCGAATCGGCCGCGCCGGGCGCGGCGCGGGTGCGGCGGCGAGGATCTGCTCGGTGAGATCGGGAACGGGCGGCGCTGGGGCGAGGCGAGCCTGCCGTGTCACCTGCTCCGCCGCGTCGTACCAGCTCCGGCATCCCGCGCAGGTCGTGAGGTGTTCATCGACACGGGCCGACGGCACCGCCTGCGCTTCACCGTCAAGGCGAGCCGACAGTGCCTCTCGCGCGACCGAGCATTCCACGGCGCCGATTCTCGCATCAGCCGCGTCATCGGGGCCGCCGAACCCCCGTTCGCCGTCCGCCGGGCGGCCGGGTCATCGCCCGCGTTCCAACGGGAGTCCGGCTTCGCGCCAGGCGGCGATGCCGCCCGCGAGGCTGTAGGCGTCGTAGCCCGCGCGTCGCGCCAACACCGCGAAGTGCTGCGACACCCGCCCCACCGGACACACGAAGACCAACGGCCGCGAACGGCAGAACGGTATCTGCTGCCGCGCCATCTCCTCGAGGAAGTCGTCGCGGACGTTGACCGCTCCCGGAATATGGGCCACCCGATAGGCCATGGCGCCGCGGGTGTCGACAATGGTGATCCGCTGGTTTCGGTCGGCCTCGTCGAGTGCCTCTGGCGTCAGGCGCCCGACCGCGGCCAGCTCACGAGGATGCGGCGGCGGCGGACGGTGTTCGTCGTCGAAGACATCGGGGCGGCGCGCCCGCAGGTAGGACAGATACGGTTCGAGCCGGTCGCAGACGATGATCACCGCGACGAGCGGCGGATCGTGCGGGCCGAGCGCCGCGGCGGCGGGGCGCAGCACGTCCAGGGCCGCCGCGTAGGACGCGCCCGAGGTCGGACCGGCCAGCACACCGTGCCGCCGTGCCAACGTCAGCGTCGCGTCCACCGCCGTATCGGCGTCGACGGCGACGATGCGGTCGTAGAAGTCGGGCCGGAACAGCCCGACATCCCACATCTCGGTCTCGGACCTGATGCCGGGGACGAAGTCGTCGCGCGCGGAGACCACCCCGATGGTCCGCAGCCCGGGATTGTGTTCGGCCAGATACGACGCGGCGCCGCGCGTCGATCCCGTGGTGCCGAGACCGCCGACCACGTAGTCGACCCGGTCGATGCCCGCCGCGGCCAGTGACTCGTGGATCTCGCGGC
Organism: Nocardia sp. NBC_01377; assembly: GCF_045040005.1. Taxonomy (NCBI): domain Bacteria; kingdom Bacillati; phylum Actinomycetota; class Actinomycetes; order Mycobacteriales; family Nocardiaceae; genus Nocardia; species Nocardia sp. NBC_01377. The sequence continues at coordinate 7,916,675 of NZ_CP109566.1, forward strand.
CGGTCCCGTGATGGTGTGCTTCCACGTTGCGCTCGTTGGTGTACTGCGACGGGTGGTACCAGCGGCCGGGTTCTTTCGCCGTGGTCGCCGCGATCACCGAGGACACGTCGTCGGGTGCGGTGGGGTCGGGACATTCCGAGAGCCCCGGCAGCTCGACGATCTCGGTGCCGAGCAGCTTCAGCATGTCGCGGACCTCGCCGACCTTGATGCGGTTGGTGACCGCGCGCAGCTCGATGCCGTGCAGCCCGCCGAGCACCCGTAACGCCTTGGCGGTGTTGCCACTCGACGCTTCGAGCAACGAGCGGCCCTGCGCCCGGATCGCGGGGAGGTCGTCGCGGATCATGCCCCACGCGGCGCGATCCTTCACCGACCCGAACGGATTGTGCGACTCCAGTTTCGCGAACAGAACTACTCCCTCGATGCCGTGTGCCGCCGGATCGAGGCGCAGCAGGGGAGTGTTGCCGATCAGTTCGGTGATGCTGTCGTGCGGGCGCACGATTCCTCCTCGACGGGTCGATACTCGGCGTCGGGGACGACGACGAATCCGGACGGTCCGCGCGCGGCCGCGAATTTGGGCGGCAGCGGATGCAGACCCGCGGACGCGGCGGACAGGTCGGAGTTGTAGCCCGCGGTATTGGCGAAGACCAGCAGATCACCGGCGCGCGGGCGAAACGGCAGCCGCACGGCGCGATTGCTGACCATATCGCGCTCCAGGCACAGTCGTCCGGCCAGGAACACCCCGACGGGCTCGGGCGCCGGCGGCGGGCCGATCGCGACGAGCCGAGGGTCCACGAGTACCTCCTGGTCGGCGGGCGTCACCGTGTCCCGGCTGATATCGAGATGGACCAGGATCGTGCCGTCGGCCAGCTCTTTGGTGAACTCCACCGACGCCACCGTGATCCCCGCGCGATCGACCAGCGCTTTGCCCGGCTCGAGCCACAATTGCAGCATGTTGTCCGACAGCAGCGCCGACAGTGACCTGCGATGTCCCGGCACCGGCGTGTCGAGGAGTTCGCCCAGCGCTGCGGCGGGCGGGACCGTATTGCCGTACTTGTGGAAGACCGGGGTGCCGCGAACCGTGTCGCCCTCGACCTGGTAGCCGAAAGCGGCATTGGCCCAGGCCATCCGGCGCCCTCGTCCGCCGAGGGATTCCCGCAGCGCGCGGGTGTAGGTGTCGAAACCTGTGGCGTCGGCGGTGAACACTTGACGCAGTCCGCCGCCGATGTCGAGCACCGACGGTTCGAATCCGCGGCTCCACGCCTGTTCCAGCAGTACGGCGCATGCGGCGACGGCGCGCAGCCGGTCCCTGGCGTCGGCGGTGTCGAGATGGAACGACAAGCCCCGCAACATCATTCGCGAGCCCACCGCGTCCAGGATGTCGAACGCGCGCGTGAGGTGCGACAGCGGAATCCCGAATCGGCTCGTCGCCGTCCCCGGAATGTCGCCGACCCGCAGCAAAACCGGCACCGGCCGCTCCGCGAGCTGACCGATCCGTTCCAGCTCCCAGAGGTTGTCGACGTTCACCGTCACCCCGGTCGTGATGAGCCGCCGCAGAAAGCTCTCGCCTTTGGGACCGGTGGCTTCGATGCGGTCGGCGGGAAAGCCCGCGGCGAGGGCGTTGTCGAATTCGCCGGGGGAGGCGATGTCGATGTCGATGCCTGCCTCGAACGCCGCGCGTGCGAACGCGCGGGACCGATTCACCTTGTGCGCGTAGAAGATCCGGTGCTCGACGGCGCGGGTGTCGAGTGCGGTGCGGATCTCGCGGAGGTTGTCGGCGAAGACCTGTGGGAACACCACGTGCAGTGGCGTGCCGTGCTCTGCGGCGAGCGCGGTGACGGCGGTATCCAGATACTGTCCGACCAGGGGAGCGACCGCCGCCGGGATCGATGGTGGTGTCATCCCGCGGTTTTCGCGGTCGGCGTCGGTTCCCCCACGGCGGCGACCGGGTTGTAGCCACTGTCGCGCAGCGCGGCGAAGGCGCGTTCCCGGTTGCGCGGACTGCGGAATTCGGCGCGCACCGTCTTGCGGTCGAGATCGATCTCGTGCACGACGATGTCCATCGAGGCGAGTACCGAGCCGATGGTGAGCACGCAATGCTTGCAGTTCATGTCCGGTACCGCGAACGAGGTCCGCGCGCCCATGTCGTCGGTCAGGTCCGCCTCGGGTGTCCGCGCGCGGATCTCGCAGCGCCGCACCGCCACGGCGAACGCCTCGACGAATCGTTCGACCACCAGCGGCAGCAGGGTGAATGTCGTCGTGCCGACGCGATGGGGCACGCTCGCGAGACAGACCGGGCGCGCGCCGGGCGCCAGCAGCGCGTACTGGCGGGAAACGAGGTCGAGTTCGTCGTGGTATTTGGCGATGGCTTCTTCGGTGTCGAGACCTTCGACGGTGCGGGCCCTGGTCATGACGGTGTGTGCGTCGGCGATGGTGGCGTCCTTCATCGCTCGCAGTGTCGCTATCGACCGTGGACTGTAGCGCAGCCTGCCGCCGGGATCGGCGTCCAGCGTCACCGGGATCATCCCGCGCCGGTAGGTGGATGCCTGCAACTCCCAGAACCAGCGCGTCGCGACGGCGGTGAACAGACCCGAATCCCGCATCGCCACCGCGAAATCGATCGGTGACCGATGCGGGGTGCGGTGGGCGAGCAGGGCGTGCTGCGCCAGCGCCCGCGCGGTCGCCTCGAATCCGACGCGGAAGATGTCGGCGGGCTCCTGATCGGTCGTGGTGGCGGCCAGTACGATCCGCGCGTCCCGATCCAGCGCGGCCGCGCGGTCGCGGAAGCCGGAATCGGCGCGCAGAGCACGCGACAGCGCGAGACAGGCGCCGCGCGCGGCTATCGGGACGATCGGCCCGAGACCGTCGGCGTGGAAATGCCCGGTATTGGCGACACCGTCCTCATCGAGCCAGGTCACTCGGTGCGTGGCCGAGGTGACCTCCTCGGGACGGCACGGACGCATGAACCGTTCCAGATACAGGCGCTGGGACAGGGTCAGCGTCTCGTCACCGTCGAATTCCATGGGAACAGCGTGATATTCGACGAGGGTCGCGGGCACGTCCACCTCGGCCAGGAAGCGATCCGAGCCCCCCAGTTCGGCGAGCACGCGCGATGCGGTGGCGCGGTCGTAGTGTGCGATGGCGTCGTCACTCATCGGAACTCCCTTTCCCGAGCGAACGGCGATCTCGACACGGTCGCGACCGGTGAGACCCATGCGCTATCAACGATAGCCGGGGTTCGCCGCTGTCGCGATCCTTCGCGCACCGCACCGCTACGGCGCCGCGAACGTGAGTCCACCACGGGCGCATCCTTGTCCGGGAACCGCTCGACCCGGTGCCGCGACTACTCGCCCATGAGGGATCAGCTAGTCCGCTCCGCGCCACCGCTCCGCGCCGACCAGCGATGACCGGCGATCCGGCCACCGAGGAGCAGCGGCGCGCGCGGCTGCCGTGGATCGACGCGACGCGCGCGATCCTGATGTTCCTCGGCATCCCGTTCCACGCGGCGTTCGTCTATCACGGCCTGCCGTGGTACTCGGGCGACGGCATCCACCCGGTGGTGTCGGCGGTCGCCGGATTCGTGCACACCTTCCGTATGCCCGCCTTCTTCACCATCGCGGGGTATTTCGCCATCTCGGCGCTGCGGCGGCACGACGCCCGAGCGTGGACCGCCCAGCGCGCGCGGCGACTGCTCGTGCCCTTCGCCGCCGGTGTGCTCGTGCTCGGCCCGCCCCAACTGTGGCTGATCGCCTCGACCACCGGGCCGCACGCGGACACGGCCGAGCGCTGGCGCGGGCTGCTGGCCCAGCCGTCACTGTGGGTGTTCCAGCTGTGGTTCCTGATGAATCTGTTCCTCTACGGGCTCGCACTCGCCGCGCCGTTCGCCCGCTTCGGCCGGGAACGGGTTCTCGCCCGGGTGGAACACCTCCTCGGATGGGTCACCGCGGCCCGTCACCGGGAGGCCGCGATATTGCTGACGGCCGGTCTGCTGGTGGCGGCGGGGTGGGCGGCGACGGTGGTGACCGGTCTCGACAACGTGGCCTTCGGCCTGGTCAACCTCCAGCTACTGGTGATCTACGCGCCGTCCTTCGTGGTCGGTGTCGCACTCGGGTCGCGGCCGGAGTTGCTGCGGCGCTTCGAGCGGTGCCCGCCCTCGCACGGACTCGCCTGGTGTGCGGCGGCGTCCGCGAGCGCCGCGCTCGCCGAACGCGGCGGGGCGCTCGCGAGCTGCGCGCACCACCTGCTCGTCCCGGTGGTCGGTGCGGGAATGACCGCGGTGGTGTTCACCACGATGCGCGGACTCGCATCGGGTGTGAACGCCGTCGCGGCGCGCGCCGCGGATGCCGCGATGGTCGTCTACGTCTTCCACAACAGCCTGATTCTGTCCATCGCGTACCTGCTGCTCGAACCCGCGTTGCCGCCGCTGATCGAGTACGCCGTGATCATCGTCGGCGCGCTGTCGGGGTCGCTGGTCGTCTACGCGGTGGTGTCGCGCGTGCCGGTGCTGTCATGGCTGTTCGACGGTCGCCGGACCACCCGCGGGCCGTTCGGGGCGCGCGAACGCCGGATGCGCGATTGACCTCGGGCTCTGCGGCATTCGGATGCCGGTCGACCGGATTCGGCTCGATTCCGAGGGAACCGGGAGCCCTCGCGCCGCGACTATCACCGAGGGAGTTCGATCGGGCGCCGGTGGTCCTGTGCCGCCCGTCGACTCCCCGCGGACTTCGCGGCGTGTCAAACCGGTGTGATGAAAGGCCGGCAAGCGATCCACGATCCCGCCGCGGACTTGTGGCCGAAGCGGGGGAGATGCGGCTGCACGCGGCGAAGTCCACCGGCACCCGTCATCGGCGCGCGCCGTGCGGCTGTCGCGCCGATGACGTGCCGATTCAGACCAACGTGAAATTCCCGCCGCTGCGCAGCGCGCGGCGGATCTCCTCGGCGCCGAGCTCGTGATCGGCGTCCACGGTGACCTGCGACAATCCCTCGATATCGAGGTCGACGCTCACGCGGTGGACGTCGGGAATGGTCGAAATCGCCTTCTCGACCGTCCCGACGCATCCCTGGCAATGCAGACCATCCACGGCGAACTTGGTTTCGGACACGACACTCCCGTCATCAGAGAATTGGACGTTCCGGTGCGGTGATCGCCGAGCGGCGAGGCCGCGACTACCGATGATACTGCGGTTGCCGGCGGGATGCCCGGTATCGCGGCTCCGGCAGGCCGCCGAACCCGTCGGTCGCCACGTTCGGCGGACGCGGCGGTTCCGCGATGGCTGGGGCCTGCTCATCGACGGGAACCGCGGGCCGTCCTTCGACGACCTCTGAGTGACGGTCACCTCGTGACGAGAGGTCTCGATGACGAACACAGATGCCGACGGCGGTCCGAGCGCACCCGCGCCGCGACCGGCCGACCCGACGACACACCGGATCGGCGATGTGCTCACCGATCCGGCGGCGGACCGGCGGCGAGCGGTCCTGGCCGCGGGTGCCCTGCTGCTCTCCGTCGCGGCGATGGGTGTCTTCCTGATCGTCACCGCGAGTGACTACTACCTGGGCGACCTGCGGGTATTCGTGTCAGCGCCCGGCTGGGCCGCCGACGGGCGACTGTACGAGGCGGTCACTCGCACCGGGGACGGGTCGGTCACCATTCCCTATCTCTATCCGCCGTGGGTGGCATTGGCTTTCGCGCCGCTGAGCGTATTGCCGTTCGCGCTGGTCGCGGTGCTGTGGACGGTGGCGGGTGTGACGGCGCTGGTGGTGAGCGTCCTTCTGCTGTCGAGCCTGCTCAGCGGTCGGAGCGCGGTGCGCGACCCGCATCTGCTGAGTTCGGCGGCATGGTGGAGCGCGGGTCTGTTGTGGATCGCGCCGGTGCGGCACTGCTTGTACGAGGGCCAGCTGTCGCTGCTGTTGTTGTGTGCGGTCGTGGTGGCGGTGTGGAGTGCGCGACCGGTGGCCGGTGTACTCGCCGGACCGGCCGCCGCCGCCAAGATCGTGCCGGTGGCGGCGTTCGCCGCGGTGGGCTCCCGAGGGCGAGGCAGGCTGCTGTGGGCCTGCGCCGGTGCGGTCGTGCCGATCACGGTGGGCTGGGTGGTCTTTCCCGGCCAGAGCCGGGACTATTTCCTCGGTGGCGTGATCATGGAGGGCGCCGATCGGGTCGGTGGTGTCGCCACCGTCGCGAACCAGTCCCTGCGCGCGGCGCTGAGTCGCTTCGCGGGCGGCGATGTCGGATTCGGCCCTCTCTGGATCGCGGGCGCGGCGCTGCTCATCGGCTCGGCCGCGCTGGTCGTCGCCCGGTTCCGACACGATCGAGTGGTCCTGATCTGGGTTCCGGCCGCGGTCGCGGCGGCGCTGTTCCCGCTGGGGTGGTCGCACCAGTGGATCTGGCTGGTTCCCCTGCTGATGTGGTTGCGCACGGGTCCGCTCGGCGACGGGCGCTTCGCCCGCGCGCTGGTCGTGCTGTGGTTCATCGGGCTGGCCGGGCCGGTGATCGAGGTGTTGCTGTTCGTGCAGCGGTCGAACTATGTCTACGCACGGCCGCTGTGGCAATCGGTGGCGGGCGCCGCCTATCCGATCGGCCTGCTCACCACTCTGCTGGCCTTGTCTGTCATCGGGCGGGCGGACCACCGTGCGACGGCTGTCTCCGGGGAAGGAGACCGCCGGTCGACAGCGGCCCGCGGTGTGCCCTCGGGCCCGGCTGGATCCGATGGGTGAGACGCGCTCGGGGGACACCGACAGCGCGGAGCCGGGGGATTCGCGCGAGGCCGGTGACGAGGCGATCCCCCGCGCGGGGGTGTGCCCGCCCGAACCGTCCGCCTCGAGTGGCCCGGCGGATGAACCCGATCGTGCGCGCCCGCCGCGGAGTCGCCGTCGCGGCGGATGGGCCGCACGGCTGCTCACGACGGCCGGCTGGGCCGCCACCGCTGCCGCGGCACTCGGAGTCGCACTGTACTACGGTGTATCCGAGCGCTTTTCGGCGGTGTTGCTGGCCTCGTTCGCGCCATACCTGATGCTCGGTTCCGGCATCGGGCTGGTGCTGTTCGCGATCGCCCGGCGGTTTCGGGCCGTGCTCGTCGCACTGGCGGTGCTGCTGGGCGGGGCGTGGACCCAGCTGCCGCTGTTCGTCGCGGATGGGCATCCGGGCGGCCTTCCGTTCGTGGTGATTCAGGCGAATCTGCTCTACGGTGCGGCCGACGCGGATGTGATCACGGCGACCGCGCGGGAGAACAAGGCCGACCTGCTCACGGTGGAGGAACTGACCGGACAGGCGGTCGCAGGCTTGAGCGCCGCCGGGATCGACACGGAACTGCCCTACCACTACCTGCGCCCCGGCGGGGGAGCGAGCGGATCCGGCATCTACAGCCGGTACCCGATGCGCGATGAGAAGCGCTTCGACGGCTTCGTCATGGCCAACCTCGGCGCGGTCCTCGACCATCCGCTGCTGGGACCATTACCCGTTTTCGCCTTTCATCCGGTTCCGCCGTCACAGGACTACCGCGCGTGGCGGATCGAGATGGGCCTGATCCGGGACATACTCGCGAACGCGCCGACACCCGCCGTCGCGGGCGGCGACTTCAACGCGACACGCGACCACGCCGCGTTCCGCGCGCTGCTGGGAGGACGTTTCGGTGAGGCCGCCGACCTGGCGGGCGCCGGCCCGCAGCTCACCTTCCCCGCCGATCGGCGCTGGGGGCCGATCATCGGGATCGACCACGTCCTCGTCGCGGCCGGCGCCGCGGAATCGGTGCGCACCGTCGTTGTTCCCGGCTCCGACCATCGCTCGGTCCTCGCACGGGTCCTGATCGGCGGGAATCACCGCCGACGGCGTCGCCGTGCTCGCGCGGATCGAGTGTCGCGAACACGGCGACGGCCCGGATCGCGGTGATCCTCACACCGCTTGCCGCCCTCGCGCCGACCGGCGCTTCAGTGCCGCCAGGGCGAGGTCGATGACGAGGAACGCGACCAGTGTGATGCCGAGCAGTGGCAGGAACCAGCCGATCGCGACAGCCAGGACCGCGAGCACGACGACACCCGCGCGCGGCGCTCGGCCGATGCCGCCGCGCAGAGGTGGCCGCCCGAGCGCCCACGCCGAACCGCGGGTCGGGCGGCGTTGCCACCACATGCGGTAGCCGCGCACGATGACCGTGACCAGTGTCAGCGCGACGGCCAGGAGCAGCAGCTGGTTGAGCAGTCCGAACAGGACGCCCATGTGGCCGCGGATGCCCCAGTCGGCGAGTTCGGCGATCAGCGAGTAGTCGCGAAAGTAGTCGACGGTACCGGTGACCTGCATCGTGGCCGGATCGATGGCGGCGGAATCGGTGGTGAGCCGGTAGGCTTTCGCGGCTTCGGCCACGCCGATGGCCTGTCCCGGCTCGGCGGGCAGGGTGATCTCGACCGGTGCGCCGACCCCGGCCCGGTCCGCGGCCGCGACGACCTGGTCGAGGTCGACACCGGTGATGTCGACCGGCCCGGTGTGCGCGCCACCGTGCCCCTCGTGCGCGCCCTCGGTCGCCGCGGCGTCGCCGGTCAGATCGGTGTCGAGTTGGGGCCGCTGCCACGACATCGCCGCGCGCAGATCGGTGACGTGTTCGCCGGCGTAGGGCGACCAGGTGATGCCGGTGGCCGACAGGAACAGCAGCGCCGCCGCGATCCAGACACCGGTCGCGCCGTGCCAGTTCAGGGTGCGTGCCCGGCCCGGCACCGACCGGTCGACGCCGAGGAGGCGGGCGCGTCGGCCACGGACGCGGTCGCTGCGGAACTTGGCCCACCACAAGAACAATCCGCCCAGGGCGACGATCCACAGCCAGGAGGCGGCGAGTTCGCTGTAGAGGTTTCCGACCTCGCCGAGATGCAGGTCGCGGTGCAGGACATCGACCCAGGTGGCGAACGGCAGTGATCCGAACCACGAGGTCTCGCTACCGAGGACGGTTCCGGTGTAAGGGTCGACGAAGACCGCTTTCAGTTCGTCGGGGCCGAGACCGGGGTCGGTGAAGAGCACCCGTGTCGAGGCGGTCGAGGACGCCGGGGGCGCGACCGCGGTGACCGCCAGGTCCGGGTAGGCGGCTCGGGCCGCGGCGACCTGCTGTGACAGTGGCAGCGGTGCGGCGCCGGTGGATTCGACGGTGAGCACCTCGGCGTACACGAACTTCTCGATCACCGGTGACAGCGCGTACAGACCGCCGGTCACGGCCGCGATCAGGATGAACGGTGCCACCAGCACTCCCGCGTAGAAGTGCAGTCGCAGGATCAACGGCCGCCAGCTGCGCGGCGCTGTCCGTGCCGTCGAAGACGCCGGGCTGTCGGGGGAATCCGCCGCGGCGGTGTCGGTATCGGGGGTTGTCACGGTTGTCGCCGACGCGGCGAGGCCATCGTCGTCGGCGGGGGTTTCCGGCGGGTCGCCGACTCCGGCGGTTGTGGAAGACATGAACGCAAAGCCCTCTCCGGGCGCAAGGAACTGGTCTCTCCCGGCTCGTGCCGGGGAGAGACTTCGGCGGCATCACGCAGCCGCCACCACGATCACGACCCATGCCGTAGCGCGCGGCCGCCGGCGAACCCGGCAGTCGCGAAAGGTGCGGTGCGTCATGGACGGAGCCGTCCGGGTAGCCGAACACGGCACCCGAACGCGAGAAACGCTCGGCCCGCACCACATCCGATCCACGACGGCGAAACGCGCAACAGCGTTGCCCATGTCGTGGACGAGGTGCGTGACCTAGGGGGACAGCCTCACAGGGCGGCGGCGGTCACGGGCGGGCCGCGGTTGCCGAGGCCCGAACTCAGCAGCAGACGCGCAGGCGTCGGCGAATTCCGGCCCGGCACCGCGAGACACCGTTGGTCGGCGACGGTCTCGGCGTGGCGGGTGAGCAGCACCAGCCACCAGCGCAGCGAAGACACCACCGCGCGGGCCAGGCGCTCGGCGATTCCCAGCGCGATGCCGACGACGACAGCGAACACGGCATGGCTGACCAGCATGGCCGGTGTCAATGCCATCGGGTGGGTGTGCTCGGAAGTCCACGCCAGCACGAGATGACCGAGCAGTTGCCCTGCACCGAGCTGGGCGATCGGCACCGGCCACCAGCGACCCGCCGGTCCCGCGCCGATGACTCCGACCAATACGCATCCCGCCACCAACAGCACGAGCGTGCTGTCAGTGGGAAGCATGCCGCCACCCATCCCGTGGGCGGCCAGCGCCGCCGCACCCGACACCGCGCCTGTCATCGCGCCGCGCAGGCGCGCGGCCAGGACAGACGCGGTGGACATATCGGGAACGATACCGCCCGCGCGTTCACCCATCTGATCGAAACCGTCACGATGAGCTTTCCGTCTGCGCCGCAGCAGAGTCGCGCCGATCGCCGTGGCGTCGCTGATGTCGGCCGAGGTAGGTAGGGGCTGTGGCACCCCCGCGCGAGCACCGGTTGTGGGTGATGACGCCGTCATCACCATCCAGAGAAATCCCAGGTCGACGGGGTGACTACCGCGTCATCACCCGGATGGTAGCATTCGGTTCTGTAATGTCATGAATCGTCCTGAAATAGCGGTTGAACAGCGGCGATGTTGCAAAGCCAGTTCGCTGAGCTGGGCATTTCGGGAGATCCGTACCGGGGTTCGATTCCCCCAGGCGGCTCCATATTTCAGGATCGACGGCCGAAGGCATTCCCTCGTTACCGCTTCTGGATCCGGTAACGCCGGAGTAGCGCGGTCAACTTCTCGTAGTCCGGCCCGCTGTTCGACTCGGCCACCAGCTCGTCCGGACACAACTCATAGTGATTGCCCCACCAGCGCCGGGCTTTTGTCTCCGATCCGATAGCCGCCGGGCACCCCGTGCGCCACATATCGTCTCCAGCTCACGAACCGATACTGCGACAGGTACCAAGCGAATGGTTCCAGCTCTGGACGGTTTTTCGTTCGCCGAGCCTTGCCGTGCACTTCGCCGGCCGCCGTCGGTTTGTTCTTTGCGGCGGTCCACCGAATCCGGCGGCACTCGCTCGTCGCGCTTGGCCGAGGTTTGGTCGTAAGTGGTTCGAATTCAGCCGGAAATCCCATGCGTCGCACGTAGCATCGTGCGATGCGACCGCGCTGGATCATCGATGTCCACGAGGAGTTCCCCGGCTCCGCCATCGTCGCGGCCGCGCTCGATGATGCCCTGATCGTCGAGCCGCATGACGTGATGATGGGTCGTTGGCCGGTCGTCGAGGAGGGCCGCGCGATCGTCGGATACGGCACGATGTTGACGATGACGCGTCTGCGCCGAGTGTCACGACTCGGAGACGCGGTGTTCGACGACTACCCGACGTTGCGGTGCTCGTCCTACTACCGGCACGTGTACGACCTCCTCGGCCGCACCGCTGTCCTCGTGCCGTTCTCGGCGGTTCCACGTCTCCCGTTGCGGCGCATGTTCGGCGGTGACCGGGTCTTCCTCCGGAGCGATACGAACTACAAGCTGTTCCCCGCGGGCGTTCACGCGATCGCGGAGTTGGAGCGTTGGCTCCAGCTCTACGACGGATACCGGGACGAACTCGTCGTCGTGTCCGAGGTGGTGACATTCGAGCGCGAGTACCGCTGCTTCTGCCGCGACGGCCGCTTCGTCTGCGGGAGCTCCTATCCGATCGAGCCGTACCTCCCCGTCCCGGACCACGTCCGGGTTTTCGCGGAGACCGCGGCGGCGCGCATGCTCGCGCAGGGTTCCACCATGATCACCGTCGATGTCGGTGTCGGCCACGACGGCGTGCTTCGTCTCGTCGAACTCGGTGGTGTGAACAGCTGGGGCGTCTACGGTTCGAACGTGGCCGACTTCATCGCCGCGATGGAAGCGGAGGCGTTGGCCCGCGCGGATGCGTGACGAGAGTGCATGGCCCTCATCGGGTGTCGATCGGTGAGAATTTCTCGGTGGCTTCGGCGGACATTCTCGAATGGCTGGTTGCCCGAAGGAAACTCGTCAGTGCCGAGGTCGCGAAACCGGGGGGCAGGAGTCCGGCGGGCTTCATCGCGGACTCGCCGTGTGAGACCTGGAGTGAGGTCACCCAGGAGACGGCGGCGACCTTGCGGCGGCGGGTTCTGCCGTACCAGCTCAGCGCTTCGGGGGTGGTGCGCGCGGAGGCCAGTGCGCGGCGCAGGACCATCGTGTCCAGTAGCGCCTGGTTGGTGCCCTGGGCGAGGGTGGGCGGCATCGTGTGGGCGGCATCGCCGAGCAGGGTGAATCGGCCGCGGCCCCATTCGCGCGGTATCGGATGCCGGAAGTGGGGGAAGGGGGACATGCTCAGGTCGTCGTCGGTCAATGTGTCCAGCACGCGGTCGACCGGGTGGGACCAGCCGGTGAAATGTGACCGGATGGCGTCGATGGGGGAATCGGGGTGGACGAAATCGGGGGTCCACGGCAGGTCGAACCACCACTGGAGGCTGCCGTTGCCCGCGGGCCACAGGCCGAGGTTGCCGCCTTCATCGATGATGATCACGCCGACGTCGCCGTCGGCGATCTCGGGCAGCTCTACCAGTCCTTGCCAGCTGCACCAGCCGGTCGGTGTCGCCTCCGGTGCGCTCATCGCGGCGCGCACCGTCGAGTGCTGACCGTCCGCGCCGATCAGCAGATCCCCCTCGTCCGATGTGCCGTCCGCGAAATCGACTCGTACGCCCCCTGGAGTGTTGGTCACGTCAACGGCGCGCGCGTCGCAGCGGATTCGATCGGGCGGGAAACCGTCCATCAGTCGTTCCAGCAGCACCCGACGGGGAACCATCCGGGTGGGGGCTCCCATCCTTGCGCCCAACGCCGTCACGTCGATCACGGCGAGGCGACGTCCGGTAGCGGTCGACACGTGCACCGCCGAAAGAAGCCGACCGGCTCCGGTCATATCGACGCCGAGTTGGGTGAGCACCTTCGCCCCGTTGGGCCAGATGGTCACCGCACCACCACCGTCCCGCACGGCGGACGCCCGTTCGAATACGGTCACGTCATGGCCGTCACGTAGCAATCCTCGGGCGATGGAGATGCCGCCGACGCCAGCGCCGATTATCAGTGCCCGTTTGGCCGATGAACCGGGGGCAACACTGTTACGAGCCCTGTCACCTGTATTCGACATTCACCACCTCAACCGATGTGTGGGCAGTTCGATCGGTTACCGGGGCCACGAGTGGGGCGCGTGCGGCGCGGCCGTAGTCGATCGCCCCGGAGTCATTGCTGAATGATAGCTATGAATGTCGGTGTGGAAGAGATTCGCGCCGGTCGCAGTTCGGTCCGGCAGTGTTCTGGAAACCGAACGTCATGCTTGCCGACGTGCGGGCCTGAATCGGTCGCCCGCGACATGACATTCCGTCGGTCGCAATGTGGTCCGGCCACGTCCCGGAAACCGAGGGTCATGCTCGCGGACGTGCGAGTCCGAATCGGTCGCCCGCGACATGACATTCCGCCGGGCGAACGGTACCGGACACGAGGTCGGTCGGCTCTTCGCTCGACACCCCTCGCACCATAACCCTCTGTATGCTCGAAGATGTTCCGGGTGACCGGAACCGGGATAGTGGCCCGCGAGCCCAACGCGCCCGCTACCCTTCGATCCGGGGGAAGCTCCATCGGATACGTAACCAGGAGCTTCCCCCTTCTCGATGCGGGGAAGTCGCCGTGGAATCGGACCCGGCGAAAATCGGGTCGACCAGGCAAATCTGACTGACCAACCGAAGCTGCTCGAGCAGCAGATGGACGCCGAATCGGCTCAGACGGCGGTCGCGGTCTGCTGGTAACTGCGGGCGACGACCTGTTCCAGTACCGCGTTGAAGCGGTCGGCGGCCTCGATATTGCCGAGATGGCCGGTGGGCCAGACGCGGTAGTCAGCGAGGAAACCGGTGCGGTCGAGCAGTTCGACGATGCGGCGGGACAGCCGTTCGGGCAGGAGCAGATCGTTCGAGCCCGCGATGACCGTGGTGGGGACGGTCAGGTGTTCGGCGGAGTCGCCGAGATCGATGTCGAGCAGGGCGACGGCGTGCAGGCCGCGGGTGAGCGGGCGGCAGGACCGGATGACGCTCAGCGCGAACTCGACTTCGTCGGCGGTGGCGTTCTTGGTCATGGCACGGTCCTTGAAGACCGTGTTGGCCAGCCAGCCGCCCGGCAGCGGCACGGGGGAGTACAGCATCGTCTCGGCGATGGCCGACGGCATCCTGACGGTCGCGCCGAGGACGGTCAGCGGTCGGTCCGCGACCGTGAGCGGCTTGTTCAGGACCGGGATCATGTCGGTCTCGTGCCGGATCTCGCTGGCGGCGGTGTTCACGAGGACGACTTCGGAGGCGCGTTCGACGACCTGCTCGGGGTAGCGGGCGGCCCATGCTTGCAGGGTCATTCCGCCCATGCTGTGGCCGACGAGGACGGCGCGCTTGCCCGCGGGCAGGGCCGCGTCGAGTACGGCGACGAGATCGTCGGCGAGGCTGGCGGGACCCAGCGGGACGCGGCCGAGTTCGCTCTCGCCGTGGCCGCGCTGATCGTAGGCGACGACGCGGTAGCGGTCGGCGAAGGCGTTGATCTGGGGATTCCAGTATTCGATGCTACAACTCCACCCGTGCACGAGCACGAGGGTCTCGCCGTCGGCGGGGCCGTAGGCGTGCACCCGCAGGCGGGCGCCGTCGGCGGTGGTCACGGGGATGACGTCGTGGGGGACGGTCGGCTTGTTCAGCGACGCGGTGGCGAAGGTGCGGTTGCGCAGCGCAGCACGGTAGGCCGCGGTGAGCGGTTCGCTACCGCGTAGTCCCGCTAGCGTCTTCATCGACGTGACCAGCATTCGAGCACTCCTTTGTGTCTGCCGTCACCGTACCCTGCAAGCTGGGGTGCTTGCTAGTGCAAGCGCTCGATGGCGGAAATCCTGGCTCGAACGGTCGAATACCCGGTATTCGGTACGGCGAACACTGCTTTTCCGAACAAAAGATCTCGGGTACTCGACGGCCCGGCCGCCAGGATCGCACCGCCGGATCCGCGCTGTCGCGGGTGTGGCGGCTTGTACTACCGGTCGACCGTTCGCGCGGACAGGAGCTACCGCGGCTTCGTGGTCGGGCGGGTAGGGAGTGTCGTGAGTACGACGATCAGTCGGAGTCGAGAAGTTCGGCGATCATGTCCGGTATGACCAGACAGACCTGATCGTTCGGGTGGAAATCGTCGGGTACGTCGCGTCTGTGCGGCGCTTGGACGAAAACCACGACCGAACTTCCGTCACCCGGGTCTATCTCCACTGCCACCGCGCCTGCGATCTCGCCCTCCTGGGGGGCGTGCCAGTGACCCACATTCCCGAATTCGAGTCTGCGAGCCGAACTGACCCCATATCCGTCGAGCCGAAGAAATTCAGCGGCATCCACGGCCGAAATTTTAGTTCGAGCTGGGAAAACGCGGTATGGAATTGATCATGTTCGCTCGGGCTCGAACCGACCGCGGTGCCATCCGGGCCGCTCGGAGGCCGGAAATCGGTTCGGTGATCGCGGTGGCGGTGGCGGTGATCGGGCCGACGCGGCTACCGTTGTTCCTCGTGGAGAGCACGCATGTCGCACCGGGTGCGGACTCGGGGTCGGGGAGATTTCTGGCGCAACCCAAGCATCGGGGTTGGCGAGCGATGCCGCTGCCGCTGCTGACGGCGGGTGCGGGTATCGGCGCGCTGGCGCTGCTGCATTTCCGGGACCCGCACGAGGAGGGGGCCTACGGGTACTGCCCGTTCTACGCCCTCACCGGCCTGTACTGCCCGGGCTGCGGTGGTATGCGGGCCGTGCACAACCTGACCGACGGACGGGTCATCGACTCGCTGCACAGCAGCCTGATCGCGATCCCGCTGATACTCGCCCTCGCGGTGTGGGTCGGCGCGTGGACAAGACACGCGTGGCGCGGTCAACGCCTCGTCGTGCCGAAGATGGAACGCAGCACCATGTGGATACTGCTGTCCGTCATCGCGGTGTATTCGGTGTTCCGCAATACGCCGTGGGGTTCCTGGCTCGCGCCGATCTGATTTCGGTGGCTCGCATCGGGCAAGCTTCGAATATGAGCGACACACTCAGGCACCGCGTCCGCGTCAAGTTGTTACGACAACTCGCCGAGGACGGCGTACCCGATTCCGAACACGACGATCCGCGTCGCATCGCGATCGAAACCGATCTGGACGCGTTGGCCTCGGTCGCCGAGGACGATCCGCTCATCGAGGAACTGGCCGCCCGCTACCTGGTCTTCTGAATCTCAGCGGGCGGAGCTGGCCTGTCCGCCCAGTGGGGGCAGCGGGGGCAGTACCTCGGCGTGTAACCAGGTGTCCCAGAGCGGGCGCAGCGGTAGCAGGCTGTAGTGGCCTGCCAGATCGGTGAACTCCTCGGTGGTGACCCAGCCGTGCCGGTAGCGGGCCGCCCATTCGCGCACGAGGTCGAAGAACGCCGCATCCCCGAGTTCCAGTCGTAGGGCGTGCAGGGTCAGCGCGCCGCGTTTGTACACGCGGTCGTCGAACATGCGGCGCGGGCCCGGATCGCCGACGATGATGTCCTGCGGCTGCCGGAAGAGGTTGTGGCGCGCGGCCCTGGCCTGCTGATCGGCCGACGCGCCGCCCGAGGCCTCCGACCACAGCCATTCGGCGTAGCAGGCGAAACCCTCGTGCAGCCAGATGTCACGCCAGCACCGGATCGTCAGGCTGTTGCCGAACCACTGGTGGGCGAGTTCATGCGCGACGAGTCGTTCCGAACCGCGACGGCCGTCGCAGTGGTTCGCGCCGAAAACCGAGATGCCCTGCGCCTCGATCGGAATCTCCAGTTCGTCGTCGGTGATCACCACCGTGTAGCCGCCGAACGGGTACGGCCCGAATTTCTCGATGAACAGGTCCATCATCGCGGGCTGTCTGGCGAAATCGTGTTCGAAGTTGGCGCGCAACCGCACCGGGGCCACGGCGTACATGGCGACCGGACTCTGCACCGAGCCGACCCGGAATTTCCGGTACGGGCCGATCTGGATGGTGGCCAGATAGCTCGCCATCGGTTCGGGCTGCTCGTAGACCCAGGTGGTCTGGCTGGCCTTGGTCTGTTTACCGACGAGTGATCCGTTGGCGAGCGCGTAGTACGGGGTGTCGGTGGTGATCGAAATGCGGTAGCTGGCTTTGGAACTGGGGTGGTCGTCGCACGGAAACCAGGACGCGGCGCCGTTGGGCTGACTGGCGACGAGCGAGCCCTCGGTCAGTTCCTCCCAGCCGACCTCGCCCCACGGTCCGCGCACCGGTTTCGGTGTGCCGCTGTACAGCACGATCAGGGAGAGCACACCGCCCGCCGGAATGCGCTGCTGCGGTGTGATCACCAGTTTGTTGTGCTGATGAGCGTATTTCGAGGCCTTGACGCCGTTGACGAGAACCTTTGTGACGGCGAGCGATTGCGACAGGTCCACGGCGAAACGCGGTCGGACCTCGGTGGTCACCGCGGTGATCTCGGCCCGTCCGGCCAGGCGGTTGCTCGCCACCCGGTAGCTCAGTTCGAGTTCGTACCTGGAGACCCGGTAACCGCGATTGCCGTTCTGGGGTAGGTATTCGTCGATCGGAACGTCGTAGAACTTGCTCGGCATCAGCGAGCCGCTTTCGCTCGGCCCGCTTCCGATTCGGCCTCGGTTTCCGGCACGCTCGCGATCGCGCCGGGCCAGGGCGAGATGGGATTGCCCCACCAGCGGGTCGACGGCGGCACCACATCGCCGCGCATGACCAGCGAGGCCGGTCCGATGGTCGCGCCCGCGCCGATCACCGCGGCCGGAAGCGCGACGCAGTGCGGGCCGAGAGTGGCTCCGGCGCCCAGGGTGACGGTGTCCATCGCCATGATCCGATCGTGGAAGAGATGGGTCTGCACCACACAGCCGCGCTCCACGGTCGCGCCGTCGCCGAGTGTCACCAGGTCCGCCTCCGGTAGCCAATAGGACTCGCACCATACCCCGCGTCCTATTTTCGCACCGAGTCCGCGAAGCCACAGGTTGAGTACGGGTGTACCCGTCGCGGCGCGCGCGAACCACGGTGCGGCGACGGTCTCCACGAAGGTGTCCGCGACCTCGTTACGCCACACGAACGAACTCCACAGCGGATGCTCCTCCGCGTGAATACGTCCGACCATCAACCATTTCGCGGCGACCGCGCTGCCGCAGGCGACCGCTCCCGCGGCCAGCAGCACCACACCGCTGAGCAGCGCGGCGGGCAGATGACCGAGCATTTGCGCCAGCCAGGCCAGGGTGAACAGCACGCCGAGGCCGATGGCGAAGGTCACCAGCACCGGGACGAGTCGGCAGGTCTCCACCACGGCCCGCGCGATCTGTAGGCGCAGCGGCGGATCGAAGGTGCGGTCGGAATCGCCGCCTTCGGAGTCGCGGCGCAGCCGGACCGGGGGACTGCCGAGCCAGGACGAACCGGCTTTGGCTTTGGACGGCGCGGCCGACAGGACGGCGACGAGTCCGTTCTTCGGCACCCGCCGTCCCGGGGCGGTCATCCCGGAATTGCCGAGGAACGCGCGTTTGCCGACCTTGGCCTCGCCGATGTGCAGCCATCCGCCGCCGAGTTCGTATCCGGCGATCATGGTGTCGTCGGCGAGGAAGGCACCGTCGGCGACGGTGGTGAATTTGGGCAGTAGCAGCACGGTCGACACTTCGACACCGCGGCCGATCTTGGCGCCGAGCAGGCGCAGCCACATCGGGGTCAGCAGACTCGCGTAGAGCGGGAAGAGGAAGGTCCGGGCCGAATCCAGCAGACGCTCGGTGGACCATGCCTGCCAGCCGGTCCGGCTGCGCACCGGGTGGTAACCCTCCCGCAGGCCGATACTGAACAGCCGCACCGCGACGATCGTCACCGCGGCGTAGACGGCCAGGCTCAGCAACGACGCGACGGGCAGGATGGCGAAGGCGCGGCCGAGACCTTCGGTCAGCGTCGTGGTGTCGCGGATCCACCAGGCGATGAACGCCCCGCCGGAGGCGAGTCCGATGATCGGGACGGCGGCGAGCACCATCGAGGTGATGCCGAAGATCAGCACCCAGTGCGCCGCGCGCGCCGGGGTCTCGTCGGGCCAGCGGTGCTGGGCCTTACCGACCTTCACCGCGGGCGAGCCACCCCACTCCTGATCGGCCTTGACCTTGCCGGATACAGCGGAGCCAGGCGCGATCTCCGCGTTCTTCCCGATCTTGGTGCCGGGCAGCAGAATCGAGCGCGAACCCACCACCGCGCCGGGGCCGACGGAGATCGGACCGATATGGACCAGGTCGCCGTCGATCCAGTAGCCCGACAGATCGACCTCGGGTTCGACACTGCACCCGTTGCCGAGTTCCAGCATTCCGGTGACCGGTGGCAGCGTGTGCAGGTCGACGCGTTTGCCGATCTTCGCGCCGAGCGCCCGGGCGAAGGGCACCATCCACGGTGCGCCGGACAGATTCTCGGCGCCACTGGCCTCCGACAGTCGCACCGCCGTCCACAGTCGCAGGTGCACGTGACCGCCGCGCGGGTAGCTGCCCGGTTTCACATCGTCGAGCAGGAGCCTGGCGCCGAGGGCACACAGTGCCATCCGGCCGGGCGGGGAGATGAAGAGCAGGAAGGCGATCAGCGCCCACCACCACGACAGGTGCGGCAGCCAGGGCAACGAACCCGACCACGCGGCGATATTGCCGACGATGGCGAGCCAGGTGAGCCACTGCAAACCGGTGAGGGTGGTCAGCGGAATGGTCGCGAGCACCTGGAACACCTGGGCGGGCAGCGGGGTGGGCCGGACGACGCGTTCTTCCGCGGCGACGACGGGTGCGCTGTCGTCGAGGAAATCGGCGAGCGCCCCGAGGCGCGGATGGTCGTAGAGTTCGGCCACGGTGATGTGCGGATAGCGTTCGCGCAGCGCGGCGACCAGTTGCGCGGCGGCCAGCGAGCCGCCGCCCACATCGAAGAAATCGATATCGGGGGTGGTGGCCTCCGCGCCGAGCAGCGCGTCCCACAGACCGGCGACCCACAGCGCGGTCTCGCTGAGTCCGGCTTCGGCCTCGATGTCCTTCTGTTTGGGCAGCGGCCACGGCAGCGCGTCGCGATCGACCTTGCCGGAGGTGCGCGTCGGCAGTTCGGCGACGACGGCCAGTCGCGGCACCAGCGGGGCCGGAAGCTGTTCGGCGAGACGCTCGCGCGCGGCTTTCAGGTCGTAGTCGCTATCCGGGCCGGTCAGGTAGCCGACCAGGATCTTGTTGCCCGCCTTGGTACTTCGGATCGCCGCCGCCGCACCGGTGACACCGGGCAGATGTTGCAACGCGTTATCGATCTCGCCGAGTTCGATACGGCGGCCGCCGATCTTGATCTGGTCGTCGGCGCGCCCGAGGAAGACCAGTCCGGCGCTGTCGTTACGGACCAGGTCACCGCTGCGGTAGGCGCGTTCCCAGCCCAGCGACGGCAGCGGAGCGTATTTCTCGGCGTCCTTGGCCGGGTCGAGATATCGGGCCAGGCCGACACCGCCGATGACCAGCTCGCCCGATTCGCCCTCGGCCACCGGATTGCCCGCCGGATCGACCACGGTGAGATCCCACCCGTGCAGCGGCAGGCCGATACGCACCGGCCAGGAGCCGTCGAGCAGTGCTGCGCAGGCGACGACGGTCGCCTCGGTGGGGCCGTAGGTATTCCACACCTCGCGCGCCGAATCCGCTTTCCCGGCAAGGCGTTCGGCGAGTTCCGGTGGCACGGCCTCGCCGCCGAAGATCAGCAGCCGGACCGGATCGAGCGCCTCGGCGGGCCAGGTCGCGGCCAGCGTCGGGACGGTGGAGACGATGCTGATCTCCCGGCGCACCAGCCACGGCCCGAGATCGGCGCCGGTGCGGACCAGCGCGCGCGGAGCCGGGACCAGGCACGCGCCGTGCCGCCAGGCCAGCCACATCTCCTCGCACGAGGCGTCGAAGGCGACCGACAGGCCCGCCAGCACGCGGTCGCCCGGGCCGATGGGGGCCTCGCGAAGGAAGAGCTCCGCCTCGGCGTCGACGAAGGCGGCGGCGTTGCGGTGCGTCACCGCGACGCCCTTCGGGGTGCCGGTGGAACCGGAGGTGAAGATGATCCAGGCGTCGTCGGAGGGATCGGGAAGTGCGGTGCGGACCTCCGTCGCGGTTCGTTCGGCTCCGGCCGGTTCTGCGTGTCCCGAGTCCGACGCGGTTGTGGATGGTTCGGACTTCGCGAATTCGGGTCCGGTCGGCTCGGTTGCGGCCAGTCCCGGCGGGGCCGATTCGGGCGTGCCCGGTTCCGGCCCAGCTGACGCTGCGGTGGCCGCCGCGCTCGTGGTCTGTTCGGGTGCGACTTCGGCCTGCCCGGCCGACGTATCCGCGGCGGGCTCCCGCTCGACCGACGTATCCGCGGCGGAGTCCTGCCCGACCGGCGTGTTCGCGGCGGGGACGGATTCGATGCCGTTCGCGGTGACGACGGCGGTCACCTTCGCTTCGCCGAAGACCAGGCGGGCTCGCTCGTCCGGGTCGTCCGCGTCGACGGGGACGTAGGCCGCCCCGGCGTGCAGGACGGCGAGGATGGTCACGTAGAGCTCGTGGGTGCCCGACGGCATGCGGACGCCGACGCGGTCGCCCGCGCTCACTCCCGCCGCGCCGAGACGCGCGACGAGGACGTCGATCTCGGCGAGGAGTTCGGCGTAGCCGAGGACTACCTCGCCGTCGTCGATGGCGGGCGCGTCGGGGTAATCGATCGCCGTGGCGGCGAGTATGTCGACCAGGGTGCGTGCGGGTGCGGCGAGGCTGCCGCGTGACAATGGATCGGGAATCGCCCCCGTGTCCTGGCCCTCGCTCGCCGTGGCGTCGACCTGCGGCTGCAGCATGACGTCCTGACCACCTCTCATCGACCTGCCTAGCTCTTCACCCTTGGTTGTTTCACAAGAGGGTTACCAGAGGGCAAACGCCACGGTGACCGAGTATCTACGGTACTCGGGGTATCGCCTGGTTCGTGCGCCCGGACACGGTGGTTCTCGCCGCGTCCCAGCGGGTCTACCGGGCGGAATGCCGGTTTCGGTCGCTCAGCGACGGGTCCTCACCGAGCGCTTTGAGGGCGAGGCGGTGCAGTGTGCGTTGCTCGTCGTCGTCGAGTCGACGTAGTACGCGCTTGGCGGCGGCCTCGATCATGTCGTCGGTGCGACGGCGTTCGGCCCGCCCGGCCTTGGTGACCGTCAGTCGGTATTTGCGCCGGTCAGCGGCGTCGCGGGTGCGAACGACCAGGCCGTCGCGTTCGAGTCCGTCGATCAATCGGACGACCTCGCTGCGGTCGATGCCGAGCGCGGTCGAGACCTGCTGTTGGGACAGTTCGGCGTATTCCTCCAGGTAGACCAGCACCCAATGCTCGCGCAACGACATGCCCATCTCCGCGTGCACGGCCTTGTGCAGCTTGCCGAGGGCATAGGTCGGGAACCGGAGCAGGCCGGGCGGATGCGACGGGTCGTCTGACATCCGGAAATTGTATCCATTGTTGATTCGACAAACTGTTGATAATCTCAACAATCTCAGTGATCTACAGATCTCGGATATCGATCGATAACGGAGGATCCATGTCGGATACTCGAACCGCCGCCGTCGCTCCCGTGCTCGAACCCATTCCCGCGAGCGTGTGGCGGGTCGCGGGCGTCGTCGTCTTCGGTGCGGTCATGAGCATGTTGGACACGTCACTGGTCAATATCGGGCTCGACACCATCGCCACGGATCTGGGCGCGACGCTCGACAGCGCGCAATGGATCGCCAGCGGATATCTGCTCGCGCTCGCGGTCACGCTTCCGCTGTGCGGGTGGCTCGGCCGCCGCGTCGCGATGGACCGGCTGTGGATGGGCGCGCTGATCGCGTTCACCGTGATGTCGGGGCTGTGCGCGCTCGCGCCGAGTATGGGCTGGCTCATCGCCCTGCGAATCGGTCAGGGGTTGGCGGCCGGTTTGCTGGTGCCCGCCGGTCAGGCGATGATCGGGCGGGTGGCCGGTCCGCATCGGCTCGGCAGGGTGATGAGCGTCGTCGGTATCGCGGTGGTCTCGGCTCCCGCGATCGGCCCGACCGTCGGCGGGTTGATGCTGGCGCATCTGGACTGGCAGTGGCTGTTCCTGATCAATATTCCGTTCGGCGTGGTGGCCTTCGTGCTGGCACGGCGCTCGCTGCCCCGTGTGCCGGCGTCGGACGTGACGGCGAGTTTCGATATCGCCGGATTCGCGCTGATCGCGCTCGGGCTCTCGGCGCTCGTCTACGGATTGAGCGAATTCGGCGGTCGCGGTGGACTTTCCGCGCCTACGGTGTGGGTTTCCCTGGTGGTGGGAGCGCTCGCGCTCGGCGGTTTCGTGCTGCGCGCGGTGCGTGCGCGGCAGGCGAGTCTCCTCGACATCACGATGTTCCGCAGTCCGGTTTTCGCGGCGGCCACCGTCGCCCACTTCTTCGGCGGGATGTCGCTGTTCGGGTCGATGCTGTTGCTGCCGTTGTATTTTCAGAATCTGCACGAGAAGGGGCTGGTGGCGACCGGTCTGTTGCTGCTGTCGTTCGGGATCGGCGGTGTCGTCATCCTACCGATCGGCGGTCGCCTCACCGATCGGTACGGCGGCGGTGCCGTCGCGGCGGTCGGCGGACTGGTACTCGTCGCGGTGTCGCTGCCCTTCGTATTCGGCGACGCCTCGATGAATCCCGTTGTCATCCAAGTGCTTCTACTGTTCCGAGGGATCGCGACCGGGCTGACCGGGGTGCCGATCGTCGCCTCGGCCTACGCCGCGGTGCGGGCCGAACAGCTGCCGGACGCGGCCTCGGTGGTGAACATCCTCCAGCGCATGGGCGGATCCATCGGCGCCGCTCTGCTCGCGGTGGTGCTGTACCGGGCGACGGTCGCGGGCAACGGCGTCGAGGTGGGTTTCCAGCGGGCGTTCCTGTGTCTCACGCTCGCCGCGGTCGTGTCCTTCGTCACCTCGTTGGTGTTGTGGCGCGAAGAGTCGTCGGAATGTCGCGGTTGACAGGGCGGTGATGCTTCTGCCAACCTCGATTCAGGTCATGAGTACCAGCGTCAAGCCCCGGCTAGCTGGTCGGCAACCCTCCTCCGCGGTGGGGTGCTCCGGGTGACGACCGGGCCGCGCCCGACCGGGCGCGGCAAGCGCGGACTCGAACGATCTCCTGATCGCGAGTCCCCTCGGCCGATGGGATTTTGTGATGACTTCTGTGGCGAACCAGACCTGTGCCCCGCTCGCGCGGGTGTCCGGCGACGATCTCCAGGTGCCGCTCGTCCAGGGCGGAACCACCACCTACGCGAATTTCGACTACGCGGCGAGCGCCCCCGCGCTGGCCCGGGTCACCGATCGGGTGCAGCAGTTGCTGCCGTACTACGCCAGTGTGCACCGGGGCGCGGGTTACGCTTCCCGGATCTCCACCGAATGCTACGAATCGGCGCGCGGATCGGTGAGCCGGTTCTTCGATGCCGAGGAAGACCAGGTCGTGGTCTTCACCCGCAACACCACCGATTCGCTCAACCTGCTGGCCGGATGCGTGCCGGGCGAGACCGTCGTGCTCGATACCGAACATCACGCCAACTTCCTGCCGTGGACCAGGAACGGACGTCGCGTGGTCCGGGCCGCCGACACCGTCGAGGAGACCATCGCGCTGCTCGTCGCCGAATTGTGTGCCAGGCCCGCCGCGTTGCTCGCCGTCACCGGAGCCTCGAACGTCACCGGTGAAGTGCTGCCGATCGAGCGGCTCGCCGAGGTGGCCCACCGATGTGGCGCGCGCATCCTGGTCGACGCGGCGCAGCTGGCCCCGCACCGTCGGATCAGTCTGCGCGACAGCGGAGTCGATTACCTGGCCTGCTCCGGTCACAAGCTCTACGCGCCGTTCGGCACGGGCGTTCTCGTCGGCCGTCGCGACTGGCTCGACGCCGCCGAGCCGTATCTCGCGGGCGGCGGCGCGGTGCGCGAGGTGGCTGTGGATTCGACGGAATGGGCTCCCGCACCGCAGCGTCACGAGGCGGGTTCGCCTAATGTGCTCGGCGCGGCGGCTATCGCCGCCGCCTGCGAGGCGCTGTGCGATGTCGACGCCGAAACCCTCGCCGATCACGAACATCGTCTCGCCGAGCGGCTGCGCGAGGGCCTGTCCGCGGTGCCCGGCGTAGAACTGCTGCGCCTGTGGTCCGACAGCCCCGATTCGGTCGGCATCGTCGCCTTCACCCTCGACGGTTACGAACCCGGCCACGTCGCCGCCTACCTCTCCGCCGAACACGGGATCGGCGTCCGCGACGGCCGCTTCTGCGCCCACCCGCTGCTCGCCCGCCTCGGTCTCGACGGCGCGTTGCGCGCCAGCGTCGGCCTCGGCACCAGCTCGGCGGATGTCGAGCGACTCATCGAGGCCGTCGCCACGCTCGTCGACAGGGGCACGGGCTGGGATTACGCCCGAACCGGCGCGCACTGGAACCCCACCCCCGAAACCCGCCCCTTCGCCGCCACCGACCCGATCGGCACCTCCCCCTGCGCCCTCGGCTGAACCCGCGCGCGGCGTGATCCGCTGCGAAACCTATCGGTCCAGCGAGGTGGGGCGGTGGTAGCGGCCCTGGTAGTACAGCAGCGGGGCCGCCGCGGGTGTCTCGTCGGTGTTGTCGTGCACGCGGGTGACCAGGCCGACGACGAAAGTGTGGTCACCGATGGGAATTCGGTGGTGGACGGTGGCGCGGACCCAGATGGGGGTGCCGTGCAGGACCGGCTCGCCGGTGTCGAGGGGCGTCCACAGGGAGCGGTCGGAGAAACGCTCGTCGGCGGTGCGGGAGAAACGCTGGGCGAGGTGGTGCTGGTGTTCGCCGAGGAAATGGATGACCACCGAATCCGCGCCGAGCATGGCGTCCAAGCTGGACGAGGTGTGGGCGATATTGAAGGAGACGAGCGGGGGCTCCAGCGAGAGCGAGGCGAACGAGGTCGCGGTGAAACCGATCGGGCCGCGCTCGGAATTCAGGGTGACCACCGTGACGCCCGCCGGGTAGTGGCGCATCGAGGCCCGATACTGCTCGGCGGTGATGCCGCTCAGATCGTCGGGTATCTGGATTCCGGCGCCCGGCGGTGGTACTTCGGTCACATGTCGAAGTTACGCCCGCGCGACCGATCGCGGACGTCCGCGCGGGCTTCGGCCACTGTTCGATATGTCACGGGAGTGCCCGACGAGCACGCGCCGGATCAGTCGACGTCGATCGGCAGGCCCGCGGTGATCCGCACGAGTTCACGGAACGATGTGCGGAACAACGTGTTCGGATGACCGCCCGCGGCCCACACTTCCCGGTGACCGGACAGCGCGTTGTCGACCCAGGTGGGCAGGTTGGTGGGATGACCGACCGGGGCGACGCCGCCGATCGGCTGCCCGGTGACCTCGCGCACCATCTCGGCCGGGGCCGTGGTCAGCGTGCCTTCCAGGCGCTGCCCGGTGTGCTGGAGGTCGACCTGGTGCGCACCGGATACCAGGAGCAACACCGGATCGTCGTCCAGCAGGAAGACCAGGGATTTGGTGATCGCGCCCACATCGACACCGAGCGAGCGCGCCGCCTCGGCGGCCGTGGCCGCCGGTTCGGGTCTGCTGACGATGACACCGTGATGTCCGCGCGCGATCAGCGTGTCCGAGACCCGGCATGCGACCGGGGGTAACGACGACCTGCGCATGGCACCAGGGTAAGGCGATTGCGGAGGGTACGCCGGGCGAAGTGGCCAGGTCGGTGTCGGTTCAGTACTCGGGATAGCCTTCCTCCGGCCCCAGCATGCGTTCGATCCGGTCCCTGGTGACCTTCGTCAGTTCGGTGACCGTATGTGCGCCGAGGTGTTCGTGGCCGACCGCGGCGAGCGCGCGATCCAGATCGGCTTGCGAGAGCTGGAGTAGCTCGAGATCGGCCGCGTTCAGTAGTGCGTCGTGATCCGCGAAGGGGCGCGCGGCCACTATCAGGGTCGCCCAGGTGACATTGCCGCAGCAGGTGTACATGGCGTGCACGGCACGCGTGCGCGGCAGGGAATTGAAGCGGTCCAAGCCGATTCCTCGGTGCATCAGCATTGTGATCTCCGAACCGAATTGAGAGGTTTGCCGACTCGTTCATGATGCGGGGCGAAACTGCGGAGGAACCACCGGTGCACATCGATTTAGCACAGCATTTACCGGGCGCGACCGCTTCCGCCTGCGAAAACCGGAACGCGGTGGTCGGCGGGGCTGTCGATGACGATATCCGGGGATCAGCGGACGCAGGTGCCCGCGTTGTCGATACGCTGTACAAATGACTGATTGGCAGGCGTTCAGCGTCGAAACCAAGGACCACGTCGCGCAGGTGACCCTGATCGGTCCAGGCAAGGGCAATGCGATGGGCCCCGACTTCTGGCGCGAGCTGCCCTTGGTCTTCGGCGAGCTCGACGCCGATCCCGAGGTGCGCGCCATCGTGCTGACCGGTTCGGGCAGGCATTTCTCCTACGGACTGGATCTGCCCGCGATGGCGGGGACCTTCGGCGCGTTGCTCGCCGATCGCGCGTTCGCCGGGCCGCGCACGGACTTCCTGGTCGAGCTGCGCAAGATGCAGGGCGCGGTGACGGCGGTGGCCGATTGCCGCAAGCCGGTGATCGCCGCGGTCTCCGGCTGGTGCATCGGCGGCGGGCTCGACCTGATCGCGGCGGCCGATATCCGGTTGGCCAGCGCGGAGGCCAAGTTCAGCCTGCGTGAGGCGAAGGTGGCGATCGTCGCCGATATCGGGTCGCTGCACCGGCTGCCCGGCATCATCGGCGAGGGGCATCTGCGCGAACTGACCTACACCGGCAGGGATATCGACGCCGCGCGCGCCGAGAAGATCGGCCTGGTCAACGACGTGTACGCCGATCAGGACGCCGTACTCGACGCCGCGCACGCGCTGGCGCGCGATATCGCGGCCAATCCGCCGCTGGTGGTGCAGGGCGCGAAGGATGTCCTGGAACAGCGCACCAAGGATGGGGTGGCGGCCGGGTTGCGCTATGTCTCGGCGTGGAATTCGGCCTTCCTGCCCTCGGAGGATCTGACCGAGGCGATCCAGGCGGTCTTCGAGAAGCGGGATCCGCAGTTCAAGGGCCGTTGAACCAACCTGAGGTTTGCTCTCTTCGTTCGCACGCCTACATACTTGCGTCAAGCAACTAATTGTTACGCAAGTAAAGGTGGACGTGGACGACGAGGCGATCGACACGATCGCGGTGCAGCTCACCCGGTTACAGCGCGTAAGGGAACGCACCGCGGCCCAGATCCGCACCGAGGACGGAGTCGATCCGGCCGTGTTCGTCGTGCTGTTCCGATTGCTCCAGGACGGGCCGATGCGCTCCGGCGCTCTGGCCGCCGCGGTCTACAGCGACGCGTCGACGGTGAGCCGCCAGGTGGCCCACCTCGTCGACCGGGGACTGGTGTTGCGCATGGCCGATCCTACCGACGGCCGCGCCTCGGTGCTCGTGGTGACCGAACGCGGTCGCTCGGTCTGCGAGCGGATCCGCCGCCGTCGCCACGAGAACCTCACCCGGGTGACGGAGTCCTGGATTCCCGCCGACCGGGCCACCTTCGCCGAACTGCTGCGTCGGTTCGTCGACGATTTCGATCGCGCGCGGCCCGGAATGGTTGCCGCTCTCCGCGAATCCCACGCCACCATCACAGGGACGGAGAACAGTTCGTGACCGCACCCGCAGTGACGGAATCCCCCGCGGGTTTCACGCACAAGCAGATCCTGACCATCCTCAGCGGCCTCATGCTCGGCATGCTGCTCGCCGCGCTGGATCAGACCATCGTCTCGACCGCGATCCGCACCATCGCCGACGATCTGCACGGGTATTCGATGCAGGCATGGGCGACCACGGCCTACCTGATCACCGCCACGCTGGCGACGCCGCTCTACGGCAAACTCTCCGACATGTACGGCCGCAAGCCGTTCTTCATGATCGGTATCGCGATCTTCGTCTTCGGTTCGCTGCTGTGCACGCTGGCGCAGACGCTGTACCAGCTGGCCATCTTCCGCGCCGTGCAGGGTCTCGGCGCGGGCGGCTTGATGTCGCTGGCGCTCGCCATCCTCGGCGATATCGTCAGCCCGCGTGAACGCGCCAGGTACCAGGGCTATTTCGTGGCGGTCTTCGGTACGTCGAGCGTCATCGGTCCGGTGGCGGGCGGCGTGCTCGCGGGCACGGGTTCGATACTCGGGGTGAGCGGTTGGCGCTGGGTCTTCCTGGTGAACGTTCCGCTCGGGCTGATCGCGCTGTTCGTGGTCTCGCGGGTTCTGAGACTGCCGAGGAAACCGCACAGCACCGATCGCGTCGACTGGTGGGGCGTGCTCGTACTCGCCATCGGATTGGTGCCGCTGCTCATCGTGGCCGAGCAGGGACACCAATGGGGTTGGGGCAGTCCGGGTGCGGTGATCTGCTACGTGGTCGGCGCTCTCGGCATCATCGGCTTCGTCATGGTGGAGCGGGGCCTGAAGGACGCGGCGTTGATCCCGCTGCGGATCTTCTCCAACAGCACCTTCTCGCTCGGCGTGATCATCTCGTTCGTCACCGGCGCGGCAATGTTCGGCGGAATCGCGCTGCTCCCGCAGTACCTCCAGGTGGTGCGTGGCGCGAGTCCGACCATGGCGGGCTTGCAGATGCTGCCGATGGTGCTCGGCATGATGACCGGTTCGATCATCTCCGGACAGCTCATCTCGCGCACCGGCCGCTACAAGCGTTTCCCGCTGATCGGCGTCATCACGCTGACCATCGGCATGTTGCTGCTGCACTTCCTCGACGCCGACAGCCCGCTGTGGGTGGTGATGGCCTTCATGGCCATCAGCGGTTTCGGCCTCGGCAATCTGATGCAGCCGCTGACCCTGGCGTTGCAGAACGCGTTGCCCGCCAAGGACATGGGCGTCTCCACCGCCGCGGCCACCTTCTTCCGGCAGATCGGCGGCACCTTCGGCGTCGCGATCTTCCTGTCGGTGCTGTTCGCCAGGATGACCCCGAACATCTCCGGCGAACTCCAGTCGGCCTCGGCCGATCCGCAGTTCCGCGCGGCCGTCGTCGCGGGGGCGCAGAGCACCAACCCGGCCGACGTCGCGTTGGCCAAGGGATTGCTCGCCCAGGACACCTCGGCGGCGGGCGAGGTGCTCAAGGACAGTTCGATCATCCAGCAGCTGAGTCCGGAACTGGCGAGGCCGTTCCAGGTCGGTTTCGCGAATTCGATGTCGACGGTATTCCTCGTCGCGGTCGCCGCGTCCCTGATCGGCCTGATTCTCGTGCTGTTCTGGAAAGAACTCCCGCTGCGGCTCCTGGGTGGCATCCAGGCCGCCGACGGTGAGGCCGCCGCGAAATCCCTCGTCGACGCCGAGATGGCACTCGTGGAGCGGACGGGCCTGCCGCTCGCGGGCGGTGAATCGGTGCAGCCGCTGGTAAACGAGCCGCCGGGGGAGTCGGCCGGTCTTGCCGTCGAGCGCGGCGGCACGACGTCGGGCGCGACCAACGGCGTTTCGAAGAAAGTCGACGAGGTGGATCGGGAGAACGCCTGAGTTCGTCGAAAAGCGATCCGGGTGGGTCGTTCCGTGTCACCGGGAGCCGGTGCGCGGGACGGCCCACTCCGTCGTTTCACGGGCGCTCGGGTGGGGATCGGACCTCACCAAGGGTGGGGAAGGTGAGTCGCCCGAGGGAGGGCTCGATGAACCCCTAGGGGTGGCTGTTGCGACGGCTTTGCGGACCTAACGTGAATCCCGTCGGAAAAACCTCAACAGGGAGCAAACACATGCGCATCAAATCCTTCATCGCCGCCGGCCTGCTGGCTGTCGCTACCGTCGCCGGGGTGTCGACGGCAGCGTCCGCCTCCGCCGCGCCGCAGTACGCCGCCGTGGACACCGGGTACTACTACGGCACCTACGCCACCCTGGCCGCGTGCAGCGCCGACGGCGCCTCGCCGAGCACCGGTGGCTACTACTGGGAGTGTGTCGAGACCTGGAGCGGGTACGACCTCTACATCTACTACTGATAGCCAGAGGAGGGACGTCCGGAATACCGGGTGGCTCTTTTCGACCGAGTACAACGAAAGCGGGAAGCCCGACCGGGCTTCCCGCTTCGTTGTCGTCACCGCCCGTTACTAGTGGGCGCCGTTCTCCTGCAACCGCTTGAAGGACGCCTCGATCTCGACCTCGGCCTCCGCGCGCCCGACCCACTCCGAGCCCTTCACGAATTTGCCGGGCTCCAGATCCTTGTAGCGCTCGAAGAAATGCTTGATCTCGGCCAATTCGAACTCGGGCACGTCGGCCAGATCCTGGATATGGTTCCAGCGGGGGTCGCCCGCGGGCACGCACAGCACCTTGGCGTCGCCGCCCGCCTCGTCCTCCATCTTGTACATGGCGACGGGCCTGGCCTCGACGATCACGCCGGGAAACACCGATGTGGGCAGCAGGACCAGCGCGTCCAGCGGGTCACCGTCCTCACCCAGGGTGTTCTCGATGAAGCCGTAGTCGGCCGGGTAGACCATCGACGTGTAGAGGAAGCGATCGAGACGAACCCGGCCGGTTTCGTGATCGACTTCGTACTTGTTGCGGGAACCCTTGGGGATCTCGATGGTGACGTCGAACTCCACGCCATCTCCTTCTATGGTGCATTCGTTGGCTCGGCGGGCACGAATGCCGACTCGCCATGCTGTTCAGGGGAACGGTAGCGGTACGAGGATAGTGTGACCGGTGGGGCCGATACTTTGAAGGGCACGGGTGCGCCACGGCGGCGCGCGGCGGCGGAGTCAGGGAGACGGCGGGCCAGTGGGTGGTAGTCAACGCAATATCGGTGGATTGGCCGCCAGACGGCGGCGCAGGATCTGGATCGGACTCGGTCTCACCCTGATCGTCGTGCTCGGGCTCGCCGCCGCCGGGCTGATCGTCGTGAAGCCGTGGACCCCCGAATTCCGCCACGGCGGGCTGACCGTCGCCGCACCGCCCGCCCCGGTCACCGCGTCCCCGCAGGTCGTCCCGGCTCCCGCGACGGCTCCCGCGCCGAGTCAGGCCGCGCTGGCCGCCGCGCTGGCCCCGGTGATCGGCAATCCCGATCTCGGCGCGTTCACCGGAATCGTCACCGACGCCGACACCGGCGCGACCGTGTGGAGTTCGGATCCTGGCAGGCCGATGATTCCGTCGTCGACCGCCAAGATCCTGACCACGGCCGCCGCCCTGCTGGTGCTGCCGCCCGATCAGCGGGTGGTCACCAAGGTCGTCGCCGGATCGGCTCCGAACGAACTCGTGCTGGTCGGCGGCGGCGATCCGACGATCACCGCCCAGCCGGACGGCAAGGGCTACTACCCGAACAGCGCGCGGCTGTCGGATCTGGTCGACCGGATCCGGGCCTCCGGACGCCCTGTCGACACGATCGTCGTCGACACCTCGGCGTTCACCGGGCCGACCATGGCGCAGGGCTGGGATCCGGTCGACATCCCAGACGGGTCCATCGCGCCCATCGAGTCGGTGATGATCGACGGCGGCCGCGTCGATCCGCTGGTCGAGTATTCGCCGCGCACCACCGACCCCGCCCTGGACGCGGGGCGCAGACTCGCCACCGAACTCGGACTCGATCCCGGACGGGTCCGGCTCGGATCGGCCGCGCCGGGAGCCGCCGAAGTGGCGAGTGTGCGTTCGGCGCCGCTGCGCGACCGGCTGCGGGACATGATGGTCCACTCCGACAACGTCCTGGCCGAGACCATCGGCAGGGAGATCGCGGTCGCCACCGGCAACGCCCCTTCGTTCGCGGGGGCGGTCACCGCCATCGGCGCGACACTGGACAAGGCCGGTTTCGATCGCGCGGGCGCGGTCATGCACGACAGCAGCGGTTTGTCGGTCGACGATCGGCTGCCCGCGCACCTGCTCGACACGGTGCTCGCCACCGCGGCCAGGGCCGAAGGCGAGAACGTCACCGCGCCGGGCACGGTCGCGAAGCCAGAGATCGACACCCTGGCGGCGACACTGGCCCCGGTACTGGACGACCTGCCCGTGGCGGGCGCCACCGGTTCGCTGACCAGCCGCTATGTCGACCGGAACCGGGAAGGCGCCGGATGGGTCCGGGCCAAGACCGGAACTCTGTCCGTGGCCAGCGCGTTGGTCGGATATGTGCTCGACCGTGACGGTCGGGTGCTGACCTTCGCGCTGATGTCCAACGATCGGCCCCCCGAGGTGAGCAGGCCAGCCTTGGACGCCATCGCCGGGACGCTGCGCAACTGCGGATGCTCGTGACGGGTGGTTGACCATGTTCGAAGGCGCTGACAAATCAGTCGAGCCGAATTCCGCGGGTCCGGGCGAGGACCAGCGGCAGCGGCGCGGTTCCGGATTGACCGGCGCCGTCGACTGGCGGCTGGCCGCGCGCACCGGTGCGGCGGTGGTGCCGTCGGGGCCGCGCACCACGCGGCGCTCCGCCGAACAGGTCGTCCAGGAACTCGCCGAGGCGTCCATCCGGGCGGAGAGTCCGGTGCGCGAGGTCAGCGGACTGCTCGACGATCGCCCGATCCCGTCGGCCCGGATCGTCGATCGACGCGGATGGATCGACGCCGCCGCCGATTCGATGGCGACGCTGACCGGCACCGGCGTCACCGGCGGCGGACTGCTGACCGGCAAACCCGCCGGTGTGCAGGCGGGCGCCATGCTGGCCTTCCTGTCCACCGCGATTCTCGGGCAATACGATCCGTTCACCGGCGAGGACGGCACCCTGCTGCTCGTCGCCCCGAATATCGTGGCGGTGGAACGCGCGCTCGGCGTCTCGGCGAGTGATTTCCGATTCTGGGTGTGCCTGCACGAGGTGACCCACCGGGTCCAGTTCTCCTCCGCGCCCTGGCTGGCCGACTACATGCGCGCCAATGTCGACATTCTCGGCGCGGTGGGCGAGGAACCGATGACCGAAGTGCTGTCGCGGCTACTCGACGAGTTGCGCGAGCGCCGCCGAGGCAACGTCCCCGACGATCCCGCCGCGCGCGGCATCGTCGGCCTGCTGCGCGCCACCCAGGCCCCCGCGCAGCGCGAGGCGCTCGACCGGCTGCTCGTGCTCGGCACCCTGCTCGAAGGCCACGCGGATCACGTGATGGATGCCGTCGGCCCCGCCGTGGTCCCGACCGTGAGCCAGATCCGCGCCGCCTTCGACAAACGCCGCACCCGGCCCACCAATCCGCTGCAACGCCTGTTGCGCGCCCTGCTAGGCGTCGACGCGAAGGTCGCCCAGTACGTGCGCGGCAAGGCGTTCGTCGATCACGTGGTCGACCGCGTGGGTATGCAGCAGTTCAACACGATCTGGACCGACGGTGACACCTTGCCGCGGCCGGAGGAGATCGAGGACGGGGATCGCTGGATCGCCCGCGTTCTCGGGTAGTCGGCGGGTGGGGTCGTCCCATCGGGGTGCACCCCGTGATCGTCGGATCGCCCGGGTGGGGCCTCGTTGTATCGGGCGGGACCGCGCGATAGGCACCGGCGCGGACCGCCGTCGGTTGTCTCGGAGCCGGGGCGGACGTGGTGGAGGTCGATTCCGCGCCGGGCATCGCCCCGCACATCCGTGGTCGGTGGTGTGGCCGGTCGGTACTCTCCCGGTATGGGTCCTGCGGTGGGAGTGACGCCGCCCGATTCGGGTGGGTTCGGTGCGAGTCGTCCCTCGCCGCGCAGGTTGCCCGAGACCGCCGCGGTACTCGAAGTGCGCAGGGCTGTCAGGGCGTGGTTGCGTACCTTCGCCGAGAGTCCAGGCGACGGCGCGACGAGTTCCACGGGTGTCGCGGTCGCCCTCTCGGGCGGGGCCGATTCACTGGCGTTGACCGCCGCCGCGGTGATCGAGGCGGACGAGGTCGACGCGCTGATCATCGACCACCGTCTGCAAACGGGCTCGGACGAGGTCGCGGCCCGAGCGGCCGCTACGGCGCTGGACCTCGGCTGCCGGACGGCACGGGTGTTACCGGTCGACGTCGGCGTCGACGGTGGATTGGAGGCGGCGGCCAGGCGTGCCAGATACGCGGCCCTCGATCTCGCCCGCGAAGGCCGTCCCGTGCTGCTCGGCCACACCATCGACGACCAGGCCGAAACGGTGCTGCTCGGCTTGGCGCGTGGATCGGGCGGACGGTCGATTCAGGGGATGGCCGCCTACACCGCACCGTGGGGGCGTCCCCTTCTCGGCGTGCGCAGGGCTGTGACCAGGCAATTGTGTGCCGATCTCGGACTGGTCCCGTACGAGGACCCGCATAATTCGGCACCGGAGTTCACCCGGGTCCGGCTGCGTACCGAAGTGTTGCCGCTGCTGGAGGAGGTGCTCGGCGGTGGAGTCGCCGCGGCGTTGGCCCGTACGGCCGACCAGTTGCGCGCGGACGGAACCGTCCTCGACGCGCTAGCGGAGCAGTTGCTGGAGTCGGCGCGAGGTCATGAGCGACCATCGAACGCCGAGTCGATCGTGGACGCGGTCGGTGATGGGTCGACGCTGTCGGTCGAGACCCTCGCCAC
This sequence comes from Nocardia sp. NBC_01377, assembly GCF_045040005.1. Classification (NCBI taxonomy): domain Bacteria; kingdom Bacillati; phylum Actinomycetota; class Actinomycetes; order Mycobacteriales; family Nocardiaceae; genus Nocardia; species Nocardia sp. NBC_01377. The sequence goes on from NZ_CP109566.1 coordinate 7,952,047, forward strand.
TGCCCCCGAGGCGCTGCGCCGCCGGGCCATCCGGTTCTGGCTCCTCGACGGCGGTGCGAAAGCCCTGACCGAGAAACATTTGCGCGCGGTCGACGCACTGGTCACGGCGTGGCGGGGACAGGGCGGGGTCGCGGTCGGCGGCGGGTCGCCCGAGACGAGGTTGGTTGCCGCGCGGGAACGTGGCAGGCTGACACTGCGCGGACTCTGAATTTTTTCGCGCAGTGACTGATGCCGGATCGGGATCGACATCCTCGGTGCCGACCAACCACGGAAGGACACCAACCTACGTGTACGGGGACGACATTGCGTCGGTGCTGATCACCGAGGAACAGATCGCAGTCAAGACGCAGGAACTGGCCGAACTGATCGCCAAACGCTATCCGGTCGGTGCCCCCGAGGGTGACCTGCTGCTGGTGGGCGTGCTCAAGGGCGCGATCTTCTTCATGACCGATCTGGCGAAAGCCCTGTCCATCCCGACCCAGATGGAATTCATGGCCGTCTCCTCCTACGGTTCGTCCACCTCGTCCTCGGGCGTGGTGCGGATCATGAAGGACCTGGACAAGGACATCGCGGGCCGCAACGTCCTGATCGTCGAGGACATCATCGACTCCGGTCTGACCCTGTCCTGGCTCAAGCGCAACCTCTCCACCCGCAACCCGGCCTCCCTCGAGGTGGTCACGCTGCTACGCAAACCCGACGCCCTACGCACCCCCGTCGAGGTGGCCCACGTCGGCTTCGACATCCCCAACGATTTCGTCGTCGGCTACGGCCTCGACTATGCCGAGCGCTACCGCGACCTCCCCTACATCGGCACCCTCGACCCGAAGGTCTACGGCGGCGGAGCCTGAGCGGTTGCACGTTCGCCGTTCAGGGGAGTAGGGCGAAGATGGTGGCGGGGGAGCCGGAGGCGGCTCGGTAGAGGGGGCCGCCGACGAGGATCCAGGCGCCGGTGTGGGGGAGGTCGGCGAGGTTCGCCAGGCATTCGAGGCTGATGCGGTGGTCGCGGTAGAGCAGGTGGGAGACGGCGTAGGTGTCGTCGGTTCCCACGTCGGGGCCGAAGGTATCGGTGCCGAGTGCGCCGCGGCGGCCGAGTCTGCCGGTGCGTAGCAGCCATTCGACGGTGTCGACGGCGAAACCCGGTTGGTGTCCGGCGGATTCGCCGGTGCCGAAGAAATCGGGGGTGCCCCATTTCGCGTCCCATCCGGTCCATGCGACGATCGCCGCGCCGTCCGAGATACGGCCGTGGCGCGATTCCCAGTCGCACAGGTCGGCGACGGTGACGGCGTAGTCGCGGTCGGCGGCGCACTGTGCGCGCAGGTCGATCTTCACCGCGGGCAGCAGCAGATCGTCCACGTCGAGTTCGTCGGCGGCGAGCCCGTCGGGATCGAAGTGGATCGGTGCGCCCCAATGGGTTCCGGTGTGCTCACCCTGGTGGATCGCGCGCAGGTAGTAGCCGTCCTTCGCGACCGTCGCGACCGTGTCGAGGCGGAATTCGGGATCGCCGGGAAACAGCGGTGTCGTCGCCGGATCGTGGATGTGCGACAGGTTCACGAGCCGTCCGAACGGCCGGTTCACACCGCGCCCACCGGTGTCGCGGGAACCTGGACACCCTCGAGGGCCCGCAGATCGTTCTCCATCGCCCGGAACAGCAGATAGATGCCCGAGAACGCGATCACACTGCCGATAGCCAGAATTCGCAGCTCGACGATGATCGTCTCGAGATCCGCCTGGGTGAGCAGGGTCGCGCCCGCGACCGCGATCAGCGGTATGGACGCGGCGACGAGCAGCCAGATACCGCACCGGCGGCGCAATTTCCGCAGGCGGACGGCGTCCTCCTCGTCGATCTCCCCCTGGCTCAGGAACATCGGGTAGATACATCGCACGACGTAGAAGTTCACCAGGAAGAACGGATACACCAGCGCGATCGCGCCGCAGATCGCGTGCGAGACGACGAATTGCGCGTAGTCGTACGCGGTGATGGCGTCGGAGGTGCCGCGGATGACGATCGGGAACGAGGTGCCCGACAGCATCCACATCGTGAAGATCACCAGGATCGCTCGGTCGCCGAACAGGATGGTGTCGGTACGGGCGCGGCGCAGTGTCTCGGCGGAAAAGCGCCCGCCCCTGCGTAATCCGTGTGGGACGAAGATGAGGTGGCGGGACATGTACACGAGAACGACCGCGCCGAAACCGAATCCGACGGTGTTGACGATCGCCGCGCCGAAATCGAGTTTGCGAGCTGCCTCGTCGGTCAACTGGGGAACGACGAGAAGTCGCGTGTAGTCGATGTTGTAGATCGACGCGAGCATGTTCGGAATCAGGATGGCGAGGGTGATGAGCGGAATCCGCCACCGGCGCAACCGCAGGCGCAGTCCGTGCTCCGGCGGATCGACCAGGTCGCGGGCGCGGGCGTCGAGGCACAGATCCAACTGCTTGGCCAGCACCTCACCGTTCGACCAGCGTCGTTGCGGGTCCGGCTCCAGGCAGGTGAGCAGGATGCGCCGCAGCGCGGGCGGACAATCCGCGGGTAGCCGCGACAGCGCGTCGGCGGGTACGCCGTCGCGGCGCTGTCGCAGTGCCGCACGAGTATCGGTGGTCTGGGCGAACGGGGTCGCGCCGGTGAGCAGTTCCCACAGCAGGATCCCGAGGGAGTAGATCGCACCGCGCTGATCCGCCGCGCCGGTGTCCGCGGTGGCGAGATCCTCCGGCGACCGATAGGGCAGCGCGTTCTCCCGCTTCTCGCCGATATCGGAGAAATCGCCGAATTTCGGCTCGCCCTCCGCGGTGAACAGCACGTCGCCCGGTGTGATGACGCCGTATCGCACACCGTGCCGGTCGGCGTAGTCGAGCGCTTCGGCGAGCCTTCTGCCCAGCCACGCCACCGTCTCCGGCCAGCTCAGCGCCGAGATCTCCTCCCGCACACGCGAATCCGATGTGCGGATCTCGCCCCTGGTCTCCATCGCCCGGTCGACCGCGCGGAGAAGGACAGCGCCGCCGTCGGATTCGTGATCGCCGCGCAGTTGTTCGAGGACATCCTTCGCCGTGCCACCCGGCAGGTATTGCATGTAGACGAGCCGCCCGAAAACCGCCTCGGCGTCGAATCTCAGCGATTTGTGGTCGAAGACGCGGATGATGTGCGGATGGTCCAACCGCGCCACGGGTTGCGGTTCACCGCCGCCGGTGGTCGACAACCGGACCGCGACGAGTCGTTGCATGGAGATCTGCCTGGCCAGGAAGACCCGCCCCGACGCGCCGGTCCCGAGATCGGTGAGCAGGTCGAAATCGTCAATGCGCCTGCCCGGCGTGATCTCGGCGGGCAGGCTGTCCAGGGCCAGCGTGTTGGTATCGATCCGTTCGGCTTCGGCCGCGAGCCGCTCGCGCACCGAGTCGGCCAGTTCCGGATATTCGGCGAGGAAATCCTCCAGCGGCAGCGGGCCCTGGGCACGCCTGGTCGCGAATTCCTCGCACACCAATTCGACGAGCGCGGGGCTCTGCGCGACCTCGGGGAATTCCGCGCGGTATTCCGATATCCGCTTGGCCGGTCCGGCACCGTCCCAGCGGTGACGCAGGTCGATGCGGACCAGTTCGGTGAGCACGCCGAGGCGGGCGGTGCCGTCGTCGGGGACGTAGTCGGCGAGTCGCGGCACCGAGCGGTCGCCGTGCTGGGAACGCCGCCAGTCGGCGGTGAACCGAGCGACGGAATCGGCCCAGTGCACCGTCACCTGGGCGACTCCACGGGCGTGCTCGGTCGTGTCCGGATGGTCCGTACGGGCCGCAGAACCCGTCGGAGACGGGACGCGCGGGCGCGCTGGGGCCCGTCCCGTCGCACCTCGCGCTCCCCGCCGCCGGGGGCGACCACCCGTTCCAGCGCGCGCAGATCCGCCTCGAGGGCGCGGAACAGCAGGTAGGAGCCGACGAAGGCGATGATGCCGCCCGCGCACAGCACCCGCACCGCGACAATCACCTCGGGGATGTCACCAGGCGGCAGGAATGTCACCCCGACCACGGCGAGCAGCGGCACCGAGGCCGCGATGGCGAGGTAGCCGTTGCAGCGGCGGTCGAGACCGCGCAGCCATACCGCGTCCTCGGCGCTGATCTCGCCGTGACGCAGGAAAATCGGGTAGATGCACCGCACGATGTAGAACGTCGCAAGGAAGAACGGGTACGAGGCCGCGATGGCGCCGCAGACGAAGATCGAGGCGAGGAAGTGCACGACCGATCGCGCGGTGATCTCACCGGTCGCGACCTGGAGGGCGATCGGGAATATCAGGCCGGACAGCATCCACAGCGCGAACGCGACCGCCACGGCTCGCTCGCCGAGCAGCAGCGAATCGGCTCTGGCACGACGCAGGATCTGCGGGTCGTACCGCCGCCCTCGACGCAACCCGCGCGGCACCGTCAGGACATATCTCGACAGGTAGACCACGAACAGCATGCCCAGCGGGAAGAACACCGAATTGACCACGCCGGTGATGATCAGGAAGGTGCGCTGGGCCTCCTCGGTCATCCTGTCGACGATCAGATGCTGATTGTGCTGGATGTTGTACAACGAGGCGAGGGCGTTCGGCACACCGATGGCGAGCACGAGGATCGGGACGATCCACCGCCGCAGCCGCAGTCGCCAGCTGCCCGGCGGTGGGTCGACCAGATCGCGGGCCCGCGGATCCAGACACAGTTCGAGCTGTTTGGCCAGGGTCGCGCCGTTGTCCCAGCGCCCGGTCCGGTCCGGTGCGAGACAGGTCAGCAGGATGCGGCGCAACGCGGCCGGGCAGTCGGGGGGAAGCCGTTGCAACGCGGCCTCGTCCACGCCGCCGCTGCGACGTTCCAGCATCGCCTCGAGGGTGGTGTCGTCACCGTGCGCGTTCGCGCCCGCGGTGGAGTCGTCGAACGGTTTCGCGCCGGTCAGCAATTCCCACAGCACCACACCGAGTGAGTAGATATCGGCGCGGGTGTCCAGATCCGCCGCGCTGCGCTCGCGACCTGGATGACAGGCCTCCAGCTGCTCCGGTGACATGTAGGCCAGCGAGCCGCCGAAGTAGGCCACCGGACTCGTGCCTTCGACATTGCGGCTGAAACTGATGTTGAAATCGGCCAGTTTCGGCACGCCCTCCGCGGTGAGCAGCACATTGGCCGGTTTCACGTCGCGGTGCAGCACGCCGTGGTCCGAGGCGTAGTCCAGTGCCTCGGCCAGGCGTCGACCGAGCCAGGCGACCGTCTCCGGCCAGCTCAGCGCGGCGATCTCGGCGCGCAGACTGGAATCGGTCGGGCGGATCTCGCCCTTCTCCTCCATCGCCGCGTCCACGGCGTCGAGCAGCAGTCTGCCGCTGCGTTCCTCCTGCGGGGTCGCCCGCACCCAGCGCAACACACCGAGCAGCGTGCCGCCGGGCAGGAACTGCATGTAGAGCAGGCGCAATCGACGTGAACCGCCCGCGAATTCGTCGCCGGTATCGAGCAGACGCTGGTCGAAGACCCGCACGATGTAGTCGTGGTCGAGCTGGGCCAGGGTCTGCGGTTCGGTGCCGTGATCGGCCGAGATCTTCACCGCGACCAACCGTTGCAGCGAACGCTGCCGCGCCAGGAAGACACGGGCGAACGCGCCACTGCCCAGCCCGGTGAGCAGATCGAAATCATCGATGCGCTGGCCGATTTCGATGCGATCGAGAACACGGAACAGTCCGGGCTCGTGGCCCGCCGTCGTGCCGATCGCGGTGGCCGTCCCGGTGGCGTCGGTCGGATCCGTCGTACCGGCGGCCATGGTTTCGGTGGCGTCCGTTTGCGTGGCGTCAGTCTCGGTGGCGTCCGTCTGAGTGGCGTCCGCGGTTCGATTCACCTCGGTACCACGAGAGACGGGGGCGGTTCGGTTCAGGTCGGATTCCGGCGCGGCCACGGTGGGGACCGACGCGGTGCGGGTGATGTCGTCGTCCGCCTCCGGCGTGCCGACGCGCGTCGAGTCCTCGATCGCGGCCCGGTGGGTGCTCTGGTCCAGGTCGTCGGTATTGAGCAGACCTCGGAGTTCGGCGGCCTGTCCTGGATATTCGCGAAGGCATTCGCGCGGATCGACTCGCTCACCGCTGTGCCGACGGACGACGAATTCCTCGTAGACCAGGCCGGGGGGAATGCTGTCGCGATCGAGTTCGGGAAATTCGGCGCAGTATTCGCTGAGCCTTTTGCGTCGCACGTCGCGTTCGGATTCCGCGGATCCGGTCCTGGTGCCGGGGCGCCGGAGCCAGCGGTGGCGCAGATCGACGCGAATCAGCTCGACCAGGGCTTCTCTGCGCAGGGTCGTGGCATCGGGCAGATATTCGGCGATCTCGGGCAGCTGGGACACGGTGTTCCCGGTCGCCGCGGCGCGCGCGGTGGATTCCCAGGCTGCGGCGAATGCCTCCACGGCACTCGACTCGGCTCGTGTCACAGCCCCACGGCCACCGGTTCCGCCCTCGGAACCCATGTCCGGACTGGAAAAACTATCGGACTCGGCACTCATTCTCGGACCTTGCGGCTGGGCGGATGTTCGGGAATTCCGCGCTGATCGGTCGGTGGCCGCTGCGGAAATTTCCGCAACACCCGACGCCATCATCCCCCGAGCAGTAGTCGGAATGATACTTTGCGGCGCGAGAGCAGATCACCCGAATTCGACAACGAAGCGACGGGGGCGAATCAGCACATGTCTTACACGGCGCGCACGACGAGCGCGAAAACAGCAGCCGAACACGATCGCGACGAGGCAGGCGAGATCCTCCGCTCCACCGGCACGGCCGGGACCACGGGTACGGACACGACGGCCGATCGCGATCACGGGAGCCCCGACGAGATGCGGCGACCGGGTAACGCGGCGAGCAAGCAGACAGTATCGGACCGCGAATCGAGGTCGCTCACCGGGGTGGCCCCCATCACAGTGGACGCCTCGAAATCGGCTCCACGCGCGGTGCACGCGCTCGACGTCCGCACCGCGACGGCGGTCGCCGCGCACGTGCGCGAGGGCACGCTCACCCCGACCGACGCGGTCGAAGCGGCGCTGGCCAGGATCACGGCCGAGAATTCGAAAACCAACGCGCTCACGCTCATTCGCGCGGACGCGGCGTGCGCCGAGGCGGCGGCGGTCGAGCAGCGCGACGATCTGGACGTCCTGCCGCTCGCGGGGGTTCCCGTCGCGGTCGAGCACGGCCTACCGGTCACCGGCGTGACGATGTCGCGCGGTTCCGAGGCCACCGACCGGTCGCCCGCCACCGCCGATCACCCGGTGGTGCGCCGGTTGCGCGCGGCGGGCGCGGTGGTCGTCGGGACGAGCGCGATCTCCGAGATGGGTCTGTGGCCGATGGCGGACGACGCGGATTCGGCGACCCGCAACCCGTGGAATCTGGAGCGCGGAGCGGGCGGGGCCGCCGCGGCGGTGGCCGCGGGCCTGGTTCCGGTGGCGCACGGTATCGACGGCACGGGTTCGGTGCGCATCGCCGCGGCGTGCTGCGGAGTTTTCGGTTTCAAGCCGGGCAGGTACACCGTTCCGGCCGATATCGGCGTCGACGGCTGGGGTGGTCTGGCCGAGAACGGTGTTCTCGCAACGACGGTCGATGACGCGGCGCTGATGCTGTCGGTGATGGCGGGCAGGCCCGATCTGGCCGAGCCGGATACACCGGGACGACTACGTATCGGTCTGGCCCTCGCCCCGCCGCACCGTTTCTTCCGGGTCGACAGGCAGTGGGCGCAAGCGGCCCGGTCCGCGGCCGAAACCGCCGAACGAGCCGGGCATATCATCGACACGGTCACCGTGCCCTACGGGGCCGCTCTACCGGCGGTACTCCTACGGTGGCTCACCGCGGAACTACCCGGCGTCGAACGACTACCGCGACCCGAACGACTACAGCCGAGAACTCGGCGTCATCTCGCACTCGGCAGGTTGGTGGACCGCCTGCGGCTCGTTCGCCCCGCGCAGATCGATCGGATCGAAGCGCGATTACTGGAACTGTTCGACAACTACGACGTCGTGATCACCCCGACGCTCGCGGCCCCGCCGCCCCGCGCACGCATTCGCGGAGCCCGCGGCTGGCTCGCCAACATTCTCACCGCCGCCCGCCTTTCCCCTTTCACCCCCGTGTGGAATCTGGTCGGCTGGCCCGCGGCATCCATCCCGATGGGCACCCATACCCGCACGAACACCCCGGTCGCCGCCCAACTCGCCGGCCCGCCCGGCAGTGAATCCACCCTGCTCGGCCTCGCGGCCCAATTGGAACAACATCGCCCGTGGCGGCGCATCGCCCCGTAGGCGCGTCGGCGCGTCGGCTGGACGCCACTCGGTCAGTTCGATGAGGTGGCGCTGAAACCGCCGTCGACGGCGCGGCCGGCGAATTCGAGAATGGTCGGGCGGGAGTCGTCGGCGCGCCATGCCACCGCGAGTTCGCACGGTGCGAGTCCGTTGACGGGACGTGCGGCGAGTCCGGGCCAGCGGTACATCGGCACATTGTTCTCGGCCAAGAGGCAGATACCGAGTCCGAGGCTGACGGCCTCCAGTTTGTCTTCCGGCGTCGCGGCCTCCGCGCCGATCTTGGCCTGACGCCCGTTCCTGGCGTCGTTGCCGAGCCAGAAGTCGCGTACCGCACCGGCTTCGGAGGGCAGCGCGATGAACGGCTCGTCGAGCAGATCGGTGAATTCGATGATCTCGTTGTCGGCCAGCGCGTGATTCTCCGGCAGCAACACCCAGCGTGGTTCGGTGCGCAGCACCTGCCAGCGGTAGCGGTTCGGATCGGGTAGCGGTAGCCACACCAGCGCGAGATCGGCCTGTCGTCCGCCGAGTCCGCTCGACGCGTCGGTCCACGACGCGGCGTGCAGGGCGAGGCGATGTCCGCTCGCGCTTTCGAGATCGTTGAGCAGACCCCGTCCGAGCGCGGACTGGATGCCGACGCGCAGCACTTCACCCGCCTCCTGGAGGGAGACGTTGGTGACCTCCCAGAGTTCGAGGATCTTGCGCGCGCCTTCGAGCAGTTCCTTACCCGCGACGGTCAGGGCGACGCTGCGCTGGTTGCGGTCGAACAGGACCACGTCGAGCTGACGTTCGAGCTGGCGAATCTGGCGCGACAGCGTGGGTTGAGCGATGTGCAGCCGCTGGGCGGCGTTGGTGAAATGCAGTTCCTCAGCGACAGCGACGAAATACCGCAGGTCGCGCAAGTGCGGGTCCATAGCCCCTTGCTATCAGAATTAGTCGGGAATTTCTAGCCTTATCAAGCCAAAAAGTCGGAATACGGCCTCAGAAACCGTCGATAGGTTTGTTAAGGACAGCATATTGCTTGTCATGGTCATGTGCACGCTCCAGCGGGCGAATCTCGAGCAGACTCGAAAAAGATGGCATGACCTATCAATGTTGGACGTCCGACCAGGGGAAATGGTCCAAACTTCATCGGCCGCGCACGTGAGGTCCGGCCGGTCGATCGACATCGGTGAATCGGCAGGAATCATTCGTCGGTTCCGGCCGGGATCTGCGAAATTCAGTCGCGTGACTTTAGTCACTAATTGGTTTGTCGACGGGCTCGGTGGAGGCTCCGGCACACCGGACGCACCACGGCGACGGACCCCGCGGACGCGAAACGGGGCGCCGGGGAACTTCCCCGGCGCCCCGTTTCGCGGTGCGGAAGATCAGACGCTGCGCGCCCGGTCCTCGTAGGCCTTGCGCCGATCGGCGTCGACATCGTCGAGGAAGGCATGACCCGAACCCAGCGCGCGGCCGAGACTGTCGCCGACCGCTTCCGGCAGGAATCCCACGAACCGCGAAATGGCCCCGGCCACCGCGGTCACCCTGACCTTCGACTTGGGCGACGCGATCAGGCCGACGATCGCGTCGGCGATCTCCTCCGGCTCGGCCGGACGCAACAGCTTCGGCGGCGTGACGCCCGAACCGAGTTCGGTATTGGTCAGTGTCGGCAATACCGAGGAGAAGTGCACGCCCGAACCCCGGTACTCCTCGCGCAGGGTGTCGGTGAAACCGAGCACCGCGTGTTTGCTGGCGTTGTAGGTGGCCAGACCCGGGATATGGGTCTCACCCGCCAGCGACGCGATATTGACGATATGGCCGCTCTTGCGCGGCAGCATCCGGGCCAGCCCCAGTTTGGCACCGAGGATCACGCCGTAGACGTTGATATCGAGAATGCGACGGGTGACCTGATCGGGTTCGTCGACGAGTCGGCCGGTCGGCATGATGCCCGCGTTGTTGATCAGGACGTCGATCGGGCCGACGGTGCGTTCGACCTCGTCCAGGAAACTCTCGAACGAGGCGGTGTCGGTGACGTCGAGCTTCCCGTACAGCTCGAAATCGCGCGCGGTGCCGGATTCCTTGACGGTGGTCTCGTCGATATCGCCGATGGCGATCTTCGCGCCGAGCGCCTGCAACGCGGTCGCGGTGGCGAGGCCGATACCGCGCGCGCCACCGGTGATGACGATGACCTTGCCGCGCATCGCGGCGCGGAACTTGTCGCTCATTTGCTGTCCCCTCGGAGTTTGAGCAGTGCGGGCAGGTCGACGCGACGCAGGCCGCGCGCCCCCGCCGCGCGCATGGCGCCGACGGCCATCAGCAGATTCGAGGACTTGTACGGGTACCAGAACAGTTCCTTGCCCTGGGTCGGCAGGATCGGCTTGGTGATGGCCTGCTGACGGCAGTACTTGCGGACACCGTTCGCGCCGCCCCAGCGCGCGCCGACCCCGGACAGGCCCCAACCGCCCATCGGCAGCGCGTAACTGAACAGATTGGCGAACACATCGTTGATGTTCACCGCCCCCGCGTTCAATTGCCGTGCCACCCGCTCGCCGCGATCCTTGTCCCCGGTCCAGACCGAGGCCGAGAGACCGTAGACGGAATCGTTGGCCAGTCGGATGGCTTCCGCCTCGTCGGCGACCTTCATCACCGGCAGCGTCGGGCCGAAGGTCTCCTCGGCGACGCAGGACATGCTGTGATCGACGTCGATGAGCACCGTCGGCTCGAAGAAGGTGCCCTGTCCCGTCCTCTTGCCGCCGGTGAGCACGGTCGCGCCGGCGGCGACGGCCTCGTCCACGTGCCGTTGCACGATGCTCACCTGGTTCTCGTTGGCCAGCGCGCCCACGTCGTGGTTCAGGTCGCGTCCGTCGATGCCCTGGCGCAGCGCCTTGACGTTCGCGGTGAGTTTGGCGACGAATTCGTCGTAGACCGGCGCTTCGACGTACACCCGTTCGACCGAGATGCACACCTGACCGGCGTTGAACATGCCGCCGAAGGCGATGCCGTGCGCGGCCCGATCGATATCGGCGTCGGCCAGCACGATCGCCGGATCCTTACCGCCCAGTTCGAGGCTGTAGGGGATCATCCGCTCGACACAGGCCGCGGCGATCTTGCGTCCGGTCGCGGTGGACCCGGTGAACTGGATGTAGTCGGCCTCGGCGACGACGCCCGCGCCAGTGGCCCCGGCGCCGGTGACGACCGCGAAAACCGGCGGAGCGCCGATCTCGGCCCAGCCCCTTGCCAATTCGAGCGCCGACAGCGGCGTCACCTCGGACGGTTTGAGGATGACGGCGGCGCCCGCGGCCAACGCCGGGATGACATCCATGATCGGCATCGCCAGTGGGAAATTCCACGGCGTGATCACGCCGACGACCTGGTACGGCCGGTAGACCGTCGTCAACTTCTTGACCCTGGCCAGCGGGCTGTGCGGCGACGGGTGGTCGTCGGCGAGGAATTTCGCCGCGCGCCGGGCGTAGTACCCGATGAGGTCGCAGCCGAAGGCGGGATCGATCAGGGCGTCCGCGCGGGGTTTGGAGGTCTCCGATTGCAGGACGTCGGCCAGGTGCTCGGTGTTGTCGATCAGCCAGTCCTGGAGTTTCAGCAACCATTCCTTGCGGCCGTCGGGGCCGATGGCTTCCCATTCCGGCTGGTAGAGGCGCAGTTCACGGACCTGCGCCGCGACCTCGCGCGCGCTCTGGTCCGGCACGGTGCCGACGATCTCGCCGGTGCCGGGATTGCGCACCTCGATGACGGCGGGCCCGGTGCCCTCCGCTGCCGCCTTCCCGTTGGTGGCCTTGGGCCGCTCGGTATCGGTCACTGCTGTTCTCCCACTGACGTTGTGCTGAACCGCGCGGAACCGATCACTGTGAATCAGCTCACTGCCTATGATCGTGACACAATTCCAGAGGACTTTCTTGGCCCGTGCGGTCAAGTATGTCCCGCGAATTTGTACTCTGGAACCAAATTTCCGCGGTGGACCGCGATGAACGAGGGAGGCGGGCGATGGCCGTGGCACCCGAACGCGTCGGGCCCGACAGCGAAGTGGTCCGCGAGTGGCTGGCCGAGTACGTCTTCGAGACGATGCGCACCGAAACCCTCGACCAGGTGGTCGAGCGGCTCGATACCGCGATCGTCGCGAAGGTGCCCGAACTCGCCGACCGCGATATGCGTCGTGACCTGGCCGCGAGTACCCGCTCGCACGCGCGGACCATGCTGAGCGGTCTCACCACCGACGGCCTCGAATTCGTCATTCCCGAGGAGGCGCACGCGCTCGCGCGCACCATCGCCAGGCGCGGATTCGAACTGCGGGTGCTGCTGCGGACCTACCACTCCGGCATGGACGCGGTCCTGGAGTACATGAACGACGTCATCGACCAGCACAAGGTGCCGCGCGAACTGGAACGCGCGGTGATGCTGCGCCTGTTCGACAGATCGACGAAATGGATAAGCATGTCGGTGGAACAGCTCACCGACACCTATATGGAAGAGCGTGAACAGGTCCTGCGCGCCGCGCTCAACCGCAGGACCGAGACGGTGCGCGCACTACTGGCGGGCGACGAGATCGACACCGAACTCGCGTCGGTGCGGTTGGGTTACCGGCTCTCGCAACAGCATGTGGCCTTCGTGCTCTGGGCCGACGAACCGGCCGCCGAACTCGGCGGCGACGGCGAGATGGTCGGCCTGCTCGACCGGGTCGCCACCGAACTGGCCGGTGCGCTCGGCAGCAACCGCGTACTCACACTGCCCTCGGGGGCCAGCGGTATGTGGGCGTGGGCCGGACTCGACACGGCGCGGGCGGAGGAACTGTCCGCCCCCGGCGCGCTCGAACTCGCGCTGTCCGGCCTGCCGCTCGCGCCCGTGCGGGTGGCGTTCGGGGTGCCGACCGGACAGCTGAGCGGCTTCAGGGAAAGTCATCGGGAGGCGGTGGCCGCGCGTCAGGTCGCCGAACGAGGAGCCGCGGCGGCCAGGGTGACCGCCTACCGAGCTGTCGAGGTCGCCTACCTCGCGGGCGCGGACGAGGCTGCCATGCACGGGCTCGTCGCCAGGGAACTGCGCGCGCTCGCGGGCCGTGACGTCAATGCCGCGCGGTTGCGCGAGACGTTGCACGCCTACCTGCTGAGCAGGCGCAGTCCCGAGAGCGCGGCGAGACTGCTCGGCGTGCACAAGAACACCGTGCGCTATCGGATCCAGCGGATCGAGGAACTGCTCGGTCATTCGATCGAACAGCGCGGCCTGGCCTTGGAGATCGCCATGGCCTGCGTCGCCGCCTACGGGGTCGACGCGCTGCCGTGAGCACGCCGTCCAGGTGTCAGCGCTAGTCGCGTAGCGTCGACTGCGCGGCCGACGGAGCGGGTGCGCTCGACAGGTCTGCCAATAGCTGTGTGGTAGCGGATGCGATCGCGGTGACTGCTTTGTCGACGGCGGCCTTGGTGGCGGTGCTCAGGCCGGAGACTCCACCGACCGTTCGCACGTACTGCAGTGCGGCAGCGTAGATTTCCTGCTCGGTTGCGGCAGGCTCGAGGCCACGCAGAAGGGTGATGTTGTCGGGCATGGGTGCACATTAGCCCCCATCTACGTATCACGGCAGAACAAGTTTGCGAGGAGGCCGAAATCTCCCGGAAGAATCTCCCGGAAGACCCACGTGTTGACGATAAGTACGGGACCGACGGAGTTACATGGGGAAGAATCGGAATATGCCTTCCCGCGGTGTACCCCCGTTGACCACATTCCCCTACGACGAACTGGACAAGCGGGAAGAAGATCATTGGTCCGGGTCCGCGGTATCCGATGACGAACTGCGCGCGCTGGCGCTCGGCGGTTTCTATTCGGCCCGCTGGGACGCCTTCCACGACGCGCTACTCCTCGGTCCGGAACGCGAGCACCCGCTCGGAGACCGCCGTGAACTCGCGATCGACACGTTGACCGGCGCGTGGGGCATCACCGACAGCACCGAGGCGCAGGCCTCCATGGAACAGTTGCTCGCCGGGATGCACGCACCGCTCTACGCGCTGGTGCACCCGCTGGTGATGGCGTCCATCAACGCCAGCGAGCGCGATCGCTTCGGGGAACGCGCCGACCGGCACCGCGCATTTCTGCGTCAGGTCGGTTCGTTTCGTGGAATGGACAATCCGGAGGCGCTGGTCCGCGATTACGACATCTGGTCGCAGGCGATCAAAATCGGTTTCACCGATCATCTGGCCCGCCCGTTGCCCAGCGATATCCACGCCTGGGATCTGGCCAGGGTGGTCGCGGTGGCGAGGATGGCGTTCACCGCGGGTTACCTGGAAGCCGATGTGGCCTGGGATTATTTGATGCGCGCGCTTCCGTTGGCGCAGCGCAAATACCGCAATTGGCGTCAATTCGGCGACGCCTATCTCGCCGGGTGGACCTACTGGCAGGCCTGCGAGGATCTCGCCGAACTCAAGAACGGCGGCGTCGACCGGCGCATGGAACTACTGCGCCTGTGGTTGCGCCCGACGAGTCCGTGGCGGCGGATCACGCTCAACGCCGGGTAGCGCTCGGCCCGGCGGCGTCGCGCTATCCGCCGTCGGGCAACGACCGCAGGATGCCCCTGCCGTATCGCTGGAACTGCGTGTCGTCCACCATGCCGAGGGAATGCCGTTCCACCAGCAGTTCCCATTCCGAATACAGCTGTGCCACACCGGGATCGGCCGGCCCAGCGGCGCCGTCGGCGGAATCGCGACGGATCGCGAAATTCACCGCGCAGGTGACCCGCTCGGTATCGGCGCGTTCGGTGCCGGTGAAGTGGAGCGTGACATTGCCGTCGTGCACATCGATACCGGCTTCCCCACGCGCGCCGATCTCGCCGGGCGCGGACGGGACGCCGTCGGTGGTGCGAGCCCACAGCACGGCCGGAATCGGCAGTTCGTGCGCGTAGCGCTCACCGGGACCGATCGAGACGAACAACAGCCGTTCGGTGGTCGCGGCGAGCAACCCCTGACCGGTTCCCGCGGGCGGATGGCCGACGGCGATCGCGGTCTCCAGCACGTATTCGTCGGGGGTGACGTAACGGTGCAGGGCCGCGACGGCGGATTTCACCTCGCGCCTCGGGGTCATCCTGCGCACCGCGCGCTCGACATCGGCGCGGGTGGGGCCACTCTTGGCCCAGCTGGGAGCGGGCGGATGCAGATCGGGCGCGGCGACGTCGATGCGCTGGCTCGCCAGCACCTGATCGTTGATCCGGTCGACGATCCCCGTCGCGGCGGGGACGTCGTGCTCGGCGATGAGCACGGGAAGCGGGGTGCGGTCGGCGGGCACGCCGGTCAGCACCGGGGTGGGGTAACGCAGAAAGATCTCGATGACGACGGCGTCGTCGGCGCGACGGTTCAGCCTGACCTTGAGTAGGTCGGTGACCGGTACGTCGAGTACGCGCTCGCCTTCGCTCCCCGGCCGTAGGACGATCAATCGTCCGTGACCGTGGCGCACTATCGCTGTGGGTGTCCGTAGCTCGACTATGTCCATACCCCCTGCGCTCTTGTCTGGTGTGGCGTATGCGGGCGACCTGCGCGGCGAAAATCTGTCGCTTCGCCCACCTCCTTCGAGGCCGCTCGACCACTCCGCGATGTTGTGTCGTCGCTCACGATAGGCCGAACATGCCATGATTGTGACCACTCGGGGTAAACCGGAGCGGGGATCTCGGGAACCACCTTCGTTCCCCGGCCGTTTACCTGTCGAACTGCACCAACTGCCGAACTGCGCGATGTATCGAGTAGACCGTACGCGGTAACGTGGCTTGTCCGCATCCGAATCCGTCCCGCACGCGGGTGGGCGAGGGTGTGATCCGACACCGCCACGGCGGGTTGCGACACAGACGCCGCCCGACGTTCCGCTAGGCAGACCGGAGACACCGGAAAGGACTGGCCACCCGGCCGACGCTCTATGAACCGCAAGACAGTGTTTCGCACTCTGGCCATAATCGCGGGCATCCTGCTCGTTGTTTATGCGTTCAGCTATTTCGGTAACGACACGCGCGGCTGGAAGAGCGTCGATACGTCGGTGGCCCTGAGCCAGCTCGAGAACAAGGGCAACGTCAAGAACGTCCAGATCGATGACCGCGAACAGCAGTTGCGGATCGAGCTGAACAACGGCAACGACGCCACCGAGGGCGAGAGCAAGATCATCGCCAAGTTCCCCGGCGGCAGTGAGACCTCGGCGCAGATATTCGACGCGGTCCAGAAATCCGGCGCACCGTACGACACGGTGGTCAAACAGGAGAGTCTGCTCACCCAGATCCTGTTGTTCGTCCTGCCGACGGTCATCCTGCTCGGCCTTTTCCTCTTCGTCATGGCTCGTATGCAGGGCGGTGGCCGCGGCGGCATGATGGGCTTCGGTAAATCGAAGGCCAAACAGCTGTCCAAGGACATGCCCAAGACCACGTTCTCCGATGTGGCGGGCGCGGACGAGGCCGTCGAAGAGCTGTACGAGATCAAGGACTTCCTCCAGAATCCGGTGCGCTACCAGGCGCTCGGCGCGAAGATCCCCAAGGGCGTGCTGCTCTACGGTCCGCCGGGAACGGGTAAGACGCTGCTCGCGCGCGCTGTCGCGGGCGAGGCGGGTGTGCCGTTCTTCACGATCTCCGGTTCGGATTTCGTCGAGATGTTCGTCGGTGTCGGCGCCTCCCGTGTGCGCGACCTGTTCGAACAGGCCAAGCAGAACAGCCCGTGCATCATCTTCGTCGACGAGATCGACGCGGTCGGCCGTCAACGTGGCGCGGGCCTCGGCGGCGGTCACGACGAGCGCGAGCAGACGCTGAACCAGTTGCTCGTCGAGATGGACGGCTTCGGCGACCGCACCGGCATCATCCTGATCGCCGCGACCAACCGCCCCGACATCCTCGATCCCGCGTTGCTGCGTCCCGGTCGTTTCGACCGTCAGATCCCGGTCGGCAATCCGGATCTCGCGGGCCGTCGCGCCATCCTGCGCGTGCATTCGCAGGGCAAGCCGATCGCCCCCGACGCCGACCTCGACGGTCTCGCCAAGCGCACCGTCGGCATGTCCGGCGCGGATCTCGCCAATGTCATCAATGAGGCCGCGCTGCTCACCGCCCGCGAGAACGGCGCCGTGATCACCGGCGACTCGCTGGAGGAATCGGTCGACCGCGTCATCGGCGGCCCCCGCCGCAAGAGTCGCATCATCAGCGAGCACGAGAAGAAGATCACCGCCTACCACGAGGGTGGTCACACCCTGGCCGCGTGGGCGATGCCCGATATCGAACCGGTCTACAAGGTCACCATCCTCGCCCGCGGTCGCACCGGCGGTCACGCCATGACGGTGCCCGAGGACGACAAGGGCCTGATGACCCGCTCGGAGATGATCGCCCGCCTGGTGATGGCGATGGGTGGCCGCGCGGCCGAGGAACTTGTGTTCCACGAGCCGACCACCGGCGCGTCCTCCGATATCGACCAGGCCACCAAGATCGCGCGCGCCATGGTCACCGAATACGGCATGAGTTCGCGTCTGGGCGCGGTGCGCTACGGCCAGGAACAGGGCGATCCGTTCCTCGGCCGCTCGATGGGCGTGAGTTCGGACTACTCGCACGAGGTCGCGGGCGCCATCGACGAGGAGGTGCGCAACCTGATCGAGGCCGCGCACACCGAGGCGTGGTCGATTCTCAACGAGTACCGCGACGTGCTCGACGTTCTCGCGACGGCGCTGCTCGAGAAGGAGACGCTGCACCGCAAGGAACTGGAGCCGTTGCTCACCGCGGTGCAGAAACGTCCGCGCATCACCGCGTTCAACGATTTCGGCGATCGGGTGCCCTCGGACAAGCCGCCGGTCAAGACGCCGGGTGAACTGGCCGCCGAGCGCGGCGAGCCGTGGCCGCCGGAGCCGGTGGTTCCGCTGCCCGCCGCCGCGACCGCGCAACGCGAGCCCGCGCCCGCCAACGGCTACCCGCAGGAGGGCTACCAGGCCCAGCCGCAGTACGGCCATCCGGGATCCTCGGGCGGCTATCCGACCGGTGGTTACCCCTTGCCGCAGGCCCCGACCCACGCGCTGCCCCGCCAGGGCGGTCCGACGCACGGTTCGCGTCCGGATTACGGCGCTCCCGCGGGCTGGTCGGCTCCGGGCTGGCCGCCGCGCGACGAACCGCAGCAGTCGGGACAGCAGGGGTACGGCGGCGGACGGTCCGGCCAGGGCGATCAGCACGGCGGCTACCAGCCGTGGGCCAATCCGCAGCAGGGGCAGCCCGGTGCGGATCGCGGATACGACCGCGGTGGCTACGACGAACCCGCTCAGCAGAACGATGGCGAGAATCGGGACTGGGAAGGACCGAACGGTCGGCACTGATTTTCCGGTGGCCCTGTGAGGCCACCGGAAGCGGCCGATTACGCTCGACCATCGGGGTGCCTAGTGATTGCTGCACCCGGGATTTTGGAGGTGTCCTCGATTGTCGCCCAAGCATGACGTCGTCGATCAGACGCGCAACGGCTCCGAGGGGGCCGAACGCGGCGGGTCCGACGCGGATCAGGCCAGGCCGGAACTCATCGCGGTGGAGAGCGGGCGTCCGTTCGACCAACCGCGCGCCGAGGCGGCCGTTCGAGAATTGCTGATCGCGGTCGGCGAGGATCCCGATCGACCGGGGCTGCTCGACACTCCCGCCCGTGTCGCCCGCGCCTACCGGGAAGTCTTCGCCGGTCTGTACACCGAGCCGGACGCGGTGCTGAACACCACGTTCGACGAGGGGCACCAGGAATTGGTGCTGGTCCGCGACATTCCGCTGTACTCGACCTGCGAACACCACCTGGTGTCCTTCCACGGTGTCGCGCACGTCGGCTACATCCCCGGCGCACACGGTCGGGTCACCGGGTTGTCCAAACTCGCCAGGCTGGTCGATCTCTACGCCAAGCGCCCTCAGGTCCAGGAACGGCTGACCAGCCAGATCGCCGACGCGGTCATGCGGAAGCTGGATCCGCGCGGCGCGATCGTGGTCGTCGAGGCGGAACACCTGTGCATGGCGATGCGCGGTATCCGCAAGCCGGGTGCGAGCACGACCACCTCGGCGGTGCGCGGACTGTTGCAGACCAGCGCCTCCTCGCGTTCGGAGGCACTCGACCTCATTCTTCGGAAGTGAGGCAGCGGCGGTGGCGGAATCCGGGAGCGCGAGGGTCACAGCGGCGGTGAGCCGGTGACGCGAGTCGGAATCCTCACCCCGCGTTCCGGTCGCGGTTGCGTGGTGATGGGCGTGGTGAACGTCACCAGTGACTCGTTCTCCGACGGTGGCCGATATCTCGACACCGATCGCGCCGTCGCGCACGGCATCGCGCTGTACGAACTCGGCGCCGACATCATCGACGTCGGCGGTGAGTCAACACGCCCCGGCGCGATCCGGATCGATCCGGGTACCGAAGCCGCGCGGGTGACCCCGGTGATCCGCGCGCTGGTCGAAGCGGGTGTGCCGACCAGTGTCGACACCATGCGCGCCGACGTGGCCGAGGCCGCCATCGTGGCGGGGGTCTCGATCGTGAACGACGTGTCGGGCGGCCGCGCCGACCCGGCGATGGTGCACGTCGTCGCCGCGGCGGATATCCCCTGGATCCTCATGCACTGGCGGGCTGCGGCCGATTACCGCCATACCGGTCCCGCCGACCACTACGACGATGTCGTCGTCGAGGTGCGCGCGGAACTGAACGCCCAGGTGGACATGGCTGTCGCCGCGGGCGTCGACCCGCACAGACTGCTGCTCGATCCCGGCCTCGGTTTCGCCAAGAACGCCGAACACAACTGGGCCCTGCTCGGCGCGCTGCCGCGGTTGGTGGCCGACGGGCTCCCCGTGCTGATCGGCGCGTCACGCAAACGTTTTCTCGGCGCGCTGCTGGCCGGCGAGTCGGGCCCGCGCCCGCCCGACGGCAGGGAGACGGCGACCGCGACCATCTCGGCGCTGGCCGCGCTGCACGGCGCGTGGGGTGTCCGGGTGCACGATGTCCGCGCCTCGCTGGACGCGCTCGCGGTGACCGATGCCTGGCGGGCCGCCGCCGATCAACCGCACGCCGCCGCGTCGGCGGGCGCATCGTCACGGGGAGCGACCGGATGACCGAAACGTCCATCGATTCCGGCCGTGAGCGCGGCCTCGGTTCCGGTGCGGACCGGATCGAACTACGCGGATTGCGCGTGTTCGGCCACCACGGCGTCTTCGAGCACGAGAAACGCGACGGCCAGGAGTTCATCATCGATCTCACCGTCTGGGTGGATTTCGCCGCGGCCGCCGCTTCCGACGACCTCGCCGCCACCGTGGACTACGGCGCGCTCGCGGATCGGGCGGTGCGGATCGTGTCTGGCACCCCGCGCGATCTGATCGAGACGGTGGTCTCCGAGGTCGCCGACGACGTGATGACCGATCCGCGGATCCGCGCCGTCGAGGTGGTCGTGCACAAACCCTCAGCGCCGATTCCGCACACCTTCGCCGATGTCCGGGTGGTCACCTCGCGGACCAGGGCGGTGACCGGATGATCGGGACCGGTGCCCGCGAGGCGCGTTCGTGAGCCGGGCGGTTCTGTCGATCGGTTCCAACATGGGTGATCGGCTCGGCTACCTGCGCGGT
Organism: Nocardia sp. NBC_01377; assembly: GCF_045040005.1. Taxonomy (NCBI): domain Bacteria; kingdom Bacillati; phylum Actinomycetota; class Actinomycetes; order Mycobacteriales; family Nocardiaceae; genus Nocardia; species Nocardia sp. NBC_01377. The sequence continues at coordinate 7,972,842 of NZ_CP109566.1, forward strand.
GTCGTCGACGGTTTCGGCGGTCGGGTCGTGGCGGTGTCCTCGGTGTACTCGACGCCGCCGTGGGGCGGTGTCGATCAGGACGACTATCTGAATGCCGTTGTGCTGGTGGATGATCCGGATCTCGACTGTCGGGATTGGCTGGCCGAGGGGCAGCGGATGGAACAGGCGGCCGAGCGGGTGCGCGTCATCCGCTGGGGTGCGCGCACCCTGGATGTGGACGTGGTCTGGTGCGGTACCGGGACCGAGCCGATCCTCAGCGACGATCCGGTGCTGACGCTGCCGCATCCGCAGGCGCGTCATCGGGCTTTCGTGCTGGTGCCGTGGCTGGAGGTCGAACCGGACGCGACATTGCCCGTCGACGGTGCGATCCGTACGGTGCGTGAGCTGCTGGCCGAATTGGCGGACGAGGAGCGCGACGGGGTGCTGCGGACCGAGTTGTCGTTGTCGGGCGAGCCGAGGGGCGCCTCGTGAAACTCTCACCGACCCGCGTGCTGGATCTGGTGGCGGATTTCCTCGTCGCCACGATCGCGGCATGGATCGCGACCAGGGTCGCCTACAGCAGTTTTCCGCCGATCTCGGTGCTGGCGGGCGCCTCGCTGTATCCGGTGGCCGCGATCGAGGTGGCGCTGGCCTTCGTCATCCGGGCCAGGGTCAACGATCGTGAGATCGGTGACGGCAGGCATCAGTTGCATCCGATCACCGTCGCTCGGGCGGTGGCGCTGGCGAAGGCATCGGCACACGTGGGCGCGATCGCCTCGGGGATCTGGCTCGGCTTCCTGTTCTGGGTGTTCCCGCAGCGCGGAACGCTACGCGCGGCCACCGCCGATTCTCCCGGCGCGATCGTCGGCCTGCTGGCGGGAGCCGCCCTGGTCGGCGCCGCGTTGTGGCTCGAGTATTGCTGTCGGGCACCGGAAGACCCGACCGATGATACGGCTACCACTTAGCAATCGTTCCGGGTGGAATCACAGAATGAATTTGTGGGCGGGCGGTCGCATCCGGGCTACCCTGGCGTTCATGGTTTCACCCTCCCGTAGCAGCACTTCCCGTCGGCGACGGGACGAAGCGGGAAAATTGTTCATCGGTACGTTGATCCTTCTCGGGCTGGTTGCCAGCGTTTTCCTGGTCTTCAGCAATAGCCTCCAATTCGTGCGGATCGGACTGGTTGCCGCGCTGTGGGCGGCCGCGATCGGTGCGTTGGCCGCGACGAAATTCCGCAAGGAATCCGCGGTCGACAAGGCCAAGGCGCGCGATCTGCAAACCGTCTACGAACTGCAGCTGGAACGCGAGATCACAGCACGGCGCGAATACGAACTCGGAGTCGAGTCCCGGGTGCGTGAAGAGGTCGGCGCCGACGCCTCCGAAATGGCGGCGCTGCGCATGGAACTGTCCATCCTCCGGCAGAATTTGCAGCGCCTCTTCGACGGTGAGCTACTCGCCGACCGGCCCGCCCTGCGCGCCGACGCTACCCGGATCCAGGAACTCGAGCGCGGCGCCGAACGCCCGGCGAACAATAGCTCCGCGAATGCCGATGGCTGGGGTCCACATCTGCCGCATCCGCCCCGCAGCACCATCACCCCCGTCTTCGAACCGCACCATCCCGAACCGCCCCTCTTCGCGAGCCCGTTCGACGAGCCGGTCACCGCCGAGACCGCGGTCGTTCCGGCAGAGCACGCGGGTGGCATCCGACCGGGCAGTGCCGGGGATTCGGGCGCGGATTCCGACGGTTACCCCTCCGGCGAATTCGACGACGGTTACCGATACGCGGATTCCGATCTCGCCGCCGCCGATTACCGCGCCGCGGACAGGTTCGCCACCACCGACGGCTACGGGAACTCCTACCGCGACGGTGATGCGGGCATCTCCGGCAGCGGGTACGGCGATGGCAATGAATGCGGCGACAGCAACGAATACGGCGATGCCGTCGATGACGGCCGTCGCGAACAGTCCGGCAATACCGGCGGATACGACTTCGCCGACGGTTACGACTATTCCGATGACTACGACGAATCGGCCGCGGCGAACGGTGGACGCACGAGTGATTCGTCGGTCTGGTCCGACGCGTTCACCGAGGCGAGGGGCTCCGACGAAGCGAACCGCCGCGCCGAGGAGCAGCGGGTCGAGGAGCAGCGGGTCGAGAACGAACACGCCGAGCAGCGCAGGGCCGAGGAGCAGCGAGCCGAGGACAAGCGGGCCGAAGAGCGCCGCGCCGCGCAACAGCGTCCCGAACCCACTCACGCCGCACCGCGCCCGACGACACCGGCCGCCCCGGTACGTCAGGTCGGCACCGCGCGCCGACGCCGCAGGGTCGATGAGGATTCGGGTTCGGGCAGCCCCTCTCGACGGCTCTCGGTCGCCGAGATCATGGCCAACCTCCAGTCCGAGGAGAACGGCAACGGTCGCGGGTAGCGCACATCACGCCGGGGGGCATGGCGTCGGCAAATCCCCGGCCGATATCCTCAACTCGTAACGTCTGGTACCCGCCCCGCGGGACTGGAACGACATCGAGAGGACAATGTTGACCTCGAGAAGCGTGACTTCCGACAACGCGCCCGAGAGTTCAGGTAAGGGATCGAAGGATTTCGACCCAGCGCCCGCACGGCTGACGGTGGGAATCGTCTCGGCGGGACGCGTGGGTTCGGCCCTCGGCGCGGCGCTGGAACGTGCCGGACACGTGGTGTTCGGTGTTTCGGCGATTTCCGACGCCTCGGTACACCGGGCGCGGACCAGGTTGCCCGATTCGGAGATCCTGCCGGTCGAGAAGGTGGCCGAGCGCAGCGAACTGCTGCTGCTCGCGGTGCCCGACGCCGAACTGGCCGGCCTGGTACGCGGTCTGGCGAGTTCCGGCGCGGTGCGCGCGGGCACGATCGTGGCGCACACCTCCGGCGCCAACGGCGTGGCGGTGCTCGGTCCGCTCGCGGCGATGGGCGCGCTGCCGCTGGCGATCCACCCGGCCATGACCTTCACCGGGCACGACGAGGATGTCGCCCGCCTGGGCAATGCCTGTTTCGGCGTCACCGCGGCCGACGATATCGGCTACGCCATCGCGCAATCGCTGGTCATCGAGATGGGCGGCGAGCCGGTGCGGGTGCGGGAGGAGAACCGCCAGCTGTACCACGCCGCGCTCGCGCACGGCAGTAACCACCTGGTGACGGTGATCGTCGACGCGGTCGCCGCGCTGCGCGAGGCGCTGTCGGGTCAGGGGCTGCTCGGTCAGCAACTGGTCAACGATCAGCCCAACGGCCTGGCCGAGCGGCTGCTCGCACCGCTGGCCTCGGCCGCGCTCGACAATGCCCTGCGTCGCGGTCGCGCCGCTCTGACCGGACCGGTCGCCCGAGGTGACACCGCGGCCGTCGCGGCCCACCTGGAAGCGCTCGACGCCGTGGACCCGCAGGTGGCCGCGAGTTATCGCGCGCTCTCGTTGCGCACCGCCCAATGGGCCGGGACCGATCCCGCCCTGATCGAGCTCCTGGAAGGACGGACCCGATGACGAATCGACCCTCGTACCGGCCGGGTGAGCTGGCCGTGCACCACGATCCGGCCGCGCTCGGCGCGATCGCCAAGGCGCTGCGCGGTGTCGGGCGCACCATCGGCCTGGTGCCGACGATGGGCGCGCTGCACGAAGGTCACCTGGAGATCGTGCGCCGCGCCAAGCGCACCAATCAGGTGGTGATCGTCTCGATCTTCGTCAATCCGCTGCAATTCGGCGCGAACGAGGATCTCGACAAATACCCGCGCACCCTCGACGCCGATGTCGAACTGCTGCGGTCCGAGGGCGTCGATCTGGTCTTCGCGCCCAGCGTCGCCGATATGTACCCCGACGGCCCGCGCACCACCGTGCATCCCGGCCCGCTCGGCGCGGAGCTGGAGGGCGCGAGCAGGCCGACGCATTTCGCGGGCATGCTCACCGTGGTCGCCAAACTGCTACAGATCGCGCGCCCGTCCGAGGCGTTCTTCGGTGAGAAGGACTATCAGCAGCTGACCTTGATCCGGCAGATGGTCCGCGATCTGAATTTCGACGTGAAGATCGTCCCGCTGCCGACCGTGCGCGAGACCGACGGCCTTGCCATGTCCTCGCGCAACCGGTATCTCGATGCCGCGCAACGTGAATCGGCGCTCGCCCTGTCGGCGGCGCTGGCCGCGGGCAGACACGCGGGCGGTCTCGGCGCCGACGGCGCGCTCGCCGCCGCGCGCGCGGTGCTCGATGAGGCGCCGGGTATCGAACTCGACTACCTGGAACTGCGTTCATCGACTCTCGAACCGGTCGAGGCTGTCCTCGCCGGGGGCAATGCCAGGCTCCTCGTCGCGGCCAGGGTCGGCGCCACCCGGCTGATCGACAACGCGGCCGTCCCGCTCGGTGTCACGATCGACGGCCATCCGACCGTGTCCGCTTCCCCGACCTCCGAGCCCCGGCAGCCCGGGGCCGATTCCACGCCCGCTCGGGCAGCTCAGTAGGAAAGGCGACACAGATGTTGCGCACCATGATGAAATCCAAGATCCACCGGGCCACCGTGACCCACGCCGATCTGCACTATGTCGGTTCGGTGACCGTCGACCAGGATCTGCTCGATGCCGCCGATCTGCTGGAGGGCGAGCAGGTCTGCATCGTCGACATCGACAACGGCGCCCGCCTCGAGACCTATGTCATCGCGGGCGAGCGCGGGTCCGGCGTCATCGGAATCAACGGCGCCGCAGCACATCTGGTGCATCCGGGCGATCTGGTCATCCTCATCGCCTACGGCATGATGAACGAGCGGGAGATCGCGGGTTACGCCCCCAAGGTCGTCTTCGTCGACGACCGCAACCGCCCGACCGACCTCGGTTCGGATCCGGCGCACGCGCCGCAGGGTTCGGGCCTGACCTCGCCGCGTTCGCTGAACGCGGCCGATCGTCCCGCGCCCCTGGCCTTCGCCTGACGAGCACCGCGACCTACGGGATCGGTTGAGCAATGCTGCTGACCATCGATGTCCGCAATACGAGTATCGAACTGGGGTTGTTCTCCGGAAGCGGTTCGCACGCGAAATTGGCGCGGCACTGGCGGATGCACACGAATCCGCTGCTGACCGCCGACGAATTCGCCATGCAGGTGCGTGGACTGGTCGGCGAACATCTGGAACAGGTCGTCGGCGTCGCCGCGCTGTCGACCGTGCCGCCGGTGCTGCGGGAATTGCGCACGATGCTGGACCGCTACTGGCATCACGTTCCGCACGTGGTAGTCGAACCCGGTGTGCGCACCGGAATTCCGCTGCTGGTCGACAATCCGAAGGAGATCGGCGCCGATCGGATCGTGAACACCCTTGCCGCGCATCATCGTTTCGAAAAAGCGGCGATCGTCGTGGATTTCGGCACGGCGACCACGGTCGATCTGGTCTCGGCCAAGGGAGAATTTCTCGGCGGCGTGCTCGCGCCGGGTGTGGAGATCTCCAGCGAAGCCCTGATCGAAAGGGCCGCGCTGCGCCGGGTGGAATTGGCGAGACCGCGTTCGGTGGTCGGTAAGAACACCGTCGAGGCCATTCAATCCGGGGCGGTCTTCGGATTCGCGGGCATGGTGGACGGACTCATCGATCGCATACGCGACGAGTTCGACGCCTTCGCGGGCGACGATGTCGCGGTGGTGGCGACGGGGTTCAGCGCGCCGCTGATCGTCCCCGAGTCCGAGACCATCGACCATCACGAACCGCATCTCACCCTGATCGGCCTGCGCCTGGTCTACGAGCGCAATCAGCTGCGCCGAAAATGAACGGGTGGGGCGTAGATCACTGTCGAGCGGGTGTTGCTCATCGCGGATCCGCTGCTATGCTCGCCCCTGTGTATTACGGCGTGAGCACCCAGGATCTGAATACGGAGTGTTGTCGAGGCTGATTTGGCCTCGACAGTTCGAGGCTGACTACGTCCCTCGACCGTCGCACAAATCCTGGAGATTCGCTCATGCGTTCTTCCGTCCTTTCCCTTACTTCCGGACGTGATCGCCATTCGGCCGTTCCGCCGATCGATCGAGCCGTGGCCTCCGCGTTGCCGACGCGATTGCGTCCCGCGGATCTGTTGCGCCTGACCGACGAGGGCGCCGAAGACGTCCTCGCGGGACGTTACGACCATCTGCTGCCCGACCATGGCATCTGGCCGTCCGAGGAGCGCTGGGCCACCCGGTTGCTCTCCGACGACGAGGTCGATGTCTGGCTGATCAGTTGGACGCCGGGAAAATCCACCGAATTGCACGACCACGCGGGTTCGCTCGGCGCGCTCACCGTGCTCAGCGGCGCTCTCTCGGAATTCCGCTGGAATGGCACCGAATTGCGCAGCCGCACGTTGGCCGCGGGTGATCAGGCTTCTTTCCCTATCGGCTGGGTGCACGATGTCATGCGCGCGCCCGCCGCCGTGGAATCGGTCGGCCCGCTCGAACCCACACTGAGTGTGCACGCGTATTCGCCGCCGCTCACCGCTATGTCGTACTACGAGGTGACCGGTCACGGCACCCTGCGACGTACCTCGACCGTTCTCACCGACCAGCCCGAAGGTGATATGTGATGAGCCGCCTGACCATCGATCAGATGCTCGACAACGCGCGCGCCCGTTTGAATCGGATCTACGCCTTCGAATTGCCGGAGGCACTCGCCAGGGGAGCGATCCTGGTCGATATCCGGCCGCAGGCCCAGCGTGGCCGTGAGGGCACCCTGCCGGGCGCGCTCGTCATCGAACGGAATGTGCTGGAGTGGCGGCTCGATCCGACCAGTTCCGCGCGGTTGGCCACGGCCACCGATCACGACGTGGAATGGATCATCCTGTGCTCGGAGGGTTATACCTCCAGCCTGGCGGCGGCGTCGCTGCAAGAACTCGGCCTGCACCGGGCGACCGATCTGGTCGGCGGCTACCAGGCCTTGAAGGCGGCCGGACTGCTGACCATCGGAATCCGCGCGTCACACTTCACCCGTGAGGTGGCTTCGCTGGCTTCGCTGTAATTCGGCGATCGACCCCCCGTCGAGTTTTTCGGCGACGCAATAGGTTTCGGACGGCCCCCGGTTATCGCCGGGTCCGCCGCCGGGTAAAGCCGTGCGCCGAGGCCAGGAGAAATCGGCATCGGACGGGCATTCGCGCGGCACTGCCCGGGCGGCTCGCAAAACGATTTCCGCTGCCCGCTAGGGTAGTTGGTTGTGAGTGAGCGTAGCGAGCGATCCATAGGCGCAGCAGCATTGCTCGCGACCCCGCCGAGCGTCAGCGACGGGCGGTCGTGAGCACCCCCCAACCCCCTTCTTCCGAGCCTACGAAGGCGTCGGCTGCCGGGGGCAAGTCGGGCCGTCCCGCACCGGCCGTCGACGACATTCCCGAGCAGATCCGCATTCGGCGGGACAAGCGGGAACGGTTGCTCGAGTCGGGCACCGAGGCCTATCCCGTCGTGGTGCCGCGGACCCATACTCTCGCCGAAATTCGTGCCGCCTATCCGGACCTGGCCGCCGATACCAACACCGGATTACAGGTCGGCGTCGCGGGTCGCGTGATTTTCCTGCGCAATACCGGAAAGCTCTGTTTCGCGACGCTGCAGGAGGGCGACGGCACCAAGTTGCAGGCGATGATCAGCCTGAGCGGTGTCGGCCCCGACGCGCTCGCGGCCTGGAAGTCCGACGTCGATCTGGGCGATTTCGTATTCGTCCACGGCGAGGTGATCGCGTCGCGGACCGGTGAATTGAGCGTCATGGCCGATTCCTGGTCCATGTCGGCCAAGGCGCTGCGGCCGCTGCCGGTGGCCCACAAGGAGATGAACGAGGAATCGCGCGTTCGGCAGCGCTATGTCGATCTGATCGTGCGTCCCGAGGCCAGGGAAATGGCGCGGACCAGGGTCGGTGTGGTGCGCGCGCTTCGTGCCGCGCTGGATCGCCGCGGTTTTCTCGAGGTCGAGACCCCGATGCTGCAAACCCTGCACGGCGGTGCGGCGGCGCGACCCTTCGTCACCCATTCCAATGCCCTCGATTTGGACCTCTACCTTCGAATCGCGCCCGAGTTGTTCCTGAAACGGTGCGTGGTCGGCGGCCTGGAGAAGGTCTTCGAGATCAACAGGAACTTCCGCAACGAAGGCGCCGACTCCACACATTCGCCGGAGTTCGCGATGCTCGAAACTTACGAGGCATACGGCACCTATGACGACTCGGCCAGGATGACTCGGGAATTGGTGCAGGAAGTCGCGCAGGAAGCGTTCGGCACCCAGGTGGTCATGCTCGCCGACGGCACCGAATATGATCTGCGCGGCGAGTGGGCGACGGTCGAGATGTACCCGTCGCTGTCCGATGCGCTGGGCGTAGCGGTCACCCCGGAAACGTCGGTCGCGGAATTGCTTGCGCTCGCCGATCGGGTCGGCCTGGAAATTCCCGCGGGTAAGGGCTACGGGCACGGCAAACTCGTCGAGGAACTCTGGGAGCATCAGTACGGCGACAAGTTGTATGCGCCGACTTTCGTTCGTGACTTCCCGGTGGAGACTTCTCCGCTCACCAGACAGCATCGGAGCAAGCCCGGAGTTACCGAGAAGTGGGATCTCTATGTTCGCGGCTTCGAGTTGGCAACGGGCTATTCGGAGTTGGTAGATCCGGTGATCCAGCGCGAACGCTTCGTGGATCAGGCACGGCTTGCCGCCGCCGGTGACGACGAGGCTATGGTGTTGGACGAAGACTTCCTCGCCGCGATGGAGCACGGCATGCCGCCGACAACCGGAACGGGTATGGGAATCGATCGGTTGTTGATGGCGCTGACAGGTTTGGGAATCCGAGAAACGATACTGTTCCCAATTGTGCGTCCGGTCACTCGCTGAGCGCTGGATTGCATAGCCGAAGTCTCGTCTTGGAATTTTTAGAATTCGAGGTATTCTTGCCTCGGGTAATCGGCCTAGTATGCGGGTCGCACGATTTCGAGAGGACGTTCATCTCATGGCAAAGAAGGTCACCGTTAGCCTGATCGACGATGTCGACGGTGAGTCCATCGCGGACGAGACCATCGAGTTCGCGATCGACGGTGTTTCGTACGAGATCGACCTGTCGTCGGCCAATGCTTCGAAGCTTCGTGACGAGCTGGAGCAGTGGGTTTCCAGCGCGCGCCGGGTCAGTGGTCGTCGGCGCGTCAAAGCCGCCGCCGGTGCCGCGGCGAGTCCGAAGAGCCGGGTCTCGATCGACCGGGAACAAAGTGCCGCAATTCGTGAGTGGGCTCGCCGGAATGGGCACAAGGTATCCGCGCGGGGTCGTATCTCCGCCGACATCACCGACGCTTACAACAAGGCTGCGAAGAGCTGAAATCGAATTCGGGCTGCCGCCCCGGGCGAAATCGTGCGACGCCGGGGTGGCAGCTTCGTTTGTGATACGGCCCGGGTATGACCGGTATCGGTCGCGGTAGGCGGTTCCGACATCGTTGCGCCATAGTGGGAGGGTCGGGTAATCGAGGTGCTCGGCCGACGACCCCACGCGATCTTGCTCGGACCACCCCGGCGCGGCACCATGGAAGCCGTGCGAAGGATGTCACTGGCGGTATGGAGAGACGAGGTATCGGCGCAGTGACAGGATTCATCGGATCATTGTTGCGATTCACCGATGACGCCGGTCGTCAGCAGGAGATCATGCTGACCCCCGACCGGCAGCGGATCACCATCGGACGTTCCCCCCAGGCCGATCTGACCCTGAGCTGGGATGCCGAGGTCTCCCGCCTGCACGCGGCGGTCGAGTACATCGGCGCGCACTGGACCATCGTCGACGATGGTCTGTCCCGCAACGGAACGTTCGTCAACGGTGAGCGGCTGGTCGGCAGACACCGGCTGATGGCCGGTGATCGCATCCGGGTCGGCACCTCGCTGGTGTCCTTCCACGATTTCGGCAGTGTGGCCGAGGACGCCACCCGCACCGCCAGCGGCTCCATCCCCACGATGCGCTCGCTGACCGAAACCCAGCGGTCGGTTCTGATCGCGCTGTGCAGGCCGTACAAGAACGGCGCCAGTTTCGCGACACCCGCGTCCAATCAGGCGATCGCCGAGGAATTGTTCCTCAGCGTCGACGCCATCAAGACACATCTGCGCGCGCTGTTCGCCAAGTTCGGTGTGGAGAGTTTGCCGCAGAATCAGAAACGCGTGCGGCTGGCCTTTCTCGCCATGCAGAGCGGCATCATCTCCGACCGGGATCTGTGATCGGCGCCCCCTCGGGGGCGGTAGACGATTGAACAGGTAGCCGAGATTCTCGGCCATGGAGGAGCCCGCCCGGAAACGGTTGACTCGGATGTATCGAGCCCGACCGTGATCGGGAGGGGTTTTCCGAGGCAGGAGAAAAGAATATGTTCGCGCTCCGAATCGCCGTCCTGGTGGCGGCCACACTCGCGACGGGATTGATCGCGGGGGTTTTCTACGCCTACGCCATGTCGGTGATGCCCGCGCTCGGCCGTGGCGACGATCGCACGATCATCGACGTGATGCAGAAGATCAACGTGGTGATCATCAATCCGTGGTTCCTCGTCGGATTCGTCGGCACGCTCGTATGCAGTGTCGCCGCGGCGGCACTGCATCTCGGCGCCGATCACCGCGCGACATTGATCTGGATCGGGATCGCGTTGGCGCTCAATGTGGTCGCCTTCGCTGTCACGGGCACCCTCAATGTGCCGTTGAACGATCAACTCGCCTCGGCCGGCGACGTCGCCGCGCTCGCGGACCCGGGCGCGGTCCGCGCCGATTTCGAATCCGCCTGGGTCCGTTGGAATATCGTCAGAGCTGTGCTGCACACCGCCGCGTTCCTGGTGCTGTGCGGCGCGTTGTTCGTCGCCGGTGTGCAGCACGGCCGCGCGAACGCGTCAGCCGCTCCGGGTGCGACCGAAACCTCGGAGGCCGCGTCCGATGTCCGGTACCGGACACCCCGGCCCGTACGCGGGCAGGCAGGGCATAGGAGCACGCGCCCTCGGGTGATTACCCTGGAGGGACGGAACGCGGGTCTCGCGACCCGCGGGACGGCCGATCCGGCGCGTTCGTCGTTCGCCACACCGATTCCACGGTGTGGCGAGCACCGCGGTTATGAAGGATGATGCGGAGAAGCGGCCGATGCGGGGTCGGGAGTCCGTTGTTCGCTGTAGGCAAAACCTGCACGGAAACGAATCCCGCATCGCTCACGTTGTGAGTGAATGACGGTGCTGTCATCGGCCCCCAATAGGGTGGACCGGCGGCGGCTCGAACCCCTGCCAACTAGAGTGGAGGCGGGGACCGCAACCCCCGGGCTTCATGGCAGGCTGACGACCACAGGTTGGACAACAGCACTGAAGCGTCGGACGCCAGTGAAGGCTTGAGCAGGAGAGTGAGGGAGCGATGTTCGAGAGGTTCACCGACCGCGCGAGGCGTGTCGTTGTCCTGGCCCAAGAAGAGGCCCGGATGCTCAACCACAACTACATCGGCACCGAGCACATCCTGCTTGGGTTGATCCACGAGGGCGAGGGCGTCGCGGCGAAGTCGCTGGAATCCCTCGGCATTTCGTTGGAGGGTGTGCGCAGCCAGGTGGAGGAGATCATCGGCCAGGGTCAGCAGGCCCCGTCCGGTCACATCCCCTTCACCCCGCGGGCGAAGAAGGTGCTGGAACTGAGCCTGCGCGAAGCGCTGCAGCTCGGTCACAACTACATCGGCACCGAGCACATCCTGCTCGGGCTGATCCGCGAGGGCGAGGGCGTCGCCGCCCAGGTGCTCGTCAAACTGGGCGCCGACCTCAACCGGGTCCGTCAGCAGGTCATCCAGCTGCTGTCCGGGTACCAGGGCAAGGAAGCCGTCGAATCCGGCACGCGGAGTGAGGCGGGTACGCCGTCCACCTCGTTGGTGCTCGACCAGTTCGGTCGCAACCTGACCCAGGCCGCGCTCGAGGGCAAACTCGACCCGGTCATCGGCCGCTCGAAGGAAATCGAGCGCGTCATGCAGGTGCTGAGCCGCCGCACCAAGAACAACCCGGTGCTGATCGGCGAGCCCGGTGTCGGTAAGACCGCCGTCGTCGAGGGCCTCGCGCAGGCCATCGTCAACGGCGAAGTCCCCGAGACCCTCAAGGACAAGCAGCTCTACACCCTCGACCTGGGTTCCCTGGTCGCGGGCAGCCGCTACCGCGGTGATTTCGAGGAACGCCTGAAGAAGGTGCTCAAGGAGATCAACACCCGCGGCGACATCATCCTGTTCATCGATGAGCTGCACACGCTCGTCGGTGCGGGCGCGGCCGAGGGCGCCATCGACGCGGCCTCGATCCTGAAGCCGAAACTGGCCCGTGGTGAACTCCAGACCATCGGCGCGACCACCCTCGACGAGTACCGCAAGTACATCGAGAAGGACGCCGCCCTGGAACGCCGCTTCCAGCCGGTCCAGGTGGGCGAGCCGACCGTCGAGCACACCATCAACATCCTCAAGGGTCTGCGTGACCGCTACGAGGCACACCACCGGGTCTCCATCACCGATGGCGCCCTCGTCGCCGCCGCCACCCTGGCCGACCGCTACATCAACGACCGGTTCCTCCCGGACAAGGCGATCGACCTGATCGACGAGGCGGGCGCGCGCATGCGCATCCGTCGCATGACCGCTCCGCCGGACCTGCGCGAATTCGACGACAAGATCGCCGACGCGCGCCGGGAGAAGGAAAGCGCCATCGACGCGCAGGACTTCGAGAAGGCCGCGCGGCTGCGCGACAAGGAGAAGCAGCTCGTCGCCAAGCGCGCCGAGCGGGAGAAGCAGTGGCGTTCGGGTGACCTGGACGTCGTGGCCGAGGTCGACGACGAGCAGATCGCCGAGGTGCTGGCCAACTGGACCGGTATCCCCGTCTTCAAGCTCACCGAGGAGGAGACCACCCGTCTGCTCCGCATGGAGGACGAGCTGCACAAGCGGATCATCGGCCAGGAGGATGCCGTCAAGGCGGTCTCCAAGGCGATCCGCCGCACTCGCGCCGGCCTGAAGGATCCGAAGCGTCCGTCCGGTTCGTTCATCTTCGCCGGTCCGTCCGGTGTCGGTAAGACCGAGCTGTCCAAGGCGCTGGCGAACTTCCTGTTCGGCGACGACGACGCGCTCATCCAGATCGACATGGGCGAGTTCCACGACCGCTTCACCGCCTCGCGCCTGTTCGGTGCCCCTCCCGGGTACGTGGGTTACGAGGAGGGCGGCCAGCTCACCGAGAAGGTGCGGCGCAAGCCGTTCTCGGTCGTGCTGTTCGACGAGATCGAGAAGGCCCACCAGGAGATCTACAACACCCTGTTGCAGGTCCTCGAGGACGGTCGTCTCACCGACGGCCAGGGCCGCACCGTCGACTTCAAGAACACGGTGCTGATCTTCACCTCGAACCTCGGCACCTCGGATATCTCGAAGGCCGTCGGTCTCGGCTTCACCCAGTCCAACAACGAGGGCTCGAACTACGAGCGGATGAAGCTCAAGGTCAACGACGAGCTGAAGAAGCATTTCCGGCCCGAGTTCCTCAACCGCATCGATGACGTCATTGTGTTCCACCAGCTCACGACCGATCAGATCGTGCAGATGGTCGATCTGATGATCGAGCGCGTCGGCAAGCAGTTGAAGAACAAGGACATGTCGATGGAGCTGTCGGCGCAGGGCAAGGCGCTGCTGGCCAAGCGTGGATTCGATCCGGTGCTCGGTGCGCGGCCGCTGCGTCGCACCATCCAGCGCGAGATCGAGGATCAGCTCTCGGAGAAGATCCTCTTCGGCGAGATCGGCCCCGGACAGACCGTCTTCGTCGACGTCGAGGGCTGGGACGGCGAAGGTTCCGGCGAGGACGCCAAGTTCACCTTCACCCCCAAGGCGAAGCTGACCAAGGCCCCCGCCGCCGAGGACAAGCCCGAAGTCGTGCTGACCGGCGCGACCGAAGGCCCGACCGAGGCCGCCTCGGGCGAGTAGTCGACCACGAAAAGGCCCACCCACGGTTCACGCCGTGGGTGGGCTTTTTTCGTGTTCTCCTGCCTCGGGGCTCGCTCAGCCCCACACCATCAGCGCCGCCTGCCCCTCGGCCGCGGTGTCGATGAAGAAATGCCGCAATCGGCGGTAGTTATCGAGCAGGTAGTCCAGCGCCCATTCGGTGGCCCAGATATTCGGGTACACGTCCGCGTCTTCCATCTGCTTCGGGTCGTACCGGTCGAGCAGGTCGGAGAACGGCACATCCCGCATGGCTACGGCCGCGCGTTCCACATCGGCTGTACTCCACCCGGACATGGTGCCCTCGTCACCGATCGTGCGACCGTCTTCGAGCAGATCGACACCGAGCCCGGCCGTGCGCATGAGATAGCGGATCCCGTCCCATGATTTGTCGAGATCCACCCGGGCGTATCCGGCTCTCGGTCCCGTCGCGACGAGTTCGGTCACCGCGTCGGCATCTGTGAGCACGCTCGCCAACTCCTCGGTGGTGATCGCCGCGAAGCTCATGATCATGCCCATATTCGACCCCCGGTCGTTCTTTCGGTCAAAGTGCCGCGACGGTATCAGCGTGAGCAGACAGCGCGCGACCGCGCATCCCGCCACGCTCTACTACCCGATCGGAATCCACATCGACCGTCGTTACTTGTCGACCGTTCGGTAGGTACGGCGGCGTACCGTGGACAGCGTTCGAGATATTCACTACCAGGGGCAGTGAGATGACGAATGCCGAACTGACTTTGCTGGCCGTACTGCTCGATCGTTCCGGTTCCATGCAATCGATCAAGTCCGATACCGACGGCGGTTTCGACGCCTATATCGAAGAACAGCGCGCGTTGCCGGGAAGCACCTGGGTGACGCTGGCGCAATTCGACACCGAATACGAATGCGTCTACGCCGATCTGCCGATCGAGCGGGTGCCCGCGCTGGATCTGCGTCCACGCGGGGGCACGGCTCTCTACGACGCGGTCGGGAAACTGGTCACCGAGGTCGGCGAAAGCCTGGCCGACCGACCGGAGAACGAGCGGCCGGGCACGGTGATCGTGGTCGTGCTCACCGACGGTCACGAGAATTCCAGCAGGGAATGGACCCACGAGGCGGTGCGAGCCTTGATCACCCAGCAGCAGGAGGTCTACTCCTGGGATTTCCTGTTCCTCGGCGCGAATATGGACGCGGTGCGGATCGGTTCGCAGATGGGCTTCGACCCGCGCCGATCCATCACCTACACCGCGGCTCCCGCAGGTGTGGCCGGTGCGTTCCGGGCGGGTGCGGCCTATTCGGCGCGCCGCCGTACGGCGCCCGCGGCGGCCTGGGACGGCGGCTTCTCCGACGCGGAGCGCGCGGCGGCGCAGCCGGGGCAGGATCAGGTCTAGATCGGGCGAATTCGCGCGGCTGACGTGCGAGCGATCGCCGCGAGGCCGCGGTGACAGCCGAGCCCGACGCGCTATTGCCAGCCCGGGCGGACGAGTCCCGACTCGTAGGCGAGCACCACCAGTTGGGTGCGGTCGCGTGCGCCGAGTTTGGTGAGAATCCGGCTGACGTGCGTGCGCGCGGTGGCCGGGCTCAGGAACAGTCGCGCACCGATCTCGGCATTGGTCAGCCCCTCGGCGACCAGCGCCATCACTTCGCGTTCGCGATCGGTGAGTTCGGTCAGCATCGTGTCCGGCGGGGGCTTGGCACGCGCCGAGAATTCGGCGATCAGGCGGCGGGTGACGCCGGGCGACAGCAGCGCCTCGCCCTCGGCGACCACCCGCACCGCGCGCAGCAGATCCGCGGGTTCGGTGTGTTTGACCAGGAAACCCGTCGCTCCGCAGCGCATCGCCTCGAAAACGTATTCGTCGAGTTCGAAGGTGGTCAGCACGACCACGCGCACCCCGGACAGCCGCGCGTCCTCGGCGATCAGCTTCGTCGCGGCCAGGCCGTCGAGGATCGGCATCCGGATATCCATCAGCACCACGTCGGGGGCGAGACTGCGTGTCATCCGGACGGCCTGTTCGCCGTTGTCCGCCTCGCCGACCACCTCGATATCGTCCTGGGCGTCGAGCAGCGCGACGAATCCGCCGCGCACCAGCGCCTGGTCGTCGGCGACGAGCACCCGGATGCTCACCGCGGCCGCCGTCCGGTGCCCATCACGGCTCCCGCGGCGTCGACTCGTCCGGGAGCGAAGCGTTCCGACCGTTCGATTCGGTCGCCGCCATGACCCGCACGGGCAGCCGGGCCGCGACACGGAAGCCGCCGCTGGGTCGCGGGCCCGCCGTGAGCTGGCCGCCGAGCGCGTGTGCCCGCTCGCGCATGCCGATGATGCCGTTGCGGCCGCCGGTCGTCGACTTCGCCTGCGGCGCGGTGGGTCTGGTGTTGTCGATCGTCAGATCCACCGATTCGGCGGTGTAGCGCACCGTGACCGTCGCTCCCGCGCCGGGCGCGTGCGTGGCCACGTTGGTGAGTGATTCCTGGATGATGCGGGCCGCGGCCACATCGAGCACGCTCGGCAGTTTCGTCGGGGAGCCGATGACCCGGGTGTCGACGTGCACACCGGCCGCGCGGGTGCGCTGCAACAGGCCGTCGAGATCATCGATACTCGGCGTCGGGGTGCGTGGCGCGGGTGCGGGTTGCGGTTCGGTCACGACACGCTGCGCGCCGTTGCGGACACCGTCGTCGCCGTCGCGCCGGACGCCGAAGAGGTTGCGATACAGCGTCGTCCGGCCGTGCGATTCGGTCCGATCCGGTTCGGGCTCTTCCGCGGCGGCCCCGGAGACCGAACCGGCGCGAATCGTCTGTAGCAGGACGTGTACCTCGGCGAGCGCTTCCTTGCTTGCCGTCTTGATCGCGGCCAGCGCCGTGGCGGCCTGCTGCGGTTTCCTGTCGAACAGTTCCAGCGCCACCGAGGACTGCACGTTGATGAGCGAAAGACTGTGCGCCAGAACGTCGTGCAATTCGCGGGCGATGGCGAGACGTTCCTCGCTCGCCCGCCGTTCCAATTGGGCCTCCTCGTCGCGACGCGCCGCTTCGACGCGCTGCGCGCGGGCCTCCAGCACCGCTCGACGCTGACGGATCCCCTCTGCCACCGCCACCAGGACGCCGAGCCAGGCCATGATGCCGAACTGCTGCCATGCGTCGGTCGGGCGACCGATCAGATGCGGTACCGGCCAGACCATCAACAGGTATCCCGCGGGCACCAACGGGTAAGTCCACCATCGTGATCCGATGATCGCCGCGGTGAGGAAGGAGATGACCAGCGAAATGAAGATCGGGCCGTATCCGTAGTCGAGCGCGAGGTAGATCCCGGCCGCCGCGAGCGCGATCAGCAGCACCGCGAGCGGCTGACGCCTGCGGAATACCAGCGCGATCGGCCCCGCGAGCAGCAGGATGTAGCCGAACAGATCCAGCGACTGCACGTCGTCCTGGCCCAGATTCGCCGCGCGTCCTCCCAGTACCTGCACGACCGCGACGGCGAAGGCGAGTCCACAGTCCCACAGGACCGAGCCACGATTGGGTATGCCTGGCGCTCTCACCCCTGTGAGACTAGTCCGCCTCCTCGCATATTCCGCCGGTCGCGGGTACACGAAGTACACCGCCCGGATAGGCCGCGCCGCGTACCCGGACGACCGCCGCGCGACGTACCCGCCGGTGCCGCCCGCGATGGATTCGCTCGAGCATGGCGGATATCGGCCCTCGCCGTCGCCGGTAGACCACGTGGTAGCGGGACCGCTTCGTGGCAGCGGGAACTCGTGCGCGCGCGACGGGGAGCGGATCGGTGCGGTTACCCGTTCCGAGTAGCGAATTCCAGGTTCGGCGGGGTCGTCCGGGTATTGTCCAGTCATGTCCGACCAGCCGATTCGCTTTCCGGATCTCTCCGCTCGTCCGCACGAGCTCAAAGTCGAGCGCGTCATGTCAGCACCACCGGCGTTGCTATACGCGGCACTCACCCAGGGTTTCGATATCTGGTTTGCCGCACCCGGTTCGGTGCTGATGAAGCCCGCTGTGAACGAGCCCTTCTTCTTCGAGACCGAACACGCGGGCAACCGCTATCCGCATTACGGCCGATTCCTTCGCCTGGAACCGGAACGCCTGGTCGAACTGACCTGGGTCACCGGCGCCGACGGGACCGAGGGCGCGGAAACAGTCGTCACCTTCCAATTCGTCCATCAGCCGCGCGGTATCCGACTTCGCTTGCGGCACGCGGGTTTTCCGAACGAGGTGGCGCGCGATCGGCATCTGGTGGCCTGGCCGCTCGTGCTGGAGCAACTCGATCGCCGTACCGGCACCGTGGACTGAATCCGGCGAGTAGGTTCGTCTGCGATCGCATCGAACTCTGTGACTTCTGTGAAAGGACCGTGATGCCTACTCGTACCGCGCGCACCGCTTGGACCGGCGGCCTCCAGGACGGCTCGGGCCAGGTCGAACTGGCCAGCTCGGGTGTCGGCAAATACGACGTGTCGTTCCCGAAGCGTTCCGCCGAGGACGCCGACGGCACCATCAGCCCCGAGGAGTTGATCGCCGCCGCGCACTCCTCCTGCTACGCGATGGCGCTCTCGGCGCAGATCGGCAACGCGGGTGGAACGCCGGAGAGCCTGGATGTCAGCGCCGACGTCACTCTCGGTCCGGATCCGGCGGGCGGATTCCGTATCGCCGGGATCAAGCTGACCGTGCGTGGCCGGGTTTCCGGCCTCGACGCCGACGGTTTCGCGGCCGCCGCGGCCGCGGCCAAGGCCGGATGCCCGGTGAGCAAGGCGCTCGCGGGCGTCGACGAGATCTCCCTCGACGCCGCGCTGGTCTGACGCGCCGACTTCCCGCGCACCCGAGGGGTCGGTGCGCGGGAAGTTCCGGCGACGCGAGGCGGTGTCACCGGCGGAAGTGGTTCCGCGCGGCAGGTCTGTACATCGCGACGACGGCGATCGGTACGGCGAGGATGTGGACCGTTCGCAGGGTCGCCACCAGCACGTCGTCGACGGTCGCGCCGATGAGGATCGCGCCCAGGTCATCGGCATCGAGCGCGGCGGTCAGGGGTTCGATCAGCAGCGAGGCCAGGCCGACGACGCCGATGCCGAATGTCAGCAGCAGCCGGGCCCATCGATCGCCGTGCGTCATCCGGATCGCCACGAGCAGTACGGCCGTATACAGGACGCAGCGCGTCGTCAGCTCGATCGCGAGGTCCGCGGGCTCGACGTCGGAATCGTCCAGCGCGATCGCGACCCGCGCGATCGTCTCGGCGATCCCGGCCAGCAGCGCGACGACCAAGGCCAGATACGCGACCGCGACCGGGCGCGGCACGTGATCGGCCCGACGCAGCGACGCGGGAACGGAAAAGGCAGTGTCGGTCATGAGACCGACACTGCCTTCGTCCATGCGACGCGCGGATCACACCGCGGTAGCGACTTCTTCCCGTACCGGGGTAGTGGATCGGGTGGTGAATTCGGTCAGGAACGCGAAGCCGAGGCCGAGCGCGGCCCAGAGCGTCGCGGTCTGCGCCAGTGACGCCACCCGGAACTGCCACAGCAGGCTCGCCGGGAAATCCGCCTTCACCTCGTCGACGCCTGGCAGCAGGACGTAGCCGAGCGTGACGACGACGACGAAGGCCGCGACCCCGCCGATCAGTCGGAGCGTGTCGAGTTTTCCGTGCAGCGATTTGTACACGTAGACCCCCGCGCCGACGGCGACGAGACCCAACAGGACCGACGCCACCCACAGCAGTGTGCGGTCGTTGATGGTTTCCGGGTCGCCCACCGCGGGCGGGTTCGCCGGATATTTGAAGAACGGCACCGCCGCGATGGCGAGCCATCCGCCGATGCCGAGTCCGAGTGCCAGCCTCGGACCCGAAAGCGTGGTGAAACGTCGCGCGTGATGCGCCGCCGCCGCGAAGATCGCGCCGAAGGCCATACCGCCGAGTCCGAGCGCGAGGAACTGCCCGGCCTTCTGGCCGTCCCGGCTCACCAGGGGTTCCTCTTCGTCACCGTGGGTGTGACCCGCGGACTCGGCCGCCTCCTGATGCGCCGGTTCCGAGGCCGACGCGGCCTCTTCGATGGCGATGGCGGCGTCGATCTTGGGTTCACCGACGAAGTAGCCGACTGTCGCGGCCAGCAGGCCGGCGATCAAGCCGGCCAGCAGGCCACGTAACAGCAGGGTTTTCAAAGAGCCGCCCAGCGGGTCGGCGGTCGTCGGTGGTGTCAGTGGCACGGAACACCCAGCAGGTGGCGGCCATCGTGCATCAACTCGTGCATGAACATCCCACTGCGTGAGATGGCGCCCTGGTCGAAACCGACCAGGTACAGCGTGAGCAGTGCGAGAAGTACGACACCTACTGTGATGAGAACGGTCGCCAGCGATTCGGCGGTCCGGCTCGGTGAATGCGCGATGGCCATTCGAGTCCTCCTAGGGATACGCGTCCCGTCGAGTTGATGCGACGGTGCCGGCGTCTGGCTTTCCGGCACCGGGACCCGGTGCGTGGAACACAGTGGCGCGACCGCTCCGGATTTCCACCGGATGACCTGGTCACCATCGCTCTATCACTCGAACTGTGACACCTGGCCGCACTCCGCGTCAATACGGACCGTGGCGCGTGCCCCCGCGCACGGCGCGTCTACCAGCATGTCCGATACCCGCGACTGCCGGTAGATCGCCTGATTCGCTCAGGAACCGGAGGTGGCCGGCACGTCGATGACGACCTCGAATTCGAGCAGCGAAGCACCCGTCGACACCGGCTTCTGCCCGCCCCCGCCCGCGTGCGCCGTGCGCGCGGGCCCGTCCCGCCACGCGGCGAACGACTCCTCGGTATCCCACTGGGTGACGACGAAGTACCGATCGTCCCCCGCCACGGGCCGCAGCAATTGGAAACCGAGGAACCCCGGCGACCCCTCCACCGCGTGCGCCCGATGGGCGAACCGCTTCTCCAACTCGGGGCCCGCGCCCTCGGGAACCTCGATCGCGTTGATCTTCACAACAGCCATGCCCCCGACAATACGGAGATACCGCCCCGAGTCCCACAACCGTTCCGTGCCCACCCCACCCCCCACCCCACCTCCCGCCCACCCCTCCCACCCCGGCGCGAGCCTTTCGAGCGCCCGGTTCGCGGCCGTCTCGCGTCCGAGCGGTCGAAGCGCATGCGCCGCAGGCGCGAGTCTCGACCGCTCGGACGCGAGACATAAGGGCCGCGAACCCGCCACGCCGCAGGCGCGGCAAAATGTTCCAGTGCTGTATGACGAAGGTGGTTCCGGGACGCCCATCCTGCTGTTGCACGGTTTGATGGGTAGTGCGCGGACCTGGTCCGACCACCTGGCGTGGCTGCGCCCGTTCGGGCACCTCTACACCTTCGACGCCGCCGGTCACGGCCGTCCGGCGCCCGCCGAGTTGTCCACCGAGGCCTTCATCGCCGATCTGGCCGCCGCCACCGAGGTGATCACCGAGCCGATGGTCGTGATCGGCCATTCCATGGGCGGCCTGCACGGCTGGGTTTTCGCCGCGGAGTTCCCCGATCGGGTGCGCGGGCTGGTGGTGGAGGACATCGCCCCCGATTTCACCGGCCGCACCGCCGACGACTGGGCCGCGATGGTCGAGTCGTGGCCGCAGCCGTTTCCCGACGCGGACGCGGTGATCGATTTCTTCGGCCCGGTCGCCGGTCGCTATTTCCTGAATTCGTTCGAGCACGGCCCCGACGGTTATCGGCTGCACGGCGCGGTCGCCACGTTCCGCGATATCTCCCAGGAGTGGGGGAGTCGGGATTTCTGGGCGCAGTGGCGTGCCGTTCGGGTGCCGACCCTGTTGATCGAGGGGGAGCACACCATCACCCCGCCCGCGCAGATGCGGCAGATGGCTGAAGTCAGGCCGGGCACCGACTACGTATTGGTCAAGGATGCGGGACATCTCGTGCACGACGATCAGCCGGAGCGTTATCGCGCCGAGGTGGAGCGGTTCCTGCGCCGAGTTCTCGGCGATTAACCGGGAGACCCGCCCTCGCCCGCCAGCGCGAACAGCCCGTCCTCGGTCTGTTCGATCAGTCCGTCCATCAGCAGCGAATCGAGCGCGCGGTCCCGCTGGCCCGGATCTCTGGTCCACGCGAGATCCAGCCGGATCCGCTCGACCGGTCCGGTGGCGTCGCGCAGCACGTCGAGTAGCCGCCCCCTGGCCTGGCGGTCGGTGCCCTCGTATTTCTGGGTGCGCCGCACGGTGTCCGACGCCGGTCGTCCCGCGGTGATCCACGCGCAACTCGGCAGCGGGCAGCGGGCGCAGTCGGGATTGCGCGCGGTGCACACGGTCGCGCCGAGTTCCATCAGGGCGGCGGAGAAGGTGGCCGCGCGGTCGACGGATTCGGGTAGTAGCGCCTCGGTTTCGGGGAGGTCGCGCGAGGAGGGATTGCCCGCGTCCGCGAGTCCGTGCACCGCGCGCGCCACCACGCGGCGAACGTTCGTGTCGACCACGGGAACACGCTGACCGTAGGCGAAACAGGCGACCGCGCGTGCCGTGTACGCCCCGATGCCGGGCAGGCCGAGCAGCACGTCGACATCGGAGGGCACCTCGTCGCCGTGGTCGGCGGCGAGGACGCGCGCGCATTCGTGCAACCGCAGCGCCCGGCGCGGATAGCCGAGTTTTCCCCAGGCCCGCAGCACCTCGGCCTGCGAGGAGGCCGCCATCGCCGATGGCACCGGCCAGCGCGCGACCCACTCACGCCAGATCGGTTCGACGCGGACGACGGGAGTCTGCTGGAGCATGATCTCGCTCATCAGGATCTGCCACGCGGTCACTCCGGCATGCCGCCAGGGGAGGTCGCGGGCGGTCGCGGCATACCATCGCAGCAACACCTCGGCATCGACCGCGTCGGGGGCGATCGCGCGCCGCGCGGAGACGACACGCCTTGTGGTGGCGGTCATATTCCTCACCGTTCCTGTCGTAGCACGGCAAGTCGATATTTGCCGACCCGTAACGCGCCGGACTCGCTGGTAGCGGTACGCCTGTGCACAATGGACGGTATGCCTGATTCCAATCCGATCAGCGCCTGGAAATCCCTTCGCGAGGGCAACGAGCGCTTTGTCAATGGCACGCTGCTGCATCCTAGCCAAGGAGCCGCCGACCGAGCCAAGTTGGTGAGCGGACAGCATCCGTCCGCGATCCTGTTCGGCTGCGGTGATTCCCGGGTCGCCGCCGAACTGATCTTCGACCAGGGCCTCGGCGACATGTTCGTGGTCCGCACGGCGGGTCACGTGGTCGACAGTTCGGTGCTCGGTTCGATCGAATACGGCGTGCAGGTGCTCGACGTCCCGCTCATCGTCGTGCTCGGGCACGACAGCTGCGGTGCGGTCAAAGCCACCATCGACGCGCTCGACGGCGGCGAGGTGCCGGGCGGATTCATCCGCAGCGTGGTCGAGAAGGTCGCCCCGTCCATTCTGATCGGCCGCCGCGAGGGTCTGGAGACCGTCGACGAGATGGAGGCCAGGCATGTGGTGGAGACCAGCAGGCTGCTGATGCAGCGTTCGATGATCATCTCCCAGCGGGTGGCGACCGGTGAATGCGCTATCGCGTGTGTCACCTACAAGCTGGTCGACGGCAGGGTTCAACTACATCGTGTCGTCGGCAACATCGGCGAGGTGGTCTGAGCCGCCGTTCGCCCAGCGTACGGTGGTGAAATCGATCGGCGCGTCGGCGTAGGACGACTCGACACGCCGAGGTCCTGAGTCGCGTAATCCTCCCGTGCCTTTAACGTTGAGGCGTGCTGGAACCGACTGGACCGCTGCCACCGGAGATCTACTGGCGTCGTCGTGTCTTCGCCATCGGCGCTCTGGTCGTGGCGTTCGCCTTGGTGATCTGGTTGGTGGTGATGGTCGCGCGCGGCGGCAACTCGCCCGGTGATCCGAATGCCACCGGTGGTGCGGGCTCTACGTCGTCGGTCAAGAATTCCTCGTCCACAGCGTCGGGGGGCGGGGAATCGTCGAAGACGACGGGCAGTGCCGCCGCGACCGCCACCGCGGTCGCGGCGGGCCAGTGCCCCGATCAGTCGCTCGCGGTGAAGGTCACCGTGGAGCAGCCGACCTACCGGCCGGGTGAGCAGCCGGTCTTCGGCATCGTCATCACGAATATCTCGTCGGTGGCGTGCGCCCGCGATGTCGGTTCGGGTCTGCAACAGATCTCGGTGTACTCGCTGGACGGCCAGCGCAGGCTGTGGTCGAGTACCGACTGCTATCCCGACGGCCAGCCCGATATGCGCACCCTCAATCGCGGTGAGCAGGCGGCTTTCCAGGTCACCTGGTCCGGCTCCACCTCGCAGCCCAATTGTGCCGGCGAACGCGTCCCGGTCCCGGCGGGCGCCTATTCGGTTGTCGCGCAGCTCGGTTCGGTCCGTAGCGCGGCCGAGCCGTTCAATATCGCCTGAGAGTCCTTATTCGCCTCGCGACTTGCGTAATCCGCAGAGCCGGATCGCCGACCGCAGATCGGCCACTTCGTGAATTTTCATGCCGCCGCCTTTCGGCCTGTCCGATCCCGGCGGTACGACCGCGTCGGTGAAGCCGAGGCGTTCGGCTTCGGCCAGCCTGCGCGTCAACCCCGTCACCTTGCGCACCTCACCGGCCAAACCCACTTCGCCGAGGATCACCCAGCCCGCGGGCAGCGCGATATCGGATTCCGAACTCGCGATGGCGAGTGCGATGGCCAGATCGGCGGTGGGTTCGACCAAGCGCATACCGCCGACCGTGGCGGCGTAGACATCGTGTTTGCCGAGGAAGACCCGGCCGCGGCTCTGCAACACGGCCAGCACCATCGCGACGCGGTTGTAGTCCAGTCCGCTGACGGCCCGCCGCGGGGCCGGGATCTCGGTCTTCACCGTCAGCCCCTGCACTTCGCCGACGAGCGGACGTTTACCGTCCATCGCCACCGTCACGGCCGTGCCCGGCACCGAATCGGTCCGGTGGTGCAGGAAAAGTCCCGACGGGTCGTCGACACCTCTGATTCCGTCGTCGTGCAATTCGAAACAGCCGACCTCGTCGGCGCTGCCGAAGCGATTCTTGATACCGCGCACCATGCGCAGTGTGGAATTCTTGTCGCCTTCGAATTGCAGCACCACGTCGACCAGATGCTCCAGCGTGCGCGGGCCCGCGACATTGCCGTCCTTGGTGACATGTCCCACCAGCAGGACCGCGATTCCGCTCGCCTTGGCCAGCGAGGTCAGCGCGGCGGTGACCGCGCGTACCTGGGTGACGCCGCCGGTGACGCCGTCCACCTCCGGGGCGAGGATGGTCTGCACCGAGTCGACCACGAGCAGGCTCGGGCGTACCTGCTCGACATGTCCGAGCAGAATCGATAGGTCGGATTCCGCGGCCAGGTACACCCGCTCGTGTATCGCTCCCGTGCGGTCGGCCCGCAGTCTGACCTGGCCCGCCGATTCCTCCGCGGTCACATACAGGGATGTGTGCTCGTGCTGGGCGGCCCACCGGTAGGCGACCTCGAGCAGCAGCGTGGATTTGCCCACCCCGGGCTCGCCGGACAGGAGCACCACCGACCCGGGGACGACACCACCGCCGAGCACCCGGTCCAATTCCGGCACCCCGGTGGTGCGCGCCTTGGTGATCTGGGAATCGATGGTGGAGATGGGCGCGGCCGCCGTGCTCGGCAACATCGCGCGCCGTGCGGGCACACCGGCCGGTGTCGCGGCGACGGCGATCTCGTCCACGGCGCCCCACGCCCCGCAGCCGGGGCATTTGCCGACCCATTTGGCTACCTCGTGCGAGCAGGCGGAGCACCGGAAGATCGGCTTGGTCTTGGCCACACGCGCACCTTACGTACCGGGTCCGACAGTGGCTCGCCTGACAGCCTCGACCGACACGAGGCCGTACCGACGAAGAAGGCTGCCGCATCGGGATGCGGCAGCCTCGTTTCGCGTCTGTGGGGCTCAGTGCCCGCCGGATCCCCCGTGGCCGCCCTCGGACGCCGGACCCGACTTATCGGATTCGTGGCGTTCGGTGGCGGTGCCCGCGTCGACCGGAACCTCGATCTTGACCGGCCCGTTGCGCTCGAAGTTGAACACCACGCTGTAGGTGAGGCCGGGGATGATGTCGCGGGTCAGTCCGGTGATCCCGATCCGCGCCGGATCGGCCTCGGGATCGGTGACCGCCTTGTCGCCGGTGGCGGGCGCGGCGTGCGAGTCCGATCCGTGCGAATCGGCCGCGGGCGATCCTGCCGTCTCGGCCTGCTTCGGCGCCGCGACGACATTGTGCAGCGCGGGGATCACGATGGCCGCCTGACCGGCGGGCGGGGTGATCTTCACCGTGCCGAGGTCGGTCGTGACGCTGATCAGCTTGTCGTCGGTGGTCTCGCTGTTGTTGATGATCGACAGCGCGAGCAGGGCGTTGCCGCCCTTGAGGTTGGTGTAGCCGGTGCCCGGGTAGACGACGTGCACATTGCGCAGGGAGATCTGCTCGACGTCCACGCTGCTGCCGTTGACGGCGGAGACCTGGTCCGCGGTCTGCGAGATCTGGCCGGCGCTACAACCGGAGATCGCGATCGCCGCGCCCGCGGCGAGTGCGGCAACCATCACCATACGACGTCGCGTCCACGCCCCAGAAGAGGCGGTCACAGCATTCAGGGCAGTCACGGGTTGTCCTCCATGTCGACCGGGCTCACTCCGCTACAGAGAGTAGTAACTAGGCAGCGTAGTAGTCGATGTCGAGTCGGGCCGCACCGGCCGTGCTTTTCGACGGCGGCGTGCCGCGTCGCGCGCGCGGGACACGCGCGGGAAAGAAAATATGACTCCGGCGGCTTCCCGATGTTCTTCGCAACCTTTGCATAACGGTTTCCGCGATCGCGAACTGCGATTGCGCGGACGGTGTCGGGTAATCGCGGCGCTGGGGGCGGGGACAGCGCCGGTGGATAACCCGTTCCGGCACAACCTAATGCACACCCCGCCGGTTCTGTCAACCCCTGCGGTTGCCTCGTTGTGGCCCTGACCTGCGCCGTTGATCGCGCCGTTACCGAGTCGCATGTTAAACTGTGAACATCGAAAGGGGCACGGGACACATGATTTTTAAGGTCGGAGACACCGTCGTTTACCCCCACCACGGAGCGGCGCTGATCGAAGCAATCGAGACTCGCACCATCAAGGGTGAGCAAAAAGAGTATCTGGTCCTGAAGGTCGCTCAGGGCGATCTTACTGTTCGGGTTCCCGCGGAGAACGCCGAATACGTCGGCGTTCGTGACGTCGTCGGCCAGGAGGGTCTCGATCGAGTCTTCCAGGTGCTGCGGGCGCCGCACACCGAGGAGCCGACCAACTGGTCGCGTCGCTATAAGGCCAACCTGGAAAAGCTGGCCTCCGGTGACGTCAACAAGGTGGCAGAGGTCGTGCGCGACCTGTGGCGTCGTGAGCAGGATCGCGGGCTGTCCGCCGGTGAGAAGCGGATGCTCGCCAAGGCGCGTCAGATCCTCGTCGGTGAGCTCGCGCTCGCCGAGGGAACCGATGACGGCAAGGCAGAGACCCTGCTCGACGAGGTCCTCGCAGCGGCTTCCTGAACCGTGAACAACGCTGACAACGACAGATCTGTCGTTGCCTTGGTGCCTGCCGCCGGTCGCGGCGTGCGTCTGGGTGCGAATGCACCCAAGGCGTTCGTCGAGGTCGGCGGCACACCTATGGTCCGACTCGCCGTAGACGGACTGATCGCCTCGGGGGCGGTCGACCGGATCATCGTCATGGTGCCCCCGGAATCGGTCGAGAGCGCAGTCGCCCTGCTGTCGCACTCGGCTGTGCGGGATATCGTGCGGATCGTGGTCGGTGGAGCCGAGCGCACCGATTCGGTGCGCGCCGGTATCGCCGCCGCGCCCGAGGCTTCCTACTATCTGGTGCACGACGCCGCCCGCGCGCTGACCCCGCCCGGGCTGATCGCCGATGTCGTCGCCCAATTGCGCGCGGGTCATCCCGCGGTCGTTCCCGCGCTGCCCGTGGTCGACACCGTCAAATCCGTCGACGCGCTCGGCACCGTCACCGGCACACCGGACCGGGCCTCGTTGCGCGCGATCCAGACACCCCAGGGCTTCGAGGCCGGACTGCTGCGGACCGCGTACTCGGCCGACGTGCACGCCACCGACGACGCGGGTCTGGTCGAACTACTCGGTGCGCCGGTGCGAACCATCGCGGGCGACCCGCTCGCCTTCAAGATCACCACTCGGCTCGATCTGATGCTCGCCGAGACGATCCTTTCCCGACACGCCGCCGAGCGCCCGGAAATCGTGCGGACGCCATGAGCATGCGCGTGGGAATCGGCAGCGATGTCCATCCGATCGAACCCGGCCGCCGATGTTGGATGGCCGGCCTGCTTTTCGAGGATGCCGACGGCTGTTCCGGACATTCCGATGGCGACGTGGCCGCGCACGCCCTGTGCGACGCGCTGCTCTCCGCCGCCGGACTCGGAGATGTCGGCGCGGTCTTCGGGGTGGGTCGCCCGGAGTGGGAGAACGTATCCGGTGCGACCATGCTCGAAGAGGTGCGTAGGCTCCTGGGTGAGGCCGGCTTCGATGTTGTCAATGCCGCCGTACAGGTAATCGGCAACCGCCCCAAGATCGGACCGCGTCGCGCGGAAGCCCAGGAGATCCTGGGCGCCCTGCTCGGCGCACCGGTGTCGGTATCCGGCACCACGTCCGACGGCCTCGGTCTCACCGGCCGGGGCGAGGGCATCGCCGCAATCGCCACGGCTTTGCTGCGACAACGCGTATAGCACCCTGGTTCGGCAGACCTGAGCCGGGGCAAGAACGCCCAGCTACACCGACTAGGATCGACTGCCGTGACTCTGCGCCTCTTTGACACCGAAACGCGGACCCTGCGCGAATTCGCGCCGTTGGTCCCCGGCCGAGCTTCGGTGTACCTGTGTGGCGCGACCGTTCAGGGTGAACCCCATATCGGCCATGTGCGCAGCGGCGTCGCCTTCGACGTGCTGCGGAGGTGGTTGCAGGCGCACGATTACGACGTCTGGTTCATCCGCAATGTCACCGATATCGAAGACAAGATCCTGACCAAGGCCGCCGAGGCAGGCAGGCCGTGGTGGGAGTGGGCCGCCACCTACGAGCGCGCCTTCGACCGGGCCTACGATCTACTCGGCGTGCAGGCGCCGTCGGCCGAACCGCGCGCCACCGGGCACATCACGCAGATGATCGACCTGATGCACCGGTTGATCGAACGCGGCCACGCGTACGCCTCCGAAGGCAATGTATATTTCGACGTGGTGAGTTATCCGGATTACGGCAAACTGTCCGGCCACCGACTCGATGATGTGCACCAGGGCGAGAGCGCGGGCGTCGGTAAACGCGACGCGCGCGATTTCACCCTGTGGAAGGCCGCCAAACCGGGTGAGCCGAGTTGGCCGTCGCCGTGGGGTCCCGGCCGTCCGGGATGGCATCTGGAATGCTCGGCGATGGCCGAGTACTACCTCGGTTCCGAATTCGATATCCACTGCGGTGGAATGGATCTGGTTTTTCCCCATCACGAGAACGAAGTCGCCCAGTCGAAAGCGGCGGGCGACGGTTTCGCGCGTTACTGGTTGCACAACGGCTGGGTGACGATGGGCGGGGAGAAGATGTCGAAATCGCTCGGCAATGTGCTCTCGGTCCCGAATATGCTGAAAAAGGTTCGCGCCGTGGAACTCCGGTTCTATCTCGGCAGCGCGAACTACCGTTCGATGCTCGAATATTCGGACAAGGCTTTGAACGACGCCGTGGCCTCCTATCAGCGCATCGAATCCTTCCTGCACCGGGTAGTCGACCGGGCCGGAGAGATTCCGGTCGGTAAATGGACCGACGCTTTCGCCGAGGCCATGGACGACGATCTCGCGGTGCCGCGCGCGCTGGCCGAGGTGCACCGGGTGGTGCACGACGGCAACAAGGCGCTGGAATCGGGTTCGATCGACGAGGCACGCGAACTGGCCGGTCAGGTCAGGGGGATGCTGAGCATTCTCGGCGTGTGCCCGTTCGACCCGCGGTGGTACAGCGGGAAGGACCATTCGACCGCGCTCGACGCGCTCGATGTGCTGGTCCGCGCCGAACTCGACCGCCGCCAGCAGGCGCGCGCGGACAAGGATTGGGCGAGCGCCGACGCGGCACGGGACCGGTTGCAGAACGCCGGTATCGAGGTGACCGACACCTCCGACGGCCCGGAGTGGTCGCTCATCGATCCCAAGGGCGCCCGATGAGCCGCGACGTGCTCGACAGGCCGAAGGCACGCGGGCGCTCCTGCCCGACACCGCGCGGAAAGGCGTACTGATGGCAGGGAATTCGCAGCGGCGAGGGGCTATCCGCAAGGGCAGCACCAAGAAGGGCGCCGTCGTCGGCTCCGGTGGTAAGCGCAGGCGTGGTCTGGAAGGTCGGGGCGCGACCCCGCCCGCCGAGGCGCGCACCAAACATCCGGCGGCCAAACGCGCCGCGGCCAAGGCGAAGGCGGCGGCCAACCAGCCGAACAAACGCGGTTCGTCGGGTCGCCCGGCCGGTCGCAAGAGCGACGACGGTCCCGAGTTGGTGCTCGGTCGCAACCCGGTCGTCGAATGTCTGCGTGCCGAGGTGCCCGCGACGGCGCTGTACGTGGCCGTCGGCACCGAGAACGACGATCGACTCACCGAGAGTGTGAAGATCGCGGCCGACGCGGGCATCTCGATCCTCGAGGTGCCGCGCACCGATCTGGATCGCTTGAGCGCCAACGGATTGCACCAGGGCGTCGCCCTCCAGGTGCCGCCGTACCGCTACGCGCACCCCGACGACCTGCTCGACCGGGTCCGCGGCACCGCCGAACCCGCCCTGCTGGTCGCGCTGGACAATATCTCCGATCCGCGTAATCTCGGCGCGGTCATCCGCTCGGTGGCGGCTTTCGGTGGTCAGGGTGTGCTGATCCCGTCGCGCCGCAGCGCGAGTGTCACCGCCGTGGCGTGGCGGACCAGCGCGGGCGCCGCGGCCCGGCTTCCGGTCGCTCGCGCCACCAATCTGACTCGCACGCTGAAGGATTGGGCGAGCAAGGGTTATCAGATCATCGGCCTGGACGCGGGCGGTGACACCACCCTCGATGATTTCGACGGGCGTGAGCCGACCGTGATCGTCGTCGGTTCGGAGGGCAAGGGCCTGTCCCGTCTCGTCCGCGAAACCTGTGATTCCATCCTGAGCATTCCGATGGCGGGGCCGGTCGAATCCCTCAACGCCTCGGTCGCCGCCGGTGTGGTGCTGGCCGAGGTTGCCCGCCAACGGCGTTCGTCCTGATCGCCGATCCGGTCACCGTGCGTGATCGGTCGGCCGGGGCGACGGCCGCCGCCGCCGAACACGCTGCGCGGCAGCCGCTGCCAAAAACCCCGGGGCCCCCGTAGAATTCGGTGAGTGGTCATACCGAACCAGCCCATCGGGCAGCCAGTCGAGCATCCCAATGCGCAGGCCGTGTTGTTCATCGGCGCCGCGAGTCTGCTGTGCTGCGGAGCACTCGGGCCGGTGGCGTGGGCGATGGGCAGGCGCGCGCTCGACCAGATCGAAGAATCCGGCGGCGCCTACGGTGGCCGCGCTCAGGTGCTCGTCGGCTACGTGCTCGGTGTCGTCGGCACCATCTGCATGATCATCATGGCGATCCTGTTCATCCTGCTCGTATTGCGCGGCGGCGCCTGACGCCGCGGGGGCAGGACTCTGCGGCACCCGTCCGGCCGAGACCGGGGTGCCCGGCTCGGGTCAGTCCAGTACCGGTCGTTCGGCGACGGCCTTGTCCCAGGCGGGCCATTCGGCGCTGATACTGCCGGTCCAATTGGGCTGCCTGCGATCGCGGAAGGCCGCCATGGCCTCGTCACCGTCGACACTCTCGGCGGCGTGCGCGTTCAGATCGGTTTCCAGCTTTCCGACCACGGCCGGACTCATCCGCAGACCTTCCCACAGCAGCCGCTTGGACAGCGCCACCGGCAGCGGGGCCGATCCGTTGGCCATGTCGTGCGCCACCGACAGCGCGGTCGGCAGCACTTCGGACCCGTCGAGGCAGCTGTTGGCCAGGCCCATCGACTTGGCCTCGTCACCGTCGAAGGTGCGCCCGGTCAGCATGATGTCGGCGGCGTTCGCCATGCCGACCAGCCGGGGCAGCGTCCAGTGCGCGTAACCGTCGGCGAGTACGCCGCGTCTGACCTGGGTGAGGCCGTAGACCGCGTCGCGCGCCATGTAGCGCAGATC
The DNA here is from genome assembly GCF_045040005.1 of Nocardia sp. NBC_01377. Lineage (NCBI taxonomy): Bacteria > Bacillati > Actinomycetota > Actinomycetes > Mycobacteriales > Nocardiaceae > Nocardia > Nocardia sp. NBC_01377. The sequence continues at coordinate 8,004,856 of NZ_CP109566.1, forward strand.
GCATTGCAGGGCGAGCGCGAGACCGATCCCCACCGCGTGACCGTTGACGGCGGCGATCACCGGTTTGCGGATCTGCCACGGGGCCGGATCGATGGTCGCGCTGACCTCACCCACCCGGCTCGACAGGTCGGCACCAGCGCAGAACGCGGGCGGGGTTCCGGTGATGACGACAACGCGGATCGCGTCCTCGGCGTCGCACCGGTGCAACGCGGCGCTCAGTTCGGCGGTCATCGCCGGGGTGAACGCGTTCTGCTGCGCGGGACGATTGAATGTGAGCACGGCGATGCCCGCTGAGACATCGACGAGCAGTTCCGAACTCATGCCAGCATGGTAGTCGTATCGAATTCCAGCCGTCCGCGGCTCCGGCTCAACTGCCCCACCCGAACCACTCGTCCCAGCCCTTTCGCTCGGCCTTTCCGCCGTGTCAGCGCAGCACGCGGCGGCCGATAGCGTATTTGTGCACCTCGGTCGGGCCGTCGTAGAGCCGGAAGGCGCGCATGTCGCGGAAGATCATCTCGACGACCGTCTCGTCGCTGATCCCGATGCCGCCGAGGACCTGAACGCACCGGTCGGCGACTTTGAACAGTTCCTCGGAGACGAACGATTTGGCGATGGAACTCTCGTGTCTGGCCTTCTCGCCCTGGTCCATCAGCCAGCAGGCGTGCCAGATGGTCAGTCGGCACTGGTGCAGCGCGATCTCGTTATCGGCCAGCATGAACGACACGCCCTCGTGTTCGCCGATCGGTTTGCCGAAGGCGGTGCGGGTTTTGGCGTAGTCGACGGCGATGCTCTGCGCGCGTTCGGCCGCGCCCAGCCAGCGCATGCAGTGGGTCAGCCGTGCCGGAGCCAGCCGCAGTTGGGCGTAGCGCAGCGCCTGACCGGTATCGCCGAGCAGCGATTCCCTCGGCAGCACCAGGTTCTCGAAACGAACAACGCCGTGCCCGCCCACGTAGTTGCGGTCCATGGTGTTCATGGTGCGTTCGATGACGATCCCCGGCTGATCGCCGTCGGCCGCCTCGTAGATCACCGCCTGCTCGATATGGGTCAGTCCGCGTCCGCCCAATTCCTCGGGCGCCTGAACGGTCAGCAATTTCTCGGCACGGGCGAGTTCGACCAGTTCCTGGCGCAGTTCGTCGGTCGGCCCGTGGGAGGTCAGGCGCGGATCCCGCTCGAACGGGACGATCTTGTCGATGACGAATCGCCGCACGCGGTCGCGTTCGGCGGCGAGGTCGGCGGGAATCGTGAAATCGATCATCGGTGATCACCATTCGGTCGGCGGCGTGTGTGTGTCGAGCATACGAAACCTCGACCCCTCAACTGAAGGCGGCTGCCATCAAAATAGTCGCGAACCCCTGCGGTCTGGCGGTCGATCGTGGCCGCGCGCTAAATTCTGTTCGCCACACAAACATTTCTCGCGAAGGCCGCACCCGAGGGGGTCCGATGGCGACGGTGTACGTCGACAACGCCGGTGTGCGACTGCACGCCATCGATAATCGGCGCGACGGTTCGGGCGTGCCGGTGCTGGTCGTTCCAGGCACCGGCGAAGACGCCGAGGACTACGCCTGGCAACTGGAGGGGCTGGGCGACCGGCGCGTGGTCGTCGTCGACGTACGCGGGCGGGGTCGCAGTGACGCTCCGGCGCGCGGATACACCTGGCAGCACCACTACGGCGACGTGCTCGCCGTGATGACCGCGTGCGAACTGCGACGGCCGATCGTGATGGGCTATTCGCGCGGCACGCCCTACGCCATCGGGGCGGCGCTGCACGCGGACCACCGGGTGGCCGGGCTGGTGATCAACGACTATCAGGCGCGGCACGTCTTCCTGCCACCGGAGGCGGTCGAGCGGCTGTCGGCGATGCGGGTGCACGGCCGTACGGTCACCGAACGGATGCCGTCGCAGGTGATCGAGGCCGTGGCCGTGGAGAGCGAGGAGGTGTCGCTGTGGGAGCGGCTGCCCGAACTCGGCTGCCCGGTGCTGGTCCTCCGAGGTGGCAGGCGGGGGTCGGTGGTCGACGATGCCGCCGCCGACCGCTATCGCGCCGCCGCCGAGAACGTGGAAGTCGTGACGCTCCCCGAACGCGGTCACGGCCTGTGGAGCAACGACATTCCCTCCTACCTCGCCGCGTTGACGCCGTTCCTCACCGCCGTCGATCAGGATGCCGACCGGATCTCCCGATGAGGTCGTGACTTCGGCGCACGGCCGAGGCCACCTCGGTTCAGAGGTGGACCGCTCAGCGCACGCCGACCGTTCGCCGCCGCCGAGCGCCGATCACCCGGCAGATCAGGTAGATCAGGAACGACAGTGTGGTGACGAAGGTCGACACCGGCACACCGGGGGCCAGTGACAGCAGAATGCCGCCGACCGCCGCGATCTCGGCGAAGACCACCGCGAGCACGGTCGCGCGGACCGGGTTCGCGGTGAGCTGAGCCGCCGCGGCGGCGGGGGTGATCAACAGCGCGAGTACCAGCAGCGCGCCGACGATCTGCACGCCGAAGGCGGCGGTGATCCCGAGCATGACCGCGAAGACGATCGAGAGCGCGCGTACCGGAACACCCTTGGCCACCGCGACTTCCGGATCGCTGCTGGCGAACAGCAGTGGGCGGTAGACGAAGGCGAGGACGGCGAGCACTCCGATGGTGCATGTGGTGAGCAGCGCGAGCCCGCTGTAGCCGACGCTGACGACCTGCCCGGTCAGCAGCGAGAATTTCGATCCGGCCCGTTCCGGCCCGAGCCACAGGAAGAGCACGGACAGGCCGAGGCCGAACGACAGCACCACCGCGATCACCGAATCGCGTTCCCGCGCTTTGGTACCCAGCGCGCCGAACAGCACCGCGGCGACCACCGATCCGATGATCGCGCCGAGCCCGACGCCGATTCCGGCGAGCAGCGCGGCCGCCGCGCCGGTCAGCGACAGTTCGCTGGTGCCGTGTACCGCGAACGACATCTGCCTGCTGATGATGAGCGGACCGATCGCCCCGGCCAGCAGGCCGAGCATCGCGGCGGCCAGCACCGCCTGTTGGACGAAGTCGTAGGAGAGCAGATCGGCGGTGGTGCCGAAATCGAACATCTTCGAGAACACGCCCGCGAGTTTGTCGTTCACGCGCGCACCCGGTTCGGATCGGTATCGGCATGGCAGTGCTGTGCGCCCGCCGCGCCGAGCGCGTCCATGGTGTCACCGGTGCCGACGACGACGAGCCGTCCGCGTACCCGAAGCACGTCGACCTCGGTGCCGTACAGCTCGGAGAGCACCTCCGAGGTCATCACCTCGTCCGGCGGCCCGATCCGGAACCGGCCGTCGACCAGGTACAGCACCCGGTCCACCAGCGGCAGAATCGGATTGATCTCGTGGGTGACGAACAGTACCGCGGTGCCGTGCGCGCGTCTGCGCTGCTCGATCAGTTCGGAGACCAGCCGTTGGTTGGCTAGGTCCAGACTCAGCAACGGTTCGTCGCACAGCAGCACCTTCGGGTCGCCGACCAGCGCCTGCGCGACCCGTAGCCGCTGCTGCTCACCACCGGACAGCGATTCCAGGGCGTGGTTGGCGAACGCCTCGGCCCCCACGTCGGCGATGGCGGCGGCGACCTTGCGCTTGCGTTCGGCGCGGCCGCGCAGTCCGAGTCCCCAGCGGTGTCCGTCGACGCCGAGGCCGACGAGGTCGACGCCGCGCAACTGCACGCCCGCGTCGATCGTCTTCTGTTGCGGCACATAGCCGATATCGTGATTGCCCGCTCGAACGGGCGTTCCGGCGATGCGCGCGTGCCCGGAGCTGAGCGCGAGCCGCCCGAGCAGCACCCGCATCAGCGAGGTCTTACCCGATCCGTTGGGACCGAGGACGGCGACGAATTCACCCGGCGCGACCTCGAGGTCGAGGTCCCGCCACAGCGTGCGATCGCCGAAGGCGAGGCTCGCGGCTTCGAGGCGGACCGCGGCCGCACCGTCGGTGCCGGTCGCCCGCCGTTCCACCCGATCGGTGTGCTCGGTCAGCGCGGCTCCCTTGTTCATCGCACGCCTACCGGAGTGCGGAGGCGAGCGCCTCGGCGTTCTTGCTCTGCCACTGAATGTAATCGACCCCTTCGGGCAGGGTTTCGGTCACCTCGACCACGGCGACTCCGTTCTTCTCGGCGATATCGCGCAGGTCGCGGGTGATCTTGTCCTGGGTCTGCACGTTGTAGATCAGGGCGCGTACCTGCTTGCCGGTCAACAGGTCGCGAGTGGCGGCGACGGCGGCGGGCGCGGGATCGGTCTCCTGTTCGATCGCCTCCTGGAATTCGGCGGGGGTGCGGTCCCGCGCACCCGAGGCGAGCAGCAGGTAGTGCGCGAGCGGTTCGGTCTGCAACACCGGGGTGCCGGGGTGTTCGGCGGCGATCTTGCCGGTGATCGCGGAGACGCCGGTCAGCCGGGCCTTGAAATCCGCCGCGCGTTCGGTGTATCCGGCGGCGTGGTCGGCATCGACCTCGCCGAGTGTCGCGGCGATCCGGTCGGCGACGGTCGCGACGGTGGTGACGTCGTACCAGACGTGCTCGTTCTCGTCGGAGGTGTCGGTGCGCGACTCGAAGGCGTCGACGGTGCGCTTGCCCCTGCCCTCGATCGCCTTCTCGATGAATTCGTCGTAGCCGCCGCCGTTGTAGACGATCAGGTCGGCGTCGCTGATCTTCGCCGATTCCACCGCCGAGGTCTCGTGCGAATGGGGATCGGCGGCCGGATCGGTGATCAGCGCGGTCACCGTGGCATCCGAACCCGCGATGACCGAGGCGATATTGCCCCACACGTTGGTCGAGGCGACGACTTCGGGCTTTCCGGAATCGTCGGAGCCGCTGCCGCAGGCGGTCAGTGTCGCCGCGGTCGCCACCCCCAGGGCGAGACCGGCGAACTTCAGGGCGAATCGACTCTTCACGCGGAGGACTCCTGGTGCGGTGGATCTGGGTGCGTCACGGCTCCGGCGGGGCTGATCGCCGGATCCGTAGTGCGCTAGATCATAATGGAAATCGTTACCGTTTAACTTTAACAGGGGTCCGCAACTCGGGAACCGCCCACCCACCGCCCAAACCCTGCCCGGGCGACGCCGAGGGGGTCGAACCCGCGCACCACCGCGCCGACGCCGAACGCCGCGCCCGGTTCACCAGCGGTGACCGTGCGCGGCGTTCGGGGGTCGATCAGACCAGCGCGTCCGCGGGCTGGCCGAGAAGTTGCGCACAACGCAGCAGACCGAGGTGGCTGTAGGCCTGTGGATGGTTTCCGAGCGAACGTTCGGCGACCGGGTCGTACTCCTCGCTGAGCAGTCCGGTCGGTCCGGCGACATCGACCAGCTGGGCGAACAGGGCCTCGGCGTCCGAGCGCCTGCCGATCAGCAGGTACGCCTCGACCAACCAGGCCGCGCACAGGTGGAATCCACCCTCGCCGCCGGGCAGGCCGTCGTCGTGGTGGTACCGATAGACCGTCGAACCGCTGCGCAGTTCGGCCTCGGTCGCCACGACGGTCGCGGCGAAGCGCGGATCGGACGGGTCGATCAGTCCGCTCAGACCGATGTGCAGGGTCGCCGCGTCCAGATCCGTGCCGTCGTAGGCCGCGGTGTAGGACTGCACCTCGTCGTTCCAGCCCTTGGTCTTGACCTCGTCGGCGATGGTGTCGCGCAGGACCACCCAGGCCGGATCGACGTGGCGCTGGAATTTCTGCGCGAGCGTCAGCGCGCGATCCACCGTCAGCCAGCCCATGACCTTGGAGTACACGTGGTGGCGCGGGTTGCCGCGGATCTCCCAGATGCCGTGGTCGGGTTCGGTCCAGCGCCGCTGGACCGCGGAAATCATGGCGCGCACCAGTTCCCAGTCGGCGTCGGGCAGTACCCGCGCCGGGTCGGTGCTGCCCTGCTGTTCGCGGGCGTGGGCGAGCGAGGCGATGAGATCGACGATCGGGCCGAACACGTCGAGCTGCACCTGCATATTCGCGGCGTTGCCGACGCGCACCGGACGCGAACCCGCGTATCCCGGCAGCTGATCGATGACGGCCTCCGGGGGCAGCGTCTCGCCGTAGAGCGTGTACAGCGGGTGCAACCGCTCCGGGCCCGGCAGCGTCTCCAGTACCCGGTGCACCCAGCCGAGGAAGGCGTCGGCCTCGCCGAGCGATCCGAGCGAGACCAGCGCCTGCGCGGTGAGCGAGGCGTCGCGCAGCCAGCAGTACCGGTAATCCCAGTTGCGCACGCCGCCGATATCCTCCGGCAGCGATGTGGTGGCCGCGGCCAGGATCGAACCGGACGGCGCGTGCACGAGGCCGCGCAAGGTCAGCGCCGAACGCTTCATGAGATCGGGCTTGAGCGGCGGCAATTCGAGTCCGGCGGCCCAGGATGCCCAGTAGCTCTCCGCTTCTCGCCGGCGCTCCAGCTCGCTACTCATCGCCGGTGCGAGATCCTGCGTGCCACAGCGCAATTCGAGCACGATTGACCCGTCGGACGGATCGACGACGGCGCGCGCCACATCGTGGGTGCCGTCGGTCTCGATCTGCCATTCGACGCCGGGGGAGCGCAGCACCATCGGATCGTTGGTGCCGAGCACCCGCAGGCCGGTCTGCTCGCGCTCGATGGTCACCGGCACCTGGCCGAATTCCGGCCGGGGCGCGAAGGTGACGACGGCCTTGGCGTCGCCGCTGATGACCCTGGTCAGATCGGTCCGGCTCGGATCGACGTCGTGCGGCAGGTAGTCGACGACCGACAAACTGGCCCAACGGGTTTCGACGGTCATGGTGCCGTCGACGTACCGCTGCGACAGCGGCAGGCCCGGTCGCTCGGGCGCGATGGTGAAATGTCCCGCCTGCGGCCCGCCGAGCAGATGCGCGAAGACCGCGGCCGAATCGGGTTCGGGATGGCAGAACCAGGTGACCGTGGCATCGGGGGTGAGCAGCGCCACCGAACGCGGGCTCGCCAGCATGGTGAGCCGTTCGATCCGCGGCGCGCTCGCGCCTGCCAGCCAGGTGCGCCGTTCCTCCAGCAGGAAGGCGAGAGCCTTCGACACGTCCTCGGTGCTGTCCACCCGGAATTTCGCGAGGCTGTCACCCGCGCCGACCTTGATACCGAGGTCGGGGCCGGACAGGACCCGGAACGCCTTCTCGTCGGTGACATCGTCGCCGAAGAACACCGCCGCGGTCGCACCCTCCTGGTGGCGGATGGTGTCGAGCGCGGCGCCCTTGTCGGTGGGGATGACGGCCAGTTCGATGACCGCCTTACCCTCGGTCACCTGGACGCCGACCCAGCAGGCCGGGCCCAGACGGGCCGACTTCAGCGCGCGCAGTCCGATCTCGGGACTGGCGTTGCGCACGTGCAGCGCGATACTCGCCGGCTTGATCTCCACCGCGACGCCGGGATTCTCCTCGGCGATCTGCGTCAGCGAGGTCTGCACCTCGCTCAGCAGATGTTTGGCGTCGTTGTCGATCGCGTGCACGAAGCCCACATCGAATTCCGAGCCGTGGCTACCGATCAGTTGTACTTCCACCGGGAGCCGTGACAGTGCGGCGAGATCCCGCAGCGCGCGGCCGGAGATCACGGCGGCGGTGGTTCCGGTGAGACCGGCGAGAGCGCGTAAGGCGCTCACCGATTCCCGGTGGGGATACGCCTTCGCCGGGTCGGACACGATGGGCGCTAATGTCCCGTCGTAATCCGACGCGATCAAGAGCCGTGGCTCGCGCGCGATCGTCGACAATGCACGACGAAGTTCCTTTGGCAGATCCTGTGCGCTCACGCATCCAACCTAGTGATCGGAGGAGTTTAATTCTGGGCGGGCAAAACAATACTGTGTTGAATTCGTCGCACCGCAGTGCGCCGGTGCGCGTGCGGGGGTGTCCGACGACGCGAACCGGATTCGCCCAGTTAACATATGGGTAACTGGCCGGTAACCTTTCAACGGACCGGAGCGACCCGTGTCGCGAGACGATCACGAGTGTGCTCGCCGGGGCATGGTGGCGCCTCGGCTCTGGTGCCGGGGGTGAGTCGCTTTGCCGGACATCGAGGTTCGAATCCGGGTCGGCGACCGCGGGCAAACGCGGCATATGACAACGGTAGCCCGGCTGCCGCACTATTGTGCGACAGCCGGGCTACCGGTTGGGCTTCGATGTCGGCGCGAAAGCCTCCAGCTATTTCAGAGCGCCGTCGCCGAGAAGCAGATCCACGGTCAGTTCGAGGCGGTCGGTCACATCGGTCGCCGAGGCCCGGCGAGTGAGCCAAGCCACCAGGTTCGAAAGCCACACATCGCTGATCACCCGCGCGATGGCGAGTTGCCTTTCGGTGGGCTCGCCGTCGTTCATGGCGCGGGCGAAGACCCGGTCCATCACCTTGCCGACCCGGTCGACCTCCGCGGCCGCCGAAGCGTCGGCGAACATGAAGGCTCGGGTCATCGCCTCGGTGAGCAGCGGGTCGCGCTGCATCATTCTGGTGATCTGAGTGAGCAGCAGATGCATGCGTTCGCGCGGCGACTGTCCGGCCAGTGGTTTGCGTTTGCCCTCGATCTGCTCGAATTCGCGCGACAGCGCCGAAACGAGCAGATGCACTTTGGAAGGGAAATAGCGGTAGAGCGTGCCGACGGCGACATCGGCACGTTCGGCGACGGCGCGCATCTGCACCGCGTCGTAACCGCCCTTGGAGGCCAGGGCCAGCGTCGCGTCCAGAATTCGCTTACGTCGTTCCCGCTGCGCGGCCGAGCTCAGCTCGTCCTCGCTGAGCGTGGCGACGGTGGTGGCGGGCCGGGCGTTGTTGGCCCCGCGCCGTTCCTTGGGAGCCGTGTTCTCGCGCCGTGCTACCGCCTCCGCGCCGTTCGCGGGCGCCGAAGGGCTCGAATCGGCGGGCTGCGATCGGGATGGACTTGCCATGAGATGAGAGTCCTTTCCTGGCGTCGTTTCGTCGGCTGGCATGCGCGGCGGGGCCGGGCGCCCCAAGTCGCTCTCTTGACTTGGACCCGGCCTTGATATTAGAACATGTTCTAGGTGTGGGCGTCACGCCGGAAAGGCGGTACGGAGTGTGACCATCGCCACCACTGACGAGCATAAAGCCGTTCAGGAGTCGATGCGCGGATGGGCCGGATCGGTCCGGCCGATTGCAACAATGCGGGCCGCCACCAGCGTGGGAGAGAGTTCACGGTCCGATCCGGCTGGACAACCTTTCTGGCATGCGTACTGGCCCGCGCTCGCCGACCTCGGGATCTTCCGCGTCGCGGTCGCCGAGGAGGCGGGCGGTGCGGGAGGTACAGTGGCCGACCTCGCGGTGCTCGTCGAACAGGCCGCCCACGATCTGGTTGGTGGCCCGGTGCTGTCCACGGCACTGGCGAACCTGATCACGGCGGGCGCCATCGACGAGGACATGCCGTGCGGCGTCGCGCTCGACTTCGTTGTCGAATCCGCGGTCAGCGTACCGGCCGCGGACGAGAACCTGTTGCTCGAGGGTGTCTGGGAGCTGGTGCTCGGTGCGGCCGATGGCACCTCGGTGCTGCTGCCGGTCCGCACACCGGAGGGTCCGCGCCACGCCCTGATCGCCCCGGATGCCCCCGGTCTGCGTATCGAGCAACTGCCGCAGGCCGACCCGAGCGCGCCACTGGCGCGCGTGTACTGCGACGGAGTGACGGTGCCCGCGTCGCGGTTGTTCACCGCGCCGCACGCGGTCGAGGATCTCGTCGTCGTCCTCGTCGCGGCGGAACTGTCGGGACTCGCGGGCTGGTGCCTGGACACCGCCGTCGAATACGCCAAGGTGCGTGAGCAATTCGGCCGCAAGATCGGCTCTTTCCAAGCGGTCAAACATATCTGCGCGTGGATGCTGTGCCGAACCGAACTGATCCGCGCGGTCGCCGCCGACGCCGCCGCCGCGGTCGACGAGGGCGGGGCGGAACTGCCGATCGCCGCCGCCATCGCCGCCACCGTCGCGTTGGACGCCGCGGTGGAGACCGCCAAGGACTGCGTCCAGGTCCTCGGCGGCATCGGTTTCACCTGGGAACACGATGCGCACTTCTACCTGCGCCGGGCCACGGCACTGCGTCAACTGCTCGGCGGCTCGGACCGGTGGCGGGCCAGGGTGACCGAACTGACCAGGGCCGGGCAACGTCGGACGACCGGCGCCGATCGGGTCCTCGCCGCGGACGGCGTCGAGGTGGACGACACCGGTGACCTGGCCGCCGAGGTGGCCGCGATCGCCGCGCTGCCCGCCGACGAGCGCGCGGGCGCGCTGGTCGACGCGGGCCTGACCATGCCGCACTGGCCCGCCCCCTACGGTCGCGCCGCGAATCCCATGACCGGACTGGTGATCTCGGAGGAGTTGCGCCGTCACGGCATGAAGGCACCCGACCTCGCCATCGGCGGCTGGGCCGTGCCGACCCTGCTGCAACACGGCACCCGGGAACAGATCGACCGCTTCGCGTGGCCGACCCTGCGCGAAGAGGTCGTCTGGTGTCAGCTGTTCAGCGAACCCGGCGCCGGATCGGATCTGGCCGCGCTGCGCACCACCGCCGAGAAGGTGGACGGCGGCTGGGTTCTCAACGGCCAGAAGGTCTGGACCTCGCTCGGCGACCGGGCCGATTGGGGTATCTGTCTGGCCCGCACCGACCCCGCTGCGGCCAAACATCGTGGCATCAGCTATTTCCTGGTGGATATGCGGACCGAGGGCGTCGACGTGCGCCCGCTGGTGACGATCACCGGTGAAGCCCGGTTCAGCGAGGTCTTCCTCGACGACGTGTTCGTCCCGGACGACGGTCTCGTCGGCGAGGTGAACAACGGTTGGAAGATCGCCAGGTCGACCCTGTCGGCCGAGCGGGTCGCGATGGGCGGCAACGGTATCGGACCGGTGCTCGAGGAACTGATCGCGAAACTGCCAGAATCCGGGCCGGGCGCCGAACTCACCGGCGATCGTCTCGGCGCGCTGATCGCACAAGCCATCTCGGGTCTACTGGTGGAACAACGCGCGGTCATCGAGATGCTGTCCGGCGGCGACCCGACGGCGCTCAGCAGTGTTCGCAAACTGGTGGGTGTTCGCCACCGGCAGGACGTGGCGGAATTCGCCGCGACCACGGCGGGTCCGGCCGGGGCGCTGGCATCCGACGAGGTCAAGGAATTCCTGCTCACCCGCTGTCTGTCGATCGCGGGCGGCACCGAACAGATCCTGCTCACCGTGGCCGGTGAACGGGTGCTCGGCCTGCCTCGCGACGCGAGCGGTTAGTCGACGAGGGAACTGGGAGATACAGCGTGGACTTCACCAGGGACGAGGGCCAGGACGCCGTGGCCGAGGTCGTCGTCAGCGTGCTCGAGCGGGAGCAGGCGCGCGATTTCGAGCTGTGGCCGATCCTGGTCGACAGCGGACTGCTGTCGGTGGCCCTGCCGGAACGCTTCGGCGGCGACGGCATGGGCCTGTCCGAGATCTCGGTCATGTTGACCGAATTGGCCACCGACGCGGTGGCCGTACCCGCTCTGGCGACACTGGGTCTCGCTCTGCCGCCGCTGCTGGCCGGACTTCCCGACAGCGTCGCCGCGCGGGTGTTCCCCGAGATCGCGAGCGGCGCGATCCTCACCGTGGCGCTGAGCGAACCGGGCGCGCCCTTCGTGGACAAACCCTCGACCACCGCGGTCGTCGACGGTGATTCGGTGATCGTCACCGGAGCCAAGATCGCGGTGCCCTATGCCGAGCAGGCCCGTTGGCTGCTGATCCCGACCGACACGGGGCTTGCCCTTGTCGACGCGGGGGCCGACGGCCTGACCATCACACCGACGCCGACCTCCGGCGGCATACCGGAGGCCGGGGTGCGCCTGGACGGTGTGCGGATTCCGGCCGAGCAATTGATCCCCGACGGACTCGCCCGATTGCACCGCACCGCGATCGCCGCCATCGGTTCGGTCGCGGACGGACTGCTGAAGGGCGCGCTGGTGCTCACCGCCGAACATCTGCGGACCAGACACCAGTTCAACCGTCCGCTGGCCGAATTCCAGGCGGTCGCACAGCAGATCGCCGATCTCTACGTCGTCTCACGCACCCTGCACGCCGCGGCGGTGTCGGCGAACTGGGCTCTTGCCCAGGACGCCGAGACCGCGGCCACGCCGGAACACCGGGAACGCACCGACGACGATCTGGACGTCCTGGCCTATACCGTGGCCTCCGAACTGCCCGCCGCGATGCAGAAGTGTCATCACCTGCACGGCGGCATCGGCGTCGACGTTACCCATTCGATGCACCGCTATTTCTCACAGGCCAAGGACATCGCCCGCTGGCTCGGCGGCGCGTCGTTCCGACTCGACCGATTGGGGACCAGATGTTCATCGACCTGACCACCGAGCAACGCGCGCTGCGTGCCGAACTGCGTTCCTATTTCGCCGATCTCGTCACTCCGGAGGAGGAGGCGCAGATGCAGGTGAACCGTCACGGCGACGCCTACCGTGCCGTGGTGCACCGGATGGGCGCCGACGGCTGGCTCGGCGTCGGCTGGCCCAAGGAATACGGCGGCCAGGGTTTCGGCGCGGTCGAACAGCAGATCTTCTACAACGAGGCGGTGCGCGCCGATGTGCCGTTGCCGCTGGTCACCCTGCTGACCGTCGGCCCGACCCTACAGACCTACGGCACCGACGAGCAGAAGCGGAAATTCCTGCCGGGAATCCTCTCCGGCGACATCCATTTCGCGATCGGCTATTCCGAACCCGAGGCGGGCACCGACCTGGCGGCCCTGCGGACAAGCGCGGTGCGTGACGATTCCGGCGACTGGATCGTCAACGGGCAGAAGATCTTCACCACCGGCGCGCACGAGGCCGATTTCATCTGGCTGGCCTGCCGCACCGGAACGGTCGAATCCCGCCACCGTGGCATCACCATCCTCATCGTCGACACCACCGACCCCGGCTATTCGTGGACGCCGATCATCACCTGCGACGGCGCCCACCACACCAACGCCACCTATTTCGACAGTGTCCGCGTACCCGCGAACATGCTGGTCGGACAGGAGAACCGGGGTTGGCAGCTGATCACAACCCAGCTCAATCACGAGCGGGTCGGCCTCGGCCCGTCCGGCAAGATCGAACAGCTCTACGACCGGGTGCGCGACTGGGCGGGCGCGCACAAGGTGCTCGCCGAACCGGATGTGCGGCGCTCGCTCGGACGGATGCACGCCATGGTCCGGCTCAACGAACTGCTGAACTGGCAGGTCGCGGCCACGGTGGACAGTGAGACCGACGACCCGATGGGCGTCATCGCGGACGCGTCGGCCACCAAGGTGTACTCCACCGAAGCGCTCCAGGAAGCGGGCAGGCTGGCCGAGGAGATCGTCGGCGGCCACGGCGATCCGGCCGACTCCGACACCGCGGCCCTGCTGACCTGGCTGGACCGTCGCACCAAACAGAATCTGGTGCTGACCTTCGGCGGCGGCGTCAACGAGGTCATGCGCGAACTCGTCGCCACGGCCGGGCTGAAACTGCCGCGCGTACCCCGCTAGAGGACAAGGAGACTCGCGTGCCGGACACCACAGCACCGGAAGAGATCACCGCCGCCGCCGAAGCGATCATGGCCGCGGGCGAATGCGCCCCGCGCCTGGCGCGCGACCCGGTGAACCAGCCCATGATCAACAACTGGGTGGAAGCCATCGGCGACACCAACCCGATCTACGTCGACGAGGAGGCCGCCCGCGCGGCCGGACATCCCGGCATCGTCGCGCCGCCCGCCATGGCGCAGGTGTGGACCATGTTCGGGCTCAACGGAGTTCGACCGGCCGACGATCCGATGGGCACGGCCACCGCACTGCTCGACGAGGCCGGATTCACCTCGGTGGTCGGCACCAACTGCGAGCAGATCTATCACCGGTACCTGGCGCCGGGCGAGCAGGTGACCGTCACCAGTCAGCTCGACAGCGTCGTCGGCCCCAAACGGACCGGACTCGGCGACGGCTGGTTCCTGACCTTCCGCACCAAGTGGTACGTCGGCGACGAGAACGTCACCGAAATGCTTTTCCGCATACTGAAATTCGCACCCGGCACCGCGAAACCGCGGCAGCAGGCCGGTGAGCGGGTCGTACCGCTGGTCTCCCATGACACCGAATTCTTCTGGGAGGGAGCGAAAGCGGGCGAGCTGCGCGTCCAGCGACTGCCCGACGGATCGCTGCGGCATCCGCCGATTCCCGCGCTGTGGAAGGACAAGTCCGAGGTCACCGATTACGTGGTCGCCTCCGGCCGGGGCACGGTGTTCAGCTACGTCGTGCACCACGCGCCGAAGGTGCCCGGCCGTGGACTTCCGTTCGTGGTCGCGCTGGTCGAGTTGGAAGAGGGCGTGCGCATGCTCGGCGAATTGCGCGGCATCGACCCGGCCGAGGTCAAGGTCGGTCTGCCGGTGCGAGTGGATTTCGAGGTGCTGGACGACGATTCCACGCTGCCGTACTGGAAGGTTTCCGAATGACGACCGTGTCCGAACCGGATATCCGCGTCGGCGCGGTGCTGCCGGAGTTGGTGATCCACGCCGATCCCACCTTCGTCATCAGCACCGCCATCGCCACCCGGGATTTCCAGGATGTGCACCACGACCGCGACAAGGCGGTCGCGCGCGGGTCGAAGGACATCTTCGTCAATATCCTCACCGACACCGGACTCGTGCAGCGTTTCGTCACCGACTGGGCCGGTCCGCGCGCCGTCGTGAAATCCATCGCCCTGCGCCTCGGGGTTCCGCTCTACTCCGGTGACACGCTCACCCTCGCGGGCACGGTGACCGAACTCGACGGGGACGACATCCATATCGAGGTCACCGGGCGCGACAGCCTCGGCGACCACATCACGGCGAAAGCCGTGATCGCCTTCCCTCGGAGGTCACAGTGAGAGACAATCGCGCAGCCGCTCGCTGTGACCGACCGGGTGCGGGTGTCCCGCAGGTCACGGAGGTCACAGTGAGAGACAATCGCGCAGCCGCTCGCTGTGACCGACCGGGTGCGGGTGTCCCGCAGGTCACAGGGAGCCGAAGTGAGTGAGCAGAAAGGGCTGTCGGGGCGGGCGGCGGTCGTCGGTATCGGCGCTACCGATTTCTCCAAGGATTCCGGCCGCAGCGAATTGCGTCTGGCCGCCGAGGCGGTCACCGCGGCGTTGGCCGACGCGGGACTCACGCCCGCCGACGTCGACGGCCTGACCACCTTCACCATGGATACCAACACCCAGGCCGCCGTCGCGCGTGCCGTCGGTGTCCCGCACCTGAAATTCTTCTCCCACATCGGTTACGGCGGCGGCGCGGCCTGCGCGACCGTGCAGCAGGCCGCGATGGCGGTCGCCACCGGAATCGCCGACGTGGTGGTGGCCTACCGCGCCTTCAACGAGCGATCGGTCTCGCGTTTCGGGCAGTTCTCCACCGCGCTCGCGACCGCGCCCACCTCATCGGGTATCGACGCGGGCTGGTCCTACCCGCACGGTCTCGGCACCCCGGCCGCGCAGGTCGCCATGGTCGCGCGGCGCTACATGCACGTCTACGGCGCGACCAGCGAGGATTTCGGCCGGGTCGCGGTCGCCGATCGCAAACACGCCGCGGTCAATCCGGATGCCTTCTTCTACGGCAAACCGATCACGCTGGAAGACCACCAGCATTCCCGCTGGATCGCCGAACCGCTGCATCTGCTCGACTGCTGCCAGGAATCCGACGGCGGCGTCGCCATCGTCGTCACCAGCGCGGAGCGGGCGAAGGATCTGCCGCGGCGCCCGGCCGTCATCTCCGGCGCCGCGCAGGGCAGCGGAGCCGACCAGTACGTCATGACCAGCTACTACCGCGACGCCCTCACCGGTCTGCCGGAAATGGGTCTGGTCGGCGACCAGCTGTGGTCCCAGAGCGGCCTGCGCCCCGACGATATGCAGGCGGCGATCCTCTACGACCACTTCACTCCGTTCGTCCTCATGCAACTCGAGGAACTCGGTTTCTGCGGTCGCGGCGAAGCCAAGGATTTCATCGCCGACGGCGCGATCGAACTCGGCGGCCGACTCCCGCTCAACACCCACGGCGGCCAACTCGGCGAGGCCTATATCCACGGCATGAACGGCATCGCCGAAGCCGTCCGCCAGATCCGAGGCACCTCGGTCAACCAGGTCGACGCGGTAGAGAACATCCTGGTCACCGCGGGCACCGGCGTCCCCACCTCGGGCCTGGTCCTCACCGCCGGCTGACGGTAATTCAGTTCGCGTCGTAGGGGAGCAGAGTGAAGTGATCTGCTCCCCACAGCGGACGAAGCCGACGGAAATGCCGCTGGTCCAACGTGAGCAGTGTCGTTGTGCGATATCTGTCGGCCAACACCACATTCGACGCGTCGGCGATTCCCACGTAGTCCTTCGGGCTATCGAACTTGCGAGTCAGTTCAACAGCTACCGCGTGATCTTCGGGCGCCCACTCTGCGAGTTCGTATGCTCCGGTTACGATGTCTCGGCCGAATGCGCGGGCGGCATCGGCTCCGAGGCGAGAGGAGAGCATGTAGTCCGCTTCGGCGACTATGAACGGTGAGACGACGAGGAGACCTGCGGCTTCGGTGAGGATGCCGGCCAGCGGTACGTGTTCGTCGTATGCCTCATCGAACACAGCGAGTATCGCGCTCGTATCGACAACGACAGCGTTCACTCGCCGAAGCCTCGAGCCAGCTCCGCGTCGATCCGATCCGCGCTCAGAGGTTCGGTACTTCGATATCCGCCGATCGTCGGGCGTGGCTTGGCACCGCTCTCATCGATCAGGCGGTCGATCTCTTGCGCGAGCGTCAATCCATGCGTCGCCGCAAGTCGGTGCAGCCGGTCCCGAGTTGCTTTGGGGACCTTGATGGTGGTCGCAGTCATACCGGCGAGTATACCGAACTGCCGATCACCGCAGGGTGATCGCGGTTGCCTTGCGTAGCAGTAGGTCTCGTTCGCGTTCGTTGCCCGCGAGTCGGGCGGCGGCCTCGAATTCGGCGCGGGCCTCGTCGCGGCGGCCGAGGCGGGCGAGGAGTTCGCCCCTGGTCGCGGGGAGCAGGTGGTAGCGGGCGAGGCGGCCGTCGGCGACCAGTGCGTCGACCAGGCGGAGGGCGGCGTCGGGGCCGACGGCCATGGCCACCGCGGCGGCCCTGTTGAGTTCGACGACCGGTGAGGGCGCGATCCGGCCGAGTGCCTCGTAGACGACAACGATGCGTTCCCAATCGGTGTCGTCCACCGAATTCGCGACGGCGTGAGTTTCCGCGATGGTCGCCTGGAGCGCGTACGCGCCGCGACCGCGGCCGAGCGCGTCCACCCGTCGCAGTGCGATCCGGCCGCGCGTGATGCTGCTGCGATCCCAGCGCCGCCGGTCCTGGTCGGCGAGCAGGATCGGATCGCCGTTGACATCGGTGCGCGCGGGAAAGCGCGCCGAGGTCAGCTCCATCAGGGCGAGCAGGCCGTGCACCTCGGAGGCGTCCGGGACGAGCCCGGCGAGAACGCGGCACAGCCGCACCGCCTCCAAACCCAGTTCCGGCCGCATCCAGGTATCGCCGCGGCCCGCCGCGTAGCCTTCGTTGAACATCAGGTAGAGCACGCCGAGCACCCCGGCCAGCCGAGGTCCGAATTCGAGCCGTTCCGGCACCTCGAACCGCACCCCGGCGGCGGCGAGTGTCTTCTTCGCCCGCACGATCCGCTGCTGCACGGTGGCGGTCGAGACCAGGCATGCGCGAGCGATGTCCTCACTGGACAACCCGCCGACCACCCGCAGCGTGAGCGCCACCTGCGCTTCCCTGGCGAGTACCGGATGACAGGCGATGAACACCAGCCGCAGCACGTCGTCATCGATGTGGTCGGGATCCCACGGCGGTTCCGTGTCGTCCTCCAGCGCCATCTCGCGGGCGATTCCGGCCAGCCGTTCGGCGTAGCGTTCGTCGCGCCGCCAGCGATCGACGGCCCTGCGCTTGGCGACCGTGGTCAGCCAGGCGCCCGGATTCTTCGGAATCCCGGTCTGCGGCCACTGCGCCAGCGCGTCGATCAGGGCGTCCTGGGCGAGATCCTCGGCGAAACCGAAGTCGCCGACGGTTCTGGTCAATGTCGCGATGATCTTGGCGGATTCCATGCGCCAGACCGCCGCGACGGAACGCCGAACCGATTCCGTGCGGTCGTCCCGTGTCGCGGCGACGTTCATGGCTCGAACTCTCGAATTCTCGGTCGTGGATCTAGGAGTTGCGCGCCTCGGCCTCGTCGCGCCACTGGATTTCCTTCTGGATCCACTCGTTGTCCTGCGGGAAATCCTCGTTTCCGTGCACCCGGCGCACCTCGATCTTGGATCCCGGGCCGAGCGGCACACGCTTGGCCCATTCAGCGGCTTCTTCCTTGGAGGCGACCTCGAGGATCCAGAACCCGCCGAACAGTTCGGTGGTCTCGCCGTAGGGGCCGTCGGTGACCAGCGGCGGGTCGGCGGTGAAATCGACCACGAACCCTTCCTCGGGGCCCGCGAGTCCCTCGCCCGCGAGCAGCACGCCCGCCTTGATCAGGTCCTCGTTGTACTTGCCCATGGCCTCGATGACCTGCTCGAACGGGATGTTCTTCGAAGCTTCGATCGCCTCGTCGGTCGAACGCATGATCAGCATGTATTTCATCGTTTTCTCCTTAGTCACGGGTCGTGTCTCGACCCTCTCATCCATCACGTCGAACGCGAAGGACACAGATCGACCGCCCGCCGAAAGTTTTTTCGGAATTCTTTTCGACGCGGATACCACGCCGGGCGCGGCCGCCGTCACGGCGTAGTTTGAGGCGGCAGCACCGCGTCGCCCCGAGGAGTTCGATGACACCCACGCACCTGGTCGACGTGCACGTCCTCTTCCTGCGCGAGGACGAGATCCTGCTCAGCAAGCGCCGCAGTCCCGACGAATTCGACGGGAGTTGGCATCTGCCCGCGGGCAAACTCGAACCGGGGGAGTCCGTGACCGCGGCCGCGGCCCGCGAGGCCATGGAGGAAGTGGGCGTCACCCTCGATCCGGCGGAGTTGGAGCTGATCCACGTCTCGCACGTGGTCGCCCCGCATCTGCCCGCCCGCCTCGGCCTGTTCTTCCGAACCCGGTGTTGGATCGGTGAACCGGACAATCGCGAGCCGGACAAATGCTACGAACTGCGATGGTTCCCCCTCGACGCCCTGCCGGAGAAGGTCATCTCGTACTCGCTGAACGGGATTCACGCACACCGCACCGGTGCGCGCTATTCCGAACTCGGTTGGCGCCGGTCCGAATCGTGAGGGTCGCCCGACGCCGACTGCCCGATGGATTCCGGCCGGTGACGTCGGCCTCCCGCGGTCGTCCGCGCCGACCTCACCGGCCGTGCGCGGCGCCACGCAGATACGTCGACAGCAGCGCGGTCAATTGGGCGACGCTCTCGTCGGTCCCCGCCCGCATCCCGGCCCGCACCCCCGCGAGCCGGTCGAACACCGCGCCTTCGACCATCGCGACGAAATCGGCCGCCGACCGATCGGGATCGGCGGTCTCCAGGGCCAGGAACAGATCCCGGGCGCGATCGACGGCGAACAGGCTGCGGGCGAGCCGATCACGCGAATCCGCGTCGCCGATCGATTCCACGATCAACGCGTGCCGCGCGATCAGATGATTGCGGCGTTCGGCGAGTAGCCGATCCAGCCACCGGGCGACGGCGTGCGCGACGGAGTCGGGGTCGATGCGCCCGGTATCGGCGTGGACACCGGCGGTGCCTCGGTCGATGATCGCGGAATCGCTCCTCGTCGACGTATCGATGTCGATCGCCCGCATCGGTTCCGAAGCGAGGAAATCCTCGCGGGAGCGGATGGTGACGCGTTCCGAGATGGCGTCGACGAGTGCCTTCTTGGTGCGGAAGTAATAGGAGGCGGATCCGGGCGGCAGTGCTAGTTCGGCGTCGAGGGCGCGGTGGGTGAGCGCGCGGATACCCCCGGTGGCGATCAGGTCGATGGCCGCGTCGACGAGGCGTGCGCGGCGGCCGGTAGTGGACATCGTCACCTTCTGTGGCCGGGACATTCGACACTCCTCTACAAATGTAGAGGACGGAGGAGGGTGTCATGGATACGGTCGACCTGGATGCCGATCAGCGTCGGGTCGCGGCCCGGCTCGGGGAGTTGCTCGACCGGCGCGGTCGGCCGGTGAAACGACGTCGGGGGATCTACCTGCACGGTCGCCCCGGGCGCGGCAAGACCATGCTGATGAACCGCTTCTTCGACAGCGTGGCCTCGGAACACAAGCGGCGCTGGCATTTCCATCGCTTCTTCGCGCGGTTGCACGCCGCCGTCCACGAGAAGGGTTCCATCGACGCCGCCGTCGCCGCACTGCTCGGTGACGCCGCGCTGGTCTGTTTCGACGAATTCCACGCTGACGACATCGGTGACGCGATGCTGATCGCCCGCGTACTCGACACGCTGTTCGCCCGCTCCACGGTTCTCGTCCTGACCTCGAACCATCCACCCGCCGACCTGCTGCCGAACCCGCTGTTCCACGACCGGTTCGTGCCGACCATCGACCGTATCGTTCGGCACTTGGACATCGTCGCCGTGGACGGCCCCGTCGACTATCGAACGTTGGGCAACAGCGCCGGAACAGGTTTCGCGGCCGGACGCTACGTCATCACGGCGACGACGGGAGTGAGCGTGGCCGAACGCGTGACGTCCCAACCCGGGCGAACGGTGTCCGACGTTCTCGTCGGCACCCGTCGAATCCACGTCCGCGCGACGACCGATTCGATCACCGTCGATTTCGCCGCCCTCTGCGCCACCCCGACCTCGGCGGCCGACTATCTCGCACTCGCGCACCGTTTCCGGCGGTGGACGCTCACCGGCGTGCCTCGATTGCACAAGGCGCACCCCGACGCCGTCACGCGTTTGGTGAACCTGATCGACGTCCTCTACGACGCCGATCTGGAGCTGACCGTCCACGCGGACGCGGCGCTGCCGGAGTTGCTGGACGGCGTGCTGGGTATCGCCGGTATCGCCCGAATTCGCAGCAGGCTCAGTGAGATTTCACAACCCGCGCCGGTGGCTTCTGGGTAGCTGACCCAGGCCGTTTCGAGTGGTACGTTCGTACCTGGTACACCGTATAAACCCGAGGTGATACGAAGTATTCGATTCTCTCTCGAACGGGCAGCCGGGCATGTAACCATGTGGCTGTTTCGGGCAGTACTCAGATTTGGTGGTAATCCGGTTGGTTCGGGCGCGAGCGCCGATATCGCGCGTGATCGTGCTGATCACGCTGCTGGTGTGCGCCGCGATAGCGTTACGCGGCCATATACCCGGCGCGGGCGATACCGTCGAGCATCGGTGGGTTCCCTCGGCGATAGCGGTGGCGCTGATGCCGGTGCTGTTCACCGTCTCGGTGGTGATCCTGCTCGCCGGGGTGATCGCGAGCAGACATCGCCTCCCGCTGTCCATGCCGGACGTCGACGACGATCCGGCCGGTCCGACGAAACCCGGCCGAACCCTGGAGATCGTCCTCGGCGTTCTCGCGGTGCTCGCGCTCGTCGCCTCGGCGGCCGTCGCCGTCTACACGATCGGCCTGCGGGGTGGAAACGAGACATCGCCCCCACCGGCGCGAACCGCCCCCGGCGTCGCCCCGGTCCCCGGCGGATCGGAGCCCACGGACCCCGGCGCGGCGGCGGACGGGCTCAACGGCCTTCCCCTGCTCCTGACCGGTATCGCCGCCGTCGCCCTGATCGTCGTCGCCCTCGCCGGGCTCGTCGTCGTGGCGCTCGCTGCCCGCCGCACCCCGCGCAGGGAAGCGCAGCCGGTTCCCGCCGCGCCCGCCGTCGTGGTCGATTCGCTGACCCGCGCCGCCGAAATGGGCCTGGCCGCGATGAACGCGCCGGGCCAGGACCCGCGCACCGCGATCATCGCCTGCTACGTCGCGATGGAACGCGGACTCGCCTCCGATCGCGCCGCCGCGCCGCTGGCCTCGGACACCCCGATGGAAGTGCTCGCCCGCGCCTTCGAACGCGGCGCCCTGCACGACGCGTCCGCGCGCGAATTGGTCAGCCTGTTCGAAGAGGCGCGGTTCAGCCCTCATTCGATGATGGAATGGCAGCGGATGCGCGCCGAACAATTGCTGCGAATCGTGCTCGCCGACCTGCAGGGGGCGCGGGCATGAACCGGGTCGTCGTCGTGGTCGCCGCGATGGTTCTCATCGCGGTGGCGGAACTGGTCACCTTCGGGAAAGCGCCGGGCGTACTGCTGCCGGTCGCCGCGATCCCGTTGGCGCTGGCCGTCATCCAGTTGACGCTCGGGCTGCGACGCGGCCGGGAGATCGACGAAGAGGAACCTCCCGACGATATGGAGAACGGCCCCGCCGAGATGCTGTATCGCTGGCACGCGCGGGCCCAGATGCTGGCCGATCGGGCGGAGGGCACCCGCGCCGACTGGGACCGGCACCTGCGTCCGCTGCTGGCCAAGGAGTTCGAATTGTCCACCGGCCTACGGGTCGCGAAGAACAGGAAGGCGACCGAAGCCGCGGGAATCCTGCAATTCGGTCCGGAGCTGTGGCGCTGGGTCGATCCGGCGAACTCGGCACTGCGCGATCAGACCTCGCGCGCGCCGGGACGTGCCGCGCTGGACGAGATCCTGCGTCGTTTGCAGGGAATGTAGCGGTCGTTCATCACACGAATGGGTTGAGGCAAGTGCGAGAAGACATATGACGATGCCGATGGACGCGACGGTCCAGCGCACCGAAGCCGTTCTCCGGGAACTGTCCCGGGTGATCGTCGGTAAGCGCGACGAGTTGCAGCTGATCATGATCGCCGTGCTGTCGGGCGGGCACGTCCTCATCGAGGATCTGCCGGGATTGGGCAAAACCCTGATAGCGCGGTCGTTCTCGGCCGCGCTCGGCCTGGAGTTCACCCGGGTGCAGTTCACCCCCGATCTGCTGCCCGCCGATCTGCTCGGGTCGACGATCTACGACATGTCGTCGGGCCGTTTCAATTTCCGGCGCGGGCCGGTGTTCACCAATGTGCTGCTGGCCGACGAGATCAACCGGACCCCGCCCAAGACCCAGGCGGCGCTGCTGGAGGCGATGGCCGAGGGACAGGTGAGCATCGACGGTGAGACCTTCCCGCTGCCACAGCCTTTCATCGTGCTGGCGACGGATAATCCGATCGAGTACGAAGGCACCTATCCGCTGCCGGAAGCGCAGCTGGACCGTTTCGCCATCCAACTGCGCCTGGGCTACCTGTCCGAACACGACGAGGCCCAGATGATCCGGCGCAGACTCGAACGCGGCTCGACACCCCCGCAGGTCGGCAAGGTGGTCGAGGCGGGCGGTCTACTGGAGATGCGCCAGTCGGTCGAATACGTGACGGTCCACCCGGACGTGG
Organism: Nocardia sp. NBC_01377; assembly: GCF_045040005.1. NCBI lineage: Bacteria > Bacillati > Actinomycetota > Actinomycetes > Mycobacteriales > Nocardiaceae > Nocardia > Nocardia sp. NBC_01377. Next base: position 8,028,118 of record NZ_CP109566.1, read on the forward strand.
TGGGTTACGTGGTCGCGCTCGCGTCGGCCACCCGCTCACATCCGCAGGTCGAGGTCGGCGCGAGTCCACGCGCCGAATTGGACCTGGTCCAGATGGCCAGAGCCCGCGCGCTGCTGCTCGGTCGCGACTACGTGGTCCCCGAAGACGTGAAAGCGCTCGCCGTCCCGGCGATGGCCCACCGGATCACCCTGCGCCCCGAGATGTGGGTCCGCCGGATTCGCGGTGAGGACGTGATCGCCGAACTGCTGCGCCGCCTACCCGTTCCGCGCGCAAGTGTGACGTGAGCATGCGGGGTCTGCATCGCGCACCGGAACCCGACGAGTCGGGGGACGACACCGAGTCGCGTTCGACCGCGCCGGCCGGCGCCGGGCGGGGGGCCGCGCCCGCGCCGACAGCACGTCCGGGGAGCGGCAGCGGGTCGGGCTCCGACGCCGAGTCCGCGCCGAAAGGTGTCCCCTCCGGCATCGCGCGAGGGTCCGGTGCGCGTTCCGGACCTGTCTCCGAAACCCGGCCCGGGTCGGGAGCGGACGCGGTGGCACCCGAACCGTGGCCCCGCACGATTGCAGCGTCCACCACCGGCCCACAGCAGGCGGTGGACCCGGCAGCGGTCACCGCGCCGTCCGTGATCCAAGGCGCCGCCGGGCGCAGAGCCGCCGCGCAGGCGTCGAATTCCGGTGACCGGTCCGTCGCACGCCATCGCGATGTGACCAGAACCGTCGACGCCGAATTGCACTGGCGACCCGCGGCTCTGGTGTACATGCTCGCCGTGTGCGCGGGTGCGGCGATGGTGACGGCGGTCGCTTTCGGGCAGTGGCAGCCGATCCTGTTCGCCGCGCCCATGCTCGGCGTGCTCGCCACCGCGCGGTGGCAGCAGTCGCGCACCAGAATCCAGGTCGACGGCGGCGGCACGCTGCGCTGCTTCGAGACCGAAGAGGTGGTGCTGCCCGTCGCAGCCTACGTCGACACGGGACACGCCCTGCTCCGGCTGAAACCGGAGCCGGTCCACGGACTCGGGATCGAAATCGAGGAGGCGAGCGATTCCGGGACGGCGCCCGCCGGGTTGCGGCTGGCCCTCACCGCGGATCGCTGGGGCCGCTACCCCTGCGCAGTGCGGGTCTCCGCGCTCAGCCCGGCGGGCCTGGCGGTCGCCACCGCCGTGCTGCCCGCGGGGCAACTGTACGTGTACCCGATCACCGATCCGCAGCGAATGCGTTTGCCGCGCACCGAACTTCCCGAACGTCTCGGCACCCATCTGACCAGGAAATTCGGTCCCGGCGTCGAATACGCCGATATCAGGGCCTACGTACCGGGCGACCAGCTGCGGACCGTGAACTGGGCGGTGAGCGCCCGGCGCGGCAGGCTCCATGTCACCGAACGACTGACCAACCGTTCGGCCGATGTCGTCGTGCTGGTCGACACCTCGCAACAGGCACCCGGCCCCGCGACGGATTCGCTGGAACTCTCGGTGCGGGGCGCCGCGCAGGTGGTGCAGTCCACCCTGCAAGCTGGCGACCGCACCGCCGTCGTGTGTCTCGGCGGCACGCCGCGCTGGCTGCGCCCCGATATCGGTCGGCGCCAGTTCTACCGGATCGTCGACACGGTGCTCGAGGTCGGCGACGAACATATCGAGACGACCGGCACCCTCGCCCCGCACGCGGCGGTGCCGCTCGGCGCGGTCGTGGTCGCCTTCTCCACCCTGCTCGACACCCAATTCGCGCTGGCGCTGATCGATCTGCGCAAACGCGGACATGTTGTCGTCGTGGTCGACGTGCTGCGCGGCACACCGTTCCGCGACGGTCTCGATCCGACGCTGGCCCGCATGTGGCAGCTCGAACGGGCGACGATGTACCGGGATATGGGCACGGTCGGCGTCGATATCGTCGCGTGGACCGAGGGCGCCCGGCTCGACCAGGTGATGCGCCTGCTGCCCGAACACCGCAGAAGGATCAGGGTGCGCCGATGACCAGATTCCTCGCAATCCTGTCCGGCGCGCTGCTGGTTCTCGCGGTCGCGCTGATGATGCCGTTCGCGGCGATTCCCGCGATCGTCCTGGTGGTTACGGGCTGGTGGTTCCGGGTGTCGGCGGTGACCGCCGTACTGCTCGCGCTCGGTGTCCTCGTCGCCTCCGAGACCGGCGTCCTGGCCGCGGCCGCCGCGGGCCTGGTGGCGACCACCTACCTGCTGAACACCGCGACCGTCTCCGCCCCCGTCGGCGTGGTACCGACCACCGTCCCCTCCGTCGCGGGCGCCGTCCTCTTCTCGGTCTGCGCCATCGCCGCCGCCCTGCTCCCTCTCCGCCTCGCCTGGGCCCCCATCGCCGCCCCGATCCTGGTGATCCTGCTGTACGGCACGATCATCCAGGGCCTGGCAGTGCGCAGACCCCGCACCGCAACCGCGCCACCGAGGCGGTAGACACCCGGTTTCCGAACCGAGCGCCGACCGGACCGTCTCGTGCCGTTGGCCTATTCGAACCAGAGGGTGACGTCTCCGAGGACCGGGGCTTCGTCCCGCTCGACCGCCGTCGCGGCGATGGTGAGCGAGTTGTCCGCTCGCCAGATTCGCGCGCGGATGGTTTCGCCGGGGTACAGGACCCCGGCGAAGCGGGCGCTGAATCCGGTGACGCGGGCGGCGTCGGAGTCGAGGACGGTGTCGGTGGCGGCTTTGCAGACCATGCCGTAGCTGCACAGTCCGTGCAGGATCGGGTTCGGGAAACCCGCGCCGCGGGCGAACCCGGGATCCGAATGCAGGGGATTGCGGTCGCCGGACATGCGGTAGAGCAGGGCTTGTTGCGGCAGGGTCGGCACGGTCACGTCGAAATCCGGTGCGCGGTCGGGCAGTTCCGATTTCGCGCTCGGTCCGCGCTCGCCGCCGAATCCGCCTTCGCCCTTGGCGAAGATGGAGGAGCGGCTGGTCCAGAGCGTCTCACCGTCGGAGCCGACGATCGTGTGCTCCTGCACCACCACGGCCGAAGATCCCTTGTCCCACAGTTCGGTGATGCGGGCCTTGCGGGTGGCCTTGCCCGAGGTCGGGATCGGCCCGTTCAGCCGCACCTCCTGGAAGCCGTGGACCACTTTCGCCAGGTCGATATCGATACCGGGGAACACCACCGTCGGCGGTTCGGTGTCGTGGAAGGTCGGCGCGACGGCGGCGAAGGTCGGCAGCACCTGCGGGGCGCGGTCGTCGAGGTAGCGCAGTTCGACGGGGTCGGTCCAGCGCGCGCCCGCGCCGAGACCCAGGTGGTAGAGCTGGATATCGGAGGGCGTCCAGGCGAACGCGAGGTCGGGCAGTTCGGCGCCGAGCGCGATCTTCGGGTCGATGGGCATCGGTTCTCCCTTTGTGGATAGGTGTGGACAGAACACCGCCGCGGAACGGTCCGCCTGTCCATTGTGTCGGGGGCGGAAGCCGAACCGCGGCGTGCGCGATGGCGGGGCTCAGGCCTCGGCGGCGGCTTTGGCCGAACCCGCCTTCTTGCGTTCGGCGATATCGAGGACGGCCAGGTAGCCGAAGGTGATCGCGGGACCGATGGTCGCGCCGGGCCCGGCATAGGTGTGGCCCATGACCGGGGTACTCGAATTGCCGGAGGCGTAGAGCCCGTCGATGACCGAATCGTCTTCGCGCAGTACCCGGCCCGAGGTGTCGGCGACCAGGCCGCCCTTGGTCCCGAGGTCGCCCGGCACGATCTTGGCCGCGTAGAAGGGCCCCTGCACCAGTCCGGCGAGGCAGGGATTCGGCTTCACGGTCGGATCGCCGTAGTAGCGGTCGTAATGGCTGTTACCACGGCCGAAATCCTCGTCCTTGCCGGATTCGGCGAAGGTGTTGAACCGGGTGACCGTCGCGGCGAGGTTCTCCGCGGGCACTCCGATCGTGCTCGCCAACTCCTCGAGGCTGTCGGCCTTGACGATGTTGTCGTTCTCCATCCAGCGTGACGGGAACCGCAGTCCGGGCCGGAGTCCGGCGAAGATGTAGCGGTTGCGGTAGCGCTGATCGAAGACCAGCCACGCGGGAATGTTCGCGCCCGGCCCGTCGCCCTGACCGTATTCGCCGCCGTACATGGTGTGCACGGCCTCGACGTACGGCGCGGATTCGTTGCCGAACCGCTCGCCGTCCGGATTGACCATGATGCAGCCGGGCAGATTGCGTTCGGCCAGCGCGAACCACGGCCTGCCGCCCTTGAAGACGGTCGGGCCCCACCAGGCGTCCTCCATGAAGCCGACCGCGCCGCCCGCTGCCATGCCCGCGATGATGCCATCGCCGGTGTTGGCTGCCGCGCCGGTGGTCCATTCGGTGACGATCGGCTGACGCTGGTACTTGGTGCGCATCTCGGCGTTGTGCTCGAAACCGCCGCTGCCCAGTACCACGCCGTATCTGGCGGTGAGGCGCACGGTCTCGCCGTTCTGCTCGGCCTCGACCCCGGTGACCGCGCCGTTCTCGACGACGAGTTTCGTCAGCGGGGTGTTCAGCAGCAGTGGCACATTCGCGTCGAGCAGACCCTTGCGCATGGCCGCGATGATGGCCTGCCCCATCACCATCAGGTGCTTGTTGGTGAATTTCGCCCAGTAGGTGCGCGCGCCGACCCGCATGGCCCGCATGATGCCCTTGGGGTGGCGGCGGATGAGGTTGAGTCGCACGAAATCGGCCTGGGTGACCGCGACGTTGAGCGGCGCCTTGGCGTAGGGCGGTTCCAGGTTGAACCGCTCCTCGCCGAGGATCTTGGCGTCGAAGGGTTTGGGTTCGCACGAGCGGCCTTCGCCCTTGCCGCCGGGCGCTTCGGGGTAGTAGTCGGAGTAACCGGGCACCCAGCGCATCTTCAGCGGAGTGTGATCGAGGACGAAGTCGAAGGCTTCCGCGCCGCGGTCGATATAGGTGTCGATCCGCTCCTTGGGCACCACGTCGCCGATGATGCTGTGCAGGTAGGTGCGGGCGACGTCGCGGTCGTCCGGTCGCCCCGACGCCTTCAGCGCCTTGTTGCCCGGGATCCACACGCCACCGCCGGAACGGGCCGTCGAACCACCGTAGTGGGCGGCCTTCTCGATGATCACCACGCTGAGCCCGTGGTGCGCCGCGGTGAGTGCGGCGGTCATGCCCGCGGCGCCGCTGCCGACCACCACCACATCATATTCCCGATCAGTCATGTAGAACACGTTATAGAATGATGGCGCCTCTGGTCTATGTTGTGTGGCAGAAGACTTGCTAGGCATTCCACTAGACGGGAAACTCGTTTCAGTTTCAGACCGGAGTGAATATGGGCCTCGAATGGGACCTGACCGCGGACGTGGTCGTCGTCGGGTACGGCGCGGCGGGTGCGTCGGCCGCGCTGGAAGCCACAGCGGCCGGTGCGCAGGTGCTCGTCCTCGAGCGGTTCACCGGGGGCGGTGCGTCGGCCCTGTCCGGCGGCATCATCTACGCAGGTGGCGGCACCTGGGTCCAGAAAGCGGCCGGGGTCGAGGACTCCGCCGAACAGATGCTGGCCTATCTGCGCCGCGAGGTCGGCACGGCCGTCGCGCCGCAGACCCTGCGCCGTTTCGTCGACCAGAGTCCGGCGATGATCGACTGGCTCACCGGACACGGCGTGCCCTTCGAGCCCTCGCTGTGTCCGTACAAGACCTCCTATCCGAACGACAGCTACTACCTGTATCACTCCGGCAGCGAGATCTCCGGCTACGGCCGCGAGGTCGCCGAACCCGCCCAGCGCGGCCACCGGGTCAAGGGCAGGGGCACCTCGGGTAAGAAACTCACCGGGCCGCTGCACGCCTCCGCCGCCCGCCGCGGTGTGCGCGTCGAAACCCTCACGCGGGCAACGGCACTGATCACCGATGACAACGGCGCGGTGATCGGCGTCGAATGTCTCTCGCTGCGTGACGCGCCCGGCCGGGTACGCGATCGCTACACCAGGATGGCGAAGGTCGCGGCCAAACCCGGCATCTACTACCCGCCACTGCGCAGAGCGCTGGAGAAACAGCTCGACCGGCTCGATCGCCGCTACGGCAAGACCATCAGGGTGCTCGCGCGTCGCGGTGTCGTGCTCAGCGCGGGCGGTTTCATCGCCAATCGCACGATGATGGCCGAATACGGCCCGCTGTATCGCCACGGTCTCGCGTTGGGCAGCAGCGGCGACGACGGCAGCGGCATCCTGATGGCGCGCGAGGTCGGCGCGGCGACCGATCGGATGGGCAATATCTCCGCCTGGCGATTCCTGCTCCCGCCGAGTGCGTTCACCGGCGCCGTCCTGGTCGACGCCGCGGGACGCAGGGTCATCGACGAGACCCGCTACGGCGCGGCGGTCGGGCACGCCCTCATCACCGAACACGACGGCAAGGGCTGGGTCCTCGCCGACGACCCACTGATGCGCAAGGCGATCTCCCAGATCGGCGCACAGGGCGCCTGGTTCCAGCGCGCCCAGTTCGAGGCGACGCGGCGGCGGGCCGTGCGCGGGAACACCCTGGAAGCCGTCGCGGCGAAGGCCGGTATCGACCCGGCCGGTTTGCGCGCGACCGTCGCCGCCCACAACGCCGCCATCGCGAACGGCACACCGGACCCCGTCGGCAAACCCGCCGAATTCACCGAACCCGTACGGACCGCGCCGTTCTGGTTGTTGGATGCAGGTATCCACCCGAGCGTTGTCAACCCCTGTCCGATGCTCACCCTCGGCGGCGTCGTCGTGGACGAGTACACCGGCGCGGTCCGGTCGACCACCGGCGAGACCATTCCCGGGCTCTTCGCCGCCGGACGGACCGCGGTCGGCATCTGCTCGGACTCCTACGTCAGCGGACTCTCCCTCTCGGACTGCGTCTTCTCCGGCCGCAGGGCGGGAGCCAACGCCGCCGCCGACCCGGTCGCGGTATCCGAGCGGGCGATCGCCCTCGACTCCATCACAGCGGAAGGAAATTAGCGTGCTGTCCGACGCGGTACGGATCCAACTTGCCGAGGAACTCGATGTCGCCGAACGCGAACGCGTCGCCATCGACAAGCTGGTCGATCGACATCCCGATCTCGACGTCGTCGATGCCTACGAGATCCAGCTCATCAATATCCGGCGCAAGATCGCCGCGGGCGCCGAAGTGGTCGGCCACAAGGTCGGCCTGTCCTCGAAGGCGATGCAGCAGATGATGGGCGTCGACGAACCCGACTACGGTCATCTGCTCGCCGATATGGAGGTTTTCGAGGAGGCGCCGGTCGACACCCGGCGCTACCTGTTCCCCCGGGTGGAGGTGGAGGTCGGTTTCGTGCTCGGCGCCGATCTGCCCGGCGCGGACTGCACCGAGCAGGACGTGCTCGCCGCGACCGTCGCCTACGCGCCCGCGATCGAACTGATCGACTCGCGCATCAAGGACTGGAATATCGGCCTGTGCGACACCATCTCCGATAACGCCTCCTCCGCCGGTTTCGTCCTCGGCCGCGAACGCGTCGTGCCGAAGGACATCGATATCAAGGCGATCGACGCGGTGCTCACCCGCAACGGCGAGGTCGTCGCCGAAGGCCGCAGCGACGCGGTACTCGGTGATCCGGTCATCGCGGTCGCGTGGCTGGCCCGCAAGGTCGCTTCCTTCGGCGTGCGGCTGAAAGCGGGCGACATCGTGCTGCCGGGGTCGTGCACGCGCGCGATAGATGTCCGTCCCGGCGACAGTTTCCACGCCGACTTCGCCGGACTCGGCTCCGTCCGACTGCAATTCACCTAGACCATCCACCCCCGCCGACACCGCCTGCTGCCATCCGCCCCCCATACCCGCCCCGCCGGCTCCGCCGGCTGCCATCCCCCCAGGAGGCCAATCGTGTCCGATCACGGGACCGTCACCGCCGCGATCGTCGGGTCCGGCAATATCAGTACCGATCTGCTCTACAAACTGCTTCGCTCGGAGAAGATCGAGCCGCGCTGGATGATCGGGATCGACCCGGAGAGCGAGGGTTTGAAGCGGGCCGCCGGTCTCGGACTGGAGACCTCGCACGAAGGCGTCGACTGGTTGCTCGCCCAGCCCGAACTGCCCGACCTGGTCTTCGAGGCCACCTCGGCCTATGTGCACCGGGCCGCCGCGCCCCGCTACGCCGAAGCCGGTATCCGGGCCGTCGATCTCACCCCCGCCTCCGTCGGCCCCGCCGTGGTGCCGCCGGTGAATCTCGGCGGCAATATCGACGCCGCGAACGTCAACATGATCACCTGCGGCGGGCAGGCGACCATTCCGATCGTCGCCGCCGTCTCCCGCGTTGTCGCCGTGCCGTACGCCGAGATCGTGGCGTCGGTCGCCTCGGTGTCGGCCGGGCCGGGCACCCGCGCCAATATCGACGAATTCACCAAGACCACCTCGCGCGGCGTCGAGACCATCGGCGGCGCCGAACGCGGCAAGGCGATCATCATCCTGAACCCGGCCGACCCACCGATGATCATGCGCGACACCATCTTCTGCGCGATTCCCGAGGACGCCGACACCGACGCCATCGCCGAATCCGTGCACCGCATGGTGGCCGACATCCAGCAATACGTGCCCGGCTACCGGTTGCTCAACGACCCGCAATTCGATCCGCCGTCGGTGATATCCGGTGGTATGGCGAAGGTCTCGGTCTTCGTCGAGGTCGAGGGCGCGGGTGATTTCCTGCCGCCCTACGCGGGCAATCTCGACATCATGACCGCTGCGGCCACCCAGGTGGGCGAGGTCATGGCACAACATATCGTCTCGGCTCGGGTATAGGGAGCTTCCATAATGACCCTCTGGACCGAATTCGACATCCGCGTCACCGATACCTCGTTGCGCGACGGATCCCATCACAAGCGCCACCAGTTCACCGGCGAGGACGTGCGCAATATCGTCGCCGCGCTCGACAGCGCGGGCGTGCCCGTCATCGAGGTCACCCACGGTGACGGACTCGGCGGCTCCTCGTTCAACTACGGGTTCTCCAAGACCCCCGAACAGGAACTGGTCAAGATCGCGGCCGAGACCGCGAAACAGGCCAAGATCGCCGTCCTCATGCTGCCAGGCGTCGGCGTCAAGGAGGACATCAAGATCTCCCAGGACAACGGCGCCTCCATCTGCCGCATCGCCACGCACTGCACCGAAGCCGACGTCTCCATCCAGCATTTCGGCCTGGCTCGCGAACTCGGTCTGGAAACCGTCGGCTTCCTGATGATGTCGCACACCCAGCCGCCCGAGGCGCTGGCGAAACAGGCCCGCATCATGGCCGACGCGGGCTGCCAGTGCGTCTACGTGGTCGATTCGGCGGGCGCGCTGGTACTCGACGAAGTCTCCGACCGCGTCTCGGCGTTGGTCGCCGAACTCGGTGACGACGCCCAGGTCGGTTTCCACGGCCACGAGAACCTCGACCTGGCCGTGGCGAATTCGGTGTACGCGGTGCGCGCGGGAGCCAAGCAGATCGACGGCAGCGCACGCCGTTTCGGCGCGGGCGCGGGCAACACCCCCGTCGAAGCCTTCGTCGGAGTCTGCGACAAGATCGGCGTCAAGACCGGTATCGATTTCTTCGCCATCGCCGACGCCGCCGAGGACGTGGTCCGCCCCGTCATGCCCCAGGAATGCCTGCTCGACCGCCAAGCCCTGATGATGGGTTACGCGGGCGTCTACTCCAGCTTCCTCAAGCACGCCGAACGTCAAGCCGAACGCTACGGCGTCTCCGCCGCCGAAATGCTCGTCCGCGCGGGCAAACGCAAACTCGTCGGCGGCCAGGAGGACCAACTCATCGACATCGCCCTGGAACTGCGACGCGAACAGGCCGCCAACGCCTGATCGACAGGAGTTGCCGGGAATTGTCCGGGGTGTCATCGGCGGTTCGCGCACTGCGGTCGCGCGATTGGTGCTGATCGGGTATGCCGTACCTGTGAGGATCCAGTTTCGTCGGCGGCGGGGCCGTGGCGTGTGCGGATGGATGACAGATGATCTGTCCGCACTGTAGCCAGAACCTGCTGCGCCGGGAGCGCGGTGACCGGCGGTGTTCGAAATGCCGCCGGGTGTTCGCGCTGGAACCGAAGGAAAGTGTGCTCGGCCTGCACGACATCCGGGTGCACAAGCTGGCCGAGCGGCTCGGGGACGGGCGGAATCTGCGGTACACGACACCGCAACTCTGGTACGCGGCCTCGCGCAGGAAATTGCCGGATCTGCGCGCGAAATACATCGGGCGGCGGTTCCTGCTGTCGGTGCCGATCGGTATCGCCACCTTCGTCCTCGCGCTGACCGGCCTGTTCCCCGTGCTGGTCGTCATCGGTGTCGGTATCGGCGCGCTGATACTGGTGAATCTGCTGCTGACCGCGCTCCGCCCCGGCTACCTGCGTCGGGCCCCGGTGCGGATGCCGGTGCCCTACGACCGGTTCCACAAGGAGGTGGTCGGCCGGTGGTTGCAGGTCTACGGCTACCCGCCGCCCGGCTCGGTGAACGAGCGCGCCGATATGCCGCCGGCCCCGGCGAGCCCCCGGATCGCGGTGCTGTGCCCGGATCGCCATGTGCTCACCTGCCTTTCGGCCAACAATGTGTCCCAGACCTGGGGGATGGTGCTGTCGAATCGGATCGATCGGCTGCCGCCGAGCGTCCCGGTCCTGGTGCTGCACGACGCGAGCGTGCCCGGTATCGCCTTCGCGAGCGAGGCCCGCGCCGCGCTGGGCTCGCGGGCGGTTCCGGTCGGTCTTGCTCCTCGGGCGCTGATCGGCAAACCGAAGGCGCTGTGCCTGCGTGACGGGCAGCCGTCGGAGACCGACGTGTCACGACTGCGCGGCGAACCGCTGTCGGAGGCGGAGACCGCCTGGCTCGCCGACGGCTGGTGGTCACCGCTGGCCGCGGTGCCGCCGGCCAAACTGCTCGCGGCACTGGACAGCGCGATGCGCCGGGTCGAGGAAGCCTCCGACCCGGATCGTCAGCGCGCCCGCGCGGTAGGTTTCCTCACGTGGCCGACCGGGTGAAAGCGCAGGTGCTCGGCCGGGCGCTGCGCGTCGCCGCCCTCCGCGCCGGTGCGCCGAGCGATATCCGATTCACCGAACGTCAGCTCTACTACGAGGTTTGCCGCGTGCTGCTCCCGGTGCCGCGCGGACTCCGGCGTCCCGCCTTCACCGTCGCAGCCCCCGTGAGCTACGACGACTTCCGCACCGCGCTGCGCGAGCACGGCCCGATCCCCGGTCTGCTGACACCGCGACCGGCTCGCCCCCGCCCCGCAGGTCGGCACACCCCGGAACCGGATCTGTTCGACTACGGCCTGCCCCGCCTGCTGATCTGCGAATCCGACGACATCGCGCAGATGTTGCGCGCCAACGGTGTTCCGATGGAATCGGCCTGCCCGGTGCTGAGCGCCGCCGAACTCCCGCTCGATCCGCGCGTCGCGGGAATGCTCGAGTTGGTCGAAGGGTCCGCCGTGTATCTACTCCACGACGCGAGCGCCCACGGCCTGACTTTCCCCGATCGCGTGCGTGCCCTGACGCCGATCCCCGACGGAGTGCGCGTGGTGCCGCTGGGACTTCGCCCCCGTCAGGCGGGTTCCCTGCACTCGACCCACCTGCCGGTTTCCACCTCCCGATCCGCCCGGTCGGAAGACGAGGTCGACCGGATGACGGACCCGCGCCCACCGTCGGACGATCCGACCTCCCCGCGTCCCGACCCCGCGGACGCCCAGCCCGCACCGGCGACCGCCCCGATCGATCTCGAATCCACGGTCGACCCCTGGGAAAGCGCGTGGCTGCGCCGGAACAGATATGTCGAGGTCGACGCGGTCCGCCCGGCCTCGCTCCTGCGCACCGTGCACCGCCTCGTGCGCGAGGTCCGCCCGCGTGGCGCCTCGACGCAGTGGGGCCGTGTCCGCACGACCGGTTTCCTGACCTGGCCCACCGCATGAAACCCACCGCATGAAAGGGGCTGCTCATGTCGGTGCGACGGCAAGTCACCTATTCCGATGAACTGCTCACCGACGGCACCGTGCACCGGCGCTATTCCGACGGTCGGCAGGAGTGGCGTTCGCGCGGGCCCGGCACCACGGTGTCCTGGCGAGACGACCGCGGCAATTCCGGAATCGACGAACCGCTGGGCCGCAGCATGGTGAAACGCGTCTTCAGCAACGGGACAGTGTTGTACGGGAGGGAATCCGGGTACGGGCGAACCCTGTGGAGCGACGGACTGCTCACCGTCAACCGTTCCTCTTTCGGCGGCAGGCTCGGCGCGATCCTCGCCGCGGTGGCGGGCGGCGCGTTGCTCGGCGGTCTGATCATGCCCCCGGATTTCATGTCGGCGGCCGAGGAGGACGAATTGCGCAGACAGGCGGCCACGCAGCCCTCCGGTTCCGACAGCGGTTCCGACGACTACGGCTCCTGGGGTGACGACTCCGATGACGACGGCGGCGATTTCGGTTAGGGGAGAGCCATGTCTCGCTGGTGCGCGTTCCTGACCTCGGACGATCCGTCGGGGGCCGTCCGGGTTGTCGGTGGCGATCCGGTCGCCGTGACCACCCGCCACGCCCTCGGCCTGCTCCCCGGATCCGGCGCTCCCGCCGGATATTTCACCTCGGGTGAGCTCACCGCCGTCGGCGCGGTCACCCTGTTCAACGCCGCGAAACTGCGCGCCGCGCTCGGCGCCGACGCGCCACCGCCGGATGCCCCGGACGGCGAACTGCTGCTGCGGATGTACGCGCGTTTCGGCAACGCCGGAATCGCCCGTGCCGACGGCATGTTCGTACTCGCCGTCGCCGACGGCCCGGATCTCGTGCTGTTCCGCGACCACGTCGGCACCCGCACCCTCTTCTACGCTCGAGCGGGCCGTTCGTGGGCCGCGTCGGGTTCGATTCGCGCCGTGGCCGATTGGCCCGCGCTGCGCACCGGCCTGCACCTGCCCGCCGTGCGCTCGTTCCTCACCTTCGCCTACCTCCCCGGCCGCGGAACCCTCTTCCGCGACGTTCACGAGGCCCTGCCCGGTCGCTGCCTGCGCCTGCGTCCCGACGGCACCTCCGTCGAGGAAACCTATTGGGAGCCCGCCGAAACGACCGATGACCGCTCCGCCGCCGCGCACGCGCTCGACCTGCGCGCCCTGCTGGAAGACGCCACCGTGCGACGCCTGCCGGTGGGCGAACCGGTCGGCGTGCTGCTCTCGGGCGGTATCGACAGCAGTCTGGTCACCGCACTCGCCGCCAAGAACCATGATCAGACGGTGCGTTCGTATTCGATCGCCTTCACCGGCACCACCCCCAACGAACTCGCCTACTCCGGGCTCGTCGCCGCGCACTGCCATACCGAGCATCGCGTGCTGACCGTGCCGGGGGAGACCGTCGCGGCCCGGCTGGCCGAGACGGTGGCACTGCTCGACTGCCCGGTCGGCGATCCGCTGACGGTCCCCAATCTGCTGCTCGCCGAAGCCGCGGCCGCCGACGGCGCGCGGGTCGTGCTCAACGGCGAGGGCGGAGATCCGGTCTTCGGCGGTCCGAAGAACCTGCCCATGTTGATCTTCGAACTCACCCGCGACGATCCGGATCCGACCGCACGGGCCCGCGCCTACCTCGACAGTTACCGCAAATGCCACGGCGACCTCCCGGTCCTGCTCAGCCCCGATGCGCTCGCCGCGCTCACCGACGCACCGCCACTGACCGACCTGCTCGCGCCCACCCTCACCGCGGGCGCGATGACGAGTCTGCTCAACCAGCTGCTGCACACGAATCTGCGCACCAAAGGCGCGCACCACATCCTCACCAAGGTCGAACGGCTCACCGCCGCCAGCGGATTGGATGGACGCGCGCCGCTGTTCGACCGCGCCGTGATCGACCACGCCTTCCGGGTTCCGCCGCGTTTCAAACTCGCGGGCGCCACCGAGAAATGGATTCTCAAGGAGGCGGTCCGGGATCTGCTGCCCGCGACCATCGTCGACCGCCCCAAGAGCGGAATGCGGGTGCCGGTGCAGCAGTGGCTGGCCGGTCCGCTGCGCGATCTCGGCCACGATCTGCTGCTCGGCCGCTCCGCGCGGGCTCGCGGACTGTTCCGCGAGGACACCATCCGAGCCTGGTTGCGGGGGGACGGTGCGCTGCTGCCACGTCAGGGCGGCAAGCTGTGGCTGGTGCTCTCGCTGGAACTGTGGTTGCGAGCATTCGACGTCGGTCCGTGAGAGGAGCCACCACCCCATGTCCGATCCCCGGATCAAGAACACCGCGGACGACGAGAACGAGATCCACGAGGTGGCCGACTTCGAAGACGCGGGCCGCAACACCGTGACACCCGTCGCGACCTTCCCCGCCGAGGTCGCCCTCGTGGTCGTGCAGACCTTCGCCGAGATCGTCAGGAAGGCGAAGACCCTGCGCGCCGCGACCACACCCGACGCCGACGGGATCGTCCGCTCGCAGACCTTCGAGGAGGGCGATGTCTACATGATCGAGAAACCCTTCGACGGATTCTTCGCCGACCGATACCTGATGGATTTCTACGATGTCGGCGAACGCGGTATCTGTTCGCGCATGCACCTGCACACCGGCCTGCGTTTCGTGCGCATGATGACCGGTCCCGACACCCGGATCCGGGTCAGCAGTCTGTCGCCGTTCGAGGTGAATCACGTCGAAGGCGTGACGCCGTTCCGCCCCGAACGGTTCACCGACGATCTGCCCGACACCCCGCCCGGCGTGCACCGACCGCGATACAACGTGATCGTGCCGCCCTGTTCGTTCATGGATATGCAGATTCCGCGCGGGGTGAGTCATCAGTTCAACGCGTTCGGTCCGCACGCTGTGATCGATTCGGTGCATCCGGAGGAATCCATCGAGGTCTTCCGCGAGCAGATGTCCGGATTCCGGATGATGGCGCAGACCGTATTCCTGGCCGAGGAATCCCCCGACGCGGCGACCTGCGCCGAGGTCACCGTGCGTCCGCGCGCCTGATCGTTGTCTCGCGGACCTGACGCGGGGGTTGTCCGCGCCCCTATACTGGCAGGGCAGATCTGGTCGGGCGGTGCGAGATATACGCGCGTTCGGCGCTCAACGGATAGCTCTCGGTGGTCGCCCGCGAGTCGGAGCGAGCGATCGACGCCCCCTCTCGGAGGGAGATCAGCATGACCGATCCGACCCAGGTGAAAGCCTGTCTCACCTGCCGCGAATACGCCGATCCGGTGCTGGCGGCATTCCTGGTCCCCGAACCACTCGTCCACGGCGGCTGCATCCTGCACCTGCTGGAACAGACACCGCTGCGCGCGGGCCTGACGATGCCGCGCCCCGACTTGATGACCCTGATCCAGACCCAGGTCGATCCGCACAGTTCGGTCCGCGCCGAATTCCGTGCCCTTCCCGCCCTGTCCGCCCGCCTGCCCGACTACGACCGCACCCGCGCCATCCTGCACGACCACCTCATCGACGACCCGATCCCCGTCGGCCTCGACACCGCGGACTCCGACGACATGGCCCGCCTGTCCCTGCTCCCCGAACACCCCATCGGCCCACGCCGCGTCGATGATTTCCAGGACTACGCCGTCCGCCAGGCCATGCTCGCCATCTACCGCCACTTCGACGTCGACCAGGGCATCCCCCTCCTCTACCACGGCTACGCCGACCCGACCACCGGCTGGTTCGCCCTCCGCGCCGCCTCCGCCTGACCTGAACAGTCGGCGCTACTACGGTTTCCATCAGTTATGCGGAAGTGTTATAAGACACTTCCTTTGGGATATAGCATCAACGCTTTCATCTCGAAGGTCGGTCAGTTCGGGTGACCTACTGGATCGCGCCCGGTCGCCGAATCGTGCTGATGACGGTTTTCGCGAAGACTCGCATGCGGGAGTATGCCGAGATCGAGCGAGCGCGTGGTGCGCTGAGGCGTTGTCAGGCGGAGCGGCACTCGGCTGAGGAGGAGAACGATGGTTGAGCGTGGCGACTGGGCCGAGGTCAGGGGCCGCCGGATGCGCGAACCGGGCGCTGCGGAGGCATACGAGGCCACGCGGCTCGCGTACGAACTCGGCCGGACCATTCGAACCATGCGTGAAAAGCGGGGATGGAGTCAGTCCGTGCTGGCCGACGCCGCCGGAATGACGCAGTCCGCGGTCGCACGGTTCGAAGCCGGTGGGACGGTACCCAGTCTGCCTGTGCTCGAACGGTTGGCGGCTGCGTTGGATACCGATCTCGTTGTCGAGGTGAGGCCGCGTATCGCCTGCTGATTCGGCGACGCTTCGCACCGATTCCGGGACATCGAAAACGAACAGCCGCGCGGAGGCGCGCGGCTGTTCGCTGTGATCAGAGCCAGGTGTCGAGGGTGGTGGTGGTGAGGAAGTGGTCCAGGTCGGCTCGCCAGGGGGCCGGGGTGGTCTTGTCCGGTTCGATGGCGGTGTACTGGCCGCGGTAGAACAGCAGCGGTCTGCCGGAATCGGTGGATTCCGACAGGGCCTGCACGCGGCCGATGACGATGTAGTGGTCACCGCCGTCGATCACGCTGTCGACGGTGCACTGGATGGTGGCCAGTGCGTCGTCGAGCAGCGGTAGTTCCGAATCGGAGGTTCGCCACGGGATTCCGGCGAATTTATCGGGTTCGCGGGAGCCGAACCGGGCGCAGGTCGGCTGCTGTTCCTCGGCGAGGACGTTGACGCAGAACCGCCCCGACTGTTCGATCGCCGCCCAGGACCGCGAGTTCTTGGTCGGGCAGAACAGGACGAGCGGCGGTTCCAGCGACAGCGCCGCGAAGGACTGGCACGCGAAACCGACGGGGGCTCCGTCGTCGTCGAAGGTGGTGATCACGGTGATGCCGGTGCAGAACTGGCCGAGCACGTTCCGGAACTGGCGCGCGTCGATCACCGGACCCGCCGCCGGGTCCGCCACGGTTTCGCCGACCCCGTCCGTCATCGCGGTTTCATGCCGACCGTGAAGTCGTGACCCCACAGGCTCACGGCGGTGGATTCCCTGGCGATCCACGAGTCGTCCTCGACTTCGAGTCCCTCGCAACCGAATTCGACGTCGAAACCGCCGGGCGTCTTCATGTAGAACGACAGCATCTTGTCGTTGACGTGCCGTCCGAGCGTCGCCGACATCGGAACCTTCTTGCGCAGCGCGCGATCCAGCGCCAGACCCACGTCGTCGGCGTTCTCCACCTCCAGCATGAGGTGCACGATCCCGCTCGGGGTCGGCAGCGGCAGGAAGGCCAGTGAATGATGGCGCGGATTGCAGCCGAAGAACCGCAGCCAGGCCGGTTCGCCGTCGGCCGGACGCCCGACCATCTGCGGCGGCATCCGCATCGAATCGCGCAACCGGAAGCCGAGGACGTCGCGGTAGAAGACCAGTGCGGCCGCGTCGTCGGTGGTGCTCAGGACGACATGGCCCAGACCCTGTTCCTCGGTGACGAACCGGTGCCCGTACGGGGTGACCAGGCGCCGGGATTCGAGCGCGACCCCGTGGAAGGCCTCCAGCGTATTGCCGGAGGGATCCTCGAACCGGATCAGCCCGTCGACGCGCCGGTCGAGTTTCTCCGCCGCGGTGCCCTCCTTGAAGGGCACCCCCGCCGCGTCGAGCCGATCCCGAACATCCTGGAGTTCACCGGCGTTCGCGGTCTCCCAGCCGGACACCAGCAGCCGGTCCCGCTCGCCCGGCACGATGACCAGCCGGGCCGGGAATTCGTCCATCCGCAGATACAGCGATTCGGGATCGGAGCCGTTGCCCGCGACCATCCCGAGCACTTTGAGCCCGTATTCGCGCCACGCCGCCATATTCGCGGTCTCGATGCGCAGATACCCCAGTGATCGAATACCCATCACTTCTCCTGAGTGTTGCCGGACGCTCGGCCGGTGCCCGTGAGCGCCGCGCGGTCGTGGTCCATCATCGCTCTTTGCCGCGCGAACCGGCGATGAAATCCGAGGCCAGCCGGTTGAATTCGTCGAATTTCTCCAGCTGCGCCCAGTGTCCGCAGCCACCGAAGACGTGCAGCTGCACCCTCGGCAGCAGTTTGGTGGCCACGATCGCGCCGTCGAGCGGGTTGACCCGGTCCTCCCGGCCCCAGATCAACAGCACCGGCTGGCGCAGTTTGTAGGCCTCGCGCCAGAGCATGCCCTGTTCGAAATCCGCGCCGGAGAACGATTTACCCATCGCCCTGGTCGCCGCCAACGATTCGGGCTGCCGCGCCGATTCGAAGCGTTCGTCGATCAGTTCCTCGGTGATCAGCGACTGGTCGAAGACCATGATGCGCAGGAACGCTTCCAGATTCGCCCTGGTCGGTTCGTAGTTGAACTTCGCCAGATTCTTCACGCCCTCGGTCGGGTCGGGCGCGAAGACGTTCACGCTGAGCCCACCCGGACCCATCAGCACGAGTTTGCCCGCGAGTTCGGGGTAGTCGAGCGCGAAACGCACCGCGGCCCCGCCGCCGAGCGAATTGCCTAGCAGGTGAACGCGTTCGGTGATCCGGAGGTGATCGAGCAGATCCTTCAACGCCGAGGCGCTGTGCACGAAGTACTGCGGGTGCTCGGTCGGCTTGTCCGAGCGCCCGAATCCCGGCTGGTCCACCGCGAGCACGTGGAAATTCCGCGCCAGCACCGGAATGTTGCGGGAGAAATTCGACCAGGAGGACGCGCCGGGGCCGCCGCCGTGCAGCAGCACGATCGTCGGCCCGTTGCCGACCCCGGCCTCGTGGTAGTGCAGTCGGAGATCGGGACGCACCTGGGCGTACCGGGAAGTGGATTCGTAGGTGAGTTCCACCGTCGAGGTCACGACAAGGTCCTCCTAGACCATGGTGTCGGTGATCGGCAGGCCGAATTCGCCGGAGCCGAAGACCGTGTAGGCACGTTCGGGATCGTTGGCGGCGTGCACCCGCCCGGCGTGGGCATCACGCCAGAATCGCTGTAGCGGTGTGCCGTTGGCCAACGCGGTGGCGCCGGAGCTCTCGAACAGCTTGTCGATCGAGGCGATGGCGCGTCCGGTGGCGCGGACCTGGTCGCGCCTGGCGCGCAGTCGCAACTCGAACGGCACTTCCTCACCGGCGACGATATGGGCGTACTCGTCGGCGATATTGCCCGAGAGTTGACGCCACGCGGCGTCGATATCGCTGGCGGCCTCCGCGATGCGGACCTTGGCGAACGGATCGTCCTTGGCCTTCTCCCCGGCGTAGGCGGCGCGGATGCGCTTGCCCTGGTGTTCCACGTGCGCGGCGTACGCGCCGTAGGCCATGCCGACGATGGGCGTGGAGATGGTGGTGGGATGGATGGTGCCCCACGGCATCTTGTACACCGGGTCGGTGTTCTGTTCCAGGCCGGGCGATTTCAGTTCGCTCATCGCGCGGAAGCTGAGGAAGCGGTGCCGCGGCACGAAGACGTTCTCGACCACGATGGTGTTGGAGCCGGTGCCGCGCAGGCCGACCACGTTCCAGACGTCGTCGATGCGGTATTCGGAGCGGGGGATGAGGAAGCTGCCGAAGTCGACGGGTTTGCCGTCCTTGATGACCGGGCCGCCGACGACCACCCAGTCCGCGTGGTCGGATCCCGAGGACCAGGCCCACGAGCCGTTGACGGTGTAGCCGTCGTCGGTGACAACGCCCGCGCCCATCGGGGCGTAGGAGGAGGAGACGCGGACCTCGGTGTCCTCACCCCAGACATCCTGCTGCGCCTGCTGCGAGAACAGCGCCAGATGCCAGTTGTGCACGCCGATGATGCCCGCGACCCATCCGGTGGAACCGCACGCGCTCGCGATCCTGCGGACGGTGTCGTAGAAGACGACGGGATCGGCCGCGTAGCCGCCCCACTGCTTGGGCTGCAACAACCGGAAGAATCCGGTCTCCTGGAGCGCCTTGACGGTCTCGTCGGGCAGCCGCCGCAGGTCCTCGGCCTCCTGCGCCTTCTCGCGCAGTGTCGGCAACAGCGCTTCGACCCGTTCGGTCACTTCTTGCGTCATCTCGGGACCTGCTCCTGCCTGGTCGGATTGGTAACCGGTACTCATTTGCCTCTGAGACTAGAACAGGTTCTTATTTATGTCGAGAACCGGCGTTCCACACGGGTAAAACAAGGACATGTGCTGGATGTGAGCGGAATCGCTGGCGTCGAACGCGACATTTTTGTAACGTGTTCTAGTACAGAAGGAGGAGGATTCGCGATGGCGGTTACCCCACAGGGGAGCGGTGCGAGGGTCCGCGAGCTGGATGTCGGTTCGGTGCCGACCCGGTATGCGCGGGGATGGCACTGCATCGGCCTTGCCAAGAACTTCCGGGACGGCAAGCCGCACGCGGTGAGCGTCTTCGGCACCAAACTCGTGGTCTGGGCCGACAGTGAGGGCGAACTGCGCGTGCTCGACGCCTACTGCAGGCATATGGGCGGCGACCTGTCGATGGGCGAGGTGAAGGGCGACGATATCGCCTGCCCGTTCCACGACTGGCGCTGGTCGGGCACCAACGGCAAATGCTCGGCGATTCCGTACGCGCGCCGGGTGCCGCCGCTGGCTCGGACTCGCAAATGGACCACGCTGGAACGCAACGGTCAGCTGTTCGTCTGGCACGACCACGAAGGCAGTCAGCCGCCGCCCGAGGTCACCATCCCCCATATCGTCGGCCCCTACACCGACGAGCAGGGCGGCCCGGTCGAGCAACTCGACAGCGGCTGGACGGACTGGACCTGGAATTCGATGCTGATCGAGGGCGCCAACTGCCGCGAGATCATCGACAACGTGGTCGACATGGCGCATTTCTTCTACATCCACTTCGCCTTCCCGACCTATTTCAAGAACGTCTTCGAAGGTCATATCGCCACCCAGTTCCTGGAGACCAAGGGCAGGTCCGATATCGGCATGGCGTCCAAGTACAGCGGCGACACCCTGCTGAAATCGGAGGCGTCCTATTTCGGACCCTCCTACATGATCAACCCGCTGGTCAATGTCTACAGCGGTTACGAGGTCAAGAGCGTCCTGATCAACTGCCACTACCCGGTGACGCAGGATTCGTTCGTACTCCAGTGGGGCATCACGCTGGAGAAGCCGCAGGGCGTCGACGGCCCGACCGCCGACAAACTGGCGGCGAAGATGACCGAGGGCATCAGCGTCGGTTTCCTCCAGGACGTCGAGATCTGGAAGCACAAGTCCAAGGTCGAGAATCCGCTGCTGTGCGAGGAGGACGGCCCCGTCTACCAGCTGCGCCGCTGGTACGACCAGTTCTACGTCGACCTGGCCGAGGTCACCGACAAGATGACCCAGCGTTTCGAATTCGAGGTCGACACCACCAAGGCCAATGAGGCGTGGGAGGCCGAGGTCGCGGAGAATCTGCGGCGCAAGGCCGAATCCGACGCGGCCGAGGCGGCCCAGACGGAGGCGAGTGTCTGATGTCGTCGACCTGGGCCAAGGCACCCGATTTCGCCGATCAGCCCGCGCGGCGAGCCGAAGTGCGGTCCCAGACCGTCGCCGACAGGAAGCGCCACCTGGAGGACGGGCTCACGCCGCTGACCTGTCACACCTGCCACAGTCGTGTGCTGGTGCGCAAGGCGAGTTCGCATCAGACCTCGGTGCAGTGGACGGACAATCCCGCCGCCCACTGCCCCGTCTACGCCGAACTGGCGGCCAAGGGCAATGCACTCGGCCGTCCCGACTCCTGCCCGCATCTGGAGAAGACCATCAAGTGGGCGGTGGACGAAGGGGTTGTCGAGGTCCGGTGAGTGCACCCCGGCCGCAGCGGACATGCTGCGGCCGGGAACGCGGGATCATGCCCGTTCGCGGCGCGAATGACCGCTGAGGCCGGGTATTCAGTCGAGCCGGAAATCCGCGAAGTCGAATCCGGGCGAGACGATGCAACCCACCAGCGCGTATTCCGCCCCCGACGGCCACGCCGCCTGGCTGACCCCGCCCGGCACCACCGCCTGGAGCACCTGCCCCCGCTCGACGTCGGGTCCGAGTATCACCTCTTCCCCGCCGATATCGAGCACGAGCGGCCCGCCCCGGTGCCAGAGCCACACCTCGTCGGAGGTGACCGTGTGCGGGGCGGACCGTTCTCCCGGCATCAGCAGAAAATAGATTCCGGTCGCGCTCGCCCGCGGTCCGGCATATCCCTCAGGGACGAATTCCACGGCGCTGCGCCAGGTTTCCCGATACCAGCCGCCTTCCGGATGCGGAGCCAGATCCAATGCCGCGGCCAGGTCGGGTCGATTCTCGGTCATCACCCGACTATGCCCGACAGCCGCGCTGTCACTCGATCCGCCACGTGATGCCGAACTGTTCGAGCGAGTCCAGGACCCGCACCGCGTCGAACGCCTCCGCCGGTGCGAGCGCGCCCGGTTTCGCCTCGCCTCCCGGCCAGTCGGACCGCGATCTCGACCGTCATCAGAGCGGAGTCGCGGTAGGAGTCCACCCCGCTGACCACACCGCGGACTCGCGCACCATCCGCCCCGTACGCGTCGACGACGAGGTCGTAGCGCAGGTCCGCGCTCGGTGTCTCGGGCAGGGAGTCGACGATCTCGGCGGTGAACCCGCCGAGTTGGTCGAGAATCGAGGTCGCGACCACGCCTTCGACGGAGGAGACCTCCGAATGACGGGGGATGGTGAGCACCGGCGGCTGCGGGAATTTCGATACCGCGGTCGGCACGCTGTCACCGGGGAAGGTCATCTCGGGGTGCCGGGCCGTCGTGCCGGTGCGCAATTCGCCGTCCGCGTAGTGCCAGCCGCCCGAACGGAACCAGTCGAGTCCGGCGAGAACCGTGCGCGCACTGCCTTTCGACCCGTTGCCTCCGCTCTTGCTCAGGTGGCTGATGACGATGTCGGCGGGGCCCGCGACCCGGCGCGACGTCAGGTAGGCCAGCAGGTCGGCGGGCAGGCTGTTGTCGGTGACCCCCGAGATCACCGACACCCCGGCGGCTTCGGCACGCGCGGAGTACACGTCGAGAACCCGCTTCAGGAACAGTTGTTCGCCCGACACGTCGGTGTAGTGCGCGCCCGCGTCGATGGCGGCGGTGAGCACCGGTTCGCCGTTGTCCACGTAGGCGGGCAGGGCACTGATCACCACGTCGGCACCGGAGAAGGCGGCGACCAGCGCGTCGTGGTCGCCGAGATCGGCCACCGCGATCCGCGCGTCCGTCAGTTCCGCCGCGTCGGCGGCGGCGCGCAATCGTGCCGCGTTCCGGCCGACCAGAATCGGGGTGAGTCCGCGTCGGCGCAGTTCCCCGAGGATGTGGCCGCCGGTGATGCCGGAGGCCCCGTAGACGGCGATGGTGGTGATTTTCGTCGTTGTCATGAACTCACCGTATGGCGGCTGGGTGAGCCTTTGAATGGCTGAATCACTCTCTTCGATGTCCAAAACACTCATATTGGCGCTAGGCTGGTGCGGTGGACATCCTCAGCGAGACCATCGCCGCGATCCGTACCGGCAACCCCGCCTCGGGCATGTTCGTCCGGCACGCGCCGTGGGGGCGGGAGTATCCGGTGGTGCCCGGTGCGGGGTTCCACGTTGTGCTGGAGGGGTCGTGCTTCGTGGTCCCGCCCGCCGGTGTGACCGTCGCGTCGCTGCGAAGCGTGCCCGAATCATCCAGCGGTGCAGGAACTCTCGAAACATCGCCCACCGGGGCTGCGAATCGTGCCGGTGCTCGGTCATCGCGGATCGGATCGCGTCCGGGCAGCGTCGGGCCCGCGACGTCCGGTATGGAGCCGGGTTCGGCGACGATCGGCACGACGCCGGTCTCCTCGGCATCGGGTGTGGTCGCGCCCTCCAACCGGCTCCTCCCGGAGTCGCCGCAGAGGCGCAGCCGTATGCCCGCGACGGGTGTGCCCCTCGCACTGGAGACGGGCGACGTGTTGTTCATGCCGCGCGGCGCCGACCACTGCCTGGTCGACGACCTCGGCAGCCCGGTCACCGAGGTCGCGATCCCCGGTGAACCCCGCTACATCTCCGGTTCGGGGACCAGGACCGCATTGCTCTGCGGCGCATACGGACTCGGCAGGCAGCGCAGCCACCCACTGCTGGACGAACTCCCCGAATTCATCCACCTCCCGGCCGACTCCCGCCGCGATCCCGCGCTGCGCGGTGCGGTCGACCTACTCGCCGCCGAGATGACCGAACCCCGGCTCGGCAGCGACGCCGTCGTCCCCGCACTACTCGAAATGCTGCTGCTCTTCGCCCTGCGCTCCTGGTTCGACCAGCAGGCCACCGAGCACGCCACCGGCTGGGCCGCCGCGTTCGCCGACCCGGCCGTCGCCGTCGCCCTGCGCGCGGTGCACGAAGAACCCGCCCGCGCGTGGACGGTCCCCGATCTCAGCGATATCGCGGGCGTCTCCCGCGCCACCCTGGCCCGCCGATTCGCCGCCACCATCGGCGAACCCCCACTCGCCTACGTCACCCGCTGGCGCATGCTCACCGCCGCCCGCCTGCTCCGCGACACCGACGCCGCCCTGAGCGCGATCGCCCGAAAGGTCGGCTACACCTCCGAATTCGCCTTCGCCAAAGCCTTCAAACGCGAATACGGTCTGGCCCCGGGGAGGTACCGCCACACCGCCGACGAAACCCCGCTCATCGCGGTATGACCCGTCGGCTCGACCACCGCGCGACCCGCGCGGTACTCGACCGCCATCGCACGCTACTCGCCCGACTGCTGCGCGGCGATGAGGTGACGGAAGTTCCACCGGTCCTAGCCTCGTCGGCATCGTCGACTGGGATTCCGCCTGCTTCGCGGACCAGGCAGAGGATTACGCGGCCCTGGGCGCGACCTTCGGCAATCGATTCCTGAGCAGGCTCGTCGAAATGTCCGACCCCGTCGTCACCGATGGCGCGAAAGCCCCACCGTCGAGCCGTCCCGATCTCGTACGGCGCATCGCCGCTATCCGTGCGACTTTCGCACTCCAGCAGGCACTCGCCGGACACCGTGACGACGACCGGGGCGAACTCGTGGACGGTCTCGCCGGGTACCGGTGAGCTATCGCCAGCGGACAACGTCACACGCGCGTGTACCCGCCGCAGCGTCGACGGCGGGCGACGAGGAACGCGCAGATGATCTCGACGGGTGTTCTCCGGTCGGTTGTCCCGAGGTCGTCGGCGTATGACGATCCACGCGGGCACCCGAACTATCCGGTTGCCGGATTCACCACGTCCACAACTCGCCTGGCCGAGAACCGGCACCCCCCCGTCTCGTTCGATCAGCTGAACGGCGTCTTCGGCCGTTCCTGGAGAACATCGTCGACGTAGATGTCGACCTTCTCGTTGTAGAAACAGGCGAGCCCGGCGATCTTCTGGCTCTCCGCGACCGGGGTGCGGTAGATCCACACGTAGTCCGCGTATTCGGTGTCACCGACGCGCACGTTCCAGTAGTCGGCATTGCCCTTGTAGGGGCAACTCGTGTGGGTGTCGGAGGTCGACAGGAGATCGGTGCGAACGTCGGTCAGCGGAAGGTAATACCGTGCGGGAAGGCCGGTTTCGAACAGGATGCGTGCGGCGTGCGAATCGGCGACCGTGACGCCGTCGATCTCGACGCGGATATGGCGTGAACTGGCCAGAATATCGACGCGCGAATACGGATTCCGGGGGTGTACGTAGACGGGTTCGTCCTCCTCGAACCATTCGTCCATCGCGTCCCACTCCAGCCGCACCAACTCCTGGAGTTCGGGGATCGGCGAATCGTGATAGCGCAACGCGGCGTTCTCCGCCGTGATCCCGGCGACGACGACGTCGTACCCGGTGCCATCACCGCGACTGGGGGAGTGTTTGCTCGTACCGCTGGCCTCCAGCGTCGCGAACACGTCCGCGGCGGGCAGGTAGTAGGCGGGATAGTGCGGGTTCTCCCACACCAACACCGGCCGAATGGAGTCGGCGACCAGATGCCCGCCCAGATAGACCCTGACCCGCTTCTTGCCGGTTTCCAGTGTGACCCGCCCACGCTGCGCATCGCCCATACCGCTCGACGCTACTCCGCGATTTCCCCACCGGGCGGCGCCCGGTGCCGGTGTGACGTTCGCCGATCTGCATCCGAGATTCCATCGCCAGGCCTTCGAGAAAACCCTGGCCGGGTTCTGGCGGCTGAAACCGGCGGGATCCCCACCGGTGTCGACGATGGTCGTCGGCGAATGGCCGGTCTGTGATCGCCGCGAACGTGTCAGCCTTCGATACCACCTGCTCGCTCGCGCACTGCTGTTGTTCATGGCGATCGATCTCATCGGTGTGGTGATCGTGAGCGTGGCAGATATCGATGCGCTGCGCGTTCCGTTGGGGCTCGGGCTGGTTCCGGGTTCGTTCCCGATCGGTCTCGTACTCTTCGTGCTGCTGCTGGGCCGGAGCGCCCGAAAGGTGGTGTTCCGCCCGATCTACGACGAGAGGTTCGCGTTCGTCCGGGCTCATCCGGATTTCCGGGCGGCGATCGGCCAGGACGACGGCTGACCGATATGCCGCGTGAGTCGACGTGATCCGCCGAGGGGCCGGGTCAGTCGCCGACGGTGAGCGCCCGTGCCTCGTCGACGCTGTGCGCCGCCGGATCGTGTTCGTCGAGGTGGGCCAGTGCCGCCCGCCCGGACGCCAGCATCAGCACCGCCGCCGCCGTGCACGCCGCACCGACCCAGAACGGCAGGCCGATATTGTGCTCGCCGAGTTTGCCCGCGAGGTAGGGGGCCGCCGCACCGCCCGCGAAGCGGACGAAGCTGTACGCGGCCGACGCGGTCGCTCGCTCGACCGGAGCGGAGATCATGACCGCTTCGGTGATCAGCGTGTTGTTCACGCCGAGGAACAGGCCCGCGACGACGGTTCCCGCGATCAGCACCGGCTTGTGTTCGGCGAAGACGGCCATGACCGCGAGATCGGCGGCGAACAGTCCGAGCGAGACCCCCATCATCGGCAGCGTGCCGAACCGCTTTTGCAGGCGAGGGGCACCGAGAGTGCCCGCAGGACGGCACGCGGCAGATCGTCGCCGCCGCTCGCCCCGGCCAGCCGGGTGAGCCTGCCCGCGGTGACGAGGAGGTCGACCACGCTGTCTTCTATGGGAGTCACCTGGGGCAGCCGCACCTAAATATTATTACATAGGCTAACTATCTATTTTCGGTGAGAGCTGCCACTCCACCCGTACGCTGGGCCGATCGGGGTGACGCGCCACGGCCGCGGGTACTCGCCGGAGGTCCAGACCGTGGACCGCGATCGGATCGATCCCGCCGCGATGGGTTGCCACTCACGGCGGGCTCGCAAAGTTATCCCCAGGAGTGTCGGACCCCTGGGGGTAACTGTGAATCGATCAGACCGACGGTGTCAGCGGCCTGCGCGGTGTGCCGAACAGTTGGGCGTCACCGTGCGCCCGTTTGAAGAACAGGTGGGCGTCGTGCTCCCAGGTGATGGCGATACCGCCGTGCATCTGCACCATCTCCGACACCACCGTGGTGAACGCCTCCGAGCAGTGGATGCGCGCCGCCCACACATCCTCGGCGGCCGAAGCGCTCCCATCGGCCACGGAGGTGGTGGCGGCCTGTGACGCGGACTCGGCCGATTCCACGAGCACATACATATCGGCCATCCGGTGCTTGAGCGCCTGGAAACTGCCGATCGCCCGGCCGAACTGGACCCGCGATCCGGTGTATTCGACGGTCAGTTCCAGACACCGCCGTGCCGCGCCGACCTGTTCGGCCGCGACCGCCGCCCACGCGACCTCCCGCAGTCGCGCCGCGACGACGAGGGGATCGCGGTCGCCGAGCCTGCGGGCGGGCACCTCGTCGAAGGTTGTCTCGGCCAGTTTCCTGGTCGGATCCATGGTCGCTACCCCGCGCCTGGACACCCCTTCGGCATCGGCGGGCACCTCGAACAGGCCCGAGGTGGTCACCGCGATCAAAGTGTCGGCGTGCAGGCCGTCGAGCACGTAATACGCGGTGCCGGACAGTGTTTCCCCGTCGGCGTGGATACCCGGCTCGTCCCAGCCGTCCGCGCCCGCCCAGCACACCGCGAGGATGGTGGAACCGGCCGCGACACCGGGCAGCAGTCGAGCTGCGGCGTCGCCGTCACCGGACAGCAGCACGGCCTGAACCCCGAGCACGGCCGAACCGAGCATCGGAACATTCGCCAGCGTGCGGCCCAATTCACCGACGACCAGCAAGGATTCGACCAGTCCCGCCCCGACGCCGTCGTATTCCTCGGGGACGGCGAGCGCCGCGACGCCGATCTGCTCCGACAGCAGTCGCCACAGCGCGGGGTCGTAGCCGGGCTCCGCGTCCATCCCCGCGCGCACGGCGGCGCTGGTGGCGTGTTTGGTCAGCAGGGCCCGCACGGAGGCGGTGAATTCCCGGTGCTCGGCGGCGCTCACGCGGTGCCCCGCAACGCGCGCTCGAGCAGGGTTTCGTCACGCAGCGCCCGCGCGATCCGCACACGATGCAGATTAGTTGTGCCCCAAGCGGTTCGAAGGGCGGTGACCTTGGTCAGCCACAGCGACAGATCGTATTCGGCGGTGTAGCCGATCGCGCCGTGCACCTGGAGCGCGGCGCGGGCGGCGGCGTACGCGGCATCACCGCAGGCGATCACGGCGGCCGACACGTCGCGGCTCCTGGTCGGTTCGGTCGTGGTGAGCGCCGCGCGGAACAGCAGCGGTTCGGCCAGATCCAGGCCGATCAGCACATCGGCCAGTTTCTGTTTGACCGCCTGGAATTCGCCGATCGGCTTGCCGAACTGCTTGCGCTGCTTGGTGTATTCGGTCGACGCGTGCAACAGCGCCCGCCCGGCCCCGAGTAGTTGCGCCGCGGCCGCGAGCGCCCCCGCGTCGAATGCCGCCGCCCCCGCGTCGAGTACCTGCTCGCCCTCGACGAGCACTTCGTCCGCGGCGACCTGGAACAGGCGGCGGGCCGGATCGATCGAGCGCACGGGTCCGGTGCGTCGCGCCGTGCACAGTTTGTCGCCGTCGACGAACAGCACGACGTCGGCGATATCGGCGTCCAGTGCGACGGGACCGCGCCCCGGCATGGCGAATGCCACGGTGCCCAAGGCCGCGCCGTCCGCGAAATCGGGCAGCCAGCGGGGTGCGAGGTCGGATTGCGGAAGCGCCTGTAGCAGTGCGGGTATCGCCGCGGCGGTCTCCACCGCCGGACCGGGCGCGGCGGCGCGGCCGAATTCCTGGAAGGCGACGACGAGGTCGATCGGCTCGGCCCCGACACCGCCGTGCGCCTCCTCGATCGCGAGGCCGAGCACGCCCGCACCGGCCAACTGCCGCAGCAGGGCGCGGCCCGGTCGCGGATCACCGCTCGCCCACGCGCGCACCGCGGCCGGGGTGTGACCGGCGTCGAGTAATTTGCGCAGGCTGGTACCGAAATCGAGCTGTTCCGGGCTGAGCGCGAACCTCATCGGCTGCTCCCTCTCGGTAATCCGAGCAGCCGCTCGGCGATGATATTGCGCTGGATCTCGTTGGTGCCCGCGTAGATCGGGCCGGACAGCGAGAACAGGTAGCCGTCGGTCCACGGACTCGCGTATTCGCCCGCGTCCCCGAGGACTTCCAGCGCGGTTTCGTGCATGGCGATATCGAGTTCGGACCAGAACACCTTGGTGATCGACGATTCCGCCCCGAGTTTGCCGCCCTCGTTCAACCGGGTGACCGTGCCGAAGGTGTGCAGGCGGTAGGCCTCGCTGCCGATCCAGGCGTCCACGACGGCATCGCGCTGACCGGTGTTGGCACGGTCGCCGAGTTCGAGCCACAGGTCGATCAGCCGCTGTGCGGTGGCGCTGAAACGGCCGGGACTGCGCAGCGAGAGGCCGCGTTCGTTACTGGAGGTGCTCATCGCCACCCGCCAGCCCTCGCCGGGTTCGCCGATCACGTCGCGATCGGGGACGAACACGTCGTCGAGGAAGATCTCCGCGAAACCCGGTTCGCCGTCCAACTGCGGAATCGGCCGCACCGTCACGCCGTCGGCGGTGAGCGGGAACATCAGGTAGGTGAGTCCGCGATGGCGTTCGGCCTCGGGATCACTGCGGAACAGGCCGAAGGCCCAGTCCGCGAAGGACGCGCGTGAACTCCAGGTCTTCTGTCCGCTCAGCAGCCAGCCGCCTTTGGTGCGCTTAGCCGTCGACCGGATTCCGGCCAGATCGCTGCCCGCCTCGGGTTCGGACCAGGCCTGCGCCCAGATATCGTCGCCGCGCGCCATCCTGGGCATGATGCGTGCCAGCTGTTCCTGGCTGCCGTGTTCGAACAGGGTGGGCGCGAGCAGGAAGATGCCGTTCTGGCTGACCCGCCCCGGTGCGCCCGCCGCGTAGTACTCCTGCTCGAAAAGCACCCACTCCAGCAGCGACGCGTCGCGCCCGCCGTATTCGCGCTGCCACGACACGACCGAGAGTCGCGCGTCGGCGAGGGTGCGTTCCCAGTCGCGGTGCGCCTCGAAACCGGCCTTGGTATCCATCGACGGCAGCGGTGTCTTCGGTTTGTCGACGGCCAGGAATTCGCGGACCTCGTCCTGGAATTCCCGCGTCGCCCGATCGAGATCCAGATCCACTACGGTGTCCCGTTCTGCGCGGTCTTGTCGGCGGTCGCCGCTCCGGCCTTCATCGATTTGGCGTTCATGCCGCCCAGCGAATCGGCCCCGATCTCGGCATTGTGCGCGTGCGCGAAATGGTGCAGTCCGAAAACCGAATCCATACCGGTGCGCATACCCATCAGATCCTCGGCCTGGTTGACGGCCTTCTTGGTCAGCGCGAGACCGAATTGCGGCATGGTGGCGATCTTCTCGGCCAGTTCCAGCGTGCGTTCTTCCAGCTCCGCGCGCGGCACCACCCGATTCACCATGCCCCATTCCTTGGCCTGCGCGGCGTCGAAACGGTCACCCGTGAACAGGAATTCCTTGGCGGCGCGCGGACCCATGACCCACGGGTGCGCGAAATACTCCACGCCGGGAATTCCCATGCGGACGACGGGATCGGAGAAGAACGCGTCGTCGGAGGCGATGATCAGATCGCAGACCCAGGCCAGCATGAGTCCGCCCGCGATACACGCGCCCTGCACCATGGCGATGGTCGGTTTCGGGATCTCGCGCCAGCGCCTGCACATGCCGAGGTAGACCTCGGTCTCGCGGGAGAAACGCTGGTCGCCGCCGACCCGGTCCACGTGGTCCCACCACAGCGTCGCCTTGTTCGGGTAGCGCACGTGATGATCGCGCCCCGGGGTGCCGATATCGTGCCCGGCGCTGAAATGTTTCCCGTTGCCCGCCAGCACGATCACCTTGACGTCGGGATCTTCGACGGCCCGGACGAAAGCGGCGTCGATGGCGTAGGTCATCACCGAGTTCTGCGCATTGCGGTAGTCGGGCCGATTCAAGGTGACTATCGCGATGGGGCCCCGCGTCTCGTAGGTAACGACCTCACCCTCGTCCGGAACACCGTTCTCGTCGGACATCATCACTTCTCCTCACGTAGTTCGCGCTTGAGCACTTTCCCGGCGGCGCTGTAGGGCAATCGATCCCGGAATTCGACGAATCGCGGCACCTTGAAATTGGCGAGCACGGCTTTGGTGTGGGCGCGCACCTGTTCCTCGGTCACCGTCGATCCGGGTTTGCGGACCACGTAGGCCTTGCCGACCTCGCCCATCCTGGTATCGGGCACGCCGATCACCGCGGATTCGGCGACACCGTCGAGCCGGGCCAACGCCTGCTCGACCTCGGCCGGATACACGTTGAACCCGCCGGAGATGTACATATCCTTGAGCCGGTCGGTGATGCGCAGATATCCGCGCTCGTCCACCACGCCGATATCGCCCGTGTGCAGCCATCCGTCCGCATCGATGGTCGCCGCGGTGTTCTCGGGATCATCGAGATAGCCGAGCATCACATTGGGTCCGCGCAACAGCACCTCGCCCGCGTCGCCGATCCGCAATTCGAAACCGGCGATCGGCCCGCCGCAGGTGTTGGCGATGGTCGCGGCGTCGTCGTCGGGTCTGCACATGGTCCCGAATCCGGAGGCCTCCGAAAGCCCGTACGCGGTGACGACGATGTCGATGTCGAGTTCGGATCGCATCCGCTCGATGAGTACCACCGGCACCGTCGCCGCGCCCGTGGTGGCGACGCGCAGCGAACTCAGGTCGAACTGTGCGCGGTCGGGGAAATCGAGGATGGTCTGGTAGATCGTCGGTGGTCCGGGCAGTACGGTGATCCGCTCCTCGCCGATCAGGCGCATCGTCTGGGGCACGTCGAAGGTGGCCTGCGGAACGATCGTCGCCCCGGTGACCAGGCAGGCGAGGATGCCCGCCTTGTACCCGAAATTGTGGAAGAACGGATTCACCACCAGGTACCGGTCGTCGCCGCGCAGCGTCGCGCATTCGGCCCATCCCCTGACCACCGACAGCGCCTGCCGGTGGGCGACCAGGGTGCCTTTGCTGCGCCCGGTGGTGCCGGAGGTGAACAGGATGTCGGAGATGTCGTCCGGGCTCACCTCCTCGGCCCGTTTGCGCGCGTCCTCGACGGTGACCTGTTCGGCGATATCGGCCAGCTCCGACCAATTCAGCACGGTCGCTTCCGATTCCACCGTGCTGTCCGGCTCCACCGGAATCACCACGATCGTGGGTATCTCCAGATCCGTTGCGGCCGAGCGCAATTCCGCGACCCGGTCCCGGCCGAGGAAAGTCCCCGCGATGAACAGCGCCTTCGCGTCGACACGGGCGAGCACATCGGCGGCCTCGTCGGCGACATAGCGGGTGTTCAGCGGAACCAGCCCGGCCCCGACGTAGTGGGCGGCCAATGCCGCGACGACCCAGTGGTGGGTATTGGGCGCCCACATCGCCACCCGATCGCCGTGCCGCACGCCCCGCGCGATCAGCGCGCGCGCCACCTCCTGAACGGCACCGAGCAACTCGATCCAGTCGAGCCTGACCGCACCGTCCGCGACGGCCGGGGTGTCGCCGAACAGGCGCGCGGCGTCGTGCAGCGCCATCGGTGTCGTCTGTGCAGGGGGTGTCACGGTTGTCCTCACCGTTCGTGCTGGCCCATCGCCGGTCGGTCCGGGGTCGCCGGACCGATCAGGTCGACAATCTAACAAAGCAAGTGCTTGGTAGGTTATCCTACCGTCGTGGTTGCGATCCAGACCTCAGACTCCGATACCGCCGCGTCCGACGCGCGGTTTTCGGCAGAAGTGCGCGAGTGGTTGGCGGAGAATCTCAGCGGTGAGTTCCGTGAGCTGCGCGGACTCGGCGGACCGGGCCGGGAACACGAGGCATTCGACGAACGCCTCGCCTGGGACCGGCACCTCGCCGCGGCCGGATGGACCTGCCTCGGCTGGCCGAAGGAATACGGCGGGCGCGAGGCCACCGTGCGTCAGCAGGTGATCTTCCACGAGGAATACGCCAAGGCGAACGCCCCCGCGCGGGTGTCGCACATGGGCGAGGAACTGCTCGGCCCGACCGTCCTCGCGTTCGGCACCCAGGCGCAGAAGGACCGGTTCCTGCCCGGCATCCGCGATGTCACCGAACTGTGGTGCCAGGGCTACTCGGAACCGGGCGCCGGATCCGATCTCGCCGCCGTCAGCACCGCCGCCCACCTCGACGGCGACGAATGGTCGATCAACGGCCAGAAGATCTGGACCTCCCTCGCGCACGTCGCCGACTGGTGTTTCGTCGTGGCGCGCACCGAGAAGGGTTCGACCCGGCACAAGGGCCTTTCCTACCTGCTGGTTCCCATGAAACAGCCCGGTATCGAAGTGCGGCCGATCGTCCAGCTCACCGGCACGTCGGAATTCAACGAGGTCTTCTTCGACGACGCCCGCACCGCCGCCGACCTGGTCGTCGGCACCCCCGGCGACGGCTGGCGCATCGCCATGGGCACCCTCACCTTCGAACGCGGCGTCTCCACCCTCGGTCAGCAGATCCGCTTCGCCCGCGAACTCGCCGATATCGAAGACCTCGCGCGCCGCACCGGCGCGGCCGACGACCCCCTCATCGCCGACCGCATCGACCGCGCCTGGGTCGGACTCCGCGTCCTGCGCGCCCACGCCCTGCGGACCATGGAAGGCAGCGGCGTCGACGACGGCGGACAGGCCTCGGTCGCGAAACTGCTGTGGGCCAACTGGCACCGCGGCCTCGGCGAACTCGCCATGGCGGTGCTTGGTCCCGCCGGTCTCCTCGCGGGCAGTGATGATCTGGACGATCTGAACGAATGGCAGCGGCTGTACCTGTTCACCCGCGCCGACACCATCTACGGAGGTTCGAACGAAGTGCAGCGCAACATCATCTCCGAGCGTGTACTCGGCCTGCCGCGCGAGGCCCGCCCGTGACCGGCCCGCTGTCCGTCGCCCCGCAGCCCGTCCCCGGCCACGGCCTGCTGACCGGCCGCGTCGCCGTCGTCACCGCCGCCGCGGGCACCGGCATCGGCTCGGCCACCGCGCGCAGACTCCTGTCCGAAGGCGCCGACGTCGTCGTCTCCGACTGGCACGAACGCCGCCTCGGTGAAACCGAAGTGGAACTGAAAAGCGAATTCCCGGACCGCCGCGTCGCCGCCATCGCCTGCGACGTGCAGAGCACCGAACAGGTGAACGCCCTGATCAGCGGTGCCGCCCAGACGATGGGCCGCATCGACATCATGGTCAACAACGCGGGCCTCGGCGGCGAGACCCCCGTGGTCGACATGACCGACGACCAATGGGACCGCGTCCTCGACATCACCCTCAACGGCACCTTCCGCTGCACCCGCGCCGCCCTCGCCTACTTCCGTGACGCGGGCCACGGCGGCATCATCGTCAACAACGCCAGCGTCCTGGGCTGGCGCGCCCAATACGGCCAGGCCCACTACGCCGCAGCCAAAGCCGGCGTCATGGCCCTGACCAGGTGCAGCGCCGTGGAAGCCGCCGAACTCGGCGTCCGTATCAACGCCGTCGCCCCCTCCATCGCCCGCCACGCCTTCCTCGACAAGGTCAGCTCCACCGAACTCCTGGATCGTTTGTCCGAAGGTGAAGCCTTCGGCCGCGCCGCCGAACCCTGGGAGGTCGCCGCGACCATCGCCATGCTCGCCAGCGACTACACGTCCTACCTCACCGGCGAGGTGGTCTCGGTCAGCAGCCAGCGGGCGTGAGGGGGCCCGGCCTGAGCGGACATTGTCGTCCGTGCAGGCCGGAATCCTGTCCGAACGAGTCGGGAATGTCCGTGCAGGCCGGTATCGGTGGACTCGCCGATGACAACTGCGGCCGTATTCCGGTGGCACGCAGAGTGGTTGGACACAGCACACCCCTACGGGGTCGGAGCCGAAACCGCATACCCTTTTACGGCTGCGCAGGGGCAACCGTGCACAGGGCAACGTAGCACGTCGAATCCGTCACCGAGTGAGTCGATCAGTATTCTGTGATCATCCCAGTCCCAGCGCAACCATCGCGCTATACATAGGATGGTCGCGGTTGCGGGTGTCATCGACGATCAGAACATGTTTGCCGTCCACTCGTTCGCGCCATTGCACGTCGACCTCGAACCGATCGGCCGTCATCTTCCGTTTGATGTCGCTTCCAGGACCTGGCCGCATCAGGAACTTCGGCGTCGGCGCGGCCGCGAAGTTGAATTTGGGCAGAGTCGCGTTGGCGAGCGCCGCGACCGGATGTGTCGCGTCGGGCCTCTCTTTGGAGGGCACGAAAGTCAGTGCGTCCCAAGGGTGGCCCAACCATGACTGCAAACACGTTCTGTGCATGTCGACCATCACCGAGATCATCAGCTGAAGGTCCTCGGAGCATTCGTGGACCGGCGGAGTACCGCGATAGCCCTTATACGTGAGCATATGGTGGGCCGACTGGTGACGACCTCCCGGCATATTGCCGATCGCATAGGTGAGTAATATGGTCCGGTCGGCCAACAGGTCGCCGAAGCCTCTACGAGTTCCCTCGCATGGCCCGCAGAGTCCCGAGTCCGAGGGGCCACGGCAAACACCACAGACGCCGGGAGCATTTGGTGGATATGCGTTGGAGAAGAACCCCCCGACTCGATCGCGCACGATGCCCCGCAACAGCAGCGCATCGGGCGAGGTGGCATGCAGATTCTCCCGCGATGCGTGTCCTACTTCGCGGGCGAGGATTTCGTTGAGTCGTTGGAAGAGAGGATCGTCCGAGGGGCGAGTCACCGAATCCCTAGCAGTTCGGTGAATGTCGAGCGCTCGTGGATGATTCGCAGTGCGTGCTCGACCGCTTCCGCCGACGATCGGGCGATATGTACACCGGGTTCATCCTGCATCGCGCGACCCCACGAGGTGGACTGGACCACGTGTTCGTTCATGATGACCGGTCGCCCATGGGCGACGGCTTCTCGCGCCTGGATTCTCGTACCGCTCTTCTCACCGGCTTCGACGATCACGGTCGCTGTCCCGTAAGCGCTCATCGTGACATTGCGAGCGGGGAAGGACCAGCGCGACGGCCCGTACTCCGGAAGGAAGTGTGTCAGCAGCATGCCGTGCTCGGCGATAGTGCTCTGTAGGCTCCGATTTTCCTTCGGATAGACGTGATCGAGACCGTTTCCGAGTACCGCTACCGTTCGACCGTTCGCGTCCAACGCGGCCTGATGAGCCGCGGTATCGATTCCCTTGGCGAGACCCGCGATTACCGTCACGCGACTCGCCACCAGCGCCTGAGCGACGTGGCGAGCGAATTTCAGGCCGTGTTCGGAGGCATTACGCGACCCCACGATGCAAACTCCGGTGTCGCGGGGCACACGCCGACCATGAGTGAAGATCACGGGCGGCATCTGCCGCACCGAGCGCAGCCGCTCGGGGTAGCTGGGATCCATAAAGGTATGCATCTGGAACGGTGCTCGTTTCCAGGATTCGACGTCGCGCGTTGCCACACCGAGGACGTCGGCTGCCGCCTCGCTCGCACCGAACAGGTCGTCGGGATGTTCGTTCAGCCACAGTCGCCGTGCGCTGCCGATATTGCTGACCTGTTCGGTCAACGTCGACCACTCGGTCCTCTTCGGCGTCAGGCGCATCATGGCAACCAGTGCGGCGCGGTCCCGATCGTCCCAGTCTGATCGTCGACCGCCTGCGGTCGGTTCATCGCACCCCGAAGAGGTGTGCGCATTCATCACCTGCACTCCTCAGAATTGCTATCGAACTAATGTTCGAAGTATTGCATGCGGCACCGACGGATTCCTGTCGTTCCACACGGTGTCCGACGCCAGCGTAGTCCGGCTGCCCCGGTATCGGATGGGCTGACTCGGCCACAGTGACGCGACCGGAGGCCCGCGTTTTCCGGGAGGGGAGAGTGCCGCAGTTACTCCCCAGCCGCCGCGCTCTCCAATGCCGCCGCGACCGCTTCGAACTCCACCAGTGCGGCGGTCAGGTCTTCGACGATCTCGCGGGCGATGATCTCGGGTGCGGGCAGATTGTCGGTGTCCTCGAGGGATTCGTCTCGCAGCCAGGTGATGTCGAGGTTGGTCTTGTCGCGTGTGATGAGGTCGTCATAGGTGTACGAGTGCCAACGGTCGGATTCCTCGCGTTCGGCCCGGTCCTTGCCGACGAGGTACAGGTCGACGAATTCATCGAGGTGGCGGCGGCGCAGCGGATTCTGTTTGAGGGTGAAGTGTTGGTTGGTGCGCAGGTCGTACACCCACAGCTTGTTGGTCCACGGTTGTTCCGACGCGGGCTTCTTGTCGAAGAACAGCACGTTGGCCTTGACACCCTGCGCGTAGAAGATGCCGGTGGGCAACCGCAGGATGGTGTGCAGGTCGAAATCGTTCAGCAGTTTGCGCCGCAGGGTTTCACCCGCCCCGCCCTCGAAGAGCACATTGTCCGGCAGCACCACCGCGGCTCGGCCGTTCATGTCGAGGATCGTCATGATGTGCTGGAGGAAGTTGAGCTGTTTGTTACTGGTGGTGACGACGAAGTCCGAACGTTCGATCTCGCGATCCTCGCGCACTTCCCGCCCGTCGGCCGCCACCATCGTCAGTGACGACTTGCGCCCGAACGGCGGATTGGAAAGGACGACGCTCCAGCGCTGTCCGGGATCGGCGATGAGCGCGTCACGGACTTCGATGAGCGAATCGCCGGTCGGGGTGCCGATCCCGTGCAGCAGCAGATTCATCGCGGCCAGCCGAGCGGTGCCGTCGACCAGTTCGAAGCCGGTGGTGAAATCGTCACGCAGGTGGCCGCGTTGGGCGGGCGTGAGATTCTCCGCACCGCGCGCGGCGTGTTCGTGGGCGACGAGCAGGAAGCCGCCCGTGCCGCAGGCCGGGTCGACGACGGTGTCGCGGACCCCTGGATCGATGACGTCGACGATCCCGTTGATCAACTCGCGCGGCGTGAAGTACTGCCCCGCCCCGGACCCTTTGTCCGACGCGCCTTTCGAGAGCAACTCCTCGTAGGCGTCACCCTTGATGTCGGTGCCGGACGAGGACCAGTTCTCCTTGTCGATCAGATCGACGATGAGCCTCTTGAGTTTGGCGGGGTCTTGAATCCGGTTCTGCGCCTTACGGAAAATGGTCCCGAGCGTCCCCGGCTGCTCCGCGAGACCAACCAGAATCTTCGTGTACGCCACCTCGAGTTCGGTGCCTTCCGAATCCAGCAGTTTCTGCCAGGAGTACTCGGCGGGGACGACCTGCTGCGGGTTCAGGCTTCGGGTCTCGCGCTCGTGCGCCATCTTCAGGAACAGCAGGTAGGTGAGTTGTTCGGTGTATTCGATGACGCCGACACCGTCGTCGCGCAGGACATGGCAGTAGGACCAGAGTTTGTCTACGAGGCGGCGGGAGTCGGTCATGGTCGGCCAGTCTTCCATGATCGCTTTCATCGTGAATATCGACTTCGCGGACCGGCCGGGAACTGCCTCGGCAGTGCCAGGTACTCGCGGATTCTGGCGGCGAGCAGGCGATCCGTCTCGCTGATCTGACTTGCCGAAGACACCCCGCGCTTCGCGGTCAGCGGCACGCAACCGTAGGCCGCGTCGAGTCTGTCCGAAGCCCGGCGCAGGACGTGGCACTGCGGCGCGCAGTCGTGGTGCACGCTCATCGCCCGGATCGCGTCGTCGGTGCCGAGTTCGCCCGGGTCGGTGCGGCAATCTGCGAGGCCGGTCACGATTCCACCCGCCCGGCCCGCTCGTTCATGACGTGCCACCCGCTCCACCTGCACCATCGACCGTCCCAGGTCACGTGCCTGCCGATGCGGTCGTTCACTACCGGAACCGATCCGCACAGCAGTGCCGGGCACACCACCGCGACGACTCGGTTCGCGCGGTTGAACATGGGACGTCCGCAATCGGCGTAGAGCCGTACCGATCCGCACTCGTGCCTCGCAATGGGCGCCTTTCGGCGCGCCGTGAGCCTCGGTCGCCAACTCACCTGGTCACCGCCCTGTCCGTCCGGACCGGGACGGCGCCGAACTGTAGGGGCGGACGACGGGAAATGGGGGCAGTGTCGTGCACCGGGTTGTTCTCCTTCTCGAAGGATGGATTTCGTCACGGCGAATCGGCCTCCGGCGTGCGGGATTCCGTCATGGACGGCTGCCGGGGGGCTGGGAGCCTGCGGGAACGCTGGGAGAGCGCGGTGATCAGGTCGTTGTAGCCGTCGACCAGTTCGGCCAGCCGATACCAGGCCGCGTGCACTCGCGGGTCGACCGGATCGACTGTCATCAGCAGGTGATAGGCGACGACTTGCGCTTCGGCGAGGCGGTCGATCACCGCACCCAACGGTTCGGCGTGCAGCGTCGCGGCCGGATGTGGGACGGGGAGATGATCGCGCGCCCACGCGTCCACCTCGGCGGCGAGTTCCGCACGCTGACAGCGGCACTCGGCACGGCACTCGGCACGGCACTCGGCTTCGAGCCCGATCAAGTGCCGGTGATGCATCGCCCCGAACCGGGCGGCCAGCCTCGCCAACGGATGATCACCGAGGTGGTGCCCGCGTATCGCCGCCGACAACGCCTCGCCGGAGAGCAAAGGCATGTCCGGTCCGGCCCGTCGAGACCGAAGGGGTTCCGAGGTGTCGGTCATCGGTCACATCCACGCCGTGGAGAGTGCGATCCGCCCGACGAACTCGCGCGCGTCGGCGAGCACGCTGGTGCGCGAGGGTATCGTCCGGGCGTTGACCGGCTGCGATACCCAATACCAGCTGGTCGGGTGATCGGTCATCGGTAGCCAGATCCGTTGCCCGGCATCGAGCACCCGCACGCCACGGGCCTCCAGGCTCTCCAGGGTCCGCCGCGCTATCTGTCCGCCCCACGCCGGGCCGACCAGGAAGACCCATTCGCGGTGCGAGCGTGAGTAGGTCAGGATCGGCACCGATTCGCATCGATGGTCCTCGGTCAGCGCTTGGCGGACCAGGCTGCCCAGCGTGGCGGGCATGGTCACTGCGCCCAAGGTCGGAGTCGCGACCAGGGCGACGCGGTCGAACGCGCAGGAGACCGGGAAACCCATTCGTCGATAGACGTGGGCGACTTCGCCTGCGCTGTGGCAACTCTCGAACATCACCGATCCCGCCCGATCTGTGCGAGGACTTGCGCGGCCTCGGCGTGGGCGCATGGGCGCTGCTCGGAGCAGTGCATCGTCGCCAAGCCGACGAGTTCGAGCAGCGTCAGACCCAGTGAGGTTGCGTGACTGCGTAGGTTGTTCAGTTCCTCGGCTACCCGTAGGGCCGCTCGCGCTTGGTCACTGGACAGGGTTCGCCCGGGTAGGAAATCGACCGCCCACTTGCCCTCGCCGACGCTGCGGGCTACGGCGCAGCTCAACAGCGGTATCGCCTCGCGTTGCTTCGATCGTCGTGCCATCTAACACCCCTCCGGATGGCTAAAATAGACTTCTATTTCGGGAGTCCATCCAGCCTACAGCTGGACTTCTATTTTAGGAATCTATTCGGAGAGGTTCGGCGATCTGCCCATCGTGCGGGTACCCCAGACCCCGTATGGTCGGCGTGACTACGAAGATGGAGCGGAGTAACGGTGGCGAGCCCCACGATCCAGCGACGCCGTCTCGGTCTCGCACTCAAGCGGTACCGCGAAGCGGCAGGCAAGATGCAGGAAGAAGCTGCTGCGGTGATTGATTCGGCCGCGAGCAAGATCAGCCGTATCGAGTTGGGCCAGAGCGGCATCAAGCTCACCGACCTGGCTCTGCTTCTGGACTTCTACAGCGTCGATTCCGATGAAGCCGAGTCGCTCAAGCAGTTGGCGCGGGCTGGTCGGCAGCGAGGTCGCTGGAGTGGGCGCGGAGTTCCCGATTGGTTCAGGCAGTTCCTCGACTTGGAAGCAGACGCCTCGGAGATCAGGTGGTATCAGCACGAGGTGATCCCCGGCATCTTCCAGACCGAGGAGTACATCCGCGCGATGTTGCTGACCGCGCAGCCTCGGGTATCGGACGAGGAGGTCGAGGCCCTGATCGCGGTTCGGCTCGGCCGCCAGTCGATCCTCGGGGATCACACCAAGAAGATCAACGCAATCCTCAGCGAGTCCGCGCTGCGTCGCGTCGTCGGCGACGAATCCGTGATGCGGAACGCCTTGCTCCACCTCGCGGATGTCGCTCGTATTCCCCAGGTTACGTTGCAAGTTCTGCCGTTCAACGCCCGCAGCGCCGGTGACGCTTGGGTACATTTCATTCTCTTGTCGTT
Source organism: Nocardia sp. NBC_01377 (assembly GCF_045040005.1). Lineage (NCBI taxonomy): Bacteria > Bacillati > Actinomycetota > Actinomycetes > Mycobacteriales > Nocardiaceae > Nocardia > Nocardia sp. NBC_01377. The sequence goes on from NZ_CP109566.1 coordinate 8,069,448, forward strand.
CGGAGAAAATGCCGCCGACGTCGTCTACCTCGACGTCTATGGTGACGCCGATTACGTGGACAAACCCGAGGATGTCCGGGCGTACGCTCGACTCTGGGACAGGCTGCAAGCTGCGGCGACCGGTCCCGTCGAGTCCCGTAACCTGATCCTGAAGATCGCTCAGGAGATGGAGGACCAATCATGATCACGCCGGACTCGGCCGATCGTAGGTGGCGCAAGAGTAGCTACAGCGGCAGCGACGGCGGTGCTTGCGTTGAAGTGTGGATCGACAGCGATACCGTGCGTATTCGTGATAGCAAGTTCACTGGAGAGTCTGCCAAGCAGCCCGAGATCATCGTTCCTGCCGCGCGGTGGGCGGCATTTCTGGACCGTGCCCTGGATATCACTTCTACAATCGCCGCCGACCTGCCTGTGTTTGCACGGGACGACTGCAACAACGTATCCATTCGTGATGCCTGTGGCGTCGTGTTGACCTACACCGCTGCTGAATGGGCCGCTTTCACTGCTGGTATTCGCGGCGGCGAGTTTACTTCTGCCGCAGCCTGATCGAATTTGTGTCAACGTTGTCACAGTTCCCTCGCCCCACCCTGGTAGGCGGCTGGGGTGAACTACTTGCACCTCGTGCGGTCCATTCACTGAAGATAGAATCCTGTAACCCTCTGGGTACCTGTAGGCATCAGACAGTGTGGTGGAGCCGAAATTAATTATGGCGGGCCTTGCCGGGACTCGCGAGCTACGCTGTTGGGCCGGTATCCCCTGCTTGTCGAGATTTCCCCTAATTGGTTTCGGTAGCTATGCGGGTAGCAGATCTGCTGAAGCTACAAGCGCCGTATTGTGGTCGGTCAACTGACCGGAGAATGCGGCGGTGAGAAGAGAACGTCGGAGCTTGGACAGTCGTGAGTGCTGATCGATGAGACTTGCACGCATTCTCTTGGCGGCAGCATCGACAACCGCGAAATCGGTAAGCGCCTGGTCCTGTTCGGCGAGTGTAGCGGATGGAAGTAGCACGCTACGAAGCGAAGCCTGCGAGATGTTGCGCATCGAATCCTTTGTCCCGGTCGCGAGAGCGGATATCTGTCGCCGCGCGGATGGGGCTTGTAACGCTCGCCACAACCATTCGATCCTTATGTCATCACCTGGCGTGACTCTCAGGCTCTTATCGCTAAGGAGAAGTCGTGGACGTACTTGGCCAACAAGAACACTCGCACCAACATAGTCGGCTGTGTTCGCGCGGCTGACCAGCAGATCGCCTTGGCGGATCTCGAATCGAGGGTCTACAAGATCTGTCGGCACCGCCTTGTTCTGGTCTGGCATGAACTCGCCCCAAGTCATGGCGCTAACCTTGATAATTCCCCACTGATCTTCGGCAGCAACAGAATTCGAAGAACCAAATGACTTGCCCGCAGATATATTTTTGATCAACTGTCCCAGTGGAACGCGCCGACCCTGCCCGAAACTCTTTTCTAGTGAGCTTTTTGTGAGAGCAACAAGGCGTCGATCCACAGCATTCAAATTACGACTTGCAGCATCAAGTCGAGAAAGATAGCCCTCAAGGAGTTCTACGAGGCGGTGTTGCTCATCGATCGACGGCAATGGAATGTGAATCCGTTTTACCTTGGATACGCTCAGGGTGTGAAGGCCGCTGGTCGAACTAGACACCATAGTGAGCTCTTGCCGAATACTCGGAGAGTTCCAAACCAGGCTAAGGTATCGGGAGTCTAGCCTTTCGTTAGGCCGTACGCGGATCAAATGGTTCTGATGTACGGCATCCTTAATTGACCCATCCCAGATAGCGGCCCGGCCTATCTGGGAAGCGCTCCCGTTACCTTCAACTACAAGGAGGTCACCCTTTTGAAGGCGATAGCGATCTAGTTCAAGGTCAAAGAGTTCTATGAGGTGAATATCCTCTAGATCGAGGCCTCTCGCCGTGACATTGGCAACCCGTAGGAACGGGTGCGGGTTATGCTTCGCTGTTCGCTTGGGCTGCTTCTGAATTCCTCCCTGAATGGCTGCTAGATCTCCCAGTGGCACAACCGGCCAATTCACGCCGTCAACTCCGCATTCAATTCCTCGATCAAATCCCCCGCACGATTCCCGAGATCCCGCAACGCCCCATCCGTCCCCCCGCGTTCGATGAACGGCGCATCATCCAGATCCCCCGCCGAAATCCCCGCCGACGCCGCGATCACCGAGACCATACGGTCGAGCCACCACCTCTCCGTTTCACCGAACACGACTCCGGCCTGCTCCTGCTGGGCCAGCCATCCGGCATACCGATTCCGGACCCGATCAGCGTAGGGGACGAGTTCCTCGTCGACGCCGACGGTGTATCGGACCAGCGAGACCAGGTCGGTCAGCGTCCGGTGGTTGTTGCGCAGACCGCCGCCGACGCTCACTTCCAGGGCGGCGTATGCGTTCCAGATGATGTCGGGGGTCCAGTTGTGCGGTGGGCGGGCGATGCGGTCGGCGAGTTCCTGGATGTCACGGAAGGAGGCGCGGCGGTCGCGGACTTCGGAAAGCAATTGGATGGCGGTGATCTCGTCGCGGTGCTCGTCCAGGTACGCCTGCCAGGATTCGACGACCGAGCGGGCGCGGGAGGTGTCGACTACGCCGTGGGCGTCGAGCAGTACGTCGATGCTGACCTCGTCGACGATGCGGTCGTGGGCGCGGCGCAGTTCGATGATGCGTTCGCGCAGTGCGGGATCGGCGGCGATCGGCTCGATCGCGCGCTCCAGCAGTTCGGGCAACGTGGTGCCGTTCTCGATCGCAGCCGATTGGATGTCGGGATTCACCGCGTCGACCAGGCCGCGAACGATATCGCGCACCGACCGCCCGGCGACCTCGTCGAGTTCGGTGCGTTCGGCGTCGGTGAGGTCGAGTTCGAGTTTGGCGAGGCGGGCGGCGAGCGTGGCGGTCTCGTTCTCGGTGAGGGTCAGTGCGGCGGCTTTGTCGAGAAGTTTCTTCAGCGAGATATTGCGCTCGCGATTCAGGGGCGGGTCGACGTAGGGGTGTTCGGTGACGCCGATGGCGTCGACGATCACGAAGCGGGTCTTGCTGGTGGCGTCGGGGGTCACCGCCTGGTAATCGGCGGGTGAGATGGTGCGGGCGCCACGGCCTTTCATCTGCTCGAAATACTGCGCGGAGCGCACGTCGCGCAGGAAGAACACGCATTCGAGCGGTTTGACGTCGGTGCCGGTCGCGATCATGTCGACCGTGACCGCGATGCGCAGGGTCGGGCTGGTGCGGAATGCCTGCAAATGCCCCTTGGCGTCACGGGCGCTGTAGGTGATCTTCGCGGCGAAATCGTTTCCCTTGCCGAAGACTTCGCGCACGGTCGTGACGATCTCCTCGGCGTGCGCGTCGTCCTTGGCGAAGATCAGGGTCTTGGGCACCGTCGTACGGCCCGGGAAGATCTCGGTGAACAGCCGCTCCCGGAACGTCTCCAGCACGGTGCGGATCTGAGATTTGCTGGTGACGGCGCGATCGAGCTGGGGTGCCGTGTAATCCATGTCCTCGTCGAGGGCTTCGAGCCGTTCTTCACGAGTGCGGCGGTCGACCATCGGTACCACCGTGCCCGCCTCGATCCGTGAGCCCTGCTCGCTTATCTCGGTGCGGATCCGGTAGATCTCGAAGTCGACGTTGACGCAGTCGGCCACCGACTGCGGGTAGGTGTATTCCGACACCAGGTTCTTCTCGAAGAACCCGAACGTCTGCTTACCGGGGGTCGCCGTCAGGCCGACGATATGGGCGTCGAAATAGCGTAGAACTCCCTGCCACACACCGTAGATCGAACGATGCGCCTCATCGACGATGATCAGGTCGAACGTTTCCGGCGGGAGTTCCGGACTGTAGGAGACGGTGACGGGGGCGTCGGGGACGTAGTCGTCCAGCCCGGGATCGTCGGCGTCGGCGACATCCTCACCGCGCAGGGATTTGAATACACGTTGAATCGTCGAGACGACCACGTTGGACGAGCCGAGCAATCCGGCCTTGGTGAGTTTGTCGACGTTGTAGATCTCGGTGAACCTGCGGCCGTCGTCGGGCGTGCGATAGTTCTGGAACTCGGCCACGGTCTGATCGGCGAGATTGTTGCGGTCGACCAGGAACAGGACGCGGGTGAAGCCGCCGAATTTCAGCAGACGGTAGGACTGTGTCACGGCGGTGTAGGTCTTGCCCGCGCCCGTCGCCATCTGCACCAGACTGCGTTTGTGGCGCTGCTCGGACAAACTCTTCTCGATACCTCGGATCGCCGTGATCTGCGCGGGCCGCAAACCCGACGTATCCAACTCGGGGAGCGAGCGCACCTTGCCGCGCCAGGTGGGAGCCTCCGGATCTGCCTCGGCGTCACGGAGCACGCGGGCCAGCGTGACGGGTCTGGGGAAGTGGAACAGTGTGCGGGCGCGAGGTTCCGGGTCGTAGCCGTTCGTGAAGTGGAGTTCGGTGCCGCTCGACTCGAAGACGAACGGCAGCCGCCCGTCCACTGTCAGTGCCTTCAAACGAACCTCCGGCGGCAGGCCCTCCGCGTACATCGCGGACTGCCACTCCACCCCCGACAGGGGCGTTCCCATCGGTTTGGCCTCGATGACGCCGACGGCCTTCTTGTCCACGTACAGCAGATAGTCGGCACGGCCGTGTCCCCGCGTCATCGTGACCTCGCGGACAGCGACGCCCCGCGCGGCGAAAAGATTGAGTTCGCGCCTGTCCTGCACGGCCCAACCGGCGGCGGCGAGTTGGGCATCGATCATTGCCCTGGCGCGTTGTTCCGCGGCGAGACGTTGTTCCGCGGGCTTGTCGCTCATAACAATCGAAGATATCGGAGCCGAACGACATTCAGGTGCGATCGGGTCGCAGATCAAGGGAGTGGGTGGGTTCGTAGTCTCGGAGGTGGGGCACAGATCTTCACCGCGTCGGCGACCATAGCTGAAAACGCCCGTTCAATACGGCCAGTGAGTATTGCGCATCGATGACTCGTTTCGAACCAGCGCGATCCGAACTGGTGGCGAAAGTCGGGGATCGCAGTGGCGCAGAAGTAACTGTTGGCGGTTACGGCATCGCGCTGGTATGGTTCCGCCGGGAGCGGCGGTCGGTCCGCCTGTCGGGAGGGTAAGCGCATTTCTGGGGCGTGTCATCACATGGTATCGCTAGCCGATTGAGGCCGTACCTTCATTTCTCCTGATCTCACTGTCCTGCTGCGGTGTTCACCGTGGTTTTTTTCCTGTTCGTTTGTGCCGAGTACCGAGCGAAAGAAAACGAAAGCATGCGGTTTCGACGAAGATTATCGAGCGCTGTACTGATAGCAGCATCGGCTCTTGTGTTCAGTGCGGGGTTCCCGACCGTGGCGTACGCGCAGATCGGTGTGGCTGCACCCGGGATGACAATCCATACGGGTACCAGGATATGCGCCCTGGGGGCGACCGGGTATATCGGCGGCGCCGAGTACGGCGTCACCGCTGCCCATTGCTACGAAGAAGGTAAAACCGTGTATTCGGCCGGTGGCCGCGTCATCGGCCATTACGAGCAGGCGTTCGGCTCGGATGCGAGCATCGCGGATATGGGCTTCGCGCTGATCCGCCTGTCGCCGGACACCATAATGCAAGCGTTTTTGCCCGGTAAGATCCGTATCAATACCGCCGATTCCGCTCCCTACGTCGGCGAAGAGGTCTGCCACATCGGCACCGGTACCGGGCATACCTGTGGGCACATCACTTCCGTGGGTAATGGCCACTTCATCGCTGACTTTCCTTCCGAAAAAGGCGACTCGGGCGGCATCGTATACCACCGCGCTGCCGACAATCGGGTGGATTTCCTGGGGATTCTTATCGGCAGTATCGAAGGCAGTGGCGCACTGATCGAGTCCGCGCAATATTTGCGTGACTCCATCAATTCCCATGCCGGCGGCTCCGAGCCATTCCAGTGGTACACCGAATGAATTCTGAGGTGGCGTGCGTTCGAATCGCACCCGGCACTTGCTCGCTGTGAGCGAGTCTCGTCTTTCGTTGGTCTATGAAAATATAGAGGTCTTCATGAGTTTCAAGAAATCCTGTGCGCGAATTTTTGCCGCAGTGAGTGCGGCGATGGCTGTCGGCTTGATCGCCACACCGCAGACCGCCTCGGCCGAAGTGTTTGTGGGGGGAGTCTACTACTGCAACGACAGTGTTACGGTCGGTGTGAACCGTTCGGTCGCCTATATAGGTTGCATAGCGACCGGAGGCGCCCCCGCGCAAGGCCGTGTCGATCGATTCTATGTATCGCTCGCGGGCCATTTGCCCCCGGAGATCCTTCTCGAATTCTGCGAATCGGGCATCGCCAAGATCGGGGTGCCGGACAACCGGTTCGACTTGGTCGGAAGCCAGTGTGGTGGCCGCTGGTTCACGGGGATCGGTGGTCCGCGCTGAAATCGAGCGATCCTGTTCGGAGGCTCGGAGATACCGTTCGGCAATCGGAACCGGCGCGGCCCGCCCGAGGCGGGCTCGAGCGGTCGACGCGGATGACGGACACAGCTCACAGGACTCTGTGGAGTAGCGCTGATCAGGGAAAACCGGGGGCGGTTGGTCGGTGGGTGTGGGATGCTGGGATCGGTCGGATCACGCACTCCCGTAAGGGGCGATGGCTATGGGCATGGATCGCCCGGGCGCCCGCGAACAACTGGAACTCGAATTGGTGCGCGATGTCGTGCTGGCCAGGCGCAGACTGGAAGGGCTCGTACTCGCGGCGTTGACCCTGGGTGCCGAAATCATGCGGCACGAATCCGCCCGTGCCGTCGCGTGCCGGGCCGCGCATTTTCTCGAGCAGTTCGCGGTGGACGAAGCCGAGGTCGTACGTGATCCGCGGGCGGCTCTCAGGGCCGATACCGAGCGGGTGCACGAACGGGGTCGGCGGATCGGGCTTCATCCCGAGGGCGGTGTGCCTTCCGCGCGGGATCGGCGCAGGCAGCGGCAGATGGCGTTGATGCGCGAGGTGCGCGCGGACCTGCTCGAACTCGTGCACAGGAGCCGCAGGGTCCGATTCGGCCGCGATGCCTTTGCCGACGAGATCGCCCAGGGGTTGTGCGCGGCGACCGACAAACTGGTGGTCGGCGCGGATATGGACACCTATCGGGCCTGGCAGCGCGGCATCGTGTTGAAGCTGATCGAGGAACCGACCTCGCACGGCCCGCCTCGGGTCATGGCGACCGTGGACGCGGGCCCGGAACGCGGACCGCTCACCGTCGAATGGGACAGTTGCGAACGCCGCCTCGCCCTGGTGACCCGGATGGCGCGGGCGGGTATCTCCCCGGTGGTCATCTGTGAACGGCTGCTCGCCGATCTCTCCATGTCCTCGCCGTTGCGCTATTCGTCACGCTGACGGCGCTGGCACCAAGCAAATGCTTGGTTGTACTATGGCGTGGTGACCGCACCGGACTCCACGAAATCAGCGCGCCGCAACGAGTTGCTATCGATGGCGGCCGAACTTTTCGCCGAGCGGGGACTGCGTGCTACCACCGTCCGCGATATCGCCGACGCGGCCGGAATCCTATCCGGGAGCCTCTACCACCACTTCGATTCCAAGGAATCCATGGTGGACGAGATCCTGCGCGGATTCCTCGACGACCTGTTCGGGCGCTATCGCGAGATCGTCGCCGCCGGACTGAGCGCGCGAGACACGTTGGAAGCCCTGGTGATCGCGTCCTACGGATCGTTCGACCGATTCCACTCCGCGGTCGCCATCTACCAGACCGAGGCCAAGCGCCTGCGCGCTTCGGAACGGTTCGCCTATATCGCCGAGTACAACGCCGAATTCCGTGAACTCTGGCACCGCGTGCTGATCAACGGCGTCGAGGACGGCAGTTTCCGCGCCGAACTCGATGTCGAACTCACCTTCCGATTCCTGCGCGACACCGTGTGGGTCGCGGTGCGGTGGTACCAGCCGGGCGGTCCCATCACCGTCGACAACCTCGCCAAGCAATACCTGACCATCGTGCTGGACGGGCTCACCGTCCCAACGGCTTCGCAAGCCATCGCCTCCGGGTCGGTCGTACCCGAGGGCAAGTCCGAGTAGGAGATTCCATGTCTGCACCATCCGCCCGTCGGCCCTACGCCCCGCTCCGGGACGCCTACGTGATCGACGCCGTGCGCACCCCGGTCGGCAAGCGCAACGGCGCGCTCGCCGAGGCGCACCCGGCCGATCTCGGTGCCGCCGCGCTGCGTGGTCTGCTCGACCGCAATCCGGTCGACCCGAAATTCGTCGACGACGTCATCGTCGGCTGCGTCGACAATGTCGGACCGCAGGCGGGCAATATCGGGCGTACCGCGTGGCTTGCCGCCGGATTCCCCGAAGAGGTGCCCGGCGTCACGGTGGACCGCCAGTGCGGATCCTCGCAGCAGGCCATCAATTTCGGCGCGCAGGCCATCATGAGCGGCACCGCCGAGGTGATCGTCGCGGGCGGCGTGCAGAACATGAGCCGGATCCCGATCTCCGCGGCCATGCTCGCGGGCAAGGAATACGGTTTCGATTCGCCGTTCGTCGGCTCCGAGGGCTGGGATCACCGGTACGGCACCGAGGAGGTGTCCCAGTTCCGCGGCGCGCAACTGATCGCCGAGAAGTGGGGGATCAGCCGCGAGGATATGGAGCGCTGGGCGCTGCGCAGCCACGAGCGCGCCCGCGACGCCATCAAGAACGGCCGTTTCGACAACGAGATCGTGCCGGTCGGCGATTTCTCGATCGACCAGGGCCCGCGCGAGACGACCCTGGAGAAGATGGCCTCGCTGCCCGCGCTCGCCGAGGGCAGTCCGCTGACCGCCGCCGTGGCCAGCCAGATCTCCGACGGCGCCAGCGCCACCCTGCTCGCCTCGGAATGGGCCGTCCAGGAATACGGACTCACACCGCGCGCGCGAATCCACCACGTCAGCGCGCGCGGCGCCGACCCGATCTTCATGCTGACCGCCCCGATCCCGGCCACCAAATGGGCGCTGGAGAAGACCGGTCTCACCATCGACGATATCGACGTCGTCGAGATCAACGAGGCATTCGCACCCGTGGTGCTCGCCTGGTTGAAGGAGACCGGCGCCGACTCGGACAAGGTGAACGTCAACGGCGGCGCGATCGCCCTCGGTCACCCCCTCGGCGCGACCGGCGCGAAACTGTTCGCCACCCTGCTCAACGAACTCGAGCGGGTCAACGGCCGCTACGGTCTGCTCACCATCTGCGAGGGTGGCGGCACCGCCAACGCGACCATCATCGAGCGCCTGGATCGCTGATTTCGAGATCGAGGTGGCGCGTTCACCGCGCCACCTCGATTGTCTGCTCATCGCCGAACTCGGCAGAACCTGTCCGCGTCCGCGCAGTGTTCCGCGCCCCGGCCTCCGGGACGTGTCCACGCCCATCGTGCGTCGACTCCCTGCGGCGCTGCTTCCAGATATCCTTGGCGCCCACGGTGCTACGCCGTCCGCGTTCATCGCGTCGCCGACAGCGCCCGGAACACCTCGGCGGTCGGCGAATTCGGCGCGGCGCAGTACACGATCATGCGCTGATCGGTATCGCTGATGTGCAGTACCTGACATTCGAATTCCAACGCCCCGAGTTCGGGATGGGCGACCTGCTTGCGGTGCGTGCGCCGGATCTCGACATCGTGGTCGTGCCACATCGCCGCGAAACTCGTTGCGGTGCCGAGTAATTCGGTGACCAGAGCGGCGAGGGCTGGGTGGCCGGGGTAGCGGGCGTAGGCGGCGCGCAGGTCGGCGACCGTCGAACGGGCGAAGGCGACGGTGTCCTCGTCGGACCACCGGGGGTGATCGGCGGCCGTCCGGAACGTCCAGCGCACGATATTGCGTTCGGCGTCGGGGACGGTGGCCAGATCGCCGATGAACGGTATCGCCGCACGATTCCAGGCGAGCACCTCGTAGGTCGCGTCCACGACGTAGGCGGGAGTCTCGGTCATGGTGTCCAGGATGATCCGGATCGATTCCGGCACCGTACGATTCGGTCCCACCACCGGCGGCGGATGGTGACCGGCGACGCGCAGCAGGTAGTCGCGCTCGTCCACGGTGAGCAGCAGTGCCCGCGACAGTGCCGCCAGCACCTGCTGCGACGGCCGCGGGCCCCTGGATTGCTCGAGCCGGATGTAGTACTCGACCGAGATACCCGCGAGCTGGGCGACTTCCTGACGTCGTAGGCCGGGAGTGCGCCGCTGCCCGTTCTCGGGCAACCCCACGTCGCCGGGACGCAGGCGGGCGCGACGCGCTTTCAGGAATGCCGCGAGTTCCCCTTTGTCCGTCACCGATCCAGTGTCGACGATCCGGATGGTCGCGGGGGAGGTACAAGCGGTACCACTTTCGACCGAGCCTCCCGGGCGCTCGGCCGCGGTGGAAATCTCGCGGCCATGACGACCATCGCATTGATCACCGGCGCCAACAAGGGGATCGGATTCGAAACAGCCGGGCAGCTCGCCGCGACCGGGACGACCGTTCTGGTCGGCGCGCGCGACGCCGACCGAGGCAAGAACGCGGCGGCGGCGCTGTCCGAGGCGGGAGCCGACGCGCGTTTCGTTCCACTCGATGTCACCGACGCCGACTCGATCGCCCGCGCCGCCGCCGATATCGACGCCGAATTCGGCAAACTCGACATCCTGGTCAACAACGCGGGTATCGCGGGCAGGCTCGATGGCGACGGCAAACCGTCCTCCACCGCGCTGAGCACCCTGCGCGAGGTGTTCGAGACCAATGTCTTCGGCATCGTCGCCCTCACCAATGCCGTGCTGCCGCTGCTGCGCCGGTCCGAGGCCGCCCGCATCGTGAACGTGTCGAGCGAGGTCGGCTCGTTCACGATGACGATGGACGAGGGTAGCCCCCTGTGGCCGATGGCCGCGATCCCCTACCCCACCTCGAAGACCGCCCTGACCATGGTCACGGCGATGTACGCCAAGGAACTGTGGAACACACCCATCAAGGTCAACGCGGCCAACCCCGGCTACTGCGCGACCGACCTGAACGGCAACACCGGATTCCGCACCGCCGCGCAGGGAGCCGAGGTGGTCGCGCGCCTGGCGACCCTGCCCGCCGACGGCCCCACGGGCACCCTGTGGGGCTACCGCTGGGGCGCGACCGGCGAGGACGAGTACGGCATCCTGCCCTGGTGAGAGCGACGCCGTCGGGTATCAGGCGGACGCGGCGGTTCCCGCTTTCAGCGCACCTATCGCATCTATCCGCGCCGCCGCGTCGGTGACGATGCGTTCGATCAATTCCCGGCAGGTGGGCAGGTCGTCGATGATGCCGGTGACCTGTCCGGCCGCGAGCACTCCCGCGTGCGTGTCGCCCTCGACCAGTCCGGCGCGCAGCAGCATAGGGGTATTCGCGGCCATGACGACCTGGGACCAGGTCAGGTCCTTCTGTTTGCGCATGGCGAGGCCGTCGCGGACCAGGGTCGGCCATTTCATGCCGGTCATGCCCTTGAAGCGGGCGGCGTTGGCGACGGCCGCGCCGAGTCCGCGCCAGCGGCCGGAATGTTCGAGGCGTTGCACCAGTTCGGTGTTGAGCACCCGGTGCGGCATGCCGTCGACCTTCAGCGAGACGACGGTGTCCTGCAATTGCCTGCTCAGGTACTCCTGTTTGACCGCGTCGGGCACCGTGCTCTCCTGGGTGAGCAGGAAACGGGTGCCCATGGCGACGCCCGCCGCGCCGTAGGCGAGCGCGGCGGCCAGGCCGCGGCCGTCGAAGAAGCCGCCCGCGGCGACCACGGGGATGTCGACGGCGTCGAGGACCGAGGGCAGCAGCAGGGTGGTCGCGACCGGGCCGGTGTGTCCGCCGCCCTCGCCGCCCTGCACGATCACCGCGTCCGCGCCCCACGAGGCCACCTTCACCGCGTGTTTGGCCGCCCCGATCGACGGAATCACCACGACGCCCGCGTCTTTGAGTTTCGCGATCAGATCCTGTTCGGGTGCGAGCGCGAACGAGGCGACCGCCACCTTCTCCCGGATGAGCAGATCGATCCGCTCGGGCGCGTCGGTGGCATCGGCGCGAAGGTTCACGCCGAAGGGTTTGTTGGTGTGCGCCTTCGTTTTCGCGACGGCGGCTTCGAGTTCGGCGAAGGTCATGGTGGCGGAGGCGAGGATGCCGAGACCGCCCGCGTTCGAGGTCGCCGAGACCAGGCTCGGGCCCGCCACCCAGCCCATGCCGGTCTGCACGACCGGATGTTCGATGCCGACGAGTTCGGTCAACGGGGTCCGGATCGCGGGTGTCATGCCGGAACCTCGGATTCGCGAACCTTCTTGGGATCGAGCACATCCCGGATCAGGCGCAGTTCTTCGGCGGTTGGCCGCCTCGACTCGCCCGCCTCGGTCAGTCCAGCGATGTCGAACGAGGTGTTCTCCGCGACCTCGTCGGCGGTGACCCCGGGGTGCAGGCTGCGGGCCCGCATGGTGTGGTCCGGCCCTTCGAAATCGAAGACGCCCAGGTTGGTCACCACCCGGTGCAGGTGGTGGAAACGGAAGGCCGGATTGTCCGGGTCGATCTTGTCGTAGCCGACGCCGCTGACGATATCGACCGTCTCCACGAAAGTCCGCTTGTTGTGACGCGAAATCCAGTAACTGGTGGCGTGATTGAGAGTGTTGCCCGGTGCGCCGCGCACCCCGAACATCTGCCGGGTCGGCTGCTGCAACGGCCCGAACGCGGACAGGTTCTGGTTGCCGTGGCGGTCCACCTGGTTGGCGCCCATCACCACGTGACGACGGCCCGAGGCCACCACGTCGAAAACCTTGCGGAACGGGATCCAGCCCTCGATGGGGGATTTTCCGCCGATCGGGGGAGTCTCGGCGAACAGCAGCGCCTCACCGTCGGAGAGCAGCAGATCCGGTTCGGTGGTCAGTTTGGCCAGGCGTGCGCCGAGGATGGACATCGGCGACATCGGGGATGCCATGATCTCGCCCGCGCCCTCGAAGATCTCGGCGCACGCGACCGCGCAGATCTCGGCGCGGGTGACAGTGTCGGTGGATATCTCGGACATTCACGCCTCCTCGGTGGCGAACGCGCGGACGGCGGCCTGGTACTCGTCTTCGGAGACCGACAGGTAGGTGTCGACGAACTGCTGCCAGCCCTCCGGCGTCTTGGCCGACTCCACGTAGTGGCGCTGGAATTTCTCGTCTCGCCCGTAGTCGTCGCCCGCCAGGGTGAAGTGCGCGCCGCCGGGCGCCTCGACGACACCGTCGACCATCATGCGATTGAGCAGCAACGACGGCAGCGGAACGGATTTCACCAGTTCCTCGGTCTCCACCACGCGCTCCACCGACAGGTAGCGGCGCTGCGCGGCGAGGCAGTACAGGTCGTCGAAATAGGGGTCGACGCCGGTGTAGGCGGCATTGCCGTGTTTGTCGCCGATATTCAGGTGCACCAGCGCCGCGTCCAGATTCAGCGCGGGCATGGCGGTGAGCGTCTCGGGCTTGCCGTTCTCGCCGGGATAGGGCGAGGTGACCGTGCGCAATTCGCCGTCCCAGAAGTTGAACACGTCCGAGCCGAGACCCGCCCGGATCGGCAGGAAGGGCAGGCGCGCGGCGGCCGCCTCCAGCCCGCATTTCAGCATGCCCTCGTCCATCTCGCGGGCCACCAGCGCGCCGGAGGTGCGTGCCTTCGCGAACCACGGGTCGTAGAACGGCGCCGAATCGAGGGAGACGAATCCGTAGTACGCCTTGCGCACCTTGCCCGCCGAGCAGAGCAGTCCGAGATCGGGGCCGCCGTAGCTCACCACGGTCAGGTCGGTGATGTCCGAGCGCAGGATGGCTCGGACCAGCGCCATCGGCTTGCGCCGGGAACCCCAGCCGCCGATACCGATGGTCATGCCGCTGCGCAGCTCGCCGACGACCTCGTCGAGCGACATTCGCTTGTCTCGCATGGTGTGTGCCTACTCCCCGCTCTTACGCGCGGCCAGATCGTCGTCGAATCGGGCCCTGATCTCGTCGGCGACGCCCGCCAGATTCAATTCGAAGGTGAAACCCTGCTCGTACCGGTAACTGCGGTGCACGTCCTGGGTGTCGATCCCGTTCAGCGCCCGCTTGGCGGCGCGGATCACCCGGCCGTCCTTGGCCGCGATGTTCTCGGCGACCTTCAACGCCGCCGCGTCGAGTTCGGCGCGCGGCACCACCTGGTACACCGAGCCGTGGTGATGCAGCTGCTGCGCGGTGATGGTGCTCGCGGTGAAGAACAGCGCCCGCATCAGATGCTGGGGCACCAGCCGCGACAGGTGGGTGGCCGCGCCGAGCGCGCCGCGGTCGACCTCGGGAAGTCCGAAAGTGGCGTCGTCCGAGGCGATCACGACATCGGCGTTGCCGACCAGGCCGATGCCGCCGCCGAGGCAGAAACCCTGCACCGCCGCGATCACCGGGACCGGGCAGTCGTAGACGGCGGCGAAGGCCTCGAAGCAGCCCTGGTTGGCGTCGATGAGCGCCTGATGACCCGGTTTGCTCTGGATCTCCTTGATGTCGACACCCGCGTTGAACCCGCGATTCTCCGCGCGCAGCACCACGACCTTGGTCTTCTGGTCGCGCCCCGCTTCGCGCACCTCGTCGGCGATGGCGAACCAGCCGTCCGTCGGTATGGCGTTGACGGGCGGATAGTCGACCGTGACCACGGCGATGCCGGTCGATTCGGAGTGACGGTTGATCCCCATCGGATGTCCTTCGTTGTCCCGGGCCTTCGGTGTCCACTGTCGGCGCCATTGGCAAAGCAAGCAGTTGCTTGGTAGGTTAGCACGGTGGCACTCGAAATCGATCTGGCCGGACGCGTTGTCCTCGTGACCGGCGGTGTGCGCGGAGTCGGCGCCGGTATCAGCCGGGTATTCCTCGAAGCGGGCGCCACCGTGGTGGCCTGCGCCCGGCGTCCGGCCGACCGACCCGTCGCCTTCGGCGCGCGCGAGATCGACTACCGGCCCTGCGACGTGCGCGACGCCGACGCGGTGCGCGGCCTGGTCGACGCCATCGTCGCCAGACACGGCAGGCTCGACCACGTGGTGAACAACGCGGGCGGCGCGCCGTTCGCGCCGTCGGCCACGGCGAGCAAGAATTTCAATACCAAGATCGTCGAACTGAATCTGATTGCGCCGCTGCTGGTTTCGCAGGCCGCCTACGGGGTCATGCGCGATCAGCCCGACGGTGGTTCGATCGTGATGATCTCCAGCGTCAGCGGTCACCGGGCCTCGCCCGGCACCGCGGCCTATGGCGCGGCGAAGGCCGGAATGGACAGCCTGACCCAATCCCTCTCGGTCGAATGGGCGCCGCTGGTTCGGGTGAACTCGCTGATCGTCGGCATGGTCGAAACCGAACTCAGCGAACTGCACTACGGCGACCGTGACGGCATCGACGCCGTCAGCGAGACAATTCCGCTGCGCAGGATGGCCACCCCGGAGGATATCGGCCGGTGCGCGGTCTTCCTGGCCTCGCCGCTCGCCGCCTACGTCAGCGGCGCGACACTGCTCGTGCACGGCGGCGGTGAACGCCCCGCCTTCCTCGCCGCGTCGACCGCCGAGATCGGCGCCGTGTCCACCCCCGAAAAGGCCTGAGAAGTATCCGGATACGAAAGAGGACAACAGGTATGGACGAGCAGATCTGCGCCGGGCGCACCGTGATCGTCACCGGCGCGGGTCGCGGCATCGGCCGCGCGCACGCGCTGGCCTTCGCCGCGGCGGGCGCCAATGTGGTCGTCAACGACATCGGCTCGACCCTGGACGGCGCGGCGACCGACGAGACGCCCGCCCAGCAGGTCGTCGGCGAGATCGAGGCACTGGGTGGCCGGGCCGTCGCCAACGGTGACGACGTCGCGGACTGGGAGGGTTCGCGGGCCCTGGTACGCCAGGCCGTCGACACCTTCGGCGGGCTCGATGTGCTGGTCAACAACGCCGGGTTCGTCCGGGACCGGATGCTGGTCAACCTCGGCGAGGACGAATGGGACGCGGTGGTGCGTGTCCACCTCAAGGGCCATTTCGCCACGATGCGGCACGCCGCCGAATACTGGCGCGGCGAATCGAAGGCGGGCAGGCCGGTCGACGCCCGCATCGTCAACACCAGTTCCGGCGCCGGATTGCAGGGCAGTGTCGGTCAGGGCAACTACGGCGCGGCCAAGGCGGGCATCGCCGGTCTGACCCTGACCGCCGCCGCCGAGTTCGGCCGCTACGGTGTCACCGTCAACGCCATCGCCCCCTCGGCGCGCACCAGGATGACCGAAACCGTTTTCGCCGAGATGATGGCCGCGCCGGAGGACGGCGGTTTCGACGCCATGGCCCCGGAGAACATCTCCCCGCTGGTGGTCTGGCTCGGCAGCGCGCAGTCGGCCTCGGTGACCGGCCGGATATTCGAGATCGAAGGCGGCAAGGTCGCACTCGCCGACGGCTGGCGTCACGGCATCGCGGTGGATCGCGGCGCGCGTTGGGCGCCAGATGAACTCGGCCCGGTGGTAGCCGATCTGATTGCCAAGGGAGTGCCGCCGGAACCCGTGTACGGCGCCTGAGCACGACAACGACGACGGTCCCCGGTGATGCTCGCATCGCCGGGGACCGTCGTCGTTTTCAGGCGGAAGTGAAGTGCGGTCGGCGGTCTCGTGCGCACGGTATGTGGCCGGGGTTTACTATGAGCGCCTATCCACGAAACCCGGAGGGTGTGGCGACCGGGGAGATCTGCGCTCGAACGATGAGGGGAAAGGCCGGCGCATGGCTATTGGTCGCACGATACGGGTGGCGATGGTTGCCGGGACGGTTGCCGGTATTGCGCTACTCGGTCCGGTGGCGGCCGTCGCCCAGCCGGGAAGCGGCAGCGCGGATTCCAGCGCGAGCGCGGGGGAGAACGCACCCGTCGCCGAGTCCGCCGAGGACTGGCAGTCACTCACCATTCCCGGACAGTCACTCGACGACTCCGAACCGATTCCGATTGCCTCGTCGGTGAATCCGGTCGGCGCCCACGGTGCCGCTGGCTCGGCGGCCGTCGGCTCGAGCGGAATATTCCTCGGGTCCGGGTCGGCGGGACTCGCGGCCATTCTCGGAACAGGTTCCGCCGGAGTGGGTTCGTTGCTCGGAACCGGATCCGCCGGAGTGGGTTCGTTGCTCGGTACCGGTTCCGGCGGTGTTCTGCTCGGTACCGGATCGACCGGTGTCGCGCTCGGATCGGGTTCGGCCGCAGTGGGAACAGGTTCGGCGGGGCTGGGTGCCGGACTCGGGGCGGGCTCCGCGGCGGCCGGTACCGGTTCGGCGGGTGTGGGTGCCGCGATCGGCACCGGTTCCGCCGCAGTCGGTTCCGCCGCACTGGGTACGGGCTCGGCCGCTGTCGGCTCGGCCGCGACCGGTTCGGCCGCCGTCGGCTCGGCGGCACCGCTGCTCCTGCTGCTCATTCCATTGCCGACGCCGTCGATCCCCCCGGTACCGCTCGCCGTTCCGCCGGTACAGATCCCCCCAATACCGCAACCTTTCTCGGCACTTCCCGTCGTCGCGCTACCGGCCCCCGCGGAGATACCACCGGACCCGCCGCAACCGCCCGCTCCACCGGCGTCGTCCATCCGGATCCCGGCGGGCCTCGATCCCGATGTGCGCCAAACCAGTTCGGCCGACGGGCTGCCGACGCCGAATATCCTCTCCGTGGTCGGCGGGCTGCTCGTCCTCGGGCTCGCGGGAGTCGGTTCCGGCGCGGTCAGTTTCCAGGGCGCCGCCGCGGCCCAGGCTCGCATCGATGCCGCGCGCGCCGAATTCTTCGGACCGAGATCGTGAGGAGGGGCAGATGAGTGAGAGCAGGACACGCAGCGGTTCCCGTTCCCATCGCAGGGTGGCGGCGGCGGTCGACGCCGTCTGCGCGGTGGCCGCGGATTCCGATGCGACCACACTCGACGAGGTGGTCGCGTCGATCGCGGACGAGCGGCGGCGCGAGATCGAGATCGCGAGTGCGCGATTGGGGCCGGGGGTCTGCGGGCAGCGTCGGTTCTATCCCGACCGGGACGTGATCGTCCTCGCCACCGCGCTGCCCGCTCGCGAGCACACGCTCGCCCACGAACTGGGCCATATCGTCTTCGATCACGAGGGCGTGCCCGCCTCGGAGGTGGTGCTGGAGGCCAGTGACGATCTCATCGCCTACATGCTCAGCCAGCGCGCGCACCAGCGGATCGTGGACGACGGCGCCGACGAACTCGCCGAATGGGAGGCGGAGACCTTCGCCGCCATGCTGATGACGCGGCTGCGGGTATTCAACAGCCGGGGCGCGGGCGTCTCGGTCCTCCGATTCGACGAGGCACTTGGATGACACTGTGGTCGACAGCCATGCTGGTCTGGATCGCCGCAGGCGCACGGGTGGGACGGGCCATGGTGAAACCCGCGACGACGGCACGGGTCGCGATCGTCGTCGCGGTCGCCTCGGTCGCGCTCGCCGCCACCGTCGCGGTTCCTGAAATCGCCCTCGCCGTCGACAATCTCCTTCCGCGCGGACTCGTCTCCGGTGCGCTGTCGGACGGTGTCGTCATCGCCGCGTGGCAGCTCTTCGCGATCGCCACCTCGGTGGTCGCGGCGGCGGCCTGGCCGGTGGTGTCGCGGGCGAATCTGCGGCGAGTCGCCACCTTTACATACGGGGGCGGCGCTGTCACGGTGACGCTCACGCTGTTCTGGTCGTTCACGTTCGGTTGGCTGGTCACCGCGCTCGCCAGCGCCTTCGTCGTCGTCACCGGTGTCCGGAATCTGGATTGGACCACGCTGGGGCGAGGTATCGCGATCTACACCGGTGGCACCGCGCTCGTCGCAGCGATGTCGGCCGCGCAGATCCGCCGGGCCGTCACCGACGCGCCCCGTGCCTTGCCCGGCGAACCGGATTGGGGCTGGCCGCTATTCGCCGCCGCCGCCCTGCTCGTCGCGTTCGGCGCGGTATGGATCGTGGTCGAGTTGTGGCTGCGGGCCCGGCTGCTGCTGCGTCGGATCGGACCGCTGCACCGGACCATGATCGAACGCTTCCCGGAGGTGATCGCGCACGGTCGGCCCGGTACTTCCACCCAGCTGACGGCATCCGATCAGGTGGCCCAGATCATGGACGCGCTCTACCTACAGTCCGGCGGCGGTGTCGAGTCGGTCGCGGCGGGAGTGCCGCCGCGCTCGATTCCCGAGCGTGCGGCGCGTGTCGCGGAGTGGGCGCGTAACCCTTTGGGTGACATCGTGATCGACGCGCGGTGGATCGCCCCGCCCGATGGGGTCAGCGCACGGGGGTGGGTCCGGGCGATCGCCCGATCCTTCCGGTCGGCCGATCGCGTCGGCGCGCGCAATTCCGTATACCGCTAGTACGGTATTCGGAGCACGGCCGAACACGGGAAGTCCGGGGCCACACCGAGTTCGAACAACCACATGGACAGAATCCGGATGAGTGTTTTGCCGTCGCTGATTACTAAAGTCCCTAATCGGGCGAAACGTACAGCCGCTACGGCGTCGGCGTATTCTCGACCGGCACCGCGCATTAAGGATCACGGGCAGGTGTTCGGGGCGCGGGGAGTTCGTGGCATCACTCGATTCCTGCCCCGACTCTCGGGGTCTTGCGAAATGCGCGGCCAAGCCCGGTGATCAACAGTAGAGTGGGGTGCGTTGTCGAATTCGTTTGCAAGGTAGGATGTGCGTACGTTTGGTTGTACGCGAGAATTGCGTAGCGGCAGCGCAAATGCGGGCCCGGCCATGATGATCGGCCGAACCCGCATTCCATGCAACACTTGCCGGGTACCCTCGGTCCGAAGACCTCGGGAGCCCGGCATCACGCCCGGAACCTCCGGAGCGCGACCGCCGAACCGCAACGTCACGGGCACTTTTCAGAGCACACGAAGTTCCGGATCGGCGAGAACGCGCCTATTCGGTACCGTCAGGCGGGATTTCGGGCAAGCCTTCGCTCGCTCGAAGCTTCTCCGCCATCGAGGTGAGGAGGTTCTGTGATTCTTCGGACAAATCGAACGCCCTGCTCGACAGCCGCCGCAGTCCATAGCCTTGCAGCTGGGACAACAGTTCCAGATCATGATCGATCTTGGCGGCATAGATGTCGTTGAAGAAGTAGTCCGGTTTGACCTTGAAGAACTTGGCCAGTGCAGCCACCGTTTCATCCGATGGATTCGTCCGTTGTCCCGACCGCAACTGTGAGAGATACGGTTTCGAGATCGGATGCCCGGAGGCTGTCAGTGCAGCCGCCACCTCTGCGTTGGTGTGCGGCTTGCGCCCCGGGGGATGCACGGTTTCGAACAGCTTGTTCAGCCGCGCCGCGAAATCAGCCATTGTGAGCCGCCCAATTCCCTTCGCTGTACTAACAGTCGTTATCTCGGATACGTATCATTGATATTAGCGGCTCAGTAACTGAAAACCTACGCCTGATTCAGGATTTCCTTGAAGCTTCCAGGTGTTGCTCCGGTGAAGTCACTGCGACCGACGCGTTTGCGGGTCACCCCAACGTCTCTTGTGAAGGCGTGGTACAGCCCGGTTCTAGCCCGTTGAGAAGGTCTTCCCCAACCGGTCGATGATAGCGAAAGAATAGCTGACATCTCATCTACTTGCGTGAACTGGGCTTTGTGTGGCGTACGACACGTTTTCGTGGATTTAAGATGAACGTTCAACTATTTCGGGGAATTGGGGCGATTCCTACAGCCGTTCGATGATCGTTCCTGTCGCCAATGCGCCACCGGCGCACATGAGCACCATCGCTGTACTGCGGCCCGTTCGCTCCAGCTCGTGCAAAGCCGTTGTGATCAAACGGGATCCGGTCGAGCCGACGGGATGCCCGATCGCGATCGCGCCACCGTTGACATTAACCCGATCGATGTCCGGGTTGTGGACGGAGACCCAGGAAAGAGCCACCGATGCGAATGCCTCGTTGATCTCGAACAGATCAATATCGTCGATTTTCATCCCGGAACGTTCCAGAAGGCGGGTGCACGCTTGAACCGGACCGTCCAGGTGGAACTCGGGCTCCGCGCCGACCACGACCTGGGTGAGGATGCGGGCGCGCGGACGCAAACCCTCTCGCTGCGCCACCTTTTCGTCCATCAGCAGTACCGCGGCCGCGCCGTCGGAGATCTGGGACGACGTTCCCGCCGTGTGGATCCCGCCCTCGAGGACCGGTTTCAGCGTCGAAAGGGCCTCGACAGAGGTCAGGCGCAAACCCTGATCCCGGGTGACATCCACCTTCTCGCCGGTCGGCGTGCCCTGCTTGTCGACGACGGGTGCGGTGACCGTCAGCACCTCGCGGTCGAAACGGCCCTCCGACCACGCCTGGGCGGCGAGGCGCTGCGACCGCACGCCGAATTCGTCGACGTCGGCGCGGGTGATGCCGCGCCGCTCGGCGATACGCTCGGCCGCCTCGAACTGGTTGGGCAGGTCGATATTCCACGACGCGGGCCTGCGCTGGCCCGCGTTCTCGCCGAGATTGGCGCCGAGCGGGACCCGGCTCATCGCCTCGACGCCGCAGGCCATGCCGATCTCGATGGCGTCGGCGGCGATGAGGCCCGCGATCAGGTGGTTGGCCTGCTGTGCCGAACCGCATTGGGTATCGATGGTCGTCGCGGCGGTCTGCCACGGCAGTCCCACGTGCAGCCACGCGACCCGGGCGATGTTGTTGGACTGCTCGCCCGCCTGGGTGACGCAGCCGCCGATGACCTGCTCGACCAGAGCCGGATCCAGGTGCGCCTTGTCCAGCAGTCCGCGCTGGGTGAGACCGAGAAGTTCGGCGGCGTGCAGGCCGGCGAGCTGTCCGCCGCGCTTGCCGATCGGGGTGCGAGCGGCCTCGACGATCACGGGTGTGCCCATGTCCAACCTTTCGTAAGGTCAAAGAAACTGAAACGTGTGCCAGGTATCCGGCCAGGTCTTCTTTACTAGTCCGTCCGCCTGTGCTGCAATGATTGTAGAACGTGTTTCAGTTTGTCGAAGGAGACATCTGGTGGTTGACACTGGGAACGCCCAGCCGCTGGCGACTGCCGGCAAGTCGCTCGAAACAGCTCCGAATGTGCCGGAAGGGTTCGACGTCACCGACCCGGCCATCTACGCCGAGCGGGTTCCGGTGGAGGAATACGCCGAGCTGCGTCGAACCGCTCCGGTATGGTGGAATCCCAAGTCCCCGAACACCGGCGGGTTCCAGGACGAGGGCTTCTGGGTGGTCAGCAAGCATGCCGACGTCAAAGAGGTGTCGCGGCGCAGCGATGTGTTCTCCAGCTACGAGAACACCGCGATCCCGCGTTTCAACGACGAGATCACCCGCGAACAGATCGAACTCCAGCGTTTCGTCCTGCTCAACAAGGACGCGCCGGAGCACACCAAACTCCGCAAGATCATCTCCCGTGGCTTCACCCCGCGCGCCATCAACAGCCTGCGCGAGGAGCTGACGGCGCGCGCCGAATCCATCGTGAAGGCGGCGGCCGAATCGGGCGCGGGCGATTTCGTCACCCAGGTCGCGTGCGAACTGCCACTCCAGGCCATCGCCGAGCTGATCGGCATCCCGCAGGAAGACCGTATGAAGGTCTTCACCTGGTCCAACGACATGACCAGCTACGACGACCCCGAAAGCGACGCCGATCCGGTGACCGCCTCGGCGGAGGTACTCGGCTACGCCTATCAGATGGCGGCCGCGCGCAAGGCCGAGCCCGCCGACGACCTGGTCACCACCCTGATCGAGGCCGATATCGACGGCGACAAACTCAGCGAAGAGGAATTCGGCTTCTTCGTGATCATGCTCGCCGTCGCGGGCAACGAGACCACGCGCAACGCCATCACCCACGGTATGAACGCGTTCATCGACAACCCCGATCAGTGGGAACTGTTCAAGAAGGAACGCCCCGCCACCGCGGCCGACGAGATCGTCCGGTGGGCGACCCCCGTCACCTCCTTCCAGCGCACCGCGCTGGAGGACACCGAACTCGGCGGCGTGCAGATCAAGAAGGGCGACCGGGTCGTCATGCTCTACCGGTCGGCGAATTTCGACGAGGACGTCTTCGAGAATCCGGAGAAGTTCGACATCACCCGCAAGGACAACGCGCACCTCGGCTTCGGCGGCACCGGCGCGCATTTCTGCATCGGCGCGAACCTGGCGCGGCTCGAGATCGATCTGATCTTCAACGCCATCGCCGATCACCTGCCCGACATCACCAAGGTCGGCGCTCCGAAGCGGCTGCGTTCCGGCTGGCTCAACGGCATCAAGGAATTCCCGGTGAACTACGGGACCGGTTCGGTCGCGCACTGACGCTGCGCGAACAAAGGGCCCCGAACCGGAATGCGGTTCGGGGCCCTTTCGCTGCCGGAGGGGAAGGCAGCGGCCTCAGTCGACGGGTTTCGTCGTGCTCATCGCGCGGTCGACTTCCCAGAACGCGCGCAGGGCGGCGATCCTGCCCGCGTCATCGACCTTGTAGGTGAACACGCCTTCCGCGTCGATCTGATGCCCACCGATACGGGTGCGGATGGTGCCGGTGAAGGCCACCTCCGACCCGCAGGCGAACGAGTCATCGAAGAGGAATTCGATGGAATCGGTTTTCGCAATCGCCAGATCCCAGAACGCCGCGATGGCCTCGGCACCGCGATGACCTTTACCCTCCGGGTCGAAACCCGAAGGCCCGACGGGATCTTCGACGATCCCATCGGCGGCGAACAGCGCCACCCAGGCCGCCTTGTCCTTGGCGCGCACCGCGGCCTGCGAGGCCAGCCCTGCCACCCTGGCCGGGTGCTCCGCGCTCATCGGCGTTCCGACCCGACGACCCACATCGAGAAGTACTGCGAACCGCCGCCGTAGGCGTGACCGAGTGCCTTGCGCGCACCGGCGACCTGGTAGTCACCCGCCTTGCCCATGACCTGCTTGGCGGCCTCGGCGAACCGGATCATGCCCGAGGCACCGATGGGATTGGAGGAGAGCACGCCGCCCGACGGATTCACCGGGATCCGTCCGCCGATCTCGGTCTCACCCTTGTCGGTCAGCTTCCAGCCGTCACCGGGGGCGGCGAAACCCAGATTCTCCAGCCACATCGGTTCGAACCAGGAGAACGGGACGTAGATCTCGGCGGCGTCGATCTCCTCGAGCGGATCGGTGATACCGGCCGCTTCCCACAGCGCGGCCGCGGCATCGCGGCCGGCCTGCGGACTGACCTGATCGCGTCCGGCGAAGGTCGTCGGTTCGGTGCGCATCGCGGTGGCGTGAATCCAGGCGACCTTCTGGCCGGTGGCTTCGATCGCGGTCGCGGATTCCTCGTCGCCGATCACCACGGCGCACGCGCCGTCGGAGGAGGGGCAGGTCTCGTCGAAACGGATGGGATCCCACAGCATCTGCGAGGCCAGCACCGAATCCAGGGTGATGTCGGCCTGCTGGAGGTGGGCGAGCGGATTCTTCGCGCCGTTGCGCCGATCCTTCACCGCGACCATCGCGCCGATATGGCTCGGCGCGTTCGACCGGCGAATATAGGAACGGACGTGCGGCGCGAAATACCCGCCCGCGCCCGCGCCGACCGGCATGGTGAACGGCACCGGAATCGAGAGCGCCCACATGGCATTCGATTCGGACTGCTTCTCCCAGGAGACCGCGAGCACCTTCTTGTGCACACCCGCCTGCACCAGATTGGCGGCGACCACGCCAGTCGAACCACCGACCGATCCGGCGGTGTGCACGCGCAGCAGTGGTTTACCCGTCGCACCGAGCGCGTCGGCCATGAACAGTTCGGGCATCATGACGCCCTCGAAGAAGTCCGGCGCTTTACCGACGACGACCGCGTCGATATCGGCCATGGTGAGACCGGAATCGAGAAGGGCGCGATCGATGGCCTCGCGGCACAGGCCCGCCATCGATACATCGGTTCGTTTCG
Organism: Nocardia sp. NBC_01377; assembly: GCF_045040005.1. NCBI lineage: Bacteria > Bacillati > Actinomycetota > Actinomycetes > Mycobacteriales > Nocardiaceae > Nocardia > Nocardia sp. NBC_01377. The sequence continues at coordinate 8,094,224 of NZ_CP109566.1, forward strand.
TCACGTGATGCGTTTGTCCGGTGCCGAGCACGGCGGCGGGAAAGCTCATCGGGTCGCCTCCGAATCGAGAACGGTCACGAGGTTCTGTTGCAGTGCCGCGCCGCTGGTCGCATGGGCGAGCGCGCGGTTGGCTGTGCCCGCGATGATCGCCTCGGCGGCGAAGCCGATGCGCTCCAGCCCCGCGGCGAACATCGGGTTGGCCGCGAGCGCGCCACCGGACGGGTTCACTGTCGTCTCTGGTTTCAGGCCGATCGCCTCGGTCAGGATGAGCTGCTGATGACTGTAGGGCGCGTGCAATTCGGCGATATCGAAACCGCTGGTGTCACCGCCGGTGACCTGCTGTGCCGCAGCGGAGGTCGAAGGCGAGACGGTCAGATCCCGTGCGCCGAGCACCGGACTGTCGACGCGGTGCGCCATTCCGGTGATCCAGGCCGGACGCTCACAGAGTTCGCGTGCCCGGTCGCCGACCGCGAGCATGATCGCCGCCGCACCGTCGGTGATCGGCGCGACATCGTGGGCGCGCAGTGGATCGGCCACATACGGTGTGGCGAGCAGACTTTCGATATCGGCGTCGGAACCCGCGGCGACCGCGGCCATATCCCGTTCGGTCCAGCGTCCCGCATCGATGCCAGCGCGGGCCTGAAGTCCGGCGATGGACACCGAATCCGGCCACAGCGGGGCCACCACATACGGGTCCAGTTGCATCGTCAGGATCTGACGCAAGGTGCCCGCGGAGGACTTGCCGAAGCCGTAGACCAGCGCCGTGGTGGCCTGTCCCGACTTCAATTTCACGAACGCCTCGTACAGCGCCCAAGCCGCGTCCATCTCCACGTGCGATTCGTTGATCGGCGGCACCGCGCCGATCGAATCGATCGCGGAGATGAACGAAAAGGCGCGCCCGGCAAGGAAATCCGAGGAGCCCGAACACCAGAAGTCGATATCGGTCTTGGTGATGCCCAGACGGGTGTAGAGCTGCTGGAAACAGGGCACCAGCATCTCGACACCGTTGGTGGTGCCGTAGGTTTCCGGCACGTGTGGCGCGTGGGCGAAGCCCACGACCGCGATGTCGGTGGAACGCTCATTCATGATGGGGACAGCGCCTCTCAGAGGTGATGCTTGTAAGTGTCGTAGTCGGCATCGGGCTCGCCGGTCGGTTCGAAGTGGTCGACGTTCTCCAGGCCGAAACCCCACTCCTCGCGCGGTCGCCACACCGCCTTGACCCGCATACCCATGCGGACCTCGCTCGCATCGCAGCCGAGCACCAGGTGCAACACCGGGATATCGGCCCCGTCGAGCAGTACGTACGCGGCCACGTACGGTGGTTTGATGCGCTGTCCGAGGAACGGCACGTTCACTATGCAGTACGTGGTGACGGTGCCGTGATCGGAGAGTTCGATGAAATCGTTGGTCGGCAACCCGTTGGTCGGGTTCGCGCCGCGCGGCGGGAAGTAGACCTTGCCCTCGGCGTCGGTGCGAGCCCCGATCAGTTTGCCCTCGGCGAGTCCGCGCAGGTAGACGCTCTCCTGGGGCGAAGCCGTGTGCTTGTAGTCGAGATCGACCGGGGTGGTGAGCATCGTGACCGGTTCGGCATCCGTATCGGAATCCGGTGTGGCGGTCGAGGTTTCACCCGGTTCGAAGCAGACGATATCCCTGATGCTACCCTCGGTCCGCTCGGCCCACCTGGCCCGCACACGCAGTCCGGTGGCGATATCCTCCGGCGAGGCCACGTCGACGGCGTGCAACAGCGCCGAATCCGCGGCGTCCAGCTTGATCAGCGCCCACGCGAACGGGCGGTCGAACGGCTGTCCCGGCAGGGTGTCGCGCACCCAGGTCCAGGACTGGACGGTGCCCACATCGGCGACGTCGACGAATTCGGTCAGCGGTTCGGCCGTCACCGGATCGTATTCCGACGGCGGCACGAGCACCCGCCCATCCGAACCGCGCACGCCGACGACCCTGCGGGCACGCAAACCGGTGAGAAACGCGCCGATGGTCGGACCGACCGACCGTGTGTAGTCGAAGCGCACCCGCAGGGGAGCGCTGAGCACATCGGTGCTGATCCCCGGGTCGCTCTGCTCCAGCTGGCTGGCGTTCAATTCCGACCCTTTCTGGTAATTGGCGGCCCGGGGGCCGCGGGTTCGCGGCCCCTTTTGTCTCGCGTCCGAGCGGTCGATACTCGCGACTTCGTCGCATTGTCTCGACCGCTCGGACGCGAGACGGCCGCGAACGGTCGCTCGTAAGACTCGCTCCGTGGGGGGCGAGGTGGGGGTGGACGGTTGCTTGGGGGGTTTGCCCCGAGGTGGGGTTCGTGCGAACCGCCTGTTTTTGTGTTTGCCCGGTGGGGGTGGGGGTTCGTGCGAACCGCCTGGCTTTGGGTTGGCCCGGTGGACTGGGGCGGGGCGGAGGGGCGCTTCCGGTGCTTGCTCGGGGGGCGCGAGGATGGTGCGGACCGCGGCTCGCCGGACTCGCTGCTCGGGGGGTGGGGCGGGCGTGCGAGGGTCCGCGATGGCGGTTGACGCGGTATTCCCCTGAGTCACGATATCGAGTAGAACAGGTTCTTATTCTGCTGGCAAGCAGTTGACCGGAAAGGGGTTGATCATGAAGTTCGGATTGCAACTCGGGTATTGGATGGCGCAGCCGCCCGCGAACGCGGGGGAGATCGTCGTCGCGGCGGAGGCGGCGGGATTCGACGCGGTGTTCGCCGCCGAGTCCTGGGGGTCGGACGCTTTCGGTCCACTGGCCTGGTGGGGGTCGAGGACGGAGCGGGTGCGGCTGGGTACCTCGGTGGTCCAGTTGTCGGCGCGGACCCCGGCGGCGACGGCGATGCACGCGCTGACGCTGGATCATCTCAGCGGTGGGCGTGCGGTTCTGGGGCTCGGCGTTTCGGGTCCGCAGGTGGTCGAGGGGTGGTACGGGCAGCCGTTCGCCAAGCCGTTGCAGCGCACTCGCGAATACGTGGACATCATCCGTCAGGTGCTGGCCCGTGAAGCCCCGGTCACCAATTCCGGTCCGCACTACCCGCTGCCGTACGCGGGGGAGGGAGCGCTGGGGCTCGGTAAGCTGCTCAAGCCGATCGTGCATCCGCTACGTGCGGATTTGCCGATCTGGCTGGGTGCGGAAGGGCCGAAGAACGTCGCGCTGACGGCGGAGATCGCGGACGGCTGGCTCGCCATCTACTACGCGCCGCGGCTGGCGAACATGTACAACGACTGGCTCGACGCGGGGTTCGCGCGGGCGGGCGCGCGGCGTACCCGCGACGACTTCGAGATCGCCGCCAGCTGCCAGGTGGTGATCACCGACGACGCCGCGAGCGAACTGGAACGGATGCGCTGGGTCATGGCCCTCTACATCGGCGGCATGGGCGCGCCCGAGCTGAATTTCCACGCCCAGGTGTACCGGCGGATGGGCTACGACCGCGAGGTCGACGAGATCGGCAGACTGTTCCAGTCCGGGAAGAAGGCGGAGGCCGCCGCGCTGGTCCCGGACGAACTGATCCTCGACACGGCCATCATCGGCGATCAGGAACACGTCAGGGATCAATTGAAGGTGTGGGAGGCGGCCGGTGTGACCATGATGCTGGTGTCGGTTCCCGACGTCGAGCAATTGCATCGGCTCGCACCCCTTGTCGATTAGTAGAACACGTTCTAAATTCAATGGGTGTCAGCCTCTCCAGCCCCGTCGGCTCCGCCGCCCCAGGATTCCCCCGTGCAGGAGCCAGTGAAAATTCTCGGTCTGTGGAATATCGCGGACGCCGAACCGGACCGGATCGCCATGGTCGATCCGCTCGGCCGGGAGGTGACCTACCGGGAACTGGCCACCCTCGCCGACCGATACGCCACCGGCCTGCGCGCACTCGGCATGGAAACCGGCGACGTTCTGGTCAGCATGGTGCACAACAGCGTCGAAGCGATCGCCACCTACTTCGCGGCCTACCAGGCCGGGCTGTACATCGTCGCGGTGAACTGGCATCTCACCGGCCCCGAGGTCGCCTACATCCTCCAGGACAGCGAAGCCAAGGCGTTCTTCGCCAGCGACCGTTTCGCCGCGGCGGCGGTCGCGGCCGCGGACGAAGCGGGACTGCCCGCCACGGCGCGTTTCGCGGTCGGCGAGATCGACGGCTTCGCACCGGTATCCGAACTCGGCGCGGCCGAATCCGGACGGCCGGACAACCGCAGCACCGGCGGGCCGATGCTCTACACCTCCGGCACCACCGGCCGCCCCAAAGGCGTCCGCCGCCCCCTCACCGGCGCCGACCCGGATGTGGTTCCGCCCCACACCACCGCCTTCTTCGGCCTGTTCGAACTGGGCGCCTACGACGATCACGTCCACATCTGCGGATCGCCGCTCTACCACACCGCCGTCCTCAACTTCGCGACCATCTCCATCCAGTTGGGACACACCCTCGTCCTGATGGACCGGTGGGACGCCGAGGACATGCTGCGCCTGATCGACAAACACCGGGTCACCCACAGCCACATGGTCCCGACCCAATTCCACCGGCTGCTCGCGCTGCCCGAAGCGGTGCGCGCGAAATACGACGTCTCCTCGCTGCGCAGTATGGTGCACGGCGCCGCGCCGTGCCCGCAGGAGACCAAGCGGCAGATGCTCGAATGGTGGGGGCCGACCGTCACCGAGTACTACGCGGCCACCGAAGGCGGCGGCACCGTCATCAACGGCACCGACTGGCTGCGCAAACCCGGCTCGGTCGGCAAAGCTTGGCCGTGGTCGGTCATCAAGGTGCTCAGCGAAGAGGACGGCACCGAAGTGCCCGCGGGTGAACAGGGACTCGTCTACATGAAGATGGGCGCGTCCAGCTTCGAATACCACCACGCCAAGGAGAAGACGGAGGAATCGCGGGTCGGTGACCTGTTCACGGTCGGCGATATCGGCCACCTCGACAGCGACGGCTACCTCTACCTGCACGACCGGCGCTCCGACCTGATCCTGTCCGGCGGGGTCAACATCTACCCGGCCGAAGTGGAAACCGTACTCATCACCCATCCGAGGGTCGTCGACGTCGCGGTATTCGGTATCCCGCACGAGGATTGGGGCCAAGAGGTCAAAGCCGTCGTGCAACCCGCCGAAGGTATCGACGGCGACGCCGAACTCACCGCCGAACTCCTCGCCTTCGCGGCGACCCAGCTAGCGAAATACAAGATCCCGAAATCGGTGGACTACCTGCCGGAACTTCCCCGCGACCCGAACGGGAAGCTGTACAAACGCAAACTGCGCGAACTGTATTGATGGCAGTAATTTTGGCGGCCGGGGCCGCGGGTTCGCGGCCGCTTATGTCTCGCGTCCGAGCGGTCGAGACTCGCGACTTCGTCGCATGCGCTTCGACCGCTCGGACGCGAGACGGGCCGCGAACAGGGCGCTCGTAAGACTCGCGCCTGTGGTGGCTGGGTGTTGATCGCTCGGACGCGGGATGGGCCGCGAATGGGGCGCTGGTAGGACTCGCGCCTGTGGTGGCTGGGTGTTGATCGTTCGGACGCGGGATGGGCCGCGAACGGGCGTTCGGAAGGGGCGCGCTTGGTGTGGTGGGAGTGCCCCTCCCGTTCTCAGGATTGCGTGACGGGGTCGCGCAATTCCAGGGGGAGGTCGAAGAGGGGGAACAGTTTGTCGGTGTCGAGGAAGAAGTTCAGGCCGGCGATGGTGTCGCCTTCCAGTTCCAGGATGGTGATCGACCAGGGGCTGTAGACGCCGGGTTCTTCGGTCGGCTTGTAGTGGCCGAAGGCGACGTGGCCGTTCGCGCCTTCCAGGCGGATGAGTTTGGAACCCTCGCAGGCGCTTCCGGTGCCGAGCATGAAGGCCGCGACATTGTCGGGGCCGGAGATCCAGAGATCGAACGGCGGCATGGACAGGGCCACATCGGCTTTCAGCAGCGTGGTGAGGGTGTCCATGTCGTAGGCCTCGAAGGCCGAGACGAAATCGTTGATCAGTTTGCGCTGATTCTCGTCGGACTCGTCGTAATCGTCGGTGACGGTGGGCTGCACCTTCGACATGGTGGCCCTGGCACGTTGCAACGCGCTGTTCACCGAGGCGGGGGACATGGTGAGGGCTTCTGCGGTTTCGCTGGCCGAGAACCGCAGCACCTCGCGCATGATGAGGATCGCGCGCTGGGTGGCGGGCAGGTGCTGACAGGCGGCGACGAAAGCCAGCCGCAGCGTGTCCTTGGTCGACGCGTGTTCGGCCGGGTCGGCGCCGAAGGCGAGACCGTCGGGGATCGGCTCGATCCAGACGTAATCCGGCTGCGGGGCGGGCAGCGGCGAATCCGGGCGCGACGGACCGTTGAGGTCCATCGGCCTCGCCCGGCGCTGCGGGCCGTCGAGCATGTCGAGGCAGACATTGGTCGTGATCTTGTACAGCCAGGACCGTAGACTCGCGCGGCCCTCGAACGAGGCGTAGGACTTCCAGGCGCGGGTAAAGGCCTCCTGGACCGCGTCCTCGGCCTCGAAGGACGATCCGAGCATGCGGTAGGCGTAGGCGCACAGCTCCCGCCGGTGCCCCTCGAACGACTTCAGTGCGTCGTCGAGGGTGGTGGACGGGCCGGACGAGTCGGTCATGGATGTCACCATGCCACAGGGGTCCGACAGATTACAGGCCCGAATTCCCGCTACCAGCGGCGTCGGTGATCGGGCTTGTCCAGGGTGCCCGACAGCGAGTGGGCGTCACGATCCCGCGCGTCGCGATGAGTTTCCCGCCGCCGTCTCGTCTGTACCGGTGAACCCGCCGATGTGCTCGAGAGGACAAGACGATGAGCAGCAGGATGATCTTCCTCAATCTCCCCGTGGCCGACCTCACCCGGTCGAAGAATTTCTACGAGGCGCTCGGCTGGAAGGTCAACCAGGATTTCACCGACGAGAATGCCGCGTGCATCGTCGTCGACGACAACATCTGCCTGATGCTGCTGACGAAGGAATTCTTCCCGACCTTCACCAAACGTCCGATCGCGGACACCGTCGCCGCGATCGGCGCGGCCTACGCGCTGTCACTGTCGAGTGCCGCCGAAGTGGACAGCGTCACCGAGGCCGCCATCGGCGCGGGTGCGATCGAAGAGGTCAACGAGGACAAGCGCGCGCAGGAGGCACGGGTCGGCATGCACGGCCGCACCTTCATCGACCCCGACGGTCACCAGTGGGAACCGTTCTGGATGAAGGGATGACGCGACGGCCCGAGGGCCGCCGATATCTCAGCTTCCGGTGAAGTTCGCCTTGCGCTTCTCGGCGAATGCCTTCGGGCCTTCTTTGGCGTCGGCCGATTTGAATACGGCGGCACCGAGTTCGGCGTCGATCTTGAAGGCTTCCTCTTCGTGCATACCCTCGGTGTCGCGAATGGTGCGCAGGATGGCCTGTACAGCGAGGGGGCCGTTGGCCGTGATCTGTGCGGCGATCTCCAGCGCTTTGTCCAGGGCGGTGCCGTCGGGGACCACGTGGCCGATCAGGCCGATCTCCTTGGCCTCGGCGGCGCTGAGATGTCTGCCGGTCAGCAGGATTTCCGCGGCGATGGTGTAGGGGATCTGGCGGACCAGGCGCACGGCCGAGCCGCCGAGCGGGAACAGTCCCCAGCGTGCTTCGGACACGCCGAATTTGGCGCTCTCGCCCGCCACGCGGATATCGGTGCCCTGGAGGATCTCGGTGCCGCCCGCGATGGCCGCGCCCTCGACCGCGGCGATCAGCGGTTTGGTGAGCCTGCGGCCTTTGAGCAGCGCGTCGATCTTGGACAGATCCCAGCCGCCGCCTTTGAACGCGTCCCCGGGATGCGAGGTGGTCATGGCCTTGAGGTCGGCGCCGGAGCAGAACGCGCCGCCCGCGCCGGTCAGGATGGCCACCCGGATGTCGGGGTCGTCGTCGACCTGGTCCCACGCGTCGCGCATGATCGCGAGCATTTCGCCGGAGAGCGCGTTACGTGCCTCCGGCCGATTCAGGGTGACGATGAGAACGTGGTCGCGCTTCTCGACGAGGCAGTGCGGCATCGGGATTTCTCCTGACTTTCTAGCCGGGGATGGCAAGTCGGCGGATTCGGCCCGGTGCGGGCAAAATCAGCCTTGTCAGGAACAGTAACACGTTCTATTTTTAGCTTGTGAGCCACAACATAGCGGACCTTGTCGAACACGCCATCGACCTCATGCCGGATCGCGTCGCCCTGGTCGACGACACCCGTGAGGTGACGTACGCGCAGTTGGAGGAGAGAGCCAACAAACTGGCCCATTACCTGCAAGAACAAGGGGTTCGGCCGGGGGACAAGGTCGGCCTCTGCTCGCGGAACACCATCGAGGCCGTCGAGACCATGGTCGCGGTGTTCAAGGCCAGGGCCGTCCTGATCAACGTCAACTTCCGATACGTCGAGAACGAGTTGCAGTACATCTTCGACAATTCGGATATGGTCGCGCTGATCCACGAGCGCCGCTACAGCGACCGCGTGGCCGCCGTGCGCCCGAACACCCCGAAGTTGAAGACCGTCGTCGTTGTGGACGACGATACGACCGGCACCGTCGCGACCGCATCGGATTCGATCGATTACGACGCGGTGCTCGCGGCCTCGTCGGGCGAGCGCGATTTCGGCGAGCGTTCCCCCGACGACATCTTCATGATCTACACCGGCGGCACCACCGGCCTGCCCAAGGGCGTCATGTGGCGTCAGGAGGACTGGTGGCGTGTGCTCGGCGGCGGCATCAACTTCGTGACCGGCGAAGTGGTGCAGGACGAATGGCAGCAGGCCAAGGTCGGCGCGGGTAATCAGCAGATGGTGCGCTACCCGATTCCGCCGCTGATCCACGGCGGATCGCAGTCGGCGGTGTTCCACGGACTCTTCGACGGCGGCAAGACCATCATGCTGCCCGATTTCAGCGGGCACGGAGTGTGGCAGGCCATCGACCGCCACACCGTGAACCTGATCTTCATCACCGGTGACGCGATGGCGCGGCCCATGCTCGACGCGTTGCAGGCCGGAAATCCGGAAACCGGCGCTCCCTACGCGCACGCGACGCTGTGGGCGATGGCGAGCAGCGCGGCGCTTTTCTCCCCGACGCTCAAGGACCAGTTCATCGAACTGCTGACGAGCACCATGATCACCGATTCGATCGGCTCGTCGGAAACCGGTTTCGGCGGCCTGTCGATCGCGACCAAGGGCGCCACCCATACCGGCGGCCCCAGGGTGAAGATCGACGCCTCCACCGAGGTGCTCGACGACGACGGCAATCCGGTGGTGCCCGGTTCCGGCCAGATCGGTTTCCTGGCCCGCAGGGGTCATATCCCGCTCGGGTACTACAACGACGAGGTCAAGACCAAGGCGACGTTCAAGGAGTTCAACGGCGTGCGCTACTCGATTCCCGGCGACTACGCCCGGGTCGAGGAGGACGGCGCGGTCACGATGCTCGGTCGCGGTTCGGTGAGTATCAACAGCGGCGGCGAGAAGATCTACCCGGAGGAGGTCGAGGGCGCGCTCAAGGCGCATCCGCAGATCTTCGACGCGCTCGTCGTCGGCGTCCCCGACGAGCGCTGGGGCCAGCGGGTGGTGGCCGTGGTGCAGTGCCGCGGCGAGCAACGCCCCTCGCTGGAGGAATTGCGCCCCATGCTGACCCAGGAGATCTCGGCCTACAAATTGCCGCGCAGCCTGTGGTTCGTCGAGGAGATCAAACGTTCCCCCGCGGGCAAGCCCGACTACCGCTGGGCCAAGGAACAGACCGAGATCCGCCCGGCCGACGATCACGCCGAGGCGAGCGCCAAGTAATAATCGGAAACCCATCCCCGCACGGAGCGAGGTTTCCAGTGACACCCCCACAGAACTCCCTCCCACCCGGGAACATCCCGCTCGGGTAACCGGATCCGGGTCGCCGATGCCGAACTCTTCCAGGACGAGGTGACGGTGGCGCGGGCCTCGGCGGTGTTCCTGCGGCGTTCGGAGCAGCCGCCGGGCGACCTGTGGACACGTGGGGACGATCCCGCGCCCCCGCCCGCCGAACTACTCGGCGCCACGGGGATGCCGCTGTGGGGCAGCGACGGACATCCCGACGGTTGGACGCACGAACTGGTCGAACATCAGAACGGCAGCCGCAAGCGCTGCTGGCAGACGCCGGTGCCGGTGGTTCTGGGTCGGCCCCCGTCCGCCTTCGCCGCCGCCGCGACGATCGGAGAGTCGGCGAGTTGATGACCAACTGGGGCAGCGAGGGCGTGGGCTTCATCAACGCGGATCTGACCATGGCGTTGACCAGGGCCGTCCAGGGCACCGCGATCGGTGTCGAGGCGGACAGCCATCTGAGTCTGGACGGGATCGCGGTGGGTAGCGCGACGCTGTTCGACCGTGCGGGTTCCTTCGGCACCTGCGTGGTGACGGCGCTGGCCAACGCCGAACGGCAGGTCGATTTCGCCGATGATCGCTTCGCCGCGATGCGTTCGGGTCAGGTGTGAGCCTGTTCGGTCGCGTGTAGGCGGTCCACGAGCGCGCTCAGGGATCTGGTCACCTTGCCGCGATCGGCGGCGACGCGGTCCAGCCCGCTGGACGCGAGCGCTTCCGTCATCGCCGCGCACGCGAGTTCGCCACGGCGGGTGGGGAATACGAGAACCCGGCGACGGTCGGTGTCGTCGACTCGGCGCAGCACGAGATTGTCGGCGATCATCGCGTCGATCAGGCGGGTGAGGCTGGCGCCGGTGCACAGTGTCGCCTCGGCGAGCTGCGACATGGACCTGCCGTCACCCGAGGTGACCGCGGTGAGGACATGCCAACGACCGACCGAGGGTTCGCCCAGGCGGGTCGCGATCGCGCGATCCAGTTCCTGTGACGCCTGGCGTATGAGCCGTGCCAACTCCTCCAGTGCGGCGGGGGCGGTGCTATCGTCCACGTCAGCACTATATATGCGGCGGTGATATTCCATGGCGGCCTCGGCTTCACGTGGCAGGCGGACGAGCGTCGATATCGCACTGGTCATTCCGCTGAGCGGACCCGCGGGCATGTTCGGGCCTTCGTCGGAGGCGTGTGCCACGCTGGCCGCCGAGGACATCAACGCCATGGGCGGCATCCTCGGTCGCCCGGTGCGCCTGCATCCGGTCGACGCCGGGGCCCCGCTGCCGGAACTGTCGGCCCGCATCGACCGGATGGTGAGTCTGGGCCAGGTCGACGGCGTCGTCGGCTGGCATCTGTCCACCGCGCGCAAGGTGATCACGCCGCATACCGCGGGCCGGGTTCCCTACGTGTACACCACCTTCTACGAGGGTGGGGAGGACGCCGACGGCGTCTACATGATCGGCGAGACTCCCGAACAGCAACTGTTTCCCGCGTTGCGCTGGATGCGTTCGGAATTCGGCGTCCGCAGTTGGTGCGTGATCGGCAACGACTACGTGTGGCCGCGTGAGACAGTCAGGGCGACAAGGGAATACGTTGCCAACACCGATATCGACATCGTCGGCGAGGGGTTCGTCCCGCTCGGCGGCCGGGATTTCGCGCCGCTGCTGGAACTGATCGGGAACTCGTCCGCCCAGGGGGTGTTGCTCCTCATGGTCGGCGCCGACGGAGCCGCTTTCAACAGCGCTTTCGCGCGAGCCGGACTCGACGACGGCCGGATTCGGCTGAGCATGATGATCGGTGAGGACGTGCTGTACGCGGGCGGGCCGGACAGTTCGCGCGGACTCTATACGGCATCGGGCTATTTCGAGAGCGTGATCTCCCCCGGTGGGATGGATTTCGGCAGCCGGTACGTCGCCAGGTACGGGACGTTCGCGCCCGCGCTGAACAATATCGGCGAATCCTGTTACGAGGGACTGCTTCTGTTCGCCTCGCTGGCCGAGGCGGCGCGCAGTCTGGACGTGCGCGCGATCGAGCGGCACGCGGAGCGGGTCAGCTACGACGGTCCGCGCGGCGAGGTCAGGGTGCGCGGGTCGCACACCACCCAGCCGGTTTTCCTGGCGGACGCCAACGAATTCGAATTCAGTGTGCTCGCCGAGCTGATGTCCTGATCAGGGGCCTCGACATCGGGGGGCTCCAGTACCCGGGCGTACAGCGGGGGTGAGTGCGGTGGTGCGCCGTAATCGGAAGTTCACACTGTGGTTTCACGGTGGAGACATCACTGTCGTTGGATCATCACCGTACGAAATAGGTTCACCTGAAAATAAATGAGGCCGCGATGATCGAGACGACCGCCGGGGCGACGCCCTCTGTGCGACGTCACTCGCGCGGCCCGCTGGACTCCGTGTGTGCCCGGCCGTGCCGGCGGCCGGGCACACACGGGGGCCGGATATCAGGGCACGAGGGAGCCCACGTTCGGCCAGAAGGGATCGGCCCGCCGATGGGGCGGGCCGATCCCGACCGGATTCGGCTCAGCGATAGGCGAGTTCGGCGAGCCGGAAGGCCAGCTTGTGGCGCACGGCGGGGATTCGGGTCAGCGTCGACAGCGCGGTGTTGCGGATCAGGCGTGCCGGGCGACTTCGCAGGGTACCCGTCCTCGTCATCAGATCGGTGAAAGCGACCACGTCCTTCGCCACCGGGCGACGGGTGGTCTCGTAGGTGTCGAGCAGCGTTTCTGGCTCACCCGCGAGAACCCTGGCCAGCAGTCCGCCCAGAACGGCCGCGTCCTGGATTCCGGTATTCATGCCCTGCCCACCCGCCGGGCTGTGCACGTGGGCGGCGTCGCCCGCGAGCAGGACGCGGCCCGCGCGGTAGGAGTCGGCGACGCGGTGGTGGATCCGGAAGCGTGAACCCCACAGCACCTCGGTCACTTTCACCGCACCGCCGGGGCCGCGCGCGTCGAGTATCGCCTGGATATCGCCGACCGAGGGATGTTCCGGCGCGTCGTCGAGCGAGGCGACCACCCGGTACCTGTCCGGGTTCTCGTCGTCCGGCAGCGGGGCGACCACGGTGACGCCGTCGGGTGAGAGATGCAGCGCCACCTCGTTTCTGGCGACGGGCCAGTCCACGCGGACATCGGCCAGGACGAACGAGGTCGGATAGGTGTCGCCGGTGAAGCCGATCCCGGCCTGCTCCCTGACGAGGCTGTGCATACCGTCCGCGCCGATGACGTATCCGGCGCGCATGGTTCCCGCGGCGTCCGTGCCGTCCAGGTATTCGACGGTGACGCCGGTGTCGTCGTCGGTGATCCGGGTGACCCGGTAGGGCCTTCGGACATCGCCCCCGGCCTTGCGCAGGCGGGCCAGCAGTATCGCCTCGGTGACCTCCTGCGGGGCCATCAAGGTGAAGGGGTACCTGGTGGGGAGTCCGTCGAAATCGATGGCGGCGAGGGTGTGGGCGCGGTCGCGCACGATGAGCCGGGGGACCTTTATGCCGCGGTCGATCAGCTCCTCGGCGACGCCGAGCTCGTCCAGCACCTCGAGGGTTCTCGCGTGCACGACCGCGGCGCGGGAGGTGTTCGCGCCCTCGCTCAGCCGGTCGAGCACGACGACGTCGGCACCGGCGTCGGCCAGCATGATCGCGGCGGTGAGTCCGGCCGGTCCCGCGCCGACGATGACGATATCGGCGGATTGCGGCAGCGGGGTGGTTGTCATGACGACTCCTAGGTCAACGGCTGTAGGCCAACGCTTGTTGGCATAACCGTAACGCCGGGCCGCTCGGTAAGTCAACACTTGTTGGCCTACAATCGTTGGCATGATAGTCGACGCAGATCAGCTCCCCGCGCGCCGCTCGGACGCGACCCGCGCCGCGATCCTGGACGCGGCCCGAGCCCGCTTCGCCGCCGAGGGGTACCGCAAGGCCACGGTGCGCGCCATCGCGGCCGACGCCGCCATCGACCCGTCCATGGTGATGCGCTACTTCGGCAACAAGGAGGGTCTGTTCGCGGCCGCCGTCGAGATCAGCCTCGACCTGCCCGACCTCTCCGGCGTCGACCCGGACGGCATGGGGGAGTTGCTGATCCGCCGTTTCCTCGGCGTCTGGGAGGAATCGCCGGGCAACGAGGTCATGCTGACGCTGCTGCGCACCGCCATCACCGACGACTCCGTCGCAGACCGGGCGCGCGCGGTATTCGCCGAACAGGTCACCCCCGCCGTCCTGCGCGTCGGCGACCCGACCGACGCCCCCCGCCGTAGCGGCCTCATCGCGACCCAACTCCTCGGCCTCGCCCTGTGCCGCTACATCCTGCGCCTCCCCCCGGTCCTCGCGCTGACCCCCGAGGAGATCGTCACCGACCTGGCCCCCACCCTCCAGCGCTACCTGACCGGCACTCACACCCCCGATTCGCGTTAACTGAACTACTTCAGCATTCTGTGCACCCTTGGGTGTATGACCGCTCGCGTTTTCCCGTTCAGTGACCTCATCCGCAAGCAGACGTCGGTATTTCCGGCCTTGGACGATGCCGATGTCGTTCTGGAGCGGCGCGATGCCGAGAATCTGGTGCTGTCGAGGTCCGAGCGGTTCGAGGCCAAGGAAGCCGCGATCGGCCTGCTGGCGAGAACTGTCGCGATCATCGCCAGGTCCAATCGGAGCCTGGCCGAAGAGGTCTTCTCCGAGGAACTCCCGTGGCTGAAATGGCTACCGGAGGAAGGACGCGGCGAGGCGATCTCCGAACTGCTCGATCATCTGATCGCCGGTGCGGCCACCGGGCTCTTCACACCGTTCGCCCGCGATCTGATCGCGTGGCAGCACACCGCCGAGATCTACGCCCAACCCGAGCTGGCGCATCGCCTTGCCGGTCCGTTCGATACGGCCGATTTCGTCGAGGTGGACCGCCCGGGGCGCGGCCGATGAAGTTGCGCAGGGGAGACGAGGTTCCGCGACCGCGGCCGTGGCGCGTGCTGGTGCACAACCTGGATGCCGCCCGCGGTGGGCCGACCTGCTTGCTCAGGCACCCGGCAATCTCGACCGGGCGCGGGTCGACATCACCGCTGATCCACGCAGTGTCGCCGATCCGTCGAGGCAGCATCGGCTGACGTTCAACCTGAAGTCGATCAAATTGGGTGGTGTCGAACTGGAGCAGTGGCGGTACGAGATCACCGGTGGCGGTCGCGTCTGGTACGCGATCGATGACGAGAACCGAACGCTGAACCTCACGCTTGCCGGTACCGGGCATCCACGGCGGACCGATCGGCGTCGTAGCTGTCGATCGACAGGCCCACCGCAGGTGCGGTGGGTCTGGCGTGGACGAGGGGTCAGGCGGGGTCGGCCAGGAGGGCGCCGAGGCCGCGGAGGTGGTCGGTGGCGGGGCCGAGGGCGAATTCGTTGTGTTTGGCCGCGGTGAAGTAGTTGTGCACGATGTGGTCGCGGTCGATGCCGACGCCGCCGTGCACGTGCACGAGGGTGTGGGCGACCCGGTGGCCCGCGTCGGCGGCCCAGAACTTGGCGGTGTGCACGGCTTCGCCCGCGGGCAGGTTCTCCGACAGTCGCCAGGCCGCCTGGGTGACGGCCAGGCGCAGGCCCTGTACGTCGATGTAGGCGTCGGCGAGGCGCTGGGCGACGGCCTGGAAGGAACCGATCGGCTTGCCGAATTGTTCACGCTCGCGGGCGTATTCGGCGACCAGGTCGAGGGCCTTCTCCAGGGTGCCGAGTTGCTGGGCGGCCAATCCGAGCCACGCGCGGCCGAGGAGCCAGTCCAGGATCTGCGCGCCGGATTCGACCGTCGCGACCAATTCGGCGGGGGTGTCGGTCAATTCGACGGAGTATTCGGCGCTCCAGTCGACCACCTGCTGCAAGGTCGAGCGCACGGTGGCGTCGGCGGGATCGACGAGGAAGATCGCGGGAACACCGGAGACGTTCGCGGGAACCAGGATTCGGGCGGCGCGGTCGGCGTGCGGCACGGTGATCTTGGATCCGGTGACCAGCCAGCCGCCCGCGTCCTGCCTGGCGACGGTCACCGGTCGGGTCGGCTCCCAGTTGTATTCCTCGGCCAGCGCGGCGGTCAGCACGATCTCGCCCGCGCCCGCCCGCCGAGCCAGCTCGCGCTGGGTGTCGTCACCGAATGCCGCCAGCGCGTTCGCGGCGACGACGATCGACCACAGGTACGGCACCGCGGCCACCGATTTGCCGAGTTCGCGCAGTACGGCGCTCTGTTCGAGCACGCCGAAATCGCCGCCGCCCACACTCTCGGGCAGCGCCGCCGCGAGTACGCCGGTCTCGGCGAGCGCCTGCCACAGCGCGTCGTCGAAACGTCCGGCGCTGTCGAGTTCGCGCAGTCGGTCGGCGGTCACGAGTTTGCCGGTCACCTCGGCGGTGAGGCGGGCGAGATCGCCCTGGGCCTCGGTCTGGGTGAAATCCATGGGTCTTCCCTGCTTTCCGAAGTCTGTCAGCGGGCCGAGGCGGGCTGGCGCAGCGCGGTCATAGCGATGATGTCGCGCTGGACCTCGTTGGTGCCGCCACCGAAGGTGAGGATCAGCGCGGCGCGATGGAAGCGTTCGAGCCGTCCGCGCAGCTGCGCGCCGGGGGAGTCCTGGCGCAGGTAGGCCTGGGGGCCGAGCACCTCCATCAGCAGCCGGTAGGCCTCGGTGGCCAGTTCGGTGCCGTACACCTTGCAGGTCGAGGCGTCCCACGGCCGCGGGGCCGCGTCACCGCCCGCGTCGGCGCGGCTGGCGATCTCCCAGTTGAGCAACTTCAGGTATTCGAGTTTCGCGTAGACCTTCGCGAGGTTGAGTCGCACCCATTCCCTGTCGATGACGCGCGAACCGTCGCCCGCCTTGGTGGCGCGCGCCCATTCGATGGTCTGGTTCAACGCGACGCCGAGCGGTCCCGCCGAGGTGAGCGCGACCCGCTCGTGGTTGAGCTGATTGGTGATGAGCGACCAGCCGCCGTGTTCCTGCCCGACCAGCGAACTCACCGGAACCCGGACGTCCTGGTAGTAGGTGGCGCTGGTGTCGGGGCCCGCCATGGTGTGCACCGGCGTCCAGGAGAAACCCTCGGCGCTGGTCGGCACGATGAGCATGCTGATGCCCTTGTGCTTCTTCGCGCCGGTGTCGGTGCGGACGGCCAGCCAGATGTAGTCGGCGTAGGCGATGAGGCTGGTCCACATCTTCTGGCCGTTGATCACGTAGTCGTCGCCGTCGCGTACCGCGCTGGTGCGCAGGCTCGCCAGGTCGGTGCCCGCGCCGGGCTCGGAGTAGCCGATCGCGAAATGCAGTTCACCCGCGGCGATCTTGGGCAGGAAGAACTTCTTCTGCTCCTCGCTGCCGTAGTGCATGATCGTCGGCGCGACGGAGTTGATGGTCAGGAACGGCACCGGTGCGCCGGCGATGGCCGCTTCGTCGGTGAAGATCAGCTGATCCATGACGGGGCGGTCCTGACCGCCGTATTCTTCGGGCCAGGCGAGGGTGAGCCAGCCGTCGCGGCCCATGTCCCGCACGACCTCACGGTAGACGTTGCCGTGCCCGTATTCGCCGGTCGTCGCGCTCAGCGCTTCCCGGCGCTCGGGTGTCATGAGCCGCGCGAAGTAGTCGCGCAGCTCCGCGCGGAGCTGCTCCTGCTGCGGCGTATACGCAATGCGCATGGCAAAACCTCGAGCCTTCGTTGGATTCGGTTGATCCGATGATTGCATATCGACTGAAACATGTTCCAGTATTGACCGCGAACCCGGTCATTGGCCGCGCACGCGCCGCCCCCGGCTTGTAGGCTTCGAACAGTAGGCAGTTGAGTGCTCGGCGAGGAGTTTTTCATGAAGGTAACCGTCGATTTCGACCAGTGCGAGGCCAACGGAATCTGCGTCGGATTCGCCCCCGACGTGTTCGAACTCGATGACGACGACCAGTTGCACGTGCGCGGAGGCGAGGTGCCGGAGAACCTGCTCGCCGATGTGCGGGACGCGGTGGCCCAGTGTCCGAAGGCCGCGCTGAAGCTGGAATGAATACTGCTTGCCCATCGGTAGGAACACGTTCTAAAGTCGGCCCGGTGAGTGAGCGAAGCGTGCGAACCGGCAACCCATCGCGCGGTGCGCGCGACATCGTCGAACGGAACGGGGCGGTGTCATGAGCGGCGGCGTGCGCGAATCCGCCGTCGATCTGGCGGGCAAGGTGGCGATCGTCACCGGCGCGGGGGCCGGACTCGGTAAGGCCGAGGCACTCGCCTTGGCCGCCGCGGGCGCCTCGGTGGTGGTCAACGATCTGGCCGACAGCGATGTGGTGGCGGCGACCCTCGCCGAGATCAGGGCGCTGGGCGCCAAGGCCGAATTCGTCGCGGGCAGTATCGCGGAACGGTCAACCGCCGACGCGCTGATCCGGGTGGCGAACGAGGCGTTCGGCAGCGTGGAGATCGTGGTCAACAACGCGGGCATCACCCGCGACCGGATGCTGTTCAACATGTCCGACGAGGATTTCGACGCGGTCGTCGCCGTGCACCTGCGCGGACATTTCCTGCTGACCCGCAATGCCGCCGCCTATTGGCGTGCGAAGTCCAAGGAGTCGGGCGCTCCGGTCTACGGACGGCTGATCAACACCTCCTCCGAAGCCGGTCTACTCGGCCCGCCGGGGCAGGGGAACTACGGCGCGGCCAAGGCGGGTATCACCGCGCTGACGCTCACCGCGGCGCGCGCGCTGGCGAAGGTGGGGGTGCGCGCCAACGCCATCGCGCCGCGAGCGCGCACGGCGATGACCGAAGCCTCTTTCAGTGCCGCACCGGACGCGGGCGTCGATCCGCTCTCTCCCGATCACGTGGCCCGTTTGGTGGCCTATCTGGCCTCGCCGGCCGCCGACGCGGTCAGCGGTCAGCTGTTCGTCGTCTATGGGCCGATGGTCGCGTTGATGGCCGCGCCCGTGGTCGAGCGGCGTTTCGACGCCGAGGGTGACGAGTGGAATCCGGAAGCTCTCGCCGACACGCTCGGGGGCTATTTCGCCGATCGTCCGGTGAATCAGACCTTCTCCGCGTCCGCGCTCTACGATCTCGGCTGACGCCGGACCGATGGCAGCTGCCTTCGGTTCGTACTGATCGCTTGTCCAATTCTTGATCCCGACCCAGACACTTGGTACACATGGGAGTCTAGTGATGTGTGTGACGGCTCACAGCGGGGGCGCGGGTCATTTCTGATACGTGTTACAATTTCAAGCCCTCTTTTAGAGGAAAATAGCAGTTCAAAACCATGAAAACCTCGCATCTCAAAAATGAACATGTTCTAATCATTCCGGCGACGCGGCCCTTCGGTGGGCCGTGGCGCACGTAACACGAGCACGTTGAGCAAGGAGGATCGCGGATGAACGAGGTCCTTGCCGTGCCGCTGCGGGCAGTCGGAGGGTTCTTCGAACTCAGCGCCGACGTCGCCCGTGCGAGCATCCGCAGGCCCTTCCAAGCGCGTGAGTTCATCGATCAGTCCTGGTTCATCGCACGGGTGTCCCTCGTGCCGACCCTGCTGGTCGCGATCCCGTTCACCGTGCTGGTGAGCTTCACGCTGAATATCCTGCTTCGCGAGATCGGCGCCGCCGACCTCAGCGGCGCGGGGGCGGCCTTCGGCGCCGTCACCCAGGTCGGTCCGATCGTCACCGTGCTGATCGTGGCGGGCGCGGGCGCCACCGCGATCTGCGCCGACCTCGGGGCCAGGACGATCCGCGAAGAGATCGACGCCATGCGGGTCCTCGGCATCGATCCGGTGCAACGACTCGTGGTGCCCAGGGTGCTGGCCTCGATGTTCGTCGCCCTGATGCTGAACAGCCTGGTCTGCACCATCGGCATCGTCGGCGGCTTCCTGTTCTCGGTGCTGCTCCAGGATGTGAACCCGGGCGCGTTCGTCAACGGCATCACGCTGCTGACCCACCTGCCGGAACTGATCATCTCCGAGGTCAAAGCCGGTCTGTTCGGGCTGATCGCCGGTCTGGTCGCCTGTTACCTGGGCCTGAACGTCAAGGGTGGTCCCAAGAGTGTCGGTGACGCGGTCAACCAGACCGTGGTGTTCGCGTTCATGGCGTTGTTCGTGGTGAACGTCGTCGTCACCGCCGTCGGCATCAAGTTCACGGTGCGGTGACCCGATGGCACTGGTGATCCAATCCCGTTTCCCCCGGACGGTCCGGCGGGTGCGCCGGTTCTCCGACTCGTTGGACTCGGTCGGCAAACAGGCCGTGTTCTACGCGCAGACGCTGGCGTCCATCCCACGGGCACTGCGGAACTACCGCACCGAGACCATCCGGCTCATCGCCGAGATCAGCATGGGTTCCGGGGCGCTGGCCGTCATCGGCGGCACCGTCGTGATCGTCGGCTTCCTCACGCTGTTCGCGGGCGGCACGATCGCCGTCCAGGGGTACAGCTCACTCGGCAATATCGGCGTCGAGGCGCTCACCGGCTTCTTCTCCGCTTTCATCAACGTCCGCATCGCGGCGCCGGTGATCTCGGGGATCGGGCTGGCGGCGACGATCGGCGCCGGTTCCACCGCCCAGCTCGGTGCGATGCGGGTGGCCGAGGAGATCGACGCACTCGAATCGATGGCCATCCGGCCCATCCCGTACCTGGTCGGCACCAGGGTGCTCGCCGGGATGATCGCGATCATCCCGCTGTACGCGCTGGCGGTGATCGCCTCGTTCCTCGCGGCTCGATTCGCCACCGTCGTCATCTACGGACAGTCGGCGGGCGTGTACGACCACTATTTCTCTACGTTCCTCATCCCGAGCGATATTCTCTGGTCATTCGCTCAGGCGATCTTCATGGCACTCGCGGTCATGATGATCCACACCTACTACGGCTACAACGCGGCGGGCGGCCCCGTCGGCGTCGGTATCGCGGTCGGTAACGCGGTGCGGTCCTCGCTGGTCGCGGTGGTCACGGTGACCCTGCTGATCTCCCTGGCCATCTACGGCACCTCCGGCAACTTCCATCTCTCCGGGTAAAGCGACAAATGGCGGATTCGAAGCATTCAGAAAATGGTCTGAAGCGCGCGCTGAGCGGCGGGCTCGGCCTGAAATTGGCCGGTTTGGCGATGGTGCTCGCACTGGTCGCGGTGGTTACCGTCGCGATGGTCATGTTCGTCGGTGGTTTCACCCCGACCTCGAAAATCCTGGTCGAGGCGCCGCGCAGCGGTCTCGTCCTCGACACCGACGCGAAAGTGAAGGTGCGCGGGGTCGAGATAGGCCGGGTGGCATCGGTCGAATATGCCGAGGACGGCGCGCGGCTGCGCCTCGAGGTATCGCCGGACAAATTGAAGATGGTGCCGTCCAACGCGGGCGTCGATATCAGGTCGACCACGGTGTTCGGCGCGAAGTACGTCAATTTCATCATTCCGGACGAACCCGCGTCGACCTCGCTGAAACCGGGCTCCACGGTGTCCGCCTCGCGGGTGACCGTCGAATTCAACACCCTGTTCCAGCACCTGTCGGATGTGCTCGCTCAACTGGACCCGGAGAAACTCAACGCCACCCTGACCGCGCTCGGCACGGCGCTGGAGGGCCGCGGGGCGAAACTCGGCGATCTGCTCTCCCGCAGTGACGCCTACCTGCGCGAGATCAACCCCTATCTGCCCACGCTGCAACAGGATCTGAACAAGACGACCGAGGTGACGGGAATCTATTCCGACACCGTTGTCGACCTGCTGCGCACGGTCGACAACGCGACGCTCACCAGCCGCACCTTCATCGATGAACAGGACAACCTGGACGCGGTGCTGACGAATGTGATCGGGCTGGCCGACACGACGGGCGCGGTCCTGCGCCAGAACGAGAACAATCTGGTCACCGCGCTGGATCTGCTCCGGCCGACATCCGCGCTGCTGAACCAGTACGCACCGGCGTTGAACTGTGTGATCACCGGTGTCGGCGGATTGATGCCGTTGGCCGAGGAAGTCTTCGGCGGCGTACTGCCCGGCGTCGGCATGAATACCAACTTCATGTTCGGCTCGAAGCCCTATACCTATCCGAACGACCTGCCGAAGGTGAATGCCACCGGCGGACCGCATTGCGAGGGTGTCGTCGACCGGGCGCCGGAAAGCCATTCCGATTACCTGGTCACCGATACCAACCAGGGCGCGCCGTATGTGCCGAATACCGGTCCGATCACAATCAACGAGGGTCCCAAGGTGTTCCAGTTGTTGTTCGCCGGGCTGCCAGGGGTGGACAAGCTGTGAAGAACACCGCGACAACGGTCAAACTGACCATTTTCACCCTGGTCATGGCCCTGGTCTTCGCGGGCCTGGCCATCGTCTTCAGCCAGATGCGTTTCTCGCGTGAACACGGTTACAACGCGGTGTTCACCAGTTCCTCGGGAATTCTGCCGGGCGCGAAGGTGCGTATCGCCGGTGTGCCGGTCGGTTCGGTGAGTTCGGTGAAGGTGGGCAAGGACCACCTCGCGCACGTCGAATTCGACGTCGACCGGAAATACACCCTGCTCACCAGCACTCGGGCGACCATCAAATACGAGAATCTGGTCGGCGACAGATATCTGGAACTCATGGAGGGACCGGGCTCGGCCGAGGTCATGCGCTCGGGCGCGACCATGGGGACGGACCGGACCGCACCCGCGCTCGACCTGGATCTGCTGCTCGGCGGTTTCAAACCGCTGCTGCGCGGACTCGATCCGACCCAGGTCAACGATCTGACCGACGCGCTGTTGCAGATCTTTCAGGGCCAGGGCGGCACGCTGGTCCAATTGCTCAACAGCGGTGGCTCGTTCACCAAGACGCTGTCCGAACGCGACGAACTGATCGGCAGCGTGATCGACAATCTGAACACCGTCCTGCGGACCATCGATGAGCGCGGCGACCAATTCGGCACGACTCTCGACGAATTGCAGCGACTGGTGAGCGGACTGTCCGCGAATCGCGATCCGATCGGCGACGCGCTGCCCAGAATCGCCGGGGCCACAAGGGATCTCACCGATCTGCTGGCGACGGCGCGTCCGGATCTGCGCAACACCATCGAGCAGACCGGCCGACTCGCCACCAACCTCGACGAAGGCTCGGACACGGTGCAGTGGGTGATCGAGCGGCTGCCCGAAACCTATAAGAAGCTCATCCGCATCGGCGCTTACGGCTCCTTCCTACAGCTCTATGTCTGCGGCACGAATTTCCTGGTCGACGGCCCGAACGGGCAAACCCTGGAGGTCAAGATGCCGGGTTTGCAGGCGACAGGAAGGTGTACGCCCAATGAGTGAGAAGCGTTCGCCCGCGATCACCATCGGTATCGTCGGCATCGTCGTCGGCCTCGCGATCGCCCTGTCCGCCCTGCAATTCGATCGGCTGCCCTTCATCCGCGGCGGCGCCACCTTCACCGCGAATTTCACCGACGCCGGCGGACTGCTGCCCGGTGACGCGGTCCAGGTCGCCGGGGTGCGCAGCGGTCGGGTCGAGAAGGTCGAACTCGACGGCGACAAGGTGCTCGTGCGATTCAGCCTCGATGAGTCGATCGTGTTGGGACAGAAGACTTCCGCGGCGATCAAGACCAATACGGTGCTCGGTCGCAAATCGCTGGAGGTGACCCCACAGGGTTCGGGCGCGCTGCGGGTGGACGACACGATCCCGCTGGAACGCACCACCTCCCCGTATTCGCTCAACGAAGCGCTGGGCGATCTCGGCAGCACCATCGGCGAACTCGATATGGACAAGGTCGACCAAACCCTGGACGCGCTGTCGGAGACCTTCGCCGACACCCCGGCGCCGTTGCGGTCCGCGCTGGACGGGGTCACGGCGCTGTCGCGCAGTATCAACGCCCGCGACCAGGCGCTGTCGGATCTGCTGACCAGGGCGCAGAGCGTCACCAAGATCCTCGCCGACCGCAGCGACCAGATCAACGCGCTGCTGCTCGACGGCAACAACCTGCTCGGCGAACTCGAACGTCGACGCGGCGCGATCGGCCAGCTCATCGTGTACGTGAATCAGGTATCGCTCCAACTGTCGGGTTTGGTCTCCGATAACGAGCCGCTGTTGAAATCGGCGCTGGACCGGCTGAATTCGGTGTTGAACCTGCTCCAGCGCAATAAGCAGAACCTCAGCGACGCGCTCGACAGCGTCGGCCCGTACGCGGCGGCGCTCGGCGAACAGGTCGGCAACGGCCCGTGGTTCAACGCCTACGTGGTCAACGCGACGAGTACCGAGTTGCGGCCACTGGTCGACGCGCTGGTCTGGCCGGAACAGCTGCCCAACGATCTGCGCAATATTTTCACCCACCCGGCGCCGCCGTCGATCGGGCCTGCGGAAGAGGATCCACCGCGATGAGCAAGTTGAACGGAGTACGGACACTGCCGCGCTGGGCGTTGATCACCGCGGGAGTGCTGGTGGCCGCGCTCGTCGCGTTCGCTGTCTACACCGGTGTCACCAGGATCGGCAAGACCACGATCACCGCCTACTTCCCGTCCACGAGCGCCCTGTACGAGGGCGACGATGTGCGCGTGCTCGGCGTCAGGGTCGGCACCATCGACAAGATCGAGCCGGGCCGCGAACAGGTGCGCGTCACAGTGACGATCGACCGGGGTGTCGACATTCCGGCCGACGCGCGCGCGGTGATCATCTCGCCCTCGCTGGTCTCGGCCCGGTTCATCCAATTGGCCCCCGCCTACACCGGCGGACCGAAAATGGCCGACGACGCGACGATTCCGATCGAGCACACCGCGATCCCGGTCGAATGGGACGACATCAAGGCCGAACTGTCCAAACTCGCCACCGCCCTCGGGCCGGTCGGCGACGACGAGCAGGGCTCGTTCGGACGGTTCGTGAACACCGCCGCCGACAATCTGGACGGCAACGGCCAGAAACTGCGCGACACCCTGCACGAACTGTCGGCGACGCTGAACACCCTGTCCGACGGCCGGACCGATCTCTTCGGCACCATCCGTAATTTGCAGAAATTCGTCGAGGTGCTGTCCGGCAGCAACGAGCAGATCGTGCAATTCGGCAGCAGGCTGGCCTCGGTGTCGGAAGTACTCGGCGACACCTCGGACGATCTCGGCGCGGGACTGGACAATCTGGATATCGCGCTGGCCGATGTGAAGCGGTTCCTCGACGGCAGCGGAGCCGAACTCACCGAAGGCGTCACGCGGTTGAGCGATGTGACACAGCTGCTGGTGGACAAGCGTCCCGAACTCGAGCGGGTGCTGCATTCCGGGCCGACCGCGCTGGTGAACTTCTACCAGATCTACAAACCCGCGCAGGGCACGCTGACCGGTGCGATCGCGCTGAACAACACGGCCGACCCGCTGAGCTTCCTGTGCGGTTCCATCCGCGCGCTCGAATACGACCAGTCCGATCGAAGCGCCGACCTGTGCGCGCAGTACCTGGCGCCGGTGATCAGCTCGGTCGCCATGAACTACGCGCCCATCCTGCTGAATCCGGCCACCGGCGTGCACGCGTTCCCCGACCAGATCGTCTACAGCGATCCGAGCCTGGAGGGCCAGACCTCACCGCAGGTGACCGTGCCCGACGGTGTTGCCGGACTCGCCATTCCGGGAGGAAACCGATGACGCGCCCGCGTTCGATGCGGCGGGTCGCCGCACTCGCCGTAGGTCTGGCGGTGACGCTCGGCGTCTCCGGATGCGAATGGGACGGGTTGAACTCGCTGCCCCTGCCGGGCACCGAGGGCACCGACGGCTATCGGATCCAGATCCAGATGCCGAATGTGACCACCCTGACCAAGAATTCGCCGGTCCGGGTCGATGATGTCACCGTCGGCACCGTCACCGGCATCGAGGTGCAGGATTGGCACGCGCTCGTCACCGTCGCACTCGACCGTGACGTCCGGCTGCCCGCGAACGCGGTGGCGAAGATCGGCCAGACCAGTCTGCTCGGCAGCAACCACGTCGAACTCGGCCCGCCCGAGGACGCGGCCCCGGTGGGCGAGTTGCGCGGTGGCGACGTCATCCCGCTGTCGCGGGCCGGGGCCTACCCGACCACCGAACAGGTGCTCTCCTCGCTGTCGGTCGTCCTCAACGGCGGTGGCATCTCACAGCTGGAAACCATTACCCGCGAACTGAATTCCGCCCTGACCGGGCGCGAGGACGATATCCGCGACCTGCTGCCGCAACTGGCGACGCTGGCGACCGGTCTGGACAAACAGCGCGAGGACATCATCTCGGCCATGAGCGGACTCGACCGCCTCGCCGGGCAATTCGCCGATCAGCGTGACGTGGTGGCGCGGGCGATCGACCAGATCCACCCCGCGCTGACGATCCTGGCCGACCGCACCGCGAACATCACCGCCGCGGTGACCTCCCTCGGCGAACTCAGCGATGTGGCCGACCGCATCGTCAGCGAGAGCGGTGAGGATCTGAAGGCGAATCTGCGCAGCCTCGGCCCGGTGCTCCAGACCCTGGCCGATACCGGCGTCAACCTCATCGAATCGCTGAAGATCCTGCCCACCTTCCCGTTCCCGATCAAGAACATCGGCAACGCGATCAAGGGCGACTACATGAACCTGTTCATCACCGTCGACATGACCGGGCGCAGGCTCGATTCCAACTGGCTGACCGGAACCCCGCTCGGCGGGCGTTTCGGCGGCGTCGAAGGCGTGATCGGCAGTTTCGCCCCCGATTCCGCCGCACAGGGCGGTAATCCCGCGACCGGGCCATTGCTGCCGACGCCCGACGCGGGCGCCTCGCCCACGCCGACGCTGCCGGGCCTGCCGCCCATCCCCGGACTGCCCGCCATTCCGGGCCTGACGGTTCCGCTGCCCGGAAATACCGCGCCACAGGGGGGGACGGGCCGATGACGCTCACCAAATTCGTCCGCGGTCAGCTGACCATCTTCGCGATCCTTACCGTGATCGGGCTGGTCGTGATGGGCGGGGTCTACGTCGAACTGCCCGCCATGTTCGGCATCGGACGCTACGACGTCACGGTGCGACTCGCCGCGACCGGTGGGCTGTACCAGCAGGCCAATGTCGCCTACCGAGGCACGAACGTCGGCGTGGTGAAGGACGTGGTGCTCACCGACGAGGGCGTCGACGCGAAACTGTCCATCGACAGCGACTACAAGATCCCCGCCGATGTGGACGCCTGGGTGCGCAGCGTCTCGGCGATCGGCGAACAGTACGTCGACCTGGTCCCGGTCGACAATCCTCGGGGCGGCAACCTCTCCGACGGCTCGGTGATCCCCGTGCAGCGCACCAAGTTGCCGCAGGATGTCGGATCGCTGCTCGACCAGACCGACCGGCTGCTGTCCAGCGTGGCAGACACCAGACTGCGGCAGGTGATCGACGAGGCGTTCCGCGCGTTCAACGGCGCGGGCCCCGATCTGCAACGTTTCATCGATTCCGCGTCGCTGCTGGTGCAGGAAGCGCAGAACAACACCGAGCCGACCAAAGAGCTGCTCGACCAACTCGGTCCGCTGCTGGACACCCAGATCGAATCCGACGCCGCGATCCGTTCCTGGACCGCGGATCTGGCGACGGTCACCGATACGCTGCGCGCGCACGACCCGTCGCTGCGCAGCCTGCTCCAGGACGGCCCTTCGGCCATGCAGCGGGTCACCGAGCAGTTCCAGTCGCTGCAACCGACCCTGCCGATCCTGCTGACCAATCTGGTGAGCCTGGGCCAGGTCGCCGTCACCTATCACGCGGGTATCGAACAACTTCTCGTCGTCTTCCCGCCGCTGATCGCGGCCTTGCGCACCATCATCCGCGGGCCGGCCAAATACGGCGCGATGGTCGACTTCATGGCGGTGGTCAACGATCCGCCCGCCTGCACGACCGGATTCCTGCCCGCCGACCAGCGCCGCTCGCCGAGCGAACTGGATTCCATCGACACCCCGCCCGGGCTCTACTGCAAGGTGCCGCAGGATTCGCCGATCGCGGTGCGCGGCATCAGGAATACCCCGTGCGCGGAATTCCCGGGGGTGCGCGCGCCTACGCCGGAACTGTGCCGGACCGGATTCGTGCCCGAGGGCAACAACCCGCCGTTCGGACCCGTGCAGCCGGTCGCACCCCCGAGCGCCGAGACGCCTGACGAGGCGCCGACCGCGCCCGCCTCGTACCGCACACCGGCGGCGGCCAGATCCTACGACCCGTCGACCGGTGTGTACATCGGCCCTGACGGCCGGACCTACCGTCAGGGAGATGTCGGCCCCGGCGGCTCGGGAACGGTACCGTCGAGTTGGCAAGCGATGCTCGAGGAGCAGCAACGATGAGTGATATCAACGGCGATAACCACCGCGTGCGCAGGCGAGCGGTCCGTTCGGTCGGTCCTCCGGTGGAGGAGGACGACGGTCCGTCCGGCGTCACCGCGGTGAATGCCGAGAAGGTACCTGCCGCGGCGGGCGTGACCGCCGCGGCTCGGACCGGCGGTGTCGACGCCGTCGAGAAGGTGGGAAGCGATGCCGGGGAGAAAGCGGCGTCGAAGTCCGTCGGCGGTTACGGCGACGTCGTGGCGGACACTACGACCAAGCCGTGGGGCGTCGCGGCGAAGTCGGTGGTGACAGCGAAGAAGCCACCGTCGACCGCCGAGTCGAAGGCAGGCGAAGCCGACGAATCGGACGACACCGACACCCCGGTCGACCTGACGAAATCCGATGCCGACGCCACCGTCGAGAAGCCGAAGCGCCGGGTCGGACGCGTCGTGACCGTGGTCGCCGCCGCGGTGCTGGTACTGCTGACGGTGGTCGGCGCTGGCACGTCGATCTTCCTGGTGCACACGACGAACGTGCGCGACGAGCGACGTGCGGAATACGTGCAGACCGCGCGCCAGGCGGTGCTCAACCTGACGACGATCCGCGCGGATTCGGCCAAGGCCGATATCGACCGGATCCTGTCGCTGGCGTCGGGGCAGTTCAAAACCGAATTCGACGGGCGTGTCGATCCTTTCATGAGCATCGTGCAGCAGGCCAAGGTCGTCTCGAACGGCGAGGTCGTCGAGGCCGCGATCCAGCAGGACGACGAGAATTCGGCACAGGTGCTCGTCGCGGCGAAGCAGACGTTGAGCAACGCGGGCCAGGCCGAGCCGCAGACGCGGTACTACCGATTCCGGGTCACCGTGTCCAGGGGCGATACCGGTCTGACCGCGTCGAAGGTGGAGTTCGTGGCATGAGGATCCTCTCGGGAAAACTGGGGCTGGTCGGCGCGGGTATCGCGGGCGTGGTGATCGCCGCCGCGGTGATCATCATGGGTATCAACGGTTTCCGATACTGGGACCATCAGCGGACCGAGGTCGCGCGCGACGAGGCGGTCACCGCGGCGCAGCGCACGGTGTCGGCCATGTTCACCTACGACTACGGCACCGTCGACACCGAATTGCCGAAGGCCGCCGACAACCTGTCGGCGAGTTTCCGCGAGGACTACCTGAAGCTGATCACCCAGGCCATCGCGCCCGGCGCCAAGGAGAAGCAGCTCACCGTCAACGCGACCACGCAGGCCGGTGGCGTCGTGGAGGCCGAGCGGTCCCACGTCGTCGTGCTGCTCTTCCTCAACCAGGTGACCACGAGCAAGGACACCCCGCAGGGCACGACCACGGGCAGCCGGGTGCGCGTCACGCTGGACAAGACGGACAACCGCTGGCTGGTCGACTCGGTGAACCCTGTGTAAGGGAGTGTTTTCGGCGGCCGGGGCCGCGGGTTCGCGGCCCCTGGTTGTCTCGCGTCCGAGCGGTCGAGACCGGCGACTTCGTCGCGTGCGCTTCGACCGCTCGGACGCGAGACGGGCCGCGAACGGGCGCTCGTAAGGCTCGCGCCTGTGGTGGCTTGGTGTTGATCACGGCGCCACACCGGTCGATGACCGATTGCGTTCGGACGCGGGACGGGGTTGTGACCGGGGTGCTCGTAGGGCTCGCGCCGGGCGGGGTGGGTGTCGATCGCTCGGTGGTGGACAAGGCTGCTGGTAGGACTCGTGGCGGGTAGGTGGGTGTCGGACGCTGGGGGCTCGAAGGGCCCGCGTTGATCGGTCCTCAGCGCGGCAGGGTGACGGTGAAGGTCGTGCCCTTGCCCACCACGCTGTCGACCGTGACCGTCCCGCCGTGCGCGCTGACCAGCGCCTGCACGATGGACAGGCCCAGGCCGGTGCCACCGCTGGCACGCGTGCGCGAGGTGTCGGTGCGGTAGAAGCGTTCGAATACGCGCGCGGCCTCGTCTTCGGGCAGGCCGGGGCCGGTGTCGGCGACTTCCAGACGGACGTCGTGCTTTCGAGGGGTCAGACGCACGGTGACCGCCGCGTCGGGCGGGGTGTGGGTGAGGGCGTTGTTCAGGAGGTTGCCCAGCACCTGACGTAACCGCTCGGAGTCGCCCTCGATCTCCAATGTGCCTTCCCCGGAACGGATTTCCAAGGCGATGGGCCTGGGGTTCTCCGGTGCGGCAGCGGCGGCGACCGCGCGGGCGTTGTGCACGGCGTCGCTGGCGAGCGCGAGCAGATCCACCTGGCCGCGTTCGAGCGGACGCTGGGCGTCCAGACGGGCCAGCATCAGCAGATCCTCGACCAGCAGACCCATCCGCTGCGCCTCGGTTTCGATCCGCGCCATGAACAGCGCGGGATCGGTGGTGGCGCCCTGTCGGTAGAGTTCGGCGAAGCCGCGGATCGTCGTGAGCGGCGTGCGCAATTCGTGACTGGCGTCGGCGACGAAGCGCCGCATATTCGCCTCGGACTGCCTGGCCGCCGCTTCGGACGCCTCGGTCGCCTTGAACGCCGACTGGATCTGGGCCAGCATGCCGTTGAGCGACCGCGACAGCCGATCGACCTCGGTATTGGTGCCGCGCACCGGCACCCGGCGGTGCAGATCGCCGCGCGCGATGGCGGCGGCGATGTTCTCGACTCGGCGCAGCGGGCGCAGACTGCGGCGGATCGCGAAATACGCGGCCACCGCGAGGACGGCCAGCACCGCCGCCCCGACCGCCAATTGCAGGATGACCAGCCGGTGCACGGTATCGCTGTTCTGGGTCAGCGGCAGCGCGACGGTGGTGACGCCGTCCTGGGTGCGCAGCGACAGCGTCCGCCACCGGACGGGAGAATCCCCGACCGACGGCACCGTCGCCGGTCCGGTGACCTCGGCGCGGGTATTCGCGGGCAGTGCGTCCGGAATCGCGGGCAGCGCGGGCTCCGCGTCGACGCCGAACGCCTGCACCGAGATCTGCACCGCGCCCATCCCGGCCGCGTCGCCCGTACTCTGCGCCTTCACGTAGAACTGGCTCGGCGGATGCCGCGAATCCGGCGGCTGCGCGATCGGCGCGGGCGGACGTAACCGCCGCGACCATTCCAGTGCCCCCTCGCGCAACTGCTGGTCGGTGCGGCTGGTGAGCGACTGTTCGAGTCCGGAGGTGACGAGCGTGCCCGATATCAGCAGACCGAGACCGGACAGCGCCACCAGGGCGAGCACGAGCGCGACCCGAAGCGGCACCGCGGCGAACCTGTCGCGGACACGCCGCAGGATCGTCGCCGAGCGGGCCGGTTCGCTTGTCGCCCGGCGCGGGCGTCGTGCGGGACCGGTCCGGCTCACTGCCCGGCCGGGCGGGCCGCGCGCATGACATAGCCGACGCCGCGCAGCGTATGGATCAAGCGCTGCTCGGTGTCGACCTTCTTGCGCAGATAGGACACGTAGGTCTCGACCACGCCGACCTCGCCGCCGAAGTCGTAGCGCCACACATGATCCAGGATGCGCGGTTTGCTCAGCACGGTGCCCGCGTTGACCATGAAATAGCGCAGCAGCGTGAATTCGGTGGGCGACAACGCGACCGGTTCACCGGCCTTCCAGACCTCGTGCGTGTCGTCGTCGAGTTCGATGTCCTCGAACCGCAGCCGCGAATTCTTCGGCGCGGGCGCGGCGTGGCCAGCGCGGCGCAGGACCACGCGCAGCCGCGCCACCACTTCCTCGAGGCTGAACGGTTTGGTGATGTAGTCGTCGGCGCCGAGGGTGAGTCCCGCGACCTTGTCCTGCACCTCGTCGCGCGCGGTGAGGAACAGGACCGGTGCGTCGACACCGTCGGCGCGCAACCGGCGCAACAGTCCGAATCCGTCCATACCCGGCATCATCACGTCGACGATGAGCGCCTGCGGTCGGAAACCGCGCGCCTTGTCCAACGCCTGCGCGCCGTCGGCCGCGGTGTCCACCTCGAATCCCTGGTAGCGCAGACTCACCGACAGCAGTTCGACGATCATCGGTTCGTCGTCCACGACCAGCACCCTGGCCTCGGGTTTCTGTTCTGTGGGCCCGCCGGTCATGTGTTCCATCCTGCGGTAGGGGACTGGGAACTCACTGGACCTTTCCTGGGTGGTTGCTGTGAACGTCCCCCACCGCGTCAGCGGCGCCGTGCTGTCAGCGGCGTGGTGTCCGCGACTCCGGGTAGGTGTCGTCATCGGTGAGCAGGGCGCTCCCGGCGACCTGATCCTGGGCGAGGGCCTCCAGGAAGGCGCGGGCCCAGCGATCCACGTCGTGGGCGAGCACCTGGCGGCGCAGCGACCGCATCCGGCGGCGCTTGGTGTCGCGGTCGTCCTCCAGCGCGGAGACGATCGCGTCCTTCACGCTGTCCAGATCGTGCGGATTGCACAGATAGGACTGACGCAATTCCGCTGCGGCCCCGGTGAACTCACTCAGCACCAGGGCGCCGTTGAGTCCGCTGTGGCACGCCACGTACTCCTTGGCGACCAGATTCATCCCGTCGCGCAGCGGGGTGACCAGCATGACGTCGGCCGCGACGAAGAACGCGAGCAATTCCTCGCGCGGGATCGGACGGTGCAGGTAGTGCACCACCGGATAGCCGACGCGGGCGAATTCGCCGTTGATGCGGCCCACCTGGCGTTCGATATCCCCGCGCATCTGGATATAGCTCTCGACACGCTCGCGACTCGGGGTCGCCAACTGCACCATCACCGTCTCGGAGGGGTCGACCCGGCCGTCGACCAGCAATTCCTCCAGCGCGTTGAGCCGGATATCGATGCCCTTGGTGTAGTCGAGACGGTCGACACCGAGCAGGATGTTCTTCGGATTCCCCAGTTCCGCACGGATTTTCGCGGCACGCTCGCGCACCGACCGCCGTCGGGAATTGTCGTCCATCTCGGCCGAGGAGATGGAGATCGGGAACGCGCCGACCCGCACCGTCCGGAATCCGACCTGGACGACGCCCATCTTGGAGCGCACACCGACGGTGCCGCGCGAGGTGGCCTGGCCCGCCAGTCGGCGTGCCAGATACAGGAAGTTCTGCGCGCCGCCGGGCAGGTGGAAACCGATCAGATCGGCGCCGAGCAGACCCTCGATGATCTCGGTCCGCCACGGCATCTGCATGAACAGCTCGACCGGCGGGAAGGGGATGTGCAAGAAGAACCCGATGGTCAGATCGGGGCGCAACATGCGCAGCATCTTCGGAACGAGTTGCAGCTGGTAGTCCTGCACCCACACCGTCGCGCCCTCGGCGGCCACCTTGGCCGTGGCCTCGGCGAATCGCCTGTTCACCGTGACATAGGCGGCCCACCAGGCGCGGTCGTAGGTCGGTCGCACGATGACGTCGTGATAGAGCGGCCACAACGTGCCGTTGGAGAAACCTTCGTAGTAGTCGGCGACTTCCTGCGCCGACAGCGTGACCGGATGCAGTTCCAGGCCGTCTTCGATGATCGGATCGAGGTCGGCGTCGGGAACTCCCGCCCAGCCGACCCACGCCCCCTTGTTGTTGCGCAACACCGGTTCCAACGCGGTGACCAGGCCGCCCGGGCTGCGTTTCCATCGGGTCGAGCCATCGGGTAGTCGATCGAGATCCACCGGTAGCCGATTGGCCACGACGACGAAACCGGAACCGGCCCCGTCGGTTTCGATCGGCTCCACCACATCCGCCGATGTCGTCGTGCGATCGTCGGGAGAAGCGAGCTCGGAGTCGTCGGACGGCTGGTCGGTCATCTGGTCCACTCACGCATCCTTATTCGAGCGGCGGCGTTCGCGGTGCTGAGCGAGCGACCGCCTCCGGGCCCCGACGCTCACCGGATGGTGTGCATCGCTGATCCCGTCTGGAGTTGTCGGGTGTCGTCGACGGCGCCGTTGTCGTCGAGCGGGTTGGGGTTACTCGCCTCGACCGTTGGGGCCGATGCCGAGCATCGACAGCAACATCCGGCACTCGTCGGCGTCTTCCGCGTACGCGGCGACGACGCGCTGGGCCTGACGGGCGGTTTCATCGGCGAGTGGTTCCAGGTCATCGTCCGCGATATCGTTCGCGCTGCCCTTCGCAGCCATCTCAAATCCTCCCGGCTCATTACGCTCGTACGTGCGAATAGTCAATGGTATATGGCGCGGGCGCGGGCACGCCGCACCCGATACCTCGAGCACCCGCCTCGGTGCGTTGCGGGACCCCTGCCTATACCGTGGTGACGGGGCCGTAGCGACCGGAAGCAGGTCGCTCCTGACGGTCAGCACCAACTCCACGAAAGGGTCGACAATGCCGCTGGCCACGGTGAACGGGATATCCCTCAACTACCAGGTCAAGGGTGACCGTGCCAAGGGCGCGGACGTCAAGGGCGGGGCGCCGCTCGTCGTGATGATCATGGGCACCGGAAGTCCCGGCCGAGTCTGGGAACTGCACCAGGTGCCCGCGCTCGTCGCCGCCGGATACCGGGTGTGCACATTCGACAACCGGGGTATCGCGCCGTCCTACGAAGCGCCGTCGGGAATGACGATCGACCAGCTGGTCGGCGACACCGCCGGGCTGATCGAATTGCTCGACGAGGGCCCCGCACTGGTCGTCGGCACGTCGATGGGCGCGCGCGTGGCCCAGGAATTGGCTTTGGCCAGGCCGGATCTGGTACGCAAGGCCGTATTCATGGCGGGCCACGGCCGCCTCGACCAGTTCCAGAAGACGCTCTCGCTCGGCGAACACGAACTCGACGCGAGCGGGGTGAAGATACCCGCCAAATACGAGGCCGCCGTCACCGCCGTGATGAACCTGTCGCCCGCGACGATGTCGCAGCCCAACGCGGCGCGCGACTGGCTGGATCTGTTCGAGTTCACCGGCGGTCCGGTGACCCCCGGTATCCGCGCCCAGCGCCGGATGGACCACGATTTCGACCGGGTCCAGGCCTACCGCGCCATCACCGTGCCATGCCTTTCGGTCGGATTCGCCGACGACAGGATGATCCCGCCCTACCTCTCCCGCGAGGTCGCCGAGGCCATTCCCGGTGCCCGCTACCAGGAGATTCCCGACGCCGGGCATTTCGGCTACCTGGAGAAACCGGACGATGTGAACAAGATCCTGCTCGAGTTCTTCGCCGGGTGAACCGGGCGCGGGTCCGATCCGTTGAACCCCAGGACGAGGTAACCACCTACGCGTAGCGTCTCCCTTGCTAGGGTCGACACAACGCTCGGGGAGCATCCGGGGCGTGGCTCGTGTACCGCACGGCCCAGCGCCGGACGGTCTCAGGAGCCGATCCCGTACACAGCGCCAGTATCCAGTGAGGTGAAATTGAGCACCAACCCCTTCGACGACGAAGACGGTCGATTCTTCGTCCTGGTCAACGACGAGGAACAGCATTCCCTGTGGCCGGCCTTCGCGGAGGTCCCGGCCGGATGGCGAGTCGTGTTCGGCGAGGACAGCCGCGCTGCCTGCGTCGAGTACGTCGAGAAGAACTGGACCGATATGCGTCCGAAGAGCTTGCGGGACGCGATGGCCGCCGACGACGCGGCCCGTCAGGGCGCCCAGTCCTGAACCGCGGTATCCGATACTGCGCCGGGAAAGCTGATTCAGCCGCCAGCCGTGCGGCACCGTATCTCGGTGTCGCACGGCCGGTGTGCCCCGCTATAGTGGGCAACCGGTCGCGATTGGTACCGCTTCCGCCTCCTTAGCTCAGTGGTAGAGCACTCGCCTTGTAAGCGAAAGGTCGTCAGTTCAATCCTGACAGGGGGCTCCCGATGAAAAGGGTGGTCTTTCCGCATGTGCGGACGGGCCACCCTTTTCGTGTTCGGCTCAGGCGGGGACGTTCGCGCCGTGGCCCAGGTCGCGCAGGGCCTGCTTGATCTTGGACTGGGCTTCGTCCAGGGATTCGGGGGAGGGGGTGGGGTCGGCGCCGGAGATGTCGAAATTGCCCATGGAGAAGGCGGGGAAGACGTGGACGTGGAGGTGGGGGACCTCGAGGCCGGCGATGAGCAGGCCCGCGCGGGGTGCGCCCCAGGCCGCGCGCACGGCTTTGCCGATCTTCTGGGCCACCAGGTTGAGGCGGGTGAAGACCTCGCCGTCGATGTCCTGCCACTGATCGATTTCCGCGCGCGGGACCACGAGGGTGTGGCCCGGCGTGATCGGGTTGATGGTCAGGAAACCGACGAATTCGTCGTCCTCCCAGACGAATCGGCCGGGGAGGTCGCCTGCGATGATCGCGCTGAAGACAGAAGCCATGAGCGCAGGCTACAACCTCGCCTCGGCGCGCAGCTGTCACACCGCGACGCTGTCACACCGCGACGAAGTGCGACAGGATCCCCTGGACCTCGTAGATGTCGACCTGACGGTTGAACCGTTTCTGCAAGGGCTCGTTGCTTCCGGCGATCCAGATGACCAGCTCGGCATCCAGATCGAAGGTGCCCGCGGTCTCCACCGCGAAATGCGTGATGGAGCGGTACGGGACGCTGTGGTAGCTGACCTTGCGGCCGGACAGACCCTGTTTGTCGACCAGGATCAGGCGGCGGTTGGTGAAGAGCATCGCGTCGCGGACCAGCAGATACGCCGAATAGATCTGCTCGCCGTTGCCGAGTAGCTTCGCGTACTCCTGTTGCGCCTGGGCCGGGTCGATTCGTCCGGCATTTCCCATCAGTCCATCGATCAGACCCATCGCTGGCCCATCCTTCGGCTTGCTCCGGCAGCGGATGATGCGGGCGTTCGGCCCGCACCACTTGCCATCATCCTCTTCGCTGGGCCGCGACGGGTGAATGGCGACAACGGATTTCGTCCGCGTCGTGGCGTTGTTCGCCGAAACGTCGATCGCTCGTCATTCGCTGGTAACGGGCTCCGGCCCGGAGCGGGGAGGACTACACATAAGCTGTTGGCCGTGCGCGTACTCGTCATCGGCTCAGGTGCCCGTGAACATGCCCTCGTCCTGGCCCTCCGCAGGGACCCCGCGGTCACCGCGCTGGTCGCGGCCCCGGGCAACGCAGGAATAGCCCAGCACGCGCAGACTCGCGCGGTCGATCCGTCCTCGGGTGAGGCGGTCGCCGCGCTGGCCGTGGAGGTGAAGGCGGATCTGGTCGTCATCGGACCCGAAGTGCCGCTGGTGCTCGGTGTCGCCGATGCCGTCCGTGCTGCGGGGATCGCGTGTTTCGGGCCGTCGGCCGACGCCGCCAGGATCGAAGGTTCCAAGGCGTTCGCCAAGGATGTGATGATCGCGGCCGGTGTGCGCACCGCGCACAGCGAGATCGTCGACACCCCCGCCGACCTCGACGCCGCGCTCGACCGTTTCGGACCCACCTGGGTCGTCAAGGACGACGGTCTGGCGGCCGGAAAGGGCGTCGTCGTCACCGACGACCGCCTCGCCGCCCGCGACCACGGCGCGGAGCTGCTGGAGAACGGTCATCCCGTCCTGTTCGAAACCTTCCTCGACGGCCCTGAAGTCTCGCTGTTCTGCCTGGTCGACGGCGAAACCGTGGTGCCGCTGCTGCCCGCGCAGGACCACAAGCGCGTCGGCGACGGCGACACCGGACCGAATACCGGCGGCATGGGCGCCTACACCCCGCTGCCCTGGCTGCCGGAGGAAACGGTCACCGCCATCGTCGACGATGTCGTGAAACCGGTCGCCGCCGAACTCGTCCGACGCGGCAGCGCCTTCTCCGGACTGCTCTACGCCGGTCTCGCGATCGGCGCCGACGGCCCCGCCGTCATCGAATTCAATTGCCGCTTCGGCGATCCCGAGACCCAAGCTGTGCTGTCGCTGCTCGGGAGCCCCCTCGGCGAACTCCTCAACGCCACCGCCACCGGAACCCTGGCCGATGTCGCGCCCCCGCGCTGGCGCGACGGCGCCGCCGTCACCGTGGTCGTCGCCGCCGAGAACTACCCCGGCCGCCCCCGCATCGGTGACGTCATCACCGGCGCCGAGGACAGCGCCCAGAACACCGCGTCGTCGGTCCTGCACGCGGGCACCGAA
This sequence comes from Nocardia sp. NBC_01377, assembly GCF_045040005.1. Taxonomy (NCBI): domain Bacteria; kingdom Bacillati; phylum Actinomycetota; class Actinomycetes; order Mycobacteriales; family Nocardiaceae; genus Nocardia; species Nocardia sp. NBC_01377. The sequence continues at coordinate 8,132,053 of NZ_CP109566.1, forward strand.
TCACGCGCCGACGGAGCGCTCGTATCCGCAGGCGGCCGTGTACTGAGCGTCGTCGGCGTCGGCGCCGACCTCACCGAGGCTCGCGTCAACGCCTACGAGCGCATCGCGAGAATCAAACTCGCAGGCAGCCACTACCGCACCGACATCGGCCTGGCCGCCGTCGAAGACCGCATCCAGGTCGGGTAACCCCAACCCTCACATTCACATCAACGAGTTCGTCCCGGCGGGGGTAGTGACCCGACTGCGACGTGCACGCTCGGCGCGCCCTACAGAGCGCTCCGGTTCGCGCCCACCCCGTTCAGATCTGGTACCCGGACCGGCCTCCACTACCTCTGAACTGGTACGACGAGCTCGTCCCCGCAGGGCAGTACCCCGACCGCGACACCCCGCTGAACGCTCCCTGCCCGGAGCGAGTCTTACGAGGAACCACGCCGCGCCAGCGGCCAATATCACCGCCGCCAGAATTACAACCCGAGCCCACGTTGGGCGAGCCAAGCCGCGGGGTCGATGTGTTGTCCCTGTTGGATGACCTCGAAGTGCAGGTGGGGGCCGGTCGAGTCGCCTCGGTTGCCCATGCGGGCGATCTGCATACCGGCCGGGACGCGTTCGCCGACGGAGACGAAGAAGTCGTACATGTGGCCGTAGACGGTGATGGTGCCGTCGTCGTGTCTGATGCGTACCCACAGGCCGAAGCCCTGGGCGGGGCCCGCGTCGATGACGGTGCCGGAGGCGACGGCGTGGATGGGGGTGCCGATGGGGGCGGCGATATCGATGCCCGCGTGGAAAGTGCCCCAGCGGGAACCGAATCCGGAGGTGAAGGCGCCGATGGCGGGTAGGACGAATCCGCCCGCGCCGGGCAGGATCGAGCCGGGCGACAGCGGGATGGTGCCGGAGGTCATCCAGGGCTGGCGTTCACCGGCGACGGCGGCGGCCGCTTCGGCTCTGGCGCGTTCGAGGGTGGCGCGGGCGGCGGCCGCGACGACGGCTTGTTCGCGGATGCGTTCGCCGTTGGCGATGGCGTTGAGGTAGCGCCGCACGGAGGGTGGGGTCGACTGGAATTGCTGGGGATAGGCGAAGGCGACGCGCTGGGCTTCCTGCGGGCCGGGGGTGCGTTCGGTGACTCCCCAGGTGAAGGGGGAGTCGGCGGTGGCGAACAGTGCGACGGTCAGCATTCCGGCGAGGAGTACCCGGTGCCGGATCAGGAGGGCGCGGTAGTCGCGGTCGCGTTGTCGTTGCCACAGTTCGCGAAGGTCGGGACGTGGTCGGTGACGCAGTTCGCGTAGTCGGGTCTCGATTCGGCGCAACGATCCGGTGACGATCGCTCGCAGCCGGGCCGGTGCGGCGCGCCGATCCTGGTCGATGACGCCTGGTCGGCCCACGGCGCGTACTCGTTCGAGCCCCACGCGGCGAGCCTTCTCGAGGCGGCGAGCTTTTTCGAGCATTACGCAGACCCTAGCCTCGTCGATCCGCTGGGTAAACGATGCGGGCACGGTGTGTGGCACGTCGGGCACGGGCGAGGGGCCGCCGGGTGCGAGGGTCTACCGTCTCTCTCGTGTCTCGAGAATCTCGCCGGTCGAACATCCCACCTTTCTACGTGATGGATGTATGGAAGGCAGCCGCGCAGCGGGCGCGAACACACGGTGACGTGCTGGTGCTGGCGGCCGGGCAGCCTTCGACGCCCGCTCCCGCTCCGGTGCTGCGGGCGACGAAGGTCGCCATAGATTCCGAATTACTGGGCTATACCGAGACTTTCGGTATTCTGCCGTTGCGCGAGGCGATCGCGGACCATCACAGCCGGACCTACGGGCATCCGGTCCATCCGGACGAGGTGGTGGTGACGACGGGATCGTCCGGCGCGTTCACCCTCCTCTTCCTCGGGGCGTTCGACCCCGGTGACACCGTCGTGGTGGCCAGGCCCGGTTATCCGGCCTATCGCAACAGTCTGGCCGCGCTCGGCTGCCGGGTGGTCGAACTGGACTGCGGCGCGCAGACCCGGTTCCAGCCGACGGTGGCGATGCTGGAGGCGCTGTCCGAACCGCCCGCGGGCCTGGTCGTGGCCAGTCCGGCGAATCCGACCGGGACCATGATCGCCCCGGACGAACTCGCCGCGCTGGCTCGCTGGTGCGAGGCGAACGGGACGCTGCTGATCTCCGACGAGATCTATCACGGCATCACCTACGAGACGACGGCCTCGGGTGACCGCACCGCCTCGGCGTGGGAGACCTCGCGCGAGTCCGTGGTGATCGGCTCGGTGTCGAAATATTTCTCGATGACGGGCTGGCGTCTGGGCTGGATGCTCGCCCCGGCCGATCTACGTCCGGCGTTGCAGCGGCTCGCGTCGAATATGACGGTGTGTCCGCCCGCGATTTCGCAGTACGCGGCGTTGCACGCCTTCGGCGCGGACGCGAAAACCGAACTGGACGGACATGTTCGACGCTATGCGGCGAACCGTCGGCTACTTCTGGACGGACTGCCGAAACTGGGCATCACCGATCTCGCCCCAGCGGACGGTGCGTTCTACGCCTACGCCGATATCGGCCATCTGACCGATGATTCGCTCGCGTGGTGCGCGCGAGTGCTCGAGCACACCGGTGTCGCCCTCGCTCCCGGCATCGATTTCGACACCGTCTCGGGTCATCGAACAGTTCGCTTCTCATTTGCTGGAGCGACCGCGGATATAGAAGAGGCGTTGACCCGACTCGGCCGTTATCTGGACGACTGACGCGGTCTCGATGCCGGTAGTCGAAGGTCAAGTACTGCAACAACTTTCCACAGACCGTCCCACGGGGCGTGCCGATGGGGTAGAAAATCGGTAGCTGGGTTTCCCCTCACGATTTCGCACGGAATGAACTGATGATGACTGGCACGATGGCACGGTGATAACCGCGACGACCCCGAAAGGCGAACGGCGTCGCCAGGCTCTGGTAGCGGCCGCCGCCGAGTTGTTACTCGAAGGCGGATTCGATGCGGTACGGCATCGTTCGGTCGCGACGCGGGCCGATTTGCCGCTCGCGTCGACGACCTACTATTTCGAGTCCCTCGAGGATCTGATCGCGCGTGCGGTCGAATTCAGCGGCAACGCCGAATTGGACACGATGCGCCGCCGCATCGGCGAAGTGAGTCATCGCCGGCGTGGCGCCGAGGCGACCGTCGACTTGGTGCTCGATCTGTTGATCGGCGCCGACGAGGCCGCGCGCGGACAGCTGATCGCTCGCTACGAGCGCTCGGTGGCTTCGGCGCGCCATCCCGAGCTCCGCGGCGTGCAGTTACGCCTGCGCGCGCAACTCGACGAACTCCTGGCCGAGGTGCTCCGCCGCTCCGACCGAACGGTCCGGCCCGAACAGCTGCGCAGACTCGTCGCCGTGGTCGACGGCGCGGTGGTGGCGGCGCTGAGCGAGATGGATCCGGAACCGCGGCGGATGGCCCGTGGCGCGCTGCTCGAAGTCATCGATATCGTCGCTCCGGCGACGCCCCAGCAAGTGGATCGCTTCCGGGCACTAGACTGACGCCACGTGAGCGAGCGCAGTGGGTCATCCTCAGGGGAGCCAACCGTAGGGACAGGGCGCATGTGCGCGAAGGATCCGAGCGTCAGCGAGGTGCGATCGTGAGTCTGGTTCCCAACGTCCTCGCCACCAGGTACGCCAGCCCCCAGCTGGTACACCTCTGGTCCCCCGAGAACAAGATCGTGCTGGAGCGGCGGCTGTGGCTCGAGGTGCTGCGTGCGCAGTCCGAGCTCGGCGTCGGGATCCCGGACGGCGTCGTCGCCGATTACGAGCGGGTCGTCGACCAGGTGGATCTGGCCTCGATCGCCGAGCGCGAGCGGGTCACCCGCCACGACGTGAAAGCCCGTATCGAGGAGTTCAACGCGCTGGCCGGGCACGAACACGTGCACAAGGGCATGACCAGCCGCGACCTCACCGAGAACGTCGAACAATTGCAGATCCGGCTGTCGCTCGAACATGTGCACGCGCACGGTGTGGCGATCGCCGCCAGGCTGGCCGAGCGTGCCGCCGAGTATCAGACGCTGGTGATGGCGGGGCGTTCGCACAATGTCGCGGCTCAGGCCACCACACTCGGCAAACGTTTCGCCTCGGCCGCCGACGAACTGCTGATCGCGTTGAGCCGGGTGCGTGAACTCGTCGACCGGTACCCGCTGCGCGGGATCAAGGGGCCGATGGGCACCGCGCAGGACATGCTCGATCTGCTCGACGGCGACGCGGACAAATTGGCCGCCCTGGAACATCAGGTGGCCCGCCATCTCGGTTTCGCGACCGTGCTGACCAGCGTCGGTCAGGTGTATCCGCGCTCGCTCGACCACGACGTGCTCTCGGCGCTGGTCCAAGTGGGCGCGGGCCCGTCCTCGTTCGCGCACACGATCCGGCTGATGGCCGGGCACGAGCTGGTCACCGAGGGTTTCCAGCCCGGCCAGGTCGGTAGTTCGGCGATGCCGCACAAGATGAACACGCGTTCCTGCGAGCGGGTCAACGGCCTTCAGGTGGTGCTGCGCGGCTATGCCTCGATGGCCGCCGAACTCGCGGGCGCGCAATGGAACGAGGGTGACGTCTTCTGTTCGGTGGTGCGTCGCGTCGCGCTGCCCGACGCCTTCTTCGCGATCGACGGCATGATGGAGACCTTCCTGACCGTGCTCGCCGAATTCGGGGCCTACCCGGCCGTGATCTCCCGCGAACTCGACCGCTACCTGCCGTTCCTCGCCACCACCAGGATGTTGATCGCGGCGGTGCGCGCGGGTGTGGGCCGGGAGACCGCGCACGAGGTCATCAAGGAACACGCGGTGGCGGTGGCGTTGGCCATGCGGGAACAGGGACGCGAACCCGATCTGCTGGATCGTCTCGCCGCCGACGCCCGTTTTCCGCTGGACCGCGCCGGACTCGACGCGGCGCTCGCCGACCGATCGGCGTTCATCGGCGCGGCGTCCGCGCAGGTCGGCGAGGTGGTCGCCACCGTGCAGAAACTGGTCGACAGCTACCCCGAGGCGTCGCGCTACACCCCGTCGCCGATTCTCTAGCGGCATCACGGTTTCCGTGCCGACGGCGCATCCACGCCTCGTCGGCGCGGTCCGGGTTAGGGTGCCGGGGTGAATCCGTACACGATCTTTGCCGAAATCGTCGCCGGGCGTGCGCCCGCGTCCACGGTGTACGAGGACCAGGACGTCTTGGCATTCATGGATATTCGCCCGATGACGCCGGGACATCTGCTGGTCGTGCCGAAAGTGGCGGCCCGCGATCTGTCCGAACTCGATCCCGAGGTCGGGGGGAAACTGTTCAAGGTGGGGCAGTTGCTGGCGGCGGCGCTACGGGATAGCGAGGTCGGCTGCGATGGGGTCAACTTCTTCTTGGCCGACGGTGTGCTGGCCGGGCAGGAGATATTCCATGTGCACCTGCATGTCATCCCGCGCACTGCGGGCGACGGCTTCGGGTTGCGCGGTCGCCCGACCAGTCCGCATCGCGTCGACCTCGACTATCTCGCCGGTTCCATCCGGGGCGCGCTCGAACGGCGCGGCTGACGTCCCGTGCCTCCGTCGAGATATTTACGGACCAGGTAGTTTGCTGAACAGACGCTCTCTGGCTGATTCTCGCCCGTGATTTCGTAGCTCGAGTTACGTTTGAGGTCGTCAGTGTGTGTTGATGGAGGTGGGACGTGCGACTTTCAAAGTTTGCTGTCTCGATGCTGTTTATCGTGGGGGCGCTGCTCGGGCCGGTGGTCGCCCAACCGGCGACGGCCACCGCCGCGCGGATCGTCCGGATCGACGATGTGAGCCCGACGAGGTCCGAGGTGTACATCGACTCACCCGCGATGGGACGCGCCATCCAGGTCGATGTGCTGCACCCGGCCGGTGGCGGCGGGCGCCCTTCCTACTACCTGCTCGACGGCCTCGATCCCGGCGTGGGACAGAGCACCTGGCTCAACGCCACCGACGCCGAGCCGTTCTTCGCCGGTAGGAATCTGAACGTGGTGCTGCCGGTGGGCGGCCAGGCGGGCTACTACACCGACTGGCAGCAGGACGATCCGCATTTCGGCCGGTACAAGTGGGAAACCTTCCTCACTCGTGAACTGCCGCCGATCATCGATGCGGAATTCGACGGCAACGGTGTGAACGCCATCGGTGGACTGTCCATGGGCGGTAACGCGGCTTTCATTCTCGCCGCGCGCAATCCGGAGCTGTACCGCGCGGTCGCGGGTTACAGCGCGTGCCCCGACACCGGCCTCGCGACCGGCGCGGTGATGTTCTCCATCGCCAATCGCGGCGGCAACCCCGGCAATATGTGGGGTCCGCCGGGCAGTAGGTCGTGGGCCGAACATGATCCATCGCTGTTGGCAGATCGCTTGCGCGGCAAGACGATCTACCTGTCGACCGGTACCGGGGTGCCCGGTCCGCACGAAGCGGAGATCAAACCGCAACTGGCCGAGAACATCATCCTCGGCGGCCCGGTCGAGATGGGCATCAACACCTGCACCGTCGCCTTCGACCAGCGCCTGCGCTCACTCGGTATCCCGGCCAGGATCGAATACAGCCCCACCGGAACCCACGCCTGGTCCTACTGGCAGGACAAACTGCACGCCTCGTGGCCGACCATCGGCCCCGCCATCGGGGCGTAGCTCGCGATCGGCGCTCAGGGGTTTCGTCGCACCACGCGGACGACGGCCACGAGCACCACCGCCGCGGCGAGTGAGGCCGCGCCGAGAATGACTGTGCCCGCGGGGAATCCGAACATCTCGACGTATTCGGTGACGATGACGCGCTGACGGTAGGCGTCATCGGTGGGGGCGGCGGCGAAGGCGAAATCCGTGCTGATGGCGTCCGGCCGGTGGATGCCGACGGAGAGTTCGGTCAGGTAGTCGTGGCCGCCCGTGGCGAGGTCCTTCAGGTCCTGATCCTCGAAATCCTCGACCCTGCCCGCGAATTCGACATTGTTGTACTGCGTGTCCGCGTCGGCGTCGACACGCCGTACGCGGTGATCGCTGAGCAGGTAGAGACGCACCGTCTGGGGATCCTCGGCCGCGCTCGACATCCGCATCGGGTACACGAAACGATCGGAGTCGAAGGCGAGCCGAATCGGGTCGAGCGCGCCGGTCAGCGTCCTGGCGCCGGTGAGTTTGACGGCGACGAACGACCAGTTCTCGCGCAGATAGGGATCAAGGCTGGCGGTCACCTCGGGTCGCATCGCATAGCCGTTGGCACCCAACCAGTTCCGCAATCCGTCCAGGCTGCCGCCGGACAGGGTGGTCGCCTCGATCGGTCCGAGACTGACCTGCTCCACGACGGTCGGTCCGCCGCCGGGCGGGGCCGCGGCCGAGGTATCGCCGCCGCCGTCACCGGAGAACCAGTGTCGTTCGGTGACGATCTCCGGCGCCGTCACGCGGGCCAGCTCGGCGAAGGTCTGCGGCGAACCCGCGCTCACCCGCGCCGGGGACGGCGTCGGCACGATCAGCGCGGCGTGGTCGGTACCGGACTCCAGGGCCAGTCGCATCACGATCGTCTCGCGGTGTCCGTCCCACCCGGCCAGCGCGACTTCGTCGTGCACGGTGGCCGAATTACCCGGACTGACCACCCCGCCGCAGGCACAGGCGGAGGCGGGAGCGAAGGCGCCGAAGCCGACCGCGGACAGCAGCAGCGCGGCGGTCGCGGCGAGGCGAACGACGGTATGGGTGCGCATTCGGCGAGCCTAGTGGCGTCGAGCCCGCGGTGACGCGGAGTTCGCTCGTCGCCCGGAGGGCGCGACCGGGGAACAGTAGGGTGGACCGCATGTCTGTCGAGAGTGTGGTGGCGGCGCCGATCGCCAAGACGGTGCCGACCGAGCGGGTCCATCACGGCGACGTCTTCGTCGACGAATACGAATGGCTCCGGGACAAGGAAAACCCCGAGGTCATCGCCTACCTGGAGGCGGAGAACGCCTATACCGAGGCCAGGACCGCGCATCTCGGCGGCCTACGCGACACGATCTTCGACGAGATCAAATCGCGCACCCAGGAGACCGACCTCTCGGTGCCGACCAGGATGGGCGAGTACTGGTATTACTCGCGCAGCTTCGAGGGCAAACAGTACGGCGTGCACTGTCGGTGCCCGATCGACGCGAATGCCGACGGCATCGACGCGTGGACCCCGCCCCAGCTGGAAGTGGGCACCGAGGTCGAGGGCGAGCAGATATTGCTCGACAGCAATGTGCTTGCCGAAGGACACAACTTCTTCGCGCTCGGCGCGTTCTCCCTCAGCCACGACGGCACCCTGCTGGCCTATTCGGTCGACACCGTCGGCGACGAGCGCTACACACTGCGCTTCAAGGATCTTGGCACCGGCGAACTGCTCGGCGACGAGATCGTCGGCACCGCGCCCGGCGCGACCTGGTCGCTGGACGGCACCCACGTCTTCTATCAGACCGTCGACGAATCGTGGCGTCCCGACACCGTATGGCGGCACCGCCTCGGCACCGCGACGGAGGCCGACGCGAAGGTCTTCCACGAACCCGACGAGCGCTACTGGGTGAGTATCGGGGCCACCCGCTCGGAGAAGTTCCTGATGATCTGGGTCGGATCCAAGATCACCACCGAGGGCTGGGTCCTGGAATCCGACAATCCGGAGGGCGAGTTCCGGGTCATCCTGGAGCGTCGCGAAGGCGTCGAGTACTCCGCCGAACACGCGGTGATCGCCGGTGAGGACCGGTTCCTGATCTTGCACAACGATGTCGTGGACGGGGTGAAGGCGCAGAATTTCGTGCTGGCCGACGCCCCGGTCGCCGATCCGTCGAATATGACCCTGCTGATCGGGCACCGCGACGACGTGCGGCTCGAGGATATCGACCCCTTCTCCGATCACCTCGTGCTGAGTTACCGCCGCGAGGCGCTGACCAGGGTCGCGATCTGGCCGCTGACCGAGACCGGCTACGGCGAGCGCAGAGAACTCGAATTCGACCTCGAATTGTTCTCGGTCGGTTCCGGCTCGAATCCGGAATGGAAGCAGCCGACGCTGCGGATCGGGCTCACCTCCTTCATCACCCCGACCCAGGTGTTCGACTATGTTCCCGCCACCGGGGCGCTGCTGTTGCGCAAGGAACAGCCGGTGCTCGGCGGCTACGACGCGAACGATTACGAGCAGCACCGCGATTGGGCGCTGGCCGAGGACGGCACCCGGATCCCGATCTCGCTGGTGCGGAAGAAGGGTCTGCCCGAAGGTCCGAAACCGTTGCTGCTCTACGGGTACGGGTCCTACGAGGCGAGTATGGATCCGTCCTTCTCGGTGTCGCGGCTGTCGCTGCTCGATCGCGGCATGGTGTTCGCGGTGGCGCATGTGCGCGGCGGCGGTGAGATGGGTCGACTCTGGTATGAGAACGGCAAAACCCTCACCAAGAAGAACACCTTCACCGATTTCGTCTCCTGCGCACGGCATCTCATCGATTCCGGCGTCACCGGCGCGGATCGGATGATCGCCGACGGCGGTAGCGCGGGCGGGCTGCTCGTCGGCGCGGTCGCCAACCTCGCGCCCGAACTGTTCGCGGGCATCCTGGCCAACGTCCCGTTCGTCGACCCGCTGACCTCGATCCTGGATCCTTCGCTGCCGCTGACCGTCATCGAATGGGACGAGTGGGGTAACCCGTTGGCGGACAAGGACGTCTACGACTACATGAAGTCCTACGCCCCGTACGAGAATATCGAGGCCAAGGACTATCCCGCCATCCTGGCGATCACCAGCCTGAACGACACCCGCGTGCTCTACGTGGAGCCCGCCAAGTGGATCGCCAAACTGCGCGTGACCAAGACCGGGGATTCCCCGCTGCTGCTGAAGACCGAGATGAGCGCGGGTCACGGCGGAGTCAGCGGCCGGTACGAGAAGTGGAAGGAAGTCGGGTTCGAATACGCCTGGGTGCTGGACACCCTGGGCCTGTCGGGCGAGTAGTCCGACCGGCGGCGCGGGTTCGAAGCCCGCGTCGAGCCCTCGGCGCGGACCGTGACGGGGAGTTCGTCGTGATGTCACGTTCGCTGCATGTCGGCGTCACACGGACCTGACACCGTTGATTCATGAACGCCGAGCTGATCGTGTCCGTGTCGGGGATCCGGGACACCACCCGGGATGCCGCGATCGAATTCGCCGCCGAGATGGACCGGCGCGAGATCCGCCTCTCGCTGCTGGTCGCGCCCCGGCTCAAGGGCAAGTACCGCCTCGCCGACGATCCCGCGACGCAATCCTGGCTGCGCGGACGGCGGGCCAGGGGCGATGCCATCGTGCTGCACGGCTACGACCAGGCGGCGACCAAACGCCGTCGCGCGGAATTCGCCACCCTGCCCGGGCACGAGGCCCGGCTGCGGCTGACCGCGGCGGATCGGGTGATGGAACAGGCCGAATTGCGCACCCGGCTGTTCGCCGCGCCCCGCTGGGACGCCTCGGCGGGCGCCATCGAGGCATTGCCGTCCGTGGGATTCCGGCTCGCGCTCGGCCTCACCTCGGTACTGGATCTGGAACGCAACACCGCCCAGCGCGCCCGGGTGTACGGGATCGGCGAGGGTTTCCGCGCGGAACCCTGGTGGTGCCGTGCGCTGGTGATGGGCGCGGCGAGGACCGCGCGACGTGGCGGCATCCTGCGCCTGGCGATCTCGGCCGCGCAATTGCAGCGCTCGGGTCCGCGTCAGGCCATGGTCGACGCCGTGGATCTGGCCCGCTACTACGGCGCCTTCAGCGAGGTATATCGCTGGGAGCCGTTCGCCGCCGCTCGGGCGGCGTGAGAGACGCCGCCCTGTGCGGTGTGGTCGGGAATGTCGCGGGTGTATCCGGTCGGGATCACCCAGCTGACGCCCGATCGGCGTCGCCGCCCGGTACAGGCGTGAACGGGCGGCGACGTGCGGCGTCGTCGGACGCGATCAGCGGACGGGGGCGACCTGCTCGATCGGCACAGCCGCGGTGGCGCTGTGCGTGAATCCGCCCGCCTCGGCGCTGGACAGGCCGAGCGCGTGTTTGCACAGCACGGTCAGGCAGCGGTCCATATCGGCGAGTAGCAACTCCACCATGTCGTGGGTGAATCCGTGCCGGATCACCGCGCGCATGATCGTCTCCTCGCCCCGGTCGGCGGGCAGCGGATACGCGGCGATCAGCCAGCCACGGCTGCGCAGCCGGTCCGACAGGTCGTAGAGATTGAAGTTCTGCTCACCGCGCAACTGCCACGACACCGCCGTGATACCGAGGTTCGGATCGCCCGCGTGGATCATGTCGAACAGTCCGGTCGCCTCCAGTCCTTCGGCGAGATACTGTGCGACCCGGTAGATTTCGCTCTGCACGCGGGTGTAGCCGCGTCGGCCGAGCCGGATGAAATCGTAGTACTGGGTGATGGCCTGCCCGCCGGGGCGGGAGAAGTTGAGATTGAAGGTGGCCATCGCGCCGCCGAGGTAGTCGACGTTGAAGATCAGCTCCTCCGGCAGGTCGGCCGGTTCACGCCAGATCGCCCAGCCCGCGCCGAGCGGGGCCAGCCCGGTCTTGTGGCCGGAGGCATTGATCGATTTCACCCGGGGCAAGCGGAAATCCCACACCAGATCCGGCGAGCAGAACGGCGCGAGGAAACCTCCGCTGGCCGCGTCGACGTGCAGCGGGATATCGACGCCGGTGGCGGCCTGGATATCGTCGAGTGCCCGGCTGATACCGGCGACGTCCTCGAACAGGCCGGTGAAGGTCTGCCCGAAGGTCGGCACCACCATGATGGTGTTCGCGTCGCAGTAGGCGGCGATATCTTCCGGACGCATCATGTAATGGTCACCGCGCAACGGGACCTGGCGGATCTCGACGTCGAAGTACCGCGCGAACTTCTCCCAGCACACCTGCACCGGCCCGCAGACGAAATTCGGTGTGCCCTGTCCGCCGCGCGCTCGCCAGCGGAATTTGGCGGCCAGACCGCCGAGCATGGCGGCTTCGCTGGAACCGATGGTCGATGTACCGAGAACTGCGGCCGGATCGGGTGCGTTCCACAGATCGGCGACCATCCGCACGCCGCGCTTCTCGAGCTCGGCGGTCTGCGGGTACTCGTCCTTGTCGACGATGTTCTTGTCCATCGATTCGGCCATCAACCTGCGGGCGTAGTCGTCGGTCCAGGTGGTGCAGAAGGTCGCCAGATTCATCCGGGAAACCCCGTCGAGCAGTAGTTCGTCGTGCACGAGCTGGTAGGCCACCTGCGCGAACATCTCCTTGTCGGGGAATCCGGCGCGGGGTGCGCCGTGTTGTAGCGCGGCCATGGCGAACAGGTCATCGGCTTCGATATCTTCGGGCATCTCGCCTCCAGGGCGCGTTGGCGGAAAATATTTGCCGGTTCCGTGCGTACGTGCACGAGACTCGATGAAATTGATTGTCTTGCTTGAGTATCAATACCACAAGATATGTTGCCAAATGATGGCTATTCACATCAATCGGGCGATTTCCGGCCGACGCGGCGCACGCCCCGGCGTCGTCGGCCGTATTTGCCGATTCGTCGCTCGATCGGCGCGTGCGACACGGACCGCACGGTCCGGCGAATCGAAGCGTCGTACCGCGCGGTCCGTGCCAGAGTAAATCCGGGCTCGGCGAATACCCGGCGGCGCGGCAGAATCGAAACCGGAGCAGACGACGACGTGAGGGTGACGACATGACTTCCGACGATCCGCACACCGCCGAGTTGCGCGGCCGGATCTCCGCGCTGATGGGAAGGGCGAAAGAGGATCTCACGCAGCTGGTCTCGTTCAAATCGGTGGCCGACGCGCGACAGTTCCCCGCCGAGGAATGCGAACGGACCGCCCACTGGGTCGCCGACGCCTTCGCCGGAGTCGGGCTCACCGACGTCGGACTGCACGAGACCAGGGACGGCAGCAAGGCCGTGGTGGCCCGCCGACACGCGCCGCCCGGCGCGCCGACTGTGCTGCTGTACTGCCACTACGACGTGCAGCCCCCGCTCGACAACGGAGCCTGGCGCACCCCCGTGTGGACGCTGACCGAACGCGACGGCCGCTGGTACGGGCGCGGCGCCGCCGATTGCAAAGGCAATATCGTCATGCACCTGACCGCGCTGCGCGCCCTGCGCGAGGTCTGCGGCGACGATTTCCCGGTCGGCATCACCCTGGTCGCCGAGGGGGCCGAGGAACAGGGCACCGGCGGGCTCGGGGCCTTCGTGCCCGAGCACGCCGACCTGCTGCTCGCCGACGCGCTGCTGATCTGCGACAGCGGCAATGCCGCCGTCGGCATACCGACCTTCACCGAAACCCTGCGCGGCGACGTCACCGTCGTCGTCACCGTCGAAACCCTCGCTGGCCCCGTGCATTCCGGCATGTTCGGGGGAGCCGCGCCGGACGCGCTCGCCGCGCTGATCCACCTGCTCGCCACACTGCGCGACGCTCGCGGCAATACGACGATCGCGGGCCTACCCGCCGACCAGGAATGGCCGGGAGTCGAGTATCGGGAGGAGAACTTCCGCGCCGACGCCGGAGTCCTCGGCGGTGTCGGCCTGACCGGTGACGGCACCATCGCCGACATGCTCTGGGCCAGGCCCGCGTTGACGGTGCTCGGCATCGACGCGCCGAAGGTCCTCGGATCGTCCGCCGCGATCCAGCCGTCGGCCCGCGCCCGCCTGAATCTGCGCATCCCGCCCGGAATCGACCCGGACACGGCACTCGAGGCGCTCACCGCCCACCTGACCGCGAATACGCCGTGGCACGCGAAACTCACCGTGACACCCGAGGCCACCGGCGCGCCGTTCCGTTCCGGATCGGGCGGACCGGCCCGCACCGCGATGGAGGCGGCACTGGCCGCGTCCTACGGCAAGCCCGCCACCACCCAGGGGCAGGGCGGTTCCATCCCGCTGTGCACGGTCTTCGCGAACACCTACCCCGACGCCGAGATCATGCTGCTCGGCGTCGAGGAACCACTCTGCCGGATCCACGCCCCCAACGAAAGCGTCGATCCCACCGAAATCGAGCACATCGCCCTGGCCGAGGTTCTCTTCCTCACCCGATACGGCGCCGACGGCAGCTGGGACCGGCCCGTCGGGCCGTGACCTAGGTCGCGAACTCGCGCTCGCGCTCGGCGTCGATCGTGGTGAATTCCGTTCCGGCCGGACCCATTTCCGACAGACGCCCGAAATAGATACCCCGGGCCTCCGGTGCGACGACGCCGAAATGGATCGGCACGGCGATCCGAGGGGCGACCGCGCGCAGATAGTCGACGGCCTCGCTGATCCGCATCCACGGCGCCGCCGCCGGAATCGCCAGCACACCGACCGGTGTCGACGGCACCCACAGCGAATCACCCGGATGGACCAGCTGTGCCGGGTCGTCGGCGGTGCCGAGCTGGAAGACCGTGTTGTCGATCACCGGGATATCGGGATGGATCACCGCGTGCCTGCCACCGCCGCCGGTGATCCGCAGATCGCCCAACTCGACGACCGCGCCCGCGCGCACCGCCTCCCACGCCTCCCCTCGCAACGCCGCCGTCTGCGGATCGGAGAACAGCCGCGCGCCCGGATTGGCGTCGATCAGCGCCTCGATACGCTGGGGATCGATGTGATCAGGGTGCTGATGGGTCACCGCGATGGCATCCAGACCGGTGATGCCCTCGAATCCGTGCGAGAAATTGCCCGGATCGAACAGCACCTTCCTACCGTGCAGCTCGACCAGGATGCAGGAGTGGCCGAAGTGAGCTATTCGCATGGACCCATGCTATTGGCAGCGTGCCGCTTCTCACCCGACCCCGCACGGTGTCGGGACGCCGACGGCGACTAGGATTTCGCTGGTAACCCCCCGAATACCACTTGAGGAGCAACGCGTGGCAAAGGTCGTGGTCGAGGTGATGCCGAAGGCCGAGATCCTGGATCCGCAGGGACAGGCCATCGCCGGTGCGCTCCCGCGTCTGGGATTCGCCGGAGTCTCGGATGTACGGCAGGGCAAGCGATTCGAACTCGATGTGGACGAAAGCGTCAGCGACGCCGAACTCGAGCAGATCGCCGAAGCCCTGCTCGCCAACACCGTCATCGAGGAGTGGAAGGTGGTCCGCGTCTCATGAGCGCGCGGATCGGAATCATCACCTTCCCCGGAACCCTCGACGACGTCGACGCCGCCCGCGCGGTGCGCCGATCCGGCGCCGAAGCGGTCAACCTCTGGCACGCCGACGCCGACCTCAAACAGGTCGACGCCGTCGTCGTACCCGGCGGCTTCTCCTACGGTGACTACCTGCGCGCCGGCGCCATCGCCCGCTTCGCGCCCGTCATGGGCAAAGTCGTCGAAGGCGCACGCCAAGGACTGCCGGTCCTCGGCATCTGCAACGGCTTCCAGGTGCTCTGCGAAGCAGGTCTGCTGCCGGGCGCGCTGACCCGCAACGACGGCCTGCACTTCATCTGCCGCGACGAATGGCTGAAGGTGGAATCGGTGGATACCGCGTGGACCTCACGCTACGAACCCGGTGCGCAGATCCTGATCCCGTTGAAATCCGGAGAAGGGCGCTACCAGGCGTCGGCCGAGGTACTCGACGAACTCGAAGGGGAAGGGCGGGTCGTATTCCGGTACGCCGGAGACAACCCCAACGGATCGCAGCGAGGGATCGCCGGGATCGCGTCGGCCAACGGGCGCGTCGTCGGGTTGATGCCGCATCCTGAACACGCCACCGAGCCGCTGACCGGGCCGAGTGATGACGGTATGGGGCTATTCCTTTCGGTACTGGACAGCCTCGTAAGGGCTTGATTTTTGGCGGCTCGGGGGCCGCGGGTTCGCGGCCCCTTTTTGTCTCGCGTCCGAGCGGTCGAGACTGGCGACTTCGTCGCATCGCTTCGACCGCTCGGACGCGAGACGGGCCGCGAACGGGTCGTTCGTAAGACTCGCTCCGGTGGGGTGGGGTGGGAATTGTTGCTTTCGGGGTGGGCCGTCGGGCTGAGTGGTTGTTGGATGGGCGCTCGGGGGCTAATAGTTGCTTTGCGGTTGTGGTCGCAGACCCGGATGCCGTCGCGCTGTGGGGCTGCGGTTGTTCTCGGTGGTGGTCGCTGACGTCCTGATCGTCGATTCGGGAGTTCGGGCACACGCCGCCGTAGGGGTTCGAGAACCGACCATCTGTCGGCAGGCCACCACGAATCCGGGTGCTGGCAGGCGGACCGGAGATCCCAGGTCGGCGCTCGACTAATTCCGCAGGATCATTAGGCCGGGCAGCACCGTGGCGGTCGTGGTCGACCGGGTCTCTGCGGTCTGATCGGGAGAACGAGTTCGTCGGTTGGGGGATGGCCTTCGCGTGGCGGCATCTCGGCGGATGTGGTTCGACCGTGTGGTGTGGGGCTGGTTGCCGATCGGGGCTCGTAGGTTTCGTTCCGGGAGTGAGTCGAGTGAGGTGATGACGGCTCCGGGAGCGCGGCACGGCTGCTTCTGGTCCGTTCGTTCCTCGGAGGCGATTTCGTGGCACAGAGACGATCGGGCCTGCTGTGCGGCATCGACGACTTGATCGGCCGGTGATCGGGACATCGGGGATCGATCTGGTCGCGGTGGGGTGAGCGTGTTGATCGGCAATCGGGGCCGGTGTCGGAGCGTGTGGCGCATTCCGGGGGTGATCGCCTTGTCGAGAATCCGGTTGTTGTGTGGCGCCGGTTGTTTCGGCGAAGTTCCTGGGCTACCGGGAGTGGCGGGTCGGGGTGTGTTCACGGCTGAGAAACCATGTACCGCTGTCGATTTCGGCGGGGTGGTGTCGTTGTCGGCGTGGGGTGGGGGGTGGTGTTGCGGTGGGGAAACACGACGCGGGGTGATGTCTCGAATCCTCGGGTGCCGGTCTGGGCTCTCACCGAACTCCGGTGTTCGGTACTCTGCTCTCGTTCGAGCGAATTCATGGCGGGCGGGAAATAATGACAACCATTGTGAGCGGATATTCGACGCTGCATGGTGCGCTGCGAGCCGCGGAGCGCCGGTGGCTGCATCACCTCGATGCGGCATTGTGCGCGAAACAGCTTTCGGCCGATCAGTGGGCAATGTTGTCCAATTTGTCCACTGAGGCTGGTGTGACGATGAGCGAATTGGCTTCGCGGTCGCAGCTTCCGCCTTCGTCGGCCACTCGGCATGCCGACTATCTCGCCGCGCGTGGATTGATCTATCGGGTCGCCGCCGAAGAGGATCGACGGCGAATTCTGATCGGGCTCAGTAATCTCGGCGCGGATCTCGTCGCCGCGGTCCGTATCGAGGAAACCCGTGCTGAGCAGGGATTGCAGTCCCGTCTGGGGGCGCGTCGTTTCGCCGAGTTGATGCGTCTGCTCGATCTGGTCGCGGCCGACCCGGAGTAGCGGCGTCCGCGGTCGTTCCGCGACATCCGTCGGATGTATCGCATTCGGGCGAATTGTGGTTGTTGGAATCTCTTGTGATGTGAGTTTCTTTTCGGGCGAGCAGGTGTTGGGTGCTTATGTCCGAATCGGGAAGGTGGCGCTATTGCGCCAATCGCGAATGTGTACACTACACATCGACTGCGGGTGTGGAACCGGATCATTGACCGGCTCAGCCCATTTCGGTTGATTCGAATTGAAATATTCGTTCCTGGGGGATCTCGCCGCCGCGATGAATAGAAGTCGGTGCCGGAGGAAAACGGGTCTGTATTTCTCGGGGCATGTGCGGTAGGTCGCGTCGCGCGGGTGGTCGGCTGAGGTGCCGGGCCCTCTGTGCCTAGGATCGCCTGCATGCCGGTTTCGACTATTTCCGCCACCGCGAGTGGGCTCTGCTCCTTCATCGACGAGTCGCCGTCGCCGTTCCACGTCTGTCGGACCGTCGCGCGCGAACTGGACGAGCGGGGATTCACCCGGCTGTCGGAGTCGCAGCCGTGGGAGCAGGGCGCGCCGGGCAGCCACTACGTGGTGCGCGGCGGTTCGCTGGTGGCCTGGGCCACCGAGGACGCGGCGGGCGCGACGCCGTTCCGCGTGGTCGGCGCGCATACCGACAGTCCGAATCTACGGGTGAAACAGCATCCGGATTTCGTGGTGGCGGGCTGGCAGATGGTCGGGCTGGAGCCCTACGGTGGCGCCTGGCTCAACTCGTGGCTCGACCGTGAACTCGGCATCTCGGGGCGGTTGAGCGTGCGCGATGGAAATGCCGTGCGCGAGAAGCTGGTTCGTATCGACGACCCCATTCTTCGGGTGCCGCAGCTCGCGATCCACCTTTCGGAGGAACGTCGCGGCGTCACCCTCGATCCGCAGCGGCACGTGAACGCGGTGTGGGGGCTCGGGTTTGAGCCGAGGTCGTTTCTCGCCTACGTCGCGGAGCGGGCCGGTGTATCCGCGGCCGATGTCCTCGGTTGGGAGTTGATGACCCACGATCTGACGCCGAGCCGGGTCATCGGCCGCGACGCCGATCTGGTCAGCGCGCCCAGGCTGGACAACCAGGGCACCTGCTACGCGGGTCTGCGCGCCTTCCTGGCCGCCGTGGACGCGCCGGGCGCGGCGATTCCGGTGCTCGCCATGTTCGACCACGAGGAGGTCGGCAGCCAATCCGATCGCGGCGCGCAGTCGGACCTGCTGCCGACGGTGCTGGAGCGGATCGTGCTCGGGCGCGGCGGGGGCCGCGCGGAATTCCTCGCGGCGCTGTCGGGCTCGGTCTGTGCCTCGGGCGATATGGCGCACGCCACCCATCCGAACTATGCCGAGCGGCACGAACCGGCGCACCGAATCGAGGTCAACGGCGGTCCGGTGCTGAAGGTCAACCAGAATCTGCGCTACGCCACCGATTCGTCCGGCGCGGGTGCGTTCGCGCTGGCCTGCGCCCAGGCCGGAGTTCCGTTGCAGCGCTACGTGCACCGCGCCGACCTGCCGTGCGGTTCGACTATCGGCCCGATGACCGCAGCCCGCACGGGGATATCCACCGTCGACGTCGGCGCCGCCCAACTCGCCATGCATTCGGCCCGCGAGATGATGGGCGCACACGACGTGGCCTCCTACGCCGCCGCCTTCGCCGCCTTCCTCACCCCCGAGGCCACGTCCTAGCCCGGTTTCAGTCGAACCACTCCGGATCGCCGGTGCTGATGAATTCGGCGAGCAGTTCGTGGTCGTGCGCCGCGTCTCGCAGCACCGCCCCGAGCTCACGCAGCGCGTCCGGATCGGTTCCGTAGGCGACGAACATGCCCGCCTCGGGATCGAACCGGATGCGCTCGGCCGAATCGGGAAGCCGCGAATGCACCACCGACCGCGCCACCCCCGCCCAGTCGTACCCACCCCCCTCGTACCCCGCCGCGGCGAAAACCTCCTGCGTCGCGAGCATGTGATTGTCACTGAGCATCAGGCAGTAATTACCCGGCTTGTGGTCGTATTCGAAGAACACCAGCGGAGCGAAGGTCTCACGATCGGTCACGCGCCGACTCTAGGACACGGGTACGACACCCACTCCGGGCCGTGCGACATACCCCCACCCCACACGGCGCGAGCCTAACGAGCGCCCGTTCGCGGCCCGAGACATCAAGGGGCCGCGAACCCGCGGCCCCCGGGCCGCCGAAAACCCAGCGAACCCGCGGCCCCGGCCGCTAATATCACCATCGTCGCGATCACGTAGCTGCTGCCGATGATCTGCTGCCACCATGCCCATTCGAGTTCCAGATCCTTCGAATGCGGCAGCAGCCATTGCGGGCCGATCAGGAACAGCACCGTCAACGCCGCGACCGTGCCGATGTACCACCGTTCGCGTCTGCCGCGCGCGATGCTGTCGGCGGCGAGGACCAGCGCGGGTGCGACCCAGACCCAGTGGTGTGACCAGGACACGGGCGAGACGAGAAGTATCGCCGCGGCGTTGACCAGTAGCGCGGCGACGGTCGCGTCGGCTCGGATCAGTCGGCGCATCCAGATGGCGGCGAGAGCGATTGCCACCAGTGACAGCGCGATCCAGATCAGGGTGGCCAGCGAATCGGAGACCCCGAGCCGGAAGGCCATGCCTTTGATGGACTGGTTGCCCGCGAAATACGGCGGGCCGATGCGGCCGGTGTCGGCGAGTGTGTCGAACCAGTATTCGACCGAATCGTCGGGGAAGAGCAGGAAGCCGAGTCCGACGGCGGCGATCGCGGAGACGACCAGTGTGCCCGCGGCTTTCCAGTCGCGGCGCAGCAGGAAGTACAGGAGGTATCCGGCGGGGATCAGTTTCACCGAGACCGCGATACCGATCAGCATGCCGCGCGGCCAGAACGGTTTGCGTACCAGGCAGTCCAGAGAGATCGCCGCCATCAGCACGAGGTTGATCTGCCCGAAGCCGAAGGTCTGGCGCACCGGTTCGAGGAAATTGGCGAATCCGACGGCCGCGATGACGAGGGTGAGCGCGCTCATACGGTCCAGGCCGGGGCGGATCCGGGACAGCACCAGCCAGAGGGTGATGCTCAGGCTGAGGATGTTGGTGAGTACCACCAGCACTTCCGCCGCCTGTAGCGGCATGAGTGCCAAGGGCGCGAAGAACAGTGCGGCGAGCGGGGGATAGGTGAAGGGCAGGCCGATGCCCTCTACCGGTGGCATCGGGCCGTAGAGCTCACCGCCGTCGAGCCAGACGCGCGCGCCGTTGCGGTAGACCTGTAGGTCGATGTAGCCGTTCCACCAGTGGATGAGCAGCGAGACGAGCACCGATATCGCGAAGAGTCCGACGGCGGCGATCAGCCAGCGGGTCTGGTGCGGGGACAGCGCTGACGGGTGTTCGGCCTCGGGGCCGTGGCGTGTCTCCGTCGCTGTCGGCTGGTCGGCCGAATTCACCACCCCCGCGCGTTCCGTCACGCCGCACAGCGTAACGGGGTTGCCGACGGGCCGGTCGGTGGCACTCAGGTGCGGGTGGGGGGCGGGCTCCCTCTAGACTGAGGCCGAGGCATTCGCCGCATCCAGTGACAAGGCTCGTCGCTCCGGCTTGCCGACCCCCTGCCCGGCCGAAAGGACCCAGGTACTCCGTGACTCCGCAGGTCGACACCGTCAGCGCAGCCGCAGCAACCCCCGATACGCCCCAGCCGTACAAAGAGCTGGGTCTCAAGGATGACGAATACGCCCGCATCAAGGAAATCCTCGGTCGCAGGCCGACGGATGCCGAACTCGCCATGTATTCGGTGATGTGGAGCGAGCACTGCTCCTACAAGTCATCGAAGGTGCATCTGCGCTACTTCGGCGAGACCACCACCGACGCGATGCGGGCTTCCATGCTCGCGGGCATCGGTGAGAACGCGGGTGTGGTCGACGTCGGCGACGGCTGGGCGGTCACCTTCAAGGTGGAGAGCCACAATCACCCGTCCTACGTCGAGCCCTACCAGGGCGCGGCGACCGGGGTCGGCGGCATCGTGCGCGACATCATGGCCATGGGCGCGCGGCCCGTCGCGGTGATGGATCAGCTGCGTTTCGGCGCGGCCGACGCGCCCGATACTCGGCGCGTGGTCGACGGTGTGGTGCGCGGTGTCGGCGGATACGGCAATTCGCTCGGCCTGCCGAATATCGGCGGCGAGACCGTCTTCGATGCCTCCTACCAGGGCAATCCGCTCGTGAACGCGCTGTGCGCCGGTGTGATGCGGGTCGAGGACCTGCACCTGGCGTTCGCCTCGGGAGCCGGTAACAAGATCATCCTGTTCGGCGCGCGGACCGGCCTCGACGGCATCGGCGGCGTCTCGGTGCTGGCCTCGGACACCTTCTCCGGCGACGAATCCTCCGGCGGCCGCAAGAAGCTGCCGAGCGTGCAGGTCGGCGACCCGTTCACCGAGAAGGTGCTCATCGAGTGCTGTCTCGAGCTGTACGCGGCCGAACTGGTCGTCGGCATCCAGGACCTCGGCGGCGCCGGATTGTCGTGCGCCACTTCCGAGCTCGCGGCGGCCGGTGACGGCGGCATGCATATCGATCTCACCAAGGTCCCGCTGCGCGCGGCTGATATGACACCGGCCGAAATCCTGTCGAGCGAATCGCAGGAGCGGATGTGCGCGGTCGTCACCCCCGCGAACGTGGACGCCTTCATGGCGGTCTGCAAGAAGTGGGATGTGCTGGCCACGGTGATCGGCGAGGTCACCGACGGTGAGCGCTTGATCGTCAGCTGGCACGGCGAGACCGTCGTGGATGTGCCGCCGCGCACCGTCGCCCACGAGGGCCCGGTCTACGAGCGTCCGGTGCGGCGTCCCGACGAGCAGGACGCGCTCATCGCGGACACCTCCGATAGGTTGACCCGCCCCGCGACCGGTGACGAACTACGCGAGACCCTGCTGCGGATGATCTCCAGCCCGCAGTTGTGCAGCCGCAAGTGGATCACCGAACAGTACGACCGCTACGTGCGCGGTAACACCGTGCTCGCCGAACACGCCGACGCCGGTGTCGTCAGGATCGACGAGGAGACCGGCCGCGGTATCGCGCTGGCGACCGACGCGTCGGGCCGCTACACCAAACTCGATCCGTACACCGGCGCGCAGCTGGCGCTGGCCGAGGCGTTCCGTAATGTCGCCACCACCGGCGCGACCCCCAAGGCCGTCACCAACTGCCTCAACTTCGGCTCCCCCGAGGATCCGGGTGTGATGTGGCAGTTCCAGCAGGCCGTGCGCGGTCTCGCCGATGGTTGTGTGGCACTGGGTATTCCGGTCACCGGCGGCAACGTCAGCTTCTACAACCAGACCGGCCGCGACGCGATCCTGCCGACGCCGGTCGTCGGTGTGCTCGGCGTCATCGACGACGTGCACCGGCGCATCCCGACCGGACTCGGCCTCGAACCGGGTGAGACGCTCATCCTGCTCGGTGAGACCCACGACGAGTTCGGCGGATCCATCTGGTCCCAGGTCGTGCACGACCATCTCGGCGGCGTGCCGCCCAAGGTCGACTTCGCCCGCGAACAACTGCTGGCCGAAATCCTCACCGCGGGGTCGCGCGACGGCATGATCAGCGCCGCGCACGACCTGTCCGAGGGCGGACTGGTCCAGACCGTGATCGAGGCCGCGCTGGCGGGCGAGACCGGTTGCCGTCTCATCCTTCCCGAGGGCGCCGACCCGTTCGTCACCCTGTTCTCCGAATCGACGGGCCGGGTGCTGGTCGCGGTCCCGCGCACCGAGGAGACCCGTTTCACCAAGATGTGCGATGCCCGTGGCCTGCCGTGGGCGCGGATCGGCGTCGTGGATCAGGGCTCGGATTCGGTCGAGGTGCAGGGGCAGTTCTCGGTTCCGCTGGCCGAGTTGCGCACCGCGTACGAAGGCACGCTGCCCGCGCTGTTCGGCGCGGGCGCACTCTAGACACCGAACCCGGACGGGCCCGCACCCCTCGTGCCGGCCCGTCCGGGTTCGCGTCTGTTCGTGCCGGTCAGGGATTCTTGAACGGATCGTGTTCGGCCATCAGCTTTTCCATCCTGGCCTGATCGATGCGGCCGGTCAGCGAAGCGGATTCGTGCCGGTCGCGGACCACCTTGGCCAGGGTGAAGGTGCTGGTCACCAGGAACAGCACGGTCATTCCGAGGAAGCCGCGCTGCCAGGAGTCCAGCGGGAGATAGAAGATGCCGACGCCCGCCCCGAACAAGCTGACGCCGAACGCGATCGCAGCCTGCGCGATATAGGCCGATGTGGTCGTCGGCTGTGCGCTTGGAGTGCTCATGCCTATCGAGTGTGACGATCCGGCGGTCCCCTCGACCGCGTGGAAATACTCGAGCCGGGGTGGGTAATCCTCGGCGGTGCCCGAGCCCACGGGCCGGGTGTGATCTTGCCCCGACTACCGCGTGGCGGTCCGGGCGGGGCGACCGATGTCTGTGACCGCCCGCCATACTGTTCGAGTGCTCCGGACCGCCACCACACTCGCGAAGCTGCGTGCGCGCGGCGTCGTCGTGGTCCGGCGCGTCGAGGACATCGTGGATCTGAACTACGTCGGCCTCGTGGTCGCCACCCTGTTCTTCGCGCTGTCGGTGACGCCGTCGCTGGTACCGAGGGACTGGATGTTCCAGGGGCTGATCAGCGGTATCAACGCGGCACTCGGCTACGGCCTCGGCTGCCTGCTCGAATGGCTCTACCGGGTGTGGATGCGGCCGTGGATCCGCCGGTGGATCGTGCCGAGGCTCCGGTTGTGGCTGCGGGTCGCGCACCTCGGCCCCGCGCACACCTGGGTGGGGTACGCGGCGAAATCCGCGGTGCTGTTCGTCTGCGCGCTGAGCGCGGGACTGATGCTGGTGCAATCGGCGCGGTGGCAGCGTGAGATCACCGCGCTGATGGGGATGGCGGGCACCGATACCGCCGCCTACCTGCGCACCGGACTGTTGAGTCTCGCGGTCGGCGTCGCCGTCGTCGCGGTCTACCGGACGGTGCGCGAGACCGTGCTGTACCTGTCCCGTCAGCTCAATCGGTGGGTGAGGATTCCCGGTGAGTTGGCGCCGACCGTCGGCCTGCTGCTGCTCGTGGTTCTCGCGGTGACCCTGTTCAACGGCGTCGCCTCGCGGGCGTTCTTCGCGGTCGCCAATTCGGCGTTCAGCGTCCGCAACGACCACAACTCGCCCAATGCCGTGCAGCCGCAGCAGCCGGAACGTTCCGGCAGTCCCGAATCGCTGGCGAAATGGGAGACGCTCGGCTTCGAGGGCCGCTGGTTCGTCTCGCACGGCCCCAGCGCGTCCAGGATCGCGGCCGTGACCGGCAAGCCCGCGCGCGAGCCCATCCGCGCCTACGTCGGACTCGAGTCGGCGACCGAGGAACGTGACCAGGTCACGCTCGCCGTCGACGAACTCGAACGCACGGGCGCGTTCGACCGGAAGGTGATCGTGGTGGTCACCACCACCGGCACCGGCTGGGTCAATTCGATGGCGGCGGGTGCCATCGAATACATGTACGGCGGCGATTCCGCCGTGGTCGCCTCGCAGTATTCCTACCTGCCCAGCGTGCTGTCGTTCCTCGCCGACCGGGGCAAGGCCGCCGCGGCGGGCCGCGATCTGTTCGACGCCGTCTATCAGCGGTGGTCGCAGCGGCCGGAAGGGCAGCGCCCGAAACTGTACGTCTACGGCGAGAGTCTCGGATCCCAGGGTTCCGAAGCCGCCTTCGACGGCCTGGCCGATCTGCGGGCGAAGGTGGACGGCGCGCTGTGGGTGGGGCCGCCGAATTCGAATCGGCTGTGGGAGCAGTTCATCTCGCGCCGCGATCCCGGTTCGCCCGAGGTCGAACCGGTCTACGCCGACGGCCTCGTCGTCCGCTTCGCCGCCGACACCGACGACCTTTCGCGGCCCGACACCGAATGGCGCGCACCCCGCATCGCCTACCTGCAACACGCGTCGGACCCCATCGTCTGGTGGTCCTCCGACCTGATCTTCTCCAAACCGGACTGGCTGTCCGAACCGCGCGGCTCGGACGTCTCCACCCAGATGCGCTGGTGGCCATTCGTCACGTTCTGGCAGGTCACCGCCGACCTCACCAACGCGCAGGGTGTCGCCGACGGCCACGGGCACCGCTACGGAACCCTGGTCGTCGACGGCTGGGCGGCGGTCGCCCAGCCGCCGGGTTGGACGCCGGAACTGGCGGAGAAGGTGAAGTTCCAATTGGACTCGGCGGAGGATTTCGAGCGGGAAACGAAGTGATCTCCGCGAAAGTTGTTGCCGCCGTGGTGATTCCGCTGGTTTGGAACAATATCCTGCTGCCTCGGCCGCGGTGGGGTCTGCGTGGACGAACCGTCGCGCACGCCGCCTTCGCGACGGGGTATTCGCTGGCGCTGGGTGGTCGTCCGCGCTGGGGTTCGGCACGGGGTGCGCGCTACGGTCTCGCCGCCGCGGCCGTGGTGAGCTCCGGATACGTTGTCGCGTTGACGGTTCCGGCGGTGCGCGACCTGTTGGCGGTATTCGCGGACCGGGGTCGGACTGTCGGAGATCCCGTCGTCGCACTCGACGACGCGGTTCTCGCCGAGTCTCCCACCGGTGCCGCCGTCCAGGCGGACGCGGAGAGCGAGGTCGTCGACCCGATCGAACGAGTCACCGTCCACATCCCGATCGGCACCGTCTACAGCGAGGAACTGATCTTCCGCGCCACCTTGGATCCCCTGCTGGACAACACTTTCGGAGCCCGCGTCGGTCCACTGGCCTCCGCTGCCGTCTTCGGCCTCTGGCACATCCACCCCGCGCGCGTCGCGGGCGACAACGTCCCCGCGACCATCGCATTCACCACCCTCGGCGGCCTGCTCTTCGGCCTGCTGTCCCGCCACGCGAACAGCGTCACCGCCCCCGCCCTCCTGCATTTCGCCCTCAACGCGGGCGGCGTCATCGTCCCCTTGGTCGCGGAGCGACGGGCTGCTGTCGGACGTCTTTGAGTTCACCAGCAATATCGCTCCGGTCGCAGTGCGATGCAGGCTCGCTGCGTACAATCCAATCCCATGGCGGGTGCGGATGAGTCGGTAGCTGAAGACTTCGGCGGGGTAGTCGAAGAGGTGTTCTACGGCGAACCGACCGGGGTTGAGTTGGAAACCGCATTCGGCATCGACGACGACGTCACACTCGATGATTTCCTGGTCGATGGTGACGACCAGCGTAGGCCGCCCTGGGATCCTGAGGAAATCCGGGTCTCAACGCGCAGTTTTTCACTACGCAATGTGCTGGACATGATAGGAGACGACGACCTGGAGTTGGCTCCTGATTTTCAGCGGAACCGGGTATGGAAATCTCGCCAGAAATCAAGATTGATCGAGAGTTTGCTACTTCAAATTCCGCTGCCCGCGTTCTATTTTGCTGCCGATAGCGATGGAAAATTTAGGGTTGTCGATGGATTGCAGCGCTTGTCGACGGTACACGAATTTGTCCAGGGAGCTTTCGATCTCGGCGATCTGGAATATCTGTACATCGAGCACGGAAAGAAATTTCAGGATTTGTCCGCCCCGCTTCGGCGCAGGCTTCTGAATTCTCAGATAAGTGTTCATATTATTGAGCCTTCCACTCCGAATCGAGTCAAATACGATATCTTCAAGCGCCTGAACACCGGTGGTGAGCCATTGAACGCGATGGAAATTCGTCACTGTATGAGTGAGTCGCGCAGTCGAGACCTTCTGAAACGCTGTGCGGCCAGTCCGGCCTTCATCGAGGCAACTGGTAGCGCCTTGCTCAACCATATTCGGATGCACGACCGAGAGGCGGCGCTGCGATTCCTCGCCTTCCGCAGACTGGGAGACATCTCGAAGTATGCTAATTTTGGATCGCTGGAGGATCTGCTCGACCAAACGGCGTGGGCAATAGATCAGCCTGATTCGATAAGCGATTCTCAGCTCGAAGTATGGTTCGCAGATTTTGAGCGCGCGATGGTCAATGCGAATATAATTTTCGGTGACCGCGCCTTCCGGAAGTGGCCGAAGAATTACGAACGGCGGTCCCCGTTCAACAGGGCATTGTTCGAGAGCTGGGGTGTAGCTCTCGCCGACTATGAGGCCGAACGGGTTCTTCCTGTGCGCGCCAGAATTGTAGAACTAGCGCGTGAGGCAATGGCGGACTATCGGCCGTACATCGATTCGATCAGTACTTCTACCGCCAGCCCCGGCAGAATTAGGTTAAGGTTCCAGCTTCCTCGCGTTATTCTGCAGGGGACGATAGCGTGATTGGCCGAATTGGTCTCACCAACTTCAAGCGCTTCCGCGACGCCGAATTCGACCTCGGTCGCCTGACCGTGCTGACCGGTGTCAACGGTGGCGGCAAGAGTACCGTGATACAGGCATTGAATCTGGTGCAACAGTGTTCGCGGGCGGGGCAACGCATAACGCCGTTGAGTGGATTGCCTGGACTGGATCTCGGTCAGGCATCGGACGTATTGTCGGCAAGCGCGAGCGCCGACGAGATTTCGATCCTGCTTGAGACGTCGGAGCGGAATCTCTGGCGATTCGGAATCGGGAACAACCCGGAAGCCACATGCCTCCAGGTTATCGAGCATCCGGCGACGCCGCCTTTCCCGATCGGCTGTCGCGGTGCCGAGTTCACCTATCTGGCTGCGGAGCGTATGGGGCCGCGTATCGCTCATCCCACTTCCCCTTGGTGGAGCGGTGGTGTCGCGGTCGGAGAAGACGGTCGCTATGTCGCCCATGCACTGGCCGACTCCGACCGCCCGATCGCGGAGGGGCGCAGACATCCCACCGCGGCGTCAGTGCTGCTGCCCGCCCAAGTCGAAGCGTGGATGTCGCGGCTGGTCGGTCCGATTCAGATCGACGCCCGACTGGTGCCTCGCACCGGCCTGGCGACGGTTCATGTGCATGCGGGCGGATTCGAATCCGAATGGATGCTGTTGACCAATACCGGCTTCGGAATCAGCTACAGCTTGCCGATCGTCGTCGCGGGCTTGTCGGTGCCCGAGGGCGGACTCCTGATCATCGACAGTCCGGAGGCCCACCTGCATCCGGCGGCGCAGTCGACCCTCGGTCAGTTCCTGGCGATCGTCGCCGCGAGCGGTGTCCAGGTTTTGATCGAGACGCACAGTGACCATATCCTCAACGGGATTCGTCGAGCCATCGCAAACGAAGTCGCTGTCAGCGAAGGTCTTCCGCCTCTCGACCACGCCGACGCTGTTGTGCACTATTTCGGCCGTGATCGCGATCCCGATCGGCTCACCATCGGACCGGACGGCAAGATGAGCGCATGGCCCGAAGGCTTCTTCGATCAAATGGAAATCGATCTGGGGTTCATCAACAGGCGTAGACGGGGGTAGGAATTCATGTGGGGGTGGCGGTTCGTCATAGCGGAATCGGGCTTTGCCTTCCGAGTGCTCGATCCGAAGACTATCGATGATTCGTTCGCACGTTTTCTCGAATTACTTGCGTATGTTCGTGAGACCGACGGGGAAGTGCTCAGGTCAGACCTTCTGTTCGATATCGAATCGATAGACGGGCGACGATTGGACGAGTTGCTCACCAGTCGTGATTTCGATCGAGACTTGCGGGCCGAGCTCTTTGGCAGGCTGGACAAGGTCGAAACCTACGGTGAGGATCCTCCCGGGCTCGAAGTCGTTGTCGATGATCAGGTGTTGTCTTGGGCGCCGAGTGTCGCGCTGTGCCTGGCCAAGACGTTGAAGGGACTGCCGATGGGGTCTCTCACCACGGCCGCGGGCGGTCTACGTGGAGCGCGCGATGTGAAACTGCGAGGTGACTCGCTCGCGGGGACCGTCCACTTCTTGGTGGACGCCGACGACGCGCCCGCCTTCTGGCGCGCAGTGATCCATGCTGAACCAGACGCTGTTACCCGGCTCGACCGATACGGTCATCTTCCCTTCCCGAACTGTGTCTTCGCGCCGGAGGTCTGGAGACAGATCAATAGTTTCGACGGTGCGATCCTTGACAATTGGCCGCTGCTACTTGCGAACTTGGCGGGTCTCGATGATCATGCGGTCCGTATATGGGGCGAGAATGTCGAATCGGCTGTGCGACAGCGCCTCATGAGTTCGGTGGCCGGGGTCAATTGTTCACCGGAAAGTCCTGGTACTCACAGGAATTCGGCGGCCATGCGTAGACGTCGAGTGCGGTTCGGCGACAGAGAGATCGTTTGCGAATGGCATGCGAAACTCCAGCGGGATCGCAATCGAGTGCATTTCGCGGTCGAAGATGGCCGGGTATTCGTGGGAATTTTCGTTGGTCACCTCCCGACGTGATGGTGCTCAAGTTGTCTGTTGATCGGCCTGCCACGGCCAGATTTCGAGTGCGTCCGTGATCTCGGCTGCCCGACCCACCCGACCCCACCTCGTCGGTTGAACCGGCAGTGATGGCCGCTCGGTATCGTCGAACTCGTGGTGCGACGAGTGGATCCGGTCGAGTTGCGGGCTGCGGTGGGGGCGGTGAGCGCGTGGTTGCTGGGGGATTCGGTGGAGGCGCCGGGGCGGGCGGAGGTGGGGGCCGCGGTGCGGGCCACGGCGCGGACATTGGCGACGACCGCGCCGGGGCACACGGTGGAGGTGCGGGTGCCGCCGTTCGTGGCGGTGCAGTGCATCGAAGGGCCTCGGCACACCAGGGGGACGCCGCCGAATGTGGTGGAGACCGATGCCAGGACCTGGTTGTTGCTGGCCACGGGGTTGCTGGAATTCGATGACGCCGTGCGTGACGGTGTGGTGTCGTCGTCGGGAAGCCGGGCGGGTGAGGTCGCGCGGTGGCTGCCCGTGGTCTCTCCTACGACAGGGGGAGCACGGTAGCTCGTCTGCCCAATCGTGGTTCGCACGGTCCACGATGCGGTAAGCCGCCGGAGGCGGTGGCGTGCGTCCACACCCCGCCCGCGACCGCCGTACCGTTACTCGGGCCGACCACCGCCGACCGGCCCCGAATCGTTCACCTCGCGTTCTGCGCCTCACGTTCGGCCGAGGCAGGTTCGGGTTCGTCCCCGACGTAGGCGGCCCACAGATCCCGGTAGGGGCCGTCCTCGGCGAGGAGGGCGGTGTGGGTGCCGACCTGGAGCAATCCGCCCGCGCCGACCACGGCGACGAGGTCGGCGTTGGCGGCGGTGGCCAGTCGGTGGGCGACGACGATGGTTGTGCGTCCCGCGGTGAGCACGTCGACGGCGGCGCGGACCTTCGCCTCGGTCGCCAGATCGAGGGAGGCGGTCGCCTCGTCCAGGATCAGGATGTCGGGTTCGACGAGTTGGGCGCGGGCGAGTGCGAGCAGTTGGCGTTGACCGGCCGACAGGCTGCGTCCGTGTTCGCCGATCGGCTGGTAGTACCCGTGTTCGAGGGCCACGATCATCTCGTGCGCGCCGACCGCTCGTGCGGCCCATTCGATATCGGCCGGTGTGGCGTCGGGTTTGCCGTAGGCGATGGCGGTGCGCACGGTGTCGCCGAACAGGAACGGTTCCTGCGGGACGACGCCGAGTCGCTTGCGGAAATCGCGTAATCGGTAGCGCCGCAGGTCGATTCCGTCCACCAGCACCGAGCCCGCGGTGGGATCGTAGAAACGCGCGATCAGTTTGACGAGGGTCGATTTGCCCGCGCCGGTCTCGCCGACGAGCGCGACCGTGTGCCCGGCCGGGATGTGCAGGTCGACGCCGGTGAGCACCTCGGCCGAACCCGGCTCGTAGGCGAAACCGACGCCGCGCAATTCGATCTCGCCCTCGAGTTCGGTGACGGTGAGCGCCGCCTCTTCGTCGGGCGTCGTCTCCACGGTGCGGAACAGTTCGCCGAGCCGGTCGACGCCGACCACGGCCTGCTGGTAGCTGTCGAAGACCTGCGACAGCTGCTGGATCGGCGCGAACAGCAGGTCGATGTAGAGCAGGAAGGCGATCAGGGTGCCCACGGTGATCACCTCGTCGCGGACCTGGTGCACGCCGACGGCGAGCACCGCGGCGGTGGCGCAGACCGACATCAGTTCGATGAGCGGGAAGAACACCGCCATCAGCACCTGACTGCGCAGCCGGGCGGTGCGATAGGCCCAGGAACGTTCCTCGAATTCGGTCTGGTTGCGCGCCTCGCGCCGGTAGGCCTGGGTGACCTCGATGTTGTCGACGTTCTCCTGGAGATAGGCGTTGACCGCGCTGACCCGTTCGCGCGCCAGGTTGTAGGCGGGGATGGAGGCGCGACGGAACAGCACCGTCGCCACCGCGAGCAGCGGCAGCAGCGCGAGCACCACGGGGGCGAGGCCCGCGTCGACGACCAGCAGCGCGACGACGACACCGCCGATGGTGAGACTGCTGGTGAGCGCCGTCGCCAGGCCGGTTTGCAGGAAGGCGGACAGTCCGTCGACGTCGGTCGTCATCCTGGTCATGATCCGGCCGCCGAGTTCGCGCTCGTAATAGCGCAGGCCGAGTCGTTGCAGGTGGGCGAAGGTTTTGACGCGCAATCCGAACAGCAGGCGTTCACCCGCGCGGCCCGCGACGCGCACCTGGGCGATGGTGAGCAGCCAGTCCACCGCCGTGACGAGCAGGGCCAGCGCGGCGGCCGTGATCAACACGTTCCTGGCCCCGACCAGGACACCGTGGTCGATGCCGTAACGGACCAGGAACGGGATCAGGATCTGCGCCACCGCGTCCAGCGCGACGAGTCCGAGCCCGGCCAGCAGCGGCCAGCGGAACGGGCGAAGCAGTCTGGCCAGCGAGAACTGGGGATCGGGTGTGTGGGAGAAGGATTCGGGGACGTCGGGTTCGCCGCGCAGCGGTGGCAGTCGGTCGATCTGCGCCTGCACGTCGCCGCTCGGCGGCGCGGCGGCCATCATGCCGCCGCCCGCGCCCGCCCTGCCGATTCCGGCCGGCGCGCCCGCGGCGCGCTGGGCGAAGGCCGTGGCCGCCTGTTCGAGCGCGCGGGTGGCCGAATCGTCGTCGGACTGGGTGGGCTCCACCCACAGCACGGCGGTCGGCTGTCGGGTGTCGGTGCCGTGGTCGACGCCGATTCCGGTCACCTCGGGCGGGGTGAACAGCGCGTGGAAGAGCTCGCCGGAGCCGCGCAGTTGTTCGAGGGTGCCGGATTCGGCGATGCGTCCGGCGTCGAGTACCGCGACCCGGTCGGCCAGGGCCAGCGTCGAGATGCGGTGCGCGACGACGATCGTGGTCCGGCGGCGTACCTCGGCGGCGATCCTGGCGAAGATCTGTTCCTCGACCCTGGCGTCGATGGCCGAGGTGGCGTCATCGAGGACGAGTACGGGCGCGTCGGTGAGCAGCGCGCGCGCGAGGGCGATGCGCTGACGTTGTCCGCCGGACAGCCGCTGGCCGCGTTCGCCGATCCTGGTGTCGAGACTCTCGGGCAGTTTGCGGACGAATTCGTCGGCGGCGGCGAGATACAGGGCGTGCCAGACACGCTCGTCGTCGGCGTCGGGATCACCGTAGGCGACATTGGCGCGCACGCTGTCGGCCATCAGATGGGTGTCCTCGAACACCATGGCGACTCGGGAGCGCACATCCGGCAGTTGCTCGATGTCGACGCCGTCGAACAGGACGGTGCCCTCGTCCGGTGTGAACAGTCGCGGCACCAGGTGCACCAGGGTGGTTTTTCCGCTGCCCGCCCCGCCCGCGAGCGCGACGGTGCTGCCGGATTCGATCGACAGGTCGAGCCCGTCCAGGACGGTCGTGGTGCCGAAAGCGAACCGCACGCCACGGAATTCGATCGCGGGCGGCGCGGTGTTCGGCGCGGTCGCGGCCTGCGGCTCCAGTGGCGGCAACGGGGCCTCGATCACCTCGCGTACCCGATCCAGCGAGGCACGGCCCTGCTGGCTCACGCTGAGCAGCATGGAGAACTGCCGAATCGGGCTGACGAAGGTGCCGAGGTAGGTCATGAAGGCGAGGAAGGTGCCGAGCGAGACCGACTGGTTCAGCGCGAGCAGCCCGCCCGCGACCAGGATCAGGGCCTGCCCGATGGCGGGCACGGTCTGCATGGCCGGGGTGAATCGGCTGGTGATCCGGGTGACGCGCATCCTGGATCGGTACAGGTCGCGCGCCGCGGCGGTGAGGCCGGCGAGTTCGTGCTGTTCCTGGCCGAATCCCTTCACCACGCGCACGCCCGCGACGGCGGCTTCGACGCGCATGGCGACTTCGGCGGCCTCGGCCTGGGTGTCCCAGTTGGCCGGGAACAGTTCGCGCTGACTGCGTCTGGTGATGATCCACAGCGCCGGGACGACGAGCAGGGCGATCACGGTGAGCGGCGGTGACATCACCGCCATCAGCACGAGCGCCGCGATGAGCAGCGCGACATTGCCGAAGACGATCGGAATCAGTTGCAGGAACATCTGGATCAGCGTCACGTCGGTGATGGCGCGACTGACCACCTGTCCGGTCCGCAGTTCGGCCTGCGCGCGTCCGTCCAGACGCAGCAACGCCGCGAACACGTCGCGGCGCAGGTCGTGCTGGACCCCGAGCGAGAGCTGCGAGGAGCTCACGCGGCGGAGGAACGATGCGCCGAAGCGCACCAGCCCGATACAGAGCAGCAGTAGCGACCATGGCAGGACCGAGGCCGCGGTGGTGGTCAAGGTGTCGACCACGTGGCGGACGATGAGCGGCAGCGAAGCGGTGAGCAGCGCCGCGCCGAGCGCACCGGCCACCGCCACCGCCACCAGGCGCGGATGCGCCAGGCAGCGGCGGGCGAGGTAGCGCAGCCAACCGGTGTCGGTCGACGTGTCGGTTCCGGTGCTCATCGGGCGGTCACGAGCGTGCCCGCCGCGTCGAACTGGTTGACCGGCCGTGCCAGGCCGTAGTGGCCGCGCAGGGTGGTCTCGGTGTATTCGGTGCGGAACAGGCCGCGCTCCTGGAGGATCGGCACCACCTGGTCGACGAAACGCTCCAGGCCCGAGGGCAGTACCGCGGGCATGATGTTGAATCCGTCGGCCGCGCCGCGCGCGAACCAGTCCTCGATGGTGTCGGCGACCTGGACCGGGGTGCCCGCGAAGGTGCGGTGCCCGCGTCCGCCGCCCAGTCGCGCGATCAGCTGACGCACCGTCAGCCGTTCGCGCCTGGCCAGGTTCACGATCAAGGTGAAGCGGCTCTTGGCGCCTTCGATCTCGTCCTCGGAGGGCAGGTCGGCGGGCAGTTCGCTGTCCAGGTCGAGTGCCTCCAGCGGGAGGTCGAAGCGTTCGGCCAGCTGGCGGTGCGCGTATTCCGGTGAGATCAGCCGCGCCAGTTCAGCATCCAACGCGCGGGCCTCCTGCTCGGTATCACCTATGACAGGCACGATACCCGGCAGGATCTTGACGCTGTCTGGATCCCTGCCGACCGCGCGGGTGCGCTCCTTCAGGTCGGTGTAGAAGGCCAGGGCGTCCTCCAGCGTCTGCTGAGCGGTGAACACCGCCTCGGCGTAGCGGGCGGCGAAATCCTTGCCGTCCTCCGAGGAACCCGCCTGGACCAGCAGCGGATAGCCCTGGGGCGAGCGCGGCACGTTCAGCGGACCGTCGATCTTGAAGAATTCGCCGTGGTGATCGATCTTGCGGACCTTCTCCGCGTCGGCGTGGATACCCAGTGCCTTGTCGCCGATGACCGCGTCGTCGGACCAGCTGTCCCACAGTTTCGTGGAGACGTCGACGAATTCGGCGGCCTTCTCGTAGCG
This sequence comes from Nocardia sp. NBC_01377, assembly GCF_045040005.1. NCBI lineage: Bacteria > Bacillati > Actinomycetota > Actinomycetes > Mycobacteriales > Nocardiaceae > Nocardia > Nocardia sp. NBC_01377. The sequence goes on from NZ_CP109566.1 coordinate 8,166,908, forward strand.
CAGCCGATGATCGGGGGTGTCGTCGAGTCCGAAATTACGTGCCGCGTCCGCTCCGGCGGTGGTGACGATATTCCAGCCCGCGCGGCCCTTGCTCACCCAGTCCACCGAGGCGAATCGGCGCGCGAGGTTGTAGGGATCGTTGTAGCTGGTGGAGGCGGTGGCGATCAGCCCGATGCGGCTGGTCTGCACGGCGACCGCGGTCAGGATGACCGTCGGCTCCAATTTGCCCGCCGGCCTGCGACCCGGATCGCCCATCAGCACCGGGGAGTCGGCGAAGAAGATCGAATCGAGTTTGCCGCGTTCGGCGGTGCGCGCCAATTCGACGAAGTAGTCGATATCGACGTGGGCGTGCGGGTCGCTCTCCGGCAACCGCCAGGCCGCCTCGTGATGGCCCACCGACATCAGGAAGGCGTTGAGGTGGAGTTGTCTGCCGTTCTGGCGGGACATATTTCGGTTCCTTTCACGCGGCTGCCGGGGCGACGCCCAGCGAAGTGAGCAGTGTGCGGCGAATGCGCTGGAATTCCGGCAGGCTCGGATCGCGTCTGCCGGACAGGTCGACCGGGAGGTCGACCGAGATGCGGCCCTCGTCCAGCACGAGCACCCGTTCGGCCAGGGTGATCGCCTCGTCGACGTCGTGGGTGACCAGCAACACCGTCGGCGTGTGCCGCCGGACGAGTTCGCGCAGCAGTTCGTGCATCTTGATGCGGGTGAGGGCGTCCAGCGCGCCGAAGGGTTCGTCGGCGAGCAGCAGATCCGGTTCGCCGACCAGTGCGCGGGCCAGCGAGACCCGTTGTTGCTCACCGCCGGAGAGTTCGTTGGGCCACGCCCGTTCTCGTCCGGCGAGCCCCACTTCGGTGAGTGTGCGCACCGCGGCTGCGCGCTGGGAGCGCGGCTGACCGTAGAGCACGTTCGCCAGCACGCGCTGCCAGGGCAGCAGAAGCGAATCCTGGAACACCACGGCGGTTTTCGCCGGAACGCTCAGCTGTCCGGAACCCTGCACGTCGTAGTCGAGTCCGGCCAGCACGCGCAGCAGCGTGCTCTTACCGGAACCGCTGCGTCCGAGCAGGGCGACGAACTGTCCGGCCGGGATCTGCAAGGTCAGGTCCTCGAGTACGGTGCGGTCGCCGAAGCCACGGTTCAGGTTCCGCACCCGCACGCCGAACCCGGGCTCCGCGCTCACCCCGCGATGGTCCGTCGCCACGACAGCACCTCCCGCTCGAGCAGGCGGATCCCCGCGTCCGACAGCAATCCGAAGGTGCCGTAGACGGCCAGGCCGACCAGGATGACATCGGCCTGCCCGTAGTTCTGGGCGTTGCTCATCATCTTGCCGAGGCCGTCGATGGCGTTCACCGATTCGACCACGATCAGCGCCAGCCATGCCCCGGTCACCGAAAGGCGAAGTCCGAGAAAGAATCCGGGCAGTGATCCGGGGATGACGACACGTCGTACGAAGGTGCCGCGCGACACTCCCTGCACCTCGGACAGTTCCAGCGAAACGCTGGTCGATGGTGGTGAGCGAGGCGTGGGTCTGGATGTACATCGTCACGATGACGCCCAGGGTGATGAGCACGATCTTGAACGATTCGCCGATGCCGAGCCACAGGATCATCAGCGGAATCAGGCCGAGGGTCGGAATGGCGCGTTTGACCTGGACCGGTCCGTCGACGAGGGCCTCGCCCGTCCGTGAGAGTCCGGCGACGAGCGCGAGTCCGGTGCCGACGGCGATACCGATGCCGAGGCCGATGCCCGCCCGTTGCGGCGAGGCGGCGATATTCTCCAGCAGCGCGCCGTTGACCAGCAGATCCCAGCCGGTGGCGACGACATCCCACGGTGCGGACAGTTTACGTTCATCGATCAGGCCGAAATGCGTGCCTGCCACCCAGGCGCCGAGGATCACCGCGACGCCGAGCAGACGGGCGAACGGCACCGGTTCACGCAGTCCGAGTCTGCGCAGCGGTCGGCGTTCGACGAAGCCGTCGGTGACGGCGGGGCGGGTCAGGGTGATGGTCATTGCGCCTCCTGGGTCCGATACGGAGCGGTCACCGATTCGGCGGCGACTTTCTCGAAGCGTCGGTCGAACGATTCATCGGCGTCGAAGGAATTTTCGAAATATCCGGATTCGGTCACCAGGTCGACTGTTCCCTGTTCCCAGGTGATGGCGGCGTTCCAGTCGTCCGGGAAATAGGGGCGGTCCGTTGTCTCGCGAATGCGACGGCCGTCGTCGGCGCTCACCTGCTGATCGCGCACGTAATAGGCCTGAATCCATTCCTCCGGATGTTCCCACGCCCATACTTCGCCGCGCGCCGTGTCGGTGTGGTCCGGCTTACCGACGACAATGACCCGAGAATTCGATACGGCCGCCCGATACGTGCATTTCCGCCATAGAAGAACTGTCCCGGAGCGCACGATGCCGGTCAATATTCGTTCGTATTAAAATAACCCTGAATCAAACGGCCTTCCGCTCGTGGACCGACAGCGGCGTCCGGAAGACGCCGTGCAACGCAACGGCGGCTCCCGCCATCTCCAGCACCCGGCCCATGAACGACGAGCAGCCGACTACGCCTGCCGGATCAGGACACAGCGCCGAATACTCGCCGACCGTGCGCAGATAGGTCGCCTCGACGCCGTCGACCCGGCCGTAACCGCGGTCCACGATCACGACCGCCTCGGGGTCGAGCAAGTCGATCAGCGTCGCGGCGACCCGGCCCATCGCGGCGGCCCGCTCCAGGAAGAGATCGCGTGCGACGCCGGGGCGGCGTGCGGCCTCGATGAGGTCCGGAATGGTCTCGGCGGCGGCGGTTTCGGCGGCGGGCAGACACGCGAGCGCGCGCCGGAGCAGACCGTGATCGGAGTAGCGCTCGACCGTCGCGGTCTCGCCGCTCTCGCGGGGGCGCGTGCCGTCGATGCCGAGTATGCGGGTGATGGATCCGGCCGCCGAATTCGGTCCGTAATGCACCTGCCCGCCGACCGCGAACGCCGTGTCCACGACATTGCCGACGAACAGCACCACCGAACTCTCGGTGCCGCGCAATCGCCCGTACAACTGCTCGGCGCGCATCAACGCCCTGGTGTGGCTGTCCAATTCGGTCGGCAGACCGGTGCGGGCGGCCAGGTAGCGGCGTACCGGTACGTCGTGCCAGCGCAGCGACGAATGGTCGATCACCGCGCCGCCGCCCCGATCGACCCGGCCGCCGATCGCCACACCGAGGCCGAGCACCCGCCCGTCGGTCTCGGCGCGCACGCGGGCGATCTCGGCGGCGGCGTCGTCGAGGATGTCGTAGGGCGCGCTGGTCCGGTGCGGCACCTTGACGGTGGACCGCAGTTCGCCCGTGATGTCGACCACCGCGACGGTGGTTCTGGCCGCGGCGATATGCACCGCGAGCACCACATTGCCCGCGTCGAGCGCGAGCGGTGAATACGGCCTGCCGATTCCCTGGCTGCGGGTCGTCTCGGGCAGTTCGGTGAGCAGACCCGCCTCCACCAGCGCGCGCGTCTGCCAGGTGACCGTCGCGGGGGAGAGTCCCGCGCGCGTCGCGATCACACTGCGCGGCACCTGCCCCGATTCGAGCACCGTCCGAAGTATCGCCCCCGCGCTGCTGTCGACCATCGCCGTCACCTCTTCACCGCCGCCGCCACGCCACGCCACGGTACGGAGCGAAGCGCAGCGTGCGAACCCTTCAGCGCAGCGTGATCTCAAGGATGGTCGGAGCGCGCACGGCGGGAATGCCGGGAAGGCCCGGAAGGCCCGGAAGGCCCGGAAGGCGCGGTCCGGCTCGCGTCGACCGCGGACAGGATCATCGGTGTCGCGGAGAGCGCGGAACTCTCCTGCGCGGGGACCAGCACGCTGATCAGCGCGTGCGGGTCCGCCTCGTCCCTCGCCATGAGCACCTCGTCCGATAGTTGCCGCGCGCGTTCGATCCACGAATTCACAACTCACTCCTGGGTTCCGGACCGGCCGGGCCGATCCTGATACGCGGGTCAGGCGTGCACGGTGGAACCGCGCTGTAGGCCCTTGGAATCGTAGTAACGTGAGATCGTCGCGCCGAGTACCAGACCGACGGCGAGGCCGAGTCCGGTCATCGTCACCGCGCGGCCGAGTCCGGCCTCGAAATCGGCGCCGAAATAGAAGATGGCGCGGATGCCGAGGAACACCTGGTGCATCGGTTCGAAATTGGACAACCAGCCGAAATACTTCGGGGTCGCCTCGATCGGGACGGTGCCGCCGGAAGAGGGCAGGCCGAGGATGACGAACAGGATCAGGTTCACCAGCAGGCCCGCCGACCCGATCGCGGCGAGGATCGACAATCCGGTGATCCCGACCGCGATGATGGCGAACGCCCCGTAGAGGAACAGCGCGAGCGGATTCTCGATCGGCATGCCGAGCAGATGCGCGATGAGCATGAAGATCCCCGAGACGATATTCGCCACCACGACGAGCACACCCCACTTGACGAGCAGGGTGGTGAACCGGGAGATCGGCGTCGGCGGATAGTGCACGAACCACGGGCCGTATTCGGTCGGCACGAAGCCGAGCGCGGCGTCGACCATGGTGTGGATGGTCATCGAACCGATCACGCCGACCAGGAGCAGTAACAGCGCGTAGAAGAAGGCCGTCAGGCCCTCGCCGGTGCCGCTCGGCAGCGGCCGGTACTCCTCGACCACGAGTTGTATCGGGCTCTGCAACGTCAGCACGGTCGCACCGGTCGGTTCCGTGGTCGAGCCACCGGGCTGGGCTCGCAGCTGGGCCCTGACCTGATCGGTCAACTGTTTGCCGACCTCGTCGTTCACCCGGGGGAACACCTGCGCCCCGATCCGGCCGACGATCGAGGTGGCGAAGGCGCCGGTACGCGGATTGGTCTGCAACGTGATGATCGGGCGCTCGATATCACCTGGCACCACGCTGGCGACGCCGAGGATGCCGAGCCGCTTGGAGAAATCGCTCGGGATGATGATCGCGCCGTACACCTTGCCGGACTGCATCTGCCGTTCGGCTTCGCTGATGCCGAGCACACGCAGGTCGATCTCGTCCTTCGGGACGGACCGCTCGATTCCGTCGGCCACCTGTTTGCCGAGATCGACGCGCTGTTCCTGGCCCGGGGCGCCGAGGGTATCGCCGACGTCCTGGTTCACCAGCGCGATGGGGAAATCGTGCAGATTCTCTTCCGGGTCGACGACGTAGGCCAGGTACATGGTGCCGAGCAGCGTCGTCAGCAGGGTGAGAACTATCACCGGAGCAAGGGTCATCCGGAGCCAGAACCGCGGCCCCGATCGCGTCGCCGCGCCCCCCGTAGTGCTGCCACACCCGGTAGTAGTCACGGTCTCGGACGGTAACAGTCGAGAGGTCGGTATCGGGGCAGCGTCGCCGGTCGATTGCTACCCGAAGTAGACGGCGGTCATCGCCGATTCACTTTCACCCGTAGAATGACAATTGCCCCCAGCCCGCCCGAACAGGGAGCAAACGGTGACCAACGCCGACATGCCGGTCGACAGCGAGTGTCCAACCTCAACCCCTCCGATTTCCGCTACGCCTGTGAATTCCTCGCCGGTGGATATCGATGAGAACGAGCCACGCGAGGAGTGTGGCGTCTTCGGAGTGTGGGCGCCCAGCGAGGATGTGGCCAAGCTCACCTACTACGGCCTCTACGCGCTGCAACACCGCGGACAGGAGGCGGCGGGGATCGCTGTCTCCGACGGTTCGCAGATTCTCGTCTTCAAGGATTTGGGCCTGGTCAGCCAGGTCTTCGATGAGCAGACGCTGGCCGCGATGCCGGGTCATATCGCCGTCGGCCACTGCCGCTACTCCACCACCGGTGGGGTGACCTGGGAGAACGCGCAGCCGATCTTCCGCACCACCGCCGTCGGTTCCGGACTGGCGCTGGGCCACAACGGAAATCTCGTGAACACCGCCGAATTGGCAGGTCGCGCACGGGAACTCGGACTCGGCCAGGCCGTCAAGGGCGGCCGTGCGCAGCCCGCAGCCGCCACCTCCGACTCCGATGTGGTGACGGCGCTGCTCGCGCACGCCGCGGCCGATTCCAGCATCGAGCAGGCCGCCATGGAACTGTTGCCGACGCTGAAGGGCGCCTTCTGCCTGACCTTCATGGACGAGCACACCCTCTACGCCGCGCGCGATCCGCACGGTGTGCGACCGCTGTGTCTGGGCCGCCTGGACCGTGGCTGGGTCGTTGCCAGCGAGACCGCCGCCCTCGATATCGTCGGCGCCGCCTTCGTCCGTGAGATCGAGCCGGGCGAACTCCTGGCGATCGACGCCGAGGGTGTGCGATCCATGCGTTTCGCCAATCCCGAACCCAAGGGCTGCGTCTTCGAATACGTCTACCTGGCCAGGCCCGACACCACAATCGCGGGCCGTTCGGTGCATTCCACCCGCGTGGAGATCGGCCGCCGCCTCGCCAAGGAACATCCGGTGGAAGCCGATCTGGTGATCCCGGTTCCGGAATCCGGCACCCCGGCCGCGGTCGGTTACGCGCAGGGTTCCGGTGTGCCGTACGGGCAGGGGCTGATGAAGAACGCCTACGTCGGGCGCACCTTCATCCAGCCGAGTCAGACCATCCGTCAGCTCGGTATCCGGCTCAAGCTCAATCCGCTGCGCGAGGTGATCCGAGGCAAGCGTCTCATCGTCGTCGACGATTCCATCGTTCGCGGCAACACCCAGCGCGCGCTCATCAGGATGCTGCGGGAATCGGGGGCGCTGGAGATCCACGTGCGCATCGCCTCACCGCCGGTCAAGTGGCCGTGTTTCTACGGCATCGACTTCGCCTCGCGGGCGGAGCTGATCGCCAACGGCGCGGGCACGCACGACAGCTACGACGACATGATCGAAGGTGTCCGTCGCTCCATCGGCGCCGACACCCTCGGCTACATCTCCACCGAGGGCATGATCGCCGCGACCGAACAGCCGCGCTCGCGCCTGTGCTGCGCGTGTTTCGACGGTGACTACCCGATCGCGCTGCCCGCCGAGGCCGCCATCGGAAAGAATGTGCTCGAAGGTGTGCTCACCGGGCAGTCCGAAGCCATGCTGCTGAGCGAGAACGCGAACGCGAGTGCGCTGAGCCGCCCCTGAGTCGAGCTGTCCCCGCACCGAACCGCCCCTGAACGGGGGCAACTCGGAACCGGCCCGGGTGGCCGGACCGGCCCATGGTTCGGTGCCGGACTGGCACAATGATTTCCTGGTCGCGCGCACCGTGGCGCGGCTCTCACGCAGGATCCTCGCTCGCGGGGAGGCGGGGGAGTCGTTATCCGGCTCCGGTAGCGTGAGCAGGCATCTATCCGCCGATTCGGTTTGGAGCTTTCCCCGAAAATGACTGAACAGACACCAAGCGGCGCCTCCTACGCCGCGGCAGGCGTGGACATCGAGGCCGGTGACCGCGCAGTCGAGTTGTTCGGACCATTGGCGAAGAAGGCCACCCGTCCCGAGGTGCAGGGCGGGCTTGGCGGATTCGCCGGATTGTTCGCCCTCAAGGGCGGTTACCGCGAGCCGCTGCTCGCCGCCTCCACCGACGGTGTCGGTACCAAGATCGCCGTCGCGCAGGCGATGGACAAGCACGACACGGTCGGGCTCGATCTGGTCGCCATGGTCGTCGACGATCTGGTCGTCTGCGGCGCCGAACCGCTGTTCCTCCAGGACTACATCGCGATCGGCAAGGTCGTTCCGGAGAAGGTCGCCGAACTGGTCTCGGGCATCGCCGAGGGTTGTGTCAAGGCCGGTTGCGCTCTGCTCGGCGGCGAGACCGCCGAACATCCCGGCCTGATGGACCCCGACGACTACGACCTGTCCGCGACCGGCGTCGGCGTGGTCGAGGCCGATTCGGTCCTCGGCCCGGACCGCGTGCGCCCCGGCGACGTCGTCATCGCCATGGGGTCCTCGGGTCTGCACTCCAACGGCTACAGCCTGGCGCGCAAGGTACTGCTCGACATCGACCGGATGTCGCTGACCGGGCACGTCGAGGAATTCGGCCGCACCCTCGGTGAGGAACTGCTCGAGCCGACGCGGATCTACGCCAAGGACTGCCTGGCGCTGATCGCCGAGACCGATGTGCGCACCTTCTCCCACGTCACCGGCGGCGGCCTGGCCGCGAACCTGAGCCGGGTCCTGCCCGTGGGTCTGTTCGCCGAACTGGATCGCGGCACCTGGAATCCGGCTCCGGTCTTCAAGTTGATCGCCCAGCGCGGCCGGGTGGACCGCAGCGAGATGGAGAAGACCTTCAACATGGGCGTCGGCATGGTCGCCGTCGTCGCACCCGAGGACGTGGATCGCGCCCTCGCGGTACTGACCGCGCGGCATATCGAATGCTGGACCCTCGGCTCGGTCAAGAAGGCCAAGGTAGCCGACGCCGCGCGCGCGGTCCTGGTGGGTGAGCACCCCCGCTTCTGAGCGGAGTCCCCGCCCGCGCGGCGGGGCACACAGAGCGCGAAAGAACCCCGTGGGTGCTACCCACGGGGTTCTCTACGTTGCTCGGACCGGCCAGAATCCGTTGTCCCCCATATGGAGACGGCAATATCGGCATCCGCGTCCCGCATTGTGCGGGACACCGATGTCGTTACAGCAAGCCTATCGACGATCGTCCGCCTGAACGGTGTCAACGTCTGAAGGGGGAGGCCCGCCGGCCTCCCCCTTCAGACGTGAATCCGAGTCAGCGGCGCCAGTCGTCGTGATCGTCGTCCTCTTCCCAACGGGAGGAGGACGCGTCAGCATCGTGCTCATCGGACAGGACCCGACCACCACTCAACGGGGAGGTAGGGCTACCCGAAAGCTCGCGCTGAAGGCTCTGGAAGTCGGTCGGCGCAGAGCTGTACTTCAGCTCGCGTGCGACCTTGGTCTGCTTTGCCTTAGCCCGGCCACGGCCCATGGCTGACCCCCTCGCGTCACTGCGGGGCGGCCTGGGGTTTGTTGGCGGCCCCGTTCGAATTAATACTCTTCCTGACAGACACTTTAGCGTGTGTCAGGCGGTCGCGCTTCCAGGAGTGGGCGAAGAACTCCGGATCGGCCGTCGTTTGCCAGGTTGTCGCCGTTGCGCGCGCTACTCGATGACGCCGGGAATGGCCCGGATCACCCCGACTCTCGCCCCGCCGCCGAGTACCGCGGTGGCCGCCAGAACGGCGTGCTCATCGGTCCACTCGATTCCCATCCGATGCAGAATCGCCAGCGTCAGGGGCATTCGGGCCCGATCGTGACCGTCATCGATCTTGTACGCGAAGGCCCTTCCGTCCGGGAGCGCGCCCGCGTGCACGCCGTCCGCGCCGATCTTGCAGAACAGTTCCGGCGTCGCGCGCATGGCCAGCAAATCCGGTCCGTTGGTGCCCGAAATCACTCGGGGATTCGCCCGGATCGCCTCGGCGACGCGCCGTTGCGGCGATCCGGGGTCGGCGGTGGCCATCGCGGCGAAGGCCCGGGCCAGGTTCACCAGGGATACCGGGATGATCGGAAGCCCGCACCCGTCGATGCCGAGATCGGTCTCGGGTTCGCCGGTCAGGTCGACGACGGTGTCGATCACCGCCTGCTGGAGCGGATGTTTGTCTTCGAGGTAGCCGGTGGTGGGCCAGCCGTTGATCGCGCAGGTGGCGAGCATGGCGGCGTGTTTGCCCGAGCAGTTCATGAAAATCGGTCGCGGTGGTCCGGCCATGGCCTCGGCGCGGGCCCGCTCCTCGAACGGATAGTCGGGCGGGCATTCCAGGGCCGACTCGTCGAATCCGTACCGGTCGAGCAGTCGCCGCACCAGGTCGATGTGGTCGGTCTCGCCGAAATGCGAGGCCGTCGCGATCGCCAGTTCCGCGTCGTCGACCGGGTCGAAACCGTTGCGCAACAGCGCGACCGCCTGCATCGGTTTATTGGTCGAGCGGGGGAAGATCGGCACGTGCACCTCGCCGAGCGCGTGCGTCGGCTCGCCCTCGGTGTCGAGGACGATCACCGAACCGCTGTGCACGCATTCCCGGAATCCGGAGCGGACCACCTCGACGAGTTCGACGCCCATCAGCTCGCTCCCGTCGTCGCGTGCCCGGCGTGCTCCCGCTCGGCGCGCTGAGCCCGCGCGCGTTCGGCGTTCGCGTGCCGGCGGGCGTGGCGTTCGATCTGCATCCGCACGTCGTCGGAGATCGTCGGCTCCTCGGCGGACAGGGTGGCGAGCAGGTCCATATCCGTGCCGTTGAACAGGTCGCGGACGGTGATGCCGTGTCGCGGGGTGTGGACGACGACCACCGGATCGTCGGCGCCGATCGTCCCCTTGCGCAAAACCCGGAGGTAGGCCCCGGTGTCGCTGCGCAGGGTGAACCGTTTGACCCAGTGCTCCTCGCCGGACCAGTGCCCGAAGGTGGCGCACGGAACGCGCGGCGCGCTGACCTCGAGCAGGGTTTCGCCGATCGCCCAGCGCGCGCCGAGTACCGCGTCGCTGACCGCGAGCCCGTCGATGCGCAGGTTCTCGCCGAACCAGCCCGCGGGCAGTTCACGTCCGAGTTCCTCGCCCCAGCGTCGCGCGTCCTGTTCGGCGTAGGCGTACACCGCCTGGTTCGGGCCGCCGTGATGTTCGGTGTCGCAGACGTGATCGCCTTCGAGCCCGAGCGCGCGCACCTCGACCCGGCCCGGTCGCGGGCGTTTGTCGATCGCGGTCCGGCCGATCCTGGTCGGCATCTCGAGTTCGGCGTGCACGGTGCACACCGCCAGCACGCGGGGGATTTCATCGGACATCGGCCCGGACCCTCTCGTCACACGATCGCTGAAGGGGACGCCGGGCCCCCTCAGCGCCACTGTCGCGGCGCACCGGGGGGTTCATCGCCCACGTAGCCGGTCGATGGCGAGTCTGCCCGCCTGCGGGGCGTCGTCGTCGGGTACCGAATCCGGATCGATGGCCGCGGCCGCCGAACCCGCCGTGAGCGGGGTGTCGGCGGGAATGCTCCGCTTGACCAGGGCCAAGGCGATCGGACCGAATTCGTAGTGGTCGATGACGGTGCCGACCCGGCCGATGGTCCTGCCGCCCGCGGTGACGTCGTCGCCGACGGCCGGGCGCTCGTCCGCCGAACCGTCCAGGTGCAGGAGTACGAGGTTGCGCGGTGGTTTGCCGAGGTTGTGCACCCGGGCCACCGTCTCCTGGCCTCGATAACAGCCCTTGTCCAAGTGGACCGCGCCGAATTCGGTGACGCCGCCGATCCAGCGCGCCTCGTGCGGAATGGTGCGTTCGTCGGTGTCGAGGCCGATCCTGGGCCGAACGGCCGCGACGCGCAGCGCCTCGAAGGCCCACATGCCCGCAGGTTCGGCGCCCGCGTCGGTCAGCCGCGACCACCAGGCAGCGAGCCGTTCGCGCGGGACGATCAGATCGAAGGAGTCGGCGCTCGGCCACGGCATCCGGCGCAGGAAGCCGCCGCCCTCGAGCGGCACGGCCTCGTAGACGCCGGGCAGTTCGTCCAGGCCGAGCGTTTCGGTCAGCGCCGTCACCCGGGGGCCGAGCAGGCTCAGCACCGCGTAACCGCTCGCCTCGGCCGGTTTCGCGTCGGCCCAGAAGACCATCTTGCTCAGGAAGGACAGCAGTTCGGGGCCGCGGTCGGCCTCGGTGTCGATCCACACCGTCGCGTCGAGATCGGTGAGTACGAAATGGTGCAGTACCCGGCCGTTGAGATCGAGATCGAGATTCTCCGCGGACTGCCGGTCGGCGAGATTCGCGACGTGCTGGCTGGTGATGGTGTGCAACCAGCTGAGCCGTTCGGCGCCGGTGATGTTCAGGACGAAGCGATGCGACCGGTCCACGATCGCGACCCGCTCGGCGGCGGCCTTCTGCTCCCCGAACGGATCACCGTAATGCCACGCGACCGCGGCATCGGGCGAACCGGGCGTACCCGGGACAGCGCCCGAGACGGAAAGGATGGGGCTGGGCACGACATCCACCGACACATCAACCACTGTAGGCGTCCGCGGATCGGTCCGCTGAGAAGACCCTCCCGCATCCGGTGAGCAAACGACACGGCGGCAGCTCACCGAGGTATTCGGGATATCGCGAGTGTCGCGTGGTCCCCGTGACGCTCGGCGCGTATCAGCCACGCCGCCCGTGGATTTCGTGTGATCAGGGTGACGCCAGGGACATCTGGGGATCGAAACGCCGCGCGCCGGGCGAATAACCGGATGACTGCGTCCCGCTTGAAGACGTGGGGAGCCTCACTGGCCTACGCTCATCGCATGGTAGATCGGGTTCTTGTAACACTCGACGGCGTGGTCCGAGATGCGGACGCGCCGTTACTGTTTGCCGACGACATCGGGGTGCTGCGCGGCGATGGCGTTTTCGAGACAGTGCTGGTGCGCGGCGGGTCGGCCTGCGCGATCGAATTCCACCTCGGAAGACTGCGCCGTTCGGTCCAGGCGCTGGACCTACCCGAACCCGAACTCGGCCGTTGGCGCGAGGCGGTGGAGATCGCGGCCAAGGAGTGGGGCTCCGATCGCGAGGGCATGATGCGACTGGTGCTCACGCGCGGTCGTGACACCGAATTCTTCGGCGGGCGCTCCAGCGTCACCTCCGGGGATCTCGCCGCGGCGGTGCCCGTCCCCACCTCCTACGTGCTCGTCCTTCCGGTACCGGAACGGGTGGAGCAGGCCAGGACCGATGGGGTCAAGGTCGTCAGCCTGTCGCGCGGCATCTCGATCGATCTCGCCCAGGCCGCGCCGTGGCAGTTGCTCGGCGCGAAAACCCTGTCCTACGCGACGAATATGGCCGCGCTGCGTTTCGCGCACCGCATGGGCGCCGACGACGTGATCTTCACCAGCACCGAGAACCGGGTGCTCGAAGGTCCGCGTTCGACGGTGGTGATCGCGCGGGACAAGACCCTGATCACCCCGCCCGCCAAGAACGGCGTGCTGCCGGGCGTCACCCAGCGCGCGCTGTACATCGAAGCGGAGCGGGCGGGGTGGGAATGCAAATACAGCCAGTTGTTCACCGCCGATCTGCTCACCTGCGACAGCATCTGGATGCTGTCGAGTATCACCCTGGCGGCGCGGGTCAACTCGCTCGACGGGCTGCGGATGATGGCGCCGGACAACGCGCAGGAGATCATCGAACTGGTGGACAGGTCGGTCGAGCGCGCGGGCGCCATCGGCGATTGGTGAACCCGAGGTGCGGGCGAGCCCCGGTTCGGCACCTGGAACGGGGCTTACGCACGGTGTGGGCGGCGACACGGTCGATCGGTGGCGTGTCGTGAGTTGAACCACGTTGCGGCATCATTCCTCCGGCCTATGATTACTACGTCATGTCGTAGATCGCCGGGAGGGTCGTATGAGCGAACGCAATCAGCGAATGTGCCCACGTCCGACACCTGTGCTCGATCCGAGTGACAGCGAGGCAGGCGCATGAGCGTCCTCGACCTCTCGCGGTGGCAATTCGGCATCACCACCGTGTATCACTTCATCCTGGTTCCCCTCACCATCGGGCTCGCGCCGTTGGTCGCGGCCATGCAGACCGCGTGGGTCGTCACCGGCAATGATTACTGGTACCGGCTGACCAAATTCTTCGGCAAACTCTTCCTGATCAATTTCGCCCTCGGCGTCGCGACGGGCATCGTGCAGGAATTCCAGTTCGGGATGAACTGGAGCGAATACTCCCGCTTCGTCGGCGACGTCTTCGGCGCACCGCTGGCGCTGGAGGCCCTCGTCGCCTTCTTCCTCGAATCGACCTTCCTCGGCCTGTGGATATTCGGGTGGACCCGGCTGCCGAAACTGCTGCACCTGGCGGCCATCTGGATGGTCGCGATCGGCGTCAACGCCTCGGCCTATTTCATCGTCGCCGCCAACTCGTTCATGCAGCATCCGGTCGGCGCGCGGTACAACCCGGAACGCGGACGCGCCGAACTCACCAGCATCTGGGAAGTTCTCACCAACAACACCACCCTCGCGGCGTTCCCCCACGTCGTCGCGGGAGCGTTCCTCACCGCGGGCACCTTCGTGGCGGGCATCGCCGGTTGGTGGATGGTGCGCAACGCGCGCAGCGGCGACGGGACGCGTATCGCCGAGGCGCGCACGATGTGGCGTTCGGGCGGGCGCGTCGGTATGTGGGTGATCGTGGTGTCGGGTGTCGCGCTGTTCTTCACCGGCGATATCCAGGGCAAGCTGATGTTCGAACAGCAGCCGATGAAGATGGCGTCGGCGGAATCGTTGTGCCACACCGCGACCAATCCGGATTTCTCCGTACTGACGGTGGGCACGCACAACAACTGCGACAGCGTCACCCACGTCATCGAAGTCCCGTATGTACTGCCCTATCTCGCCGAAGGGAAATTCAGCGGCGTCACCCTCGAGGGTGTCCAGGATCTCCAGCAGGCCTACGTCGAGAAATTCGGGCCAGGCGACTATCGGCCGAATCTGTTCGTCACCTACTGGTCGTTCCGCGCCATGATCGGGCTGTCCGCGGGCGCGATCCTGCTGTGGCTGGTCGGCATGTGGCTGACGAGGGGTGGGCGGATCACCGATAAACGCTGGTACTCGTGGCTGTGCCTGATCGCCATCCCGACGCCGTTCCTGGCCAACAGCGCGGGCTGGGTCTTCACCGAGATGGGCCGTCAGCCCTGGGTGGTCGTCCCGAATCCGACCGGCGACCAGAATCTGCGGCTGATGGTGCAGGACGGCGTCTCCGATCACGCGTCGGGCACCGTCATCACCTCGCTGGTGGTTTTCACGCTGCTCTACGGCGCGCTCGCGGTGGTGTGGTTCTACCTCATGCGCCGCTACGTGATCGCGGGTCCGGAAGAAGCGTCGAGTGCCGCCCCACCCGGCGGACCCGACGACCCCGACGACACTCCCGGCCGACATCGCGCGGAAGAACCTGCCGTCGAACAGCTTTCGTTCGCCTACTGATGCCGACCCCCGGCCATCGTCCTAGGAGTCGATGATGAATCTGCAAGAGTTCTGGTTTCTGCTGATCGGCGTGTTGTTCACCGGCTACTTCGTGCTGGAGGGTTTCGACTTCGGCGTCGGCATGCTCATGCCCGTCCTCGGGAAGGGCAGCGACGCCAGGCGGCGCGTGGTCCTCAACACCATCGGACCGGTGTGGGACGGCAACGAAGTGTGGTTGCTCACCGCGGGCGGAGCGATGTTCGCGGCCTTCCCCGAGTGGTACGCGAGCCTGTTCTCCGGCTTCTACCTCGCACTGCTACTCGTGCTCGTCGCCCTGATCGTGCGGGTCTGCGCCATCGAATACCGCAGCAAGATCGACGACCCGCGCTGGCGCGGCTGGTGCGACGCCGGCATCGGAATCGGTTCCTGGGTACCGGCATTGGCGTGGGGCTGGATCTTCGGCAATGTGGTGCACGGGGTGCCGCTGGAAGCGGACAAGAACATCGGCGGATCGGTCGGTGACCTGTTCGGTCCCTACGCGCTGCTCGGCGGCCTGACCACCGGACTGCTGTTCGCGCTGCACGGGGCGATCTTCATCAACCTCAAGACCGGCGGCGAGGTGCGCGCCGATTCGCTGCGGATCGCGCGTCTGCTGCTGGTGCCGACCGCGGTGGTCGTCGCCGCCTTCGGCATCTGGACCCAACTCGCGCACGGCACCGGCTGGACCTGGATTCCGTTGGCGGCGGCCGTCATCGGGCTCGTCATCGCCGCGTTCTCGGTGCTCGCCGGACGCGACGGCTGGGCGTTCACCGGCACCACCGTCACCATCGCCGCCGCCACCGTCCTGCTGTTCGGCTCGCTGTTCCCGAACGTGCTGCCCTCCACCATCAGCGACGCCTTCAGCCTCACCGTCGACAACGCGTCGTCGACGCCCTACACCCTGAAGGTGATGAGCTGGGCGGCGGTCATCGTCACCCCGGTGGTGCTGGGCTATCAGGGCTGGACGTACTGGGTGTTCCGCAAACGCATCACCGTCGAACAGATCCCGGCCCCCATCGGCCTGCCGCTGGGGCGGGGCGCGGACGGTTAGGCCATGGCGCGTCCACCCGTCGACCCCCGCCTGTGGAAGTACGCCCGCTCGGCGCGCCCGTATCTGGCGCTGAGCGTCGGGTTGTCGGTGGTGATCACGGGCTGCATCGCCGTCACCGCCGTCACCCTCGCGCGGGTGCTCGCCGGAGTGATCACCGATCCGGGGCGGCGTTCGCTCGGCGGGTGGAGCGTCGAATTCGTCGTCATCGCCGCCGCGATCACCGTTCGGGTGCTCGCCACCTGGTGGCAGTCGCGCTCGGCGCACCGGGCGGGCGCGACCGTGGTGACCGAACTCGAGACCGCCGTCCTCGCGGCGGGAGCCGAACTCCCACCGCGCGAACTCGATACCCGCCGCGGTGAACTCGCCGTGGTCGTCAGCACCGGACTGAGCGGCCTGCGCGCCTACCTCACCGGGTACCTGCCCGCCCTGCTGCTCGCCTGCCTGGTGCCACCGATCGTGCTGATCGTCATCGCCGTCCACGACCCGATCTCCGGCGCGATAGCCGTGGTGACCCTGCCCCTGATCCCGGTCTTCATGATCCTCATCGGCTACCTCACCCAGGGCCGCGCCGCCGCCACGTTGACCGCGACCACCCGGCTGTCGGAGCAGCTGCTCGACCTGTTCGCCGGGATGCCGACCCTGCGGGCGCTCGGGCGCGAGACCGCCCCCGGCTCCACCGGACATTCTCCGCGCGCCGACGCCGGAAAGCCGACATCGGACGGCGAGAATGTCCACTCCGGCCGGACCATGGAACCCCGCGTGCACGCCCTCGGCGACTCCCTGCGCCTACGCACCATGCGCGCCCTGCGCATCGCGTTCCTGTCCTCGATGGTGCTGGAGTTGCTCGCCACGCTCAGCGTCGCCCTGATCGCCGTCTCCATCGGCCTGCGGCTGGTCTACGGGGGGATGAGTCTGTACGCCGGACTGGTCGCGCTGATCCTCGCGCCGGAGGTCTACCTGCCGTTGCGCACGGTCGGCGAGCGGTTCCACGCGGCGCAGGACGGCATGGCGGCGGCCGATCGGGCGTTCGCGGCGCTGGAACCTTTCGCTGACGACGGCGCGGAGTCTCCCGTGCGCCGGTCGGCCCGACCGGTCGAGGCTGTGCCGTCAGCCGAATCGGGGCGATCGCTCGTGGATCGCGAGCCCGGAGGTACCGAGGATGCCAGGTCGACCGCCGCGGCCGCGCTCATCGAAATCGCCGATCTGTCCGTGCGCGCCCGGCAGGGTTGCGCGCCCGCCGATCTGTCCGCGGTGTTGCGACCCGGCGCGGTCACCGTCCTGGCCGGGCCGAACGGCAGCGGGAAATCGACAGCCATCCAAGCCCTTCTGGGACTGATCGCGCCGCATCACGGGCGCGTCACCGTCGACGGCGTGGATGTGCGGGACCTCGACCCGGACACCTGGTGGGCGCGGGTCGCGTGGTTACCGCAGCGCCCGGTACTCGTCCCCGGCACCCTGCGCGAGAATCTGGAACTCTTCGGCGCTCGCGTCACCGACTCCTCGGCCCACGGTGCCGCCCGAATTCTCGATGATCTCGAAGCCACCTGCCTCGCCACCGGATTCGACGCCGTTCTCGACGAACTGCCGCACCGGTGGGACACCGTCGTCGGCGCCGGGGGGCTGGGGCTGTCCCTCGGTCAACGTCAACGTCTGGCCCTGACCCGGGTACTCGCCGCCGACCGCGCCGTACTCCTGCTCGACGAACCCACCGCCCACCTGGACTCCGACACGGAAGCGACTGTTCTCGCCGCACTGCGCGACCGGGCATGCGCGGGCGCGACGGTCATCGTGGTCGGTCACCGTCCTTCCGTCCTCGCCGCCGCGGACCATATCGTCCGGGTCGAGGCGACGGCACTCGATTTCGCCGCGGGGGTGACCCCGTGACCGATTCCGACCGGCACAGCGCGACGCGGGATTCGCTGCGTCGCGGTGATGACTTCGTGGCGCCTTCGGTCCGGCTCGGTGCAGCTGGGGGTTCGGTGGGCGGTGGTGGTGGTGACGGTGATCCGATCCCTTCGGGAGGAGACCGTCCGACAGGGGATTCGCTGCGCGGTGATCTGGTCCGGATGTGGACCCTGCTCGCCTTGTCTCCGTGGCGGATTCTGGTCGCGGTTGCCTGGGGCGTCGCGGCGCTGGGGAGTGCACTGGCGCTCGCGGCACTGTCCGCCTGGTTGATCGCGCGGGCGTGGGAGATGCCGCCGGTGCTGGCACTGAGCGTCGCGGTGGTTTCGGTGCGCGCGCTCGGGATCTCCCGGGGACTTGCGAGATATCTGGAACGGCTCGCCACGCACGATGTCGCGCTGCGTTCGATGACGATCGCGCGGACCACGGTCTACCGCACCGTCGCGGGCTCGGATATCTGGCTGCGGCGTACCCCGGCACGGGAAACCTCCGACGCACAGCGGGTTTCGACCGCCATCGACACGCTGTCGGACCGCGGATCTTCGAATACGCCGCCGATCACGGGCGCGCACGTGCCGCCGCGGCGAGGCGATCTTCTCGTCCGCGTCGGCAGCGATATCGATGACCTCGGCGCGGTCGTGGTCCGTGTCTTCGTACCGGTGGCCGTCGCCGCGATCCTGTCGCTGGCCGCCGTGGCCCTGCTCGCCACCATTTCCGTCCCGGCGGCGGCGATCCTGGCCGGTGCGCTCGCGATCACCGGCATCCTCGCACCGTGGCTCTCCGCTCGCGCCGCGCGCGACGCCGAACTCGCGGTGCGCGCCGACCGCGCCGAATTCACCGCCGACGCCGTCACCGTGCTCGACCACGCGGCCGAACTGCGTGTCGCGGGCCGCCTTGGTGAAACCTTCGACGCGGCACAGGCGGCGGGCAAGCGCGCCGTGGCCGCGGAGAACGCGGCGGCCTCCCGCACCGCGTGGGCGGCCGCGGCGACACCGTTGTCGATCGGTGTCAGCGTGCTCGCCGCGCTCCTCATCGGCATCACCCTCTACGGCCCCGACGGCGGCGCGCCCGGCGCGATGACACCGATGGGCCTCACCATCCTCGTTCTGCTGCCCCTGTCCGCATTCGAAGCGGTCGGCCCGCTACCCGCCGCCGCCCAGGCATTGACCACCTCGCGTGCGGCACTGCATCGCCTGACGCAACTCGACGGCGCGGCGCGGCGACCACGTCGCACGGACGCCTCGGCCTTCGACGGCGGACCTGCTGACGGTCTACGACGACATCATCCCGGCAGCGATCGGCCACTGCCCCGCGACCAGGCCCCCGCAGGCCGGGACCACCGTTCACATTCCGACGCCACGGATACTTCCGCCCCCCGCGACCTCGATTCGCTGCTCCTCCGCTTCCCGGACCTCCCCGAAGCCCGCCGCGTCGCCGTGGTCGGCCCGAGCGGCGCGGGCAAAACCACTCTGCTCATGTTCTGGGCCGGACTGTTCGCCACCCCGTGCCCCGACGCCACCTACTTCGCCGAGGACGCCCACCTCTTCGGTACCTCCGTGCTCGAGAATCTGCGCGTGGCCAGGGGCGACGTCACCGCCGCCGAAGCCGAGAAAGCCCTGAACGGGGTCGGCCTCGGCGACTGGCTCGACTCCCTGCCCGACGGTATCCATACCGACCTCGTCGGCGGCGCGGCGGCGGTTTCCGGCGGTCAGCGCCGCCGTCTCCTACTGGCCCGCGCCCTGCTCTCCCCGGCCCGGACACTGCTACTCGACGAACCGACCGAACACCTCGAAGCCCAAGCGGGCGCCGACCTGCTGCGCGACCTGCTCGATATCTCGAGCGGACTGATCGAACCCGACCGCACCGTCGTGGTCGTCACCCACCAACTGCCCCCCGACCACCACGCCGACCTGGTTCTTCACATCGACGGCTCCGGCGAGGTCACCCCGATCCACACCCCCGAATTCCGCTCCTCGAATAATCCGTTGCACGTCCACCCGACCCTTCGCTAACTTCGTCCTTACACAAGGAAGGAGGTGGTTCGAAGAATGGTTATCAAACGGACGCGTGAGGTGGCTGTCCGCTAGCGCCACCGCTGCAGGTGGATCCGCCGCGTCAGCGCTAGCGAATCCAAAGCAGCCACCCGGCCCCCGAGTCCCCGGTCCTGTCCGACCGGGCCGCACAGGTTCGCCCTGACGGATACGACTCGGGGGCCGCTCCATTTCCCGGCCCGAATTCCCGAAGATGTGACGCGTGATGAACACGCCGACATCGCTGTCGAATCCGGAATTTCATTGTCGTTTTCGGGTGAATCATGAAGTGCCACAAAAGAATTACCGCAGCGACCCGAATCCGAATATCGGCATTGCGCACGACGCGCGCATCCTGCCGAATCCGCGCGACGTGATCGTTCGGTGTCGATGGACGACGAAGAGATCGAGAAACGACAGAACTCGATCATGTCCGATCCGATGATCACCCGCCTCGGCAACGCTTCCGACCCCGAGTGCATTTCCGATTGGACAAGCATCTTCCATGATCGCCTGAAGATCAGCGTGCCGTTCGAGATCGATATCGACCTGACGGCGGTCGGTCGTCGCGGCTGAGCTACGCCGCGCGATCGACCGTGGTGAACCGACGAGACGTGAGCGTCAGCCGATGTAGCGCTGGAGGCGGGCGGAGAGGCGGGGTTCGAGGGGGCCGTCGGCGACCACGCGTTCCTCGACGTAGGCCAGGTCTCCACCTTCGATGATGCCGTAGAGGCGTTTGGCTCCGCCGACGACGATGCCGGATTGGGAGCGGATGACGACGTCGGTCGCCAGTTCCCAGGAGGACTGGGTCAGGGCGGTGCCGTAGAAGAGTTCAACGATACCGGTGCTGTGGGTGAGCAGCAGTTCGATGACTTCGTCGTTGTCGTCGGTGCCGACCCGCCAGAAACCGCTTTCGCGGAGGTCGGGGCCGCCGTAGGAGCCGTCGGTCTCGATGATCCAGGAGCGGGAGCTCCACGCCAGGTAGTCGCCGCCGTCGTGGGAGACGATGATCTGCTGGCCGAAGCGGTAGTCGCCGCGTTCGGGGGAGTTGCCTTCGCCTTCGCCGCGCCACACGCCGACCATCGGCAGCAGAGCGAGCAGCGCCGGACTCAGATCCGGCCCGAGCCGCAGGTTGGCGGTGTCCTCGGGGAGCGGGAGATCGGGCAGGACCGGGATGTTGCGGGCACCGGTCGACTTCGCGCGTTCGGCTGCCTCGGCTACCGCCTCGTCGCCACTGCGACGGACGGAATGCCCGTTGCCGTTCATGTGATCACTCGCTCGCTCGGCCGGATTTGAACCTTCGCTCGCGAGATCGCTCATGACTCGGTGAACAGCCGGTAGAAGACGTAAAGACCGAACCAGCCGATGAGGACGGCTACGGCCACCAGCAGAATCTCGAAGAAGAGGACCACATTCGGAGTCTAACTACTAGTGCCCGCTCCAACACAAACGGCCCCGGTGCTTCCCCTCACAGGGAAGCACCGGGGCCGTCGGAAGGTGCCTTATTTGGCGACCGCGACGTCCACGCTGTGGATGCCCGCGCCCTCGGGGCGGACCTCGGCCGAGCCGTTGCCCGACGAGGACAGCGCGCGCAAGGTCCACGCGCCGGGAGCGGCGAAGAAGCGGAAGTCACCGGTGCCGGAGGCGACGACCTCGGCGGTGAAATCGCCGTTGCCGTCCAGCAGGCGCACGAACGCGCCGCCGACCGGCTGACCGTCGGTGCTCAGGACACGGCCGGTGATGACCGTCTCCTTCTCCACATCGACGCCCGCGGGGATTGCCTGACCCTGGGTAGGTGCTGCGCACATATGAATTACTCTCCCAACTCGATCGGAGCGCCGACGAGCGAACCGTATTCGGTCCAGCTGCCGTCGTAGTTCTTGACATTCTGGTGGCCGAGCAGTTCCTGCAGCACGAACCAGGTGTGCGAGGAACGCTCACCGATCCGGCAGTAGGCGATGGTGTCCTTCTCGCCGTCCAGGCCCGCGGCCTTGTAGATCTCGGTCAGCTCGTCGTCGGACTTGAATGTGCCGTCCTCGTTCGCGGCCTTGCTCCACGGCACGCTGATCGCGGTCGGGATGTGGCCGGGACGCTGGCTCTGCTCCTGCGGCAGGTGAGCGGGAGCCAGGATCTTGCCGGAGAACTCGTCGGGCGAACGCACGTCGACCAGGTTCTTGGTGCCGATGGCGGCGATGACCTCGTCGCGGAAGGCGCGAATGGTCAGGTCGGGCGCGGCGGCCTTGTACTGGGTGCCCGGACGGGTGACGGGGTCGGCCGAGAGCGGCCGGCCGTCGAGCTCCCACTTCTTGCGTCCACCGTCGAGCAGCTTGACGTTGTTGTGGCCGTACAGCTTGAAGTACCAGTACGCGTAGGCCGCGAACCAGTTGTTGTTGCCGCCGTACAGCACGACCTCGTCGTCGTTGGAAATGCCGCGGGCCGAGAGCAGATCGGAGAACTGCTCCTGGTTCACGAAGTCGCGACGAACCTGATCCTGCAGGTCCTTCTTCCAGTCGAGCCGGACGGCACCCTCGATATGTCCACCGTCGTAGGCAGAGGTGTCCTCATCGACCTCGACGAAGACCACGCCGGGGGCGTTGAGGTTCTCTTCGGCCCAGTCAACGGAGACCAGGACATCGGAGCGAGCCATGTTGTTCCTTTCGGGATTTTCGACTTGCAGGGTTCAGTTCTGTGCCGGGGTTCCGGCGGGGCCGGAAGTGGCGTCACGCGTGATCCCGGAGGATTCGCCGACGACGCCGCTCGGAGTGGTCCGGCGGAAGCGGGTGACCAGCGGATAAAGCCGGCAACCCAGGCAGATCGCGAACGCCGCGTTCAGGAACGCGGCGAACAGGGCGAAGCCGGCGAACACACCGCCGACCACTGTGGAGCCGGCCAGGAAACCCAGCAGGCTTACGGCGCTGAAGATCAGGCCGAGCAATTGGGCGAACCGTAGCGGAGCCGTCGGTTCGGTTTCGGTGACGGGACCGACGCGCGGCGCGACGAACGCGGCGAAGATCCGGCCGTAGGGGTGCAGTCGCGGGCCGAGCGCCGCGCCGATCGCGAAGACGACGCCCTGCGCGGCGATGAGCACGGCCGCCAGGACTGCCGAGAAGGTCGAGGCGATCAGGACCACGACCAGGACGGCCGAGGTCACCCACGCGGCGAAGCGGGGTCCTCTGACGTCGACACGATCGGGTCCGCCCGGTTGCTTCGTGACGTTGTCGTTGGTATCGGAGGGCATGGGTACTCCTGCGCTGAGGGACTCTGTTGGCGGAAATTTGCCAGTTCGCCGGGGGATCGTGTGGATCACTCGCACGGTGAACGTGGGTCGGCGTCAGGAAAAGCGGGACGACCGACCGGTCAGCGGCACAGGCAGCAACAACCGCCGAGGCGACACAGATCAACTGTGCGGCGTCGGGTGAGCATCAGCTCGTGGTCGGATTGCACGAGCACGAGTTTACCCAATTGGGCGGGAGAATTGGACCGCGGGTTCGAAACGGGCTGTATCCGGCGGCGTCAGGCCGGGTCGGGCACTGTCAAGGGGGCCAGCGCGGTCAGCAGATCTCCCGACTTGGGGACACCCGAGATGCGGAACCGTTCGCGACCGAGGGTGTCGAAGACGAAGGTGGTCGGCAGCGACAGCACGTTGAGTTCACGGGCCAGGGCGGGATCGGCGTCGATATCGATCTCGATGTCGAGCGGAGGCAGCGCGGATTCCGCCAATTCCTCGGTGACACCGGCGACTACGCGGCGCACAGCGTCGCACGGACCGCACCAGTCGGCGGAGAAGTGCAGGACGGCGGGGCCGCCGCCGGTCACCCCGGCTCCCGCCAGCAGTTGCCCGCGCGTCGACTGCTCGGGCACGGTCCTGCCGGTCGCCCTGACCGCGCCGCCGCGTCTGCGCAAGGCCACCCCGACGAGGGTGGCGGCGAGGAGTATCACCACCAGAATTGTGATTTGTGTCATGGTCGCTGCAATCTGTCCAGATCGATCGTCACGTTCTCACCTTTGCCCTCCACCTGGATCTGTCCGCCGAGTGCGAACACCTTGGTCGGAGTGATCCCGAAGGGGAGTTCCTTGGTATCGATTGTGCGCGAGAATCTGGCGAGCACCGCGGGGCGCTCGGCCTCGGGGATCTCCACGCCGGTCGGAAGGTCGGGCCCGGTGCCACGGTAGAAGCCGGTCGCGGTGATCTCCACCTGATCGCCGACCAGTTTCAAGTCGGCCTGCACGCTCACCTTGTCGCCCGCCAGTTGCGCGCCGTTGCCGCCCTCCCGGGAGCCGGTGCCGGGCAGGGTTCCGGTGAGGATCAGGCCGTCGGCGTTGGTCGTCATACCCGATCCGCCCGATCCGCCGGTGCCGTCGGATTTGTCCGCGGGACGCGAATGCACTTGCAGATCCGGGATATTGAACAAGCGGCCGAGTTCGACGGGTTCGATGACCATGCGCGCGTCGAGTTTCTCGACCGGCACCCGGCGGACCTTGCCGTCGGACAGATCACGGAACGGCAATCGCACTCCGGTGAGATTCGCCTCCACGTAGATCTGGCCCGGAATATCGGGCCGGACGGCTTGGGCGCGGATCCCGACGCTCTGGTAGCGACCATCGAGCGCCTGACCGAAGAACGGGAATCCGTGAATCGTCACCTCGGGGTCCGCGCTCAGATCCGCGCCGACACGCAGGGCGCGCGACACGCGGTATTCCGAATAGGCGGCGGCTCCGAAATCGATGACCACGGCCAAACCCGCGAGTATCAGCAGCCCGATGATCAGCTTGCGCATGAAAGAAACAGTACTTGGCGGTGCATTTCGTGTATCGACGGTCCGTATATGGATAGTTCTGTCACCCGGACGGCGAGGTCATCGCGGTCGACGCGCTAATCTTGCATCCGGAATCACCTGTGATCAGCGACGTGGCTTAGCAGTGTTGCTGTGTCCTGCGGAGCTACTAGATAGGAGGAGTGCTGTGGAGCTGCTCCTGCTGACCTCCGACCCCAATCCCGAGTCGGTACTGCCTTCCCTGGCGCTGCTCGCACACAATGTGCGACCTGCGCCGACGGAGGTGGCATCGCTGCTCGAAGCGGGTACGGCGGATGTGGCACTTGTCGACGCCCGCACAGACCTGGCAGCGGCCAGGGGCCTGTGCCGGTTACTCGGCAGCACCGGGTCGTCGGTCCCGGTCGTGGCGGTATTGACCGAAGGCGGTCTGGTGGCCGTCAACGCTGATTGGGGACTGGACGACATCCTGCTGCCGGGGACCGGACCCGCCGAGCTCGACGCGCGTCTTCGTCTGCTCGTCGGCCGTAACGGCGGTGTGGCGAGTCCGGAGAACACCGGCAAGATCACCCTCGGTGAGCTGGTGATCGACGAAGGCACCTATACCGCCCGCCTGCGCGGTCGCCCGCTCGACCTCACCTACAAGGAGTTCGAACTCCTCAAGTACCTCGCGCAGCACGCGGGCCGGGTCTTCACCCGGGCGCAGTTGTTGCAGGAGGTCTGGGGCTACGACTTCTTCGGTGGCACGAGAACGGTCGACGTGCACGTGCGGCGGTTGCGCGCCAAACTCGGCAGCGAATACGAATCGCTGATCGGCACGGTTCGCAATGTCGGGTACAAGGCCGTCCGTCCGTCGCGTAACGCGGCGGCGGCCAAGAGTGAACCCGTCGCCTACCAGGAGGAAGGCGCCGCCGAGGGCGACGATGTTCCGCTGGCCCCGGTCAACGGGGTCGTGCAGCAGTAGAGGTATGCGGCGGCTCGGCGTGCCGTGACGGGAGAGGCGACTCGATGACGGATTCGGCACGGCGATGGGGTACCGGCGTGCGCGCCGAGGACGCGGAAGCGGTGCGCGGCCTGCTCGCGCGTGCCACCGCGGCCGACGGTGTCGCCCCGGTTTCCGAACAGGCGGCGCTCTCGCTCGGCTCGCCGGATTCGGCCCGGCATCTGTTGGCCGAACGCGACGGTTCCGTGGTCGGTTACGCCAACCTGGTCGACGCGCACGACGACCATCCGGCGATGGCCGAGGTCGCCGTCGATCCGGCGGCGCGTGGCCACGGTATCGGCACGGAGTTGGTCGCGGCGGCACTGGCCGCGGGCGGCGCGGGGACGCGGGTCTGGGCGCACGGTAACCGGCCGGCTGCCGGCGCGGTCGCCGCGCGGCTGGGTCTGGTGACCGCGCGCGAACTCTGGCAGATGCGCCGCCCGCTGGCAAAACCGGAGCTACCCGAACTCGTGGTGCCGGACGATCTCACGCTGCGCACCTACGCCGGGCCCGCCGACGACGCGGAACTGCTGCGCGTGAACAACGCCGCTTTCTCCTGGCACCCGGAACAGGGCGGTTGGTCCGAAGCCGATGTCGACGTGCGACGCGGTGAGGCGTGGTTCGACCCGA
This sequence comes from Nocardia sp. NBC_01377, assembly GCF_045040005.1. NCBI lineage: Bacteria > Bacillati > Actinomycetota > Actinomycetes > Mycobacteriales > Nocardiaceae > Nocardia > Nocardia sp. NBC_01377. The sequence goes on from NZ_CP109566.1 coordinate 8,193,132, forward strand.
AGGGGCTGTTCCTCGTGACGGCGGCGCAGGCCCCCGAGCGCCTGCTCGGTTTCCATTGGACCAAGGTGCATTACGACGAGAACCCGCCGGTCGGTGAGGTATACGTGGTCGGAATCGATCCCGCCGCCCAGGGCAGGGGACTCGGGCGGCTGTTGACCCTGGCCGGTCTGCGTCATCTGCGCGACGCGGGGCTCGGCGAGGTGCTGCTCTACACCGAGGCCGACAACACCGCGGCGGTGCGTACCTACACCCGGCTCGGCTTCGAGACCGCCCACGTCGACGTCGCCTACGCGGCCGCGGCCGACGCGGAATCCGAATAGAAAAAGGCCATCGGATGCCCCGCGAGTAATGCTGGGGCAAACGTCACATACGCCGCAAGTATTCGCGCCAGCCTGTTCACTTTCCGTTCACCGGGACTGGTCCAACTGTCAACCGGGCGACTTTACGTTACTTGGAGGCAGCACAGCCGCTGCCCGGTGCGCTAGTTCCCCGCGAACGGCACCACAACAACCGCCCGGGCCGGTGAGGGACCGGGCGCGTATGACGTGATTCCCGGAGGAATAGTGAAACTCAAGCGCAGCAGCGCCCTCGTCGGTGTGCTGGCCGCGGTCGCCATGCCGCTGGCCGCGTGTGGCAGTGACGAAAACACCTCGACCGACACCAGCAACGCTGGCAACGCCAGCAGCGTCGTCTGCGGCGGCAAGAAGGCGCTCAAGGCGAGTGGTTCCTCGGCGCAGAAGAACGCCATGGAGCGCTTCATCGCGGCGTACGAGTCCAACTGCGACGGCGCCACCCTGAACTACACCTCGAGCGGCTCCGGCGCGGGCGTCAACGAATTCATCGGCGGCCAGACCGATTTCGGTGGCTCCGATTCCCCGCTGAGCGCGAAGAAGGAAGAGCCCGCCAAGGCTCAGGAGCGTTGCGCCTCCCCCGCGTGGAATCTGCCGACCGTCTTCGGTCCGATCGCCGTCACGTACAACATCGACGGCGTCACCGACCTGGTGCTCGACGGCCCGACCGCCGCCAAGGTCTTCAACGGCACCATCACCACCTGGGACGCCCCCGAGATCAAGGCGCTCAACCCCAGCGCCAAGCTGCCCTCGGACAAGATCGCCGTGATCTTCCGCTCCGATGAGTCGGGCACCACCGACAACTTCCAGCTCTACCTCGACGCCGCGTCCGACGGCGCGTGGGGCAAGGGTGGCGGCAAGACCTTCAACGGCGGTGTCGGCGAGGGCGCGAAGGGCAACGAGGGCACCTCGGCTGCCATCAAGGGCACCAAGAACTCGATCACCTACAACGAGTGGTCCTTCGCCAAGTCGCAGAACCTGTCGGTCGCCCAGATCGTCACCTCGGCGAGCAAGACCCCGGTCAAACTGAGCGTCGAGTCCGCAGGCAAGGCCATCGACGGCGTGAAGGTCAAGGGTGAGGGCAACGACCTCGTCCTCGACACCTCCTCGTTCTACAAGCCGACCGCCGCGGGCGCCTACCCGATCATGCTGGCCACCTATGAGATCGTGTGCTCCAAGTACAGCGATCCCGAGGTCGGCAAGGCGGTCAAGGCGTTCCTGAGCACCGCCGTCACCAATGGCCAGAAGGGTCTCGAGGACAACGGGTACATCCCGATCCCCGAGCAGTTCAAGACCCGCCTGACCACCGCGATCAACGCCATCTCCTGATCGCGAAGTCATGACCGTGCACCCTGAGGTGACCGCAGCGGGCTCGTCGAACTCGACGGGTCCGCAGGCGGCTGGAGATACTGCGCATATGTCGAGCGAACCGAAAGATGACGTGAGTCTCACGAAGGAGCCTCCTACCAAGGGGACCTCGGCGGCGCGTCAGCCACACAGTCAGCGAGCGGAGACCATATTCCGGTCTCTCGCCGTCGCGGCGGGCGCGATCATCGTCGCGTCCATCGCGCTCATCGCGCTGTTCCTGCTGATTCGCGCGGTACCTTCGCTCCGGGCCGACACAGTCAACTTCTTCACGAGTACCGAATTCAACACCTCCGACGCGAACAACCTTCGCTTCGGCATCAAGGACCTGTTCATGGTCACGGTGATGAGTTCGATCTTCGCGCTCATCATCGCGGTGCCGATCGGCGTCGGCATCGCACTGTTCCTGACGCACTACGCACCGAAGGCGATGGCGCGCCCGTTCGCCTCGCTGGTCGATCTGCTGGCGGCCGTGCCGTCGATCGTCTTCGGTCTGTGGGGCTTCCTGGTCCTTGCTCCCAAGCTGGGACCGGTTCAGGAATTCCTCAATCGGAACCTCGGCTGGTTCTTCCTCTTCGACAGCGGCAACGTGTCGCTTGCCGGTGGCGGCACCATCTTCACGGCGGGCATAGTGCTGGCCGTGATGATCCTGCCGATCATCACGTCGGTATCACGCGAGGTCTTCAACCTGACCCCGGTGAACCATATCGAGGCGGCCCAGGCGCTCGGCGCGACAAAATGGGAAGTCGTACGCATGACGGTGCTGCCCTACGGCCGCTCCGGTGTGATCGCGGGGTCGATGCTCGGCCTCGGCCGCGCGCTCGGTGAGACCATCGCGGTCCTGCTCGTGCTGCGCACCTCGACACAGCCGGGTGGCTGGTCTCTGTTCGACGGCGGCTACACCTTCGCGTCGAAAATCGCCTCGGCGGCATCGGAATTCAGTACGCCGTTGCCGACCGGCGCCTACATCGCGGCGGGCTTCGTGCTGTTCGCGCTGACCTTCGTGGTCAACGCGCTGGCTCGGCTCGCGGCAGGCGGAAAGGTTAATCAGTGATGACCACCACGTCGACGCTCGACAAGCCGGTCAAGGCGCCCACCTTCCGCGATGTGAGCACCAGCCGCCGCATCAAGAACCATGCCGCCACCGGCATCGTTGCCCTGTGTTTCGCCATCGCGATGGTGCCCCTGGTCTGGGTACTGTGGCTGGTCATCAGCAAGGGGTTGTCCGCGATCCTCTCGCTGGACTGGTGGCAGAACTCGCAGAAGGGCATCCTGCCGGACGAGACCGGCGGCGGTGTGTACCACGCCATCTACGGCACGATCGTGCAGTCGGCGATCGCCGCGGTCATCGCGGTGCCGCTCGGTGTGATGGCCGCTATCTACCTGGTCGAATACGGCCGGGGCAGGCTCGCCAAGGTGACGACGTTCATGGTCGACATCCTCGCGGGTGTGCCGTCGATCGTCGCGGCGCTGTTCATCTTCGCCCTGTGGATCGCCACCCTCGGCGCACCACAGAGCGCGTTCGCCGTGTCGCTGGCTCTGGTGCTGCTGATGCTTCCGGTCGTGGTGCGCAGCACGGAGGAAATGCTCAAACTCGTTCCCGACGAGTTGCGCGAGGCCTCCTATGCCCTCGGCGTGCCGAAATGGAAGACCATCGTGCGGATCGTCGTCCCGACCGCCGCGCCCGGCATGATCAGCGGCATCCTGCTCTCGCTGGCTCGCGTCATGGGTGAGACCGCGCCGGTACTGGTGCTCGTCGGTTACTCGAAGTCGATCAACACGAATCTCTTCGACGGCAATATGGCCTCGCTGCCGCTGCTGATCTACCAAGAGCTGGGCAACCCCGAGGCCGCGGGTCGTGAACGCGTGTGGGGCGCGGCCCTGACCCTGATCCTGCTGATCGCGCTGCTCTACGCGGCGGCGGCGGTCGTCAATAAATTTCTGACACGCAACCGATAAGCGAACGAATTCCTCACCCGCAACCGATAACCGAACGGAAATTCCGATGGCCAAGCGTATCGACGTCAAAGATCTGAATATCTTCTACGGCAAATTCCACGCGGTCGCCGATGTCAAGTTGTCGGTTCTGCCGCGTAGCGTCACCGCCTTCATCGGTCCTTCGGGTTGCGGTAAGTCCACCGTGTTGCGCTCGCTCAACCGGATGCACGAGGTGACCCCCAACGCCCGTGTCGAGGGTGCCGTGCTGCTCGACGGCGAGGACATCTACGGCGCGACCGTCGACCCGGTGGGTGTGCGTCGCACCATCGGCATGGTGTTCCAGCGTCCGAACCCGTTCCCCACCATGTCGATTCGCGACAACGTGGTGGCCGGGCTCAAGTTGCAGGGCATGCGCAACAAGAAGGACCTCGACGAGACCGCCGAGCGCTCGCTGCGCGGTGCCAACCTCTGGAACGAGGTCAAGGACCGTCTGGACAAGCCGGGCGGCGGCCTGTCCGGCGGTCAGCAGCAGCGTCTGTGCATCGCGCGGGCCATCGCGGTCTCGCCCGACGTCCTGCTGATGGACGAGCCGTGTTCGGCGCTGGATCCGATCTCCACCCTGGCGATCGAGGATCTGATCACCGAGCTGAAGAAGGAGTTCACCATCGTCATCGTCACGCACAACATGCAGCAGGCGGCGCGCGTGAGTGACAAGACCGGCTTCTTCAACCTCGAGGCTCAGGGCAAGCCGGGCAAGTTGATCGAGATCGACGACACCGAGAAGATCTTCTCCAACCCGGGCCAGAAGGCCACCGAGGATTACATCTCCGGCCGCTTCGGCTAGTGGGTCGATTTCGAAGTTGTTGGGCAGTACTCGATCTGGTTGAATCGGCTGGTGCGAGCTGCCCCGCTGGTGTTGCGTGATGGTGACCGAGAGATCCTGCAAGCCTGGATCCGGTCGACGACGATGAAGTCCGGACTCGTCCTACGAGCCCGGATCATCACTCTGGCCGCCGATGGTGTGGCCCATGCCGAGATCGCTCGCCGGTTCGATATCTCGCGCCAGACCGTGATCAACTGGCGGTCCCGCTACCAGACCCATGGGATCGACGGGTTGCACGACGAGCACCGGTCAGGACGGCCACGGACTCTGGACCGGGACAAACTGATCACCACCACGTTGACCCCACCTCCGCGCAAATACGGTGTCACGCACTGGAGTTCGCGTCTTCTGGCCGACCATCTGGGTATCGCGCACGGGACCGTGTCGAAGGTGTGGAGCGAGTACGGGGTCCAACCGTGGCGAGCCGAGACGTTCAAGTTCTCCACCGATCCAGAACTCGCCGGCAAGGTCACCGACATCGTCGGGCTCTACATGAACCCGCCAGAGAACGCGATCGTGCTCTGCGTCGACGAGAAATCCCGTGCGCCACGAGGCGCTGATGAAAGCCGTGCGGGAGGTGGTGCCCGCCGCCGGTCGTCGTAGCGACCGGTCGAAGCTGGAGGCAGGTCGAGCCCTGGGTTGAGGGGGAGGCCGGGAGCAGCCTCGACAATGTAGGGGCGAGCCGGAACTGTCAGACGGCTCGTGCCCGCGAGCGAGGACGGAAAGGCATAGGGAAACCGAACCAGTGGCAGAAGCCCCGTCAGTCGTCAGCGATCCGCGAAATCTGGCGGATGGATCGCTTGCGGCGCTGGGCAGGTCGTGTGTCTTGATCTGCTCGCTCTCATCGCCTGTGGGTTTTGGGTGGTGGGAGGCCCCGGCCAAGACTGCGATGTGCGGCCGGTGGCGATGCCGCCGGGGTATAGCTGGATGCCGACACCGTCGTAACGGACATCAGTGAACGTGGGAAGCGGCCCGATGCCGCCCGAACCGAACCGGTCATCGACCGGTCGGTGGGCAGGCGCGACGCCCGCTGTGGGTATCGGGTCGTGGCGGAGTCGCCGTAGTACTTCGAGCCGGGGAAAGCCCGTGCACTTGGGGAAGGGCGACAGCGTGATCGGCAGTGACGACCGGTGAGGAGGAGGTCATCGTTGAATAGCGGTGCGCTGGACGAGACGGTGCTGTTCATGGCCGAACGTCGGGTACTCGGTCACCAGCGCAAACTGCACCGATGGGCGAAAGACGAACCGTGTAAGCGGTTCGATGATGTGTTCAATCTGGTCTGTGATCGGGCGACTTTGCTGGTTGCCTGGGATCGTGTGTCGGGCAACCGGGGCTCCCGGACGGCAGGGGTGGATGCGGTCATCCGCAGTCACGTCGAGGACGTCGTCGGGGTGCTGCCCTTTCTGGAGGAACTGCGAAATTCCTTGAGAGAAGGCACGTTCACCGCGCTGCCGGTCCGGCGGGTGACGATCCCGAAGAAGGGCGGCAAACTCCGTCATCTCGGGATACCGACCTTGCGGGATCGGGTGGCGCAGATGGCGCTCAAGCTGGTTCTGGAACCGATCTTCGAGGCCGAGTTCTACCCGCATTCCTACGGGTATCGGCCTGGGCGACGGGCGCAGGATGCCATCGCCGAGATCCACAAGATGCACACCCAAGGCTATGAATGGGTGGTCGAAGGGGACATCACCGCGTGTTTCGACAACGTCGATCACCAGGTCCTGATGGGCTTGGTGGCTGAGCGTGTCACCGATCGCAAGGTGCTGGGCCTGGTCCGTGCGTTCCTGCGGGCCGGGATCATCAGCGAACACGGGGGTTTCGCGGCGAGCCTGACCGGCACGCCGCAGGGTGGAGTCGCTTCGCCGCTGCTGGCCAACATCTACCTGTCGGTTCTGGATCGGCATTTCATGCTGATCCAGGAACGGGACATGAGCCCGCCGTGGCGGCGTCAACAGCGCCGCCGCAAAGGGCTGCCGAACTATCGGCTGGTGCGTTTCGCTGACGACTTCGTCGTGCTCGTGCACGGCGAACGGTCCGACGCCGAAGCGTTGCGATCCGAGATCGGCGAGTTGTTGGGCCGGGAGCTGAAGATGACTCTCTCGGTGGAGAAGACACACGTCACGCACGTCGATTCCGGCTATGTATTCCTCGGCTTCCGCGTCCAGCGGTGGACACGGGGCGATGGCCGTCGCGTCGTGCTGACCATCCCGTCCAAGAACGCTTTGGCCGGGGTGATGCGCAAGATCAAGCGGGCAACCGGGGCAGCGACGACGTCGCTGCGGCTGGGGCAGTTACTGCGGAAGATCAACCCGATACTTCGGGGTTGGGCCGCCTACTTCCGCTACGGCGTGTCCAAGAAAACCTTCTCCTACCTGGGCTGGTATGCCTGGTGGCGGGTGATCTACTGGATTCGCCGCAAGCACCCCCACCTGACCTGGAAGCAGGTCCGCCGACGCTTCTACGGCGCCGACCGGATCAGCGACAACAGTGTCACCCTCTACAACCCGGCGAAGATGCGCGTGGAGCGTTACCGCTACCGCGGAACGAAGATCTCCACGCCGTTCAACCTCGATGCGGTCGACCCAGCGGGAGCACGCTACCGCCGGACCGACCACGACGATGTCGTCTTCGTCGGCTACCTGTCCGAACTCATCGCATAAAACCCCTTTCGGGACACGTGGAGAGCCCGGTGCGGGGACAACTCGCACGCCGGGTTCGGCGGGCGGGGACGGGGAAACCGACAGCTGAAACGCTGCACGGCGTCCCGTCCTCGACCCAACAGATCCAAGCCCTGGACCGGACTGCGCCGACGTTGCCGATGCAGATCGGGATCCCGCAACGGCAAACCCACGACTACGTCCGCAACGGCACCACGACCCTGTTCGCGGCGCTGGAGATCGCTACAGGCAAGGTCACCGGGGTGTGTAAACCCAGGCACCGCCACCAGGAGTTTCTTGCTTTCCTGCGTCACGTGGCCCGCGCCTATCCGGCCGGTGAGCTGCACCTGGTGATGGACAACTACGCCGCCCACAAGAAGGCTGAGGTCCGGGCCTGGCTCGCCGAGAACCCGCGTATCCGAGTGCATTTCACCCCGACCTCGGCGTCGTGGATGAACCTGGTCGAAGTCTGGTTCGGCATCATCGAACGCCAAGCCATCCACCGCGGCACCTTCCGCAACGTCCGCGAGCTGACTACCAAGATCCGCGAGTTCATCAACGGCTGGAACCCGCGAGCGAAGCCCTTCGTCTGGACCAAGACCGCAGAGCAGATCCTGGCGAAGGCTGACCGCCGAAGAACTTCAAATACGGCCCACTAGGAGTACGACCGCACAGAACGGCCCGCGCGAACGCGCGGGCCGTTCTGCTGTTTCCGGGCATGGTGTCCGTCGAACGATAAAGCCGCCCCGGATGATCCGGGGCGGCTGCGACGCGTGCCTGTGCTGGGAGGCGGCGGGTGATCTGCCGGTTGTCAGACCTCGGCGTCGGGGTCGGGCGGCAGTTCGCCGGTGACCAGGAAGATGACACGGCGGCCGATCTCGACCGCGTGGTCGGCGAACCGCTCGTAGTAGCGGCCGAGCAGCGTCACGTCGACGGCCGCGGCCACACCGTACTTCCAGTCCCGATCCATCAGCAGGGTGAACAGGTGGCGATGCAGGTCGTCCATCGCCTCGTCGTCGGTGTTGAGCTGAGCGGCGCGCTCGGGATCGCGGGTATCGAGCACCTCCTGGGCGCCGTTGCCCATGCTCACCGCGATGCGGCCCATCTCGGCGAAGTAGCCGTTGACCGATTCGGGCAGCGCGTGATTCGGGTGACGGCGACGCGTCACCTTGGCCACGTGCAGGGCCAGCGCGCCCATCCGGTTCACGTCCTGGACGATCTGGATCGCGGAGACCACCTGGCGCAGATCACCCGCGACCGGTGCCTGCAACGCCAGCAGGGCGAAGGCTCTCTCCTCGGCCTGGGCGATCAGTTCGGCGATCCGGTCGTCCTCGGAGATGACCGACTCGGCCAGCGCCAGGTCGGCTTGTAGCAATGATTGAGTGGCCTGATCCATGGCCGTACCCGCGAGACCGGCCATCTCGCCCAACAGGTGGGCGAGATCGGCCATTTGCTCGTTGTAGATGACACGCATGACAGCAGAGACTAGTTGCTCGCACTGACTAAGTCACCAACAGACGGTGAATGGTCGGTACCGATACCCGCGTGCGCGTTCGATCCGGAACCCGCAGGTAACAGCCGTCGACGGGCGCTACACGCAGGTGTCGTCAGCCGCGTTCATATGCTCGAGGTCCGCGGGCAGCATCGCCGGAGTCGACGGCGACGTGGCCACATCCGGGATGGCATCACCCACCGGGGTCGGTGTCTTGATGACGCCGGTGTAATCCTTGCCGAGCACGACCTCGACGATGCTGCCGAGTTCGCTGTCGGATTCCAGGGTCGCGCCTGTGATCGAACTGGCGACGGTCGCGGCGTCGGCCTCGTGCCCCGGCGCGTACCTGACTTTGGTCGTGGCCGAACTGCCCAGCGAATAGTTGCCGGTGCTGTAGATGTTGAACCCGAAGTTGCCGAGTTTGTTGGCCGCGGTATTCGCCGCTCCGACCACGCCCGAACCGTTCGACACCAGCAGGGAGAGATTGTTCGGGTCGACGGCGATCGTCTTCGGCGTCTCAGCGGGGGGCTGGGGCGTCGTGGCGCCCGCGTCGGTCGCGACCGGCTTCTCACCGGGCAGCGGCTGATCGTCCCTGATGGCCTTGAAGATGGCCTTGATATCGGATTCGCGGGGGATCTCGTTGCCGTAGGACGTGGTGCCCGCGGTGGGGATGGTCAGGAAGGTCACGGTGCCCGCGTCCATCTTCTGCAACGAGCGGCCGAGTGTCAGCAGATCGTTCGGCGCGACCTTGTCCACGAAGGTGGCGTCGGTGAACGCTCGGATGAAACCGTTCAGCTTGCCCGGATCGAACAGCACCCGGCTCGACAGGGCGCCGCGCAGCAGCGACGCGAGGAAGCGCTGCTGGCGGTTGATCCGGTCGTAGTCGCTGCGTTCCTCGCCGTAGACGTGCCGGGCGCGCACATAGCTCAGCGCGGTCTCACCGCTGATGAGCTGTTTGCCCGGTTTCTCCAGGACGGTGCCCAGGATCTCGTCCACGACGGGTTTGGGCGAGCAGACCTCGACGCCGCCGACCTGGTTGACCATCGCCTCGAATCCGGCGAAGTCGATGCCGATGAAATGGTTGATGGTGCTGCCGGTCAGTCGCTGGATCGTGCTCACCAGGCATTTGGGCCCGCCGAGCGCGTAGACGGCATTGAGTTTGTCGCCGATCGCGGAGGGGAACGTCTCGTCGGTGTAGCCGGGTTTGTCGTTGTCCCAGCGCGAGCACTGTGGCCTGGTGACGTCGAGGTCGCGAGGGAACGACACCACGACGACGCGCTTGCGGTTCTTGGGGATGTGCACGAGCATCGCGGTGTCCGCGCGCGCGCCCTCGGCGTCATCGATGGTGCCCGCGCCGATACTGCCGTTCGCACCCGCCCTGGTGTCGGTGCCGACGATCAGGAAGTTCTCGTCGCCGAGCTGGGCGTCCGAATCAACGATGTTCTCGGAGCTGTCGTCGAGTGCGGACACCTGTGTGAAGGAGTTGTTGGTGGCGCGCAGGTAGCTCCAGCCACCGCCGGTGATCAACAGCACGAGTACCGCGAACAGGGTGGCGGCGACCCGGCCGGTCGTCTTGAGTCGCTTGTTGCGGCGCTGTTTACCCGCGGCCAGCCGGGACAGCGGCGATTTCCCCACCGGTTTCGGGTCGGTGGCGCGTTTGGCGGGCGGCGGTGCGACCTTTCTCGCCCGTGCGGGTTCCGGTGCGTCGGTGACCGGATCGAGCACATCGGTGACGGCCTCGGCCAATTCCGGCTTCGGCGCGCGCTTTCCGGTGGCCGGACGCGGCGGGGGATTCTTGCCCGCGATGTCGTCGACGACCACCGAACCGGTCGACGGACGGGTGTTACCTCCGCGCCGGGGCTGCGTGGTGGCCGGGTGCGGCGCGGGTGCCCCTGAACCGCCCGGGCGGGGCGGACGGGCGGCTTCGACGGGGCGCGGTGCCGGATCGGCGGGGCGCGGACCGGGTTCGGGCGGTGGCGGGGTCCGGGGGTTCCTGGACTGCGCCGGGGGTTCCTGGGGGCGGGGTTCCTGGGCGCGACGACGACGGCCGCCGCGTTCGCTGTCCACCTTCTCGACGAGATCCTGCACCGTCAGTGGAGCCGAACCGGAATCCGCGGGGGTGTCGTGACGTGACCGCCGCGAGGTGTGCGCGCCCTCTTGTTCGTTGCTGTCCGCCGTGGAATAGCGCTCCCACGGGGCGCGACCTCCGGGCCGTGGCGATTGCCCGTGCCGATCGTCACCCACCAACGAACCTCGCTTTTCGTTCTTGTCGTCGCCTGGTCGGATAACGACCGGCATGACCGATTTCGCCAATGATAACGATTCCGCCACGACGAGCGAGCCCAGCGCGAGGCCCGAGCGGTCGCACCGATGTTTTCTGCCCGCCGAAATTCGTTAGCTGGATATTAGCGATATATGCACGCATATCGGCGGCGCTGATTATTCGCCGCGCGCGCGTGTTTGCCGGGCAGGGTGAGTGGCGATAACCACAGTGAAAAGTTACGAGGGACATTCGTGTGCTCTGAACAGTGCTCTCCGGACGGGACGGTGCGGGTCAACCGCCGCTGTGCATGACATCGGCGGCGGTCGGTACCGCGACATCGTCGGGATCATCGAGCCACCCGTGCGGCAGCGCGACCTTACCCGGTGAACCCTGTCGTCCGCGCGGTCCTTCGGCATCGCTGGGGAACGGCGCGGTCGGATCCAATTGCCCGATCAGATCACGCAATTGCGTCAGGCTCGACACCGTGGCGAAAGCGCGACGCAGATCCGCGCCGACCGGAAAGCCCATCAGATACCAGGCCATGTGCTTGCGCAGATCGCGCATCGCCTTCTCCTGGCCCAGATGTTCGGACAGCAGTGCGCCGTGCCGATACAGCACCTCACCGACGCGGCCCAGATTCGGCGCTTCCGGCAGCGGCTGACCGCGTAGCGCGGCCTGCAATTCCCCGAAAAGCCAGGGGCGGCCCAGGCACCCGCGTCCGACGACAACGCCGTCGCATCCGGTCTCGTCCATCATGCGCACGGCGTCGGCGGCGGAGAAGATGTCGCCGTTGCCCAGTACCGGAATGGTCCGCACGGCCTCCTTGAGACGCGCGATGGCCGACCAGTCGGCCTGACCGGAATAGCGCTGGGCCGCGGTGCGGGCGTGCAGCGCGACGGCACGCGCGCCTTCCGCCTCGGCGATCCGGCCCGCGTCCAGATAGGTCAGGTGTTCGTCATCGATGCCGATCCGGAATTTCACCGTCACCGGAACACCGGCCGGTTCGGCCGCGCCTACCATGGCCTGCACGATCCGGCGGAACAGGGCGCGCTTGTACGGCAGCGCCGCGCCGCCGCCGAGCCGGGTGACCTTGGGCACCGGGCAGCCGAGATTGAGATCGATGTGATCGGCCCAGCCCTCGCCGACGATGATGCGAACCGCCTCTCCGAGGGTGGCCGGGTCGACGCCGTAGAGCTGCATCGAACGCGGATGTTCGTCGGCGTCGAACGACATCATGTGCAACGTCTTCTCGTTCCGCTCGACCACTGCCCTCGCGGTGATCATCTCGCAGACGTAGATCGAGGTGGAACTGCCGAATTCGCGGCAAAGCTTGCGGAACGCCAGATTCGTGATGCCCGCCATCGGCGCCAGCACCACCGGCGGATCGACCGGATACGGCCCGATCCGCAGCGCGCTCGTCGCCTCGGTAGTCATCGTCACGCCTATCAGTGTCTCATCTCCGGTCGGTACGACCGCTGACACGGGCGGTGCTGTGCTCGGACTCGGTACCGCGACAACGACGCGCCGGCACCGGGATTCCCGGTGCCGGCGCGTTCGTGTCTCGTCTCGTCGCGGTGATCGCGGTGACTCAGCCCGCGTTCGCGCCCGCCAGTTCGCGCTTCTTGGCCTCGCGGGCCAGCATGCGGTCGCGCTGCTCTTCGAATTTGAGGACGTCCTGGCCGAGTTTGTCCAGGAAGATCGCCAGGCGATCACGGACGGCCTCGCCGCGCGCCGTGAAATCGGTGCGCTCGAACAGTTCCCACTTCTTCAGCACCGGCTGCACCACTTCCTCGAGGTGCTGACGCAGGTCGTAGATGCCGTGCTTGGCCATGAGCACGCCGTTGCGGCGGAAGTTGGGCATACCCGCGCCCGGCATCTGGAAGTTCTCCAGGATCAGGGTGATCGCCTCGATCGCCTGGTCGGGGCACAGGTCGAGGGCCGCGCCGCACAGGTTGCGGTAGAAGATCATGTGCAGGTTCTCGTCGGCCGCCACACGCTGCAACATCCGATCGGCGATGGGGTCGTCACACACCCGGCCGGTGTTGCGGTGGCTGACCCGGGTGGCGAGTTCCTGGAACGTCACGTACGCGACGGAGTGCAGGAAGCCCGCGTCCGCCTCGGTGGGGGAGGCGAAACCGTTGGTCATGTGGATCATGCGCGCTTCTTCGAGCGCCACCGGATCGACGCCGCGTGTGACGACGAGATAGTCGCGCATCACGATGCCGTGCCTGTTCTCCTCGGCCGTCCAGCGGCCGACCCACGTACCCCACGCACCGTCCTGCGAGAAGTTCTCGGCGATCTCACGGTGGTAGGAGGGCAGGTTGTCCTCGGTGAGCAGGTTGGTGATCATGGCCGCCTTCGCGACCTCGTTCAAGCGGGACTGATCAGGATCCCAGTCCGCCCCGCCGAGCGCCGCGAAATTGCGGCCCTCGTCCCACGGGACATAGTCGTGCGGATGCCACTCCTTCGCGAGGGAGAAGTGCCGGTCGACGTTTGCCTCGGCAACCGGCTCCAACTCCGTGAGAAGCTCGAGTTGAGTCAGATCCCTTGCCATGTATATAGCCCTTCCCAGTGCGTGCACGCTGACAGGTCGTCCCCCCGGTGTCGTGCCGATGCGGCCATACCTTACGGCACCGTAGGTGTGATGCGAAACGCATCGACAGGAGAAAAATCGCCCGATGATGCACTTCATACGTCGACTTCGACGTCCCCCGCCGCATCCGATTCTAGGTGGTTTCGCAGCCCTTGCCTCCTTGGAGCACGCTGTGAATTACCACAGGACCGGATGCGATTTCGGCCCGCCGTGAGTGGTCTATCGCTGTCGGCGCGCAGTTGTTAGCCGCCGTCGGACGCTTATTTCCCGGCATCGATTCGCGACCCGAGAGTGTGCGGATCGCTATTGGATCTTCGGTGGCGGGACCGGCTGCCTCCGCTGCACAGGCATCAGTGGGACGACGCCGACCACGCAACCGGTCCACCCAACCGTCGACACGGCCGGGACGCTGTCGATTGTCACGATGATCAGCGCCTACTGCGGCATGTAGCCGATGCGGGTAAGCCCTCGGCACCAGATCGAGGCAGTGCAATTGCAAAACTGACCGGTCTGTTCATATGGGCGATCCATATCGGCTCATGGTGACGTTGCCTCCAGCCGGGCGAAGGATTCGTCCTGACCCCGCCGGTCATCGGGACGGGATGCCCACCCTGCCGTGTGCGGCTTCACGGACTTCGGGCGGCGGCAACGGCTGAGGCGAGGGCCGACCACCGTCACTGGCGGTTCTGGCCCGAGAGCCGGGTCGTCGTCCGTCGACGGCACGGTGCGGAACGATTCCAGACCTCCGGCGAGCTTCGGGCGCGAGAAGACGTGCGGCGGTCCTGGGTCCCCGGGTATCTGGAGGAACAGGATGGCGGGGAGAGCGCGGCAACCCGTGGTACATCCAGGTTCGTCCCGACCCGTTGTGAATGCGCCAAGATGCTGCCACCTTCGCTAGTGGCAGATCGATCCCGGTATCGGCTCACCGAAAGCCGCTATCGGACCGCGGAATTGGATTCTCGATTCACCGCCCTTGTCCATATGGGGGCGGACCGACTCCGTCGCTCCGCACAACCTGCTCGGCCGCGCCGCCGTCCGCCGCGTCGTGTTCAGCTTGTTCAGCTTGTTCGGCACCTCGCCGTCGTCTCCGCTCCATTCGATGGGCGGCGTATCCGGTGTGCCGCCGATCGCGCCGGTCGAGGTCGGTCGGTGAGCGAGAACACAATCCTGCCTGCTGTGTTCGGCAACGCGGGGCCCGCGTACCTCGTTTTCCGGTGTCGCGCGGTAACTCGATCATCGATACTTTCCGCTGATCGGGTGATTCGGTGATTGCCGATACTTCGCTGTCCGCGCGGCTGCGACGAGGGTCCATGACCTCGGTATCGGCTGGGCCGCATGACGATCTCACGTGGTCGCGGACCCCGCGCGGATCGGTCCCGATCGCTGCCGCTGCCGTGCGCGCGCCCGGTCCGTCGCGTGCTCCGGCGGGCCGGATGTCGCGTCGCCCCGCATTTCTGCTCGGCGCCCGATGTCGGGTAGGCTCTCCAGCCGAGCCCCTTTAGCTCAGTTGGTAGAGCTGGTGACTTTTAATCACTAGGTCGTAGGTTCGAGTCCTACAGGGGGCACTCGCATCGGCGGGGCGGAGTCGCCCGGTGAACCGGCGTTCGCTCCGGTACGACAACACGCATGAGCTCATCGCTGGAGTACGGACGTGCGCGCGACGGTGCCCGTGTTCGTTCCCGGCGCCGCCGCCGGTCGTGATGTCGCACCGGGTAACAACGGCGAGGTGCCTCGCGATAGCCCCGGTAACCATTCGCGGTCCGGCTTTGTTCATTTCCGGACAATTTCGATATCATCGAATGATGTTGCCTGGCAAAGTCTTTGGATTTCCGGGGTGGGTCGGTCCCGATCTCGGGGAAGTGCGGCGGCGGCGCGATCGGTTGGCGCGCGATCGGTGCCGGGCGGGTGGTGCGGCGTCGCGGAGTCGGGTGAACGCCGCTGCGCTGCTGACGAATTCGACGCTGCGGCCGGATGAATATTGGTTGCGAGATGTTTGCTGCATTGGAGAGTGATCCGCGTCCGACAACTGACTCCTCGGTTTGCCGCATGTCGGCAGGTGATTGCGGGTACGGTGACGCGTGGGTGAATTCCGGAGGAATCTGCGAATCACCCGGGGATCCGGAATTCGGCTTATCGTTGGTGTGTCCGACCGTGTTGCGAACGGTTCGGCCGGTCGTGGCAAACCTGGACTCGATGCCGCAGGAGGCTCATTCGAGAAGAAGTAATGCCCGGGTGCGCACCCCCTGCGGCGCACCCGGGCAGGAAAACTATACCAGCTGGTGTGTTTCAGGTTTTTCGCAAGTTTTCGTACCGAAAGTTTGAAACTGGGCGAAAACCCGGTTTGAAGTATTGATAAAACTCATAACTTTGCGCCAAGGGTCCGTTCCTAAGGGGGGCACCGATTGGCGGCGAGTAGGCTTCGGAGGCGTTTCGAGCATGGCACGGCAGCAAGAGCGGGCCCGCCGGACACGCGCGGCGATTATCAGGTCCGCCGCCGTTGAGTTCGGGAAGAGCGGCTATGCCGCTGCATCGCTCAACCGCATATTGGAAGGTTCCCGCGCGACCAAGGGCGCCATGTACTTCCATTTCGATTCCAAGGAAGACCTGGCGCGTGCGGTCCTGGAGACGGCGGTGGAGCGCTACCGCACCTCGGCCGAACGGTGGCTGGCGCGAGCCGATCTCGGACCACTCGACACCCTGCACGGGATGGTCGATGAGATAGCGCTACGTCTCGAGCACGACATCATCGTGCAGGCCGAGTACCGGCTCATCATCGAACCGGACTTCTATCGCGATGTGCAGGCCGGTGGTGGCCGGATCCTCGGCCGTGCCACCCGGGTCCTCGTCGTCCGGGCGATCGAGCACGGTCAGCTGCGCCTCGATGCCGACCCCGACCGCTTCACGCGCACTCTGACGGCGGCACTGGCCGGTCAGCGGTACATGGTCGACCTGGCGGCGGGGTCGGTCGATCTGCGGTCGCGATTCCGTGAGGCGCTGGAGGTGGTTATCGAGTCCATGGCCACGCCGGAGTGGACCGAGAAGTTCCGGGTGAACGGCTGGCGGGCGACCGCGCGGCTCGAGGAGCTCGGCCTCGTGCTCTAGCCGCTGTTTCATGGCTCTGACCAGCCGATTTGGGAAACGCGGTACAGCTGTCATAAGCTATGCGAGCTCCCAACGGACACCCGTTGAAAGCCGGTCCGGAGGAATCCGGGACGAGCCCCCTTCGTCTAGCGGCCTAGGACGCCGCCCTTTCAAGGCGGTAGCGCGGGTTCGAATCCCGTAGGGGGTACGGTCTCTGGACCGTTGGTAGCACGCAAGGCCCTGTGGCGCAGTTGGTTAGCGCGCCGCCCTGTCACGGCGGAGGTCGCGGGTTCGAGTCCCGTCAGGGTCGCAAGTAAACGCCGGAGAAATCCGGCGTTTCGCGTATGGCATTCGGAATGGGTGCCTGCGGCCAGGTAGCTCAGTTGGTACGAGCGTCCGCCTGAAAAGCGGAAGGTCGCCGGTTCGATCCCGGCCCTGGCCACCGCAAATCCCCCTTGACCCAGTCGAGGGGGATTCTTTGTTTCTCCACGCGGTGAGTGCGTGTGCTGTCCGCAAAGTTCACGTTGTCGAGTAGTCCACTGCCTGTCGAGCGGCAGGTCCGCAGGGGGCTGCGCCTCGGGCCAGGGCTGTGCTGGGAGTTGGGCTGCGACTGGAACTGGGCGGCATCAGGATTGCAATCAGGACAGGGTTGCGCGGGGCCGAGTTGCGCTCGAACCGGGCCGCACTGATTTGGACGAGCCGTCGGATCGGACCGGCGGTATTTAATCGGACCGGGGCCACCGCAGGCGCGTGGCGACCGCTGGGACCCGGCAGCAGTCCGGACAGGCCGCAGCTGGAACAAGGCCGCAGCTGGTCCCCTGTCGTCCTGGGCCCGATCGTCGTGGGGCTGGGCCGTCGTGGGGCCCGGCCATCGGGGCCGGGTCTGGTCGGGGATCGATCTGCGCTGGACCAGAGCTGAATTGGACCAGCGCCGTGCCGCCGAGAGTTGGGGCCGTCCGCAGATCGGGTGGAGACATGCAGCGTGACGACCGGGCCGTGCGAGTCCGGCCGGCGTGAGCGATGGGTATGTCGACCTGGTTGCGCGCGGAGTGGGCGCGAGGAACTTGGCTGCTGAGGGGACGAACTGTGACGTTCATCGAGACGAGTCGATGCCCTACCGTCTGCTCACCACGATGATCGGTTTCGCGAGTCGACCGAGCCTGCGGTGACCTCGGTCGATGGGATTCGGTGTGCGTCGCTGAGGGGTGTGGCGCGTGATTATCGCGCGATGCGCAGCGTCGCGGAGCGGGCGTGCGCACCGTCCACGACCGAGCTATTTCGAATACGGAGACCATTCGGAGAAACGATGGCGGTGTTCCATTGTGCGAAGTATCGGAGCCCGTTTCTGGGGCAGAACCCGTCGCTCGATCGCCGATCCACCGCTTTCGGGCCGCCGAACCGGATGGTGTCGACGGTCCGGGCGAAGCGAAATCCAGGTGGGGTACGCGGTGATCTTCGGGACGGTCACAATCTATGAAATGTCATGTTTTCTCCGGAAAAGTTGTGCGTTTCGAGGAGATGAATAAGTTCTCTTCACTCGAAACTCGTGACATGTGGGCAATTGGGTGGGAGTAGGCAGTCTGCACAACCGGGAATCGGCGATCCCGGTGAATATGTATTCCATCCTGAAACGTGTAGGCGGATAATCGTGCCGGATTCAGCACGTTCCGTGCCCGCTGATTCGGAACCGCGCGGCGGGGCCTTCGGCGGAGGTTGCCGGTCGAGCCTCGGAGCGTCGGAGAGTGGGGGAGGCCGAGGAGGCGAAGATGACGGTCTCGCGTAATTCCGCCTGGGGAGTGCGGGATCGGGCGCGTCGACACGAGTGCAGTGGTAATCGTCTGCTGCGGAATCGATTCGGCGAATTGATATCGAAATTGCAAGGGAGGAAACCAAACTCGTCGCCAGTCTGCCAGTCCGTCAGCCCGGTCGCTCTCGCTGGTGTCGCCCCGGTTCCGGGGCCGACACCAGCGGGCCGACACCAGCGGGGATGAGCCGCGCACCTCCGGAATCGAATGCTCTGCCTCCCGGCATCGAGGCGATGAGAGCAGCACCACCGGCGTTCCCGCTGCCCGCTCGCCCGACGGTCTGCCGACGACGGCGACCCACCGGGACGTGTGCCCGCACGACTCACAGCCACCCCGTACACCCCTCCGACCCGGCGAATCCCCGTGATCATGGCGAAATCCGGGATTGGTTCGTTCGATCGGTGGAATGCTGGGGATATGGCGGAAAAGTGGTACTACTGCTTGAAGCATCAGCGTGCAGAGCAGGGAATGCGGTGCTGGTTCCGGGACCGGATGGGCCCGTATCCGGATCAGGCGACAGCCGAGCGGGCACTCGATATCGCGCGGGCGCGCAACGAGCGTGAGGACGCGCGGGACCGATCGTGGCGTGATGGTGAGTGATAGTGACTGATCACACTGCGTAATACCCCTCGGGTGCTCCTCAGGTCCATCAACTAGGGTTCTCAGAAATCAACCGAGTGCTCGGCGGTCCACCGTGGGCTGTGGGGCCGGACCAGGTGAGCAGGGAGGGCGACCCTTGAGGGTTACCGTTGTTGTGCCGACCTACAACGAGCGGGAGAATCTGCCGGTTGCGGTGGAGCGGCTGACGGCGCTGCCGGTACCCGACCTGCATGTACTCGTGGTCGACGACAATTCACCGGACGGAACGGGTGAAGTCGCCGACAAACTGGTGGCCGAATCGCCGAATACGGTGGGTGTACTGCATCGCACCGAGAAGGACGGCCTCGGCCGCGCCTACATCGCCGGGATCACCCGCGCGTTGGACGAAGGCGCGGACGTGGTGATCCAGATGGACGCGGATCTGTCGCATCCGGCCGAGGTGATTCCCGCGATGTTGGAGAAACTCGAGACCACCGACGCCGGTGTGGTGCTCGGGTCCCGGTATGTGCCCGGCGGGTCGACCGCCGAGGAATGGAAGTGGTACCGCAAGGCGCTGTCCGCGTGGGCGAATTTCTACGTGAACCTGATCCTGCGTCTGAGCGTCAAGGACGCCACCGCCGGTTTCAAGGCGTGGAAGGCCGACACGTTGCGTGCCATCGACGTCGCCTCGATCCGGAGCAACGGCTACTCGTTCCAGGTCGAGATGAACTACCGCACTGTCAAGAAGGGCATCCCGATCGCCGAGGTGCCGATTCGCTTCGAGGAACGCACCGTCGGCGCGTCCAAGATGAGTCTGAGGGTGCAGTTGGAATCGGCGTTGATGCCGTGGAAGTTGTTGTTCGGCCGCTCGGTGTAGACCGGGCCGAAACGACCGGCGGGGTCGCGCGTCCTCGGATGCGCGACCCCGCCGTCGTGTTCGTCAGCTCCGGGTCAGTTTCCGGTGCAGCCCCTCGGTGGCGACGATGATGACGGGCACCAGCACCACGTGCATCAGCGACAGCGCCACCGTCGACGCGGTGTCGAATTCGGCCGCGACCGTCAGGGCGATGGTGCCGAGGGCGAGCAGCGAGCCGACCACGGCCGCGACGCGCAGCACCGCCACCCACTTGTAGGACAGCAGGGCGGCGGCCCCGAGTCCGATGAGCAGCGGAACGATCGACATCACGATGACGCCTCCGGGGGCGACGGGCTCTCCCTCGGAGGTGAATTCACCGCCCGCGGCGGCGCCGATCAGCCAGACGATCAGATTCAGTACGAGGGCGACGGCTATACCGCCGAACACCGCTGTCGGACGGTTGAGTGCGGGGATGGGCAGGACGCGGTCTGCGGGTTGTGCGACGGACATGGTGACCTTCTCCTGTGCGAGAGCTGTGAATCTGCTGTGGAATCCAATGGTGGAACCTCAATGACCGTTCAGGTCAATACCTCTGCGCGGATGTGTCGCCGGTCATGTCGCCGTCCTATCGCCCCTCAGCCGTCCGCCGGCCAGTTCAGCAGCGTGTCTATGTACAGCTGCCGCACCCGTTCGACGTCGTCGTCCATGGCGTTCGGATCCCATCCCGACACGTCGATCGGCGCGAGGACGGTGACGTCGACGACCCCTCTGCGCGCGATCATCGAATTGCGCCGCGAGATGTCGCCCGCGTTGCGGATCACCACCGGAATCACCGGAACCCCGGCCTGATGCGCGATATGGAACGCGCCCTTCTTGAAGCGTCCGACTTCCGGCGTGTAGGAGCGGGTGCCCTCGGGGGCGATCCCGATGGACAGTCCGCCGCGCAAGGTCTCGACCACCGGCGCGAGTTGCGCTTTCGCGGTCGCGGTGTCGGATCGATCGATGAAGGTCACGCCGACGAAGCGCATGAGCGGTCCGAATATCGGATTGCGGGTCAGTTCCTTCTTGCCGATTCCGGTGACCCCGCCTTCGAGGACCCTCGGCACGATGATCACGTCGAATTGGCTCTGGTGGTTGAACAGGAATACCGCGGGCCGTGGTGATCGGGCGTGCTCGGTGCCGGTCACCCGCAGCTGTACCCCGAGGACTCGCAGCGTGGCGGAGGTGGCGTGGACCAGCAGCGCGTCGGCCATCTTGCGCCGCTGTCCGGTGAACGATTTCGACAGCACGCCGAACAGCGCGCCGCCGAGCAGGGCGGCC
Organism: Nocardia sp. NBC_01377; assembly: GCF_045040005.1. Lineage (NCBI taxonomy): Bacteria > Bacillati > Actinomycetota > Actinomycetes > Mycobacteriales > Nocardiaceae > Nocardia > Nocardia sp. NBC_01377. The sequence goes on from NZ_CP109566.1 coordinate 8,214,314, forward strand.
AAACCGGCGACGGTGCGCAGGTAGTCGACCGGTCCGGGTGCGCGCCGGGGGCGGAAGGTCAGGGCGAGCCGATCGTTCTCGGTGGCGGACGCACCGAGCCCGCGATCGGGGTTCACGGCCACCGGATGTCCGACGGCGGCGAGCAGCGGTAGGTCGGCGGCGGTGTCGGTATAGGCGTAGCTGCGGTCGAGTTCGAGACCTCGGGTCGCGGCGACGGCGCGGATCGCGTCGAGCTTTCCGTTGCGCCACAATGTCTTTCCGGCGGCGTAACCGGTGAGCACGCCGTCGTCGGCGGCCATCTCGGTGTAGAGCACCTCGTCGACGCCGAGTTCCTCCGCGACCGGAACGACCTGGAATCGGGTCAGCGCACTGGCGAGCACGACGGTATGTCCCACCGCCCGGTGCGTCCGGATCAATTGCCACGCTTCGGGATACAGGTATCCGTAGACGCTGTGCCGGAACACCCGCCGACCCGTTTCGTCCAGATCGGATTCGGTTCTGCCCGCCAGCGCGGACGACGACGCCTGGAGGAATCGACTGTACTCACCGTCGGTGAGGTTGGCGCGAATGCCGTCGAGCAGCACGGCGCTCGCGTCGGGTTGTCCCCTCGTCGGCCAGTACCACCTCCTCCGGGCGAAACCGCCGTTCAAGACCGCGCCGAGGTCGAAGATCGCGGCGATCCGGGGGCCGTGCGGACCGGACCGGATCGCGGCGAGCAGGGTGGGCAGATCGTGCGGCGCGGTGTGCGGGCGTGCGGCGGGCAGGCCGGTCGCACGCGGTTCGCTCGTCATCGCCGCTGCTCCAGCCGATTCGACGGGTCGAGCGCGGCGGCGCGGGAGATGCGCGCGCCGAGGGTGCGCAGTTCTTCGGCGAATTCGTTTCTGTGACGGGTGGATTCCGCGCACTGTTCGGCCGATTCGGGATCGCACGGTGCGACGAGATCGTAGTTGTCGGCGAGTTTCAGTGCACTGGTGAACAATTCGGTGGAAACGGATTCGGGGCTGTGCAGGCGCTGTTGCAGCAGCATCTGTTTGCCGACCGCGACGCATTCCTCGAGGAATTGCTTACGGTCGAGTTCCACGCCGGGATCGCGGGCCGCGAGACGTTCGGCGACGACGAGTTGCGCGTCGACGAAGGAGCGCAGCACCCGGTGCGCCATCATGAAGCCGGAGGCGGACAGTTTCTCCACGACGTCGTTGCCGAAGGTGTCGCGTCGGGTGTGGTTGTGCCATTCGGGATCGACCAGCAGCATCTCGGCGGTCAACTGCGCGGCGAATTCGGCGCGGTCCGGGAAGAAGAAATCGAATTTCAGCAGGTCGCGCAGCCGGTACGCCTCATCCCAACCCGCGCTCAGCTCATCGCGTTCCGGCAGTTCCGCCGCCGCGATGATCGACAGTTCGAGGATGGCGCGATTGATGAACCAGTGCACGGCGCTGTTGCGATAGAAGGCGGCCTCCAGATGCGCGCCGGATTCGATCGAGTAGACCGGTTCCAGCCCGCCGCGATAGACCGTGACCACTTTGGCCAGCGACAGTTGTTCCAGCACCACGGCCAGGCTCTGCTCGTCGCGCAGCGCGGCCAATTCGCCGCTGGGCAGTCCGCGTTTGTCGATATAGCCGAGCACGGGCGCGAGCAGCGTGCGCACCTCGCCGAGGGTGAGGGCACGTTCGTGTACACCGAGCAGGGCGAGGGTGGCCAGCGCGTTGACGGTGACCGGGGTGACCGCGTTGATGCCGACCGCGATTTCGAAGGCCAGCCGCTGCACCGCCTTGCGCTCGAGTTCGGCGGTCTCGTCGTCGGTCGCGGTCGGCACCGCTTCGACGCGGGCGGTGTCGGTGCGGTGCAACGGAATCGAGACGAGCGGGGTGCGCAGCGGATCGCCGTTGGCGGCGAGGCGTTCACGCGCCGACATCGCCGCGCCGAACCGGACGTAGACGTGGCCCGCCGAATGCTGCTGGCTGCGTACGTAACGCGCGAGCCAGGCCAGTCCCTCCGGCTTCTTCTTGCCGCCGACCTGTTCGGTGGCGATGGCACCGAGTTCGTTGAGCCGTTCGTAGGTGATCGATACCGGGACCAGCATCACGTCCTCGACCCGGTTCCCGCGCACCGCGGCGGCGAGGTAGTTGAGCAGGCCGTAGCGCGGCGGCCGGAGTTTTCCGGTGCGGGTCCGCCCGCCTTCGAAGTACCACTCCAAGTTGAACCGCTTGACCAGCAGGTAGGCGAAATACTCCTCGACGACGGCCTTGTACACCTCGTCGTCGCCGAAACTGCGCCGGATGAAGATGGTTCCGGTGCGCCGGGCGATCGGGCCCATGGGCCAGAAGCTGAGATTGGCCCCGCCGATGACGTGGTTCGGCGGGAAATCGCTGCGGGCCAGTACATCGCCGAGGACGAACGCGTCGACATAGGAGCGGTGCGAGGGCAGGAAGACCAGCGGGTAGCGGCGGTTCAGTTTGCGCAGCGCGTCGAGTCCCGACTCTTCGGTCTCGACTTTCCACGTCGAGGCGTGCACCGGTCGCATGGCCTGGGTGAACAGGTCCGAGACCAGCCTGCTCTGGGAGGCGACCAGTTCGTTGAGTGCCCGTTCGGCCCTTCGGTAGACCTCCTGCGGGTCCGCGCCGATGCGGTCGGCGACGAGTTCGAGGGTGCGCAGGAATTCGGGGGAGTCGAGGATCTCCTCGGTCACCAGTCGCGGCACTTTGTACCGGTCGCCGATGACGGTGCGCTCGGCGCGTTCGAGGGCGAAGATGGCGGCGCGCACGATGGCGCGGGCGAACGGCTCGGCCGAACCTGCCGCGAGCATGGCCGAGGCTTCGGGATTGTTCTGTCGCAGTTCGCTCAACAGCGCGGGCTGTCCGGTCAGGACGACGTGGCGGTCCGGCGACCGGCGCACCAGCCTGCGCTGCGCGAGCCGGTTCGGTTTGCGCGGGTTGGTCATCAACGCGATGTCGGCGAACGTCATCCGGCGGACACCATCGCGTTCGGGCGGCAGCCACAGCACTCGGACCGGGACGACGAGCGGATCGTCACGCCTGCCGGCGAGACGGTCGGCGATGGCGCCCGCGTCCAGATCCAATTGGGTGATCGGCGCTTCGGCGCCGAACTCGGTGGTGAGACCACCGTCGGCGAGCCAGGTGCCGATGAGATCGCGTTCGGTCGGCGAGGTGGCATCGACCAACGCCACCACCGAACCGGGCGGCGTGGTCCGCGGAGCCGGTGCGGGCGCACCTCCGTGGTGATCGATCATTGCTGGTCCCTCCGCAGACAGGCGATCCCCTTATTCAAGCCCTCGGCGACGGTTTGCGCAGGAACTCCGGCGGGTGAGTTCATAGTGCCCGGTCGAACGGACAGCTGAGGTTTCGGGACACCGCCACGGCGGCGCAGGTAATGCTAACCTTACCCACTGAAGTTAGGTCAGCATAACCTTTGGAGGACCGTTGTCGACCACGGACGAGCGCTTGCGCGTGGAGTATGTGACCGATCCGGCGGCAGCGATGTCTCGCCTGGCTTCGGCCGATCGGTTCGGCGAGTACGTCATGTACGAGCGTCCGGGGGAATGGGTGTTCGCCGCCGACCCGATCGGCAGTGTCGAACTCGATGTGCACGAGTTGCGGGTGACCTGGGACGGTCGAACCACGACCTCGGAATGGGAGGGAACCCCGGCGAGCGTGCTCGACACGTCGCTGGGCACACTGCCGCTGGAAGGCCGCACTGCCTACGGCTGGATCAACTTCGAATTCTGCGCGTGGCCGCTCGACGCGACCGCGCACCTGGATCCGCGGGCGGCGCTCGCGCATCTGATGATTCCGCGGATAGAGGTCCGCGTCGGCGCGTCGGGCGTCGAGATCTCCGGCGCGAGACCCGACGAGGTCGAGGATATCCACGACCTCATCGCGGCTTCGCGAGACAGTGCCCTGCCGGAACCCGAGCCCACCGATATCCGCGTCGACCCGACCGGATACCGGGATCGCGTCACCACGGCGGTCGAGGAGATCCGCTCCGGCCGGTACCAGAAGGTCATCCTGTCGCGAAAGGTCGACCTGCCCTTCGTGGTCGACATCCCGGCCACCTACCGGCTCGGGCGTGCGCACAACACCCCGGCCCGCTCGTTCCTGCTGCGCCTGGGCGGTCTCGAAGCCGCCGGTTACAGTCCGGAACTGGTGGCGTCGGTGGACGACGACCGCGTCGTGACCACCGAACCGCTGGCGGGCACCCGCGCCTTCGGGCGCGGCGTCGAGATCGATACGGCGGCCCGCGCGGATCTGGTCCGCGACCCGAAAGAGATCGTGGAACACGCGATCTCGGTGCAAACGTCCTTCGCCGAGATCACCTCGGTCGCCGATCCCGGCACCCCCGCGGTCTCGGATTTCATGGCGGTCCGTGAACGCGGCAGCGTCCAGCATCTGGCGTCGACGGTGCGTGGAACTCTCGCCGCGGGCCGTTCCAGCTGGGACGCGCTCGAGGTGCTCTTCCCGTCGGTCACCGCGTCCGGTATCCCCAAGCGGGAGGGCGTCGATTCGGTCTTCCGGCTCGACGGCGCGCCGCGCGGTCTGTACTCCGGTGCGGTGGTGACGATTTCGCCCACCGGCGCGCTGGACGCGGCACTGGTGCTGCGCGCGGTCTACCAGACCACCGAGGGCGCGTGGCTGCGCGCGGGCGCGGGCATCGTCGGACAGTCGCGTCCGGAGCGGGAATTCGAGGAGACCTGCGAGAAACTCGGCAGCATCGCGCCGTACCTGGTCAAAGCCTGATCGGCACAACCTGATCCGGAGAACGAGAAAGGCCGGGCGGCACGCGCCGCCCGGCCTTTTCCGTGGTCGAGGTCAGGCCTCGGCGCGCAGTGCCTTCTTGTCGATCTTGCCGACGGCGGTCACCGGCAGACGTTCCGACCGGCGCAGCAGATCGGGCAGTTTGTAGGTGGCGATGCCGCGTTCGGTGAGGAAGGTCTTGATCTCGCCCAGTGTCGGCATCTCGCCGTCCACGACGAGGACGGCGCAGACCTTCTCGCCGAGCGAGGAGTCGGACAGTCCGACGGCCGCCGCGTGCCTGACCGCGGGATGGGCGAGCAGATGTTCTTCGAGTTCGTCGCAGGAGATGTTCTCGCCACCGCGGTTGATGACGTCCTTGATGCGGCCGGACACCACCAGGTGCCCCGAGGGCAGTCTGCGCACCAGGTCGCCGCTGCGGTAGAAACCGTCCGGGGTGAAGGCGCGTGAATTGTGTTCGGGCGCGCGGTAGTAGCCGCGAATCGTGTACGGGCCCCTGGTGAGCAGTTCGCCCTCCTCGCCGGGCGCGACATCGGAGCCCGCGCCGTCGACGACCCGTACCTCGTCGGCGGGCGAGAGCGGCCTGCCCTGGGTGGTGCAGACCAGATCGGCCGAATCGTCGAGCCGGGTGAAGTTCAGCAGCCCTTCGGCCATGCCGAACACCTGCTGCAAGGTCGTGTCGAGCGCGGGTCCGACCTCGCGGGCGTTGACCTCGACCAGTTTCGCGCCGCCGACCTGGAGCAGTCGCAGCGAGCCGAGGTCGGCCTCCTCCCAGTCGACCGCCGCGCTCCACAACTGGGCCAGCGGCGGCACCACGGCCGTCACGCTCACCCGGTACCGCTCGATCGCGGCGAAGGCGTTCTCCGGGCTCGGATCGGTCACGAAGGCCAGTGCCCCGCCGACGCTCACGGTGCCGAGGATGCCGGGGCAGGCCAGTGGGAAGTTGTGCGCGGCGGGCAGTGTCGCGAGGTAGACATCGTCCTCGGTGAGTTCGCAGATCGCGGCGCTCGCGGTGGCGTTGTAGACGTAGTCGTCGTGGGTGCGCGCGATCAGCTTCGGCAGGCCGGTGGTGCCGCCGGACACCAGCATCAGCGCGATATCGCTCGGGTCGATTTCCGGTAGCGCGGTGTCGGAGGCCCGAGGCACCGAGGACAGCGCGGTGAACGGGCCGGGATCGCCGTGCACGAGGACCTGGCGCAGAGTCGGCACCGCGTCCTGGACGGTCACCGCCAGGTCGCGGTAGTCGAAATCGCCCTGCCGGTCGGCGACGATGTAGGCCACCGCCTCCGAAAGCGCCGCCAGGTGCTCGATTTCGGCCCTGCGGTGCGCGGGCAGAGTCAGTACCGGGATGATGCCCGCGCGCAGCAGGCCGAACAGGACGGCCGGGAACTCCGGCACATTCGGCAGCTGAACGACGACCCGGTCGCCAGGCGCGATGCCGAGCGCGAGCAGACCGTTTGCCATCGCGTCGGCGTCGGCGTCGAGTCCCGCGTAATCACGCACGGTCGCGCCGTCGAGCAGCGCGGGCCGACCCGGGTGGCGTCGCGCGGTGTCGCGCAGCAGGTCGCCGAGTGGCCGTCCGGCCCAGTAGCCCGCGGTGCGGTAGGCCTCGGCCGTGTCGGCGGGGAAGGGGGCATAGCCGTCGCGGTGGCCGGTCGGCGCGGGGGATGTGGAAGTCACGGTCTGCCTCACAGGGGTCTCGTGCGGGAGCGAGCGATATCGATTACCAAGTAGGTTAGGCAACCCTATCCGAGACGTCCGGCGAAATCCGTGACATGCATGCTCCGCCGACTAGACTCGCCCTATGACCCGTTGGGACGCTTCGAACATCCCCGATCAGACCGGCCGGACGTTCATCGTCACCGGCGCGAACAGCGGACTCGGCGCGGTGGCCGCGCGAGCGCTGGCAGGCGCGGGCGCCGAGGTCGTGCTGGCCTGCCGCAACGTCGACAAGGGTGCGGCGGTGGCCGCGGCGATCGGCCCTCGGGCGCGCGTGGCCCGGCTCGATCTCGCCGATCTCGCCTCGGTCCGCGAATTCGCCTCGTCGGTGGACGCCGCCGACGTGCTGATCAACAACGCGGGCGTGATGGCCGTCCCGCTCGCCCGTACCGCCGACGGTTTCGAAAGTCAGCTCGGCACCAATCATCTCGGCCATTTCGCGCTCACAGGTCTGCTGCTCGACCGGATCTCCGACCGGGTGGTCACGGTATCCAGCGGTGCGCACGCGATGGGCCGCATCGACTTCGGCGACCTGAACTGGGAACGCCGTAAATATCAGCGCTGGAATGCCTACGGCCAGGCCAAACTGGCCAATCTGCTGTTCGCCTACGAATTGCAGCGCAGGCTCACCGCGGCCGGATCGTCGAAACTGTCGGTGGCCGCCCATCCCGGCTACGCCGCGACCGAATTGCAGTCCCACACCGAATCCTTCTTCGACCCGCTGATGTCGGTGGGAAATCGACTCTTCGCCCAGAGCGCGGAGATGGGTGCGCTGCCCGAGTTGTACGCCGCGACCGCCTCGGTCGAACCGGGCGCGTACTACGGGCCGAGTTCACTGGGCGGTCTGCGCGGATATCCCGGCAGATCGGGGTCGAGCAAGGCGTCCAAGGACGAGCGGGTCGCCGCCGAGCTGTGGGAAGTGTCCGAGAAGCTGACCGGGGTCGCCTTCCCGTTCGGCGCCTGACGCCCGCGGGATCCCGACGGTCTGTCACACATCGCGCGTCCGCGTCGTCCTCTCTGTGAAGGCATAACGCTCACAGGGAAAGAAGGACACCATGGACGCGCGATTCGACTACTTCGGCAACGACAACGGCGCCAAGTTCATCAAGCGCCTCGGCAACGCCGCGATGGTCGTGGACGGATCCACCCTGCCCGCCTCGACCCAGGAACTGGTCAAGTTGCGGGCCAGCCAGATCAACGGCTGTGGATTCTGCACCGATATGCACTACAAGGACGCCGTGCACGCGGGGGAGTCGCCGCTTCGGCTGAACATGGTGGCGGCGTGGCGGGAGGCCACCGTCTTCACTGAGGCGGAGCGGGCCGCGCTCGCGCTGGCCGAGGAGGGCACGCGCATCGCCGACGCCCATCACGGCGTCGGCGACGACACCTGGGCCCAGGTCGAGAAGTATTTCGACGCCGACCAGATCACGGCGCTGATCTCGGTGATCGCCCTGATCAACACCTACAACAGGATCAATGTCATCACCCGCATGCCCGCCGGTTCCTACGAGCCGGGGCAGTTCTCCTGACGTGATACTCGGCCCCGAGATCACCGCCGATAGCCCCCCGCCACCGGCGGTGATCTCGGGCACTTTCCGGAAACCCGACGTTATTCTCATCGTCATCTGTTGAACGGGACTGGTAGTGTCCCCGTCGTGCAGCGCGCGTATTCCTGGTTTAGCAAGCCGGCCCCGGGTGGGCTGGTCTGCGCCATACTCCTGCGCTGACTCTCCCTCACCCCGAGCCGGATACTGACCGGCTCGGCGGGTTGCGCGAAATCCCGTGGGTCGGCCTGATGAAAAGGAACCCACACAATGACTACCGCAGTTGACGTCGACCCGCGGCATTCCGATCTGGACGACCAGCGCACCGTGCACGTGAGCCCGCTACGCTCACCGGCCGAGGTGCGCCGGGTCCACCCGATCACCGACGCGCTCGCCGACACCGTACGCGCGGGCCGCAAGGCCACCGTCGACGTACTCAACGGTGACGACGACCGCCTGATGGTGATCGTCGGCCCGTGCTCGGTGCACGATCCCGCCGCCGCCATGGACTACGCCCGGCGCTTGGCCGCCAAGGCCGCCGAACTGGACGACCGGCTGCACGTGGTGATGCGGGTCTACTTCGAGAAGCCGCGCACGACCCTGGGTTGGAAGGGGCTGATCAACGATCCCCACCTGAACGGGTCTTTCGACGTCAACACCGGACTCGGTTTCGGTCGCAAACTGCTGGTCGACATCACCGCGCTCGGATTGCCCGTCGCGTGTGAGTTCCTCGACCCGATCACCCCGCAGTACATCGCGGACATGGTGTCCTACGGCGCGATCGGCGCGCGCACCGCGGCCAGCCAGGTGCACCGTCAGCTGAGCAGCGCGCTGTCCATGCCGGTCGGCATCAAGAACGGCACCGACGGCGACGTGCAGGTCGCGGTGGACGGCGTGCGCGCCGCGGCCGCCAGCCACGTCTTCCCCGGCACCGATCTCGACGGCCGCGCGGCGCTCATCCAGACCAGCGGTAACGAGGACTGCCACGTCATCCTGCGGGGCGGCAGCTCCGGACCGAATTACGACGCCGCCTCGGTGGCCGAGGCCTGCATCCGCCTGGAGAAGGCCTCGCTGCCGCAGCGGATCGTGGTCGACGCCAGCCACGGCAACAGCAACAAGGACCACAACAAGCAGGTCGACGTGGTCACCGATATCGCCGAGCGGATCGAGGGCGGCGAGCGTGGCGTGGTCGGGATGATGTTGGAGAGTTTCCTCGTCGCCGGTCGCCAGGACCTGAAACTCGGGCACGCGGACGAGCTGACCTACGGTCAGTCGATCACCGATGCCTGCCTTGACTGGGACACCACGGCCCGCCAGCTCGACCGGCTCGCCGACGCCGTCGCGCGGCGGCGTGAGAGTTGATCCGCGCGGACGTCTCCGTGGGCCCGGTGCTGGCCCACGGACGTCGGTTCGCCACGGACCGGGCGAACTCGTCCGGTCCGTGATATGTGGCCGCGGGCGGGGTCGATCACGCGGACCGTACAATCAACTCGATGGTTGCCGCTCTTCTCGCCGAATTGTTCGAATCGCATCGGGCACACTTGCTTTCCGTCGCCTATCGGTTGACGGGCAGCGTCGGCGACGCCGAAGACGCGGTGCAGGAGAGTTTCCTGCGCCTGGGCGGCGTACACCAGTCCGAGATCGACGATCTGGGAATCTGGCTGACGACCGCCGTGAGCCGCATCTGCGTCGACCATCTGCGCAGCGCCGCCACGCGCCGGGAAACGTATGTGGGTCAATGGCTGCCGGAACCGGTGGTGACCGGTGTGCGGCCGTCGACCGCGCCGGATCCGCTGGCGGCGGCGGTACGCCGTCCCGAGTGCCGTCTCGCGAGGATGGTCGCCCTCGATACCCTGACCTCCCACCAGCGGGTGGCGTTCGTGCTGCACGACGAGTTGTCGGTCCCGCTCGACGAGGTAGCCGTGATACTCGACATCTCCGTGGACGCCGCGGAGCAGGCGGCGCACCGAGCGCGCACGGTGATCGGCGGGATCGCGCTCCCGGTGCCGGATTCCGAACACGACACGGCGGTGCGCGCCCTGCTCGCGGCCCTGGCGACGGGTGACGTCGCCACGGTGGCCGCGGCGCTGCACCGGGAATCGGTACTGATCGGTGATGCCAACGGCACCACGTCGACCGCCGCGAATATCGTTGCCGGTGCGGACGATATCGCACGGATCATGCTCGCCCTGGTGCGCGCCTACGGCATCGGCGATTCGCCCGACGCGGCCACGCGCTACGAATTCGCCACGGTGAACGGGCAATTGGGTCTCGTGATGAATCTGGATTCGTCCTCCGACGAACAGAACTGGCATCCCGCTCGGGTCATCGGTTTCACAGTGCGCGACGGATTGGTCTGCGCCGCATACGATCACGCGAATCCGGCCAAGCTGACCGGCGTGCGGCTCTGACCCGGAGCCGAGCAGCGACGTCGTCGGCGCTGCCCGGCGTATCGGTGTCGTTACGGGATGGTGGACCCGGTGAACCAGTCGCCGGTCGATGAACCGGCGCCACCACTTCCGCTGGTGGAGCCGGTGAACCAATCGCCGGTGGACGAGCCGGTGAACCAGCCGCCCGCGATCAGATCATGGGCGATGTGACGAAGGAAACCTAGTACCGATCCGGCGACCTCCGACGCGGCCGGTTGCAGTACCAGGTCCAGATACGAGGCCATAAGCGCCCCTTTCGAGATTCCGCCGAGATTCCGGCGGAGTATGTGAGGTAGAACACGGCGAGGCTAGCTGTCTTATAGGAAACCCACAACCACACAGCTGAATGCTGCAAAATAAATGTGAAACATAGCTGTTCGCTATCTAATGGCAACGTTAACGAACGGTGAGCTAGTCTCCGGGTATGTCTTCGGAACCCGCCACCGTCGCCCGTTTGCGCCCTTTCGCCTCGACGATATTCGCCGAGATGACAGAACTCGCCGTTCGGCACGCAGCGGTGAATCTAGGACAGGGCTTTCCGGATTCCGACGGCCCGGCGGGCATGCTCGAAGTAGCCAGGCAGGCGATCGCCGACGGGATGAACCAGTACCCACCCGGTCGCGGAATGCCGGTGTTGCGCAACGCGATCGCCGAGGATCGGGCCCGCCGCTACGGCACCCGATACGATCCGGAATCCGAGGTGCTTGTCACCGTCGGCGCGACCGAGGCGATCAGCGCGGCGCTGCTGGGTCTGGTCGAGCCGGGCCGCGAGGTGGTGCTGATCGAACCGTATTACGACTCCTACGCCGCGGCCGTCGCGTTGGCGGGCGCGACGAGGCGCACCGCCCGACTGGTCGCCGACGGCGACGGATTCGTCCTCGACCTGGACAGCCTGCGCGCGGCGATCACCCCCGCCACCAGGATGATCGTGGTCAACTCGCCGCACAATCCCACCGGAACGGTGCTCGGCCGCGCGGATCTGCTCGCCATCGCCGAACTCGCCTGCGAGCACGATCTGCTCGTACTCACCGACGAGGTGTACGAACACCTGGTCTTCGACGGTATCGAGCACATCAGCCTGGCGACCCTGCCTGGGATGGCCGAGCGCACCATCGTCGTGTCCAGCGCGGCGAAGACTTTCAGCGTCACCGGATGGAAGACCGGTTGGGCCTGCGGCCCCGCGAATCTGATCGACGGCGTCCTCGCGGCCAAGCAGTTCATGACCTTCGTCGCGGGTGGCCCGTTCCAGCCCGCGGTCGCCCACGCGTTGACACACGAACTCGACTGGGTCGCGCGCCTGCGAAATACGCTGTCGGACAATCGGCTGCGGCTGTCCGCCGCCCTCGCCGATACCGGATTCGGTGTGAAGTCCAGTGCGGGTGGCTATTTCGTATGCGCCGATATCGGCCCGATGGGCGGCACCGACGGTCTCGAATTCTGCCGGGCGCTGCCCGAACGCCTCGGCGTCGCGGCGGTGCCGGTCAGCGTGTTCGCCGACGACAAGCCCTCGTGGAGCCGATTGGTCCGCTTCACCTACTGCAAACGCGCCGAAACCCTGGACGAGGGCGTACGGCGTTTGCGAGCGGGTGTCTCGGTCGGCTGAAAACCTTGACACGAGATGTCACGTATCGCTGACACGATCATCGGTATGACGAAGACGCGTTACTACACGGCCACCAGCCTCGACGGCTATATCGCCGATCGGGACAACTCGCTGACCTGGCTGTTCGAAGTGGAGAACGGCGGCGAGACGGATGCCGATTTCGGTGATTTCTTCAGCCGGATCGGCGCGATGTGCATGGGCGCGACCACCTACGAATGGATCATGGCGAACCAGCCGGCCGAAACCTGGAAAAGTGCCTACGGCGATACCCCCACCTGGGTCTTCACCCATCGCGACCTGCCCGCCGTATCCGGCGCGAATCTCCGTTTCGTCTCCGGTGACGTCGCGCCGGTGCACCGGGAGATGGTCGCGGCCGCGGGCGAGAAGGATATCTGGGTCGCGGGCGGCGGCGGATTGGCGGGCGACTTCGCCGCCGCCAGCCTGCTGAACGAGCTCATCGTCAGTGTCGCGCCGGTGACGTTGAGCACGGGCGCGCCGCTGCTGCCCCGTCGCATCCTCTCCGACCGGCTGAAGCTGACCGGGGTCGAGCAGATGGGTCAATTCGCCCAGCTCACCTACCGATTGGCCTGACCACCACACCTGATACCGGGCGGTTTGTCGCCGCTCGGTCCCGGCCGGACGCGGGCGCGTTGTCCGACGGGCAGAACGGCGCGAACACCACCACGGGGTCGAGACCCGGTTCGGCTCACGCGCCCGTGCTCAGACGGGCATCGGCCGGGCCCGGTCGGTCGCGACCAGCACCGCGATCGCGCCGAGCATCGAGCCGGTCACCCACCGCTGCGCGCGCAGCCACAGCGGCCGCCCGGTCAGGAAAGTGGAGATGGTGCCCGCGCCGAGCACGATCAGCGCGTTCACCGTGAGCGCGACCACGATCTGCACCGCGCCGAGACATAGACTCTGCAACCACACCTGCCCGTGTTCCGGCGTGATGAACTGCGGGATCAGCGCCATGTACATGATCGCGATCTTGGGGTTGAGCAGATTCGTCACCAGCCCCATCGTGAACAGTCGCCGGGTCGGGTCGGCGGGCAGCGCGCTCGGGCTGAACACCGAGACCCCGCCCGGGCGCACGGCCTGCCACGCCAGCAACAGCAGGTACGCGGCTCCGGCCAGTTTCAGCGCCAGATACAGCCCTGGCACCACGGCGAACACGGTGGTGATCCCCGCCGTCGCGGCCGCCAGGTAGACGCCGAACCCGGCAGCCACCCCGGTCAGCGAGACCAGTCCGGCCCCGCGTCCCTGCGATACCGTCCGCGACACCAGATACATCATGTTCGGCCCCGGTGTGAGCACCATGCCCAATGCCGCCGCCGCCACCCCGAACACCGCCGCAGTCCCGATCATGACTCGATCCTGCGGCACGTCGCCGCGCGCGTCTCGGTCCAGTGGGGGACCGGTGGACCGCTGTGATCCCGGTCCACACGGGGCCGTTCCGGAACAAAACGGGCAGGTGGCACGCTGTAGTACCGGAGCCGACGGACCTGTCCTGTCGTCGGCGCGAGCGTGAGCGACTGCTCGGCCCCTGATTGTCGGTGGCTTCGGGGAGAATGGGCCCGAACGGCGTGATCGGGCGCGGCACCGGCTCACCCGCCGGGGACGGGCGTCCGACCGCCAGATACGAGGAGAGACTGTGACCGACGGTCCGCTGATTGTGCAGAGCGACAAAACGCTGTTGCTGGAGATCGACCACGAGTCGTCGGCCCTGGCTCGCCAGGCCATCGCTCCGTTCGCCGAACTGGAGCGGGCGCCCGAACACGTGCACACCTACCGGGTGACGCCGCTGGCGCTGTGGAACGCGCGCGCCGCCGGACACGACGCCGAGCAGGTGGTCGACGCCCTGGTCACCTATTCGCGGTACGCGGTGCCCCAGCCCCTGCTCGTCGACATCGTCGACACCATGGCCCGTTACGGCCGGTTGCAGCTGGTCAAACATCCCGCGCACGGATTGATGCTGGTCAGCCTGGATCGCGCCGTTCTCGAGGAGGTGCTGCGGCACAAGAAGATCGCGCCCATGCTCGGCGCCCGCATCGACGCGGACACCGTGCAGGTGCATCCCTCCGAACGCGGCCGGATCAAGCAGATGCTGTTGAAGATCGGCTGGCCCGCCGAGGACCTGGCGGGCTACGTGGACGGCGAGGCCCATGCCATCGACCTCGATTACGAGGGTGGTCACTGGGAGCTGCGCGACTATCAGCAGATGGCGGCCGACTCGTTCTGGGCCGGTGGGTCCGGCGTGGTCGTGCTGCCCTGTGGCGCGGGTAAGACGATGGTCGGCGCCGCCGCGATGGCGCGGGCGAAGGCGACGACGTTGATCCTGGTCACCAATACCGTGGCCGGTCGTCAGTGGCGACGAGAGCTGCTGGCGCGCACCTCGCTGACCGAGGACGAGATCGGCGAGTACTCCGGCGAGCGCAAGGAGATCCGCCCCGTCACCATCGCGACCTACCAGGTGATCACCCGACGCACCAAGGGCGAGTACAAACACCTCGAACTGTTCGACAGCCGCGACTGGGGCCTGGTGATCTACGACGAGGTGCATCTGCTGCCGGCACCGGTCTTCCGGATGACCGCCGACCTGCAATCACGGCGCAGGCTGGGACTCACCGCGACGTTGGTGCGCGAGGACGGCCGCGAGGGCGACGTCTTCTCGCTGATCGGCCCGAAGCGCTACGACGCGCCGTGGAAGGATATCGAGGCCCAGGGCTGGATCGCACCGGCCGATTGCGTCGAGGTCAGGGTGACGCTCACCGACGCCGAGCGGATGTCCTACGCGACCGCCGAGCCGGAGGAACGATACAAACTGTGTTCGACGGCGCGCACGAAACTGCCCGTGGTCCGGTCCATCCTGGACAAGCATCCCGGCGCGCCGACGCTCGTCATCGGCGCCTATCTCGATCAGCTCGACGAACTGGGCGTGGCCCTGAACGCGCCGGTGATCCAGGGGTCGACGAAAACCAAAGAGCGCGAAGAACTCTTCGAGGCTTTCCGGCGCGGCGAAATCCAGGTCCTGGTGGTCAGCAAGGTGGCGAACTTCTCCATCGATCTGCCCGAAGCCTCTGTGGCGGTGCAGGTTTCGGGTACGTTCGGTTCGCGTCAGGAAGAGGCGCAGCGGCTCGGCAGGTTGTTGCGGCCGAAACAAGACGGTGGTCAAGCCCACTTCTATTCGGTGGTCGCACGTGACACCCTTGACGCCGAGTATGCCGCGCATCGGCAGCGTTTCCTGGCGGAGCAGGGCTACGCCTATCGGATCACCGATGCCGACGACTTGCTCGGACCGGCCATCGGATAAGCGGAGGCGATTCCTCCGAAACGTGTGCTAGGAAGAGGACGTGCGACGCTTCGAATTCCCGGTGGACCGCAGCCACGCCCATGCGGTGAACGAAGTCTTCGCCGACCTGCGCCGGTTGCGCGTGATGGCGATCGCCGCGGCGGTGCTGGCTGCCGCCGTCACCGCGTACCTGATCTGGTTGAACCACCCGTGGTCCTACCTGCTCGCCGTGGCGTTCGCGCTCGGGGCGGTCGTGGCGCTGTGGGTCGCGCTGTGGGCGCCGCACCGGTCGAGTATCGACAAGCTCTACGCCGACGGTGAACTGGTGCCCGCCGTGGTGTCGGAAACCCATCCGTCCGGGGTGCTGCTGCTGGCCTTGGTCGACATCTCGAAACCGGAGACATCCGATCACCGCTACGCGCTGGTCACCAGGAAGGTGCGCGCGCTGCCGGGCCACGACCGGCGCGCGGGCGAGCGGGTGCCGTCGGTAGCGATCCGCACCGACCGCGCCCCGCGCCAGGTCGGCGAACGCTGGCAGACGGTGAGCGCCATGCCGATCGCGTGGGGGACAAGGGATGTGGCGGTCATCGACCGCGCCCGCGCCGCTATCAGCGAGGCCGAGTGGCGGCTGCTCACCGACAATCTCGACCTGGCGGCCAAGGTCCGCGACACCTCGGCCAAACGGCTGCTGCTCGATCCCCAACAGCTGCCGGGCGACCTCGGCGCCTGAATCCGCCTGCGCGGGGCGGGTACTCGCGCGGGCGAACCGGGAAAACGCCTTGCGGACCCGCCTAGACTCGGGGGATGGTTCCAGCTTCCAACCTGCTGGCATTCGTCGCGGCAGCATTCATCATCATCGTCGTGCCCGGTCCCGGTGTGCTCTTCACCATCGGCCGTGCGCTCACCCTCGGGCGCCGGGCCGCGCTGCTTTCGGTGCTCGGGCACGCGGTCGGGGTCTATCTCGCGCTCGTCCTCGTGGCGCTCGGTCTCGGCACCCTGCTCATGGCGTCCTCGTTCGCGCTGACCGCGGTGAAGTTCGCCGGCGCGCTGTATCTGATGTACCTCGGCGTCCAGGCCATCAGGGAACGTCGATCGCTGCACGACGCGCTCCGCGCGCGGATCGAACCCACCCCGGACAGCAGGGTGCTGCGCCAGAGCCTGATCGTCGGGGTAACCAACCCCAAGGCGATCGTGTTCTTCGCCGCCATCCTCCCGCATTTCGTCGAGACCTCGGCCGGGCCGCTGCCGTGGCAGTTCCTCGTCCTCGGCACCGTCTTCATGGCGATCGCGCTGGTCTGCGACAGCATGTGGGCGTTGCTCGCCTCGTCGGCGCGCGACTGGTTCGCCCGTTCGCCGCGTAGGTTGGAAGCGGTCGGCGCCACCGGCGGCGTGATCATCGTCGGGCTCGGCGCGTCGGTGGCGCTCAGCGGCAGCGCCGACTGAAACAGCTACCATCCAGCGGTGCCGAGTCAGGGGTGGTGCTCGAGAGGAGTGGGTGGTCGAGTGAGGTTGTCCGGCCTCGGCGCCGCGGCGTTGGTCGCGGTGCTGATCGGCGCGCAACCCGCTCTCGCGCACGCCGATCCCTTCGTCGGATCGCCCGGTCTGGGTGATCCCTACTATCCGGAGGACGGCAACGGCGGCTACGACGTCACCCATTACGAGGTGACCATCGACTACGACCCGCCATCGCACGAACTCGTCGGCCGAACCCGTGTCGACGCGACGGCCACCCAGCCGCTGCGCGCGTTCAACCTCGATTTCGACGGTCCCGAGGTCCGCGCGGTATCGGTGAACGATCTGCCCGCCACCTTCGACCGCAACGGCGAGCACGAACTGACCGTCACCCCGCTGATTCCGGTGCTGCCCGGCCTGCCCTTCACCGTGCGGGTCGACTACGCGGGCCAGGCCGCCGACCATGAGGGGGAGGGCTGGACCTACGCGCCAAGCGGCGGCGCGTTCGTCGCGGGCGAACCGCATTCGGCCACCACCTGGTACCCGCTCAACGACACACCGCTCGACAAGGCGACCTTCACCCTGCACGCCACGGTTCCCGCCGAATGGGAAGTGGTCTCCAACGGGGTTCGCACCAAGAACATCGTGCGCGGCGACAAGCGGACCGTCAGCTGGGAGTCGCGCAAGCCGGGGCTGGGCTATCTGACCACCGTCGCCATCGATCGCTTCGACTACCTGGAACAGCGTCGCGCCGACGGGACACCCCTGTTGAGCGCCTTCGCCCCGGAGGCGGAGGGCAACAGGGAGACCGAGCAGCGGCTTCCCGAAATCCTGGATTTCGCCGAGGCGCTCTATGGCCCCTACCCGTTCGAGGCCGCGGGCGGTATCTACGTCGACGCCGAGATCGCCTTCTCGCTGGAAACCCAGACCAGGCCGATCTACGCGCCGTGGACCGATCTCAACACCGTCGTCCACGAGATCGCCCATCAGTGGTGGGGTGATTCGGTTTCGGTGCGCCGGTGGTCCGATATCTGCCTGAACGAATGTTTCGCCAGCTATACCGCCGACTATCTGTGGCCCGAACGCATGGAGGGCGAGGACGTCGACGCCCGATATCGGGCGACGATCGCCCGGCAACTGGACGACCCGGAATTCTGGGATATCCCGTTGGCGGATCCGGGCGCCGGCCGGGAATTCACCTCCGTGTACTACCGGGGCCCGCTGTTCCTGCACGCGTTGCGCAAACAACTCGGCGACGCCGTGTTCTTCGGCGCGGTACGCGAATTCATCGCCACGCACGCCTACGGGAACGCCTCGATGCCGGATTTCCGCACGTTCGTGCAGTCGAAATCGCCGGTCGATCTGACCGGATTTCTACACGCCTGGCTCGACGAGACCACCCCGCCGACGCACGAGTACCTCTTCCCCGGCACATTGCGCGTCTAATCACCGTCGACCTGTTCGCGGGCCCGCCCGACGCGTCGCTCGGCCCGGTCGGCATGGCGTTCGGCGGTCCGAAGTCGTTCCCGCGCATCACGTTCGGCCGTCCGGGCGAATTGCCGCTGCTGTTCGGCATGGGCGAGTTCGGCGCGCGCCCGCTCCAGGCGGTCCTGCGCGACGGCGAGTCGCTCCGCCGTCGACTCGGCCTCCTCGCGTGCGGAATCGGTTGCGCCGCGAGCTGTTTCGAGTTCGGCGAGGGCCTGCTCCAGCTCCTCTCGTGCCGGGTCGGCGGCTTTCGCCGCGCGCTTCTCGGCGGGCGGCCTGTCCGGTACGGCCGCGAGCGCGGGGCCGAGCGGCCCGAAACCCTCGTAATCCGCCGCGGTCGCGAGTGTGCCCGCGCTGATCCGGCTCGCGACATCGTCGTCGGCGAGTGCCGCCGTGAGCGTCCGGCCGACGTCACGTAATACCGCCTCGCCCACCGGGCGGCCGCGCTCGGCCGCGAGTGCTCGCGCCCGCTCGGCCACGGCGTTGACGATCTGCTGACGCTGCGTGCCGAGCGCGCGCAGCCGCTCGCCGGACAGTTCCCGTTGGGCCTTGCGCAGCGCGGCGCCGAGCCCGAGCAGGGCGTCCACTTCCTCGGGCGCCGACCGGGCGAGCAGATTGACCGTCCACGCGCTGATCGTGGGTTTACGCAGGCGGCCGATGGCCTCGGCGAGATCCCCGTCGCCCGCCTTCTTCGCCGCCGCGACCAGCTCGGTGCGGGCCGCGACGAAATCGGTGGGGTCCAGCCCGTACAGGTCGCGGGCGGCGTCCTCGATGGTCATACTGTCCGAGCGTAACGATGGGCCCACGCGGAGCGACACACTGCACAAGTTGGGCAAACGTCCACGTCGGTGGGCGATGATGGAAGGTATTGCGAGTGAATAATTCTGGTGGACTGTTCCTGCTGTTCAGTCTGGTGCCCAGGCTGCTCGGCTACTCCGCACTCGGCATGTACGGTCTCACTCTCTTCTGAGACCGGGAGCGGATGCGGCCACCAGGATCGTACGGGTATCCTCACCGCGATCACGTGCTACGTGAACATTCCCGGTGAGAGAGGTTTCCACGTGAAATTCCCAGGTGTGAGGCTGGCGGCGCGCGTCGCGCCGGGCCTCCTCGCGGTGGCCGCACTCGCGGCGGCGTTAACCGGCTGTTCGGCCGTCGACAACGCCACGAAATCCGATGTGGCCAAGACCCAGGTCGGCGACTGCATCAACATCACGAACAATTCGCCGACGGCCACCGAGGGCGAGAAGATCGACTGCTCCTCGCCGAAGGCCGTCTACAAGGTCTTCCGGACCTTCGACGCCAAGACCGAGTGCCCGTCGAACGAATACACCAGCTACACCGAGGATTTGGTCAGCGGTGGTACGACCTTCATGTGCCTCGCCCCGAATTTCGCGCAGGACGCCTGCTACAACGATGTGAGCACCTCGCCCTACAAGTGGGCCGACTGCGCGTCTCCCGAAGCGACCTTCAAGGTCCTCCAGCGCATCGACGGGGAAACCGACGAACTGCTCTGCGACAACGCGGACCAATTCCTCACCGTGCCCGATCCGAAAACCCTGTTCTGCGTGGCCGCGCCGTAGGACGACCGAGCGGCCCGCTCATTCGAGCATGGCCACCGAGGCGATCCGGTGCAGGGTGAAGTGCCGGACCGTACCGGTCACCGGGTCCAGCGCGTCGAGCTGCCCGTTACCCACTTTCAGCGGTTCGACCACGCGCTGGGTCGCGACGCCCTGGGCGTCGACGTATCCGATATTCACCGACCGCCGCACCCTGGCCGCCAATTGCAGTAGTGCCAGGGTCGCGGCGGTACTCGTTCTTGTGCCGTCCGTGCGCACCGCCTGCCCGGACCGCGCGCCCGCCGCGCGATCGCCCGCGCGCAATTCGGCGACGAGCAATTCCAGCTGTTCGGTACTCGGCGCGGACGGCCGATAGGGTCTGCGCGCCTGCGGGCGCACCGAGACCCGGGTGCCGCGCGGGCGCAGATCCACGATGACACCGGCCGAATCCTCGCCCGCGGGCGCGAAACCCGCCGCGCGCAACTGTTCGAGCACCTCGCCGAGCGGGGCCTGGGCGATGGCGACCGTCGGCGCGATGGCCCGCAATGCCAGCTCGACCGCGACGGGGGCGGCGAGTACTTGCGCGAGGAGCGCGGGATCGTCGCTGCGCACGAAGGACTGCGCCATCCCGACCCGGAGGCGGCCGTGCCTGCGCGCCACATCGTCGATCAGATAGGTCAACGACTGCGGTACCGGCGTACGCGAATACGTCCCGAACAGCGCGTGCAGTTCGGCGGCGGTCATGCCCGCGTCGAGTGCGCGCCGCACCGAGGTCTCGCCGATCCGGTAGACCGTCGCCGCGCCCGCGGATTCGACATCGGCCACCAGCGCGATCCGCGCTCCGAGTTCCGGAACGAGCGGGCCCGGGGCGATCACCGTCAGATCCGCTTGGACGAGAACGTGATCCACCGGCTCCGGCAGTGCCGAGGCCATGGCGGTCTCGGCGTCGGCGGCGTTGGTCGCCGCGCCGTGCAGCAGCGACCGCGCGGGCGAGGCCAGCGCCCCGCGTCCGACGAGTCCCAGTTCCGCGGCCTCGCGCAAGGTGTGGCCGACCGCCTCGTGGCGGAAATGCCTGCGTCTGCGCGGCGCTCGCCAGGCGAGCACCCTGCCGATATCGGTCGGTTCGAGCGAGGTGCCGGACGGATATTCGGCGAGCAGACCCACGATGTCGCGACGATCGCGCGGCGCGTGCGGATTGCGCAATTCGATCGACAGCGCGGCGAGCGGTTTGTCGTTGGCGTCGCGCATGCCGATCATCCACGGCATCCGGTCCATCGCCAGCCAGGCCAGCGCCAGCGTCACCCAGCGGCGCGCCGGGGTGGCTTCCAGCCAGCTGTCTGCGGCCGGGGTCGGCGCCCAGAAATCGTCGGTGGTGTCGACATCGGGCGTCGGCTCGGGCAGACCCTTCTCGATCAGATCGGCGGCGGCGAGCAGTTCGACCAGCAGACCCGCGCGGTTCTCCTCCACGCCGACCTGTTTGGCGATGCGCCGCAACTCCCGCACGCCGAGCCCGCCCGCCCGCAGCGCGGGAGCGGGGAGTTGACCCAGCGATTCGATGATGCCCGCGCAATGGCGCAGCAACTCGCCCACCTCGCCCGCCGCGACGGCGTTCACCTCCGCGGGGGTGTATTTGCCCGGCTCGGGTTTGGGCGGCACCAGATTGTGCGGATGGGTCACCGGCTCGCGGCGCAGCACCTGGCCGACGGTGACGGGCAGTTCCACCGTCTCGTCATCGATCCAGTGCAGCAGCCTGTGCGTCAGCAGTTGCTGGATGGGGCGGTCCGCGGGCGTGCCGGGTGCGGCGTCCCTGGTTCGTCCGCGCGGGCCGGTCGTCGCCAGTTTGTCCAGCAGTGCTCGTTCCGGCGGGGCGAGTTCGGCCAGTGCCGCGACGATCTCGGGTTCGGTCAGGGCGTCGGGGAGTTCGGTGGTGCTGCCGAGCGGCCACGGCACCGCCTCCGCCGCGGCGGGCACGAGGTGCAGATCGTCGCCGTCGAGCCAGACCAGGGCGCGTGCGGTCAGCCGTTCCAGGGCCGCGTCCAGCGCCGTTTTGGTCACCCGGCCCGAGAGCGCGGCCCGCAGGGCCTTGCGGGTCAGCGGTGTGGCGTCGCCGACGGGACGGGTCGTGCCGTGGACGGTGAGCATTTCCACCACGGCGAATTCGAGTGTGTCGAGATCCTCGCTCGCCCGCAGCACCGAGGCGCGCTGTTCGGCGCGTGCCCCGAGCACCGTCATCGACGAGGGAAGCGGCACAGCCAGATCGGGACGCAATTGCAGCAGGGCGACCAGTTGAGCGTCGGTACGCGCGCTCAACCACCCGGCCAGCGAGTCGGTGGCGGGCCGCGCGGGCTTACGCCGCGCTGCCGTCACTTCCTCGCGCCCGGTGTCACTGTCCTGCGGCGCGATGCCCTGCGTCGTACCGGGCGTGCCCGACGAGTTACCCATGTGCTCCCGAGATCGGTCGTCGTATCACCATTCGATTTCGAGACTAATGGAACCGGTCCGTCGATCGGGGTGCCGGGACGAAGTCGCTCGGGTCGACGCGCATGTCAGAATGGTGCCGTGGTGAACAAATCGAAGAAACCGTATGTCGACAACGGGTGGCCTCAACTGCCCGACGGTGATCACGCCGTCACCGAACTCTCGTCGACTCGCTCCGGGAATCTCTCGCCCTACGGCGAGGACACCGAATTTCCGCTTCCGGCCGATCAGCTGCCTTACGTGCATCCGCACACGGTGATCAACCGCTGATCTCCGGGCCGGAAGGTTCCGCAGATACGAATAAGGCCCCCGCATCCTCGAGGATGCGGGGGCCTTATTCGTAGGCGGGTTACTGGGGGAGGAAGCTCTTGTTGGCCTGGAAGAAGTCGACGACGTGCGGGTCCAGCTGGGTGCCCTTGCTGGCCTGGAGGAAGTCGAGGGCCTGCTGCGGGATGACAACGCCCTGCTGCTGCACAACGGCGATCGCGCGATCGACAGCCTGGAAGACTTCCTGGTTGGTGTCGGCGGCCTGGACCTGCGGCGCGGACGGCGTCGGGTTCCAGCGCGGGGCTTCGGACGAGGGGGCCGAGCGCTGGGTGGGGCTGCTGCTCAGACCGAGGGAGGAGGAGCAGGAGGGCCAAGCGCCCCAGCCCTGTGAGGCCAGAACCTTCTCGGCGACGACGATCTGCTCTTCACGGCTCGCCTGGTTGGCGCTCGCCGCGTACTCCTGACCACCGTGGGAGCTCCAGGTGCTCGGCGAGAACTGCAGGCCGCCCTGGAAACCGTTACCGGTGTTGATGCCCCAGTTGCCGCCCGCTTCGCACTGCGCGAGGCGATCCCAGTCGGAGTCGGGAGCCGCGCTGGCGTTTCCAGCGAGGGCCACACCTGCGGTGCCGATGATGGCGCCGGTGACGGCGACCTTGGCCACGGTGCGACCGGTGGAACTCGGCTTGCGATGGCGTCCACTCATATCGGGTGTCTTCCTCTCGTCCGCACCTGCGAGAGCCTCGCTCGGGTTCGGACTGAGAGGTCGTCCGTCCCGCCCCCACCCCTGATTTCCGTCGGGGTCCGGTACCCGCGGGGTGAGGTTCGATGCGGCGGGCCGGTGGTGCCGGGGCTTGCCCGGCTGAGATAGACGGTACGACGATCGCCGCGAAAAATCACTATTTGGTAACCGGCGTGTACGAACAGGTCTCGACACGGTATCGATGCGTGACAGAACGCTTCCGCGCAGCTAGGAGGGGTCGGGATCACACCGTTGACCGCTCTACCGGGTCCGTGACACGATCGTTATGTGACGAGGATCACATAATCGATTCGGCGGGTGGCGGCTCGGGTACCCACGCCCTGCCGTCAAGGGTCACCGGGAACGGCGACCGGACCACAGCGCGAAGAACACGCCGAGAATGAAACCGATCGGCGTCAGCATCGCGGTGAGATACAGCCACAGCGCCGGATCGGAATCACTCAGGATCGGCGTCAGGAAAATCGCCACGATCGCGAGCAGTCCGATCCCGAACAACCCGAGCGGCACATACAGGAACCGGTCGCCGGAGCGGCGCGGCCGAGGAGGCTGGGGAGGCGGTGGCGGCGCGGAAGGGTTCGTCACCCCACGACCGTAAAACTGATGTGCTTCGGCAATAGTCACCGGGGTAGACTCGAATCAATCGCGTCCTACACGTTTGTGGGGCGCTTTCTTTACGCAAGCTGACAGGACTTTCGCGGCGACAACGCCCGCGAACAGTTCCGCGCAGACGGATGTGCTCGGGCCCACGCGGCCCGGGTTTCGATGACGAACGGGTGAGCACAGTGCCGACCGGCAGGGTTAAGTGGTACGACGTCGAAAAGGGCTTCGGCTTCCTTTCCCAAGACGAGGGGGAGGACGTCTACGTCCGTTCGTCCGCGCTGCCCGAAGGCCTCGAAGGTCTCAAACCGGGACAGCGCGTCGAATTCGGCATGGCCGCAGGCCGTCGCGGTCCCCAGGCACTCAGCCTGAAACTGCTCGAAGCGCCGCCCTCGGTGCGGGCCGGGCAGGAACGCGACCGCGGCGTCCGCAAGGAATCCACCCAGCCGCGCAAGAGCCCCGACGAACTGCACGGCTTGGTCGAAGACATGATCACGCTGCTGGAAACCAAGGTCCAGCCGGACCTGCGCCGCGGCAAATACCCGGATCGCAAGATGACCCAACGCATCTCGGAAGTGGTCCGCGCGGTCGCCCGCGAACTGGATAGTTGATTTGGCGGCTGTGATTTTGGCGGCCGGGGCCGCGGGTTCGCGGCCCTTCTTGTCTCGCGTCCGAGCGGTCGATACTCGCGACTTCGTCGCATTGTCTCGACCGCTCGGACGCGAGACGGCCGCGAACGGGCGCTCGTAAGACTCGCGCCGTGCGGGGCTGGGGTTGGGTGTTGATGCGCTATTCGGGGGTTTGCCGGGCGGGTGGGGTGTGGATGGGGCCGGGTTCGTCGTTGCCTTGATCCTGCGGTGTATCCCAGTCGGACGGCATGGGTGTGCCGTGTCGCCCGCGAGCAGCAGTCCGGCGCGTGGTGGTTGGGGTGCGGCGGTCAGACCGTGCTGATCGACCAGGCGGCGTGGGGGACGTAGAACTCGCGGCCCGTTTCGTCTCTCGCGAGGATCGGGAGTTGCAGTTCGACGCCTATCAGGCGCAGGTCGGGGGCGGGGCGGGAATCGATGGTGATCGCCAGGGCGCCTTCGGGGTAGTCGTGGCGGCTGACCACCTGGTCGAGTTTCTCGCCGGTGGGGGTCACGTAGACGAGTTGGGCGAGCCAGGGAGCCTCGGCGACCTTCTTGGGCAGTGACAGTTGCAGGGGGTAGCCGGGGGGGACTTCCAGGTCGACGGTGCTGCCCTGTCTGCACTGCGCCGCGTCGGGGGCGCAGGGGAGGCCCGCGAATACCGTGCCGTCGGCGTCGGAGGGGCTGCGTGGCAGAACCTGGCAGTCCCGCATGGTGACGGCGCAGTAGGCGAACGGGGTCACGTCGACGGTGCGGCCCTTCGCGTAGGCGGTGAGCTCGGGGGTGTGCTCGGGCGCGTCGCGGACGGTCACCACCAGCACGGCCACCGTGGTGGCCACGACGACGAGCAGTGCCGCCGCGACCAGCGCGAGAACTGTGCGGGTATTCGGCTTCGTCACGACCTCGCCTCGCTTGCCGCGGCGCACGTCGTCGGCTCGCTGCGCTCACTCACAGAGGGGCTCTCCCGTTCCTCGTTGGATCCGTGTGGTTGTCGACCGTTCGGCCTGCGGTTCGGTGGCCTCGTGACGGTCGGTCGGCACTTCCTGCTCGGCGTGCAACGGACGGTGTCCGCCGAGGCCGGGCAGCAGGGAATGACCGCGGTAGCTCACGAAGGTCTGAATAAGGCCGAGGGCCAGTATTCCGGTGACCACCGCGAAACCCTTCCAGTACTCGGTCGGCAGCAGCACACCGGCCGCGCCGCCGACCACCCAGCTGAGCTGGAGCACGGTTTCGGAGCGACCGAAACCGGAGGCGATCGACTCCGGCGGCAGATCGTCCTGGATCGACGCGTCGAGCGAGACCTTCGCCAGCGCGCTCGCGCCCGCGGCCACCAGTGTCGCCACCGCGGCGCCGAGCAGGTTGTCGGTGAACACCGCGAACAGCGACACCGCCGTGCACGCCGCGGTGCAGCCGAGGACGATCAACTGCGGACGGCCGAGTTTGAGCCGCGCTCCGGTCGCGTTACCCGTGAAATTGCCGACGGCCGCCGCCACACCGACGACGCCGAGCATGGTGGCCTGGTGCCAGCCGCCGTCGCCGGTGGCCTTGGCGACGAAGGCGACGTAGAACATCAGGAATCCGGTCAGCACGCGAATAGCGCTGTTACCCCAGAGTCCGGTGACCACGGCGCGGCCGAGCGGCTGTCGGCGTTTGCGCGGCGGCACCGCGGACGGGTCGCCCGCGGCGAGCACCTCGGTCGTCGAATCGTCGCCGCGATAGCTCAGTGTCGTCGGCACCTCGCCTTCGGTGACCTCGACCCAGCTCGGGATACGCAGACTCAGATAGACGCCGGTGACGGCGATGATCGCGGCGAGCACGAGCGCTCCGGTCGACCCGGCGATCGAGGCGGCCAGCGCGGCCAGTGCGCCCGCGCCGATGGTGCCGCCGACCAGGCCGAACACGGTCAGCCGGGAATTGGTGCGCACCAGATCGATATCGGGTGGCAGCACTCTCGGCGTCACCGCGCTCTTGAGGACGGCGAACGATTTACTGCCGACCATCATGCACAGCGCGAGCGGATACAGCGCCCACGAATCGATCTGGAAGATCAGCACCACCGCGACCACCACGCGGACCGCGTAGGAACTCGCCAGAGCCAACCTTCGGCCGCGTTGCAGCCGATCCAGCAGCGGCCCGATCACCGGCGCGATCAGCGCGAACGGCGCGATGGTGATCAGCAGATACAGCGCGACTTTCGATTTGCTCTCGGCGGTCGCGCTCGCGAAGAACAGCGTATTGGCCAGCGCGACGGCGATCGCGGCGTCGAGGGCGAAATTGGCCATCGTCGCGTAGGTGAGCGCGGTCAGGCCGGATTTGTCGGCGCCGTCGGCCTTGGCGGCGCGCTGGAAGGTCGCGAAACCCTTCTCGGTCAGTTCCCGGCCGCGCATCGCGGCGACCCTGGTGACCGTCAGCTTGCGCGGCATCCGTTGCGGGTCGGGCGTGCTCTCCTCGGTCGGGGTATCCAGCGGCCGCGTCGGAGCGGGCCGGGGATGTTCCGACCCGCGCGCGGGCTCCGGCTTGCCGGGGAAGACGTTGCGCGGTGCGGCGGCGTCTTCCCGACCCGTCGCGGGGAGGCGACGGGTCTCCACGCGTGGATCAGGCGCGCGGTGCGGCTCGCCCGCCGCGGGCGGCCTGCGGCGGGTGTTGCGTTCGGGGTCCAGCGGCGGTAGCGGTCTGCGGTTCGCGGTGGCGTTGGGTGGCGGATACCGGTCGAAACCGGGGTGCCGTTCGATCGGGGGCTCCTCGCCGTCCCACGGACCACGGGCGGGACCGGAGGGTTCGCGGGGAGTAGTCACACCGTCAATTCTGGACCATCGGCCCGCGGCGGTCTTCAGGCCGTTGGCGTGAGTGTCGCGAAAGTCGCGTCCGGTGTGAGGGGCGCGTCCGATGACCCGGGACACATTCGGTGGCTGCGGCGTTGTGCGGCAACACGATCCCGGTCAGACGGGCATGAAACGCACTTCGAATACGGTCGGCCAGTACTTGCCGGTGATGAGGAACCGGTCGGTGCCCGGCAGCTGCGCGATGCCGTTGATCACGTCGGTTCGCGCGCGTTCGGTGGGCGAGAGCAGACCCCGCGCGTCGATGACGTCGAGCACCTCGCCGGAGTCGGGATCGATGCGCAGGATCCGGTCGGTCGGGTAGTCGTTGGCGTAGACCGAACCGTCCTGTGCGCAATCGAGTTCGTTGAGGTGCGCGCCGTCGCGATCGCGCAGGGTGACGGTTCCGATCGGCGCGAAGGTCTCCGGATCGCGGAAGGTGAGCGTGTCGGTTCCGTCGCTCATGACCAGGCGGCCCGCCCTGGTGCACAGCCCCCAGCCCTCACCCTCGTAGGTCACCTGTCGGCGCACCGCGAGGGTGACCGGATCCCTGGCGAAGGCGACACGGTCCTTCCACGTGATCTGCCACAGCGTGTCGCCCGCGCGGGTGACACCCTCGCCGAAATACGGTGCGGGCAGTTCGGCTCGCGCCAACTCCGCGCCGGTCTCCAGATCGGTCGCGCGTACGCCCGACTCGCCCGACATTCCGGTGCTTTCGTAGAGGACTCGCCCGTCCACTTCGAGCCCCTGGGTGAACGCCTTCGTGTCGTGGGGCATGGTGCCGACGACCTCGATGCGCAGCTGCGGAGGCTCCTCGTCGACACCGCCGCAACCTGCCACCGCGAGCAGACAGACCAGGACTGGGACGGCCAACGAACGCCGATTGCGTTCCATACGGCAAAATGTAGGCCGTGAGCGCAGTTTCTGTTTCGGAGCCCGGTGTCCGGCCGATTCTGGCCGATGCCGTGGACGTTGCCCGTCGTGCGCTCCTGGCGTTGGAACCAGCGGGGGTCGGCGCACATCTCGGCGTCGCCTCCGAGGACGACAATGCCGCGACGCACCGCTTCGAGGCCACCCTGCGTGGCTATCGCGGCTGGCAGTGGGCGGTCGTGGTGGCCGCGCCGCCGGGCGCCGACTACGCGACCGTGAGCGAATCGGCGCTGCTGCCCGGCCCCGAGGCGCTCGTCGCCCCCGATTTCGTGCCGTGGGAGCGGCGCGTCCGCCCCGGAGATCTCGCGCCGGGCGATCTGCTCGCCCCGCCCGCGGGCGATCCGCGCCTGGTCCCCGGCTATATCGCGACCGGCGATCCCGTGGTCGACGAGGTCGCGCTCGACATCGGCCTCGGCCGCACCAAGGTCCTCTCCCTCGAGGGCCGCGAGGAAGCCGCCGAACGCTGGTACACCACCTACGGCCCCGACACCGAGATGGCCAGGGCCGCCCCGTCCACCTGTGGGCTCTGCGGCTTCTACGTGCCGCTGGCGGGCGCCCTGCGCGCCGCCTTCGGTGTCTGCGGCAACGCGATGGGCGCGGACGGTCACGTGGTCCACACCGAATACGGGTGCGGAGCGCATTCCGATGTGGAGGCGCCGACCGGCGGTGGTTCGCCGCTGTACGAGGCGTACGACGACGCGGCCTACGACGTTGTTTCCGTGGACCCGTCGCGTGCTCGGTCCGCGAACGAGGACGGCGATGTCTCGTCCGTCGCGAACGCGTCGGGTGATGTCGTCGTGAGCGACACCGCGCCCGGCGATTCTCTGTCGACCGGGTCGGCGTCCGTGTCGAGTGACATCACCGCGACCGAGGGCGCCGAGACCTCGGCCGATTCGGCGTCAGCCGTTGTCTCGTCACCGTCCGGGTTCGCGCCGTCGATGGAGGCTGCGGTCGCTACAGGTGTCGCGCCTGCTACGGATGTCGAGCCCTCGCCGGAGGCCGAGTCGAGCGATACGACGTCGACCGAAACCGTGCGTACCGACAACGGCGAGATCGCCGTTGCCGTAGATGATTCGTCGGGGGATACCGGAGCGCGATCCACACAGGATGCCGCGTCGGGCGATCTGTCCGGTGCGGGCGTTTCGGCGGACCCGGGCCGACAGCGGTCCGAGGCGGGTGAAGAATCCGCCGATGACGTTGCGCTCGAGGCGGATTCGTCGCGTTTCCACTCCTCGCCGCAGAGTTGAGCGAGGTGGCCGATCCGTTCGGGTCGGAGCGATTGAGGTCGGCGGTGCTGACGGCGTGGCGGGATTCGCCGACCAGGTTGCGCGAGGACGCGGCGACCGAGGCGGATCTGGTTCGCTCCGGATACCGTGACCGGCTGCTGACCGAACTCGCCCAGAACGCCGCCGACGCCGCGGCCGAGGCGGGGGTGCCGGGCCGCGTGTCGGTGCGCCTGGACGGGCGGACACTCCGGATCACCAATACCGGTGCGCCCCTCGATATCGAGGGCGTGCACTCGCTGACGGCGCTGCGGGTCTCCGGCAAAGTTGATCCCGACGTATCGGTCGGCCGGTTCGGTGTCGGTTTCACCGCAGTCCTCTCGGTCAGCGACGACATCGAATTGCGCTCGACCACGGGCTCGTTGTCGTTCTCGCGCGAACGCACCCGGGTCGCGCTGAGTGACAACGGGATTCGCATGCCCGGTGAGACCGCGCCGGGTACGGGCGATGTCGAACCCGGTTTTCTGCCGCCGGTCCTGCGCCTGACCTGGCCGCTGTCCGATCCGCCCGCGCCCGGCGCGGACACCGAGGTCGTGCTGCGGTTGCGTGACGAGGTGGACGAGCGGGCGCTGGTCGAGTCCATGCGCGCCGAAGCGGTCGACCTGCTGCTCGAACTGCCCGCGCTGCAAAGCATCCGGATCGGTGACGACGAGATCACCAGTGCGGTAACCGATCTCGGCAACGGCTTGCAGGAATTGCGGATCACGGTCGACGGCGAAGCGCCACGGATCTGGTGGCAGTTCCGCACCGCCCCCGCCCGCTGGCTGGTTCCCGTCCGCAAGGGCAGGCCGGTGGCCGCCGCCGACGACGTGCTGCGCGCTCCGACCCGCTCCGACGAGGATCTGTCGCTGCCCGCCCTTTTGGTCGCCGACATCCCGATGCAACCCGACCGCAGGCGGCTGCTGCCCGGTGCCCGCATCGCCGAATTGGCCGCCGGATACGCCGATTTCGCCAGGGCTCTGCCGCGCCTGGACCGCCTCGTCCTCGTCCCCACCCCCGGTTTCGCGCGCGGCGAGGCCGACGCCCTCCTCCGCGAGGCCGTCATCGCCGAACTGCGCAGCAATGCATGGCTCCCCGTCGCCACCACCACCCCCCGCCCCACCGCGCCCACATTCGACTGGGACCCCCTCGACTTGCCCACCCCTGAGCCCACCGGCTCGGAACCGCCGCCGACCACCCCCGGCGCCAATGGGCACGCCTTCGGCACGGACACCCAGCCGCCCACCGCCGCCCACCCTGAAGCGTTCGACAACGGAACCGCCCCCGACTTCACCGCCATCCCGACAAGGGCCAGCGTATTGACCGGACTGAGCCAGGAACTCGCGGCTCTGCTCGACGATATGGTCGGCCCGCTGGTGATTCCCGAACTGTCCCGACCGGCGCACACCGAGGCGCTGGCGGTGCTGGACGTGCATCGGCTGGGGCTGGCGCGGCTGGCCGAGCTCTCCGGCGGCCTGGAGCGGAAACCGGACTGGTGGCGTGGACTGTACGACGCCCTGGAACCGTTCGTGGCCGATCCGTTGGCGGCCGAGGAATTGGGGGCGCTCGCGGTTCCGCTGGCCGACGGCCGGGTGGTCACGGGTCCGCGCACCGTCGTACTCGGTGATCGACTCGACGTCGCGATTCCCCTGCATTGGGCGCGGCTGGTCCATCCCGAGGCCGCGCATCCGCTGCTCGCCCGGCTGGGAGCGCGCAGCGCGACGCCGGAAGATCTGCTGAACGATCCCGGATTGCACGCCGAGCTGGAGGATCACCCGGACGATCCGGAGATCGCCGACGCGATCCTGTCGCTCGCGGCGCGTGCCGAGGCGCGACTGTTGCCGTCCTGGCTGGGGCTGCTCGAATTACCCGATACCGACGGCGACCTGCGGCCCGCCGACGAATTGCTGCTGCCGGGCGCGCCGCTGTACCCGCTGCTGCCCGACGACACCCCGCTGGGCACCCTCGCCGAGGAGATCGTCGACCGGTACGGCGCGCAGGCGCTGCGCGCGATCGGCGTCGGCTGGGATTTCGCCGTCGTCGTCGAATCCGATCC
This sequence comes from Nocardia sp. NBC_01377, assembly GCF_045040005.1. Lineage (NCBI taxonomy): Bacteria > Bacillati > Actinomycetota > Actinomycetes > Mycobacteriales > Nocardiaceae > Nocardia > Nocardia sp. NBC_01377. The sequence goes on from NZ_CP109566.1 coordinate 8,245,955, forward strand.
GACCGGACCCGATCACGATCTGGACGACGAGGAATCCTGGTGGGCCACCCTGACCACGGATCCGAGGGAGTTCGCCGCGGTCCGCGATCTGGATCTGGTGGACGAGGTCGCCTGGCCGGACGCGCTACTCGAACTGGTCTCCCAGCCGGAGACGCGGCGTCTCGTGGCCGATCCGGACGGCTACACCGCCTGGTGGTTGCGCAGGCACGCGCGCATCCACGGCACCCGCCTCGGGCTCTACCGGCATCCGGCCGATACCGAATTCACGGGTCTGCTGCCGGAATTCACCTTCGACGGTTTCACACAGGCCGATCTCGACGGTCTGCGCGCGGTGTTCGTCGACCCGGCCGCCATGACGACGGATCTGGCCGAGGCATTGCTCGAAGCGCTCGCCGACCGGTCGAAAACCCCTGCTCCCGATGTGGTCGCGCACGCGCATCGTCTGCTCGCGGCGGCGGTGGCCGACGATCGCCTCGATCTGTCCGATCTCGACCTGCCCGAACGTGTCCGCGTCCTGTCCGGCGAGGCCGCCGACCCTGCCGATGTCATGGTGCTCGACCTGCCGTGGTTCGGTCTGGTCGTGCCGTCACGGCGGCTGGTGCTCGGCGGTGCGGACGGCGCATCCGCGCTGGCCCGACTGCTCGATCTGCCCTTGGTCTCGGAGTCGGTGACCGCGGAGGTGGTCGGTGCGGGTCGCCGCACCTCCTGGTCGGCCGAACCGCTCGGTGTCGTGCTGCGCCAGCTGTTCACGCTGCCGCCGCAGGACGGCGAACTGGTCGTCCACGACGATCTGACCGTTCGCCTGTCCGGCGCGGTGACCGCGACGATCTCGGTGCCCTGGTGGCGCGATGGCGCGACCACCCACCTGAGCGTCCCGCGCACCGTGTCATCGGCCGACGAGAATCCCTACGCCGTGGAATAACTCGCGAGCATGCCGCTGAGCAGATCCAACTGTTCGCGCACCGCTTCGCTGTCGTTGTCCACCAGCCAGCGCAGCACGGCCCCGTCGATGACATTGAGGGTGAATCGGCTCAGTGTCGGTATCGGGGCCGTCCACTGGGTCGAGGTGGCTTCGCGCGCGTGATCGAGAATATCGGCCACGGTCGAATCGTTGAATGTGTACTGTTCGCGCGCGATAGCGATTTTCGCCGGGGTCTGTTCCCCTTCGCGCAATGCGTAAGTGGTGGTTTCGTAGGTGAGTAGTTGTCGTTCCGGTGTGGCTTCAATGTTGAGCCACATGAGTTCGAGTCCCGCGCGCACCAATCTTTGAAGCGCTTCTTTTCCACTTCCCGCGTCCTGCCATACCGTTTCATCGGCGTCGACGGAATCGCGTAATTCCATCGATAGCGCTTTGACCAGCTCGGTCATCAGCGCGTCCTTGTTTTCGAAACAGTAATGCACCACACCGAGCGAAACGCCTGCCGCCTGAGCCACATCGCGCGTGGTCACACCGGCAACGCCCTTTTTCTCGGCAAGGCCGATCGCCGCCTCGATAAGGTGGGCCCGTCGTTCTTCGACGCTCAATCGGGAGGACACCTGTGCGAGTTAAGCGTCCGGCGCGCGCGCAGTCAATTCGCCGTGACCAGAAATCTCGACTGGACGTTTGTCCAGTTATGTGGTTCGCTGCCATCCGGATGAAGGAGACGCGTATGCCTGTGTCACGCAGAACCGTTCTGGCCCGCACCGTCGCGGGTTCGGCTACCCTTGCCGCGGTCGCTCTGCCCGGCGCGACCGAGATGTTCGGCGCGACAGCGACGGCCACCCCCGCGACGGAGGCCTATCGAATCGGACTCGGCATCTCCGATCTCACCGGCCCGGCCGCCGAATGCGGGATGATGGGCTACTCGCAGTTGGAACAGACCACCGCCGGAATCCATTTGCGCCCGCGCGCCCGCGCCTTCGTCATCGAGGCGTCAGGCCGACGGATCGTCTACGTCGTCGCCGAGAACGGCATGATCTTCCAGTCGGTGCACCGCGGCGTCATGCGGGTACTCGCGCGCCGATTCGGTGATCTGTACACCGAGCGGAACGTCATGCTGACCTCGACGCATTCGCACGCCACCTGCGGCGGCTCCAGTCACGACTACGCCTACAACCTGTCCATTCTCGGTTTCCAGCAACAGGTTTACGACGCCGAGGTGAACGGTATCGTCGAGGCGATCGAGGCGGCGCACGCCGATCTGGGACCCGCGACACTCGCGCTCGGCCGCGCCGAATTGCACAACGCGAGCGTGAACCGCTCCAGGATCGCCTTCGACCGCAATCCGGAATCGGACCGGCGATATTTCCCCGATGCCATCGACCCCGCTGTGACCGCGCTGTCGATCGTCAAGGGCGGCAAGCGAGTCGGCGCGATCACCTGGTACGCCACGCACAACACGTCGATGAGCAATTCGAATCGCCTCATCAGCTCCGACAACAAGGGGTACGCTTCCTTCGCGCACGAACAAATCGACCACGGCATCCGATACCTGGACGGCGCACCGGATTTCATCGCGGCCTTCGCCCAGACCAACGCGGGCGACATGTCCCCCAATCTGAATCTGCGCCCCACCTCCGGCCCGACCGAGGACGAGTTCGAGAACACCCGCATCATCGGTGAGCGGCAGTACGAGGCGTCGAAGGACGCCCTCGCATCGGCCCGGTCGATGGCCGGTCCGGTGGACGCGCTGCTGTGCTACATCGACCTCGCCGATATCGCCGTCGACGGACGTTTCACCCCGGACGGCAGATCGGGCCACACCGCGCCCGCCGCCGCGGGCGTCGCCCTGATCGCGGGCAGTGTGGAGGATGGTCCGGGTCTGCCCGGCCTGCCGATTCCCGAGGGCGTGCGCAATCCGTTCCTCGAGGCCATCGGCGATCCGACCGCGCCCGCGCCTGCCTGGCTCGCGGATGCCCAGGCGCCCAAGGCGATCGTCGCGCCGCTCGGTCTGCTGCCGCCCGCGCCGTGGGTGCCGAATGTGGTGCCGATCCAGATCATGCGCATCGGCGAGCTCTATCTGGCGGGTGGTGGCGGCGAGTTCACCATCGTCGCGGGCCTGCGTATCCGGCGCGCGGTCGCGGCGGCGCTCGGCGTCGACCAGGAGCAGGTGCTCATGCAGGGCTACGCCAACGCCTACCACGAATACGTCACCACACCAGAGGAATACGACGCGCAGCAGTACGAAGGCGGCTCGACTCTGTTCGGCCGCTACACACTTCCCGCCTACCTCCAGGAATTCACCAGGCTGGCAACCGCTTTCGCGGCCCGCGCGACGATCGATCGCGGGCCCGCACCGCGCGACATCTCGAATATGCAACCGAATTTCGTGCCCGCTCCGGGGCCGGACGCCACGCCGCCTGGCCGCGCCTTCGGCGATGTGCTGAGCCAACCGGCCGCCGCCTATCGGCGTGGCGAGCGGGCGGCGGTGGAATTCGTCTCCGCGCACCCGAAACACAATCCGCGGCGCAACGCCACCTTCCTGGAAGTGCAGCGGCGCACCGCGTCCGGTGGCTGGACGCGCGTCGCGAACGAAGGGGAGTGGGCGGTGCGCTACCACTGGAGCAAGCGGGCGGCGGCCGAATCGGTGGCCGGGTTCACCTGGGACATCCCCGGTGAGGTCGAATCGGGACGCTACCGATTCGTGCATTTCGCCGACGCGCTCGGCACCGACGCGACCCTGCGCCCCTTCACCGGAATCAGCGACGAATTCGAGATCGGCTGAGCCTGGGCGGCACTACAGCCCGGTCTGCGCGCCCTTGTCACCGCGACGAGCGCCGCGGCGCTGGATCAGGAAGATCGTGGTGCCGAGCAGTCCGACGGCCAACCCCATCAGGCACACCGGACGCGCCGATTCCCACTGGTCACCGCCTGCGAACACCACGATCGTGGCGATCAACCACAGGGCGCTGCCGACCGCGAGCACGGGACGCGGGTCGGTCAGGCGCGGCGGGATCTGCGGGACTTCGGGGGGCACCGCCCCAGCCTAGCGTCGGGAACCGGCGTCCCCCCGTCGGCCGGTCCCGTATCGTTTCGGTCTGTGACAACGCCATCGGATGTTCGAGCTCTCGCCGGTGAACTCTCACTGGCGGTGGTTCGGCTGACGCGACATTTGCGGGGTCGGCGCGCCGACGCACAGATTTCGCTGACCCAACTTTCCGCGCTCGCCACCCTGAATCGGGACGGCGCCATGACACCGGGGGCGCTGGCCGCGAAGGAACGAGTCCAGCCGCCGTCGATGACCAGGGTCATCGCGTCGCTGACGGATCTGGACCTGGTCGTGCGCAAACCGCATCCGACCGACGGCAGGCAGATCATCGTCTCGCTCTCACCCGCGGGCCGCGCGCTCATCGCCGACGAGGCGAGCGCGCGCGAAGCCTGGATGACCGAACAGCTCTCCACCCTCACCGACGATCAACTGGTGGTGTTGACCCAGGCGGTCGGGATCATGAAGCAGATCGTCACGGAATCGGAGTAGCGCGATCAGCGCCCGCCGAAGGCCTGATCGCTCTCGACGATGTCCTTGCCGAGCGGGAACAGCGACAGCGGGATGAATTTGAGATTCGCCCAGCCGAACGGGATTCCGATGATCGACACGAACAGCGGAATGCTGGTGAGCAGATGTCCCAGCGCCAGCCACCACCCGGCGAAGATGAACCAGATGATGTTGCCGAGCATGGACCCGGTGCCCGCACCCGGTTTGTCGACCGTTGTGCGCCCGAACGGCCACAGCACGTATCCGGCGATCCGGAACGAGGCGATCCCGAACGGGATGGGCACGACCAGGAAGAACAGCAGGAAGCAGATGATACCGGCCAGAATGTAGCCCAGCGCCATCCAGAATCCGGCGAAGATGAGCCACAGGATATTGAGGACCAGCTGAATCGGCTTCATAGGATCCAGGGTACGGCGAAATCGCCGCCGCGCTCCGCGCTGCTCCCGGCGGTTCCCGCCGTGTTCAGAAGAACCAGCCGAGTTCGGCGTCACGCTCGGACGCGAACGCCGCATCCAGCGCTCGCACCCGATCGGTGTCCTTGAATCGCAAGCGATTCGCCGCCGCGAAGGCCCGCGCCGGGTAGGCCCCGAGGTAGAGCCCGCCCAGGACATCGATGCCGAGTTCGATATCGGGTGTCCGGCCGGTCGGCGCGCATTCGGCTTCGCCGTCGCGTACGCGCAGCGCGAAGACCCCGCCCGCGTCCCGGAACGGATCGGTGACCGCGAGTACCACGTCGAGATCGCCCCGGTAGGCGCGGGCGGTGAGCGCGGCGGGCACGTCCATCAGACGCATCCACAGGCTGTCGGTGCGGTCGTGGGTGGTCACCAGACGCGAATTCGTCAGCAGATAGGGCAGCGGGTCGTTGTCGGAGATTTCCGCCTCGATGCGGGTCACGATGTCCAACCCGAGCAGAGCCCGCCACAGTGCGGCGTGCGCGTCGGAGGTGACCGCGCGGAATTCGAGCACACGGACGTTCGTGTACTGGCCCCCGCGGTGGTAGCGATACAGCGCGTAACCGTCGGCGTGCAGCAGCGCGAAGAAGGTCGTCTCGCCTTCGCGCCATTGCGGCGGATCGGAGAACCGCTGCGCCCAACTCGTTTCCGGGCGCAGCTGCGCTCCCGGCGTCTGCCTGCGCCACCGGTCGTAGATCGACTTCACCTGCTCGGTGACGTTCTGCGGTACCTCCACCGTGACCCCGCCCGGGTCGGGTGCGCTCGGCAGGAATTCGGCGAATCGCCGATCGATGGTGATCGCGTTGTGCCGGACTGTCGGCGCGTAGCCGAAACGTCCGTAGATGGTCGCGCGGCTCGCCGTGAAGATGGTGACGGGCAGTCCCGCCGCCTCGGTCCGCCGGTGCTGTTCGGTGTACAAGGCCCGCAGAATTCCGCGCCGCCGATGCGTCGGCGCCACCCCGACCGCCGAGATTCCGCAGGCGGGGACGGTCCGTTCACCGGGAACCGTCAACGTCATCCCCATCGACGCGCTGTGACCGACCACGCGCTCACCTTCGACGGCGACCAGCGAGCCCTCCAGCGGGAAGATCGGCGCCGACTGCCGCCGCTCCGGCGGTTCGTACCCGAATCCGAACGACACCGAAGCGAGCAGCGCGATCCCGGCCTCATCGTTCTCGGTAGCCGAGCGGATGGTGATTCCGGAAACCAGAGTCATGCCACGACCATGCCACGCGCGGTCCCGGCCGGGCACGTGATTATCGCGTCCTGGCGCGTCGCGGGGCCGCGACAGGACCTGCGGCACGACGGGTGAGCGGGCCCGGCAGGATGTAGCGGTGGCCGAAGTGATCGATATCGAGGATCCCGCAGACGGGAGGGTGGACGACTTCCGTGATCTGTCCTCCGCGGACCGCAGACCGGATCTGCCCGGCCGCAAGGGGCTGGTGATCGCCGAGGGGGTGGTGGTCGTGCAGCGGATGCTCGAATCGCGGTTCCGGCCGAGCGCGCTGCTCGGTGTGGGGAAGCGTTACGAGCAGTTGGCCGAGGATCTCGCGGATGTCGACGTGCCGTACTACCGGGCCGATCCCGAGGTGATGGCCGAGGTCGTCGGATTCCATTTGAATCGCGGGGTGCTCGCGGTCGCGCCGAGGCCGGAGGCGTTGCGCGTGGACGAGGTGCTCGCCACGGCGCGGACCGTGGCGGTGCTGGAAGGTATCAACGACCACGAGAATCTGGGCTCGATGTTCCGCAACGCGGCCGGATTGGGCGCGGACGCGATCCTGTTCGGGGATCGCTGCGCGGACCCGCTCTACCGGCGTGCGGTCCGGGTCTCGATGGGGCATGTGCTGCGGGTGCCGTTCGCGCAATTGCCGACCTGGCCGGATGGGCTGGAACTACTTCGCGCCGGGGGGTTCCAGATCATCGCGCTCACCCCGAACCCGGCGGCGGTGAATCTCGCGACCGCCATGACCGGGCAACGGGTGGCGCTGCTGCTCGGCGCGGAAGGGCCGGGGCTGTCCGAGGAGGCGATGGCCGCCACCGATATCCGGGCCAGGATCCCGATGTCGCCCGGCACCGATTCGCTCAATGTGGCGACGGCCGCCGCGATGGCGTTCTATGAACGAGTGAGGTTGTCGTGAACGACAGAGGGGCCTACGAGCCCTATCGGCCCTATCCGGAGTACCGCGATCCGACCCCGTGGGCGGCGGGAATCACGGTCGCGGTCATGGTCGCCGTGCTGTCCGCCGCTGCCGTCTATTCGTTCGGCGAGGCGTTGGCCCGCGTACACCCCGTCCTGTCGGTACTCGTCAATCTCGTCGCGGCGGGTGGAGCCGCGCCCACCGCGTGGCGCTGGCGCACCACCCCGGTCACCCGCTGGGTCATCGCGGGTGTCGCGGTGGGCGTGGTGCTCGCGTGGTTCGCGCTCGTCGTCACGGGTCTGTCGGCACTCTAGGTCCGGGACCTGCTCACTCGTGCTGGGACACCCGGTCGCCGCCGAGCCAGCCGAAAATCCCACGACGCCTTGCCGTTCCGTCGACGGCACGCCGCGGGGCCGGGATGACCTCGGCCGGATTTGTCTGATGCCCCTTCGGGAGCAGGGTGAAACCGCAGACCGAGATATCACCCGGTGAGAGCGCCGACTCGTTCTCGGCGCCCGCGCGGTAGTGGAAACCGAGCCATTGGTTGTTCGCCGCGTCCGCGAAATCGGGTGGGTCGAACGGAAGGGCCTGCGGGTCGGGCATTTCTCCCGGCTGCCAGTCGACGGGGTGTTCGCCCGCCCAGAACGGGCGCTCCCAGACCCGTGGCAGGCCCTCGTCTTCGAGGATGTTCACCCGGGTCGCGCTGAAGGCCCGGCGGAATTCGCCACGCTCCCACTGCGCGTACGCGCCCCAGCCGTGCGCGGTGTCGAAGGCGACGAGGTAGGTGTGCTCCGAGGCCAGCGGGCGGACCAGCAGGTCCGGCAGCGTTGTCGGGTACACCTGGGCGGATTGGGGCGAGCACACCACGGTGACGCCGGGATAGCAGCCGATGTAGACCTCGCCCCGGTCCGGGCCCGCGCAGGCGCCGAGGGTACCGACCATGCCCGGCACGACATCGTGGTCGGCGTAGAGCTGTGTGGCCAGTGCCAGCGCGGCATCCGGATCGGGGTCGTGGTTCGCGCGGAGCACCGCCGTCGGGTCCGGTGCGTCGACGTACCAGAGGGAAGAAGCTTTGGACAGCATTTCCGGCACCTCCCGAATTGCGAGAAATAGCTCCGCGAACTTCTAGCAAACTAGCGTGTTGTCGCCTACTCGGCGTCACCGCGAACTGCCCGCGCCGACGTCAACACCGACGACACCGAGAAATCTACGCGCAAGAAGGGCCCGACCGCACGGCTTCGGCTACCGAACACGCCAGCGGGCCCCAGATTTTCGCGATTCGCCACTTCCAGCAACCCGAGCGGCTCGCTGGCAAACTCGATCACGGTATGCGGTGGATGTGACCGAATCCGGCCGACACCCACCGCGCGTGGGCCGTACTCAGTGACCGGAGCTGCGGACGCCGAGCAGGACGTCTTCCCAGGACGGCATCGGAGCCTTGCCGCGCTTGTTCCGATTGGTTTTCGCCGGTGCGGGTTTGGCGGCGGGTTTGGCCGGGTCCTCGGCGGGCGGCTGCGGCGGCGCGGACGCCGCGGGGGCGGCAGCCGGGGGAGCCGGTGTGCTCGCCGCAGGCGTCGTCGCGGCGGCGGGGGCAGCCGGGGGAGCCGTTGTGGGCGAGCCCGCGACAGTAGTGGCGGAACCGTTGGTGGCGGGTGCGGTGGCCGCGGGAACCGAACCGTTCGTCGCGGGTGCGGTGGCGGCGGGCGCCTTCGGGCCGGAACCGTTCGCGGCGGGCACCGCGGCGGCCGACCCGGTACCCGAACCGTTCGCCGCCGGAATCGCCGCGGGCGAACCGCCCGCCGCGACGGCACGCCGCTCGTAGTACTCGTCCATCGCGGGCCTCGGCGCCGGACGCGCGGGCGTCGCGGTGCTTTCGCGCGGCGGACGTGTCGACTCGATGACCGGTTCGGGCGCGGACGGCGCCTCCAACTCGGACTGCGCGGGCAGGATGGACGCCAGACCGCGCAGCGCGCGACCGAAATCCGGGTCGATCAGATCCGAGGCGGGATCATCGAGCGGAGAGACCGAACCGCCGTGGGCGTCCGGTTGGTAGCGCCAGTGCGCGGCGATCTCGGAACGCCCGTTCTGCCACTGCAACTGGGCGACCCAGAAACCCTTCTCGTCCTTCCAGGCATCCCATTCGGCATTCTCGAGGGTGTGCCCGCGCTCGGTGAAAGCGGCGGTGACGATATCGATGAGCGTTTCCACGGCGGGACCGTCGGTGCGTACCGGATGTGCCTTCTGCGCCAATTCGGCCGCGCGGGCCCGCTCCAGCAGAACCGGGTACGCGAAACGCTCGACGCGGCTCATCGGCATCCCGGATTCCGCGGTGACCTGATCCACGGAGGCACCGGCTCGTATACGGGCCTGGATATCTCGTGGACGCATGGTCGCTTCCATTTCGATCTCGATCTGGCCGAATCGAGCGAGGTCTCCACGTGCCGCCGCGCGAAGTTTGTCGTCGGCGGGCAACCGGTACTTGGTTCCTGACTCTGGGTCGATGCACACGATGTGCGTGGAGTCGGGCGTCACCCCGATCACTCGAAGTTCACGCACCACTGCCTCCTTATCGCGTCGGCTCGCGACACCGCCCACTGTTTCGAAACAGTAGTGCACAGTCGCTGATCTCGAGGCAAGACACGCGGGCCGAAAATCTGCGGACAGGCCTTCGGAACCGCTAGTCTGCTCTGTTCGTCTCGGTTTGCCGCGACTGCGCGCGACCCTCCGATTCCGTTCGAAGCGGCCACTTTTCATGACCGCGGGACCGGAAAGATGGACCGGAAATGTGAAAACCGGGCCACGAGCGACACTCGCGAACTCGATTACCGTGGGATTCGAATCCGGAGTTGTCCTCGCGGCCCGGGGTTTGCTGATTTGTAGCGGCTACCGGATTTTCTTATTCCGGTTATCAGACCAGTTTCTCGACGACCCAGTCGATGCTACGCGTAAGAAGGCTCACGTCTTCGGGGTCGATCGCGGGGAACATGCCGACGCGCAACTGGTTGCGGCCCAGTTTGCGATAAGGCTCGGTATCGACGATCCCGTTGGCGCGCAGTACCTTCGCGACCGCGGCGGCGTCTACGGAATCGGCGAAATCAATGGTTCCGACGACCTGTGAACGGTGTGTCGGATCCGCTACGTACGGCGTGGCGAATTCGCTCGACTCGGCCCACGAATACAGCCGCGAGGACGAATCCAATGTGCGCTTGACCGCCCAATCCAGGCCGCCGTTGCCGTTGAGCCATTCGATTTGATCGGCGAAAAGCAACAGTGTCGCGAGCGCGGGCGTGTTGTAGGTCTGGTCCTTGGTGCTGTTGTCGATGGCGATCGGCAGCGACAGGAATTCCGGGGTCCAGCGACCCGATGCCTTGATCTCCTCGACCCGGGCCAGCGCGGCCGGGCTCATCAGCGCCACCCACAGGCCACCGTCGGCGGCGAAGCATTTCTGCGGGGCGAAGTAGTAGACGTCGGCATCGGTGATGTTGACCGGGAGACCGCCAGCGCCCGAGGTGGCGTCGATGGCGATCAGCGCGTCACCCGAACCGGCGGGACGCTGCACCGGAATGGAGACGCCGGTCGAGGTTTCGTTGTGCGCCCAGCCGATGAGGTCGGCCGACGGATCCGATACCGGCTCCGGTGCGCTGCCCGGCTCCGACGACACCACGATCGGGTCGCCGATGAACGGATTGCCCTTGGCGACGGCGGCGAATTTGCTGGAGAACTCACCGTTGGTGAGGTGCAGCGAACGCTCGCGGATCAGACCGAAGGCGGCGGCGTCCCAGAACGCGGTGGTGCCGCCGTTGCCGAGGACGACCTCGTAACCGTCGGGCAGTGAGAACAGTTCGCGCAGGCCGCCGCGCACGCGCGCGACCACGTCTTTCACCGGCTTCTGCCGGTGCGAGGTTCCGAACACCGAGGCGCCGACGTTCACCAGGGACTGCAACTGCTCGGGGCGAACTTTGGAGGGGCCGCAGCCGAACCGTCCGTCGGCGGGCTTGAGGTCGTCGGGGATCGTCGGGAACGCAGTGGTCATGCGAACAAGCCTAAAGCGTGCCGGACCTGCGGGCCGTAGGGGGTGTGGAGGTTGCGGACACGTTGCTGACGCGAATCGCCGGGTCGGTCGCGTGGTCGTGGATCACGGCGCCGCGCGATGCCGCGCGAGGCCGACGCCTTCCCGATGTCCGACGGGTTTGCCAGCGATGCGCCAGGGGCGGCAGTGACTGCCCGTACGAGTGGTGCGGGAGTTGTCGGGGGTGACACCTGTGTTTGTTTTCACAATCCGGGAAATTCTGTCGTCGCGCCGGATCTCGGGCGTCGACGGCGGTCCGGGGAGACCCCTCGATGCGCTCTGTGTCAACGCGACACGCCCTCGCCGGAGCAGCCCAACGCGCTATCGGTGTGTCGTGTACCACAGTGCGGCTAACGTAGGCCGTCATGAGCGAGCACAGGGTGGGCCGGGTGCGGGCATGAGTATCGCGTCGATGGGCTCGGAGTGGCGTGCGCGGTCGCGGAATCGGGGGTCGCGGGCAGGCGCTCTGTCCGGGGCGGCGCGGCGCGAACTCCTGCTGCGTGGCACCGAAGGGGTGGCGACCGTCCTCGGCGTTCGCCGCGGTTCGACGGTCGCGGGTTTCGAACTACCGGGCGCGGCCGACGGTGAGGGCGGGCACGTGTTCCTGGTGCGCGTGGTCGTCGACGGCGTCGCGCCGTACGAGACCCGCGTCAGGCAGCGGATGCGCGCGGAAGATCTGAAATGGGCGCAGGCGGGCGATGTGGTCCGCTGTCGTGTCGACCCGGGCGATCGGGATCGGCTGGTGCTCTACCTGCCCGAGATCGGGAAGGTGCGGCGGGTCAGCGTCGCCAAGACCCTCGCCGACGGCCGCCGGGCCGACGCCACCGTACTCGCCGCAGCACCCGTGGCCGCCGACTATTCCGGCATCGACGATCCGGTGCTCCGGCTCGACCTGGAACTGCGGGCGTGGGACGAGCCGACGCCGTGGCGGGTGCGTCTGATCCAGCCGGTTCCGCTGGCCGCCATCGGCCTGGTCGACCTGGGACAACATCTCGAAGTCGCGTTCTTCACCGTCGATCGCGGCGAATCCGTCGCCGTCGACTGGACGGCGTCACTGGGCGAACGGTAGGCGCGGAGGCCCGGTTACCGGAGGTTCGGCCGTTCCTCGGTGATCGACCGGCGTCGTGAGGCAGTAGGCCCGTACGACAGACCACGAGCCGGGCGTCGCGGAGAGTTCTCGCTCTCCTATCGACGCCCGGCTCGCGCGGGTGGTTCGGATCGGTGTCTCAGGCGTGCGTGATGGTCGCCCAGCCCGCGACGTCCTCCGGGCGGCGCGGATCGGGACCGGTGTAGATCGCCGCCGGGCGTACCAGTTTGCCGAGTTGCTTCTGCTCGAGGATGTGCGCGCACCAGCCCGCGGTCCGGCCGCAGGTGAACATGGCGGGCATCATGTGGGCGGGCACCTCGGCGAAGTCGAGGATCACCGCGGCCCAGAATTCGACGTTGGTCTCGATGGCGCGGTCGGGACGACGTTCACGAAGCTCGGCCAGCGCCGCCTGCTCCAGGGCCGCGGCGACCTCGAAGCGCGGGGCGTCCAGACGCTGCGCGGTGGCGCGCAGCACGCGGGCGCGCGGATCCTCGGCCCGGTACACCCGGTGACCGAAGCCCATCAGCTTCTCCTTGCGGTCGAGGATGCCCTTGACCAGAGCCCGCGCGTCACCGGACTTCTCGACGTCTTCGATCATCGGGAGCACGCGGGCGGGCGCGCCGCCGTGCAGCGGGCCGGACATCGCGCCGATCGCGCCGGACAGCGAGGCCGCGACATCGGCGCCGGTGGAGGCGATGACCCTGGCGGTGAAGGTGGAGGCATTCATGCCGTGTTCGGCGGCCGAAACCCAGTAGGCGTCGATGGCCTCGGTGTGCTTGGGGTCCGGGTCACCCTTCCAACGGGTCATGAACCGCTCGGTGACCGTGGTGCATTCGTCGATCTTCTTCTGCGGGACCGCGGGCTGGTAGATACCGCGCGCGGACTGCGCGACATAGCTCAGCGCCATGACCGAGGCGCGTGCCAGATTCTCGCGCGCGGTCTCGTCGTCTATGTCGAGTAATGGCTGGTATCCCCAGATCGGGGCGAGCATGGCCAAACCGGCCTGCACGTCGACGCGCACGTCGCCGGTGTGCACCGGCAGCGGGAAAGGTTCGGCGGGCGGCAGGCCGCGCCCGAATGCTCCGTCGACAAGCAGTGCCCACACATCACCGAAGGTGACCTGGCCGCCGACCAGATCCTCGATGTCGACGCCGCGGTAGCGCAGCGCCCCGCCGTCCTTATCCGGCTCGGCGATATCGGTGGTGAATGCCACCACACCCTCGAGGCCGCTGACGAAATCGCTCGGTACGGCGGCCTTACCGCCGGAAACCGCGGGGCTGGTAGTCATGTGTGACTCTCCTTGCACTTCGGGTCGCATGATTCCTCGCCGAATTGGGTGCTTTTCGCCGAGCACATGCCGATCACCAAAACCTTAGCTCGCTGCTACCGCGGAGTAACGTCTGGCCCATGCGTGACCTGGACAATTTATCGCGCGGTCGGCAAGCCGCGGAATATGCCGCGACCGCCGATCTGGCCGCGATGCGTGTGGATTACGGCGTCGCCCATTTCGGCAGTGGTGAGGACACCGATCTGGACGAGACCTGGGTGGCCGGTGGCTGGGAGCCGCTGCTTCGCCATTGGATCGAACAGGCGACCGCGGTCGGCGCCGCCGAACCCAATGCGATGGTGCTCGCCACCGTCTCGCTCGCGAGCGGATCGCCGCGCCCGGTATCGCGAACAGTTCTGTGTAAAGGGCTCTCGCCCGAAGGTGTGACTTTCTACACGAATTACGACTCGGCCAAGGGCGGCCAATTGGCCGAGATCCCGTTCGCCGCCGCGACTTTTCTGTGGCCCGCGCTCGGCAGGCAGATCCATGTGCGCGGACCGGTCGACAAGGTGCCGAACGAGGTGACCTCCGTGTACTGGCGGTCGCGGCCACGGGATTCCCAACTCGGCGCGTGGGCGTCGCACCAATCGCGGCCGATCGGTTCACGCGCCGAAATGGACCGGGTGCTGGCCGAGACCACCGCCCGCTTCGCCGACGTCGACGATATTCCGGTGCCGCCGCAGTGGGGCGGCTATCTGCTGCGCCCCGACGAAGTCGAATTCTGGCAGGGACGGCGCGGCAGGCTGCACAACCGGATCAGGGTGCGCATCGACGCGGGACGGCAGATCGTCGACCGATTGCAGCCGTGAATCCGGTGTCCTCACGATTGTGATGATCCCAACCCTTCTGCGCCGCTGACCACGGCGCTACGCTGCCGCCGGTGAAACTGCTCGCCGACACCACCCCGCTGCGCTATCCGGACTTCCGACGGCTGTGGACCAGCAATATCGTCACCGTCATCGGGTCGCAGCTCGCGGTGGTCGCGGTGCCGCAGCAGTTGTTCCAGATCACCGGCAGTTCCGGATACGTGGGGTTGGCCGGCCTGTTCGGCCTGGTTCCGCTGATCGTGTTCGGCCTGTGGGGCGGTGCGCTCGCCGATGTGATGGACCGGCGCAGGCTGATGCTCATCACCAATTTCGGCACCGGCCTGACCGCGCTCGCCTTCTGGGCCCAGGCCGCCGCCGGACTGGACAATGTCTGGGTAATCCTGGTGCTGTTCGCCGCCCAGCAGGCGCTGTTCGCGGTCAATCAGCCGACCCGCAGCGCCGCGATCCCGCGCCTGCTTCCGACCGAACACCTCGCCTCGGCGAGCGCGCTGAGCATGACGGTGCAGCAGACCGGGGCGATCGCGGGACCGGTGCTCGCGGGTGTGCTCATCCCGGTCGTCGGCCTTTCCACGCTCTACCTGATCGACGCCGTCGCACTGCTCGCCACCATCTGGGCGGTGTGGAAACTGCCCGCGATCCCGCCGACCGGTGACGCGCGCACCGCCGGATTGCGCGCCGTGCTCGACGGTTTCGTCTACCTGGCGACCCAGCGCATCCTGCTCGCCTCGTTCCTCGTCGACGTGATCGCGATGGTGTTCGGTATGCCGAGGGCGCTGTTCCCGCAGATCGCGCACGAAACCTTCCACGACCCGGCCGAGGGCGGCGTGGCACTGGGCCTGCTGTTCGCGTCCATGTCCGTCGGCGCGGTGCTCGGCGGGGTGTTCTCCGGATGGATCTCCCACGTGCGGCGACAGGGCCTGGCCGTTGTGGTCTATATCACGCTGTGGGGTGTGGCGATGATCGGGTTCGGGGCCGCGGTCGGCTTGACCGGGCACGGCCTCGGGATCGGTGTCGGACTGTGGATCGCCCTGGCGTGCTCGGCATTCGGCGGCGCGGTCGACATGGTGTCGGCTGCGTTGCGCATCGCCATGCTCCAGGCGGTGACCACCGACGAGATGCGCGGCCGATTACAGGGCGTCTTCATCGTCATCGTCGCCGGTGGGCCGCGCATCGGTGATGTTGCCCACGGTTTCGCCGCCGCGAGCCTGGGTACAGCGGTCGCGGCGGCGGGCGGCGGCGTTCTCGTCGTTATCGGTGTGGTGCTCGCGGCCCTCGCCTTCCCGGCTTTCGTCCGATACACGGTGACGCGCTCACCTCGGCGGGAGCCGGTCGAGACGCGGATCGAGTGAACTCCGAGAAGCCGTGACGCCGTGCCGTATCCGAGAGCACACTCGTCGCGATAACGCAATATGCTCACGTGAGAGAAGTGTGTTTGTGAGGTTCTCGTGCGGGCACCCTCGTAGTCGGGCCCCGTGGACAGCGACTAGCGTCTAGGTAATCGCACCGCCGTGCCGACCGCACTTCGATGCCGACGGTCCTAGCCTGAGAGGGATCCTTCCGTGCCCGAAAAAGACCACATCAACGACGCCAAGCCGGTGTTGAGCTACCCCGGTGGCGAATACGCCATGAAGATCGCGCAAGCCTCCGAAGGTAACGACGGCGTCGATCTTGGCAAAATGCTGGCCGGCACCGGGTACGTCACCTACGACCCCGGGTTCACCAACACCGCGTCGACCAAGTCGGCGATCACCTATATCGACGGTGAACAGGGCATCCTGCGCTACCGCGGCTACCCGATCGAGCAGCTCGCGGGCACCTCGACCTTCATCGAGGTCAGCTACCTGTTGATCTACGGTGAATTGCCGACGCAGGCCCAGCTCGACGATTTCACCGACCGGATCCGCAGGCACACCCTGCTGCACGAGGATCTCAAGCGGTTCTTCGACGGCTTCCCGCGCAACGCGCACCCGATGCCGGTGCTCTCCTCCGCGGTGAACGCCCTGTCGGCGTACTACCAGGACTCGCTGGACCCGCGTGATCCCGAGCAGGTCGAACTATCGACCATCCGACTGCTGGCGAAGCTGCCGACCATCGCGGCCTACTCGTACAAGAAGTCGGTCGGTCAGCCGTTCCTCTACCCGGACAACTCGCTGAGCCTGGTCGAGAACTTCCTGCGCATGACCTTCGGGTTCCCGGCCGAGCCGTACGAGGTCGATCCCGAGGTCGCCGCGGCGCTGGACATGCTGCTCATCCTGCACGCCGATCACGAGCAGAACTGCTCCACCTCGACCGTGCGACTGGTCGGCTCGTCGGACGCGAACCTGTTCACCTCGGTCTCGGGCGGCATCAACGCCCTGTGGGGTCCGCTGCACGGCGGCGCCAACCAGGCCGTGCTGGAGATGCTCGACGACATCAAGGCCCAGGGCGGCGACGTCAAGGAGTTCATCCGCAAGGTCAAGAACAAGGAAGACGGGGTGAAGCTCATGGGCTTCGGACACCGCGTCTACCGCAACTACGACCCGCGCGCCGCGATCGCCAAGAAGCACGCCGACAACATCCTGCAGAAACTCGGCGGCGGCGACGAACTCTTCGATATCGCCCAGGCGCTCGAGGAAGCCGCGCTCACCGACGAGTACTTCGTCTCCCGTCAGCTGTACCCGAACGTCGACTTCTACACCGGCGTCATCTACAAGGCGATGGGTTTCCCGACCCGCATGTTCACCGTTCTGTTCGCGATGGGCCGGCTCCCCGGCTGGATCGCGCACTGGCGGGAAATGCACAGCGAGCCGCTCAAGATCGGCCGCCCGCGTCAGGTCTACACCGGTTACGGCGCACGCGATTACGCCGGTATCGACAACCGCTGAGACCCGGCGTCAGAACACGATCAAGTTCCGCACACACTCATCTATCGAAGGAGATAGCCGAATGACCAAGCCGGAGATCGAATTCCAGGCAGGCCCCGCGCCCAGCGAACTCGTGATCAAGGACATCATCGAGGGCGAAGGCAAGGAAGCCGTACCCGGTGGCACCGTCGAGGTGCACTACGTGGGCGTCGAATTCGAATCCGGCGAGGAATTCGACTCCTCCTGGAGCCGTGGGGAATCCATCAGCTTCCCGCTGCGCGGCCTGATCCAGGGCTGGCAGGACGGCATCCCCGGCATGAAGGTCGGCGGCCGTCGCCAGCTGACCATCCCGCCGGAGCTCGCCTACGGTCCGGCCGGTGCGGGACACCAGCTGGCCGGTAAGACACTGGTCTTCGTGATCGATCTGATCAACGCCGCCTGACCCCGGCACCCGAACGGCCCGTGCTCCCCAGTTGAGCACGGGCCGTTCGTCGTTCGTAGCGGGTGTTGTACACAGCGCGAAAGGTTCGAGGCGGGGCGGCCCGCGACCATCGCACGCCGTGACGCGGCCCGCCGCACCGAGGTGTGCACCATCAACGTCCAGATCGATGGTAGGAGTATCGAATTCGATCTCGAAATCCGCCGTCGAACGCGGTGACGGGGACGATCGACACCTGCGAACTCGGATCGGCCCTGGCGGAGAAGGTCGTACAGACGCTGCCCGCAGGCGCGTGATCGTCCTCGCCGGAGAGTGACCAGGAGTACTCGTCGTTGTCGCTCGTTTGCCGTGTGAGCGCCGCGTCGTTGTGCCTATAGTCGGCGTGGAAGTGCAAGCCGTGCAGGGGAATCGGGGGAAATATGCGGGTTGTCGCGAGCGTCGGTCTTGTGATCGCAACGCTGATGGCGGTGGGTTGTGGGGCATCGGAAGGAGATTC
Source organism: Nocardia sp. NBC_01377 (assembly GCF_045040005.1). Taxonomy (NCBI): domain Bacteria; kingdom Bacillati; phylum Actinomycetota; class Actinomycetes; order Mycobacteriales; family Nocardiaceae; genus Nocardia; species Nocardia sp. NBC_01377. The sequence goes on from NZ_CP109566.1 coordinate 8,264,108, forward strand.
AGAGGAGGCGGCGAAATCGGTGAACAGTCTGGGGCTGGAGACGAGTCCGCCCGAGTCGTACCACCCGTGCGCGGATGTTCCACAGGGCGTATTGAGTTCGGAGCGCTTACGCGGTACCGGACCGGCGGATGCGGACGCACCGGACGGGGTGCGGTGGCGAGGGTGTAAATGGGTCAAGAACAACGGATATTCGGTGTCGATCCGGATGACGAATATGACTCTGCCCTTCGTGCGCAAGACTTTCTACACCATGGGCCGAGACGTGACGGTCAGCGGAAGGTCGGCGACGATCGCGCACCGAAGCGAGGCTCGCGGTCCCGAGGTCTGCACCGTGAATGTGGAGATCAAGGGCGGAAGTCTCGAATTCGATGTCGACAATCCGCGATCCAGCCTGCTGACCGGGGAGCTGGATACCTGTGAACTCGGATTGGCGTTGGCGGAGAAGGTGGTGCCGACCTTGCCCGCAGGCGCGTGATCCGGATGTGACGGTGCGGATGAGGGGCGCGGCGGTGTCGAACTCACTCCCGCACGATCCGGACCGGATCGGTGAGAGCGAGGGCGATCGCGGACTGCTGGGCGGTGCTACGCATCGGGAGCGTCTCCATCGCCTTGCCGGTCTGGGTGTTCAGAGTGCCGACGACGCTCTGCAATTGGCTGACGCCGCTGGTCAGCTGCCCGATCGCGTCGACGAGCTGGGCACCGCCGGTGTCGGCGAGTTCGGGCAGGCCCTCGGCCAGTTTCGCGCCCTCGTTCAATTGCGCGCTCGCGCCTTGTAACCGGCCGACGACGGTGCGCAGGAGGGTTGCGAGATCGGTCTCGGGATCCACCGCGCCGCCGACCAACTGGTCGAGACCGTCCAATTGGGCGCCCGCCTGACCGGAGACATTCCGCAGACCGTCGAGTTTCGCGATGATGTCGGCGAGTGCGGGATCGCCGGCGAAGGGCAGGGCGCGCAGTAGCGGCAGCAGTTGGTCGAGTCCGGAGCTTACACCGGTCGCGGTCCGCTGGACCTGCGCGATCGTCACATCGGTCGAATCCAGGGCGGCGGCGAGCTGATTCGCCTGTGCGGCCGCGCCGTCGACCGTCTCGTTGAGGATCGCGATGGCCGAGGTGAGTTGCGCCGAACCCTCTTTCGCGAAATCGAGGAATCCCAGCAATTGTTCCGCGCCGCCGCTGAACTGGTCGGCACCGGCGGCGGCCGCGTTCACACCCGCGCCGAGCAGTTGGGCGGTGAACTGCACCCCGCTGAGCTGGGATCTGGCCTGGCTGACGGCGGCGAATGCGGCGTCCACCCCGGCGGCCCCGATGCGGTGGGTGACCCGGTCGGTCGCCTCGCGCACCAGGTCCTCGTCGGCGGCGTCGTTGGTGGCGACCCTGACCTCGGCATACCGGGGGTTCGGGCTCGCGAGGGTGCCCATGGCCTCGGTGAGATCGGCGGGCAGGGTGATCACCGCCGCGTAAACGTCGGTATCGGCCGCACCCGGTGCGACCACGGCCCACTCGAATCCGCCGCCGTCCTGCTCGATCGCCTGGGCGATACGCGCGCCGATCGGGCCGGTGTCGGTATTCACCAGCGCTATCGTGGACGGAGAGGGCGTGGTTCCGGAACAGGCGGTGAGCGCGCCGACGAGGGCGCCCGAAACGAAGATCGCGGAGACGAGGAAGGCCCAGCGGGCGCGTTGTCCGATCACACCGCTGACATTATGGGTGAGATCTTGCGCTTACGCTGGGCTTTCTCTGTGGATTCGGTAAGGGCCGCAAGGCATTCGCCGAATCACCGATCAGACGGCCACGTGACCGAAATCCAGTTTGACGAGCTGATCCGCGCGGTCGAAGTACCGGTCGTCGTGCGTGATGACGATGACGGTCTTCCCGCGCCGCTTGAGGTCGGCGAGGATCTCGTCGTAGAACACCTCGCGGAACCGAGGTTCCTGGTCGGCGGCCCACTCGTCGAAGAGATAGATCTGGCGGTCTTCCAGCAGTGCGGTCAACAGTGCCAGCCGTTTACGCTGTCCCTGCGACAGCGCGATGGTCGACAGTGTCCCGTCCCGCACGGTCACCTTGTGCGCGATCTGCAATTCCTCGAGGTAGCGGTGCACTTCGGCGTCGATACCGGGCCGATCGAATCCGAGGTAGTCCTCGAACAGATGGAAATCGCTGAAGATGGCCGAGGAGTTCTGCCGGAACCACTCGATGTTCTCGTGATCGATCTTCTCGCCGTTCAGCGCCACCGATCCCGACCTCGGGACATAGAGTCCCGTGATCAGTTTCGCCAGCGTCGATTTGCCGCTGCCGTTGCCGCCGACGATGAAGGTGATCTGACCGGGCTCGAAGACCAGGTCGATCGGGCCGAGCTGGAATCCGGAGGTTTCCTCGCCCGCGAGTGCGGCGGGCGCGCCGACCGGAGCCGGTTGCTGACCGTGGGCTCCGTGGTCGAGTCGTTTGCGGCCGTTGACATCCGGTCGCCCGCCCGGACCCGCGCCGGGCGGCGGGCGATGGTGTCCACCGTGCGGCGGCGGCCCCCCGTGACGGCCCTTCGGAGGTTTGCCACCCGGCGGCGGCCCGACCGGATGTCCTTCGCGGGGGCCGTCACCGGCGCGCGGTTCGCCCGGATGCGGGGGATGGCCGTCACCGGAAGGCGCCGAGGCGGGATGTCCGCCACCGGACGGCGGTCCGGCCGGCCCCTCCGGGAACGGCGGCACGGGTTCGCCGGCATAGGTGTAGGTGACGTTCGTCAGTTCGAGGCGTGCCTCGGTGGCGGCGGGACGGTCGGTGAAGGGCAGTTGCTCCTCGTTGTGCTGGGTCTCCATGGACAGGTTCATGGTGCGGATCTTCGCCAGCGCCACATCACCGCGCACCAGGTCGGGGAGCCGGTGCATGAAGTTCTGCATCGGCATCGCGAGGAAGGTGGTGACCAGGACATAGCCGACCACGACGTCACGTGGCAGATCGAGCGCGGCGGCGATCCCGAACAGGATCAGCGCCATGGTGCCGAGTTGCAATATCTGGCCGAGGCTTTGGGCGACCGAGAATTTGGTGCTGGCGTCGACGTTCTGCGCGCGCAGGGTCTCCGCGGACCCGAGGAGGTGGCGGTCCATGAAATCCCGGCGCCTGCCCCGGTGCAGTTTGAGCTCCTTGATACCGAGCGTCACGGCCTGGAACGAGCGCAGCAGCAGGTCCTCGTTCTCCCGAGCGTGGTGGTAGATGGCCCGCACCCGCTTGAGGAACAGTTCGACACACGCGATGCCGATCAGCGTGCCCGCCACCGTGATCGCGAAGATCGGGCCGGACAGGATCGCCAGGAAGGTGAAGCAGCCGACGATCGTCGCCACGTCGATGCAGATCGCGGGGATCGCGGTCACCGCCTGCGACAGCGAGCGGACATCTTCGGTGAGCGTCGCGATGAGGCGATGCGTGCCGAGACGTTCCAGGTGTTCGAGCGGGGCCGAGACGACCCCGGAGCTGAGATCCGCCCGCAGCCGGAAGATGGCGTCCTGGGCCAGGCGGATCAGCAGGATCTGGGAAATCAAGCCACTCACCAGAAGGACCAGACCGGTCAGCGCGAAGCGCTGGAGCAGGTCACCGGGGCGCGGCTCGGGAGCGACGACGCTGTTGATCAGCGTCACCAGGTAGGTGTTGGCCGCACCCGCCACGAGGCCCGTGGCGATCACGCCCACGATCCGCACCCAGGAGATGGAGATGAGGAATCTGATGAGTTGCATGGTTTCTGTGCTTTCTCAGGATGCCGGTGAGGTGGGGTTCACCGGCGGATGATGTCGAAGATCATGCCTTCGAGCGTGACGCCGGGCGCGAAGGAGAACGCCACGCCCGTGGAGATCGGGCCGGTCGATTCGGTCTGCGCGATCATGCGTTCCAGCACGAAGATCAGCGAGACGCTCAGCATGTTGCCGTGCTCGGCCAGAACGTCCCAGCTCAGGGCCGCCGTCTCGGACGCGAGGCCCAGTGAGCGCGCCGACTCCTCGATGATCTTGGGTCCACCCGGGTGGATGGCCCACAGGTCGACATCGGCTTTGCGCAATCCGTTGGCCGCGAGGACCTCGGTGACCACGGGATCGACGCCGTTGTAGATGTATTGGGGCAGGTTCTCCGACAGTTCGCAGGTGATGCCGCTGTTGTTCACCCCGAGCACGATGCCGTCCTCGGCGTCGTCGAGCAGATGACTGAAGCTGTCGCGGATCACGACACTGCCCGGCTTCAGCGGCTGGTGGACCTGGCTGGTGCCGATGACCACCGCGCCGCACCCGTCGCCGAACAGGCTGTGGGTGATGACATCGTTGATATCGTCGTCGAACACGGCGTTGACCGAACTCAACTCGATGCAGATCAGCATCGCCTTCTTGTCCGGGTGCGCCCGAACGTAATCGACGGCGGTGCGCATACCGTTCATCGCGGCGGCGCAGCCCATGAAGTTCACGACGACGCGGCTGACCTTCGGCGAGAGGCCCAACTGTTTGACCACGGCGACATCGACCCCCGGGGCGATGAAGCCGGTGCTGGTGACGAAGACCAGCAGCCCGATATCCGTTTTGTCCTCGATGCCGGCGACCGCGCGTCCGGCCACGTCCACGGCCAGCGGAACCGCGTGCTCGTAGAAGAGGTTCATCCGCTCGCGGATGGTGCCGGGTTTGCGGCTGTATTCCAGGAATTCGGGGTCGAGCGGATCGACCGCGAGGCGACGGGTGCCGATCCTGGTCTTCTGATAGATGCGGGCGATCCTGGTCCGCTGCCGTTCGTCGCCGAACAACTCGGCCACCTGTCCGGCGGCCGCGGCCTGGTCGAATACCTGTGCGGGCGAACCCGTCGCGATGCTTTCGATCACACCCACGGTGATCGGCGGCGCCGGCGGCATCATGCGCTCGGCGAGATCGTGCCCGTGCTCCCCATCCGCCAGGTGGCGGGTTGTCCCCAGGCTGCGAACGCTGCCTTCCTCGATCGTTACAGACACGACTCTCTACCTTTCGAAATAAATGTGTTGAACTCACCGCCTGCGAGTGGATGACGTGGCGGACGAACTGTTGATATGAATCGGAATCGGGTCAGACCGTGCCGATTCCGGTGAACCCCTGAACCGTGTAGACGGCGCAGGTCTTCAGAGCCGATGGCGAGCAGTGCTCGCGGACGAAGCCCCAATCGCGCTCCTTGGCCTCGTCCGACCGTGAGAGCAGATAGGTCCTGATCTGTTTCGGGAACCGGTCGGTGAAGAAACTCTTCGCCGGAATCCACTCCACCCCGAATTTCGCGGCCTCCTCGCGTAGGACGTCCTCGGTGGCGATATTGGCGAATCCGCTGCGCTGATAGGGCAGGACGTGGTGGACGCGATGCGAACTCAGACCGGCGGAGAGGAAGCAGTCGACGTAGCGGTTACCGACGACTTTGAGGTCGTAGGCCTGCTCGAGCTGGTTGACGCCCCAGTCCTCGGTATCGGTGTGCAGTTCCTCGGTCTCCAACTCGAAATCGTGGCTGGCGACGACGAGGAAGGTGCTGATCCACAGCGAGAACACGAATTGCAATGCCCAGGCCAGGAAGTCACCCGCCGCGATGAACAGCGCCAATTCGGCCACCAGCAGGAATCGCACGCCGAACGATCCGATGAAATGCGGCAGCGCGCCGCCCCACGTCCCGTACATCTCCTTGACGCCGACTTTTCGGGTCAGCCTGCAGACGTCGAGCAGTCGGATGGTCATGCCGGTGAGCGTGTGCCCGAATTTGTGGATCGTGTGGATCGGTATCCGGTACAGCCGCGGGACCCGCATCATCATCGTGAAGACGTTCTTCTTGATGTCGACTTCGCTCTGGGTGTGCGGGTGGTGCAGCAGCGCGTGGCCGTCGGCGGTGACGAACGCCAGCGCCACGTAGTTGAAATCGAAGGCGTTGGTGTAGACCTTGTTCATGCCCTTCTGGGCGCGGTGGATCGCGTAGTGGCCGAAGCCCGCCAGCGAACTGCGCAGCAGCACCATCGCGATCACGAAGATCGGCAGCGGCATCCAGCCCGGTTCGGCCAGTCGCAGACCCTGGACCGCGAAGTAGGCGACGGCCAGCAGCGCGACGACGATGTTGAAGATCGTGTCCATGCGCTTGATCCGGGCCGCCAGCTCGGGATTCCGCAGCCGCGCCTTGACCTTGTGCAGCAGGTCTTCCTTGTTGTCGAAGCTGTACTTCGGGGTGTCGCGCCAGCTGTCGAAACCCTCGTTGAACAGGAAGTCCGGCGCGTTGTTCGTGGGATGGATGTCCTCGGGGAGGGCGTCGCGGTTCAGCGAGTACCGCTGCAACATCCGCTCGACCGCTTCGGGATTCTTGTGGTACGAGCCGATGATCGAGGTGATGTCGCGGTTTTTCGTACGTCCGATGAAGAACTCGCCGCCGGGATGCTTGGAGATCCAGTCACTGAGGTCGTAGGCTTTGCCGTTGTACACCCACACGTTCGAGATCGGCGGTGGGCCGTCCGGAGCCGGAGGCCGACGGAATTCCTGTTCGTCTGCTGCCTGGTCGGCGGTGCCCTGTTCCGCGGTGATCGGCACTGTGGCGACCTGTTCGGCTGTGGCCTTCTCATCCACGTCGGGCTGGGTGTTCGTCATCGGTGTTCCTTCGTTGCTGATTCGCGGTCGGACGGCCGTATCGCTTCCGGCCGGAGGTTTTTCGAGGCATTCCTCGCGAAGTGTGCGGGGCGCGATAGTCGGTTGATCCGGGGTATTTCCCCTGGTCGCACCTGCCGTCCGAATGCTCATGGACAGTATCGTGCTTGCAGCGCCTAACGTCTCACTAAACAATCCCTTAACCCGGTTCGCGATCGCGACGGGTTCGCCCCCGATCTATGCGAGAAGACCGATCACAGGGTATCGTCGGCGCCCGCAGCAGTTCCAGACCGTGGTTCGGCCAAGGGTCGGCCGCATGGACCCGGTCAATCGGGACAGCTTCCCCGTCAGGTGAAGTGCTGCATACTACGACTCAGCCGACAGCAGAAGCTGCCAGCTTCAACCCTGGTCGATGGACCATATGCACTCTCTGGGGGCAGAACATGAGTGACTTGTCAACGCGCACTTCAACAACTCTCAAACCTCGAATCGGCAGGCTCTCGCCGGTGCGATTCGGCACCGTCGCGATCGCGGCCTCGCTGTTCGCGGCGGTCGTGACCGGTTGTGGATCGGACGATTCGAGCACCACCTCCACCGCGGCGACGGCGACCGGCCCACTGCCGGAAGCCGCCCAGATCGTGCAGGAATCCGCCAAGACCACCCAGACCCTGCAGGCGGTCCACCTGAACCTGGCCGTCACCAACATCCCGAACCTGCCGGTCGAGACGGTCTCCGCCGATGTGACCAACCAGCCGCAGGGTGCCGGTGCCGCGCAGGGCGAGGCGAAGGTCCGCACCAAGCCGGACGCGCCGTTCATCAAGGCGAAGTTCGTCGTCGTCGACAAGTCCATGTGGGCGCAGCTCGAGGACGGCAAGTACGCCGATCTCGGTCCGTCGGAGAAGATCTACGACCCGGGCGTCATCCTCGACAAGGACAAGGGCCTGGCCAATGTCATCGGGAAGGTGCAGAACCCGAAGGTCGAAGGTCGCGAGACCATCGAGGGCACCGCGGTCGTCAAGGTGAGCGGAACCATCGACGCCTCGGTCATCGACCCGATCGTGCCGAAGTCCGGCGACGGTGGCGGCTCGCTCCCGATCACGCTCTACATCGCCGATGTCGCGCCGCCGAGCGGTTCGGAGTCGGTGCAGCCGTCGGCCGCTCCCTCGACCGGCGCCGGCCCGAACCTGGTCCGCGCGGTCATCAAGAAGGGCGACGGATCGATCAACGTGACGCTGTCCGACTGGGCCAAGCCGGTCACCGTCACCAAGCCCCAGGGGTAATTGCGTAGCAGTAACTCTCGGCTGAGAAACCGGTCGGGTACACGGAAGGTCGGCGGTCGCCGTCTATCGTGCACCCGGCCGGTTTCGTGTGTCCGTGGATAACTCGCGGTTCGCCGGAGCCGAGTTGTGGTGGACCCCTCCGCCGATGCTGTGGACAGCTGTGGATGACTCCCGACACGGGGCGATGGTCGCGTGCGCGGCGCGCTAGCCGCGTGTGCCGGGCTGCGGAAGTTCGAGCACCAAACGGGCTCCACCCAATGGGCTGTCGGCGAAATACGCGCGCCCGCCGTGCAACTGGGCCTGCTGGGCGACCAGGGCGAGGCCGAGTCCCGATCCGCCCTTACCGGCCTGGCTGCCGCGAAAGAACCGCTCGAAGACCGCCTCGCGTTCCTCGGCGGGCACCCCCCGGCCGTTGTCGTCGACGGTGATCACGATGCGGTCCGGCGCGGTGCGGTGCGCCGAGACCAGCGCTCGGGTGGCGCGGCCGTGTTTGCGGGAGTTGGCGAGCGCGTTGTCCACGGCCAGGCGCAGGCCGGCGGGCAGACCTCGGGTCACCAATTCGGCGTCGGTGTCGATATCGACGGTGAGACCGGGGAAGTGGCGCATGGCGTCATGCGCGGCCTGGTCGCAGATATCGCCGACATCGGTGTCGACATGATCGCGAGCGTTGGTCAGATCGCCGGTGGCCAGCCGTTCCAGCGCGGCCAGCGTCGTCTCGACGCGTCCCTGACTGCGTTGCAGGTCGGCCAGGATCTCGGTGCGCTGGGCCTCGTCCAGGTCCAGGGTGGTCAGCACTTCGAGATCGGTGCGCATCGCGGTGAGCGGGGTCCGCAATTCGTGCGCGGAGACGGCGGCGAAATCGCGCGCGGTCTCCAGTGCGGCGGCCGTTCGGGACTGGGCCTGGTCGACGCGCGCCAACATCGTGTTGACGGCATCGGCGAGTTTCTCGGCCTCCCGTACACCCGAACCGTCCACGGGCGGACGGGGATCGTCGGCTTCGGGGTAGGCGCTGTGGGCGCTGACCTGACGGGTGAGATCCACGATCGGGCGCACCGCGCGACCAGCCAGTAACCAGCCGAGCCCCGCCGTCGCGGTGATGGCGAGCAGCGCTCCGGCGAGCACCCAGCGCTGTTGCTCCTCAGTTGCTCGCGCGGCCTCCTCGGCCGGTATCCCGAGCGAGACCGTGCGGCCCTGCGGCTGGTTCTCGGTCGTGGTCAGAATGCGATAGGGGGTGCCGTTCACCTCGGCGGTATGCGAACCGGTCGGCAGGTCGGGCAACTCGGTCGTACTGCTCGCGAGCACGGAACCGTTCTCCCGCACCGTCACCGCGATCTGATTGTTCAGTCCGGTGAGGCCGACCAGGCCGACCGCGATGACCGGTTCGATCAGGGCCAGACGCGAGGCGAGGGCGAGTTGCTGATCGCTCTGCTGGAGGTTGTTGCGCTCGATCGCGCGAATACTGATCAGGCTGAGCAGGGTCACGATGATCACCGCGCCCATCGCCGCCGCTCCCGCGACCCTGGTGCGCAGTGAGAAGGTCCGTCGCCGCCGTCGTCGTCGCTCCGGTGGCTTCGGAGCCGAGGTCATTTCGGCGCCCGGAGGACGAACCCCACCCCGCGAATGGTGTGCAGCAGCCGGGGGGTTCCGTCGATCTCGAGTTTGCGGCGCAGGTACCCGACGAAGACGTCGACCACATTGGTGTCGGCCGCGAAGTCGTAGCCCCACACCAGTTCCAGCAGCCGCTCCCGGCTGAGCACTACGCCGGTGTTGCGCGCCAACGTCGACAGCAGTTCGAATTCCCGCTTGGTGAGCTCGATTTCCTCGCCGCGCAGGATCGCGCGATAGCCGTCGACATCGATCTCGAGCGGACCGACGGTGATCGCGCCCGGCGTCGGAGTCGGAGGAGTATCGGAGCGGCGGCGCAGCAACGCCTTGATACGCGCCACCAGTTCGGCGAGCACGAACGGTTTCACCAGGTAATCGTCGGCGCCGGACTCCAATCCGGAGATACGGTCATCGACCGAGGCACGCGCGCTGAGCACGCAGATCGGCACCTCGTTGCCGAGGGCGCGCAGCGCGGTCACCACGCCCGCGCCGTCGAGCACCGGCATATTCATATCGAGCACGATGGCATCCGGCGCGTGCTCGTTCACGCTGCGCAGCGCCGCGGCTCCGTCACGGGCGACGAGCACCGTGAATCCGGAAAGCCTGAGTCCACGCTCGACCGAGCCGAGCACGTCCTCGTCGTCATCGACGACGAGGACGGTCGGAGTCGTAGTCACCTCGGGCATTGTCGCCTCTCCGCGTTCGCCGGTCGTTGGTGTCATCAAGAGTCTCGCACCGGGCCGGTGGTTCGGCGGAAGGCTGGAGTCTGGCGTGCCCGAAACCGGGTCAGTAGTTGTGGCAGACCGCCGCCACGGTGGCGATCGTCCCGGCCAGTTCGGCCGCGCGCGGATCGTTCTGCGCCTGCTGGGCCGCTTCCGGGTTCTCATCGATGCGGCGCTGCAACTCGGCGCGACGCTGTTCGACCGGCTGGTCGAACGAGCGCTGCAATTCGGCCTTCTGGCTGGGGTTGGCGTCGAGCAACGCGGCCAGCTGAGGCGACTCGACGTGCAGTGCGGCGTCGACCTGGGCGAAGGTGCAGTCGCTGTTGAGCAGTGGCGCGACCAGATCGTTCGGCGCCGCCGCGGCGATGCCGGGACTCAGGAGTGCCGCCGCGCTCGCGACACCACCCGCGGCGAGAGCGGCGAGGGTGGTACGGCTGCGAAAACGCTTCATTGTGCCTCCAGATAACGGTTCGTGTTAACGAATTACCCCGTCGACGCTATGGGGTCGCGCTGGCACCCGGTTGAACTGTTTCTGAGAGATCTCTGAGAGAGAGCGTCGGCGATCGATCGGAGTCAAGCGGGGGTGACCGGATCGGTGTCGGAGGGAGAGGGAATCGGCGCGATCGGCGTGCGTCCGGACAGGATCTGATCGGCGAGCGCGACCAGCACCGCGGGGTCTTCGATGGTGGAGGGAATGTCGTAGTCGTCGCCCGCGGTGATCTGCCTGATGGTCTTGCGCAGGATCTTTCCGGAGCGGGTCTTGGGCAGCGCCGAGACGATGATCGCGTCGTGCAGGGTGGCGATCGGGCCGATCTGTTCGCGCACCCGGACGGTCAGTTCCTCGCGCAGCCGCGCGGGCGCGATCTCGACGCCCTCCTTGAGGACCACGTAGGCGACCGGGCGCTGACCCTTGAGTTCGTCGGCGAGACCGATGACCGCGCATTCGGCGACGGCGGGATGCCCGGAGATGGCGGCCTCGATACTGCCCGCTGACAGTCGATGCCCCGCCATGTTGATCACGTCGTCGCTGCGGCCGAGGACGTAGAGATAGCCGTCGTCGTCGAAGTAACCGGAGTCGCCGGTGAGGTAGTGGCCGGGAAAGGCCGACATGTAGGAGCGGACGAAACGCGGTTCGTCCTGCCATAGGCCGGTGAGCGCCCCGGGGGGCAGGGGTAGCCCGATGACGATATTGCCCTCGGTGTTGGCGGGGACGGGGTTGCCCTCGGCGTCGAGCACCCGCAGCCGGAAGCCGGGAACCGGCACCGAAGACGACCCCGATTTGATCGGCAGTTGCTGCAACCCGAGCGGGTTCGCGCAGATCGGCCAGCCCGTCTCGGTCTGCCACCAGTGATCGACCACCGGGCAGTCCGGCCGGTCGGCCAGCAGCGTCGTCGTCGCCCATTCGTAGGTCGCCGGATCGAGCCGCTCACCGGCGCAGAACAGCGCACGCAGCGAGGACAGGTCGTGCTGGGAGGCCAGCGTGGCCTCGGCGTCGGCCTTGCGGATGGCGCGCAACGCGGTCGGCGCGGTGAACAGCACCCGCACCCTGTGTTCGGCGACCACGCGCCAGAACGCGCCCGCGTCCGGGGTGCCGACCGGTTTGCCCTCGTAGAGCAGGGTGGTCGCCCCGACGAGCAGCGGCGCGTAGACGATATAGGAGTGGCCGACGACCCAGCCGACATCGGATGCGGCCCACATCACCTGTCCCGGGACGACGTCGTAGATATTGGTCATGGACCAGGCCAGCGCGACGGCGTGACCGCCGTTGTCGCGGACGACGCCCTTGGGCTTACCCGTCGTCCCCGAGGTGTAGAGGATGTAGAGCGGATCGGTCGCGGCGACCGATACCGGATCGGCGGGTTCGGCGTCGAGTACCGCGTCGTCCCAATCGAGCCATCGCGCGGCGATGGTCTCGCTCGAACTCGGCAGCGATTCCGTCGCTTCCTGCGGTGCGGGGAAATTGATCGTCTGGAACTGCTTGCGCTGTTTGACGATCACCGCGCGCGGCGCGTTCGTCTCCGCTATTTCCAGTGCGCGCAACACGATCGGCGGATATTCGATTTTGCGATGGGGTTCGAGGCCACCGGAGGCGGTGATGATCAAAACCGGTTCGGCGTCATCGATTCGGGCCGCGAGTTCGGGTGCGGCGAAGCCGCCGAACACCACCGAATGCACCGCGCCGATTCGTGCGCACGCCAGCATCGCGATGACGGCTTCGGGAATCATCGGCAAATAGATGACGACCCGGTCGCCGGTCGTGACGCCGAGGCGCGTCATGGCCCCCGCGAATATCGAAACCTCGCGCAGGAGTTCGGCGTAGGTGTATACGCCCCTGGCACCGGTCATCGCGGAGTCGTAGATCAGCGCGGGCTGTTCGGCGCGGCTGCCCGCTCCATCGGCGTCGCCGAGTACGTGGCGATCGAGCGCGTTGAACGAAGTATTGAGACGGGCGTCGGGAAACCACCTGGCGACGGGACGTGCGGTCGTATCGAGAATCTGCGTGGGCGCGACGTCCCAATCAATGGCCTCAGCAGCACTTGTCCAGAACTCGGCGGGGTCGACCAGGCTGGTCTGATAGACCGGCCGGTACTCGTGCTTCACGCTCAAACTCGTGACTCCCTAGCCTCGCCTCGATGCCCGCCTCGATAGATCTGCATGATTGTGGCAGACTTCACGCGACGCCCGGGCGGGTGGCACGACCTTTGGGTTTGTCTGGAAAAGGCAGGTCAAGGCCCGTAGCCTTACCGGATGTCACCCAAGCTGTTACTGATCCGTTAGAATCTGATGTCACTTATTTGGGCCGTCGTAGACGCAATTTCTCGGCCAGCCGCAGTTCTCGGCCAGCTCCAACCGTCGAGCCAGCATGCGATTGTGGAGGCTCGCTGATGGCGCGGGTTGGGGCCAGTTTGGAAAGTGAGTGGGAGATGCGTGACGCCGCAAGGCCCGGCAGTAAGCGCTGGGCGCTCGGCAATTGGGACCTGCGCTGGAAGGTTACGGCGGTTCTCGCCGTGCCGCTTGCCGTCGCGGTCGGCCTCGGCGTGTCGAGGATTACCGCCGAGTTCTCGAACGCGCAGCGGTTGGAAGCCGTCGCCGAGAACATCGAGGCGATTCCGGCCGTCACCGGGCTGAGTGCTGCCTCGGCGACGGTCGCCGGTTCGCAATTGGTCTCACTCAACGGCCAGACCGTGGTGACCGACAAGGACCTGAGCGACCTCGACGAGGCCATCGCCAGGGCCCAGTCGGCCACGACCAAGCTGAAGACCCGGCCCGAGTCGCGCGCGATGCTCGAGAACATGATCACCGAGGCGGGCGCGCTGCGGACCAAGGGCAAGGCCCCCGCCGCGACGTCGGCGGAATCGATCGACGCGATCGACCGGATCCGTAACCTCAGCGTGCGGATCGTGGAGACCACCGTCTCCCAGGTCAGCGATACCGCCACCGACGCGGCCCGACTGCGGCTCGTGGACGCGCTGAACACCCGCGCCACCGTCGTCGGTGAGCTGGCCGCGTTCGCCGAGATCCTCAAGCGTCAGCCGGACTCGCTACAGAATTTCCTGGTCGCCTCCGCGACCGAACGTCAGATGCTGAACGTGCTCGCGCACCGGTTCCCCGACGGCGATACCGCCATCGCGGACCTGCGTGCGGGCGTGCAGACCCGAGTCGATCTCATCACGAGTCCGGAAGCGCAGGCTGGCCGGATCCCGCTCGGCGAGTCGAAGGCCTCGATGACCAGTAGCGTCGATGTCTACGAGCGTGTCGTCGCGAAGGCGACCAAGGACATCGAGACCTCGATGAACGCGCTCTCCAGCAAGGCCAACACCGACGCGTGGACCTACACCGCGGTCGTCATCGCCACCATTCTCGCGGCGCTGCTGCTCGCGGTGTTCGTCGCGCGGTCGATGATCCTGCCGCTGCACCGACTGCGCCTCGCCGCGTTGCGCGTGGCCGAGAGCGATCTGCCGCACGAGGTCGCCCAGCTGCGCGCGGGGGCCGCGCCGGAGGATGTGCCGCTGGAGCCGATGCCGGTGCGGAGTACCGAGGAGATCGGCCAGCTGGCGCGTGCCGTCGATGATATCCACGGCCAGGCCCTGCGCCTTGCCAGTGATCAGGCGCAGATGCGTTCCCAGGTCAACGACATGTTCGAAACCCTGGCACGGCGCTCGAAATCCCTCGTCGACCATCAGCTCAGCCTCATCGAGGCGATGGAGTACGACGAGAAGGACCCACGCCTGCTGGAGAACCTGTTCCGGCTCGACCACCTCGCCGCCCGTATGCGCCGCAACGGCGACAACCTGCTGATTCTCGCCGGCACCAAACAGCGCCGCGCGAAGTCGGCGCCGGTCGAGATCGCCGACGTCCTGCGCGCCGCGATCTCCGAGGTCGAGGACTACGAGCGGGTCAAGCTCGGCGCGACGCCGCGCGGTTCGCTCAAGGAACCCGCCGCCTCCGACATGGCGCACCTGTTCGCCGAATTGCTCGACAACGCGCTGCGGGCCTCCCCGCCCGAGACCGATGTGAAGTTCACCTTCGCGCAGGCCCACGACCAGGGCATGCTGATCGAGGTGGCCGACCGGGGTATCGGTATGCCACCCGCCGAGATGTCCGATATCAACCGCAGACTCGAGCAGACCGCCGAGCCGGGCCCCGACACCGCCCGCCACATGGGTCTGTTCGTGGTCGGCAGGCTCGCCGAGCGGCACGGTCTGACCGTGCGGCTGCGCCCGACCTTCGACACCGCGCGTGACCCGGGCGTCACCGTCACGGTGCACGTACCTGTCGGGTTGATCGTCGCGGGTCAGCCGATCAGCGCGCAGCCGGTCACACCGAGTCCGGTCCAGCAGTCGCCCAAGCAGGCGGGCCCCCAGCGGCCGTCGACCGGATCGTCCATGCAGACGCGCGCGGTCACCCGCACCCCGGGCGGCAACATGATGGTCACCGTCGACCCGGGCGTCAGCGGTCCGATTCCGATCACCAAGCGCCCCGACGCCCCGACGCCGTCGGCGGCCGGTGGCCTGCCGCAGCGTCAGCCGGGATCGGCGATGTCACAGGGCGCGGATCAGGCCCAGTCCGGTCCGACCCTGCGTCCGACACCGGGCCAGACGCCGCCGCCGGGACCCCAGCGCGGCAAACTCGCCGCAGCGAACATGCCCAAGCGCAACCTCGGCCCCGGTGGTCCGGGCGGACCCGCGGGTCCGGGACGACCCGGTGGTCCGGGTGGTCCCGGTGGGCCCAGCGTGATGGGACCCGGACCGGCGGGCGGTGCGAAACCGCCGTCGCGTGAACCCGCCTCGGGTGAGCTACCCCAGCGCCAGCTCGGCGCCAACGGTGTGCCCGCGGCCGGTGGTCCGCCGTCGGCGGGCGGTGGCCTGCCGCAGCGTCAACCCGGCGCCAACGGAGCACCGACGCGCGATCCCGCCGCCGGTGGTCTTCCGCAGCGTCCGATGAACGGCATGCCGCCGCGCGAGCCGACCGTCGGTGGCCTTCCCACCAGGGAGCCCGGTGCGGGTGGTCTGCCGACCCGGGAACCGGGAGCTCAGATCCCCCAGGGTCTGCCGCAGCGTCAGCCCGCGGCGAACCAGCCGAGAGAGGGCGCCCCCACCGGTGGCCTGCCGACTCGTGAACCGCTCGGCGGTGGTCTGCCGCAGCGCGAGCCGCGAGCGAGTGGGCTTCCCACTCGCTCGCCGGGAGCCAACGGGGCTCCGTCCCGGGACGCGGGGACCGGTGGTCTGCCGCAGCGTCAGCCGGGCGGTCTGCCCCAGCGTGAGCCCGCGTCGGGAGCACTGCCGACACGCGAGCCCGGCGCGCAGACCCCGGCGGGTCTGCCGCAGCGTCAGCCCGCGGTAAGTCAACGACCGGACAGCCTGTCCGGTGGCCTGCCGACCCGGGAGCCGCTCGGGAACGGACTGCCGCAGCGTCAGCCGGGCGCGCAGACCCCGACGGGTCTGCCGCAGCGCTCACCGGGCGCGAACGGCCCACGGCGCGAGGTAGTGCCGCCGGGAGTCGGTCTGCCGCAATCGGATCGCCTGACCGCGCCGTCGGACGCCGACGCGGGCGACACCGGCCAGGGCGTACGCGATCCCGGTAAGCACAGCTACCGTTCCAACCCAGCGAAGGCTGCCTCGTTCTTCCAGACTCGACTGCAACCCGCGGCCGAGACGGGGGCGACGATGGACAGTCCGATCTTCGCCGAGATGATGTCGTCGTGGCTCTCGGATCCGAATCCGGACCGGTCCCAGGTAGCAGCCGCCTTCGATTCACCCGGTGACGAAGGCTGGCAAGCCGCGAGGCGGGCCAGCGAAGCACAGGCCGAAACAAAAACCGCCGCTGGGTTGCCGCAACGCAATCCGGGCGGGAGGCTGGTCCCCGGCGCCGTCAACGGTGCTGTGGATCGAGCACCGCGCCGAGATCCGGAATCCATCAGGTCGAGCCTGAGCCGCCACCAAAAGGGCGTCCAGGACGGCCGCGCAATGAAGGCACCGAACCTAACCGGAGATAAAGGAGACCGATGAACCCCGATCTAGGTGGTACGAATCGTCAGCTGGATTGGCTGGTTTCGAACTTCGCCAACGAGGTTCCTGGCGTAGCTCATGCCGTCCTGGTCTCGGCTGACGGACTACTCATGGCCGCGAGCGCTCAGCTTCCCGTCGATCGCGCCGAGCAGCTCTCGGCCGTGACCGCGGGACTTGCCAGCCTCTCGGTCGGCGTCTCGAATCTGTTCGAGGGCGGCACCGTCCTGCAGTCGGTCGTGGAAATGGAACACGGCTACCTGTTGTTGATGGCTGTCGGCGACGGCTCCTACCTCGCTGTCCTGACCAATACGTCCTGCGATATCGGACAGGTCGGATACGAGATGGCGTTGTTGGTCGAACGTGTGGGTCAAACGGTGCAGGCCACCCCGCGCGTCACGATGGGTTCCTGATGGTGGGATGGACATAGAAGATCACCGCATGGGAAGCTCCGAGCCCAGTCTCGTTCGCCCCTACTCGCTGACCGCGGGCCGTACCAGGCCCGCGGTCGAGTTGGCGCTCGAGGCACTCGTGGCATCGCATCCGGTCGCCCTGGAGCGGCAGTTCGAACTGACCAACATCGAGACGTCAATCGTGGAGTTGTGCAGAGAATCGCCGTCCGTCGCTGAAGTAGCGGCACGTTTGGGTATTCCGATAGGCGTGGCACGAGTACTCGTGGCAGACCTCATCGAAGCCGGGCATGTCCGCGTTTCGGCGACTTTGAAAGACGATTCCAGCGACGATGAACGTCGCGAGCTGATCGAAAGGGTTCTCAGTGGACTCCGGCGTATATGATTCGACGGCGCAGGTCGACACCCGCACCAGCAAGCCGACCTCGGCGAAGATCGTGGTCGCGGGTGGGTTCGGTGTCGGCAAGACCACGATGGTCGGTGCCGTCTCGGAGATCGTTCCGCTGCGCACCGAGGCATTGGTGACCAACGCCAGTACCGGTATCGACAATCTGACCGGCATTCCGATGAAGTCGACCACCACGGTGGCCATGGACTTCGGCAGGATCAGCCTGGCCGATGATCTGGTGCTGTATCTGTTCGGTACACCGGGCCAGTACCGGTTCTGGTTCATGTGGGACGACTTGATCCGCGGCGCCATCGGCGCGGTGGTGCTCGTCGACACCCGCAGGCTGGAGGACAGCTTCGCGGCTGTCGACTATTTCGAAGCGCGCAATCTGCCGTTCTTGGTGGCGCTCAACGAATTCGATGATTCGCCGCGGTACCCGATCGAGGATATTCGGCAGGCCCTCGCGGTCCCCGCCGATGTCCCGATCCTGTCCATCGACGCCAGGCGCAGGGAACCGGCCAAGCAGGCACTCGTCTCGCTCACCGAATACGCCCTGCGCAAGGTGATGCAGGGCTACTGATACTCGGTCCCGACGCGGCGGTAGTCCGTGGCGTCGGGTTCGAGTGCGGCTGAACATCCGCGCTCACCGGTGTGACGCGTCGCCCGATATGCTCGCGCGATGCGGATTTCGGCGCGGGAGTTGCTCGGGCAGTTGCTCGACGCGGAGTCGTTCGTCAGCTGGGACCGGCCGCCGTTGGCGGTACCGGCATCCGAGCAATATCGCGAGGATCTGCGCAAGGCCGCCGTCGCCTCCGGCACCGATGAAGCGGTGCTGACCGGTGAAGGGCTGCTTCGTGGTCGGCGCGTGGCCGTCATCGCCTGCGAATTCGGATTTCTGGCCGGTTCGATCGGGGTGGCCGCCGCGGAGCGTATCGTCGCCGCGGTGGAGCGGGCCACCGAACTGGGCCTGCCACTGATCGCCTCGCCGACATCCGGCGGTACCAGAATGCAGGAGGGCACCGTCGCCTTCGTGCAGATGGTCAAGATCGCCGGCGCCGTCGCCGAACACAAGACCTCCGGCCTTCCGTACGTGGTGTATCTGCGCAACCCGACCATGGGCGGTGTCTTCGCGTCCTGGGGTTCGCTGGGGCACATCACTTTCGCCGAACCGGGCGCGCTCATCGGCTTCCTCGGTCCCCGTGTGTACAAGGCGCTGTACGGCGCGGATTTCCCGGAGGGCGTGCAGACCGCCGAGAATCTCTACCGCAGCGGTGTGATCGACGGCGTGGTCCCCGTCTCGGTTTTCCGCCGTATCGCGCACCGCGCGCTGAGTGTGTTCGGTGGAGTTCCGCTCGCGGATAGTCTTGTGGCACCGAAATTTTCGAGCGAACGGACGAATAGCGCTGCTGTGAAAGGTGATTCGGACGTTCAGGCGTTGTCACATCCATCCGGCTCCGTCGCGCCCGAGGGCGAAACCGACACGTGGCATTCGGTTTTGATCTCCCGCAGACCGGATCGCCCCGGCATTCGCGACCTGCTGCGCCACGTGACCCAGCGCGTCCCGCTCAGCGGCACCGGACAGGGCGAGTCGGACCGGACCGTCGTACTCGCACTGGCCAGATTCCGTGGTAGGCCGTGCGTCGTCTTCGGTCACGACCGCTCCAATCAGCGGGGCGAGAACACGATGGGCCCCGCCGCGTTGCGTGAGGCCCGCCGCAGCATGGCGCTCGCCGAGGAACTGCGACTACCGCTGGTCCTGGTGATCGACACCGTCGGCGCGGCGCTGTCGAAAGAAGCCGAGGAACGCGGCCTCGCCCCCGAAATAGCTCGGTGCATAGCCGATCTGGTGACCGTGCGCACCCCGACCGTCGCGGTGCTGCTCGGCCAGGGCACCGGCGGCGGCGCGCTGGCGCTGCTGCCCGCGGACCGCGTGCTGGCGGCCACGCACGCCTGGCTCGGCCCGCTGCCGCCGGAAGGCGCGAGCGCCATCGTCTACCGGGATACCGGACACGCCCCGGAATTGGCCGCCGCCCAACGGATCGGCGCCGAGCAACTGCGCGCGGACGGCATCGTGGACCGGATCGTCGCCGAATTGCCCGACGCCGCCGACGAACCGCACGATTTCGCCCACCGCATGGTCACCGCCGTCGCCGAAGAGCTGGCGGACCTGACCGCGATCGACCCGGCGCGACTGCGGCGTTCGCGCGGCGCGCGGTATCGCCGACTCGGCGTCCCCGGTTCGCGCTGAACCGGGTATCGCGGGCCGCCGACGCCCGAATCGCGCCCGAATCCTCGGCCGCGCAGGCATCCGAGCAGGCACGATCGTGCGAAACGACCCGGCCAACACACCCGCTCGCTCGTTGACGGTTCGCGCGCGCACTTCTACGGTCGAAGAGGTGACCTTCCGTAGCGAGACTTCCGCCGTGCCACCGATCGTGCTGAACGACGGGAACGTGATCCCGCAACTCGGCTTCGGTGTGTTCCAAGTTCCGTCCGACGAGGCGTTCCCGGTGGTGCAGGCCGCACTGGAGGCGGGCTACCGCAGCATCGACACCGCCGCCATCTACGGGAACGAGGAGGGCACCGGCCGTGCCATCCGCGAATCCGGACTACCGCGCGACGAGGTCTACGTCACCACCAAGCTGTGGAATTCCGAGCAGGGCTACGATTCGACGCTGCGCGCGTTCGACGTCAGCTCGAAGAAGCTCGGTCTGGACTACCTCGATCTGTATCTCATCCACTGGCCGGTCGCCGTGGCCGACAGATACATCGACACCTTCCGCGCCTTCCAGGCGCTGAAGAAGGACGGCCGGGTCCGATCGATCGGTGTCTCGAATTTCACAGAGGCACATCTGCAACGGGTCATCGCGGAAACCGGTGAGATCCCCGCGGTGAACCAGATCGAGCTGCATCCCCGGCTGGCGCAGCGCGCACTGCGTGAGTTCCACGCGAACAACGGCATCGCGACCGAAGCGTGGAGTCCGCTGGGGCAGGGCACGGTACTCGACGATCCGGCGGTCACCGCCATCGCCGAGGCGGTGGGGCGCACCCCGGCCCAGGTGATCATCCGGTGGCATCTGCAACTCGGGAACGTGGTCATCCCCAAATCGGTGACCCCGTCGCGGATCGTCGCCAATTTCGACGTCTTCGGTTTCGAGCTGACCGGCGAGCAGATGGCCGCGATCGACGGTCTCGACAGCGGCGGCCGCATCGGCCCCGATCCGGACGAACTCACCGCGGGCCTGTGATCAGTTCGTCGCCAGATATCGGGTGAGTTCCACCGCGGCGGCACGCCCGGCGCGATTGGCGCCGACGGTGCTCGCCGACGGGCCGTAACCGATCAGGTGGACGCGCGGGTCGGCGGCGACCCGGGTGGCGAGGCGTCCGGTCATCGTGATCCCGCCGCCGGGCCCGCGCAACCGCAGCGGCGCGAGATGGTCGAGCGCGCTGCGGAATCCGGTGGCCCACAGGATGACGTCGATCCGCTGGAAGCCCCCGTCGGCCCAGCGGACCCCGTCGGGTTCGATCCGGTCGAACATGGGCAGTCGCCGCAGCGCGCCGCGTTCTCGCGCCGCGCGCAGCCGATCGTCGAGCCGCAGACCGGTGACCGAGACCACCGATCCCGGCGGCAGACCGCGTCGCACCCGATCCTCCACGACGGCCACCGCGTCGCGCCCCGCCTGCGGGGTGAACTCGGTGTCGAGGAACACCGGTTCGCGCCTCGTCACCCAGGTGGTGGTCGTGGCCTGCGAGATCTCGTCGAGTAATTGCACCGCGGAGATACCGCCGCCGACCACGAGGACATGCTCGCCCGCGAAGTCGGCGGCCTCGCGGTAGTCGCGGGTGTGCAGTTGACGGCCCGCGAAGTTCTCGGCGCCGGGGTATCGCGGGATGAACGGGTGCTCCCAGGTGCCGGTCGCGTTGATCAGTCCGCGTACCCGGATGGTGTCCACGGTGTCGGTCTCGGCGGCGAGCACCTGGCCGCGGCCGTCGCAACGTTGCCCGTCGGCGGTGCGATCGCAGACGACCCGGACCGAGACCGGACGGTGTACCCGCAGGTCGTAGTGCTGTTCGTACCGCGCGTAGTAGTGCGGTACCGCCATCGCCGCCGCGACGTCGTCCGATCCGTCGGGCAGGGTCTCGGCGAAGGACATACCCGGCAGATCGTGCACCTTGTTGACCGTGCTCAGGGTGAGCGACGGCCAGCGGAACTGCCAGGCGCCGCCGGGACCGGGCGCGTGGTCGGCGACGAGGAAATCCACTTCCGGCCGCAACCCGAGTCGCTTCAGGTGATACCCCGCCGACAGCCCGGCCTGACCAGCGCCGATCACCAGGATGTCGAAATCTGTCGGCACAGCCGCCGATGCTATCGCGTTCAACGGTCCCGGCCCCCGGCTGTGGCACAGTGAAGGTATCGAAACGACACGGTGAGTTGGGGAGGATGCATGCTCGGAGTCAGCCGTGATGGTGACGTCGTCACCATCGAACTGCGACGTGAGGAACGTCGTAACGCGCTCAACGAAGAACTGGTGCTGATGCTGCGCGAGGCCGTGCTGGCCGCCGTCCGCGAACACGCCAGGGTGATCGTACTCACCGGAAACGGTCCGATCTTCTGTGCGGGCGCGGATCTGTCCGGGGTCTATTCCGATGATTTCCTGCACGCGTTGCAGGACATGCTGCACACGATCGAGGCCGCCCCGATTCCGGTGATCGCCGCCATCAACGGCGCGGCGCTCGGAGCGGGGGTGCAGCTGGCATTGGCCTCCGACCTGCGGGTGGTCGACCCGGACGCCTATATCGCCATCCCCGCCGCCAAGCTGGGGATCTCGGTGGACCGCTGGACGGTCCGCAGGCTGTCCGCCATCATCGGCGGCGGCCCGGCCCGCACCATCCTGCTGGGCGCGGAGACGGTCTCGGCCGCCGACGCCTACACCTTCGGGTTCGCCAACCGGCTCGGTACTCTCGCCGACGCGCAGGCGTGGGCGAAATCCATCGCGGAACTCGCGCCGTTGTCGCTGCGACACCTCAAGCTGGTGTTCAATGACGACGGAACACGCGAACCCGATACCGCGCAGCAGCGCGAGGCGTTGCAGGCGGCGTGGACCAGCGCCGACGCCGAGGAAGGGCGGCTGGCCAGGCAGGAGAAGCGTACGGCCAAATTCGTCGGCCGATGACGGCCGGTGCTGAGAACAGGTAGGGCGCGATGACGAATATGCGCAAGATCCTCGGTGTCGCGGCGGGAGCCGTCGGCTTGGCCTGGGTGGTGCGAGCGGCCTGGGGCATCCCGTCGGCGATCGGTGCGTCGATCTCGGCGATCCAGCCGTACGCCACCGGCGCGGCCACCTATCGCGACCGGCAGTTCCACAACACCGAGCCGAGCAGTCAGATCGCCGCGGGCGCGGCTCCCGGGCTGCTGTTGTCCGCGATGACCAAACGCGGTGTCGGCCGTCCGACCCGCCCGGTGCCGCTGCGTGCCCCCGAATTTCCCGCGCAGGCCTCGGATCTGGCCGTCACCTGGTACGGCCACGCGACCGCGCTGATCGAGGTGGACGGCTACCGCATTCTCACCGATCCGGTGTGGAGCGAACGGGTTTCGCCGTCGACGCTGGTCGGTCCGGCCCGGCTGCACCCGGTGCCGACGCCGCTGTCGCAGCTGCCGGAGGTGGACGCGGTGATCATCTCCCACGATCACTACGACCACTTGGACAAGGCGACGCTCAAGGCCCTCGTCGTCGGTCAGTCGACCCCGTTCCTGGTTCCGCTCGGTATCGGCGCGCACCTGCGGCACTGGGGTGTCCCCGAACACCGGATCATCGAATTGGATTGGGGCGCTTCGGTATCCCTGGCCGCGCTCGGTCGTGAGCGCGACGGCACCGATCTGGTGCTCACCTGCACCGAGGCGCGCCATTTCTCCGGTCGAGGACTGGTCCGCAACACCACCCTGTGGGCGTCGTGGTCGATCATCGGGCCCACCCGTCGCGTCTACTTCGGCGGCGACACCGGCTACACCAAGGCATTCGCGGAGGCGGGCGCGGCGCTCGGCCCCTTCGACCTGACCCTGCTTCCGATCGGCGCCTACGACGAACACTGGCCCGACGTGCACATGAATCCGGAGGAGGCGGTGCGTTCGCACGCCGATCTCTGTACCGGCGATCCGGGCCACGGCGTCCTGGTGCCCATCCACTGGGCGACCTTCAATCTGGCCTTCCACGGATGGTCGGAACCGGTGCGGCGGACGGTCGAGGCCGCGCGGGTGGCCGGTACCACGGTCGCGGTGCCGATGCCGGGTCAGCGCATCGATGCCGCCGGCCTCCCACCCGGTGAAAAATGGTGGGAAGATATGGGGTAGCACCTATTTTTTCGACTCGGTCCGGTTCGGCGATAGGAAAGGAACGACGGCATGAGTCTGGCGGACACACTCAAGGGTTTGGTCGGCAAAGGCAAGGACGCCGCGGCCAAGAACGCCCCCAAGATCAACGAAGCGGTCGACAAGGCGGGCGACTTCATCGATCAGAAGACCAAGGGCAAGTACTCCGACAAGATCGAGAAGGGTAAGGAGGCCGCCAAGAAGGTGGTCCCGCCCGAACAGCCGGGTCAGCCGGGTCAGCCCGGCCCGAAGGTCTGACAGGTGGCGGGGGCCGGTGTAGTGCCGGTCCTCATCACAGGAATTGAAATACGGTGTCCCGCCGGAGGTTCCGCGGTGGTCCCGGTGAGCCGGATGTCGATGTCGAGCTGAGCAATCTCGACAAGGTGTTGTATCCGGAGACGGGAACAACCAAGGGCGAGGTGATCGCCTACTACTCGGCCGTCGCGCCCGCCATGCTGCCGCATATCGCCGACCGTCCGGTCACCAGGAAACGGTGGCCGAACGGGGTCGACGCCCAGTCGTTCTTCGAGAAGAATCTGCCCTCGCACGCGCCGTCCTGGATCCCGCGGCGCACGATCGAACATTCCGATCGCCCCGTGCACTACCCGCTGATCGACTCCGAAGCCGGACTCGCCTGGATCGGACAGCAGGCGGCGCTGGAAGTTCATGTGCCGCAATGGCGTTTCGACGGCGGGGAGATCGGCGCGGCGACCAGGCTGGTCTTCGACCTCGATCCGGGACCGGGCGCGGGTCTCGCCGAATGCGCGCGGGTGGCGCTGCTGGTGCGCGAGGTGATCGACGGCATCGGATTGCGCGCGTTCCCGGTGACCAGCGGTAGTAAGGGTATCCACCTGTATGTCCCGCTGGCTCGGGCGCTGAGCCCGGGTGGTGCGTCGACCGTGGCCAAACAGGTCGCGACCAATCTCGAGAAATTACATCCCGACCTGGTCACCGCGACCATGGCGAAGGCGGTGCGACGCGGGAAGGTCTTCCTGGACTGGAGTCAGAACAATCCGTCCAAGACCACCATCGCCCCCTATTCGATGCGCGGGCGCGGTGTCCCCAATGCCGCGGCGCCGCGCCGCTGGGACGAGATCGAGGATCATGATCGGTTGCGGCACTTGCGATTCGACGAGGTGCTCGTCCGCTTCCGTGACGACGGCGACCTGCTCGCCGATCTCGATCCACCCGTCACCGCCGCACGATCGGGCGGAACGCCCGTCGACGCGCTCACCACCTACCGCTCGATGCGCGATCCCGGCCGCACCCCCGAGCCGGTGCCCGCGACGGTTTCCAGCGAAGGCGCGGGCGACCGGTTCGTCGTCCAGGAACATCACGCGCGTCGGCTGCACTGGGATGTGCGCCTCGAACGGGACGGTGTGCTGGTCTCCTGGGCGGTGCCCAAGGGCCCGCCGACCTCCTCGGAGCAGAACCGCCTCGCCGTCCACACCGAGGACCATCCGCTGGAATACCTGGACTTCCACGGTGAGATCCCCCGGGGCGAATACGGCGCGGGGAAGATGACCATCTGGGATTCGGGCACTTACGAGACCGAGAAGTGGCGCGAGGACGAGGTGATCGTCGAATTCCGGGGCACTCGCCTGACCGGCCGCTACGCGCTGATCCGGACCAACGGCAAACAGTGGCTGATGCATCTGATGCGCGATCAGCCGGGCTCCGGCGACGACGCGTCCGAATCCGGCCGTGCCGAACCGTCGAACGGGATCCTCGCGCCCGCGCGCGATCCCGTGCCGTTGCCGCGCGGTCTCGCGCCGATGCTGGCCACACCGGGAGCGGTCGGCGAACTGGACGACGACGAGTGGTGTTTCGAGACGAAATGGGACGGATTCCGTCTCCTCGCCGAAATCGATTCCGGCACGACGACTCTGCGCAGCCGCGCGGGCAATGTGGTCACCCGCCGCTATCCCGGAATCGCGGCCTTGTCCGACGAATTGTCCGGACACAGTGTGGTTCTCGACGGCGAGGCGGTCGTCTTCGACGATCACGGCGTCGCCAACCTCGGGCTGTTGCGGGCGGATCCGGCCCACGCGATCTTCGTCGCCTTCGATGTGCTGCACCTGGACGGCACCTCGCTGCTGCGCAAACGGTATTCCGACCGTCGCAGGGTGCTGGAGGCCCTGTCCGCGAACGCGCCGTCCATCCTCGTGCCGCCGCATCTGGACGGCCCCGGATCGGCGGCGCTGGATCAGAGCACCCGGCTGGGAACCGAGGGCGTGGTCGCCAAACGCAAGGATTCGGTCTATCTGCCGGGGAAACGCGGGCACTCCTGGGTCAAGGAACGGAACTGGCGCACCCAACGGGTGGTGGTCGGGGGCTGGCGGCGCAGTGAGGCGAGGGAATTCAAATCGCTGCTGGTGGGAATTCCGCACGGCGGCAAACTGTATTACGTCGGCCGGGTCGGCACCGGATTCGGCGATACCGAAATGCGCGAACTGGCTCGACGTCTGAACAGGTCGGCGCGCAAGACCAGTCCGTTCGACAACGACCTCACGGCGGACGAAGAGCGGGACGCGGTGTGGGTCACCCCGGCGATCACCGGCACGGTCCGTTTCATGAACTGGACCGAAACCGGACGACTGTGGCATCCGGCTTGGCTCGGCGAATCCGGCGATGCCGATTAGGCCGGTATTTGCCAGAGGTTCGCGAGTCGGTGTGATTCGGTTGTCTCACGGCTGAATTCGGTACCGCGATCATGGACGGCGGACGACCGCAGGCGACTCGAGTGCCGGTCGTTGCCCCATTGCCGGGCGCGCGTCGCCGCAGTACCGTCGAGGGTCCGCGAGATCGACACCTCGAAGAACAGGGGAGGCGCGATGCGGTCCCATGGTTGTTTGCCGACCGCGCCGGGAGCCCCGGCACGCAGGCACGGAATTCGGCGGATTCTGCTCGCCGTCCTCTCGATGATCGCCGCACTGTCGCTCGTCCCGGTGCACTCGGCAGGGGCGGATCCGGGCCCGCCGGACGCGGATCCGTTCTACGCCGCGCCGGAAGAACTGTCCCGGTACGCGGCGGGCGCGGTCGTCCGGTCGCGGCCGATCGCGATGTTCGGTCTGCCGCTTCCGGTTTCGGCCACGCAATTGCTGTACCGGAGCACCGATTCGTACGGAGCGCCGATCGCGAACGTGGCGACCGTGCTGGTGCCGAATCTGCCGTGGTTCGGCGGGGCGCGCCCGGTGCTGGCCTACCAGGTCGCCGAGAACAGCATCGGGTCGCGCTGCGCGCCCTCGCACGCCCTGCACGGCGGCTGGCCCACCGGTTGGAACACACTCGTGGACTCGCCGTTCATAGCCGCGGCGATGCTGCGGGGCTGGGCTGTCGTCGTCAGCGACTACGAGGGACCGGATTCCCGCTTCCTCGACGGGGTCAATTCGGGTCGCGGCGTGCTCGACGGTGTCCGCGCGGCACTGGCCTCGGGGCACGGCGGTATCGGAGCGTCGAGTCCGGTCGGGGCGTACGGATATTCGGGCGGCGCGTACGCGACCCTGTGGGCGGCGGAACTACAGCCCGAATACGCGCCCGAACTGCGGATGGCCGGTATCGGCGCGGGCGGCGTGCCCGCCGATTGGGCGAGTATCGCGGCGGGTGTGCAGGGCACGACCCAGGCCGGTCTCGCGGTGCTGATCGTGCACGCGATCACGCGCAACAATCCGGAGGCGGGCCTGGTCAACCTGCTCAACGATCGTGGGCGGGCGATGCTGGTCGAGGACGCGGGCGCGTGCGGCGAGGAACTGATCTTCAAATACGGCGGCGCGCGCGTGGACGACTTCGCCGCTGCCCCCGGCCTGTTGTCGCATCCGAGATTCCAGGCGGCACTGCGATCGCAGGAGTTGGGTGGTCGTGTGCCCGCGACGCCGATGTACCTGTACCACAGCACATCCGACAATGTGATTCCCGTGGCCGGGTTCACCGGGCTGGCCACCCGCTACTGCGCGCTCGGCGCGGATCTGGTCGGGCGGCATTCGCCGGTGCCGGGCCACAATCCGGTCGCGGTGGCCGAGGTGACCGGCGCGTTCGACCATCTCGCCGACCGTTTCGCGGGATATCCCCACGCGCCGGGATGTCTGGCGCGCTGAATGGCGCACACCCGCGCGGGTATGCGCCCCGCTTCGGCTAATTCGGCTTCGTGGCGAACTTGGATGTCCCGGGCGGGGCGGTGAACGTGCTGAGCATTTCGATCGCGGATATGACCAGGGCGGGGCCGCCGACGATGAGGGTGCCGACGATGCCGCCGATGGCGGCGCCGGTGGCCACCGTGCCGATCCCTACGATGCCGCCGAGGAAACCGATGAGCCCGATCCCGGCGCCGATCGCCGTGCCGACGAACGTGCCGATGGCCGTGGCGATTCCGAACTGCGTCTCGAACTCGGATTGGGCGCGCAGATTCTCGATGGCCGAGGCCGCCGGCTTCACCTGCACCGGCCGGGCGTGTTCACGGTCCTGGACCACGGTGAGTTCGAGGACGGTGGCGGCGTCGCGCACGGCGTGCGGCAGCGGGAATTCCACGCCGTTGGCCTGAAAGGACAGCGGCAGCGTGGCGACGGCGTTGCCGGCTTCGTCCTCGATGGTCACCGTCTCCCCGGTGACCTCGAAGGTTCCGTGGGTGAGGGTGGTGACGATCTTGTTGCTGACCAGACGCATGTCGTATCCGATATCGGGGAGTTTCGCCTCGACGGGCTGCGCGTGGGTGACCCCCGCGCCGACGGTGACGGCGACGGCGAGCGGTACCGCGGCCGCGGCGATCTTTCGGAGAATCATTTTCCGGGTCGTCCAATCTTCATCAGTTCAAGCCCAACGCATGCCCCAGCTCTCGGCAGCACTCCCCGAGGTATGTGGAGCTTTGATGTTTCAGATTGCGGGTGAGGACAATCTACCTCGCGGATAACGGTTCTGACCCCGGAACCGGGGGCATTCGTCTAGGATTTCGGCCGCGGATTTCGTGATAGCGCAACGCTATCCCGCGGTCAGATCAGCAGGTCGAGCCCGACCGAACCCGCGCAGACCAGTACGACCAGCCCGAGCGCGAAGGCGTCGCGGCGCGTGGGGGAACTCGGATGCGCGGTGAGCATGCCGGTGCCGCCACGCGCGGTGATGGCTTCGCCGAGTTCGGTGGCACGGCGGGTCGCCACCGCCATGGCTGCGGTGAGGATATCGATGAGCGGATTGTCGGCGGCCCGGTCGATCAGGGTGTCCTTGGGACGGAGTCGGCGCGCGGCGCGCAGCACCCGGATCTCCTCGAGGAGCAGCGGCAGGCCGCGCAGCATCAGCGCGACGACCACGGCCCACTCGTCCACCGGTATCCGCAGCCGCCGCAGCGGCGCGCCGAGTTTGGCCAGCGCGGGCGCGATATCGCCCATCGGGGTCGTCCACGCGATGAGGAAGGACGCGGCGACCAGGATCAGCCCGAACACCACGACCTGGGCGTAGCGCAGCACCGCGGCACCGCCCACCGGCAGATTCATCAGTCCACCGAGCGCCAGCGCGGCCCAGAACCACCAGGGCAGTCTGGGCAGCGTGCCGAGCGGTAGACGCGCGACCAAGCCGATCGCCACGAGGAAGATCACCATGGCCCCGAGCACCGTCCACGACGGCCAGAACATCAGCAGCAGGCTGATGACGAAGGCGCCGATCATCTTGGTGCCCGCCCAGAGGCTGTGGACCGGACTCGCGACCGGCACCTGACGCAGCAGCACGGTGCTCATGGACGTCCTCCGTTGTCGATGCGCCACGCGGCGTCACCCGGTGCGAGCGGGGCGGGCCGCCCGTGGTGCCCTGGTCTGGTGTCGAGGGCGGACGCGGCGTCGGTCACCGCGGCGCTCTCCGGAATACGTCCCGCCTCCAGATGCACGGTTCGGTCGCAGACCGCCGCCATATCCGCGACGTCGTGCGAGATCACGATGAGTGTGAGTCCCGAATCCCGTAGCCGCGCGAGCAGTTCCACGATATCGGCGCGACCTTCGGGATCAAGGCCTGCCAGCGGCTCGTCGAGGACGACCACCTGGGGCCTGCTCGCCACGATGGCCGCGAGCACCACCCGCTTCGCCTGCCCGCCGCTGAGTTCCTCGATCGAACGCGCGGCCAGCGCCCGGTCCAACCCGACGGCGTCCAATGCCCGGCCGACCGCACCCGATCCGGTCGCGCGGCCACCCCAGTTCGCGATCTCCTCGCCGACGGTCTGCTTCTGCAATTGCAGGCGGGTGTGCTGGAACGCCAGGGCGACACTGCCGATCCGGCCGGTGACCGGTTTGCCCTCGAGTTCGCAATGCCCGGAGCTCGGCCGGATGAGTCCGGCCACGATCCAGGCCAGCGTCGACTTGCCCGACCCGTTGCCGCCGACGACGAGCAGCGCCTCGCCGCGCCGAACCACGAGGTCGACGCCGTGCAGCGCGGGGGCCTCCCACGGGGTGCCCCGGTTGTAGGTGTGCCGGATACCGCGCAATTCCAGCAGCGGTCGGCCCATCGGACGGCGCCGGTCGTCGCGCGCGGGCCGTGGCCAGGCGGGCAGTCGCTCGACGGCTCGGCCCGCGGCCAGGTGGACGACCCGGTGCGCGGCGGCGGCGTCGGCCTCGTGATGGGTGACGAGTACGACCGCCATCGGATGCCGTCGCGGCAGATCGGCGAGCAGGGTGACCAGGTCGCGCCTGCCGTCGGGGTCGATCATCGAGGTCGCCTCGTCGGCGATGAGCAGCGCGGGTCTGCGCGCCAGCGCGGCGGCGACCGCGAGTCGCTGCTGTTGTCCGCCCGACAGCGTCGCCGTCTCGCGATCGCCCATTCCGGCGAGCCCGACCTCGCTCAGCAAACCATCGACATCGACCTCACCCGCCGATTCGGCGGGCAGGCCCCAGACCACGTCGTCGGCGACGAGCACACCCAGCGTCTGGCTTTCCGGACGTTGTAGGACCAGCGCGGTGCCGCCGCGGTGGCCGAGCCCGGCCGAACCGGGCCGCGACACCTCACCCGAACTCGGCGGCATCCCGGCCAGCAAACGGGTCAGCGTGGATTTGCCCGACCCGTTGTGGCCGACGATCGCGACGAATTCGCCGACTCGCACGGTGAGGTCGATCTCGCTGATCGCCTCGGCGGACGCGGCCGGGTATCGGAATCCGGCCGCACGCAGCGTCACCGGAAGCGGCGCGATCGGGCGATCGTCGGGCGGAGCGTCGAGCCGGTCGTGATTGGGCAGCCAGGCCAGTCGGTCGAGTACCGAGCCGAGCACCCACCACGACACCAGCGCGCTGAAGACCACGCCGATCGCGACGCCGCCGCCGACCCAGGCCCACCACCAGCGCAGCACCGAATCGGTGAGATCGGCCGCCGCCGTGCCGAGCGGTTCCAGTCGCGGCTGGCGCGCGGCGATCTTCTGGATCCCGGCGGCGGTGTTGCGGACGGTTTCGAAGAACAGTTCCCTGGTCTTGGCGAACAGCAGCAGCGAACCGACGGTGAACGCGGCCCAGACGAGCCCCGCCAGCGTCGACAGTCCGAGCACCGCGAACAGGCCGCGTCCGTGGCGCTTCACCCAGCCGATGATGCCGCCGATGGTCGCCGTCCCGATGACACCCAGCGCGGGCATGACCCCCGCCGCGACAAAGGTCACCAGGGTGGCCGCGACGGTCGCGGTGACGAGGGCGCGGGCCCGGTAGCGATGCGCGAGCATGCCCATCGGCACCGCGGCGACCAGTTGCAGGGCGGCGGCGAAGGGGATCACCGAACCGACGGTGATCAACCCCACCGTGACACCGCCGAGTACCGCACCGGTGGCCAGCTCGATCGGGCGCAGCGGCCCGCGCTCGTCGACGCCGGTCCGTTTCACGGCACTGGGCAGTTCGCTCACGGGTCAAGTCTGCCAGTAGCGGACCTGCCACCCCCCCGATCACCGTTCGCGGGGGTGTTCAGCCCGCCGGTGTGAGCGCGTAGTCGTCCGGCTTCAGCCGTCTGGTGCGCCGCCGATAGCTGGTCACGGTCCCCGGCCAGTTGTTCGTGATGCGCCCGGACGCGGTGCGATACCAGCTGCCGCAGAAATTCCACGGGGTGCGATCGAGGCGTTCCTGTAAAGCGGTATTGAATTCCCGCTCGGGTCCGTCGCGCACCTCGAGGTAGCTGCCGGGGTGTTCGGCGAGCAATCGGACCGCCTGGCGGATGTAGCGGGCCTGGGATTCGATCATGTAGGCGATGGAACCCACGCCGAGATTGGTGTTGGGACCGTAGACCATGAACAGATTCGGGAAACCGGGCACCGTGATGCCGTAGTGGGCGTGCGCCCCGTCCGCCCAGGTGTCGGCCAACTCGCGTCCGTTCCTGCCGTCACCACCCGAGACGTTCGAGCGACAGCATCCCCGGCACCCGCGCGAAGATCCGGTGCTGCACGGGGGAGTAGTCGGTGTCGAATTTCGGGATGACCCAGGGCGGGGTGCGCTGGAACACGGTCAGCCGGTCGACCACCGGCTGGATTTCGGGTACGAACTGGATCGCGCTGGCTCCGGTGCCGATACAGGCCACCCGCTTACCGGTCAGGTCGACGTCGTGGTCCCAGCGCGCGGAATGGAAGGCGGGGCCGGCGAAGGTGTCGATTCCGGCGATGGCGGGCAGCGCGGGACGGGACAGTTGGCCGACGGCCGGAATCAGGACGTCGGCGAATCGGGTCGTCCCGTCGGCGGTGCGCACCTGCCAGCGACCGCTGTGTTCGTCGAATACCGCACCGGTCACCTCGACGCCGAATTCGATGGCGTCGAAAAGCCCGTGCCCGCGCGCGACACCGGTCAGGTACTCGTGGATGGCGGCGCGCCCCGAGTACCGCTGCGGCCAGTCCGGCTTCGGTTCGTAGGAATAGGAGTACAGCGGCGACGGAACGTCGCACGCGGCGCCCGGATAGGTGTTCTCACGCCACACGCCGCCGAGGTCGTCGGCGCGTTCCAGCACGGTGACGTCGCGGAAACCGCCGCGTCGGAGTTCGATCGCCGCGCCGATCCCGCCGAATCCCGCGCCGATGACCAGCACGGATGGCCCAGATCGGGTACCGGCGACGGGCCGATCGAGAATTTCGGCCATAATGGCCGGGTGAGGCGGGTGGTGGATCCGGGAATCCGTGATTGGGACTTTCCGCGCGGGATCGCCAGCGTGGCGCTGATGGTCGGCTACGCGGGCGAATACGGGGTGCCCGCCGCGCGGATGCTGGCCGGTACCGGTCTGATCGAGCCGATGCTGCACGACCCGGACGGTCAGATCGACGCCACCACCGAACTCGCGGTCATTCGCAACCTGGTCGGTGAACTCGCCGAGCGACGTCCCGCGCTCGGCGTCGAGATCGGCCGCCGCTACCGCATCACCACCTTCGGTATCTTCGGCTTCGCCTGTGTCAGCAGCCCGACCTTGAGCGAGGCGATCGCGTTCGCGTTGCGCTATCTCGACCTGAGTTTCACGTTCTGTCTGCCGGTGGCCGAATGGTCCGATGGTGAATTCGTCGCGTGGGTGCACGACGAATCGGTCCCGGCCGATGTGCGTCGACTTCTGGTGGAACGCGACGTGACCGCGATGAACCAGGTGATGAGCGATCTGCTCGGTCGGCCGTTGCCGCTGACGCGGGCCGAATTCGCCTTCGACGAGCCTGCCCACGCCGACCGTATCGCCGAGGTCACCGGGATCACGCCGCGATTCGGCATGACGCACAACCTTTTCGCGATCGACCCGGCGATCCTGGATCAGCCGCTGCCGCAGGCGAACGAGCACACCTGGGCGATGTGCCTGGCGCAATGCCGGGATCTGGTCGATCGCAGACGGGCGCGCACCGGAATCGCCGCCGAGGTGCGCAAACTGCTGGTCCCCGGCGACGCCGACGGGTTCGCGGCTCCGGCCGGAATCGACTCCGTGGCAAGCGATCTCAATATGAGCACCAGAACGCTGCGGCGTCACCTCGACGCGGCGGGCACCAGTTACCGAGCGCTGCTCGACGAGGTGCGGCGCGCCCTCGCCGAGGAAATGCTCACCGCCACACCGCTTTCGGTCAGTGATGTGGCGATCCGGCTCGGATACGCCGAATCGTCGACGTTCATCTACGCGTTCAAGCGGTGGACCGGGGCCACCCCCGCCGCCTATCGGCGCGCCCGCGCCTCGCGGCGCTGACCGAACCTAGTGCGACGGCTGTACCGCGACTCGCCCGCCCATCGGCACCGTGCGGAAATGCGTTGTCAGTCGGCGCTTTTCGTCGATGATATGCAGCGCGATGGCGGGATCGGGGGCGTAGTCCATCACGCGGTGCGGCAGTTCCAGCTCCCATTCACCGCCGAGGATCGAGGCGGTACTCGGCCCGATGAGCAGGGGGCGTCCCGCGAAGGTGGTCGCCGCGGGGGAATGCGCGTGGCCGGTGATGACGCCGACGATCCGGTCGTCGCCCGCGACCACCTCGGCGAGCGCGCCCGGCTCGAGCAGGGAGATCTCGTCGACCACCGGGCTGAACAGGTGCGCGGGCGGATGGTGCAGACCGAGCAGGACCGGAGCGTCGGGCGCGGCGTCGAGAGTGGCGCGCAGCCAGTCGAGAGTGTCGTCGGACAGCCGCCCCGCGGCTTGACCGGGAACGCTGGAATCCAGGAGTACGACGGTGGATTCGCCGACCCGGTGCGCCTGGTTGAGCGGTTCGTCGGACGCGGGCTGACCGAGTAATACGCTCCGGAAATTGGCGCGGTCGTCGTGGTTGCCGGGGACGGCGTAGACGGGGATGTCGGTCCGCAGCGCCGCGCGCGCGTCGGTGTACTGCTCGGCTTTGCCGGAATCGGTGACGTCTCCGGTGACCAGGATCGCGTCGGGGCGGCGGCGTAGACCGGTGAGAAAGCTCATCACGCGTTCCACCCGTGCGGTATTGCGGGCACCGAGATCGAAGTGGGTATCGCTGACCTGAGCCACCAGGATCATCGGCGTTCGCTTTCTCTGGGGGATCGCTCCATTGCGTCAGAGTGTGCCCACGTCACCTTCGAGGCACCTATCCAGGCTAAATGACCTGGGCGTTACGCGTCGCCATGAGGCTCGCCACGGCGGACGACCGTGTTGTTGATCAGTGATCCGTATCATATGAATGTCATTCGACACGCTCGGCGAGAGTCTTGTTGTAAAGGGTCTGCAAGGCCCGCACGAACACGGCGCGGTCCGCCTCGGGGAGTGTGGTCAGCAGTGCTTCCTCCCGAGCCTGGATCTCGCGTTGTGCCCGGTCGCGCAGGGTGCGCCCGGCCTCGGTTATCGAGATCAGGTTGACCCGGCGGTCGGCGGGATCGGGTCGGCGCACGATGAGTTCGCTCCGCTGGAGTTCATCGAGCACGCCGATGACGCGCGTCTTGTCCGCGCCGATCGCCTTGGCCAGCGCCGCCTGTGTATAGACCGGTTCCGCGTCGAGGCCGAGCAGGACCGCGTAGCCCCACATCGTCAGCCCGTGCCGTCGCAGTATCGGCAGTTCCGCGTTCATCAGGGCACGCCCCAACGGGGCGATCATCGCGGCGAGGTCGGGGCGGCGGACATCGGGCATATCAAGAAAATAGCGGTTGGCCTATCGTAGGCGTAGTCATATGATGTGCATATGCATATGATAAACCAGCGCCTATCGAAGGGAAACCGATGACCGCCGACTCCCTCGTCCCAGTCTCCGACCTGCTCGCCCATCACGCGGCGGTGGTCCGAACGAGCATCCGCATCGTCGACCATGTCACCCGCGCCGACCTGCGCAAACCGACCCCGTGCGCCGACTGGACACTGCACGGCCTGCTCGCGCACATGATCGCCCAGCACCACGGCTTCGCCGCTGCGTCGCGCGGGATCGGCAAGGCCGAACGGTGGAAGACGCGCCCACTCGGCGACGATCCGGCCGCCGACTACCGCGCGAGCGCCGAAGACGTCCTCGCCGCGTTCGCCGAACCCGGTGTGCTGGAACGCGAGTTCCCGCTACCGGAATTCAGCCCGACGCACCTGTTTCCCGGCGCGCAGGCCGTCGGATTCCATTTCATCGACTACGTCGTGCACTCCTGGGATGTCGCCAGGACGCTCGGAATATCGGTGGATTTCGACGCCGCCGTGCTCGCGGCGGCGCGCCCGGTGGCGGCCGCGGTGCCGGGCGGATCGATCAGGACCGCGCCGGGGTCGGCATTCGGGCCGGCGGTGCCGTGGCACGACACGGCGACACTCGACGAGATCGTGGCCATGCTCGGTCGCGCACCGGACTGGCGCGACTGAAGGCGCGGTCAGTCGTCGCGGAGCAGCGCGGTGGCCCGGTCCAGCAGCTCGACCGGAGCGGACGCGGCCACCGCCACGGGCCTCCAGAAATCCGGTTCGGGCGTCGCCTCCAGATCGAGTTCGGGCGGTGTCCGCCACGAGGCCGACAGTCCGAGACGCCAGGAATGCAGGTGCGCACGCGGATGCGCGCCGGATCGGTCGAACAGCGGATCGCCGACGATCGGATGACCGATCCACGCCAGATGCACCCGGATCTGGTGCCGTCTCCCGGTGATCGGACGCAGGGCCAGCAGCGCCCGCCCCTCGGCGCGCGCCACCGTCGCGAAATGGGTGACCGACGGGTACCGCTTGGTGTCCAGCAGGTCGTCCTCGTCGACATACCAACGGCCGGAACCGGATTCGTGTATCGCCTCACGCGGCGCGGCGATCCGCACCCGGTTCTTGCGCCCCACGCTCAGCGGCAGATCGATCACCCCCCGATCCGGAAGTTCCGGGTCGTCCACCACCGCGAGGTAGGCCTTGCGGGCGGTCTGCTTGTTGAACTGGCGGGTCAACTCGCCGTGCGCGGCCAGGTCGGAGGCCAGCAGCACCAGACCCGATGTCACCTTGTCGATGCGATGCACCGGGTAGAGCGTCTGCCCCGCCGCCTCGGCGAGTTCGACGATATCGGTGTCGTGCCGCTCCCCGGTCACCGAGATTCCCGCCGGTTTGTTCAGCGCGATCACCGCGTCGTCGGCGGCGATCAGGTAGCGATCACGTAACTGTGGCCAGTTCATCTGCACCCGCAGGAGCCTAATCGGGGCTTTCGTGCCGAGTCCGTCATATTCTGGGGCTTGCCCGCTCTTCCGAATTTCCGAGACCGCGTCTCGGCAGCGAGTAGGAGAAACCAGTGAGCGCACACGGCACCGAAGCGGGGGAGAACCAGGGCGGCGCGTCACGCCCGTCGACGTCGGACAAGGCCGGCTCCAAAGCGGGAGGATCGGTCGGCAGCGGTAAGGGCACTCGGCCCACACCGAGTGTCATGCCGCGGAAAAAGCCGGTGTGATCAGGCGTCCTTCGGTCGCAGTAGATGTGGCCGCAAGCGGTTGAAACCGCGGACGCGGACGCTGCGCAGATTTCTGAGATCGAATTCCGGATCGCCGTCGAGCGCGGCCGCCGCACCGTCATCGATCAGGATGGTGCCCGGTCGCGCGACACCGGTGAGCCGGGAGGCCATATTGACCACCGAGCCGTACAGATCGCCGAAACGCTGCAATACCGGCCCGTAGGCGAGGGCGACCCGTAGCTCCGGGGTGCCGCCGACCATCATGGTCGACTCCTGGATCGCCAGCGCGATACGCGCGCCCGCCGCGGCCGTCTCCGCCGCGAACATCACCTCGTCGCCGACATTCTTGATGACCCAGCCGCCGTTCTCGGTGATCGCGGCCGTCGTGGTCGATTCGAAGGCTTCCAGCAGCATGGACAATTCGTCCGGATGCAGATGCCTGGTCAGGCGGGTGTAGCCGACCATATCGGCGAATCCGACCGCGAGTTCCCTGGTGGAATCCTCGGCGGTGCCGCCGTCGATCGAGCGGGCCAGCGCCGCGGCGAGGTGACGCCGCCACGCGTAGGTCTGCAATTCCTCCAGCACCGAGACCGTTTCCTCGGTGGCCGTTCGCGCGATCTTCGCCAGTTCCTGTGGATCGGTCACCGCGCCGTCGGCGGTCGCCGCCTGGACTCGGCTGGTGATCTCGGCCAGCACCAGGTCCGACTGCCATTCGGCGAGCCGCGCCATACCTTGGCCGAGGGTGCGCGCGGCAGCGGCCTGCTGGCGCAATCCGGAGTCGGCGACCACGTTCATGCCGCGGAAATTGCGGACGGCGGAAACGTCGGCGTCGGTGTAGTCGACGGCGTCGTCCGGATTGACCGGGAAACCGAGCGCCGTCCAGAGCTTGCGCGACACCTGCTCCGACACGCCCGAGCGTCCGGCCACCTCCGCGCGGTTGTACCGCCGTTCGCCGTCGAGTAGATAGGAC
Source organism: Nocardia sp. NBC_01377 (assembly GCF_045040005.1). Taxonomy (NCBI): domain Bacteria; kingdom Bacillati; phylum Actinomycetota; class Actinomycetes; order Mycobacteriales; family Nocardiaceae; genus Nocardia; species Nocardia sp. NBC_01377. The sequence goes on from NZ_CP109566.1 coordinate 8,302,219, forward strand.
TCGACGACAGACTGCACGAGTTCGGAGATTTCGGGCGCCACCATGGTTCGTACATTACGTTCCGCGCCCACCCGGCGGCGGCGATGTGCGGGGGACTTGGGCAACCTCACACCGGGGATGCCGCCGGAGGGTGTCACCCGGTCGCGAATGATGTTGTCGTCGAGGGTTATCGGTCGGCGGGGTCCGCCGGGATCGGTCTATTCCGCACTCGGCAGAATCATCAGGGCCACGATCAGGCCGAGGGCGATACTCGACCCGGCCAGGACCGTGACAACGGCCGACTGGGTGAGCACCGCGATGGCGATGGTGAAGGCAATACAGGTGATCGCGGCCAGGACGGCGGTCCCCGCTTCCACACCGGCGATTCGGGTTGGTCGCTCTTCCGTCACTGTCATACCTCGCTGATTACCCAGACGCTGTCGTTACGAAACCGTGATAGCCGGTTCCACTGTCATTTCCGGACCGGCGCATGGACTGAACATTCTGTGCGCCAGAAGCTTTCGGTCTTGCACAGGTATATCGCGCCCCACCGACAAGTAGCCGGATCCGATCGATTCCCCATCGTCGTCGTTCGTCGATGCGAAAGCGACACCTTTTCGAGACACCGTCGTAGAGACACCCGCGCATCCGATTCGTCACGCGGCAACCATTGAGACACACATCACGCGATAATGGTCGTGACGATTCCCCGTCCGCGGTGTCTACGCAGTGAGCGGTGGAGGAGGTGCTGTGACCACGACCGAAGCGGTTCCCGACACCGCACCCGATGTGGCGACCCTGGTGAGCAGGGCCCGCGACGGTGACGTGCGATCCTACGAACAGCTAGTGCTCCGCTATCAATCGCGGATGTTCCGCCTCGCGATCAAGATGCTCGCCGACCGCGCCGATGCCGAGGACACCGTGCAGGAGGTATTCCTCGACGCCTGGCGGCGGCTTCCGCAACTCGCGGCCGACGACGCCTTCATCGCCTGGGTGTATCGCATGACGACGAATCGGTGCCTCAACGTGATCAGGGCCCGCCGCCCGCGCGTCGACCTGGATCCCGACGACACCGCGTCCCCGCGCGCCGATATCCAACCCGAGCAGGCCGCGCAGGTGAGCGGCCAACTGGTGGCATTGAACGCGGCGCTCGGCACGCTGACCCCCGAACAACGCGCCTGCTGGCTGCTGCGCGAACTGGACGGACTTTCCTACGAGGAGATCGGAGATATCGTGGGCGCGAAAACCACCGCGGTGCGCGGGCGTATCGCACGGGCACGGGCCCAGCTGTCCGAGGCGATGAAACCGTGGCGATGAACAGCACCAGCGAGGAACAGGACTACCGGCTGCCCTGCGGTCGCGAACTCGAACGGGTCTGGGACCGACTCGACGCCGTCGACGCCGGATTCGGCGACGAACACGAGACCGGGTGCCCGCATTGCTCGGCCGCCCGCGAGAGCCTGCGCGCGTTGCGCGCGGCGACGGCGGAACTGATCTGCGAACCGGAGCAGGCGCCACCCGATCTGTTCGGACGCATCATGTCCGCGGTCCGCGCGGACGCGCACCGCGGCCGGGCCCTGGAACTGCCCACCCGCGCGCCGGGCCGCGTCGAGGTGAGCGAGCAGGCCGTGGCCGCGATCCTGCGCTACGCCGCCGACACCGTGCCGGGCGTCGTAGCGAGGCACTGCCTGGTGCGCGGCGTCGCCACCGACGACATCCACCGCGTCGAGGTGCGGATGTCGGTCGTGATCCGGATCGGTCACACGACCGTCGGCGCGGCGCTGCCCCTGGTCAGGGCCAGGGTCGCCGCCGCGCTGAGCGCCAGGGTCGGCCTGGTCCTCGAGCGGTTGGATCTGGTGGTCGCCGACATCGTCGACGAGGGGGGCGACAGGCGATGAACGGCGGTTCGCACTGCGAGATCGTGATCGAACCACCGGTTCTGGCCGCGATATCGGCCCGCGCCGCGCTCGCCACACCCGGTGTCGTCCGACTCGAACCCGGAATACGCGGATTGGTGTCGACGCTGGTCCGGGTGGGTAAACAGCGCTGGACGGGTGCCGATCCGGCCCCGATCGAAGGGGTGCTGGTCCGGCGGGACGAGGACGGTGCGGTCCGTGTCCGGGTGAATCTGGTGCTCTCCGCGGATCGGCAGGTGGCCGCCGTCGGATACGCGGTGCAACAGGAGGTCTCACGGGTGGTGTGCGAGCAGACCGGGGTGACGGTGGCCGAGGTATCGGTGTCGGTGCACGATGTCGAACCGGAGACGGTGTGAGCGCCGCCGATTCCGCCGCCGCGGTCGAGGCCGTCATCACCGCCGTCGACACGACGACCGGTGTCCGCCTGGCCACGCCACTGGGCGTCGACGTCCCGCGCTGGTGGCCGTGGGATGCCAGGGGCGGTGCCGTCGACCTGTGCCCCGATCGGATCGAGGTGCGGGTGGTCGCCGCCGCGCTGCCACTGCCGCCGCTACTGGACAAGACCGCCGACGCGCTGCGCACCGCACTGGTCGGCACCGGCTGGGCGCACGCCCGGTTGTGCGTGGTGGTGACCGAACTCGATTCCGCCGCTTTCGAATCCGACGAGGGGGTCACCTAGCGCGCCGCGCACCGGCCGTCACGATCGGGTGCGGCCGATGTCGTTCCAGCGACCCGATCGACCGTTGTTTCCGAATGTCGACCAGGAGGAATCATGAACGCGACCACCACCGACAAGCCTGCCGACCGGGCCGCCGCCGAACAGCAGTCGCCCACGTCGTCCGGCGCGGCCCGCCCGGACGGCGCCCTGTCGAGCGAGCAGGGCACCACATCCATCGCCGATATCGTGGTGCAGAAAGTCGCCGGACTCGCCGCGCGCGAGGTGCGCGGCGTGCACGATCTCGGCGCGGGCGCGACGCGCGCGTTCGGGATGATCCGCGACCGGATTCCCGGGGCGTCCGCCAGTATCGGGCAGGGCGTCTCGGTCGAGGTCGGCGCGACGCAGACGGCGGTCGACCTGGAGATCGTCGTCGAATACGGCGTCTCCATCGCGGAATTGGCGCGCGCGGTCCGCCGCAACGTCATCAACGCGATCGAGCAGATGACCGGGCTGTCCGTCGTCGAGGTCAATATCAATGTCAACGACGTCTACATCCCCGGCGACGACGACGAGGAACCCGTGCGCACCACCCGGGTGCAGTAGTGAACGCGACGACGCTGTGCCTCGCGGTCGGACTCGCGCTCGGATTCGCCGCGGCCTTCGGCGGTTTCGGCGCGTTCACCATCGTCGCGCTGTTCGGCCTGGTCGGCCTCGCCGTCGGACGTTGGCTCGACGGCGATCTCGATATCGGCGCGATCGTCCGCTCCGCTCAACGCCGGGGTAGGCGATGACCGCTGCCGCCGCCGAATCACCCGGCCGGACCACGGTCTCGCGCCGAGCCGTCCGGCGTATCGCAGCCGAGGCGGCCCGCGAGGTCCCCGGGGTCGCGGGAGCCGTCGATATCGATGCCGAGATACACGGTGACACAACACTCTTGGACGTGCGCCTACCGATCCGCTACCCGCTGCCGATCACCCGGGTCGTCGAGGCGTGCCGCGAACACCTGTTTCGCCGGACCTCGGAACTGACCGGACTCACGGTCACGGCCGTCGACATCGCCGTCGCTGAACTGTCGACGAAAGATATTGCGGTAAGGGGGATCCGGTGATTCGTCGGTCCAGGCGCGCGGTGCCCGCGATCCTCGTCGCGGTACTGCTGCTCGCGCTCTGCGTGGCGGTGGCGGTGTCGTCGGTGCAACGGCTGATGGGTGCGAACGAGTACCTGTCCTACGACACCGTCGCCACCGAGTTGTACGAAACCCGGTGGAACGACCTGCCGGTATTGATCGTCGGCGTGGTCGCCGTGGTGCTCGGCGTCGTCCTCGTCGCCGCAGCGCTGTGGCCGGGAAGACTTGTAGTGCTGCCGATTTCGGATTCCGAAAAGATGAGTGCCGGAGTATCGCGCGCGGGTCTGCGAACGGCGCTGCGCGCCACGGCGGGGACCGTGAAGGGGATCGATAAACCGCGAATCCAACTGCGCGGCAATATGATCACGGTCTTCGGCGAGTCGCGGCGTCGCAATACCGAAGGCATCGCCGAAGAAGTCTGCGCCACCCTGACCAGGCGCGTCCAGGAAATCGGGCCACCGGTGCGGCGGGTACGAGCCCGGCTGCGCCCGTCGAAGACGACAGAGCTCGAATGAGCGGGATCAACCGGCCCGCGGCCCTCAACCGGACCCTGCTCGGTACGGTCGGGGCGTTACTGCTCGGCGGGGGTGTAGCGCTCCTGGTCGCCCACTACGGTCACCTGCCCGGGGTCGACGCCGATTCCACCCTCGTTCCCGGCAGCGCCGCACCCCCCACCTGGGTATTCTGGACGGTACTCGCGGGCGCGGTGGTTCTCGGTCTGCTGTGCCTGCGCTGGCTGCTCGCCCAGGTGTCCCGCATGCCGAGGGCGCGGATATGGGAGACCAAGGGCACCGAATACGCGGGCGCGACAATTCTCGAATCCACGATCGCCGCCGCGCCGGTCGCCACCGATATCGAGACCTACGACGGCGTCGACTCGGCCTCGGCCTGGCTCAGCGGCACCCGCACCGCCCCCGAACTACATCTCGTCGTCACCGCCGAACCCTCCGCCGACATCACGGCACTGCGCCACCGAATTCTCGACCACGCGGTGGCGCGATTGCGCGCGGCGCTGGAAGTGGAAGTCGTCACCGTCACCATGGAATTGCGATTCGTCGCGCGGGATCACCGGGTCGCGCGCGTGCAGTGAGCGCGGTCGCGTATGCCCGGTAGGTGGTCACGCACGGTGCCGGTGGCAGGCATGCTCGTCCGGGCCTCGGGTGACACCGGATCGTGGCGTCGTGGACAGCGGCGGACCCGCGCACCCGGTCGCATCGCGTCGGCTCGTCGCGGGCACTATTGGCCGATGAGCGCTTTTCCAGGGAACAGCCGGTGACCCTGCCCGCACCGACCGACACCATGATCCCCGCGGACGGCGGCGCGGTGCATGTGCGCGTCGACGGCAGGGCCGACGCCCCCACGGTCCTGCTCATTCACGGTTTCGCCGGTTCACTCCACTGGTTCGACGACCTGACCCGTCTACTGAGCGCGGAGTACCGCGTGATCCGCGCCGATCTGCGCGGTCACGGCCGGACGGGCGGGGATACCGGACTCGATCCCGAATCGCAGTCACGCGCGCTGGCGTCGGTGCTCGACTCGCTCGACGCGCGCGGTGTGCTCGCGGTCGGCCATTCCTACGGTGCGGACGTGGCACTCGCGCTGGCACGCCGATCCGATCGCGTGCGCGCCGCCGCGATCATCGGCCAGGCGCCCGACTACAGCTACGCGAAGCTGCCGCGCGGCGGCGTGATCATGACGCTGCCGGTGCTCGGCGCACTGCTGCACCGACTGAGCCCGCCCGCCGCCGTCCGCCTCGGACTGCGCACCGGTTTCGCGCCCGGATTCCCGATCGACAATGCCTTCGACGACCCCGACCGCCCGATCCGCGACCATCGCGCGATGAGCCCGGCCATGTATCGCGCCGTCCTCACCGACAGGCAGACCCGCCTGGCCGCCGACCCGCTCGACGCCCAGGTGCGTGCGCTGGGAAAACCCTGCCTGGTCATCCACGGCGATCGGGACCAGATGTACGACCCTGCCCGAACCGTCGCCCGCTACACCGCCGCAGGCGCGGAGGTGGAAATAGTGCCCGGAGCTGGGCATTCGCCGAATATCGAGCGACCGCACGATATTGCGCGCATCCTCGCGGCAGGTCTCGAGCTGGGTTCGGAATCCTCGATTCAGTGATTCTGCGGCCTTCCTGCACGCATGTCGCGACCACCGTGCACCCCATCTGGTCAGGTCATTGTCCACATGGTGCCGATAAACTGTTGTGGCACAGTGACTTTCGATTCAGGTAGTGCTACGTGCGATCTGCGCCGCCTGGGCGGGCGGTATGGAAATTTGACGTTTCTCTTACTGTGGGTCGATGTCGTCTGTAGTCGGCTATGTTTCGCGTGCAGCAGGAGTGCCTGTACTCCTGCAAGACCCGCGCGCCACCGCGCTCTATCTATCCCCCACGAAGGCATTGGGCGCCGATCAGTTGCGGGCAATCGGATCGTTGACCCACGAGGGACCACTGCGCGATTGTGTCCAATTGGACACACTCCGCCCGTGGCAATGAAGGGCGGGTGCGGCGGGCCTCGGAGATGGCGAGGCCATCGAGACGGACATTTCACCGGCCGTCGCTTTCCCCGAGACTGTCCAGCGGTCGTCGCCGCGACATTCGCCGGACCGAGTGACGGCCAATCGCGTCCCTCTCGGGCGACGCTGATGGCGGTGGTGATCACGCGAACCGTGATCGCAGGTTGCACGACAGCGATGGCGAAAGTTCCGGTAGTAGCCGCAGCGGCGACAGGTGGTCGCAGAAAGTAGAACTGGCGGCCGCAGTGGAGGTGGTTGCACAGTCGGCGACGCACTGTCGGACAGGCGCGGTCGCCAGTGCCCCGAACGCACGCGCCATCGGCACCTCGAGCGCACGCGGCCGTCTGTCCCGCCACCGATCTCGTCGGGAATCTGTCCTGCGGACTACATTCGGTGGTCTTGGTGAATCGATGTGCCTAGCCCCTGCTGCCGATGTTCTGGCCGACCGAACTCGATCGGCCGTCCGCCGCGATCGGCAGTCCACATGAACGGGTGTCCACCATGATCGGTTGCCCTTCGCGCGGCGACAGCTCGCATCACGAGTCGCCGTGCGCTGATGCCCGTCACGGTGAGCTCGACTCGAAACGACGTGCGCACCGGTAGCGGCGACGTCGCCGCTCGCAGTGGCTCATCGGTAAATCGGCACGACCCGCCCGGTGCGCCTGCGGTGCTGCATGGGGGACACGGGTATCGAGATGCGTCGGAATCGGGCGCGCTTGTCGATCCGCACCTGCGTCGATCCCGATGCCGGGTCGCGGTCCACAAGGACCGTGCCTCGGTGCAGGTGCGCGCACTTGCGACTGTCGCGCGGTGGGCACACGGAGTGACCACGCAAACCGACACGCGATCGGCCCTCGCATCTCCACCTGGCGTGTCTCACGCCCTGCGGCGCGCCGCTGTATCGGCGTGGCGTCAGCGAATCGGCGAATGTGAGTGATGTCCGTGCCAGACTGATTTCCGCCACAGTTCCAGCGCACTCCTCACACTCGGAGGACTGTTCATGACGAATTCTGTTGCGCCACTCGATCTGCCCGCCCCCCTCGTGATCACGCTGGGGAATCTCAAAGGCGGTGTCGGCAAGACCACCTCGGCCTTCTTCCTGGCCTCCTATTTCGCGCGCGTCCACCAACGGCGCGTGCTGGTGATCGACGCGGACCCGCTCAGCCAGACCGGCTACTCCTGGTATCGACGTCTCACCAGAGGTGATGTCCAGGTGCCCTTCGACCTCGTCGCCTTCCCCTCGCGGCATGTGGGGGACTGCATCGCCGACAATGCCGAGGCCTACGACGTCATCATCGTCGACGCGGGCGGTGAGTCGGCCGAGATCTTCAAGGCCGCGATTCCGGTGAGCGACGAATTGATCCTGCTGACCAGCGTCAGCCCTTCGGAGGTGAAGCGCGTGCCGAGTACCTATCGCGCGGCCGAGGAGGCCGCGGCGGGCAGTGGGCGCGAGATCCGGGTCCGCGTCCTGATGACGAAGGTGCCGGTGACGATGAAGAAAGGGGTCAACGTATCGACCGAATACCGCACGCAGCGCGGAAATCTGGAGGACGCGGGCTACGAGGTGTTCGTCTCCTACCTGAGTGCGTGGAAGTGGTACCGGGAAGCAGCCGATGGGGAAGTCGGTGACGGCGCCGAGAACCCGATCGAGGATCTGGCCGAATATCGGCAGGTCGGCGACGAATTGGTGAGTCCTTACCGGGCCGTCGTGGAGGTGTTCGCCTGATGCCTCCGCAGCGGAGAAAGGGCTCGATAGGCGGTGGTTCGGCTAATCCGCTGGCGGACAGTGCCGAACACACGCCGCCGGTGTCGCCGTTGCGTGACGCCCAGTGGCGGCGGGCCGAACAGTCGGAGCCGTCGAATATCGGGGCGGAACCGGTGGAAATCGTGGTGCCCGCCGTCGAAATACCGGTGGAGTTACCGAAAACCACGGTGGAACCGTCCACCGCGCTGACCATGCCGCTACCGGAAGCCCCCGGTGACGGCCCGCTCAGCGATCGTGAACAGCAGCAGCTGTCCGCGTGCGAATCCTCCATCGACAGCCTGCGTATCGCGTTCTGGGCGGCAGGTCGGGCGTTGCAGATCGTGCGCGACGGGCGTTTGTATCGCAGCGAGCACACGACTTTCGACGAATACGTCGAACAGCGCTGGGATATGCAGCGGTCCTACGCGCACAAACTTATTCGCGCGTGGCCGTTGGCCGCGCGGCTGCACCCGGTCGCGCCCGCGATCAACGAGGGACAGGTGCGCGAATTGCTGACGGTCGCCGCCGAACACGGCGAGGACGCCGCCGTCGCGGTATATACGACGTTGGCCGACGATCCCGAGGTCAAGGTCACCGCGGGCAAATTACGCGAGGCCGTGGCGATCCTGCCGCGGCATTGCGGCGAAGTCGAGGTGCGCCAGCGCGTGCAGGCCTGGCTGCGCGGTGAATTGGGGTCCGATAACGACGGCCCCGCGATAGATCTGTTCTCCACCGTGGAATCCAGGCTGGCCGCGCTGGGCCGACGGGTGGTCAAGGGGTCGGGCGAAGATCCGGTCGCGGCGCGTGAATTCGCCGCGCGGCTGCGTTCGCTCGCCGAACAGATCGAGGAGCAGATCACCGCCTGAACCTGTTCCGCACAATGCCCCGTAGCGCTCGACGCGCTGCGGGGCATTTTGTTCGGAAATTTAATTCGAATATCATCCGCGAATTCTTTATTTGTTTGTTATCTAATTACCATACGAATGTCTTTGACCTGACCGTGATCCAGCCGAAAGATGAACGCTCGGATCCGCTGGGACCGGGATCAGATCACCGTGATGTTTTTCGAATCAATTCGAAGGCCGTGGCGAAGAACGCAAGTCGCCATAGGCCGACGATGTGAGCATCGGAGGACCGAATCATGGCAGCACCCGAAGACGTCCGATATTCTCGCTGGCTGTGCCGCGCGATCATGCTGGTGGTCGGCGCCGCAGCCGCCGCCCTGGGGGTACTGCTGCTGACCGCCGCCCCGGCGGCGGCCAAGGCGGTGACCATCCCGGGAGTCGGCACCTTCGAAATTCCGGAACAGATTTCCGTGCCAGCGATCGAGGCTCCTCATTTCAAAACAGCTCCTGGAACAATGGAAATTCCACCGCGCGATATTCGTTCGAATACGCCGATTATCGCTGATATCGAGTTCGGCGTGCAGCCCGCGGTCGCCCGCCGCGCACCTCTCGCGGGCAATGACATCGAGCCCGGCGACCGGTCGGGTGAGGACACCCCGTCGGCTCCGAGCGCCGGTGCTCCTTCCGGAACCGGCGCGGGTACGTCCTCCGAGACCGATCCGGGTACGCAGTCCGGCACGGGTATTCAGCAGGGGGCCGGTACTTCCGGCACGCAGTCCGGCGTCGAATCGAATACGCAGCCGGGTACTTCGTCCGGAACCCAGCCGGGCGCCGGAACGTTCGGGATCGAGCCGGGCGCCGAGTTCGGTGCAGGTACTCCCTCCGGAACCGAGCAGGGTTCGCGGCCGAGTACCGGCGGCACCGAGTCGAGCACCGAGGCGGGGACCTCTTCCGGCACCGAGTCGAGTACCGGTGCGGGCACCCAGTCGAATACGAAGCCCGGCACGGGCGCTCAGTCCGGGAACGACGGTGAATCCGGCACGGACACTCGGCCGGGCACCGGACAGGGCACGCTCGGAACCGAGCCGTCCACACCGGACCTCTCCGGAGCGCTCGCAGAACTGCTGCCCGAACTCGAACAGTTCCTGTCGTTCGAATTCCCCGGCGTGGACGTCCCCGGCGGCGAACTGTTCACCCCCGCCCCGAAGAAGTCGGCTCCGGCCTCCGGCCCCCGTCTCGAATTCGACGCCTATCCGGGCACCGCACTCCCCGGAGATGTCATCGAGTTGGGCACACTGCCCGGCGCCTCCGATTTCCCGCCCTTCGCGCGAACGAACACCCCGGTGCGCCCGGCGCGTATCGCCGACGGCGGATCCGACATCACCGTCATGGCGGGAGCCCGCGAGTTCCATCCGGCCACCACGGCCGGAATCGGCACGCTCCCCGGAGTCGCCGAATTCGCCGGTCTCGCCCGCACCGCACTCGGCACGCTGCCCAGCGCCGACAGGTTCCCGATGGTCAGCGAGATCGGAATCGGTGCGACCCCCGCTCCGGGCCCGGGTCGGTTCTCCCCGTTCGCCGGATTCGACATGACCAGCCTCCCCGGCCTCGCCGACGCCCCGGCCGACAAGTCGGTCGGAATGGCGACGCTGCCCCGACGCGATGCCGGTGATGCCGTGCCCGGTGTGCTCGCGGAATTCCGCTTCGGCAGCGAGACCACAGCGCCCGCCATGGCCCGATTCGATGCCGTGGACACGGGTGCCTCCACCGCCGTCCGGCTTCTCGACGCAACGGTGACCGGCGCACCCGCCATCGCCCGGTTCGACAGCGGCGCGGCTCGCCCCACTTCGGTTCCCGCCGTCGGGACGACGAGCATCGTGCCTTCTCGCACCCGCGCGCTTTCCGGCGCATCCTGCTCCGACCTCGGTGACGCCCGCACGGCCGTCGTCCCCGCCGTCGCCCGGATCGATGCCGCCGACACAGATGCCGCGCCGTTCCCGACGGTGGCAGGAATCGATATCGCCACTCTCCCCGGGATCGCCCCCCTCGCCGAACTCGTCGCGACCCGAATCGGGTTCGGCGCCGCACCCTGGTTCGGCGGCCCCGCGATCTCGATGAACACCGATACCCGTCCCGGGATCGCGGAGTACCCGTCGGCCGGTCCCGCCGACGACATGTCGGCGACGTTCGGGTTCGAGCAACTCGCGCCACCTGCCGACGCCGGCGCGCATTCGGTCGCGGCCGCGACCCTCGCCGAGCAGTTGCCCCGCCTGCCCTTCGCCGAAGCGCTGCGCGGCACCCCGTTCGCCGAAGCGCTGTCCGGTCTGCCGTTCGCCGACACGCTCGAATTCACGATCCCCACCGAACTTCTCGGTTACCGACTGCCGCCCGTGGCGGACCTTCTCGGCGCCCGCCCCATGGTGCCAACCCCGTTCGCCGCACCCCGGAAGACCTCCGGCGAAATCGCCGTCGAGGCCGCGCGCGGCAAGCTCGGCACCAACTACGGCATGGGCGGAACCGGCCCCGACACCTTCGACTGCTCCGGTCTGGTGAAGTGGTCCTACGCGGAAGCAGGCGTCGACACCCCGCGTACCAGCTACGACCAACTCGCCGCGGGCACCCCAGTCTCGCGCGACGACCTTCAGCCCGGCGATCTGGTCTCCTACTACGGAGGCGACCACTCCGCCCTCTACGCCGGTAACGGCATGGTCATCCACGCCTCCACCTACGGCGTCGGCGTCACCGAATCACCGGTAGATTCCATGCCGTTCGCCGGGGCCCGCCGCTACTGAGCGGCAGTATTCCGTGAAAAACGCTGTATCGTAGCTCGATTCGAACGGTCGTCCGGTCGACGCGAAGATCGTTCTTTCCGCACCGTGTTCAGTCGCTCGACCCGATAGGCCCGGCCCGCGCTCCAGCGGACCGGGCCTATCTCATTTCGGCAACCCCTTGGTGACCCTCTATGTCGGGCTCGCTTCAGCCCGAATGCTGATTGTGAAATGCAACCGGATCTGGCGTATCGCCTGGCGTGACACCGAGCTGCGGTCGGCGAGTCGACACCGAGCTGTTTTCCTGACGCTGGCCCCAGTTCCATTGGCACTTGTTCCCGCGTCTACTTTCCGCCCGGTCGACCTCATAACGTCAGTGGCAGTGGTCTTTTCACGCCCCCTGAGAGGAATCGATGCGCCGAACCTCCGCGCCGAACTGCTCATCCATGCGGAGCCGTCGATTCTCCTGACGGTCCGCCGTATCGGCCTCGCCTTCCCGGCCGAGGTCGCCCGATGAATCAGCTTGCCGTCAACCCGCCCCACCTGGCCGTCCACATCGACGGCCTCCTCAGCTCTATCGGCACGAGTCTTCGACCGATCCGGTCGAGCCATCGGGGTGGTTACCGATAGATTCGAACTCTGGTCGGAGATCTCGCGTCATCGGTACACCACCCTGTTGGGGCGAAATCCTCAACTCGTATGTAGCTGTGGGGAAGTGCCCGATTCCGGTGTCCTATGAACCAGCTGGATCGATACGTCAGCACGAATAATCGCGCTACCGGCCACGTTCATGCGCCATCTTCCGCGGCGCGTCATTTGCCAGCGAACTTCTCGGCTATTTCCTGCCGCATATATGCGTGCGAAGCGCACGTATCCGATGGGAGTCGAAGGTGAGCGTCCGGAGGAACCGCACGCCGATTTCGTCGAATCACTCGATGAGAAATCGCGACAGAATGGTGTCCGCTTCGCCGTCGCGGCGTCGACAAGTGCGCCGGTAGTCATTCACCGCTGACGAACCCGGTCGGGTGTGGATCTGCCGGGGTGGATTTCCTATGCCAGAGTGCAATCGGGAAGAACCGGTCGAGCAAGGTGCGCACTTCGGCAGCCAGGGTTCGGATAGACCTTCCCGCTGCGGACGCGGTAGTCGACTGCAACCATTCCCGAAGCGGGGACGGCCGTGTCAGACGACCTGCCACCGGGGAGTTGTGCATATACCGCTCATAGATTTCGAACTGTCTCAGCCGGAGGCGATCAACCCATTGATCCCGTGGTTTGCGACCCGGGCGCCAGCGTCTTCGGCAAAAGCGCCCCTGACCGCAGAGTACGCGGAATATCGCAATTACGGAGTTCATCGCCGGACAGGTCGGTCACCGACTCTGATTCGGAGTTCTCGTCGCCGACAGCACCATTCGTACTGGCCAGCCCGGTAACAACACCGACCGTGGTCGTTCTTCGAACCCGTGCGGTTACGGCCTACTCGTCCCATCATTGGACGGATTCGCCGATAGCGGCAATGATTGCGCTGGTTCCAATTTTTGGGGCGCATCCGAAGAGAGAGAAAATTCAATGGGATTGATGGGTAGGGTCGGCTTTGCCCTCGCGGTAAGCAGCCTTGCGGTGGGGTCTGTGCTGGGTGCGGGGTCCGCGGACGCCGCCGGCTATTACGCGGCGATCGCGGTGAGCGGCAGCGAGTGGACATACGGGGCGAGCGTCGACGAGGCGAACTTCGATGACGCGAGGGCCGCGGCGATCGCCGACTGCGGCGTGGCCGACTGCGAGGTGCTGGCCTCGTGGGCGAACGGATGCGGAGCGCTGGTCGAGAGTAAAGAGGGTGTGGCCGTAGGGTCCGGTCCGAACCGGGCCGAGGCCGAGCGTGCCGCCTATCGGCGACTGACGGAGATCACCCCGACGGCGCAACTCGCCGCCTTCGGCTCCGTCGACCTGAGCGGCGCGAAGATCGTCGAGGTCATCTGCACGAGCAACGCTCGCTGATCCGACAGTGAGATTCCGGGCCGGATCCCCTCGGGGGTTCCGGCCCGGTCGATCTCGGCTCACTGTTCTGATCGCGCACGACACAATCAGCGGTCGGCCGCGACCCTGCCCGAAAGTCCTTGGTATCGAGATTCTTCCGTCATGCTCGTCGGATCCATCGCTGAATCGTCTGAGCAGGTTCTCGAAAACGGACTCGGGCGCCCGCTCTACTGACGGCGCGGGTCAGAGGACGTACAGCAATTCCTGATAGGTCGGCAGCGGCCAGAGGTCGTCGGCGACCACCGACTCCAGCGTGTCCGCGGCCGCGCGGACCGCGGCCATCGCGGGCAGCAGACTATCGCGGGCGTGTTCCGCTTCGTCGTAGGCGGAGCCGCCGGGGTGCTGGGCGAGTGCGTCGGCGAGTGAACTCAATGCTGTTCGCAGGTCGGTCAGCGGTGCGGACACTTCCTTCAGCATGTCGGTGTCGGCCGGGAATCCGGCTGCCGTGAGTGCCGCGATGTTCTGGGCCACCTCGGTCTGGTACCGCATCGCGGCGGGCAGGATGGTCGTCGAGCCCATCTCGAGGGTCAGCCGTGCCTCCACGCCGATCGTCAGGGCGTATTGCTCGAGCCCGATCTCGTAGCGGCTGTGCATTTCCCGGCCGTTGAAGACCTGATATTTCTCGAACAGTTCGATCGCGGAATCGGTGATCAGTTCGGGCAGGGCGTCGAGGGTGGTCCGGAGATTCGGCAGTCCGCGGGTCGCCGCCTCCTGCTGCCACATATCGGAATATCCGTCACCGTTGAACACGACCTTGCCGTGATCGGTGATGATCGCGGTGAGCAGATTCTGCACGGCGGTGTCGAACGGCGTCCCGTCGGTGACCGCGGTTTCGAGTTCGGTCGCGATGTAGTCGAGCGACTCGGCCAGAATCGTGTTGAGCGTGACGATCGGAACGCTGACGGTTTGCATCGAGCCCGGCGCCCGGAATTCGAATCTGTTGCCGGTGAACGCGAATGGGCTGGTGCGGTTGCGGTCGCCCGGATCGGTCGGCAGCACCGGCAGGGTGTCGGCGCCGATGATGAGGGAGCCTTTACCCTTCGATGAGGTCGCCGCGCCCTTCGCGATCTGCTCGAAGACATCGGCCAGCTGGTCACCGAGGAAGATCGAAATGATCGCGGGCGGAGCCTCGTTCGCTCCGAGCCGATGATCGTTGGTGGCCGAGGCGACCGAGGCGCGAAGCAGCCCGGCGTACCTGTGCACCGCTCGGATGAACGCGGCGCAGAACACCAGGAATTGCGCGTTGTCGTGCGGAGTGTCGCCCGGCACCAGCAGGCTGCCGAGTTCGGCGTTGCCGACAGAGAAGTTGACGTGTTTACCGGAGCCGTTCACGCCGCTGAAAGGCTTCTCGTGGAACAGGCATTCCATACCGTGTTTCTTGGCGACCGTCTTGAACGTCGTCATCAACAGTTGCTGATGGTCGGCCGCGACATTGCCGCGTTCGAACATCGGGGCGATCTCGAATTGCCCCGGTGCGACCTCGTTATGCCTGGTCTTGGCGGGAATGCCGAGTTTGAACAGCTCCCGTTCGGTGTCCATCATGAAACCGAGCACGCGCTCCGGGATCGCACCGAAATAGTGGTCGTCGAACTCCTGGCCCTTCGGCGGCTTCGCACCGAACAGGGTGCGCCCCGCATTGAGGAGATCGGGCCGGGCGAGGAAGAAGTGCCGGTCGATCAGGAAGTACTCCTGCTCTGGCCCGCAGAAGGAGACCACGGGCGCCGGATTCTCGTGACCGAAGAGTTTCAGAATCCGCATCGCGTGCCGACCCATCGCCTGCTGCGAACGCAGCAACGGAGTCTTGTGATCCAGCGCCTCGCCGGTCATCGAGACGAAAACCGTGGGGATGCAGAGGGTATTGCCGTTCGGATTTTCCAGCACGTACGCGGGACTCGTCACATCCCAGCCGGTGTAGCCGCGCGCTTCGAAGGTATTGCGCAGCCCGCCGTTCGGAAAGCTCGAGGCATCGGGTTCGCCCTGGATCAACGTCTTGCCGGCGAATTCGGCCAGCGCGGAACCGTCGGCCAGCGGCTCGAGGAAACTGTCGTGCTTTTCCGCAGTGAGCCCGGTCAGCGGATAGAAGACGTGTGCGTAGTGGGTCGCGCCCTTCTCCAGGGCCCAATCCTTCATCGCAGCCGCCACCGCATCGGCCACCATCGGATCCAGCGGTGCCCCGCGTTCGATGGTGGCGACCACCGATTTGTACACCGACTTCGGCAACCGTTTCTGCATCACGGCGACGTTGAACACGTTGTCACCGAAAATCTCACCCGGCGTTTCCGATTCGTCGGCGTTCATCGCCGGCGGCACATACGCTTCGACGGCTCTGATCGCCTCGATCCGTACGCGGTTTCCAGTCATTGTCCTACCCCTTGCCCGATGCGGCTCCGCATCCGCGTGCTGAACCCGATCGCGCAACTCTACGAACCCCCGATAGCCAGGATGTTTCGTCGCTGTCACCTCCGCGAGACCGTCGCTCTTCCCCGCACCGATCCGGGGGTGGGCACGGTGTCACAGACATGCTGATGTCGACCCCTTACCTTGCGCGGGAAAGAGGCGCACAATGACTGTGTATACCGGCTTCAAGGTTTGTGATCGGTGGGTTGCTGGATGCCCGCCGACGACATTCGGACGGTCATCCTCGTTGATGACAGCGTCCCCATACCGGGCCGTGGCGCCCTGGATTCACCGTCGGCATCGCGGCCCGCGAGCCATATCAACGCCGGGCACCGCGGATGCTGCCTGTAGCGACTACGAGCCGCCTTCGCCGGTTCGGCACCCAATAGATAGGAAACCCCATGTCGGAGCAGAACAAGGCCGCCGCCAAGCGTGTCTTCGACGCGTGGAACATGCGAGATCTCGATGTATTCGACGAGGTGATCGCGGCCGACTACATCGACCACGATCCACAGAACCCGTTCGCCGATACCCACGGCCCCGAGGGCTTCAAACGACTCGCGCAGATGTATCTCGCCGCGTTCTCGGATCAGCGGTTCCTGGTCAACGAACAGATCGCCGAAGGCGATTTCGTCACCACCCGATGGACGGGGACCGGAACCAACGACGGCGAGATGATGGGTATGCACGCGACCGGCAAATCCGCAGTCGTGCAAGGAATTACCATCACCCGCTTCGAGGATGGCAAGATCGTCGAGAGCTGGGGATGCTGGGACGCGCTCGGGATGATGCAGCAACTCGGTGTCGTCCAATCGGCAAGCTCCGCGGCAACCTGACCGGCCGGGCTGCCCACAGCAGACCTGCTCAGCTCTCGGGCTTATAGCGGTGGATAGCATGCGTTGCTATCCTGGAGCGATGACCAGGACGATCACGCAAGCAGAGTTGCGCAACGGCAGCGCGGGTGTGATGGACGCGCTCGAGGCAGGTGACGATTTCATCATTACCCGCAACGGGCACCCGGTCGGGGAGCTACGTCCGATCCGTGCGAAACGGGATGTCACGACCGCCGACTTGAAAGCGCGGTTCGCACGTTTCGCGGCGGCAGGCACTGCGGCTGAGGAGCGTGCGGAAATCGACGCCGCGTTCGGCGAGGATCGTCTCGATGATTGATGCGCGGACCGACCGGCATCCTGAAGGTCTGCTCGATACGTGCGTTCTCATCGATATCGCGCGGATCGATGACGCAGATCTTCCGGTGCGTCCGCGAATCAGCACGGTTACGTTAGCCGAACTCGGACTCGGTATCGCCTTGGCTGACAATTCGAAAACATTGGCCTTTCGCACGGAGCGTTTACTCGAGGTCGAGCACACATTCGACGCGCTGCCATTTTGCTCGGCTGCGGCACGTCGATTCGCGACAATGGCCAAACTGGTCGTCGCGGCAGGCCGGAATCCTAAGCCGCGCAGGATGGATCTGCTGATTGCGGCTATCGCGTCGGCGAACGATCTTCCTCTCTACACCGCCAACGTCGATGACTTCCTAGGGCTCGACCCCGTTCTGACGCTGGTGCCGGTCCGGAGATAGACCGTTCGAGCGGGTGCCGCCGCTCTCCAGGCTTTCCGGGGCGAGTTGTTGCGCCGACGTCCTGCTCCTCGATGTGATGGCGCGGAAATCAACGGACGACCACGTCCTCGCCCAGGAATCCGCCCGACTGGTGCCGCCACAACTGTGCGTACGCTCCTTGCGCGCACAGCAGTTGCTCGTGTGTACCCTCCTCGACGATTCGCCCGTGGTCGAGCACCACCAGCCGGTCCATTCCGGCCACGGTGCTCAGTCGGTGCGCGACGACCAGCGCGGTGCGGCCGTCCATCAACTCCCAGAGGGCTTGCTGCACAAGTGATTCGCTTTCCGAGTCGAGTGCGCTGGTCGCCTCGTCCAAGAGCAGGATGGGTGCGTCGCGCAGGATCGCCCTGGCCAGCGCGACCCGCTGGCGCTGGCCGCCGGAGAGTTTCACGCCACGCTCGCCGATGAGCGTGTCCATGCCCTCCGGGAGCGCATCCACGAATTCGGTGACGTGGGCGGCCTCGGCGGCCCGCAGGATCTCCCCGTCCGTGGCTTCCGGGCGCGCGAACCGGATGTTCTCGCTCAGGGTCCGGTGGAACATGGCCGGCTCCTGCGGCACGTAGGCGATCAGACTGCGCAGATCCGCCTGCCGAAGCCGGGCGATGTCCTGTCCGCCGATGCGGATGGTTCCGGATTGCAGATCCATCAACCGCAGCAGCAGTTGGGTGATGGTGGTCTTGCCGCCACCGGATCGTCCGACCAGGCCCACCTTGGCGCCGCTGGGCACGTGCAGGTCCAATCCGTGGAACAGTTGCCGCGCGCCCGCGTGGGTGAAGTTCACCGTTTCGAACCGCACGTCGAACCCATTGGGCTGCAAGGGTTCCGGATGTGCGGTGTCGAGTACCTTCGGTTCGTCGAGCAGCAGTTCGGTGAACTGCGCGGCCTCGGTGAGCACGGTCTCCAGCCGTCGGTAGATCTGGTTGAACCGGAACATGATCCCGGTGGCGTTGAAGTAGTAGGTGAATGCCACCACGATGGCCTCCACTCCCATCTTGCCGCCGCCGAGGCCCACCGCGATCAGCAGCCCCATCACGTTGGTCAGCACCAGCAGCGGCGCCACCAGCGTATCGATTCGCAGGTTCGCGTAATCCCAGGAGCGCAACGACTTTCGTCGCGACGAGGCGACCCGGCGGCGATGTTCGTCCGCCTCCTGGGGTTCGGCGGCGAAGGCACGGACCACCTGCATATTGGCCAGGCTGTCGGCCACATGTCCGGAGACCCGCGCGATGGCCGCCTCACGGTCGTCGACGAGCTTTTGGCGACGCTGGACCAAGGGCGTGATGACCAGCGCGGTGACCACGATCATCCCCATCAGTACGACGACCAGCACGGGGTTGTAGTGCCACAACACCACCGAGGCGAAGATCAGCGGCACCAGCGCCGCCATGATCTCGAAGGCGAGCGTGTCGACGAACTGTTCGAAGCGGGCCGCGAAACTGAGTGAACGCTTCGTCAGCGAACCGGCGAAATTATTGTGGAAGAACGCCGCGTCCTTGGCGAGCAATTCGTCCATGGCGACCACGTACAGGTGCTCGATCCCGTAGGCGTCGACCCGGTTCAGGCAGTGAATCCCGATGCGCCACAGCAGTTCAGCGAGAAACAGGGCTCCGCCGAAGGCGAGAATGTAGGAACCCGACGCGCCGAAGCCGGTATCCCCGGTCGCCGCGACCCGGCTGACTATCATGGCGACGATCAGCGGTGCTATGTACAGGTTGCAGATATTGCCGAGTGCAGGCGCCAGCAGCGCCGGAATCGTGATGGTCTTACGGGCGGCCATCTCCCGGCCGTATAAACGCAGCACCAGTTTGGTCGCCGCCGCACGCGATTGCATGATCCCCCTGTCGTCTCGAATCAACGAACGATGCAGGTGAACGATGATCCCGTGTCCGGGCGGATCACCGCCAGCGAATATTCGCGCACGCCGTGTCAGGTCGCACCCTGCGTCGACGGGGAGGGTGCCGTCCGTGCTCGAAAGTGGTTGCAGCGTAGACTAACTGCGATCTCGACGAACGCGGCTGCCGTCGTATCGGGTCTGACGGTGGAGGTAGATTGCAAGGCGTCTACGTTCGAAGGGGGGAGATCGTGTATCCACAACAGCCATATGGTCGACAGGGTCAGCCGGGGTATCCGCCACAGGGGCAGCAGCAGGGGTTCGCGCCGCCGCCGAGTCATCTCCAGGGCTACGCGCCTCAACCGGCATTCGGTCATCCGGGCTATCCGCAACAGCAGCAGGGTCTTTCGGGTCAACACGGTGGCTTCGCGCAATCCCGTCCCGACCAGCCGATCGACGTGACCTACGTCTGCGACGAGAATACCGCGCGGCGACTGACCCGCGGCCGAGCGCTGATCACCTGGCGGCTGCCGAGCAAATGGGGATTCCTGCTCGCCCTGCCCGCGTTCCTGCTCGTGCGCGGCACGATCGCGATGACGTCCAACGGGGGAGACGCGAAGATCGGCGAGATGTTGGGCGCGTTCCTCGTCGTGCTGGCCTTCGAACTGGTTGTGGTCGCGCTGATCACCGGTGTCCAACTGGCCAGGGTGGATCCCGCGTTTCTCGCGATCGCCGGTCCGGGACAGCGGATGTCGGCCCGCTACACCGCCGACGCTATGGAACTGCATCAGAGCAGTGGCCAGGTCACCAATCGCTACGTCGACATCAAGCGGGTGATCGTCAGCGGGGGCGTGGTCTTCCTCCAACCGGTGGGTACTCGCGGTTTCTTCGTTCCCAGGGAGATCGTTCCGGACGAGGCAGTGGCCCGTCTGCGTGCGGCGCGTCGCTGAAAGGGCCTCTGCGTTCGGTCTGGGTGGACCTTCAGCCGGATGGCCGATGTCGCTTCCGCAGGATTCGGCCTGCTACGAAGTGGCATGGGGCAGAGCGTCAATGGAATGCGTCGACCCGCGGGTCATCACCGGACGCCCCGCTCGACGCTCTGAGCGGGCCGGTCAGAGTGCCCGCTTGAGCCCGACGTGACTGTTGCCGTACCCGAGCCGCGCGTAGAACGTGTGGGCCCGCTCGCGAACCCGGTCCGTGGTCACCTGCGCGAGTGTCGCACCTCGGTGTCTGCCGTGGTCGTGCGCCCATTCGAGCATCGCGGTTCCGATACCGCGTGAGCGTTGTGAGGCGGTGACCCGTACCCCCTCGATCTGGAGGCGCGTGGTGCCGCTGCGGGAAAGCCCCGGAATGATGGTGAGCTGCATGGTGCCGACGATCCGGTCGCCCTCGTCCCGGACCACCGCCAGATAGTGCGAGGCGTCCCTGGTGACGGCGTCGTAGGCCTCCTCGTAGCGGGCGATCTCGGACCCCTCACGGGCACCGCCGATCTCGTCGTCGGAGAGCAGCGCGACCAGCGCGGGGACATCGGCGCGCGCCGCCCGCTGCACACGATAGATCCGATCGCCGAGTCGGAGTCGACCGCCGACCGAAGCCCGCGCCCGTGATCGCAGCCGGGCGATCAGCGTGTCCAGCCAGCCGCCGACGTGCCGCCTGGCCTCGGGAGTGTCCGGGTACCGGCAGCGTAGATGCAGGCCCGCCTCATCGAGGACGAACCAGAGCATCACGCCGTCGGTCCGAATCGTCGCGCCGACGTACTGCGCCTCCAAACCGGTCGCGTCGACTCGCACCGGTAGTCGGCGCAGGTCCAGCCACGAAATCGCGAACATCCCCGGCGCTTCGGGCATTCCGCCCCACGGACGCAGGATGTCCGCCAGTGGCCAGGACCCCATCCGGACGGCCTCCTTCACCGCCGCCGCGCTGGCACGGGGATCGGAGTCGGCCGACTCGAGCACCGAGTTGGTGATGAACCACCCCACCGAGTCGTGCCAGGTGGTGTCGTACCGGCTGTGCACCGGAAACACGGCCCGCAGTGCGGTGCCTGCCAACTCGCGGGTCACCTCGGTCATCGCCCCGACCACCAGCGCCAAGGTCGAGACGCCGTCGTCGCGGGCCTGTGCCGAGAACGCGGCGCTGTCGTCGACGTCGAGGACATCGCGCACCTCCACGCGCTCCTCCTGCAACGTCGCCTCACCCAGCGACAGCGGAAATCGCGGCATCACACCGCCGCTGCCCGCCAGCACCTCCGCCCACCGGCGGTGTACCTCGGGGGGCGCGGGCGGACGGTCCCGCAACGCACGGGTGTGCTCCGCGAACGCGGGTGCGAGCGGCAACGACGGCGAACCACCCTTCTGCACCGCGGCCAGCGCGGCGAGCAGATCGCGCACGATCACCAGCATCGACCACATGTCGACGTGGGAGTGGTCGGCGGCGACCACCACCGTCGGCCCCATCGCGGTCTCGAGCACACACAGTCGGTGCGACGGACGACCGTACGGTGAACAAGCCCGGTCGAGCACCGCGCGGAGCGCGTCGTTGACCGCCTGCCCCGGAGCGATCACATGCTCGACCCAACCGGCGGGGAGAATATCGACCTCGTGCAGTCGAGGCTCGCCGTCCTCGCCCGGCACGAAGACCGACCGCAGCGTGCCGTGCCGTTCGATCACCGCCAACCAGGCGGTCGCGAGTTCGTCGGGCAGTACCGGCGCGGAGAGCCTGAAGGACAACGCCATCCAGGATCCCGCCCGGTCGCCCGCCCCCACGTGGCGCCGCTGGTCGAAGGAGACGGGAAGCGACCGGCCCACCCGACCCGTGGTGACATCGAAGCCCAACAGGCGGCCGAACGGTAGGCGCAGGTGCGCGACATTGGTCAGCCGCATGACGGTATCCTAGGCCTTCCCGAGCGCTCGCCGTCTCACCAGCACCCTGGAGCCACCGTGCCGACCTTCCGCGTTCCCGGCGCCGACCTCGATGTCGAACTCAGCGACGAGGGTGGCCACCCCGTCGTCCAACTCCACGGCCTCACCTCCAGCCGTCATCGCGACCGGCTGATGGACCTCGATCTCGGCCGCGGACTCAGCGGAACCCGACTGCTGCGCTACGACGCGCGCGGCCACGGCCACTCGACGGGGCGTACCGTCCCCGAGGACTATCGGTGGCCCGTCCTTGCCGATGACCTTCTGAAGCTGCTCGACAACTGGTTCCCCGGTGAGAAGGTGCACGGCGTCGGCCCTTCGATGGGCACCGGAACACTGCTGCACGCCGCCGTCCTCGATCCCGGCCGATTCGCGGGCCTCACGCTGCTGGTGCCCGCCACCGCCTGGCACACCCGCGCCGCGAAGGCCGACATCTACCGGAAGAACGCCCGCCTGATCGAGGAGCAGGGACTCGCCGCCTTCCTCGACGCCGACCTCACCGCGCCACGCCCGCCCGCCACCGTGGGAACGCCGGAAACCGGGCCGGATGTCGCCGAGCACCTCCTGCCCTCACTGTTCCGCGGTGCGGCGATGAGCGACCTGCCCGCGCCGGAGTCGATCGCCGCGATCGAGGTGCCGACCACGGTGTTGGCCTGGATCGATGATCCCGGCCATCCGGTGTCGACTGCGGAGGCGTTGGTTGGTCTGCTGCCGAAGGCCACGATGGAGATCGCGCACACGCCGGACGATCTCGCGCGGTGGCCGGGCATTCTGTGCGAGGACGTGGCACGACATCGGTAGGCCGACGAGCGCTCTCGCAGACATTCGAAAATCGTTGCCGTGCAGTCGATCAGGTCGTCAGCTGCTCTTGGTGGGTTCGTTGGCACCCCTTGGGCGACCGTTTGGAAGCAGCCGATCAGTCGGCCGTCCACGTCGCCGTGTGGCATGTAGCCAACTCGATACACATTCGAGCCCCTGTCTCCAGGTGGCTTCGCGGGTGTTCAGTCGTCGTAGTGGTGACGACAGGCAACGATCGTCACGTTGTCATCGTCGGCTACGTAGATCAACCGATGTTCGTCGGTTATCCGCCGTGACCAGAGTCCGGCCAGGTTGTGCCGCAACGGTTCCGGCTTGCCGATGCCCTCGGCGTTGCCGTTGCGCCGGATATCCTCGATCAGGCGGTTGACTTTGCCGAGCAACCTACGGTCACGGGCGAGCCATCCGCTGTAGTCCTCCCACCCATTGGCGTCGAACACCACCTTGCGACTCACTCGTCGTTGTCCTCTGGTTCGATCAGTTCGTGGGCTTCCACCCTGCCTGATTCCAAGTTCGCGATCGACTCGAGCAGGCGTCTGCTGTTAGCCCTGGTAGACAGGATGTAAGCGGTCTCTTTCAAGGAGTTGTATTCGGCCAGCGAGATAACTACGGCGGGCTCCTTGCCGCCGGACCGAGTAATCACGACTTCGTCGTTGTCTTCGGTGGCCGCGTCCAGTACTTCAGACCAGTTCTGACGTGCTTCGGTGCTGTGCATGGCTCGCATGGAGATCCTTTTCTCGCGACACTGACCCCGTACGGGATAATGTACGTGATCAGGTGCGCCTTGTCGATCGCTTGGGGCATACGGCGAGTACCTGTCTCATTGCGCTGAAAAGTGCTGATTTCGCCGTCTGATCATCTCCGGCTGCTGGAGGCTGTCTTTCTCGTCTACCGGCTACCTGCGTGAGGAACCGCCCTCGGCTCACGCGTCGCCCGCCAACCCGAACTGCACTTCGTCGACTCCGGAGTCGCAGCCTGGCTCATGGGATCGACTCCGGAGAAGATCGCCGGCAGTGACCCCGCCGCACTGTCGGAATACGGTCATCTCATCGAAACCTTCACCGTCGGAGAGAGTCTCGAGCAGATCAGCTGGTGGGGCGGGCCGGTGACAGTTGGACACTTCCGCACCGGATCCGGTGACGAAGTCGACCTGGTCATCGAGAGCGATGACGGACGAGTGATCGCCTTCGAGTTCAAGGCGGAAGTCGGGTGCATCGTGAAGACCTGCGGGGTATCCGCATCCTGCGTGACCGCCTCGCGCGCCGCTCTCGACCGGGCCGTTGCTGCTGGTCAGGGTGAATTCGACAACGGCAGACTGGCGCCGTATCCCGGTGGCGGGCGCGGCGATGGCCAGTTTCGCGGTAGTATGCATTTCGTTGGGTAATAGCCAACCATATGCATAGTGATGGGTGGTGGTGTTGATGGCTGAGCGTCGCGGTACACCACTGCCCAGTGAGCTGTGGCGGGCGCCTCTCAGAACCGTGCGGCCGCAGGACTTGGCCGACATCTACGTCCAACCGCGGCCCGAGATCGCGCGGCTCGTTGATCGGGGGATGCTGCACCGCGTCGCTCACGGCTACTACATCATTGTCCCACCGGACTACATCGGTCGGACGTGGCTGCCAGGTCTCGAAGCGGCGGCCGCAGGTATCGCGTCATCGATTTACGGGGCGGACCAGATAGTCGTCATGGGTATCAGCGCGGCCCGCATGCTGGGAGCCGTGCCTCGTGCGTTGGCGACTGCCGTTGTCGCAGTTCCGAGTCAGCATCGACCGATCGCGCTGACCGACCGTTCGGCACAGGTTTGGTTCGTGCGCCGAGATACCGACGCGCTCGACGCGGAGCGTATCGAAACTTCACTGGGGCCGACGCTGGTCACTACTCCGGAACAGACCGTGCTCGATCTTGCCCGGCGCCCGGAGCTGGGCAATGCCGAGGTGGAGGTTCGTTCAGCGATCGAGACGCTCTACCGTCGGAGTGATTCGGCGAGACTCGAACAGCTCGCGAGCGAGCAGCGACAGGGTGTGGCGCTTCGACGTGCGCAAAGTTGGGGCGGAGCATGAGTATCGACGAATACGACAGTGTCGCACTTCGATTCGGAGTATCCCCGGAGCAGGTCGAGCGCGATCATCTGATCTCCCATCTGCTGGCGGCAGTCAGCCGAGGGTTCGGTGAGCGGTTGTACTTTATCGGCGGAACTGCTCTTGCCCGTACGCATCTGGTGAGCGGCAGGCTCAGTGAAGACATCGATCTGGTTGCGTTGGACAACCGAACGGTCCTGGCCGCCGAACTCGACGCTGCTTTGCCGCGATCCGTCGCGCGGAGGTACGGTCGGCTGGAATGGGCGTCGTCGCTGAGCGATGTCTCGGATACGGGGGTCGCCAACCTCCGCTCTGCCTCCGGTGTGTCCGTCAAGATCCAGTTGCTGTCGGGACGTGGCCGAACGGTGTGGCCGACCGAACTCCGCCGTCTCGAGCAGCGATACAGCGACGCAGGGCCAGCTGAGCTGTTGGTGCCCACTTTGCCGGCGTTTGTCGCGGGGAAGACGGCGACATGGCACGACCGACGCGCATCACGCGACCTCTGGGACCTTTGGGCGCTGAGCGGCATCGGTGCGATCGACGGTGCCGCGGGAGTGTTGTACAAGAGACGCGGTCCCACAAACCGGTTCCCCAGCCCGCAGTTGTTCGATCAGGCACCGAATGAGGACGACTGGAATGCGCAACTGGCCGGGCAGACCAGGCTGGAGATCACAGCTGGGACTGCACTGGCCGTGGTTCGAGATGCTTGGGCGCGAGTTGTGGAATGACCGGTGCATTCGACAAGAATCTGGAGCAGGACTCGTGCGTCGGGGAGAGCGATCCATAGCCTGTAGTCATGGCGACAAGACGGGTTCGAACGCCCTACGGTCTGTCGCTCCGATCGCCGTGGCGTCATTAGCCGGCCGAGGAGGAGCCTCCCTCGTGGATCTACGATGTCGGGAGCACAGTTGCCCTCGAATTGGACTGGACCACAGACGATCCGCGGCGAACACATACCGTAGCCGATCGCCTTGACAGCGCGATTCCCGGCGAGTGTGGACAGAAAGCTCCGTGTCGTGAATGCGCACCGACGGCCACGGCGGCGGCGCGTAGCGCCGTCGGCGCGCTCTTGACTCGATGCGGCGCGTACGAGTTTTTCCGCTGCGTACGAACCGCGTACGAACCGGGGTTCTGGGGCCGTCGAGCCGTGTGAGGCAACGGCCTGACCTGCAAGAATGTTGTGCCCTCGGCAGGATTCGAACCTGCGACACCCGCTTTAGGAGAGCGGTGCTCTATCCCCTGAGCTACGAAGGCTGGTCTGGTGGGACGACCGCAGTCTACCGGGTGCACCCAGTAGGAGCCGCATCGTGTCGGGCTCGGGGGCTGCGTGAGGGGTGGGGAGGGGGCGTGTGCAGGGGTTTTCGGGTGGAATCAGAATCCGCCGTCGAAGCCCCCGCCGCCGTCGAAGCCGCCTCCGCCCCAGTCGCCGCCGGAACCGCCGTCCCAGCCGCCGGAGTCTCCGCCCGGATCGCCGCCCTGGTCGTAGCCGGGGTCGGAGCCGCCCGCGTCCAGGCCGTCCTGGTATCCCTCGCCGTATCCGCTCTCGAAACCCTGGGCGCCGTAGCCGACGCCGGACATGCCGGAGAAGAGGGAGGTGAAGAGGAGGGCGGAGCCGATGCCCCAGGCGCCCGCGACGAGGGCGGGTTGCCACCAGGGTTCGGAGTACCAGCCTGCGGGGACGGGGCGGCCGGCGACTCGGCCGCCGGGGTAGTAGTTGGGGGTGGAGCGGGAAGGGTTGGGGGAGGCGGCTATTCGGCGGCCGTCGTAGTCGATGACGCGGTCTTTGCTGACGGTGCCCGCAGCGGAGCGGCCTTCGAGTTCGGGGACGGTGGGGCCGGGGTCCATGCCCATGGCGGTGCGGGCGGCGCGGATGTAGTAGAGGCCCTCGATCGCGGTTTGCCTGGCCAGGCGGGCCTGGGTGGGGGTGCTGGACTGATCCAGTTGGGAGCCCGCGGCGATGTGGCGTTCGGAGGCGTCGACGAGGGCTTGCCGGGAGGCGTCGTCGGTGCCGGTGAGGTTGTAGATCTGGCCGCCGAGTCGCTCGTTGACCTGGCGGGCGTCGGCCAGTGCGTCGGCGAGTTCGGTCGCGGTGCGCTGCTGGGATCGGCGGGAGGCCACGACGAACAGGGTCAGGACGACCGCGACGGCGAGAAGTAGGTACAGCCAGATCATCGGCCTGCCTTCCGTCGACGGATGCGAATACCGTCGAGTTTACTGGCGGCTTGCTGAGACCTGGCTGAGTCGCATTTTCGGGGTCAGGGCGCGTTTCCCTGAACCAGTGGCCGCTCGGCGTCGAGATCTGAGGCAACAGTCGAAGCGATCGACGACACCGCAACATCCACCGCGTTCGACGGTGGGCGTCGACTCCCATCCGCCGAACGTGGCGTCCGATCAGCGCAGCGCGCGTTCGCCTTTCGCCTCCACGTAATTCGCCGGATCGAAGGTTTTCGTCTTCCACCGGTAGAGCACGGTCGCGCCGGGCCAGTTGTTGGTGATGCGGCCGGAGGCGTTGCGGTACCAGCTGGAACAGAAATTCCAGGGGGTGTCCTTCAGACGACGTTGCAACCAGTCGTCCCATTGCTGTTCGGCGTCGGCGCGGGGGGCGAGGAAATGGCCGGTGCGGCCGGACAGGTACTGGACCGCTTGGCGGATGTAGCGGGCCTGGGATTCGAGCATGTAGATGATGGAGCCGGAGCCGACATTGGTGTTCGGTCCGTACATCATGAACAGGTTCGGGAAGTTCGGCACGGTGACGCCGAGATAGGCGCGCGCGCCTTCGTCGCCCCAGACGTCGGTGAGTTTGCGTCCGCCGGTTCCGTAGATGTTCATCGGCGCGAGGAATTCGGTGCCTTTGAATCCGGTGCCGTAGACGATCGCGTCGACGGGGTGTTCCACGCCGTCGGCGGTGCGGATGCCGGTGGGGGTCACGGCCTCGATCGCGGTGGTCTCGACGGTGACGTTCGGCTGGGCGAGGGCGGGGAAGTATTCGTTGGAGAAGAGTCCGCGTTTGCAGCCCGCCGCGTAGTCGGGGGTGAGTTTCGCGCGGAGTTCGGGGTCGGAGACCTGCTTGGCGCGGTGCCGGTCGGCGAGGGCGATGACGGGATTCTTCAGCGCGGGGATATCGGTCAGGGCCAAGGCGAGGAATTCGAACAACGACCAGATCGCGAGGCGTTCGGCCAGCCGGGCGGGCGGCACGTATTTGAACAGCTTCTTGTGCGCGGCACTGTATTCGGTGTCGAATTTCGGCAGGATCCAGGCCGCGGACCGCTGGAACAGGGTGAGGTGTTCGACCTGCGGCTGGATGCGCGGGATGTATTGGATCGCACTGGCTCCGGTGCCGATGCAGGCCACTCGCTTACCCGTGAGGTCGACGTCGTGGTTCCATTCGGCGGAATGGAAGGCCGCGCCGCGGAAGGTGTCGATACCGGGCAGATTCGGCAGGGCGGGGCGTGAGAGCTGGCCGACGGCGGGAATGAGGATGTCGGCGGTGAGGGTGGCGCCGTCGCCGGTGGTGATGTGCCAGCGGCCGGTCTTCTCGTCGAATTCGGCGTCGGTGACCTCGGTGCCGAAGCGGACGAAACTCGGCAGGTCGTGCTTTTCGGCGACCGTCCGCATATAGGCGTGGATATCGGCCTGCTCGGAGAACCGCCGCGGCCAATCAGATTTCGGCTCGTAGGACCACGAGTACAGCGGTGACGGCACGTCGCAGGCGGCGCCGGGATAGGTGTTCTCGCGCCAGACTCCACCGAGATCGGCTGCCTTCTCCAGGATGGTGAAGTTGTGCAGACCGGCTCGCCGGAGCTCGAGTGCCATTCCGAGTCCGGCGAATCCGGCGCCGATGATGATGATGGACGGCTCTGTCATATTTCGAGCCTAGAACGCCGTCCCCGGGTTGCCGAGAGAACGGCGGACATCAAATCGACATTTTCGGCCATCTGTCGGTCAGGGGTGCAGCGCGGCCTTCAGCACGTCGACGGCCTGCGCGACCGCCGCGCGGGCGGCATCGATCAGGACATCGGGTCGGGTGTGAAACTCAGCTCGCGGCGAGACCCCTGGCGATGACGAGGCGCTGGATCTGGTTGGTGCCCTCGAAGATCTGCATGACCTTGGCCTCGCGCATATAGCGCTCGACCGGGAAGCCCTGGGTGTAGCCGTATCCGCCGAAGACCTGCACGGCGTCGGTGGTGACCTTCATCGCCGCGTCGGTGGCGATCAGCTTGGCGACGCTGGCCTGACGTGAGTAGGGCAGTCCGGCGTCGCGCCTGCGCGCGGCGTCGAGGTAGGTGGCGCGCGCGGAATCCACGGCGGCGGCCATATCGGCGAGCAGGAAGCCCAGGCCCTGGTGGTCGATGATGTTGCGGCCGAACGCCTCCCGCTCCTTGGCGTAGGCGACGGCGTCGTCGAGGGCGCGCTGGGCCAGGCCGGTCGCGACCGCGGCGATGCCGAGCCTGCCGGAATCGAGGGCGCTGAAGGCGATGGTGAGGCCCTGACCCTCGGCGCCGACCAGGCGTTCGGCGGGGATGAACGCGTCGTCGTAGGCGGCGGTGGTGGTCGGGATGCCGCGCAGACCCATCTTCTCCTCGGGCTTGCCGAAGCTCAGGCCCTCGGTGTCCTTGGGGACGAGGAAGCAGGAGATGCCTTTGGAACCCTCGCCGGTGCGCGCGAACAGGGTGTAGAAGTCGGCGCGGCCGCCGTTGGTGATCCACGCCTTCGAGTCGGTGATGCGGTATCCGCCATCGACCTTGGTAGCGCGGCAGCGCAGCGCGGCGGCGTCGGATCCGGCGTGCGGCTCGGAAAGGCTGTAGGCGCCGATGGTTTCGCCCGAGAGCATGTCGCCGAGCCAGCGGCCCCGCTGTTCCTCGGTGCCGAAGGCGTAGAGCGGATGACACGACAGGCTGTGCACACTCACCGCTACCGCGACCGCGGCCCAGCGGCTCGCCAATTCCTCCAGCACCTGGAGGTAGACCTCGTAGGGCTGCGCGCCGCCGCCGAACTCCTCCGGATACGGCAGGCTCAGCAGTCCGGCCGCGCCGAGCGCGGGGAAGACGCCCTCGGGAAAGGTTCCGGTCTTCTCACTGTCGACGACCCGCGGTTCGAGCACTTTGTCGGCGATATCGCGGGTCAGCTCGATGAGATCCCGGGACTCCTCTGTCGGCAGCATCCGATCAACTGGCATTCCCTTGTTCTACCGGTTGTCCTGCGCGGACGGTAGGGCGACCCCAGTTAGTGGCTATTAACTGACTGTTTTCTGCCGGAAGCGAGGATTGGGCAGGCCGTCGGTATCGATCTATTATCTGCGTATGAATGCAGATAGTGGAGTATCGCGGCCTCCGCTGGCAGAAGACCAGGTGGGACTGGTCGTCGAGGTTTTCCGGATGCTGGCCGACCCGACCAGGGTGCGAATCCTGTGGGCGCTGGTCGACCGTGAGCTCTCGGTCAACGAGCTCGCGGAGCAGGTGGGCAAACCCGCGCCGTCGGTATCGCAGCACCTCGCGAAACTGCGCATGGCCCGGCTCGTCCGACCGCGCCGGGCGGGCACGACCATCTACTACAGCCTGGAGAACGAGCACATCCTGCGGCTCGTGGTCGACGCGGTGCACAACGCCGAACACGCGGGACCGGGGGTGCCGTCGCACCATCGCGCGGCCGAGCTCCGGGTACTGCCGGGGCGGAATCGAGAGGTTTCGGAATGAACTGGGGAAATCGGCTGGCCGGAAGTGACGATTCGCGCCCGGAGGGAGAGTCGCACGGTCGCGACGGTGACCACCCGAGGCACGGTCACGAGGGCGGCGTGCACGTGGCTCATGCTCGACACGGGCATCACAGCCACGACCACAACGATCATCCGCACGGCGTTCGAGGCGTTCTGCGTGAGATTTTCGTTCCGCACTCCCACGACCCCGCCGACAAGGTCGATGACGCGCTGGAGGCGGGGGCGATCGGGATCGAAGCGGTGAAGATCAGCCTCGCCGTGCTCGGATTCACCGCGATCCTCCAGGTCGTCGTCGTGGTGATGTCGGGTTCGGTGGCACTGGCGGCGGACACGATCCACAACTTCTCCGACGCGCTGACGGCCGTACCGCTGTGGATCGCCTTCGTGCTGGGGCGGCGCGCGGCGACCCGGCGCTATACCTACGGATTCGGTCGGGCCGAGGATCTGGCCGGACTCTTCGTGGTCGGCATGATCGCGCTGTCGGCGCTGATCGCGGGGTACGAGGCGGTGCGTCGGCTGATCGATCCGGTGCCGATCCAGCATCTCGGCGCGGTGGCGGCGGCCGGGGTGATCGGATTCCTCGGGAACGAGACGGTCGCGCTGTATCGGATCAGGGTGGGGCGGCGGATCGGGTCGGCGGCCCTGGTCGCCGACGGACTGCACGCCAGGACCGACGGGTTCACCTCGCTCGCGGTGCTGTTCGGCGCGGGCGGGGTCGCGCTCGGCTTCCCGCTCGCCGATCCGCTCGTCGGCCTGCTCATCACCGTCGCGATCCTCGCTGTTCTGGGGATCGCGGCGCGAGATGTCTTCCGGCGGCTGATGGACGGGGTCGAACCGGCGCTGGTCTCGTCGGCCGAGCGCGCGCTGGCCGTTTCCTCGGGTGTTCTCGGTGTGCGCAGCCTGCGAATGCGCTGGATCGGACACCGGTTGCACGCCGATGTGGAATTGGATATCGCCTCCACCGTCACCCTGGCCGACGCCCACAGACTGGCGCACGAGGCCGAGCACACTCTCGTCCATGTCGTCCCGCGACTGGATACCGCGGTGGTCCACGCCTATCCGGCGCACGCGTCGTGATGTTCGGGCCGGGTTCTCGCGACCACGGCCGGTTGAAGCTTCATGAATGGGACAATTCCGCTTAGGCCGCTGGGCGATTGCTACTTGTGGGTAGCATTCTCCGGTGTGATGTGGCTCATGTCGGCCACCGAGGATAAAGGACTCTCAATGACCGTGTCAAGCCGCAGCGGCCACCGGAGCCGGGTTGCCGACGCTGAATTCACGACCGTCACGCAGCAACGCCCACAACACATCGACCAGCCGCCGGGCCAGAGCTAGAAGGGCCTGGGTATGTATCTGCCGTTCACCGCGTTTTCGGTCGTAGAACCGCCGCGACGGCCCGTTCTCGTAGCGCAAGCTCGACAGGGCGGCCATGTAGAAGACACGCCGCATGCGCCGGTTGTAGCGCTTCGGACGGTGCAGGTTGCCCGAAACTCGACCGGAATCGCGCGGGACCGGGACCAAACCGGCGTAGGACGCCAAACGTCCGGCGCTGGCGAAATTGGCCAGGTCACCACCGGTGCCAACGAGGAACTCAGCACCCAAACCCGGTCCCATCCCGGGCAGCGACTCGATGATGTGCGCCCACGGGTGTTCCCGGAAACGTGCGGTGATGAGCTTGTCGGTGTCCTTGATCTCGCGATCGAGGTCCAGCAGCTTTCGGGCGATACGTTTGACCAGCATCGCGGTATCGGCCTCGCCCGGCAGGGCCAGGCTTTGGCGCCCGGCGGCATCGACCGCAGCGGCCGCGGCCTTGACGATGCCGGGCTTCCATGCCCCGTTGTCGGTCAAATATGTTGTGACACCGTCGATTCCGGCGGCGCAAATCTCCGCAGGCGTGCACATTCCGGCGACCAGTATCAACGGGGTCCGGTTCGAGAAATCGAACGCTGCCTCCAACGTCGGGAAGATCGACCCGAGCAGAGCCCGCAATCGGTTGATCCCGGCGACCCAGTCGCTCATGAGGTCGGTGCGGTAGCTGGTCAGCTGGGTCAACCCGACCACCAGCTCGTCGGGCATCGTGACCTGCCCCA
Source organism: Nocardia sp. NBC_01377 (assembly GCF_045040005.1). Lineage (NCBI taxonomy): Bacteria > Bacillati > Actinomycetota > Actinomycetes > Mycobacteriales > Nocardiaceae > Nocardia > Nocardia sp. NBC_01377. The sequence continues at coordinate 8,335,276 of NZ_CP109566.1, forward strand.
GATCGCGGCGCATGCGGGCGGTCTCGGCGATCACCTTCGCGTCCTTGGCGTCGGTTTTCCCTTCGCCGCGGAATCCGTGGGCCATCGTATTGACCACCCGGCCCGGCACATACGTCACCGCTTGATCAGCGGCCAACAAGACCGTGATCAGCAGCAACGCCATCGGACTGGTCAGATCGATCGCCCACCGCACCTGTTGCGCGGCCTGGCCGGCGCGGGCGATCAACGTCTCGATCGAGGCTTGGTCGTTGCCGAATTTCTGGCTGAACACCGTCTTGCCGGTCTCGTCGACCGCGCACGCGTGATGCGCTTGCTTGCCGACGTCGATCCCGACCCACATCTGAGGGCGAGTAGTCACCCGCGTGCTCCTGACTCGAAAACGGTTACGCCCGTGGACAACCCCGCCGACAGATCCCTAAACAGCGACGACCCGCAACAAGCTCTCAATCAGCGGTCGGAGTGTCCAGCGCGGTGGGGCAGCCAGTCCTTTGAAGCCAAACCAACGGCAAGCAACCATCAGCTACACCCCACCGCTCTGGGCATCCAGGGCACCAACCCCAGACACCTACAAACTTAGGGAGTTCCCATGTTGAGCACCATGCAGGACGAGCCGTTATCGCTGGCGACGCTGTTGAAATACGCGTCCACGTTCCAGGGCGACAGCACGGTGTCCACATGGACCGGAACCGGCGTGCGCACCATGACCTACCGCGAACTCGGCGCGGAGGCGGCGCGGCTGGCGAACGCGCTGCGCGGGCTCGGCATCGGCGTCGGTGACCGGGTCGCGACCTTCATGTGGAACAACAACGAGCACATGGTCGCCTACATCGCGGCGCCCGCCATGGGCGCGGTGCTGCACGCCCTCAATATCCGGCTGTTCCCCGAGCAGTTGGTCTACGTGGCCAACCACGCCGAGGACCAGGTGGTCATCGTGGACGGCACGCTGCTGCCGATGTTCGCCCAGTACCTGCCGAATCTGAAGACGGTGCGCCACGTCATCGTGGCCAACGGCGAGGCCGCCGCACTGGAGGCGCCCGAAGGCGTGCAGGTGCACTCCTACACCGAACTCCTTGCCGCGCAGTCCGATACCTACGACTACCCGGTGATCGACGAACGGTCGGCGGCGGCCATGTGTTACACCTCGGGCACCACCGGCGACCCCAAGGGCGTGGTGTATTCGCACCGGTCCAACTGGCTGCACGCCATGCAGGTGATCTCGCCCAACAGCATGGGTTTCACCGAGGCGGACAACGTGCTCGCCATCGTCCCGCTGTTCCACGCGAACGCCTGGGGCCTGCCCTACGCCGCGTTGATGTCGGGTGCCAATGTGCTGATGCCCGACCGTTTCCTGCAACCCGGCCCGCTGCTGGAACTGATGGAATCGGAGAAGCCGACCTTCGCGGCGGCGGTGCCGACCATCTGGGGCGGCGTGCTGGCGGGCCTGGAAGCCAAACCGCAGGACATCAGCCATCTTCGGACCGTCGTGGTCGGCGGTTCGGCGGTGCCGCCCGCGATGATGCAGGCCTTCGAACAGCGTCACGGCGTGCGCATCCTGCACGCCTGGGGCATGACCGAGACCTCGCCGCTCGGAAGCGTCGCGCACCCGCCGTCAGGGGTGACCGGCGAGGAGGAATGGGAGTACCGCTTCACCCAGGGCCGATTCCCGGCGACCGTGCAGGCGCGCCTGGTCGACGACGAGGGCAAGGTGGTGCCCAACGACGGAGAGTCGCTGGGTGAGTTGGAGGTTCGCGGTCCGTGGATCACCGGCTCCTACTACTCGCCGGAGGGCGCGACGATCGATCCGGACAAGTTCGACGACGGCTGGCTGCGCACCGGCGACGTCGGCAAGATCACCCCGAACGGCTACCTGACACTGGTCGACCGCTCCAAGGACGTCATCAAGTCCGGTGGTGAGTGGATTTCCTCGGTGGATCTGGAGAACGCCGTGATGGGGCATCCCTCGGTCGCCGAGGCGGCGGTCATCGGTGTGCCGGACGAGAAATGGGACGAGCGACCGCTGGTCGCGATCGTGCTCAAGGAAGGCGCGGAGCCAGGGGAGGGGCAAGCCACCGAACTGCGTGACTTCCTGTCCGGGAAATTCGCCAAATGGCAGCTGCCGGAACGCTGGACCTTCATCGCGGAGGTGCCCAAGACCAGTGTCGGCAAATTCGACAAGAAACGGCTGCGCGCCCAGTTCGCCGACGGCGATCTGACGGTGACGACGCTGAGCTGAGGAACACCGCCGCGACGGGCGCGGAATCCGGAACCACACCGGATTCCGCGCCCGTCGCGCTGCGGCCACTCGGTATTGCTGCCGAGCCGCCCTCTCGGAGGAGAGGAATCAGCAGTTGCGCAGTTCCGGGCTCTGGTTCAACAGTTGGGCCCTGGTGCCGATGAAACGGCTGTAGGTCTCCCCGCCGACCGCGGATAGCGGGAAGGCCGCCACCCGGTGGCAGTTCTGGAAGGCCAGCTTGACCTTGAAATGCCGTTCCAGGCCGCCGCGAATCGCGTCGGAGGCCATGGCGCGCAACAGTTGGCCGCGGGCCACCTCGTCCGGCGGCGCGACCAGATTGTCGGCGTATTCCTCCGACCCCGACTCCAGTTCGCCGGCGACCCGGCTGACCACTTCCCACGCGTACGGCAGTGAGGTTCGTACGACTTCGGCGAAGTCGGCGTCGTCGACCTCACCGGCTTCTGCGCGTTCGAGTATTGCTGCGGGAACATCGAGGGACATGGCGCTCTCCTCCTGGGGATGGGGTGGATGGGCGGTGCGATGTCCCCGAAGTCTAATCGAAAGTGGTTGTCAACAAGACTGGATTCGGCGTGAAAGTGCTTTATCGAGTGCGGTTTTCGTGTCGGCGGCCAGCGTGCGCACCAGATCGCCCGCGGGTAGCTCTGGCGTCAGCGCCTGCGTCTGACCTGCCCACAGGTTGGCATCGTCGCGGTTGCCCGCCGCGCGCGCCCGCGCCCGCAACGGCGCGGTGGCGTAATGGATTTCGGGATAGGCGACGGGCGCGTTCGCCGAATGTTCGACCATGAATCGGTTGCGCACCCCGCGCGCCCTGCGGCCGGTGAACGCGCGGGTGAGCATGGTGGGCTCGGAGGTGCCGACCGCGGCGCGGTGCACCGGATTGGTTCCGGCTTCCGGGCAGCGCAGGAAGACCGTGCCCAATTGGACCGCGGCCGAGCCCGCCGCGAGCGCGGCGGCGATACCGGCGCCGGTGGTGATGCCGCCGGTGGCCACGATCGGCAGGTCCACCGCAGCGTCGAGCAGTTGCAGCAGCGCGAGCAGGCCGAGCGGATCGACGGCGTCGTCGGTCACCCGGTCGGTGAAGGTCGCCCGGTGTCCGCCCGCCTCCGCGCCCTGCGCGATGAGGACGTCGGCTCCCGCGTCGACGGCGATCAGCGCCTCGGCGACCGAGGTCACCGTGACCCAGACCTCGGAGCCGACCGCGTGCAGCCGCGCGATCTCGGCTCGCGTGGGGCAGCCGAAGGTGCAGGTGACCACCGCGACCGGGGATTCGGTGAGCAGGTCGAGTTCGGCTTCCCAGTCGTCGGTGTCGTATCGGGACGCGCCGAGTTCGTGGTCGGCGCCGATCTCGGCGAGATAGTCGGCGAAGCGCGCGGGCGGGGTCGCCGGGCCGGGGACGAACAGGTTGACCCCGAACGCGGCGTCGGTCGCGGCGCGGGTGGCCGCTATTCGCGCGGCGACCTCGGTCGCGCTCAGGTAGCCCGCCGCGAGGATGCCGAAGCCGCCCGCTTCGGTCACCGCGACGGTGAGCTCGGGAGTGGACGGTCCGCCCGCCATCGGGGCGAGGACGATCGGGACGCGCAGTTCGTCGATGATCACGGTTCGAGTCTGGCCCATGCCTGTCCGTAACCTTCGAAAAAAGCACGTGACCTGGCCCGAAACAAAAAGATTGGTATCGAAGGTTGCGAAATGGTCACGACGGGGTAGAGTTCCCATCACAACGGAGGCCGAAACGTTACATAGTTTCGGGTTCACCGAACGGGGTAATCCTGTCGGGCTTCGTTCTTCAATGTAGTCGGAAGCTAGGACGAAGCTTTGTCGCAGCACCGGGTAGGCCCCAGTTCCATCACCGTCATGAGCCTCATCGGCGAAGGCTGCGTTTCGGGTCGGCCGACACGACATCGCGTCGAGTCGAGTGCCGCCGAGCGAGTGAAGATGGCCGCAAGCGCCGCCGTCGCGGCGGGCGCCATCATCGGCACCCTGTCGCAGGTCGCTCCCGCCATCGCGGCCCCGCTCTCGGATCACGACGCCGAGGACGCGGCCCAGGCCATCGAGCCGATCACGTTCAAGGGCAGTGACATCTCGACCACCCAGGCGAAGTTCGACGCCCCGGCCGAGACCGTCGAGACCGCCGCCGCCACGACTCCGGCCGCCGCGATTCCCGTCGCCGCGCCGGTCGCCGCGCCGTTCGGCATCGGCAACCTCCCCCCGGAGATCGCCGGTCCGCTGTCGCAGGTCGAGGACATCCTCAAGGGTGTGCAGCAGCAGGTCGCCCCCGCGCCCGCCGCGGTGCGTCCGGTCGGCGGCGCCATCAGCTCCGGATTCGGAAGCCGTTGGGGTGAAATGCACTACGGTCTCGACTTCGCCGATTACCTGGGCGCCCCGATTCATTCGGTGAGCAACGGCACGGTTATCGAAGCGGGACCGGCCTCGGGCTTCGGCCTGTGGGTGCGCGTACTCCAAGAAGACGGCACCACAGCGGTTTACGGTCACGTGAACGACATGCTCGTGCAGGCGGGTCAGAAGGTGCGCGCGGGTGATGTCATCGCCACCGTCGGCAACCGGGGTCAGTCGACCGGACCGCATCTGCACCTGGAGATCTGGGATCAGGGTGGCAGCAAGATCGACCCGATGCCCTATCTCGCCGACAAGGGCGTCCCGATGCACTGGGGCCCGTCGCAGCACTGAGTATCGCTGCCGGGCTTGCGGTTCCACACCTCACACCCGATCGGGCAGGGGCACGATGTACCGACGCGAAGCGGTTCGATGACTACCCGGCGAATCTGTCCGCTCATGCGGACCCGTGACGCCCTGCGGGTCGTTAGGCTCGGCCCGTGACCGAGCTTGGCGATATCTTCGAGCCTGGATCACCGCACGGCAGAGCCTATGCCGCGCTGGTCCACCATCCGCGATCCGGACTTGCCGATATCGCGCGCTACCTGAGCGTTTCCCCCGAGTCCGCCGCCGCCTCCCTTGAGGTCCTGTGCGCATTGCAGGCCGCGGTCCGTCTCGACGACGGCGACGGCGAACCGATCTGGGATGCGCATGCGCCCGAATCGCTGTCGGAATCCGAGGCGAAACGGCGTCAGCACGCGATCAGCCAGATGCACGCCTCCGCGGCGCGACTGAGCGAGACCTTCCGCTCGGTGCGCCGGTCGCCGCGTGGCAACGGCGCGGTGGTGCCGGTGTACGAACGCCTGGAGATGCTGGCCGATTTCGAGGAGATCCAGCACGCGGCGCGCGGCTGCGTCAAGGTCATCGAACGCCCGCCGTATCTGAGCGACCCCGATCGTGAACAGCAGTTGTTCCTGCTCAAGCGCGCTCGCCTCGGTGCGGGCATTCGCTACCAGACCCTCTACCAGGACGCGATCTACCAGGATCCGGAACGGCTGCGGCACGCGCTGGCCACCAATGCCGTCGGTGCGCAGGCCAGGACCCTGCCGGACCCGCCGCTCAAGGTGATCATCTGCGACGACGATCGCGCGAGTCTGGTGCTGCACGCCGACGAACGCCGTCCCGATCCGATGGGATTGCGCATCACCGGCTCACCCGCGCTGCGATTGATCGTCAAGACCTTCGATGTGCTGTGGTCGCTGGCCGCGCCGATCTCGGTGAATCCGACCGCCGACGAACTCGACGAACGTGACCGGGCGATCCTGACGCTGATGGGTCTCGGCGCGACCGACGACACCATCGCGCGCAGGCTCGGGATGTCGCGGCGCACGGTGGTCCGGCGGACCGCCCGGCTGCTGGAAAGACTCGGTGCGAGTACCCGATTCCAGGCCGGCGTGCAGGCCGCGAGACGGGGATGGCTATGATCTGGCAACTGCGAATTCGCCCGATCTCGGCCGGTTGCCGCTCCCACGGCGCGACGCCGATTCCTGTGATCTGATTGGGCCGAAACGCCCGAATCATTCCTCGCGCTTTGTTCGACGCCGGTGCCGCACGCGCCGGAATCCAGCCGGGTCGGTGGGTTTCGGCGCAATTGTGTGAGCTCGACCGAGAGGAATGCTGGACACCGATGGATGGGGTTCGCCGGACTGCTCGAGGTCGCATTCGTCGCCGATCGAGCGCCCCGCTGTTCGTTCAGTTGCTCACCGTCGCGGTGGAATCCGCCGCCGACTCGATAGCGATCAGCTACAGCCCGATCGGTGCCACGGGCCGCCGCGAACTCACCTATACCGAGTTGGACGAATCGTCGTCGCGACTGGCGCGCGAACTGATCGACCGCGGTATCGGCCCCGGTGACGTCGTCGCCGCCGGATTCACCCGTTCGATCGAATCGGTGCTGACGGTATGGGCGGTCGCGAAAACCGGCGCGGCCTACGTCCCCGTCGATCCCGCCCTTCCACCCGAACGCGCCGCCTACCTCGTCGCCGATTCCGGTGCGGTGCTCGGGCTCACCGATTCCACGCACCGCGCGCGATTCGGCGCCGATATCGACTGGCTCGAACTCGACGATCCGGACTGTCGTCGCCGGATCGAGGCCAGGCCCGCGCATCCCATCTCCTACGTCGACCGGGTGCGGGTGCTGACCGAACAGCATCCGGCCTACATCATCTACACCTCCGGCTCCACCGGTCGTCCCAAGGGCGTCGTGGTGACCCACGCCGGACTCGCGGCGCTGGTCACCGCGCAGCGCGAGCGTTACGCGGTGCACGAGCGGGCCCGGGTCCTGCACGTGTGCTCGCCCAGTTTCGACGTCTCGGTGCTCGAACTGCTGCTCGCCTTCGGTTCGGGGGCGACGCTGGTCGTGTCACCGCCGACGGTGTTCGGCGGCGTCGAACTCGCCGATCTGATCCGTCGCGAACACGTCACGCACATGTTGATCACCCCGGCGGCGCTCGAATCCGTCGATCCGGCCGGGCTGGACGGGCTGCGGGTCGTCGTGGTCGCGGGCGATGCCTTCGGGCCGGGCCTGGTCGAGCGGTGGGCGGTGGACGGACGGGCCTTCTACAACGGCTACGGCCCCACCGAGGCCACGATCCTGGCCACCGGCAGCGCCGAACTCACGCCGGGCGCGCCGATCACCATCGGCGCGGCGCTGCCCGGCGTCGGCGCAGCGGTGCTCGACACCCGGCTGCGTCCGGTGCCCGCCGGGGTCACCGGCGAGCTGTACCTGTTCGGACCGGCGCTCGCGCGCGGTTATCTGGGGCGGGCGGCCCTGACGGCGGACCGGTTCGTCGCCAATCCTTTCGGCGGCGACGCGGGTACGGCGGGCACGCGCATGTATCGCACCGGTGATCTGGTGCGCCGCCGCGCCGACGCCGGTGTTCTCGAATATCTGGGCCGGTCCGATTTCCAGGTGAAGGTCCGCGGTTTCCGTATCGAACTCGGCGAGATCGATGCCGCGTTGACCGGCCATCCCGATATCGAATACGCGGCGACCCTCGGCAAGGTCGCGCCGTCGGGTGCGACGATGCTGGTCTCCTACGTGCTGGCGCGCGACGGGATCGACGTCGACACCGGGGAGCTCGGCCGCTTCGTCGGTACCTCGCTGCCCGGCCATATGGTGCCGTCCGCGATCATCGCGCTCGACGCGATTCCGCTGACCGCCAACGGGAAGCTGGATCGCCAGGCGCTCCCGGAACCGGTTTTCCAGACCTCGGTCTCGCGGGATCCGGTCGGCGTCGTCGAATCCCATCTCGCGGAACTGTTCGCGCAGGTACTCGGGGTGCGGGTCGGGGCGCAGGATTCGTTCTTCGCCGCGGGCGGTGACAGCATCCTGTCGATCCAGTTGGTGTCGCGGGCCAGGGTTTCGGGGATCGCCTTCACCCCCCAGGACGTCTTCGAACAGCGCACGGTGGAGGGATTGGCGCGGGTCGCGGTGCTCGGCGGCGAATCCGCGCCGACCCTCGCGGAACTGCCGGGTGGCGGTGGGGGGGAGATGCCGCTGACACCGACGCTGTCCGCCTACCTGTCCGGGGGACGGATCTTCGGCCGGTTCACCCAGCAGATGGTGCTCGCCCTGCCCGACCGGGTCGACCGCGCTGATCTGGTCGCGACCCTGGCCGCGGTGCTCGATCACCACGACATGCTGCGCGCGCGACTGCGTTCGGTCGACGGGCGCTGGGAACTGTGCGCCCTGCCCCCCGGTGCCGTCGACGTGGAAACGCTGCTCACCCGCGTCGAACTGCCCGAGGGACTCGACGCGCGAGCTCTGAGCAGAGCCGCGAATACCGCGATGAACTTCGCGCTCGACACCCTGGAACCGGAACGGGCGCGCGTGGTCGCCTTCACCTGGCTGTCGCGCCCCGACGGCAGCAACGCGCTGATCGTCGCGGCGAACCACACGGTCATCGACGGTGTGTCGTGGCGGATCCTGATCGGTGATCTGCTGACGGCGTGGGCGCTGCGGGCGGCCGGGCAGCCGATCGCGCTGCCCGGGGTCGGCACCTCGTTCCGTCGCTGGGCGCACGGGCTCGTCGACGCGGCGGCGACCCGCGCCGACGAGACGGCGTACTGGCGAGGGGTGCTCGCGGTGCCCGATCCGCCGCTGGGAGCGCGGGTTCTGGATCCGGCGATCGATACCGCCGCCACCGTTCGGCGGGTCGGCGTCACACTGTCGGCCGAGATCACCCACGCGGTGCTGACCGAACTTCCCGCGCGCTATCGCGGTGGCGTCAACGACGGCCTGCTGGCAGCCCTCGCGCTGGCGGTGCGTTCGTGGCGGGCCGATCGCGGCATCGACGCCGCGGCCACCCGCATCCGGCTCGAAGGTCACGGCCGCGAGGAGTCGGCGGTCGCGGGCGCCGATCTGACCCGCACCGTCGGCTGGTTCACCACCGTGTATCCGGTCGCGCTCGACCTGACCGGTATCGCCCGTGACGCCGCGCGCCGCGACGGCGACGAGATCGGCGCACTGCTCAAAACCGTGAAGGAGCAGCTGCTCTCGGTTCCGGATCGCGGTATCGGTTTCGGCATGGCGCGCCATCTCGGTGGCGGTGGTGGCGAACTCGACGGCTCGCTCGGCCAGATCGGCTTCAACTACCTGGGACGGATCGCCACCGGCGGGATGTCCGAATCCGCTTCCGCTACCGGCTGGCTGCCGACCGGCGAATGGGGTGAACCGGAGGCCGAACAGGATCCGGAGATGCCCGCCGCCGCCGTCGTGGACATCAACGCGATCGTCATCGAGGCGGAGTCGGGCGCCGAGTTGACCGCCTCGTTCGCCTACGCGGGCGAGATACTCGACGAGTCGGCCGTGCGCGATCTGGCCGAGCACTGGGTGGCGGCGCTGACCGCGCTCGGCGCGCACGCGCACGACCCGTCGGCCGGTGGCCTGACCCCGTCGGATGTGCCGCTGGTCCGTGTGGGCCAGGCCGAACTCGACCGGTGGCAGCGCGAATACCAGGGGCTGGCCGATGTGCTCCCGCTGTCTCCGCTACAGGCCGGTCTGCTGTTCCTGGTCGAGGTTTCGGAGGGTTCGGCCGATCCGTACCTGCTCCAGTCGGCGGTCGAACTGTCCGGCGTGATCGATCCGGACCGGCTGCGCGTGGCGGCGCAGACGGTGCTCGATCGCCAGGCCATCCTGCGCACGGCGTTCGTGGCCACCGCCGAGGGCGTGCCGGTCCAACTCGTCGCCGAGGGCACCCGGGTGCCCTGGCGGATCGTGGACACCGACGAACAGGATCCCGTCGCGCTGCTCGCGGCCGAGCAGCGCCTCTCCTTCGACCCCACGGTCGCGCCGCTGCTGCGATTCACGCTGTACCGCGCGGATTCCGGGCGCGTGCACCTCGTGCTCACCGCACATCATCTGCTGCTCGACGGCTGGTCGATGCCGCTGCTGATGAAGGAATTGCTGATCTCCTACGCGGTGCACGGCGATCCGGAGGCGATGCCGCGCGTGCGCCCGTACCGCGATCATCTGGCCTGGCTGGCGCGATACGACGGCGATACCGCGATCGGCGCGTGGCGCGAGGCGCTGCGCGAGGTCACACCGACCCGGTTGGCCGCTGCCCTGCCCGCGCCGATGTCGCCGGTATCGGGGTACGGGGATTGCGAGGCCGATCTCTCGGTGGCCGAGACGACCGCGCTGACCGAATTCGCGGCCGCCAACGACGTCACCGTCAATACCGTGGTGCAGGCGGCCTGGGGCCTGGTGCTCGCGGGCAGTGTCGGCGGTCGGGACGTGGTCTTCGGCGCGGTGGTGTCCGGTCGTCCGCCGCAGCTCGACGGCGTCGACGACATGGTCGGCCTCTTCGCCAATACCGTCCCGGTCCGCGTCCGCTTCGATCCGGACGCGCCGCTGCACCGTCTGCTGGAACAGCTTCGATCCGAACAGGTTTCGCTGTTGGGCAGCCATCACGTCGGATTGTCCGAGATCCAGCGGGCGGTCGGTGCGGGCGAACTGTTCGATTCGCTGATGGCCTATCAGTCCTATCCCGTCGACGCCGACGGCCTGCGCGAGGCCTACGGCACGATCGACGGTCTGGAAATCGTCGCGCTGCACGGCGCCAATGTGACCCACTATCCGGTCGCCGTCCAGATCGACCTGGGGACACGGCTGCTCGTGCGGGTGCAGTACCGACTCGACTCGGTCACCACCGAGGCCGCGCGGGCACTGGCCGACCGATTGCGCACCTCCATCGGCGAACTCGTCTCTGCGCCGGAACACACCCCGGCCGATCTCGACCTGCTGTTCACCCGGCGCGGCGACGTCATCGCCCAGGCGAGGTATTGGCGTGAGACCCTCGCGGATCTGCCGCAGGACTGGAGTCTGCCCACCGACCGGCCGAGGCCGCCCGTACCCGTCGTCGCCACCGGTCGCGTGGAATTCCGGGTGGACGGTCCGGCGTACCGCTCGGCGCTCGAACTCGCCCGCAGCCGTCGCACGACCGTATTCTCCTTCGCCCATTCGGTTTTCGCGATTCTGCTGGCAAGGCTATCAGGAGGCGACGACATCGCCGTCGTCGGGGCCGATGCCGGAGACGCGGTGGTATTGCGCACCGGGATCACCGGTGACACCCCCTTCGAAACGGTACTGGAACAGGCGAAAGAGACTGCCGCCCAAGCGTTCGCGCGGGCTGCGTTGTCCCTCGACGCCGTCGTCGCGCTGCTCGATCGACCGGAGACCGCCCCGTCGCCGGTGCGGGTGGCGCTGTCGGCCGGACACCGCATCGATACCGCCGGATTCGATCTGATGCTGTGCATCCGCGAATCCCAGGATGGTATCGACGCCGAATTCGCTTTCGCACCTCAACTTTTCGACCGCGACACCGTAGAGATCATCGCCCGACGCTTCCTGCTGCTGTTCGCCGACGCCGCCGAGCGGCCCGGTACGCCGGTCGGTGACCTGGCACTGCTGAGCACGGCCGAGCAGGTGACGCTGACCCGGGTCGCGGGTGACGACGTCATGGCTTCCGCGACGATGCCCGAACCGTGGGGCAGGGGTGTCGAATCCGGGCGTGACCGGGTCGCGGTGCGGTACCGGGGACGATCCATCGGGTACGGCGAGTTGGACGAGTACACCTCGCGCCTGGCGCGGGTGCTGATCGAACGCGGTATCGGACCGGAGGATTCGGTCGCGGTCGCCCTGCCGCGTTCCTACGAGATGGTCGCCGCCGCACTGGCGGTCGCCAAGGCCGGTGGCGCGCACGTGCCGATGGATCCGGCGCATCCGTTCGAGCGGTCGCGTCATCTGGTCACCGATTCCGGTGCGGTACTCGGCATCACCGTCTCCGAATACGCCGAACGGCTCCCCGACGACGTGGAATGGCTGGTCCTGGACGACCCGGACTTCGAACGGCACTGTGCGACGCGACCGGCGACCCCGGTGACCGACGCGGACCGACGTGCCCCGCTCGACATCCGCAATCCCGCCTATGTCATCTACACCTCCGGTTCGACGGGCAGGCCCAAGGGCGTCACCGTCACCCACGCCGGACTCGGCGGTCTGGTGGACGAGGCGGTGCGCCGCTACCGGCTCGCGTCACGGCACCGGATGCTGCACATCTGCGCGCCGAGTTTCGACCCGTCCGTGCTCGAATGGCTGTGCGCGTTCTCTGTCGGCGCGACGCTGGTGATCGCCGACCGCTCGGTGATCGGCGGAGAGGAACTCGGTGACCTGCTGCGTTCCGAGGCGGTCACCCACGCGATCATCACCCCGGCGGTGCTTGGCACCGTCGATCCAGCGGGTCTGGACGCGCTCGAGGTGGTGTCGGTCGGCGGCGACGTGACGACACCGGATCTGCTCGCGACCTGGCAGCCGGGACGCCGCTACCTCAACGGCTACGGACCGACCGAGACCACCATCATCTCGACCTTCGCGGAATTGGCTGCGGGAGAGCGCATCACGATCGGCAAACCGGTGCACGGCATGTCGGCGCTCGTCCTGGACGCGCGACTGCGTCCGGTACCGCCGGGTGTCACCGGTGAGCTGTATCTGGCCGGGGGCGGTCTGGCTCGCGGCTACCGGAACCGGCCGGGACTGTCGGCCGAACGCTTCGTCGCCGATCCGTGGGGCGGACCGGGCACGCGGATGTACCGGACCGGGGATCTGGTCCGGCGGGTCACCGCGGCCGACGCCGAATCGGCGGGCCCGCGGCTGGAATACCTGGGCCGCACGGATTTCCAGGTCAAGGTGCGTGGCTACCGGATCGAACTCGGCGAGATCGACTCGGTACTGCTCGCGCATCCCTTGGTCGATTTCGCGGTCACCGTCGGACGTGAGAACGCGAGCGGCGTGACCGTTCTCGTGTCCTACGTGACCGGGACGGGGCTCGACCCCGACGCCGTGCGACGAATCGCGGCGCGGACGCTGCCCGCGCATATGGTGCCCGCCGCGGTGGTCGTCCTCGACCAGGTCCCGCTGACGTCGGTGGGCAAACTCGACCGCGCGGCCCTGCCTGATCCGCGCGTCGCGACGCGCTCCTACCGCGCGCCGTCGACGGGTGCGCAGCACACCGTGGCCGAGATCTTCGCCGAGGTACTCGGGATCGAACGCGTGGGGGCCGACGACGACTTCTTCGATCGGGGCGGTAATTCGCTGCTGGCCACCCGGGTGACCGCGCGCCTGGGCGCGGCGTTCGACGCGCGGGTTCCGGTGCGGGTGCTCTTCGCCGCGCCGACCGTGGCCGACTGCGCCGAAGCGGTCACGCGCCTCACCGGCGTCCGGCCGAGCGCGCCGGTGCTCGCGCGCACGAGCGGTGTTGCGGGCGAACATATTCCGCTCTCGCCCGCGCAGCGGCGGATGTGGTTCCTCAACAGATTCGACGCGGAATCGGCGGCCTACAACATCCCCGTCGTGCTGCGCCTGACCGGCGCGCTCGACGCCGACGCGCTGCGCCTGGCCTTCGCCGATCTGGTTCTGCGACACGAGATCCTGCGCACCAGGTACCCGCAGACCGAGGAGGGGCCCGCGCAGGTCGTTCTCGCCCCCGAACACGAGGACGCACCGCGACTGGCGCTGCGGGAGGTCGCCGATATCGATACCGCCGTCGCGCGGGCGGTCGGGGTGGTCTTCGACGTCACCGCGCGGGTTCCGGTGCGCGCGGAACTGCTGCGCGTCGCGGCGAGCGATCACGTGCTGGTCATGGTCGTCCATCACATCTGCGCCGACGGACTTTCCGCCGGTCCGCTGACGCGGGATCTGGCGACGGCCTACGCGGCGCGTGCGCGCGGCGAGGAGCCGGGATGGGCTCCGCTGCCGTTCCAGTACGCCGACTACGCGCTGTCGCAGTGCGCGATGCTCGGCAGCGAGGACCGGCCGGGTTCGGTGGCGGCCGAACAGATGGCCTATTGGCGCGCCGCGCTCGCCGACCTCCCCGATCAGCTGGAGCTACCGAGGGACCGGCCCCGGCCTCCGGCGCAGTCGTTCGCGGGCGGCCGGGTGGAGTTGCGTGTCGACGCGGACGCGCACGCCGCGCTCGCCGGTATCGCGCGCACCCATTCGGCGACGCTGTTCATGGTCGTGCACACCGCGCTCGCGATACTGCTCGCACGCCTGTCGGGTACCGACGACATCGCGATCGGCGCCCCGATCGCCGGCCGCGCCGATCCCGCGCTGGACGACCTGATCGGCATGTTCGTCAACACCCTCGTCCTGCGCACCCGGGTCGACGACGGCATGGGTTTCACCGAACTGCTCACCCGGCAGCGCGAGACGGATCTGGACGCCTTCGCCCACGCCGACGTGCCCTTCGAACGGTTGGTGGAGGTGCTCAACCCGGCGCGTTCCACCGCGCGGCATCCGCTGTTCCAGGTCGGGCTCTCCTTCCAGAATCTGGACCGGGTCCGGATGGAACTGCCCGGACTGACCATCACGACCGGGAACGCGGATCTGCGGCTCTCGCAATTCGATCTGCATGTCGTCGTGGCCGACAGCTACGACGAACACGGCGACCCGGCCGGTCTGAGCGGCTACTTCACCTACGCCACGGATCTGTTCGACGAATCGACGGTGCGGGGTTTCACCGACCGTTTCGCGCGGATCATCGACGCGGTGATCGAGGACGCGGACATTCCGGTCGGCGCGATCGACATGCTCTCGCCCACCGAGCGGGCGCGGATGCTCGACGACTGGAACGACACCGCGCGCGAGCTGGATTCGACCACCACCCTCCTGACGCTGCTCGACGCCGCGGTGGTCGCCGTGCCCGACTCGGTCGCTGTGGTCGCGCCGGACGGCGCGCGGCTGACCTACGCGGAGCTGGATCGGCGGGTGAACGGTCTCGCGCGGTATCTGATCTCGCTCGGCGTCGGTCCCGAGTCGCGGGTGGCGCTCGCCCTCGATCGTTCGGTGGATCTCGTCGTCGCGCTGTTCGCGGTGACGCGGGCGGGCGGCGCGTACGTGCCGATCGATCCGGACCAGCCCGCGGTCCGTTCGGACTATATCCTGGAAACGGCCGCCCCGATCTGCGTGCTCACCGATACCGGCACGGCCTTCGCTACCGAGGCCGCGCCGGTGATCGGCCTGGACGACGTCGATCTCGGCGCGGTGAGCACCGCCCCGATCACCGACGCCGATCGGCTCGCACCGCTGCGCGCCGCGCACACCGCGTATGTCATCTTCACCTCCGGTTCCACCGGGCGACCCAAGGGCGTCGCGGTGTCGCACGCCGCGATCGTCAACCAGTTGCGCTGGAAGACAGCGGAATTCGGTCTCGACGGCGATGACGTGATGGTGTTGAAGACGGCGGTGACCTTCGACGTGTCGCTGTGGGAGCTGTGGTCGCCGGTGGTGTGCGGCGGCCGGTTGGTCATCGCGGCTCCAGGCGGGCAGCGCGATCCGGCCTACCTCAACGAGTTGATGACGCGCGAGGGCGTGACGACGCTGCACGCGGTGCCGTCGATGCTCGACGCGCTGACGACGGGTCGGCTGCCGGTTTCGCTGCGCCGGGTGCTCACCGCGGGTGAGGCGTTGCCGCCCGTGCTGGCCAGGCGGTTCGCCACGGCCGCGCCGTGGGCGGAACTGTTCAATCTGTACGGCCCGACGGAAGCGGCGGTCGTCGTCACCGGCCACCGGGTCGACGCCGCCGATCGGCCGACCGTGCCGATCGGCGTCCCGGTGTGGAACAGCCGCGTCTACGTGCTGGATCGGTGGCTGCGACCGGTGCCGCCGGGGGTCAGCGGTGAATTGTATTTGGCCGGAGCGCAGTTGGCGCGCGGCTATTTCGGCCGCCCCGGATTGACCACGGAGCGTTTCGTGGCCGATCCGTTCCGGCCGGGCGAACGCATGTATCGCACCGGCGATCTCGCGGCCTGGTCCGCCGACGGCGTGCTCGACCACAGGGGCCGCACCGACTTCCAGGTCAAGATCCGGGGCTATCGCATCGAACTCGGCGAGATCGACGCGGTGCTGACCACCCACGACGACGTCTACATCGCCGTCACGATCGGGCGCGACAACGCCGCGGGGGCGACCACGCTGGTGTCCTACGTGGTCGCGGCCGAGGGCGCGACGCTGGACCCGGACCGGCTCGCGGACTGGGCGGCGCGCACCCTGCCGTCGCATACGGTGCCCGGCGCGATCGTCGTGCTGGACGAACTGCCGCTGACCGCGGTGGGCAAACTCGACCGGGCGGCGCTCCCCGAGCCGCGAGCCCGTCGACGCGCCCACCGCGCGCCGGTGACCGGGCTGGAGCGCACCGTGTGTGGGATCTTCGCCGATGTGCTCGGCCTGGATCGGGTCGGACTCGATGACAACTTCTTCGAACTCGGCGGTAATTCGCTGATCGCGACCGAGTTGTCCGCTCGGCTGAGTGACGCGGTGTCCGAGCGGGTTCCGGTGGTGTGGATCTTCACCGCGCCGACCCCGGCGGCCGTCGTCGCCGAGTTGCGGGTGCGTGGCACCGAGGGCGCGGGCGCGGACGCGGCGTTCGACATGCTGTTGCCGTTGCGGACCTCCGGCACGGCCGAACCGCTGTTCTGTGTCCATCCCATGAGCGGGATCTCGTGGTCCTTCGCCGGTCTCGTCGTCCACCTGGACACCGACCGACCGCTCTACGGACTCCAGACCCCGGTACTGGGCTCGGCCGCGCCGCTACCGGATTCGATCGAGGACTGGGCGCGGCACTACGTCAAACAGATCCGCGCGGTACAGCCGGAAGGGCCGTATCACCTGCTCGGCTGGTCGCTGGGCGGCGTGCTCGCGCACGCGATGGCCGTGCAGTTGCAGGACGAGGGCGAGCGGGTGGCGCTGCTCGGCATGATGGACAGCGCGCTGCGCCATATCGCCGAACCGGACACCGTCGCGCACTCCTGGCCGGAGGTGCGGCGGGAGCTGGTGCGGGAGTTGTTCGTCGATCTTTTCGGCGATCCAGGACCGGACGAGGGCGGCGACGAGGCGAGCGAGGTCGCGTTGCTCGCGCAGCGGTTGAGCGCGCTGCCCGAACCGTTCGCCTCGTTCGGGGCCGCGCGGATCGAGCGCGTGGTCGACGCCGCGATCGAATCCATCGCCCTCGACGCCGCCTACCGTCCCAGGCCCTTCGCCGGTGACCTCGTCTATTTCTCAGCGGTCGGCGACCCCACCGCGACGGGTGGGACCGAGCCGGATGCCCCCGAGCCCGCGAACGACGGAACGGCCGATTCCACCAGGCCGCCGGGTACCAATGCCGCGACCTGGACCGAAGCGGTGACCGGATGTGTGCGCGATCACCCGATTCCCGTCGCACACGGGCGGATGGCCACCGATGCCTCGCTGCGCACGATCGCCGAACTGCTGAGGTACCGGTTGTGAGAACTCCAGCGGCAGCCGACGGTGACCTGTGAGCGGCCCCACGTACCGACGGTTCTGCAACATCGCGGCCCCCGGAACCGATGCATCCGGGGAAAGCACCCGGCCGTCGGTCATATGTCCGCCGGGTGTCGGTGACCGGGCCGACCGATATGATTGCTCGGACCGCGCTGGCCCAGGATCACGATCCACGGGGTGGGGCCGATTGACAGAACGGCCGTGCGGCCGAGTTGCACGCGAGAGGTGATCACACCCGAATGGATACTGCCCGCCGTACTGGCCGTTCTAGTCGTCGCCGCAGGTCGGGCAGCCCCACCTTCGGTCAGCTGCTGACCGCCGCGGTCGAGTCCGCCGCCGATTCGGTGGCCGTGCGCGAGCACGACGTCGAACTCACCTACCGCCAGATGGACGCGGACTCCTCGCGTCTGGCCCGTGAACTCATCGAACGCGGCGTCGGCCCCGGTGACGTCGTCGCCATCGGCATCGCCCGCAGCATCGAATCGGTGCTGTCGGTCTGGGCCATCGCGAAGACCGGAGCGGCCTACGTACCGGTGGATCCGTCCTATCCGTCGGACCGGATCGCGCACATCCTGTCGGATTCCGGCGCGACCGTCGGACTCACCACCAAGGCCCACCGCTCGGTGCTGGGTTCGTCGGTGTACTGGATCGAACTCAACGATCCGGTGGTCGCCGGACGGCTCGCCGACCGCCCGGAACACCCGATCTCCTACACCGACCGGGTGCGTCCGCTCGACGAGCGACATCCGGCCTATGTCATCTATACCTCCGGTTCCACCGGCAAGCCCAAGGGCGTCGTCGTCAGCCACACCGGTCTCGCGGGACTGGTGGCGGCCGAACGCGAGCACTACGGCATCGACGGACAGTCGCGGGTGCTGCACGTCTGCTCGCCGAATTTCGACGTGTCCGTGCTCGAACTGCTGCTCGCCTTCACCGCGGGCGCGACCCTGGTGATCTCACCGCCGTCGGTCTTCGGCGGTTTCGAACTCGCCGACCTGCTGCGTCGCGAACGGGTGACGCACATGCTGATCACCCCCGGGGCGCTGGAATCGGTCGACGCGGCCGATCTGCCCGATCTGCGGGCCATCGTCGTCGCGGGCGACAAATTCGGTCCGGAACTGGTCGGCCGCTGGGCCGACGGCACCCGCGAGTTCTACAACGGTTACGGCCCGACCGAGGCCACCATCCTCGCGACGAGTTCCGCGCCGATGCGGGCCGACGAACCGGTCACCATCGGCACCGCCATTCCCGGCGTCGGCGCGTTCGTCCTCGATCCGAGGTTGCGGCCGGTTCCGGCGGGTGTCATCGGCGAGCTCTACCTGTCCGGTCCCGCGCTCGCGCAGGGCTACCTCGGCCGTCCCGGTCTCACCGCCGAACGTTTCGTGGCGAGTCCGTTCGGCGCGGAAACCGAGAACGCGGGGGCCAGGCTGTACCGCACCGGCGACCTGGTGCGCCGCGCCGAGGACGGCGGCGCCATCGAATATCTGGGCCGGGTCGACTTCCAGGTCAAGGTCCGCGGTTTCCGTATCGAACTCGGCGAGATCGACAACGCGCTGACCGCTCATCCGACCGTCGACTACGCGGCGACGCTCGGCAAGACGCTGCCCTCGGGCCAGACGGCGCTGGTGGCCTACGTCTTGCCGCACGAAGTCCGACCGCACGAGCACGCCGCCGTCGACACCGCCGCGCTCACCGCGCATCTCGCGGAATCGCTTCCCGCGTACATGATTCCGGCCGCGATCGTGGTGCTGGAGCAGATCCCGCTCAACGCGGTGGGCAAACTCGATCGCGCCGCGCTACCCGAGCCGGTGTTCGCCGTGCGCGAATTCCGGGCGCCGACCACACCGACCGAGCGCACCATCGCCGAGATCTTCGGCGCGCTGCTGCTCGCCGGTGTCGAGGACGCGGAGGTGGGCGCCGACGACGACTTCTTCGAACTCGGCGGCAATTCGCTGCTCGCCGCGCAGGCGGCGGCCCGGATCGGTTCCGCGCTCGACGTGCGGGTTCCGGTGCAGTTGCTGTTCGAGGCGACCACCGTGACGGCACTGGCCGAACGCGTCGAGCAGCAGGCGAACACCCCCGCGGGCCGGGCGCTGCATCCGGTGGAACGTCCGGAGCGGGTGCCGCTGTCCTACGCCCAGCAGCGGATGTGGTTCCTCAACCGCTTCGATCCGGCGAGCGCGGTCAACAACATTCCGATGGCGGTGCGCCTGTCCGGCAGGCTCGACGTCGCGGCGCTGCGTGCCGCGGTGGGCGATCTGATCGAGCGTCACGAGGTTTTGCGCACCGTCTACCCCGAAGTCGACGGTATCGGCGTGCAGCGGGTGCTCTCGATCGACGACGCCGACGCGGTGCCGGAACTGCTGGTGATCGAGGGCAGCGAGGAGCGGGTACCCCAGTTCGTCGGAGAGACGGTGATGGCCGGTTTCGACGTGACCGCCGCGCCGCCGATCCGGCTGCGCCTGATGAGTATCGGCGCGACCGAGCACATCCTGGTCAGCGTGGTGCACCACATCGCCGGTGACGGCTTCTCGATGGGCCCGCTGACCCGGGACCTGATGACCGCCTACGCCGATCGGGTCTCCGGCGCGGCGCCGATCTGGCCCGCGCTCGAGGTGCAGTACGCCGATTTCGCGATCTGGCAGCGCGAGACCCTCGGCGGTGAGGACGACCCGGATTCGCTGCTGAGTCGTCAGATCGGCTTCTGGAAGCGCGAATTGGCCGGTCTCCCGGAACAATTGAACCTGCCCGCCGACCGTCCGCGTCCCGCCGTCGCCAGCAACGAGGGCGCGACGCTGCGCGCGAATCTCGACGCCGGATTGCACACCGCGTTGCGCGCGGTGGCCAAGCGACACAATTCGACGCTGTTCATGGTCGCGCACGCCGCGCTCGCGGTGCTGCTGGCCCGGCTGTCGGGCACCAGGGATATCGCCATCGGCACCCCGGTGGCCGGTCGCGGCGAGGCGGCGCTCGACGATCTGATCGGCATGTTCGTCAACACCCTCGTGCTGCGCACCGAAGTAGATCCCGGTGTCACGTTCGAGGAACTGCTCGGCCGGGTCCGCGGCAGCGACGTGGAGGCCTTCGGCAACGCCGACGTGCCGTTCGAGCGGCTCGTCGAACTGCTCGACCCGGTCCGTTCGACCGCGCGTCATCCGTTGTTCCAGGTGCTGCTCGTGCTCCAGAACCTCGCGCCCACCTCGCTGGAACTGCCCGAATTGATCGCGACGGGCGTCGAGATGACGGTGCCGCTCGCGAAATTCGACCTGCAATTGGAACTGGTCGAGAACATCGGGCCCGACGGCAGGGCCGAGGGCGTCTCCATCGCCTACACCTATGCCACCGACCTGTTCGACGAACCGACGGTGCGGGATTTCGCGGACCGGTTCGCTCTGGTGCTGTCCTCGCTGGTCGCCGATTCCGCGGCGATCGTCGGCGATATCGATCTGCTCGCCCCGGGCGAGCGCGAACTCGTACTGCGCGAATGGAATACGCCCGGCGCGACCATCCCCGAGGTGACCCTGGTCGATCTGGTGGCCGTGCAAGCCAGGCTGCGTCCGAACGCGACGGCGATCCGCTTCGGGGACACCGCGTTGAGTTTCGCCGAACTCCAGCGCCGGGCCAATCGGGTCGCTCGCGCCCTGATCGCCGGTGGCGCGGGCCCGGAGAAACTGGTGGCCGTCGCGGTCGCTCGTACCGAGGATCTGCCCGTCGCCCTGCTGGGAGTGCTGCTCTCCGGCGCGGGATACCTGCCCATCGATACCGCCTATCCGGCCCAGCGGCTGGAATTCATGCTTTCCGACGCCGCTCCCGCCTGCGTTCTGGTGACGGCGGGGGAGCGCGACGCGGTGCCCGACACCGGCCGTCCGGTCGTGCTGCTGGAGGAGACCGCGCTCTTCGCCGACGCCCCCATCACCGACGCGGACCGACGCGCGCCGTTGCGCCCGGACAATCTCGCCTACGTCATCTACACCTCCGGTTCCACCGGCGTGCCCAAGGGCGTCGGGGTGGCCCATCGCAATGTCGTCGAATTGTTCGCGAATACCCAGTCGCGGTTCGAATTCGACGAGACCGACGTGTGGACGCTGTTCCACTCCTTCGCGTTCGACTTCTCGGTCTGGGAACTGTGGTGCGCGCTGGCCAACGGCGGCACCGTCGTCGTGGTCGACTACCTGACCTCGCGGTCGCCGGAACTGTTCCGCGAGTTGCTGATTCGCGAACAGGTCACGGTGTTGAACCAGACGCCGTCGGCGTTCTACCAGCTGGCCGAGGCCGACCGCGCCGCGCACGCCACCGGCCAGGGCAAATTCGCGCTGCGCTACGTGGTGTTCGGCGGCGAGGCGCTCGACCTGCGTCAACTGCGGCGCTGGTACGACCGGCACGCGGTGGACGCGCCGTGGCTGGTCAACATGTACGGCATCACCGAGACCACGGTGCACGTGTCGTTCCTGTCGCTCGACGAACAGAAGGTGGAGAATCCGGCCAGCGTCATCGGCCGGGCGCTGCCGGGCCTGGACGCCTACGTCATCGACGAGCGCTTGCATCCCGCGCCGGTCGGGGTGGCCGGGGAGATCAATGTCGCGGGGCGTCAGCTCTCGCGCGGCTACCTGGGCAGGCCGGGACTCACCGCGACCCGATTCGTCGCCAACCCGTTCGGCGCGCCCGGAACCCGGATGTACCGCACCGGTGACGTCGGTCGCTGGGTCGGACTCGGCGGTGAGGCGAATCTCGAATACGCGGGTCGCAGCGATCAGCAGGTCCAATTGCGCGGTTTCCGTATCGAACTCGGCGAGATCGAATCCGCGCTGCTGCGCTGCGCGGGCGTCAGTCAGGCCGTCGTGCTCATCGGCGCCGACGAGCACGCGGGCGACCGGCTCATCGCCTACGCGGTCCCCGATACCGGCGCGCGGCTCGATGCTGTCGAATTGCGCAGCGCCGTCGCGGAATTCCTGACCGGCTACATGGTGCCCGACGCCGTCGTCGTCCTGGACGCGCTGCCGCTGACCCCCAACGGCAAACTGGATCGCAAGGCGCTGCCCGCTCCGGAATTCGTCAGCGACGCGACCTACCGCGCCCCGTCCTCGCCGCTGGAACAGGCTGTGGCCGAGGTGTTCTCGGGACTGCTCGGCGGTGTCGAGGTCGGACTCGACGACGATTTCTTCGCGCTCGGCGGTAATTCGCTGCTCGCCACGCGCGCGGTGGCCCGCGTCAACGCGGCGCTGGACGCGAAACTCGCGGTGCGCGAACTGTTCGAGGCCTCCACCGTCGCGGCGCTGGCCGCCCGGATCGTGCCCGGCGCGGGCGACGGTCCCGCCCGTCCGCCGCTGACCAGGGGTGAACGGCCCGATCAGGTGCCGCTGTCGCTGGTGCAGCAACGGATGTGGGTGCTCAATCAGCTCGATCCGGCGTCGCCCGCCTACAACATTCCGCTCGCCATCCGGCTCAGCGGCGCACTCGACGTGTCCGCGCTGCGCTACGCCGTCGCCGATGTGCTCGAACGGCACGAGGCGTTGCGCACCCGCTACCCGGCCGAGGGCACCGGCGGCCTGCCGTACCAGGAGATCCTGACCGTGGCCGAGGCACTGCCCGGCGGGCTCGAGGTCGAGACGAACGACGATCCGATGCGCCGCGTCGGCGAATTGATGGCGGTCGGCTTCGACGTGACCGCGAAGGTTCCGCTGCGCGCGGTGCTGCTGGTCGGTGAAGCCGCGGCCGAGGATCATCTGCTCGTCGTCGTGGTGCACCACATCGCGGCCGACGGTGTGTCGATGACGCCGCTGGCCCGCGATCTCGCCACCGCGTATGTCGCACGGGTGGAAGGACGTTCGCCGTCCTGGGTGCCGCTGGAACTGCAGTACGCGGATTTCGCGTTGTGGCAGCGTGCCGCGATCGGCGAGGATTCCGACGAGAACTCCGTGGCCGCCACGCAATTGGCGTACTGGCGCGGTCAGCTCGCCGGACTGTCCGGGGAATTGGCGCTGCCGCTCGACCGCCCGCGCCCGCAGGTGCCGTCCATGCGCGGGGCGGCGACCGGGATCGTGCTGCCCGCCGAGGTCAACGAGAATCTGACGAGAATCGCCCGCGAACACAATTCGACCCTGTTCATGGTGGTGCACGCCGCGCTCGCGGTACTGCTCGCGCGGATGTCGGGAAGTTCGGATATCGCCATCGGCACCGCCCTCGCGGGCCGCGGTGAACGCGCGCTCGACGATCTGGTCGGCATGTTCGTCAACACCCTCGCGCTGCGTATCCCCGTCGATTCCGGCGCCACCTTCGGCGCCCTGGTCGACCGGGCGCGGGAAACCGACCTTTCGGCGTTCGGCAATGCCGACGTGCCGTTCGAGCGGGTGGTCGAGGTCGTCGCGCCGGGACGTTCGAGCGCGCACAATCCGCTGTTCCAGGTGGTGCTGTCGTTCGAGAGCACCGAGCCGCCGTCGCTGGAACTACCCGGCCTGACGATCACCGGCCTGGACGCGGGCGCCGTCGCCGCCAAATTCGACCTCCAGGTCATCGTCGACCCGCGCCGCGCCGCGGACGGCACGACCGGCGAACTGAGCGTGGTCTTCAGCTACGCCACCGACATCTTCGACGAATCCACCGCGCGGGCGTTCGGTCGCCGTTTCGAGCGCATCGTCACCGCCGTCGCGGCCGACCCCTCGGTCGTCGTCGGCGATATCGACATCCTCGATGCCGAGGAACGCGACCGTGTGCTCGTCGGCGGGAGCGCCGATCCGGGCGAGAACGCGGCGGCGACGGCGGGCGCGGCACTGACCCAGTCGCTGTCGGCCGCGGTCGAGGACGATCCGGATGGGCCCGCCGTCGTGTGGGGCGAGCGGGCGGTGTCCTACCAGGAACTCGACGCGCGATCCTCGCGTCTGGCGCGGGTGCTGATCGAGCGCGGCTGCGGTCCCTGCGACGGCGTCGCGGTGCGGCTCGGCCGAGGCGTGGACGCGGTGGTGGCGCGCTGGGCGGTGCTCAAGGCCGGAGCCGCGCTGGCCCCGACCGCGTACCGGGATGACGTCCTGCCGGGTGCGGTCACGGTCGGCATCGGGTCGGTCGCGGACACCCGCGACGCCACCGTGGACTGGATCGCACTCGACGATCCCGCGGTCGCCACGCGGATCGCCGCGCAATCGGCGCGCCCGGTGACCTACGCGAACCGGGTGCGCACCCTGCGCGGCGGCGATCCGGCCCTCTGGTCGGGCGGCGCCGTCGCCCTGACCTACGACGAGCTGGCCGCCGCGGCGGCCAGGATCGCGGCCCGCACCGAGATGACCTTCGAATCGCGTGTCTTCGCTCACGGTCGCCCGGAATCGCTGTCCGCGCTGATCGAGACGGTCGCCGCGGGCACGAACGGCGCGTCGATCGTCATCGGTGACGACGCGGGCGACCCGACCGGCTTCCTCGCCGACGAATGGGTCACCCACCTGTTCACCGACGCCGCCTCGTTCGCCGCCGTCGCGGTCTCGGAACTGGAGGACCTGAAAGTCGTGGTCCTGGAAGGTGATCCGGGTCCCGCGAGTTCCACCGGTGCGATCGAAGTACTCGCCTTGGCTGATCTCCTCGCGATCGCGGTGCCGCGCTAGTCGGTAACCCGGTACCGGCCGCGCGGACCGCGCTCACCGCACATCGGTGAGCGCGGGTCGCCACCGCGATTTCAGCGTTGCGGGCCGACAACCGATGCCTCGCGCCGCGGCTTCCTCGGATGTGAGCCGACCGACACGGACGGGCTTTACTCGAGTTCGCCCGAGCAGGGCTGTTCAGGTGGGTTCAGGTGAACATGTCGTCGAGGTTGGTCGCGGTGAGTATCCGGGTCGTCCAGGCGCGGATCTGGGCGGGTTCTGCTGATCGGACGCGGTGGATGGCGGCGGCTGGCGGCGTACCGAATTTCGCGGTCATGAGCTCGATCAGGGCCGCTTTCCGGCCGCGTGCTTCGCCGCGCGCCTCTCCGCGTGCTTCTCCGCGTGCTTCTCCGCGTGCTTCTCCGCGTGCTTCGATGATTTCTGCCGTGGTCACGATCGCCTCCTTCGCTCGCGGGCCGAGCCGCTCGAATACCGTGGCGAGGTCGGCCTCGGTGGTTTCGCCGACCGCCATGATGTAGGTCAGGATGGCGAGGTAGTCGCCGAGGGGGTCCGGGCCGGACTCCAGTTCGCGCAGGTCTTCGAGCCAGTCCAGCATATCGTGTCCCAGCGCCGCATTCCTGGGCGCGATTCGTTGCAGGACCAGCAACACCCTCGTCGCTGCGGTCAGGTCGCGTTGACGTAGGGCGGCGGGGTCGAGGGCGGCGATATCGTCGAGCAGGAATCGCAGCCGGGGCAGATACGGATCGAGAGCGTCGCGGGCTTCGGGGTCGAGATCGAGCAGCTCGGCCAGTTCGGTGGGGGCGGACCAGGCATTGCCATCGGCGGTGTTGTGCACGACCAACGGGATGACCGCGGGCAAGGTGGTGGCTTTGGTGGCACCGGGGGATCGATGTTTGCGGTCATGACGGTTGTCGGCCAGATGTCGCCGCCAGATGGCAACCATGTATTCGAGCATCCGGAAGGCCATGAACCGATCACTGCTGGACTGATGTTCAATCAGGACGTAGATGAAGGCGGGGTGGCCGTCGAGACGGGTGCGGAACAGTAGATCGCTGTAGCGGCTGGTCAGATCGGGGTGGACGAAACTGCCCGGTTGTAATTGCAGTTCGGCCCAGTCGACGCGGGCGATAATCGCCTCGGGGAGGACCACGCGTAGTTCGGAGGCGGCGTTGTCTCGGCGCGCCATGACGTTTCGGAAGTACGTGTCGTGCGGGCTGGAGCGCTGCTCGGCCATGACGGGCGACACTACAGGTCACCGCGGATGGGCAGCCAATCGGACAAACCGTTATATCTGCGGAATATGTTCTGTACAAGAATGATTCGGACCCGGCGCGGAACTTCCTGGGTAGCCGCTGGAGCCTGCATCCGCTTCGCGTCCGACTTCGCCGCGCTCGTCCGGCGCGAGTCGTGGTTGGAGAATCGCTCGGTTCGCTAGACCGATCGGTGTCGCATTCCGTCTCTCTTGGATCAAGGGGCGCCCTCCGTTTTGTTCATGGCACCCTCGTTCAAGATGTGATGCTCGGCACTGTGAGGTACTGGAGGCCGCGTCGGTTGTCGCCGATCGATGCCACGGGGCAGTGGTTGTCCATGGCCGTAGGTCGCCCATTGTTGCCGCTGTTGGAGCCCCCGCGTAACCTCGAACACTTGTTCAGCGCGGCCCCTCGGGCTGCGTGACGTGTCTGGTAACGATCGTTGCTTATCTCTACGATGCACACGAAGTGGGCAAAGGGGAGCGCACGACCGAGCGTGGATAGATGGATTGGGTGAGCTGCTAGATGATTCGGGTGGACTTGGGTCGCCGGTACGCGACATGGGGCCGGGTGCAGGCATGACGCGCCCCACCCGGACGCGCCCCACCCGGACTCCACGGGCGCGCGTCAAAACGCTGCCGCAGCTGCTGGTCGGCGCGGTCGAGGCCGATCCGGGCCGTGTCGCGGTGCGGTTCGCCGACGCCGAGTCGACGCTCGCCGAACTGACCTACGCCGAACTCGACGAACGTTCCACCCGGCTGGCTCGCCTGCTGATCGCGCAGGGGATCGGTCCGGAAGATCTGGTCGCGGTGGGGGTGCCGCGGTCGCTGGAATCGGTGCTCGCGGTGTGGGCGGTGGCCAAGACCGGCGCGGGTTTCGTCCCGGTCGACCCGAACTACCCGGCCGATCGCATCGAACACATGGTCACCGACTCCGGCGCGACACTCGGAGTGACGGTCGCCTCGGTCGCCGCCGGATTGCCGGACCGGGTGCGCTGGCTGGTCATGGACGGACTCGCCGATGAACTCGCCCGGCAGTCGTCGGAGCAGGTCACCTATGCCGATCGCGTGCGGCCGCTGCGCGCCGAACACCCGGCCTATGTCATCTACACCTCGGGGTCGACCGGATTGCCCAAGGGCGTGGTCGTCACCCATACCGGGCTGTCGAATTTCAGCGACGAACAGCGCGATCGGCTCCGGGTGACCGGCGAATCACGCACCCTGCATTTCGCCTCGCCGTCCTTCGACGCGTCGGTGCTGGAACTGCTGCTCGCGGTCGGCGCGGGCGCGACCATGGTGGTCGTCGCGCCGACGGTGTACGGCGGCGCCGAACTCGCGGCACTGCTGCGCCGTGAACGGGTCAGCCACGCCTTCATCACCCCCGCCGCCCTCGCCTCGATCGATCCGACCGGACTCGACGACCTCCGGGTGGTCGCCGTCGGCGGCGAGGCATGCTCGCCCGATCTGCTGCGTCGCTGGGCCCAGCCAGTCGCGGGTGGCGCGACGCGCGACTTCCTCAATGTGTATGGTCCGACCGAGACCTCGATGGTGGTCAACATCAGCCCGGCGCTGCTGCCCGGCGACCTGCTCTCCATCGGCGGCC
Organism: Nocardia sp. NBC_01377; assembly: GCF_045040005.1. NCBI lineage: Bacteria > Bacillati > Actinomycetota > Actinomycetes > Mycobacteriales > Nocardiaceae > Nocardia > Nocardia sp. NBC_01377. The sequence goes on from NZ_CP109566.1 coordinate 8,363,155, forward strand.
CGATCCGCGGGACCACCGAATACGTGCTCGACGACCGCTTGGCGCGGGTGCCGACCGGGGTCACCGGTGAGCTGTACATCGCGGGCGCGCAGCTCGCGCGCGGCTATCACCGCCGCGCGTCGCTGACCGCCGCCCGGTTCGTCGCGAATCCGTTCGACCCGAACGGTTCCCGGCTGTACCGCACCGGCGACCTGGTGCGCTTCACCCCAGCGGGCGAGCTGGAACACCTGGGCCGCAACGATTTCCAGGTGAAGGTCCGTGGTTTCCGGATCGAGCTGGGCGAGATCGACGCGGTGCTTGCCGAACACGACACGGTCGATTTCGCCGCGACCATCGGGCACACCCTCGACACCGGCGCAACGATTCTCGTCTCCTACGTCCGTGCCGCCGGCGGGGCGAGGGTGGACGTCGACGCGCTGACCGCCTACGCCGAACGCAGCCTGCCCGCGCACATGGTGCCGACCACCGTCATGGTGCTCGACACCATCCCGCTGACCCCGTCGGGCAAACTGGATCGGGCCGCGCTGCCCGAACCTCTGTTGCGCGCCAAGGAATTCCGCACGCCGACCGGCCGAACCGAGATCACGGTCGCCGCCGTCTTCGCCGAATTGCTCGACATCGACCGCGAGATCGGCGCCGACGACGATTTCTTCGCCCTCGGTGGCAACTCCCTGATCGCCACCCGCGCCATCGCGCGGCTCGGTGCGGCCCTGGACTCGCAGATCCCCGCGCGACTGCTCTTCGAAGCCTCCTCGGTGGCCGCGCTCGCGCAGCGACTGAGCGACTACGAGGGATCCGGGCGACGTCCCGCGCTCGAGGTGGCCGAGCGGCCCGAGCGGATTCCGCTCTCGCTGGCCCAGCAGCGGATGTGGTTCCTGAACCGCTTCGATCCGGAATCGGCCGCCAACAACATCCCGTTCGCGATCCGGCTGTCCGGCGCGCTGGACGTCGCCGCGCTCCAGACCGCGGTCGCCGATCTCATCCGACGGCACGAATCACTGCGCACGGTCTATCCGGCCGTCGACGGCACCGGCTACCAGTCCATCCTGCCGGTCGCCGAGGCGCTGCCCGATCTGACGCCGCAGCGGGTGTCGGAGTCGGAGTTGCGCGATTGGCTGCTGCGTTCGGCGCTGACCGGATTCGACGTCGCCACCGAAGTGCCGCTGCGCATCGGTCTGGCGTCGCTGGGGTCCGGGGATTACGTCGTCGCGGTCGTGGTGCATCACATCGCCGCCGACGGCGCGTCGATCGCGCCCATGGTGCGGGATCTGATGGCCGCCTACATGGCGCGTGCCGCGGGCGCGGAACCCCGCTGGATGCCGCTGCCCGTGCAGTACGCCGACTACACGCTGTGGCAACGCCGCGTCCTCGGTGACGAACGCGATCCGGCGTCCGTGGCCGCCGCGCAGGTCGAGTACTGGCGGACCGCCCTCGCCGGTATCCCCGACCGGCTGGAACTGCCGACCGACCGGCCGAGGCCCGCGGTGGCGTCCGGGCGCGGCGCGACCTACGCCTTCGAGATCCCGGCGCGCGTCCACGCCGAGTTGAACGAGCTGGCCCAGGACAGCGGCGCCTCGCTGTTCATGGTGGTGCACACGGCGCTGGCCGTACTGCTGGCCCGCCTGGCCAATACCGAAGACGTCACCATCGGCACCCCGGTGGAAGGTCGCGGTGAGCGCCTGCTCGACGACCTGATCGGCATGTTCGTCAACACCCTGGTGCTGCGCACGCGCGTCGACCGGGGCGTGTCGTTCCTCGATCTGCTGCACGCGACCAGGGATACCGATCTCAGCGGGTTCTCCCACGCCGAGTTGCCGTTCGAGCGTCTGGTCGAGGTGCTCGACCCGGTGCGCTCGCAATCGCATCACCCGCTGTTCCAGGTCGCCCTGTTCTTCCAGAACATGGACAGCGCGACCCTGGAACTGCCCGGACTTTCCGCCCAGGTCGTCGAACTCGACGGCGCGGTGGCGAAATTCGATCTCCAGCTGACCCTGGAGCCGAAGACCGAGGGCGGTGTCCCGGCCGGTCTGTCCGCGCTGTTCACCTATGCGACAGATCTTTTCGACGAACCCTCGGTCGCGCAGTTCGCCGAGCGGCTGATCCGGGTGCTCACCGCGGTCGTCGCCGATCCCGAACGCCAGGTCGGCGCCATCGAACTGCTCGCGCCCGTCGAGCGCGACCGTATCCTGCTCGACCGCAACGACACTCGGCACCGGGTTCGCTCGGAACTGCTGCTCGACACCTATCACCGGACGGTGGCCGCGAATTCCGGCGCGGTCGCGATCGCCTACGGGGGCGTCGAACTGACCTACCGCGAATTCGACGCGCGGGTCAACAGCCTTGCGCGCCTGCTGATCTCGCAGGGCGTCGGCTCGGAGTCGCTGGTCGGTCTCGCGATTCGGCGTTCGATCGATCTCGTGGTCGGCATGTACGCGATCGTCACCGCGGGTGGCGCCTACGTGCCGCTCGATCCGGATCATCCGGCCGAGCGGATCGGCCATATCCTCGATACCGCGCAGCCGGTGTGCGTCCTGAGCACGGTGGCCGACGCCGCCTCGGTGCCGCAGAGCGCGCGGACGGTGTTGATCGACGATGTCGATCTGTCCGGGTTCGACGACCGCCCGGTGCGTATCGCCGAACTCTCGCGTCAGGTGCTGACGCACCATCCGGCCTACGTGATCTTCACCTCGGGCTCGACGGGCAGGCCGAAGGGCGTCGCGGTATCGCACGGCGCGATCCACAATCAGATCGCGTGGATGCTGGACGAATATCCGCTCGGCCCGGGAGATGTGTACCTCCAGAAGACCGCGACCACTTTCGACGTGTCGCTGTGGGGCTACTTCATGCCGCTGCGGGCGGGCGCGAAACTCGTCGTCGCCACCCCCGACGGTCACCGCGATCCCGAGTACGTCGCGGAGATCATCGCCGCCCAACAGGTCACGGTGACCGATTTCGTGCCGTCGATGCTGTCGGTGTTCGCCGCGCACGCCAGGCCCGAACTGCTGACCTCGCTGCGGCACGTCTTCGCGATCGGCGAGGCCCTGCCGCCGGAGACGGTGGCCGCCTTCGCCGCCGTGTCCGACGCCGCCCTGCACAATCTGTACGGACCCACCGAGGCCGCGGTCTCGGTCACCTACTGGCAGGCCGACGCGACGGCCGACACGTCGGTGCCCATCGGCCTTCCGCAGTGGAACACCCAGGTCTACGTCCTGGATTCGAGTCTGCGCGTGGTGCCCGCGGGCGTCGTAGGCGAGCTGTACCTGGCCGGTGACCAGTTGGCGCGCGGCTATGTCCGTCGTCCCGACCTGACCTCGGACCGGTTCGTCGCCAACCCCTTCGGCTTCGGCGAGCGCATGTACCGGACCGGCGACCTCGTCGTCTGGCGCCTCGCCGAGGACGGCAGGTCCGTGCTGGACTACCTGGGCCGCACCGACTTCCAGGTGAAATTCCGTGGCCAGCGCATCGAACTCGGTGAAATCGAGACCGCGCTGCTCGCGTCGGAATCGGTGAGCCAGGCCGTCGCCGTCGTCGCGAGCGGGCCGACCGGTGATCAGCTCGTCGGTTACGTGGTCCCCGCCCCGGGACACGACCCCGACCCCGTCGGCCTGCGTGCCGAGATCGCCGCCGTCCTGCCCGCCTACATGGTGCCCGCGACGGTGCTGGTACTGGACGCCTTCCCGCTCAACACCTCCGGCAAACTGGATCGCAAGGCGCTGCCCGCCCCGCAGTTCGAGGCGAAGGCCTTCGCCGCGCCGACCACCACCATCGAGGAAGCGGTCGCGCAGGTCTACGCCGAGGTGCTCGGCGTCGAACGCGTCGGCCGCGACGACGATTTCTTCGAACTCGGCGGCAACTCGCTGAGTGCGACCAGGGTCGCCGCGCGGCTCGGCGACGCGCTCGACACCCGCGTCCCGGTCCGGCTGATCTTCGAGCACTCCACCGTCGCCGGGCTGGCGAACCGGGTGGAACTCACCGAGGGCGGCCGTCCAGCCCTGGTGGCGGGACCGCGCCCGGACCGGGTGCCGCTGTCGCTGGCACAGCAGCGCATGTGGTTCCTCAACCAGTTCGACACCACCGCCGCGGCCTACAACCTGCCGGTCGCGGTGCAGCTGACCGGAACACTCGACGTCGCCGCGTTGCGCGCCGCGGCCGCCGACATCGTCACCAGGCACGAGACGTTGCGGACCCGCTACCCGCAGAGCGACCAGGGGCCCTGGCAGGAGATCCTGTCGCCCGCGCGGGCCGCGCCGCTGGTCGAGCCGATCGTCGTCGACGAGGACCGGCTCTACGAGCGCGTCGCCGAGATCGCGGGCGCCGGATTCGACGTCTCCACCGATATCCCGCTGCGGATGGCGCTGTTCCAGGTCGACGGCACACCCGACGAGCACGTCCTGCTCGTCGTGGTGCACCACATCGCCGCCGACGGCTGGTCGCTCGGCGCGCTGACCCGCGACGTGATGGCCGCCTACGCCGCCCGGTCGCAGGGCGTGCCGCCGAATTGGGCGCCGCTGCCCGTGCAGTACGCCGACTACACGCTGTGGCAGCGCGGTCTGCTCGGCGCGGTCGACGACCCGGATTCGTTGGCCGCCAAGCAGATCGAATTCTGGAAGACCACACTCGCGGGTCTGCCGGAGGAATCGACGCTGCCGCTGGACCGGCCGCGACCGGTCGTCCAGTCCTACCAGGGCGGCGCGGTGAGTTTCCGGGTCGACGCCGAAACCCACCGCGGCCTGCGGGATCTGGCGCGTTCGGCGAACGCGACGGTGTTCATGGTCGTGCACGCCGTGCTCGCCGTGGCGCTGGCGCGCATGGCGGGAACCAACGACGTCGCCGTCGGCACCCCGATCGCCGGTCGCGGCGCGGCCGAACTCGACGATGTCATCGGCATGTTCGTCAACACGGTGGTGCTTCGCACCGCCCTCGATCCCGGCGAACCGTTCACCGCCCTGCTCGCCAGGCAGCGCGAGGACGATCTCGCGGCCTTCGCGAACGCCGATATCCCGTTCGAGCAGCTGGTCGAGGTCCTCGCCCCGTCGCGTTCGACCGGCCGGACTCCGCTGTTCCAGGTGGCGCTGTCCTTCGTGAACCTGCCCGCCGGTGATTTCCAGCTGCCCGGCCTGAGCGTGCGCGGCCTGGACGCGCCCGTCGATATCGAACGTTTCGACATGCAGCTGACGGTGGTCGAGGGTTCCGGCGGCGACAGCGGTTCCGACGGCATGGCAGGCGAACTGACCTACGCCCGTGACATCTTCGACGCCGCGACGGTGCGCGGTTTCGCCGAGCGTTTCGTGCGGCTGCTGCGTGAGATCGTGGCGAGCCCGCGGACCGCCGTCGGTGATCTGCGCCTGCTGTCGGATACCGAACTCGACCGGCTCGGCCGGATGAGCGGTCCGACCAGCACCGAAACCGGAATGCTGCCCGACATCCTGGCCGCGGCCGCCGTCCGCAGTCCGGACGGCGCGGCGATCCGGGACGGCGCGCGCACGCTCACCTATCGCGAATTGGACGCGCGCTCTTCACGTCTGGCGCGCGAGATGATCGAACGGGGTATCGGCCCGGGGGATCTGGTCGCGATCGGCATCCCGCGATCGCTGGAATCGGTGCTGTCGTTCTGGGCGGTGGCGAAAACCGGTGCCGGTTTCGTCCCGGTCGACCCGAACTATCCGCCGGAGCGGGTCGCGCACATGCTCGCCGACTCCGGTGCGATCCTGGGCCTGACGGTCCAGGAGGTCCGCCCCGATTTCGGCGACGACATCGACTGGCTGATCCTCGACGACCAGGATTTCGACATCGCCATCCAGCGCCGCAGCGGCGCTCCCATCGGCGACGCCAACCGGATCCGCCCGATCCGCGCGTCGAACGTGGCCTACATGGTCTACACCTCCGGTTCCACCGGTGTGCCCAAGGGCGTCGCGGTGACCCACGCCGGTCTCGCGGGCTACAACGCCGAACAGCGTGAGCGTTTCGCGGTCGACCAGGATTCGCGCACACTGCATTTCGCGACGCCGAGTTTCGACGGCGCGGTACTGGAACTGCTGCTCGCCACCGGCGCGGCCGCCACCATGGTCGTCGTCCCGACCGACGTCTACGGCGGTGCGGACCTGACCGATCTGCTGCGGTCCGAGCGGGTCACCCACATGTTCATCACCGCCGCCGCGCTGGCCTCTCTCGACCCGAGCGGGCTCACCGACCTGCGCGCGGTCTTCACCGGTGGCGAGACCTGGTCCCCGGATCTGGTGCGCCGCTGGGCCGTCGACGGCAGGCAGTTCCACAACGCCTACGGTCCGACCGAGACCACCATCATCGTCAACTTCAGCGAACCGCTGGCCCCCGGCATTGCGGTGACGATCGGCGCGCCGATTCGCGGCGTCACCGAATGGGTGCTCGACGAGCGCCTGCGGCCGGTGCCGGTCGGAGTGTCCGGCGAGCTGTACATCGCCGGTGACCAGGTGGCCAACGGCTACCACCGGCGTCCCAGCCTGACGGCGGGGCGTTTCGTGGCCGGTCCGTGGCTGCGCGGTGGCCGGATGTACCGCACCGGCGACGTCGTCCGCTGGACTCCCGGCGGCGAGATCGAATTCGTCGGACGCAACGACTTCCAGGTGAAGGTGCGCGGTTTCCGCATCGAACTGGGCGAGATCGACGCCGTGCTCGCCGATCACGACACCATCGATTTCGCGGTGACCCTCGGCCGCAAACTGGCCAGCGGGGCGACCGCGCTCGTGTCCTACGTGCACGCCGCGCCGGGACGATTGGTCGATATCGCGGCGCTGACCGCCTACGCCCAGCAGCGGATGCCCGCGCATATGGTGCCGACCTCGATCATGGTGCTCGACACGATCCCGCTGACCCCGGTCGGCAAACTGGACCGAAGGGCGCTGCCCGAACCGGTTTTCGAGACCATGACCTTCCGCGCGCCCGCGACCGAAGCGGAGCAGGCGGTGACCGAGGTCTACGCCGAGGTGCTCGGACTGGATCAGGTCGGCGTCGACGACGATTTCTTCGCCCTCGGCGGCAATTCGCTCATCGCCACCCGCGTGACGGCTCGCCTGAGCGCCGCGCTCGACGTCGCGGTGCCGGTCCGGCTGGTGTTCGAGGCCCCGACGGTGGAGGCTCTGGCCGCGCGGGTCGCGACGCTGGCCGCCTCGGCGCGGCCGAAGCTGGTCGCCAAGCCGAGGCCGGGCAAGGTGCCGCTGTCGCTCGCGCAGCAGCGCATGTGGTTCCTGAACCAGTTCGACACGGCGTCGGCGACCTACAACATCCCGGTCGCCGTGCGGCTGACCGGTGTCCTCGACCTGGACGCCCTGCGCCAGGCTGTGGCCGATGTGGTCGCCAGGCACGAGATCCTGCGGACCAGCTACCCCCAGACCGCCGATGGTCCGGTGCAGGTGATCATGCCCGCCGCGCAGTCGGTGCCACGGGTGGATCCGGTCATGGTGAGCGAATCCGAACTGTTCGGCCGAGTCGCGGAGGTGATCGGCGCGGGATTCGACGTGTCCGCCGAGATCCCGTTGCGGGTGGCCCTGTTCCGGGTGAACGCGGCGCTCGACGATCACGTCGTGGTCTTCGTCGTCCATCACATCGCCGGTGACGGCTGGTCGATGGGCCCGCTGACCCGCGACGTGATGACCGCCTATGCCGCGCGGGCCGCGGGCGCCGCACCGGCGTGGAACCCGCTTCCGGTGCAGTACGCCGATTTCAGCATCTGGCAGCGGGCCGTACTCGGCGCCGAGGACGACCCGGAATCGCTCGCGGGCGAACAGATCGCCTTCTGGCGGCGGGAACTGTCCGGGCTGCCGGAGGAATCCACGGTGGCGGGCGACCGGCCGCGCCCGAACGTGCCGAGCCAGCGTGGCGCTTCGGTCGAATTCGTGATCGACGCCCCGGTGCGGGCCGCGCTCGCCCAGGTGGCACGCGCGCAGAACGCGACGTTGTTCATGGTGGTGCATTCCGCCCTCGCGGTCCTGCTCGGCAGGATCTCCGGTGCGGAGGACATCGCGATCGGCACCCCCGTCGCCGGTCGCGGCGACGCCGCCATCGACGACCTGATCGGCATGTTCGTCAACACCGTCGTGCTGCGCAGCGAGATCAGGGTGGGCGAGACCTTCGCCGACCTGGTCGCCAGGCAGCGCGAGACCGATATCGCCGCACTCGCGCACGCCGACATCCCCTTCGAACGGCTCGTCGACGTCCTGGAGCCGGAGCGCTCGACCAATCGTTCGCCGCTGTTCCAGGTGATCCTGGCCTTCCAGAACCTGCCGGGCGGATCCTTCGAATTGCCCGGATTGCGTGCGGGCACGGTCGAATTCGACGCCGCCGTCGAGAAATTCGATATGTCGCTGACGGTCTTCGAGACCGTGGACGCCGACGGCGCCGACGTGCTGTCGTGCCACCTGTCCTACGCGACGGATCTGTACGACCAGGCCACGGCGGCCGGATTCGCCGACCGCTTCCAGCGTCTGCTCGGCGCGATCGCCGACCGGCCGCGCACTCCCGTCGGCGATATCGAACTGCTGACCGACACCGAACGCGAACAGGTTCTGCGCGAGTGGAGTTCGTCCGGTCCGGATGTGGGACTGGAGACCACGCTGGTCGACCTGTTCGACCTGGCCGCCCTGAAGAACTCCGACCGTACCGCGGTGGTCTTCGAGCAGGCCCGCGTCGACTACGCCGATCTCGACGATCAGTCCAATCGCCTGGCCCGCAAGCTGATCGAGGCGGGCGCCGGTCCGGAAACGCTGGTCGCGGTGGCGCTGCCGCGTTCGCTCGAACTGGTCGTCGCGCTGCTGGCGACGGTCAAGGCGGGCGCGGGATACCTCCCGGTGGATCCCACCTATCCGGCCGACCGCATCGCCTACATGATCGACGACGCGCGCCCGGTCTGCGTGCTGACCCACGCCGATCGCGAGATCGCGCTGCCGGACGGCCTGCCGATCCTGGAGATCGACCGGCTCGACCTGTCCTTCTACGACGCGTCGACCGTCGCCGACGCCGAACGCCGTCATTCGCTGACCCCGGACAGCATCGCCTACGTCATCTACACCTCCGGCTCGACCGGCCGCCCCAAGGGCGTGCGGGTTCCGCACCGGACCGTGGTGAAACTGTTCGCCAACACCGAACCCGATTTCGGATTCGACCGCGACGACGTGTGGACGATGTTCCACTCCTACGCGTTCGACTTCTCGGTGTGGGAACTGTGGGGTCCGCTGCTCTACGGCGGTACCCTGGTCGTCGTCGACTACCACGTCTCGCGTTCGCCCGAGCAGTTCCTCGAACTGCTTCGCCGCGAACGGGTCACGGTGCTCAACCAGACCCCCTCGGCCTTCTATCAACTGGCCGAGGCGGACCGGGTGGCCGGACCCGATGTCGAGCCGCTGTCGTTGCGCTACATCGTCTTCGGCGGTGAGGCGCTCGAATTGCGCAGGCTGGCCGACTGGTACACCAGGTACGAGGACAACGCGCCGCGCCTGGTGAACATGTACGGCATCACCGAGACGACCGTGCACGTCACCTATCGCGCGCTCGACGCCGCGTCGGTGGCCGCCGCGGACGGCAGCGTCATCGGCCGCGCCATCCGCGGCCTGCGCACCTATCTGCTCGACACCAGGCTGCGGCCGGTGCCGGCCGGGGTGCCCGGCGAGATCTACGTCGCCGGAACGCAACTCGCGCGCGGTTACCTCGGCAGGCCCGCGCTGTCCGCGGGCCGGTTCGTGGCCGACCCGTACGGCGAGCCGGGCTCGCAGCTGTATCGCTCGGGCGATATGGCCCGCTGGAACGCCGACGGTGACCTGGAATACCTGGGTCGCGCCGACGATCAGGTGAAGGTCCGCGGTTTCCGTATCGAACTCGGCGAGATCGAGGCCGCGGTCCTCGCCCAGGATCGGGTGCGTCAGGCCGCGGTGGTGGTACGCGAGGACAAGCCGGGGGACCAGCGCATTGTCGCCTACCTGGTCGGCGATCCCGGCGCCGCGCTCGACACCGAGGCGGTGCGCGAGGGCGCGGGCACGCTGCTGCCCGGCTATATGGTGCCTTCGGCTTTCGTCGTGATCGACGCGATCCCGTTGACCGCCAACGGCAAACTCGACCGTCGCGCGCTGCCCGCGCCGACCTTCACCACCACCGAGACGCGCGCGCCGATCGGCGAGGTGGAAGCGCGGATCTCCGAACTGTTCGCGCAGGTCCTCGGCCTGGAACAGGTCGGCGTCGACGACTCGTTCTTCTCCGTCGGCGGCGACAGCATCCTGTCGATCCAGCTGGTGTCGCGGGCCAAGGCGGCGGGTATCGTCTTCTCCCCGCGTGACGTCTTCGAGCAGCGCACCGTCGCCGGGCTGGCCAGGGTGGCCGTGAACGCCGCCGACAACGCGCCGGTCGTACTCGACGAACTGGCGGGCGCGGGTATCGGCGACGTGCCGCTGACGCCGGTGCTGTCCGCCTACCTCGCCCACGGTTCCTTCGGCCGTTTCTTCCAGAGCATGGTGCTCGGCCTGCCGGAGGAGATCGACACCGACGGTCTGCTCACGACCATCGCCGCGGTGCTCGACCACCACGACGTGCTGCGCTCGCGGGTGCGTCATATCAACGGCGAGTGGCGATTCGAGACATTGGCGCCTGGCGCGATCGTCCCGGCCGACCTGGTCGGGCGCATCGATGTGCCCGCCGGGGTGAGCGAGGACGAACTCCAGCGCATCGCCGCCTCCGCCATGGAGGAGACCGTCGACGCGCTCGATCCCGGTGAGGCCAGGATGCTGGCCTTCACCTGGCTGCATCGTCCCGACGCCAGGGATGTGCTCGCCGTGGCCGCGCACCACTACGCGATCGACGGCGTCTCGTGGCGCATCATCATCCCCGACCTGGCGACGGCCTGGTCGCAGCTCGCGGCCGGGCAGCCGATCGTGTTGCCGGACAACGGCACCTCGTTCCGGCGCTGGTCGCACGGCCTGGTCGAACTCGCCGCCTCGCCCGGTCGCCGCGACGAGATCGACTTCTGGCAGGACGTGACCTCCACGCCGGATCCGCTGCTCGGCAGCCGGATGCTCGACCCCACGTTCGACACCCAGGCGACGGTGCGCCGGGTCCAGGTCCGGATCCCGGTCGATGTCGCCGACGCCGTGCTGACCAAGGTCCCCGCGCTCTACCGCGGCGGGGTCAACGACGGACTGCTCGCCGCGCTCGCGATGGCGGTGCGGGCCTGGCGTGCGCGCCGCGGCATCGACGCGCCGAGCACCCTGGTCAAACTGGAGGGCCACGGCCGCGAGGAGGAGGTGCTGCCGGGCGCGGATCTCACCAGGACCGTCGGCTGGTTCACCAGCATCTACCCGGTGTCGCTCGATCTGAGCACGGTGGATCTCGCCACCATGTTCGACGGCGGCGCGGCCACCGGCGACGCGGTCAAGGCGGTCAAGGAACAGCTGCTCCGGGTGCCGGACAAGGGCATCGGCTACGGACTGCTGCGCCACCTCAACCGCGAGAGCGCGGGGCGGCTCAGCGATCGGATCGGCCAGATCAGCTTCAACTACCTCGGCCGGGTCTCGGCCGGAGGTGTGCCCGAGGGGCTCACCGCACTCGGCTGGATGCCGACCGGCGAGGTCGGCCAGCACAGTCCCGACCAGGATCACGGCATGTCGGCGGCGGCCGTCGTCGATATCAACGCCATCGTCAACGACACCGACGCGGGCCCGCAGATGGATGTCACCTTCCTCTACGCGTCGGAGGTGATCGACGAGCCCTCGGTACGCGAACTCGCCGACGACTGGGTCGGCGCGCTGACCGCGCTCGCCCGGCACACCGAGGAAGTCTCGGCCGGTGGTCTCACCCCGTCCGACACCCCGTTGGTCGAGGTCACCCAGGCCGAACTCGACACGTGGCGCGACGAGCGGCCGGGTCTGGCCGATGTGGTGCCGCTGTCACCGTTGCAGTCCGGACTGCTGTTCCTCAGCGAACTCAGCGCGTCCACGGTCGACGACTACGTCATGCAGTTCACCCTCGAACTGACCGGCCGCATCTACATCAACCGGATGAAACGCGCCGCCCAGGCCGTGCTCGACCGGCACGCCACGCTGCGCACGGCGTTCGTCAGCACGTCGGACGGCACACCGGTCGGACTCGTGGTGGATTCGATCGACGTGCCGTGGCAGGCCTTCGACGGGGTGCCGGACGAGGAGATGCCCGAGGTTCTCGCCGCGGATCAGAAGCGCAGATTCGATCCGTCGGTCGCGCCGCTGGTTCGGTTCTCCATGCACCGGACGGTGTCGGGGCGCAGTTTCCTGACCCTGACCACCCACCACATCCTGCTCGACGGCTGGTCGATGCCGCTGCTGATGAAGGATCTGCTCGCGCTGTACGCGCTGCGCGGCGATCCGGCGCTGCTGCCGAGGGTGCGGCCCTACCGCGATTACCTGGCCTGGCTGCACAAACAGGATCAGGACGCGGCGTTGCGCGCCTGGACCGACGCGCTGGCCGGACTCGAGCCGACACCGCTGATCCCCGCGCTGCCCGCACCGCAGGCGCCGGTGGTCGGCGTCGGGACGACCGGGTTCACGCTGCCGCCGGAGGAGACGACGGCGTTGGCCGCGCTCGCCACCGACACCGGGGTCACCATCAACACCGTCGTGCAGGCGGCGTGGGCGATGGTGATCGCGAGCAGCACAGATCGCGACGAGGCGGTCTTCGGCGCCGCCGTGTCGGGACGCCCGCCGCAGCTGGACGGGATCGACTCGATGGTCGGCCTGTTCGTCAACACCATTCCGGTGCGGGTCCGGTTCGATCCGCGCTGGACCGTGCGGGAGATGCTGAGCACCTTGCAGGCCGAACAGGCCGCGCTGCTCGATCACCACTACATCGGTCTGGCCGACATCCAGCGCGGGATCGGCGTCGACGGCCTGTTCGACACGATGATCGCGTTCGAGTCCTACCCGGTCGACACCGAGGGACTCGAACAGGCCAGCACCATCGACGGGATGTCGGTGGTCGACCTGAAGGCCGTCAACTTCACCCACTACCCGATCACGCTGCTGATCAACCTGGACACCCAGCTGCACGTCAAGGTGCTTTTCCAGTACGAGACGGTGGACGAGGCGGTGGCGCAGTCGTTGACCGACCGGATGCGGATGTTGCTGAGCGAATTCGTGCTCGCGCCGCAGCGGAATCTGGCCGGGACCGACCTGCTGCTGAGCACCGAGCGGTTCGTCGTCGACTCGATGAACCGGACCGACGTGCACTGGTCCTCCGAGGACGCCACCCTGGTGTCGCTGTTCCAGGAACAGTGCGCCCGCACACCGGACGCGCCCGCGGTCACCTTCGGTCAGCTCACGCTGACCTATGCCGAACTGCGCGAACGGGTCTCGGCGCTCGCCGGGGCGTTGACGCGCTACGGCGCGGGCCCGGAAACCCTGATCGCGGTCGCGATGCGACGCTCGATCGACCTGGTCGTCGCGATCTACGCGGTACTGGAGACCGGCGCCGGATATGTGCCGGTCGACCCGGATCATCCGTTCGAACGCAACGACCACGTGCTCACGAGCGCGTCGCCGTCGTTCGTGCTCACCACCTCCGCCGACGCGTTCGCGACCGCTACCGGGACGGCGATCGTGGATATCGGCGCGCTCGCGGCGGGCACGGGCTACCTGCCCGCGCGCCGGGCGGTGCGGCCCGACACGCTGGCCTACGTCATCTACACCTCCGGCTCCACCGGCCGCCCCAAGGGCGTGATGATCACGCACCGGCAGATGGTCAACCAGTTCCGCTGGGCGCAGTCGGCCTATCCGCACGACCGCTCCGACACGGTGCTGCACAAGACGCCGATCACCTTCGACATCTCGACGTGGGAGTTGTTCTGGCCCTTGCAGACCGGCGCGCGACTGGTCATCGCGGAACCGGACGGGCACCGTGATCCGCGCTACCTGGCCGAACTGATCGACCGCGAATCGGTGACGACGGCGCATTTCGTGCCGTCGATGCTGGACGCCTTCCTCGATCTCGCGCCGGATCTGCCGACCTCCGTGCCTCGGCGGGTATTCGCCGCGGGCGAGGCACTGGGCGCCGCGACGGTGTCCCGCTTCGACGCCGCGCTGCCCGGCGCGCTGCACAACTGGTACGGCCCGGCCGAGGCGACCGTCGTGACCGCGGCGCGCGTCAACGGCGCCGATCCGAACGCGGCGGTGTCGATCGGCGCTCCGGTGTCCAACACCAGGGTGTACGTGCTCGACAGGCAGCTGCGTCAGGTGCCGCTCGGCGCACCGGGCGAGTTGTACCTGGCCGGTGCGCAATTGGCGCGCGGCTACATCGGCGCGCCCGCGCTCACCGCGGAACGTTTCGTCGCCGACCCGTACCAGCGCGGCAAGCGGCTCTATCGCACCGGCGATATCGTCCGAGCCTCGGGCGGCGGCCTGGAATATCTGGGGCGCTCCGATTTCCAGGTCAAGATCCGCGGTCAGCGCATCGAACTCGGCGAGATCGAAACGGTTCTGCGCCAACACGACTCGGTCGGACACGTGGCCGTCGCGGTGGTACGCGATCCCGATCGCCTTGTCGCCTACGTGGTGGCCGCGCCCGATCGGGCCGTCTCCGAACGCAGCGTGCTCGAACACGCGCGCGCCGGACTGCCGTCGTACATGGTGCCCGCCGTGGTGGTCGTGCTGCCCGCGCTGCCGCTCAACGCCAGCGGCAAACTCGACCGCAAGGCGTTGCCGGTACCCGATTTCGCGGCACGCGCCTTCCGCGCCCCGGTGACCCCGATGCAGCGGACGGTGGCCGAGGTCTTCCAAGATGTCCTCGGCCTGGACCGGGTCGGTCTCGACGACGATTTCTTCGCCCTCGGCGGAACCAGCCTGGTGGCCAGCAAGGTCGTGCATCAGTTGCGCGGGCTCACCGGTATCGAGGTGCGGGTGCAGTGGTTCTTCCTGGCTCCGACGGTGCAGGCGCTCGGCGACCGGCTCGCCGCCGCGCAGGAGGGAACGCTGGACTACGACGCCGAATCCGATGCCGCGCTCGGACTCGTCCTGCCGATCCGCACGAGCGGCGCCCTGCCGCCGCTGTTCTGCATCCACCCGATGTACGGTCTGGCCTGGTGCTACACCGGATTCGTCCAGTACATCGACGAACAGCGCCCGATCTACGGCATCCAGGCCGCCGCGCTCTCCGAGGACGGCCCGCCGCCGCAGTCGCTGACGGCGATGGCGGCGCGCTACACCGACGAGATCATCGCCACCCAGCCGCAGGGCCCGTACCGGCTGCTCGGCTGGTCGCTCGGCG
The DNA here is from genome assembly GCF_045040005.1 of Nocardia sp. NBC_01377. Taxonomy (NCBI): domain Bacteria; kingdom Bacillati; phylum Actinomycetota; class Actinomycetes; order Mycobacteriales; family Nocardiaceae; genus Nocardia; species Nocardia sp. NBC_01377. Next base: position 8,378,404 of record NZ_CP109566.1, read on the forward strand.
GTGTGCTCGCCCACGAGATCGCGGTGCGGCTGCGCTCGGCCGGACACGAGGTGGCGCTGCTTGCCATGCTCGACAGCGATCACAGTTTCGACCTGACCACGTGGCGGACCACCATGGTCGAGATGCTGGCCGAACTCGGCATCGCCGGGTTGAACATCGATCAGCTCGACGAACTGTCCGAGGCGGATTTCGTCAAGTTGCACGAGCTGATCCCGACGGAGATGGTCGGCATGAACGCCGACCGGCTGCGTCGCATCTACACCAGTGCCATGCGGTCGGTCGGGCTCACCCAGACCTACCAGCCCGGCGTGTTCGACGGCACGATCGAGTACTTCCGCGCCGCGAACGACGACCGCCGCACCCACGACGTGATCGCGGCGTGGCGGCCCTACGCCGCGACGGTCGTCGATCACCCGATTCCGACGGTGCACGAGCTGATGACCCAGCCCGAGGCGCTGGTGGAAATCGGCCCGGTGCTGGACAAATTGCTGCGAGCGGGTGACGGTGGACGCTGAATCGCGGGTCGGGCGTCCCGGCCGGATCCGTGCGGCCGGATCTGGGCGGGCGTATATGATCCGCTCGGCCCTCTGTCATCCCGATACGAAGTGAAGGTGTGAAATTGATACGTCGACAGACCCGGCGCCGTGGCTCCCGTGCCGCGGCGATCATCGCGGCGACCGCGGCCATCGCGGCAGTCATGTCCGGACTCGGCGCATCATCGGCGACGGCCGCTGACCCGATCATCGATTCCAAAGCGCTTCTGGCCAATCCGGTAGCGCCCGACGGTTCCAAGATCACCAAGGCCGAGATCAAGGATTCGCGCAGTATCCGGCTCTACGTGTATTCGGCGGCCATGGACGAGACCTTCCCGGTCGACGTGCAGCGCCCCGCCGACGCCTCGGTGCCGCGTCCGGCCCTGTACCTGCTCAACGGCGCGGGCGGCGGCGAGGATTCGGCGTCGTGGAACGCCAAGACCGACGCGCTCGAGTTCCTGCGCGACAAGAACGTCAACGTGATCCAGCCGATCGGCGGCAAATGGAGCTACTACACCGACTGGATCGCCGACGATCCGACGCTGGGCCGCAACAAGTGGAAGACCTTCTTCACCGAGGAGCTGCCGCCGCTGGTCGACGGCGCGCTCGGCACCAACGGGGTGAACGGTATCGCGGGTCTGTCGACCTCGGGCACCACGGTGCTGGCGCTGCCGATCGCCAAGCCCGGCCTGTACAAGGCCGCCGCAGCCTACAGCGGCTGCGCCCAGACCAGTGATCCGGTCGGCTCGGAATTCGTGCGGCTGACCGTCGAGACCTGGGGCGGCGGCGACACCTTGAACATGTGGGGCCCCGAGGGTTCGGAGGAGTGGAAGAAGAACGACCCGTACCTGAACGCGGAAGGTCTGCGCGGAGTGGAACTCTATGTCTCCACCGGCACCGGCCTGCCCGGCCAGTACGACACCCTCGACGGCCCCTACGCGCTGCCCGGCGCGTACGGCCTGGCCAACCAGGTGCTCATCGGCGGTGTGATCGAGGCAGGAACCAACTACTGCACCCACAACCTGCAAACCAAGCTGGACCAGCTCGGTATCCCGGCGACGTTCAACTTCCGTCCCAACGGCACGCACTCGTGGGGCTACTGGCAGGACGACCTGCACCAGTCGTGGCCGACGCTGGCCCGCGGCATGGGGATCTGACTCGACGAAACCCGCTACGCCCCGGTCGCCTCCTCGAGGTCGGCCGGGGCGTTCGTCGTCCGGGGGCGGCGATAAGTTCGGGTGACCGTAAAATTCTGTTCGTGAGCACAACACTGGGGGAGCGGACCCGTCCGGCCGCGCGCCGCGCGGGAGCGTTCCTCGCGCTGCTCGGGCCCGCGTTCGTCGCGGCGATCGCCTACGTCGACCCCGGGAATGTGGCGTCCAATATCAGCGCGGGCGCGCAATTCGGCTACCTGCTGGTGTGGGTCATCGTGATGGCGAACGCCATGGCCGGACTCGTGCAGTTCCTCTCCGCCAAACTCGGCCTCGTCACCGGCATGTCGCTGCCGGAGGCGGTGCGGGAGCGGGCGAGCCGACCGGTGCGCCTGGCGTACTGGGGTCAGGCCGAAACCGTCGCGATGGCGACCGACCTGGCCGAGGTCGTCGGCGGGGCCATCGCCCTGCACCTGCTGTTCGGGTTACCGCTCGTGGTCGGCGGACTGATCACCGGCGTGGTGTCGATGGGGTTGCTGCTCGTGCAGGACAGGCGCGGGCAACGCCCCTTCGAACGGGTCATCATCGGCATGCTCGCGGTGATCGCGGTGGGATTCCTGGCGAGCGTGGTGATATCGCCGCCGTCCGCGTCGGAGGCCGTCGCCGGGTTGGTCCCGCGTTTCGACGGCGCGGAGAGCGTGCTGCTCGCGGCGGCCATGATCGGCGCGACGGTGATGCCGCACGCGGTGTACCTGCATTCCGGGCTGGCCAGGGACCGGCACGGCCATCCCGCGCCGGGCCCCGGCCGGGTCCGGCTGTTGCGCGCGACCCGCGTCGATGTCGGGCTCGCCATGGTGCTGGCCGGCACCGTCAACCTGGCCATGCTGCTGATGGCCGCGAACACCCTGCGCGGGCGCGAGAACGTCGACACCCTGGAAGGGGCGCACGCCGCGGTCCGCGAGGCGCTCGGCCCCGTCGCCGGCCTGTTGCTCGCGATCGGTCTGCTGGCCTCCGGGCTGGCGTCCACCTCGGTCGGCGCCTACGCCGGAGCGATGATCATGCAGGGTCTGCTGCGGCGCAAGGTCGCGTTGCTGTTGCGTCGCCTGATCACGCTGATTCCGGCTATCGCCGTGCTGGCGGCGGGAATCGACCCGACGCGCGCGCTGATCATCTCCCAGGTCGTGCTCTCCTTCGGCATCCCGTTCGCCCTGATCCCCCTGGCGCGACTCACCGCCGACCGCACGCTGATGGGCGCGGACGTGAACCACCGCGTCACCAGCGCGCTGGCATGGCTTGTCGCGGTGATCATCTCGCTGCTCAACATCGCGCTGATCTACCTGACCGTCACGGGCTGAACCGGTGTCCTAGACCCAGTTCTCGGCCCAGTACTTCCAGATCAGCGGGGCGTAACCGGCCAGCGGCGGCACCTTGATATCGGTGTCGGCCAATGCCGCGGTGGCGCGTCGGCAGTCGAACCAGCAGGTGAACTCGCTGTGCGCCAGCACGTCCTGCGGGACGCCGACGCGGGGGAGCACCCAGTGCGCACCGGGCACGCGCAGCACCATCTCGAGGGTGCGTTTGGGCATCACCTCGACCAGATGCGGCGAACCGGCCTCGTCGGCGAACAGGTTCAGTGCCTCGGCGGCGCTCTGCCTGCGGGGATCGACCAGGTGGTAGGTGGTCGAGTTCGGCCCGTCCTTGTGCGCCAGGTACGCCAGCGCGCGAGCGACGAAATCGACGGGCACCATATTGGTCTCGCCGAGTTTCGGAACCAGCACCGGCAGGATGCGCGGCAATTGCGCGGCCATGCGCAGCAGGCGGAAGAAGTAGTAGGGCCCGTCGATCCGGTCGATCTCGCCGGTCCTGGAATGGCCGATCACGATCGAGGGCCGGTAGATACGCCAGTCGAGTCCGGATTCGCGCACGATCCGTTCGGCCTCGAATTTGGTGCGCTGGTTCGCGGTGGCGAGCACCTGGCCCTGATCGAACATGTCCTCGGTGAACAGGCCCTGGAACATGCCCGCCACCTCGATGGTCGAGACGTGGTGCAGAAGTCCCGCCCGCAGGTCGGCGGCGACGTCGACGACATGTCTTGTCCCGCCGCCGCGCTGGGTCAGGTCGTAACCGGCCGCGAGGTGGAAGACATGATCGATGGTGCCCCGGTGCTCGTCGAGCCAGGCTCGGTCGATGCCGAGACCCGGCGCGCCGAGATCGCCGTGGACCGGCCGGATCCGGTCACCAGCCGCCCATTCCCGCGCGCAGCAGGTGAACCGGTCCGCCGAATCGAGGCCGGGGCGGACCAGGACGTGGATATCGCCGTACTGATTCAGCAACTGCGGAACGAGGAACCGACCGATGAACCCAGTTGCTCCGGTAACCAGGTATGCCATAGCCGATCAACATAGTCGGCGCGGATCCGTGAAGTGTGGCGGGTGCCACATTCGCCGACGGTGTGGGTCAGTCGGAGAAGACCGGCGCGCGCTTGGTCAGCATCGCCGTCGCGCCCTCGATGAAGTCGGGCGATTCCAGCAATTCGGACTGTCCGGCCTTCTCCGCCGCGAGCGCGGCGTCGAGTGCGGGCAACGTGGCGGCATTCAGCGCGGCTTTGGTCAGTTCCAGTGCGCGACGCGGCCCCGCGGCCAGTTTCGCCGCGGCGGCCCCGACCTTCGCGTCGAGTTCCGCGCCCGCGAACACGCCGGTGAACAGGCCCGCCTCTTTCGCGGCGAGTGCGGGCAGTCGTTCACCGAGCAGGGCCATCTCGGCGGCGAGCGGACGCCCGGCCGCCGCGGCGACCATGGCCGCCGCGCCGCCGTCGGGCATGAGTCCGATATTGATGAAGGCGAGCAGTAGATAGGAATCGACGTCCGCGTAGACGAGGTCGGCCGCCAGCGCCACCCCGACGCCGACGCCCGCCGCCGAACCCTTGATCCGCGCGATGACCGGGACCGGGCAGTCGACGATCGATTTCACGAGCCGGTTGGCGGTGTCCATCACCATCTCCGAGGTGATGCCACGCTGGGCGTTCGCCGCGGCGGCGGACAGATCGGCGCCGGTGCAGAAATCCTCGCCCGCTCCGGTCAGCACGATGACCCGGACCGAGCGGTCGTCGGCGGCCGCGAGGAAGGTGTCGCCGAGCGCGACCATCGTGTCGTAGTCGACGGCGTTCTTGCGCTTGGGATTGGTGATGGTGACCCGCAGGATCTTGCCGTCCTCGACCGCGGAGAAGGAGGTCGCCGGGGCGGAATCGGTCGTACTCATCTGGTGCTCCTGGTCTGCCGTTCGGCGGGCATCGCAACACGAATAGTGGTTAACTTTGCGAATTGTGGTTAACTTAGGTTGAGCTGTCCGGCGCTGTCAACAAGCAGTGGCGTCCCAGAACGGAGTGGTGCATGGTCGCGGATCGCAGCGAGGTCGGTCTCGCTTCCGCGCGGCGTGACCCAGGTGGTAAAAGCACGGATTCCGGCACCGGTGCCGCCGGGGTCGACACTCCCAAATCGGTGCGCCGACGCCCCAAGGACCGCAAGGTGCAGATCATCCGGGCGGCCGCTCGCGCCTTCAGCGAGCGTGGCTACTACCCGGTCGGCGTCGACGAGATCGCCGCGGAGGTCGGTATCTCCGGACCGGCGCTCTACCGGCATTTCGCCAACAAATACGCATTGCTGGTCGCGGCCGCCGAAGAGGGCGCCCGCCACCTGCTCGAGGTGGCCCAGGCCGCCGACGATCCCCGGCTCGCACCCGCCGCCAGGCTCGACGCGGTGCTGGAGGCGATCAGCGAGCACACCATCGATATTCGCCGCGAGGCCGGGCTCTACCGCTGGGAACGGCGCTACCTGGAACGCGAGGATCGGGTCCGGATCCGCAAGATCTACGACGATCTCAACGCCACCGTCGCCGCCCCTATCGCGCAATTGCGCCCAGGCGCGCCGCAGGAGGACATCGCCCTGCTCGCCGCCGCCGTCCTCAGCGCCGTCGCCAGCATCGCCGCGCATCGGACCGCGCTGTCGGGCGCGCGCCTGCTGCCGCTGCTGCACGACATGTGCTGGGCACTGGTGCGCGCCGACCTGCCGCCCGCGCCGCCGTCACCCGCGCCCGGACCCGCGACCAAGGGCCTTCCCGTGACATCGAAACGCGAACAGCTGCTCACCGAGGCGATCAGGATCTTCGGCAGGCAGGGTTACCACGAGGCCAGTATCGAGGAGATCGGCGCGGCCGTCGGCATCAACGCCTCCAGCGTGTACCGCTACTTCACCAGCAAATCCGATCTGCTCGCCGCGGCGTTCTACCGCACCGGCGATCGGGTCGCGATGGCGATCACCGAGGCGCTGGCCGAGGCGACAAGTAGGCCCGGCGCGGCCTGCGGCATCGCCGAACGCTACGCCAGGCTGACCTTCGCGACACCCGAGATCATGCCGGTCTACTACGCCGAGTTCAGCAATCTGCCGCAGGCCGAACAGCACAAGTTGCGCGCCATTCAGCGCCAGAACGTGCTGGAGTGGGCCAATCTGCTCGATGGCGACCCGATCGAGGCGCGGTTCCGCGTCCACGCCGCGATCGGTCAGGTCATCGACGTCGGCCGGGCCGTTCGCTTCGATTCCCGGCCCGAGCAACTCGCCCGCGTCATCACCCTGATGGGCGCGGTACTGCTGGGCGGCGAGTCCGGCCGGGACGACTGAACCGGACTGCCGCCCACCCGTCAGCGCGCGTGCCGTAGTCGGAACATGGTCTTGGCCGCGCGCAGATGACGCGAATGCCGGTCGAATGTGGACAGGTCCACCGCGGCGCGGTACTTCTTGCGCGCCACCGCCAGCGTCCGGCTGAATTCGCGCAATCCGTGTTCGCCGTGGCTGTGTCCCTGCCCGTATTCGCCCACCCCGCCGAACGGCAGCGCGGGAATACCCGCGTAGGCGGTCGAGGAATTGATCGTCACCACACCGACGCGCAACTGTTCGGCGAACGCGTCGACACTGCGCACGTCACGGGTGAACACCGAGACCGCGACCCCATTGCCCGACGCGTTGATGCGCTGGGCCGCCTCGTCCATCATCGAGACCCGATTCACGATCAGCACCGGCCCGATCGCCTCCCCGGTGACCGCGAGACTCTCCTCGGGAACCTCGGCGAGCACGATCGGCGATATATACGGTTCGCGTATCGAATCGAGTCCGCCGACCACCGCCCGGCCACCGCGCGCGAGGGCGTCGCGCACCTGTTTTCGGATCACGCCGACCTGGGATTCCATGATCATCGGACCGTAGGACGCCTTCCGGTCCGCGCCGGGACGCAACCTCTTCGCGTGACCGGCGACCAGTTCCAGGAAATTGTCGAACACCGAATCGGCGACGTAGGCGCACTGGATTCCGGTGGGGTTCTGGCCCGCGTTGGCCATCGCCCCGAAAACCGCCGCCTCCGCGGCATCATCGAGTCTGGCGTCGACATGCACCACCATCGAGCCCTTGCCGTTGTGTTCGACCACCACCGGCGTCATGCTCTGCGCGCACAGCGAGATCACCTCGCGCGCACCGGAATCCGAACCCGCGTAGGCGATCTTGTCCACCTTGGCCCGACACAGCGCGGCGCCGGTGCTCCTGTCACCGGTGACCACCTGGAGCACCGGCTGGCTCGGCGCCAGTTCGGTCCAGCTCTCGGCGAGCCAGACTCCGACGCCGGTGGTCAGCTCATGTGGCTTGAACACCACGGCATTTCCGGCGGCCATCGCGTAGGCGATCGAGCCCATCGCGGTGAAGACCGGGTTGTTCCACGGCCCGAGCACCCCGACGACGCCGAGCGGCAGATAGCCGACCGAGGCCTTCTGGTTGCGCGTGAGCCACGTCGAGCCGAGACTGCGGCGGCGCAGCGCGCGGGCCGCGTTGCGTGCGGCCCAATCCAGATTCTCGACCGCGAGCATCACCTCGATTACCGCGTCCGCCTCCGGTTTTCCGGTCTCCTCACACAGCAGCTCCACCAATTCGGTTGCCCGCCTTGCGATACTGCGCTTCCAATCGAGTAGCCAGCGCTTGCGCGCCACGAAACCTAAATCAGCCCACCATCTTTCGGCGGCTCGTGCGGCGCGAACCGTGCGGTTCAATTCGCTCGCGCCCATTATCGCGTACGTCCCGACCGTCTCACCGGTGCGTGGATCGTAGGACGTCAGCACATTCGTTCGGCCCGATCCACCGGGATACACCACCACTTGTGGCTGCGCGGACTCGGCCATGGTCACCTCTTCGCAGTCATCCCCGCCCTGGTACCCACTCGGTGTACAGCGACCCCGCCGACGAGTGAGCACATTGGTTCCCCTGCGTGAAGACTATGGCGCGTCGACGCGCGCCGACAAGGCGTAGTCGCTGCCCTTGCGCTGCCCATGACCGGCGCTACCAGCGGCGATTCGGCGGCGGCCCGCGCGCCCTCGCAAAATGTGAGTAAAGACACATTTAGGTTCCGCGTAGACGGGATACCGGCGCAGGAACGGTCGGGCCATCTCCGCCCGGTAACATCACGCCGAGCGGTCCGATCACCCTCCGGAGGGCGCACAGCCGTGTGCACCGGTGACCCGGTCGCCGCCCCCGGCCGATAGTGGAGAGTTGATGCCGAGTTCGAACCAAGCAGATTCGCCCGCGAGTGAACCAGCGGTCATCGTGGAGGACGTCCGAAAATCCTTCGGCGACGTCCACGCGCTGCAGGGCATCAGTTTCACCGCGGCGAAGGCCAATGTGCTCGGCATCCTCGGACCCAACGGCGCGGGTAAGACCACGACGGTGAAGATCCTGTCGACGCTGCTGCGCCCGGATTCCGGAAACGCGGTCGTCGCGGGCCACGACGTGCGCAAGGATCCCTCCAGCGTGCGCCGCTCGATCATGATGACCGGGCAGTACGCCGCGCTGGACGAGAATCTGTCCGGCCGGGAGAACCTGGAACTCTTCGGCAGGCTGATGGGTCTGCGCAAGACCGTCGCCCGCCGCCGCGCCGACGATCTGCTCGAACAGTTCGACCTGGTCAGCGCCGGTCGCCGTGCGGTGCGCAACTACTCGGGCGGTATGCGCCGCCGGGTCGACATCGCCTGCGGTCTGGTGGTCCGCCCCGAGGTGGTGTTCCTCGACGAGCCGACCACCGGCCTGGATCCGCGCAGCCGCCAGGGCGTGTGGGATCTGGTGCAGATCCTCAAGAGTCAGGGCATCACCGTACTGCTGACCACGCAGTACCTCGAGGAAGCCGACGTGCTCAGCGATCGGATCATCGTCATCGACAAGGGCACGGTGATCGCCGAGGGCACCGCCGACGAGCTCAAGGAGCGCACCGGCGGCAGTTACTGCGAGGTGGTCCCGCTCGATCCCACCCAGATGCGCAAGGTCGCCGACGCGCTCGGCGACCTCGTGCCCGCCGCGGTGCTCGCCGAACTCGAGGGCGTCGACCGCCTCTCCATTCCGGCCCCCGAGGGCGCGGCCACCCTGGCCGAGGCGCTGCGCAGGCTGGATTCGGCCGGCGTCGACCTGGCCGATATCGGGTTGCGCAGGCCGTCGCTGGACGACGTGTTCCTGTCGATCACCGGACATTCGGGCAGCCACGCATGACGGCGGCCACCGGCGAGAGAGCCGAGCACCGCACCGACCCGGCCGTGCTCTTCGCCGAACTTCCCACGGCGGACCCGTCCTCCTTCGCGCAGTGGCGGGCGCTGGCCGGTCGTGTCGTGTGGACGATGGCGACCAAGGGCGAACTGATCGTCGCGTTCGTCACCCCGCTGGTCTTCACCCTCGGCTTCTACCTGCCGCTGCGCTACGTCATGAAATTCCAGGGCATCGACTACGCGCAGTTCGTCATGCCGGTCATCGTGCTCCAGACCATGGCCTTCACCATGATGTCGAACGCGCAGCTCTCGGCGTTCGAAGCGCTCACCGGGCTGAGTACCCGGTTGCAAACCATGCCCATCGGCACCTTGGTGCCGCTGACGGCACGTATCAGCGCCGGTCTGATCCGCTCGGTCGTCTCGCTGACCGGCGCGCTGCTGTTCGGCCACATGATCGGGTTCCGATTCGAGGCGGGACTCGGGCAGGCCGTGCTGTTCTGCGCGTTCTCGCTCGCGGTCGGCACGGTGCTGGCGATCGGCGCCGACGGACTCGGCAGCGTGACCAAGAGCCCGGAATCGCTCAGTCAGGCACTCACCCTGCCGACGATCATCTTCGGCATGCTGTCGTGCGGGTTCGTCCCCGAGAGTAGTTTCCCCGAGTGGATACGGCCGTTCGCGCGCAATCAACCGATCTCCCAGTTCTCCTTCGCGATGCGCGACATGGCCGCCGACGGCGTGACCTGGCAGGTGCTGTGGGTTCCGCTGGTGTGGTTGGGCGGGCTGGCGATCGTGTTCATCCCGTTCGCGGTCTGGGCGAGTGTGAGGCGATCATGAGTTCGGTGGAGACGACCATGCGACCGGAAGCGTCCGATGTGACATCCGACCCCGATTCGCCCGGCACGCCGCGGTGGACCCCGCTGCCGACGGTCACGCACGCGAAATCCGAGGGCGCGCTCACCACCTGGGCCTCGCACAGCCTCATCCAGAGCAAACGACTGCTCTACGGCTGGGCCCGCGACCCCGCGACCACCATTCAGACGATCCTCTACCCGGCCGTCACCCTGCTGATGTTCCACGTGGTGCTCGGTAATTCGATCAGCGACGCCACCGGCAAACCGGCCGTCTACGGTCAGGTGCCGATGATCACGCTGGTCGCGGCGATGGCGGGCGCGGTGGTCAGCGCGCTGGGATTCAAGGTCGAGAAGGCCACCGGACTGCTCGGCCGTTTCTGGACCATGCCCGTGCACCGGGCGGCGGGCCTGACCGGTCGACTGCTCGCCGAAGCCGTCCGCGTGCTCGTGACCACGCTGATCGTGATCGCCGTCGGTTTCGCGATCGGCTTCCGATTCGACCAGGGACCGATCGCCGCCCTGGCCATGATCGGCATCCCGGTCCTGTTCGGCGTCGGTTTCGCGGTCCTGGTCACCGCACTGGCGACCATCACCGAGGGCGTGATGCTGGTCAGCCTGGTCAGCATCTTCAACACCCTGCTGATGTTCTTCAACACCGGTTTCGTCCCGGTCAACGCCTACCCGGTCTGGTTGCAGGACGTGGTCGAGAACCAGCCGATGAGCTGCGCCATCGACGCCATGCGCGGCCTGTCCTATGGCGGCCCCGTCGCCGAACCCCTCATGAAAACCGTCGCGTGGACCGTCGGCATCCTCCTCGTCTTCGGCTGGCCCGCGATCCGCGGCTACCAGCGCGCGGCCGAAACCGGAGCCTGAGTTCGGTACTCCGGGGTGCGCGACGCTGATGTCTCGGGCCTCGGAGAGCCGATGAACGGCGGCGATGACCAGCTGTGATCCGTATGCTGATATGCGGACGAGCCGGGCTGGATGCCTGTCGACAAGGTTCTGCTGGTCATGGAAGTCACCAGTTCAGGGGCCGATCGAGACCGCAAGTCCAAGAGGTATTGCTACGCGCGTGGTGGCGTGCCCCTGTATCTCCTGATCGATCGTGAACTCGAAGCCGTCACTCTCCTCGGTGAACCCGGCGGACACGCTGATCTCATCGACTATCGCCAAGAAATCCGTGTGCCTTTCGGTAAGTCGCTCGACCTTCCCGAGCCCTTCGCGCTGACGTTGGAGACCGCCGAGTTCAAGTGAGGCACAGGCGGCAACTGGGCCACAGCAATTCCCGACCGCGTCGGGTTTCAGTCGGTGGGGTGGGGTAATCGCTCCGTGACGGCGGGGAAGTCGTAGTCCGACCACCGGTCGCGGTTGGTCCAGCCGACCAGGTCGTAGCGCCAGCGGAAGGGCCAGGTGTGGGCGACGGTGTTGAACAGCACCGCGCCGAGGGCGGCGTAGTCGTCGTGGGCCGACAGCAGCGCGCGCTGTCCGCGTTCGGATTCGGTGAAGAACGCCTCGAACATGGCGATCGACTGGTCGGTGGTGAGTCGACCGAGGCCGTACAGGCCGCGTGTCCGCATCCAGTAGACCAGGCGGGCCTGCCACGGCCACAGGGCCTCGATCGGATCGCGGCCCGCCCGCAGCGCGTCGACGGCGGTGTCGACCAGGGCCAGTGAGTCGGCGACGCTGTAGCCGGTGCAGGGGTGCATCATCCCGCCCCTGGAACCGAACGGGATCGCCCGCCCGGCCCCACGGCGCGGTGGCGGCTGATCGAGCGGATAGTGCGCGGCTTCGCTCGGCTCGTCGCCGGTGAGCCGGATACCGTGCGCGGCAAGACGTTCGAGCGTGCGCCTGCGCAGTTCACGCTGCGGCATACCGCCGCGAAGTCCGAGGCTGGTCTCCTCGAAGATGACGGTCCCGTCGCCGAGCGGAACCGCGTAGAGGAACGACGGCGGCTCCTCGGGGCCCGCGCCGTTCTCCGGTCGCCAATCCAGCAGCAGGCCTTCACCATCGGCGACCATGGGAGCGGCGGTGTCGGCGTCGACGAAGATGCCGTGCGCGCTCGCCGCTCGCCGCTGTCCGAGGGGCGGGAGTCCGCGGGTGTCGAAAACCGTTGCCGCCCTGAGTTTCACACCGTCCGCGAGTTCGACCTCGTGCGCGCCGACCTCGGTGGCGCGGGCGGCGAAAACGGTCGCGTCGTCCAGTGGCAGGGCGGCGTGCAGACCGGGTTTGGACAGCACGCAGTAGGGTCGCTCGATCCGGTGCTCGGTCGTGGTCCAGACCGTCGGGGCGGGGATGCGGACCGCGATCGCCTCGGCGGGCAGCCACCTGGGCAACTCGTCGACCCAGCAGGAGAAGGTGGGCGGCCAGAGCCGATCCGGGCGCGGATCGACGGCCGCCACGCGGAATCCGGCCAGCATCGCGCGATGGGCCAGCGCGCGCCCGGCCGGACCGAGTCCGACCACGGCGATATCGAAATCGCTGACTGCGCTGTCGCTCATAGAAGCATTCAATGCCGTCGGGATCGGGCGGTGCAACTACCCGTGGCGAACCACACCGCGTGTCGGATTCGCCTGTTCGGGGGCACTTCGTTCACCGGCCTGCCTGCCCGACGGCGTTCGTGAGAGCCTCCAGGCACCTACTTCGGCGTGACCCACGTCGTGATCTCCGCGTGCACGACTTCGACCCCGTGCTTGTCGTAGATCGCGACCGGCACCGTCAGCTCGGTTCCCTCGGTGATCAGCGAGAAGTCGGGGATCTCGGCCAACCGCGCCACCGCGCGCAGCCCGGTTTCGGCCTTGGCCAGGTACCGCACGTTCATGGCCTTGGGGATCCAGCGGTGCGAGGACGGCACCGTCGCCTCGCTGAGCATGCCCATCGCGACCTCGGCGAGATTGCACGCGGCGATCGCGTGATAGGTGCCGAGATGATTGTGGATGCCGAACCACTTCGGCGAGGTGACCTCGCACAATCCCGGTTCCAGCCGCACCACGTTCGGCAGCACCGTGCCGAAATACGGCACCCTCGCGACCATGCCCAGCGAGAACAGCGCGTGCCCCAGGCGGTTGTCCGGCAGCTTCTTCCAGCCGCGGTAGGTCGCGGTCTCTTTCGTCATGCCCGCATCTTACTCAAAAGTAAGTTCTGCTCGGTCGAAGTATGGGCATACTTGACGAATCGGCCTTCGAGCTGCGCTTCTTCGGAAGCACGCGCCGGTGGTGGGGGCGGATTTGAAGTGTCCAGGGGCATCGGGCATACTGTTCGGGTTGCCCTGCACCGGGCCGCGTCTGTTCCCGAAGTCGGAATCGAATGCGGTCGGGCGAGGCGAGCAGTACCCAATCGTGTATCCCGCTGGCTTATCAGCGCGGGTACGTCCGGGACGAACGTTCCAGGCCTGAGATGAAGTTTCTGTCCGGGCAGAGGAATGAGCGGAAAGGCGACACGCCCGACCGCGTGGACCGGAGAACCATGACAGATGAACAGCGGCGAAGATCGGGCGGTGCCCGGTCGTAGGTCTCTTCTGAGGCGTCTTTCGTGTGTTCGGACTGTGCAAATGAGGGTGGTTCGGGAGCGCAGCTTCCGGATCACGAACGAAAGCGGAGAAAAGGACACTTAGCGTGGCGGGACAAAAGATCCGCATCAGGCTCAAGGCCTACGACCACGAGGCGATCGACGCGTCCGCGCGCAAGATCGTCGAGACGGTGACCCGTACCGGGGCACGTGTCGTCGGCCCGGTGCCGTTGCCCACCGAGAAGAACGTGTACTGCGTCATCCGTTCGCCGCACAAGTACAAGGACTCGCGCGAGCACTTCGAGATGCGTACGCACAAGCGGCTTATCGACATCCTCGACCCGACGCCGAAGACGGTCGACGCGCTGATGCGCATCGACCTGCCGGCCAGCGTCGACGTCAACATTCAGTGACGGGGACTCGAGATATGACTGACAACAAGAACCGGCCCGCAGCCGGCATCCTGGGCACCAAGCTCGGCATGACCCAGGTCTTCGACGACAAGAATCGGGTCGTTCCGGTCACCGTCATCAAGGCGGGACCGAACGTCGTGACCCAGATCCGCACCGTGGAGCGCGACGGCTACAGCGCCGTGCAGATCGCTTTCGGCGCCATCGACCCGCGCAAGGTGAACAAGCCGACTTCCGGCCAGTTCGCCAAGGCCGGTGTCACCCCGCGCCGCCACGTCGCCGAGATCCGCGTCGCCGACGCGACCACCTTCGAGATCGGCCAGGAACTCTCCGCCGATGTCTTCGAAGAGGGCGCGTACGTCGACGTCACCGGCACCAGCAAGGGCAAGGGCTTCGCCGGCACCATGAAGCGTCACGGCTTCGCCGGTCAGGGCGCCTCGCACGGTGCGCAGGCCGTGCACCGTCGCCCCGGTTCCATCGGTGGTTGCGCCACCCCCGGCCGCGTGTTCAAGGGCATGCGCATGTCGGGTCGGATGGGTAACGACCGCGTCACCACCCAGAACCTGTCGGTTCACAAGGTGGACGCCGAGAACGGCCTGCTGCTGATCAAGGGAGCGATCCCGGGTCGCAAGAACAGCGTCGTGATCGTCAAGAGCGCCGTGAAGGGTGGTGCGCACGCATGACCGTCAATACCGAGAAGAAGGATTCCGCGGAGCAGTCCGTGAATCTGACGCTGCCGGTGAAAGAGATCGGCGGCAAATCCAACGGAACCGTCGACCTCCCCGCGGAGATCTTCGACGTGACCGCCAACATCGCGCTGATGCACCAGGTCGTCGTGGCCCAGCTCGCCGCGGCTCGCCAAGGAACCCACTCCACGAAGACTCGTGGCGAGGTCCGTGGTGGCGGCAAGAAGCCGTACCGGCAGAAGGGCACCGGCCGCGCCCGCCAGGGCTCGACCCGCGCGCCGCAGTTCGCCGGTGGTGGCGTCGTCCACGGCCCGCAGCCGCGTGACTACAGCCAGCGGACCCCCAAGAAGATGAAGGCCGCCGCCCTCCGTGGCGCCCTGTCGGATCGGGCCCGCAACGAGCGTATCCACGTGATCACCGAACTGGTCGCCGGTCAGACCCCGTCGACCAAGACCGCCAAGACCTTCCTGGCCGAGCTCTCGGACCGCAAGAAGTTCCTGGTCGTCGTCGGCCGCGAGGACGTCGCCGCGTGGAAGAGCGTGGCGAACCTGGAGAACGTGCTGCCGATCGCACCGGACCAGCTCAACACCTACGACGTGCTCAACAGCGACGAAGTGGTGTTCAGCGTCGAGGCTCTCAACGCCTTCGTGCACGGTCCGACGGAGTCGGCCCAGAATGAGCAGCCCGGCTCCGCTGTTCAGGAGGAGAGCAAGTGACCACCATCGCCGACCCCCGCGACATCCTGCTGGCGCCGGTCATCTCGGAGAAGTCCTACGGACTCATCGAAGAAGGCACCTACACCTTCATCGTGCACCCGGACTCCAACAAGACGCAGATCAAGATCGCCGTCGAGAAGGTTTTCGGTGTGAAGGTGACCAGCGTCAACACCGCCAACCGTCAGGGCAAGCGCAAGCGGACCCGCTTCGGTTACGGCAAGCGCAAGGACACCAAGCGTGCGCTCGTGACCATCTCGGCCGACAGCAAGCCCATCGAGATCTTCGGAGGCCCGGTCGCGTAAGCGGACGGGAATCCAGAAAGCAGAGAAGAACTCATGGCAATTCGTAAGTACAAGCCGACTACGCCGGGTAGGCGCGGGGCGTCCGTCTCGGACTTCGCCGAGATCACCCGGTCCACCCCCGAGAAGTCGCTGCTGCGTCCGCTGACCAAGAGCGGTGGCCGTAACGCGCACGGTCGTATCACCACCCGGCACCGCGGTGGCGGCCACAAGCGTGCCTACCGTCTGATCGACTTCCGTCGACTGGACAAGGACGGCATCCCGGCCAAGGTCGCTCACATCGAGTACGACCCGAACCGCACCGCGAATATCGCACTCCTGCATTTTGTCGACGGCGAGAAGCGCTACATCATCGCGCCGAAGGGCATCAAGCAGGGCACCCCGATCGAGTCCGGCCCCACGGCCGACATCAAGCCGGGTAACAACCTGCCGCTGCGCAACATCCCGACGGGTACCACCATCCACGCGGTGGAGCTTCGTCCGGGCGGCGGCGCCAAACTGGCCCGCTCGGCCGGTATGAGCATCCAGCTGCTCGGCAAGGAAGGCCCCTACGCCACGCTGCGTATGCCCTCCGGTGAAATCCGCCGCGTCGACGTGCGCTGCCGCGCCACCGTCGGCGAGGTCGGCAACGCCGAGCAGTCGAACATCAACTGGGGCAAAGCCGGCCGTATGCGCTGGAAAGGTCGCCGTCCCACGGTCCGTGGTGTCGTCATGAACCCGGTCGACCACCCGCACGGTGGTGGCGAGGGCAAGACCTCCGGTGGTCGCCACCCGGTCTCGCCGTGGGGTCAGCCGGAAGGCCGCACCCGCAAGCCCAACCGTCCGAGCGACAAGCTCATCGTCCGCCGTCGCAAGACCGGCAAGAAGCGCTGAAGGAGGAGGTAAGAAATGCCACGCAGCCTCAAGAAGGGCCCGTTCGTCGACGACCACCTCCAAGCGAAGGTGGACGTTCAGAACGACAAGGGCACCAAGCAGGTCATCAAGACCTGGTCCCGCCGTTCGACCATCACCCCGGATTTCATCGGTCACACCTTCGCCGTCCATGACGGTCGCAAGCACGTGCCGGTGTTCGTCTCCGAGAACATGGTCGGACACAAGCTGGGTGAGTTCGCGCCCACGCGCACGTTCAAGAGCCACGTGAAGGAAGACCGGAAGAGCAAGCGGCGATGACCACTGAGACTCAGAATCCGACTGCGCGCGCGACGGCCAAGCACGTTCGCGTGACCCCGATGAAGGCTCGTCGTGTCGTGGACCTGGTCCGCGGCAAGCGAGTCGAGGACGCCCTGGCGATCCTGAAGTTCGCGCCCCAGGCAGCGAGCGAGCCGGTCGCCAAGGTCGTGGCAAGCGCCGCGGCGAACGCCGAGAACAACCTCGGCCTCAACCCGGCGACCCTGGTGATCTCGACGGCCTACGTCGACGAGGGCGCCACCATGAAGCGTTTCCAGCCGCGGGCCCAGGGCCGTGCGTTCCGGATCCGCAAGCGCACCAGCCACATCACCATCGAGGTCGAGAGCGTTCCCACCGCCGGTGGATCCACTCGTAACCGCCGGAAGGGAGGGGCAAAGTAAATGGGACAGAAAATCAACCCCCATGGCTTCCGCCTCGGTATCACCACCGACTGGAAGTCGCGTTGGTACGCGGACAAGCAGTACGCGGACTACGTGAAGGAAGACGTCGCCATTCGCAAGCTCCTCGCCACCGGCATGGAGCGGGCGGGCATCTCGAAGGTCGAGATCGAGCGCACCCGTGATCGCGTCCGTGTGGATATCCACACAGCGCGTCCGGGCATCGTGATCGGCCGTCGTGGCGCGGAAGCCGACCGCATCCGCGCCGAGCTGGAGAAGCTCACCAAGAAGCAGGTGCAGCTGAACATCCTCGAGGTCAAGAACCCCGAATCGGATGCGCAGCTCGTTGCCCAGGGTGTGGCCGAGCAGCTCTCCAACCGTGTGGCGTTCCGTCGCGCGATGCGTAAGGCCATTCAGTCGGCCATGCGTTCGCCGAACGTCAAGGGCATCCGCGTGCAGTGCTCGGGCCGCCTCGGTGGCGCCGAAATGTCGCGCTCGGAGTTCTACCGTGAGGGTCGCGTTCCGCTGCACACGCTGCGTGCGGATATCGACTACGGCCTCTACGAGGCCAAGACCACCTTCGGTCGCATCGGTGTGAAGGTCTGGATCTACAAGGGCGACATCGTCGGTGGCAAGCGTGAGCTGACCGCCGCGAGCGCTCCGGCAGGCGATCGTGATCGTCCACGCCGCGAGCGTCCGAGCCGTCCGCGTCGGTCCGGGTCCGCCGGCACCACGGCGACCAGCACCGAGGCCGGACGCGCCGCCACCGCTGTGGCGGAGGCACCGGCAGAGACACAGGAGGGCTGAAGCAATGCTGATGCCTCGTAAGGTCAAGCACCGTAAGCAGCATCACCCCGGTCGTTCCGGCATGGCCAAGGGCGGCACCTCGGTGACGTTCGGCGAGTTCGGAATCCAGGCGCTGGAGCCGGCTTACGTGACCAACCGGCAGATCGAGTCGGCCCGTATCGCGATGACCCGCCACATCAAGCGTGGCGGCAAGATCTGGATCAACATCTACCCGGATCGCCCCCTCACCAAGAAGCCCGCCGAGACCCGCATGGGTTCCGGTAAGGGGTCGCCGGAGTGGTGGATCGCGAACGTCAAGCCCGGTCGCGTGATGTTCGAAATGTCGTACCCCAATGAGGAGACCGCTCGTGAGGCCCTGCGCCGCGCGATGCACAAGCTCCCCATGAAGTGCAGGATCGTGACCAGGGAGGAGCAGTTCTGATGGCTACCGAAACACCGGCCGCAGAGCTCCGCGAGCTCACCGAGGACGAACTCGTTTCCCGCCTGCGTGAGTCGAAGGAAGAGCTGTTCAACCTGCGCTTCCAGATGGCGACGGGTCAGCTGGACAACAACCGTCGGCTGCGCGTCGTTCGTCACGAGATCGCGCGCATCTACACGGTCATGCGCGAGCGCGAGCTCGGCCTGGCCACCGGACCCGCTGGCAAGGGAGATGCGGCATGACCGACAAAGTGGAAGGGCAGCGCAACAGCCGCAAGGTTCGCAGCGGCTACGTTGTCTCGGACAAGATGAACAAGACGATCGTCGTCGAGCTGGAAGACCGTCACCGGCACCCGCTCTACGGCAAGATCATTCGCACCACCTCCAAGGTGAAGGCGCACGACGAGAACGAGGTGGCCGGCGTCGGCGACCGCGTTCAGCTGATGGAGACCCGTCCTCTGTCGGCCACCAAGCGCTGGCGTCTGGTCGAGGTCCTGGAGCGGGCCAAGTAAGTCCGCTCCACGGCTGATAGTCGAACACCGAAGGCCCGCTTCCGTCCGGAAGCGGGCCTTCGGCAGTTGCCCGGCCCTGACTTTCCGAGCATTGGTATCACACTTGGTATCATCGGACTATGGCCTGGACGATGCGGCTCCCCGAGGATGAAGACGCTGCGCTCACCGCGCAGGCGGATGTCGAAGGGCGTTCCAAACACGAAATCACCCGTGACGCGCTTCGGCTCTATTTGATGCGCCACCGCAGCTGGGAGGGACCCCTGCTGACCGACGAGGAGACCTTCGATCTGGGTGGTCCCGTCGGCAAGGATGATATTCATGATGCGATGAACCGGTCGGCATGATTGTTGTCGCCGATACCTCCGGGCTTCTCGCGATCTTCAATAGGTCCGAACCCGAGCATTTCGCAGCTCGGCGAGCGGCCGACGCTGCCAGCGCGCTGATCGTCAGTCCGCTCACCCTCACCGAGGTTCACCACGTCGCGAGTGTCCGCGCAGGCCGCAAAGTAGCCGACGGCATTCTGGAGCTGGTGGCGGATCGAGCAGCCGCCACCCGAATCGCGATCGCGAATGTCGATGCGGCGCAGTTGCGCACTGCGATCGCGGTGCGCGCGGGCTATGACGGGTTGAACCTCGATCTGGTCGACGCGATCTGCGTAGCCATGGCCGATGAATACGATACCGACGCGATATTGACGCTGGATCGGCGTGACTTCCGGGTGTTGCGGCCGCTGAACAGATTCCCCGCATTCCGGATTCTGCCCGATGACCTCAGCTCGGCATAGGCCCCTGAGACTGTCCGGCATTCGGAGTGTTGGGTGATTGCGCATCGTTCCGCGACCGGGGTGGCGCACGTCGTTGTGGGTCCAGTCAGTGGGAGAGTTCGGTGAGGATGCGGGTCAGTTGGGTGGGGCGGGTGGTGGGGGTTGTCTTCATCAAGCGTAGGAACAGGGCGTAGCGGGCGGTGCGGTCCAGGTTGGTGAATCGGGTGCGGGCCGTGGGGTTTTCGGAGAGGGCCGCGGCGAGGTCGGGCGGGGTTGTCGCGGTGCGTTGGGGTTCGTAGGCGGATGACCAGCGGCCGTCGGATTCGGCGGAGGCGATGGCGGCGAAGCCGGGGGAGCGCATGCGGCCCGCGGCGATCAGGGTTTCGGCTTTGGCGACGTTGACCTGGGACCAGGGGCTTTTCGGGCGGCGGGGGGAGTAGCGCTGGAGGTAGTGGCGGGTGTCGAGGGAGCGGCGGTTGCTGTCGATCCAGCCGTAGCAGAGGGCGCCGTCGAGTGCCTCGGTGATGGTGATGGTGGTGCTGCCGGAATTCTTCTTGGCAATTTTCAGCCAGACGCCGGTGCTCGACGCGTGGTTGTCCGCGAGCCAGGATTCCCATGCGGCAGGGGTGGTGAGGTCGAGGATGTCGGCGGTGTCGCGTGATTCCATGGGGGCTCCCGGTGGCTCGAAGTGGTGGTTGCTATCGATCATCGCGGGGAAAGTGCTCATGGAATGAGCTGTTTGGGTGGGGATCGGTCCGGCCGGACATTCTCCGTCCGTCTCGGCGGATTCCTGGGATTTTCTTCGAAGAATGTCCGCTGGGAACGGGCGCGTCACGTTCGTCTGGTTGGGTGGTTCGGTGGGGTTGAACGGGCCCACCGAATATGCGGAGGTTCGGCAGTGGGATTCGGACAGGTCGATCGACGGGCGCTGCGGGAGCAGTTGGTGCGGACTCGGATCGCGGGGGATGTCGCGACACCGAGGGAGGTGAATCTCGAGCATCTCCGGCGCATGGTGGGCAAGGATCCGCACTATCAGTTCGGGTTGACGTTGAAGGATTGGACCTTCGACGAAGCCCTCGACATGATGGCGAGGCTGTGCGGGGTGAGCTCGGACGCGTGCTTCCTGCGCGGCGTGGACACCATCGACCCCGATCTCACGCTCGATGCCCTCGACGTGATGGGCACGAGGATCGGGGAGGCGGCCGGGCGGCGGGAAACGGTGCTGCTCGCCACCGGTCATCCGGGCACCCTCATGAATGTCTATCGCGCGGTGGAGGATCGGCTGCGTGCGGTGGGTTGTGCCGTGCTCACGCCCGCCGCGGGCTGGTCCTACGAGGCCGACGAACACTACGGTCCGCGCCGTCGAGAAATCCGGTACAACTCGGGGGTCGCGGCCGTGGTCCGGCCAGACGGCGCACCCGCCCACACCCACGATCCGCATCCGATGCGGGCGATGCTGCGCGAACTCGACAACGGCTCGTGGCCGGATCTGGTCATCGCCGATCACGGTTGGGCGGGCGCGGCGGGTGATGCCGGTATCGATGTCGTCGGATTCGCCGACTGCAACGATCCCGCGCTGTTCGCGGGGCAGGCCGAAGGCAAGATCGTCGTGACGGTGCCGCTGGACGACGGCATCCGACCCGAGGAGCACTACGAACCGCTGATCGCCTACCTGCTCGCCCGTGCCGGACTGTCCGAGTGATCGACCTCGCCTGATCAGCTCACGGCGAAGGGCCGACGAACCTTGACCACCGCGTCGAGCACCCTCGTCACGGCGGAGGTGGGGACGCCGACCTCGTTGCCGATGCCCGCCGGGGTCCACGACTGATCCGCGAGGGTCAGGATCTCCGCGACCTGACCGACCGGGAGCCGGGAGAAACCACGATCGATGATGGTGCGGGCCACCGACCAGATCTCCACATCCCCGTCCGCGTCGGGATCGGGTTCGTCGAATTCGGGCTCGAGGTCGTTGACGGCGTTGCGTGCGGCGGCGATGGCGTCCAGGGTGAGGCGCGGGTGGCGCGGTTCCGGGCCGGGATCGGCGTCGAGGGTGAGCTGTTCGGTATCCACCGCCGCGCTCTGATCGGCGGAGGCCGGGAAGGTGGAGCGCGGGGTCCTTCGGTGGGATTCCGCCGGGGCGGGCTGGTCGGTACCGGGGAGGTCTTCGAGGGGGATCAGCGGGGGTTCGGCGGGCCGGGTGGCGGTGGGGGCGCTGTTGACGAGGGCGGATCCTGCGGGGTGGCCGTTCATGGCGTTTCGACGCGCGGCGCGTTGGTCGGCCAATGATGTGACCGCCCCGCTGGTCCGGTGCGGGAGCGGTGCGAGGGTTGCCGTCGCGATGGACGGTTCGGGACTGGCCGACGGGAACTCGGTTGTGATTGCGGGATCGGAATTGCCGGACGAGTGGTTCGACTCGGCTGCCGAGTCTTCGCTGCGCGGGTTGTCGGTCGAGCTGTCGTGACCTGCGGTCGACGCGTGTGTGTGCGCGTCGGTGACGGTGATGGCGTCGACCTCGGTCGCGGTGTGGGTGCCATCCGTGGTGGTGTTTTCACGATCGGATTCGATGCTTCGCGTGGTGAAGTCGGGTTCCGCCGGTGTGGATGCCGTCGCACCGGATTCGGCGCTGGGATGTGCGTGGCCGTTCAGGTCGCTGACCGCTCCGCTGTGGTCGGGGCGGCCGACCACAGCGCGTTGCACCGATTCGGTCACGGTGTCGCGTCCGTCGATGTTCGGCGCGACGGCGGTATGGGAATCGTCCGCTCCTGGCGTCACACCATCGTGAGCCGGAGCCGGAGCCGGAGCCGGAGCCGGAGCCGGAGTCGGCGCAGGAGCGGGAGTCGGAGCCGGAGTCGGCGCAGGAGCGGGAGTCGGCGCAGGAGTGGAAGCCGGAATCTGAACCGAAGCCGGAATCTGAGCTGGAGACGGAATCTGAACTGGAGACGGAGCCTGAACCGAGGGCGGAACCGAAGACGCAGGCGTCGAATCGAATTCGCGGTGAACCGGTGCACTGTCGGTCGCCGTCGGGACGCCGGGCCCATCCGAGGGCCGGGTGTATTCCTGGGCCAGTTCGGATACGTTGCCGCCGTTGCCGCCGTTGCCGCCGTTGCCGCCGTTGCCGCCGTTGCCGCCGTTGCCGCCGTTGCCGCCGTTGCCGACGGACGCAGCGGACGAGGCGTGCGTGTCGGAGGCGGCCTCATCCGCCTCTGCGACAAGTGTTCCGTCAACATCGACGGCGTACTCGTCACGGACGGATGCCGCCACATCGCGCCGGACAGATTCGCGCTGCTCCACGAACTCCGGTGCGGACTCCTCCAGCGCGGAGAACCCGAGTCCCCGCCTCTGATCCGCATTCCGCTCGGCCGGATGGACAGCCGACCCGTCGACGGGCCGATCGGATCGAGGGGCAGGGTGGGGCACCGAATCGTCGGGACCGTGCACCGTGCGCCCGTTCGGCGTGCGGACGGTGCGACCGTTCGCACGCCCGGTGGCGCGTGCCGCACCGTTCACTCCGGTCCGCAGGTCGGCGACCGACACCAGTTCGTGGGTGAAGATCTCCGAGGCGCGGTCGTCCCACCGTGCCGACGGCTCGTTGCCGTTGCGACGCTTGGGCTCGTTGCCGTTGTGTCCCGAATGCGCTGTGGAGCCGTTGACGCCGTTGTGTCCGTTCCTGCCGTTGTGCTCGCGGTGCGGCGCGATGTCGCCCTCGTGTCCGTTGCGTCGCGGACGCTCGGTCGGACCGGGGCGACCGAGCAGTGTCATCGGGATCGGTGACGACAGGGGCTCGTCACCGGAACGCCCGTCTTCGACGGCCCGCTCGGCACTCGTGTCGCCGCGATGTTCGCGGTACTCGTCGCCCGCCGACGACGACGCGTAGATACTTCCGCCCAGTTTCGGCGCTGCCGTGTCGTCGACGATCGGCACACTGTCGATGAGCTGCGCGTATCGGGTGGCGACCCAGGCGTGCAGCCAGATGACCACGCCGACCATGACCGGTGCGATGGCGAATTCGGCGGCTTTGCCCCAGTGTCCGGCGGCCAGGTGCGGGCCGGTGTTGAGCGCGACGGTGGTGCCGAGCAGCGCGGTCTCGAAGACGACCACCTTGCCGCGCGGCAGTTCTCTGCCCCAGCTGGCGGCGGTGGTCGCGACCACCATGATCGTGATGATCGGGATCGAGATCATCGCCTCGATGCCGTAGCTCAGCCAGTACAGCGGATCGGACATGTCGCCACTGGGCACCAGATTGTGCTGCACGTTGACCCCGGCCCAGACCATGCCGAGGACGACGACGCCGATCAGCACCCGCGACGACCATTCGGCGCGTCGGTAGAGCTGAGCGAGCCTGGCGTCCTGGTTCGCGACCCGTCGGCGTGCGGCGAGCGCGCGCCGATGCCATCTGGCATCGGCTTCGTCGGCTCGTTGAATGGAGGTGGCGGTGCGACGGTCGCGTTTCTCGGCGGCCAGTTCGTCCTGGACCGAGCGTCGCCGCTGACCGCGTCGTTGCGCGCGGATCCACTCGGCGAGTTCGCGTTCGGCCATGATCTCGGCGTCGGAGAGTACCTCTACCAGGGCGGCGTCGTGCTGGAGCGGCAGCATGCCACGGGCCGTCGCGACCCGGTCCGCCAGCGCGGCGATCTCGGAGGTGCCGGTCGACTGTTCGTCGGGCATCGCGAACCTTCCCTGGAACGGGTATCGTGCCGATTCATCGGTGGCGACAAAGTTGCTCGAACATATGTTTGAACGCAGTGAGAGTAATCCCGCTGCCCCGCCGCGGTCAATGCCACGTGGGGGCGTGTTGTGAACAACGCATATTTACCCCGGTGGGCATCGGTTGAATGATGAAGCTCACGGCGCGCACGGCCGTGCGAACCGCCGGGACGCGGGGGCTCGATACCGGGGAATGCCGTCGACGGTCCGCCGGAATCAGGCCGTGTTCACCGATGATTTCGCGCGCTCGCGCCGCTGATTCGCGACGTCGTGATATGCCCGAGATACGTCGAAAACGAATAAAGGAATGGCATGCGAAAGCGGCCGTTCGGACCGATTCGTCGGTTCGCGGGAAATGATTGCGACGAACTTGCCGACCGCTCCGAAATGGTCAGGAGACGGTGGTGTGCCAGACGATGGCGGCGGCGAGCGCGCCCGCGCCGTTGACCGACCAGTGCAGTGCGATCGGGGCCAGCAGGCTGCCGCTGCGGCGGCGCAACCAGGTGAAGACGACACCGGCGACCGCGGTGGCGGCCACTGCCAGCGCGATGCCAGCGATCTGACCGACGACGCCGCCGCCGAGGAATCCGGACAGGCCGCGATTGTTGGAGGTCAGGCCGAACGAGGAGGCGATATGCCACAGACCGAAAAGCAGTGATCCGGCGGCGAACACCCCGCGTGCGCCATAGGCCCGATCGAGGGTTCCGTGCAGGACGCCGCGGAAGGCGAGTTCCTCCGGGATCACCGTCTGCAACGGGATCACGATCATCGAGGCGATGAGCGCGCCGGAGATCGTGGCGTAGCGGTCGGCCAGGAAGAAGGGGCGGGTCATCGGCAATAGCGCGCCGATTGCCACGGCGGTGAGGACGACGCCGACTGCGGCGAGCGCGTAGAGGGTGCCGCGTCGCCAGTGCCGGGGTGAGAGACCGAGTTCGGACCATCCGAGACCGCGCCTGCGCACCAGCGCGAGCAGCACGATCGCGGCGACGGGAACGGTGACGATACTCGCCCACGCGGTGGTGAAATGCGCGATCAGATTGGTTCCCGCGAGAACGACGACAACGACGGCCACATCGATATAGGCATGCAGGAGGGGGCGGGGCGGGGCCGCTTCCTCGAGGTCGGTTCCAAGCACCCGGCCCAGTGTACGGACGGACTCCGAGTCCGCGAGTGTTTGTGACGCAACCATCGTCACCGGGGAACGGTCCTGGTCAGGGGTAGCGGAACCGGTTACCCGCCGCCGGAACCCGCCCACCCGTGGGGATCGGTCCACACCTGGAGCGACCGCTGTGTCCGGAACTGCCGGAGTTCCCCACTGATCGGATCGGTGAACTCCAGCGCGGCGGCCAGTAATTGCAGCGGTCGGGTGAAATCGTCGACCGGTTTGTCGGTCACCCTCGGGTAGAAGTCGTCGCCCAGGATCGGCACGCCGAGGCTGTTCATATGCAGTCGCAGTTGATGGGTGCGCCCGGTGTGCGGCCGCAATCGGTAGCGTGCGAGTCCGTCGCGCTCCTCGACCAGTTCCACCACGGTCTCGGCATTGGGTTCGCCCTCCACCTCCCGCGCGGCGAGCACCTGCTTCTCCTTGACGATGCGGCTGCGCACGGTCCTCGGCAGCGTCAGCGTCGGATCGTAGGGCGCGATGGCCTCGTATTCCTTGCGCACCGTACGACGGTGGAACATCGTCTGATAGGCGCCGCGCCTGGCGGGATCGATGATGAACAGCACCAGCCCCGCGGTCACCCGGTCGAGTCGATGGGCGGGTATGAGGTCGGGCAGGTCGAGTTCGTGCCGCAACCGCACCAGCGCGGTCTGCCGGATGTGCTGTCCGCGCGGAATCGTCGCCAGGAAATGTGGTTTGTCGATGACGAGCAGGGTGTCGTCGCGGTGCACGATGCCGATGTCGAACGGGACATCGGTCTCGAGCGGCAGATCGCGGTGGAACCAGACGGCCCCGCCGGGTGCGTAGGGTGCGTCCGGAGCGATGGGGCCGTCCATGTCGACGATGGCGCCTGCGCGCAACAGTTCATCGATCCGCGCGGGATCGACCCGGGGCAGCCGTTCGACCAGGTGTTCCCGGATGGTTGCCCACGTACCGTCCTCCGGCAGCCGTAGCCGGGCCGGATCCAAGCCGAACCGCTTGGGCAACGGCGGCTGCTGCCTCCTTCTCATCGGAGACGACCCTAGTCGTCGGCTGTCCAGGGCCGACGACCGGTCGAAATTCGACGCCGGGGAGCGGTCGAAAATATCGTTGTGCAGGCGCTGCGGATCGGAACGACTCAGAATCCGCGCAGTCGATCGGGCGTGATTCGGATAGCGGCGGAGTATTCGGCGTAGAACTGCTCGGGTGTCATCGAGATGCTGACCATGCCTTCGGTGTATTTCGTTGTGTAAGCGGCGATTTCCGCTTCGCTCGGGGGTTCGTCGGCGATACGGGCGGCGCCGGTGAGAACGGTGACCTCGTCGCCCCACTCGGTGCAGTTGAGGTTCAGAGAAACTCGTGAATTACGAATGATATTCCGAACTTTCGGCTTGTCGTCCTGGCTGAATATCAGGAATTCGCCGTCACGCCATTGGAACCACACCGGATTCGGCTGGGGTGTGCCGCTCGGGCCGACGGTGGTCAGCCAGATGACGTGCTCGCTGTTCAATCGGGCGGTGATTTTGGCGCCGAGTTCGGTCTCGGTGTCGACGACGGACGGTGCTGAGCGATCGGATGCCGTAGAGGTCATGCCGTGCACAACGCGGCGGTCCGGCGCGCGATTCCGTATGTGTCCGAGTTGTCCGGTCTTCGCGAGACGCCGGGAGCGGGTAACTTAGCCTTACCTATCTTCCTCGCGCCGACTATGTGAAGATGAGGCCGATTCGGTGAGCCACACGAGCGCGAGAGGCGAGGTCCAATGACGGTGGAGGTCACGCCGCTACCCACGGCGGAGACGGGGAACCGGCCACCCAAGACGGTGGCGAAGGAACGTAAACAGCAGGAAGCCCAGGCCCGCAAGGAAATTCTCGCGCCCGTCAGACCGGCACTGACGGCGGCGAGCATCATCATCGCCATCTCGTCGGTCTGCAACGTGGTTCCGTTCATCCTGATCGTCGAGGCGTGCCGGGAACTGCTCGATGATCCGGTCGACACCGATCGCGTGTGGTGGCTGCTCGGCGGCGCGGTCGTTGTCCTGGTCGTCCGAGGTCTGTTGCAGGCCGTCGCGCTGACCTGGTCGCACCTGGTCGACGCCGGTTATCAATTGACCGTGCGCCGGGCGCTGGCGGAGAAACTGACCAGGGTGCCGCTCGGCTGGTTCGGCGAGCGCACCTCGGCCGAGGTGAAGAAATACCTCCAGGACGACGTCGAGGCCCTGCACTATCTGGTCGCGCACGCGCGACTGGAATTCGTCGGCGCGCTCGTCATGCCGCTGGTCACCCTCGGCTATCTGTTCACCGTCGACTGGCGGATGACCCTCGTCCTGCTGCTTCCCCTGGTGTTCTACGCGGTCACGCTGGCCATGATGATGGATCAGAACAGTCGTGACCGGCTCGCGGTCTACAACCGCTGGGAGCAGCGGACGCGGGAGGCGACCATCGAATTCGCCGACGGTATCCAGGTGGTGCGCGCGTTCGGACAAGCGGGCAAGGCGCACAGCGTGTACCAGGAGGCCGTGGATTCGCAGGCCGGCAGTTTCGATCGGTGGAAGACGCCGATCATCCGGTTGCAGGCCGTTTCCGACGTCGTGATCGCCCCGGTTTTCGTGATGCTGGTGATCGTGGCCGCCGGGCTGGGCGCGGTCGGACTCGAGTGGCTGGAGCCGCTCGATATCCTGCCGTTCCTGCTGGTCGGCCTCGGACTCGGCAGCGCGCTGCTCGGACTCGGCTACGGCGGACAGGCGTTGCGCGCGGCGAGCGCGGCGGTGCTGCGACTGCACGACCTACAGCAGACCCCCGAACTGCCCGCGGGCGCGGGGGCGACGCAGGACCCGGCGACCGCGGGAACGGTTCGGTTCGAATCCGTCGAATTCGGTTACCGCGACGACCATTCGGTGCTGCGCGATGTCAGCTTCGAGTTGACGCCGGGCACGCTGACCGCGCTCGTCGGCCCGAGCGGTTCGGGCAAGTCGACGCTGGCCAAGCTGCTTCCCCGTTTCTACGATGTGAACGCGGGCCGGATCACCATCGGGGGCCGCGATATTCGCGAGTTCACCACCGAGGAGCTATATCGCACCGTCGGATTCGTCTTCCAGGACGTCCGGCTGATTCGCGGCACGATTCGCGACAACCTCCGGCTGGCTCGCGAGGACGCCGACGACGCCGCGCTGGAGCAGGCCGCGCGCGCGGCCCAGATCCATGATCGGATCATGGCGTTGCCGCGCGGCTACGACTCCGAGATCGGCGGCGACGCCAGTCTGTCCGGCGGCGAGGCGCAAAGGCTCTCGATCGCCCGCGCCCTGCTCGCCGACAGTCCGGTGCTCGTGCTCGACGAGGCGACCGCCTTCGCCGATCCGGAATCGGAGGCGGCGGTGCAGGACGCGCTCGCGGTCCTGGTCGCCGGGCGCACGGTGCTGGTGATCGCGCATCGTCTGCACACCATCACCGGTGTCGATCGAATCCTGGTGCTGGAGGGGGGAACCCTGGTGGAACAGGGTGACCACGAGAGTCTGCGCGAGGCGGGCGGCACCTATCAGCGACTGTGGGAGATCAACGAGGCGGCGCTGAGCACGGTCGCGCTGATCGGAAGCGAGGAGTCCCGATGATCGGCACATTGCTCGGGCTGGTTCCGGCCCGATTCGCCCCGCTCACGCCGAAGCTGCTCGCGGCCATCGTCGCACAGTCGCTGAGCCAGGCCGCCGCGTATCTGCTGTTGGTGCCGACGCTGGAGGCGGTGTTCGACGACGATCTGGAGCGCGCGTGGGTCTGGGCGCTGGGCATGCTGGCCGCCGTCGTCGCTTTCGCGGTCTTCGGATACCTCCAGGCGTCGATCGGCCTGCGCATCGCGGTGGGCATGCAACGCGGATTGCAGACCCGGATCGGTGACCATCTCAACGCCCTGCCGCTCGGGTGGTTCGAAACCCGCAGTTCCGGTCGGCTTTCGCGGATCGCCGTGGAGAATGTCCGCGAAATCCAGGGCGCGGTGGCCTATCTGGTCGCCAAGGTGCTCGGCGGCGTCGTCGTTCCGCTCGGTGTCGCGCTCGGCATGCTGCTGATCGATTGGCGAATCGCGCTGGCCATGCTGCTCTCGGCCCCGGTGCTGTTCGCGATCAACGGCGTGGCGGGGCGGGCCTATCAGCGCGCCGACGCACACGCGCACGAGGCGGCGGCCGAGGCCGACGCCCGCGTGGTCGAATTCGCCCAGGCCCAGTCGGTGCTGCGCGCGTTCGGGGCCGTCGGCGCGGGGAACAAAGCGCTGGACTCCGCGCTGCACCGGCAGCGGGCGGCGATCGCGCGCCAGGTCTTCACCTCGGTACCGGGGTTGATCGTGTTCGCGCTGTTCGTGCAGGCGGTGTTCCTGGTGCTGGCCTACATCGTCGTCGCGCGGGTGACCGACGGCGCGATCTCGGTCGCCGCGGCCATCGCGCTGATCGCGGTCAGTTCGCGGTTCATCGAACCGCTCAATCTTGCCGCGCAGTTGGAGAACGGCCTGCGCGCCGCCGCGACCGCCGTGGAGCGGGTCAGCGCTCTGCTGGACGAGCCGACGTTGCCCGAGGCGAGCGCGCCCGTGACGCCGGGGGCGGCGACGGTCGTCTTCGACGGTGTGAGTTTCGGCTACCGGCCGGGTGAACCCGTGCTGACCGATATCACCTTCAGCGTGCCCGCGGGCACGACGACGGCGATCGTCGGGCCGAGCGGCGCGGGTAAGACGACACTGCTTCGACTGGCCGCGCGGTTCTACGACGTGGACTCCGGTCGGGTCGCGGTGGGCGAACACGATGTGCGCGAACAGCCGTCGGATACGCTGCTCGATCAGCTCTCGTTGGTGTTCCAGAACGTCTACCTGTTCGACCGTTCGGTGGCCGAGAACATCCGGATCGGCAAACCGGACGCGTCCGAGGAGCAGTTGTGGCGGGCGGCGACCGCGGCTCGGGTCGACGAGATCGTGGAGCGCCTTCCCGACGGTATGGACACCGCCGTCGGGGAGGGTGGCGCGGCGCTGTCCGGCGGTGAGCGGCAACGTGTTTCGATCGCACGCGCGTTGCTCAAGGACGCGCCGATCGTATTGCTCGACGAGGCGACCAGCGCGCTCGACCCGCACAGTGAGGCCGTCGTGGTGCGCGGCGTGCACGAATTGACCAGGGGCAAAACGGTTATCGTGGTCGCGCATCGGCTGGCGACCGTCGCCCACGCCGATCAGATCTTGTTCGTCGACGGCGGCACGATCGTCGAACGCGGGACACACGAGGAGTTGCTCGCGCTCGCGGGCCGATACGCCGATTTCTGGAACGAGAGGTCGCGCGCCGTGGGTTGGCGTCTGGAACCCGCTGCGGTCTGACAACTTTCGTGACGGTGCCGCCCGCTACTCGAAGTAACGGGCGGCACCGTCATGTGACGACTATTTCCAGTAGGCCTGGTATTTGATCGAATTCTTCGACAGGCCGTGTGTGGTCCGCAGGGTTTTGACGATCGAACGGGTGGTGGCGCCGTCGCAGGCGACCCAGCCGAACGCGTCGGTACCGCAGGTGATTTCGAGTGCCTGCTCGCGCAGCAGCCTGCCGTCGTCGACGCGCTGCCACCAGCTCACCTCGTGATGTGGCTTGTTGCGCACCGGCAGGGTCTTGTCCGATTCGTACTGCCATTCCAGCCACACTCGCGCCGGCGTGTCGCCGATGGCGTCGAGCAGCGAATTGATCGCGGGCAGCGAGGCGGTGTCACCGAAGACGAGGTATTCGCTCGGAGCGGTCTGCGGCAGTTCGAATTTCGAGCCGAGCACGCTCGCGTCCAGTGGGTCGCCGACCGAGGCGTTCCTGGCCCACTCGGCGGCGGGTCCGTGGTGCAGAGCGAATTCCATCGAGAACCGATCACCTTCGGGATCGGGATCGACGAGGGTGAAGGCGCGTTGGTGCAGTTTCTCGCTGCCCTCCTCCGGAATCCACACGCGCACCCACTGGGTGGGATGCACCGGATGGTCGGCGAGCAGGCCGCCCGCGTCGAAGCCGAGCCGGACGAATTTGTCGGTCACCTCTTCGGTCGAGGTGACGGTGAGCCGGTAGTCCTTTCCGCCCCACGCCTTGACCACGACGCCGTTGAATCCTCTGCTCATGCGACTGAGGGTAACCTAATAAAGCTACCGGCGTCACGGGCGCGAGCCCGAGGGACGCGGAATGCCCCGCACCGAGGCGGGGCATTCCGGTTGTCGCGGTGTCGTACCGCGTTCAGTCGACGGTGACGGCGTTCAGCAGCCCGTGCCGACGAAGTTGCCGATTTCGCAGACGGATTCCTGGGTCAGCTTCCAGGTGCCGTTGATCTGGCGCCAGGAGAAGTCGAAGTACCACGGGTCGTAACCGTCGGTGGCGGTCAGCAGACGGGCGTACACCACGTCGCCGTCGTTGGTGACCGGACCGACGACATCCCAGTGCCAGCCGGCGGGCGCGATGGCGATCAGGGTGGCGGCGCGATCGAACGCGGGCAGGCCCGCCTCGCCGTTCTCCAGTTCGGCGGCGCGCGCCGAACGTGACGCACCCGTGTTGAACAGCACCGATACCTTGGCTCGGAGTTCGCCGACACCGGGGGTGTTCGCGCGCATCGGGGCCGTCATCGGGGCGGCCTGGGCGACCGCGGTGGTAGCGACGGTGCCGAGGCCACCCGTCAGGACCGAGGCCGCGACCGCGATGGCGGCCATGGTCTTTCGGCTGATTCCGATCATGTGTTCATTCCAATCGTTCCAGTGTGCGGTTCGCCCACGGGTTGGGTCGAGCGCGCGCCTTCACTGTAAGGTAAGCCTATGCAAACATAGATGCAAAGTGTTGGTCGACGTGGGCGCGCCCACGAGTATGACGCGAGTCGAGAGGGGAGTACCGGTGGGAACACTAGTAGTGGTCGGGGCCGGGCCGAAGGCCATCGCGGTCGCGGCCAAGGCCCATGTGCTGCGTGAACTGGGTCTGCCCGCGCCGCGCGTCGTGGTGGTCGAAGCCCAGGCGGTCGGGGGGAATTGGCTTCCGACGGGTGGCTGGACCGACGGGCAACACCGGCTCGGCACGAGTCCCGAGAAAGATATCGGCTTCCCGTACCACTCCACCTGGGCGCGCGGGCGCAACCGGGACATCAACGACGCCATGATGGCCTTCAGCTGGACCTCGTTCCTCGTCGACCAGGGCACCTACGCCGAGTGGATCGACCGGGGCAGGCCGAGTCCGCAGCACCACGTCTGGGCCAAGTACCTGCAATGGGTCGCGCGCGCAGTCGATCTCGAAGTCGTCTACGGCACCGTCGACTCGATCGCCGCAGCGGCCGACGGCTGGCGGGTGACCGCGCTGGACGGCGACGGCGTCGCCACCGAGATCGAGGCGGACGGCCTGATGATCACCGGCCAGGGCCGCAGTCAGAAGGCGCTCGCGAAACATCCCAAGGTGCTCAGCATCGCGCAGTTCTGGGATCTCGCGGGCAAGCGCAGTCTCCCCGTCGCCTCCCGGGTCGCCGTGATCGGCGGCGGTGAGACCGCGGGTTCCGCGCTGGACGAGTTGATTCGGCACGGCATGCTGTCGATCTCGGTGATCTCGCCGATGGCGACCATCTACACCCGCGGCGAGAGCTATTTCGAGAATTCGCTTTTCAGCGATCCCATCAAATGGGGCACGCTCAGCGTCGACGAGCGCCGCGATGTCATCCGGCGCACCGATCGCGGCGTGTTCTCGGTCCGGGTTCAGGAGAGTCTGCTCGCCGACAACCGCGTGCACCACATGCAGGGCCGGGTGGTGCGGGTCGCGGATCAGGACGACTGCGTCGCGCTGACCCTGCGCAACGAGATGCGTCCGGACCAGTTGCACACCTGCGATCTGGTGATCGACGCGACCGGCGGCCGTCCGCTGTGGTTCCTCGACCTGTTCGACGCCGATGCCGAGGATCTGCTCGAACTCGCCGTCGGCGGAGAGTTGACGCACGCCAGGATCGAGGCGTCCATCGGTTACGACCTGGCGGTCTCGGGTCTGGACAGCAAGTTGTACCTGCCGAATCTGGCCGCGCTGGCCCAGGGGCCGGGATTCCCGAATCTCAGTTGCCTCGGCGCGCTTTCGGATCGGGTGTTGCAGACGGCGACGGTGCGCCAATCCGCGGGCAGGCGTCGCAAATCCGCCGTTCCCGTCGACTGATCCGGTCGACGACCCGGCCCGGCTGAAATAGGCTAGGCTAACCTTTGTATTCGTGAGGGAAGGTTCATTTCATGCGTATCGTGTCGTTCGGATTCCAGACCTGGGGTCGTAAAACCTTGCAGGCCTTGATCGACTCGGAACATGAGGTGGTGCTCGCGGTGACCCACCCGGCGAGCGAGCAGTCCTACAAGGCGATCTTCTCGGATTCGGTCGAGGAACTGGCGCGCGAACACGGGATACCCGTGCACCTCACCGAACGCGCCGACGCGGAGACCATCGACCTGGTCAAGCGGGCCGAACCCGATGTCATCGTGGTGAACAGCTGGTACACGTGGATGCCCGCCGAACTGTACAACCTGCCCGCGCACGGCACCCTGAACCTGCACGACTCACTGCTTCCGCGGTTCACCGGCTTCTCCCCGGTGCTGTGGGCGTTGATCAGCGGCGCGTCCGAGACCGGTCTGACCGTGCATCGCATGGACGAGGGCCTCGACACCGGCGACATCATCGTGCAGCGCTCGATTCCCATCGGCCCCACCGACACCGGCACCGAACTCGTGCTGCGCGGCATGGAATTGATTCCGGACGCGATCAACGAGGCGCTGACCGCGCTGGACCAGGGCACCGCCGCGTGGCGGCCGCAGAACAGGGCCGAACGCACCTACTTCCACAAGCGTTCCGACCGCGACAGCCGGATCGACCTGACATGGTCGGCCCAGGATCTGGAGCGTTTCGTGCGCGCGCTGTCCGCGCCGTATCCGCGCGCGTTCAGCCATTACCGCGGCGAGCGTATCGAGGTGCTGTCCGCGCGGGTCTCCGAGGCGCGCTACGGCGGGACACCGGGGCGCGTCATCGTCCAAGAGGGCGGCGGCGCCGTGGTGACCGGAGTCGACGCGCAGCGCGGTGACAATCACGCGCTGGTGATCACCCGCGTGCGCGACGCCGACGGTGTCGAGCACGACGGAACCGCGTTCTTCGCGCGCGGTGGCTACCTCACCGATCAGTGACCTGATCGCCCTCACCGCATATCCGGCGCGTCCGGACATCAAGCCAGACAGACGATTCGAAGGACGAACATGGCAGACGACATTCTCGAGCGCCGCAAGCAGCTGTTGCAGAGACGCTTGCGCGAGCAGGGTGTGCAGGCGTCGCCCGAGAACCAGACCGCGCCGACCGTGCCCGCTCGCGTTCCGGGTGAGCCGAGCGCGCTCTCGGCCGCCCAACAGCGGATGTGGTTCGTGCAGCGGCTCGATCCGAGCGACACCACACTGAATGTCTGCGTCGCCTACCGGCTCGACGGAACCGTCGACCCGGACCGGCTGCGGGCCGCGTTCGCGACCATCGTGTCCAGGCACGAGGTCTTGCGCACGACCTATCACACGGGCGAGAGCGGCGAGCCGTACCAGATATCCCGCGACGACGTCGAGATCCCCTGGCAGCAGCACGATCTGACCGACCTGCCGGACAGTGTCCGCCAGCGTCGGGTCGAGGTGCTCGCGCGACGCGAATTCGCCCGCCCGTTCGCGCTGTCCTCCGATCTGCCGTTGCGTCCGACGCTGATCAGGACCGACGCCGAATCCTTCGTCCTGGTTCTGGTCGTCCACCACATCGGCTGGGACGACGACTCGTGGCCGGTCTTCTTCGCCGAACTCAACGCGGCCTATCGGGGTGAGGGCGTACTGCCCGAGATCCGCGCGCAGTACGTCGATGTCGAGGTACTCGGGCAGGCCGAGCGCGACGAGAGCGCCGGCCTGGAATTCTGGCGTTCCGCGCTGACCCCGCTGCCCGAGCGGCTGGAACTGCCGAGTCGCCGCACCGGTGGCACGGGTTCCAAGAGCGCCGATCATGTGGTTCGTGAACTGCCCGCAGAGTTGATGGCGCTGGTGGCCTCGACCGGTCGCGCGCATTCGGCGACCCCGTTCACGGTGCTGCTCGCCGGTTTCCAGGCGTTGATCCGGCGCTACACCGCCGCGACGGATTTCCTGGTCTCGATGCCAGTGGTCAACCGCCGTGACGCGAACGCGGAGGCGTTGATCGGATATTTCGGCAACACCGTGCTGGTGCGCGCGATGCCGGAGAGCGCCGACACCTTCGCCACGCTGCTC
The DNA here is from genome assembly GCF_045040005.1 of Nocardia sp. NBC_01377. Taxonomy (NCBI): domain Bacteria; kingdom Bacillati; phylum Actinomycetota; class Actinomycetes; order Mycobacteriales; family Nocardiaceae; genus Nocardia; species Nocardia sp. NBC_01377. The sequence goes on from NZ_CP109566.1 coordinate 8,414,278, forward strand.
GAACAGACCAGGGACGCCGTCGTCGGCGCGTTCACCCACCAGGACATCGGCGTGGATCGCGTGATCCAGGCGGTGAGCCCGGAGCGGGTGGCGGGCAGTGACGCCATGTCGCAGCTGGTGCAGCTCAGCTTCACCGTTCGCGGCCAGGCAAACGGATTCGACCTGCCCGGAATCGAGGCCACCGAACTGCCGCTCGGCAGCGTCGTCTCCCAGGAGCCGCTCGGCTTGATGGTCGTCTCCGACGCCGCGGGCTCGCGGGTGGAGGCCACCTATCAGGTCGACGAACTGGAACAGTCGCTGGTCGCGCAGTTGCTCGACCACTACGTCCAGCTGCTCGACAGCGCGGTCCGGGATCCCGAACAGCGTCTGCGTGATCTGGATCTGCTCGGCGACGCCGACCGCGGGGAGTTGCTCGCGGTATCGCGCGGCACGCTCGTCGACGAGCGGCCGACCACCATGGTCGCCATGTTCGAACGTCAGGTCGACTCGACGCCCGATGCCGTCGCGATGGTGTCCGACCAGGTCGAACTGACCTATCGCGGGCTGAACCAGCGGGCGAACCGGTTGGCGCACTGGCTGATCGGCAACGGCGTCGGCCCCGAAGACCTCGTCGCGCTGCGCCTGGCCACCTCGGTCGAATTCGTCGTCGCGATCCTGGCGGTGCAGAAGGCCGGGGCCGCGTACCTGCCGATCGACCCGGCCTATCCGGCCGAGCGCACCGAGTACCTGCTCGAGGACGCCGACCCCAGGCTGACGCTGGACGAGGTGACGGTGGCCGCCGCCGAGGAGCAGGCCGCGACGCTGCCCGACCGCGATCCGGTCGACGCCGACCGCTCGGCGGCGCTGCACCCGTCGAATACCGCCTACGTCATCTACACCTCCGGTTCCACCGGTAAGCCGAAAGGTGTTCCCGTACCGCACGACGCGATCGCCGAACATCTGTCGGGTTTCAACGCGGAATGGGATCTCACCCCGCAGGACCGGGTGCTGCAATCGACCTCGGTCAGCTTCGACGCCTCCCTGCTCGATATCTTCGTCACCCTGACCGCGGGCGCGCGCGTGGTGATCCCGAAACCGAACGCCTACCGCGACATCCCCTACGTCGCCGATCTGGTCACCCGCCACGGCGTCACGGTGCTGCACATGGTGCCGTCCATGCTCGCCACCTTCCTGGTGCTGCCCGAGGTCAACGACTGGCGCACGCTGCGGCGCGTGCCCGTCGGCGGCGAGGCGCTCGCGGGTGAGGTGGCCGATCGTTTCGCCACCCAGTTCGACGCGGAACTGCGCAACCACTACGGCCCCACCGAGGCGGTGGTGTGTTCGGCGCACATGGAGGTCGACGGCCCGCAGGGCAACGGCATCGTGCCGATCGGACTGCCGAACCAGAACGTGTACCTCTACCTGCTCGATGACGCCTTGCAGTTGGTGCCGTCGGGTGTGGTCGGCGAGATCTACCTCGGTGGCCGTCAGCTGGCGCGCGGCTATCTGCATCGGCCCGGCCTGACCTCGGAGCGGTTCGTCGCCGATCCGTTCCTCGAAGGCGGGCGGCTGTACCGCACCGGTGACCTCGCCAGGCGCAATGCCGAGGGCGAGATCGAATTCATCGGCCGCGCCGACGAACAGGTCAAGGTTCGCGGACACCGGATCGAACTCGGCGAGGTCGAGGCCACCGTCACCGATCACCCGACGGTCGCGCACTGCGTGGTGATCGTCGCCGAGCACGAGATGCTCGGTCCGATCCTGGCCGCCTACGTCGTACCCGCCTCGGGCGCGGAGGTCGATCTCGACGAGATCCGCGCCCACGTGGCGACCACCCTGCCCGAGTACATGGTGCCTTCGGCCTTCGCCGTCATCGACGCGGTGCCGCTGACCGCGCACGGCAAACTGGACAAGCGCGCGCTGCCCGCCCCGGTATTCGCCGAGACCCGCGCCTACCGGGAACCGCAGACCCCCACCGAGGTCCGTATCGCCGGACTGTTCGCCACGCTGTTCACCCGTGAGCGGGTCGGCGCGGACGACTCGTTCTTCGAACTGGGCGGGCATTCGCTGCTCGCGGCTCGGCTGATCACCATGATCCGCGCCGAATTCGGCATCGAGATCGATATGCGGGTGCCGTTCGACAAGCCGACGGTGACCGCGCTTGCGGCCCACCTGGTCGCCGCGTTCCGCGACGAATTCGATATCGACCTCGACGAGATCGACGGTTTCGAGACCGGTGGTTTCGAGACAGAAGAACAGCCGAGCGAGCCCGCGCCGGTCACCGAATCACGGGCCGCGAAGCCCGCGTTGGCGCGCCGTGATCGTCCGGAACATGTCCCGCTGTCCTACTCCCAGCGCGTCTACTGGCTGCAACGGCGGCTGGAGGGCGCGATCGACGGCGAGAACGTCAGCTACCCGGTGCGTTTCGACGGACCGTTCGACGTGGACGTGTTGCGCGCCGCCATCGACGACGTGGTGGCCAGGCACGAGTCCCTGCGCACCACGTTCCCCGAGCACGACGGCACACCCTACCAGGCGATCGCCCCCGCCGGACCGGTGCCGGTTCCGCTGGTGCGGATCGGTGACGCCGCCGATGTCGACGCCAGGCTGGACGCCGAACTCGCGGCGGACTGGGACTACGTGTTCGATCTCGCGGCCGAGCCGATGGTGCGGTTCCGTCTGCTCGAACTCGCCCCGGACAAGCATGTGCTGTCCATCCTGATGCACCACATCATCGCGGATATGCGCTCCTGCCAGATCTTCCTCGACGATCTCACCGTCGCCTACCGGGCCCGGCTGTCGGGCGCGGCGCCCGGCTGGTCCGAATTGCCGATCCAGTTCGCCGATTTCGCGATCTGGCAGCGTGAGATCTTCGACCGAGGGGCGGGCCGCGAGGTCAGTCCGTACGGTCGGGCGCAGTTGGACTACTGGCGCGACACCCTCGCCGGACTGCCCGACGAGATCTGCGTCGCCCACGACCATCCGCGTCCGCAGGTGCTGGGCCGCAACGGTTTCAGCGCGGCGCGCGTGGTGCCCGCCGCGACCTGGAACGCGCTGCGGGCCAGGGCCGACGAGGTCGGCGCGACCGAATTCATGCTCTGCCAGGCGGTCAGCGCGGCCGTGGTGAACGTGCTCGGCGGCGGCGAGGACGTCGCGATCGGCGCGGCGGTCGCCAACCGCATCGGCCAGACCACCGACGAACTCGTCGGCCTGTTCGCCAATGTGGTGGTGATGCGCCACAACGTCTCGGGGAATCCGACTCCGCGCGGCATGTTGGAGCGCACGCGCAACGCGGCGCTCGACGCGATCAGCCACCAGGGTGTGCCCTTCGAGCGGCTGGTCGAGACGCTGAATCCGGCACGCTCGCTGTCGCGTAATCCGTTGTTCCAGGTCATGATGCACTTCCGGCATCGGCCGACCACGGTCCCGTTCACCGAGGACGGCTCGACCACGCTCAGCGGTATCGCGGGCTACTACGACGTCTCCTTCATGGACTTCCACCTGGACTACTCGGTGGAGACCAACGGCGACCTGATGGCGCGCGTCGTGGTGAATCCGGATCTGTACAACGCCGAGACCGGCCAGATCTTCGCCGATGTGCTGGTGGGTGTGCTCGAGGCCTTCGCCGAACAGCCGGACCGCGTCGTCGGCGAACTCGACGTGCTGCCGCAGGGGTGGGACACCGGCCGTTCGGTGATCCGCTACGCGGCCGCGGCTGTCGAAGGGGAAACCGGTTATGTCGCACCGCGAACCGACACCGAGCGCACCCTGGCCTCCATCCTCGAGGAATTGCTCGAGATCGACGAGGTCGGCCGCGAGGACGGTTTCTTCGGCTTGGGCGGTGACAGCGTCATCGCGATCAAGTGGGCGGCCCGCGCGGCCGAGGCGGATCTGCCGCTGAGCCCGCAGATGGTGTTCGAGTACTTCACGATCGCGGATCTGGCCGCCGCCGTGGACGAGGCGATCGCCAACCCGCCCGAGGTGACCGCCGAGGAGCAGGAGACCGCGCCGATGTCGGCGTCGGGCCTGGACGCGAACGCGCTCGCCGCGCTCCAGAGTTCGTGGGCCTCGCAGGGCTGATCACCGCGTAGGAACGACACCGCCCCGGTCACCCGAGCGAATCGGGTGACCGGGGCGGTCGTGTTCCGGACTACTTGGAGATGCTGACCAGCGCGGGTGTCAGCTTGTCCAGGATGTACGGGATCGACTGCACGGTCGGCTGATTGACCGCGGTGATCTCCTGGGTGCTCAGGAAGACGACCCCGCCCTTGCGGACCGAGGGCAGGTCCGAGTACCCGGGCAGTTCGCGGTATTTGCTCTCCATACCCGGGGTGTATCCGGCGAGCAGCAGATCCGAGGTCAGTTCGTCGAGACGTTCCGGCGAGAGCGAGACGCGGCCCTGGCTGGACGGCATATCGATGAGGTTCTGCGGGATTCCGAGGCCGAGCTGTCCGAAAACCTTGCCGGAACCGTCGTTCGGGTCGGTCAGCACCATGAGCTGGCTCGGGCCGCCGAGCCAGGTGCTGGCGAAGGTCTTACCCTTCAGGCCGGGATTGGCCTGGGTGATGGCGGTGATCTTGGAGTCGACGCCCGCGATGAGGGCGGTGGCGGCGTCTTCCTTGTGCAGTATCTTGCCGAGCGTGGTCACCAGTTCCTGCCAGGGGGAGACGATCTCCTTGCTCAGGCCGGGCAGGGTCGGCGCGATCTTGGAGAACGCGTCGTAGCGCGGCTGATCGGCGATGAAGGTGTCGGCCAGGATCAGATCCGGCTCCAGCGCGGCGACCTGTTCGGGGATATTGCCGGTGGCCTCGATCTGTTTCGCCGACGGCGCGATCGGGCCCTGCCACGGCGGTGTGCTCTTGGACAGCACCGCGACGTTGTCGAGATATCCGACCGGGGTCACACCGAGTGCCAACGCGGTGTCCAGCCACTGATTGCCGAGGACCACGATCCGCTCCGGGGTCCCGTCGATCGTGGTCTCGCCACGGGCGTGCTGGATCGTGAGGGAGTCGCCGCCGCCCGCGGAGGCCTCGTCGGATCCGCATGCCGCCAGGCCGAATGCCATGGCACCCGCGAGTACAGCGCCCGCCACGCGGGCCCAGATGCTGTATGTTCGCCCGGATTTCATTGTTGAACCTCCATCGTCGGGTTGAGCCCTGACCCGGGTTGCCGAGTCGTCCCATGCGGTAGACGACCTACCTACGTTTCCGTGCGGCATCGCCGTGTCGGTTGCGCGGGGCTCATCGATCATCGCATTAGGTTAGCCAAACCACATGTGTATATCTCCGCGTCGGTCTCGGCTACCATCACATGAGTTAGGCAAGCCTACCTTTTGGTGGCGGCGATCAGGAGAGCGGTAATGAGTGAGGCCATGGCGGAGATCGAGGACGTACTGGCGCTCAGCCCCTTGCAGGAGGGCCTTTTCTCGCTGTCCCAGCTGACCGGCGACGGCCAGGACGTCTACACGATTCCGTTCGTGGTCGATATCGACGGCCCGCTCGACGCGGAACTGCTGCGCGGTTGCCTGGAGACGCTGCTGCGCCGCCACCCCAACCTGCGCGCGGTGTTCTGGGATCGCGACGTGCCCAAACCCGTTCAGATCGTGCCGCGCCGGGTCGAACTACCGTGGACCGTGCGCGCCGCAGTGCCCGACGAGTTGGACGCGGTCGAGGCGGAGGAACTGAGCCGCCCGTTCGACCTCGCCAGGGGACCGTCGCTGCGGGCAACGCTGCTGACGCTGCCGCCCGCCGAGGACGGCACCGCGCGATGGCGGCTGATCATGACGATCCACCACATCCTGATGGACGGCTGGTCGCTCGGCGTGATGTTCGGCGAACTCCGCGCGCTGTACCAGGCGGGCGGCGCGGCGGACGCGCTGCCGCCGGTGCGGCCGTACCGCGACTACATCGGCTGGCTCGGCGCCAAGGACATGTCGGCGGCACAGCGCTGGTGGGCCGAGCAATTGGGCGATCTGAGCGGACCGTTGATGATCGCCGACGGCGGCACCAGCATGGGAATCGCCAGGGGCGCGTCGACCGAGATCGCCGAGGTCACCCGATTCGTCCTGTCCGCGCGGGAAACCGCCCGCCTGCGCGTCTGGGCGCGACAGCACGGACTGACGCTGAATTCGACGGTGCAGTTCGCCTGGACGATTCTGCTGTCGCGGCTCACCGACCGCGGCGACGTCGTCTACGGCACCATCGTCACCGGCCGCCCCGAGCAGATCTCGGGCGTCGAGCGGATGATCGGCCTGTTCCTGAACACCATCCCCGTGGTGTTCGGAGTCGATCCGTCCGCTTCGGTGGCCGCCGAAGCCGCTCGGCTACAGCGCGAATCGGCCGCCATGCGCGACGTCGGATATCTGAGTCTGTCCTCGGTGCAGCGCGCGGCGGGATACAGCTCGCTGTTCGACACCATGTTCGTCTTCCAGAACGCGCCCATGGACGACGCGGTCGGGGCGAATACCGTCGCCGGGGTCACCTTCCGGCCCATGATGGCCAAGAATCTGACGCACTATCCGCTGACCGTCGTCGCGCACGTGCACGAGGACGAACTGGCCGTCGTGGTCGAGGCGATGCGGGAATCGGTGCCCTACCTGCCCGACGACATCGGCGCGGCCATGCTCGCCGTGTTGCGTCGCCTGCCGGACTCGGGCGAACTGCCCACCGAGGACCTCGACGTGCTGCCCGACGCCGCGCGCGCCGAAGCCCGGCTGTTCGACACCACCGCCGAGGTGCCGAGGGATCACGACGCGACGATCTTCGAGCTGTTCGAACGCCAGGTCGCCGCGACGCCCGACGCCGTCGCCCTCACCACCGACACCGTGCGACTGACCTACCGTGAACTGTCCGAGCGGGCACGGGAACTCGCCGGTGTGCTGCTCGCGCGCGGTATCGAACCCGAAGACGTCGTCGCGATCTCGCTGCCGCGCGACGAGCGCGCGATCGTCTCCGTCCTCGGCGTGCTCGCCGCGGGGGCCGCCTACGTGCCGGTGGATACCGCGCTGCCCGCCGCCCGCGTCGAATCGATTCTTCGACAGGCGCGGCCGAAACTGGTGCTGGTCTGCGACGGATACGGCGCGGAACTCGACCGGGCCCTCGTGCTCGACCTCGATGATCTCGCCCCGTCCGCGCGGCGGGCCGAATTGCCCGTGATCGCGCGGAATCCGGCGCACAGCGCCTACATCATCTTCACCTCGGGATCGACGGGCGAACCCAAGGGCGTGGTGAACTCGCACTCGGCCGTCGTCGCGTATGCCGCCGATCACCGGGAACGGGTGTACCGGCCCGCGCGCGCCAGGCTGGGACGGCCGCTGCGGATCGCGCACGCCTGGTCGCTGAGTTTCGACGCGTCCTGGCAGCCGATGGTCGGCCTGCTCGACGGCCACGCCGTCCACCTGTTCGACGACGCCGCCATGCGCGACGCGCGACGCCTGGTCGACGGGATGGCCGAGCACGGCATCGACATGATCGACACGACGCCGTCGATGTTCCGGCAGCTGGCCGCGGCGGGCCTGCTCGACGGTCCGCCCGCTGTGCTCGCTCTCGGCGGCGAGGCCATCGACACCCAGCTGTGGAGCCGACTGCGCGCGCTGCCGAATGTCGCCGTGCACAACTGCTACGGCCCGACCGAGACGACCGTCGAAGCGGTCGTCGCCGATGTCACCGCACCGGGGGCGACCGGCCTCGAGGTGCCGACGATCGGCGGGCCCACCGCGGGAACGTCGGCGTACGTGCTGGATTCGCGGCTGCGCCCGGCGCCGGTCGGCGTGGTCGGGGAGTTGTATCTCGCCGGTCCGCAGCTGGCGCGCGGTTACGTCGGACGCCCGGCGGGTACCGCTGGCCGGTTCGTGGCCGACCCGTTCGCGGGCGGACGGCGCATGTACCGCACCGGTGATCTGGTGCGCCGACTGCCCGGCGGCAATATCGCCTACCTCGGCCGCGCCGACGATCAGGTGAAGATCCGCGGCTATCGCATCGAGATCGGCGAGGTCGAGACGGCCCTGCGGACAGTGCCCGCGATCGCGGGCGCGGCGGCGACGGTGGTGCGACGCGGCGACGCGGTGACCCTGGTCGGATTCGTGGTGTGCGCGCCCGGCAGCGCCGCCGATCCGGTCGCCGTGCGTTCGGCGCTGGCCGATCGTCTGCCCGCCTACATGATTCCCGCGCGGCTAGTGGTCCTGGAACGGCTCCCGGTGAACGCCAACGGCAAACTCGATGTGCGCGAACTCGCCGTGCTCGCCGAACGCTCGCTCGCCGGTGACGGTTCGGGTTCGGCCGCGGAACCCGAGACCGAGACCGAGACCGCCCTGACCACCGTGCTCACCGAGGTCTTCGACGGACGCACCCCCGGCGTCGAGGACGATTTCTTCGCACTCGGCATGGACAGCATCGTGGCGATCTCGCTGGTCAACAAGGCACGGCGGCACGGCATCGCGATCGACGTGCGCATGGTGCTCGCCGCCCCGACCATCCGTGATCTGGCCGCCGCAGTCGACAGCCGGGTCACCGCGCTGGCGGCGCGGGTCGCGAGCGCCGAGGACTACGGTCCGGTTCTGCCGCTGCCGATCGTCTCCTGGATGCGTCGTCAGCCCCACTTCCGCAGGCTGGCCCAGCACCTGTTGCTCACCCTGCCCGAGGCGATGTCGGCGGGCGATCTCGAAGCCGTGTTGCAGGCCGTGCTCGACGGGCACGACACCCTGCGCTCCCGGCTCGACGACACCGACGACGGTCCGCGTCTGGTCACCCGCGAACCCGGTGCGGTCTCGGCCGCCGATATCCTCACCCGAGTCGAATTCGACGGCCCCGCGGATACTTTCGCCGAGGTGCTGGCCTCGGCCGGGCGGTCCGCGCTGGATGGGCTCGACCCCGCCGCCGCGGAGATGGTGCGGGCGGTGTGGTTCCGGGGCGCGCCCGGCGGCGACATCCTGCTGCTGGCGATCCACCATCTCGCGGTGGATGTGGTGTCCTGGGGCATCCTCACGGCCGATCTGGCCGCGGCGTGGGATCAGGTCGTGGCGGGCGCGGTCCCCAAGGCCATGGCCGAACCGACGTCCTACCGGCAGTGGTGTCAGCTGATGTGGGATCGGGCCGGACAGCCCGAGGTGCTCGCCCAGCGCGACTACTGGGTCGAGCAGGTCGACGGCCCCGATCCCGCGGTCGGACAGCGCGTTCCCGCGCGGACCGACACCTGGTCCTCGTTGCGTCTCACCCCGACCGAGATCCCCTCGGCGACCACCGCGCGCATCACCAGGGCGCTGAACAGGTCCGACGGCGTGCGGGAATTCCTGCTGGCGGCGTTGACGATGACACTGGTCTCGTGGCGTCGCGAACGCGGCCAGGTCCACGACGGCGGTGCGCTGATCGGGTTGGAGAGCCACGGCAGGGCCGACGCCGTCGTCGGTGCCGACACCTCGGGCACCGTCGGCTGGTTCTCGGCCACCTATCCGGTCCGGCTCGGCGCGGGTGCGGCGGCCGTCGACGTGGACCGGGCCGAGGCCGATCCGGCGCTGGCCCGCAAGCTGCTGGATTCCGTTGTCGCCCACATCGCCTCGGTGCCCGAACAGGGTCTCGACTACGGGTTGTTGCACTCGGTGCTCGGCGTTCCCGAACTGACCGGTACCAAGGAACCGCAGGTCGAATTCAACTATCTCGGCCGGGTCGATCTCGGCGGCGGTACCGACCGGACCTGGTCGATGATCACCGATCCGGCACTCACGCAGGCGATGCCGATCGCGCCGGAACCCGATCTGCCGCTGCGCTATTCGCTCGGTCTGCTCGCCGCCGTGCACAACGCCGAGGACGGTCCGAGGCTGATGATCACGTGGCGCTGGAGCACCGAATTGTTCACCGAGCACGAGATCGACCGCGTGTCCGCGCTCTGGAGTCGGAGCGTGGCGGCGCTGGCGGAAGCACTCGAACACTGAAGTTAGGTTATGATACCCTTACCTTGCGCAGGGCCGGGATCTGCTGCGGTGAAACATGTATCGAACGGTTCGCGGATTTGCTTCCGCTGTAGTTGTCGGCGGGAGTTTCGAAAGTGGGTAGCACTATGCAGCACAAACCGGGATGGATCAGGAAGTTCCACAAACCGGATTCGCCCGAGCGGCTGCCGCTGTTGATCTTTCCGCACGCGGGCGCGTCGGCGTCGGCGTACCGGACGATCTCCAAAGCGCTCAGTGCGCACTTCGACGTCATCATCTTCCAATATCCCGGACGTCAGGATCGTGCGAGCGAACCCGCGTTGACCTCGCTGCCGGATATCGCCGCGGGCGCTTTCGCGGAATTCCGGCTCTCCCCGTACAACCGCGACGTACCGATCATCGCGTTCGGGCACAGCATGGGCGCGCTGGTGTCCTTCGAATTCGTCCGACTCGCGCTCGCCGCCGGTGTGGACGTGCGGCAGCTGACGATCTCGGCGGCGGTGGCGCCCTCGCGTGCCGAATATCGCAAGCCGACACCGGAAGACGACGACGAACTGCTCGACCATCTCGTCATGCTCGAGGGCATCAGTTCCGATGTCCTGGCCAGCCGCGAGATCATGCGTCTGTCCCTGCCCGCCATCAAGGCCGACCATCGGGCGTCGGAGTCCTACCGATGCCCCGAGACGGTGCGCGTCGGCACCAGGATCCACGCCATCGGCGGTGATCGGGACCCCATCGTCTCGATGGCCGACCTGCACGGCTGGCACCGCCACGGCGACGACGTCGAGATCACGATGTTCGACGGCGGCCATTTCTATCTGAACAACCACGTCGACGCCATCACGGAGTTGCTCGCCGAACAGGCGCGCCCCGGATCGCCGGTATGAACTCGAGAGGATCAGCGGTGACAGCAGCAACGGCGTCCGACGTCGATCACATCGTCATTTCCGGTATGGCCATCGAGGCGCCCGGCGGAGTCGACAGCCCGGGATCGTATTGGTCCGCACTGGAGGCGTCGAAGGAATTGATCGGGCCGTTCCCGCGTGACCGCGGTTGGCCGGTCGACGACCTGCTCTCGGTCTCGGAGTTGGAGGGCTGGAGTCACGTCAGCGACGCGGGCGGATTCCTCGCCGACGCCGCAGAATTCGATCCGTCCTTCTTCGGCATCAACCGGCGCGAGGCACTCGCGACCGATCCGCAGCAGCGGGTGGCGTTGCGCGTCGCCTGGCGCGCACTGGAGAATTCGGGAATCAATCCCGGCGCGCTCGCCGGTGAGGACGCGGGCTGTTTCATCGGCTGCTCGCCGATGGAATACGGCCCGCCGGCCTCGGAAGTGAACGAATACAACGGTCTTCGGACCATCGGCTACGGACTGCTCAGCGTCGCGGGCCGGGTGTCGCACTGTCTCGGGCTGACGGGTCCGTCGATGACCGTCGACTCGGCCTGCGCCTCGTCGCTGACCGCCGTCCACCTCGCCGCCGCCGCCGTGCGCGACGGCGATTGCGAATGGGCTCTGGCCGGTGCGGTCTGCGTCATGGGCTCGCCGATGGCCTACTACGAATTCGCCAAGGCCAACGCGCTGTCGACCGACGGTCACTGCCGGTCCTATTCCGACGACGCCACCGGAACCCTGTGGGGCGAAGGCGCGGGCATCGTCATCGTCGAACGCGAATCGCGGGCGAAACGACTCGGTCACCGGATCCACGGCCGCATCCTCGCGTCCAATCACAATCACAACGGCAAGGGCAAACCGATCCTGGCGCCGCGCACCGACGCCCAGGAACGGCTGATCCGCAAGACCCTCGACAAATCGGGTATCGATCCGGCGCTCGTCGGCATGATCGAGGGCCACGGCACCGCCACCCGCGCGGGCGACCCGGTCGAATTGGTCGCACTCCAGAACACCTACGGCACGGCGGGTTCGGAACCGCTGCTCGGTTCGGTGAAATCGAACGCCGGTCACGCCCAGGCGGCGGCGGGCATGCTCGGTCTGGTCAAACTCCTGCTCGCGGGCAGGCACGGCATGATTCCGCCGACCCTGTTCTCCGACAATCCCACCACCCGGGTGGATTGGGACCGGTCGAGTCTGCGGCTGGCCACGAAACTTCAGCCATGGGAACCGACGAACGGCGTGCGCTACGGCGCGGTGTCCTCGTTCGGCGCCGGGGGATCCAACGCGCACGCCATCATCGCGATGCCCGTTTGTGAGGAGAACGACGATTTCTAGTTATCGACTTCCCGGCGGTTCGATTCCGGTCCTGCTGTCCGCGGATACGCCCGCCACGCTGCGCGAAGAAGCCGCGGCCATCCTCGCCTACGTCTCCGATCGCCCGAAACTCGGCCCGGATCGGGTGGCGGACATGCTGTTGCGCACCAGGGTCGCCCGGCGGTACCGCGCCCTGCTGATGGTGAACGACCGCGCCGAACTCGACGCGGCGCTGACCGCCGTGCGCGACGGATACGACCATCCGGCCGTGGTCGCGGGCGCCGAACCCGCCGCCGCGCGTCGGCTCGCGTACGTGCTGCCCGGTCAGGGCACCCAGCGCCCGGGTATGGGCACACTCTTCTACGATCTGGTCCCCGCCTTCCGCGCCGAGGCCGACCGCTGCGACGCGATCTTCCGCGACCTGTTCGGTGAATCCCCGCTGCCGTATCTGCTCGACCCCGACGCCGAAGCCGATGACAACGCGCAGATCGTGCAGCCCGCGCTGTTCGTGCAGATGGTCGCGCTCGGCGCGATGTGGCGTTCGGTCGGTGTGGAAGCCCAGGCCACCGTCGGGCACAGCCAGGGCGAGATCGCGGCGGCGTACCTGTCCGGCGCGATGAGCCTGGCCGACGCGATCGTCGTCGTCGGCACCAGGGCCCGCGCGGTCGACAAGATCGCCTCGGACCGGTACGCGATGGCCGTCGTCGCGGCCGACCGTGACGAATGCGAGGAAGTGCTCGCGCGCGAATCCGGTTGGGCGCAGGTCTCGGTGGTCAACTCACCGCGCCAGGTCGGCATCTCCGGCGATCGCGACACCGTGCAGAGCGTGGTGGACGTCCTCGCCGAACGCGGCCGGTTCGCCCGGGTGATCAAGGTGCGCTACCCGGCGCATACCCATCTGCTCAACGAATTCCGCGACGTCATCCGTGACGCCGTGCACAGCAGGCTGGAGAACGAGCGCTTCCTCGACAGCGAGATCGATTGCCTCGGCGCGACTCTCGGTGACGCGATCACCGCCGATCTGCCGGTCGACGAGTACTGGTTCTGGAATCTGCGCAATCCGGTCCGCTTCGACCGGGCCGTCGCCGCCGCCGTCGCGCGGGAGGTCGACACCTTCGTCGAACTCGCCGAACATCCGACACTGCAACTGGCCGTGGAGGAAAGCCTCGCCACGTTCGCGAGCGATCGCGCCACCCTGGTGAGCGGCACGTCGAGCCGCACCGCGACCGATCTGAGGGTTTTCACCCGCAATCTCGCGGTACTTGCCGTCAACGACCTGAACTACCGGTGGGACAGTCTGCGCGTCGAATCCGATGCCCCGGTCCCGCTGCCGCTGCTCGATTTCCCGAATGTGCGGATGAACGAGATGACGTTGTGGCTCGCCCACGACGTGCACCGCGGCAACGCCGGGGCCCGCGCGAACGGCGCGGCCAGGGCACAGGCCGCGCCGGTGCGGCCGGAACCGGTCGAGGTGGTCCGGACAGGTCCGGCGCCGCGACTGCTCGTCGAGAACTGGGCCAGGCTGGTGCGGCGTTCGATGACCGCGCCCCGCGCGCTCGGGATCGTCGATCACACCGGTGAGAGCGCCGAATTGGCCGCGGCACTGGTCGAATACGCGACGAATCAGGGTTTGGGCGGTCGTCTGCTCGATACCGAGGCGGGTATCGGCGACGGTGGTATCGACACCGTGGTGGTGCTGCTGCCCGCCATGCCCGAGGTGGATGTGACCGCCGCCATCGCGGAGACCGCGGCATTCTTCGGCGCGCGACGCTGGCTGTTCAAACCCGAGGCGGCCGTCACCGAATACTGGCTCCTCACGGTCGGCGGCGAGGCCGTCGTTCCCGAGGACGCGTCGCCGAATCCGGTACACGCCGCGGTGGCGGCCGGATTCCGTTCGGCGGGCGCGGAATATCCGGGGGTCGCCTTCCGGCATCTGGATCTCGCACCGGGACAATCCGATGCGGCCGCCGTGACCTCGATCATCACCGCGCTGCACACGGCCGACGAGCCGGAACTGGCGCTGCGCGAGGGCAATCTGTACGCCAAGCGGCTCGTCGAGGCCGATCGGTCGGACTCGATCGGTCCGGTCACGGCGGAGAACGTCGTCATCACCGGCGGCACCGGAAGCCTGGGCCTCGAGTTCTGCGAACACGCGGTGCGCTCCGGCGCGCGGCGCGTCACCCTGGTCAGCCGGTCGGGGGAGACCGAGGCGGTCGCGGGGCGGCTGCGTACGCTTCGCGCGCTCGGCTCGGCCGAGATCGGCGTCGTCGCCTGCGATATCGGTGACAGCGCGTCGGTCGCGCTGCTGGCCGACCGGCTCCGCGACACGCCCGCGCAACTCGTCATCCACGCGGCGGCCGACAATTCGGCGATCGGGGAACTCGAACTCACCGAGATCACCCACGGGCAGGTCGGACAGGCCCTGTCCGGCAAGGTCGCCGGTATCGCGAACGTGCTGGATGCCGTGAACCTGTCCGCCGACTGCCGGATCGTGCTGTGCTCGTCGCTGGCCGCCACGCTCGGCGGACGCGGCACCGTTGTCTACGCCGCCGCCAATCGGATGGTCGACGCGTTCGCGCGTCAGCGCCGGGACGACGGTCTGGACTGCGTCTCGGTGCAGTGGGGTCAGTGGTCGGTCTTCGAAGGTCGCGGCAACGGCGATATCGCGCGACTGGCCGAGGTCGGCTACCTGCCGATGGCGTCGGCGGACGCGATCGCGCTCGGTCTCGGCGGGCTGCCGGGCAACGCGGTCGTGGCCGCCTTCGACTGGGATCGCGGGCGCACCGTATTCGGCGCCTTCGGCTACGGCCCCCTGCTGTCCGGACTCCAGACGCCCGTCGTCGCGGCGGCCCCGGCACCGGCGCTCACCGCCGCGGCTCCGGCCGCGGTGGGCGGCGATGTGTCGGCGCGCGTGACCCGGCTGCTGGCCGAGATCATCGGCGCCGACGATATCGACACCATCGACGCCACCAAGCCGCTGGTCGCCATCGGACTGGATTCGTTGCAAGCCCTCGAACTGCGCAGGCGGGTCAAGAGCGCGTTCGGCACCGATCTGCCCGTGGCCGATCTCATCGGCGGAGCCTCGCTCGCCGACGTGGTGCGCCTCGTCGACACCGAGCACGGTGGTGCCGCGCCGGAAGCCGTCGAAGCGGTTGTCGCGCCGCTGACACGTTCGGCGCCGGTCGTGGAAACCCTGCCGTCGGGTGCGGTGCTGAGCGCCACGGAACGGATCGCAAGGGCGAAACTCGCTGCTCAGCATGCGGTTCCGAGCGATTTCGACGCACAGCGATTCGCATCGGCGCGCGCGGATATCGACCTGTACGGCCTCGGTGCGATGCTGGCGGCAGTGCGGCCCGCGTTGTCCGACAGCGAGATTCGCACCGTCGACGATATCGCCGAGCGCATGGAATTCGCGCCGCGCCACCGCTGGCTGCTGCGGCAGTGGCTACAGGCCCTCGGCGCGCACGGCAGCGTCGACGGCGACGTGGACAACGGTTTCCGCTTCGTACGCGCGGTGCGGTCGCCGATCCGGCCCGACCTGGTCGAGGTGTGTGCCGATCTCGGCTACTCGCGTCCTCTCGCGACCTTCCTCCAGGCTTCCGACGATCACCTGACCGAACTCGCCGCCGACACCATGCGCTTGCAGGAGTTGTTGTTCCCCAACGGGGATATGACCACCGCCGAGGCCGCCTACCGCGACAACCTCAGCAGCCGCTACCTGAATCTGGCCGCGGGCCGGGCGGTCGCGGACCTGGTCGACGGCCTGCGCGGTGACCGATCGCCGGTGCGCGTCCTGGAACTGGGCGCGGGCATCGGCGGCACCACCGACGACGTCACCGCGGCGCTGTCCGGGCTGCCGGTCGAATACCACTTCACCGATGTGTCCACGTTCTTCCTCGAGGCCGCCAAGGCCCGGTTCGCCGACTATCCGTGGATGCGTTACGGACTCGTCGACATGAACGCGGATCTGGCGAAGCAGCCGCGCTACGACATCGTGATCGCCGCCAACGTGCTGCACAACGCCTTCGACATCGGGGTGACCCTCGGGCAATTGCACGATCTGCTGAATCCCGGTGGCGCGGTGGTGATCATCGAGACCTGCCACGCGCATTGCGAACAGCTGACCTCGGTGCACTTCCTGATGTCGCCCGCCCAGGATCAGCCGCACGCGGGTCTGGCCGACGTGCGCGCGGGTACGGACCGGATCTTCCTGACCGAACAGGAATGGCGCGAGCAACTGGTGGCGGCGGGGCTGCACCCGGAACTCGTCCTTCCCGAGGGCGACCATCCGGTGGCCCTGCTGGATCAGCGAGTATTCATCGGCGTACGCGGCCGAGGGGAGTGAATCGACCATGCCGGATCAGGCGATCGTCGTCGAGGACGTGCGCAAATCCTTCGGAGCCGTAGAAGCGTTGCGCGGGGTCACCTTCGGGGTGGAGCAGGGCACGGTGCTCGGTGTGCTCGGGCCGAACGGCGCGGGTAAGACCACCACCGTGTCGGTGCTGTCCACCCTGGTCGAACCCGATTCCGGCCGTGCCACGGTCATGGGGTTCGACGTGGTGAAGCAGGCGGCCCGGGTGCGCTCGGAGATCATGCTCACCGGCCAGTACGCCGCACTCGACGAAATGCTCACCGGCAGAGAGAATCTGGTCCTGTTCGGACGACTGATGGGCCTGCGCCGCAAGGCCGCGGCACAGCGGGCCGCCGAACTGCTCGAGGAGTTCTCGCTGACCGAATCCGCCGATCGGCGGGTCGGTCAGTACTCCGGCGGTATGCGCAGACGTATCGATATCGCCTGCGGCCTGGTGCGGCCACCGCGCGTGGTCTTCCTCGATGAGCCGACCACCGGACTCGATCCGGTCAGCAGGCAGGGGCTGTGGTCGCTGATCCGTTCGCTCAAGGCACAGGGCGTGACGATTCTGCTCACCACGCAGTACCTCGAAGAGGCGGACGCGTTGAGCGACAACATCATCGTGATCGACAAGGGTCGCGTCATCGCGGAGGGCACCGCCGACCAGCTCAAGGCGCGTTCGGGATCGAGCTACTGCGAGGTGGTTCCGGTCGACGCGGGGGATGTGCCCGCGGTGGTGACGGCGCTGTCCGGACTCGGCGCGGTCACCGTCGCCGAATCGGCGGACCGGGTCGCGCTGCCCGCGCCGGACGGTGCGGTGACGCTGTCGGAGGCGCTGAACCGGATCAACGCCGCCGGTATCGAATTGATCGATATCGCGCTGCGCCGCCCGTCGCTGGACGAGGTCTTCATCGAATTGACCAAACCCGGCGCGTTGGCCGAATCCGGGGTGCCGTCGTGACGGTTTCCTCGGTGCCGATCCCCGGGGACGAGTCGCGCATCCCGGCATCGACCCAGTGGAGCGCGCTGAGCGGCCGCGGTATCCGCACGACGGTGCGCGAAGGTGATCTCGCGCTGGCCTTCTCGGCCCCGCTGGTGTTCTACCTGTGCTTCTACGTGCCGCTGCGGCGGTCGATGGAGGCGGGCGGCATCGACTACGCCCAGTATCTGCTGCCGCTGATCGCGGTGTACGCCATGTTCTTCACCGGGATGTTCGCCGGGGACCGCGCGGCGCGCGAGGTCGTCGGCGGCATGGCCACCCGGCTGCGCGCGATGCCGGTACCCGCGTGGGTGCCGCTGACGGCGCGGATGTCGGCGAACGCGGTGCGCGCGCTCGCGGCGCTCGCGGGTTCGCTGGTGATCGGCACCGTCTTCGGCTTCCGGTTCCACGATGTCGGTGCGGCGCTGGTTTTCGTCGCGGTCGCGCTGGCCTTCGGCACCGCCCTCGTACTCAACACCGACGCGCTCGGCACCGTGACCAGGAATTCCGATCTCAGCGGCACCGTACTCTTCGGCCCGCAACTGCTGCTCGTCATGACCTCAACGGGTTTCGTTCCGGCGGAGGGGTTTCCGGGGTGGATCCAGCCGTGGGTCCGCAACCAGCCGGTATCGCAGGTGACCGACGCGCTGCGCGAACTGGCCGACGGCCGGTTCACCGCGACCCTCGGCGTCGCCGCGATCTGGATCGCCGGACTGCTGGTCCTCGGCGCCACCTTCGCGGTGCTGGCACAGGGACGGCGATCGTGACCACAGTCGACCATCCGCCCGCGCCGTCGTTGCTCTCGCAGAGCCTGATCGAGGCGGGCAGGCTGCTGCGGCGGTGGTCGCGGCAACCCGACGTCATCACTACCACGCTCGTGCTGCCGATTCTGCTGCTTCTGATGTACGAACTGGTTCTGGCGAAATCGCTGGACTCGGCCTCCGATGTCGATCCCACCTACGGTTTCGTGCCGATGATCGCGGTGGCCGGGGCGATGTACGGCGCGACCGGCACCGGCATGTCGCTGTTCCGCGAGCGGGAGAACGGACTGTTGCGCAGGTTCTGGGTGCTGCCGATCCACCGCGCCACCGGTCTGGCGGGCCGCCTGATCGCCGAATGCGCGCGCGCCGCCGCCGCGACCGCCGTGGTGCTGGTGGTCGGTGTCGTACTCGGGTTGCGGTTCCAGCAGGGTTTGCTCGGGGCGCTCGGCGTGCTAGCGGTACCGGTGATCGTGATCATCGGCTTCGCACCGCTGGTGATCGTGGTCGGGGTGAGCCGCGCGGGCGACAAGGTCGTGCAGTTCTTCGCCATCGTGGTGCTGCTCGGCATGTTCTTCAATTCGGGATTCGTTCCGGTGGACAACTATCCGGGCTGGTTGCAGCCGGTCGTGCGATGGCAGCCGATGAGCTGTGCCATCGACGCCATGCGCGGGTTCACCCTCGGCGGTCCCATCGCGACCCCGCTGTTGTGGACGGTCGTCTGGTCGATCGGCCTGGTCCTCGTCTTCGGCGCGCTGGCGGTACGCGGGTACCGCAAGGCCGCGCGTAGCTGAGCGCCGATCCGGAAAGATAGGTTAGGCAACCCTATCTAAATGCGTTAAGCTGCCTCTCGGGCAGACTCGATCCGCCGGAAGCGGCGGCAGGCAAGGAGTGACAGCGGCATGGAGTCGGCACGGCAGCCGGGTGACGGCACGTCGAGTATCAGCAGGGACGAGATCAGGGCCGCCGTGGCGGGTCAACTCGGTATCGCGGCGGGCGATTTCGCCGATCACGACGATCTCATCCAGCTGGGCCTGGACTCGATCCGCACGATGAAACTCGCGGGCGGCTGGCGCAAACGCGGAGCCGACATCAATTTCGCGCAACTCGCCGCCACTCCGACGGTGGAGTCGTGGCACGCGCTGCTCGGCGTCGACGCCGCCGGTGCGCAGGCCGAGGCGGTCGAAGAACGGTCCTCGGTCGAACCGGAGGCCACCGACACCACCGATACCACCGATACCTCGGACGCGCCGTTCCCGCTGGCCACCATGCAGCACGCGTACTGGATCGGGCGGTCCGACGAACAGGAACTCGGCGGCGTCGCGGCCCACCTCTACGTCGAATTCGACGGCGGCCGTATCGATCCGGTGCGCCTCGAACGCGCGGTGACCGATCTGATCGCCGCGCACCCGATGCTGCGAACCAGATTCCTGCCCGACGGCACCCAGCAGACAATGCCGAAGCCCGGCCGACCGGTTTTCGCCGTGGTCGATCTGCGCGGTGCGACCTGCGAAGCGACCGAGGCCGCCCTGCTGGAACTGCGCGACCGCAAGACCCACCAGCGCCTCGCCATCGAAGACGGCCAGGTCATCGACATCGCGCTCACCCTGCGCGACGAGGACAGCGCCAGACTGCATCTCGACGTCGACATGCTGGCGGGCGACGCGATGAGCTACCGCGTGCTGATCTCCGAACTCGCCGAGCTCTACCACGGCGCGACCGTGTCGGCCCCCGGCTACACCTATCGCCGGTACCGCACCGAACGCGACGGCAACACCGCCGCCCGCGAACGCGACCGGCGATGGTGGCAACAGCGCCTGCCGGAACTGCCGGGCGCGCCGGAACTTCCGACCGTCCCCGTCGGGGACCGCAGCGCACCCGAGCGCACGGTCCGCTACGACCACTGGCTGGCGCCCGAGGCCAAGGACCGACTGCTCGCCGCGGCGCATCAGCGCGGCATCACCCCGGCCATGGCCTTGGCGGCGATCTTCGCCGAGACCATCGGCGGCTGGTCCGCGCAGAGCACATTCCTGTTGAACGTCCCGCTGTTCCACCGCGAGCCGGTGCATCCCGAAATCGACCGGGTGATCGGTGATTTCACCTCCTCGATCATGCTCGAGGTCGACGTCACCGAGAACATGTCGGTGGCCGAACGGGCCGCCGCGTTGCAGCGCGCCATGCACGAAAGCGGCGCGCACACCGCCTATTCCGGTCTGGAGGTGCTGCGTGATCTGGGCAGGCATCGCGGCGAACCGGTACTGGCCCCCGTCGTCTACACCAGCGCGCTGAACCTGGGCGAACTGTTCGCCGACCGGGTCACCGAAACCTTCGGCGAACCGGTGTGGATCATCTCGCAGGGCCCGCAGGTCCTGCTCGACGCCCAGGTCACCGAGGTGCGCGGCGGTCTGCTGCTCAACTGGGACGTTCGCGAGTCGGCGTTCCCGCCCGGTCTGGTCGACGCGATGTTCGACCACTACACCAAGGCGATCGGGCGGCTCGGCGACGGCGAGGCGGGCTGGAACGCCGAAGCCGCGGTCCGGCTGCCGCGCGCGCAGGTCGAGGTCAGGGCCGCGGTCAACGCGACCGACGGCCCGGTCAGCGGGCGCTGCCTACACGAGGGTTTCTTCGACTACGCCGGATACACCCCCGGCGCTCCCGCCGTGGTGTGGGGCCTCGGACCCGAGACGGGCCGATGGACCTACGGCGAACTCGCCACCCGCGCGCTCGCCGTCGCCGGGGCGCTGAAAGCCGAAGGCGTGCGGCCCGGTGACGCCGTCGCGGTCCAGCTGCCCAAGGGCCCGAATCAGATCCTGGCCGTCCTCGGTGTCCTCGCCGCGGGCGCGACCTACGTGCCCATCGGCTTCGATCAGCCGGTCGGCAGGCGTGCCGAAATCCTGCGCACCGGCGCGATCGTCGCGGCGTTGACGGTCCCCGGTGCGGATATGGGCGTGCCGATCCCGTGCCTGAGCATCGATGCCGCGAGCGAGTACGCGCAACCCCTCCCCGCACCGGTCGTGCCCGAGACCGACGCGATCGCCTACGTGATCTTCACCTCCGGTTCCACGGGTGTGCCCAAGGGCGTCGATGTGCCGCACCGGGGCGCGATGAACACCATCGACGCGGTCAACGAATGGTTCGACGTCGGGGACGCCGATCGCGTACTCGCCCTGTCCGCGTTGGAATTCGACGCGTCGGTCTACGACATCTTCGGCATGTTCGCCGTCGGCGGTTCGATCGTCGCCGTCGACCCCGAGCAGCGCGCCGAAGCCACCAGTTGGGTGGAATTGCTACGCCACCACCGTGTCTCGATCCTGAACTGCGTGCCGAGCATGCTCGACATGATCCTGGAGATCGGCGGTGACCGGCTGGGCGATTCGCTGCGGGCGGTGACGCTCGGCGGCGACTGGGTCGGCGCGGATCTGGCGCGGCGGCTGGCCGCCCAGGTGCCGGGCGCCCGCTTCTCCGGATTGGGCGGGGCCACCGAGACATCCATCCACAACACCATCTGCGAGGTCGTCGGCGAACCGCCCACCGAGTGGGCGACGGTGCCGTTCGGAATTCCGCTGCGCAATGTGCGGTGCCGGGTCGTCTCGCCTGCCGGGCGGGACTGCCCCGACTGGGTGCCTGGCGAATTCTGGGTCGGCGGAGCCAATGTCGCCGCGGGCTATCGCAACGATCCCGAACGCACCGCCGAGCGATTCGTCGAATACGAGGGTTTGCGCTGGTACCGGACCGGCGATATGGCCAGATACTGGCCCGACGGCACCATCGAATTCCTCGGCCGCGCCGATCACCAGGTGCAGATCCGCGGCTACCGGGTCGAACTCGGTGAGGTGGAGAGCGCGTTGCGCACGGTGCCCGGTGTGCGGCACGCCGTCGCGGCCGTCGTCGGCGCGGGCGCGCCCACACTGGTCGCCGCGATCGCGGGGGACAGCGACGCCGTCGGCGACATCACCGTCGGCGACATCACCGCAGCCGTCGCGGATCTTCTGCCCGGCTACATGATTCCGACCAGGGTCGAATACCTCGATCGGATGCCACTCACCGATAACGGCAAACTGGATCGAAGGGCCGTGATCACGCTCCTCGAACCGGGTGCGGGCGATACCGCGAACAGTGCAGCGCGCAACGAGGTCGAGGCCGCGCTCGCCGATATCGTCGCCGGGGTACTCGGCGCGGAATCGGTCGGCGTGCACGACGACTTCTTCGCTCTCGGCGGCGATTCGGTGCTGGCCACCACGGTCATCGCGAGGGTCAGGGCATGGCTGGAGGTCGACCACGCGCTGGTCGCCGATATCTTCGCGACCCGTACCGTCGCGAGTCTGGCCGAGCGGCTCGGTAAACGCGAAGCCGATCGTTGCACCCCGGACCGGCTGCCCGCCGTCGCGCGCCTCTACCTCGAGGTCGCCGCGATGTCGGACGAGGAGATCCTCGCCGAGGCCTGAGCCGATGGCGGGGCACCGCACCCGGCGGTGCGTTCGGTGGCGCGCGCGCCTATCGTTTCGGTCCATGAGGAATCCGGCCGTTGGCGTAACCGGGGTGGCGGCCGAGCGGGATACGCGCTCGTGACGGGCGTACCCGTCCTTCCGGTGCTGGTGATCACCGCTTTCGCGATCGTGGTCACCATCCTGCGGTTGTTCTTCGTGCGCGACAGCGCGGTCGATCGCCTGATCAATCGGGCGCTCGGTCTGGCCGGGGCGGGCATGCTCATCGCGCTGGCGACCACGTGGTCCGCAGTTCCCGTTGTCGTCGGCCACCTGGGCGCGATCACCGGGTTCTTCACCGCGAGCGCGATATACGGTGCGGCGCGGATGTTCGACGCCGGGAGCGGGCAGGGCGCCTACCGTCGTCAGCGCCGATACGACCTGGTCGCCCTGTGCGGATCGGCGTCGACCGTGCTGGTCAATCTGGCGGTCGTGCTGCACCTGATACCGGTGGAACTCTCGTCGCGCTGGCACAGTATCTGCTCCGCCACCTCGGGTCTGCCGCTCGCGGTGTCCGGATTCCTGCTGATGCGCGCGAGTCTGCGTGAGGTCCGCTCCGCCGATACCCCGATGGTCGAACGGGTCGCCTACGGCGCGCTGATCTGCGTGGGCGTGTTCTGGAGTTGTTACTCGGTGGCACTGGTCGTGCTGTACGGGATGGGGGTCCGGCCGGACGATCCGGGAAAGGGCTTGGCGCTGGCCGGGTTCACCTCCCTCGCCGTCATCACGACGCTGCTGGCGATCCCGCTGGCGCGCATGGCGGCGGTAGGGCTCGGGTGGGACCGGGACAGCCGGGATTGCCGCAGGTTGCGTCCGCTGTGGTCCGCGCTCACCGCAGCGGTGCCCCACGTCGCGTTGACCCCCGACGACACGCCTCGCGAACCGGCCGAGCGTCGATACCGGATGGCGATCGAGATCCGCGACGCGCTGCTACATCTGCGCAGGCAGGCCGACGGTGATCACGACGACGACATCGGCCGCCGCGCCTTGGTGATCCTGGGCGGCGCGCAGCTCGGACTCCCCGCGCGTTCGAGCGCGGACAGCCACGATGTGGAATTGCGCCATCTCTTGGCACTGGCGGATCGGTGGCCCGAGGCCGAACTGGCCTACATCGCCACCGATCGCTCGGGGCTCAGCGCGGTGCCGGGGAACCGATGATCATGCTCCCGACGCTGCATTCCTCCAGCTCGTCGACACCGGCCGCCGAGACGAAGGCGGCGGTATCGCCGAACCCCTGGGCGCACGCGCCGAGGCCCATCGCCGTCGACGCCAGGTAGATGGTCTGCATCAGCACGCCGACATGTTTGAGGATGGCGGCGTAGGCGACCTGCTCGTAGGTCCACATGACCCGTCCGGAGCGGGCCGCCATGATGAGCAGCACCTGCGGATCGGCGCCCTCGGCCAACGTCGCGCGCGTCGACTTCAGCAGCCGTGACACCGCGGGCGAATCCGCGTCGGCGACCGGCCGCAGCACATGGTCGAACGAGTCGTAGTGATACATGCCCGGCGCCAACCCGGCGACGTTACGCACCACCGGGTACAGCTCGAGTTCGTAGACACCGCCGCCGGAGGGGTAGGGCCGCGAGAGGAGTTCCTCGCCTTCGCCGACGGTCTGGCTGCCGCGCGTGCGTCCCGTGCGGTAGAGCAGTTCGGCCAACTGCTCCACCGAGATCGGGCGCGCGTCATCGAATGCCCGCGTCGACACCCGGTCCTCGAGGACGGCCGTGAAACTCGGATCCTGCTCGCGTCTGGCGGTCAGATCCGGTGTGGTCAGCGCGACCGGCTCGCCCGGGTAGTTCGGCTTGCGCGCCGCAGGCTGCGGGAACTGGCCCTTACCCCATTTGGTCGGGCCGAAATGTTCCCAGGTGACGGTGCGTTCGCCGAGCGTGCTGCGACGGTGGAACCACAGATCGGGCGCGCTCCAGCTGCGGGTGCCGAACTCGCGGTCCTCGCTGGTCTCGTCCGGAACCATGAATCCGCACCAGTGCAGGTCTTCGGCGAATTGCGTCTTCACCGCGATCGGCACGTTGGCGTCGGCCGCGCCCGGCCCGTCGAGCAGGGCGAGCAGTCGGGGGTCGTGGATCCGCAGATCGCACCAGCCGCGCGGGTGCTCGAGGACGAAACCTTCCGAATCCCGGTGCAGTACCGCGAATTTCGACAGCGTCGCGGACCAGCGCGGCGGGGTCGTCGGGCGCGGGGCGGGCTGGCCGAACGGGCGGATCGTATACAGGTCGCGTCCGCTGTCGCGGACGGTGACCGCGAGCCAGCCCGCGTCGGCGAGCCGATCCATCAGGCCCGCCACATCGGCGCCGTCCGCTCCGGCCGCCATCTCGGCGACGGTCGCGGGCCCTTTGTTCAGGGTTTTGAGCGCGTGGAGTTGTCCGCCCGCGAGGCCGGTCAGCTTCTCGTTGTGCGGTGGGTTCAGCAGTATCGCGCCCGCCGGTGTGGTCAGGCAGGTGACGCCGGTGCGCAGCGCGAACCTGGTCTGTTCGGGATATGTGACGGCGGACAAGCCGCTTACCTCCGCTGGTCGAGCCGATCTGGGCGAGACATCCCCGGCTCGGCACGGAGCCGACAGGGCAAGTCAGCCAAGCCTAACCTATTCAACCCCTCCCGCCGAAGGGGTGGTCCGGGTCCGAATGGCGGGATCGCGACTTGATCGTTACATACGCTAATTATATAGTTTGCTGAGGTAAATATCTCCGAAGGGCTGCCGTGACCAATCAATCCGTCGATCTCGACCAGGGCGATGTCCGGACCATCCGGCGCCGACTTCGCTACGACCGTGACCATCCCCGCTACAAATGGATCGTGCTGACCAACACCACCCTCGGGGTGTTGCTCACCGCCGTCAACTCGTCCATCCTGCTGATCTCGCTGCCCGCCATCTTCCGCGGAATCGGCCTGAATCCGCTGGACGCGGGCAATGTCGGCTATCTGCTGTGGATGCTGATGGGATATCTGCTCGCCACCGCCGTCCTCGTCGTCATGTTCGGGCGGCTCGGCGATATCTACGGCAGGGTGCGGATCTACAACCTCGGCTTCACGGTATTCGCGATCTGCGCCGTCGCGCTGTCCTTCGACCCGTGGCACGGCGGGGCCGGGGCGATGTGGATCATCGTCTGGCGGGTGGTGCAGGGTGTCGGCGGCGCCATGCTGATGGCGAACGCCTCGGCGATCCTGACCGACGCCTTCCCGGCCAATCAGCGCGGCACCGCACTGGGGATCAATATGGTCGCCGCGGTGGCCGGATCATTCCTCGGCCTGCTCATCGGCGGTGTGCTCTCCGAATGGGATTGGCGCGCGGTGTTCTGGGTGAGCGTCCCGATCGGCATCATCGGCGCGGTGTGGTCGTATCGCTCATTGCACGAAGTGGGTGTGCGTACCTCGGGCAGGCTGGACTGGGCGGGCACCATCACCTTCGGTCTCGGTCTCACCGCCCTGCTCACCGGCATCACCTATGGAATCCAGCCGCACGGCGGCCACGCCACCGGCTGGACCAGCCCCTTCGTCCTGGGCTCCGTCCTCGGTGGGCTCGCCCTGCTCGTCGCGTTCTGCGTGGTGGAGAAACGCGTCGCACAACCCATGTTCGACCTCGCGCTGTTCCGCAACCGCGCGTTCGGACTCGGAAATTTCGCGAATCTGATGGCCTCCATCGGCCGCGGCGGCATGCAGTTCATGCTGATCATCTGGTTGCAGGGCATCTGGTTGCCGCTGCACGGGTACGACTTCGAGACGACTCCGCTGTGGGCAGGTATCTACCTGCTGCCGCTGACCGTGGGCTTCCTGGCCGCCGGGCCGGTATCGGGCTGGCTCTCCGATCGCTACGGCGCGCGCCTGCTCACCACCGGCGGCGCGCTGCTCACCGGCCTCACCTTCATCCTGATGCTCGTCATCCCCGTCGATTTCGACTACTGGGTCTTCGCGCTGATCATCCTGCTCAACGGTATCGGCAGTGGACTGTTCCTCTCGCCCAACACCGCCGCCATCATGTCGAGCGTGCCCGCGTCGCAGCGCGGGGCCGCGTCGGGAATGCGCGGCACGCTGTTCAACGGCGGCAATGCCCTGTCCATGGGAATCTTCTTCTCCCTCATGGTCGTCGGCCTCGCGGCGACCCTGCCGTCGGCCCTCGACGCGGGCCTGCGCGCCCAGGGCGTCTCGGCGGGAGCGGCCTCGGAACTGGCGGGGATGCCGCCGGTGGCGAGTATGTTCGCCGCCTTCCTCGGCTTCAATCCGATCGAGGAACTACTCGGCCCTTCGGGCGAATTGAGCAAACCCGGCGTGAACGCCGACGTGCTGACCGGTCAGGAATTCTTCCCGAACCTGCTCACCGGGCCGTTCCACTCCGGACTGGTCGTGGTCTTCATCGCGGCCGCCGTCATGATGCTGTTCGCGGCCTTCGCCTCCTGGTTCGCGGGTAACGACCGCGCGCGCGACGAGGACGAGGAACTCGCCGAGGCCGACCGGGTCGTCCCGGTCCCGGTAGCGGCCCGCTGACCGGAACTCCCACCCCGGCGGCACGCGTGGCGTGCCGCCGGACGCGGTTCACAACGTGACGCGCTGATCCGCGGGCAGGAACAACTTGTCGGCCTCTAGCACCCCGAACGTGGTGTAGAACTCGGCGATGTTGCGGACCACCTGGTTGCACCGGAACTCGTTGGGGGAGTGAGTGTCCTGCAACAACTGGATGGTGT
This sequence comes from Nocardia sp. NBC_01377, assembly GCF_045040005.1. NCBI lineage: Bacteria > Bacillati > Actinomycetota > Actinomycetes > Mycobacteriales > Nocardiaceae > Nocardia > Nocardia sp. NBC_01377. Next base: position 8,441,651 of record NZ_CP109566.1, read on the forward strand.
ATTCGTCGGTCTGCTTCTCCCGCCATGCCCTCGCGTGGGCGAGGAACATCTCGCGGTAGTTCGGTTCGACGCCCTCGCGCCGCGCGGCGATCCGGTACGCGGCCAGCGCGATCTGCAATCCGCGCAGGTCGGCCAGGTTCTCGCCGACCGTGAGAGCCCCGTCGACGTGATAGGTGGCCGGATCGAGCCCCTCCGGGGTCAGCGCGTTGTACTGGCCGATGATCTGTTCGGTCTTCACCTCGAACGCGCGCAGATCCTCCGGGGTCCACCAGTCGCGCCGATTGCCGTCACCGTCGTATTTGGAACCCTGGTCGTCGAAGCCGTGGCCGATCTCGTGGCCGATCGTCGCACCCACCGCGCCGAAATTGACCGCGGTGGTGGCGTCCTTGTCGAAGAACGGCGGTTGCAGATAGGCGGCGGGAAAGACGATCTCGTTGTTGGTCGGGGAGTAGTAGGCGTTCACCGTCTGCGGCGACATCGACCACTCCGCCTTGTCCACCGGATTGCCGAGCCGGTCGAAGGCCCGCTTCGACTCGAAGACATTGACCGCGCGCAGTGATTCGACCAGTTTGCCCGGCGTGATGACCAGCTTGGAGTAGTCGTCCCACTTGTCCGTGTAGCCGATCTTCACGTTCATCTTGTCGAGTTTGGCGATCGACGCGTCGCGGGTGGGCTGCGACATCCACGAGGAATGGGTGAAATTGTCCTTGTAGGCGGCCATCAGGTCGGCCACCATCTCCTTGGCCCGCTCCTTCGCCGCGGGCGGGAAGTGCTTGGCGACATACAGTTTGCCGAGCTGATCGCCGAGATTGTCGTCGACGACGCCGACCGCCGACTTCCACAGTTCCGGGCGTTCCTCCAGCCCGCTGAGCACCCTGCCCACGAAATCGAATCGGGCGTCGGAGATGGCCTTGGGCAGGAAGCGCGCGAACGACGCGGTCGTCTGCAATTTCAGGTACTCACGCCACTGCGCGATATCGACTTCCGTCCACAACCGGCCCGCCGCCGTGACATACGACGGCTGCCCGACGACCAGACGCTCGAACAGCGCCCGCGGCCGGTCGGTATTGCCCGCCATCCACGGTTCCCAGTCGAATTGGGGCGCGAGCGCGACCAATTCGGCCCAGCTCATCGGGTTGTAGGTAGCATCGGTATTACGCAGCCGGACATTGTCCCAGTGCGCCGCCGCCATCCTGGTCTCCAGCGCGACCACCCGCTGGGCCATGCCGACCGGATCGGGGAATCCCGCGCCAGCGGCCATCTTCTCCAGATACGTCTTGTAGCCCGCGAGCTGGGTGGCGAATTCGGGTTTGCGGTAGTACTGCTCACCGAGGCCGAGCCCGGATTGGCCGATGGTCGGGATATAGGCCGTCGAATTCTTCCGATCGATGCCGATGCCTATCCCGATCAGCCCGCCGATCGGCAGCTGCGCCATCACCTTGGCCAGATCGGCCTTGGTGGTCGCGCCGTCGATGGCGGCGTACAGATCGGCCAGCGGCGTCATGCCGAGCCGTTCGATCTCGTCGGTGTCCAGCCTGGCGTCGTAGAGATCGCGAATCTGCTGTTCCGGGGTACCCGACTTCGGATTCTCGATGCCCTCGATGATCGCGCGCAGCTGGTCGAGGGTGCGGTCGTTCGCCTCGGTGATCGCGCCGACCGTGGATTTGTCCGGCGGCAGCTTGTAGTCGCGCAGCCAGGTCCCGTTGACGTGCCGGTACAGATCGTCCTGCGGCCGGATCGCGTTGTCGGCACCGCCCATGTCGACGCCGGTCAGCCGTACCTGCTGGTTGTCCGAATCCGTCGAACAAGAAGCCAGGAAGGCGGCGGCGGGCGCGGCGACACCGAGCGCGACCAGGAAGGTACGGCGATCCAGTTGGACCGGACGACCGGATGATGTCACGAGAATCCTCTCCCCGATGCGGCGACGCCGCACGTGTTACGAAATGGCAGCCGGTATTCGGACCGAGGCTACCGGGGTGACGGGTGGCGGGCGCGAATTCACAGCGCCACCTCAGCTCGCGGCCACCGACCGGCTCCCGACCGACCCCGATTTTGGCCGGACCTGGGGCTTCGCCTATGCTTGACCGGTTGCCTGCGGGAGCTGTACCCGCAATCCGGCCGTGAACCCCCAGTGGTCGGCGTTCGAGTTTCCGCTCGGATCCGATGAAACCGCTGGTAGGCGCGCGTTCGGGTGGTGACATGACCATGCCCGTCGGGTCGGCAATCCGGCGTGCTTATACGTCCAGGTCAAGGAGGCTGAAGTGATTCAGCAGGAGTCGCGGCTGCGCGTCGCCGACAACACGGGAGCGAAGGAAATCCTTTGCATCCGCGTTCTCGGTGGTTCGTCGCGCCGCTATGCCGGAATCGGCGACATCATCGTCGCCACTGTCAAGGACGCCATCCCCGGTGGCAACGTCAAGCGGGGTGACGTCGTCAAGGCCGTCATCGTGCGCACCGTCAAGGAGCGCCGCCGTCCGGACGGTTCCTACATCAAGTTCGACGAGAACGCGGCCGTGCTGATCAAGCCGGACAACGATCCTCGCGGCACCCGCATCTTCGGCCCGGTCGGGCGCGAACTGCGCGACAAGAAGTTCATGAAGATCGTCTCGCTGGCTCCGGAGGTGCTCTGACATGAAGGTGCACAAGGGTGACACCGTTCTCGTCATCGCGGGCAAGGACAAGGGCGCCAAGGGCAAGGTCATCCAGGCCTACCCGGCGAACAACAAGGTCCTCGTCGAAGGCGTGAACCGGATCAAGAAGCACGTCGCGGATTCGGCCAACCAGCGCGGCGCCTCCTCGGGCGGCATCGTGACCCAGGAAGCTCCGATCCACGTGTCCAACGTGATGATCGTCGACTCGGACGGCAACCCGACTCGCGTCGGCTACCGCACCGACGAGGAGAGCGGCAAGCGCGTCCGGATCTCCCGTAAGAACGGGAAGGACATCTGATATGACCACCTCCGAGACTGTTGTATCCGGGAGCTCCGCAGGCTCCGCTCCTGCCCAGCCCCGGCTCAAGGCGCGCTACCGCGCCGAGATCAAGGACGCGCTGAACGGCGAGTTCAACTACGCCAACGTCATGCAGATCCCCGGCGTGGTCAAGGTCGTCGTGAACATGGGTGTCGGCGACGCCGCCCGTGACGCGAAGCTGATCAACGGCGCCGTCAAGGATCTCGAGCTGATCACCGGTCAGAAGCCGGAGATCCGCAAGGCGACCAAGTCCATCGCGCAGTTCAAGCTGCGTGAGGGTATGCCCATCGGCGCGAAGGTCACCCTGCGTGGCGATCGCATGTGGGAGTTCCTCGACCGCCTGGTCTCCATCGCGCTGCCCCGTATCCGCGACTTCCGCGGCCTGTCGCCGAAGCAGTTCGACGGCAACGGCAACTACACGTTCGGCCTGAGCGAGCAGTCGATGTTCCACGAGATCGACGTGGACTCCATCGACCGCCCGCGCGGTATGGACATCACCGTGGTCACCACCGCGACCAATAACGAAGAAGGCCGTGCCCTGCTCAAGCACCTCGGCTTCCCGTTCAAGGAGAACTGAGCACATGGCTAAGAAAGCACTGGTCAACAAGGCCAACGCCAAGCCGAAGTTCGCGGTCCGCGGCTACACCCGCTGCCAGCGCTGCGGTCGCCCGCACGCGGTCTTCCGCAAGTTCGGCCTCTGCCGCATCTGCCTGCGCGAAATGGCGCACCGCGGCGAGCTCCCCGGCGTGCACAAGAGCTCCTGGTGAGCCCGCGCCCGTAGTGGGCGCACCCAACTGAACACATCGTCAAGGCACGGACTAGTCGAGTCCGTGCCTTGACGCGTTCCGGTGGTGATCACGTGGCCGGGTGCCCGACCGCCTGGGAGGGAGCGGTGTTCCCGGATTCGTCCCGCGGTTCTCCGCATCAGGCGCAGGCGTGTGGGCTACGGTGGCGCGGTCGCCCATGGGTGCATGACTTCGATGTCTGAACAGGGCATATTGATTGGGAATGGGTAGTCGGCCCGGATCACGAGTGAGGTTGGGATCGGCGTGGGCGGATCACGGCGGTAAAAGACGCGTCCGCGACGAGCTTCTCGGTACAGTCGGTGATTCGCACCGGAACGTCGAACTCGATCGGTGTCCGGGCCACGATGTCGCTACGCACTTGCCCTACGAGGTCTGTGGCGAGTTCCGATGTCGCGAGGAACGGTCCGTGATCAGGCCTCGCCCGGGCGAGGTAGTCGATTTTGCCGCCCCTGGCCACGACGAAGGTCTCATTCAGTAGGTCACCGATGTGGAGAGGGCTGCGCCCATCGCCGCGGTCTCGGCGAGGCCGAACAGCAGCGGGCGTGCAGATCACCGTTCTGGTTGGGGTGTTCGGAACCTGGATCGATCGATACGACATTGCGGCCCGCTGCGAAATCTATGCCTACATTCCCGCGTAGCGATTGAATCCGAGTTCTGCAAACCCGGCCATCACCAGATCTCCCATGGCCACGCTGTTGATTATATCCCGACCGTCGTCCGCGCTGCGGAGCGGCGCTTTCGGGTACCGACAGTGTTCACCGCTGGTGCACCTGCTGGCAATTCACAGGCAGGCGATCACCGATAACGTGACCGCGTTGCGGTAGCTCGAAAGTGCCTGGAGAACTTGTGAACCCGACCGTAGGACTCGGAAGCCCTGCGGTTCGGTCGGGGTTCGACGACTGCGCCGCCGGTTTCCCCGATGGGTGTCAGGGTTGACGACGTCGCTGCTCGAAGTCGACCTCGGCCCGGTACCGAGTCGCGCTCAGCAATGTCGATGCGGTTGTTCCGCACATCGAACCGAAGAGGAAACCGAATGATTTCGACATTCCCGAAGCGCAACGCGCACAGCCTGAGTGGACGCGCGATGCGTCACGCGGTCCGTGCCGGTATGTGCGCCGCTCTCGTCGTCGTGGCGGCGGCGGCCTCATTCACAGGTATCGTGGCCGCGGATCCCGGAATCAGCCGAATCTGGTCGGGGGCTTGGCAATCAGCACCGTCGGGGGCGACCTACCCTCCCGTGTCCGACCAGTCGTTCCGTACGATCGTGCATCCATCGATAAGCGGGCGGGCCGCACGGATCACCCTATCCAACGAGTACGGCATCGCACCGGTGACCTTCCGCGCCGCCTCGGTTGCCATCAGGGCCTCCGACGCTGGGATACGGCCTGGCACGGCGGTAACCGTGACGTTCGGCGGTGCGAGGGAGGTCGTCGTGGCCGCCGGCGCGTCGGTACTCAGCGACGCCGTGGCGATCGATTTCGCCTTCGGCCAGGATCTCGCGGTTTCCTATCATGTGCCGTCTATTGTTCCGCAGGTGACCGGCAGCGGCGTCACTGCTTTCAGCAAGACCAGTTATGGCACCGCGCCCGGCGCGGGTGACCGAGCGGGAGACACCACCGGTGCCGAGTTCCCCACCGTAAACACGTTTGTGCCGTTCCTGACCAGGCTCGACGCCGACAGCCCGGCTACCGCGGCAACGGTCGTGGCCTTCGGTGACTCCATCACCGAGGGGACCCTGTCCACGCCGGACTCCAACACCGATTACCCGGCCCGGCTGGCCGACCGTATTCAGGCGGCAGGCATGCCCGTCTCGGTGGTGAATGCGGGGATCGGGGGCAACTCGGTGCTGCCTTGCAGCCAACTGGAACCACTGTTCGGCCGTTCCGCGCTCGACAGGTTCGCTCGCGACGTCCTGGCTGTGCCGAATGTGCGAACGGTCATCATCAACGAAGGTGGCAACGATGTGCGCTTCTGCGGGCGGACCGCCGTCGAGGTGCAGGCCGGGCTTCGACAATTGATCGACGCAGCGCACGCCGCGGGGCTGAAGGTTTTTCTGGGAACTTACGTTCCTCGTGTCTCACGTACGGTGATCTTCGCGGATATGGTGCCGGACTCGTTCGGCGATGATCAGAGGCAAGCGCTCAACGCCTGGATTCGTGCGCGGACCGATGTCACCGTCATCGACTTCGATCGAGCACTCACCGAGACTTCGGAAAACCGTCAGCGCCCAGAGACCGGATCACCTGATGCGATCCATCCTGGGGCCGCGGGCTACGCCATGATGGCCGACATCGTCCCGCTCGCGGCGCTGATTCCGTAGTGCGTGATCGGCATGGTCGTCGGTGATCGGGCATCTGCACCGACCGGCAGAGTTCACTGCGGGTTCACCGGTGGGCCAGTGGCAGGCGGGCGACCAGCGATAGCTTGACCGCGTTGTGGTAGCTCGAAAGTGCCTGGAGAACTGGAGAACTGGTGAACACGACAGCTGAACTCGGAAGTGGGGGCGGGTCGGTCTGGGTGGGGGCCGACGACTATGCCATCGGTTCTTTCCCACGTCCGGTCGGGGAGATTCGCGACCGCATCGACACCTTCATCGCCGCAATGCGGGCGGATAAGCCCTACTTCCTCGGGTTCCCGGCCAATATGGACTTCTCGTTCAGCGAGCTGAGCGGACTTCTCGACATATTCGTCAACAATGTGGGTGATCCCAGGAGTGCGGAGAAGGCAGCGATCAGCGCCAAACCGATGGAATGCGCTGTCGTGGACGCCATCACGGAATTGGCGAACGGTCGTCCCGAACACACCTACGGTTATGTCAGCGCGAGTGGCAGTGAGGCGAATCTCTTCGGACTGGATCGGGGATGCGCGCTACTACCCGAAGCGAAGATCTATTGCAGCAGTGCGGCACACTACTCGGTCCGCAAGGCGGCGCGGCTGATGCGAAGGGAACTCGTGGTCGTCGACTGTGACGAGTCGGGCCGAATGGATGTCGACGCGCTCGCCGAAGTCTGCCGCCACGACGCGGGCCGTGGCGCGGTGGTGGTGGCGACCCTGGGGACCACCATGACCGGTGCCATCGACGATGTCGACGCCATCGCCGCCGCCGCCGGTTCCACGGGTCGGTTCTATGTGCATCTGGACGCCACGCTGGGCGGGCTGGTCGTGCCGTTCACCGCGCACGGTGCGAAGTGGGGGTTCGCCAGGCCCGAGGTCGGAAGTCTGGCGATCAGTATGCACAAGGGGCTGGGAATGCCGGTGCCGTGCGCGTTGGCATTGTGCCGGGCGGAATTGGTGCGCGCCGAGGTCGAAGGTGAGTACGTCGGCGCGACCGATGCCACACTCGGCTGTTCCCGTGCGGGGATGGCCAGTGTCCTGTTGTGGTACGCACTGTCCGATAAGGGATTCGCCGGTCTGGAACAGCATGCCAGGCGCTCGCTGAGGACTGCCGCGTACGCGGTGACCGCCCTGGCCGCGTCCGGGTTGGATCCGATGCGGCACGAGGAGTCGATCATCGTCGTCTTCGACCGGCCCGCCGAGAGCATCTGCCGCAAATATCATCTCGCCACCGAAGGCGAGCGCGCGCATATCGTCACGTTGCCGCATGTTCGCGAGTCCATGATCGATTCGCTGTGCCTCGACATCCTGGAATCGGGTGCGGCGGGCGCTCGCGGATAACGAACGAGGGCACGGACATGATGTCCGTGCCCTCGCAGTACGCCCGTGGTGCGGGCTACGGCGAACTGGGCGGTCCCGACCGCCTACCGCCGTGCGCGTTGTTACCCGGAGTGAGGTTGAAGGTCGACCCCGATTCCGCGTTCCGCAAGGTTTTCGCGGCGTCGACCTGTCCCGTGGCGAATTTCTCCAGGGTGGTCTGGATTCCGGCGAGGCCCCCGAAGGTATTGGTCTTCGCGGGACCGTAGCCGTCCTGATTCTTACCTTCGACGAACGTCTTGCCCATCTTGTCGTTTCCCCACGGCTGTCCGGTCGACGGGATCTCGATGGCATCGAGACGCTGTCTCAGACGGTCGGCGACACCCTTGACCGATTTCGCCAGACCGTCGGTGACGAATGCCGCCTTCTCCAATGCCGTCGGGTCGACTTCGATGCGATCTGCCATGTCTGCGTCCTCATTTCGCTAACGCGGTGTCAGGTCGAGGGTAAGCCCGATCGGGGAGAACGTCAGTCCCTCCGAAGCGCGCAGCCGGTAGTCCGCGGGCAGTGTCGCGTTGTAGCGTTGCAAGATCCTGCTCATGACCAGCGCGATCTGGTGCAGCGCGAACTGGCGGCCGATGCAGGCGCGAATTCCGGTCCCGAACGGTTTGAAGGCGTGGCCGGGCCGGGATCGAACCTGTTCGGGCAGAAAGCGATCCGGATCGAAGCGCTCGGGTTCGTCGCCCCAGACCCAGTCCCGGTGCAGGGCGGGCAGCAGGACGAAGAAGGGTTCGCCCGCCGGCATCTCGTATTTTCCGCCGAGCACCGTGTCCTCTTTGGCCACCCGCGAATAGCCGGGCGCGGTCGGCCACAACCGAAGTGATTCGTCGATGGCGCGCCGCAGGTAGCGCAGTTTGGCGACCTGTTCGAAGGTGGGTTCGGCGTCGCCGATGACCGAATCGACCTCGGTGCGCGCTCTATCCATGATCTCCGGATCGGCGGCCAGGTAGTACAGCGTGAAAGACATTGCCGCCGAAGTCGTCTCGTGCCCGGCCGCGAGGAAGGTCAGCACCTGATTGCGGACGTTGACCGGGTCGAGCACATCGGAATCGAGCATGAGTCCGAGTAGATCGTTCCCGTGATCGCCGCCGACGCGGTTGGCCATCACTTCGTCGACGATGCCGTTGAGGTAGGCGATATTCTCCTCGTTGCGTTCGGCCGCGCGCTTACCGAGGAAACCGCCCGCCATCGGCGGCCGGGTGACCAGGCGCTGACCGTGATTGAGCACGTCCTCGAGCGCGACCACGAACGGATGGGTTGTGGCGCGCTCGAAAGAGCCGAAGGAGTAGCCGAATCCGGTTCGGCCGATGACCTCCAGCGTCAGCTTGGCCATCGAATCGGTGACGTGCACGGATTCGTGGCCCGCCGCCCGATCCCACGCCTCGATCAACTGACGGCAGACATCGAGCATGAGCGGGTGATACATGCGCATGGCCGACTGGGAGAACGCGGGCATCAGCAGGTCGTGCGCTTTGCGCCAATTGGGTTCGTGGTTGTAGGCGGTGAGTAGTCCGTCGCCGATCGCGGGCCTGGCGACTTCCAGCGCGGGCAGCACGTGTTTCTCGAACCGACGGTCATCGGACAGTTCGCCGACGAGTTCGGCGCCGGTGACGAATGTGAATTCCAAGTTGAAGAATTCACGTTTGAACACCGGTCCGTGCTCGCGCGCCATCCGGGTCGATTCCTGCATGAACGAGGTCTGCAACATGGAGGTCATGACATCGCTCCGGTAAGGACCGGCAGCGTCGCCGGGGTCCGGTCGAACAGGAGTCCGTACCACTGTGTTTCGGTCGAGGCCAACCGAAGGTGCGGCAATTCCTCGAAGAGCACAGACAGTGCGACGGCGATCTCGGTGCGGGCCAGGTGCGCGCCGATGCAGAAATGCGGGCCGTAGCCGAAGGTGAGATGTGTTGCCCGATCCCGCCGGTCGGGTACGAGGGCGGTGGCGTCGGCGATCACCGCCGGGTCGCGGTTCACCGCCGCCAGCAGCACGAATACGACCGCACCGGCGGGAATCGTCACCCCGGCCACCTCGACGGCTTCGCGTGCGAAGCGCCACGGGGAGAACGGGAATGGCGGATGGTGCCGGAGCAGTTCCTCTACCAGCACCGCGGCTTCGCGCTCGTCATCGAGCAGCCCGCGTAATGTGCTCGCGCTACTGAGCAGGGTCGATGCGCTGTGGCCGATCGCGATGGCGGTGGAGGAGATCCCGGCGCCGAGCAGCATGGAGACCGTCGAAAGGAGTTCACGACGGCTGATCGTCTTCGCCGCGTGCGCCCGGTGCAGGGCGGAGAGCACGGTACCCTCAGGTGCGTCGCCGGGATTACGTGTGCAGTCGACGATCATATCGACCAGATCGTGGTAGGCCTTGCGCATATCCGGTGCCGCCGGATCTGCCCGCTCGCCCAGCCTGCGGCTGAACACGGCCGCCGAGCGGAGGATATCGTCCTCGATACCGAGCACCCGCGCCATGACGATCTCCGGAACCGGCCTGGCGTAGGCGTCCATCAGTTCGGCGGTGGGCTCGTCGCGGAAATCGCGGACGAGATCCCGGCACACCTGTTCGATCTCGGGTCGACGTCGCGCGATGGCCGCCGATGACAGCTCGGACCCCACCGCTTTGCGCAGCCGCGTGTGTTCGACGCCGTCGCTGTTGAGCATGTGGCGACCTTCGACGGCGAAAGTATCCTCGGCGTACCGCGCGCCGCCGAGGCCGTGCGAGGGATCGGTGAGATTGCGCAGATCCTTCACCAGCCTCGGATCCATGAAGGCGCGTTTGCCGTCGGCGTACCGGGTGATGACCCAGGCTTCCAGGCCATCCGGCAGATCGACGCAGACCACCGGTGCGAGCTCACGCAGATTCTCGCAGACCGCTTCGAACCGGTTCTGGTCCGGGGTGTCGGGGAACTGGAACTTCGTCGCGGTCGTGCCGCTGTCGATGGGCGCTGTCATGCCGACGCGGAGGCCGTTGCCACGGTGTGGGCGATCAGATCACGCAGATCCTCGCCGGTGCGGACCTCCACCAGCTCGTCCTCGTCGAGGACGATATTCCAGTGCTTCTCGCAGGCGACGACGGTCTGTACCAGGCGCATGGAGTCGACACCGGGCAGTTCGGTGAGTCGGAGGCCGAGATCGACCTGTTCGGGCCGGCATTCGAGCAGCCGGGCCAGCTCCTCGCGCAGCACATTGGCGATTTCGGTGGTCTGTTCGGTCAGGGACTGAGTCATCACGAACTCACTTTCTAAGCAACGGGCGTGCTGGGGGACTGGCTGGACAGGTATGCGCGAGCGAGTTCGGCGACCAGCGTTCGTTGCCATTTGCCGCTCGTCGTGCGCGGAAGGGATTTCGCGGGCACCAGCAGTACCGACACCGCGGACAGTGCCAGCGTGCGCGATACCGCGCTGCTGATATCGGCGACGACGGCGTCGCCTTCCGGTGTCGCGGCCTCGTGTTCGCTCTCGGCCACCACGATCATGCGTTCGGCATCGGAGTCGGCCACCGCGACGCAATGGCCCTTGTAGACGCCGGGGACCCGACGCGCGGCCTCCTCGACGTCATCGGGGAAGAAATTGCGGCCCTGGACCACGATCATCTCCTTGACCCGACCGACGATGATCAGTTCACCGTTCTCCAGCAGGCCGAGGTCGCCGGTGCGCAACCAGCCGTCCTCGATGGTGGCCGCGGTGATCTCGTCGTCACGCAGGTAGCCGGAAGTGACCGCGGGGCCCTGGATCCGGATCTCGCCGACATGCCCGTCCGGCAGTTCGACACCGTCTAGTCCGGTGATGCGCAACGAGATTCCCGGTACCGCGACACCGACGCCGACCAGATCCCGAGCGTTCGGGGAATCGGGCGCTGCCAGCCGATAGGGCCTGCCCGGCACCAGATCGTTGCGGTCGACGGTCAGGGTGCGCGGGACGGTGTCGGGGCGGGGCAGGGTGACCGCCAGCGTCGCCTCCGCCATACCGTAGCCGGGGAACATCGTCGTCTCCGGCACACCGAGCGGGCCGAAGACGCGCGCGAATTCCCGAACAGTATGCGGGCGAACCGGTTCCGCGCCGTTGAGCGCGAGTCGCCACTTCGACAGCGGCTTGCCCGATTCGGCCCCGAAAGTGGTCGCCGCCGCGGCGATCAGTTTGTCGAAGGAGAAATTCGGGCCATTGGTGATGGTGCCGCCCGCCTCCGCGGTGCGCCGCAGGATCGCACCGGGATCCTTGATGAAGGTGAGAGCGTTGAACAGATGCGCGTCGTTCGGGGTGAGCAACGAGCACATGAGCGAGACCAAGCCCATATCGTGGAACAGCGGAACCCACTGCACCAGAACATCATCGGCCGTGGTCGTGATATGGGTGTTGATCGCGTCCACGCCCGTGAGGAACTGACCGTGGGTCAGGCGCACGCCCTTGGGACGCGAGGTGCTGCCCGAACTGAACTGCACGACGGCCAGCGTGTCCTCGGCGACCGAAACCGGGTCCGCTTCGGCTTCCGGCAGCCGATCCATATCGAGCACCAGCAGGCCGGGCACCCGCGCCGCGAGTGCCGCGGCGACCTTGAGTCCGATGCCGACCGCGAGCACATGTCGCAACCCGCCTGCCCGCACGATCGGTTCCAGATGTTCGGCGACCGGGACGGGATCGAGCACCATCGGCGGCAGTGGCAGCGCGGTGACCGCCGCGCCGGTGCCGACGACGCCGAAGAATCCGGCGAGCCATTGCGGGCTGGTCGGCATCAGCAGGCCGACCACATCGCCGGGACCGGCGCCCGCGGCGCGCAGAGCGTGTATGACCGGACGCGTGGTGGCGGGCAGATCCCGGTGCGCCAGGACGGTATTGGTCTCGGCGAAGGTGATAGCGCGGTCGCTGCGGTGCAGCGAATCCGATAGTTCGACCAGTGTCCGTGGCTTATCGGCCACTTTGTTCCTCCTCTTCGCCGCGCACAATCATCGCTGTGACGGTGAATCCCAGTCCGATATTGAGCAGCAACGCGTATTCGCCTGCGGCGAGCGGTCGTCGGGTTCGTAGATGGTTCAGGTTCGCGGTGAGGTCACCGGCGAACAGATGGCCGGTGTCGGCCGAGAGATGGACGACCTCTTCGGTCGGCAATAATCCCTCGGTCAGGGTCGCGATGAGTGTCGAATTGACTCGGGGCAGCACCGTCACGGTGAGCCGCTGATCGTTCTCGGCGAGATCGGCGTCCTCGCGGGCCTGGTGGATGGCGGTGCGGACGCGACCGCGCAGTCGGAAGGCGAACGGTCCGGAGAAGGCGCTGTTGGAGGTGTCGGAGAACGGGGAAGCGTGCAGCAGCGGATCGTCGTCGACGAACGACGCCTCCTGTTCCGGGCAGCCGCGCGAGACGATCGACCGCACCGACAGCGAGCCGAAGGTGCGGCTCAGTACCAGCGCGGTCGCCGAATCGGACAGTGCGGCACCGGAATCGCCGAGTTGCCAGCGCTGTGTCGCGCCGGGGCCGAGGACGTCGGCGGTGACGACGAGCGCGTTGTCGATCCTGGGTTCGGTGAGTAGTTGGGCGAGCGCGAACTGGGTGGCGACAGCACCGCCGTTGCTCATCTGCCGGGTGCTGGAGGCCATCGCGTGCTTGGCTCCGAGCAGTCGGGCCAGGCGGGGCGCGAACTTCCAATCGTCGGCGGTATCGACCATCCAGGCGTGGGCGAGCAGCCCGATATCCGCTGCCGGTAGCTCCGCGTCCGCCAGAGCTTCTCGCGCGGCCATGAGGGCCAACGACAGCGCGGTCTGCCCTGTCTCGGCGACCCGGAGCTTCTCGGTATCCGATGACGCGGCCAGTTCCGCGGTGATCACACCCGCTGCGACGGCGTCGGCGAGTGCCTCACATCCCTCGGGTAACGCTATTGTCGCCGCCGAAATGAATAACCGACCGCCTACTCGCATGCGCTGTCCTGTGCTGAGAGCATGTCATGTCCCTGAGTTCGGGCCGATAGTGCTTTACACCGAAAAGCGTTGCCGTGAAGTGCGTCCGAACGGGGGGAAATAATGAAATGTAGCCTTTCCGGCCGGTGACATCTCTTTCGTAGCTTGTCGACAGCTCACGGCTCTACCTGGTGCAATCGGGTAGATATGTGAACTGGCAAACATTTTCGCCCACCCCTGCATGATCGCCGCGGTGCCCGGCACGAGATTGCCGTCCCCGGAGACGGCACCGCAGCTACCGTCGGAGCCGGGTGCTGCCGCTGGGCTCCGGTTCTGCGAAGGCGTGGTGCTGCTACCGGTGCCGTGACGGCGCCGCTGAGCCGTGGCGCTGCAACCACAGGCGGATGTCCCGGCCGCCGGGGTTCGTGGTGCCGCTGCCGAAAATCGAGCCCGCAAGTCGGAGGGGAGAAATCAGCGACACGGCCGGGCGATCTTCCGGCGGCACGCTATCCGGCCGCGGGTTTGACGGATCAGGGCGCGCTTTTGCGGAAGTACAGCACGTGATCGTGGTCGATCAGCGGCACTGTCTTGCGGATCTGGCGGATGCCCGACTCCGGCAGATAGGTGAGATTCGCGAAACTCTTGGTGTTGCCGAAGGCGACCCGCAACTTGTTCTCGGTGGCGAAATGCGCGCCGTAGGCCGACAGCCATTCGAAATCCAACGGCCGCAACGGTTCATCCAGTGCGGCGGAACCCGGCGGACGGCCGAGTGCCGCGTACTCGGTCGGCTTGCCGCCGTCGTAGCGGCACAGTTCGTAGGACAGATTCTCGGTGGCATTCACCGTGATGACGGGCCAGTACTCCGAAAGCCGCAGGGCCAGTGGATGTTTGCCGACGGGGGTGAGTTCCCAGTTCAGGCTCATCACGGTGACCCAGCCACCGTCGGACATCTCGATGACGACGACATCCTCGCCGAGGGTGGCGGCGGTATTCAGTTCGGCCGCTCCGATCGCGGACTCGGATGCCTCCGCCGCGTAGGTGGCGTTGTCGACCGGCTGCACATCGTCGGTCCCGTAGGCCACGGTGATGGCGGCTTTGAGTTTGGCGATCGCGTCGCGGTCGGGGCAGCGTACTCCGAGTGCGCCGAAGGTCGCCCCGATCTCCACCGGCATCGAGGGCGGTTCGGGATCCGATCCCGGCATCAACGGGCGCATGCCGACCAGGGCCAGCCGCCAGTTGATCTCCTCGACGGTCGACAGATCGCCCGAGGTCTTACGTAGGATCTGCTGCTGGGTCAGCCGTCCCGCCTGTTCCAGTGTCCGGCATTCCAGTTCCAGCAGGGCGTTCAACGATTTCGGGGTGAGATCGAGATCTTTGACCGCGCACGCGCGCAAACGGATCTGCAAACTCATCGGGGTGAACGACGAGTACCGCTCCCGGTACATCGAAATCGCTTGTTTGCGCGAACGTCCTACCATCAGGGTGCGCAACAGTGTGCTCAGACTGGCCAGATATTTCCCCGCGAGTTCCGGGGTCGCGCCGGCCAGTTCTGCGCGGATACGGGCCGCGTCCGCGGTGGCGGCGACGGCGGAATTCTGGTCGAGCCTGCCCAGCCACACTCCGCATTTACCGAGGCCGTCCGCGCAGGTGCCCGCCACGTGCGGATATTCCTGCGCTACCTGGCGATAAGTGTGGCAGGCATTGCGGATGGTGCTCGCCGCGAGTTCCCGGTGCCCGGTCTGGCGGGTGGCTTGCTCGAAGACGCGCAGCGCTTCCTGGACATCACCGGCATGCCGTGCGGTGACCCGACCACCGGCGAGCCAATGCAGCCGGATACCGACAGCTTCCTGGGCCGGGGCGATCGCATCGGCGGTGCGGTCGCGCGGCGCGCCGTTGGTTCTGGTCGCCAGCAGCGCCTTGGCCAGTTCGCACAGCGCGGCCGCGAGAGCCAGCTCGCTCTCGGCCGTCCTGTCCCGTGCCGTACTGCGTTCCACCGCCACTCGACGCTCGATCGCATTCAATTCCATCGCGATCTCCAACCCGCGCATCACCTTCCGCACACGCAACGTCATCAGGACGCGCTCGCTGCTCGCAGAGTTTGCCACATACCGGGCGTCACCGCTGCGGAAAGGGGCTGCCGGGGTATCCGGTGGAGACACCGACGGAGATCCCGGGGGCGTCGGCAGGCCTGGCAGCCGGTGCTACCAGCCCTATGGCGAGACAGTTTCAACGGTCCGGGCGGGGGGATGGTGGTGGGCGCACACTCACCACTCCGGTTGCTCAGGAGAGATCAGGGGGAGCGCGGGGATTCCCGTCGCGGCTGCTGTGCGGCCGAGCGCGCCGCCACGCGCGCCTCGGCGGCGGTGTGGTCGGTCCAGCGGTATTCGGGCTACTGACCACCCGGGGGCTTCGGTGCCCCCGGCAGCCACGACTCGCCCGAGGAGACGGGTGCGTGGAAGTCCGCGGGAAGCGACTGAGGTTCCTCGGGATACCAGCGCGGTGGGCGAGGTTTGCCGCTCAGATTCTTCGGTTCCGTGCGCACTTCGCCATCGGTCGTCGTCGAATCCGTGTGCTCAGCTGTCCGGTCCTGCGGATCAGGTGATTCCCGGTCCGGTGTATTCCGGTCCGGCGTATCGCCGACTTCTTCGGTCTGCTCGGCCCTCGGTCCGGAAGCGGTCGGCTCCGGAGTGTCGGGAGCCGGGTCGGCAGGGCCTTGTGCTGCGGCCTTCGTTGTCGTCGGCGGTTCGGGCGGAACCGCCCAGGGACCGATCCGCCTCGGAGGCAGCCAGTCGCGCGGTCGCCACTGTGTCCCGGTCGGATCGGGCGACCGGCCGACTCGCGGTGTGGTGAAACCCGCGGAAGTCGGACGTTCGGCTACCGGTCCGGCGCTGGAGAGGTCTCTCAGGTCGTTACCGGGCGGAATCGGGGTGAACTGGACCACGGCCGAATCCCTGACCATGTAAGGGAACGGCGCGTTGGAGGTTTGGCCGTTCTGGGGGTCCCACCATACGGGCCCGGCCGCGCCCAGGGGGTAGACGACGACGATGGCGTGCGCACCCGAGATCATCGGGGAACCATCCTCGTTCAACCGTGGCCGGCCGGTGAACGGGTTCTTGGACGCCCATTGGTTCACCACGAGTGCCGCCGACCCCTCGCCGAGATCGGCGACCGTCTGGTGGATGAGGTCGAACTGCTGCGGGATCGAGTAGTCGTTCCGGTACTGCAGAAGTCCCCGGTTCAACCATGCGGTTGACCGCTCGTGGTTGTTGGTCTCGCTGCGCTGCGTGCCGAAGTAACCGTGGCGCAGGCGATTGTGTAGCGGAGCGGCGACCAGCGGACGTCCGAAGAACGACGCGAGCCCGGACAACGCGCAGTCCATACAGTTCGCGGCGCGGCCGGATTTCGTTATGCCACCGTCGTTCACGCGCCTGCCGTACTCGTTTCGGCTCGGATCCGCGTACAGCAGCGGCCTGCCGTCGGGACCGCGCAAGGCGTCCCCCACCGCTTGCTGGTAGGCGGGGTTCTCGACCCGCGCGAGTCCGTTCGGTCCGTAGAACCGTGTCGTGGCCGGATCGCTCGAGATCGGTGGTGTGGCAGACGAATACGGTGCTGTCGCGCTGCGGGGCTGCGGAGGGTTGTCCACGAGGTCGGGGGAAAGGTGAATGGGGTGGTAGGGCGAAGTGTGTTCCGGAAGGTTTGGTGTCAGCAGTGTGTTGAGGCGTTCGCGTAGCCCACTCGATGGCCCCGTCGGTGCTGGTGCGCCCACCGTCGCGGACACCGCGGTGGCGTCGTCGGTCGATTCGGGTGTGGTCGATACGAGACTCGGTGGTGCTGTGACGACTCCATGGCCTGGGGGGACGGGGACGAACCGCAGCGCGATCGTCTCGTTGACCATTCGGGTCGGAGGACGAGTGGCGACGTTGCCGTGGTGGGGATTCCACCACACCGGAGCGTCCGCGCCCTTCGGATAGACGATCAGGGAATAGTGGACGCCTCCCCGCGCGGGCGTTCCGTCCGGCTCGACGACGGGCATACCGGTCCGCGGGTCCGAGGCCTGGTGCTCGACGGCGAGGAAGGCGGCGGATCCCTCGCCCATATTCGTGACGGCTTCGAACAGGGCGTCGTACTGCTGCGCCATGGTCCGCCTGCCGTCGTTGTAGTGGCTCGTGCCGGTGTCGAGCCAATTCAGTGCTCGAGTGTCGCCGTCGTGTTCCGGGGTGCCCGAGTCGGATGCCTTCGGCGACGCGTCCGGGTATCGGGGTGCGGCGACTTCGGGTTTGCCGAGGAACGTGGACAGTCCGGCGAGTGTGCTGTCGAGATTGTTGTTGCCCCGGCCTCGGATCGTGTTGGCACCGGGATTGATCCGCGCGCCATAGGGTTCGGTGGGACTTGGCACCGTACCGGGGTGGGCGTAAGCGCGGTATCCGTTGCCGCCGTCGTCGAGCGCTCTCTCGAGTGCCCGCTGGTACGCGGGATCCTCCACGGGGACGAGTCGGCCCGGTCCGTAGACGCGGTTGTGCGACAGCGGAACCAGGTGTGCGGGAGGCGGTGCGATCACGGTCACCGGCCGCGGATTCAACACCGCCGAGGGGCGAACAGTCGCCGCGACAGGCTGGGCTCCGCCGTTCAGGGAGTTCGTCTGGGGCACGCCGACGGTATCGCCGTCCGCACGTTGTGCGTTGCCCGCGAGCGGAGTCGGATTCGGGTGTCCCGGGGCATTGATCGAGCGCCCGGGGGGGATCGGGATGAATTCCAGCCCGACGGTGTCGGCGACCATCCCGGTCGGTGGGCGCTCGGCGACGAAGCCGGTATGCGGGTTCCACCAGAGCGCGTCGGACGCGCCTTCCGGGACCGCGGCCAACGAATAGTGGACGACAAGGTCGGGCTTGTTGTCCCTGGTGAGCGCGGGCCGACCGGTGTCGGGGTCGATCGCCTGATAGGTCCGGGCGAGAAGGGCGGCCGATCCGGGGCCGAGTTCCTCCACTGCGCGGAACACGGCGTCGTATTGCTGTGATATCGATCGTGTTCCGTCGTCGTAGCTGTTGAATCGGCTACCCAACCACTTCTCGGCTCGAGGGCCGCCACGTGCTTCCCCCGTGGTCGAGTCGAATCCACCCGGATGGGGGTCGGGGTAGCGGGGCGCGGCGACTTCGGGTTTGCCGAAGAAAGTGGACAGTCCCGCCAGGGCCGCGTCGAGGTCGTTGTTGAGGCGTCCGCGGATCGTGTTGAAGTTAGGGTTGATCAGCCTTCGGTAGGACTTGGCGGACGACGGAAAGGTGCGCGGGTCGGCGTAGCGGCGGAATCCGCCCTTGCCATCGGCGAGTGCTTGTTCGAGTCGGCGCTGGTGTCGGGGATCCTCTACCGGTGAGAGGTGACGTGGGCCGTAGACGCGACTGTTGGGCAGTGGGGCGAAGCGTCGTGGAGGTTGTGTGGTCGGGCTGACCGGTGCGGGAATCAATGTCAGTGGCGGCAGCGTCACCGCGGGCGCGGTCGGTGTCGCGGCAGGATGGACCAGCGGTGCCTGCGGAGTCGGAGATGGCGTCGTGGCCACCGCGTGCGGCGCGACTGCCGACGCGGCCGCGATGGTGCGGCCCGGTGGGATCGGAATCACCTGGATCGAGCGTGAGTGTCCGGCCAGCAGTTCGGGACCGTCAGCCATCACGGAATTGATCGGATCCCACCACACTGGACCGTCGGCGCCCTTCGGGTAGACGATCGTCGAGATGGTGTAACCGGAGTACTTGGGCACGAGGGCCTGGGTCTCGGGGTCGATCATGGAGCCCCTGGTTATCACGATCGCCGAAGAGCCCGCACCGAGATCGCGAATCCAGTTGTGTGCGGCGTCGAACTGATCTCGAATCGTGCGTCCCGGCGCGGCGAAATCCGTCGGAGTCGTTCCGGCCCAATCGACGAGGCGCTGGATATCGTCGCGTTCACTACCGCGGGTGTCGATTCTGCCGTTGACGATATCGGGAAACCGTGGTGCGGCGACGTGTGGGTGGCCGAGGAATGAGGACACCGCCGCGATGGCCGCGTCGACACCATTGCCGATGCGTCCGAAGACCGTTGGACCGCCGTCGTTGACGAGTCTGCCGTAGGGATTGACACGGGGGTCGGCGTGGACACGATATCCGCCGTCGCCGTCATCGAGTGCGCGCTCGACAGCCTGTTGATGACCCGGATCCTCCACAGGAGCGAGGTGTCCCGGACCGTATTTCCGGTTCGTGGAGAGATCGGGCAACTCCATCCGCGGTTCCGACCGCGGCACAGTCGGCGCGAGTGTCTGCGACGGCGAATCGTTCCGGTTGGTGCTGTTCGCGTCGAGGATCGACCGGCCGGGTGGAATCGGGATGTATCGCACCTGGCGGGCGTAGGTGACATGCCGGGACAACGGACGGGTATCCATCTCGCCGCCACTCTGCGGCTCCCACCACACCGGGGCGTTGGCGTTTTCCGGGTAGACGATCACATTCACATGCCCGCCCGCGACCTTGGTCTTTCCGTTCTCGGTGATCGGCTGCCCCGTCGTGGGGTCGGTGGCGATCCATTCGTAGGCCACGAGCGCCGCCGCGCCGGGCCCGAGATCGGCGACCGACCGGTGGATGGCGTCGAACTGCTCGGGTATCGTCCGCGCGCCGTCGTCGAAACTGCTGAGTTCGGTGCCGAGCCAGTTCTTGGCTCGGGTCAGCAGGTTGTGATTGGCGGAACCCGAGCCGTACACCGAATGCACCTGGTCGTACACGGGTGCGGCGACCACCGGTCTGCCCAGGAAGGTCGACAGCGCGGCCATCGCGAGATCGAGGCAATTGGTTTGTCTGCCGGGGGCGTTGGGGACGGGCCCATTGACCAGGTGCCCGTACGGTCTGCCACCATTCGGTGGAATCGCGCGCGGGTCGGCGTAGCGGCGGAAGCCGCCTTTGCCGTCGCTGAGCGCCCGCTCGAGATCACGCTGGTAAGAACGATTCTCGACCGCGCTGAGCCATGAAGGCCCGTACCGTCGGCTCGCTGTCGGATCGGCGAGCTCCGTGGGCGGTTCGGGATGAACCCGGATGGGCCGCGGGGTCGCGGATCCGGAACCCGCAGTCGGCGGCGAGGACTGCGACGGCGAGGACCCGCCCAGCCAATGCCGCAGCCGTTCTCGCATCCGCAGGGGAGGACCGTCAGGATTCGGCATCGAACGATCGGTGGCGAGCGTCGGCGTGGTCGGGGAGGTGGGGAGGTTCGAACGCGTGGCTGGCCCGGCCCCCGGTGGCGTACGCGCTGCACCGGTGGGCGAGGGATCCGGGATGGGTCGTGCGGTGGCGGGGATGTAGGGCTCGTCCGAATGGGCTGTGGGCTGGTGTGTGGTCTGCGGTGCGTTGCCGGGGAAACCCGCGACGGACCGAGGTTGGAAGGGACCGGACGATTCGGTGCCCGTGTCGGATCGTGGTTGCGAGGGTGCCGACGATTCGGAGTCGGTGTCCGGTCTCGGGGGGAACGAGGTGGATCCGTCGGAGGTCGTGGGCACCGACGGATGCGGGCGCATCCTCGCGCCGGTGGGGCGTTCCACCGGTTGTGCCGAGATTGTCGGATGCGGATTGATGGTGACATCGGCGGGGAGGGGTATGTATTCGACTCCCTCGGAATTCTGGATGAGGTGATCGGGTGGGTCAGGGGCGGTGTGATCGGTTCGCGGATCCCACCACACCGGGCCGTCGACGTCGTGCGGGAAGACGACGACGGTGGTCCGTCGACTGCCGTCGGGGAAGTCGGTGCGGATGAAAGCCGATGAACCCGCGCCGAGTTCGGTGATGTGGGCGTGGATGGTCGCGAATTGTTCGGTGATGCTCTGTGTCGGGTCGCCCCGGTGCCAGCTGTCGTTGGTCCAGGCTTCGATCCGATCGTGGGATCTGGTGTCGGTGTGGTGGGGCGCGGTTTCGCCGGGCTCCTCCGTGGTGCTCGCGTCGTGCGGCGGTGTGGCTGTCCGAGGGTCACCGAGGAAGGACGAGATCGCGGCGATAGCGGCGTCGGGATCGTGCTCGCCGTGCGCGGGGATGTTGTGTGTGGCCGGGCTGATGTCGGCGCCGTACGGGTTTTCCGGTGAGGGGAACGACCGGGGGTCGGCGCCGATCGCGTAACTGCCGTCGTGATTGCGGAGGGACTGCGCGAGTCTTTCTTGAACGACCGGGTCGACGGGCGGGGCATGCTCGCCACGAGTATCGGCGATATTCGCCAGTTCCGTCAGTTCCATCACAGGTCGCCCGGACAACGGGGAGATCAGTGCCGCCGGTCCGGTCTGCGTGAAGTCGGTGTGCCCGCCTGCGGGTAGTTGGTCGGCGGGGACCGTCGCGGGAGCTGGCCCGGAGAGTGGTGCGATGGTCCGGCCGGGCGGGACCGGCAGGAACTCTACGTAGCTGGCCTGTCGGACCAGATGCTGTGGTGGACCGTAATCGGTGTATCCGGTGAGGGGGTCCCACCAGACCGGGCCGTCCGCGCCGAGGGGGTATACGACGAGACTGGTGTACTCATGCGCGTTGGCGAGGACGTCGGCGAGGGAATCGATATTCGGATTACCGGGATCGGTGCCGCCTTCGCTCGAGTCGTAGATGAAGTCGTCGTAGCGGTTGTATCCGAATCCGTTGTGTACCAAGGCGAATGAGCCGGGCCCCATGTCGGCGACGTGGTCGTGGATGGCTCGGAATTGTCCTGCGATGCTCTCGTCACCGGATTCGACATCGCGGTAGCTGTCCTGCAACCACACTTCGACGCGGCTGCGATCCCGGAACTCATCGTGGTTGAAGCCGTAGTTGTGCTCGTTGTCCGCACCCCACAGCGGTGCGGCGACACGCGGCAGCCCCCGGAAGGTGGACGCGCCCGCCATCGTGGCGTCGACATGGTTGAAGGCGTGTCCTGAAGCGGCCACCGGGTTCACGCGGGTGGCGTACGAGTTCACCGGTGTGGGGAAGGTGCGCGGGTTCGCGCCGACGACGATTCTGCCGTCGGGGGTGCGCATGGACTCGTCGAGTTCGCCTTGCGCGGTGGGGTCCGGGGGGTGGTGGTAGCCGGGCCCCTCGATGCGCAGGGTGGTGATGTCGCGCAGTGTCATCGGCGGGGTATGCGCCGGCGACACCGATCCCGACGAGGAAGACGAATCCGAGGACGAGCTGTCCGAGGAGGCGGGATCCGATTGCGGATGCTCCCCGGGGCGGGAATCCCGGTCGGATTCCGCCGACGATTCCGAAGACGGCGAATTGTCGCCGGGGGACGCTTGCGCAGTATCGACCGGGTCGTCGTCGGCGGCGTTCAGGGACGGGCCGACCGTGGTCTGGTCCTGGTCGGGCAGTTGCCCGACGGCGGGATTCCCAGATGGGACGGCGGTGGGGATGGCGTGGATTTGGGAGCCCGCGGGTACGTAGGGCTCGTCCCAGACGCCTTGGTTGGTGTCGGGGGGTGGCGGGCCGGGCGCGTACAGGTCTTCCCAGTCCGGTTGAGATGACGTGGGTGACAGCGGTGGCGATTGCTGCTGTGGAGTGGCGGGTGGTGAGGGACTGTCACCGGGCGAGAAACGGGGGGCCGGTCCTTCGGGCGCGTTCCCGGTGGGTGTCGAGGACCTGGTGCTGGAGTCGTCGGATCGGTCCGATGGCGCGGCGGGTCCGAGGGCGGCGGTGTGGGCGGGAATGGATATGTATTGGACGAAGCTGGTCTGGTCGGTGAGGTATCCCGGAGCCGAGGTGCTGGTATGACCGGTCATCGGATCCCACCAGACAGGGGTTTGGCTGTCGAGGGGGAAGACCACGACGGTTGTTCGATGGCCTGTGTAGGGCATTGGGTTGGTGGCATCGGGCGCGTAGACGGTCGCGTCGGGGTGGGTGCGGACCAGCGCGGACCCGCCGGGACCGAGACGGGTGACATGGGTGTGGATGGCGTCGTACTGGCTGGGAACGTCGAGGCCGCCGGTGTCGGGGTCCTGCCAGTGACTGCCGGTCCATGCCTCGACGCGGTCGCCGGTGTAGCCCCCCTCGTTGACAGCGCCCCAGAGTGGCGCGGCGGCCCGGGGATTACCGTGGAAGGTGGAGATGGCGGAGATGGCTGCGTCGTCACTGTTGTTGGGGAAGTACTGGATTCCGGCGATGGTGACGGCTGTCGGGTCGTCGGGGTCGGCGGGGTGCTCGGTGTTGAAGGTGTCGATAGCGGTGGCGGCGTCGGGGTTGACGAGGTGCGCGAAAGGGGCGCTCCGGGGTGGGTTCCCGCGTGGGTCGGCGTAGGCCCGGAAGTGGCCGTTGGGGCCGAGCATTGCGTCTTCGAGGGTTTGCTGGTTTTCCCAATTGACCGGCGCGTGATATCCCGGGGCGATGATCCTGGTGTCGTTGACCTCGCCCAGTACCGGCAGCGGTTCGCTGGCGACGGATTGGCTTGCGTCGCTGCTGACCGACTGGGTGTCGGAGTGGTCGGTCATGTCGAAGCCGTTGTCGGGATCCAGTGCGGCGATAGCGTCGAAGTCGGGCGTGGGCGACGCGGCGGTGGTTACGAGTTGGGGCGGCGGTGTGGAGGGAAGGTAGGACGCCCAGCGCAGTTGTTCTTCCGCGGGGCGGGCCGATTCGTCGCCGAAGAATTCGGCGTCGGTCGGTGTCTGCGGGCGCGAGGGACCGAACCGATCCGAGTCCGGTTCAGAGTTCGAATCGACCTCCTGTCGCTCGGGGTTCGAGGTCTCCGGGGCTTGGACCGGGTGGCTCGCGGGCACCGTCTCCGGTTCGAGACCGGTTGTGGCGGTGACCTGGTCGGGCAGATGCTCGGTAGGAAGGGACTGCGCCGGCGGCGTGGCGGGTGGTGGGGGGCCGGGCTCGTAGAGGTCGTCCAACCAGTGCGGAAGTGGCTGGGGCGAGTCGGGTGTGGTGTCGAGCCAAGTCTGTCGGGGGGAGTCGGGCGTGTCGTCGAACCAGGTTTGTCGGGGTGAGTCGGTGGTGGTGTCGTCGAACCAGGTCTGTTGGTCGGTGTCGGATGTGGTGTCGTCGAACCGGGTTTGTGTGTTCGCGTCCGGCGGTCCGGTGAGGTGGATTCCCAGCGGGTCCGGTTGCGAAGGGGGCGGGAACATGTGTGATTGCCGCGAACTCGCGGTGGTGAGATCGTCGGTCGGCCACTGCCCTGCCGGGATGGCTATGTACGCGGTCTCCGCCGTGTAGTCGGCAATCGAGGCCGGAATCTCGTCGTGTGTCCGGCCGTTCTGCGGATCCCACCACACCGGGTGTGTCGCGCCGACGGGATAGACGATGTTGATGATGTGGGTACCGCTGTAAATGGGCGAGCCGTCGGAGTTGTATCGAGGCATTCCGGCGGCGTCGGTCGCCAGCCACCAGACGACGACCACCGCCGACGAACCCTCCCCCAGTCGGCGTACGTCGTTGTAGATGGTTTCGAACTGATTCGGCACCGACTCGCCCGAGTCTGCGAGGCGGTTGAGCGGCTGCCCCAAGATTCGCTCGACCCGTCGAGCACCGCCCGCTTCTCCCCGCGAGTAGTCGAACCTTCCGTCCGGGGATATCACAGGGCTGATCGGAAGGGATACCGTCGGATAGCCGTGGAACGACGCCGAACCCGCGAGGACACAATCCGCGCAGTTGTGTGCCCTGCCGGGCTGTCCCGGCCCACCGTCGTTGACCAGCCGACCGAAGGGGTTGGTCCTCGGGTCGGCGCCGACGAGGTATCCCTCGCCTGAGCGGAGTGCGTTCTCGACATCGTTCTGATAAGCCGGGTTCTCGAGCGGGGCGAGCGTCCCTTGGCCGATCACCCGACCCAGCGGTTGCGGTTCGGGGCCGGGTGTCGGTGAGAGGGCGCCGTCTTCGGGGTCGGGACTCGGTGTCGATGAGAGTCCCGCGTCGTCCGGGTTCGGACCGGGTGTCGGTGAGAGTGCGGCGTCTTCCGGGTCGGCGCTGGGCGTGCGGGCGAACCGTGGTGATTGCGAGTTCGCGTGCTGGGCCGCTCGGGCGTCCGGTGGGGTCGCGGCGAGGCTGGAATCCTGTGTGGGTGTGGTGTGTCGTGCTCGCTTCGGCGGCGGCGAGGAGTCCTCGGGTGTCACCGACCGAGGACGTTTCCCCTGCTGGTTGGTCTCGGAATCCACCACTCGACTCGGCGCTTGCGCGCGCGTCTCTGGCTGCGGTCGCGGTTCGGGGGACGGTGAGAGTGCCGCGCCTTCGGGGTCTGGACTCGGTATCGACGAGGTTCCCGGATTTTCCGGATGCGGGCCGGATGTTGGTGAGAGGGGGCCGTCTTCGGGGTCGCGGCTGGGTGAGAGTGCGCCGTCTTCCGGGGCGGGGCTGGGCGTGGGGGTGAACTGACCCGCCGGATCCGGCAGTTGATCGCGCGCGGGCGTCGGTGAATTCGGGTCGCTTCGGTCCGGTGCTCGGCCGGCTTCCTGGGGCGAGGGCAATTCGGGCAGGGTGACGACCGGCGGGGCGGCCGTGACCGTCGCCGGTCCGGGATTCGGCGGCTGCGACGAAGGCGCGCCGGGAACGCGACGCCCCGCGCCGGCGTCACCTTCCGCGGGCGGGTCCGACCACACATTCCGCGGTCGCAGCACCGAATCCCACGAGCTCGGATTCGGATCGGCCACGACACCGTGCCCGGGGGGAATGGGGACGAAGCGCGCCGCGATCGCGCCGTCGATCACTCCCTGCGGGGTGTGCTGGGCGGTGTCGCCGGTGTGCGGGTTCCACCACAGCGGGCCGCTCGCGCCTTTCGGGAAGACGATCAGCGAGAAGTGCGCACCGCCGATTCTCGGCCTGTTGTCCGGGCCGAACAGCGGGGTGCCGTTCTGGTCTCTGGCCTGGGTCAGGTGGCTGATCACCGCGGCGGACCCCTCGCCCATGTTCTGGACCGCGGTGTGGATGGCCTCGAATTGCTGGGTCATCGACCGCGCGCCGTTGTCGTAGCTACCGAGCGGGATGCCGAGCCATCGGGCCATCCGCTGCGCCGCGTTCCGTTCGGGGGTGCGGAAATCGAATTCCTGTCGGGCTGGATTGATGTCGGGGTAGCGGGGTGCGGCGACCTCGGGGCGGCCGAGGAAGGTGGAGAGTCCGGCGAGCGCGCTGTCGAATTCGTTGTTGCCTCGGCCGTTGGTCGTCGCGGGGTCGGGATTCGGGTTGACGAGCGCGGCGAACGAGGGGTGGGTGCGGGGGTCGGCGTGGGCGATGTACCCGCCGTTGCCGTCGTCGAGTGCCTGCTCGAGCGTCGCTTGATAGATCGGGTTTTCCACCGGTGCGAGGTGGCCGGGCCCGTAGACGCGGGTCTGTGACAGCGGGGCGAACGGCCCGGGTGGTTGCGGGATGGCCTGTGTCGGGGCGGGGACGAGGTTCATCAGCGGACGGGCCTGCGGTGGTGCCGCCGTTGTCGCCGTGGGCTGGGCCGGCCCCGGCGCGGGTTGAGAAGTGCTCGGTTGTGAGGTGCTCGCCGTAGCGGGCTGTGCGGGGTCGAAGTGTGTGCGCTTGACGTCCGGCTGCTCGATCGGGGATGCCGGACGCTTCGGTTGTTGGGGCTGTGGCCGCGGCGGTGGTTGGGGCTGCGGTTGTGGTGCGGTCGGGATCGGCCGCACGGGCACGACGTTGCCGGTGTCGACGGTGTGGCCGACGGGGATGGGGATGAATTCGATTCGGGTCGCCCGATCGACCATCGTCGGCGAAGGTCCGTCGGTCATGACGGAACCGTGCGGATCCCACCACACCGGACCGTCCGCACCCGCCGGGTAGACGATCACCGAGAGCGACCGGCTCGCCGTTTTCGGGTTGCCGTTCACGTCGTTGACGAATCCGCCGGTCTGCGGATCGACCTGCCCATTGCCGACGATGACGAAAGCCGCCGATCCGGGACCGAGATCCTTCATCCAGTTGTGTACAGCGTGAAATTGATCGGCTACCGATCGTCCCGGTGCGGCGAAATCTGTCGGCAGACTGTTGGTCCACGAAAAGATTCGGTTCAGGCCGCTCGCTTCGCCGCCACGGTTGTCGATCGTGCCGTTGACCAGGTCGGGAAAGCGCGGCGCGGCGACCTGGGGATCGCCGAGGAAGGAGGACACGGCGGCCAACGCGGTGTCGACCCGGTTGTTGCCGCGACCACGGACCTTGGGGCCTTCGCCGTTGATGAGCCGTCCGTAGGAGTTGGTGCGTGGGTCGGCGTGCTTCAGGTAGCCGCCGTTGCCGTCGGCGAGGGCGTTCTGGACGGCGTGCTGGTGTGCGATGTTCTCCACGGGAGCGAGGTGACCCGGGCCGAACAGCCGGTTGGTCGAGAGGTTGGCCAGTTGCCTCGGCGGGGTGGGTATCGCCGTGGTCGGTATCGGAAGCGGTTGTCCGGGTGTCGGAGCGGATTCGCCGATATCGAGAGGTGCGTCGGTGATGGTGCGTCCGGAGGGAATGGGGACGAAACTGAGGACCGCCGTGTCATCGATGACCTCCTGGGATGGGCGCGCGGACATCACTCCGCTTTGCGGATCCCACCAGACCGGCCCGTCCGCGCCCTGCGGGTAGACGATGACGGTGGCGTGCCCGCCACCGAGCTTGAACTCGCCGTTCTCCGTGATCGGCGCCCCGGTGTCGGGGTCGAAAACCTTCCAGCTGTAGCCCACGTACGCCGCCGATCCAGGACCGAGCGCGGTGATCCAATTGTGCAGCGCGTCGTACTGTTCGGCCATCGTTCGGACGCCGTCGTCGAAATGGGTCTCGTCCCCGAAGAAACGGGTCTCGCGGGCGTTGAACGCTTGGCTCATGCCGGGGTTGGGGAGCGAATGGAACCGGTCGTAGACCGGTGCGGCGACAAGAGGTTTGCCGAGAAAGGTCGACAGGGCGGCCAGCGAGGCGTCGGAGCAGTTGTTACCGCGTCCGGGGGCGGTCATGCCGGGGCCGTTGACGAGGAGGCCGTAGGGTTTTCCACCGCCGGGCGGGGTGGCGCGCGGGTCGGCGTAGGGGACGAATTCGCCTGTGCCGTCGGTCAACGCCTGTTCGAGGGCTTGCTGGTGGACGCGGTTCTCGACACCCGCGAGATGGTGCGGACCGTAGATGCGGCCGTGTGCGGGATTCGACAGCCGCATCGGCAATTCGGGCAGGTCGACCACCGGTGCGACAGGTGTGACCGCGGGGGTCGCGGCCGCGATGGTCGGAGTCGCCGGTGCCGAATTCGGTGAATCCGCCGGTGGCGCGCCAGGGACGGGACGATCGGCGCGTGCGGTCTGTGTGTCCGGGGGCTGGATCGACGGTGAGGTCAGTACCAGGTCGTCCCCGTCGCCGGCCAGGCCCCGTCCTGCCCGGTTCGCCAATGTGCCCATGCCACGGCCATTGTCGAGTCCGTGTCCGTCGGGTTGTACTCCATCGTTTGTTTGTTGATCACCAGGTGCACTCGGGTGGGGGGATGCAGTTCCGAGGTCGCGTCGACCTGGTACTCGACCGTGTTCTGATCCTCGCGCACCCGGTTCAGGTCGACTCGGTTCTGCGGCGGGTAGATCTGTCGCGCGCTCGGTTCCCGGCCGGTCTCCACCGCTTCGGTGTAGTCGTCCATCACCATGGCCCCCGACCAGCTCGGGTACTCCAGCACTATCCCGGTCTCCGCGACTATCACCAGGCAGGTCAGTCCGATCGCCGCGCCCGATTCCACTTCCTCCCGCGTCGTTTCCGGCTGGAGCAACCACGCGCCCACCGGCATCCGGCCGATATAGAACGAGCGGTGATTCGGCAGGACCTGCTGTAGGTACTGCTTGACCTGGTCCTCGGTCTCCAGTGGCGTCGTCATGTGCTACTCCTTCTGCGGTGCTGGTATCGGCGGACCGCGGCCCCGTGGGATGCGCGTCGGTCGGGATCTCGTTCGTGGTCTCTGTGTCACCGGCTCGGTCGGGTGACGGCTCGGCGTCGGCGACGACCGGCACCGCACCGCCTTCTACGCCCCGTCCCGGGGGAATGGGGATGAAACGCAATGTGGTGGTGTCGCCCATCATCGACAGCGGTGGCCGATTGCTGATGGTGCCGGTGTGGGGATTCCACCACAGCGGGGTGGCCGTGGCGGCGTCGGGAAAGATGATCAACGAGAAGTCGTCGACCGGTTGGGGTGTGTGATCCGGCCCGGATTCCGTTGCGGCGCCGTTCGGAAGCGCTGCGGGCCGCGTGTGGATGAGCAACGCCGCCGATCCCTTGCCCATATTCGTGACCGATTCGAATATGGCGTCGTACTGCCGCGCTATCGATCGCGTGCCGTCGTCGTAGCTACTCGGCTGGGTACCCAACCATTCCGCCGCTCTGCGGCCGCCACCCCGTTCCGGTGTGACGGTATCGAATTCGCCCTGCGCGATATCCGGGTATCTGGGCGCGGCGACTTCGGGTTTGCCGAGGAATGTGGACAACGCGGCCAGCGCGGTGTCGAGCGCGTTGTTGCCGCGGCCGGGGACTGTGGTTCGGCCGGGGTTGACAAGTTTCCAGTACGGATTCCGGATCGATGGGGTGACCTGCGGGTGGGCGTAGGCGATGTATCCGCCATTGCCGTCGCCGAGCGCATTCTCGATGTCGCGCTGGTACGCGGGATTCTCCACCGGGGCGAGGTGATTCGGGCCGTAACTGCGACTGTTCGCGAGTGACGGCAGCCGCATGGGAGGTTGTGGATGCGAAGACACGGGCGCCGGAAGCAGCGGTGGCGGCGGAAGTGGTGACGCTTGCGGGGTTTGCCGCGGTGCCGGTTGTGGATCGATCGGTTGTGCCGCCGTCGCGGGTATGACCGGTAGGACCGGGCCGTCTGCGACGGTCCGGCCGGGTGCGACCTCGATGAACTGGACCTCGAGCGCGTTCTTGAAATCTCGCGGCACCGGGCGGTCGGACATGATCGAATTGAGCGGGTCCCACCAGACCGGACCGCTTGCCGTCGGCGGGTAGACGATCGCCCGGACAGCACCCCTGGTGACCTTCGGATTCCCGGCCGCGTCCGTCACGAATCGTCCGGTTCCGGGATCCGTCGCACCGTAATGGATGATGACGGCCGCGGCGGATCCAGGACCGAGGGCGCGCATCCAGTGGTGTAACGCGTCGAACTGGTCCCGCACCGACAATCCCGATTTGCTGAACTCGCTGAGGCCGCTACCGAACCACTGCTGAATCCGCCGGGTGCCGCCGAGCTCGTTCGTGCGAGTGTCGATCTGCCCGTCGCTGATATCGGGGTAACGCGGAAGTGCGACCTCGGGGGTTCCGGCGAATGAGGACACGGCGGCGAGTACGGCATCTATCCCGTTGTTGGTGCGGCCGGGAAGTGCGAGGCCGTCGCCGTTGATGAGTCGCCCGTAGGGGTTGACGCGGGGGTCGGCGTATTTGAGGTAGCCTCCTTTGCCGTCACCGAGGGCCTTTTCCACGGCTTGTCGGTAGCCGGGGTTCTCCAGTGGCGCGAGATATCCGGGGCCGTATTTGCGATTAGCCGACAGGTTGGTCAGCGGCGTCGAAGGCGGTGGTCCGACGTGCGGTTGGACCTGTGGAGCGATCTCGTCGACGATGGTTCGACCGGGTGGTATCGGTGTGAAGTCGATATCGGCCACCAGCGCGATGTCATCGGCGGGCATGCGGGAATTCATCTCGCCTGTTTGTGGATCCCACCAGACCGGGCCGGTCGCGCCTTCGGGGTAGACGATGACGGAAGCGTGTCCCGACGAGGTCTTGAATACGCCGTTCTCGATGACAGGCAAGCCGGTCACCGGGTCGATCAATTTCCAGCTGTATCGCACGTACGCCGCTGAGCCCGGACCGAGGCCGGTCATCCATTGGTGAATCGCGTCGATCTGTTCGGGAATGGATCGAACGCCATCGTTATAATGGGTCAAACCGATGGCGGACCAATCCGCGACTCGCCCTCTGGAATTCCCACTTCGGACCGTCTCGGGCAACGAATGCAGTGTCCGATATCGAAGTGCGGCGACCTCGGGTTTGCCGAGGAAGGTCGCCAGCGCCGCCATCGCGGTCTCAGGGCAGTTGTGTTGCCTGCCAGGGGCATTGCGGCCCGGGCCGTTGATGAGCTGTCCGTAGGGTTTCGTGCCGTTCGATGAGAAGGTGCGCGGATCCGCGTAGCGAACGAATCCGCCCTTACCGTCGCTGAGCGCCAGTTCGAGATCTTTTTGATAGCGGGTGTCCTGTTCGGGAGCGAACTGTTGCGGCCCGTACAGACGCCCGTGTGTGGGGTTGCCCAGCCGCATCGGCGGATCCGGGAGATCCACCACCGGTGGGGCGGGCTTGCTCGGCGCGGCGGGCATGGACACGGTGGTCACCGCGGCGGGCGGCGGATCCGAGGATGTCAGCGCGGCCGCGAGGACAGGCGTGGACGCGGGCGTGGAGGTGGGGACCGAAGCGGACGTGGGGCCGGACACGGCCGGGGATGCGGGCCTGGACCGCTCGCCCCCGGTATTCGGGGCCGGTGTGAACGGCGATGCGGGAGCGGGCGAGGCCCCCGATGGGACGGTCCCGGTGGTGCTCAACCACGAAAGTTGCCGGCGCCACTGCCGGAAGCGCTGTCGGACGGTTGATGTCGTCTCGGCGAGGTCGGGCGATTGTCCCGATTGCCTACTCGATGCTTGGTCATCGCCGCCGAGGTTGTCCTGTGCGGAGGTGGGCGCGGTTCGCGAACCGGAGGGTCCGGCCGCGACCTGTACCGGAGCGTCGGATCGTGCTGGTGCCGTGGAACTTTCGGGCGGCGCGCTGGGCGTTCGATCGCGGGGGGAGTGCCCCTCCACCGGTAACGCCGAGTGTGGCGTACTCACATCGGACAGCGGTGTGCCGATCGAGCCGGTGTCGATGTCGTGCCCGGCCGGGACCGGAATGAAACCGAGTGCGGCGGTACTCGCCACCAGCCCCGGCGGTGGGCGGTCGGCGACGAATCCGCTGCGAGGATGCCACCACACCGACCGCTGCGCGCCTTCGGGGAACACGACGAGGGAGTAGTTGGTGGAAACCACTCGCGGCGGTTGGTTCGAACCGCTCGCGGATGGCTGTGTGTGGGTGTGCGCCAGGAATGCGGCCGACCCCTCGCCCATGTTCGTGACGGCATCGAAAACGGCATCGAATTGCTGGGCAATGGTTCTTGTACCGTCACGATAACGATGGAGATCGCTCCCGAGCCAGTTCTTCGCCCGGTCCAGGCCGCCGAGTTCGCCCGAACTGCGATCGAACTTTCCATCGGGGGTGATGTCGGGGTACCGGGGTGCGGCGACTTCGGGTTTGCCGAGGAAGCTGGACAGGCCCGCCATGGTGGCGTCGATTTCGTTGTTGGAGCGCCCGCGGACCGTGGAATGGTCGGGGTTGACGAGTTTTCCGTAGGGCGCTTCGGCCGACGGGAAGGTGCCCGGGTGGGCGTGGGCGACGAACTCGCCACCCTGGCGCAGTGAATTCTCCAGGTTGTTCTGGTAGGCCGGATTCTCCACGGGCGCGGAATGTCTCGGTCCGTAGGTGCGGGTCTCCGACACCGGCGGTAGTCGATCCGGGGGCGCGGCGGCGGTGGTGACCGGTTCGGGATTCAGCGCGACCGGCGGACGTCGCGGTTGTTCCGGTGCCGAGGTCGACGCCGGATGCGTTGTCTCGCCGAGATTCTGCCGCTTCGATGACCCCGGCTGTTCCAGCGGACTCCCGGAGCGCTTATTGCCCTGCGGCTGAGTATTCGGGTCATCGGTCGGTGGCAGAACTGTCGGCTCCGGTGCGGGCGATATGACGGGGGTTTCCGCGACGGTGCTGCCGACGGGGATCGGAATGAAATCGATCCAGACCGTGTTCTTCAATTGGCTCGGGTGTGGGCCGTCGGTCATCACGGCAGCGACCGGCTGCCACCAGACCGGTTCGTCGGCGCCGGTGGGGAATACGACCGCCATGGTCGAGACATTCGTGACCAGGGGCGTCCCGTCGTCATTGGTCAGGAATCGGCCGGTCGCCGGATCGATGACACCGTTCATGATGGTGACGGCTGCCGCGGCGCCCCAGCCTTGATCCTTCACCCACCCGTGTATCGCGGCGAACTGTTCCGGCATCGACTCGGCCGAATTCGCGAAATTGTTCAGTTCGGTGCCCAGCCACTGCTCCAACCGGCCATCCCCATCGATTTCCGGGGTGTTGACCGCGACCTGGCCGTCGACGATGTCCGGATAGCGCGGAGCGGCGACGGTGGGAGTGCCCAGGAATGAGGAAATCGCCGCCGCGACGGCATCGGTGCCGTTGTTGTTGCGGCCACGGATCGTGGGCCCGTCGCCATTGACGAGCCGCCCGTAGGGATGGTTTCGCGGATCCGCGTACTTGGTATAGCCGCCCGTGTCATCTCTGAGCGAGTCCTCGAGATTTCGCTGGTAGGCCGGGTTTTCGAGGGGAGCCAGATGGCCGGGACCGAATTTTCGGCTCTCCGACAGATTCGCGAGGGTCAGTGGCGCTTCCGAAATCGGATGGGCCGGTTCCGGGTATATCTGCGCTGTCGAATCCTGGGAATCCGGAGTCGCCGGGGTGAGGTCGCCGATCGTTTCGTCTATCGACCTGCCCGGTGGGATCGGAATGAAATTGACGGCCGCGGCGTCCTCGACCTGATGGGGGAACGGACGGGTCGACATCTCACCGGTCTGCGGATCCCACCAGACCGGGCGGGTCGCACCCTCGGGGAAGACGATGACATTGGCGTGTCCGCCCGCGATCTTGTATTCGTTGTTCTCGATGATCGGCTGACCATCGGCGTCGGTCGCCTTCCACGAATAACCCACGTACGCCGCGGAACCGGGGCCGAGGGCGGTCATCCACGCGTGGATCGCGTCGAACTGCTCAGGTATCGACCGACCGTCGTCGAAATCGCTGCGACCGGTCTCGAGCCATTCCACCACCCGGTGCGAATCCTTGTTGCTCGGAACCTCGCCGGGTGCAGTCAGCCCGTGCAGAGTGTTGTACAGCGGCGGGGCGACAAGGGGTTTGCCGAGGAAGGTCGACAATGCCGCGATCGATGTCTCCGCGCAATTGTGATTGCGTCCGGGAGCCGTCGATCCCGGCCCATTGATCAGGACCCCGTACGGAGTCTCGGCCATGGACTGATCGGATTGTGCCGAGAAATACCTCGGGTCCGCGTAGCGGACGTACCCGCCCTGCCCATCGCTGAGCGCGGCCTCCAGATCGCTTTGGTATCTGCTGTTCTCGACGGTTCCGAGGAGGCCCGGGCCGTAGATCTGCGCACGCGCCGGATTCGGCAGGTGCGTGGCGGGAACCGGGTGCCCGTGCACGGGTGGATCGGCCGAGAAATCCGATCCCGCTTCGGATTCGGTATCCGATGGGAACGGTGTCGAGTCGCGTGATGACGGTGCCGAATTCGCACTCCGCGCCGGGCTGGGAGCGAGCGCGTAGGCAGCCGCGGCGGTGTACGCGATATCGCTCTCCGGCGATGCGCTCTGCGGTGAACTCTGGGGTGAACCCTCCGATGAGCCCTCCGAAAGGCCCGACGGCCACTCGATCGTCGCGTGGATCGGCTGTGGGGCGAGGATCGGACGCTGTGGCGCACCTGATCGTTTCGGCGCACCGGCCCGGTCGGTGGTGCCGTCCGTCGAGATCGGCGCGTCGAACCCGAAGGCGGTACTCGCTCCCGACGGCGTCGGAAAGCTGAGTGGGAAGCGCGATTTCAGCGAAAGGGGCCGTTCGGAGCCGCCCGGCTGTGAATCGTATTCCGGTATCGATTGCAGCAGGGGTGAGCCGGGGCGTGACGGCGGCGGAGTCGACGGATCCGCCGCCGCACCTGTGCGACCTGGCGCCTGACTGCTCGCCGCGCTGTCGGAATGCCCCGCAACCAGAGGATTGGGATGCTGTGCGGTCGAGGTCGACGGCGCGCCCGCGCGCTGGGGTGTGCCGCTGTTCGAATTCGTCGACGCCGGTGAATCCGGACGTGAGGGCGGCGGCGTCGGCTGGTTGGTCGGTGCCGGTCCGCGTTGGGCGGAATTCGCGGAATCGGTCGCTGTGGTGGGGGCCGCGGTGGCTGGTGCGTTGGCGAGCGGCCCGGCGGCAACGGGCGTGGGTGTGCCGGTGATGGGGGTGGGCAGCACCTGTGGGGCCGTGTTCGCGGGTGTATTCGTGTTCCCGTCGGCGGCGGTGTCGGCGTGCACGGGAGTCGCGCCCGGCGTCTGCTGCCCTCCGATGGCGTTCTTGTCCGTGGTGCCGAGCGGTGGCGGATCTCCGACATGACCCTGCTCTGCCAGGAGTGTCGGTGGGGTCGAGTCCTTCGCGCTCGGTGGGGGCTGCTGCCCCGGTTCGCTGGTGCCATGCTGAGTCGACTGGCTCGAATCACCTTGGGGAGTCGCGATTTCGCCGCCGGACTGCTGGAGGGGCGGTGGTGGCGTGCTCTGAGTGTTCTGTGATGCGCCCGTGGAATCGGTGCGGGTCTGCGAATCTCCCGGAGCATCCCGGACGTCGGTGCTGGATGTGTGCGTCTGCGGTGCGGGTTCGCCACCGGATTGGTGCGTCGCGGTGGGCGAGCCGCCGGTGTGCTGCGACTCCGGCGCCGAGCCGGCCACCTGGACGCCGCCGTTCGAATCGTGGTTCGGTGCGGCGCCGTTCGTATCGCCGGGCGATGTGACGACCGGTGCGGAACCGGCCGGATCGACACCGGGGCGTTGGGTCGATCCGCTCGATTGCGTTCCGCCGTTCCCGTCACCGATGGGTGGAGCGCCGCCGTGGGAGTTGGCTTCGG
The DNA here is from genome assembly GCF_045040005.1 of Nocardia sp. NBC_01377. Lineage (NCBI taxonomy): Bacteria > Bacillati > Actinomycetota > Actinomycetes > Mycobacteriales > Nocardiaceae > Nocardia > Nocardia sp. NBC_01377. Next base: position 8,477,691 of record NZ_CP109566.1, read on the forward strand.
ACTGCCCACCCCCGGTCTGGCCGGGTGTGTCCGTGGTGCGATCGGACGAACCGGATATCCCAGCGCCGTTCCCGTCGGGTGCGCCGCCGAGCCCGCCCGGCGAACGATCCGTGCCGCCGGGTGAGCCATTGGTTGTGGCTGCCGCGGTGCTGCTTCCCTCCGGTGTTGCGCCGGATCCGGTGATCCCGTTGGGCACCGAACCATTCCCCGTGGACGAGCCGGTGGCCCCGCTGGGGATTGTCCTACCTCCCTCGGGCGAGCCCGCGCCCTTTCCTTCGGGGGTGGTCTGTTCTCCATCGACGATGGGCGGCTTCTCACCACCGGAGGTCTCCGAACCATGTTGGTTCTCCGTGGAAGCGAGATCCTTCAGATCCTCACTACCGCTGGGGACCGACGCGGGAGCCACACCACCGGTCAACCACCCGCCGCCGCTGTCGTTGATTCCGCCGAAGGTGCCGAAATTCATCGGAGGCCCCGAGAATCCGCCCCTGAGCCCACGGCCGAGACCACCGACGAGCGCGCCCTGTATGAATCCGCCCGCGATACCCTCGGCCTCGAACGCGTCCTTCAGGCTGCCGCCGCTGGCCAGCCCGCCCGCGAAAGAGCCGACGATTCCGCCGATCCCGTCGGAGAACGCGCCGACCGTCGCGGCGCGCAGCGGTCTACCCCACGCGGTGTTGAGCTGATTGCCGAGATTCGGTGTGACGCCGAAACCCTTGCCGATGGCCCTGTCCAGATTCTTGCCGACCGCGCGAGCCGGTATCGCTCCGGCCGCGCCACCGAGGATCTGGATGCCGAACTGCTTGCCGTTGAACTCTTTTCGCTTGCCGTCGGCGATCTGTCCGACCTGGATGGATCCGTCGATGATGGCCGGAATAGCCGCGCCCTTGGCGACGGTGACACCGATGACGCCCCAACCCTTGGCGGTGGGCGCGATCCTGATGCCCTTCCACACGTACTTCTTGGCGGCGGGTGCGCCGAGCCGGAGGGCGAGATTGGCGATGGCCTTCTGCGCCGCCTGGGACGCACCGGCGAGAAATACCCGAGTCCCGCCTACGGCGGCGGCTTCGACGGCGGGTGCGGTCGGCGGGAACAGCCAGGCCATGGCGATTTCCATGGCGAGCCAGGCGAGGGTGACGATGACCGTCAGCTTTATCGCCTGGATCTCGGTGCCCATACCGAAGGCGGAATCGGAGAGTTTCTCGATGTTGGCGGCGAGGGCTTCCAAAGACTGATCCCCGGAACGCAATTCGTCGAATCGAGAGCCCATCTGTGCGCTCGCCGCACCATCGAGGTAAGCGGCCATGGTGGCGCGTTTCGCCACATCGATCTGGCTCAGTAGTGCTTCGAGTTCTGCGCTCGCGTCTTTCCACGCGTCGGCGACCGCCCATGCCATATCCTCGTCGCCCTTGGGCCACGGCGCACCGGCGATCCAGCCCAGCCAGTGCAGCTGTTCGGGGAGTTCGATGCTCACGGTCGGTGCCTACCCACCACCGCAACCTCCTCCGAAATCGATCAAGGGAATTACAACGTGCATGGATGAATAGTTGGTGAAGCGCGGGGGAATTCGGGTCGGCCCCGGCACGGGGTCGGCGCACTCGTTCCGAAGGATGCGGGATCTCGCATCCCCGTGGCGAATTCGTCCTTTCGTGTCGTGCGCTACCTGTCGGAATGCAGGTATCCGACGACCTTCGCTATCGCGCGCTGTCTTCGGCGATCTTCTCGATGGCGTACTCGACGCCGGTGAGCCGTTCCGATTCACCCCAGAGCCGACGTTGTGTCTCCATGTCGTGCGAAGCCTGCGCGGATCGGGCGACGGCCGGAGAACCTGACATCGCGAACAGCCCTGTCGGACCGTAGTATTCGCCACCCGACACCGCCGGATCGGTCGCCGCGAGCAGTAGTGACAATGCCCCGTTCGCGGCGGTGGGCATGTAGCGATTCAGTGCCCAGGCCACCGGACCTCTGCGCGCGAGCAACGGCACTCTCATATGGTCACCGAAGGAGGTCAGGGCCGAACCCGGATGCGCGGCAACCGAGATCGCCGCGGCCCCCGTCACCGAGAGTCGACGTTGCAATTCGTAGGCGAACATCAGATTCGCCAGTTTCGACTGCCCGTATACCGACATGTAGCGGTAGTCGCGGCGCGTGTAGTCCAGGTCGTCCAGTGCGAGCGTGGCCTTCTTGTGGGGCCGCACTGCTGACGGCGTTGTTGACCAGCAGATCGATCCGGTCGTACTCGGCGCGCATCTGCCGCGCCGCCGCACGCACCGAGTCCAATGACATGAGGTCCAGTTCGACAGTGTGCAACGGGGCCTGTGGTGCGACGACCCGGATTCGCCACTCACATCAGCGCTGACGAGGTATCGGCCATCGCGCGCTCGAAGAGATCGCGCAGATCCGCGCCTGTCCGCACGTAGGCCAGCGCGTCCTCGTCGAGCCGGGTCTTCCAGCGCCGCTCACAGGCGACGATCGTCTCCAGGATCAGCAGCGAGTCGGCGCCGGGCAGTTCGGTGATGGGTGCGGCGAGGTCGATGTGCTCGATCCGGCACCGGAACCGTCGCGCCATCTCCTCGCGCAACACCCGGGTGATCTCGGCCGGAGAACGTTCGGCCAGGTGGGCGCGGGCGAGTTCGGCGATCAGCGCGCGCTGCCACTTGCCGCTTGTCGTACGTGGCAGCGCTTTGGCGGGCACGACCAGTATTGTCACCGCCGACAACGCGAGCGCGCCGGACACCGCACGACGGATCGCCGTGGCGACGGCGTCGGCTTCGCGGATGCCTGCCTCGGTCTCGGCGACGACGATCATGCGTTCGGTGTCGCTGTCTGCGACCGCGACGCAGTGGCCCTTGTAGACACCGGGCACCGCGCGGACGGCTTCCTCGACATCGTCGGGGAAGAAGTTGCGGCCCGCGACGACGATCATCTCCTTGGTCCGGCCGACGACGACGAGTTCGCCGTCATCGACCAAGCCCAGATCGCCGGTGCGCAACCACCCGTCGACGAGGGTTTTCCCGGTGATCACGTCGTCGCCGAGATAGCCCGACGTCACCGCCGGTCCCTGGACACGGATCTCGCCCACATGCCCATCGGACAGCGGTGTGCCGTCCGAATCGGTGACGCGCAGTGAGATTCCCGGCACCGGTACACCGACGGCGACGATTTCCCGCGCGTTCGGCGCGTCGGCCGCCACGACCCGGTACAGGTCGCCCGGTGCCAGCGCGTCGCGGTCGACGGTCAGGACGCGCGGCGGACTCTCCGGGCGCGGAATGGTGACTGCGAGCGTCGCCTCCGCCATGCCGTAGCAGGGTGACATCGCCGCTTCGGCCACGCCGAGAGGTCCGAAGACACGGGCGAATTCGCGCACGGTGTGCGGACGCACCGGCTCGGCCCCGTTGATCGCCAACCGCCAAGCGGCCAGGGGCTTGTCGGCGGCGTCATCTCCGAACGCCTCGGCCGCGGCGCCGATGAATCTGTCATAGGAGAAGTTGGGGCCGCAGACGATGGTGCCGCCCACCCGCGCCGTGTACCGCAGCACCTCCGCGGCATCGGTGATGAAGGTCTTCGCCCCGAACAGGTGGGCGCTGTACGGGGTGAACAGCGACGTCATGAGCGAGACCAGCCCCATGTCGTGGAACAGCGGAACCCATTGCACGAGAACGTCGTCGGCGGTGAGTCCGGCATGGTCGATCAGCGCTGTCGCGCCGTGGACGAACTGGTCGTGGGTCAGCAGCACACCTTTGGGTCGGGCGGTGCTGCCGGAGCTGAACTGCACGACCGCGAGCGTGTCCGGCGCGGCGGAGGGAGGTGTCGAGTCGGAGTCGTCGGGCTGGGCGCCCGGGGTGTCCATATCGATGAACCGCAGCTCGGGAATCTGCTCGGCGAGTGCGGTGGCCACCGTGACGCCGATGCCCGCGGCGAGCAGATACCGGACCCCGCCTGCCCGCACGATCGCCGTCAGGTGCGTGACGACCGCCGCGGGTGCCACCGGCGGCAGCGGCAGTCCGGTGGCGGCGGCGCCCGCGGTGATCACGCCGAAGAACCCGGTGATCCACGCCGGGCCGGTCGGCATGAGCAGCCCGACGATATCGCCGGGACCGGCCCCGAGCGCGCGCAGCCGCCCCGCGACCTCGCGCGCCGCGGTGGGCAGGTCGCGGTGCGCGAGCGTGCTCCAGGTGTCGGCGAAAGTGATCGTCTGCTCGCTGTCGCGCAGGGATTCCAGCAGTTCGGTCAGTGTCCGCGGGCCACCGGGCACGTCGTTCCTCCTCTGCGCCACAACAGATATCGGCCGGTACGTCCGCCGAATATCGGACCAGGGTCGCCACGGTGTGCGACCCCGTGGAACCGGGGAGGTGAATCGCGTGTGGACTGCGGGTGACATTCCGTGGTCCGCCTCGGAACCGACCCGGTCTGAACGGTCGAACCCGACGCCGAATCGCGGGATCCCGCGTGACCGAGGCGAGTTCGTCGGCGGAGGCCGCCCTAGATCTCCAGCATGACCGTCACCGGACCGTCATTGGTGAGTTCGACGCGCATATCCGCGCCGAAGCGGCCCGTCGCCACGGTGGCGCCCAATGCGCGCAGTTCGTCGACGAACGCGTCGACCAAAGTTTCGGCGTGCGGGCGTGGGGCCGCGGAGTTCCACGACGGTCTGCGCCCCTTCGCGGTGTCGGCGTAGAGGGTGAACTGACTGACCACGAGGATCGGGGCGTCCAGGTCGGCGGCGGAACGCTCACCGTCGAGGATTCGTAAGCGCCAGGCCTTGTCCGCCAGCGCTTTCACCGTCGCGAGGTCGTCGGTGTGGGTGATGCCGACCAGGGCTACCAGGCCCTGCGGGTTCGGCTCGATTCGCCCGGTCACTTCGTCGTCGACGGTGACCCGGGCGGAGGTGACGCGTTGCAGCAGTACCCGCATCGTCCGATCCTCGCACGTCACGGGGGTGCGCCCGCACCGCGACGCGGTGGTGGGAGCCGTTGCGGGATCGGACCATTCGGAATGGATGTCGGTTCGGTGGCACTGTTCGTTCATGTCGGCGCTACTCGGTTGTCGTCTGACGCTGGCATGGTCGTCGGACGCGAACATCGAGATAACAGGTGGCGGCCGTGCTCATCACGCGGTCCTAGGAGCGGCACTCATGGGCACTGTCGAGAACTACCCGAATCTGCTGGATATCGCGGCGGGTAAAACCGGCCGTGTGCGTGATGCCATCAATACCGTGATGGGCACCCTGGATGTCTCGCTGGCCGGACGCGGCGCGCCCTGGGGGGATGACGAGATGGGTAGGCGATTCTCCGACGGTCCGGAGGGCTACCTGTCGTCGCGGGGGAATCTGAAGACGAGCGCCGCGGCGATCGCCGGATCCTTCGACAATTTCAGCACCACCCAGTACGACACCGCCAGGCAGTTACGAGAACTGGAAGAGGATAACGAGGGTCAGTTCGACTGACCGGCCGCGACGGACGCGTAGCCGCTGATGGCCGAGTTGCCAGGGTATCTGCGCTGGCTGGAGTGGGTGGCCGGTTCGGATTGGCCCGCCGGTGAACCCGAGGGCATGTGGGGTATCGCCGACGACTGGCGCACCGCCGCCGGTGGGCTGCGCGCCATCCTCGACGATATCGACGATGCCAAGGCGGCCTCGATCGCCGCCTACCCGCAGGGCGAAGGTCTCGCGGCGATGACCGCGGCGTTCGATCAGTTGCGCAGCGGTGACCAGTCCCTGGAAAAGCTGATCGAGTACTTCGAGGGAATGGCCGCCTCGGCGGACGCGGTCGGCACCGAGATGGATTACGCCCAGCTGATGATGATCTCGTCGCTGGCGCTGCTCGCCATCGAACTCGCCGCGGCATGGGCCTTCCCGCCGACCGCGCCCGCGGTGCAGGCGGCGGCGGTCGGCTTGACCCGGGTCGGCATCCGAATTCTGGCCCAGCGGTTGATGAACCGGATCATCCAGCATCTCGCCAAACTGGTCGGGCAGAAGGTGGCGACCTTCATCGTTCGGCACATGGCGCTGGACACCCTCATCGGCACCTTCCAGGAAGTCGGCATCCAGGGCTACCAGGTCACCCAGAATCACCGTAACGGGATCAACTGGGAGCAGGTCGCCGTGACGGCGGTCAGTTCCGCCGCGGGCGCGGGCGCGGCCAGCCCGTTCGGCGACTGGCTCGGGCGCAGGCTGCCGGACGCGATGCCGAACGTCGTCCGTGGCGTGGTGACCGGCGCGGGCGCGGGCGCGGTCGGCGCCGGTGCCGGTTTCGGTGCGAGCGTGGCGACCCAGTTCGGTATCGACGCCTACCAGGACGGGTGGGGTGCCGCGTGGGAGAACGCGCGAAATACCGAATTCGATCCGCGCATGCTCACCGCGGGTGTGTCCAACGGCGGACTCGCCGGTGGTAACAGGGCGATGGCGGACGGCTTCTACCACAACAGACATCCCGAGTGGTATCCCGCGCCGACCCCCGACCCCGACCCGAGCCCGCGCATCGGCGGCTCGCCACGACTCGATATAGATCCCGCCGACGCGGACGCTTTCGGCGGTGATCGGTTCGGGCCGGACGTCTTCGGGCCGGACGGGCGCGGTCCCGACGCTCTCGGACCGGACGCTCTCGGTCCCGACGGCGAGACGCTCACGGGTGGAACGGATTCGGGCGAATCCGGTGAGACGAACCGGGGAGCTCCCGGTGAGGAGCCGGGGGCGAATTCCGACGGTGACCGCCGCGAGGGCGAGCCGAGCGCGACCGATCCGGAGGCTCGGCCGGACGGCGTTCAGTCGGCATCCGATCTTCCCGGTGCTCGGCCCGATGGGCTCTCGCCCGCCGATCTCGCTCCGGCCGACGGGCAGACGGCGACCCACGACGCGCCCGCACCGCCTGTCGACGGCTCCACTCCCCGCCCGAACGCCGACACGCCGCCGGTGCACCAGGTAGGCGATGGCGTCACGGATCCGACGACCTCCTCCGAAGCGAAACCCACTGCGACGTCGCCGGATACAGACGGAGAAGGTTCGGGCTCACCCACCCGTGAGGCCGCCCCGGAAACCCGCGCAGCCGATACCCCCGCCACGCAGGACGCGAGCCCGTCGCGAGACGGCACCCCCGACCCGTCGGCTTCGGACCGGACGGACTCGGCGACTCCGGACCGAAGCACCTCGGAAGCCTCGGGTCCGGAACGGACTGGAGCAGAGGCGTCAGGCACAGACCGAACCGGTACGGACGCGGCGAGTCCGGACCGGACGGGAGCGGAGGCATCGGGCACGGATCGAACCGGCGCGGACGCGGCGAGCCCGGACCGGGCAGCTCACGACGCGCCTACCTCGGACGCCCACCGCGGAGCGGACACGACACAACAGTCCCCACCTGCGACGCCCGGCATGCCGGGCGCGACCGCCCCCGCCACCGGCGGTTCACCGACTCCGCTCGGCACCGCGGCGACCCCCACCTCGGGTGCGGCTTCCCCCGCCCCCGCGAACCCGGGCCCGACCACGAATCCCGCGCCGACCTCGGCGCAGACCGCGCACAGCGGTGCGCCCCAGGCGGGCGCGGCGCAGACCGGCGACCGTCCCACCGCCGGATCACCGGACAACCGGGCGGGCGCGGCGACCGATTCACGCCGTCCCGCTACCCCTTTCGCGGGCAGGGCAGGTGTCACCGACAGCGCGGCCAATCCACAGGGCCGCGACAGCGCGGCCAACCAGCAGGGCCGCGACAGCGCGGCCAACCAGCAGGGCCGCGACAGCGCGGCCAACCAGCAGGGCCGCGACGGTGCAGCACCGGGAAGACGGGTCGAATCCACCGCGCCACCCGCTGATTCGGCGAACCAGCCCGCACGTTCGGATCGCGGTGACGACACCGCCACCGATGTCTCGCCGGAAAGCCTGCTCGCTCTGATCCCGGCGGCCACGATCGATAGCCCCGCGGCTTCCCGTGACGCCGCCCGCCCGGACAGCGCCTACCGCGACACCGACGACAGGACCGGCTCGGACCCGGCCGACGCCGCCACGCCGGATCGCCCGCTCCCGCACCACGACGATGCCCGCCGCGGCCAGTGTGTGGTTCTCTCGCTGGCGGAGATCGTCGGCGAGACCGGAAGCACGACCGTCCGAGTCCCCGACGACGTCGGTCCGGCCGGTATGTCGCGCGCGGAGCTGGAAGCCCACACCGGCGGCAGGTTGCACGACGTGCCCGCGCCGCATACCGAGGGCGACACCGTCGTGGCCCGGCACCAGGAGATCGCCGAGGCCCTGCTCGACCCGAACAATCCGGCCGAATGGGCGCTCGTGGTCGACGAATACCACGGTGTGCTGGACGAATACGGTGTCGGCGCGCACGCCTACACCATGCGGACCCATGTCGACCCGGTGACCGGTGAACGCACCGTCCAGGTCAGCGATCCCGGTGTCGGTGTGCGCCGCGGCTTCCCGCCCGACATCCCGACCGAACTGAACCGTGTCTCGGCCGTGCTCTTCGACGCCGACGGCAACGCCCTGCCCGACGACGCCTCGCACCCGCTCGCCGACACCGATGCCTCGCCCCGCATCGGCCGTTCGGTCGACGACCACCGCGACCAGGTCCGCGATCTGCTCGCCCAGACTCCCACCGGCCGCGAGATCCTGGCCGCGCTGGACGCGGGACCGGTCCGCGATCTCTACGACCACAACCCGGCCGCCGACGGCCGGGTCGGTTCGTTCCGCCGCAGCGCCCTCGCGGCCGTCGTGTTCACCGAGGGAAACAGCCACATCGGGCAGGTGCTGGCGCTGGCGCACGAATCCGTGCACGCGCGGCGATTCGTCGACGGTCTGACACCGCACAGCGCCGAGGTGGTGCGGTCGATGACGCGCGAGGACTACGTGCGGACGATGATCGAGGAGGAGGCCGCGGCCACCGGCCGCCGCTTCCAACTCGCCCGTGACCTGCGTGCCATCGGTTACGAAGTGAGCTCCAACCAACTCGAAGCCGTCTACGCCGATGCCTACGAGCGAGCCGAACTCAGCCTCCTGCGCTCCGATCCGGATCTGCCGCCCGACGAGATCGCCGCGATCGCGCACGAGGTGGCGGTCGACGCGCTGCGGGAACCGCTGGCGCGCTTCGAGTTCGACAACGGCGCGACCTACACCCGGTTCTACGGCGACGCCTGGAACGAGCAGCGCCTGCCGCGCGCGCAGGGTGCCGACACGCTCCTACCGGACGAAGTCCACCGGCCTGCCGACCCCGACGCCGCCCGGCGGTTGCGCGCCGACGCCCTGGCAGTTCGCGCGGATCTGCTGGCGCTGGACGAGATCTCGGGCCGAGTGGCGACGCTCGCGACGTCGGTAGGGGTCGATCCGACCGCCGCGCGCCCGGTATTCGATCGCGGTATCGCAGACCGGCGCGCCGACGTGGCCGCGGCACTCCGATCGCCCGACCTGTCCGCCGACCAAGCCGCCGCGTTGCGCCGGACCGAACACGATCTGCGCACCCTGTCCGATCTCGCCGATCAGCGGGACGCGGCGGAGCACACGGTCGACCGACGCGAGAGCGAGCTCGCCACCCGTGGCGCGCGCGAGTACACGGCCATCCGCGCGGAATCGGACCCCGATGCCAGGCCCATCGCCGAGCAACTGCTGCTGGTGTCGGACCGCGTATTGGTCGTCGCGCCACCCGGTGAACATCAGGGCGTGCTCGATCGGGCGCGGACCGACCCCGAGGTCGCCGCGATCATCGACCGCGCCGACGCCGACCCCGTCCGTCTCGATGTGCGTGTCGACTCCGACGGGCGTGTACTCGTGAGCACCGCCGATCCGCATGCCGGTCCGGAGCCGTCCGCCCGTCCCGCGCCGGTCCCGCACGATCCCGGCCCGACATCCGCCGACGCGAGTGTGGCCCGGATCCGCGCCGAACTGGCCACGACCGAGGTCGGCCGATGGGCCGAGGGGGTGCTCGACAGTCACGGTGTGCGCGTCGTCCACGGTTCAGACGGTGAGAACCGGTACCTGCCGTCGCAGCGCACACTGCGTCTCGACGCCGGGGCCACCGATGCCGAGCAGTTGGCCGCGCTGGTGCACGGCGCCATCCACGCCGACACCGCGCAAGCACGTGACACCCCCGGCGGTGCCAGGGACCGCATGCTGCTGCCACGGCGCGACTACGTCGACGCGATGCTGGACGAGGAGACCCGGGCCCACGCCATGGAGATCGTCGCGCGCACGCAGTTGCGCGCGGCGGGTCACGACCTCCCCGTCACTTCGGAGGAATCGGCGTACCGCAACGCGTTCGACCGGGCCAGGGCCGAGGCCGCGCGCCTCGATCCCGACGCGAGTGCCGCCGAACTCGATCGGCACGCGAACGAGGCGGGTATGCGCGCGCTTCGGCCACTGGTCGAGGGACTCGCGGCGGATCCGACGGGTCTCACCTACGGCGAGGCATACGGAGCGGACTGGGACCGCGCCCACGGCATCCATTCCTTCGATGCCACGGTCCGGAACGCGATGGCCTCCGGTGAACAATCGGCGCGGCTGATCGACGCGGGAAATTCGGTGCACGCACCACGCAGGGTCGAACTGGTCACCTACAACGACGGCACCCAGCTGATTCGCCGGACGATGATCAGCTCGCGTCACGCCGACGCCGAACAGTTGTTCTCCGCCCTGGCCCGCGCGGTCGGCGCGCCGGTGCCGGAGGCGTTCCGCGCCGCGCCGAATGTCGTCTATCACCAGAATCTGCCCGGAACCACGGCGCGACAACGATTCCCGATGTTCGTCGACGCGCACGAACTCGGCTTCCACGACACCGGCGGCGGCCGCGCGCTCGGCCTGGTCGACGCGCTCGCGCAGATCCCCGACCGCGACGCGGGCACCTGGATGATCGGTCCCGACGACGGTGTCGTCGGAATCGGCAACCATCGCGCGTTCGACGGAACGCTGACCCCGGACACGTTGAGCCCCTTCGCCTCCCACTTCCTGCGCGCCGGTGACGACGGCACGATCGAAGTCGTCGACCACCACCTGACCGAGACCGAGGTCGCCGACATCAGGAATCGGGTCGAGGCGCTTCGGCCCGATTTCGAGCGAATGCTGCGCCCCCACTGGCTCGACGACGTACTCGGACGACTCGATGCCATCGGCGAGCACGCGAGGCCCGCCCCGTCCCCCGCACCCGAGGTGGAGATCGGCGAGGGCGACACGGCCTACGTGAATCGCTACGGCGGCGCGCAGCGCTACGGAATCTCCGGTGTCGTCGACGCGGACGGTGTGCTCCACGTCGTGGTCAGAAGCGGCCCCGCGACTCCCTCCGGCCGGGTGATGTTCGCCGACATGATGCGGGAACTCGGTCATCGGGTGCGCGTCATCGAGGCCCAATGGTTCAGCGAGGGCGGACTCGACGACAACCTGACGGCGTTCAACGCCGCGATCCAGGACATGTTCCTCGACACCCCGGAAGAGGCGGCGCTGACCACCTTCACCGGACGGATCGCGGCCGAGATGGGTTTCACCCGCGTGGAATTCGGTCCGGGCGCGCTCGAAGGGCCGCCGGGGGAGCACACCAGCGCGACCGTCCGCTTCAGTCGGCCGGACGCGACACCGCTGGTCGATCCGGGCGATACGCCCACTCGCCCCGTCGAGGGCGTCGAACCCGCCGACATGGTTCCCACACGGGGACCGGACGACCCGGTCTCCCGGCGCACGGAACCGGTGACCGACAGGTCACCGCGGGCGGACGACGAGGTCGTCCCCGAGCCGCAATCCGGTGGTGGCGTCGGCAATCCGCCGACGAAACCCCCTTCGTCGGCCGCGCCGTTGCCCGAGGAACCCGATTCATCCGGTGGCGACGGATCCGATAACCGCACACCCCCGCCCGGTGGCGATCAGAATGCCGGGAACCCCGATGTGACGGTTCCGGACCGCGGCGACACCCCGGCACGCCCCGAAGCCACCGTGCACGAGCCGACAACGGATGCGGTTCGCCGGGAGATCACGCGGGCCGGGGAACAGATCGCCGACGCCGTCGTGGCCCGGCGAGTCGCCGAGGCGAGGGTCGGCGAACTCGCGCGCGGATTGGGCATCGACCCCGACGGTTCGACGCCCGGTGAGATCTCGCGCGCCGTCGACGAACGGATGCACGAGGCCGAACAGCGCGTCGAGCGGCTGCGCGACACCGCCCACGTTCCGCCGGAGCGGATGGTCGCGCATTTCGACGACCTGCGTGCCGCGCAGGCCGCGCTCAACGACACGGTCAGGGCGGTCAACCGGATTCGCCCGGAACTGTCACGGTTGTACGAGGCCTTCCGCGCCGAGCGCGAAGCCCGGATGGTCGCCGGGGTGCTCGCCGCACGGGACGTGATCGCCGCCGAGGGCGCGCACATGATCAGCGAGGGCGTCGGCTTGTCGCCGGACGGCCGCCGAGTCGTCGTCGCCTCCCCACTGACCGATCCCGACGCGGTCATCTCCGCCGACACCCGTCGCATGCTGCACGACCGCGGCGTGCGGATCGACTACCGGGTGGTCGAAGTGGACAGCGCGGGCAGGATCACCGTGCGTGACCTTCCGACCGCCGGTCCGGACGCGGCCACCGGGGAGCGTGCTCGTCCCGAGGGGCAGGGCACGAGTGCGGAATCGCGGCCTGAACGGTCCGATGGTGAGACTCGCCCGGATGGTGAGCGTCAGCGGCCGGTGGACACCCGTCCCGACGGTGAGCAGCGGCCTCCGGCGCAGATCGGCGATGCCGCGAATGAGCGGGTGCGTCCGGTCGACGAGGCACGTTCCGACGCCGATCGGCAGCGGCCGACTTCGGAAGAGACCGTTCCGGATGGTGAGCGACAGCCCCGCTCGGCCGACGAGACCCGGCCCGCCGACCAGCCCGAGTCCGATCCCGTGGGAGAGCCGAGCGCCGACGAGGACGGGGTTCGCGAACCGCCTGACAGCACGCCGGAATCCGAGTACGCCGCACTCATTCGCGAGCGGGCCGCACTGGCGAGCGAACGCGAGTTCTGGCGCGCCAAGCGCAACGACAGGGCCGAACGGCAGGGCCTGCACGGGGAGGACCGACGTGACGGCCGCGACCCCATGGACCGGGAACTCGGCCCCGACCGGCTCGAACCCACATTGCAGCGACTGCTGGACTCCGTGGTCGGCGTCCGCGATGTTCCGGGAACCGGCGAGGAGAGTGCCAGGCAGACACCGGAATTGGTCGGTCCGGAGATCCTGGCGATGCGACGCGAGGCGATCTTCCGTTTGCAGGAGGCGGCCGAACGCTTCATCGCGGCCAACGACGCGCTGACCGAATTGGACAGGCGCATCGCGGCGCTCGAAGCCGAAGGCGCGATCGGAGGTCGGCGGCCGAGTGCGGAAGTGGCGGCCGAACTGGATCGACTCGGTCGTCAACGCGCCGCCGAGGTGCTGCGCCTTTCGCCGCTGCGGGCGATGCGTGACGACGTCGCGGGCCGACTGGATGTTCCACTGGATCGCCTGGGCCCGGACGAACTTCCCGCGACACTGGACGAGCTGGCCCGCCGACCGGTCTCCGGTGACGAAACCCTGCTGCACCAAAGGAATCTGGAGCTGCTGGCCGAAGCCGCCGACCGGGTCAACCGGGCGGAGAACGAGATCGGCCGCATCCAGGATCGGATGGCCGAACTGGCGGGTGCGAATCGGGACATCTTCGACGCCGCGGGCGCGCGACGGATCACCGATCGGGTCGGTCTGATCGACGGCGAGCATCCGCGCATCATCGTCGTCGCGCCGCGCGGGCATATCGACGCGCCGCTGGCCGACCACGACGCCGCGCTCCGGGACGCGCTGCGCCGCAGTGGCGCGCTGGCCCAAGCGATGGTCCGGCCCGAGACCACCATCGAGTACCGGCAGATCGTCTCCGATCGCGAAGGTAACTGGCGCGTGGAGGACACCACCGCTCCCATGCGTGAATTCGTCACCGCCCCACCGGGACGCGGTGATCCCGGCATACACCTGACCCGTTGGCGTGACGGCGACGGCCAGTGGAACAACGTCAATCCCGCTCTACCCGAATGGAATACCGGGCGCGACGGCGGAACCGTGCCGAAGAAGTTCACCCCGCGCGATCTTCCCGAAGGGGTCAGCGGCTGGGCGGTCAATCCGTTCCAGGCGGCGGTGGCCGATCCGTTCATCGACCCGTCGGACAATCCCGCGCCGAACGCGGTGAACGAGGGCTTCCTGCCGGAGATTCCGGGCGGTGGCCCGAATCAGGATGTGCCGAGCTACTCACTGCCGTTCGCCGACGCTTTCTACCACACCATGCGCATCATCCTGGAGACCGCGAAACTCTCCGGCTTCACCTGGTACGCCGATCCCGACAACCCCGGTCGAGTTCGCCCCGGATTCAAGGGCCATCCCTGGTTCCGTGCGCCCCGCCCGGATGTGCAGCCGATGGCCCGGGAATGGAATCCCGCCGACCAGTTCGCCGACGACGGCAATCTTTCCGAGCCGTTCCGCGAGCGTCAGCGTGCCGCGCAGGAACAGTGGGCGCGGGTCCAGGCCTGGGCCGACGCGGAATACGCGCGAATCCGCGCGGACGACAGCGATATTCCGATCATCGCGGAGCACCTCGCGCGTTTGAACGAGGCCGAGCGGCTCGCGCGCGCGGACGCGCTGCTCGAACGGCTGCGCGGCCTGGCGGGCCGTGATGACGTCAGCGCCGAGGTCGACGCGATAGTCGAGGAACTCACCGGCCGCCTGGTGGACGAGGAACCGGGCGACGCGGCGCGGCTGGTCGCCGACCTGCGCGACGTGCTGGGGACCCCGCTGGACGGGGCCGACCGCGCCGAGATCGTGCGGTTGGTCGCCGACCAATTGGCAAACGATCAGCCCGCGTTCAGCGAGAGCGACCTCGAACGAATCAAGAACCACCTGATGAACGACCATCATCTGGTCCGGGATCCCGTCGAAGGAGTGCTGGTACGAAGGCCGCTGGACACGGTCGCCGACGTGGCGGAAGCCTGGAATCGGTTGGTGGCCGGTACCCCGTTGCCCCAAGACATCTTGTTGCTGCGAGACGCGTTGGCCGAATCGGATTTCCTGCGGGACAACCCGATCGCCACATGGCGTGACGCGAATCAGCATGCGATCCGCCTCGGCCTGGATTGGAACGCGAACCGCCCACCTCTGACGGATTGGCGCGCGGATATTCCCTACGCCCCGCGGCCCGTGGGGCCGCAGACGCCGCCGGTTCGACCCGGGCTGCCGCCGGGTGGGTCGGATCCGACTCGGCCGTTGCCGGGTGGTGATGACACGGTCGTTGAATCGACCCGGCCGTTGCCCGGTGGTGATGACACGGTCGTTGAATCGACCCGGCCGTTGCCCGGCAGTGACGACACAGTCATCGATCCGACAGCGCCCGACGGGCGGGTCGGCGATCCCGACGCGGAGCGGACCACCCCCGACCGGAATCGACCGCCCCCGATACTCACCGATGACGAGTCGACGCGTCCGCGACCACTCGCCGACGGTGAGACCCTGCCGGATGTGGCACCGCTCGATGAATCCGAAACCCCCACTGTCCGATCGGACGGGGGCTCGGACGAGCCACCCGCCGATCCGCCGTCACGGGCGCCCCGGGATCCCGACGATCCGGGGCGCGGCGAGTCGGAATGGTTCACTCGCAGTCGTGCCGAGATCGACGAGTGGAGTGCCGATCGCCGCGCGGAGTTGGAGGCGTGGGTCGCTCGGATGCGGTCCGAGTCGACCGACGCGGAATTCGAGGCACTTCGTCGTCGAGTGAACGACGCCTTCGACGAGTTGGATCGGGATATCGCGGATCAGGCCGCGCAGGAACGTCGTCGAAATCAGGAGTTCTTCGCCGATCTCGCCCGCAGAGCGGGTCTGCCCTCGGCCGAGCCCGACGGTGCGACCGCGCGTCACCCGGAAAACCCTGCGCGCGAACTTGATTCGCGGGAAGATGCCGGGCCTTCGACATCGAGCGACGAACCGGCGACGCGGCCCACGGTTCGCCCGAACACCCTGCTTCCGGACAGCGAAGCGACACAACCGCTCCCCGCAGATCAGGGCATCGACCCCGACGGCTCACACTCCGAGACGGAATCACGGCCGGACGGCGACGAGAACCGGGGGAACATCCACCCCGACGACGACGACGGCGACGACCCTCCCGACCCCGCATCCGCGTCACCCCCCTCCGGACCGCCCTCCCAGCCGCCCGACCCACCGGCGGGCGCGGCGCAACCGGACGATCCCGGCGACTCCGATTCCAGCGATCGCACGCGGCGCGAAAGCACCCCCGTGGAAAGTCGAACCGAGGAGGTCGGACGAGCCGACGGGGGTCCGGAACGCTCGGAGGATTCCTCCGAGCGTGAATTCCGGCAGGCGGTCCTGAACCGTTTGGCTGCCGACGCCACCGCTGCGGCCAGAGAAGCGGACGCGGCCAGGCAAGCCGGGGACGAGCAGGCCGCAGCCGAGGCGACCGCGCGCCGCGATCTTCTGGACGCCGCGCTCCTGCGTGCTGTGGAACGCTACGCACTGCTCGACGCCGGCGCGCATCTCATCGGCGACCACCGACTCGGTGTGCTCGACGGCGACCCACCCCGCTACCTCGTCGCGGGTTGGAGCCCCGCCGACGCGGCCTCGGTTCTGGCCGAAGCGCTCACCGCCGACCCCGGCCTCGCCGACCTGTTGCGTATGCCCGGCGTGGAGATCCACGAACTGCGATTGGTGATGGACGAGAACGGTGCGATCACCGTCCACGCCATCGAAGCGGGTCGGTCGGCCGGGGATAGCACGTCGGCCAGCGCGGAAACGCCATCTCGCGACCGCACGCCGACCGGCGAAACCGAATCACTTCGACCGCACGACGCCGAGAACAGCGCCGAAGTCCCTACGGACTCTGCGTCGATTCCCCACGACCGCAGTACGGATCCCACCCCCGGCGAGCAACGACGAGACGATTCGGCCCGCTCCGATAGTGACGCCGAATCCAATGCTTCGGCACAGGATCGTGCCACCGACTCGACCTCCGGTGCGCCTCGACAAGGTAATCCGCCGGATTCCGAGTCCGCGAGTCCGATCCACGATCGCGATGAGCCGTCCGACGGTCGGAGACCTGACGGCCCGGAAGTATCGGACGTGGATTCCGAATCCGGATCCCAGGTTCATGGTCGTGACGCGGGTGCCGACAGCGGGCAACCCGACGGTCCGGCAGTGTCGGAGACAGATTCCACGCCCCCGGCCCACGGCCGCGATGACCATCCCAGCAACACGCGACCCGACGATCCCACGGTGTCGGAGGCCGATTCCGACCCGGCACCGCCGTCCCGGGACAGCGGTGACGACTCCGCCGACGCCGTCCGCGAGCACGCCGAGGCCGTCGCACGCCGCGACGCACTGGCCGAGCGTCTACGCGAACTGGCCGACCAACTCCCCATCCGAGATCCGGAATCCCTCGCGCCCGAACGGATCGCCGCCACTCTCCGGGAATTGTCCGGTTGGCGGCTGTCCGACGAACAGACCGTCGCCCTCGCCGAATTCGGCCGGTTGGTGCCCGATTACCTCGCCGCGCACGCGGAGGTGGCCGCACTCGCCGACCGGATCGGGCTGATCCAGGAATACGACCGCCTGCTCGCCGAGCACAAGGAGTTGGTCAGGGAACGAGAGTTCGTGCGGGCCAAGGCCGATCGGCGCGCGGACGATCTGATTCACAGAGTCGGACTCGGTCCCGACGATTCGGTTCCGTGGACGGCGCGCGATTCCGAGGGTCGCGAGGACGCCATCCGTGCGATGCACGCCGAAACAGGCACCGACAGAGTCGATATCGCCGGCGGTATCGACGAGTTGAGCAGGCAGGACCGCAGACTCGCCGACGCCGATGCGCAGCGGTCGCGCCGCGAGGCGATCGAGAAACTCATCGAGGCCACCGACCGCTTCGACGAACTCGATGAACAGGTACGGCGATTGGAGCAGCGCCTCTCGGAACTGGAGCACGCCGGTATCGCCGTGCATCGTCCTCCGAGTGCCGAGGCGGCCGCGCGGATCGACGAGTTGGCCAGGCAGCGCGCCGCCGAACTCCAGCGCATCAAGCCGCGCCGGACGATGCGCGACGATCTCGCGATCCGCCTCGGCGTCGTCGACGAATCCGGCGCTCCCGACGAGACGGCCCTCACCCGCGATCTCGAGGATACGATCGCCGACCTGCGCGATCGTATCGATGACGGCTTGCGTTCCGGTGCTCTGCGTGTCGATGAGCTCCCGGCACGGCTGCGCGCTGTCGACGCGCTGGCCGACGCTGCCGCCGACGTCGCCCACGCGCACAACCTCGTCGGCCGACTCCAGGACGAGATGGCGGGACTCGCGGGCGAGTGGCGTCGCCAGATCGAGGCGGAGGGCGGAAGGATGGTCACCGATCGCGTCGGGATCATCGAAGGCGAGCGACCTCGTATCGTCGTTTTCGGCACCAGGCCGGACCCGTATGCCCCACGCGCCCAATATGATGAAGCTTTCGACCACGCGGTGCGCACGGATGCGGCGGTCGCTCAGGCCGTGGTGCGCGCGGAGACGACGGTCGAATACCGCAGTGTCCTCGCCGATCGCAATGGCGGGGTCCGCGCGGAACCGATGACCCCGCCCGAGGTCGAGCGACTGAGTTCGGGCTGGCGCGACGGCAATCGCCTGGACATGACCAGGTGGCGTGATTCCGAAGGCCAGTGGCACCCGGTCGATCCGACCCGGCCCGACTGGACGACCGGACGCGACGGCGCGACGCTGCCCAAGAAATTCACCCCGAAGGATCCCCCGGACGGCGTGAGCGGCTGGGCGATGGAGGATGTCGTCAACGACATCACCCTGCCGACGGATGACGTTCCGGCGGGTCAGATTCCGGAGAGCACGCTACCGGTCCACGCCCCGCAGGCGCCGTCGCAGTACGACACCTCCGGGGTCCCCGCGGGTGTCGAAGTATTCGGCCAGCACTGGGGTGCCGATTCCTACAATGTGGTGCGCCTGATCCTCATGGCGGCACAGGTGCCGAATCATCCGGCCGTGAAAGCGTGGATCCAGCGCCACCCGGAGATCGGCCGATGGGTTCAGCAACGTCCCTGGCTCGAGCATATTCCGCCGTTCGGAACGGTTTTCGCGAACTACGAGTGGTTCGCTCCGCCGCAACGGAATGTGCAGCCGATGTTCCGTCCGTGGGATCCTGCCGATCACGCGCCGCCCGCGGGACGGGTCGACATCCCGCCCGCGCTGCGAGCCGAGTGGGATCGCGACGTCGCCGCCTGGCAGCGGGTGCAGGACTGGGCCGACGCCGAATACGATCGTTTCCTCGCCGACGACTCCGACGTCGACACGATCGCCGACGGTCTGGAAGCCCACCGCAGGGCGCGCCAGGAAGCGGCGGCCCGCGAGATCGTCGACGCGATTCGTGAGCAATTGGTCCTGCGGCATCGCGGTATCGATCCGACCGGGGACGTCGATGCGCAGATCGCCCGCATCAACGATGAAATCGACCGTGTCGCAGCAGAACTCGCGGACCGATTCGCCAGTGACGACGAGGTGGCGGTGCGCGACACCGTCGCCGACATCGCGGATCTGATGCTCGCGCACGATTTCCCGGACAATCTCGCGGGTGATCGCCTGCCCGGTGAAACCCCCGAGGACGCCATCGCCCGAGCGCTCGCCACCTACGCTCGCGACGACACCGCCGTCTACACGCGCGAACAGATCCAGCAGATCAAGGATCACCTGATGCGCGACGGGCACCGGGTGCGCGATCACGCCGATCCGCACGCCGTGTACGCGCGCAGGCCGATGGACCGCTTGGCCGACGTGGCCGAAGCGTGGAATCGTCTCATCGCGGGCGAACCACTGCCGCAGGACCTCGTCCTGCTCGGCGACGCACTCGCCGAATCCGACTACCTGCGTCGGCGTCCCGACGCCGGATGGCGCGACGCGAATGTGCACGCGGTCGGCCTCGGCTTCCATTGGGACGCCGATCGCCCACCGCTCACCGACTGGCGTGCCGGAATCCCGTACGCGCCCCCGCCGGTCCCGATCGCGCCCGGCTGGAGTCCGCCGGAAAGCGCCGGTGAGACACCACCGCGCCCGATCCCGCCGGGTCCTGACGGGCCTTCGAGCCACCCGGATGACGGCGGCCCTGCACCACTGCCCCCGGGCCCGTCGAGTTCGCCGCCCGCGTTGCCCGGCGAGACGAACGCAGCACCGACCAGTGACGGTGAGGCGCCGACGAACACCGACCGGTCACCGGATCGTCGCGTGTGGCCGCCGGAAACCGGCGACGAGGGACAGGCGAGCGCTCGCGACCTCGATCCGGGGGATTCCGAACGAGACCCAGGCGCCTCGACCCCGAACGGTGCGGCGGAGGCCGACCTCGCGTCGCCGTCGCCGTCAGAGGCTGTCGCCCGCACCGACTCCGACCCAGAGCCCGTTCTGTCCGATCCCGACAGGCAGCGCGCGGCGGAGGCCGCGGCCGCAGAGTTGGAGGCCGCGCGAGCCGCGCGCGCCGAGGCGATGCGTGGATTGCCGGTCAACCCGGAAGATCTGGCATCGCGCGAGTCCGTGGACGAGGCCATCGAAGGCATGTTGTCGCGCACGATGCGCGTGGACGAGATGGCAGAGACGGTCCGCAGGATCGAAACCCTGCGCGAGGCCGCCGAACGCTACCTCGACGCCGAAGAAGCGCACCGCCACTTCGCCGACCATCCTCCTGAGCCCGCTGAGCCCGCTGAGCCCGCTGAGCCCGCTGAGCCCGCTGAGCCCGCTGAGCCCGCTGAGCCCGCTGAGCCCGCTGAGCCCGCTGAGCCCGCTGAGCCCGCTGAGCCCGCTGAGCCCGCTGAGCCCGCTGAGCCCGCTGAGCCCGCTGAGCCCGCTGAGCCCGCTGAGCCCGCTGAGCCCGCTGAGCCCGCTGAGCCCGCTGAGCCCGCTGAGCCCGCTGAGCCCGCTGAGCCCGCTGAGCCCGCTGAGCCCGCTGAGCCCGCTGAGCCCGCTGGAGACGCCGCGAGCGTCGAACCGTCAGGCGCATCGGACGGGAACGGTCGCCGTGGCGACAACGACGGTGACGAGCCGTCCTCGAACGGTGCGGATCCCACCGGCAGCCGCCAACCGCATCGGTTGCCCGGCTCCTCACTGCGCTCGCATATTCCGCATCCGCCCAAGGATTTCGACGTCGAATTCCCGCCGCCGCTCGACATCCGGGTGATCGATCCAGGACCCTGGCCCCTACCCGATCCTCCGTCGGACCAGTCCGACCCGCCTCCGTCGACTCCGCCGGGACCGGGGTTGCCGCGACCGGAATTGCCCCTCCCTCCAACGCAGCCCACACCTC
The DNA here is from genome assembly GCF_045040005.1 of Nocardia sp. NBC_01377. Classification (NCBI taxonomy): domain Bacteria; kingdom Bacillati; phylum Actinomycetota; class Actinomycetes; order Mycobacteriales; family Nocardiaceae; genus Nocardia; species Nocardia sp. NBC_01377. Next base: position 8,498,981 of record NZ_CP109566.1, read on the forward strand.
CGCCATCGGAAAACCCGCCACCGGTACCGGGGCTGCCGGACCCGTCGTGCCCACCCGACCTGATCCCGACTCCACCTCCCGGTGATCAAATCCCGCCGCCGTGCACCGACCCGCCACCTACCGAACCGTGCCCGCCCGGCACTGTTCCACCAGGTCAGTCGGTCCCCCCGGGCTTACCTCTGCCGCCGTCGACCCCGATCCCTCCCGGCTCGTGGCCCGGTGTCCCACCTGTCGAGGGGCCGCCGAATTGGCCGACTCCGCCTGCCGGGCCTACCCTGCCTGAACAGATACCGCCGGATTGGCTGACGCCGCCGCCCGCCGGGTCGACTCCGCCGGATTGGTCAACCCCACCCGATCAGCAGGTTCCTCCGGAATGGATGACGCCGCCTTCCGGCACACCGGTCCTACCCGACGCGCATACTCCACCGGACCGGCTGACACTGCCGTCCGCAGATCAGGCCCAGCCGACGGGACAACCTCAGCCCGGAGGACAAACGCCGTCCGGTTGGCCGACATCCCCGACATTCCCCGGCGACCAGGCTCCCCCCGCCCGGCTGCCCAACACCGATGGACAGTTCGCGCCGGGCACACAAGTTCCACCGGGCGGCACTGCCCACACCCCACCGAACGGGTGGAACCCCAGCAGCCCCGTTCCGTCGAATCCGGTTGCCGCGCCGACTTCATGGACGTCCTCAGACATCCCGCCCCCACATGCATCGCAACCCCACACCCCGACTCAGCCGGGAAATCCTGTGCCGGGCAACGGCATCCCGCCCACATCAAACCCGGCGCAGGGCGAGTGGTCGCAAGAGGGATCCACACCGACGGTCCCACCGCCGCCGGTGATGCCCGGCCTGCCCCCATCCGGTCGAGACGACCGACGAAGGCAGCCCGACAACAGCCGAGTCTCGGACGGGCACAACGACACCGACGCGCCCCTGCTGGTCCGCCCGTTCGCGGGCTACGGCGTCTCCGCCGAATTCGATCCGAACACCGGTGCGCTGCAAGCGACCGCGATCCGCTACCGGCAGGAGTCGGGCGTCTATTGCGAACTCGCGGACGTGATGGTCGTGCTGTATCGACACGACTCCAGGTTGGTAGCGCGGATCGGCGGATTCTGGTTCGACCTCGACGGGCCGATCAGGGTGGAGTGGGTCCAGGGCCCGCAGCGGCAGACGGAATTCGTTGTCACCGACGGTGCCTCGGTCCTGTGCCGACTGATCTATCGCACGTTGCCCGAGGAACTGGATATCGGCCGCTACATCCGGGATCTCTGGGCGGACACGGCACGACGCCCGGAGGTCTTCACGTGATGCGGCGGGATTCGGCAGCCGTGATCGGCTCGTCATCGCCGCGCTCCCCAGTGGCAGCGCTGTACGGGGACTTCGGTGTCGAACGGAGACGCGGACACGCGATCGAGGAGAGGGCGGCGACGTGAACACGCCGGACGACAACAGCAACTACAGGGGCGGCGAGTTGCCCGATATCGAATCCGCATCCGGCGATGTGCCGGAGGTCGATTCGGACGGGCCCGATCGGAGGTCCGCCGCGACAACCGAGCCCGCCGAAAACGATGCCCCCGATGTCGGCTTCACGGTCGCGGAGGAATCCGACGACGTGCAGGAGCGTGCGAAACGGTTGTGCCACAAGCTCGCCCGTGACCTCGCCGCCACCGGACCGCACGGCTGGACGCGATTGGACGCGGTCTTCACGCTGACCACCCTCACCGAGATGGTGCAGGTGTTCTTCTCGGACGAGCACGACCGTTCACTGCGCGTGCATCCGGGACCCGATGTGCTGTCCACGGTGCGTGAGCATCGTCGCCTTTCCGCGGAACTCGGTGACGGACCGTGGTGGCGTCTCATTCTCACCTTGAATCGTGAGGGCGCCATCGAGGTCGACTTCGATTACGGCGACGACCCGTTCCCCGGCGACCAACTCTTCCCGCCCGAGGCCTACGCCGCCGACCTCGAGGTGTATCCGCGCTCCGCGCTACCGGTCTGGCTGGCCGCCTACATCCATCACGGCGGCAGGCAGAACCGTCCGGCACGTGTCGCCGCCGTTCACGCGCGTGCGGATCGGCAGGCCGATGTGCGCCCGATACGCAGCGGCGACGATTTCCCCGCGCTTGCGGTGATGTGGGGGCGCTGGGCCGTGATGGCCGCGGCCTTCGTGGCGACGGGTTCTCAGCGAGGTCCGCGCATCCTGCCCGCGCTGGGTGTTTTCGAGGGATCGCGTCGCAGCGGCGCGACGCTGTACATGTTGCCCGGCGGTCGCGCCGTACTGTCGGGCGGCGTCTGGAATGCCGCTGAACTGGACGCGACCTACAACGGCGGCGCGCCCACCCCGCGGCTGTACGCGAGTGCGCCGGAATGGGTGGCCAATCCGGTGCTGAATCCGCGTGCCGCCAATGGTCTGCTGTCGTTCTGCTACTGGTGGGAGGCGGGGGACTGGTATCGCGGCGAATCCCCGACGGCGGAGCGGCTCGTGGACGCCGTGCCGGGAATGTGGACCACCGATACCGTCGCCGACGTGATCTGCGGTCTGCTCGCCGAGTCTCCGACCGATCCGCGGCGCGCAGCCGTGCTGACTCTCGTTTCCGCGGCAGAAATCGGCGTGGTCACCCGCGACACCCTCGCCGCGGTCTTCGATGACGACTCGGACGTCGACAGCGCGTACTACCAGCTGACGATGGCAGGTGTCGCGGTCTCGATCCCCGAGCCGATGCCGCGGGAGGACGCGCTGGCGAAGGTGCGGCGTTTCATCACCGAGCGAAATCTGGACGCCGCCGGATACCCGGTCTCCGACCTGCGCGCCGATCGCATCGATGTGGGCTGGATGGTCTACGCGCCGACCCGCCCGGACGAGATCGCCATCGCCCGCGCGATCTTCTACATCGCTGACGACGGTGTGCTCGAACAGTCGTCGTCCTCGGTGGCTCCGTCGGTCTTCGTCATCGAGTTCGAGCGTCGCTTCCAGCAGCGACACGGCGCGGTCGGCATCTGATGGTCGCCCCTCGGATACTCGGATAGCCTCTGCCTCAACCAATTTCGCTGTGAGCTCGTCGTTCCTCACGCAGGTTCTCTACCTGTAGTCGATGCGATGCGCGCTGCCGATGGTGATTCGTTGCGCCCCGCGCCGACCGAGCCTGTGCCGCAACCGTTCTCGCCGGATCGCCAGGGGGAAGTACCGCGACCATCGATGAACGGGCAGTATCACCACGGTCGTCTCCGTGCGGGCCGGTGCTGTCGTGACACACGAACCGGTCGGATTCGACGAAGTCCCGCGGCACGGCGCAAGTCGCGCGAATGTTGCCGGGGCGATGGTTACGCTGTTCGCGCACAGGCGTGACCCTGACGAGAAGGGGGTTTGCATGGCCGAGTTGTTCTTGACGAACGTGCGGGTGGTGGACGGGAGCGGGCGGAATCCACTTCGTGACGGTGCTCTATTGATTTCGGGCAATACCATTTCGTGGGTGGGGGAACGTTCGACGGCCCCCGATATCGGAGAAGCGACGGTCGTCGATCTGCGGGACAACACGGTGTGCCCCGGATTCTTCGACTGCCACGTGCATTTCGCGCTGCCGGGTGGGTCGGGGAATCCGTACGAAGCGGTGTCGGTGCCCACCTCGTACCGGACGTTGGCCGTATTGGAACGGCTGCGCGTCACCCTGCACAACGGGGTGACCAGCGCGCGCGACCTGATGGGGATCGACGCGGGCGTCCGGATGGCCGTCGCGCAGGGCCTCGTCGAAGGTCCGCGTCTACAGGTGGCGATCACCATGCTGAGCCAGACCGCGGGGCACGCGGACCTGACCCAGCTGTCCGGATTCGACCCGATGTCGTATCTACACGGCCCGGAGACCCCGTCGCCGTTGATCGACAGTGTCGACGAGGCGCGCAAACGCACGCGCCAACTGTTGGGGCTCGGCGCGGATCTGATCAAAGTCGCCTCAAGCGGCGGGGTCGCCTCGCCGAACGATCAACCCGAATGGCTCGGCCTGCGCACGGAATTGGTGCGTGCGGTGGTCGAGGAATGCCGCGCCTACGGCAATAAGCCCGTCGCCGCGCACGCCATCGGCTACGCGGGTATCGAGGCCGCCGTCGAAGGTGGTGTCCGCAGCGTCGAACACGGCTACCAACTCGACGACGAACTCCGCCGCCGCATGGTCGACCGGGACATATTCCTGGTGCCGACACTGCTGGAAACCATGGAGGACCTCGACCCGCACAAGACCTCACCCGCCGCGCACGCCAAGAGCGTCACCTGGCACCGCCTCGCCCAGGAAGCCGTCGGCCGCTCCGCCGCCGCGGGTGTTCGTATCGCCGTCGGCACCGACGCGGGCCTGTCACCCGATCACGGCACGAACCTGCGTGAACTGGGACTACTCGTGAAATTCGGGGGCCTCACCCCGATGGAGGCGATTGTCGCCGCCACCCGCGACAGCGCCGCCCTGTGCGGGGTGGACGACCGTCTCGGCACCCTCGAATCCGGCAAACTCGCCGACATCGTGGTGGTCCGAGGCGATCCACTGCACGACATCGAATCCGTCGGCCGCCCCGACGACATCCTGCTGGTGATGAAGGACGGCAAGGTGAGCAGCGATCGCGGAGGGTTCTTCACGCCCGTCGACCGGTGGGGGTAGCGGGGGCATGCGAGCCTGTCCCGCTCCCGGCAGCGCTGCCCGCGTCGCCGGGCGCCGGGCTCAGAATTCGAGTTCTGCCCACGGAATAGTGATCGGGAACGGGAAGTCGATAGCGATGACCTCGGAATCGTCAGGAGACCATTTGCCCGCCAGAATGTAGTTGGCCTGGTGCAGGGGAGTCACGCCCGGCGGCAGCGTGCCGTGCGTGGTCTCCAGCGCATAGGCGTGCACGAACGCGATCTCACTGCGATGCGGAGCGAGTTCGATTTCCCAATACCAGGGAATGCCGCCGCCCGCGTAACGCGCTTTCTTGGCTTCGATATCTGTTTGTTTATTCGAGGGTGAGAGGACTTCGCCTACCAGGAGTGCATCATCGGCACGAATATCCTGATACGGCTCGTCGAGGCAGCGGTAGGCCAGGAAATCCGGGGTGACGAAATCGGACTTTCCGTGATCGCCGAAGAACACGTTCGTCTCGAAGTCGACACGCCAGCAGGCTCCCGGTTCCTCGGACATCGCCGACTTCGCACAGCGTTTCAACGCGCTGGTCAACGCGAACGTGAATGCCTGATGTTCTGCGGGCCCGCGCCGCAACCACACCACACGGCCCTCCCAGAGCTCGATTCGTGCCGCGACTTCCTCGGGCAGTTGCTCGAGTTCTTCCCAGGTCATGTGCTCCGGGAGATCGGGTCGCTCGACATGCGGGGCGGGCATGGCGCCATGGTAATCCGGATCGCTGCCTCGGCAACCGGGTTTGTCACCTCGACAATTGGCGCCGGTCGGTGAACATCGCGATGTGGTTGGTGAGGCGATGTCGCAGTTCCGCCGGTGGTCCGGGGATCACGGTGAAATCGTCGTCACCATTGTGTTGAAGGAGGTAGCGGCCGTCGTCGGGATAGTCGAGCCAGAGGAAGGCCCTGCCGTCCGAGGTGGGCCGAGCGTCCAGTTGATAGCCGGGGAATACGGTGATTTCGCCGGTGCCGGAGCGGGGGCGGAGGAAGAACCGCTGCACCTGTTCGGTGGGGGAGAGTCGGGTCGGATGTCGGCCGTAGGTGGGGGAGCGCAGGTCACCGCGGCGGCCTTGGAAGCGTGGCGTGGTTCCGCCCTGCGCGCGGGGCAGATGCGCGACGATCTCCGCGGCGAGCGCGTGCAGCGCCACGGTGCTGATCGTGACGGCGCCGCCGTGTTCGCGGGTCGGACCCGGGGCCTGGACGACGAGCGTGCACCGGTCGCCGACTATTCCCGCGTATACGCGGACGACCTCCGTCTGCCCCGGACCGTGCAGGCCTTCGATCTCGACGCGGACCTGCGGTTCCAGGAGCGCGCCGAACGCCGTGTGCAACTCTTCGTCATAAACACCCAGCAGCCTCCGCACGGCGGCTTCGCGACGTTCGCGGTAGACGTCGACGGATTCGGCGAACTCGTGCCGGTAGGTCAGCGGGTAGGGCAGACGATCACGGCCGTGCGCTTCCAGCGCGAGGGTGAACGCGTGCGGGTCGAGCTCCCAGCGGCCCGAAGATCGCTGTCGATTCTCGGCGTATTCGCTCCCCGAGGGATCGTGGAACCGATTCATCCGCCGATGACCCCACCTGGAGGAAGGGTCGCGGGCAGCTGTCCGATGAGTTCGTTCTCGCGATCCTGGATGAGGTAGTCGGGAGTCTTGTGTTCGTCCTCGTCGTCACGGCCGCCGCCACCGCGGCCGCCCATTCCCGGCATACCGTTCATCCCTCGCGTGCCCGAGGTACCCGACGTCCGTGAGCCGCCGGAGCCGGACCCGGAACCGCCCGTGCTGCCCGGCGTACCCATGACGCTGCGACCCGCGCCGGGGGTGCCTGTCCCGCCGAGCCCGCCGGAACCGGGTGAACCCGACCCGGACGATCCCGATCCTGGAGATCCTGTTCCCGGAGATCCGGAACCGCCGAGTTTGCCGTCGCCGGGCGTGGTCGGCTTGTCGGTCCCGGCGGGCGTGGTCCCCGTGGGTGTGGACCCGGACGGGTCGGTGCTACTGGGTTTCGTGCTGCCGTCGTTGTTGCCCTGACTGCCGTCGGTGCCGTTCGACTGCGGGTCGGTGGCGGGGTTCTCCTGCGTGCCGGTGGGATTCGCAGTCGGTGTGCCGCCGCTGTCGTTCCCATTGCTTCCGACCCCGTTGCCGGTTCCATTACCGTTGCCGCCGTTCCCGCTCCCGTTGCCACCCGGCACGGTGCCCGGGTCGGCGACGGTATTGCGGGGAACGGGAAGCACGGGAGTCTGGTTGTCGACGGTGACCGAACCGGGCTGATAGGTGCCGATCATGAAACGCTGAGCGTCTGCCTCGGCCTCGTTTGCCCGGTGCTTGGCCGCCTTGACCAGGCCATTGCCGGGAATATGGCCGAGGAATTCATCGAACCCGGACAGTTTGTCCGGCTTCGGAATGGTCATCTTCGCCTGTCCCAGAAGACCTTCCATGTAGTCGATGCCGTTGGCGACCATCTGGAACGAGGTGGGAAGTGCCGCGGCTTCGGTGGTGTAACTCTTCACCGCGTCGATCGCCGCGGTTCCCGATGTGCCCGACCATTTCTCGGACAGCACACGTTCGAAACTGTTCCGGTAGTTGGTCACCGCCGTCTCGGTTCCGGTCGTGAGTCGTCGCCACCCGTCCGCACCGGCGTTGACATCGCCAGATCTGACTTCGGGTTGACCGTTCCCGCCGTTGAGCGCGTTCCAGATCTGCTCGTGCGACCACGTGCTGAACGCTTCGGGATCGGACACGGCGGGCTTGGCCATCGACACGTCCGAGCCGCCGTCCAACCGCGTCCACTCGTTGCCGATAATGGTGCGGTCGCCGTCCCATGCCAGCTTGCCCGCGTCATCGAGCCTGCCGCGATCATCGTCCGCGTCACCGGAGGTCTGGTAGTTGTCATAGATCTTCAAACCACCGAGAGTGCCCACGTGGCCCAAGAACTCGCCGAAGTCGCCCAACCCCATCAGATGCCCTGCCCGTTCGTGCCGAGGTCGCCCGCATTCTGCTGATCGACAGTCTGCAATTTTCCGATCGCCGCGAGGAAGGTATCTCGTTGGTCGCGGGCGATGGAGATGTGCTGTTCCAGCCGTTTTACCGCGGAATCGTCGGGGTCGGAACCACCGGCGACCGCTTTGAATTCGAGCTTCTGGCGGATCGCCTGAGCTGAGGGAAGGCCACCCCAACCCGTCAAGCGTTGGAGCCCTTGTGCGTAGCCCTTCTGCCTTTCCAGGTCCGTGATGTACTGGCTGACAACCTGAGCGATGGCCTCGCCGACGTCGGCCTCGATCTTGAACTCGCCATTGATCGCCTTGCTCTTCATGTCACGCCAGTAGCCAGAATGGTCTTGTATCATCGTCGATCCTCCTCGCTGACTACTTCGGCAGATGCGGTTCGAGGGCGGCTGCATATTTGGCGGCCATATCGCACGTGTCGCCGATACGCGGACCCTCCGTGCTGAGCCACCGCACGTTGATTTCGAACATGCCTTGGTCCGCCTCGAACGAGACATAGCAGCTATCGGTGTCGCTCTTCTCTTTCGAAACCAGTCCTGGTCGGGAATTGACGGTAGTCTCGCCGATTACGGTCGCGCTTTCCTTCGTACGAGCATCCGCGAGCGTGTGGCTGGTAGAGAAAATGCTGACGCTTCGCGTGCCGGTCCCGTACCGGTTATCGAGCGGCATCCAGTCACATACCCGCCAAGCCGATACGCCGCTCGGCGGATCCGTCAGCACGCCTTTGGTCGTCGGATCCAGGCCGGCCCCTCGCAGCGCATCATCCGATAACGCCCCCCGGCACGGATTGAACACCTCGATCGTGTCCGGATCCCGCACCGTCGTCGTCGCCCCAGCCGCCCCGTCCACCGACTCCCCGCATCCGGTGAGAGCCGCCGCCGCGACCGCACCGCAGACTACAGCCCGTATCACCACAACGCTACGCACAGCACTCCTACCCGCTCGGACACGACAGCAACTCTGCCAATAACCAATTAGACGCACGCTGGCCATGATCGGTTCCACCCGATCACCGCGTCCCGCCGTTCCACCCGAGATCCTGGCACGGATCATGGTCGGACATCGCCGCTCCGTCGTGGGATCTCGACATCGACGAAATCGTTGTCGTCAGCGCGGTGGGTATGCACCGCGCGACGGAGAGGATCGCGCACAACGGTCGCCGTAGTGGCCCACGCGTGGAGCATGTTTCGCAGCGGGGCCGAATCTTTCGAGTTCATCGCCATAGCGAGGGCATTGCGGATCTCAGCCACCGCTTCGGCGCGGTCATCGACGTCTCAATTCTGCCAACCATGCCAGTCCGCCGAGCTCCGTCCGAGACAGCGTGTCCGTTCGAGCCGACACGGCCTCGGCGGCGAATAGTTGTGCGGGCATCGGTATCGCGCCGTCCAGTACCGAGAACCGCTGCGCCGCTGGCGTTACCGACATCGATCCGTCAGTGTCGCGTACAGCCGTCGACGAGCGATCTGCCCTGCTCCGGAACTCGTGCTCATCGGGGTCGTTCAGATCGTCGGCTCGGCGCTCGGTCATCCCACGATGCTAGACAGTGCGATGCGGCGCGCGGTACTCCGGAGCATTGTCGACGCTGGTCAGGGCAAGTTGTGCCCCCTGACGTCAGAGCGAACTCTGCCTGATGCCACTCGGGTGGCTCGATCACCTGCGCAGTCTCGCCGGTCGATACCTGGCTCTGCCGGGCCAGGTCGAAGTGTGTCGTGCCGACTACGCGAACCGACATCCGACAGGTCAGCCTGTCTCCGAGGGCGCGGAGTCCGATGAACTCCGTACCCTCGCGAAACGGATTCCGTCTGCTACCAGCAGAAACGGTAGTTGCCGGAGCCTCGGCACTCCACTCGTACTGCTACTGATCGGGGATGTCGGAGTTGGGGATCGCCGCGCCCGCGACGATCTCCACGGCGTCCTGTGTCCGACGGAAGGATCCGCCGGTCAGCGTCGCGTCCAGCGTCGTGCGTTCTACTCGGTCGTCATTGCTCGACGGTGAATTTGTAGTCGGCATAGCGTGGGAAGTCCGATCCGGCGTCTTCCCAGCTGTAGGTGTACCGACCGATATGGCCGAGCCGGAATCCCGTATCGGCGACGATCTCGAAGCCGCTGCGACGTGCGCGCTCGCAAAAGGCGTAGTCTTCGCCCAGGTACCAAGGGTTCTCGCCATCGGACACGATCATCGGCAAGAAGTACGGCACGGTGGCGCGGCCGAAGTGTTCGTTGCACACCGGCAGCTTCTCGTGTTCGCTCATCGTCTCGTAGACGGTGCGGTGCGTATAGAGGAAACCGGCCGCCGCGTACTTGATATTCATCAGACCGCCCCCCGCACCGAACAGCACATGTTCTGTGCCTGGCAGTAGATGGCAGGCGAGTTCGCGGAGACCTTTCTTCGGATAGATTCCGCATACCAGCGGCAGGTCGTGTTCGCGCAGTCGGTCCACCGAATCGGGATCGAAGCCGATATCCGAGTCGATCCACATCAAGGCATCGAAGCCGTCGCGCAGCGCGTCGGTCGCGATTTGACTGCGGCCCTGATCTATCGCGGCGTAACCGGCCACGCAGCGCACCGTATAGCCGCGCTTCTCCAGTTCGCTCAGCGTGCGAGAGAACTCGAGCCCGAGGTCTCCGGTGGTCGGGACCAGTACGACGCATCGGGACGCATCCAAGGTGATCACCTCTCCATTTCCGACACCGGAGTGCGGCGAGCGGAGTAGCGGGGTCCGCTGGCCGCAATACGGTCCTGGAAGCGTATCCGCCGCCGCTTCGGCGCGATCATCGACGTCCAATTCTGCCAACCACGCCAGGTCGCAGAGTTCCCTCGGAGACAGTCTGTCCGTTCGAGCCGGTGCGGCCTCGGCGGCGAATGGTCGTGTGAGCATCGGAGTTGCGTCGTTCCATGCCGAGAACCGCTGCGCCGCAGCCACTACCGAAATCGACCGTCGGTGTCGTGTAGAGCAGCTGACGAGCGGTCTGGCCTGTTCCGGAAATCATGCTCATCGGCGCCATTCGGATCGCTGGCTCGGCGCACGGTCATCCCACGATGCTGAACAGTCCGGGCGACGGCGTGGCACTCCGGAGCATTGTCGACGCTGGTCGAGCAGGTTGTGACCCTGATGTCGGAGCGAACCCTGCCAGATGTCCACTCGGGTGGCTCGGTCACCGATTTCGCATTCTCGCGGGTCGATACCTGGCCTCGTCAGACCAAATCGGGGTGTGTCGTGCCGACGACGCGAACCGACATCCGGCAGGTCGGCCTGTCTCCGAGGGTGCGGAGCCCGATGAACTCCGTGCCCTCGCGAAACGAATCGTGCCTACTACCAGCAGAAACGGTAATTGCCGGAGCCGCGGCATTCCAGTTCGTAGTGCCACTGGTCGGGGATATCGGAGTTGGGAATCGACGCGCCCGCGGCGGCTCCGAGCGCCATACCGCCGATCATGCCCGCGATGAGACCTACCGGAAGGGTGATGGGCAGCAGCATGCCCGCGGTGGCGACGCCGAGCGCCATGCCGACGAACAAGCCCGCGATGGTGCCGAACGCGGCTCCGATGCCCGCGCCTGCCTCGATACTGCGCTGACGCGGGGAGGTCTTGCGCCAGTAGCCGACGTCCTGGGCGGACACGTCCGCGACCATGGTCGTTCCGTCCGCGGAGATGTGGGGAGCGAGGGTGACGACCTGGTCTTCCACGGAGACCGCGAGGGGCAGTGTCGCCACCACCGTGCCGTCGCCCGCGACGATTTCCACGGCGTCCTGTGCCTGACGGAAGGAGCCGCCGGTCAGCGTCGCGTCCAGTGTGGTGCGCTTACCTCCTTGGAAGGTGAAGCCGACGCCTTGATCTGTTCCCTGCGCGACGTGCGGTGCCGTGTCGGCCAGATCCGGTGCGGCGGAAGCGGTTCCGTCGGTGATGCCGAGCGCCGCGATGGCGAGCAGGGCGGTGACGGCATACTTCTTCATACTCATTTGTGCTGGATTCCTCGGGTTTCGGTGGATGGTGAGATACGCGCACTGAGCAGCCCGCTCGACGATTCCGACGTCGAACGGACGGTGGGGTGAGCGTGGTTATCGCAGGGCGAATTCAGAGGCGTGTGGCGCGGCGAGCGCGGAGCTCGCCGCGAGATATACGGCCTCGAAGAAGGGTGATGTGCTCAGCCGGTGATATGCCGAATGGGCTGTAGCTCACGGATTGTCGTCCCGGCGACATATCGGAGGGATAGTGCCCACAGCGGATCGCGCACAGCGATGGATCGAATGCTGTAGAGATGCGGATACCGTCGGCTGGTCATCGAATTTCCTCCCCGGTCACCGACGCCAGTCGGTAACTGTTGCGATCCTAACGGATTCGCGTGGGTGAAAGGTCACGGTCCGATACCGAAGGTCGAGGGTTTGCGCGCGGGCCGCTGGAGTTTCGAAATTCGGAGGGCCTGGCACGGAGTGCATTGTGGGAACGTGGAATCCGATGTGAAGCCGGGTAACTGTCTCGAACTTCCGAACTCCGGAAAGAAGGGGCAGCTGGAACAGATCGAGGACGTCCGTGAGGGTGGGGTCTAGTGCCAATGGGTTGCCCTAGTGGTTACGGTTCGTGAGGTGCGATTCGAGTGCGCCACGAATTCGAGGTTGCTGTGATCGCGAGTTGAAGTCTTGCTCGAACGTCCGGATGCCGTCTTCCTGGATGATTGCGAAGTCCGCACACAGTTTCGGGCACTCGTGGCAGCGGACATGACCTCGGCGTCGCTCAGCCACAACGTGCTCCGTTGCAGTGCATCGGTCGGCGAACCCTCTACCTCGCCGGTTTACGCCAGACCGACACGTGACTTTCGCTGTCGTTGCTGAAAGGGCCGCCGAGCCAGCCCTCGCTGCGCAGTTCCAACGACATCCCGGCCAACTGGGCCATCAGATCGCATTCCGCGGGCCAGATGTATCGAAAGTTGCTGAACCCGTAGGTGACTGTGCCGTCGGAGTGGTGCCGGTAGTGATGTGATGTGCCCTGCTGGGTGCTGAGGTCGTAGGTGTCGAATCCGGTGTGATCGCGCCCCACATGGAACGGCACGGCCGCCTGACCCGGCGGAAATCGCCGAATGCCGGGAACCCACAGCTCGATGACGAATCGACCACCCGGCGCGAGATGCCGTGCGGCATTGCGAAAGCACTCGACCTGCTCGGCTTGCGTTCGCAGGTTGCCGATGCTGTTCCACACCAGGTACACCAGTGAGAACTCGCCCGGCACCCGACTCGATGTCATGTCGCCCACGACCACCGGTACGTCGGGGCGCTTCCTGTGGAGTCGGTCGACCATCGGCGCGGAAAGTTCGATCCCGCTCACATCGATACCCCGCTCGATCAGCGGAATCGCGACCCGACCCGTGCCGATGGCGAACTCCGACGCCGGACCGTCGCCCGCCGCGTCCGCCAGGAACCGCACCGCCGGATCGAGCACTTCGGGCGCGAACATGAAAGCCGAATCCCGGTCGTAGCGTTCGGCCGTCGCGTCATCCCGAACATCGCTGCTCACAACGGGGACAACAATTCTCGACAGACACCGATTGCCGCCACTGGTTTTCGTGAGACCCGTCCACCGGTCCGGAACTGCGAGCACCGGGGTCGGTCTCGATCGCCGGTCTCACCGGTGACCGGATGCCAGTTTCACGCCGAACCCGACCAGGACCACTCCGGTCACCGCGTCCATCGCACGCCGTACCGAATCTCGACTCAACCAGGTCCGCGCCAGCTCCGCGACGGTGATTATCGCGGTGAACCACAGCATGCCCTCGATGTTGTGCACCACCGCGAGCGCGCAGCCCATCAGCAGCGGTGGCACACCGTCGGGCAGGAACTGCGGCAGCATCGCCACATAGAAGACGCCGACTTTCGGATTGAGCAGATTGGTGCCGCGCCCACGCGCCCACGCGCCGAACACACTCGGCGGCGAATCACTCACCGCGTCCGCCGGATTCACCTTCCGGCGGTGGAGTCCGTCTCTGATCATGACGAGACCCATCCACACCAGATACGTCGCACCCGCGATCCGCAACACCGTGTAGGCCAGTTCCGACGCGGTCAACAGCACCGAGACACCGGCGGCCGCTGCCACGCCCCACACCAGCGTGCCGCTCCCGATCCCGATCGCGGTGGCGAACGCGTAACGGCGGCCACGACTCACCGCCGCCCGCAGCACGAGTGCCGTATCCAGACCGGGAACGAGAGTGAGCAGACCCGCGACGACCGCGAAGGACAGCAGGGCGTGCACCATGAGCCTCGGAGTAGGTGCGGCACCGGTTGGTCGGGTGTCGAATACGTTGGACCACAACAACGTTGAGGGGATTTCGCTTGTGTGAACCTGACAGCGGCCATTACGTCCGTCGACGATAGATGGCGCTCCGATGGCCGACGTCGATGTCCAGGATGATCAATCGACCACCGACGATCTCATAGAACGCACGGTGGTTTCCACACCGGAGTCTGAACTGTCCCGACGCGCCCGACATCGGTTTTACCGCCTGGTTCGGGGTGTACGGGTCATCTCCCAACGCGGTTAACGCATTCAAAAGAGCGATCGCGTCGCGCGGGGGGATCGAACGCAAGTTCCGCTGCGCGAGTGGACGGAACTCGAACGCGTATTTCACGCTGCTCCGGCATTCGGCTCCTGAAGAACCTGGGCATACATTTCCGTGAGGCTTACGCCGGAACCGTCGTCGGTCGCCCGGGCTTCGTCTGCCATCCGACCGAGCTCCTCGTCCTCCCATTCCTCGAGTTTCTCCAGCATGAAAAGGGGGATGAAGGCACCTACGCGAACGCCGTCGCGGGTCACCACGGTGACAGCGCCGTCTTCGACAGCGCTGTCCACTGCCTTTGCCAGGCCTGCGCGGAACTCTCGAATTGTCAGCGCTTCGTCTGCCATATCTCCAGTGTACACATTTTGTGTACACGAGGTCGGGTGGCCGTAGCTTCGATCTTGTCGGGTGTGGGCGAGTGCTCTGCCGGTTGGTCGCGCGTATGGGAGTGATCGAGGTGACCGTGTCGAGGTACCCACGGGTATCCTCGTTTGCGTGAACACTGGGGGAGAGTTCGTAGTCGGCATAGATTCCGAAGCACTACAACGCATTCGGAGTTGGACGCTCGCCGCGAGTATGTTCTCTTTTGTCTGCGATGTATTTGTTGTGGCTGCGTCGGCAATGGTCGGGCTGCTACTCGTTTCGTTGAATCAACCGATCGCTGTACTGAGTGCTGTCCCGTCGTTCGTGCTCGCCGCCTTCTTCGCCTATTTCGCGATTCGCAGACTGCGCGCGTTCAGGCAGTTGCGTGACACGTGGCGGGCCGGAGGCATTCCGCCATGGGCGATGCGAATGTCCGGCCACGGCCTGGAGATCAACAGCGATGCCGACTCGGAATCGGTTTTCCTGCCGTGGGGCACCGTTCAGGGGTTTCGGTCGCACCAGTGGAGGCGTCAACATTTCATCGTTGTCGACATCTTCCCGGGTGTCGACGCGAAGACTCCTGGCGTGATCGGGCTGGAGGCGCCCGACGTGCAGAGAGCTCTGCGTAAACACATATTCGGCACCAAGGGATTGCGCTTCGCTCTGCGAAACTTGGACCAGCCGGTTTCGGCAGTTGATCACGCTGCCGCGTACTTCACCGCAGGGCGGGTACGAGTTCATTGATCGCCGCTGTTCCGATCGTTGAGTCCGGCTACCACGCTCGCGGAGACAGCCGCCACGGACTCGCGTGTACACAGCACATCGACTCGTCCCATGTCCGCTCGGGGGGAGAGTGCCGCGCGACGGAGTACCCCCGATTTTGTCCTGGTCAGACCGTTGCCTACACTAGACCGGTTGCCTGGGCACCCCCATGTCCGCATGTCTCCGATGTAATGACCGGATCGACGTGCGGCAGCTCTGGCACCGAGCGCTCGTAAGAGAACTCATCCGGTCGGCAAGTGTCGGCCGGACCAGCCCCATTGCTGTAGGCCCACGGCCGTCTGCCTCGCGCAGGTCGGTGTTGTATGGGAACCGCGGCGAGAAAGGTGTCGAGGTCTAACCATGACCATGACTGATCCGATCGCAGACTTCTTGACGCGTCTGCGCAACGCCAACTCGGCGTACCACGATCAGGTGAAGGCTCCGCATTCGAAGATCAAGGTGAATATCGCCGAGATTCTCAAGCGCGAGGGCTACATCGCCGATTACCGGACCGAGGACGCCGAGGTGGGCAAGGCCCTCATCGTCGACCTCAAGTACGGCCCCAGCCGTGAGCGCAGCCTTCAGGGCCTGCGCCGCGTGTCGAAGCCCGGTCTGCGTGTGTACGCGAAGTCCACCAACCTGCCCAAGGTCCTCGGCGGCCTCGGCGTGGCGATCATTTCCACGTCGACCGGTCTGCTCACAGATCGTCAGGCGGCCAAGCAGGGCGTGGGCGGCGAAGTCCTCGCCTACGTCTGGTAAGGGAGGTCAGGACAAATGTCGCGCATTGGCAAGAAGCCCATCACAGTTCCCGCAGGCGTCGAGGTGAACATCGACGGCCAGAACGTGTCGGTGAAGGGGCCCAAGGGCACCCTGTCGCTCACCGTCGCCGAACCGATCACCATCGCCAAGGGTGAGGACGGCCAGCTCGAGGTCGTTCGCCCGAACGATGATCGTCAGAACCGCTCGCTGCACGGCCTGACCAGGACCCTGGTGTCCAACATGGTCGAGGGCGTCACCAAGGGCTACGAGAAGAAGATGGAAATCTTCGGAGTCGGTTACCGCGTGCAGGCCAAGGGCTCGAACCTCGAGTTCGCCCTCGGTTACAGCCACCCGGTGCCGATCGAAGCCCCGGCGGGCATCACCTTCGCGGTGGAGTCGCCCACCAAATTCTCCGTGTCCGGAATCGACAAGCAGGCGGTCGGTCAGATCTCCGCTGTCATCCACGGACTGCGTAAGCCCGACCCGTACAAGGGCAAGGGCATCCGCTACGCCGGCGAGGTCGTTCGCCGCAAGGTCGGAAAGACGGGTAAGTGATCATGGCGCAAACCGAAAACCAGATCGCCAAGCGCAAGCCGCGTGGCAAGGACGTGTCCACGACGCGTCGTCTGTCGAAGACCCGCCGTCACTTCCGTCTGCGCAAGAAGGTCGTCGGCACCACCGAGCGTCCGCGCCTGGTGGTCAACCGCTCTTCGCGTCATCTGCACGCACAGCTCATCGACGACTCGATCGGCAAGACCATCGCCGCCGCGTCGTCCATCGAGGCCGATGTGCGTGCCCTGGACGGCGACAAGTCGGCCAAGGGCAAGAAGGTCGGCGAACTGCTGGCCGCGCGTGCCAAGGCCGCAGGCATCGACGCCGTCGTGTTCGACCGTGGTGGTCACGACTACCACGGCCGCATCGCGGCGCTGGCCGATGCCGCTCGCGAAGGTGGGTTGAAGTTCTGATGACTGCAAACATTTACGGAAGGAACGTCTGATGCCGGGACGTCAGAGGCGTGACGGCGGCAACGGACCCGCCGGACAGCAGGCAGGTGCCGCCGGTGGCGGCGACAACCGCGACGGGCGCGGCGGTGGCCGCGATCGGCGTGGTGGCGGCGACCGTCGCGACCAGCAGACCGACAAGAACCAGCTCGAGCGCGTCGTCGCGATCAACCGCGTCTCCAAGGTCGTGAAGGGTGGTCGTCGCTTCAGCTTCACCGCCCTCGTGATCGTCGGTGACGGCAACGGTCTGGTCGGCGTCGGCTACGGCAAGGCCAAGGAAGTTCCCGCGGCCATCCAGAAGGGTGTCGAGGAGGCTCGCAAGGGCTTCTTCCGCGTTCCGATGATCGGCTCGACCATCGTCCACCCGGTTCAGGGTGAGGCGGCGGCCGGTGTGGTCATGCTGCGTCCGGCTTCGCCCGGTACCGGTGTGATCGCCGGTGGTGCGGCTCGCGCCGTGCTGGAATGCGCTGGCATCCATGACATTCTGGCGAAGTCGCTCGGTAGCGACAACGCCATCAACGTCGTGCACGCGACGGTTGCGGCACTCAAGATGCTGCAGCGTCCCGAAGAGGTCGCGGCCCGCCGTGGCCTGCCCCTCGAGGACGTCGCCCCCGCGGGCATGCTGCGCGCGCGCTCTCAGGCAGTGGGAGGTGCCAGGTAAATGGCAGATCTCAAGGTGACCCAGATCAAGTCGTCGATCGGCGCCAAGGTGAACCAGCGGGAGAGCCTTCGTACGCTCGGCCTGCGGAAGATCCGTCAGACCGTGGTTCGTGAGGACAACCCTCAGAATCGCGGCCTGATCAACGTCGTGCGCCACCTCGTGACAGTTGAGGAGGTCTGACATGACCATCAAGTTGCATCATCTGCGTCCTGCTCCCGGATCCAAGACCGAGAAGACCCGTGTCGGTCGCGGTGAAGGTTCCAAGGGCAAGACCGCGGGCCGTGGTACCAAGGGCACCAAGGCTCGCAAGAACGTCCCGGCCGCCTTCGAGGGTGGGCAGATGCCGCTGCACATGCGGCTGCCCAAGCTCAAGGGCTTCACGAACCGGTTCCGTACCGAGTACCAGGTCGTGAATATCGGCTCGATCGCCGAGCTGTTCCCCGAGGGGGGCGAGATCGGCAAGGCCGAGCTGGTCGCGGCCGGAGCGGTTCGCAAGAACCGCCTGGTCAAGGTCCTGGGCGACGGCGAGATCGGCGTCGCGGTCCAGGTGACCGTCGACAAGGTGACCGGCGCAGCCAAAGAGAAGATCACCGCTGCCGGTGGCACTGTCACCGAGCTGGGCTGACGGTACTCTCAACGTAGTGGGCACCGGACGGGTGAAAGCTCGTCCGGTGCCGCTGTTAGAGTTCAATTGTTGTCTGCCAAGCCACGTCATGGTTTTCGGCTTCTCCAGAGTTGGACATCGCTGAAATATCCATGTCATGACCATGTCGTTCGCGCCAGGAGGATCTGTGCTTTCCGCCTTCGTATCGGCCTTCCGGACTCCGGACTTACGGCGGAAGATTCTCTTCACGCTGGGGTTGATCGCGTTGTACCGCATGGGTGCCGCGCTGCCTTCACCGGGTGTGGACTACAAGGCGGTGCAGGAATGTATCGAGCTGGTCTCCGGTGGTGATTCCCAGGGCATCTACCAGCTCATCAACCTGTTCTCCGGTGGTGCGCTGCTGCAATTGTCGGTCTTCGCGATCGGCATCATGCCCTACATCACCGCCAGCATCATCATTCAGCTGCTGACCGTCGTCATCCCGCGGTTCGAGGACCTGCGCAAGGAAGGCCAATCCGGTCAGAACAAGATGACGCAGTACACGCGTTATCTCTCGGTCGCGTTGGCGATCCTCCAGGCGACAGGTCTCGTCGCGCTCGCGGCGCGCGGCCAGTTGCTCCAGGGCTGTCAGCAGGACATCCTCGCCGACACCAGCATTTTCGGCATGATCATCATCGTGCTCGTCATGACCGCGGGCGCCGCCTTGGTCATGTGGTTCGGCGAACAGATCACCGAACGCGGCGTCGGCAACGGCATGTCGCTGCTGATCTTCGCCGGTATCGCGGCCAGGATTCCGACCGAGGGCAAGAACATCCTCGACAGCCGCGGCGGCCTGGTCTTCGGCCTGGTCTGTGTGGCGGCCTTCCTCATCATCGCCGCGGTGATCTTCGTCGAACAGGGTCAACGCCGCATTCCGGTCCAATACGCCAAACGGGTGGTCGGCCGGAAGATGTACGGCGGGTCCTCGACCTATCTGCCGCTGAAGGTCAACCAGGCGGGCGTCATCCCCGTGATCTTCGCGTCCTCGCTGTTGTATCTGCCGAACCTGGTCGCTCAGCTGACAGGTTCGCAGAACGCGACGGACCCGAGTTGGTGGCAGGAGATCATCCAGAAATACTTGGTGAACCCGGGCAACCCGGTCTATATCGCGATCTACTTCGGTTTGATCGTGTTCTTCACCTACTTCTACGTCGCGATCACCTTCAACCCGGAGGAACGCGCGGATGAGATGAAGAAGTTCGGTGGCTTCATTCCCGGATACCGTCCGGGAAGGCCGACGGCCGACTACCTGAATTTCGTCCTGAGCCGCATCACCCTGCCCGGCTCGATCTACCTCGGTCTCGTGGCAGTGCTGCCCAACCTGTTCCTCGATATCGGCTCGTCCGGCGGCGCTCAGAACCTTCCGTTCGGCGGCACCGCGGTCCTCATCATGGTGAGCGTCGGTCTCGACACAGTGAAGCAGATCGAGAGCCAGCTGATGAATCGAAATTACGAAGGGTTCCTCAAGTGAGAGTTGTATTGCTAGGTCCGCCGGGCGCGGGCAAGGGCACCCAGGCCGTCCTGCTGTCCGAGAAGCTGGGCGTCCCACACATCTCCACCGGGGATCTGTTCCGCGCGAATATCAGCCAGCAGACACCGCTGGGTCGCGAAGCGCAGAAGTACATGGATGCCGGAGATCTGGTTCCGAGCGACGTCACCAACCGTATGGTCGAGTCTCGGGTCGCCGAGCCGGACGCCGTCAGCGGTTTCGTGCTCGACGGTTACCCGCGCACCATCGACCAGGCCGAGGCCCTGGAGAAGATCCTCGGCGATATGGACAAGAAGCTGGACGCAGTCCTGTGCTTCGTCGTCGCCGAGGACACCGTGGTCGAGCGGATGCTCGCGCGTGGCCGCGCCGATGACAGCGAGGACGTGATCCGCAACCGGCTCCGGGTGTATCGCGAGGAGACCGAGCCGCTGCTCCAGCATTACGACGGCCTGGTCGTCACCGTCGACGGTATCGGCGAGGTCGACGACGTCAACGCACGCGCGTTGCGTGCCTTGGGACAGTAGTGTCCCGAGTCTTCGGAGTGTGCCGAACCTGGGGGATGCCCCGGAAACGGGAGCGCTGATCCGCGATGGTCTTCGGTCGGAGCAAGAACAAGAAAGTGGTGCCGTTCCGCACCGCGGGTGAGCTGGACGCGATGGCCGCGGCGGGCGCGGTCGTCGGACGCGCGCTCGTCGCCGTGCGGGCGGCAGCGGTCCCGGGGGTTTCCACGCTCGCCCTGGACGAGGTCGCCGAGCAGGTGATCCGTGACGCGGGCGCGGTGCCCTCCTTCAAGGGCTACCACGGATTCCCCGCGTCGATCTGCGCGTCGGTCAACGACCGCGTGGTGCACGGCATTCCGACCTCGGGAGAGATCCTCACCGAAGGCGATCTGGTCTCGATCGATTGCGGTGCGATCCTCGACGGCTGGCACGGCGATTCGGCGTGGACATTCGGTGTCGGCAACATGATCGACGCCGATGAACTGCTGAGCGAGGCCACGAGACTGTCGATGGAGGCGGGTATCGCGGCCATGCTGCCCGGCAACCGCCTCACCGATATCTCACACGCCATCGAAATCGGCACCCGCGCGGCCGAGGAGAAGCACGGCCGCGCCTACGGCATCGTCGACGGGTACGGCGGTCACGCGATCGGGCGCGAGATGCACATGGACCCGTTCCTGCCGAACGAGGGCGCTCCGGGCAAGGGGCCGAAACTCGTGGTGGGTTCGGTGCTGGCCATCGAGCCCATGCTGACGCTCGGGACCACTCAGACGAAAGTTCTCGATGACGACTGGACCGTGGTCACCACCGACGGCACCCGTGCCGCGCATTGGGAGCACACGGTCGCGGTCACCGAGGACGGCCCGCGCATCCTGACGTTGCGCCCGGAGTAGTTGTCGGGTCGGCTCACTCTTCTCCCCGCACCACGATCGCGGTGGCGGTGAGCCCGACTCCGACATTGATCACCAACGCGTACTCGCCCGGTGCGAGTGATCTCTTGGTGCACAGATAGTTCAGGTTCGCCGTGAGGTCTCCGGCGAACAGATGTCCGGTCTCGCCGGACAGGTTGACGACCTCGGTATCGGGCAGGACTTCGTGGAAGGCGCTCTCGCAGAACGCCGGGGTGAGTCGCGGCAGGACGGTGACGGTCAGCCGGGGATCACCGAACTCGATATCCGCGTCGGCGCAGGCGTTCTGCACGGCGGCGCGCGTGGCTTTACGTAGTCGGAACACATTCGGCTTGGTGGCAGCTGCCTCTCCCAGCGTCGCCCGTTCGTGGTACCAGGCCTCCTCCTGCGGTGCACCGCAGGAGGCGACCGACCGCACCGAGAGCGCGCCCGTGGTGCGCGAGAGCAGTAGAGCGGTCGCCGAGTCGGCGAGGGCAGCGCCCATGTGGAGTTGCCAACGCCACGACGCGTCCTGGCCCGCCACGTCACCGGTGAGAACGAGACCGTGCTCGAAACGGGTTTCGGCGATCATCTGCGCGATGGCGACCTGCACGGCCATGGCGCCGCCGTTGCTCATCTGCCTGACTCCCATGGACACCGCGCGATTGGCGCCGAGCAGCCGCGACAGCCGCGGCGCGATGGTCCAATCATCGAGGCCGTGAGCGATCGAAGCGTGCGCGAGGAAGTCGATATCGGCGGCTGCGATATCGGCCGATCGCAGTACCTCGTGGCCCGCGATGAGCGCGAGCTCCTCGGCGGTCTGTCCGTTCGATGCCACCGAGATGTCCGAAATCTCTGATTTCGCTGCCGCTTTCGCGCTCACGAAACCTCGGGTGAGTGCCTGATCGATGTGTTGGCGCTCGTCGGGAATGACCACCGCGGTCGCCTCGAGGAATATCCGACCGTCTACGCGCATTCGTGCTCAATCTCATGGAAGGGTTCTGGATTACGGTTCGGAAGTCTGTTCGTCATCGATGACTTCGCCGCACCACCGGATGGAACGGAGTGTGGCGACACGATGACATCTCGCCTACCTGTCGTACTCGGATCGTGCAGGGCGAAGGTCGGGATATCGGCTCCCTGTTCCGCCGAATTTCCTTGCCCGCCACCGCTGATTCACCGTTGTGCGGTGTTCTTGATCGACGATGCCGGGAGGTGCGATGGTCAACGAGCGTCTGCATGCGGACATGATGACGATGTTGGAAGGGCTCGACGAGCAGATGCGTGGCATCGCGGACGTCCAGCTGAAGAGATCGAAGCTGACCGCGACCGCCAGTACCTGCGAAGCGCGAATCACGGTGACCGTCAACGCCGATGGTTTGCTGATCCAGACCGTCTTCGCCGATGACATCGCCGACCTCACCTTCGACGAGATCGCCGAGGGGATGACCGAGGCGGTGCAGAAGGCCGCGCAAGAGGTCGACAGGCTCAGCCAGGAACTCCTGGCTCCGCTGCGCGAGCGAAAGTCGCAGCTGCCGAAGCTCTCCGACATCATCGAGGGCGCTCCCGATCTCGGTGCCCGGATGCCGGTCGCTCCGCCGCCGCCGACCAGTATGCGCGAATTCGATTCGCGCGCAGCGGGTGTGTTCGACGGAACGGTGTCGCGCTCGATGATCTCCGACGACTGAGCTGATTCCCGATGACCCTCTATCTACCCGAGAATCTTCGTTGGCTGGGCTGGATCGCCGGTACGACCTGGCCCGACGGCGACGAGGATCGCATGTGGGACGTCGCGAGGGCGTGGGAGACGGCGAGCAGGGATCTCGCCGCCGTGGTCGGCACGATGGAGAACGCCAAGCGCGCGTCGATGGCGGCGTACACCCAAGGCGCGGGCGCGGAACAGGTCGGAGTGATGTTCGACAAGTTCCTGGTGGGGGACCAGTCGATCAAGGCGTTGGCGGACTTGTACACGAAGTTGTACGAGGCGACTTTCGATATGGGAACCGAAATTCAGGCCGCCAAGCTCAACATCATCATCTCGCTGGTCTGGTTGTTGATGGAGATCATCTGGGCCTGGGTGTTCCCACCTACGGCTCCTGCGGCGGAGGCCGCCGCAATCACGACGACTCGTTCTGTCCTGCGGGTTCTCGAGGATACGGTGCAAGGATTCATCGAGAAGCAGGTCGCGAAGGTCGGTTTCGCGACCAGGACCGAGATCCAGATGGCCAAGCGCGGCGGCGACGGCCTGGCTGCCGGCACCCGGACGTCGAGGTACTGGATCCTGGACTGGAAGTCGAAGATCAAGCCTGTCGGCTGGAAATACAAGGTGCCCTCGGCCAAAGGCATCTCGGTCTACACGATCAAGATCACCGAATCCATCATCACCGCGGCCGCCATCAACGCATCCATCCAGGTCGGTCAGATGGGGCAGGGTAAGCGTCGAAACTTCAATGGCAAGGAGTTCGGCGCGTCGATCATGGGTTCGGCATTCGCGACCATTCCTTCCCGTGAATTCGGTCGGGTACTCGGGCGCGGTTCGGACAAGTTCATCTTCCCGAAGGTGGATCGGCATGTGCCGTGGAGTAGGAACCCGGGCTTCGGTACGGCGTTGAACAACGCTCCGTTCCGGTCCGGCATGTTCCTGCACGGTGCGGTGATCGGTGCGGCCACGGGCGCGGTCAGCAACGTGTTCAGCAATCTCGGTGCGGCCACGGTCACCGGTGATCTGACTGGCCTGGCCTCGCCTCAGGGGTGGACCGGCTCCATCGCGCGTGGCGCGATCGTCGGTGGTGTCCGAGGGATTTCGAACAAGTGGACGCCGCCCACGGGCGATCAACTGCGATTCAATGTCTGGCACAACGAGAAGACCACCAGTTTCGGTGTGAACAGGGTTCGAAATCTGTTCGGCGACGGTAATGCGACGCCCACGCCCAATGGCGCGGACCGCGATCCGCAGGTCCGGACCCGGCGCGCGGACGAGGATGCGCAGACCCAGCGCGACCAGAATCAGCGTAACGATCAGCGCACGCGTGAGGACGACCAGACCACCCAGCGTGATCAGCAGCGTGCGCGTGAGGATCAGGAGACCACCCAGCGCGATCAGCAGCGTGCGCGTGAGGATCAGGAGACCAACCAGCGCGATCAGCAGCGCACGCGTGAGGACGACGAGACCACCCAGCGTGATCAGCAGCGTGCGCGTGAGGATCAGGAGACTCAGCAGCGTAACGATCAGCGTGCGCGTGAGGATGAGGCGCAGCAGCAGCGTGATCAGCAGCGTGCGCGTGAGGATCAGGAGACCAACCAGCGCGATCAGCAGCGCACGCGTGAGGACGACGAGACCACCCAGCGTGATCAGCAGCGTGCGCGTGAGGATCAGGAGACTCAGCAGCGTAATGATCAGCGTGCGCGTGAGGATGAGGCGCAGCAGCAGCGTGATCAGCAGCGTGCGCGTGAGGATCAGGAGACTCAGCAGCGTAATGATCAGCGTGCGCGTGAGGATGAGGCGCAGCAGCAGCGTGATCAGCAGCGTGCGCGTGAGGATCAGGAGACTCAGCAGCGTAACGAGCGGCGGGCGCAGGAGGACGAAGATCTCCAGCAGCGGAGGGCAAATCAAGACGAGTTGGCTAAGCAGCACCCGCGCACAGAAGAAGAGACCCAGCAAGTCAACGAGCGGCGGGCGCACGCGGACGAACAGACCCAGCAGCAGCGTGCGCGTGAGGATGAGGCGCAGCAGCAGCGTAATGATCAGCGGGTGCGTGAGGATGAGGCGCAGCAGCAGCGTAATGATCAGCGTGCGCGTGAGGATGAGGCGCAGCAGCAGCGTGATCAGCAGCGGGTGCGTGAGGATGAGGCGCAGCAGCAGCGTAATGATCAGCGGGTGCGTGAGGATGAGGCGCAGCAGCAGCGTAATGATCAGCGTGCGCGTGAGGATGAGGCGCAGCAGCAGCGTAATGATCAGCGGGTGCGTGAGGATGAGGCGCAGCAGCAGCGTAATGATCAGCGGGTGCGTGAGGATGAGGCGCAGCAGCAGCGTAATGATCAGCGTGCGCGTGAGGATGAGGCGCAGCAGCAGCGTAATGATCAGCGGGTGCGTGAGGATCAGGCGCAGCAGCAGCGTAATGATCAGCGGGTGCGTGAGGATCAGGCGCAGCAGCAGCGTAATGATCAGCGGGTGCGTGAGGATCAGGCGCAGCAGCAGCGTGATCAGCAGCGGGTGCGTGAGGATCAGGCGCAACGCGATCGTGATCAGCGACGCGCGCGGGAGGACCGGGCCGCGCTGCAGGCTCAGCAGGACCGGGTCGATCAGCGAGCACGGGACGATCAGGCCGCTATACAGCGGCGTCAGACCGAAGCGGACAATTACGCGAACAACATAACGCCTGCTAAGGAATCGCGCCTGACTTCGGATTCTGTCTGGGGACACAACGCGCACGGCCGATTCGTGGAGTATTCGCCGTCGTTCGCCGCGGGCAAGGACATGAAAGCCAAGACCAGGCCGAAGTGGTATCCGTTGCCGTTCGTTTTCCCCGGCGCCTATACCGCGCCCACCGATCTCGCGGACCAGGGTGATTGGCGGCCGCCGAATTCGGTGATCAAGCCGAAAACCGCACCCGTTCCACTCCCGCAAAAGGGAGCGGTTGACGGTGCGGGTGCTCCCACCGACGGTCCGGACAAACCGTTCGAGTTGAAATAGACCACACAATAGAACTGATAGTGAGGCCGAAATCCTATGACTACGCCGAATCGTATCGAAATCGACCCTGTGGCGCTGAAAAGGGCCGCCGGTATCAGCCTGGAAGCGGCTACCGCGATCAAAGGGGTGGTCCGAAACCTGCGTACTTCGTTGGATCTCGAGGACGACGCCACAAATTTCCCCTGGGGTAAGGACTCTTTCGGCAAGAAGTTCTCCGAAGGGGCGAACGGGTACAAGACATCCCGGAATACCCTCCTCGAAGGCGGGGAAGGTCTGGGAAATGGTGCGCAGGGCTTCGCCGATGGCCAGGGACAGGCCGCCGATCTCATGATCGCCTCCGACGAGGCCTGATGACGGATCGGCTGGATACGGCGGCAACGGTGAGGCTATCGGTGAACTACATGATTCAGGAGCATGAGCTGTGACGAACCCAGGGGCACCGCCTCCGTCGATATGGGCGCCGATTCTCGGATCCGCCAACAACGGGCTGTTGCAATTCGACGTCGCGAATGTCGTCACGGCCACCAAGGCCGCCGCGCAGTTGATCGCGGATCTGGATCGTCTCGCGGCGATCGTCTACGAGCAGCGTCTACATTCCGTGGGCGCGTTCAGCAACCTGGCCTCGAGTCGTGAGCTGGCGCGGGCGTACTCCGATCACGGCCAGGCGCTCTACGATTCGCTGGTCACGCACTCGGATATCGTGCAGGACCAGTACGACACGTTCGTCGCCGCGGGCAAGGCGTTCGCCGCCGCGGAGAACAACAACACGGTCAACTTCAATACTCTGACGAGAGTCAGAGATGTCACCGTGAATCTGACGCCGCCCGCGCCCAACGGCGGTAAACCGACGGTGACCTCCACGTCGGGAGAAGATGACTACTCTTACGGCCAGTTGGATATCGGTGACACAGCCAGGACCGGCAACTGGGACGGCTACTACAACGATGTTTCCTACACGATGCCGGCCTTCCCGGAAACTGTGCAGGGATACGGCGGCAAGACCGACCCCGTCACGGTGACGGTCGAGAACGCGGACAACCTCAGCTTCGAAGATCTACAGAGCTTCGGCGCATCGATCATTCCGTCGCCGCCGTATGAGATGCATTTCCAGTGGTTGTGGCTCGGGGACAAGATACAAGTTCACCTGCAGACCTACGCGACGCAAATTCAGAATCTGAAGAGTTCATGGCGAGGCGCCTCGTCCGAGGCCGCTGCCAATGCGGTGGAGAAGTACAAGAACAGCACCGTCGATCTGGTCGCGGCGACCAAGGTCATGGGCAACAGCCTGCTCTACACCAGTCAGTGGTTGACGGTCACCAAGAATGAAATGCCCGGTCCGAACTCGCCGAAGAAGCGCGGCTGCAACAAGGATCAGACCGGAAAATATCGCGACAGATTCAAGAAGTATTACGTGGAGGGCATCAACAAGACGAAGTCGGCTGTCCCGACCATCGAGATTCCCGGTAAGCAGGCCGGCGGAAATGGAAATGGCGGTGGCAGTGGTAGCGGAAGTGGAAGTGGTAGCGGAAGTGGAAGTGGAAGTGGTAGTGGGTACGGAAGTGGTAGTGGGTACGGAAGCGGTAGTGGGTACGGAAGCGGTAGTGGGTACGGAAGCGGTAGTGGGTACGGAAGCGGTAGCGGGTACGGAAGCGGTAGCGGGTACGGAAGCGGTAGCGGGTACGGAAACGGGAACGGTGGCGGCGGGAACGGAGATACCGGCGGCAACGGCAACGGCAACGGCGGTGGTACCGGCAACAATCTGCCGAATCTAGATGAATTGCTCGGCGGCGGAGGGGATTCCGGCGGCGGCACGGGGGGCGGCACCGGCGGCGGCGAGACCGGTGGCGGTACGGGCGGCGGAACCGGTGGTGGCACGGGCGGCGGAACCGGCGGCGGTAGTACCGGCAGCGGCCAAGAGGCTCCCAGCATCGATGAACTGATCGACAAGTACGGCGGCGGCGCGGGGATAGACGAGTCCGCGGATGACATGCCCATCCCCCAGGGCGGTGCGTTGCCGGGTTCGCTCGGTGGCTCGGGCACGGGTTCCGGCACGGGCACGGGCAAGGGCACCGGGACAGGTTCGGGCACGGGGACGGGCACCGGAACGGGCAAGGGTACGAAGTCGCCTTTGCAGGATCTCCTGTCCAGACTCGACGGCGGAACCGGAGACGGCGAGGGCGGGCCGAGCCTCGATCAATTGATTCCGGGCCTGACCGAGGAGCAGGGCAAGGCGCTGGGCGACTTGCTGCCGAGTCTGACTCCCGAACAGGCCAAGTCGCTCGGTGAATTGCTGCCGCAACTCACGCCGGAACAGACGACGGCGCTGGGTGAACTGCTGTCGGATATCAGTCCCGAGGCACTCGGCTCACTCAGCGAGCTGCTGCCGACATTGAGTCCGGAACAGGCCTCGGCGCTCGGTGATCTGCTGCCGACGTTGAGTCCCGAACAGTCCGCCGCGCTCGGCGAGCTGTTGCCCGCCATCGGCGAGGCCGGCGGTATCGAAGGTGTGCTCGGTGAGAACGGGAGCAAACTGTTCGATCTCTTGGCCAACGGTGGCACCGAACTGCTTTCGCAGCTGGGGCAGGCCATCGGTGACGGGTTCGAGGCATTCGGTCAGTTCCTGACCGGTGTGCTGGACCCATCGGTCGCGCAGGGGCTGGCCGGTCAGTTGAACGAACTCAGCAATATCCCGGGTCTCGGCGGGCTGGCCGACCTCGCGGCCGGGCTCGATCCGAGCCTCGGAGCAGGTGGTGGAGGCGGCGGTGGCGGCGGCGACCTCGGCGGACTCGGCGGCGCCGGGGAAATACCGGCTCAGGCGCTCGCCGAGCCACGGCACACCAACCTGTTCGCCAGCAGTGCCGCGTTGCCCGCGGCCGAGGGTTTCATGTTCGGCAGCGACGGGACCACCGCGGCCAGCACCAACGGCCAACCCGGCAGCCCGGGTGCGGCCGGATCGCCGGGTGCCGGTGCGGCGGGCGGCGCGGGCGCGGGCGGGCATCGCAGGCCGAAATTCCTGACCTCGACCGATTGGATGGATGAAGCCTTGGGTGACACACCGTTCCGAGTGAAACCGGTGATCGAGCCGTGACGCGGGTGATGTGGTGAGTACCTGGAAACTGACCGATCTGGAATTCAAGGTGCTGTGCGATCTGCACCTCGACGGTGAGATGCCGGGAGTGTTCACCTTCACCAGCGATATCCCGTGGATGGACGACTACGTGCGGGCCTGTCAGGACGCGCGCTCGGACCTGATGCGCCGGATGGACCGTGACCTCGAGACGGTGATCGACACCTTCTCCAGGCCGACGGTCGTGGTCGGCGCGCAGTCCTGGGAGGACGCGGATTTCGCCAACCCGCAGAAATGGGTGCGAGTCCACGCGGGTCGTCGAGGCTCGCGCGCGTTCGTGGCCGTGCAGGAACCGGGCCGAACCCTCGATCACGCCGCGGCGTACACGATCACCACCTGTGATCCGCGGGGGCTGGGCGATGCCGTCATGGCATTGATGCCCTCCGCTGTCGGGGGCACGCGGGGACCCTTCTCGATCGATCTCCCCGAACCCGGTGGTAGATCGACCGGGTCCGGTTTCGGGTTCGGCTCGATGGTCTCCGACGACGAGGACGTTCGTGGTTCCGCGAGTACCAAATTCCTCAATGTCGCGTCCGACGCGACCGGATCGGTGCAGGTGGTGCAGGGGCGGTCGATGTACGGGCCGCGCGGCATCACCCGCGCGGGCAGGCTCTGGCGCGACCTTCCCGGCGACGGACGCTATGTGATGGAGTTGCATCACGCGGCGCCGGTGGCGGTGGGAATGTCGGGTGCGGCGCTGGCCGAGTGGGTAGATGGGGAGATCGAACGGATTCTGGAGCGGATGGACGATTTCGCCGAACTGGACGACTGACTGTCCGACGTCGCGTCGGCGCCATCAGTCATTCACGTGAGGGTCATCGGAGGTTTCCCGGCCATCGGCATGCTCGGTGAGCTATGAGCAACGAGCATGCCAGGGCCGACCTCGCCGCGATCCTCGACGAGGCCAGGGATCAGATGCGCGCGATCGCCGGAATACAGCGCGCGCGTGCTGCTCTGGTCGGCACCGGTTCGGTGCGCCGGAACCGCGTGACGGTGTCGGTGAACGCGGACGGCACCGTGATCGAGACGAAATTCGGTCAGGGCATAGAGGATCTGAACCATTCGGAGATCGCGAAGGCGGTGACCGAGGCGGCGCAGAAAGCGGCGAAACACCTCGCCGATCAGCACACCGCGCTGATGGCGCCGGTACAGGAACGGCGTGCTCGTCTGCCGAAACTCTCGGACCTGATCGAGGATATGCCCGATCTGCGGGTGCCCGAGGCGCCGGAACCGTCGCTGGCGCCGCCGAATTCGGCGGATCGTGCGCTGTCCGCCGGGGGCGGCGACGCGCAGTACGACGATGTGGAAGAACATCCCGGACCGTCGGCGGGACGGGTCATCGACTCCGGTTGGTGACCGGTTCCGTTGCGGCGCCGATGAACTCGAGAGGCGAGGGCCTGTGAGCGATCGCGATGAGAAGACCCTGGTTGCGGGCGCGGGACCGCTCGCGGGCGGCGGGCTGCCCGATCTCGGATTCACGCTGGGAGCGCCGCTCGGCGCGATCCCCGCGGTCGAGCCGGTCCCGGTGGCCGAGGGCACGCCCGCGTCGGCGGAGCCGGGGGAGGTGACCGGCGCTGAGCCCGAGGTGGCGGGCGAGGTCGCCGGTGAGATCCCGTCGCCGGACCTCGAACAGACTCCCGAGGAGCGGGGGCATGAGCTCGCGGTGCGGATCGCGCACGAACTGGGGGAGATGGGCCCGCAGGGATGGCGGGAGCTGACCGCGGTGTTCACCCTGACCGTCGAGCTCGGCGGCGGCGAGGTGCTCTACGTCGGCGACGAGGATCAGGTACTCAGGGTCGCGGTTCCCGACGGCATTCTGGAAATCGCCGCCGAGCATCGCAGGGTGTCCGCGATGCTCGGTGACGGTCCCTGGTGGCGGCTGTTCATGCGACTTGACGCCGACGGGCAGTTGGAGGTCGACTACGACTACGGAGACGAGCCGTTCCCCGACGAGCAGCTGTTCGCGCCGGAGGCGTATCTGGCCGATCTGGAAGAATTTCCGCGTCAGCGGCTGCCGGTGTGGTTGGCCGCCTACCTGTTCCACGACGGCAGGCAGACGCGGCCGGCCACGTACGCGGCCCAGCAGGCCAGAGCCGATCGCGCCGCGGGGGTCGCGGCGGTGGAGTCGCACGTCGACCTGCCGGATCTGCCGACGACGTGGGTGCGCTGGACGGTGATGTCGGCGGCGTTCGTCGCGGTGCGGTCGGAGTGGGGGCCGCGAATCATGCCGTCGTTCGGCTGGTTCGAGGGCTCGCGGCGATCGGGGGCGACCCTGTATCTGCTGCCGAGGGGGCGCGCCGTGCTGTCCGGTGGCGTGTGGGACGCACCCGCGTTGGCCGCGGCCTATCAGGACGGCGCCGAACTGCCGAAGGTGTACGCGGGTGCGCCCGAGTGGGTGGTCGACCAGGTCCTCAACGCCCGCGCGGGCAGTGGGTTGCTCTCCTTCTGCTACTGGTGGTCCGACGAACAGTGGTACCGGGGTGAGTCGCCCGGCGGTCCGGACCTGGGCGAGGCGGTGCCGGGTATCTGGGACGACGACTCCGTCGAGCAGGTGATTCGCGATCTCATCGGCGCGGGGCCCGACGATCCGCGTGCGGCGCACGTGGGGGCACTGCTCACCGCCGGGTTCGAGGGTGACATCACTCGAGCGCATCTGCTCGCGGTATTCGGCGAGGAGGCCGATATCGACGCCGCGATGAATCAGTTGACGATGTCGGGTGCGGCGACTGTCGAATCGTGACGGCCGGACCCGACCTGTCACCCGGTCTTCATCCGCCGTTGCCACGGCGGTAGTCCGCCGTTCGCAATTATTCCCAATCAACTTATCGCACAAGAGATTTCGTAGCTCTCAAGATGGTGCGAGCTACGCGCGGGCCGGTATGGTCTTGGGCAGAGGCGAAGTTCCGTCGGCGCCGGATTCGATCAGGGAGCACGACCGATGAGCGGAGAGGTACCCACGGGCAATCCGTGGGACGGCTTGAGCGAGTACACGCGAACACATACGGGGGGTCCCGACGCGCTCCGGTTCGAACCGCAGGTGGCGCGTGATCTCGCTGCCGCGGGCTCGCAGGTCATCATGGGAATCAACGGATTGCGGGACTACCTGACCGATCTGGCCGCCGGCAGGCCGGTGTCGAGCCTGAGTTCCGGCACGGCGCTGGGTACCAGGTTCGGCCAGAAGGCGACCCAGCTGGACGGCATCCTCAACGACCACAAAGCGATTCTCACCGACATGATCGACACCTTCGTCGCCGCCGGTAAGGCGTACGGCGACGTGGACGGCTTCAACTCCGATCTGCTGGACAATATCCAGAGCAATCCGACCGAGAAATGGGAACTCGACGGATATCCGTCGACGACCCCGCCGCCGACCACGACGCTCACGGCGACGGCAGGAACGCTGCCCAATTCGCTGACCACCCTGACCGGGTTCGAATCGACGACGATCATGGGCGAGAGTGCCGACGGATTGGATTGGCCGGCGCTGTGGGGGGTCGGCAACCACATCAGGGTTAACCAGGTCGTCGGGAACCTCTCCAATCAGTCGGGGGGCTGGCGGTGGGTGGGAAGCGAACTCGACGGCATATTCGTCGATTTCGTCAACAAGGTCGATTCGGTGACGGCCGAGCAGTGGAAAGGGCCGGGCAAGGAGATCGCGGTGGCCGCGGTCAAGGCCTATGCGAACGCGGTTCCGCAGTTGTCCGCGGGCGCTCGCGGCGTCGGTGATCTGCTGTTCTTCACGGCCGGTTGGTTGGACTCGACCCAGCGGTCGATGCCGACGTCCCCGACGAATCCGTCGCTCGGGCTCTACGTGGTGCCGCCTCCGGCCGGTTCGAATGATCTCGCGCTGTACCGGCAGAATTTCCGCACCACCTATCTCGCCGGACTCGGGCTGTCGACGTCGCACATACCGGTGCTGCCCGCGGCCGACGGTGCGTTCGGTCGGATCCCGAATCCGTTCTACAAGGGCAATAACGGGAACAACAACGGTAATAACGGCAACAACGGCGGCGGCAACAACGGCGGCGGCAACAACGGAGGTGGTGGTGAGACCGGCGGCGGTGAGACCGGCGGCGGTCAGAACGGTGATGGCGAGAACGGCGGCAACAACGGTGGCGGCGAAGGACTCGCCCCCGGGGTCAGGGAACAGTTCGGGGACACCGGCGGCCTGGGTGATCCGGCGGGCACGATGCCGGGTGCGCTGGGCAAATTCGGCGGGGACTTCGGTGGGGGGACTACCGATCCGATAGCGGGTGACCCGAATT
Source organism: Nocardia sp. NBC_01377 (assembly GCF_045040005.1). Lineage (NCBI taxonomy): Bacteria > Bacillati > Actinomycetota > Actinomycetes > Mycobacteriales > Nocardiaceae > Nocardia > Nocardia sp. NBC_01377. The sequence continues at coordinate 8,532,335 of NZ_CP109566.1, forward strand.
CGTACGGCCAGCAGCTCGCGAGTCTGGTGTCCGGTGGCCTGGTGCCGGGACAGGTGCCCGGTCAGCAGAAACTGGCCGGGGGCGCACGCGAACTGGCCGAGCGGGTCGGTTCGCTGGTTCCCGGTAGCCCCGAGGAGCGGCAGTTCTTCCAGACCCTCGTGCAGCAGTTGCTGGCCGCCGCGCAACAGGGCCTGCCGCAGTTGCAGCAGGCCTTCGAACAGTTCGCGCAGTTCCTCACCCCGGACCAGCAGCGAGAGCTGCTCGACAGAGCCGGATTGACCGGGATTCCCGGGATCGATATCCCCGGGTCGGGCGATCCGAACGATCTGGCGGGTTTCGCGGCGAAATTGGCCGGTGGCGCCGGTGGCGGTGGCGCGGGTGGCGGCGGTGGCGGCGGGTTCGGGGCACCCGCCGCGGTGCTCGCGCACGACCCGACCGGTTCCTCCAAACTGTTCCCCCGTGCGGCGGCGTTCGTGCCGATCAGCGCGTCGACCCAGTTCGACGCCGCGAGCCCGGCCGCCGCGCTCGCAGGCACCCAGGGCACGCCCGGTACCCCCGGTGCGGCGGGTGCGGCGGGCGCGGGCGCGGGGCAGGGCAACAACCAGCACCGCAGGGCCACCTACCTCGAATCCTCCGACTATCTCGAAGACGCGATCGGCGATGCCCCCGTCGTGGTCAAACCAGTCGTGGAACGATGACCCCGCGCTGGAGTTTCACCGATCTCGAATTCGTGGTGCGCTGGCAGCGGTTGCGTGAGGACCCGCTGCCGCACCCTTTCGTCTTCACCACCGACATCCCCTACGAGGACGATTTCCAGCGCGAGCGGGTGCGAGTTCTCGACCGGTCGCTCACCGCGCCCGATCCGGATCTCGACGCGGCGCTGGAAGATATCGCGCGTCCCGATATCGCCATCCGGGTGCACGGCGCCGACCCGAGTGACCCGGCGGCGGGCATCCGGCTGCTCGCCGTCCGGCGCGAGGTGCGAGGCTATCTACTGACCCAGCTGCCCGGCCGCACCGTGGATCACAGCGCCGGATTCACCATCACCGAATGCGACGCGTTACGGCTCGCCGACATGGTGGTCGACGCGCTTCCCGAGGTCGGGGCGGGCAGCTTCGAATCGCTCGCCCTGCCGAGCGCCGTCGACGATTTCGAGGCGCCCGCGCAGCTGTGGGACAGTTTCGACGAAACGCCCGACGCTCGTGCGCGACGATTCCTGCACACCGTCCCCGAGCGCATCGGCATCATCGAGATCGCCCAGGGTATTTCGCGATTCGGGCCGAAAGGCCGGATCATCCGGTGGTTGCAGTGGCGCGATCTGCCCGACGACGGACGACATGTGGTCACCGTCGGACCGTCCGCCACCGCGACGGCGGTCGATCGGGCCGGATTGATCGCGGCCATCAACGCCGAACTGGTCACGGTGGTACGAGCGATCAAGGATGAACGGGTATGAGCGATCACGAGGAATTGCCGAGGGCGGTCGCGATGTCGCGATCGGGATCCATCACCGTGGAGACCACCGAACAGGGTCTACCGCTCAGTGTTTCGGTCGATCGAGCCGAATTGCGCAGAGCGCCGCAGGATCTGGCCGCCGAGGTGCTCAGACTGTGCAGGCAGGCAGCCGATCGGGCAGGCGCGCAACGGCGTAGGCGGTTGGCCGAGGCCGGGGTCAGCGCGGATCTGCTGGCGCTGACCGGACTGCCGACGGCCGCCGAGGTCGAGCGCAGGGAACTCATCGACGAACAGGAATACGAGGTCGAGCCGCAGAGCTGGCTGAGGACGCTGTGAACGCCGCGAAACGGAGGGCACTGTGACCGGGACCGACGGCGGCGGACTACCGCCCCACCTGGCCGCCTACGCGAATTCGCCGGGTGAGCTCGGCGAAGCGCTGATGGACGAACTCGTCGCCGCCGCGCAGCGCCGGGTGGACCGGATCCGCGAACTCGGTGAACGCATGTCGGCGGTCCGGGTGCGGGAGTCCTCGCCCGACGGCGTGGTGACGGTGACCGTCGACGGCAACGGCGCGTTACTCGATCTCGTCCTCACCTCGGAGGTGAATCGGTGGACGCCGGAACAATTCGACGAGGCGATCGTCGGCACCGCGCGGCGGGCGGCGGGTCTGGCCTTCGCCCGGTGCGGCGATCTGGTGACCGGCTTCAACGATGTCATGTCAACTAAATCCGCTGATTCCCAGCGTGATTGATACCGAGTGCGGGCCGGGGGCGGGCGGCACCTGACGTTCACCCGAGCGTCGAGTCCTCTTAAGCTCCTTTTGCGCCACTCTCTGCCGACGACTGTTCCAATAGCTGAAGTTCTTCCGCCGATCCGACATCACCTGTCGATCCGACTATCGCGCAGAGGTTTTCATGGCTGACCTGATAGCAACTCCCGAAGCGATCGTGCAGTACGGAAACACATCCGCGGCGCTGGCGGCGCAGACACTGACGGCCGGATCGGTCGACCAGCTGGCCGTGATCGCGGCCGCGGTTCCGGTATTCGGACTGATCGGCCAGGACTTCCTGGCCACCTACGCGGCCGCGCAGGCCTCGCATCTGACCTCGGTCACCGAGGTGGCCGCGGTCCACGCGGGCACGGCGCTCACCGCCTTCGAGAGCGCGGCCCAGTACACCGCGACCGATCTGGACAGCGCCGAGAATCTGGGCAGCATCGGAAACGCCTGATGAGTGCGCCGCTGGACCCGTCGATCGTGTCCCTGCTGCGTGAGAGCGCGCTCGGCTCGATCGTGGATCGGCCGGTGGCGGAGGTACTGAGCACACTCGGCCTGCCCGCGTTGCCACAACTGCCCCCGCTGCCGCCGATGCCCGAGATGCCGCCGCTGCCGGTGCTCGATATCGGCGCTCTCATCAAACCGATGACGGACCTGGCAGGCAGTTTCGGTACCGGGATTCCCGGCGCGGGCCAGGGGCCGGATCCGAGCCAGGTGCTCACGCAGGTGGTCTCGGCGTTGCAGCAGGCGACCCAGCTCGGCACGACCGCGATCCAGACGGTGATGTCGCTGTGGGAAGGCGCTGGCGCGACCTCGGCGGCGGGCAAGGCCGCCAACACCGCGGCCGATACGGCCGAGGTGGTGTCGCAGGGCAGCAGGATGAACGTCAACCACGCGGCCGCCGCGACCAGTGTCTTCACCGGCTATGCGCAGGTGAGCGCGATCATCTCCAAGTATCTGGCCTCGCTCGCCGCGGCCGGTCCGTTCATCGTCACCCCGCCCGGCCAGGCGTTCGTGGCGGCGGCGACGGCCGAGACGATGACACAGGTGACCGCGGTGATCGCCAAGACGCGGGCCGAACTCACCGTGCACAGTGCCGAGATGAGCGCCAACGGCCAGAAAGTCGCGGTCACCGAGGTGCCGGGAGGGGTGGCGCGAACCGGAGCGATGGTCGCCGACAGCGTCGCCTCGCCGCTGTCCTCGGTGACGAGCGCGCCGCTGGGGGCTGCCAGGTCGATGGCCTCGGCGGGCACCGGTGCCGCGGGTGGCCTGAACCCGGCGCAATACGTCACGCAGGTATTGCAGATGGTGCAGGGGCTGGTGACCGTAGGAACCACCGGAGCCCAGGTGGTCGGCCAGGTGGCGAGCACGCTGGCCGAGGTGCCCGTCGCGGCCCCGGTAGCCGCGGCGCTGCCCGCTACGCCGTTCACGGCTCCGGTCGTCAACGGTGTGCCCGGCGCCGTCAGCGGTACCGCGCCCGCGCTTCCCCTGCAGGAGGCCAGGGTCACGACAATGCTCGCGGGCGGCGGCGCCCAGGCACAGGCCGCCGTCCCGCTCGGAACCACCGCGGCCTCGACGCCGGGTATGACGCCGATGGCGCCGGGACCGATGGGCGCGGCCGGTGCGGCGGCGCGCGCGGCCGGCGCGGGCGGCGAGGTTTTCCGCGCCGAGTTGGTGAACGCCGCGCACGGCAACGAGGTCGTCGGCGCGATCGACGGCATCGCGGTACCGGTCATCGGTGCGGCCGAGGCCGTGACGACAACCCCGGACATCGACCGGGAACCCCCGGACAAGGCACTCACCCTTTAGGAGTTCGTCATGCGATTCGATCCCGTGGAAGCAGTCCGTGTGGCCGCCGAGCTCGATGAGCTCGCCGGTCGGCTGGAAGCCGATCTGAAGGCACACAACCCCGCCCTGATGGCGCCCGCGCCAGGACTCGACGAAGTCTCCCAGCGTGCGGCCGCGACGCTGCGAGCTGTCGCGCAGGATTTCGACCTCTCGGCCGGTACGGGCGCGCTCGAGCTGCGCAGACTGGCCGCGACGCTGCGCGCGCAAGCGCGTGAGCTGACCGATATGGATACCACCAATGCCGCCGACCTCGGGGCTTCGGCCTGAGAACATGATCGAACCACCCACACCCGGATTCACCGGTGTGGTCTGGGAAGCCAGACCCACCGATCAGCTGGCCCGCGATCTGACGAGCGGGCCCGGTTCGGTCCCCCTGGTCGAGGCGGCTGCCGCGTGGACCGGGCTGGCCGCGAGTTTCGGCGCGGCCGTGGTGGACTACGACCGGATCATCGCCGGTATCCGCGCGCACTGGCAGTCCGACACCAGTGATCTGGTGCTGGAACGGCTTTCGACGATGCGCGGTTGGCTCACCGACACGGTGACCGAAGCCGCGCGCAATGCCGAGCACACCGCGGCGCAAGCAGCGGCCTTCGAGGTCGCGCGGCTGACCATGCCGCACACCGCCGAGATCGCGGCCATGGAACAGGCGTTGCGAACCATCCAGGCCATCGGCGCGTCGCTGGGCGGACCACTGGTCGGCGTCGCCGCCGAGATCGGCGCGGACCAGGATGTCGCGAAATCCACCGCGGCGCGCGTCATGCGCACCTACGAGGCGGCCGCGCGACCGCTCGCGGAGCCGTGGCAGCAGAACACGCCGCCGCCACTGGCGACGCCCGCCGCGTTCGACGCCGAACAAGCTGTCGGGCAGCAGAGTTCGACACCGGTGAGCACATCGATGCCCGCGATGCCGATACTGCCGACGATGCCGCAGTTCGCCGTGCCGAGAACCCTCGGCGGCGCGCGGGCGCATACGGTCGGTCCGATCGTGGCCCGACCCGAGGTCGTCACCACCGCTACCTCGCCGACGCCGGTCGGGACTGCGGCGGGTCAGGCGTTGCCGCCCGCCGCGCTCGCGGGTGGCACGGCCGCGGGCGACGGCGAGGAGGAACACACCCCGAGAGCGGGCGCGGTCGGCGCGAACGACGGTGTCGCTCTCGAACTGGACGCGGGCCTGGCCGCGGCGCCGTCGGTGCTCGGCGGCGTGGAGGCCAGGGCGACCGCCACCGGGACCCCGGCGGAGTAGGGGCGGACATGGCGACTCTGACCGACGAGGCGGTTCTCGCGGTGTGCGATCTGCTCGGCATCCAGACCATGCCGCTCGTGCTCGGAATCGGGCCGCGTCAGGACTCGATCGAGGCGTTCCTGGCCGCGCGCGAGGCGGCGATGGCGGATCTTCGAGCGCGCGGGCTGGTCGACGCCTACGACGACGTCGACGCCGAATTGACAGCTGCCCTGCGTATTCTGGCCAACCCCGAGCGCGAGCTCGCCGCCCGGATCGTGACCGCCGACGGTCCGCGTCGGGTCTGCCTCGCGCGCCGCGGTGCCGCGCACGCGTTCGCGGTGCGCGACGGCGACGAGATCGACATCACCACGACCTGGGCCGACGAGGGCGGCGCCGCCCTGGCGCAACCTTTTCTCGCGGTCCTCGGCGTCTGCGCGGCGGCGGACGTGCCGAGTTTCAGCGGCCCCGCCGACGAATTCGCCGACCGTCTGAACGCGGCGGCGGCGAGCTCCGACTACACCGCTGTCCCGTACAGCGTCGGCGTCGTCGACCACAACGCGATCGAATTCGGTATGGCGATGGCCGAATGCCACGCCCACGCCGAGATCGTGGCCTACGCCCACGAACAGGGGCGTACCACCAGATCTTCCGGCTCCGTCGCGGTGTACGACACCGTGCGGGGCCGGATCGCGGCGAGTCCGAACGCCGCACCGGACCTTCGGGTGTGGACCACTTTCACACCGGGCTCGGACCACCGTGTCGCGCAGGCGATCTCGGCTCTGGTCGCCACATTGCCCGGTGGAAGGTGGATGCCCTAGCGCCACTCTTGTGTCCGTCAACCAACACTCGAATCAGTTGCCCGACAGAGAAATGAGGGATGTCCAATGTCCGTAGTAAATAATGATGATGCGATCGTCAGGGCCGCACAGAGCGATATGTCCAACTCGGTGAGCTCCATCAAGACGATCATCGGCCGCGTGGAATCCTCGCTGGAGTCCTCGCGTCCGGGCTGGGAAGGCGACGCGGCCGGCGCCTGCCAGAAGGCCGTCGCGAGCTGGCAGGGCGAGTCCGCCCGGCTCAACGCCATCCTCGACGAGCTCACCGCGCTGGTCGGCGAGGGCAACACGACCTACATCAACACCGACTCCGACAACACCGGCCTCGTCACCTCCGCGGGCTCCGGCGGCGGGCACACCAACCTCTGACCACTCGCCGATCGCTTCCGCTCGGCACACGAAAGGACGTCTCGTCATGCTGTACAACGGACCGATTCTGCAAACCCTTTCCGAGGAACTGGCCACGCACCGCGGCGCGCTGGTGGCGGAGGCCGCCAACCTGCAGGCCGCCGCCAAGCGTCTCGGTATTGCCTGGGAGGGCAACACGGGTCTGGACGCCTTCAATATCGCCAAGCACAAGTGGGACGTCGAATTCGGCAACCCGGAGAAAGACGGCGAATCGCCCGATAGCACCATCGGCATCATCGACGCGCTGTCGAAGGCCGTCGAGCAGGCGAAGAACAACGCCTTCCACGCCGACGGCAAGGTTTCGCAGGGCTTCGGCGGCTGATACCTCGCCCACGGAAACGGCCCGTTCGATCCGCTACGGATCGAACGGGCCGTCGACGTTTCGTCACCCGTGGCCGCGGCAACCGCTCGGCCTGGGTAACGCTCACGCGGTGGCGGGCTCCCGCGCGCCGACGTAGAGCAGTTCCTCCGGTGTGGCGACCATGCGCACGCTGGTCTCTCCGGAGGCCGTGCGCACGGTGACGAGGTTCGCGGTGTCCGGATCCTCGATGAGGGTGATGTCGGGATCGAAGTCGCCCCGCTCGGAGTCGTGCGCGCGCAGCAGTACGACCGTCGCACCGGAATAGTGGCCGGTGGGGGCGATTCCGTCGAAGACGACCATGGTCGCGAACCGGTAGGAACCCGCCTGTTGCGAACCCGCAGACCACGTCGCCAGGGTAAGGGCCTGCGGCACATCGATATAGGCCAGCATCGGCTTCCATTCGTCGTGGCGGGCGGTGTGCACGACGACGCTGGCGTCGAGGGCGATGGCGCGCAGGATCACCTGCTTGGCCACCAGCGGAGAACCGATGATCTCGACGCGGTGCACGTGGCGGCCGACCAGCGGTAGCGCCACACCCTGACCGGAGGCGTCGGCGCCGATCAGTTGCCCGCAGCCCGCGATCGGCATGGGAATGTCGTCGAGGGCGTCCGGTGCGCCGAGGTAACGCTCCAGCGGCAGCGCGGGCACGCCGGTGGCCGTGGGCAGACCGAAGAGCAGGGCACGGCGCTGCTGACCGGTCAACGGGCGCAGACCGGCGGCCGACAGGATCACGGGCGCGTCCTTGGTGACGAACCGCGCCGTCGCGGTCACCGCGATCTGCCCGCGGGTCTCCGACTCGCGCACCCGCGCCCGCTGGAGGCGCACGGTGACGGTGGTCGCCACCGTCGGGGTCGACCACACTTCGGCGATCCCCTTGGGGCCCATGCCTTCCGGGGTGATCCGATAGGTGGTGTGGTGCAGGCCGTCGTGCTGGACGCATTCGGCGGTCTCGGCGAATTCGTCGAGTGCGCAGCCGTGGGTGAGCTGGGTCATGACCTGGCTCATCTCGGCGGCCGAGAGGACCGTCACCGAAAGACCGCGTGCCGCGAGGCGATTGGCGACCCGTCTGGCCGCGACCGTGGCCGCGCGCAGCGTGCCGGTGGGCCCGCCGCCGCGCCGGTCGACCGCGTCGGCGTTGGCCAGCGGGTCCAGGCGCAGCACCACCCACACGGTGCGATGGGCGACGGCGGGCAGCGGGCCGAGGATGCTCTCGTAGGCCCGCGCCACCGCGCCGGTCCCCGCGCTGCGCGAGCCGGTGCTGATGATGTCGATCGCGGCCAGCGTGATGTCGAACTGGTCGAGGCAGCGGGCGATCTCGGGCAGCGGCAGCATGTCGTCGCCGAGCAGACCCGCCGGACTGAGCCGAACCACCGTGCGCGGCTGCGCCTCGATCCGCAACATCGTGATCAATCGCGCGCCATCCCAGCGCATTCCGTAACTGCCGCCGTCGGGTAGTGGAACATCGAATGGCGAATGATTAACAGTAGACGAATTATTGCCCAATCTCTGCCATGCGAAAGTGAACTTACGACCGGTCCAGGTGGCGATATTGACGCCTTTTCGCGGGGTGAGCGCGACGACGATCACCAGTGCGGCGACCAGCGCCGGCACCCACCACTGCGAGGCGAAAACCCTTGCTACGAAGGCACTTACGGCGGCGATCAGCAGCACCGGGATGGTCCGGCTCAATGGCATGAGGCGAAAGAACCAGAATTGTGTGGAATGCAAACGCGGTGCGGTCGCCGCGTTGTCGGAAACCGCCGTGGAGGTCATGCGCTCATCATGGACCGAACTCGTCGGGGTTCGCTACTCTATGCCTGTCGATGATCACGTGCGGTCGCGATATCGGTTGGAAATCAGGCAAGTTCGGAGGCGTGCGTGCCGGCACAGATGACCACCCGTGCCCAAGTCAACGGCTACCGGTTCCTGCTCAAGCGTTACGAACACGCGCTGGTGCGCTGGGATGTGCGGATGCTGCACGATCCGATGCGCTCGCAGTCCCGGTCGATGATCGTCGGTATCGTGCTCGGTGTGCTCGTCGTCGCGGGCGCGGTCATCCTGGCCTTCATCAAACCGCAGGGCTCGGTCGGTGATTCGAAGATCGTGATGGCCAAGGACTCCGGGGCGCTCTACGTCGTGGTGGACAACACGTTGCACCCGGTGCTGAATCTGGCCTCGGCTCGCCTCATCACCGGCTCGGCGGCGTCACCGGCCACGGTCAAGGACAGCAAACTCACGATGCGACGCGGTCCGCTGCTCGGCATCCCGGGCGCGCCCGGCGCGATGCCGGGGTCGGCCGACCACGACAGCGCGAACTGGACCATGTGCGACGTGGTTCCGCTCTCGAAGACCGGCAGCGCCACGGCCGCCGCAGGTGTCATCACCACGGTCATCGCGGGCGCGCTCGACACCTCCGAAGGCGGTGCGCGGCCGCTGGCCCCCGAGCAGGCGAGGTTGGTGACCAACTCCGGCGCCACCTATCTGCTCTACCAGGGCAGGCGCGCCCAGCTCGATCCGAACGACGCGGTGCTGAGCCGCGCCATGAATTTGGACGAGCACACTCCGGCGCCGATCGGCGCCGCGCTGCTGAACGCCACCGAGCCGGTGCCGCCGCTGCGCGCGCCCCGGATCGACCGGCTCGGCGAACCGGGGCCGGGCAAACTCTCCGACGTCCCGATCGGCGGACTGATCCGGGTGCGGGCCGTCGATGCCGAGGAACTCTACGTCGTACTCGCCGGCGGGGTGCAGCCCGTGACGCCGTTCACCGCGGAGATCATCCGGAATGCCAACTCCCAGGGCATGACCGACATCCGATCGGTGCCGCCGGACCGCATCGTCGACGTGCCGGTGCTCGGCGACCTGCCGGTGCAGCAGTTCCCCGAGCAGACCCCTTCCATCCTCTCGCCGTCGGCCGATCCGGTCTTCTGCATCACCTGGGCGCTCGGGCAGCACGACGGCATCTCCGCCGTGACCCTGTCGGCCGGGCGCGAACTCCCGCTGCCCGGCGGCGCGATGCCCGTGGTGCCCGCCACCGCCGACGGTGCGGGTGATCGGGTCGACGCGGTCTACGTCCGCCCGAGCACCGGTGAGTTCGTCCGTTCGGTCGCGATGACGCCCGGCTCGATCTCCAACGGGCCGATGTTCTACCTGGCCGACACCGGGATTCGCTACGGCATCCCCGACAGCGCCACCGCCCAGGTGCTGGGGCTACCGAAGCAGCCCAAACCGGTGCCGAAACCGATCATCGAAGCGTTGGCGCCCGGCCCGACACTGGCCCGCCAGGACGCGCTGATGAGTCACGACAATCTGCCGCAATGTCCGGACGCGTCCCGGCGCGCCGGTGATTGCGCGCAGCCGATAGCGGTGGGGAACTGATCGCGGCGACGGCCTCGGACGCGAGCGCCGGGATCAGCGCAGGGTAGCGAGCACTCCGTTCAGCGCGCTGTCCATGTCCGCGACCTCGATCCGCATCAGCACCGAGGCGTCCACCTGGCTCAGATCGATGGATTCATCGGTGGCCAAGCGGAATTCGCGCTCCTCCTCGGCCGCCTCGATCACGTTGCGGATGAAGCGGCCGTTACCGGCGAGGTCGATCGCGCGCCGCTGCTCACCGCTCTGATCGACCACCTGGCGGTCGTAGAGGGCGCCGCAGGCGGCGACCAGTCGAGCGAGCGCCTCCTCCGAGACTTCCGAATCACGTTTGCGCGCGATGAAATCGCCGATCTGCCCGAGTTCGGCCGGTGTGTAGGAGTCGAACTTCACACGTTTGGAGAAACGGGAGGACAGACCGTCGTTGGCGGCCAGGAAGCGGTCGATCTCGCCGTCGTAGCCCGCGATGATCACGATCAGCCGGTCTCGGTCGTTCTCCATCCGGGCCAGCAGGGTGTCGACGGCCTCACGGCCGAAGGCGTCGCCGCCGGACAGGCCGGTCTGGATGAGCGTGTACGCCTCATCGACGAAAAGCACGCCGTCCATCGCCGAATCGATCAGTTCGTTCGTTTTGATCGCGGTGCTGCCCAAATGCTGCCCGACAAAGTCCGCGCGTTTCGCCTCTACAAGACGATCGGTTTTTAGTAAACCCAACCCACAGTAAATTTTTGCCACCACTCTGGCAATTGTTGTCTTACCGGTTCCTGGCGGGCCGGTAAACGCAAGGTGTTGTCCACGTGGCGTACTGGACATACCTTTCTCCGCGCGAATTGTCGCCAACTGCGCACTCGCCTGTAGTTTCGCCACCTGAGTTTTCACCGCTGCCAGGCCGATCTGCTGATCGAGTTCGGCGCGCGCGGTGTGCAACAACTCCTTGGCCCGGTCGCCGCGCTCGGCGCTCTCGACCTGCTCGGCGGTCGGCGCCGAGGCCGGATCCCAGCGGTCGGTCCTCGCGTCGATGAGTTCCTTGCTGGTCACCGTGATGCGGAACTTCGGGTCGCGCATCGCCTTGGTGTTCGCCTCGAAATCCGGCGCCTCTGAGAAGACCTTCTCGAACAGCGCCTTCGCCTCGTCCTCGCGGCCCATCTCGCGCAGGCACAGGCCGCGGCAGAAGCGCGCCGTCGTCGCCGCCGTCGGGATCGGACCGGCCTCGGCCGCCTCCATCCGCCTGATCGCCTCACCGAACAAACCGAGCTGAGCGCAGGCGGTGCCGACCATCACATGGGTGCCCGAGGCCAGGTAGGGGTTCTGCCACTCGGCCGATCCGGCGAGTACGGTCATCACGTCCGACCAGCGCTGAGTGGTGTAATGCAGCAGGCCACGGGCATAGGCGCAGATGCGGATGTCGTCGGCGTCGGCGGGACGTCCGGCCCGGTGGACGTCGAGTTCGTCGAGTACGCGTTCGGCCTCGTCGTAGTCGCCCCTGGCAATCAACTGGGTGGCCTGCGCCAGCCAGATCTCGACATAGGTCGCCAGCGGGTAGTCGATGTACTGGCCGAGCACGAACCGGCCGGACAGCGCGCGCGCGGCCAGTCCGAGCCTGCGCTGCTCGCGGAACAGGGTGGCGCCGCTGGTCTTGAACAGATTGAAGATCACCTCGTCGGTGACCTCGCCCGCGGCCGCCCGGCCGAGCCAGGCGTCACACATGCCGGGATCCCACTCGGTGGCCCGCTGGAAGGCGAGCTGCGCGTACTCCAGATCACGAACCGATTCCTGGCCGTCGATCGCGATGCCCAGGGACAGAATGCCTGCGTCGAAGGCGCGCTGTGCTTGGCGATTACCGGTCATGCGGCGGAACCCCTTAAGAACGAACTGCGCTTTTTACCGCTCAGCTTAGCGGCTGCCGCGCCATTGATTCTCGGTTAGGCTGTGGCCGTTGCGATAACGCGACAGCACGATCATAGGAGTCCTGCACCCGTGACGGAATCGTCGAACAACGGCGCCGGGGCCGTTGATCCGGAATTGTGCCGCGTATCGGTCATCGGCGGAAACACACAACTCGATATGGGATTGCCCGCGGGCGTCCCGGTCGCCGCCTATATCGCCGATGTGGTGCGGCTGATCGATTCACGCAACCCCGACCTGACCGAGAGCGACGAGGGCGCGGCGCCGACCACCGAGCACTGGACGCTGGCCAGACTGGGCCGCGATCCGATCCCACCGCACCAGAGCCTGGCCGAAGCCGAGATCTTCGACGGCGAACTGCTGGTGCTGCGATCGGTGACCGCCAAGGAACTGCCCGCCCTGTTCGATGACGTGATCGACGCGGTCGCGCAGTTGAGCATCGACGAAATGCACGGCTGGTCAGCACGTTCCGCGCGCGGTATGGGCCTGGTCACCGGACTGGTCGCGGTGCTGACCGCGCTGGCCCTGCTGGTACTCGACAAGGGTGATGGCATCGTCGGCGGCTTCATCCCGCTCGGCGCCGGACTGCTCGCGGCCAGTGCCGCGGTCATCGCCGGACGTCGCTACAAAGAGCAGCGGCTGACCGTGATCATGGTGGGGCTCTACGGAACTCTGCTGCTGGGAGTCGCCGCGGCACTGTTGACTCCGGGCAGACTGGACGCTCCACATCTGCTGTTCGGCGCGGTCGCCACCCTCGTCGCCGCGCTGGTGATCTACGCCGGGGCCAAGGCCGGTGCGCTGGTGACCGCGGCCGTCGTGCCCACCGCGGTGGTGATCGCGGTCGCGGCGCTGATCGGAATGATCTGGGACTTCGATGTTCCCGATATCGCCGTCGGGGTGATGCTGGCCGGACTCATCCTGATCACCTTGGCGCCCCGACTAGCCGTCGCCGCGGCCAAACTGCCGGTGCCGCCGGTGCCGACGGCGGGCGCGGCCATCGACCCGGCCGATCACGAGCCGCGTCCGACCATCGAGGATATCGGCGCGATCGGCGCGACGGCGCTGCCGTCGGCGGCCGGTCTCGAACAGCGGGCCCGCGCGGCCAATCAGTTCCAGTCCGGCCTGCAACTGTCCGCCGCGATACTCAGCGCGGGCGGTGCGGTGATCGCCGCCGATCCCTTCGGTGACCCGCGGTGGCAGAGCCAGGCGCTGGCGGGCATCGTCGCGGTGGTGCTGTGCCTGCGCGGCCGTGCCTACGCCGATATGGTCCAGGCGGCGGCGTTGATCGCCGCGGGGGTCGTCACCGGCCTCGCCCTGGTCGCCGGATTCGCCGTGGCGCAGGATGATTGGCGTCCGATGGGAGCGGGCATCGTGCTCGTCACCGGGCTCGCCGCCGTCGGCTTCGGCGTGATCGGTCCGCACACCGAGGTCTCGCCCGTGCTGCGCCGCGCCGTGGAGCTATTCGAATACCTGCTGATCGTGCTGATCGTGCCGCTCGCGCTGTGGGTGATGAACGTCTATTCGGCAGCACGCAACATCACGTTCTGATGCCCGAGATGCGATCCGCTCACCACCGCCTGCGCGGCGCCCTCGCCGCGGCCGCCGTACTCGGCGCGTGGACCTTCGCCACACCGGCGTTCGCCTCGGCGCTCACCCCGCCCGTGATCGATGACGCGGCGCTGGGCCCGGCGCTGGCGGTGAACGCGGGCGGCGGACCACCCGATCCGACCGAACAGCGCGCGCTCTGCGTCGAGCCGTTCCTCTCCGGCGCGGTGCCGAGGGATGCCCCGATGCCGCAACGGATCCTGGACCTGCCCGCGGCGTGGCAGTTCAGCAGGGGCGCGGGCCAACTGGTCGCGGTGATCGATACCGGGGTGAACAGGCATCCGCGCCTCGATGTGCGGCCCGGCGGTGATTTCGTGGCCGCGGGCGGTGACGGCACCGAGGACTGCGACGGTCACGGCACCCTGGTCGCCGGTCTCATCGCCGGTCGGCCCAGCCGGGACGACGGCTTCGTCGGGGTCGCCCCCGACGCGCAGATCCTGGCGATCCGCCAGCTCAGCCTGCAATACGAGGACAAGAACCGGCGCAGCGACGACGAGCCGGGCAAGGTCGCCTCCGGCGGCTACGGCAATGTGCTCACCATGGCCGCGGCCGTGGTTCGCGCGGTCGATCTCGGCGCGACCGTCATCAACATCTCCGAGGTGTCGTGCAGGCCGGCGGGTTCCGGCTCGGCCGACGCCGCGCTCGGCGCGGCGGTGAAATACGCCGCCGCGCGCAATGTCGTCGTGGTCGCCGCGGCGGGCAATCTCGACCAGTCGGTGTGCGACGCCCAGAACGAGCGCTCCGGTTGGGACGGTGTGCAGACCGTGGTGAGCCCGGCGTGGTTCGCGCCCTATGTGCTGTCGGTGGCTTCCACCGATCCCGACGGCGCGGTGTCGCCGTTCTCGATCCACGGTCCGTGGGTCGGCATCGCCGCGCCGGGCCGCGGCATCGTCTCGCTCGACAGCAAACCCGGCGGCACCGGACTGGTCGACGCCCAGCAGGGCGCCCAGGGCACGGTGACCGTCGACGGCACCAGTTTCTCGGCCGCCTATGTCTCCGGACTGGCGGCACTCGTGCGCGCCCGCTTCCCCGAACTGACCGCCGCCCAGGTGATCGACCGCGTCCAGCGTTCCGCGCACAACCCCGGCACCGGACGTGACGACCAAGTCGGTTACGGCCTGATCGACCCGGTGGCCGCGCTCACCGCGCACCTGTCCGTCGCGGGCGACGATGTCACCACACCGCGCGGTTTCCCCGCGCCGCCGCCGGATCCCGGACCCGATCCGCTGCCGCGCCGGGTCGCGATCATCGGTTCCATCACGCTGCTGGCCACGCTGGCCATCGGCTACGCCGCGTCGATCCCGTTCCGCCGCAGGAACACCGACTCGGTCGACCCGGCGGAGGAGACCGATCCCGTGCTCGCGACCGCCTCGGCGGGCCCGGACACCGCACCACCCGAAGGACGGTAGGAATGCTCACCGAAGGTTTCGTGCGTCGCCCTCGGATCGCGCCGCCCCGCGCGCCCGGCGGCGAGGTGGCCCTCAGCGCGCCGCCGGAGATCCAGCGCCAGGTGCCGCCCAGTCTGCTGATGCGGTTGCTGCCGGTGGTGATGGTGGTCGCGGTGGTCGGCATGATGGCGATGATGGTCATGATGGGCCGCAACCTGCTGGCCAACCCGTTGATGCTGATGTTCCCGATGATGATGATGATGTCGATGTTCGGCATGATGATCTCGATGCGCGGCGCGGGCGGGCCCAAGAAGGCCGCCGAACTCGACGAGGAGCGCAAGGACTACTTCCGATACCTCGATCAGTCGCGCGGCGACGTCCGCAAAACCGGTCTGTCGCAGCTGCAATCGCTGATCTGGAGTCATCCGGATCCGGCCGATCTGCGGTCGGTCGCGGGCAGCAGGCGGATGTGGGAACGCAGGCCGAACGACCCCGACTTCGGCCACGTGCGGGTCGGCATCGGCAGCCATCGGCTGGCGACCAAACTCGCCAGACCCGAGACCGGGCCGGTCGAAGACCTCGAACCGGTGTCAACGGTGGCGCTGCGCCGTTTCGTCCGCACCCATTCGGTGGTGCACGGCCTGCCGACGGCGATCTCGCTGCGGGCCTTTCCCGCCATCAATATCGAGGGCGACATCGACCGGACCCGGATGCTGGTGCGCGCCATGCTGCTCGAGTTCGTCACCTTCCACGGTCCCGACCAGTCCTCGGTCGCCGTCATCTGCGCCGATCCCGACGACCCGAACTGGTCGTGGGCGAAATGGCTTCCGCACGTGCAGCATCCGACCGATCGCGACGGCATCGGCGCGGCGCGGATGATGTACCGGTCGCTGGCCGAACTGGAGACCTCGATCTCCTCGGAACTGCTCGAACGCGGGCGGTTCATGCGCAATGCCCAGCCCACCGCCGGGCGTCTGCACCTGCTGGTCATCATCGACGACGGCTACGTCAGCGGTACCGAGCGCATCGTGAGCGACGCGGGCCTGGACTCGGTCACCGTCATCGACCTGACCGCGCCGCAGACCGGTCTCGCCGTGCGTCGCGGTCTGCAATTGGTGTGCGCCGACGGCATGGTCGCGGCGAAGTCGGCGGCGGGAGTGGAGAAGTTCGCCACCGCCGACAGCGTGACGCTGGCCGAAGCCGACACTCTCGCACGAGCGTTGGCCCGCTACCGAGTCGCCACCGCCGCGCAGATCGTCAGCCTCGGCGACGAATCCCGCGCGGTGCCCGGCCTGATGGACCTGCTCAAAATCCCCGACGCCGCCCAGATCGATCCGACGACGGTGTGGCGTCCGCGCAGTGACCGTGAACGTCTGCGGGTGCCGATCGGCATCACCCCGGACGGTACCCCGGTCGAGATCGACATCAAGGAATCGGCCGAGAACGGCATGGGCCCGCACGGCCTGTGCATCGGCGCCACCGGTTCGGGCAAGTCGGAATTCCTTCGCACCCTTGTGCTCTCGATGATCACCACGCACTCCCCGGATCAGCTGAACATGATCCTGGTCGACTTCAAGGGCGGCGCGACGTTCCTCGGTCTGGAGTCGCTGGCCCATGTCGCTGCGGTGATCACCAACCTGGAGGAGGAGATCGCGCTCGTCGACCGGATGAAGGACGCGCTGTCCGGTGAGATGACCAGGCGGCAGGAACTGCTGCGCTCGGCGGGCAACTTCGCCAATGTCACCGAATACGAGCGGGCCCGCGCGGCGGGCGCGCCACTCGACCCGCTGCCCGCGCTGTTCGTCGTCGTCGACGAATTCTCCGAACTGCTTTCGCAGAAACCGGATTTCGCCGACCTGTTCGTCATGATCGGGCGGCTCGGGCGCTCGCTGCGCGTGCATCTGCTGTTGGCGTCGCAGCGGCTGGAGGAGAACAAGTTGCGCGGACTGGACTCGCACCTGTCCTACCGCATCGGCCTGCGCACCTTCTCCGCCAACGAATCACGCGCCGTACTCGGTATCACCGACGCCTACCATCTGCCGAGCGTGCCCGGTGCGGGATATCTCAAGAGCGACGCCGACGACCCGTTGCGCTTCAACGCCTGCTACGTCTCCGGCGCGTACACCTCGCCCAGCACCGGCCGTACGGCCAGGACCGTCGGCGGCAGGCAGATCGACGGTTCACCGGTGATCTTCACCGCCGCCCCGGTGGAGATCGAACGCCCGCCGGTCGAGGAGCCGACCGGGGCCGGCGCGCAGGAGGAGGCCGAAGCGACTCCCGAACGCCGGACCCCGGCGGCTCGGCGCGGCCTTCCCGCGCTGCCGCCGCCGCCCGGATCACCGGAAGCCGCGGCATTCGACGACGAGGACGGCGACGACGAAACCGCGTCGGCGCCCGCCCTGGGCGAGGTCCCCAAGACACTGCTCAATGTCGTGGTCGACCGGTTGCGCGGACACGGCCGCCCGGCCCACGAGGTCTGGCTCGCGCCGCTCGACGAATCGCCGTCGGTCGATATGCTGCTGCCCGATCCGGACTGGCGTTCGGCGACCAACCGGCACGGTCAGCTGTGGATGGCGATCGGCGTCATCGACAAGCCCTACGAGCAGCGCCGCGACGTGCTGGCCGTCGACCTGTCCGGCGGTCTGGGCAATCTGGCTGTGGTCGGCGGTCCGCAGTCGGGCAAATCCACCGCGCTGCGCGCCATCATCATGGCCGCCGCGGCCACCCACAGCCCCGAGCAGGTGCAGTTCTACTGCCTCGACTTCGGCGGCGGTACCCTGACGAGTATCGCCGACCTACCGCACGTCGGCTCGGTCGCGGGCCGCATGGATGTCGACCGGGTGCGGCGCACGGTCGCCGAGATGATCACCCTGCTCGCTCGGCGCGAAGAACGGTTCCGGGATCTCGGCATCGAGTCCATCCAGGAATTCCGCCGCCGCAAAGCGCGATTCGCGCAGCTGAGCCCGGCCGAGCAGGCCGCCGACCCCCTGTTCGAGGACACCTTCGGCGATGTCTTCCTGGTCGTGGACGGCTGGCCGACCATCCGCGCCGAGTACGAGGGTCTCGAACCCGCCATGAACGCGCTCGCCTCCCAGGGCCTGTCCTATGGCATCCACCTGATGATCGCCACCACCCGCTGGCCCGAGATCCGCCCGGCGGTGAAGGATCTCGTCGGCACCCGGCTGGAACTGCGCCTCGGCGATCCGAGTGATTCCGAAATGGACCGTCGCACCGCCGTTCTGGTGCCGACCGGCCGCCCCGGTCGCGGTCTGACCGCCGAGAAACTGCATATGCTGATGGCCCTGCCGCGCTTGGACTCCAGCTCCGACCCGGAATCGCTGTCGGACGGTATCGCCGCGGCCCGCGCCCAGTTCGCCGAGCTGTACGGCACCCGTAAGGCCCCGGCGGTGCGGATGCTGCCGTTGGAGATCCCGCGCGCGCAGGTGCTCGCCGAAGCCGCCGCGAACGGCATCGTCCAGGACAAGACGCACGTGGTGATCGGTCTCGGCGAGCACGAACTCGCCCCGCTGGTACTGGATTTCGACAGTCAGCCGCATCTGATGGCCTTCGCCGACGTCGAGTGCGGCAAGACCACGCTGCTGCGCAATATCGTCATGGGTATCACCGAGAACTCCAACGCCGACGAGGCGCGCGTCATCATGCTCGACTACCGGCGCACGATGCTCGGCGTCATCGAAGGTGACCAGCTGGCCGGGTATTCGACCTCGTCGCAGACCGCCGGTCCGATGATCCAGGAAGTCGCGGCGTACCTGACCAGGCGAATTCCCGACTCCGACATCACCCCCAAACAGCTGCGCGAACGCAGTTGGTGGACCGGGCCCGAGATCTACGTCGTGGTCGACGATTACGACATGATCACCACAGGCGGCAGCAATCCGCTCGAGCCGCTGCTGCAATTCCTGCCGCAGGCCCGCGATATCGGCATGCACCTGGTCGTGGTCCGTCGATCCGGCGGCGCCTCGCGAGCCCTGTACGACAAGGTGCTCGGCATGCTCAAGGACCTGTCGGTCGACGCGCTGCTCATGTCGGCGCCCAAGGACGAGGGCAAACTGCTCGGCGATGTGCGCTCGAGCCGACTCGCGCCGGGACGCGGCACCCTGGTCTCGCGCTCGCGCGACCACGAGATGGTGCAGATCAGCTATCTGGAACCGCTGTGATGTCGAGTCTCGACTCAGAAATACGTCAGGACGGCGAGGTCGAACTCGTCGTTCGACGGCAGCGCGGTCGGAGGCCGGTATTCGGCCGAGCGGACGTGACGGAGGAAGGCTTCCGGGAATGCCAACGGATGGTCCGCGAGGTAGTGGATCGAATCCACCCGCCAGATCCACCGGCCATCGGAGATCAGTGACGATCCGCCGGGAATGACATTACCGGGCCGGAACAGGTCGGTGACATCCTCGAGGACATCGAAAACCGTTGTGGCTGAACGCATGTACCGCAGAATGTCCTGTCGATCGGTTAGCGACTGCGGTGGTTGCGGATCGCGTACGGACGGTAACGTGTCCTTGTTCCTGTACATCTCGCGGTAGATGCCCACCGCGTTCAGAACGGCCATCGGAATTCCTTCCCCCGCGGACGCGGGTATTTCCGTGCCCCGCCCGTCGAGCGTGATTCCGCCACCAGGGTAGCCGCTATGGTCGGGTGCCCTCGTCGTCGATCAGTAGATGGGTTCGTAGGGTGCTGCCCAGTCTCTGTCGATGAGTGCTCGGGGAAGATAGTCGGATTCGACTTCGACGGGTATGCCCTTGTCGGCTGCTTGGCACACGGCGGCGAGGAGAGGCCAGGCGACGAGTGCGTGTGCGGTGGCGACGCGATCGGGCGTCGAGTTGAACGCGGCGTGATCTTCGAGCGCCTGTTCGAGGGTCGTGTTGAATTCGGCGGTATTGCGAGTGACGAGGTGGAGAAGCAGATTCATCGCGGGATAGGCGATGAGTGTGCCGTAGTCTTCGTCGGGATATTCGAGATTGCGGCGGAGGGTCGCGTCCATCGCCGCGGTGATTCGGCCGACTTCGACCTGTCGGTGTCGGAACAGTGCTTGCCAGCATTCCGCCCACAGGAACATGTACTTGTTGAAACGCGCGGTGGGCGCAGCAGTCAGATCGACGGGGTACCAGGCCATATCCTCCATGATGGAAGAATTGCGCGAAATAATCGTGAGCCACAGGCCGATGAGATACGCGGCGATGGTGTTCGACGGCGCGTTTCCCTCGATTCCGTGTATCGGCCGATCCGGCGCGCCCGGCCCGAGGCGAAGCCCGCTGGTGCCTTCCGGGGGGAGATCGGAGAGGCGGATCAGACCGGTCTGGGCCTGGAGTGCCAAGACAACTGAACGCTGGAACTCGGGGGTGCGGCCGTCGGTATCGAGCAGACTCGCGTAGCCGGCCGCGCGAAGTTGGTCCGCCACGATGCCGCTGAGAATTGTGTCCGCCCGCTTTTCGAGGGAGTCTCCCGATAAGCTGCGCTCCGTGAGTTCATTCATCGCGGAGATCTGTTCGAGAATGTATTCCCGAGTGGTAGCCCTGGGGGGAACTGCCCGGGCGATACGGGAAGTAGGCATGTTTTCCTTCCTCTGTCGTCACATCTTGAACGGTTTGACTTGCACTCCTCGGTATGTGCCGTCGTCGTTGACGAGTGCGGTGACCTTCGCGTAGATGAGTTTACCGTCCCGCCTCGCTCTTACGAGATCGTTGGCGAGATCGGACTCTGCTGTGGTGCCGTTCTGCATTCGCGCGATTATCAGGTCGAAATATGCTGGCGTGCCCTGTTCATGGCCGCCCCTGGACCCCAGATCCGCACTGGGACCTTTGGCCTCGTATACGACGTAGTACTCATTGCCGTCTTTATCCGTTACTTTATAGATCTGATCGAACTGGCCCTGTTTCGGGCCTTCGTTTATGCCCGCCAGATCGTGGAGCGGTTCGACCGTCCATCCCCGGGAAGGCGGATATTCCGCGAGTACCGCGTGCCGCCCGGCGGTTTCTCCCAAATTTTCCGAGTGATCACGAACAGCGACCGCGTCCTGGCGTAATTTTTCGAGTGCGGCCTCGGCGGCCTTCTTCTTCTCCGCGTCGTTCTGATCGTTCGCGGTGTTTATCTCGTCGATGAGTCTGTCGCGGACCACGGCGTAGTCCTCGCCGTTCTGTGCCGTCCGCAGTATCTCCAGCGCCGCCGCGCGGTCGGCGGCATGCTGTCGCGCGGTCTCCGGCAGTTCGCCGAATTCTTCCGCGGTCGGCCCGGTCGGGGTCGCCGTGAACTCCGCCGAAGCCGGCGGAAAATGGGAGCGCCGAGCCGTGTATTCGGCGCGGGAAAGTAGACCCTCGTTTTCTATCCAGCGGCCGTCCGGGTTGACGGTAACGGCGGGGGTGGTCTCGCCGTCTTCGTCCAGCTGTTTTCCGCTTTTTACCCGTACCGATCCGTCCGGGTATTCACGGTAATATCGCTGTCGATATACCGGATCCTGAAGTTTCTCCTCCATCGGCCTGCGCGGAGGATCATCGGATGACGGCGCCTCGTCACCCATGTAGTCGACGGGACCTCCGTCGTTCGGTGTGATCGACGGCCGACCGGATTCCGCAGGGGTCTCGGGCGCGCGGGACGTCGCTTCGAGTGCGGTCTCGCCGGAGCGAGTGGGGTGGTGCGTGGTCCAGGTCCCGCCGTCGCGGACATGGGCAGGCGAATTCGGTTTGGCGGGTACGCCGACAGCGTCGGTGGCGGCGTGGACGGGGACGCCCAATGCGTCGGCGAGTTGCTGGGCCAGGTCGGGATGGTTGGCGGTGTTACAGGCGATGAGGCGGATGGGAGTGCCGGGGGTGTAATCGGGGTTGTCGCGGATGGCGGCCGCGATCTGTCGCGGGGTGAGGTTGCCGAGGGGTCTGCCGTTGGTGTCGGCGTGGAAAATGACGTCGAAGTCGCCTTCGTTGCGCAGGTTCTCCTGTACGCGTCGGGTGGCAGGATCGTCACCGATGGCGGTGCTGGTCGGGGTGTGGTGGGCATCGGGCGCGGTATCGGCGTCCGGGGTGCTCGGCGTTGCCTGGTCGGGGTCGGTGGGGGCGGCTTCGGACGGTGACGGTGCTGCCGGTCGATCGCCCGGGGCAAGACCACTCTTGTCCGGATCGGAGGTGGGGGTGCGGTTCTGGGCGTCACCATCGAAGGTTCCGGGTGCCGTGGCGGTGCCGCGATGATGGTCGGGCAGATCGACACCGGCCGGTTCGTAGACGATCACCATGCGGTGATCCGGTCGCGGTGCGGCGAAACCCGCCATCTTCGCGCGGTTCAGGACGTTGCTGCCGCCCGCGTCGATCGTGTAGTCGTAGTCGTTGTTTCCCGGTGGCGGGAACTCGGTGCGCTCCTCCACCCGGAACGGCAGATCCGAATCGGGGAATTGGCGACGCAGGGCGTCGAGGAGCTGGTCGCCGTCGATGTGACCGCGATCGTTGACATGACCGGTCGCGCTCTCCGGTTTGGTATCCCATTGCAGTTCGATACGCGCGCCGGGGGCCACGCTCGCCA
Source organism: Nocardia sp. NBC_01377 (assembly GCF_045040005.1). Taxonomy (NCBI): domain Bacteria; kingdom Bacillati; phylum Actinomycetota; class Actinomycetes; order Mycobacteriales; family Nocardiaceae; genus Nocardia; species Nocardia sp. NBC_01377. Next base: position 8,555,037 of record NZ_CP109566.1, read on the forward strand.
CCAGGGCGGCCGCGAGCGCATCGTATTGGGCCGGTGAGAATTTCGCGCTGACATTGTTGACGAAGATGCGGCCGATCGACCCCACGCCTGCCTGGGCGAGCACGTTCCCGTTGAACAGCAGATCCCCGAACACCATCACCGTGCCGGGCTCGGTGAGCGGACCTGGATCGAGGACGCCTCGGTCGCGGCGGCGCTGAGCGGCGACGGGGAACTCGGAGGCGAGTTCGGTCTTGATGATCAGTCCGCCGCCCGCCCGGTCTGCGGTCGGGGTCATCTCCACGCCGAACGCGCTGCGGCCGACCCCGACGTCGATGGTGTGTCCGCCCGCGGCCACCGCCGGTGCGGTCGGCCGCGGCTGGTGGGTGATTCGATGGTTGTCCTCGCCGAACACGTTCTGCGGCAGCGGTAGTCGATGCTGGGGTCGGGGCCGTGGCAGGATCTCGACACCGGAGCGGCCGTCGACGGGATCGTGCACGACGACGGTGTACTCCACCTCGATACCGAGATCTGTCGCCGCGCGGTTGGCCCGGTCGACGTCGTGCAGAAAATCCGCGAACGGCGTGGTCCGGCCGTCGACGTCGACCGTTCCGGCGCCGTGGTCCAATTCCGTGGTGATCCGCCGGGGTTGGTTGCCCAGCGCCGCGGCGGCATCGTGCATCCGCTGGAAACCGTGGTCACCGAACACTTCCCGGAACGCGTCGGGCATCGCGGCGCGGAATCCGTCGATGGCGGCGTCGACGGCGCGGGCGCGCTCGGTTTCGGTGGTGGTCGTGTCGTTGAGCGCGGCGTTGATCGGATCGAGGGCATCGAGCAGAACGGTGGTGGGGACGGTCGCCCGCGCGGCCTTCGCCTCCGGGCCGGTGAACAGCGGGTCGAAGACGCGGCGCGCGAGTTCCTCCCGCGCGCGTCCCTGGAGGCCCGCCTCTTCCACGCGCCGGAGACTGTCGGCGAAGTCGCCGTCGAGGTTCGCCAGTCGCGCGTCGTAATCGGTCGCGCCCGCGTCGAGATCGGTGGTGTCGGGCCCTACCGTCGGGCGCGCGGCGATCAGGCCGTCCTGTTCGAGAGCGAGTCGCCGCGCGAGCCGAGGATCGTGCTCGCGCAGCAGGTCGGAATTCGGCCCACCTTGTCCGTCGAGACCGAGATGGGCCGCCAGGTCGGCGAGATCGTGACGGAGCGAAGGGAGTTGAGACGCCCGGGCCGGATCGAAGGTGGCGCGGTCGATGTGGGCGAGCAGCACCCGCAGTTCCGCGAACCGGCCACCGAGGTGCGTGGTCATCGACGTCGGCGCCTCGGAGACCGGGTCGATATCGATCGTCGGGTCCAGCGACAGCGCGATCTCCGACAGTTCGTGGGCGATCGCGCGAGCGACATCGGAGGTGCGGGCTCGCGGTGACACCCGGATTTCGTAACCCTTGTCGTGCGGGCCGAATTCGGCGACGGCACCGTCCTCGGTCGGCGCGATACGCAGGTGGATCTCGCGACCGTCGGGCAGGACGAAGTAGTCGCCGTCCCGGTTGAACGCCATCATCTCGGGGGTGATCAGCCGCAGATTGTCGCCGATCTCGGTCTTCAGCTGCGCCATGTCGAGATCGGGCTGTCCGGTCGGTCGCGCGTCGCCGTGGAAGTCGGCGACCGGGCTCGCCGTACCGCGATGTTCGCCGACCCCGCCGTTCCACGGCGTCCTCGGTGTCGTCCGAGGAGTGTCGAGGGCAGGTCCGGCAATGACCGCCACCGCGGGCAGCCCGACCTCGATGGTCGGAGTGCCCTGGTCGACGTCGATTTCGGGCGAGGCGGCCTGTGGCGCCGCGTCGACGGGGGAGGTCACGGCCGTTCCGGTCGAGCTCGCTCGCGGCCCCGCCACCGGCGTCCGGGATTCATCGGTCGGCACGGACAGGCTCGCGGCCGGGGTTCGGGCGCGTGCGACCTCGTTCTGGGCATTGGACTGCGGGGACTGGGCGGCAGCGGTGGGTGAGCCCGCGGAGGTCGAGGCAGGCGGGTGGGACTGCGCGGACGACGTCGCGGGGGAGGCGAGGGTGTTCGACGCGGGCTGGCCTGCCGTCGACGGCGAGGTCGGCGCGGACGCCGCCGCCGCGTTCGGTACCGCCGTCGTACTCGACGCCTGGACGGGCGAGCCGGGCGTGCCCGATTCCGACGCGCTCGGCATCGCGTGCGTGCCGACCGGGCCCGCGGTGGTCTCCGAAGGCGATGCGGTGGTCGTCGGGGTGGTGCCGCGCGAGGTAGCCGCGGGGTCGGTCGCCGTATCACCCGCCGTGCCCGCGCGATCCTGATGGTTCGTGTGGTCATTGCCCGCGCTGTCCGATGGGCCGTGGTCGGGCGTCGACTGCGCGGCATCCCGGGGTGCGGAATCGGTATTCGCGCCGGAATCCTGCTGGCTCGTCGGCGCGGTGTGGCCGGGGGATTCGCGCGGTCCGCCCGACTCGTTCGACGCGGTGGAGTTGTCGCCGCGGTCTCCGGTGGCGGGCGGGGATTTCTGCTCTGTATTCGCGTTCGAGTCGGTGGCGGGATTCGTCGCGGGGTCGCTCGACGGGGACGATTCGGTGCCGTCGACCGGACCGGCGGCTTGCGTCGCGGTGGTGTCCTTGTCGGGGCTGGTCTCGGACGCGGCGTTGGCGGCAGGGCTGTTCAGGGCGTTCGTGTCCGTGGCCGCGTTGGATTCGGCGGTGGGATCGGCGGAGGGGCCGGCTTCGGATGTGGGGTTGCCCGCGGGGCTGGTTCCGGCGGCCGGGCTGGTCGCGGGGCTGTTGGTGGCGGCCGGATCGGTTGCGGAGGCCGGGCTGGTGGGGGTGCTGGTCTCGGAGGTCGGGTTCGCGGCGGGGTCGGTTTCGGCCGTCGGGGTCGGCGTTGGCCCGGTTCCGTCGACGCTGGGCACGGTCGGCGCGGTGCCGTCGATCGTCGGGACGGTCGTCGTCGGGATATTGCTCGCCGACGTGTTGGGCACGCCGTACGACCCGCGGATCGCACCGGGACCGGCGCCGGAGAACATGCCGCCGGTGAGGCTGCGCGGATCCCATTCGCCGGTCATCAGGCCCGCGGCCACCGCACCGCCGAGACCACCGCCCGCACCGACGACGGCGCCGTTGAAAGCGCCTCGCCAACCACCCATCGACGTGTCGAACCGGCGACCCATCAGGCCACCGGTGAGGCCGCCCACGCCACCGGCCACCGCCGACACCGCCGCGTTCTGCCCGACCGCGTTCCAGTCGTACCCGTCAACGGCGCCGGTGGTGTTCTGGTAGGTCTGGACCATGAGTTCCTGGGTGGTGCCCTGCAACACCTCGACCAGCGCTTCCTGCAAACCCTCCATGAGTACGTGTTTGACGGCGACCGCGGAGATCCTGCCCCCGGCGATGCGCGCGATGATGGCCGCGATCCGGCCGAACAGCCTGTTGGCGATCACCCGGAAGGCGGCGCGCGCGCTGGCGAAGACCGCCGCGGTGGAGAACGGGCTGAACGGCCCGCTCGCCAGCGCGAGGGCCAGTTCGCCGAGCACCCACCCGAAGGAGATGTAGAAGTTGAGTTTGGCGGCCTCGATCTGGTCGCCCATCGAATCGGCCGCGCCCGCGAGCAGGTCGTAGTTGTCGGCGAATTTCTGTAGTGAGCCGTTGTTGCCTTCGGAACTGTCGCGCAACGGCTTCATCCAGGCGACGATCCTCTCGCCGCCGCTGCCCTCGGGATAGACCGTTTCCAGGCCGCTGATGATGCCGTCGAGTTCGGGTATGAGACTGCGGATCTCGTCGGCGATGTCGGTGAGGTCGCGGCCCATCTCGCGCATGAGATCTTCGTTGCCGTGCGGCCAATCCGCACCGACGAGCCATTCGATCGGCTCGGCCCAGCTCGGAAATTGCAGTGGCACAGGCAACCTCAGCCTTCGGCGCGACTGTCGAGCGCGCGGTCCGATCGTGCGAAACCGCCCACTCCGGCTCCTCGTCGATTCCGCCGATCTGCCATCCGGGCGCGCGACGACGGAAAATGTTGTGCTGTGCCGCCTTTGGTTCAGTACCTGATATTCGACTGTCGCACAACAACTCGGTGATGACAACACGTCGGCCCGGTTTCCCGGAGAATCGGGTGGTGCGCGCGGCGGCGTGGCCGCGCGCGGGTGGGCTGCGCGGCCGGTGGTAGCCTCGAGATCCGGAGGACTGATGGCACACGCATCCGATACCAGGGCCCAGCTGGACCGATGGGGCGCCGAGCTGCACGCGCGGATCGCCGAACTCGTCGCGCTGTGCACACCCGAGGCCGTCGGCGAGCAACGCGGGCTGGGCGAACCGGAGGTGGCCGACTGGCACGAGCCCGTCCGCTACCGCCACAGCGTGACTGTTCGCGGCTCACGAGATCCGTCGATCTCGCCGGAGACGCTGGCTACCCGTGCCGCCGACGCGCTCGTCACGGCGGGGTGGCAGGTGAGCGCCGATTCCGGGGAACCGACGCAGAGCGCCGTCACCGTGGTCGGTGCCGCGGAGGGATCCGTGGTGCGCGTGCGCTTCTCCACTTCCTCGACCGTGGTGCTGTACTCGGGTGAGACGGCCGCGCTGGCGCTGTCCACCACGCCGAGCGAGGAACCGTCTCCGGTGCGCACCTCGGACGATGTCGACCCCGGTTATGTGCTGTGCTACGAATGTTCCGGAACAGGGTGGTGTCCGGTGTGCCGGGGCCGAGGGTGGGTTTCCGACGAGATTCGTGGGCGTCACCGTTGCCCGGAATGCTTCGACCGTCGTGTCTGCCCGATCTGTGTCGGCGCGGGTGAACTGGCGGTCGCGCGGCTCAGTCCGGTACAGCGTGCCAACTATGTCCACCTGCCCGATACCTCGAAGTGAGGGTGGTTGTGCCACAGACTCTTCCACTGGCCCGCACGAACCTCGAAGCCCGGCTTTTCCTGCGCCTGCAACCGTGCCACGGATGCGGATCCACCACCTGTGATTTCCGCAGTGCCGTCGTGAATGTGGCGGGCGACCTCGTGAGCCGCTACACCGGTACCTGCGCGGGCTGCGGCGTGCTCAGGGAGTACGAGTTCCGGCTCCCCGAACAGGTCCTCGTCCCCGGCGTCGACACCGTGCGTTTCGGGTCGGACGAACCCTCGGAACTGCTCGATCCCGGCGTATGGCTGTGGTATTCGGATCAATGTGCGCGGCAGGTTCCCGAATCCACCGATGGCCTCGACGAACGAGGCCGCCGTGCCGCGCGGCATACCCTCGCCACCGCGCTGGCCGCCGTTCACGAAGTGCTGAAATTCGTACCCGACGGCTCGCCCTCGGTTCCCGATTCGGCTTTCGCCTCGGTGGACGGGCGCGCGGTGTACCAGCGCGAGCCCGCCAGATTCGACCGGGACCGACTCGAGGCTGTCCGCGATCACTACGCGAACCTGCTGTCCGCCGGGTGAGACCGCTCACCAACTCTCGTCGGTGACCCCGCCACCCCTGGCGGCGGCCCGCCAGGTCTCGTAGTCCTCGACCGGTTCCGCGCCAAGCGGTTTCGGCTCCGCGGTGGGATTCCTGGCGCTCAACGGAGCCATCGACGCCGCGGGGAAGGTCGGGCGTTGTGATTCGAAATCGGGAAGATCGTCGATGAGTTCGGAGAGTTTCGGCATCCGTGCGCGCTGCTCGACGATCGGCGCGAGCAGGTTCTCGGCCTTGGCCGCGGCGTCCTTGGCCGCCTCCTGCGCCGCGGTCGTCACGGCACGGGCGATCTCGTCGTAGGTGAGCTCGCCGATATCGGAGGAGAACCTGGTCTCCAATACGACGCCATCGGCGTTGACGGTGACCTTGACCCGCTTGCCCTGTGCGAACGCCGTCGCGGTCAGCTCGGCCCGCTGTTCGGCCGCCGCCGCGATGGCGCGTATCTGCGCCGCGAACCCGTCCAGGATGTCGGCGGTGGCGTCCTCGGCGAATTCGTTCGCCACGGCAGCTTCCCGCGACCTAGAACTGCTGGGTGTTGGTCTGTTCGGTGCGCGCCAGATCCTGGGCCGCCGTCGACAGGCCGCTCGCGAGATTGTCGAACGTGGTGGCGATGGTGCCGGTGTTGTCGACCATCGTCGTGGAGCTGGGGTCGAACTCGCCCTCGACGGCGAATTTCGCGCCGAATTTGTCGTCGCCCCAGGCTGTCTCCCCCGGGGAGACGGCAGAAGCCGCGTTTCGTGCGATCCCGCGCAGGCGTTCGCCGAAGCTGTCCACGTCCTCGGCGAGTTTCGCGACACTCTGCGAGGTCACCTGAACTCTGCTCATCGGGAACTCCCCTCGGTGTGCCGCGCACTCGACGCAGGTTATAGATCGACTGTGCCACAGCCGGAATATCAACTCAAGGCGAATCCACCGGGCGCGCTTGTGTCAGGATGGGCAGCGATACGGCGATGACACAGCGGCGCAACGGCTTCCGCCTGCCGGAGCGGCGCGGGCAGGAAATCCGAAAGAGGCCGCCACGTGAGCAGCGACGACCCGAGCCAGCGAGATATCACGGACGCCGACGGCGATCCGGATGTGGGATTGACCCTCGAGGTGGACCCGACCGGGCCGTCCGAGCGCGCGAAACAGTTGTGCCATCGGGTTGTTCGCGCACTCGTCGCGCGGGGGCCGAAGGGCTGGGTCCGACTGGACGCGGTCTTCGCGCTGACCAGCACCGCCGAGTCGGCGCAGGTGTACTTCTTCGACGGTGAACAGCGCGCGGTGCGGGTGTACCCGGAGGACGAGGTGCTGTCCCTGGTCCGCGACCACAGGCGACTGAGCGCCGAACTCGGTGACGGGCCGTGGTGGCGGCTGCGGCTGACCTCGCGCGCCGACGGCACGATCGAGGTCGATGACGACTACGGCGACGAACCCTTCCCCGACGACCAACTCTTCCCGGCTGCGGTGTACGCCGCCGACCTGGCGGTGTTTCCGCGCAAGGCGCTTCCGGTGTGGCTCGCCGCCTATATCCGCCACGGCGACCGGCAATCGCGCGGCGCGCGATCGGCGGCGCGGCAGGCCCGCGCCGATCGCGCGGCGGGAGTCCGCGCTGTGCGCGGCGACGACATATTTCCGGCGCTGCCGGTGATGTGGGGACGGTGGGCCGTGATGGCCGCAGCCTTCACGGCCGTCGGATCGCGATGGGGGCCGAGGATCCTGCCCGCGCTCGGGCTTTTCGAGAGCCCGCGCCGCAGCGGCGCGACCCTGTACATGTTGCCGGGTGGACGGGCCGTCCTGTCCGGCGGTGTGTGGAACGCCCCCGAACTCGACGCCGCCTACAACGGCGGGGCCGAGTTGGCGAGACTGTATGCGGGAGCGCCCGAATGGGTGGCCAATCCGGTGCTGAATTCCCGCGCGCGCACCGGGCTGCTGTCGTTCTGCTACTGGTGGGAAGCGGGCGGTTGGCACCACGGTGAATCGCCGTCGCCCGACCGGTTGGGTGACGCGATACCGGGGATCCGGGACGCGGACACGGTTGTCGAGGTGATCTGCGATCTGTTCGCCGAGCGACCCTCCGATCGGCAGCGTGAAGCGGTCTCGAGTCTGGTCGCGGCGGCCGAGACCGGTGCGGTTACCCGCCCTACGCTCGAGCGGGTGTTCGCGGGCCTCGACGGTCTCGACGGCGCGTTCTACCAGTTGATACTCGCAGGTGTCGCGGTGAGCGTGCCCGAACCGATGGCGGCCGACGACGCCGTGGCGATCGTTCGCCGGTTCCTCTCCGACCGAGATCCCGGACACCGTGTCGGCGAACTGCGTGCCGAGCGGATCGGTGTGGGGTGGGCGGTCTTCGCGCAGACCGTGCCGGGTGAACTCGCCATCGGGCGTCCCGTCTTCTATGTCGCCGACGACGGTGTGCTCGAACAATCCTCGTCCTCGGTGGCGGCATCGGTTTTCGGCGCAGACTTCGAACGGCGGTTCCGACGGCGACACGGTGCGGAAAACGCGTGACGGTCACGTGCGCGGATCTCGCGGTACGGACGACGATTCGGTCGTCGACCGCCGAGACTGCTGACCATTCGACGGTTCCGTGCGATGATCGGCTGGAGTGGCAATACCGGGGCCGGGCCTTTCGACGTGTGTCCGCGGCCGCCGGGACGAGCACCTCGTTCGCCGGTGTCGGCCGGCCACGTGCCGGGGCGAGCGACACACTGCACTGTGTAGGGCGGAGTTGACTTATGGCTGAACCGAATCCCTATTCGGGACTGCGCGATGCCGCACGTAACAGGATCTTTCGGATCGACGAGGCGATCGCGACCGACGCGGTGACGTTCATCGCGAACGCGATGGACATATTCGATTACGCTGCCGCCGATTACAAGGCGGACGCGCCCGCCGGGTCGCCGCCACCCGGGTACTACGATCTGTACAAGGATTTGAAAACGGTCGATCATTTCGGCAATCTCGGGTCCGGCCGCACGCTGTCGGCGGAGTTCCAGAAACTCGGCGTCGAGTTGATCGACACCACGCTTCCCGCGTTCAGAAGGTCGTTGCAGGATCTGGGTGAGGCGTTCGTCATCGCCGGGAACATGGTGAAGGACCAGGAAGCCACGGCCGAGTCGGTCTTCAACGGTTTCAAGGCGGACAGCCCCGCGGCGGGCTACGTGCACAACGTCGGAATGCGACGGTACGGCGACGGCTACATCTCCGACGATCCGGTGATTCCCACGGAGATCGGCACCGGTTCGTACAACGGCAGGGCGCTCGATCCGGCCGCGCCGGGTAGGCGTGCGTTCGATCCGTTTCTGGAACCCGCTGCCGCGCTCACCTACCCGGCCGCGAACTCGCTCTACAATTCCCTGAGCAATAAGATCAACGGCCTGACCATGCTGGCGGGCGAGTGGCAGCGCATGTCCGACCGGCTGCTGATCGGTTTCAACAACCTGGCGCGCGATATGGGTGGGCTGACCAACACGCGATGGCAGGGCGACAGCGCCGACCGGGGGATGGAGGCGGTCAACCGGTACACCACCGCAGCCCGACAGTTGACCACCGCGATGACCTCCGTCGCCGGGCTGTTGGAGGGCGCGTCCGGCTGGATGTCGAGGTTCTACAACGAACTGCCCCGGGAGGCGCTACCCACGAGCGATCAGGCCGAGAACACCGCGGTGACCCGCGCTCAGACGGCGTTCAACTCGTGGTACGCCCCCGGCGTCGCCGCGTCGTCGGTGCTCCCGGAACTCCCAGGACCCGCCGGAATCCAGGGTCCGAAGCCCCCGCCCCGGACAACAAACCCCGGCGGCAATACCGGTGGCAACACCGGGGCCGGTCAGACTCTCAGCAGTGCCTCGCTGCCTTACAACGAGCTCCGATCCGCCATGGCGAGATTGACGCAGGACCAGTTGCAGAGCACCGAGCAAGCTCAGCAGGCAGCCCAACAGGCCGCGCAACAAGCAGCCAAGCAGGCTGCGCAGCAGGCGGCCGAACAAGCGGCGCAACAGGCGTTGCAACAGGCTCAGCAGGCCGCGCAACAGGCGGGGCAGCAGGTTCAGCAAGCGCTCCAGCAGGGCCTCCAGGGGGCACAGCAAGCCGTACAGGACGGTCTGGAGGCCGCGCAGCAGAGCGTGCAGTCCGCCGGTCTGGCCGGTCTCCCCGGTTCGCTGGCGGACTTCCAGAAAGAGCTCTCCAAGAAGGCGGGCGCTGGGGGCGGGGGCGCGGGCAAAGGCGGTGGTGGCGCGGGTGGCGGTGCCGCCGGTGGCGCGGCGGCGAAGGATGTCGCGGCCACCTCCAAGCTGTTTCCTCGCGCCTCGCTGCCCGCCGCCACCGGTGTGGTGGCCGCGCGGGCGGGTCTGGCCGCGAGCACACCGGGTATGCCCGGTTCGCCGGGTGCGATGGGCGCCGCCGGCCAGGGGGGTCAGGGCCAGAAGGAGCACAAGCGGGCCGACTATCTCGATTCGGTGGAGTATCTGGAGGATGCCATCGGCGAGGCGCCCGTCGTGGTCAAACCCGTTGTGGAGCAATGAGTCATAGCTGGAAGCTGACCGATCTCGAGTTCTACGCGCTGTGGTTCGACGCCGCGCGCGAAACTCTGCCGTGGCCGTTCTTCTACGCGACGAGAACCGAACTCGCGAGTGTCTTTCGCGTCGAACAGGCCGAAGCGCTCGACCGTGCCGGGCAGACACTCGGCCCGCGAGCGCGGGATCTGGTGGACGCGCTGGTCCATCCCGATCTTCGAATCGTCGCGAGTGGCACGGACGGTCGCGAACCGCGCGCACCCGCCGGTCTGGTCCGAATCCACGCCGTCCGCCGGGCCGATCGTGGTTTCGTGATCTGTCAGCTACCCGGTGAGACCTTCTACCACGGCACATCTTTCACGGTGCTCGAATGCGACGCCGTCGCGCTGGCCGACGCGGTCGTCCGGGCTATACCGGAGGCGGTGCCGGGCAGACTCGCCGACATCACCCTGTCGGCGCGGCCGGAAGCGGAAGAGCTGGATTACAGCTTCGGACGATCGGCGGTCCACGACACGTTCGACGGTTCGGTCGCCGAGCGGGCGGCCCGATTCCTCGACGCGCCTCTGAAAAGCCGTGGCACGCTGGATATCGAGCAGGGGCGCTCGTTGTTCGGACCGAGGGGGATGACCCGCCATCGGCTGGAATGGCGGGATCTGGAAGACGACGGACGCTATCTCGTCGACGATCAACATCCCCCGCTGGCCGTCGCCGCCGATCGGGCGCGGCTGATCTCCATGATCAATGTCCGGGTGGCGGCGATCGTCCGGGCGATCAAGGACGAGCGGGTGTCGTGACTATCGCGCGTAGGCGTGGGTGGGAGGTTCGATGAGCGACGCCGAGCAGCCGGTGCTGCCCGAATGGAGCGCGTCCTCGCCGGACGGCTCGATCACCGTGCGAACGACCGAACTCGGTCTGCCGCGCGGCATCTCGATCGAATCGGCGAAACTCGGTGAGGATCCGGACGCGCTCGCGGCCCAGGTCCTGCGGTTGTGCAGACAGTCGGCGGATCGGGCGGGGCTGGCTCGGCGCGAACAGTTGGAAGCGGCCGGATTACGCGGCGACATGCTGGCCCTGCTCGGCCTGCCGACCCCAGAAGAGGTGTATTCCCGCGACGCCGCGCAGGAGGAAGAATACGACGTGGAACCGCGTAGCTGGCTGCGCGAAGTGTGATCGTCGAGGTGGAACCCGCCGCGGGAGGGGAGAATTCGTGTTCGAGTCGATGGACGAGCTGGAAGCGAGCGTGCGCAGGCGGCTGTTCCGGATGCGTGACCTCGTCGACGATATGTCGGGCGTGCGCGGCGACGCGACGTCGGCGGACGGTGCGGTGACGGTCGAAGTGGACGGAAACGGGGCGTTGTTGAATCTCGCTTTCGGACAGTCCATCTCCACGCTGACGCCGGAGGAGTTCGAGGAACGCCTCGTCTCGACGGCGACCGCGGCGGCCGGTGTCGCGTTCGCGCGCCGGGCGGAACTGGTCGCCGCCTTCAACGCCGAAGTGGCCGAGTAGAGATCGTTCGCGCCGGTCGGTTCATAGCACATTCATGTCACATCTCTTGACGGAATCCGTTTCAGCCGCTATGCGAAAGGTCTACTATGACAGCGGTATTGGTGCTATGTTGGTCGAGTGGTCCGTGTCCGGTAGGGCTGCGTTCAACTCTGTGACAACAACGGGGAATACTGATGAGCGACCTCGTAGCTGCACCCGATGCCATCCGTGGATACGCGGAGGCGGCCGTGTCGATGGCGACCGGCGTCGCTACCGCGGGAACGGTCGACCAAGCCGCGACGATGGCGGCAGTGGTGCCCGTCTTCGGCCTGATCGGCCAGGAATTCCTGTTCGCGTTCGCGCACGCGCAGGCCAATCACGTGTCCTCGGTACTGGAGTTGGCGGCCGTGCACGCCGCCACCGCGATGACCGCGACCCAGAGCGCTATCGCCTACGAGACCTCGGAGGCGACCTCGGCCGCCGAATTCGATACGGCGGCATACGGTCTCCCATGAATCCGCCGGTCGATCCCACGGTTCTGGACCTTCTGCGGGGCAGCGTGCTCGCCCCGCATATCGACCGGCCCGTGAACGACATCCTGCGTGATATGGGACTGCCCGGGCTTCCGGATCCCTCGGCGCTGCCGCCCCTTCCGGAATTGCCGCCGTTACCCGTGATCGATATCGCGGCCCTCGCGCGCCCGCTGACCGATATGGCCGCCGCCTTCGGGACCGGTGCGCTGGATACCGTGGCGGGTTCCGGGGCCGACCCCACCCGGGTACTCACCGGAATAGGCACGGCGTTGCAGACCGCGATGACATTGAGCGGCACCGCGTTGCAGACCGTCATGACCCTCTGGCAGGGAATGGGGGCCGCCGCGGCGGCCGAGAAGGCAGGACAGGCCCAGCAGGACGGGGCCGAACTCGCCGCGCAGAGCACGAGTGAGAAGGGCGTCGTCGTCGGCGGTGCGGCCTCGGTCGCGGTCGGCGCCGGATCGATGTCGACGGTCATCACCAAGTACGTCACCTCGATGGCGGCGGCTGCGCCGCTGCTGGCGACACCCGGTGGGCAGTTGTTCATGGTGGCCGCGACGACGGAGGCGGTCAGCGAAGCGCTCGCGGTGGTCACGCAGACCAGGGCGGAGCTGACCGTCCACTCGGCGAATATGACGCAGGCCGGTCAGAAGGTGGATATCACCGACGCCCCGAAAGGGGTCGACTCCGCGCAGCAGGTCATGCAACTGCTCCAGATGCTCGCGCCGATGATGACGATGGCGGGTCAGGGGGCGCAGAGCCTGACCAGGCTCGCTGCCGCCAACACCGGCCTGCTCGCGCCGCCGAAGGCGAAGGACGCCGCCGCCGAGGACGGTGCGGGCGTCGACGGCGAGGAAGCCGACGGCGCGCAGGGGCGGACCTCGGGGAGTGGCGGAGGTGGCGGCGGAATCGGTGGCTATGTGGCCGGCGCGCCCGCCTCGGCGTCCCTGAGCCCGTACAGCGGAACGAAGACCGCCGCGATGCCGTCCACCGGGACAGGCGGTTTCGGCACCGATCCGGCGACCGCGCCCGCCGCGGCCCGCGCCTCGGGCACCGTGGCGGGCAGCAGTCCCGGCGGCATGATGCCGATGGGCGGCGGCGCCGGTCTCGCGGCCGGAGCCCGCGGTACCGGTGACGGCGGTGACGTGCCCGGGTTCCTGGTCAACGCACAACACGGCGACGAAGTGGTCGGCGATATCGCTGGCGCCTCGTTGCCGGTGGTCGGCGCGACCGAGCAGGCGTCCGCACAGGCACCGCCCGATAAAGATCTCACGCTCTGATCAGGAGGTTCGGCATGGTTCGCGCAGGAGTGGATTTCGAAGGAGTCCAGTTCGACCCGGTGGCCGCGCGCGAAGCCGCGAGCAGGCTCGACGGGCTGGCAGATCGGCTCGAGCACGGGTTGCGGGACAACGAGCCCGCCTTGGCCGTCGAGCCCGCCGGTCTGGACGCGGTGTCGCGGCACGCCGCGCAGACGATGAACCAGGTCGCGGCGAACTACACCGGCAACGCCGCGGAAGGAATTCTCGAACTACGCAGGCTGGCCGCGGTGTTGCGCGGTCAGATCGAGGGATTCGGGCGGGTCGAAGGCGAGAACGCCACCGATCTCGGCCGTGCCGGATTCGGCATCGGCTGAGGCCGAACGGCCCGATACGGAGCACAGGGATGATCGAACCGCCGCCGCCAGGGTTCACCGGCGTCGTCTGGGAGGCCATGGAGCCGGAACGGATGGCCGCCGAACTCACCACGGGTCCCGGCGCGGTGCCGCTGGCGGAGGCGGGCACCGCGTGGGGCAGGCTCGCCGAGAGTTTCGGCGCCGCGGTGGTCGAGTACGAACTGGTCATGACGAGCCTGCGTGGCGCGTGGCAGTCCACCACCAGCCGGGAGGTGATCGACCGGGTGAGCGGACTGCGGGACTGGCTCGTGGAAGCGGCGGGCGCGGCCGCCGAGCACGCGGTCAAGGCGCAGACCCAGGCCGCGGCGTACGAGGTCGCGCGGCTCGCGATGCCCGACAGCGGCGAGCTCGCGGCGCTGGCGCAGGCGAAAATGCTGCTGGAAACCTTCACCGCGGGTCTCGGCGCACCCATCCACGCGGTGTCGGCCCACACGGACGCGGATTCCGACGTCGCCAAAGCGGCGGCGTCGCGGGTGATGCGGGCCTACGAGTCGGCGACCGAACCGCTGGCGATGCCGTGGGAACAGCGGGAACCGCCAGCGCTCGTATCTCCGGTCGCCCTCGAAGCCGAGCAGTCCGGGCAGGCGGCGGCGATGCCCGCGGTCGGCTCGACGGCCGCCGTCGCCGCGGCCATCCGGCCCGCGGGTTTCGGCCTCGGCGCGATCCCGAGGGTGAAGACCGCCTACCAGGCCCCGGTTCTCGCGCAGTCGCCGGAGACCGAGACACGCACCCGGACCGCCGCCACGGTCGCGCCGGTCGCCGCGTCCGGTTCCTCGATTCCGTTGGTGCCGGGGGCGATCGGCGCTGCGGGCACCGGGCAGGACCAGGAATACGAACCGCACGCCGGTGTGTCCGCGGTGGGCGACGCCCTCGGATCCGAACCGGGCATCGTGGCGGGCCCCGCCGTCCTCGGCGCCCCCGAATCCGCCGCGGTGCCACAGAACCGAGGGACCGCCGGAGGTGGTGTATGACGACGCTGACCAACGACGGTGTCCTCGCCGTCGCGGAACGGCTCGGCATCCAGACCATGCCGCTGGTTCTGGCGATCGGCCCGAGTCGGCCGACCTACGACGAGTGGACCGCGACCCAGCACGCCGCCGTCACCGAGCTGACCGGTCGCGGTGTGATCGATGGCTACGGCGAGGTCGAATCCGATCTGGCGGACGCCATGCACGTCCTGGCCAAACCCGATCGTGAACTGGTCGCGCGGATCCACCGTCGCGAAGGTGGGCCGATCCAGCTGTGCCTGGTCGGACGGGCCGGGCGGCACGCACTGGCCATGAGGTCCGGTGACGAACTCGATATCGGCACGGTCTGGTCCGACGGTTCCGGCTCCGCCTTCGTGGCGGCGCTACTGCGCGCGCTAGGGCGCGGTGAGCCCGCCGATATCGCCGCCTTCACCGCGCTCGCGTCCGACCTCGCCGAGCGATTGTCGACGGCCCGAACCGCGGCCGAATACACCGACGCCGTCTACGCTCTCGGCGTCGACGCGAGCGACGCCCCCCGCTACGGGCTCGCCTTCGAGTCCTGTCACGCCTACGCCGAGATCGTCGCCTACGCCCACGACGACGGCGTCACCACGCGACCGCCGTGCGCGGCGGTGGTGTACGAGACCGGTCGCGGCCGAATCGTGGTCGCCCCCGACGCGGCACCGGACGGGCAGATCTGGTCCACCGTCACACCGGGCACCGATCACCGTGTCGCACAGGTGATTTCCGGGCTGATCGACATGTTGCCCGGGAGGAGGTGGCTGCCGCAGTAATCGTCTCCGACTCGGGTGATGGATTCGCCGTCACCCGCCACCACAACAGATACCCGGAAGGAACGCAATCATGGTTTTGAAGGCAGAACACGCAGAGGCGCAGAGGGCGCAGACCGCGATGGCCGACGCGGTCGACGCGATCCAACGCACCCTGGCCGCCCTCGACGAGGCGGTCGACACGGCGAAGGCGGGATGGCAGGGCGACGCCTCGGCGGCGTTCCAGACCGCGGCCGCCGAATGGAACGCCCAGAACGACGACCTCAACGCGGTGTTGAGCGAGATCGAGGGCCATGTCGGTCGCGGCACGGTCCAGTTCCAGGCGATCGATCAAGAGGGCAGTGACGATTTCGGCGGACTTCGCCTCGCCTGACCCCTCCGGTCGCACCCAGCGCACTACCGACGAAGGACACAGCTGATGCTCTACGACGAAGCAGCCATCACCCAGTTGTACGACAGCCTGCACACGAACTACACGAAGCTCGTGCAAGAGGCCGAGAACATGAACAGCGCGGCGACGAATCTGAACGCCGCCTGGGAGGGTTCGGGCCTGGACGGTTTCAACACGGCCAAGGGCAAATGGGACACCGAGTACCAGGAAGCGCTCACGCTCCTGAACAAGATGGCCACCGCGGTCGACAACGCGCTGGTTCGCGCGTTCCAGACCGACAAGACGATCGGCGACGGCTTCGGCGCCTGATGGGCCGTGGCCGTGACGGCCGGTCGAGGCCAGGGCTTCGACCGGCTGTCCGATGGTGCGGACCCGACGGGTTCGGCGCCGATCAGCGTGCCGCGACCAGTGATTCGCCGATGTAGCGCATCTCGTCCGGTGTCGTCACCATCGTGACGGTCGTATCCGCGCTGGAGGTGCGCACCGTGATGGAATTCGGCGCGGCGGGGTCCTGGATCAGCACGACATCCGCGGCAGGCTCGATCGCGGGCGTGTTCGGGGCGCGTACGTGCACGATGGTCGCGCCGCCGGTCTGCGCCGTGGGTGCCACGCCGTCGAAGACGACGACGGTGGCCGTCGGAGTCGGACCCGGCGTCGCAGCGGCGGGGGCGGCGGGCACCTGTCCGCCTGCGAAACGCGGAGCCAGTGAGAGTGTGTACGGGTCACCGACATTGACGACCATCGAATGCCAGTTCTCCGGTCGGTAGGTGTGGACCACGACGTGCGCGCCGAGCGCGATCGCGCGCAGGAGTACCTGCTGGGCCAGATCGAGTTTGCCGATCACCTCGAGGTGGCGGGTGCCCTCACCGATCAGCGGTACGGCGATGCCCTGGCCGAGTCGATCGGCCCCGATCAGCTGTCCACAACCGGCGGTCGGCAGGGCGATGCCGTCGAGCGCGTCGAGCGGGCCACAGTAGTCGCCCGCCTTGTCGTGTCCGCTCGACCGGATGGGCAGCGTGTCGAGAAGGGCGCGGAACTGCTGACCGGGCAGTGCGCGCAGCCCGGCCACCGGCGGTCCCTCGGGTTCGGCCTCGGTGTCGAAGCGCGCGAGCGCGGCCAGGGTGATCGACGGCATACCGCCGGGCAGGTCGGCACCGCGGCGCCGATCGGGGCGCAATCGCACGGTGACCGTGGTGTTCAGGCTCGGTGTGGCCCAGATGTCGGCGAAACCGCGCGAACCGACGAGTTCCGGTCCGATCGCGTAGCTGGTCAGGTGCACACCGTCGTGGACGAGTGAGCGCGGAGTCTCCTCGAACGCCTCCAGCGCGACACCGCGGGTGAGTACCCGCATCGCGGCGTTCATCTCGCTCGCGGTGAGCACCGAGGTCGAGATATCCCGGACGGCGAGGCGATTGGCCACCCTGCGGGTCGCGATGATCGCGGTGCGCAGGGTGCCGGTCGCCTCACCGCCGCGATTGTCGATCGCGCGGGCGTTGGCGAGCGGATTCAGACGGAGCACCAGCCACACCGTGAGATGCGCGATCGCGGGCAGCGGGCCGATGATGCTGTCGTACAGGCGAGCCACGACACCGTTGCTCGCGGTGCGGGCGCCGGTGCTGATCACGTCGATCGAGGCCAGTCGGATATCGAACTGGCTCAGGCATTTCCCTATCTCGGTCAGCGGCAGCACCTGGTCGGTGCTCACCTCGCCCCGGCGCAACAGCGTGAGGGTATCCGGTGGCGGGTCGATCCGCATCATCGTGATGAGCAGTCCGCCCTCCCAGCGCACGCCGTAACTGCCGCCCTCGGTCAGCGGCACGTCGACGGTCTCGTCGCTGGTCGCGAGCCGGTCCGGGCGGGCGCGCCGCCCGCGATAGGCGGCCGCCCGCGCGATCATCCCCACCAGGTTGTGCGGGTGCCGTCGCCGGACCGGCGCCGCGCCCGCCGCCAGCGCGAACACGACCACGATCGCGATCGCGAGGGCGGGCGCGGCGAATGCCGTGGCGACCCACGCCGCCGTCGCGGCGAACAACAGCAGGGCGATCATGTAGTGCAACGGGATATGGCGGAACAACCAGATTTCCGGATCGCGAAGCACGGTGCTCATCGGGGCTCTGTCGTCCGCGCGCTTACGCGCGGGCACGGATTCGGAATTCGGTTCGTTCACAGCCTCGTCCACGATGATCGGCTACGACACGCATCGGATCACGTGCCCCAGCCGCGACTTTCGTGATCAGCCTACCCGTCGCCGCCCGCCCGCGCGTGCGGTCGAGTGCGGCTCGTCGCGCGCATTGACACCGGCGAGACGGCCGATACTGTAAAGAATTGCCAGACAACCGGCCTCGGAGTATTCGTATGGAGTCCACGTGCCTGCCCAGCTGACGACGAAGGCTCAGGTCAACGGATACCGTTTCCTGTTGCACCGGCTCGACCACGCGCTCGTGCGCCGCGATGTGCGGATGCTGCACGATCCCATGCGTTCCCAGACACGTTCGCTCTGGGTCGGCGCGGTACTCGGACTGCTGGTGATCGCGGGAGCGGCGATCATGGCCTTCCTGCGTCCCCAGGGCGCCATCGGTGATTCGCTGATCGTGATGGGTAAGGACAGCGGCGCGCTCTACGTGGTGGTGGAGCGCGACTCCGGCGAACGCACGCTGCATCCGGTACTCAATCTCGCCTCCGCCCGGTTGATCACGGGCAGCAGCGAGTCACCGCATTCGGTCAAGGACAGCAAACTGGCGGCCGAGCCGCGCGGGCCGATGCTCGGCATCCCGGGAGCGCCGTCCGCGCTGCCCGGCTCCACGCAGGGCGGTCGCTCCGACTGGAGTATCTGCGACACGATCGAGTTGTCGATCACCGGCAGCGCGGCCTCGGCCTCGGGCGTGCGGACCACGGTGATCGCGGGTCGGCCCCAGGTGAACGAGCGCGTCCACCCGCTGGGCGCGGACGAAGCGGTACTGGTGCGGCGCGCCGAGCAGACCTATCTGCTCTACGACGGCAAACGCGCGGTACTCGACCGCGCGGATTCGGTGATCACCAGGGCGCTCGGTCTGTCCGGGGCTCGGCCGCGTCCCGTCGGCGCCGGACTGCTCGACGCGGCCGCCGCCGTGCCGCCGCTCGTCGCGCCGCGTATCCCGGCGGCGGGAACGCCGGGACCGGGTCGTCTGTCCGATGTCCCGGTCGGTGGCGTCATCTCGATCGGCGGCGCCGATTCGGATCCGGGCGATCTCTACGTGGTGCTCACGGGCGGTGTGCAGCGGATCAGCGCGTTCACCGCCGACGTGATCCGGATCGCCGATTCGCAGGGCATGAGCCGGATCAAGCCACTGCCGCCGGATGCGCTCTCCGGAATCCCCCTTGTCACCGAACTTCCCGTCGATCACTTCCCCGCCGTCGCGCCCCGGATCGTGTCCGCCGAGGATGCCCCGGTGACCTGCGTTTCGTGGGGCAGGACGAATCCGGCACGCGACTCCAGCGCGGAAGGCAGCGCGGACCGCGCGGCGGTGACCCTGCTGGCG
The DNA here is from genome assembly GCF_045040005.1 of Nocardia sp. NBC_01377. NCBI lineage: Bacteria > Bacillati > Actinomycetota > Actinomycetes > Mycobacteriales > Nocardiaceae > Nocardia > Nocardia sp. NBC_01377. The sequence goes on from NZ_CP109566.1 coordinate 8,574,306, forward strand.
GGGAGCAGGTCGCCGATACCGGAATCGGCCGTACCGGTCACCCTCGCGACCTCCGACGGCGCGGGCGACAGGGTCGACACCGCCTATCTGCGGCCGTCCTCGGGCGAATTCGTCCAGGTGACCGCGATGGATCCGGGCAGTCCGCGCCGGGGCAGCCTGTTCTACGTCGCCGACAACGGGGTGCGCTACGGCATCCCCGACCTCGAGACCGCGGAGGTGCTCGGTGTCGGTGACTCGCCGCGCCTGGCGCCGTGGGCGATCATCGGCCAATTGGTGCCCGGCCCTACGCTTTCCGCCGCGGACGCGCTTGTCGAGCACGACGTGCTGCCGACCAGCCGTTGAGCACCTAGTTCGGCACTCCGAGGGAGGAGAGCACCCCGCTGAGCGCGGCCCGCATATCGTCGGCCTCGATACGCATCAGCACCGAGTCGTCGACCGCGCTCAGATCGAGGGAATCGTCGTTGGCCAGCCGGAATTCGCGCTCCTCCTCGGCCGACTCGACGACGTTGCGCACGAAGCGGCCGTTGCCCGCCAGGTCGATACCGCGCCTCGGCTGCCCGTTCTGGTCGACCCGTTCGGAGTTGTAGAGCCTTTCGCAGGCCGCCTCGAGCAGTGCGCTCGCCTCCTCGGAGAGCTCCGAATCCCTTGTGCTCGCGATGAGTTCGGCGATCTGTCCGAGTTCGGGCGCCGTATAGGAAGGGAACTGTAGACGTTTGGCGAAACGGGAGGCCAGACCGTCGTTGGCGGCCAGCAACCGATCGATCTCGCCGTCGTATCCGGCGATGATCACGACCAGCCGGTCCCGGTCGTTCTCGATTCTCGCCAGCAGTGTGTCGACCGCTTCGCGTCCGAACGCGTCGCCGCCGGACAGACCGGTCTGGATCAGCGTGTACGCCTCATCGATGAACAGCACCCCGTCCATCGCGGTATCGATCAGCTTGTCCGTCTTGATCGCTGTGCTCCCGAGGTGCTGGCCGACGAAATCCATCCGTTTGGCCTCGATGACCTTGTCGGTCTTCAACAGGCCGACACCGCAATAGATCTTGGCGACCACCCGGGCGATGGTGGTCTTGCCGGTGCCGGGCGGGCCGGTGAAGGCGAGGTGGTTTCCGCGCGGCACGCTGGCCATACCCTTCTCAGCCCGGATTTTCGCCAGCTGCGCGGTGGCCTGCAACTTGGCGACTTGGGTCTTCACCGCCTCCAAGCCGATCTGGCGGTCGAGTTCGGCCCGCGCCTGGGACAGGATGCGTTTGGCGCGGTCCTCGGTGTCGGCACTGCGCATCTGTTCGGCCGACGGCGCCGAGGCGGGATCCCACTTGTCGGTGCGTGCGTCGATCGACTCCGCCGTACTCACCGTGAGGCGATAGGTGCGATCGCGCATGGCGGCGATATTGGCCGCGAAATCCGGCGCCTGCGAATAGACCTTCTCGAACAGCGCCTGGGCCTTGTCCTCCTCGCCGGTCTCGCGCAGGCACAGGCCGCGGCAGAACATCGCCGTGTTGTGCGCCGCCGGGATCGGACCCGCCTCGGCCTGTTCCATACGGCGGATGGCCTCGCCGAACAATCCGAGTTGGGCGCACGCGGTTCCGACCATCACGTGCGCGCCCGCCGCCAGGTACGGATCGTCCCACTCGGCGGAACCGGTGAGCACGGCCATCACATCGGGCCAGCGCTGCGTATTGAAATGCAGTACACCGCGGATGTAGGCGCTGATCCGATCGTCGGCGACCCGTTCGTCCGGGGAGACCCGGCGCCGACGGTGTTCGGCGAGTTCGTCGAGTACCTTCTCGGCGTCGTCGTATTCCCGCTCCGAGATGAGCTGCGCGGCCATGGCCAGCCAGATCTCGGTGTAACTCGCCAACGGGTAGTCGATGTACAGACCGGAGACGAAGCGGCCCGACAGCGCGCGTGACGGAAGTCCGAGGCGACGCTGCTCGCGGAAAAGGGTTGTCGTGCTGGTCTTGTGCAGGTTGTGCAATACCTCGGCGGTCAACTCGCCCGCGGCGGCGCGTCCGAGCCACGCGTCGCACATCGTCGGATCCCATTCGGTGGCACGTTGGAACGCCAACTTCGCGTATTCGAGGTCGCGGGTCGATTCCTGACCATCGATCGGCAGCCCCAACGAGAGCACGCCCGCGTCGAACGCGCGCTGTGCCTGCCTGTTACCGCTCATCGGAACCGGTCTCCGAGTTGTTCACCAGTGATATTGCCTGCGTTCATATTTGAGTCAGTGTACCGTTGGCGTGCTGTATGTCTGTTCGATGCATTAGATTTGGCTGTCGGTCCGCCGCACCCCGCGAATCGCACCGCTCGCGCGGCAGCGGGGAACGGCGCGGGGGCCCGGATCGAGTGTTGGTCGGGAATGTTCGCCAGGGAACCGAGGTCTTCGCGCAATTGACCGAATCGCCGAGCAGCGGCGCGGTAGCCGCTGAACCCGAACTGTGTCGCGTATCCGTGATCGGCGGCAATACGCAGATGGATATCGGACTGCCAGCGACCGTGCCGATCGCTTCGTTCATGTCCGATCTCGTACGACTGATCGAATCCCGCAACCCGGATCCGGTGGACATCGACGACGGCGGGGCGCCGCTCGAGACCAAACATTGGACATTGGCCAGACTCGGTCGCGACGCCATCCCGCCGAGCCGAACCCTCACCGAGGCCGAGGTATACGACGGCGAACTGCTGGTGCTGCGGTCGGTGACGGCCAAGGAGTCGCCCGCGCTGTTCGACGACGTCATCGACGCGGTGTCACGGCTGACGGCCGAGGATCACCACAGTTGGTCACCGAGGTCGGCGCGCTGGACCGGCTTGGCCGCCTGCGTGACGATCGCGCTGATCGCGCTGATCCTGTTCGCGCTCGGCCGATCCGACGGTGCCGGTATTGCCGCGGCCTTCCCCGCGACCGGTGCCGGTATCGCCGCGGCCGTCGCCGCGATCGTCGCGGCGCGCAGATACGGAGACGGCCTGAGCGCGCTGTGGCTGTCGCTGACCGCTCTGCTGCTGTTCTTCGGTGGCGCAGCGCTTTTCGTGCCCGGCGAGCTGGGCAGTCCGCATCTGATGCTCGGCTGCGCGGTGAGCCTGGTGATCGCCGTCGGGTCGTACCGGGCCGTCGGTGTCGGCGCGACACTGTGCGCGGCCGCGGTGACGCTCACGCTGTTCGGCGGTATCGCGGCGCTGGTGCGGATGGTGTGGGAGCCCGCGCTGCCGAGGATCGCGGTCGGGCTGCTGGTCGGCGCGATCATTCTGCTGTCGATGATTCCCCGGCTCGCCGCCGTCGCCGCGCGCCTGCCGGTGCCGCCGGTGCCCACCGCCGGTGCGGCGATCGACCCCGCCGATCACGAACAGCGCCCGACCATCGAGGGAATCGGCGCGATCGGCGCGACGACCCTGCCGTCGGCAGCCGGACTCGGTCGACGAGCGAGTACCGCCAACCAGTACCAGTCGGGTCTGGTGATCGGCAGCGCGATCGTCGCCTGCGCCGGTGCGCTCGGCACCGCCGACGCGCTGGGCCAACTGCGCTGGCAGAGCCTGACATTGGCGGTGATCAGCGCGATCGTGCTCTGCCTGCGCGGGCGGTCCTACGCCGATCTCGTGCAGGCGGGCACGTTGATCGTCGCTGGGACGGGTGTGCTCGCGGGGCTGCTCACCATGCTGGCCTTCGGTCACTCCGGAATGTGGCTGCTCTCGGGCGGCCTGCTGTTGGTACTCGCCGCCGCCGCCGTCGCGTTCGGCGTGATCGGTCCCCATATCGAGATCACTCCGGTCGTCAGGCGTGTCGGCGAGATCGTCGAGTATTTGCTGATCTGCGCGGTCATCCCGCTCGCGCTGTGGCTGCTCGGCATCTACGCGATGGCGAGGAACCTGAACCTATGACCGGGCGGCTGGGCCGTTGCGCCGTGACGGCGGGCGTCGCGGCGCTGCTCGGCGCCGCGACGTTCGGCGTTCCGGTTCCCGCCGCGGCGATCGGTCCACCCGCCGTCGACAACGGCGCGCTCGGCGCCGCGCTGGCCATCAGCGGCAGGCCCGCGCCGCTGGAGCCGACCGAACAGCGATCGGTCTGCGCCGAACCCCTGCTCACCGGTGGCCCGCCGGTGGAACCGCCGCTGGCGCAAGCTGTTCTCGATCTGCCGACGGCCTGGGAGTTCAGCCGCGGCGCGGGCCAGCGGGTGGCGGTCATCGATACCGGCGTGAACCGTCATCCGCGTCTGCCCACCCTCCAGCCGGGCGGTGACTACGTCTCCGACACCGACGGCACCGTGGACTGCGACGGCCACGGCACCCTGGTCGCGGGCATCATCGCCGCCGCGCCGAGCAGCGGCGACGCCTTCACCGGTGTCGCGCCCGCCGCGGAGATTCTCGCGATCCGCCAACTCAGCCTGGCCTACGAGGCCGCCGATCGCCGCGCGGGCGAGCAACCGGGCGCCATCACCACCTCCGGCTACGGCAATGTCCTCACCCTGGCGGGCGCGGTCGTGCGCGCCGTGGACATGGGGGCCACCGTCATCAACATCTCCGAGGTGGCGTGTTCGACGGCGGGCGCCGCACCCCAGGACGGCGCCCTCGGCGCGGCGGTGAAGTACGCGTTCGACCGCAACGTCGTCGTGGTGGCGGCCGCGGGCAATGTGCATTCCGAAGGGGCGTGCAAGAACCAGAACGACCGGCCGGGCTGGTCGGCGGTGCAGACGGTGGTCAGTCCCGCGTGGTTCGACCCGTACGTGCTCTCCGTCGCCTCCATCGACCCGAACGGCATGGTCTCGGAACTGTCGCTGCACGGTCCGTGGGTGCGCGCCGCCGCGATCGGCCGCCGGATCGTCTCCCTGGACAGCAAACCGGGCGGCACCGGTCTGGTCGACGGCGTGCAGACCAGCGACGGCATCAGCCCGATCGAGGGCACCAGCTTCGCCGCGCCCTACGTCTCCGGCGTGGTCGCCCTGGTCCGGTCCCGGTTTCCCCAACTCACCGCCGCACAGGTCGTCGAACGGGTGATCCGTACCGCGCATGCGCCGGGTACGGGACGTGACGACTCCCTGGGGCACGGCCTGATCGATCCGGTGGCCGCGCTGACCGCCGAACTGCCCGACCAGCCGGTCTCGGTCGGCGCGGACTCGCCACGGGTGATGGCCGAGCCGTCCAGGCCGCCAGGTCCCGACCCGCTGCCGCGCCGCATCGCGGTCATCGGTTCGATCGTCAGCCTCGCGGTTCTCGGTATCGGTGCGGCGCTGTCGATTCCGTTCCGCGCGCGCCGTGAACTCGATCTCGACGATCTCGACGATCTCGACGATCTCGACCGTCTCGACCGCGAACCCACTGGGGGATAGCGCATGGTTACCGAAGGTTTCGTTCGTCGCCCGCGCATCGCGCCGCCGCGAGCACCCGGCGGCGAAGTCACGTTGAGCCCGCCGCCGGAGATCCCCCGGCCGCTGCCCGCGCCACTGCTGATGAAACTGATGCCGGTGGTGATGGTCGTCGCCGTCGTCGGCATGATCGCGATGATGGCCATGATGGGTCGAAATCTGCTGGCCAACCCCATGATGATGATGTTCCCGATGATGATGCTCATGTCGATGGTCGGCATGATGATGGGCTATCGGGGCGGTGCCTCCAAGAGCGCGCCCGAACTCAACGAGGAACGCAAGGACTACTTCCGCTACCTGGACCAGATGCGCAAGGACGTCCGCAGGACAGGCGGCAAACAACTCGAATCGCTGCGCTGGAGTCATCCCGAGCCGCGTGATCTGGTCTCGGTCATCGGCACCAGACGCATGTGGGAGCGCAGGCCGACCGACCCGGATTTCGGACACATCAGGGTGGGTATCGGCAGTCACCGCTTGGCGACGAAGCTCGCGCGTCCCGAGACCGGGCCGCTGGAGGATCTGGAGCCGGTCTCGACCGTGGCGTTGCGCCGGTTCGTTCGCACGCATTCGGTGGTGCACGAGTTGCCGACCGCGGTCTCGTTGCGCGCGTTCCCGGCGATCAACGTCGGCGGCGATCCGGAGCAGGCGCGCACCCTGGTGCGTTCGATGCTGATGGAACTCACCGCTTTCCACGGGCCCGACCACGTCGCGGTCGCCGTGGTATGCGCCGATCCCGACGCACCGAACTGGGCGTGGCTGAAATGGCTACCGCACCTGCAACATCCGGTCGTGCGTGACGGCATCGGCTCGGCCCGGATGATGTACGGCTCGCTCGGTGAGCTGGAGACCGCGTTGAACGACGAACTGCTCGAACGCGGCCGTTTCATGCGCAATCCCCAACCCGTGCAGGGGCGTCTGCACCTGGTGGTCGTCATCGACGACGGTTACGTCAACGGCACCGAACGGCTGGTCAGTGAATCCGGGCTCGACGGGGTCACCGTGCTGGATCTCAGCGTGCCGGAGAACGGATTGGCGGTGCGCCGCGGTCTGCAATTGGTTGTCGCGAAGGGGGAGGTGAGCGCCAAGAGCGCCACCGGCGTGGACAGATTCGCGCACGCGGACGAGGTGAGTATCGCCGAATCGGCATCCTTCGCCCGTGACCTGGCCCGCTATCGACTCGCCACCGCGGCCCAGATCGTCAGTCTCGGTGACGATATGCGCGCCGATCCGGGGCTGATGGCGCTGCTCAAGATCTCCGACGCCGCGCAGATCGATCCGACGAAGGTGTGGCGCCCGCGAACCGCACGCGAGCGACTCCGGGTTCCGATCGGAGTGACGCCCGACGGCACACCCGTCGAGATCGATATCAAGGAGTCCGCGGAGAACGGCATGGGCCCGCACGGGTTGTGCATCGGCGCGACCGGTTCCGGCAAGTCGGAGTTCTTGCGCACCCTCGTGCTGTCGATGGTCGCCACGCACTCGCCGGATTCCCTGAATCTGGTGCTGGTCGACTTCAAGGGCGGTGCGACCTTCCTCGGTCTGGAGCCGTTGCCGCACGTCGCGGCGGTGATCACCAACCTCGAGGAAGAACTCTCGATGGTCGATCGCATGAAGGACGCGCTGGCCGGTGAGATGAACCGTCGCCAGGAACTGCTCCGTTCGGCGGGCAATTTCGCCAATGTGACCGACTACGAGAAGGCCCGTGCGGCGGGTTCGGCGCTCGACCCGTTGCCCGCGCTGTTCGTCGTGGTGGACGAATTCTCCGAACTGCTCTCGCAGAAACCGGATTTCGCCGACCTCTTCGTGATGATCGGGCGGCTCGGCCGCTCGCTGCACGTGCACCTGCTGCTCGCCTCGCAGCGCCTGGAGGAGAACAAACTGCGCGGGCTGGACTCGCACCTGTCCTATCGCATCGGCTTGCGCACGTTCTCCGCCAACGAATCACGCGCCGTGCTCGGTATCACCGACGCCTATCACCTGCCGGGCGTACCGGGTTCGGGCTATCTCAAGAGCGACGCCGACGATCCGTTGCGGTTCAACGCGACCTACGTCTCCGGTTCCTACGTCTCGCCGAGCGGCACCACCGAGGTGGGCGGACGGATGGTCGGCGGTCAGCGGTTGACCCCGTTCACCGCGGCCCCCGTCGAGATATCGAACACCGCCGCGGCCGCGCCCACCACGCGTTCCGGGCTACCCGAACTGCCACCGCTCCCACCGTCACCGGGCGAGGAGGGTCTGCCGGACACCTTGCTCGAAGTCGTCGTGAAACGGCTGACCGGACACGGCCGCCCCGCGCACGAGGTGTGGCTGCCGCCGCTCGACGACTCGCCGAGTGTGGATATGCTGCTGCCGGAACCGGATTGGCGTTCGCCGGTGAACCGGCACGGACAGCTGTGGATGCCGATCGGCATCATCGACAAACCCTATGAGCAGCGCCGCGATGTGCTCACCGTCCAATTGGCCGGTGCCGCGGGCAATGTCGCGATCGTCGGCGGACCCCAGTCGGGCAAGTCGACGACGGTGCGCACCCTCGTGATGGCCGCGGCCGCGACGCACACACCCGAACAGGTGCAGTTCTACTGCTTGGATTTCGGCGGCGGCAGCCTCGCTGGTCTGGCCGGTATCCCGCACGTCGGTTCGGTCGCCGGTCGATTGGACAGCGACAGGGTGCGCCGCACTCTCGCCGAGCTGACCACCCTGCTGCGCCAGCGTGAGGAGCGTTTCACCGAACTCGGCATCGAGTCCATGATCGAGTTCCGCAGGCGCAAGTTCTCGGCCTTCGAGGCCAGGATGATCAACGGCACGACCGCGGATCCGGCGCGCGACCCACTCGCCGCCGATCAATTCGGTGACGTCTTCCTCGTGATCGACGGGTGGGCCACCGTCCGTGAGGAATTCGATGTGCTGGAACCGCAGGTCAACGCGATCGCGGCGCAGGGCCTGTCCTACGGCATCCACCTGATCCTGACCGCTTCGAGGTGGGGTGAGATCCGCCCGGCCATCAAGGACCAGATCGCCACCCGCCTCGAATTGCGTCTCGGCGACCCGTCCGATTCCGAGATGGGAAGGCGCACCGCCGCCCTGGTGCCGATGGGCAGGCCGGGTCGCGGTCTGACACCCGAGCAACTGCATATGCTGATCGCGTTGCCGCGCTTGGATTCCAGCGCCGACGCCTCGACCGTCGCGGACGGCGTCGCCTTGGCCAAGAAGGAACTCGTGCGGATGTACGGCGTTCGCCGCGCGCCCGAGGTGCGCATGCTCCCGCTGGAGATCGGCCGGGACGATGTGCTGTCGATCGCGGCCGAGCGTGATGTCGAAACCGGTCCGACCAAGGTCGTCGTCGGCCTCGGTGAGAGCGAATTGCAGCCCTGGACCATAGATTTCGGCACGGAGCCGCATTTCATGGCCTTCGCCGACATCGAGTGCGGCAAGACCACCCTGCTGCGCAATATCGTCATGGGGGTCGTCGCGAACTCGACACCGGAGCAGGCCAAGGTCATCCTGATCGACTACCGGCGCTCCATGCTCGGCCTGGTCGACGACGATCATCTGGCCGGCTACTCCACCTCGTCGCAGACCTCGGGGACGATGTTGAACGGCCTGGCCAAGTACATGTCCCAGCGCATCCCCGGCTCCGACATCACCCCGCGGCAGTTGCGCGAGCGCAGTTGGTGGACCGGCCCGGAGATCTATCTCGTGGTCGACGACTACGACATGGTCGCGACGGGCGTCAACCCGCTGCTGCCATTGGTGGAATACCTGCCGCAGGCGCGCGACGTCGGCCTGCACCTGATCATCACACGGCGTATCGGCGGTGTGTCACGGGCGTTGTTCGACGGCGTACTCGGCACTTTGAAGAACATGTCCGTCGACACCCTGATCATGAGCGGGCCACGTGACGAGGGAAAGTTGATCGGCGATGTGCGCCCGACCAAGTTGCCGCCGGGCCGTGGTGTCCTGGTATCGCGTTCGCGAGGACAGGAGATGGTGCAGATCGCGCACCTGCCACCGCTTTAGCGTGTGCTGTGAGTTCACTGGGCAAAGCTCACACGCGGGAGAACGGCACTGATTACAATGGGCTAACGGGTCCGTGTAGTGCTTGACAGGTCCCGGCAGAGGTTTACTGTGAGAACGTCCTGATCCGGTGTTGTGCGGCTATGAACGGCGAGGCAACGTGGCAGGTTCGGATTCATCTACGGTCGTGATAGCGGTTCCCGAGGCATCGCGATGTGTCGACCCGGCAGCGCAGTCGGGGACATTCGGCGTACTGCCGTCTTCGGGTGTACTAGTGAGGGCGTGCCGCGGCCACCGTGTGGTCGGTGGCCCGCTGCTATGGTTCGCGCGTGATCTGGCGGTGCTGCACGAGCGCCGGTGGGTCGGTCGCGGTGGTTCGGTGGATTCCGATCCCGCCACCATCTCCGAGAACGACTGTCGCCGAGGTGAATTGGTGATGGCCATCGACGACTGGGTGCTACGTGCGGTACCGCAGCATCGGCTCGGCGCCACCTTGCACACCGAAACCGTCGGCGCGGTGATCGACCGTCTCGCCCAGTCCGCGGTGCGCGCGCACCACGCCTTGGAGACGCTCGACGCGAACGACGAGCAGTTGCACGCGGCGTGGTACCACCTGGCCGAACTCGCGGACGGCTACGACGATCTCGTGCACGACGTGCTCGCGGGTCGCAGGCGGCTGCCTGCCTGGTGACCGTCCGGTGCCGCCTACGGCGACCCGAACGTCAGTGATACCGGCGGTGATCCACGCCGAACTCGTCCGCGACGGTCGCCGACAATTCCACGTAGGCGCGTTTGGCCTGTTTGCTCAGCCGATGCAGATCGATCTCCGCGCCCTCGGACAGGTGCTGGTCGTACGGGATGATGTGGACGGCGCGGCAGCGCGAGAGGAAGTATTCGCGCAGCTGCTGCACCCCGACATTCGGCGACCCCTCGCGCGGCAGATTGATGACGACGACGGCATTGCGCACCAGATGATCGTGGCCGTGCAGCGACAGCCAGTCCAGCGTGGCCGCCGCGCTGCGCGCGCCGTCGATCGCCGCGGACGAGACCAGCACCAGCGAATGCGCCAGATCGAGCACGCCCGTCATGGCCGAATGCATGAGGCCGGTGCCGCAGTCGGTCAGGATGACGTTGTAGAAGCGTTGCAGAATCCGGGTGACGGCCCGGTATTCCTCGTCGTTGAACGATTCCGACGCCGCCGGATCCCGTTCGCTGGCCAGCACCTCCAGGCGGCTCGTCGCCTGCGAGGTATGTCTGCGCACATCGGAATAGCGTTCGATCGATGGATCGAGCAGCAGGTCGCGCACGGTGGACCGGGTCTGGAGCGACACCCGCTGTGAGAGCGTGCCGAAGTCGGGGTTGGCGTCCACCGCGATCACCCGGTCACCGCGGATGGACGCGAAGATCGAGCCGAGGCCCATGGTGGTCGTCGTTTTGCCGACGCCACCCTTCAACGACAGCACCGCGATGCGGTAATCGCCGCGGACCGGCTGCCTGATCCGTGCCACCAACTCCTGGAGGCGCAGTTCCTCCGCGGACATACCGGGGTTGATCGCGCCGCCGGACATGTGGTGCACGGCCTTGCGCCATCCGCCGCCCGTCGCGCGTTTGGCCCGCCGCAGCGGCACATCGTCCAGTGACGGACCTTGTCCGTGCGGACCCGTCGGAGGCTGCGCCTGTCCCCAACTCGATCCACCGCCACCGGTATTCCACTGCGGGGCATTCATATCCGGCTGCTGCGGGGGAGCGGGTGCGCCGCCCTGCTGGAACTGGTTGCCCGGTCCGTACGGTGGCGCGGCCTGCCCCTCCTGGGCCGGGCGGAACGCGTTCGGGTCCGGTGTGGCGGGGGCGTTCGCGTAACCGGCCGGTGCCGCGTTCGCGTAACCGGCCGGAGGTTGCGCGACCGGCTGCTGCCAGCCGGGGGCCCGAGGGTCGGCGGGCTGTTGCGCGAAGACGTTCGGGTCGCGGCCGACCATGCCGGGGGAGGGCTGATCGCTGACCGGTGCGCGGTGATCGGTCCCGCCGCCGACACCTTCGGGCGGTGAGAGACGATGGCGGCCACGCGCATTCGCGGCTTCCTCGACGGCGCTCGACGCCGAGTCCGGGATCGGCGGCCTGCCGGCCGAGGGCGGTCCCTGGGTACCCGGTCCGTATCCGTGCGGGGCGTTGAATCCGGGGTGTGCGTTCTGGTCGCTTGCCGGTTCGGTGACACCCTGCGGGAGAGTCGGAGATCCGTGTCCGGTGGCGCGATCGTCACCCGGTGCGGACGGCGGCGCGGCGAAGTTCGGCCCGGTCGCGGGGCCCCGATCGCCATACGGGTACGGCGTTTCGGGTCGTCGCTGTTCGCCGGTGGAACCGCTGTTCGACGACGTGTCGCCGTACGTGGGATTCGGTCCGTACCCGGGACGTTCGCCGGGCTGCCCGTACCGCGCCTCCTGGCCCTGTTCCCCCTGGCCGAATTCACCCTGAGGCGAGGGACGTTCGGAGCGTTCGGCAGAGGTGCTCGCGGGCGGTGCGAGCCAAGCGGGAGCCTCCGACGCGGGTGGCGTCGCCACGGGACCGCGCGCGTCGGCGGGTCCGGTCGCGGTGCCCGGCGTGCCGGTCGAATCCTCCGCCGCACCATGCCCTTCGCGGGGCGGGGTCAACCACGGTGGGGGACCATCGAGTTCGCTTGCGGCGCGCTCGACGGCCGCGGGGGTTTCCACGCTCGCCGCCCCCGTATCGGGTGCGGCGCCACTGTCGGAGGATTCGCCCCGCCGCTCCCCGAATTCGGTGGGCGGCGGCCCCGGCAGCGGCGGTCGCTGAGGAGCGGCCTGCGGCACCTCCGAAATGGGCTGGCCTTGGTCACTCGGCGGCGCGACGGGAACTCGTCGTACCTCAGAAACGGATTCGCGCCCCGCGTTCGGCGGCCCTGCCGGTGGCTGCTGGCCTGTCGCAGGCGGATCGGGGATCGGGGATCGTCGGGCGTTCCGCGGTGCGTCGGGCGGTACCTGACCTGTCGACGGCGCCTGGGGAATGGATGGCCGCTGGGGTGTCGACGGTGCCTCGGGAGTCGGCCCCTGAACTGATGAGGGTGCCTCGGGAAGCGGCGGTCGTTGGGCGTTCAGGGGTGCGGCGGGAGCGGGCGCCTGAGGCGGCGCCTCGGGAATCGATGGCCGCGGGGGAGTCGACAGCGCGTCGGGACTCGGCCCCCGAGTTGGTGACGGTGCCTCGTGTAGCGGTGGTCGTTGGGCGGTCGGCCATGAATCGGAAGCCGGTGGACGCTGCGCGGACAGCGGCGTCTCGGCGACCGGCGGGCGCTCGCCCGTCGACGGCGCGTCGGGAATGGGCAGCCGTGCGTCCGATCGCGGTGCGTCGGGCAGTGGCGGCCGCTGCGCTGTGGGCGGCGGCACCGGCAGTGGCGGCAGCCCGGGCGTCGATCCACCGGTATCGCCCGATGTGCGGGGACGCTCGGCGGGCGGGTCGGGCAGCGGACGCTGGTACCTGGTCGTCGCCGCTTCGGAACCGGGCGGGTTCGGATCGGACTGCGGGTCGGTCGGGCCGAGTGGCTGGAAACCCGCGGAGGGGTTGCCGGGGTGGCGTGTCGGCAGACCGCTGTCGTATCGGGGGAGGGGCGGCGGTTCCGAACCGCCGTAACCGGTCGACGGTTCCGGCCGCGGCTGGTACGCGGGGTCGGGGGCGTACCGCGGTGACGGCGGGCGCGGCTGTTCGAACCGGGGATCACCCGGACTCGACTGCTCGCCGGTGCGCGGATCGGGTTGCGCGGGTGGTTCCGGTTCCTGGGACCACGAGCCGCCGTCCCGCTGCCGGGTATCGGGGCCGGTACGGCCCTCTTCCTCGGCGGAATCCTGTTCGTCGTACCCGGATCGTTCGTCCCTGTCGCGGCCACCGAAGAAACGGCGCTTCTTGTCCTTGCGGCCCGGTGTCGCGTTGGGATCCTGGCGTCCGCCGTCCGGGGCGGCCGATCGTCCGCGTCGACGGCGCGGACCGTCATCGATGACATCCTCGGTCGGGAGGTTCTGCACGGGGGCCTCATAGCCGCCGACATCGCTTTCGGAGAGCCACGGCGGCAGCATGGGCAGGCCGTCGTCGTTACGACTCACACGCCACCCCGCTGTAGATTCGATCCGTACCCGCGTTCCGGCCGGGCGCCCGCGACGGGCGCACCGCTTTCGGTGACGAATGTACCCGCCCGCGCGGTGTTTACGCGCCGCGGGGACGCGGGTCCGGCAGTCCGGCGCCGCCCGGGAAACGCGGTGCCGCGCGGTCTGTCCGTTGTCGACGGCGCTGCGTGCACGGACGGCCCACTGCGCTGGCTCACGACATCCCCCTGGGATCTGTTCGACCGGATCTCGACGGGGGTGAGTTTACGCGACCGAAGCAGGTCCTATGTGTCCAGGAGAGCCCGGCCCGTCCGGAACGTCCGGACCCCGCGCGGAGGTTCGGGATCCCCCGTCCCGTGATCGTCGACAGCGAATTCCCACGCGCCTGGCCGGGGCGTTTTTGCCGGATACGCAGCGTACCGGTAAGCTGGAGCGGCGGTGCACCTATGCGCCCACCTGTTCGCATGCCCCGTTATCGGCAAATCGGTTCCGAATTGCTCGGTGACACGGATCCATGGGAACAGACACCCAGGCAATCAAACCAGGTTCGAGCGGCACTGCCGTTCGGTGAACCGGGATCGCGGAGGACATGGCGAAGAAAGACGGGGCCATCGAGGTCGAGGGTCGAGTTGTCGAGCCGCTGCCCAATGCGATGTTCCGGATCGAGCTCGAGAACGGACACAAAGTTCTCGCGCACATCAGCGGAAAGATGCGGCAGCACTACATTCGTATCCTTCCCGAGGACCGGGTGGTCGTCGAGCTGTCGCCCTACGACCTGTCCCGCGGCCGGATCGTCTACCGGTACAAGTGACCGCGCTCCGGCGCGATCGAATCGACGGGCGCGAGTCCGTCACCACAGACTTCCCCAGTCGTCGGCTGGGGAAAAACTGTGTTCACACCCGTGTGAACCACAAGAAGATTGGACGGACGTGAAGGTTCAGCCGAGCGTCAAGAAGATCTGCGAGAAGTGCAAGGTGATCCGCCGTCACGGTCGGGTCATGGTGATCTGCGACAACCTGCGTCACAAGCAGCGCCAGGGCTGATCCCCGCCGGGGGAAACCCCGGCCGGTCACCTAGCCGAGCACCGAACGCAGTTCGGATTGGCAAGAAGAACTCCCAGCTCCAGCCGCACGCTGCGGTTATTCGGGTTCACCCCCGAGGCGTGCGTGCCAACCACCGGTACGGAGGCCGGTGCCCCGCCAAGACGAGGGGAACGGACAGGGAGCAGACCTCCGCAACATTAAGGAACTGCCACCATGGCACGTCTCATGGGCGTAGATCTCCCGCGCGAAAAGCGCATGGAGATCGCGCTGACCTACATTTTCGGCATCGGCCGCACCCGGTCGAAGGAGATCCTGGACGCTACCGGCATCAGCCCGGATCTGCGTTCCAAGGACCTCAGCGACGAGCAGGTCACGCAGCTGCGTGACTACATCGAGCGTTCGTCTCTCAAGGTCGAGGGTGACCTGCGCCGCGAGGTGCAGGCCGACATCCGTCGCAAGATCGAGATCGGCTGCTACCAGGGCCTGCGTCACCGTCGTGGCCTGCCCGTTCGCGGCCAGCGGACCAAGACCAATGCGCGCACCCGCAAGGGCCCGAAGCGCACCGTCGCAGGCAAGAAGAAGTAGGGATAGCGCATGCCTCCGAAGAGCAGGGCTTCCGGCCCCAAGAAGACCCAGAAGTCGCGTCGCAGGGAAAAGAAGAACGTCCCGCACGGCCACGCGCATATCAAGAGCACGTTCAACAACACGATCGTGTCGATCACCGACCCGAGCGGCAACGTCATCTCGTGGGCGTCCTCGGGCCACGTCGGCTTCAAGGGTTCGCGCAAGTCGACCCCGTTCGCCGCGCAGCTCGCCGCCGAGAACGCTGCCCGCAAGGCGCAGGAGAACGGTGTCAAGAAGGTCGACGTCTTCGTGAAGGGCCCGGGTTCGGGCCGCGAGACCGCGATCCGTTCGCTGCAGGCCGCGGGCCTCGAGGTGGGCACGATCTCCGATGTCACCCCGCAGCCGCACAACGGCTGCCGTCCGCCCAAGCGGCGTCGCGTCTAGCGGGAAAGGAATAGCGAAAAATGGCTCGTTATACAGGCCCCATCACCCGCAAATCGCGTCGTCTGCGTGTCGACCTCGTCGGAGGCGACCAGGCGTTCGAGCGTCGCCCCTACCCGCCCGGCCAGCACGGCCGCGCGCGGATCAAGGAGAGCGAGTACCTGCTCCAGTTGCAGGAGAAGCAGAAGGCTCGCTTCTCCTACGGCGTCATGGAGAAGCAGTTCCGCCGGTACTACGAAGAGGCCAACCGCCTCAAGGGCAAGACCGGTGACAACCTGCTCCGTCTGCTCGAGACCCGTCTCGACAACGTCGTGTACCGCTCCGGTCTGGCCCGTACCCGTCGTCAGGCGCGTCAGCTGGTCAGCCACGGTCACTTCACGGTGAACAACCGCAGCGTGAACGTCCCCAGCTTCCAGGTGACCCAGTACGACATCATCGATGTCAAGGAGAAGTCGCTCGGCACGCTGCCGTTCCAGGTGGCTCGCGAGACCGTCGGCGACCGCCCGGTTCCGGGTTGGCTCCAGGTGATCCCCGGTCGTCTGCGGATCCTGGTGCACCAGGTCCCCGAGCGCGCCCAGATCGATGTGCCGCTGCAGGAACAGCTGATCGTCGAGTACTACTCGAAGTAAACAGCTTTCGCGCTGCTGTCCCTCCCCGCCACCCTGGTGGAGGGGAGGGAAAATCCCACAACGTGGGCGTCAAATAGTGGGCGCCCGTACAGGAGGATGATCCACATGCTGATTTCCCAGCGTCCGACGTTGACCGAAGAGGTCGTCGCCGAGAACCGTTCGAAGTTCACCATCGAACCTCTCGAGCCCGGCTTCGGTTACACGCTCGGCAACTCGCTTCGGCGTACCCTGCTGTCCTCGATTCCGGGGGCCGCGGTCACGAGCATTCGTATCGACGGCGTTCTGCACGAGTTCACCACCGTCCCGGGCGTGAAGGAAGATGTCACCGACATCATCCTGAACCTCAAGGGTCTGGTCGTGTCCTCGGAAGAGGACGAGCCGGTCACGATGTACGTGCGCAAGCAGGGCCCCGGCACCGTCACCGCCGGTGACATCGTGCCGCCCGCGGGTGTTGTCGTGCACAACCCGGATATGCATATCGCCACCCTGAACGACAAGGGCAAGCTGGAGATCGAGCTCGTCGTCGAGCGCGGTCGCGGTTACGTCCCGGCGGTGCAGAACAAGGCGTCCGGCGCGGAAATCGGCCGGATTCCGGTGGATTCGATCTACTCCCCGGTGCTCAAGGTGACCTACAAGGTCGAGGCCACCCGTGTCGAGCAGCGCACCGACTTCGACCGTCTCATCCTCGACGTGGAGACCAAGAACTCCATCAGCGCGCGGGACGCGCTCGCCTCGGCGGGCAAGACCCTGGTCGAACTCTTCGGCCTGGCCCGCGAACTGAACGTCGAAGCCGAAGGTATCGAGATCGGCCCCTCGCCGGCCGAGGCGGATCACATCGCCTCGTTCGGTCTGCCGATCGAGGATCTGGACCTCACCGTCCGTTCCTACAACTGCCTCAAGCGCGAGGGTGTGCACACGGTGGGCGAGCTCGTCGCCCGCACCGAGTCGGATCTGCTCGACATCCGTAACTTCGGCCAGAAGTCCATCGACGAGGTCAAGGTCAAGCTGCACGCGCTCGGCCTCTCGCTCAAGGACAGCCCGGCGTCGTTCGACCCGTCCTCCGTGGTGGGTTACGACGCGAGCACCGGAACGTGGAGCGACAGCGGCACGTTCACCGACACCGACGGTGGCGAGCAGGACTACGCCGAGACCGAACAGCTTTAGGCCACTGGGGTAGGCGCCCCGGTTCGGCCTCACACAAGGAGAACAACTCATGCCCAAGCCCAAGAAGGGTGCTCGCTTCGGCGGGTCGTCGTCGCACCAGAAGGCGATCTTCGCCAATCTGGCGACGGCGCTCTTCGAGCACGGCCGAATCCAGACCACCGAGTCCAAGGCCAAGGCGCTGCGCCCCTACGCCGAGAAGCTTGTCACCAAGGCGAAGGCCGGCACCCTCGCCGACCGTCGCGAGGTGCTCAAGGTCATCCGCAACAAAGATGTGGTGCACGAGCTCTTCGCCTCGATCGGCCCCTCGTTCGAGGGCCGTGAGGGCGGCTACACCCGCATCACCAAGACGTTGCCCCGCAAGGGTGACAACGCGCCGATGGCGGTTATCGAGCTGGTCCGGGAGAAGACCGTGACCAACGAGGCCGACCGTGCCCGTCGCGTTGCCGCGTCGCAGAAGACCGAGGCCGCCCCGGCTGCCGAGGTCGTCGAGGTCGAAGCCGACGAGGCTGTCGCCGAGACCGCCGAGGTCGAGGCCCCGGCCGCCGACGAGGCCGCCGAGGACAAGAAGACAGACTGACGTCGATTCCTCGCCTGTGCGGGGATGATCCCGACGCCTGAGATCGTTCTTCGCGTACGCGGGAGTGATCCGGACGCTCGACGCCGGCCGGAGTTCCAGAACGAGCCCGCCACCCGTTTCGGGTCGGCGGGCTCGCTCTCTTTCCGGCCGTATGTTTCGCACGAAACGACTCTCGTCGACGGACGAGCCGACAGCGTGGAGGATTCGATGGTTCCGACCGATACGTCGGATTCGGTGAGGACGGCCGCCGACGCGGACACCGTCGCGGCGCCCGAACCCGCGGTCTCCCGTATCCGGCTCGATATCGCCTACGACGGAACGGATTTCATCGGCTGGGCCAAACAGCCGGGGCTGCGCACCGTGCAGGGCGTGCTGGAAGAGTCGCTGGGCAAGGTGTTCCGCGAGCCGGTCCAGCTCACCGTCGCGGGTCGCACCGACGCCGGGGTCCACGCCGAAGGTCAGGTCGCCCATTTCGACACCGCCGCGACCCTCGACGGGCCCGCCCTCGTGCACCGGATGGCCAAATTCCTGCCCAAGGATGTGCGCATCAAGAACGCGCGCGTCGCCCCGCCCGCATTCGACGCCCGTTTCTCCGCCGTTCGCAGGCATTACGCCTACCGCCTCACCACGGCCCCCTACGGTGCCGACCCGCTGTCGGCGCGCGGGGTCGTCCCGTGCCGGAGCACCGTTGATCTCGCTGCCATGCGCGCGGCGTCGGAGAAACTTCTCGGCCTGCACAATTTCGCCGCCTTCTGCCGCAGGCGGGAGGGCGCGACCACGGTGCGCGAATTACAGCGTTTCGACTGGGAGCGCGACGGCGATCTGCTCATAGCCCGGGTCAGCGCGGACGCTTTCTGCTGGTCGATGGTCCGCAGTCTCGTCGGCGCGGTGCTGGCGGCGGGGGAGGGACGGCGCACCCCGGAATGGGTCGGCGCATTGCTGAAGGAGACCGAGCGCTCCAGTTCTGTCACCGTCGCCCCGGCCCACGGTCTCAGCCTGATCGCCGTCGACTACCCGGCCGACGCCGACCTCGCGGCCCGCAATGCCGAGACGCGGGAGATGCGAACGGTCCCCACCGGCGACGCGGGATGCTGCGGCAGCTGATCGGCCGTCGTCGGAATAGATGCGGCACCGGACCGGGTTGCCTCCGGCATGACCAAAGTTGATCTCGGGAAATTCGGTGTGTGGCGTTACTACGGGAATTTCACCCCGCAGGCGGCGCGGGAGCTCGAAGAACTGGGGTTCGGCGCGTTGTGGCTCGGCGGTTCGCCTCCGGCGGATCTGCCGGTGGTCGAATCGCTGCTCGAGGCGACCGAATCGCTGACCGTCGGCACCAGCATCGTGAATATCTGGGCGGTACGGGCCGATGCCGTCGCCGAGTCCTATCACCGGATCGAGCAGCGCTTTCCCGGACGTTTCCTGCTCGGCATCGGTGTCGGTCACCCGGAGTCCGACGGAACCGAGGCCGTGAAACCCTACGACGCGCTCGTGGCCTACCTGGACGAACTCGACGCGGCCGGTGTGCCGAAGGAGGGCAGGGCGCTGGCCGCGCTCGGACCGCGTGTACTGCGGCTGGCGCGCGATCGGACCGCGGGCGCGCTGCCCTATCTCGTCCCGCCGGAGCACACCGGGATCGCCCGCGAGACGCTCGGCGCTGATTCACTGCTCGTCGCCGAACAGAAAGTGGTTCTCGACGAGGACGCGGAGCGGGCGCGCGCGGTGGCCAGGAAGATGGTGCCGATGTACCTGGGGCTGGTGAACTACGTCAGCAATCTGCGTCGTCTCGGTTTCTCCGAGGAAGATGTGACCAAACCGGGCAGCGATCACCTGATCGACGTCCTCGCGGTGCACGGCAAACCGGCCGAGGTCGCCGCCGGGCTCGTCGCGCATCTGGACGCGGGCGCCGATCACGTCGCGATCCAGGCCTTGAACGAGGACTACGTCGACGCGCTGCGAACGCTGGCGGCGATCCTGCCGATGGGGCGCTGACGTGGTCTCCGAAGGTCGGTGGCCCGTCCGCGGGCGTCACGGACCGCTCAGGAGCGCACCAGCCGGGCAATGGCGTCGGTGGCCTCTTTGATCTTCGCCTCGGCTTCCGGGCCGCCCGCGACCGCCGCGTCCACCACGCAATGACTGATGTGGTCTTCGAGCAGCCCCATCGCCACCGCCTGCAGCGCCTTGGTCATGGCCGAGACCTGGGTGAGGATATCGATGCAGTACTTCTCTTCCTCGACCATCCGTTGCAGGCCCCGCGCCTGGCCTTCGATGCGGCGCAGGCGCTTGAGGTAGTCGTCTTTGGCGGTGATGTAGCCGTGCGGCGCGTGCTCGTCGTGGCAGGGCTGATCCTGGGTGGTGCTCGTCTCGGGGGATGTCACCGAAATCTCTCCTCGCTGCCTGCCGGGTATCGTCGATAGTTGATACCCCCCTAGGGTACATTTGTTCGAACGGGTTGTCAGGTGGGCGTGTCCCATCATCGCGTGATCGGGGTCGTCACCGGGGCGGCGGGTGCGCGGATCGGGTACCGGTTTCGTCGGCCTTTTCGGTGATCGGGAGAATACGCAGTCATGAGTTCGCTTCCCCGGCCCGCGATCGCCGTCATCGGCGGCAGTGGCTTCTACGACTTCTTCGATGACGACGCGACCGACGTCGACGTCGACACCCCGTACGGCACACCGAGCGCGCCCATCGCGATCGGCGAGGTCGAGGGCAGGGCGGTGGCATTCCTGCCGCGCCACGGCAGGCGGCACGAATACGCGCCACATACCCTGCCCTACCTGGCCAATATGTGGGCGCTGCGCTCGCTGGGGGTGCGGCGGATCTTCGCGCCGTGCGCGGTCGGCAGTCTGCGCGCCGACTGGGGGCCGGGCACCGTGGGTGTCCCCGATCAACTCGTCGACCGGACCTCCGGCCGTCCGCAGACCTATTTCGACGGTGGCGGCGTGCACGTGTCCTTCGCCGACCCGTACTGCGACGAATTGCGTTCCGCGGCGATCAAATCCGAGATCGAGCAGCTGCCGCTGAAAGCGGGCGGCACGATGGTCGTCGTGCAGGGTCCGCGTTTCTCGACCCGCGCCGAGAGTCGCTGGTTCGCCGGGCAGGGCTGGGATCTGGTGAACATGACCGGGCATCCGGAAGCCGTTCTCGCCCGCGAACTGGAGATGTGCTACGCGGCCGTCGCTCTGGTGACCGATCTGGACGCCGGACTCGAAGAGGGCTCGGGCGTGCACGCGGTCGAGGTGTTCGCCGAGTTCACACGCAACCTCGGGCCGTTCAAGGAACTGATTCGCCGTTCGGTCTCCGCGGTGACCGGGACCGACACCTGCGACCGCTGCCGTGTTCATGCGGGAGTATCGCTGCCGTTCGAATTACCGTGAGAGGCGAGTCCGGCGGGTTCGCTCGCCGCGAACTCGATGCGGTAGCCGAACAGGGATAGTGATATGAAAGTGCTGGTGACCGGTGCGGCCGGATTTCTCGGATCGCACGTGCGGCGTGCCCTGGCGGCAGCGGATCACGAAGTCGTCGCGATCGATGTGATGCATCCCGCCGTGCACGGCAAGGACGCGGCGCCGCCGGAAGGCGTCTCACGCGTCGATATCCGTGACGCCGCGGCCGTGGAAACGCTCGCTCGCGGCGTCGAGGTGGTCTGTCATCTGGCGGCGGTCACCGGCATGACGGGCGCACCCGAGACGGGCGGACTCGTCGAATCCGGCCTGAACCCCGCCGAATTCGCGGCTCACAACGATCTCGGTACCGCCGTGCTGCTCGCGGCCATGAGCCGCGCCGGGGTCAAGCGATTAGTGCTGGCGTCCTCTGTCGACGTCTACGGCGAGGGCCGCTACCGCATGGTGCACGGCGGTTCGTTCTCACCGGGGGTGCGGCTGCGCGCCGACCTGGACCGGGGGATGTTCGACCATCGCGCGCCGCGCACCGGTGAGGTGCTGACCTGGGATCCCGTCGGTGAGGACGCGCCGTCGCGTCCACGTGGATTCTGCGCGGCGAGTAAGGCCGCGCAGGAGAACTACGCGCTGTCCTGGGGTTTCGCCACAGGCAACGCGGTCACGGTCCTGCGTTATCACCAGATCTACGGTCCGGGAGCACATTTCGGGGTGCCCGCGCTCTTCCGCGACGGGCTGTCGGCGGGCCGTGCTCCGCGCGTGTTCGAGGACGGCGGCCAGGTCAGGGATTTCCTGCACGTCGACGACGCCGCGGCCGCCACCGTCGCCGCCGTGGAACGCGCCCTGCCCGGATTCGTCCCCCTGAATATCGCCTCCGGGCACCCGGTCACCCTCTATCAGGTCGCCTCGACCATGTCGCGGGCCTGTGGCGGTCAGGCGCCCGTCGTCACCGGCCAATATCGTCTCGCCGACATCCGGCATTTCGTCGGTGATCCCGAACGCGCGAAACGCGCCATCGATTTCACCGCGAACATCGCCCCGGTTCCCGGCTTGGCCGAATTCGCCACGTCCACCGTGAAATCCGTCGAGTCCTAGATCGCGCGGCGGGTCACTCCCGACGAAACTCCGCGCTGGTCCTTCGGTGCCCGCCCGACCGCCAAGGGTGCGGTGAGTTCTCCGTGCGGCAATACTGTCGGCCCGCGGATGTCGGCGCGATGATCGCCTCGACGTCGATACCCGGGACTAGGCTCGCGAGATGACCACTCCGCTACGGCTCGAAGTCATCGTCGCCAGTGTGCGACCGGAACGTTTCGCCCCGGTCGTCGCCGAGTGGTTCCTGCGGACCGTGCGTACGGATTCCGCCTTCGACACCGGTGTCATCGACCTGATCGACACCCCGCTCCCGGTGGACCTCACCGAATCACCGCAGGTCGAAGCCTTCCGGGCCAGGCTGGCGGCGGCGGACGCCTTCGTCGCGATCACCTCGGAGTACAACCACGGATATCCGGCCTCGCTCAAGACCGCGTTCGACACCGCGAAACACGAATGGCGTGCCAAGCCCATCGGATTCGTGTCCTACGGCGGGCTGTCGGGCGGGTTGCGCGCGGTGGAGCAGTTACGTCAGGTGGTGGCCGAGATCCACATGGTGTCGGTCCGCGAGACGGTGAGTTTCCACCAGGCCAAGCGCGCCTTCGACGCCGTCGGTGAGACCCGCGACGGCGCGGCGGTCGACGCGTCGGCTCGCATGCTGCGTCAATTGGCCTGGTGGGCGAGCACTTTGCGAGCCGCGCGAGCGGCCGACCCGTACCCCGGCTGACCGGCCCGCCTTCCGCGAGGGGTGGAAATCACTGGGGTTGCATGATCCGTCGACCGCGCGGCTGTCCGATGTAGGTGGCCTCGCGCGGGATGGAGACCAGCGTCAGATCGACCTGCGCCGTCCCGGTGCGCAGCACCACGTGGTTGCCGATCGCTCCCGGCTGGTGGATCGACAGGTCGGGGCGCGTCGCGGGCCAGCCCATCGGATCGCCCGTGACGTAGATGGTCGTGACACCCGCGTGCGGCGCGGGCGCGAGCACCCCGTCCACCACCGTCGCGGTGAAACCCGCGTCGGACTGGTGGGTTTCGACCGCGATGGTCAACCGCTCCGGGTTGCCGATGGTCTGCACCAGGTTGTCCCAGGCGCGTGCGCGATCGGTGCGGATCAGGATTCGTTCGCCGACCGCGAGCGCGCGGAAGACCAACTGCTGGGCCAGATACAGCTCGCCCGCGACGTACACGGTGGAGATACCGGTGCCGACGATCCGGACCGCGACACCCTGATTCTCCTCGTCCGACCCGATCAGCTGTCCGCAGCCCGACGACGGAAGATGCAGCGCGGAAAGCACATCGATCGGATATTCGATCATCGGCACGGTGTCGTCGACACCGGGGGCCGCCAGCGGCAGATGAGCGAGCAGCCCGTCGCGATGCCGTCCCGCCATCGAGACCATGCCCGCGAGCTTGCCGCGGTCCGGCAGTTCCCTGGCGGTGAGACGCCAGGCGGCGCCGATACTCACCGATTCGGCGGAGTTGCCCGGCCGTAGTCGCACCGCGACCGTCGTGCCGCGCGAAGGCGCGACCCACAATTGGGCGAGCAGATCGGAACCGAGCCGTTTGGGATCGACGGCGCTGCCGATATTGACCGCGTTGCCGATCTCGGCGTAGCGCCAGCTGTGGGTCAGCGCGCGCGGGTCGTAGCCCGCGGTGATCTGGAGGACGGCCTTGCGGATTTCGGGGGCGGTCAGGATGCGCGCGCTGCAATCGGCGTCCTCCAGTGCCCGCATGATCCGCTGCGTCGCGATCGTGACCGCGCGCGAGGCGCCTTCGCTGCCGCCGCCGCGCCGGGCCGCCGCTTCCGGGCAGGCGATGGTGTCGAAGCTGATGGCGAGCCAGACCGCGCGATGGGCGGTGGCGGGCAGCGGACCGAGCAGGGATTCGTAGATCGTGCCCGCCGGTGTGCCGGAACGGCTGCGGTGTCCGTGACTGATGATGTCGATGCCACTGAGCAGAATGTCGTGCTGGTTCAGGCATTTCGCGAGTTCGGGCAGGGGAAGCAGATGCGACGCGTGCACGGTGCTGCTGGAGATCCTGGTGAGTCCGCCGCGCGGCGGCAGCACCTCGACGACGGTGACGACGCGGCTGCCGTCCCAGTACAGGCCGAGCGAGCGGTCGTCGGGGCCGCGGAAATCGACGGTGTCGCCGATCTCGTAGTCGCGCTTGCTCAGATAGCGCCACCAGGTGGCGATCCAATCCAGCACGGTGCGTTTGGCTATCGGGATCAGCGGGAGCAGCATGAGGGCTACCGCGACGGCCAGGGCGGGCCACTTGTCGAGTCCGGCCAGCAGCGCGATCAGACCGGCGCAAAGTCCGATTACCTGTGCTACCAGCAGATTCTGTAGTGAGATGCGACCAAGGAGCGGGCGCGGCCCTGCTCCGGCTGCTTCGGCCATGATCGTCCCCCAAGTACCCGGTATCGACCGCTTCCTACCGGCCGAGCTGAACAACAGTCCCCGCGAACTGTACTGTGTTCGGCGAAGGTGAGCACTGTCCGGGGGAGAGAAGATGCCGTCCAAACCTACTACGCGCTGGCAGGTCAGCGGCTATCGCTTCCTGGTCCGCCGGATGGAACACGCCCTGGTCCGCCGGGACGTTCGCATGCTGCACGACCCGATGCGATCGCAGACCCGCGCGTACGCCGTGGGATTGGTGCTCGGACTCGTCGTACTGGCCGGTTGCGGCATTCTCGCGCTGCTTCGCCCCCAGGACAAGATCGGTTCCAACACCCTGCTGATCGGCAAGGAGTCCGGCGGCGTCTACGTGGTCATCGACGACGTGGTGCATCCGGCGCTGAACCTCGCCTCGGCCCGGCTTGCCTCGGGTGAATCCGGAAAAGCCGTCATCGTCAAGGAATCCGAACTCGGCAAGAAACCTCGCGGTCAGCTGATCGGCATTCCGGGTGCGCCCGCTGCGCTGCGCTACGACAAGGACGGCAGCGGCCGGGCCTGGACGGTCTGCGATGTGCTGAAGGTCGACGGCAGTAAGGATCTCACCACCTCGGTACTCGCGGGAGACCCACAACTGGGCGACAAGGCCTCCGTCCTCGGCGCCGATCAGGCACTGCTCGTCAAGGCCAAGGACACCGTCTACCTGGTATTCGACGGCAAGCGGGCGCGCGTGGACATGAACGTCCGCGCGGTCACCGACGCGCTCGGCATCACCGGAGCCACCCCGCGCCCGGTCGCCGAGGGATTCATCAACACCGTTCCCGAAGTGCTGCCGATCATCTCGCCGAAGATCGACAATCCCGGCGGCACGGTGACCTACCAGGCGAACAATCACCGCATCGCCGACGTGGTCCAGGTGCCTTCGGAACCGGACAAGTACTACGTCGTGCTCGGCGACGGCTTCCAGGAAGTGTCGAAGCTGACCGCCGACATCATCCGCAATTCCAATCCCACACTGTCCGACGACCCGCGTATCAGCCAATCGGATCGCACCAATGCCGATGTCTCGCACGCGCTCAAGGTCGAGGACTATCCCAAGCGCGCGCCCGGCATCGTCGAGGTGAAGGACCAGCCGGTCAGCTGCATGTCCTGGAAGCCGATTCCCGCCGCGGCAGACAACAAGGACGGCGGCAGGTGGGCCGAGCTTTCGGTGATCACCGGTGTCACCCTGCCGATTCCGGACAGCGCGAAACTGGTGCCGCTGGCCCAGTCCGACGGTTCGGGACCGAACGCCGATTCGGTGTACATCCCGCCGGGCACCGGGGCCTTCGTGCAGACCACCGGCATCGAGCCGGACAGCCGTCGCAAGGACAGCATGTTCTACATCGCCGACACCGGCGTTCGCTACGGCATCAAGAACGAGGATTCACAGAAGGCGCTCGGACTCGACACCGGATCAGGTGTGAGGCCCGAACCCGCGCCGTGGCCGATCGTCGGTCTGCTGGCGTCGGGGCCGACCCTGGGACGTGAAGAGGCGATGGTCGCCCACGACGGCGTGTCCCCCGACCCGTCACCGGCGAAACAGACCGTCGGGAAAGCCAGCAACTAGGGCCGTCACTCGGTCGCCGCGACCGACTCCCGCGCGGTGCGCAGCGCGGCGACCTCGTCGCGCAGCGCCCTGATCTCGGTGACGAGGACGGTGATCTCGCGATCGGTGCTCTCGACATTGGCTTCGACGTTCTTCAGCTGGTCCATCACCCAGCTGGTGGTGGTGCCGATCGCGAAACTGATCAGGCCGATGCCGAAGGTCATCAGGATCAGCGAGATCAAACGGCCTTCGGTCGTCACCGGATACACATCGCCGTAGCCGACCGTGGTCACCGACACCATCGACCACCACAGCGCGTCACCGAAATTGTGGATCTTGCTGTCGGTGGCGCCGTATTCGGAGTCGAAGAACGCCAGGCTGCACAGCAACAGCACGAGCACCGAACTCACGCCGACGAATACCGCCAGCCTTGCCCTGGTCGTGGTGTTGCGGTTCAGGGTGCCGATCACGAGCATGGCCGCGCGCAACAGTCGCAGCGGACGGAACGGCGGCAGCACCACGATCAGCAGATCGACCGGATGGGTGCGCAGGAATCGCCACCTGTTCCCCGACAGCCACAGGCGCACCGCGAAATCCAGCGCGAACGCCGCCCAGATCGCGAAGTCGACCCGGGTGAGCCAGGCATCCAGCCGGGGTGAGGCCCCGGTATCGAGTACCTGCCAGGCGTAGACGCCGAGGAATACGACGGCCAGGACCATCATGGGGATGCCGGTCGTCCGTTCCCAGGTTTCTCGACGGGTGAGCGCGGGCGGTGTTTCGGCCATGGGTTTACCTGTGTCGTTTCGGCTGCGATATCGGCATCACCGCAGGTCGGTCCGCTGAGGCTACCGGTTGCCCGGCCTGCGTGGCAGCCCAGCGACGATCGGAGGGCTGATGTAAGGCCAGTGTGGTGGGTTACGGAACCGATCTTGGTCCCTGCGCGTCCAAGAATGTGACGAGTGGGTTTCCAGTTGGGCGAAACAGGAACGCGCTGCATCGAACCCTTTCGATGCAGCAATTTTCGCCTGGACTCGATCGTCTGCCGTATTGCTCACCCGCTCGGGTCAGCAAAGTATTGAAGGGGATGGGAAATGAAGAACATCAATCGCGCGAGTGCGTCGCTGGCCGTATTGATCGCGCTGGGATCAGGTGCCGCCGGAGTCGTCGGTTCCGGTGTCGCACACGCCGAGGGGTTGACGGCGAGCGAGTGCAACAATGCGGCCGCGCGCGCACAATACGACTTCAATTCTCGCCAGGATCCGACGGCAACTCATGCGACCTACCCGCAGTACTACTGCGCAATCGCCTATTACGATCGTCAGGGCAACGCGGTCTATGAGGTCCGAGTTCGGTACTCGAACACCTAGCCCGGGATGGCGGTATCGCCGCTTCGAGCCATGATCGGCGCCGGGAGATTATGAAGGGAAGAGGTCTTGGTGCGCGTCTCCAGGGCCTCTTCCCTTCAGTGCTGCGGACGACCGTCACATGTCGTTACCCGATACGCCGAATCGTCGGCGAATCGGGAACGATGCGAGATAGCCCAGGAGCAGTGCGCCTCCGATGATGCCTGTACCGATCAACGACACATCGCGCGCTCGATTGTCAGGCGGCGTCGGCGCCGCGGGCACCGCGAGCTGCTGACTCTTCGGAGGAGTCGGGGTCTTGGGTGGAAGAGAGCCGGTGACCTCGTCGGTCAGGGCTGCGATCGGATCCACCGCGCCATATCCGATGTACTTGTTCCAGCCCTCAGCCGGTGCATGCGCCGTTGCCTGAATACGTTTCATAACCTCGCGGGCACTCAGTTCAGGGAATCGCGCCCGAACGAGCGCGACGACACCGGCGACTATCGGTGTCGCGAAACTGGTCCCGGAGATCGTCCCCTGCTCTCCCCGCTGATTGATCGCGCCAACGGCGGTGCCGCTACCACGCGGGTTGAGCGAGACCATATTCTCGCCCGGTGCGGCGACACTCAACCATGGGCCTGGAACAGTGAACTTGGACGGTGCGCCGTTGGAATCGATCGATCCGACCGACAGAACATAGTCGTCCCAACGCGCAGGCACGACATTCACCTGGACCTTGCTCCATGGATCGGCGGTTGGATCGAGCGGGTCGACCACCGTATTCTCGGTCTTGCACGCGTCCTCGGCGTTTCCGGCAGCGACCACGACCACGACATCGCGTTCCACGGCGTACTGAAGTGCCGCGCCGATCGAGCCGTCGACGTCCTTCTGTGGACCGCACCAGACCTCGGAAATATTGATCACGGTGGCACCCTTGTCGACCGCGCGCACGATCGCGGACGCCATCGTGCCGAGATTGCCATAGCTGTCCGGGAAATCGTCGGGCGCCTTTTCCCGCGAGCGGCCTTCCTTCTGATACATCTTGCTGGTCTGGCGAATCGTCATGATCCGCGCCTCCGGTGCCACCCCCGCAAATCCCTGACCGTCGACCTCGGAGGCCGCGATCAAGCCCGCGACGAATGTGCCGTGCCCGTCGCAGTCTTCGGTGCCATCACCGACGTTGGCTACGAAGTCACCTTCGGCTTGCAGGTCGGGCAGTCGCGGATGCCTGGCCACGCCGGTATCGATGACGGCGACAACCTGGCCCGCGCCCTTGGAGAACTTCCAGGCACGCTCCAGATCGAGGGACCGCTGTGCTGTCGGAATCGTCGAGCCGTCCCCGCCCGTCACTATGTCAGCGCAATTGGAGTTCGCTGGGCGTTCGGTCTTCTCCGGAGGCGCCGCCGGATCTCCCGCCGGCCGCAGTGCGGGGTTTGCGGAAGGCGGGCGATCAGCGTGCGCGACACCGTGTCCGGCGCCGAGACCGAGCGACGCGCTCAGACCGAGCGTGACAGCGACCGCGACGATTCGCAGGGGCACCTTCACGACAGCGCCTCGCTCATCCTCATCGCTTTCGGCTCGTTGCCCGCACTCATAGTCCGCGGACGAGGGAGTAGAGCGATGCCACCCAGAACACCAGCGGCAGCACGGCGGCGACGAAGGCGTATTCGAGCAGCTCCACGCCTCGACGCATCGGCGGTGTCGCCGACTGGTTCGGGATGATGATGCCAAGGATCAGCGACGCGATCAGGATGATCATGGCCACCCCGAACACCCCGAGCGGCATATCCATTTCGAAACTGGCCCCGACCAGCATGAGCAGCACGATGGACGCGCCGCCCGCGATCAGTACGACAGCCTGTTCCGCGCCCGCGTAGGTGCGGCTGCGGAACATCAGCACGGCGGCGCAGACCAGCGCGAGCGAAATACCCTGCCAGTACGGATCACCCGACTCCGGGTCGGTGGCGGCGAGCGCGCCGACCACCGTGACCAGCGTGGTCGCCGATACCAGTCCGGCGAGGTACATCCTGGCCCGCTCGGATTTCACCCGCAGCGCGTCCATCGTCGGCAGTGCCCGGTGATCGTCGGGATCGTCCTCGGTCGGATCGATCGGGGTGCCGGGGGAGGGCACGGGAGGCAGCGGCAATTTCGCGAGCAGCATCGAGATCCGCGGCGAGAGCGAGAGTCCGGCCAGGCCGATGGCCGCGGCGACCGCGCCGATCGCCTTGACCGGCTGATCGGTGAGCAATCCGACGATGGCCGCGGGAACGGCGTACACCGACAGGGTCGCGGTGCCGATGAACAGCGCGAGTCCGACGCCGGTGACGCGCCAGGCGAGAATCGATGTCGCGCCGAGCAGTACCGAGCCGAGCAGCAGGTGCGCCCAGCCGTAATCATCGGGGACGTAGAGCATTCCGGCCGCGAAGGCCGCGGGTAGCGCGCAGCCGCCGAGGACGAGGGCGGTCCTGGTGTCGCCGTACATGCGGCTGAGCACCATGCCCGCGACGACGAGCAGGATTCCGACGCCGAGCGCGATCGAACCGCTCACCCACACCGGCAGTTCGTCCGGCGACATCAGCAATCCGAGGCAGCCGATGATCATCGTGATCGCGGCGAGCACCGAACCGGTCAGCCTCGCGGTTTTCGGTGTCCAGCTTCGGTAGTGGTCCGCGTCGGCGATCGCGACGTTGTACATGATGTCGTCGAACAGCGGTGTCGGCGCGATATGCGAGGCGCTTTCCAACATCAGCAGTTCGCCGTCGCGTACGCCGAGTTCCCCGAGGCTCAGCGAATTGGACAGCGGTGGTTGACCGATCCTGGCCAGCACCCACTCGGCGGGCTCGTAACGTTCGCCCTCGTTGTCGAAATCGTTGGTCCGGCTGTGCTGAGCGACCATGTCGACGACGCTCGGGATGACCAACGCGACCGGCACGTCGACCGGGATGGCCATGTCCACCTGGGTGTGTTTGGCCAGGATAGTGACACGCGCCAGATCAGGCGCGCGGACGATCCCACGGGAGGAGTCTTCGTCGATGTGGTCAAGGCGCGCGTGCGTCAAACTTCCCCCAACTTCGTGTTCTACCTCGTACTTCCGCTGACGCGCGCCCGAGGCGGCGAGGTTGCGAACCCCGGCGTCCTGACAGCAGAATGCAGGACGAACTGTACGACATGTCGGCAGCGGCCTCTACACTGAGCCCGAAGTTGCAGCATGCAAAAGGGGGATTTCTCGACCGATGAGTACTGTCCGGTTCCAGCGCCGTGCCCGTCGGGAGATGCCCCGTACGCCCGGTGGTGAGGTCACATTACAGCCGCCACCCGAAATTCCCCGGGTGACACCCGGAAACC
The DNA here is from genome assembly GCF_045040005.1 of Nocardia sp. NBC_01377. Lineage (NCBI taxonomy): Bacteria > Bacillati > Actinomycetota > Actinomycetes > Mycobacteriales > Nocardiaceae > Nocardia > Nocardia sp. NBC_01377. Next base: position 8,605,351 of record NZ_CP109566.1, read on the forward strand.
TCCTATCGAAGATGATGCCGGTCGTCATGGTGATCGGCATGGTCGGCATGATGGCCCTGATGTTCACCCAGGGCGGCGGTATCGCGTCGAACCCGATGAGCATGATGTTCCCGCTCATGATGATGTTCTCGATGGTGGGCATGTTCGCGGGCCAGGGCGGGGGGAAAGGCGCGAAGGCCGCTGAGGCGAACGAGGACCGCAAGGACTACCTGCGCTATTTGGACCAGGTCCGCAAGGATGTCGACGAAACCGCCTCCCAGCAGCGCGCTTCGGTGGAATGGAGTCATCCGGAACCGGCGCTGATCTGGATGCTGGCCGGGACCAGCCGCATGTGGGAGCGGCGCGCCGGGGACAAGGATTTCTGCCACGCCCGCATCGGCATCGGCGGTCAGCGTCTGGCTACCAGGCTCGTCGCCCCCGAGACCGGCCCGGTCGAGGAATTGGAGCCGATCGCCGCGGTGTCGTTGCGCCGGTTCGTGCGCGCCCATTCCACCGTGCCGGATCTGCCGACGGCCATCGCGGTCAAGGGTTTCGCGACCATCGCCCTCGACGGCGACCGGGTCGAGGCCCGCGACATGACACGCGCGATGTTGTTGCAGCTGTGCATGTTCCAAGCACCCGACCAGGTCCTGGTCGCCGTGGTGGCGGGGCCGGACACCGCGCGGGAATGGGAATGGACCAAATGGCTTCCGCACACCCAGCATCCGGACGCGCAGGACGGGATCGGCTCCCAGCGCATGTTCTTCGGCTCGATCCGCGAGGCGATGGCGAGCCTGCATTCGTTGCTCGCCAATCGCGTCCGCTACTCCCGTAACCAGCCCGCGAACGCCAATCTGGTCCATATCGTCATCGTGGTCGACGGTGGCCTGCTCGAGGCCGAAGACGACCAGCTGCGCGAATCCGGCTTCGAGGGTGTCACCATCATCGACCTCTGCGGTTACGCACCGCGCCTTGCGGTGTCGCGCGGTATCAAGATGGTCATCGAGAACGGCGAGTGCATCGGCCGCGGCGCCACCGGCAACCAGGAGCGTTTCGCGCTCATCGACCGGATCAGCAGCCAGCAGGCCCAGCAGGTGGCGCGCAGGCTCGCACCGTATCGCGCGGCCACCCAGCGCAGCAGCGATGTCGAAACCGACGATAGCGAGGTGATCTCGACCTGGTCGCAGCTGATGAGCCTCGGCGATATCGGCACCTTCAACCCCGAGCACGCGTGGCGGCCCCGCTACGGCCGGGAGCGGCTGCGGGTGGCCTTCGGCGTCGGCGCGGACGGACTGCCCGTCGAACTCGATATCAAGGAAGCCGCCGAGAGCGGTATGGGCCCGCACGGTCTGTGCATCGGCGCGACCGGTTCCGGTAAATCGGAATTCCTGCGCACCCTGGTGCTGAGCCTGCTCGCCACGCACTCACCGGATCAGCTCAACCTCGTCCTCGTCGACTTCAAGGGCGGCGCGACCTTCCTCGGTCTCGACGGCGTGCCGCACGTCGCCGCCGTCATCACCAACCTCGAAGAGGAAGCCGATCTCGTCGACCGTATGCGCGACGCGCTGGCCGGTGAGATGAACCGCCGCCAGGAAGTGCTGCGCCAGGCGGGCAATTTCGCCAACGTGTCCGAATACGAGAAGGCCCGTGCCGCGGGCGCGGATCTGGATCCGTTGCCCGCGCTGTTCGTCGTACTCGACGAATTCTCCGAACTGCTCACCCAGCACCCGGATTTCGCGGAGTTGTTCGTCATGATCGGTCGCCTCGGCCGGTCGCTGCACGTCCACCTGCTGCTCGCGTCCCAGCGCCTCGAGGAAGGCAAGCTGAAGGGTCTGGAGAGCCACCTCTCCTACCGCATCGGTCTTAAGACGTTCTCCGCCAACGAATCACGCCAGGTGCTCGGTGTGCCCGACGCCTACAACCTGCCCGGTATCCCCGGTGGTGGTTACCTCAAGTCGGATTCCGGTGAGATCCAGCGCTTCCAGGCGTCCTACGTCTCCGGCCCCTATGTCGGCGGCGGCTCGCAGCGCGAGGTCACCAGCGCGGGTATCGCCGGCGGCGAAATCGATGTCAGGGCCAGGCCCTTCACCGCGCACCACGTCGATTTCCGCGCCGTCGACAGGATTCCGCTGCCGCAGGAACCCACCCACGAACCCGACGATCAGCATTCCGACGACGGCGACCAGATGTCCAACCTGAACATGCTGGTCTCCCGCATCCGAGGGCACGGCCGCCCCGCGCACGAGATCTGGCTGCCGCCGCTCGACGAGGCGCCGACCCTGGATCAACTCATCCCGCGTTCGGTCCTCACCGGCGAATACGCCTCGCCCGCGACCCTGCGCGCGCCCATCGGCCTGGTCGACCGTCCCTACGACCAGCGGCGTGACCCGCTCGTGGTCGACCTTTCCGGCTCACGCGGCAATATCGCGGTGGTCGGCGGTCCGCAGTCGGGCAAGTCGACCGCGCTGCGCACCTTGATCATGGCGATGGCCATGACCCACACCGCCGAGCAGGTGCAGTTCTACTGCCTGGACTTCGGTGGCGGCACGCTCGGCAGTCTCGAGGGACTGCCGCACGTCGGCTCGGTCGCCAGCCGCCTGGACGAGGACAAGGTCCGCCGCACGATCGCGGAGATGACCACCATCGTGCGTCAGCGCGAGGGACGTTTCCGTGCGCTCGGCATCGAATCGATGTCCGAGTTCCGGCGGCTGCGGTCCACGGACCCGTCGAGCAGTCCGGCGGCGGCGGGAACACACGACGATCCGTTCGGCGACGTGTTCCTGGTGGTCGACGGATTCAGCTCGATCCGACAGGATTTCGAGCCGCTCGAACAGCCGATCATGAACCTCGCGGTGCAGGGTCTTTCCTACGGCGTGCACGTGGTGATCGCGCTGAACCGCTGGGCCGAGGCCCGTCCCGCCCTGAAGGATCAGATCGCCACCCGTATCGAGTTGCGACTCGGTGATCCGATGGATTCCGACCTGGGCCGCAAATTCGCGGCACTGGTTCCGCAGGGCCGCCCCGGCCGCGGTATGACACCGGACTGCCTGCACATGCTCACCGGCCTGCCGCGTATCGACGGCAGTTCCGACCCGACGAATCTGGGTCAGGCCGTCGCCGAAGCGGTGTCGACCATCGCCCGCCTCACCCCTGGCCGCGCCGCGCCCGCCGCCCGCATGCTGCCCGAAGTACTGCCCCGCGAACAATTGCTCCAGCACGTGGGCAACTGGCCCTCGCAGGTCGATCCGAACGTCAAGACCATGCGGATTCCGCTCGGTATCAACGAGTCCGAACTTGCCCCGGTCTTCATCGACTTCAACGAGAGCCCGCATTTCATCATCATCGGCGATACCGAATCCGGTAAGACCACACTGCTGCGTTCGATCATCGACGGTATCGCGGCGTCGAACACTCCGAACCAGGCCCGGATCATCCTCGGCGACTACCGGCGCTCCATGCTCGGCCTCGTCCCCGACGGTTACCTCGCCGGATACGGTTCGACCGCGCCGCAGTTCACCCAGAACATGGCCGATCTGGCCGCCTACGTCAGCCAGCGCACGCCCGGCGCCGACGTGACCCCGCAACAACTGCGCGACCGATCCTGGTGGAGCGGTCCGGAGCTCTACGTCATCATCGACGACTACGACCTGGTCGCCACCTCGATGGGCAACCCGACATCGGTTCTGGTGGAACACCTTCCGCACGCCCGCGATCTCGGCTTCCACCTGATCATCGCGCGGCGTTCGGGCGGTTCGGCCAGGGCCATGTACGAAGCCACGATGGCGCGCATGAAGGATCTCGGTTCCGCGGGTCTGATCATGAGCTGCAACAAGGACGAGGGCGTGCTGATGGGCACCGTGCGCCCGAGCCCGCTGCCGCCGGGCCGCGGTCATTTCATCACCCGTAACGCGCAGGAACTGATCCAGCTCGCCTGGATGCCGGCGGCGGAGTGATGTCGACCGTCGAGTTGGTCATGACCGACACCAGGGTCTGGGCCGTCGGCCCCGCCACCCATTGGGAGGTGCCGCCGTCGGTGGTGCTGGGCAGCAACGGAAATCTGGTGGTGGGGGAGTCTCTGACCCCTCCCACCCAGGTCAGCTCCGCCGTCCAGTTCGTCCCCGCGGAGCGGATCGCGCTGCTGCCCCGCGTGCCCACCGTCGTCGAATCCATGGCCGCGGTGGTCGACGCGGTCTTCGAGAATCTCGGCGTCGCCTCGCCCGCCGAACGTGTCACCGTGGTCTGCCCGACCGAATGGGGCGGGCGCAGGCGTTCGGTGGTCGACGCCGCCGTCCGCCGCTTCACCGCCGAGGTGACATTCGAGGAAATGGCCATTCGTTCGGTGACCACCGACCTCTCGGCCGCCCGCGCCTCGCGCAGCGTGGTCCTGGAATTCGGCGCGATCACCACCACCGCGTCCACGGTGACACCCGGCCTGCACGGTCCCCAGCTCGAATCCTGCGAATTCGAACCGGATCTCGCGGTCACCGACCTCGGTGTCGACCCGCGCGCCGCCCTCGCCCTGTCGTCGCTGCTCGGCACACTCCTGGATGGCCGACAGGTCGATATCGTTCGAGTAGTGGGCGTTTCGACTCCCGCGCAACTCGAAGCGATCCGGTCCTCGGTGCAAGAGGTATGCGGGCCCGCCGCCGAGGTACGCCCGGTGACCGGTGCCGATCTGGTTCGCTCCGCACAGCCGCAACCCCAATACCGCCCCGCCCCCGCGTTTCCCGCGAACGAATGGCTGCAACCGCTGCGCGAACGCGCGGCCGCGCAACAGGATCCGAAACAGCGCCGGACGATGTACATCCTCGGCGCCGTCGCGACCGTCGTCGTGATCGCCGCCGCGGTGATCGGCGCGGTCGTCGCACTCGGTGGCTCCGACGACGACGCGACGGCGGCACCCCCGCCCACCGGCACCGTGACGGCCCCCGCCCCGTCCACGCCGCCGAGAATCGCCGCCCCCACCACCCCACCCGGCCCCACACCGGAAGTGTTCGGCCGCATCCGTTTCCAGACCCCCGACGGCTGGAAGGCCACCCCGGCCACGGGCGGCTCCCGCGTCGATCTCGCACCGCTCGACGGCACCAAACTCCGGATCACCGTCATCCAGGGCTCCGTCGCCCCGAACGCCGGATACGAACAGATCGCCGCCGATCTGGCGGACCAGATGAAACAGAAGCCGACGATCAGCGACCTGCGCCGCGACGTCGTCTTCGGCGGCCGTTCGATGCTGGCCTATACCGAACGGCCGGAGGGTGGTTCGACCGTGCGTTGGCACATACTGGTGGAACACGGCATCCAGGTGAGCATCGGTTGCCAGTACGCCGGGAACGGGTGGGACGCGCTGGCTACGACCTGCGACAAGTTCGCGGCCTCGGTCGATGTGATGCCGTAGACGCGCAGCTCGTCGGTTCGCCGACGGCTGCCCCGCGCACCGGTGAAACGTTCATGAAAAGCCGTGTGCCCCCGGCATAACGCCGGGGGCACATACCGCAGGACAGACAGCCGTCAGAACAGGTTGGCCAGAGCGGAGTCGGTGCTCTGCAGCTCCGAGTTGCCGGTGCTGACCAGCTGGGCGGCGCCGTTCAGCGTCGTCTGCAGCGATTCGGCCTGCTTGGCCCAGTTCCGCTGCATTTCGCTGAACGCATCGTTGGCGGCACCGGCTCCGTACACGGCGACGTACTCTTCGACCTTCTTGTGGAAGGCTTCGAGATCCTGGCTGATGCCTTCGGCGCGCTTGATGATCTGCTGCGCACCCGATTCGACACCCGAGAAGTTGGCTGAGATCGGCTTGCTCATAGTTCAGACTCCTTACGAATCGTTCGAGAGAGAGGAATTAGACCGGAGGAAGATCGAGGCTGGAGATCTGAGCCTGGACCTTCGACGAGAACGTGTCGTCTTGATCCTGGAAGTTGCCGCTCATCTTGACCAGCTTCTCGGAGGTCTCCATGAGCTTGTCGTTCATCTTGTCGGCCTGGTAGTAGTAGCGCTCCATGAACGAGTTGAACGCGTCGCGGGCTTGACCCTGCCAGTTTGCGCCGTTCGTGACGTTGTCCTCGTCGGCCTTCAGGGTCCTGATGGCGATCATCAAGCTATCGTGCTGGGCCTGGAACTCCTTGGCCTTCTGCGCGATGACCGTACTGTCTGCCTTCAACTGTTCCGCCATGCTGGCTTCCTCCTGCTGCTCGTGGTCGTCGCCCGAAATCTGAGCTGACACTGTTCATATGGTTGGACGCACCCCTCGCCCGATCGGTTCCATCCATTTCGTGGAAATCTTCTGGATTCCGTCGTGGCCCGAAGCTTGCGCATGGTCGACCGGACTGCACCGAGGTGGAGGGTCTAGCTGACTTCCCCCGAATATCTCGACCGCGGTGTCATCGCGTCGGTCGCCGCCAGCGCGATCGCTCCCCTCCTTCCCCCTGCTTGCTCCACCTGAACGGCGAGTGGGCTGGCTGGACATCACACTACCGAACGGTGTGTGGCAGCGCTACCTGCGTTTCGTGTGCAATTCACTGTGCGCCACGAGTTGTCAAGGTGCCGAGCGAAGTCCGCTACTTCGCGACAACCTTCGCGATCGCGGAAACCAAACTGTCGATCAATGTTCCGGCGGATTGATCAGTCCACACCTGGAATGCCTGTACGGTCGCGAGATCGTCGATGATCACGATCTTCGCTGAGCTGTACGATATTCCGGTGGGCAATCCGCGGAACCCGCCATTGCCTGCTTCTTTATCGGTACGAAACACGATGAGTACTTCGGAGTCGATTTCGGAGGAAGACGTTCCGATCGGCAGTTGCCGTGGTGAGTTCTCATCACCTACCGCTTTGTACTTGGTGCTGTATCGAAACCCGAGGTCCTGCAAGAATTTTGCCTGTGGACTTGGATTCAGCGCGACGGACAGAGTCGCGGTTCCGAAATTCATTGCCGTCACCGTCTTCCCGTCGAATTCCGGGTGTGACTTACGGACCTGCGCCAAATCGGCGCCACCGCCGGTGTTCGACGATGAATCCCCATTGGTGAGAAGTAGTGCGCCAGTCGTGACGGCGGCCGCGGCAACGATTGCCACGACGGCGGCGACGAGCCATCGACGGGCCCGAGCCCGCGCGCTGGAGGCCGACCTCAGCGTCGTCACCAGCTGCTGATCGGTGGTAGCGGAGGCGACGCTTCCCGAAGCCACGTACGACGCGTCCCTCTCGCTTTGCGGCTGGGTGGGGTACGGCCGGTATGTCGCGCGCGGATCTGTGGTGCTACCCCCGTCGGGCGCCCGAAAATGCTGTGGCCCGTGCATCGCGGCCTCGGCTGCCGCGACGAACTCGCGGCACGTCGCGTACCGCTGTGCGGGATCCTTGGCCAGCACCTTGGCGATCACATCATCGAGAGCCGCGGGTAGGCCGGGGCGCACCGCGCTGAGTTTCGGCGGCGGCTCGTGGATATGGCCCATCATGACGACGGCGGGCAGGGTCGAAGGATAGGGGTTCTGGCCTGTCAGCAGCCTGAAGAACGAACATCCGAGGCTGTATATGTCCGCACGCGGATCGAGGCTCGTTCCGATCAGTTGCTCCGGCGGCGCGTAGGCGACCGTCGCCATGAAATTACCGGTCGCGGTGAGGTCTTGGCCGTCCTCCGAGGATTTCGCGACGCCGAAGTCGGTGAGGAGTACACGCTCGTCGTCCCCGTGTTCGGGTGCGGACAACAGAAAATTTGCGGGTTTGACATCGCGGTGCAGCAACCCGCGCCTGTGTGCGTAGTCGAGCCCCTTGCCGACTTCGGAAATGATCCGCAATGCGCGCTGCGGTGTCATCGTCGACGGTCTCGCCTTGGCCTCTTCGGCCGCGTCGGTCCCGTCGACGTATTGCATGGCGATCCACAGTTGGCCCTCCTCTTCGCCGCGGTTGTAGACCGCGACGATATTCGGATGATCCAGACCGGCCGCAAGGTTGGCTTCGCGCTCGAATCGCGCGCGGAATTCGTGATCGGTGGACAGGTCCGCGCTGAGGACCTTCAGCGCGTCACGGCGGGGAAGGATGGGATTCTGCGCCAAGTAGACGGTTCCCATACCGCCGCTGCCCAGTACGTGGAGCACCCGGTAGCCGCCTACGATTGCGCCGGGTCGCAACGCCATTCGGGACCTCCTCAACGATGTCGAATGCCCGGCGAGCGGGCCTTCGGGTGCAATCTAGCAAGCGATCATTCGGTCTTCGACTTCGCGGCGGCGCGAATTCGGCAGACCGCGAGGTTCCGCCGTCGGATGCTGCCGCAATCGATGTCTCGGTCGCTTGGATGGAACCGCCGCCCGATGCGATCTCACCTGCTGGTCAAGAGTGTGTACTGGGCAGAGATCTTCTGATGCAGGTCGGGTAGTTGCTTCCCACGGGCTTGGACGACGTAGCGGTCGATATGCATCATGCACAGATTGTCGATGAGGTACTTGTTGGGATCGGAGCCCGTGTGTTGGGCAAAGCAGTCCACTCGGTCCGTGAGTCCGGCGGGCGATGCGACGATCGTCTGATCCGGTTCCCGTCTCGTCGATGACCGCCACTCCTGCCAGAGAGCTTCGGCTCCCCGCACGGTCCTGCTTCGGAACACGACCGCGTCGCCGAACGAGACGAGATCGACCTCGTTCTTCTTCAGCAAAGACAATGTATCCGCGCCGCCGGTCAAGAACAGCGAGACGGCGCCGCGGCCGGTGTAGTAGCCGTCGGGCTCCGGACGAACGGGTGATTCCAGGCTGCTGGGAAGGGTGCGTCCCACCATGCCCGGTGGGTCGAGCGGAATCCGGGCGAGGTCAGCGCCGGGAGTGGGCCGGAATTCGCCGAGCAGTGGAATCTGGACGTCGAGCATCCGCTCGACGTGTGTGATCAGCGCGGGTAGATCGGGTGCGGAGGTGTCGTCGACGACCTTGATGAAGATGACGTACCTGTCGACGACGGTCCATGAGCCGATGGACGACACTCCGGGCCGCCAGTGTGCCTTCGTGTTCGGATGCTTGGTGATCGAGACAGGTTCGTTGTCCCGGTTGTAGGTGAAGTCGTCGTTCTCCAGCATCGGGCCGACGGAATTCGCGGTATTCGCATCCGGGAACATCAGGACGGCGATATTCATCGTGCGCCGTGGGGCGTCCTCCGCACCACCTGTCGACCACGCATTGACCCATCCGGCTACCAGGTCTTTCGCGACATCATCGAAAGTATCGTTGATGACCAGATTGCCCAACGTCTTTCGGTTCAGGACGATGTGAGTGCGGACGAACCACGCGTCCTCCACATACGCGGGATCGGCCTCGTAGGGGAGTGCTACGAAGTCGGCCAGTCTTTGCGCTTCACGCGCTCTGGCCTGCCGCTGGTTCTTGGCATTGCCGACCGTGCGTGGCTTCACCTCGTAGTTGCCGACGTCGAGACCGGAGGTGTCGGGCTGGACTCGAACCGCGTGGCCGGGTATCTCGGTACCGCAAGCCGCAGTGCCGAGCGCCAGTGCCGCGGAGGTGAGCAGGACCCACAGCGTTCGTGCTGGAAAGGATTTCATACAGTCCGCCACATCACTCCGAGACCAGAAGTTTGTACTGTGCCGCCGCTTTCTGATACAGCTCCTGGGGATTCTTTCCGGTCACTCTGGCAACGAATCTGCCGATCGGGACGAAGCACACCGGCGGATACCAGCTGACATTCATCGTCTTGTCCTCGGTCCCGAAGCATTCGACCATGGGCATGTTCGGCGGGCGGTCCATCGGTTTCCATCCGACCGAATTCTGAGCGATGAGCGCCGCCATCAAGCGTGCGGCACCTGCGGCATCTCGCGCTCGATAGACTCGACCCCCCGAGAACGAGACGAGGTCGACACCGGAGTTCTCGAACGCGGCCTTCGATGACGCCGGATGGATTTCGTAGTGCAGCGCTGCTCGGGCCGACAACAACATCGATTGGTCGTACGTCATGCGTTTCTGGGAGTCTTCCAACGGAAGCGTGCGGCTGAGCAGGCCATCGACGTCGACAGGGATCGAGTCGAATTCAGCGATCGGAGTCGGTGCGTACGACTTCAGTGCTTCGATCTCGTCGACGAGAATTCTGTGGGAAATTTCCAGCAGTGGTGCCGCTTCGGCGGGCTCGCTCACCGGATCATCGATATGTAGAGCCAGCAGCAGAGAATCGTGCGCCAACCACACGTCGAGATATTTCTGACTAGGTGACCATTTGACGTGAGCCTGTGCGAAGTCGGCGAGTCGAAGGGATTCACCGGGCAGATTCCGGGCTTGACGCTCGGCGAGTCTGTCCCCAGCGGCAGAGGCTGCGGAAGCATCCGAGTATCGAAGGATCTGCAGACTTACCTGGCGTCCGAGCCACACAGGGCTGCGACGCTCGGCACTGGTCTGCCAACCGGTGGAAAACCCCTGCGCCAACTCGGCGAATTCCTCGTCGCTCAACGAGTATTGGCCGCGTATCGCGTCTCCACCCGGGACGGACCTGCGCTCGGGGTTGCTCAGTCGCTGGAAGGGAAACCGGTCGTCCGATTCGATGATGAGCGATGTGACGGCACCGATCCGAGCGGCTTCTCGGAGCGGCCCGTACTGCGATGCGCGCAACTCCGCGAGGTCTCGCGGGACGGATGGATAATTTCCGGAATCGAGTTCGGCGACATTCAGGGTGGTTTCGGGAGCGGGATCGGTGCCGCATCCCGTCGCAAGAGTCACGGCAACCGCGATGACGGTGAGGGCGTTTCGGAATCGCACCACGGCCCTACTCGCTCCTGGCCAGAATCGCATATTGAGCTGCTGCTCGGTTGTACAGCGCAGGGTCGGAGCGTCCATTGAATCTCGATTTCGCCACGACCACGCCCACGTATCTTCCGCGTACCACCGCGCACAGTTCATCGAAATGTCTCACCTGGTCTACGAATTCGATTCGTACACAGCGGGCATCCGGGAGCCCCGGCGGCGGCTCCAGTTCCTCGTCGTTCCTCCCAGCTTTGACGAGAACGGATTGCAGATGAAATGCGGCGGACAGATCGCGTGTGCGATAGACGATGCCGCCGCGGCGTCCGATGAGATCGACGCCGCTTTCCTCGAGTGCTCGCTTCATCTCGACGGGATTTCGCTCGAAGTGCAGTTGGCCTGCCGGCTGCACAGGGCCGAAGTCATCGTCGTTGTAGAACGGATCGCCACCACCGGGAGCTTTGGGAAGCGCGCGTCGCATGATGCCGTCCTGATCCATCGGTAGATCGAGGATGTCATCGAGTGGTGTGGGCTGGAACTGCGCCAACCGGGCGACCTGCTGATCGATGGTCGTTCCGATGACGCTGGCCAGGGCGGTCTGGTTCGGCTGGGGGACACCGGCATTCACCAGGATGACGAATGAACCATGGGGCATGAACGAGACGGCTGTGATGTCGTCTGCCGAGGATGTTCTGGCATCCGCATGACCGTCGACGAGAATCGTGTGGCGTCCGGGGTCGGCATTGGTGATCTGGTCGAACTGTTCGACGGCCTTTCTGCTGGCAGCCTCGGTCGGGAAGCGCAGCACCGAGATGATCAGTTTCTTGCGGCTTCGCAGATCTTTGTTGATCCGAACGACGTACACACCTATCAGCAGGTTGTTGTCCACGGTGACGGGCCGATATTTCTCCGGAAGAGTCTCCAAGATGAATGGCATTTCGGGGGTGGTGAACAGTTCGGTGCCACTGAGTTCGGTGATATCGCTGTCGATGTCGGAGGGGACAACGAGGTAATTGAGCATGCGTCGGGCCTCGACCGCCCGAAGCTCGCCCGGAGTGTCGATCATGGGGTCGTATGCGCTGGGTTCGGGCTTGTAAGCGCCGGTCTTCAGCGAAGCCACGTCGACCGAGGCCATACCGGGGCGGGGCTCCCCGGTGATGGTCGATGCCGAACAGCCGACCCCGGCGACGGTCACCATGGCGAGCAGCGTGACCAGTCCGCGTCGAAATCTCATCGGTTCCCCCATTGCCGACTCACCCGCGCGCCAGCGTCGGAGCCGGGCGTTGTCACCCGGTTCATCGCATAGCAAACTTCACCCTCCCCCGCTATCTGTGCTTACCGGCAGATCCTACGTCAACGCGATATCAGGACCCGGCTGTGCCGAGGCCGATCAGAACCCCGGTGACGCTGCTGAGTGTTCGGATCCGGGAACACACGACGGTGCTTCCCGCCCTCACAAACTATTGGCCAGCAGGGCGTACTGCGCCGCAACCTTCTGCCGCACATCGGGTTCCTTGTCGCTGGTGACCACGCCGACATAGCGTTTGTACGGGACGTAGCAGCGGTATTTGTAATCCTTTTCCAGGTCGCCCTGGCTGTTGAGTTGCAGGCATTTGGCGCCGGGGACGTCGGTGGGTGCGGTGATGGGGTCGAACTTGTCGCCCGCGGTGTCGATGAGGCCGTCGACGAGTTTGCGGGCCGCGTCGAAATCGCGGACCCGGGTGACCGAACTCGCGTCGACGATCGCGACTTTGTCGGCGCCGGTGTCCTGGAGGAGTTTCTGGGTGACCGATTCGTCGTCCGCGGAGTGGATGCCGTGGTTGGGGCCGTAGATGGCGAAGGAGTCGTCGTCGGGGGTGTGGCCCTTGCGGTCGGCGACGGCGACGCGGGCGAGGAGGCCGTCGGGATCGACATTCAGTGAGTCGAATTGGTTGACGGGGGTCGCGCGGAAGTTGTCGATGGCGGGGACCTGCGCGGCGAGGGTGCGGTCGACCCAGTTCAGCAGGTCGGTGCTGTCGGCGCGGGGACGTTGGATGAACAGCGAGATCACGAACTCTTTGTGCGCGTGGAACGCGCCGACGTTCGGTACGCCGGGTCGCCAATGCACGTACGCGTCGGGGTATTTGGTCGAGGGGATCTTGCGGTTGTCGGGGGAGACGCTCAGGTCGGCGTCCTCGAGTTCGCGCGCGGCGAGTTTGGCCGAGGCCTCGTCGGGGAAGCGCAGCACGACGTTGGTGACGGCGGTGGCGTCCGTCGGTGGGTGGGTCTGGCCCGCAGGGTCGGGTTTGTCCGCGCCGCTCGCGGCGAAGCCGGTGATGTACTTGCGGTTGTCGAGTACCGGTTTCGAGGTCTTGGCGAGGAAGTCGAGTGCTTCGGTGGCGTCGGTGAGTACGGTGCTGCCGCGACCGAATTTCAGCGACGAGTCGATCTGCACGCTGGGCACGACCGCGTCGGCCATGCGCATACCTTCCAGCAGCGAGCCTTTTCCGGAGGAGTTCTGATCGTATTCGTGGGCGTCGACGGGATAGGTGCCGACCTCCAGCTTCCGTACGTCGATCTCTCCGGGAACGGCCGTTCCCGATACCCCGCCGCAGGCGCTCAGCAACCCCGCCAACAGTACGCATGCCGCAACCGATGCGACGCGCGAAGTCCGAACCATGACAGGCCCCTCGTTCCTCCCGAATGTGCCCTCCGAAGTTACCGGATGGAGTGGGGACAGAGCGACCGCTGATTTCGGGATCGCGCTGCCCCCGGGCGTGTGGCGGCCGATCGTGACCAACTCGTACTTCGTGAGCGGCCGCGCACTACCCTGGTGGGTATGGCGACGATCCCGGCCCGCGTAGTAGGCGGATTCCGTTGAAGGAGCGGCAGGTCGAAGTCGTCGCGGGAAACCACGTTGTCGCCAGGGTCGCGGGCGCGGTGGTGCTGGTCGCGCATCGGGGCGGCGGGGAGCCGACCCCGGATTCGCCCTCGGCCGTCGCCGTGGAGTCGCTGGCCGAACTGGTGCGTGACGCCGTCGAGCGGCAACCCGAAGGTCCCGGTGCGTTCATCGCGCGCCAGGCGACGCGCTGGTTGATGAAGCACGCGGAGCAGATCAGTCCGGGGGTGCCGATCGATTTCGGCATTCTGTCCTCGGCCGAACACGGGGGGATGGCGATCTTCCTGCACGGCGCGGTGACGGTGGTGCTGGAGGACGCCGGTCGGACCGAGTTCTTCCGAGGCGGTGACGCGGCGTTCACGGTGGACCGGGTCGCGTCGATCCCGTCCCGCGCTGTCGCGCTGTTCATCGACGGCGGCGACGGCCGTATCCCGGAGTTGCCCGCGGGCAGGGGGATCGGCTGGCTGGTCGAGGGCATCGCGCAGGCGTCGGGCGCGATCGTGTGGTCGGATGGCGCGCGGTCGAGCGATCCCGGCCGAGCGGGGGTGTCGGTGTCGCGTGAACAGGCGCCGTTGCCCACCGCGCGTATCGATCCCGAACCCCGTGCGCAGCAGCGCCGGGAACCATCCGAGCCCGCACCGCACATCACGGCCACGCAGGCGGCGACTTCGATGCTGGATTCGGTGGCGGAACAACCCGATCCGCATCACGCCCTGACTCAGCTCGGCGGCACCAACCCGGCGCCCCGCCCCGACCCGGATCTACAGCGCAGGCTGGAGGCGACGGCGAAGGCGACCGCGCTCACCGTCAAGGTGCTGGGATTCAAATGCGCGCGAGCCCATCCCAGTGATCCACGATCGGCGTTCTGCACCGTGTGCGGGATGCCGGTCGATCAGACGCAGCAGTTGATCGAGGTGGTGCGTCCGCCGCTCGGCATGCTCGTCCTCGATGACGGCATGACCTACATGCTGGCCGCCGACGCGGTCATCGGACGCGATCCGGAGAATTCCGATGCCGTCCAACGTGGGCTGATCCCGTTGAAGGTGGACGATTCGTCGGGCGGGATGTCGCGTGCGCACGCCGAGGTCCACCTCGTGAATTGGGATGTGACCGTGGTGGACCGGGGGTCGACCAACGGCACCCGCACCCGCCTGCCCGGCTACCGGGACTGGGTCCGGCTCACCCCGAACCAGCCGATGATCCTGGTGCAGGGCACCGAGGTGATGATCGGCAACCGCGTGCTGCGCTACGAGCCCGCGGCGCCGCCGCCCTTCGGCGGCTGACGCACGTTACGAGTATCGGGAAATGCAGGTGTTCTCGCCGTTGAGCACACCGGCACGGAACGCGTCGACCCGGGCGAATCCGCTCGGCACGGTCTTGCCCTGGATGTCGCTGGCGGCGAGACCATCGGTGAGCAGGCCCGATACCGCCTCGTCGAGGTCGCCCGCGGCCAGGGTGATGTCACCCTCGTTGCGTGTGCGCTCGGGGTCGGCCAGTTTGCCGGTGACGACTCCGGCCAGGCACGCGGCGCGCAGTCCGGCTTTCGCGCCGATGAGCGGCTGGCCGTGACCGAGTTGTACGGCCAGCGTGTAGCGCGCGATGAACACCACGTAGCCGTTGTAATCGCCGGTCACCTTCAGCGGTAACGGATTGTCGGCTTCCTCGCTGTCGGCGGTCCCGCGTTCGGCCAGGGCGGGAACATCGGTGGCGATGGTGTTCTTCGTCGGGCAGTAGGACACCGGTTCGGTGGTGACACCGTCGCGGCAGTCGATCTTCGCGCCGTTGTAGTCGTAGGTCGGGGCGTTCTGGACCGGCAGGATCGCGGCGAGCGCCTTGCTCAGTTCGATCAGCGTGCTCTTGTCGATCGGATACTCGCCGCGGTTGTCGTCGCCTTCGAAGGACTGGGGGAGATTGCCGCGCCGCGAATTGATCTCATCGATGTCGATACCTTTGCAGGCCTCGGGACCGTCGGTGAAACCGATCTGAACTGCGGTGACGCGTTCGAAGGCAGAACCGTGCACGCTCTCGGGATCGTCGGGGTCGGAGTCGCGAATGGCGACGGTCGCCGCGAGTACCGAGTTCAGGCCGTCGGAGGTGTTGATGGTGAAATGCTTGGACTTGCCCTCGGCGGTGTGACGCATGAACGCCCCCGCGAAGCAGTCGGCCTGCTGCTCCTTGACGATCACCGGATCCTTGGAATCGACGATCTTGGCCATGTTCTGGATCGCGTGACCGTATTCGTGGGCGAGCACCATGACCACGGCCATCTTGCCGAAGGTCTCCTCCATGGTCGGCAGCAGCACTTCGCGGTCCCAGCCGATGGAGTTGTCCAGTCGGCAGTACGCGGCGTTGACCAGGTGGTAGGTGGTCTCCTTGCAGAATTCGAGCGCCTGGCTGCGCGGCGCCTTCGCGTTCCAGGACAGCAGCCGGTTCACCGGGACGAATTCGCCGTCGAAGTTCTTGGGGAATTCGGTCCGCCAGTAGGCCTGGATATCGTCGACGGCGTTGAGCGCCAGGGTGTCCGCGGCACCTCCGTCGCCGTTGACGGCGGTGAGGTCGGAATCGGGAACGTTCGCCTTCGGGCCGCTGGGGCCACTGGTCGTCGGCAGTCCCGCCACCTTGAAGGGGTCGTCGTATACCGAGACCGCGCGCCCGTCCACCAGGCGTGTGCAGCCCGCCAGCAGCACTACCGCGCACAACAGCGCCGATATGACCGCTGTCGCTCGGAGTTTCGGCAAGGCTCCCCCTAAGTCGGCCGGAATGATGTTCGCGTCGGGCACCGGATCGGGACAAAAGGCGCGTCGGGGGCACCGCCGATGTCCGGGTGATGGCATAGTATCCGCTGCATGTCTTCACCGGGGGCGCAGACCATCACCGTGCGCCATGATGGAACCGATCGGGTCTTCGATTCGAATCAGAAGATCACCATGGGCCGCGCACCAGAGGTCACCTTGTTCGTGGACAGCCCGCTGGTTTCACGGGTACACGCGACACTCGCCTGGCAGGGGAGCGGCTGGGTTCTCTCCGATAATGGCAGTACCAACGGTGTTTTCGTCGACGCCAGACGGCTGAGTCAGCCGGTGGCGATCGATCGCCCGACGCAGGTCCGTCTCGGTGACGCGATCAGTGGGCCGCTGCTGCATCTGCTTCCGTCCGCGCCGCAGCCACGTCAGCAGCGGCCGATGACGCCCCCGGTCGCCCAGCCGCAGCAGGGACAGCGGCCGAGCTATCAGCACCCGAATCGGCCCGCTCCCGGCCAGCAACAACGTCCGCAGCAGCCGGTGCCGTCGCAGTCGGGGGCACAGCCGATGGCGCAGTCGCCCGCGCCGCCGCAGTCGTCGTCGCAGGCTTTGCCGAAGCCGCCGACACCACAGCAGCCGGTGGCGTCGCAGTCCTCGCCGCAACTTCCGCTGCCGCAGCAGTCGGGACCGCAGCCTCCGGTCCCGCAGCAGCCGAATTTCAATATGACGACCAGGGCGGACACCTCGGCGCTGCCCCCGTTGCGCGCGCGGCCGTCGACTTCGCCGATCGCCCGCGCCGATCGTCTCCCGCCCGGTGGGCTCGCCATCGGCCGCACCACCGACAACCAGATCGTGGTCAACGATCCGCTCGCCTCGCGCAAACATGCCAGGCTGGTCGCCGCCTCGGAGGGGCTGACCATCGAGGATCTCGGATCCGCCAACGGCACCTTCGTCAACGGCACCCGGCAGCAGCGCACGGTGCTGCGCGAACGCGACATCGTCACGATCGGCAATATCGACTTCGTCGTCCAACAGGGCACGCTGGTGCATCGGCAGAAGCCGGTCGCCGAGCAGGGGTTGAGCGTGCACGGCGTCGGATTCACCGTCGAGGGCAACAAACAGTTGCTCGTCGACGTCAACATGCAGGCCGGTCGTGGCACCCTGACCGCGCTGATCGGGCCGTCCGGCGCCGGTAAGTCGACGCTGTCCAAACTCATCGCGGGCAGTACACAGCCCTCGGGCGGTGTGGTGGCCTTCGAAGGCCGTAACCTGCACGCCGAATACGAGGCGTTGCGCTCCAGGATCGGCATGGTCCCGCAGGACGACGTGCTGCACCGCCAGCTCACGGTCCGCCAAGCGCTCGGTTACGCCGCGGAATTGCGGCTGCCGCCCGACAACAGCAAAGCGGATCGTCAGAAGGTGATCGACGGTGTCCTGAAGGAACTCTCGCTCACCGAACATGCCGACACCAGGGTGGATCGGCTGTCGGGCGGTCAGCGCAAACGCGCGTCGGTGGCGCTGGAACTGCTCACCGGCCCCTCGCTGCTGATCCTGGACGAACCGACCTCGGGCCTCGATCCGGCGTTGGATCGCCAGGTCATGGTCATGTTGCGCGAACTGGCGGACGCGGGCCGCGTCGTCATCGTGGTGACCCACTCGGTCGCCTGCCTCGATATGTGCGATCAAGTGCTGCTGCTCGCACCAGGCGGTAAGACCGCGTTCTGCGGACATCCGGCGGGCGTCGGCGGCGCGATGGGCACCAGCGACTGGGCCGAGATCTTCGCGAATGTGGCGTCCAACCCGGACCAGGCCTTCGCCGCCTACCGGTCCCGTCAGGCCTTCATCCCCCCGGCTCCCGCTCCCGCGCCCGTCAAACCGGGATCGGCGGGCCGCCCACCACGCGCCAGTGGCATCAAACAGTTCTCCACACTGATGCGCAGACAGATCCGCCTGATATTCGCCGACCGTGGATATCTGGCCTTCCTGCTCGTGCTGCCCTTCATTCTCGGCGCGTTGTCGCTGGTGGTTCCGGGTAAGAACGGTTTCACCGCGGGCGGACTCGTCCAGGACCCGGTGTCGGGCGCCATCACCCCGTCCGGCGGCGCGGAAGCCCAGCAGTTGCTCGTCGTGCTTATTCTGGGCGCCTGTTTCATGGGAGCCACCCTCACCGTGCGCGACCTGGTCGGCGAGCGGACGATCTTCTACCGTGAGCGCGCGGTCGGACTGTTGCCGTCCGCGTATCTGCTTGCCAAGATCGCCGTCTTCAGCATCACGGCATTCCTCCAGGCCGCGGTGCTCATCGTGATCACCTTCATCGGCAAGAAGCCGCCGGGCGCGGGCTCGCTGATCCCCTCGGGCAGTGTCGAGTTGTACGTCGATATCGCGCTGACCGCGGTCTGCTGCGTGGTGTTCGGACTGTTGCTGTCGAGTCTGGCGAAATCGAACGAGCAGGTCATGCCGATGCTCGTGGTGATGATCATGGTCCAGCTGGTCATGGCGGGCGGCCTTATCCCGGTGACCGGCAGGCCGGGCCTGGAACAGGTGTCGTGGCTGTTCCCCTCCCGATGGGGTTACGCGGCGGGTGCATCGACGGTGAACATCAGGGAAATCTTCCTCAACTCCCAGCCCGACGGACTGTGGGATCATACGTCCGGCACCTGGATTCTCGATATCGTGCTGCTGCTGGTGATTACCGCGATCCTGGCCGTTTTCACCTGGAGCAGGCTGCGGCTGAAGAAGTCCGCCGCGTGAGTGGCACCGATCCGTTCGGCGCCGTCTCGATGACGGGGATCGCGAGCACGACGTCCACGCACCAGGCACACTTATGCCTGTGACGGTGCGAGTAGGGGCAGTGCATCTCGGATGGGATGTGGTGTCGGTGGCTGCGGGCGGTGTGGACACACCGATCCGCCCGGTTCAGGTGGAAGGGACGTATACACCGCCCGCCTATCTTCTGGCCGATTCGTCGGGCCGATTGCATACCGCGGGGGTCGAGCGGCAACGGCCGGATCTGGGCATGGCCATCGCCGATGTGCGTGACATTCTGGGGCATCCGCAGATCGTGATCGCGGGGGCGACGTGGCCCGCGGAACTCGTGTTCCGGGCCAGGATGTACAACCCGTTGGCCGCTGTCGGCGAGTACCTGCGAGGCAGGCCCGATGTGGTGGCGCTGCCGTATCCGGACGGCTGGCCCGACGAGAAGATCGACATCTACGTGGAGATGGTCGAACAGCTCGATGTCGTGGTCGAGCCGCTGCCGGAAAGCGTGGCGCTCTCCGGTTACGTGCGGGCGCTGGGGCTGGTCCGCGCGCCTGACGAGCGTGCCCCGAGGGGTAACGGCGCGACGGGGGTGTACTCCGACGGCCGGACCATGCTGGTGGTCGCGGTGCACGGGGACGACGACCAGCCGACCGAATCGGTGGACGTCGCGGTCACCGCGGAAGCCATGCGCGACGCCCGTTCGGCGGACAACGTGGTGATCGAGGTGATGGCGGCCGCCCGCGCGATCGGCGCCGACACCTCGACCGTGCTGCTCTGCGGCAATGTCTGCTTCAACGAGGCGCTGCGGTACGCCTTCCAGAATCACCTCGGCCACCGGCTGCGGGTGGCCGACCATCCCATGCACGCCCTCGTGCTGGGCGCCACCCATCTGCTGGTGACCGACAGCGAATCGGCGGAACCGGAACCCGCCGCCCCGCGCCACGACTCGCAGCCTCCCGAGATGGTCCGTCGCCCGGCCGACCCGGTGCCGCCGTCGGCCGCACCTCCGCCGCCGGTCGAACCGCGCACGCCGCCCGCCGTCACCTATGGTCCGGGATATCCGACGTCGCCGCCCGAGCCCGCACCGAGCGAGGAACCCACGACGCGGGTCACCCGCGAGGAGATGTCGCGCGGACTGCCGCCGCATCTGGCCGAATTCGGCAGCCGATTCACCCGGCCGCCGGAGACGAGGGAAGAGTTCCCGGCGCCGGGACAGCAGGCGTCCGCACCCGGCTCGCCCTATCCGCCGCAGGATCAGGCACGCCCGGACCGGTGGCAGAACCCGCCCGGAGAGGAAGAGGACGACGAGTCCGGTTCCCGCAAGGGCACCCGCTGGAACAAGATCAAGGACAACCTCTTCGGCGCGCACGCCGTGGTCGGCGTGGTCGCGCTGCTGGCGGTGGCCTTCTCGCCCGACTCGGACCGCGTCGAACTGGCGGGTTCGCTCGACCCGGCGGCATGCGCGTTCACCCCGCGTGTGGGTGTCGAACGCGGCCCCGGAATCGCGCACGCGCGCGGCGAGGACCCCGGATGCGCCGAGCCGAACACCGACAACCTGCGGTTCGTGGTTCCCGGGGCGCCCGGTGTTGGCGATCCGGGTCCGCCGGTCGTGATCTGAGGCGATTCTTCCCGAGCCATACCCTCCTGGTATCGTGGCTCGTCGGCGTGCGGCATCTTCGAGGCCCGGGTCTCCACCGGCCGCCGGGAACAGCCTCGATCGCACGCTTGGCCGGCAACACCGACTACAGACAGGGAAGCACTGTGCCTACGTACAGCCCCAAGGCGGGTGACGTGACCCGCAAGTGGTACGTCATCGACGCCACTGACGTAGTGCTCGGCCGTCTCGCCGTCCAGGCAGCGAATCTGCTGCGTGGCAAGACGAAGCCGACCTACGCCCCGAACTTCGACGGTGGCGATTTCGTCATCATCATCAACGCCGACAAGGTTGCCATCTCCGGCAACAAGAAGGCGGACAAGCTGATCCACCACCACTCCGGCCACCCGGGCGGCCTCAAGTCGCGCACTGTCGGTCAGGTGTTGGAGAGCCGCCCCGACCGGCTGGTGGAGAAGGCCGTCAAGGGCATGATCCCGAAGAACAAGCTCGGCAACGCGATCGCGGGCAAGCTGAAGGTCTACGCGGGCCCGACGCATCCGCACACCGCTCAGCAGCCCATTCCGTTCGAGATCAAGCAGGTGGCCCAGTGACCGCGCCCGAGGAATACACCGAAGAGGCCGTCGAGGAGACCTTCGACGCCGACGGCACCGTCGAGGTCGTCGAGGAGGAGTACGGCTACGAGGCCGAACCCGCCACCTACGCCCCGGTCCTGATCGATCGCCCGGTGCAGACCGTCGGCCGTCGTAAGGAAGCCGTCGTTCGCGTGCGGCTGACCCCGGGCTCGGGCAACTTCGTGCTCAACGGTCGCACCATCGAGGACTACTTCCCGAACAAGGTGCACCAGCAGCTGGTCAAGTCCCCGCTGGTCACCGTCGAGCGCGTCGAGTCCTTCGACATCCACGCTCGCCTGCACGGTGGCGGCCCGTCGGGACAGGCGGGCGCCCTGCGTCTGGCCATCGCCCGCGCGCTGATCGAGGTCACCCCGGACGATCGTCCCGCCCTCAAGCGGGCAGGCTTCCTGACACGTGACCCGCGTGCCACGGAGCGTAAGAAGTACGGTCTGAAGAAGGCGCGTAAGGCGCCCCAGTACTCGAAGCGCTGATTTTGGCATCGTCGGCCCCCGCTTTCCGGCACCCACGCGGTGTCGGGAGCGGTATGGTCGGCGCGGCAGCTGTATGAGAGCAGGTTTCCAGCAACCGCTGGTTGCCTGCTCTCGTGCTGTATTGCTGTATTTCTCGTGAAGGGCAACGAGGGACGACTATGGGACGTTTGTTCGGCACCGACGGAGTCCGCGGACTGGCCAACGATTCGCTGAGTCCGGAACTGGCGCTCGCGGTTTCTGGAGCGGCGGCACAAATCCTGAGCAGGGGCAAGAAGCGGGCGCTGGCCGTCGTCGGCCGCGATCCGCGCGCCTCGGGCGAGATGCTCGAAGCGGCGGTCACCGCCGGGCTCACGGCCGCCGGGGTGAACGTGCTCTCGGTGGGTGTGCTGCCGACACCGGCTGTCGCCTATCTCACCGGGCTCTACGACGCGTGCCTCGGCGTGATGATCTCCGCCTCGCACAATCCCATGCCGGACAACGGCATCAAGATCTTCGCCGCGGGCGGGCACAAACTCGACGACGCCGTCGAGGACAGGATCGAAGCGCTGATCGACGAGCGCACGCCGCACCGCCCCACCGGCGCGGGGATCGGACGCGTGCTCAACGCCGCGGGCGCGCGCGACCACGGCGCGAACATCCCCGATCGGTACAGCCTCGAGGGCACGCACGAACGGTACGTCGAACATCTGGTCGAGGCGGCCGGGCAGGATCTGACCGGCCTGACCGTGGTCCTGGACTGCGCGCACGGCGCGGCCTCGGAGGTCGGCCCGGCCGCCTTCCGCGAGGCGGGCGCGACCGTGATCGCCATCAACGCCGAACCCGACGGCCTCAACATCAACGACGGCTGCGGTTCCACGCATCTCGAGCAGGTACAGGCCGCCGTGGTCGAACACGGCGCTGACCTGGGCCTGGCCCTCGACGGTGACGCCGACCGCTGTCTCGCGGTCGACGCGCGAGGAACGATCGTCGACGGTGACGCCATCATGGCGATCATCGCCATCGCTATGCGGGAAGCGGGCGAACTGCTCGAAGACACCCTGGTCGCCACCGTCATGAGTAATCTCGGCCTGCATATCGCTATGCGAGAGGCTGGAATCACGTTGCGCACCACCGCGGTCGGCGATCGCTACGTGCTGGAAGAACTGCGCCGCGGCAAGTACACCCTCGGTGGTGAACAGTCCGGTCACACCGTCCTGCCGCGTTTCGGCACTACCGGCGACGGCATTCTCACCGGTCTCAAACTGATGGCGCGCATGGCCCAGACGCGGCGTGAGCTGTCCGACCTGGCAGCGGTGCTGACGACGGTGCCGCAGGTGCTGGTGAATGTGCCCGTCACCGACAAGTCGCTGGTGGCTCGCGCGCCCGAGGTGCTGGACGCGGTACGCGAAGCCGAGCGGATTCTCGGTGATTCCGGCCGAGTCCTGTTGCGGCCCAGTGGTACCGAGCAGTTGGTTCGGGTCATGGTCGAGGCGACCGATCCGGTGCAGGCGCGGCAGTTGGCCGATGATCTCGCCAAGCGTGTCGCCTCGGTGTAAACCGAAAGCCTGATCGTCGGCTGCGGCCGACCGGGTTTGTTGCGGGATGAGCGCGCCTGCGGATCGGGTTCGCCGGTGTGGGCGCGACGTCCCTACGTCAGCACGGCGTGCCCGTCAGCAGTGTGACGATGCGCCGCTCGCCGGGCTGCGACCGAACTCGAGGTAGCACGAGGTCGGCGGGTGTGCATGTGGCAGCCGCGCCCTTAACCTCTGTATGCATCGTTTACGCCTCGTATAATTACGGTTCGAGATGGTGAATCGTCGGGAATCCTGTACCCGGACTGTGTTTCGATGACGGCATCGGTGTCCGCTATCTGTCAGTTTCCGAAGAATGCATCGAAATCGCATCGTTTATCGGCTACCATGGGTTACGTCGAAGAGTTGGCGGGATCGGCTACGCGACGTCCGCGAGGGCGCGCCGCGCCGGTAGGGGCTGAGCCGCCCACTGCCGTCGCGGCGCGACCCTCGTGGTTGTCGCGCGGAAGACGTTCTGTGGTAACACTTTCCAGCGAAAGAGGTGCGACAGCGTGGTCGGTGTCGGAATTGTGCTGTTCACCCGGGATCTGCGGGTGCGAGATAATCCGGCCTTGGCGGCGGGGTGTCGCGCCGAGAAGGTGGTGCCGCTGTTCGTCCTCGACGACACGATTCTGGCGGGCCGCGCATCGACCCCCAATCGCGCCGCGTTCCTGGCCGCCGCCCTCGCCGAACTCGATGGCGAACTGAAGGGGATGGGTGGTCGGCTGGTCGTCCGGCGCGGCACGGTGGTCGACGAGGTCGACAAGATCGTCGACCGGGTAGGCGCCGATGTCGTGCATATCGCGGCCGATGTCAGCGGCTACAGCAGACGCAGGGAGAACGCGCTGCGCGAACGGCTGGGGCGGCGCGGATGTGAATTGCGGGTGCACGAGGCCTCCGTCACGACGGTGGCGCCCGAAGCCGTCGTTCCTTCGACCGGCCGCGATCATTTCGCGGTGTTCACGCCGTATTTCCGCAAATGGATGGAAGTCCATCGGCGAGCACCGCTTCCGCGCGCGCACGCGATGACCTTGCCGAGAATCGCGGCGGGCGATCTGCCCACCGTCGATTCGATCTGTCGGGGAGAGGCATCGCCGAAACTTTCCGTCGGGGGCGAGACGACCGGCCGAAAACTGCTGACCGAGTGGCTGTCCGGCCCCGTCGAGGATTACGCGGCACGCAGCGACGACCTCGTGGCGGATGCCACCTCCAGGCTCTCGCCGTATCTGCATTTCGGCTGTCTCTCGGCATCGGAGGTGCTGCACCGGACCGATGTCACCGGCGAAGGCGGATCGGCCTTCGCCCGCCAGTTGGCGTGGCGGGACTTCCACCACCAATTACTCGCCGCCCGTCCCGCCGTCGCGTGGAAGGACTATCACGACCGGTCGATCCATTGGCGAGAGGATCCGCGGGCCGTGGAAGCGTGGTGCGAAGGGCGTACCGGATATCCGATCGTCGACGCCGGAATGCGCCAATTGCGGGCCGAGGGCTGGATGCCCGGTCGCGCACGACTGATCGCGGCCAGCTTCCTGACGAAATCCCTGCGCGTGGACTGGCGGATCGGCGCCGACCATTTCCTGCGCTGGCTGGTCGACGCGGATCTGGCGAACAATCAGCTCAATTGGCAGTGGGTCGCCGGAACCGGGACCGACACCAGGCCGAACCGGGTGCTGAATCCGCTGCGGCAAGCCGAACGTTTCGATCCGGACGGCGTGTACGTGCGACGGTGGGTGCCGGAGGTCGCCGAGTTGGCGGGTGCGGCGGCGCATCGCCCCTGGCGCGAGAACGGCGGTGTCGCAGGCTATCCCGGGCCGATGATCGACTTCGTCGGGATGTAGCGCGGTTGTGGACCCGGGGCACGGTTTCGGGAAATCCACAGGCCGAGAGTTATCCACAGGCCTGTTGTTTTCCCAGGTCGGTCGAAGTTCGGTGGCGCGGCCGTGGACGAGACTCGGTCCATGCGACCAGGACTGGAACAGGCACGAGACAAGCAATTCGGTGCATTCGCCGTGTGGCAGGTGCTCTGTGAATACACCAGGGGTGAGATGCGCGTCCTGGTGGACCGCGGGGAGTGGGTGCGGGTCTTCCGTGGCGTCTACCGCGAGGCGGATACACCGCCGGTCCCGGAGTTACGGGTAGAGGCCGCGCGGCTCACCACCGGCCTCACCTCCGTGATCGCCGCCTACGACACCGCCGCAGAACTACACGGGTTCGCGGTCGCCGATACCCGAACGACCCATGTGCTCGGCGCCCGCCCGGCCCGGTCGGCGCAGTTGTTCGTGCACCGTGATCACGCCGAAGCCGCCGAACTCGAACTGATCAGGGGAACGCTGACCACCACCGCGGCACGTACCGCGGTCGATGTCGCCAGGACAGTGAGCCGGGATGTCGCCGCGGCGACGCTGGAAGCGGTTGTCGAACAGGGTGTTTCGCCGCCTCGGTTGGCGCGCGAGGTGCTGCGGCACCGTGGTCGGCGTGGATATCGGCAAGCCGTGGAGTTGATCGGACGGCTCGATGCCGGACCCGTGACGGTGTGCCACGGCCAACTCCCGGCCACAGCGCGGGGGCATGCGAAGCCTGGTGTACGTCCGACGACCGACCTCGATCCGCGATCTGCGGAACCGATCCCGGCCGCGCGGCGGTTCTGTGACGAGGCTCGCGTGGTTCCGCAACTTGTGTGCTGTGCTACGCCGCCAGCGGTTTCGCGGATCGGCGGTGACCGTGGCAACGAGTGAACTGGCCACGGTGGCCACGGTGGTCGCGGTATCGAGTCGGGGGAAGGTCGGTTCACCCGGCGGGCGGACCGACTCCGCGCCCCTACCCCTCTTCGACGAGTCGCCCGTCCGCCATGCGCCAGCGGCGGGTGGAGGTGACCGCGTCGAGCATGCGGCGATCGTGGGTGACGAGCAGCATGGTGCCGGTGAAGGATTCGACGGCCTGTTCCAACTGCTCGATGGCGGCCAGGTCGAGATGGTTCGTCGGCTCGTCCAACACCAGCAGATTCACTCCCCGCGCCTGCAACAGTGCGAGCGCGGCACGGGTGCGCTCGCCGGGGGACAGTGTTTCGCAGGAGCGTCCGACGTGCTGGCCGCGCAGCCCGAATTTCGCGAGCAGCGTCCTGACCTCGGCATCGGGCCAGTCGGGCATCTCGGTGCCGAAGGTCTCGGCCAGGGGGATATCGCCGCGGAACAGTTCGCGCGCCTGATCGACCTCGCCGATTTCGACACCCGAGCCGAGCGAACTCGTCCCGGTGTCGGGTTTCAGCTTGCCGAGCAGCATCGCGAGCAGGGTGGACTTGCCGGATCCGTTCGCGCCGGTCAGAACGATCCTGTCGGCCCAGTCGACCTGGGTGGTGACCGGCCCCAACGTGAAATCTCCGCGCGTGACCGTGGCATCGGTCAAGGTGGCGACGACCGAACCGCTGCGCGGGGCCGCGGCGATCGACATGCGCAGTTCCCACTCCTTGCGCGGTTCATCGACGACGTCGAGCCGTTCGATCCTGCGCTGGGTCTGGCGGGCCTTGGCGGCCTGTTTCTCGGTGGATTCGGCACGCATCTTGCGACCGGCTTTGTCCGAGTCGGTCTTACCTTTGCGACGGGCGTTGCGCACGCCGTGCTCGAGCCAGTTGCGCTGCATCTGGGCGCGCGCCTCGAGGCCGGATCTGATGTCGGAGTAATCGTCGTACGCTTCGCGGGCATGTTGCCGAGCGATCGCGCGTTCGGCCAGGTACGAGTCGTAACTGCCGTCGTAGAGGCCGACCTGCTGCTGCGCCAGATCGAGTTCGACGATCCCGTTCACCGTGCGTGCCAGGAATTCCCGGTCGTGACTGATCACCATCAGCGGCACCCGCACGGCCGTGACGAACTGCTCGAGTTTCGCCAGACCGTCCAGGTCCAGATCGTTGGTCGGCTCGTCCAACAGCAGGATGTCGAAGCGCGACAGCAGGACCGACGCCAGTCCCGCGCGCGCGGCCTGTCCACCGGACAGCCCGGTCATCGGGGTGTCGAGGCCACCGATGAGCGATTCGGTGAGCCCGAGATCCGCCGCGACCTCCTCCGCCCGCTGCTCCAGATCGGCGCCGCCGAGTGCCAGCCAACGCTCCAGGGCGGGGGTGTAATCGTCGTCGCCGCCCTCGGCCAATCGCAGCGCGGCCGCGTCCATGGCGTGCTGTGCCTCGGTCACTCCGGTACGTCGACCGAGGAATTCGAGCACCGTTTCCCCGACGACACGCTCCGGCTCCTGCGCCAGGTAACCCACCGTGGCGTCGGGCGGGCTCAACGTGATGGTGCCCGCGGGAGCGTCGCGGTCGGCGAGCATCCGCATCAGCGTCGATTTCCCCGCCCCGTTCACCCCCACCAGGCCGATCACGTCACCGGGCGCGAGGGTCATGTCGAGATCGTCGAACAGGGTGCGTTCGCCGTGTCCCGCGGACAATCCGCGCGCATGCAGAGTGGTGCTCACCTCGAGAAGTCTGCCGTGCTCCGTCGCGGGCATTCGCACCCGGTCGCCACCGGACGGCGCGCACCCCCGCGTTCGGGGTTTCTCCCTGAGACGGATGCCGTGGAAATCAGGGTCGAGATCGGTCGGTGGCCCGATGCCCCGGCATGGTCGTTCGGCGCAGAGTTGAGGTCGTACCGACCGACTCCGAGAGGGAAATCCGATGACCGCACCCGTCCGCCGCCTCACCCGTTCCACCGGCGACAACTGGATCGCAGGGGTCTGCGGTGGCCTGGCCGAATACTTCGGCTGGAACGCCAATGTCGTGCGTCTGCTTTTCGTCCTGTCCTGCCTGCTCCCCGGCCCGCAGTTCATTCTCTACCTGGTGCTGTGGCTGATAATTCCGAAGAAGTGACCCCACTGGACAGGTACGGGGCTGCGCCCGGGAGTCGTGGATGACAGGATGGTGTGGTTCCATCGCATAGGGGGAGGCCCATGTTCGGGGGAAGTCGTCGGCAGGGGAAGCCCGCAGAACTGTCATCCGAGTCTGTCGAGGAGGAGTCATGATCACTTCGGGCGAATTCCCCGGTCTGGATCTACCCGACATCGATACCTCGTCGTCACTGGAGGGACTCGGCCCCGTCGAGTTGAACCACCCCACCCAGGACATCAACGGCGACGGCATCCTCGACACCGAGACGACCACCGGTGACGACGCCATGCACGTGTGGAGCGATTACGACCACGACGGCATCGCCGACCACGTCACCATCGTCGAGAAGGACGGCGACTACGCCGCCTGGGAATTCCACCACCATCCCGATGGAACGTCGGGGTGGGTCCGCACGGACCAGGGTGAGATCGGGAAGTAGCAGGTCGCGGTAGGCCATGCGGGTCGCCATCGAAATCGGTGGCGCCGCATGACTTTCCCGTGGTGGGGCAGCGCCGTTATTCTGGTGCGCAACGGTCCCCGTACACCCCCGCCCCTTCGAGGGGAAAACCGGCCGCAGGCTGCAATGATCCGCACGGATCGTGCGGATCATTGGAACCTGCGAAACGCGTCGGGTAGCTCGGGTCCGTTCCTGTGGATTCCCGTGGATGGTTCGGCCGTCCGGGATTCGATGGAACCGAATCGATCTCTCGCGTTCAACTGTGCCGACGGCTCCTGGCCGTCGGATCTGTCTGATAACCGACGATCTGTGCGACGGATGGAGGATTCTGGTGTCGACCGGTGGACAGGTAATCGTTGATCCCAGCACACTCGGCAGAATCGGTGGCAATCTCCGGACCTCGGCCGCGATCGTCGGGGGAAAGGTCGCGGATGTCGATGGATCGGAATTCGGACCGGCACAGGCGGGTCGGGAGTATGCCACCGAAGGTGCTGGGATCGCCGCGGGTATCGACCGCGTCGCGACGTGGTTGAAGAACTGGCAGACGGCGGTCGACAGAACCGGTGCGCAGATGAGTGCGAGCGCGAGTAGTTATGCGTCGATCGACGACAGCAACGTGAAACGGATCGCGGCAGCGATCATCGATCTCGGATGAGCTTCGCGGTAATTCGGGCCGAAGGCACATCGAGTGCCGCCTATCGGGGGGATGAGCTGAATGGTCGAGTATCGCACGATCCCATTGTCGTCGGCCGCCGACGCTACTGCCGACATATTACTGAACAACGGCGCTTCCGGGCTGTTGTATTTCGAAGAATATCTTCCGCGCTACAATAAATGCTTCGCGTCGCTCGGCATCGGCTGCGGGGAAATCGCTCTCTTGCAGATGAGTTCGCTGTATACCAGGTACGACGTCGAGCGTGGAATGGATATCGCGGCGTTGGAGCAGATGGCCGTGACGATGGGACGGCTTGTTACCGCCACGAAGGTGGAACTGGACAGTCAGACCGCGCAGCGGGCGGCATTGCCATCCGTCTGGCAGGGGCAGGCCGGCGATGCCGCGTGGCTGATGCTCGACTCCCAGGTGAAGAGGGCGGAAGTAGGCCACGCCGAAGTCTCGGCCCTGTCCTCGGTGTTGACGAAGGCGGCTGCCGGACTACGCGAGATCATCGAAGTAAAGGCGCGAATCGTCGAGAGCTATTGGCACCCGACCCTGCCCGATATCCCCGATCGGAACGGGCGAAGCCGTGAGGAGATCGACAAATTCTTCGACACCGCCCGGAATGACCGCGAATCGGAGGAGGGGAGGGAGGCCGAGCGGTGGTTGCGGGAGACCTTCGCCGCTCATGTCGAAGAGACGGTGGCCAGTTTCGAGCAGGTGTGTTCGAGCGCCGAGGCTGCGGTGCGGCAGCTCTACGACGATCTGATCATTGCTCTGAACGGGGTTGATACAGCTCCATATCCGGTGCCGGCAGAAATGTCGACGGTAAATGCTGGCGACCCGAGAATGAACAACTCGGAGGATAGTAGTCGGTGCATACCCGGCGGTAGTAGTAATACGAACACCTCGAATAATGGCAGCGGCAAGAACACTGTGAACAACGGCGGTAGCAAGAATGCATCGGATGACGGAAGTGAAAACACGTCGAACGATTGCGACAATAAGAACACCTCCGAGGACAGCGACAAGGTCACATCGCTGAACGGACTCGAGTCCCTCGGTCAGACGCTCGCATCGGCGGCAAGCGCACTCGCTGACGGGCTCGAGCCCGGGTTGACCTCCCTCGGCGAACTGATCACCGAGGGCATCGACGATGCGCTGACGAAGGCAGAAGCGGCGATCGAAGATCAGGAGGTCATCGAAGGTCGGAAGGCCGAGGACCCCGACGATTCCGAATCGGAAGACGGCGACACAGACGGGAAGAAGGATGCCGAAGTCGGCGAGTTCGATCTTGCCGGAAGGCATTTCACCCTGGAGGTCGGCGCGGACGGCCGGCCGAAGTTGGTCGAGACCGATGCCGATGGCACATCCCGCGAGTACAGCGTGACATTGGACGAGAACGGCGACCCGACGATCGTTTCCGACGAATCGGCGAAGGACGACGACACGAACGGGGTGAAGGAGGCCGACGCGGAAGAAGGCAAGAAGCAGGAGCCCCGGAGCGAAGACAAGTCCGAGCCTCCCGCGCACAAACCCGACGAAGGGTCCACCGGACAACCGAGTGCGAGTCCTGGGCTACCGTCCCGTGCCCGTCGTCACGAGGACGGCGAGCACACACCGACGATCGTGCCGCTTCCGGGAACACCGGAGAATCCGACAACTCAGCAGCCCGACAGCGGCGCGCTGTTGGCAGAGGCGGGCCCGCTGTAAGCCGCACGAGTGGGAGGTGAACGCCGTGGATCACGGGTCTCGAATCGAGTGCACCGTCGAGGAGTATCGGCGCGGCATGGTGCGGCTCCAAGACGAATACGACGAGATGAAGAGACAGTCGAGCGCGGACAACGGTGCCGCTTTGCTCGAAGCCATCGAACGCGTCGAAACTGGGCGCGAAGAGCACGCTCGCCTCGAAGCGGAGGAACGGGAGCGTGCAGCGGCCCAAGCGCGCGAACAGCGCGAAGTGATCGCCCGAGCGCTGGCTCTCCGCAGATCGAAGGATGTCGTTACCCCGACCGATGACGACGACCCGGAGGGCGAGTACTACCGACGTGAGAGTTGGCTGATCTGACCGGATCATAGGCGGGTGGTCGATTCGAGCAGGCGAGCGTCGTCGGCTGGTTCGGACGCCACGCAAGTGATCGAGGGACGGGCCCGCAGGCCCTGAATCGGCGATGTTCGACCCCGACCAGTTCATCGACAACCGGAGAGCCGCGCTGCGGCTGACCCCGCCCCTACTTGCGCAGCAGAGAGGCGACGGTGCCGAGGGAGATCTTGGGCTTGTCCTCCTCTTCGCGGGGCGCGTCGGGATCGACCACGGTGGAGTGCGGAATGTGGGCCTCGGGGTCGGCGAACGCTTCGTAGGTCTTGTCGCCGACGAGGGTGTGGAGCAGGTAGCCGGTGAGCAGGGCCTGGGTGGCGCGGGTGGTCTTCTTCTCGTGTTTGCCCACACCGAGTGCTCCGAACGTTCGCCTGCCCTCGACGAGGCCGTTGCCGGACGCGCCGTCGACGGTGCGCAGGATGCTCGTCCCGCCCCAGGCGGAGGCGAGGGGGATGGCGTTGGAGTTGAGTGACTCGATGCCGGAGGCCGAGGCGAGGATCAGGGCGGGGCTGTCGATATCGCGGGCGGCGCTCTCGGCGGACGGTGCCGTGGGGGCGGGGAAGAGGGCGGCGACGGCGGCGACTCGGCGGCGACTCGCGGCCAGTACGGCCGCGCCCGCGCCCATGGCGTGTCCGGCGAGGGCGAGGCGGTCGGGGTGCACGCTGATGTCGCCGTCACCGAGGCGGACACCGGTGCAGATGTCGAGGGTGGTGAGCAGATCGGTGGCGAGGTCAAGATGTGACGGAATCGGCCCGCGTTCGGTGTCGGGGGCGGCGACGACGAAACCCCACGACGCGAGGTGTTCCATCAGCTGCCGATACTTGGACGCGCCGGTCAGCCACCCGTGGCCGAAGGCGACAGCGGGCAGGCTCAGCCCCGACTCGGGGGTGTAGACGACACCGGGCTGCCCCGCGATCGCTAGGTTGCCGTGCAACACGCGGTGCGGGCCACGGCTGGTCAGGGTGCTCAAAAGGGATTTCACAGACGCCGACACGACGTGAACGTTATCCGATAAGTACTCTGGGGAGCCATGTGCGGAATCGTTGGCTACGTCGGGTACCGGGACGCGCTCGTCGTTGTCGTTGACGCGTTGCGCCGCATGGAATATCGCGGATACGACTCCGCGGGGGTCGCGATCCTCGGCGAGTCGGGCGTTCTGGCCGTGGAACGCAAGGCGGGACGCCTGGCGAACCTGGAGGCCGAACTCGCCGAATCGGGCACGGACCGCTTCGTCGGCACCACGGGAATGGGACACACCCGGTGGGCGACACACGGCGCGCCGACCGATCGCAACGCGCACCCGCACCGCGACATCACCGAGAAGGTGGCCGTGGTGCACAACGGCATCATCGAGAATTTCGTGCCGCTGCGTAAGGAACTGGAAGCGGCCGGGGTCGAGTTGCTCAGCGACACCGATACCGAGGTCGCCGTGCACCTGGTGGGTCTCGCCTATGCCGCCGGCCCAACGGCGGGCGATTTCGTCGCGAGCGCGCTGGCGGTCCTGCGGCGGCTCGAAGGGGCCTTCACACTGGTGTTCACCCATGCCGACCACCCGGATCTGATCATCGCCGCCCGCCGGTCCACCCCGCTGGTGGTCGGTGTCGGCGAAGGCGAGATGTTCGTCGCCTCGGATGTGACCGCGTTCATCGAACACACCCGCGAGGCCGTCGAGCTGGGCCAGGACCAGGCCGTCGTGATCACCGCGAATTCGTATTCGGTCACCGACTTCGACGGGAACGAGGTCGGCGGTAAGACGCGTCCGTTCACCATCGACTGGGATCTGGCCGCCGCCGAGAAGGGCGGTCACGACTACTTCATGCTCAAGGAGATCGAGGAGCAGCCCGCGGGTGTCGCGGACACCTTGATCGGGCATTTCACCCAGGACGAGGCCGGTGGCCGGATCGTGCTGGACGAACAGCGCCTCGCCGACCAGGAGTTGCGCGAATTCGACAAGGTCTTCGTCGTGGCCTGTGGCAGCTCCTATCACGCGGGTCTGCTCGCCAAGTACGCGATCGAGCACTGGACCCGGCTTCCGGTCGAGGTCGAGCTGGCCAGTGAGTTCCGCTACCGCGACCCGGTGCTCGACCGGTCGACGCTGGTGGTGGCGATCTCCCAGTCGGGCGAGACCGCCGACACGCTGGAGGCGGTGCGCCACGCCAAGGAGCAGAAGGCGCGCGTCCTCGCGATCTGCAACACCAACGGCGCGCAGATTCCCCGCGAATCCGACGCGGTGCTCTACACCAGGACCGGCCCCGAGATCGGCGTCGCGTCGACCAAGGCGTTCCTGGCCCAGGTGACGGCGAACTACCTGGTCGGTCTCGCGCTGGCGCAGGCGAGGGGCACGAAGTACCCGGACGAGGTGGCCAGGGAGTTCGCCGAACTCGAGGCCATGCCGAAGCTGGTGGAGCGGGTGCTGGAGACCGGTCCGCAGGTGCGGGCGCTCGCGCGGCAGCTGGCGCACGTGCCGACCGTGCTGTTCCTCGGTCGCCACGTCGGCTACCCGGTGGCATTGGAAGGCGCGCTCAAACTCAAGGAACTCGCCTACATGCACGCGGAAGGCTTCGCCGCGGGCGAGCTCAAGCACGGTCCGATCGCGCTGATCGAGGACGGTCTCCCGGTCATCGTGGTGATGCCGTCCCCGAAGGGGCGCGCCGTGCTGCATTCGAAACTGCTGAGCAATATCCGTGAGATCCAGGCGCGCGGCGCCCGCACCATCGTGATCGCCGAGGAGGGCGACGACACGGTGCGTCCGTTCGCCGACGACCTCATCGAGATTCCTTCGGCGCCCACACTTTTCCAGCCGTTGCTGTCGACGGTCCCCTTGCAGATCTTCGCCGCCGAGGTGGCGCAGGCCCGCGGATACGACGTGGACAAGCCGAGGAATCTGGCGAAATCCGTCACGGTCGAGTAGGCGGGAACCTACTCGACGGTCACCGTGCCGCGCATCTGCGGATGCAGCGAGCACAGGTAGCGGTAGGTGCCGACGGCGGTGAAGGTGTAGCTCCACTGGCCGGTGGTGTAGATGGGACTGTTGATTCCCATCGCCTTGTCGCCGATGCCCTGCACCGAATGCGGGACGCGGTCGGAGAATTTCCAGGTCACGGTCTCGCCCAGTTTGACGGTGACGTTCTCGGGAGCGAATTTCATATCGTCCACGGTCACCGTGACCGCCGCGCGTTCCGGCGACCCGGTGTTCGCGGGTGTCGTGGTCGCCGCGGGTGTTTTCGCGGTGGATGTCGCGGCCGAATCGGAGTCGCCGGAGCCGCAACTCGACAGCAGGACCGCGGCGGCCAGGACGAACCCGGTCACGACCCGGGCGGATTTCGCGTGGCTACCGATCGACATGACGGCCAAGCGTAGTCGCCGGTCGCGCGGTGCCCGGTGGTGCGTCCGATGGCGGGTAGGGTCGGGGCGGCCAGGGAGTCGTGCCGGATCGACGCAGTGGAGGCGATACGGGTATGTCCACGCAGCGGGGATATTTCACCGTCGACGAGGTGCGGGCGGCGGAAGCGGAACTGTTCACCCGGGTGCCCGACGGCGTGCCGATGCGACGGGCGGCTTACGGGTTGGCGCGTGTGATCGCGGCGGAACTGCGCGCGCGCACCGCAGGTGTGGCTGGACGTTCGGTGACGCTGCTCGTCGGATCGGGGGACAACGGCGGCGACGCGCTGTGGGCGGGGTCGATGTTGCGGCGGCGCGGCGTCGCGGTGACCGCGGTGCTGCTGAATCCCGAACGCGCGCACGCGGAAGGGCTCGCCGCGTTGCGTGCGACGGGTGGGCGGATCGGTGACGAGATCGGCACGCCCGATCTGCTGGTCGACGGGATCGTCGGCATCTCCGGGCGTGGTCCGCTGCGCCCGCGTGCGGCGGAACTCGTCGCGGGCAGCGCCGCCCCGATCGTCGCGGTGGATCTGCCCAGCGGTGTCGACCCGGATACCGGTGTGGTGAGCGGTCCCGCTGTGCGCGCCGATGTCACCGTCGCCTTCGGTGCGCTCAAGCCGGTGCACGCGCTCGCCGCGCCGTATTGCGGACGAATCGAATTGGTGCCCATCGGTTTACGGTTGCCCGAGCCCGGGATCGCGGCGCTCGACCCCGGCACCGTCGGTGCCGAATGGCCGGTGCCCGGACCGACCGACGACAAGTATTCGCAGGGTGTCACCGGTGTCTGCGCGGGCAGTGCGACCTATCCCGGCGCGGCCGTGTTGTGCACGGGCGCGGCGGTGGCGGCCACCTCGGGCATGGTCCGCTACGCGGGGACCGGTGCGGGCGCGG
This sequence comes from Nocardia sp. NBC_01377, assembly GCF_045040005.1. NCBI lineage: Bacteria > Bacillati > Actinomycetota > Actinomycetes > Mycobacteriales > Nocardiaceae > Nocardia > Nocardia sp. NBC_01377. Next base: position 8,641,034 of record NZ_CP109566.1, read on the forward strand.
TGTTGGCGCGTTTCCCGGAAGTGGTGGCCGCCGAATCGATTTCGGCGACCGGGCGGGTGCAGTCCTGGATCTTCGGTCCGGGATCCGGCACGGATTCCGACGCGCGCGATCGTCTCGCGGAAATTCTCGCGACCGAACTGCCGGTCGTCGTCGACGCCGACGGACTCACTCTGCTCGCGGCGGACCCCGCGCTGGTCCGCGGCCGTACCGCGCCGACCGTCCTCACTCCGCACGCCGGGGAATACGCGCGTCTGACCGGCCACGATGTCGGCTCGGATCGGGTGGCCGCGGTACGCGAACTCGCCGAATCCTGGGAACTGACAGTGCTGCTGAAAGGCCGCGCGACCGTCGTCGCCGCTCCCGGCCGCCCGGTTCTCGTGAACGAGGCGGGCGGTTCCTGGGCCGCCACCGCCGGTGCGGGCGACGTGCTGTCCGGCATCATCGGCGCGCTGCTCGCCGCGGGCCGCGACCCGCTCTGGTGCGCGGCCGCGGGCGCCCGCGCGCACAGCCTCGCCGCAAACCTGGCCGCCAACGCGGGCGATGCCGCCGCCCCGATCTCGGCAGGCCCGCTGCTCGACCACCTGCGTCGCGCGATCGGCACGTTGCGCGCCGCGCCCCCGGGTCGGTACTGAACGAGATCTTGTGCGGCGGTCCCGGGTCGGTTCCGAAGGAGTGGCAGGATCGTTATCCGTGAACGCCCAAGTGGAAACCGTCATCGACCTGGATGCCATTGCCCACAACGTGCGGATCCTGCGCGAGTACGCCGGTGACGCCGCGGTGATGGTCGTGGTGAAGGGGGACGGATACAACCACGGCGCGATCGAGGTGGCGCGCACGGCGTTGGCGGCGGGGGCGGCCGAACTCGGTGTGACGACGGTGGCAGAGGCGGTGCGATTGCGCGCCGCGGGCATCACCGCGCCGATTCTGTGCTGGCTCAACAACGCCGACGCCGACTACGGCGCCGCCGTCACCGCCGATATCGAGATAGGAGTGTCGTCGCTGGGGCATCTGCGTGCCGTCGCGGCGACCGCGCGCGGGCTGCGGCGCACCGCCACCGTCACCCTCAAAGTCGATACCGGGCTGAACCGCAACGGAATCGCGCCGGACGAGTACCCGGCGGTCCTCGCGGCACTGCGCGTACTCGTCGACGAGGGTGTGGTGCGGTTCCGGGCGATCTTCTCCCATCTCGCCCACGCCGACGAGCCGGAACATCCTTTCCTGGATATCCAGCGGGAACGCTTCCTCGAGGCGATCGCCGCCGCGAAGGCACTCGGCCTGCCTCCGGAGTCGACGCATCTGGCGAATTCGGCGGCGACGCTCACCCGCCCCGACCTGGCGTTCGACATGGTGCGCCCCGGCATCGCGGTGTACGGGCTGTCTCCGGTTCCCGGCCTGCCCGATTTCGGGTTGCGGCCCGCGATGACCTTCCAGGCGCGGGTCGCGCTGGTGAAGCGGGTCGCGGCGGGGGAGGGCGTGTCCTACGGGCACCAGTGGATCGCGCCGCGCGACACCACCGTCGCACTCGTTCCCGCAGGCTACGCCGACGGTGTGTTCCGGCCGTTGAGCGGGCGTTTCGAGGTTTTCCTCGGCGGTGCGCGGCATCGCGGCGTCGGCCGGGTCTGCATGGACCAGTTCGTGGTCGACCTCGGTGACAATCCGGCCGACGTCGTCGAGGGTGATACGGCGGTGCTTTTCGGCGGCGGGCCGGGCGAGCCCGCCGCGCAGGATTGGGCCGATCTGCTCGACACCATTCACTACGAAGTCGTTTGCGCGCCGAAGGGACGGGTTATTCGTCGTCATGTGGGCGGCTGAACTCGAGCGACGCCACGGTCGGAGGGCGGTTATGGTGGCCGTTACCGTGCGTGTTCGCCGCGTGCGGCCGACTCGTGGGTACGCCGTCAGCTGAGAGGGTTTGCGATGGGATCGCGACGTTCGAATCGCATATTGCGCGGGGGAATGGCGACCGCGGGTGTGGTCGGGGCGCTGGCGGGCGCGCACGCGTTGCGTCGGGTCGGGGCGCGGGTGCTGGCGCCGACCGGAAGTGACGAGTATCGCGGCGAGGATTTCACGCTGTTGGAGCGTGACCGCGCGGGTGCGGTGGTCACCGAGGACGGTGTCCGGCTGGCCACGCGCGAATGCGGTCCGCGGGACGCGCCGGTCACCGTGCTGTTCGTGCACGGATTCTGCAACAGCATGGAGTCGTTCCACTTCCAGCGCCGCGATCTGGAAAAGCGTTGGGGCGCCGGGGTTCGCATGGTCTTCTTCGATCTGCGCGGTCACGGGCGTTCGGGCACGCCCGCCACCGATCGGTGCACCGTCGATCAGCTCGGACGGGATGTGGCGTGTGTGCTCGAACACGCCGCGCCCACCGGGCCGGTGGTGGTCGTCGGACATTCGCTCGGTGGGATGGCGGTACTCGCCGCCGCGGCGCAGTTCCCGACATTGTTCTCCGACAGGGTGATCGGGGTGGGGCTCGTATCGACCACGGCTGCCGAGGTCACCGCGGCCGGTGTCACCCAACTGCTGCGTAATCCGGCGATCGACGGCTTCCGGCTGGCCGTGCACACCGCGCCCGCCCTGGTCCAGGCCGGACGCAGCACGGTCCGGCACGTCATCGCGCCGATCCTGCACGTGAGCTCCTTCCACGGTCCGGTGAGTCCGACGCTGTCGCGTTTCGCGACGGCCATGATCGACAGAACGCCCGTCGAGACGATCGTGAAATTCCTGAAAGCGATCGAACTGCACGACGAATCGAGCGCACTCCCGGTGCTGTCCGCACTGCCGGTGCTGGTCATCGGCGGTGGGCGTGATCTGGTCATCCCGTTCCGCAACTCCCGTGCCCTGCACCGTGAACTTCCCGGCAGTGTCCTGATCCGCATCGAGGGCGCGGCCCATATGCCGCATCTGCAATTCCCGGACAGCGTCAACGACGGGCTCGATCAGCTGCTGCGCCGCGCCCTGGCGCACGCCATCGCGCGGTCGGAAACGGCGCCGGAGGCGGCCGGGGGCTGAGCGCGCGTTCTCGCCGGAACAACCCCGTCGGTGCGCGAAGGCGGTGAAGCCCGGGCCGGTACGCTCGTGCGGGGTCGGCGGATGGATCGGAGGACGGCGGTGGCACGACGACGGCGGGTGCTGCCGACGGTGGAGGATACCGAGGCGCTCGGCCGGGAACTGTCGGCCGAATTGGCGGCGGGTGATCTGGTGGTGCTCGACGGACCGCTCGGCGCGGGCAAGACGGCGCTGACACGGGGTATCGCGGCCGGGCTCGGCGTGCAGGGGCGAGTTAGTTCGCCCACGTTCATCATCGCCAGACAGCATCGGGCGGGCGCGGGCACGGGGTCACTGCCGTTGGTGCACGTCGACGCGTATCGGCTCGGCGGGGATCTGGACGAATTGGACGCACTTGATCTCGACACCGATCTACAGCACGCGGTGGTCGTCGTAGAGTGGGGACTCGGCGTGGTCGAGCATCTGGCCGACCGGCATCTGCGGGTCCGGCTGTCGCGGGAACCGGATTCCGATGTGCGCACAGCCGACTGGGAATGGGTCCAGTAGCGTCGATCACAGTCGCCGGGACGTGCGAAACGTGCGATGACCAGCCGTTCGTTGCTGTCGGGTAGCTCCGTACCGCGCCCGGGTACCACCCGGTATCGTTGGGCCAATCATGCTTGTACTAGCTGTCGACACCGCGACACCCGCCGTTACAGCGGGATTGGTGGAACTGGAGCAGGGCACGCCGGGTGCGACGACCACGATGGACCTGCGGACCCTCGCCTCCCGTGTCCGAGTCGATCCCAGGGCGCACGCGGAAGTGCTGACCCCGCAGATCCTCGAATGCCTCACCGAGGCAGACCGTTCCAGAACCGATATCGCCGCGGTGGTGGTCGGCGTCGGCCCCGGTCCGTTCACCGGACTCCGGGTCGGTATGGCGACCGCGGCGGCCTTCGGGGACGCGCTCGGCATCCCGGTGTATGGGGTGTGCAGCCTCGACGCCATCGCCGCCGACGCCGCGCCGGATCTGACGCCGGACCGCGAACTGCTCGTCGTGACCGACGCGCGCAGGCGTGAGGTGTACTGGGCCCGCTACCGCGACGGCGTCCGGGTGGCGGGACCCGAGGTGATCAAACCCGGTGACCTGGATTCGGCGCAGGCGGAGGTCATCGCCGGATCGGCGTCGCACGTGGATTTCTTCGATCTCCCGGTACTGCCGGTCGAGACGCCGTCGCCCGCCGGACTGGTACGCGTCGCCGCGCCCGAGGTACTCGCCCGCGCGGTGCCGCAATCGTTGACCCCGCTGTATCTGCGCAGGCCCGACGCGGTCGAGAACAGTTTCCGCACCCTCGACCGGACGGGAGCGTGAGGCCGGTGGAACCGGAAAGGCAGACACCCGAGCGGGCGTCCGAGGTGGAGCAGGTCAGCGAGAGCACCGTCCGGATCGAGCCGATGACCATCGCCGATATCGATCGATGCGTCGCATTGGAGCAGTTGCTTTTCCCCGAGGACGATCCCTGGCAGGCGGTGGCCTTCCGTTCCGAACTCGCGGCTGGACACAATCGCTATATCGCGGCCCGCGACGAGCGGGGGCGCATGGTGGGTTACGCGGGAATCGCTCTGCTGGGTGACGCGGAACACCCCGAGGCCGAAGTGCACACCATCGGTGTCGACCCGATCTGCCATCGCGGCGGTGTCGGCACACTACTGCTGGAGGCACTGCTGGCCGAGGCGGGCAAACGCGGCGGACCCGTTTTCCTCGAGGTGCGCACCGACAATCAGCCCGCGATCGCGATGTACGCCAAACACGGTTTCCACATCATCGGATTGCGCAAGAACTACTACCACCCCAGCGGCGCCGACGCCTACACCATGCGCAGGCCGGAGCTGAGCGCGCAGGGACAGGCCTGGCGCGGCGCACAGGCGGACGAGGTGCTGTCGTGATCGTCATGGGTATCGAGAGTTCCTGCGACGAAACCGGTGTCGGGATCGTCCGCTGGAACGGTGACGGCACCTGTGAACTGCTGGCCGACGAGGTCGCCTCCAGCATCGACCAGCACGCCCGATTCGGCGGTGTCGTGCCCGAGATCGCCTCGCGCGCGCATCTGGAAGCCATCGTCCCCGCCATGCGGCGGGCGCTCTCGGTGGCGGGTGTGGTCAAGCCGGACGCGCTCGCGGTCACCATCGGCCCCGGGCTCGCGGGTGCGCTGCTGGTCGGCGTCGCCGCCGCGAAAGCCTATGCGGCGGCCTGGGATGTGCCGTTCTACGCGCTGAACCATCTCGGCGGGCATGTCGCGGTGGACACGCTCGAACACGGACCGATGCCGCCCTGCGTCGCGCTGCTGGTCTCCGGCGGTCACACCCACCTGTTGCAGGTGGCGGATCTGGGCGAACCGATCGTCGAACTCGGCAGCACCGTCGACGATGCCGCGGGGGAGGCCTTCGACAAGGTGGCGAGACTGCTCGGCCTCGGCTATCCGGGCGGACCCGCGCTCGACGCGGCGGCCCAGGAAGGGAATCCGGCGGCGATCGCGTTTCCGCGCGGGATGACCGGACCGCGCGATCCGCGCTACGACTTCTCCTTCTCCGGTCTCAAGACCGCGGTCGCCAGACATGTCGAGGCGGCGCAGCGTCAGGGAATCACCCCCGACCAACTGCCGATTCCCGATATCGCGGCGTCGTTCCAGGAATCGGTCGCCGATGTGCTGACCATGAAGGCGATCAGGGCCGCCGCCGACGTCGGCGTCGATACCCTCGTGCTCGGCGGCGGCGCCACGGCCAATTCGCGTATCCGTTCGCTGGCCGAAGAACGCTGCGCCGCGGCCGGAATCACCTTGCGCGTGCCGAAACCGCGACTGTGCACCGACAACGGTGTGATGATCGCCGCGCTGGGCGCGCACGTCATCGCGGGCGGCGCGACACCGTCGGAACTGACCGTCGCCACCGATCCCGGCCTTCCGGTGTCGACCAGCCAGGTCTGACCCGGATCGCTACCGCCCCGGGGTCGAGGACGGTGGCGTCGGGCCGGACGAGGTCATCGGTGTCGATATAGGCGGCAGCGGGCGCATCGGCTCTTCCACCCGCTCCAGCGTCAGTCCGAACAGCGCGAGCGACAGCGCCGCCGCCGAGGCGAGGGCGGTGCGCACGCAGAACCACCAGCAGTGCGCGCGCCGGTGTCGTGCCGAGCGAGGTACGGCAGTCACGTGTTCCCCCTTGCCTGGCCGTTGTCGGTCGAATCGCGACGCGGCGATCGGCCGTTGCGGATCGGCGTGCCCCCGAAAATGACGTCGCCCCTGCTCGATTCGTGTGAGGAGCGCGACGCCACCCGGTTCGACGGGAAACACGGGCGGTCGGCGGGGACCTGCGTAACAGGTTCTTCCGGAAGGGTTTACGGGCCGTTCGTGCCGAGCGCGGACGAACCCGAATCCGAGAGCAGCGGCGGTGGCAGCGGAATATGCGACTGGGCCGGGGTCTGCGTCGGTGACGGCGCGGTGCCGGTCGCGGGCGGGGCGGTGTGGGTCTCGGAATTGTTGTGCTGCGGCAGCACCGGGTCCGCGGCACTCTCCTCGAGACCGGGACCGAGCAGTTCGGGGAACGGTATCGACGGCAGGTTCGGATCGGGTCGCAGCGTCGGCTGGGTCGACGGGGGCGAGGTCGGGTAGACCCCGGTGGGCGATTGCGTCGGCTCCTGCGTGCCGGAGGGGCCGGTACCGCCGCTCGGCCGCGTCGTACTGTCCCGACCGGTGACGGTGCCCGCTCCGGTCGACGGAGACAGGGTGAGCGGCGGCGGTGGCATCTGCTGGGCGCTGCTCGTGGTGCCCGCGGGGGAGACCTCGTCGTCGGCGGTCGGCGCGAAAGTCTTGATGCCGTAGCCGATCACGAGTCCGACGACGACGATCGCGCCCGCGAGGATTCCGACGACCTTGGTGAAGGTGCCCGCCGGTGCGTCGGTGCCGAGCGCGGTGACCGGGAAGGACGACGGCTGAGCCGAATCGGCGACCAGTGCCGCGCCTTTGGCGATGACGGATTCCGGGTCGTTCACCGTGTGCACCGGTAGGTCGAGTCGGTCGGCGAGGGTGGACACGACCGAGGGGATGTTGGCGCCCCCGCCGATCACCACGACGGCCTCTGGGGCGGTGGGCGTGCGCGCGAAGACCCCGGCGGCGAAAGCCGCTGTGTCGCGCAGCAGGTTGGCGATCAGTTCCTCGAAATCGGCTCTCGTCAGTTTGAGCGGGCGTCCGGCGACATGATCGATGGTGACCGCGGCCGCGATCGACAGGTGTTCCTTGGCCGCGCGGCCGCGGTTGGTCAGCATGCCGCGATTGGGCCTGGTGCCGCGCCGGGCGTAGTGCAGATCGACCAGGTGGTGGTAGATCAGGTCATCGATGGCGTTACCGCAGATCGCCGAGGTGCGCTCGGAACGGAGGACCGTGCCGTCGGCCTGTTCGGCGACGGTGATGGTGAGACCGGAGGCGCCGAGATCGACGATGGCGACGGTCCCGTAGCGGTCGAGCAGTCCGGTGTGTCGCAGATAGGTCAGTGCCGCATCGCATTCGGGGATCAGCCGCAGATCACGCTGTTTGCCGGTGGCGGCCCGGATGAGCTGGGCCTGCTCCTTGCTGCGGTAGGCGACGGCGACACTGGTCGGCACGGCGTCGAGGCCGGTGGGATGCGTTCCGGTGAATCGCGCGCCGACGGGAAAGGCGACGTCGTAACCCATTTGCTGGCTGGCGGGCAGCTGGGTGGTCATCAGCTCGATCGAGGAGGCTACGAGATCTCCGAGATCGGAGTGGGCCGCGTCGGCGGAGACGACGCGGTAGTCGAAACTCTGTGCCCCGTTCGGGGCGGTGGCTACGAGCGCCGAGCAGACGACCTCGTTCCCGGCGGAGATGCCGAGCGACGTTCGCATATGTTTCACCTCCCTCCGGACGGATGGTCGCGGGGCGAATGGTCACGGTCCTGGCGACGCTCGCGAATAACCTGCCGGGCCGCTACGCGGGTGACGAACGATCCGGGCGCACGAATCGGCCGACCCGTTGTCCGGTGGGGTCGCTGGGAACGGCCTGTGATCACGTGTGGAGTTGCTCTCTGGTGAAGCCGGTGGTGCTGCTGTGACAGATGTGATGTCCAACTGTGTTGCGTCACGCTGGCCGCGTCCCCTGCGACGTCGGTTCGTGACGAATCGGACGGGCGTACGGCGACCGTCGTCAATACTGTCACAATCTGTTATCCGAACGTTACAGATTCGGCGAAGTAATGGGAAGCCCACAGGCCGAAGGGCAACCTGCCCTGTTCAGTGTTTGTCGACACGTTTCCTCAGCGCTGTTCCGGAGCCGCCACGGCGCGCCGAGGAGGGGTAGAACGGGCATTGGCACAGCCCACCCTTGAGCGCTGGCACTCTCATGTATAGAGTGCTAGTCGGCACCGCGTGATGGATGGGTGCCAAGCCTTTGACCACTGAGCAGGGGTCCCGGCACCCGCGACGACGGGGCTATGCGCAGGGTCAGATCGTTCGGACGTAGGTGAGAACCCGCGGGCCGGTCGAGACAACACGACACCGATGGTTCGGGACAACAGTTCCGGACGACCGTATATCCCCGAAAGTGGAGGGCTCAACGTGGCGAGCGTGAACATCAAGCCGCTCGAGGACAAGATCCTCGTCCAAGCCAACGAGGCCGAGACGACGACGGCCTCCGGCCTGGTCATCCCGGACACGGCGAAGGAGAAGCCGCAGGAAGGCACCGTCGTCGCAGTAGGACCCGGCCGCTGGGCCGAAGAAGGCGAGAAGCGTATTCCGCTGGATGTCCAAGAGGGCGACACCGTCATCTACAGCAAGTACGGCGGCACCGAGATCAAGTACCAGGGCGAGGAATACCTGATCCTCTCCGCGCGCGACGTGCTGGCTGTCGTCAGCAAGTGACCGCGTTCCCGGCCACCCGGCCGGGATCGAGTCGTAACGACACTGCCCCGGTTCCCCCGCAACGGGGCCGGGGCAGTGCTGTTCGAGGCCTATCCAAGGAAAAGGACATATGGCAAAGCAGATCGAGTTCGACGAGAAGGCTCGCCGGGCTCTGGAACGCGGTGTCGACAAACTCGCCGACGCCGTCAAGGTAACCCTCGGCCCGCGCGGTAGGCACGTGGTGCTCGCGAAGGCCTTCGGCGGCCCGACCGTGACCAACGACGGTGTCACCATCGCGCGCGAGATCGAGCTCGAGGATCCGTTCGAGAACATGGGCGCGCAACTCGTCAAGAGTGTCGCCACCAAGACCAACGATGTCGCGGGCGACGGTACGACCACCGCCACCGTGCTGGCCCAGGCGCTGATCCGCGCCGGCCTGAAGAACGTTGCCGCCGGCGCGAATCCGATCACCCTCGGTATCGGTATCGCCAAGGCCGCCGACGCGGTCTCCGAGGCGCTGCTCGCGCTGGCCACGCCGGTCTCCGGCGAGGAGGCCATCGCGCAGGTCGCCACCGTCTCCTCGCGCGACGAGGAAATCGGCGCGATGGTCGGCAAGGCGCTGACCACCGTCGGCAAGGACGGCGTCGTCACCGTCGAGGAGTCCTCGACGTTGCAGACCGAACTCGTCGTCACCGAGGGCGTGCAGTTCGACAAGGGCTACCTGTCGCCGTACTTCGTCACCGATGGTGACAGCCAGCAGGCCGTGCTCGAGGATGCCTACATCCTGCTGCACCGCGAGAAGGTCAGTTCGCTGCCCGACCTGCTGCCGCTGCTGGAGAAGATCGCCGAATCCGGCAAGGCCGTGCTGATCCTGGCCGAGGACGTCGAGGGCGAGGCGCTCTCGACCCTGGTCGTCAACTCGATCCGCAAGACGATCAAGGCCGTCGCGGTCAAGGCGCCGTTCTTCGGTGACCGCCGCAAGGCGTTCCTCGACGACCTCGCCGTCGTCACCGCGGGCACCGTGATCAACCCGGATCTGGGAATCACGCTGCGCGAGGCCGGTCTCGACGTGCTGGGCCAGGCCCGGCGTGTCGTGGTCACCAAGGACGAGACCACGATCGTCGACGGTGCGGGCACCGCCGAGGACATCGCGGCGCGCAGCACGCAGCTGCGTCGCGAGATCGAGGCGACCGAATCCGATTGGGATCGGGAGAAGCTCGAGGAGCGGCTCGCCAAGCTTTCGGGCGGCGTCGCGGTGATCAAGGTCGGCGCGGCCACCGAGACCGCGCTCAAGGAGCGCAAGTACCGGGTCGAGGACGCGGTCAGCGCGGCCAAGGCCGCGGTCGACGAGGGCATCGTGCCCGGCGGTGGCACGGCGCTCGTGCACGCCGCCGCCGCGCTCGTCGAGCTGCGCGATTCGCTGTCCGGCGATCAGGCCGTCGGCGTCGAGGTGGTGCGGACCGCGCTGAGCGCCCCGCTCTACTGGATCGCCTCCAACGCGGGCCTCGACGGCGCCGTTGTGGTCAGCAAGGTCGCCGAGGGCAAGGAAGGTTTCAACGCCGCCACCCTCACCTACGGCGATCTGCTCACCGACGGTGTCATCGATCCGGTCAAGGTGACCCGCTCGGCCGTCGTCAACGCGGCGTCGGTCGCGCGCATGGTGCTCACCACCGAGAGCGCCATCGCGGAGAAGCCGGCTCCCTCGGCCGATGACCACGGTCATCACGGCCACAGCCACTGAGCTCGGCTCGCATCGCATAACAGACAAGGCCCCCGGATCCTGGTGATCCGGGGGCCTTCGTCGCTGTATGCCGATGCGGCAGCGCGGTTGCTGTGGGCGGCACGGCGACCTCCCCGTGGAACGGGCGGTCGGTGCGCGGTGGGTGGTCTGCTCGCGGGACGCGGGCCTAGGGCTGTTCGTCGGCGATGGCAGCCAGCAAACGGTCGCGCAGGGCGACCGGTGGCTGGGCCGACGCTATCTCGGCGAGTGCGGACAGCGCGTCTTTCGCCTGCCGCACTTCCGCGAGGAACGCCGCGCGTAGAGCGGGGTCCTCGTTGTCGAGCAATTCTCGTACCGCGTGATGGTCTTCGTCGTCGATCGATCCGAGCGCGACGGCGTGCGCGAGATCGATCCGGACTTCGTTCATCTCACGTCACCCCCAAACTTTTCTTCAGTCGTGTCAGTCCATCCCGAATTCGGGACTTAACGGTCGGTAATCCCACACCCAAATATGTCGCTACTTCGGCGTAGGTTCGCCCGCCGTAGTAAGCGAGCGAGATGGCCTCTCGTTGGGTCTCGGTCAATGAGCCGAGCCCTTCGATGACGGCCTGTTGTTCGAGCCTGCGCTCGACTTCTTCGGTGACCTCGTCGAATTCGTTGCCGAGAACCCGTACCCCGTAGGCGACTTCGCGTTGGGTGTGGGCCTGCTCGGCACGGACCCGATCGACGGCACGCCGATGGGCGAGAGTCATCAGCCACGTCACCGCGGAGCCCTTAGCGGGGTCGTAACTGGATGCGGTACGCCAGATCTGGAGATAGACCTCCTGGGTGGTCTCCTCCGCGTACCCCGGATCGTGTAGCACCCGGAGCACCAGACCGAAGACGCGCGCGCACGTTCGGTCGTACAGTTCGGCGAAAGCCTTTTGATCGGACAGGCCGCAACGATGCAAAAGGGCGGCGAGCTCGATACTTTCGGCCGCGCGTGCCGACATCGCAGAATCCACACTGGGTGGGATGGCTTCTCTTCGGAACGAGTCGCCCTCTGCGGCCGGCTGCCGCGTTGTCACAACGCTCCATTCTGTGTCATCGGTCACTACCGTAGCGGGCCGCTATCGCCTCCCTTTCGGTGGGTATCGCAAACCGTCCGTGCCGTGGACACGGCGGCGGGCCGACGGTGGTGACCGTTGGGCAGCCTGCGCGCCTACTGCCGGAATCGAACTCCTGACGCGAATGGACCGTCAGGGGTTCGGCCGGTGATCGTGCGTGTGCTGTTCAGTGGCCGGTTGTTTGCTAGGCATTCGGCGCACCGCACGGTTCGGATGGGGCGGATTCGGCGAAAGGGTTTCGTACCGCCCGCGGGCGTCGGCTACACCGCCATGCGGCGACGATTGCGCCTGGCGTGCATCTCGCGTTCGGTCTCCGACATGCCGCCCCATATTCCATAGGGCTCGCTGACTTTCAGCGCGTGACTACGGCACTGCATGAGGACCGGGCAGCTGCGGCAGATTTCCTTGGCGCGCATCTCTCTCGCGGTCCGAGCGCGTCCGCGCTCGCCGTCGGGGTGGAAGAACACCGCGGAATCCTGCCCGCGGCATGAGCCTCGCATCTGCCAATCCCAAACATCTGCGTTCGGTCCGGGGAGGTGGGTCGGCATGGGCATGGTGAACTCCTCGTGATGCGAGCTCGTCAGCGTTGTCGAGCAGTTTGTTCTGCAAAATTTCTCGGACCCTGGCCGGGTTGGCGTCCGGCCCGAGGACTTCGCCCTACTCGGTCGCTGCAATTTCGCGCGGCGCCGACCGTGGCGATGAGTTACGTTAGGTCCAGCTGCGAAATTCCGTCAATAGTTCGGCGCACTGGTTTCCCAAATCTTCAACCGCGAGATTTAACCTACTCGCTGTTTACTTTTTACGATGACTCCGGTGATACTGTTCGATTGGCCCGTGGGCGGCTGGACCGGCTCTGGCCTGGACCGAGCCGCATTTCCCCTGGTAGAAGCCGATTATCCCTGGAACTAGCCGGTTGCTGACGCGGTAGCGGCGCGGTATCGGCGCGGGTGTCCAGCACCTCGCGGCCCTTCGGTTGCCGCGCCTGAGATGGCCGAAGCGGGGCGCGCAGGTTAATTACGCGAAACGCATGTGAATTCGCATCGACGGTGATCCGGCAATCTCTGTAGGAGATTTACCTGATGGAAACACATGCTTCGGGCTGGAAGTGCTGAACGGTTGCTCATCGAGCGGTGTCGTCGCGGTCCCGTTTCGCGCCGCCGCGGCGCGCGCGGGCCACGGGATAGAGTGCGGCCGTGTTCGCTCCAGCTCCGCTCATGGATACCCGATCTGAAGTCCTCGCTGCGGCGGCTTTCGGTGACCTACCCGGTCTCGCCGCTGCCGAGTTGCCGACCGTCTCCGGCCCGGTCGACTCCTGGCTCCGGGCGGTGGTACTCGGCGGTCAGGGCCGCTACGCCGCGGCCCGCGCGCAACTTCGGAGCACGCGCGGCGCGACCTCCGATCCGACCGTGTTGTCATTGGTCGCGAGCACCGAGGGATCACTGCTGCGTCAACTGGGCTGGCATGCGAGAGCATCGGTGGCCGACGGTCGCGCCCTCGCTCACCTGTCCGGGGAAGCGCCGATCGGCGGGTCGAATCCGGTCGACACGGCGCGACCCGCTGTCTCGAGTGGGAAGCATGGCGTACTCGGGCCTACCGCCTCGTCGACCGTCGCGGATTTCGCCGTGCCCGATCGCGCGGCCGCGCTGTGCGACGCGCTCACCGGGTTGGCCGCCGACGCGCTCGGCACCGGCCGCACGGATCTGGCCACCCGACTACTCGGCCGTGCCGCGAACTCGCTCGACGCGGCGCATCCACGGGCGATGATCCGCTGGCACTGGGTGAGTGCCGAGACCGCGCTGGCCCAGGGGCGACCCGAACCGGCGAGCGTGCACGCGGCGGCGGGTCTCGCGTCGGCCGAGCGGTGCCCCTCGATACGGCACCGGGTCAAGTCGCTGCTGCTCGTCGCGGCGGCGGCGATGACGCGGGGCGATCTCGCCGCCGCGGCCGAGGCCGCCGACGAGGTCGCCACGCGGTGCCGCGAACACGAGTTGCTTCCGCTCGGCTGGGCCTGCGCGATGCTGCGCACCGGCCTGCCGGACGCGTCCGCCGCCGAAGAAGCCGCACAGTACGGCGCGGCGATCGCCAGGCGTGGCGGTCACTTTCGGCCTCCCGGCGTCGCTTGAACCCATCGGTGGGGTTGTAGCGACAACCGGACCGTGTTGCCCAGCGGTGTGGGTTGTATCGCTATTGTTAGTCCCGTTCCGCAGCTCCGCGGAAGCACAGGTCATCGGGCCGGTGCCACTTGTAACGCCAGGAATCTCTCTGACGATGACGAACACGGGCGAAGAGTTGGACCTCGCCGTCACTGCCGCTGCGCAGGGCGACAGATCCGCTTTAGCCCAGGTACTAGAGCTGGTCCGCCCGTTGGTAGTTCGTTACTGCCGCGCGCGGATCGGCGCAGCGGAGCGCGGGCAGCTCTCCGCCGACGACGTTGCGCAGGAGGTATGTCTGGCCGTGATGACAGCCTTGCCCAGATATCAAGATCAGGGCAGGCCCTTCATGGCCTTCGTATACGGAATCGCTTCGCACAAGGTCGCAGACGCTCATCGAAACGCCGCACGTAACAAGGCGGAGGCGATGGCCGAAGTACCAGATGTCATATCCACCGACCAGGGGCCGGAACAACGAGCTCTCGAATCCGAGACGAGCAGGCAGATGAACCGCTTGCTCGCGACGCTTCCCGAGAAGCATCGAGAAATTCTGATCCTGCGTTTGGTCATGGGTTTGTCAGCGGAAGAAACCGCGGTCGCCGTGGGCAGTACGGCGGGAGCTATACGAGTTGCCCAGCACAGGGCGCTCGCGAAACTGAAGTCACAAGTGGCGAGGGCAGGTGAAATGTATGGCTAGGGATGGCGAGCGCGGTCGGGGCGACTGGAAGGCGCGACGTGGATCGCGGAACAGCGGTCCCTACGCCGGGGCTTCCGAGGAGTCCGGACCGGTGGATATCGCCGCTGTCCGTCGGGACGACGCGCTGATCGACGCCCTATCCCACGGTGGGCCGGTGCAGACCGACAGCACGGAGGAGTTCCAGCTGGCGGCGCTGCTCGCGGATTGGCGGGCAGAGATCGTCGTGCCCCCGCTACCGAGCACCCCGGATCTGGATACCGTCGCGGCGGCGGTCAACCAGGAGATCGGCGCACGCAAAGTGCGGGTCGGCGCCCAGACCAACGGCCGTTTGCGGCTGGTTCGTCCCATCCTCGGCACCGCGGCGGCATTGGCGCTCGTCATCGGTGGACTCACGGCGTTCTCGTACAACGCGGAGCCGGGTAACCCGCTGTGGCGGGTCAAAGAGGTCGTGTTCAGCGAACAGGCGCAGTCCACCGTGGTGAATCGTGCCGACAGTCAGCTGGAGCAGGCCGAAGAGCTTCTCTCGCAACGTAATCCGTCTTCGGCGAAGGCGCAGCTCGAAGCCGCGCAGGCCAATGTCGACCAGGTGAGCGATCCGGTGAAACGCGCTCAGCTGCAAGCACAGTGGGCGCAACTGCTCGAATCGTTGCGCAAGGAATGGCCCGACGTCGCGGCCCAGGTCGAGGCGATGACCAAGCCCAGCGAACCGAAGCCCACCGCGGGTTCGGGAAGCACCGCGCCGACGGCCCCCGGCCAGCCGGTCACTCCCGGACAGTCGGGTCAGCAGCCTGCGAGCCAGACCACACCGAACAACACCATCTTGCAGGCGCCGGTGGACACATCGGCGCCCAAGCCACCGACGGGGACCAACCCCACCGTGCCGACTCAGCAGGAGCCGCCGCCGGTGACCACGGTCCCCCCGGTGACTCAGGAGCCGCCGACTCAGGCTCCGCCCACGCAGGAGCCGCCGACCCAGCCTCCTACGCAGCCGACCCAGCCCACCCAGGAACCGCCCACCCAGCAGGTTCCCACCGGTGGCGCGGGAATCCCCACCCAGCCCTCGAATCAGACCCCGAACCCGGGTATCACGATTCCGACCCTGCCTTTCACGCTGCCGGGCCGTCCGAGCTGATCTCGCTGTCACCCCGGATGCCTCGATCGAGGTAGTCCAGGATTCTCGTTCTCCGCGTCGTTCGGAGGAACGGCGCTACCGGTAGCTATCTTCCGGGGAACACACACGCTTCGAAAAGAACCGATCACCCGTGGGTGATCGGTTCTTTTCGTGCTTCGTCCCAGGAGGGCCGTTCCTCGCACCGCTGTGCGTCACGGGGCGAGGAAAAGGAGCGGGGGAGCGTGCGTGACTTCACGGACGCGGCACGAGACCGGGTCCGCGATGAGGTCCCGGTGTCAGGGGCTGCGACCGGGCGACGGGAGAGTCAGTCGAATCCGTCGAATCCGTCGCCGTGGAAAGCCTCGTTCATCGAGGCGTCCGCGTATCCCCGGCAGTAATCCCAGGTGACATACGCTTCCGGCGTCGGGTCGTAAGCGGGCTCGTGCGGTCGGACCGTTCCGTCGACCAACAGTTGGAGCAGGTTGGCGCGGAGCATGTCCCAATCGTGGTAGTGATCCTGCCTACAGTCCTCGCAGCTCACCACGAGTCCGCGGATCCCGCGGTGCGCGAGTAGCGCCTCGTAGACAGCGAGATCGGCGAGATCCTCCTCGACCGCGAGGCGCTCGTGGGGATCCAGCGGTTCACCGGGCTCGATGGCATCGAGCGCGGCGGACGGGTCGGAGGGGTCTCCGGCGAAAGGATCCGGCGGCAAGCCAGGTGGTAGATGGTCACGCACACACCCACGGTACGCAGAACAGGGGGCTCTGCGCCAGCGATGCGGCCAGCAAGTTTCGCGCGAGGTGTGTGTTCGAGGTATCCGCGCGACGGCATCGAGGCGCGGTCACTGGAGAGTTAGCGGGGCAGATACCATGGGTTCAGGCGCCCTCCGGTTCCCGACACACCGGTCGTCGCCGTCACCGTTATCCCAGAAATTGTGCGCGACGCCGGGCCTTTCGGCGTCTGTCGCTTTCGATGTCCAGGAGGGGTCGATCCGAATGAGTAGTCCCGTAACGGGCGAACGAATCGCAGTCCGCCCCCATACGGGTGGCGACGATCCGAACAAGATCGCCATGCTCGGCCTCACGTTCGACGACGTGCTGCTGCTGCCTGCCGCGTCGGATCTCATCCCCAGCTCGGTCGAGACCTCCAGCCTGCTCACCAGAGAGATCAGGCTGCGCACCCCGCTGGTGAGTTCGGCGATGGATACCGTCACCGAGGCCAGGATGGCCATCTCCATGGCGCGCGCGGGCGGTATGGGTGTGCTGCACCGCAATCTGGCCGCTTCCGACCAGGCCGCGCAGGTCGAGACGGTCAAGCGGTCCGAGGCGGGAATGGTCACCGACCCGGTGACCTGTCGTCCGTCCGACACGCTCGCCGAGGTGGACGCGATGTGCGCCCGCTTCCGTATCTCCGGCCTTCCCGTGGTCGACGAGACCGGCGCGCTTGTGGGCATTATCACCAACCGCGACATGCGCTTCGAGGTCGACGTGAACCGTCGCGTCGCCGACGTGATGACCAAAGCGCCGCTGATCACCGCGCGCGAGGGCGTGACCGCCGAGGCCGCACTCGGGCTGCTGCGCCGTCACAAGGTGGAGAAACTGCCGATCGTCGACGGTGACGGAAGGCTGCGCGGTCTGATCACCGTCAAGGACTTCGTCAAGACCGATCAGTACCCGAACGCCACCAAGGACCGCGACGGCAGGTTGCTCGTCGGCGCCGCGATCGGCGTCGGGGAGGATTCCTGGTCGCGTGCCATGACATTGTCCGACGCGGGTGTCGACGTCCTGATCGTCGACACCGCCCACGGACACCAGGCGGGCGTGCTCCAGATGGTGACCAAGGTCAAGGCCGAGGTCGGCGACCGCATCCAGATCGTCGGCGGCAACGTGGCGACCCGGGCGGGCGCGCTCGCGCTGGTAGAGGCGGGCGCCGACGCGGTGAAGGTCGGTGTCGGCCCCGGTTCCATCTGCACCACTCGCGTCGTCGCCGGTGTCGGCGCGCCGCAGATCACCGCGATCCTCGAGGCGGTCGCCGCCTGCAAGCCGCACGGCGTTCCGGTCATCGCCGACGGCGGTATCCAGTTCTCCGGCGATATCGCCAAGGCCATCGCCGCGGGCGCGTCCACCGTGATGCTCGGCTCGCTGCTCGCGGGCACCGCCGAATCCCCCGGTGAGCTGATCCTCGTCGGTGGCAAGCAGTTCAAGAGCTATCGAGGAATGGGCTCGCTGGGCGCCATGCAGGGCCGTGGCCAGGCCAAGTCCTACTCCAAGGATCGGTACTTCCAGGACGACGTGCTGGCCGAGGACAAACTGGTTCCCGAGGGCATCGAAGGCAGGGTCCCGTTCCGCGGCCCCGTCAATCAGGTGATCCACCAGCTCACCGGCGGTCTGCGCGCCGCGATGGGCTACACCGGCTCGCAGTCGATCGCCCACCTTCAGGAAGCCCAGTTCGTCCAGATCACCGCGGCGGGCTTGAAGGAAAGTCATCCCCACGACATCACGATGACCGTCGAGGCCCCCAACTACACGGGCCGCGGCTGATCGGACGACGGATTTCGGCGCGCCACCCGGCGCGCCGATTCGCGATATCCGGCACCGTCCGGATTTTCGCGATCCGCCACCCGCCCGACCATCCGTGTACAGGCCCGTCCGTTCGGTGCATGATTGAGCTGCCTCGCAGGATGCGTCACGGCTTCGCCACCGCCGAGTCGTGTCACACTCGTCCCGCCACCCCCCGATCGTTCGACCGATGCGATCACCCCCCGCTTGTCCACCCGGAAACCCCGGTTGCCCCGACCGCCCACCGCACCGTCGGCTGGATCGGACCGGTTCGACCACCGTTCGGAACCCGCAGACTCGATCGCTCGGACTCGGACGGTCGGGAAGGCTCGACCGAACACCAGGCCCGGTACAGCTCGAGAGGCCGGATCTCCCTGACCGAGCCGAGCCGAGCCGGTTCGGCCGGACGGACCAGCGGAATCGGACCGCCCTGGACAGGCCGACAGGGCCGGACCCGAGAAACTGGACCACCCCGGACAGGCCGACACGGGCGGACCCGAGAAACTGGACCCGCCCGGACCAATCGGCCCACCCCCGGACCGATCCCCACCCACCCACCCCCACCCGCACCCCGCCCGGCGCGAGCCTTACGAGCGCCCCGTTCGCGGCCGTCTCGCGTCCGAGTGGTCGAGACAATGCGACGAAGTCGCGAGTCTCGACCACTCGGACGCGAGACAAAAGGGGCCGCGAACCCGCGGCCCCCGTGCCGCCAAATCACAGGAGGACAGTTGCGCGACATGGTCGAGATCGGCATGGGCCGAACCGCCCGGCGTACCTATGAACTGGACGATGTGGACATCGTCCCCTCGCGGCGTACCCGCTCGTCGAAGCAGGTGTCGCTGTCCTGGCAGCTCGACGCCTACCGTTTCGAGATCCCGTTCCTCGCCCATCCGACCGACGCGCTGGTTTCGCCGCGGTTCGCGATCGAACTGGGCCGTCTCGGCGGTCTCGGCGTGATCAACGGCGAGGGTCTGTGGGCCAGGCACGCCGATGTCGAGGCGAAGATCGAACAGTTGCTCGAACTCGTCGGCAAGGGCGGCTACGAGCGCGCGGTCGCGTTGTTGCAGGAGTTGCACGCCGCGCCGATGCAGCCGGATCTGCTCGCGGCGGCGGTCGCGGAGGTGCGGGCCGCCGGGGTGACGGTGGCTGTCCGGGTGAGTCCGCAGAACGCGCGTTCGCTGACGCCGTCGCTGGTGCAGGCCGGTGTCGACCTGTTGGTCGTGCACGGCACCATCATCTCCGCCGAACATGTCGGTGACGGTGAGCCGCTCAATCTCAAGACTTTCATCGCCGAACTCGATGTGCCGGTGGTCGCGGGTGGCGTGAGCGATCACCGCACCGCGTTGCATCTGATGCGCACCGGCGCGGCGGGCGTCATCGTCGGTTACGGCTCCTATCCCGGTGCGACGACCACCGGCGAGGTGCTCGGTATCGGGGTGCCGATGGCCACCGCCATCGCCGATGCCGCCGCGGCGCGCCGGGATTATCTCGACGAGACAGGTGGACGCTACGTGCACGTCATCGCCGATGGCGATGTCGCCACCTCCGGGCATTTGGCCAAGGCGATCGCGTGCGGCGCGGACGCCGCCATGCTCGGTGTGCCGCTGGCCTCGGCCGTGGAGGCGCCGGGCCGTGGCTGGTACTGGCCCTCGGCCGCCGCGCACCCCTCGGTGCCGCGCGGTTCGATGCTGCATGTCGACGATCCGTGGGATCTGGGTGGCGAGTCCATCGGCGAGCCGGTGCGCCCGACCCTCGAGCGTGTCCTGTTCGGCCCGTCCGATGACCCGTTCGGTTCGTTGAACCTGGTCGGCGGTCTGCGGCGTTCCATGGCCAAGGCCGGTTATTCGGATCTGAAGGAATTCCAGCGGGTCGGTCTCAGCGTCCGCGCGTGAAATCATCAGCGTTCCCGCGTGATTTCTCAGCGTCCGTACGTGAGGTTTCGGCCTCCGCGCGGTGAGCGTTCGCTCACCGCGCGTGGCCCGTCGTGACGGAACCGCGCAGGAATTGCTTGATCGCGTGGTTCACCGGTTCCGGGTGGGTCATGGTCACCGCGAGCCGAGCGCCCGCGATCTCGACGTAGGTGGCCGCGCTCAGGTCCTGGGCGAGACGTTTGGCCCGATGGTCGGGGATACCGCTGTCGGTGGCGTGGATAACCAGTGCGGGACAGGTGATTTCGGGCAGCCGTCCCACCACCGATTCACGGCCGAGCAGACAGGTCGCGGCGACTTCGATGCCGTCGCGATCGCGTACCAGCCAACGTTTGGTCCAGATGGCCCGGTACCAGTCGTCGTCGCCGATCAGCCAGTGCGCCAACTGATTCGCCGCGCCCCGACGTGAGTTGTCGTCGTACCACTTGTCCAGGAATTTCTGGGTTTCGGTCGACTGCTCCGGGGTCGGTCCGTGCGCTTCGGTGCTGATGAGGATCAGTGCCGACACGCGTTCGGGTGCGATCAGCGCCGTCCGTAGCGCGGTGATGCCGCCCTGTGCGGTGCCGCCGAAGACGGCACGCTCCGCGCCGAGGTGGTCGAGCACGGTGAGCGCGTCGCGCGCGGCGGTCCAGTAGGTGAAGGGCAGGCCCTGGTCCCTGGTGCGGCCGTGTCCGCGCGCGTCCCACGACACGATGCGGAATTCTGGTGCCAGCGCGGCCATCTGCGACGCGAACATGGTGCGGTCCATGAAGAATTCGTGCGCCAATAGGACTACCGGGCCGTCCCCGCCGCTGTCCTCGTAGTGGATGTCGGCATCTATCGCTGGGGCGAATGGCACGAACACGAGGATAACCAGCACGGGGGTGGTGTGCGGCGGGATTTGGCGCGACGTCGGAGTTTCCTCGGGTTTCGTCCGAGCGTGTCGGAATGGCGCCGCCGTGCCCGTGGTCGGCTCGCCGCGCCCGCTCACTAGACTATGGCGGTGGCAGAATCCCAGAGACCGGTCCTCGTCGTCGACTTCGGCGCCCAATACGCCCAACTGATCGCCCGGCGGGTTCGTGAATCGAGTGTCTTCTCCGAGGTGATCCCACACACCACGACCGTCGAGGAGATCGCCGCCAAGCAGCCGCTCGCGGTGATCCTGTCCGGTGGTCCGTCCAGCGTGTACGCCGAGGGCGCGCCGCAACTGGACGCGCGGCTGTTCGATCTGGACGTGCCGGTCTTCGGCATCTGCTACGGATTCCAGGCGATGGCGCAGGCACTGGGCGGCACCGTCGCCCACACCGGCACTCGCGAATACGGTCGGACCGAACTCAATATCGACGGCGGTGTGCTGCACGGCGGTCTGCCCACCATCGCGCCGGTGTGGATGAGTCACGGCGACGCCGTCACCGACGCGCCGGAGGGTTTCGAGGTCACCGGCACCACCGTGGGCGCGCCGGTCGCGGCGTTCGAGGATCGCGCGCGGCGCCTGGCCGGTGTGCAGTACCACCCCGAGGTACTGCATTCCCCGCATGGTCAGCTGGTGCTCAGCCGCT
This sequence comes from Nocardia sp. NBC_01377, assembly GCF_045040005.1. Taxonomy (NCBI): domain Bacteria; kingdom Bacillati; phylum Actinomycetota; class Actinomycetes; order Mycobacteriales; family Nocardiaceae; genus Nocardia; species Nocardia sp. NBC_01377. Next base: position 8,662,732 of record NZ_CP109566.1, read on the forward strand.
TCCTGCACGAGATCGCCGGAATTCCCGCCGCGTGGACCCCGGCCAATATCGCCGAATCGCTGGTCGAGGCGGTGCGCGAACAGATCGGTGATGGGCACGCCATCTGCGGGCTGTCCGGCGGCGTGGACAGCGCCGTCGCCGCGGCCCTGGTGCAACGCGCCATCGGCGATCGTCTGACCTGCGTTTTCGTCGACCACGGCCTGTTGAGGGCGGGGGAGCGCGAACAGGTCCAGCAGGATTTCGTCGCCGCCACGGGCGCGCGACTGGTCACCGTCGACGCGGTGGAGAAATTCCTCGGTGAGCTGAAGGGTGTCAGCGATCCCGAGGAGAAGCGCAAGATCATCGGCCGTGAGTTCATCCGGTCCTTCGAGGACGCGGTGAGCGAGGTCGTCGCCGAACAGGGCACGGGCGGCTCGGCTCCCGAAGTCGAATTCCTGGTGCAGGGCACGCTGTATCCCGACGTGGTCGAATCCGGCGGCGGCACCGGCACCGCGAATATCAAGTCGCACCACAATGTCGGCGGCTTGCCCGACGATCTGGAGTTCGATCTCGTCGAACCGCTTCGACTGCTGTTCAAGGACGAGGTCCGCGCGGTCGGTCGCGAACTCGGTCTGCCCGAGGAAATCGTCGCGCGCCAGCCCTTCCCCGGTCCGGGCCTGGCGATCCGCATCGTCGGCGAGGTGACCGCCGACCGGCTCGACACCCTGCGCCAAGCCGACGCCATCGCGCGTGAGGAACTGACGGCGGCCGATCTGGACCGTCAGATCTGGCAGTGCCCGGTGGTGCTGCTCGCCGACGTCCGCAGCGTGGGCGTGCAGGGCGACGGACGCACCTACGGACATCCGATCGTGCTGCGTCCGGTATCCAGCGAGGACGCCATGACCGCGGACTGGACCCGGCTGCCCTACGAAGTGCTGGAACGCATTTCGACCCGCATCACCAACGAGGTGTCGGAGGTCAACCGGGTCGTGCTCGACGTGACCAGTAAGCCGCCGGGGACGATCGAGTGGGAGTGACGGTTACGGAGGCCGAATAGTCCTGCCCCCGTGCGGATTCGGGAACCGGCGCTATTCCGCCGCGGTTTCCGCGCGGGCCTGGCCGAGTATCAGGTGTCCGAGCAGCATGCCGCCGAACGCGAACCGCGGCGTGGGTGCGACCGGTTCGCTCGGGACCGTCCGGCGTTCCTCGTTCGTGGTGGAATGGTCGAAATGCGCTGCGGCCATGGGGTTCTCCTCGGAGTAGAACGAACAATGACCCGTCCGGGGCGGGCGGGTCATTGCGTCATGTGGTGAATCGGTTCAGCGATGTACGCGGGGTGAGATCACCAGCACGACGCCGACCACGATGGCGGCGATCACGATGATCCAGCCGAAGGAGATGGCCCCCGCGGCCGAGACGGTGGAAGGTCCGACGAGGGCGAAGACGCTCAACGCCAGCGCGAGCAGTCCGACGATCAGCAGCGAGGCGGACGGGCCGCGCCCTCCGGTCTTGTCCGAAGCGTTCTGATCAGCCACGTTCCACCACCACATCTCCCATACGGACATCGACATTCAGATCGAGTACCGGCGCTCCCGGTGTATTCGGACCGGTGACACCGGTGGGGCACGACTGCTCACCCATGGCGACGGTGCATTCGGTGCGCACCGTCATTCCGGCCGGGACGAGTACGCGCGCCTCGCCCATCTGCACCGACAGGTCCACCGTGCGGTTCTCGGTGAGATCCAGCCCGCGCAGATCGAGCGTCCCCGAACCCATCGACAGGTGATACTCGGGTTTCAGATCGGCCGTCGCGGTGGGAGCCCAGGTGTGATCACCCATGGTGGCCTCGTCGAATTCCATCGGACCGACCAGCGAGGCGAGCAGCACGAACGCGGCCAGCGGCGCGGTCACGACGAGCAGGCCGTAACCGCGGCGCAGGAACGCGCCGAGCACGAGTCCGAGTCCGACCACCGCGAGCGCCACCGCCCCGATCCGCGCGGGCGTCATCCATTCGACGCCGGACGCGGCCGCGGCGCCCGCACCGGCCGCGGCCAGGATGGCGAGGCCGATCACCACCGGCGTCAGCCGGGAGCGGGGGCGTCGCGGGGACGGTGCGACGACCTTGTTCGCCGGGGTGGGGTCGGGAAGATCCCAGGCCAGCGGCGCGACGCCGAGCGGATCCCAGGACGGGGGCACCGGGCCGCCGATGATTGTTCGAGGTCCGGGGGTGAGGGTCCGAGGTGAACCGGGCCAGGGGATACCGGCGGGTGCCGCCGCCGCGATCGGGTTCGGGCGTCTGTCGGCCGTCACCGTGCCGCCGGTGGAATCTCCGCTCGACTCCACGGCGGTGGGGTTCTCGGCGCGCGCATTCGATTGCGCGTCGATTTCGGGCGAGGACTTGTCGAGTCGAACGTGCTGGTCGGCGGTGGTGCCGAGATCACCGACGGGGGCGTTGCCCGCAGTACCGGCATCCCCTGCGACCGCACCGCCGGTGCGGTTCTCGCCGGTCTCGTCCTTGTCGAGCCGGACCGCGCTGTCGTCCGCCCGCTGTGCGGGGGCCGGGTCGTGCGCAGTCGGCGTCTCCGGTACATACATCTCGGGCAGTTTCGTATACGGCGTGTACATACCGGTCACGGGCGCTTCCGGCGCGTAGAAGCTACCGGTCGTACCGCTGGGGAAAACCGCACCGGGATATCCGGTGGCGCTGAGTCCGGCGTCGAACTCGTATTCGTCGAGCTGACTGGTCCCCGGCGGCGGTTGCGGAGTGCGCATGAACAGCATCCACCAGCCCGCCAGCATGAGCGCGAGGCTGATGACGCCGGAACCGGCCATCCCCATCCCCACCGGCCCCATGGTGCTCACCGCGATGGCAAGCGCCACCATCAGCACGATCGTCTTGGTCGGCGACTGCGAGCTGTGCCCCTTGCCGAACAGCGACTCCGCCGCCGACGTCTGGTCACCCGCCTGGCTGAACAGCAGCCACCCCACGAGATAGAGGACGATCCCGGCCCCGCCGAACAGCGCCGACACCACGAAAGCCACCCGCACGAGCACCGGATCGACCTGGTAGCGCCGACCGAAACCGGCCGCGACACCCGCGACCGGCCCCTGACGCGGCAACCGGACGGGCCGCGACTGCCACATCTGCTGAAGCTGATCGCCGAAGCTCGTTTTCGTCATGCTTCCATGGTCGGCCGCACAGGTGGTTCAGCACATCGGGGTGAACCCTGAAAGTTCACCCGATGCTGTGTACCCGTCACGCCCGTGTGTGCGAGTCAGCTCATCCGCAAGGCGGGCGATACCCCTCGCCAGGCAGTAATCGCTGCCATAGTTCAGGGGTGATCGCAGCCCCGGTAACGGCGCAGATCCGCTCCGCGGCCCGACGTTCGTCCAGGTCCCACATGTGCATGACGCCGTCCTTGCCGGAAGCGACCAGATGGGTGCCGTCGGGGTGGAATCGGATCGTCCACCAGATGTTCTCCTCGGGCGAGACAATGGAACTTCGCATTATCGGCACCGGCGTGCGGGGGGCCGAGATATCCCACAGTCGCACGACGCCATCCTGTCCGCTGGTGGCCAGCAAGTGCCCGTCGCGGCTGACATCGACGGTTACCAACGACAAACTGTGTCCGGCGACCGGGTCTCCAGTCGGTTCGAGATGTTCCCGGTCATCGATATCCCAGATCTGGAACTTCTCGTTTCCGCGAACGAGCAGGCCGCGATCGTCGGGAAGGAACTGCGCGTCATCGATCGGCCCGATCTCGGATCGGAGAGGTGTACCGAGTTGTCGTGGCAGGTGGGGGTTCGAGACGTCCCAGAGTGTCATCTCGCTTGCTTCGCTGTTTCCGCGCCAGCTCCATCCGACGACCACGAGAAGTCCACCGTCGTGGCTGAAGGATATTGTGTCTATCTCGTCCTGCGGGATGGTTATCCCTTCGCTCAACCGCTCAGGTCGCTCCTGGTCGGTGAAATCCCAGAGTGTGATGGTCTGACCACTGTCGGCCCCGAACGTGGTGTTGAACGCGGTGGCCATCAATCGCCAGTCCGGGCTCATCCGCACCGTCCCGTACCGGGATCTCTCAGTACCGGACAATTCCACGGTCCTCCGCAGTCGGATATGTGTGGAGTCGGAAAGGTCGAGTATCCGCATCCTCGTCGTATGGTCGTCCGGTTTCCACTGGGCATCGACCTCTGTGAAGGTCATCGTGCGTCCGTTCGGATGAAGATTCAGATTGTATGAAAGCCCCGCACTGAATCCCGCACGTCGGTATGGTTTGTCCGGATCTCCGACATCCCAGACGCTGAATTTGTTTTCGCCCGAGCCGAGGACCATCAGGGTTCCGGATTCATCGAACGCTGGAATGCTCATACCGATACCGTCGAGGACGAAGGTGGACGGCAGCGACCACAATCGCACCGATCCGCTTCTGCCTCCAGTCGCTACGGTGCCACCCGCCGGGCTGATCGCGACCGTTGCGGGTTGATCGACGCATGGCCCGGACCTACCGGAATTGCGGCAGTTGACGGGACTGCCGGTAAGTCGGTTGCCAATGATTTCGGGCCGGTTCGGGTCGACGATGTTCCACACTGCGGCACCGTCCGAGCCACCTGTTGCCACGGTATGCCCATCAGGGCCGAACGACAGTGTCGAGATTGTCGAGTCGGGGTCTGTGTGCGCTGAGAGTTGCCGGGGAACTGCCTCGGCTACGGTCCAGAGTTCGAGGGTGCCGCCCAGTTCGCCCGCTGTATTGCTCGCGTTGCCGACCACCGCGAGAATGGCACCGTCGGGACTGAACTTCATATCCGCGACATCGGTCGTCTCGATCGGTGATCCTGTGCTTTTGCCGGGGTCCGTAGGATCCCGCAACTCTATGATCGCGCGAGGGCGTTCGGCGGTCGGATCCCGCAGCTCCGTATTCGTGCGAGTGGCCGCCGGTCCGCTCGCGTCGAGTCGAGAAGTGATCGCCAGTCGCCGCCCGTCCGGGCTGTAGGCGGCCGACTTCATATACGCGTCGGGCGCGGTGGGGACGAATGTCGTCGGTTTCGGAGCCGTGGGCTTCTCGATATCCCACATCTGCAATCCGCTCCCGTCGGCGAGGACCGCCGCCAGCGCTTTGCCGTCGGGGCGGAAGACCATATCTATGATCGTGTTCGCATCACCACCGGTCGCAGCGGTCAGCAGGCGTGGTGCGGATGGATCGTGTACATCCCACAGCCGCGGCCGACCCTCGAGGCTGGTCGCGAGCAAGGTGCCATCTGGACTGAATGCCAACGGGCCGTAGTGATCGACGTCCTCGAGCGTGTTGCCGATCTGGTGTGGACGATCACCGGTATCCCACAGCCGGATGCTGCCATCGTTGCCGATGGATGCGAGCAGGTGGCCGCCTGGGTGATACGCGAGTCGGGTGACTTCATCCGAACCCCCCGGAAGTACCGTCGCGAGCGGCATATTCTGCGTCCGCAACAGTCGCGCGCGAAGTTCGGGATCGTCGGGCCGTAGCCGATAGGCGATGAGATACAACTGTGCGGACAATGTCGGATCGATCGATGCCAGACGGTCGGCCTCCGCGATGAGGATCGCGATCTGCTTGTCGTCGCGCTGCTGGGCGGCGATCCGGCTCTGCGCGTATGCCGCGAAACCGACGACGAGCAGCACGACACCGGCGAGCGCGAGAACGACTTTCGTCGCCGACGAACGTTTCCTGGTGCGGAGCGTGGCCTTACGTGACGCGTCGAGGAATTCGCGGGCGACGCCCCGCGTCTGCCCTGTGACGGTGTGCGCGCTCGCGTTGTCCAACCGGGTGCCCCGATACAGCAGCGCCATATCCCTGCCACCGGAATCCCATTCGGCGGCGTCGGCTTCCAGCCGCTGTCGCAGCAGATAGCCGACCCGGTCCTCGTCGATCCAGGCGCGCAGCCGAGGCCAGGCATCCAGGACGATCTCGTGGGTCAGGTAGACCGAATCGGCGTCGAGGGTGATCAGGCGGGTGCGAGCCAGCAGTTCCAGCGCCGCGCCCACCGCGTCCGGATCGTTGGTGCTGCGAAGCAGATCCGAGCGGGTCGTGGTGCGGCGAGTGTCGCGGGCATCGGGCGCAACCGTGACCAGTCCGAGCAAGACGGTCTTCGCCGCCGACTGCTGGGCATCGGAGAGCTCGCTCCACGCGTATTCGGCCGTGGCGGCGACAGATCCGACCACACCTCCCGCCGCGCGATATCCGGCACGGGTCAGGCGCAAACCGTCGCGATTGCGCCAGGTCGCGGCCATGACGTGAGAGAGCAGCGGCAGGGCGCCGGGATCGTAGCTCTGGCGGGTTTCGTGATCACCGATTCCGCAGAGTTCGGTGATGACGAGTTCGTCCAGGCCGGGTTCGAGTTTCAGGCCCGTGTGCTCGGCGGGGCCGACGATCGCCTGATGCAATTCGTCGGCGCGCATGGGGCCGAGCAGATAGCTCCGGTCTTCGAGCGATTCCTGTAGGTCGGGATAGTCGAGACAGGGCGCGTAGAAGTCGGCACGTAGGGCGATGACCACGGCGATCGGTCGCGGAGGGTGGGTGGCGAGGCGGTGCAGAGTCGAGAGGTAGACGTCTCGCTCATGTTCGTCGACGCAAAGTGTGAACAGCTCTTCGAACTGGTCGATGATGAGGAGTCGCCGGTTGATGCACGCGGTGGCGACAGCGGAGGAGGGTTCGTCGTTCGGCTTTCCTGCGGACATGGCCTCCATCAGCGCGGCGAGCGGGTGCGCGCCCGGCGTCACGGTGACGACGGACCACCTCTCCGGTTCCCTGGTCAGTGTGGCGGTCAACCCCGCCGCCAACAGCGAGGACTTGCCCGCCCCGGAGGCACCGACGAGGGTGACGATGCCGCCTTTCGTATCCGCGGCGGCGCGTACCAGCTCGGTTAATTCCGCTGTGTGACGGGTTCTTCCGAAGAACCGATCGCGATCCCTGTCGCGGTAGGCGGTCAAGCCGGGGTAGGGACAGGTGAGATCGGCTATCTCGGCCGGAGTTCCGCTGATCGACTCCTGCCACAGCCGCCGCCAGAACTGGAGATCGAACAGCGGGTTCGGCGCGGCGCCCGACTTCTTCGCCAGGTCGATGAGGGTGAGCACGACCGGAAGTAGGGATTCGAAGCGGGCAGGGACATTCCGGCCCGCTTTCCAATCGCTGATGCGCTGGGCGGATGCGGGATTGGTCTGCGTACCACGGCTCCCCTTCATCCGGCTCGCGGCCGCCGTGGCGACTCGGCGCAACGTCGGATTTCCGGCGGTGGCATAGAGGGCCGCAAAGGATTCGGCGAATATCGCACGCGGCAAACGAGTTTCCCCCCGGCCTTCGGCCGTGACGCCCCCCGTCACCTTGTGCGCCTGTGGAACTGAACAGAGCGCGCAGACATACGAACAAACTTACTGGCCGATTCCGACGTCGGGTGCGTGTGAGGGCGATGCGGATATCCGCACCGCCCTCACGCGTCTCCAGTTGCTACAGGACGATGATGTCCCCGTAGACAGCCCCGTTGGCCGAGGTCTCGGGTGAGTCGACCTCGATCTTGGTGTAGGGGCGGATCGTCAGCGGCCCGCCGCAGCCTTCCACCATCAGGTGGAAATCACGGCTCATCACGTAACCCGTCGTGCCACCGACGATGTCCTTGCTGCCGACCTCGATGTCCTTGATGACACCGGGGGTGATGTCGAGGTCGAGACCCATGGACGCGTGGATCGACGGGCCGATGCTCGCGTCGAGGCCGGGTGTCAGGGAATCCGGGCTGGCGCCGACGCCGAGTGTGACTCCGGCGCCGAACTCCGCGCCCGCCTTCGCACCGAAGGTCAGATCGATGCCGACCGCGCAGCTGACCAGGTATCCGGTCTTCAGCACCGCGGTACCCGGGTCGTCGACGTGTCCGTAGGAGGTGTTGTCCAGGAACACTTCGCGGGTGGTCGGCAGCCCGTTCTGCGGAGGCACCGGATCGGCCACGAGGTCGGTGTGGCCCACGGTGAACGCGAAGCCGGTCGGTGTGGCGTAGTTGTTCTCGTGTGCCGCGAATGCGTAGGCGTCGGCGGTACCCGTCCCGACCCCGCCCACCGCGAGGGCGATCGGCGCCAACGCGGCGGCGATGATGCGTGCGAATGTGTACGACAAGATTCCTCCCCTGTATCCCGGTCGGACCTGCTCGGAACCGATGAGCCTGTCCGTGAGAAAAACGTATGTCCGGCGGTGCGCCACGACCGCCCCCCATTTCCGATTCGGAGCGGAAAACTACTGGCAGAAGCCATAGTTCGAGTTCTCCGGTCCGGTGGCTCATGGACAAACGCGCTCTCGATATCAGGTATATCGAACGCGCCTTAGCGATCACTGAGTGATCACTGAAGGTTTCCCCGACATGCTGGTCATCCGCCCTTTTCTTTCCGGACCGGACAACGGGAGGGCGTCGGCTCGGGAATCCACGCGGTGTTGCATCCGGTTTCCGATCTGGCGGCGGCCAAGCAGGTCTATGCCGCGCTGCTCGGTATGGCGCCGCAGACCGACGAGTCCTACTACGTCGGGTACGAGGCCTCGGGGCAGCACATCGGCCTGGTGCCCGCAGGGGGGCCGCAGAGCCCGACCGTGCCGACCGCCTACTGGGAGGTGTCGGATATCGAGGCGAAATTGGCCGAGGTGACGGCCGCGGGGGCCAAGGTGCAGGACCCCGTGCACGAGGTCGGCGGTGGTCGCCGGGTCGCCACGGTTCTCGACCCCGACGGCAATCTGCTCGGACTGCTCCAGGACCAGTAGGCGCTCGCCGGCCCGGGCGATGCCGGAACGCGGCCCCGCGTCCGGCGCCGGTGCGCGGATCAGGGTGATTCCTGATGCCCTCGGCCCTCGGGGCGTGCCAGTATCGGAATATGTACCCGACTGATCCAGCGTTCGACGCTGCCCGCAGGCAGGCGGGGTATCGACCCGATCCGGCCCTCGGGTTCGGGTTCGCGCCCGGGCGGGGGTTCGGACCCGCGCCGGTGCTGGATCTGGGGCCGAATCCGCAGGTGCGGCTGGTCCGGCGTTCGGGTGGGCGCGTCGTCGCCGGTGTCGCCGGTGGACTCGCCGATCATCTCGGGCTCGACGTCTTCAAGGTGCGGATGGCGTTCGTGCTGTTGTCCGCGCTGGCGGGCGCCGGTATCGCCGCGTACGGGCTGCTGTGGGTCTTCACCCCCGGTGGCGCGGATTCGACGAAGCCGTCCGGTGCCGAACGCAGGCAGTCGGTCGGTCTCGCGCTGCTCGGGCTCGGGTTGTCGATCGTGGTGTCGTGGCTGATGAACGGCACGGTCGCGGCGAAGATCATCGTCCCGATCGTGGTGGTGACGATCGGCGCGGCGCTGGTGTGGCGCGAGTACGACACCGACGGTCCGCGTTCGCTGCTCGGCCTGCCCGCCCGGCCGTCGGTGGTGACCTGGGCCCGCATCGTCGCGGGCGCGACCATGGTGATCTTCGGACTCGGCGTGGTGGTGCTCGCCAGGATCGATCTGAGTTCGCTCGGGTCGGCGCTGATCGCGGTCGCGGTCACGCTGATCGGCGCCGGACTGCTGACGGTGCCGCTGTGGCTGCGCATGATGCGCGCGCTGAACGACGAACGCGCCGCCCGCATTCGTAACGAGGAGCGCGAGGAGATCGCCTCCCACCTGCACGATTCGGTTCTCCAGACATTGGCTCTGATCCAGCGCCAGGCCGACGATCCGCAAGAGGTGACCAGGCTGGCCCGCAGCCAGGAACGCGAATTGCGCCGATGGCTGTTCGAGGATTCGGGTCCGGCCCAGTCGAGTCTGGCGGCCGCGCTGCGCACCATCGCGGGGGAGGTGGAGGATCAGCACGGCGTCCAGGTCACCACGGTGACGGTCGGCGATGTGTCGATGGATCTCGGTGACACCGGCAGCGGCCTGCCCAAGGAACATTTCACCGCCTTGCTCGGCGCGAGCCGGGAGTCGCTGGTGAACGCGGCCAAACACGCGGGCGTCCCGGCGATCGACCTGTTCGCGGAGGCGGAACCGCATCAGGTGAGCGTTTTCGTGCGCGACCGCGGCGCGGGGTTCGACCTCGACGCCGTCCCACAGGATCGTCAGGGCCTGGCGAAATCCATCCGCGGCCGGATCGAGCGGCGCGGCGGACAGGTCGAGATCCTGTCCACGCCCGGTCGCGGCACCGAGGTGCGGATCATCATGCCGCGCACCGATTCCGGGGCGGACGACGATCGGGCCGACGACCTCTCCGACACCGCAAGCGCCGTGACGGAGCGGATCGCGCAATCGACCGGCCAGGGCACGTGAGCCGTCGGCCACGTGCCGGACGGTCGGTGACCTCCTCCCGTCGGGCTTCGCGGTTAAGGTGGCTTCCGGGCAACCGATTCCGCGCGGATTTCGGTGACGCGCCGGGTGCGCCCAGAATTTCGCCCGGCATGCGACCGCCGGTTCGCGACGGCGCTGTCGGATCGACCGACGGCGAACGCGCAACGGCGGAGGAGCGGAGCAGGTGAGCGTGCGGGTTTTTCTCGTCGATGATCACGCCGTATTCCGGTCGGGTGTGCGGGCGGAGTTGAGTCGCGAACCCGATATGGAAGTGGTCGGCGAAGCCGGTGGGGTGGCCGAGGCCATCGCCGGAATCGCCTCTGCGCGTCCGGATGTGGTGCTGCTGGATGTGCATATGCCCGACGGCGGTGGTGTCGCGGTGCTGACCGGGATCGATGACGGTCCGGTATGTCTGGCGCTGAGCGTGTCCGATGCCGCGGAGGACGTGATCGCGGTGATTCGCGCGGGTGCGCGCGGCTATGTCACCAAGACGATTTCGGGATCCGAACTGGCCGACGGCATCCGGCGGGTCGCGGGCGGTGACGCGGTGTTCAGTCCGCGCCTGGCCGGATTCGTCCTCGATTCGTTCACGGGCCGGTCACCGGTGCCGGAACCGCCGCTCGATCCGGAACTGGACTCGCTGACGCCGCGTGAACTCGAGGTGCTGCGCCTGCTCGCTCGCGGCTACACCTATCGCGAAATCGCCGAGACCCTGTTCATCTCGGTGAAGACCGTGGAGACCCACGCCTCCAATGTGCTGCGCAAGACCCAGCAGTCCAATCGGAACGCGCTGACCCGCTGGGCGCATCGCAGGCGGATCGACTGAACGGAACTACATCACCGCGACGAGGATCGCGATGAGGATGACCAGTCCGATCAGCAGCCCGACGGCGATGGCGAGCGGCGCGTTGCTCGGCGGATTCCCTTGGGCCCGTTGGCCGACGGGCGCGGCGTTGCCTGCGGCCCGGACGGGTGCCTGGTGCTGCGGGCGCGGCAACGGCATGGCGTGCGGACTGCGCAGGCCGGAGGCGGAACTGCGGGCGGCCCAGGACGGGATGGTGCCGTCCTCGGTGCGCACCGGGGCACCGAGAATGTAGGAGTCGGTGCCGGGACCGAAAGCGGCGGTGAGGATTTCGTCCCTGGCCTCGGCCATCGTCGGTCGGCGCTGCGGTGCGGGTTCGAGCATGTGCAGCAGGGCGTTGGTGAGGACGCCGCTGCGGGTCGGCGGAATGATCTGGGCCATCGCGGCACGTTCGACCAGGACGTCGCTGTCCTCATCGAGGCCGAACGGCGGCTGACCCTCGATCGCGGTGTAGAGGGTCGCGCCGAGGGAGAACACGTCGCTGGCCTCGGTCGGCTGCGCGCCACGGGCCACCTCGGGCGGCAGGTAGGCGGGGGTGCCGGTGATGATGCCTTCGGGATCTTCGGTGAGATCGCCCGCGCCGCGCGAGATGCCGAAGTCGCTGAGTTTGGCGATGCCGACCGAGGGGCCGCGATCGGCGACCAGGATATTGCCCGGTTTGATGTCGCGGTGCACGATGCCGACCGAATGCGCGGCGGCCAACGCGTCGGCGACCTGCGCGCCGATCTGCGCCACCTCGACCACGGGCAGTGTTTGCACCATTCCGAGCGCCCTGGCCACGCTGCGTGAGGGTAGGTGTTCCATGACCAGCCACGGTTCGCCCGCTTCCAGGGCCACGTCGTAGACCGCGATCGCGTGGTCGTGGGACAGTTTCGCCGCGACCCGCCCCTCGTGCAGGATCTGGCCGCGGACCTTCTCCGCTTCCGCCTCGGGCAGTCCGGCGGTGGTCAGCACCTGTTTGATGGCGACCTCCCGATCGAGCAGGCGATCGTGCGCCAGCCACACCGCGCCCATGCCGCCGCCGCCGAGTTTCGACTGCAGGCGGTAACGGCCTGCGACCAAGTACTGCGGGCCGACGATGGGACGGTGGCGATCGATCATGGGTGCAGGGTATCCGAATCTCGTGCTAGGCGACCTGATTCGAGCGGACGGCGAGAGCGGCTCCGGGCGTCGATGCCCCTTCCGTGGTAATGCCGACCCTACGCGCGTGATCGATCCTGGCTCGCCCTCGGGTGGACCCGGGCTGGCAAATTCTCGGACAACTTCTGGGACGGCTGGGGTCGGAGACGGCCCGCGAGGAAGAGGGGAACGGCGTCGGCGCGCCACCCTTGACGGATCACGGGGGTGGGTTTCTACTTGATCACTATCGAACGTATATTCGATAGTGATCGATAGCTGTATCGGTGCTGACTCTCATTTCTCGATGGAGAAACGGGGGTCGGCCCGCTCGCTTCGCCTCGGAGTCCATCGTGGGAAGTAGGTGGTTGTGATGGGTTCGGACGTGCGGGTGGGGGATGAGAAACGCCAGAAGAAGCTGGAGGAACTCCGCAGGAGGATGGCCGCGATCCCAGGGCGCGGCCAGTCCGAGGTCGGGCGGATTCCCCGCGAGACCGAACTGCGCAGAGAGTCACTCCCGGTGCCGAACGCCCTTGCGGAATTGTTGCCCGATGACGGTCTCGCGAAGGGATCTGTCGTGGCGTACACGGGAGCGCGGTCGTTGCTGGCCGGGCTGCTCGCCGCGGTGACCGAACACGGCGGGCATGCCGCAGTGGTGGGGATGCCCCGGTTCGGGCTGCTCGCCGCAGTGGAAATGGGCGCGGAATTGGCACGTCTGGCCGTGGTGGCCGATCCCGGACCCGACCCCGTCGAGGTGGCCGCGGTGTTGCTCGACGGACTGGATCTGGTGGTGCTCGGCCTCGGCGGCACCTCGGTCGCGCCGTCGCGGTCCCGCGTGATCGCCGCCCGCGCCCGCAGTCACGGCGCCACCCTCGTGGTCGCCGACGGCCACTGGCCCAACCCCTCCCTGCGCATGAGCGCCCGCGTCTGCGGCTATGCCGGGCTCGGCGCGGGCCACGGACGACTGCGTTCGATCGGCCTCGACGTCGATATCCGCGCCAAGTCGGGTCCGTCCCGGCGCGGCCGCATCGACCTGTGCCCGAACGGCGGCCGTGTCGAATGGGTCCCGCGTAGTGTCGTCGCGGGCGCGGGGGAGGCGCCGGTCGCCGCCCGAGGCGCGGCCTCGTGACCGGGGTCGCCCGCGCGACCGTCGACCATGCGTTGGTCGCCGGTGTCGCACCGTGATTCGTCCGGGACGGTCGCGGGTGCTCGCCCTGTGGTGCCAGGACTGGCCCGCGGTCGCCGCGGCCGCGGCGGCGGATCTGCCCGCGACGCGGCCGGTCGCGGTGCTGTTCGGGAACCGGGTGGTCGCGTGTTCGGCGGTGGCCAGGTTCGAGGGGGTGCGCCGGGGATTGCGACGGCGCGAGGCCCAGTCGCGCTGCCCCGATCTGTTCCTCGTGCAGGACGACCCGGATCGGGACGCGCGCCTGTTCGAACCGGTGGTCTCGACGGTGGACGCGACCGTGCCGGGAGTCGAGGTGCTGCGCTCGGGACTGCTTGTGCTCGGTGCCCGCGGGGCCGCGCGGTTCTTCGGCTCCGAGGAGGCGGCGGCCGAACGTCTCGTCGACGCGGTGTCCGCGCTCGGCGTCGAGGCGCAGATCGGTATCGCCGACGAACTGTCGACGGCGGTACTCGCCGCCAAACGCGGTGTGCTGGTGCCGCCGGGGGAGGGCGCCGGATTTCTGGCGCCCCTGCCGATCGCCGAACTGGCCGCCGAACCGAGTCTGTCCGCTCCGGAACGCGCCGACCTCGTCGATCTGCTGCATCGCCTCGGTCTGCGCCGGATCGGCGATTTCGCCGCGCTGAGCCCGGCCGAGGTCGCCTCCCGCTTCGGGGTCGACGCCGTGCTCGCGCATCGCCTCGCGCGGGCCGTGCCGGAACGGCCGCCGTCGGCACGTCGGCCGCCGCCGGAACTGACGGTGGAATACCGCTGCGATCCGCCGATCGACCGGGTCGACGCGGCCGCTTTCGCCGGACGCATGCTCGCGACCGCGCTGCACACCGCGCTCGCCGCCGCCTCGGTCTCGTGCACCCGGCTTTCGGTCTACGCGGAAACGGAAGCGGGAGAACATCTCTCGCGTATCTGGCGCTGTGCCGAGCCGCTGACCCCGTCGGGTACGGCGGATCGGGTGCGCTGGCAGTTGGACGGCTGGCTGACCCGGCGCGACCGACCGACCGCGCCGATCACCCTGCTGCGCCTGGAACCGGTCGAGATCGCGGCATCGGGCGCGTTGCAACTCGGCCTGTGGGGTGGCGTCGGCGAGGAGAACGAGCGGGCGCGGCGCGCCCTGATCCGGGTGCAGGGTCTGCTCGGTGGCGAGGCGGTGCAGGTCGGGGTGCTCAGCGGCGGCCGCGGCCCGGCCGAACGCGTCACGATGGTCGTGCTGGGTGACGAGCGGGTGCCCGCCGCCGATCCGGGGCTGCCCTGGCCGGGCCGTCTGCCCGAACCCGCTCCCGCGGTCCTGCTGCTCAACCGTCCGACGGTGGAATTGGAAGCCGCCGACGGTCACCGGGTGCGAGTCACCGCCCGCGGCCTGTTCTCCGCCGACCCGGTGGTGCTGCGCTGGGGCAGCAGGCAGTGGCGGCTGACCGGATGGGCCGGTCCGTGGCCGCTGGACGAGTACTGGTGGACCCCCGAATCCGCCGCGTCGGCCGCCCGCGCCCAGGTGCAACTGGACAGCTCCGATACCGAGGTCAGGGTCCTGCTGCTCGTCTATCGCGACGAGATATGGCGGGCGGAGGGGCTCTACGACTGATCGCGACCACCGGTACCCTCGGATATCGTGAATCTGTCGGTGACCAGCATGGCGATCGGTGACGTGCGGATCGCCTACCGCGATTCCGGGATCGGTCGATCGGACGCGGCGGATGTGCCGGTCGTCCTCGTCCACGGCATGGGTGGTGACGGGCACACCTGGGACCGTTTCGCGCGCATCCTGCTCGCGCGCGGCAGGCGCGTCATCATCCCCGACCTGCGCGGTCACGGTCGCAGCTCACATTCGGATTCCTACCTGTTCGGTGAGTTCGGCGCGGATCTGCTGCGGCTGATCGAGCGTTGCGGCCTGTCGTCGGTGGATCTGGTCGGGCATTCGCTCGGCGGTTACGCGGTGTCCCGCGTGGCGCAGGAACGCCCGGATCTGGTCCGCAGGCTGGTCATGGAGGAATGTCCGCTGCCCGCGCGCTCGGGTGACGAGCAGATGAGCCTGACCCGCCGATTCCCGAGCGTGCCCGAACTCTGGCACGCCGCGTCGAGCCTGATCCGTCATCCCCGCGCCGTCGTCGCCTTCGACCGCACGATGACGGCGACCGCCCTCGAACAGTTCCGCAAACCCGATCCGCAATGGTGGGAGCGACTCTCCGATATCACCGCGCCCACCCTGGTGTTGCGCGGCGGGCCCGGCGGCATGGTCGATCCGGAGAAACTGGCGATCATGCAGGCCGCGGTGCCGGACTGCACCGTGTGCGCGTTCACCAGCGGGCACAGTATCCATCGCGATCGTCACCGCGAGTTCGAGGCCGTCGTCCTTCCGTTTCTGTCCTGACGCCGGTCCGTATTGTGGTCGATTCGACATCGCGGCGCGGAGTGCCCGCCCGGAACAGGGTTCTAAGGTAAGACTCATGTCCGCCGCACCACCCCCGCGACCGGCCGCCGGATGACGCAACTGACGACCCGCTTCGACGGTATGACCTGCTCGGCCGCCGCCGCGGTCGATCTTCCGCTGCCCGGAACGGCGACCACGGTCACCGGCTGGCTGTGTATCGAACATCCCGGCGCGTGGGGGCGCGATGTGATCGGCGACGAGGTGCTCGGTCCCGAGATCACCGCCGAACTGGCCGCGCGCGTGAAGGCGGCGCGGGTGCGTCCGACCCTCATCAGGCGGCCGGGGCGGTACGAGTTCACCGGAACCCGCACGGTGCTACTCGCGAGTTCGCGTCCTGAGGGCTCGTGGTGTGAACGATTCGAGATCACCGACCTGAAGCAGTTGCTCGACCTGGATCTCGGGATCGTCGACGGCCCGCCGCCCGGAATCGGTGCGGCGGTGCGTGATCCGTTGACGCTGGTATGCGCGCACGGGAAACGCGACCAGTGCTGCGCGCTGCTCGGCAGGCCGATCGCGGCGACTCTCGCCGCGCGCTACCCGGATCAGGTCTGGGAGTGTTCGCATACCGGCGGGCACCGGTTCGCCCCCGCCATGGTCCTGCTGCCGACGGGAAACACCTACGGCCGTGTCGATTCCGTCGCCGCCGTGGACGCGGTCGAGGCCGCCCGGCGCGGCGAGGTCTCGTCGACCGGATTCCGCGGCCGCAGTTGCTATCCTCCCGTCGAGCAGGCCGCCGAGATCGCGGTCAGGGCGATCGTCGCCGCCGGGGTCGACGATCTCGTCGTCCGATCCGAGAACGACAGCGCGGTCGGGGATTCCGCGATCGTGACGCATCGCGACGGCCGCCGCTGGCGGGTGGGCACGCGGACCGTCGACTTCGAACCGCGCCAGGCAAGTTGCGGCGCGAAGCCCAAACCCGTGACCGCCCTCGTCGCAGAGGATCCGCGACCGCTACCGCCGATCGGACCGGCGTAACAGCGGACTCCTACCGAGGCCGGTTTCCGGACACTCGCGAAATCCGTTGGTAACAGCTGACATTCGGCCGGGATCGTGACGATATGCGCACCCGTCCCCACCGCCCCCTGCGGGGTGGGGACGGGCGCGGTTCACCAGTGCGTCCCCGGCACCCAGCGCGCGGCGCGGCGCAGCGCGGTTCCGGTGACGCGGCGAGCCGCCGACCGCGGTCGCGGCTCGGCGGGTGGAGCGGTTTCCGGGACGGCGGTTTCCGGCGCGTCCTCCAACTGTTCGCCCTTGGCCGCGGGCGAGTCCGGCAGGGCGCGGTAGTAGCGGTGCAGGATGCGGTCGCGGAATTTCGGGGTGACCAGCGCGCCGTATTCGGCGAGGGTGCCGAGGGGCACGTCGATGCGCTTGGGGCGTTCGGCGAGGGCGCGCACGATGGTCGCCGCGGCCCATTCGGGGGATTCGGACGGCCCCTGAGCGCCGCTCGGCGTGATCATCGGGGTGCGGACCAGCGGCATGTGGATGGTGGTGAAAGTGACGCCGTCCGCCATGGTTTCGACCGCGGCGACCTCGGTGAACTTGTCCAGCGCCGCCTTGCTCGCGAGGTAGGCCGAGAACCTCGGGGTGGCGACCTGCACACCCGCGCTGCTGATCTGCACGATGTGGCCGAATCGGCGTTCGCGCATCTGCGGCAGCAGTGCCAGCGTCATGCGCAGCGCGCCGAAGTAGTTGACCGCCATGGTGCGTTCGTAGTCGTGCAGCCGGTCGGTGGAGCGGTGGATGGCGCGGCGGATGGAACGGCCCGCGTTGTTCACCAGCATGTCGACGTGACCGTACTCGTCGAGGATGGTCTTGACGGTCTGGTCGACCGAATCGGATTCGGTGACATCGCACTGGTAGCCCTCGGCGGTGCCGCCGGCGGCCCGGATCTCCGCGACGACGTCCGCGAGTTCGTCCCCGCGTCGGGCCAGCAGCAGGACGGTGGCGCCCTTCGCCGCGACCGCGAGGGCGGCGGCCCTGCCGATACCGGAAGAGGCGCCGGTGATCACGACGTGGCGACCGGTGAGATCGCGGGTGCGGCGATTGCGACGGATCTGCCCGTCCTCGGCGGAGCGGGCCACATCGGAGGCCGGGACGGCGGCGGCGTCACCCGTTGAGTCACGGTCGGGCGTGGCGTTCATCGCTGCTCCTTCGCGGTCGAATGATCTGAACTTACTCCAAAGTAAGTTGCTCTGCCAAGTGGTGGCCGACCCCCGGTCGCCGGACCTCGCCGACTCGGGTCGGTCCGGGGTCGGGGTGGTGCGCGCCACGGCGGGTGTGTCGATGCCACGGGATTGCCGATTCGGGGTGTCGAAGTCGGATCGTGGTCGCCCGGCCGGAGGACTTGCCGCTGGTGGAGGGTATTTTCGAAGGTGTTCCGCGGTAAGGCTTTCGAGAGAAGGTCGCGGTGTCCGGCAATCCTCGCGCAAAGGCTCGGTGATTCCTTCCGGCAAGCCTCGAATCTATCGAACATATGTGCGATACTCGTGCGCATGGCGGACGATCGGATGGCGGACATCTTTGCCGCGGTGCGGCTCGGCAGGGGCGACTCGGAGGCGGGGCGGCACGCGCTGCGCGCACTGTGGGATGAGCTAGGTCCGGCCGGAGATCCGTTGCAGCGCTGCGTGGTGGCGCATCATCTGGCCGTGTTGCAGAAGACTGCCGAGGAAT
Organism: Nocardia sp. NBC_01377; assembly: GCF_045040005.1. Lineage (NCBI taxonomy): Bacteria > Bacillati > Actinomycetota > Actinomycetes > Mycobacteriales > Nocardiaceae > Nocardia > Nocardia sp. NBC_01377. The sequence goes on from NZ_CP109566.1 coordinate 8,681,270, forward strand.
CGCTGATCTGGGATCAGCGCGCGCTCACCGCGGTGTTCAGCCCCGGCATTCCGCTCGATGACGGACTGCGCTGCTTCCTGCCCTCGCTCTATCTCAACCTGGCCGACAGTCACCGTCGCGTGGGCGATTTCGACGGCGCGCGCATGCAATTGGCCATCGCGCGCGGTCATCTCCGGATTCTGGCCGAGGATGCCTACGGCGCGATGATCCGTTCCGGGCTGGATCGGGTCGAGGAGGCCCTGCGGGCGGGATCGGCGCAACGTTTGACAGCCGAGTGATCCGCGCGACTCCGGCGATATCTTCCGGAGTCCGGCGGTTCGGCGGCCCGATGCGTGACATCTCATCTATCGAATGTATGTTCGATAGAAAGGAGGTGATGCGCTGGTGGGGTGGGGTAACGGGCCGCCCACGTGGGCGGAGATGGAACGGGTGCTGTCCGGCCGACCCGGTCGGACGAATCCGGAGGCGATGTACCCCGGTGACGGCGGTGACAGCCCGGCCTGGTCGCGTAAACGCGGCGAATACCTGGCCGAGCCGGTCGAGCGGGTCGGTGGCCCCTCGGTGCCCTACGCCGAACTGCACGCCCACTCGGCCTACAGCTTCCTCGACGGTGCGAGCCAGCCGGAAGAACTGGTGGAGGAGGCCGTACGGCTCGGACTGGAGGCGATCGCGCTCACCGATCACGACGGTTTCTACGGGACGGTGCGCTTCGCCGAGGCGGCCGCGGAATGGGGTATGCCGACCGTCTTCGGCTCGGAACTGTCGCTCGGCGCGGGTGTCGCGCCCGATTCCGCGCCACGCACCGGATCGCCCGACCCGGCGGGCCCACATCTGCTGGTACTCGCCCGAGGTCAGGAGGGGTACCGGCGACTCGCACGGGAGATCTCGACCGCGCACATGGCCGCGGGGGAGAAGGGCATCCTGCGCTACGACCTCGACGCGCTCACCGCGGCGGCGGACGGGCACTGGCATATCCTGACCGGCTGCCGCAAAGGCCATCTCAGGCAGGCCGTCGAACAGGATCTGCTGGCCGGGGGCACCGGCCTGGTGCGGGCGGAGGCGGCGCTGCGCGAACTGATCGATCGGTTCGGCGGCGACCGGGTCGGCGTGGAACTCACCCACCACGGCGTCCCCGAGGACGACGAACGCAACGCCCACCTGATCGCCCTGGCCGACCGGGTCGGACTACCCGTGGTGGCGACCACCGGCGCGCATTTCGCCGGACCGGGACAGCGTCGCCGGGCCATGGCGCTGGCCGCGATCCGGGCCAGACAGAGCCTCGACGACATCGCGGGCTGGCTCGCTCCCGCGGGCGGCGCGCACCTGCGCTCCGGCGCGGAGATGGCCCGGCTGCTCGGCGCGGGAGCCGGGCGCGCGGGTCTGCGCGCGGTGTCCAACGCCGCCGAACTGGCTCGCGAATGCGCCTTCGACCTGCGGTTGATCGCACCTCGGCTACCGCCGTTCGACACACCCGACGGCCACGACGAGAATTCCTGGCTGCGCGCGCTCACCATGCGGGGCGCGCGGGAACGCTACGGCACACCCGACGACAATCCCGGGGCCTACCGGCAACTCGAACACGAACTCGCGATCATCACCGGACTCGACTTTCCCGGCTATTTCCTGGTGGTGCACGATATCGTCGACTTCTGCCGGACCAACGACATCCTGTGCCAGGGTCGGGGTTCGGCGGCCAATTCCGCGGTCTGCTACGCCATCGGCATCACCAATGTCGATCCGGTCGCCAACGAACTGCTCTTCGAACGATTCCTCTCGCCCGAGCGCGACGGTCCGCCCGATATCGACATAGATATCGAATCCGATCGCCGGGAGGAGGCGATCCAGCACGTCTACGCGAAATACGGTCGCGAATACGCGGCCCAGGTGGCGAATGTGATCACCTATCGCGGCAAATCCGCCGTCCGCGATGCCGCACGCGCACTGGGGTTCTCGCCGGGTCAGCAGGACGCCTGGAGCAAACAGGTGAGTCGCTGGTCCGGTGTTCAGGCAGAGACCGGAACCGATATTCCGCCGCCGGTACTCGAACTCGCCGCCGATATCGAGGGCCTGCCGCGACATCTCGGCATCCATTCGGGCGGCATGGTGATCTGCGACCGTCCGATCGCCGATGTCTGCCCGGTGGAATGGGCGCGTATGCCCGGCCGCAGTGTTCTGCAATGGGACAAGGACGATTGCGCCGCCGTGGGTCTGGTGAAATTCGATCTGCTCGGACTCGGCATGCTCTCCGCGCTGCACTACATGATCGACCTGGTACGCGAACACAAAGGTGAGACGGTCGAACTGCACCGGCTGGACCTGACGGAGGCCGGGGTGTACGAAATGCTCTCGCGCGCCGATTCGGTCGGTGTCTTCCAGGTGGAATCACGCGCCCAGATGGCCACGCTGCCCCGCCTGAAACCCCGGAATTTCTACGACCTGGTGGTCGAGGTCGCGCTGATCCGGCCCGGACCGATCCAGGGCGGCTCGGTGCACCCCTATATCCGCCGCCGCAACGAGCAGGAGGAGATCCGCTTCGACCATCCGGCGCTGGAGAAATCCCTGCAACGCACCCTCGGGGTTCCGCTGTTCCAGGAACAACTCATGCAGATGGCCGTCGACGTCGCCGGATTCACCGCCGCCGAGGCCGATCAACTACGCCGTGCCATGGGCTCCAAACGCTCACCGGAGAAGATGGAGCGACTACGCGAACGTTTCTATCGCGGTATGCGCGAAGTACACGGCATCACCGGCGACGTGGCCGACCGCATCTACGAGAAGCTCTACGCCTTCGCGAATTTCGGCTTCCCGGAAAGTCATTCACAGAGTTTCGCCGCACTGGTCTTCTATTCGGCCTGGTTCAAACTGCACCATCCGGCCGCGTTCTGCGCCGGTCTGCTGCGCGCGCAGCCGATGGGTTTCTACTCTCCCCAATCGTTGGTCGCCGACGCGCGGCGACACGACGTCACGGTGCGCGGTCCCGATATCAACGTGAGCCGTGCCGAGGCGACGCTGGAGGATCGGGGCACGAATATCAGGCTCGGACTGTCGTCGGTGCGCCATATCGGTGAGGAACTGGCCGAGAAGATCGTCGCGGCGCGAGCCGCCGGGCCCTACACCTCCTTCCTCGATCTGACCGGGCGCGTGGAACTGACCGTCCCGCAGGCCGAAGCGCTCGCCACCGCGGGCGCTCTCGGCAGTATCGGCAGCACCAGGCGCGAGGCGCTGTGGGCGGCGGGCGCCGCCGCCGGTGAACGACCCGACCGCCTGCCCGGCACCGGCGCGGCCACCGCCGCGCCCGCGCTGCCCGGTATGAGCGCTCTCGAACTGGCCGCCGCCGACGTGTGGGCGACCGGAGTTTCCCCCGGCAGCTATCCGACGGAATTCCTGCGCGCGCGCCTGGACGCGCTCGGCGTCATCTCGGCCTCCGGCCTGCTCGCCGTGCCCGACGGTTCGAAGGTGCTCGTCGGCGGCGCGGTCACCCATCGTCAGCGGCCCGCCACCGCCGCGGGCGTCACCTTCCTGAATCTGGAAGACGAGACCGGCATGGTGAATATCGTCTGCTCGGTCGGCCTGTGGACGCGCTATCGGCGACTGGCCCAGGGCGCCGCCGCGCTGCTCGTCCGTGGGCGGGTGCAGAACGCGGAAGGGGCGGTCAGCGTGGTCGCCGAACACCTGCAGCGCATGGATCTCCGCGTCGATTCCACCTCGCGCGACTTCCGCTGAACGCGCGGGCCGGTCTCCGGTGCGGGGCGAGTTCCGCGGCGCGGCGCCAAACATCGCAAACGGTGCTGCGATGCCCTCCCACGCTTCTTGATACGGGGAATCTGCACCTCACTGCCACTGCCACTGCGAGCCCGAGCATGATCGAGTCGGTGAGCCGACCGCCGCGCCGCCGCGGTGGGCGCATCGATGACCACCCGAACGGCCGACACACTATTGTCCCCACTACGACGCCGCCGACTCGACGGATGACCATGCCCGCAGACCCACCGGATCACCGCCTCCCGGTATCGTGCCGGGACCGAGGCGCGACCGCGCTTGTCACCCTTGCGGTTTCACTGCCGTCGATGGTGATCAGCGGCCTGCTCGTCTACGGCGCGGGCACACTCGGCGGACCGTCGACCGCGCTCGGACTGACGCTCACCTGGCTGCTCGTCGGCCCGCTCATCCCACCGCCGACCCCGGATATGGCGCCACTGATCTTCCGGGTGCGCCGACCGCGTCCGGAGGAACAGGCGGTGTTGATTCCGGCCTGGCACAATGTCGCTCAGCTCGCGCGAGTGTCCGCCGACGATTATTCGCTGTGGGTCCAGGACACCCGCGACGTCAACGCGCTCGCCGCGCCGGGGCACATCGTCGCGGTCACCGGATGGGCGATCGCCGCGCTCGGACCGCGTGAATTGGAAGCCGTCCTCGCCCACGAACTCGGCCACCATCTCGGCGGCGGCCAGCGCGCCCACATGCTCGCCTACTGGTACGGACTTCCGGTCGCGCTCATCAGGACCGGATACCGCAAGATCACCTGGCTGTTCGCGGTATTCGTCGCCCAGGCCGCGCATATCGTCGGATTCGTCGCGTTGCTGCGGCTGTTCGGTGTGCGAAAAGCCATGGACGTCATCTGTTTCGCCGTACTGACCCCGACCAGAGTGCTGGTATTCGTCGCGGCCGTCCTCGGGGCGGCGACGATATTCGGAATCCCGACCGCGGTGATCGCGGCGGCGGCGCTGCTCGCGGAACCGTTCGCGAAACAGGCGCAGCGGCGATGGTCGGAGATCAGGGCCGACGCCGTCGCCGTCGACCTCGGCTACGGACAACAGACCCACACCGTGCTCGATCTGTGGTTGCGTCGGGTCTCGACGCGGCGCGAGCCCGGCCCGCTCGCCCGAATGCTCGACTCCCATCCGCCGATCGAGACGCGACTGCGCGCCGTCCGCACCCGCGTCGGCGCTTCGGGCTGCGTTATCCCGCCGCCACGGTCCGCGTAACGGTTACCCTGCGACCATGCGAAAGCTTGCGGTGCTGTGCATCGGTCTCCTGGGTTCGGTGCTGCTCGTGGCCTGCGGCAGTGACGACATGTCATCGTCGTCGCCCTCGCCGACGGTCGGTAAATCCATGCCAGCGCCCGCCATTTCGCCGCCCGGCCTGCGCGAACAGGCGGGTGAGTCCGCCGACAGCAGGGGGCAGGCCGCCGATACGGTCGCGCGCAAGGAAGTCGTCACCGGCCGTGTCGATCTCACCGCGGACGATCCGATCGCCGCCGCCGCGACCGTCGCCGACCAGGTCCGCGCCGCGGGCGGCCGGATCGACAACCGCACCGAAGCGCCGGGAACCGAGGACGGCGACCCCAGCGCGTCGCTCACCGTCCGCGTGCCCGCGGACAAGACCGACGCGTTCATCGACGGACTCGGCGGCCTCGGCAAGGTCACTCGCGTCAGCACCAATCGCGAAGACGTGACCATGCAGTGGGAGGACCTCGACGCCAAGATCAAAGCCCTACAGTCCTCGGTCGACCGCCTGCGCGTCCTCATGGCCGGCGCGACCAATACCGCCGACCTGCTCGCCGCCGAGAGCGCGCTGTCGAGCAGGCAGGGCGAACTCGACAGTCTCACCGCGCAGAAGAAACTCCTCGATGATCAGGTCAGCCTGTCCAGCCTCACCATCGCCATCACGGCCACCGAGAAGAAGTCCGAGACCGACGACGGCCCCGGCAATTTCTCGGACGGCATCGTCTCCGGCTGGAATTCGCTGGTCGACTGGTTGCAGGACGCCGTCGTCTTCGTCGGCAAGGCGATCCCGTGGGCCGGGTTCCTGCTCGTCGTCGGCGCGGTGGTGTGGGGGATCGCGCGCGTGGTGCGCCGTCGTCCGGTGTCGTCCGGTGCGGGAGTCGAGCGTGGTCGCGCCGCCGGTTCCGCCGATCCCGTGTCGGACAGTTCGGACGCGAAAGCGGGAGTCACGAAAGACAGTCGGGTGGAAGCGGCATCCGGCGACGCGGACGTGAAGACCGGTACCGCGAAGGAGAGCTCGGCGGAAACGGTATCCGGTGCAACCACGACCGGGACCGCGAAGGCCGACGCCGTGAAGGGCGGCTCGGCGGAAGCGGCATCCGGAGAAGACGCGAGCAGCACCAAGGACGCGAAGGGTGACACCGAAGGACCGGCATCGCGGAAGTGATGGCCACCCGGAGCGGCCGGGCAAGAGACCAAGCGGCACAATCCTTGCCCGTACAGGCGGCACCCAGTCCGAATTCGGCGACGCCCTCGCAACGGAAATCGTTGCGGCGAAGGCGTACTCGGTGCCGCCGAGGACGCCCGGTGCGACGGCGAGCCGCGCGATCCTCACCCCGCAGGTGGATGCCCTTCCGAATGCGGGCAGCACCCACCTGCTACGAAACCGTTGCGGAGAAAGGAAACCCGGTGTGCCGCCGACGGTGATCAAGGCGACGATCAAACCGAACAGCCGTAAGGGCCCACTCGTCGAAACCCTCGACGACGGCACCCTCCAGCTCTACGTCCGCGCTCCCGCCGTCGAAGGCAAGGCCAACAGGGCCGCCATCGAACTCCTCGCCGAGCACTACGGCGTCCCCAAGAGCGCGGTCCGCCTCGCCGCGGGCGCGACCTCCCGCCACAAACGTTTCGAGATCGACCGTTAGAGCGAGTTCATGATGCGGGGTTGCCGACCGATCAGGGCTGGATGTTCTCCAGATCTTCGAGCAGGTCCGGGTGTTTCGGTTGCCAGCCGAGCGTCTGCCGGGTGTGTTCGCTGGACGAGGGCTGGTCGGCGGCGAAGATCGGGCCGAGCGGTCCGAACATCTCTTGCGGCACGGCTTCCGTGGCGCTCCCCAGTCTCCGACCGATGACAGCGGCGATGTCACGCATGGCGTCCCCTCGGTCGTCGACGGCGTGCCACGAGGTCCCCGCCCGAGCCTTCTCCAAAGCCAGTCGGAAGAGTACGGCCGCGTCGAGCGCGTGCACGGCGGGCCAGCGCTGGGTGCCGTCGCCCGGATAACCCCGACACGCCGTTGCGGCGCGCGGCCTCGGTCAATATCCCGGCGAATCCGCCTTTGCCCTCGTTGTGCACCGTGCGCGGCAGTCGTATGGCCGCGCTGCGCACACCGCGCGAGGCGAGGTCGAGGACCGAGGTGACGGAGTGACCGCGACCGCCGACAGGTCCCTCGGTCGACACCGGGTCGGCCTCGGTCGAGCAGCGCCCGGGTATGGCGGGTGTGCCCGAGACCGTGATCAACGGGCGATCACTGCCGACGAGTTCCTCGCCCATGGCCGCGAGAGCGGCGCTTTCCTCGACGATTCCGGCCGCGAGCGTGGCAAGGGATGTGAAGTCGTTGCTGAAAGCCAGGTGGATCACGCCGTCGGTCTCGGCCGCGCCGGTGCGGATCGTGCGCAGATCGGCGAGGTCGCCAAGGACGGATTCGGCGCCCGCGGCCTCCAAGACCTTGGCGGACGACTCCGAGCGGACGAGTGCGAGACGGTCGCGCAGATCGCCCAGCGCGCCGGCGTCGCGAAGAGCACGTTCTTTCGGCACTTCCCCGACAAGCGCGATCTGCTGGTGGCGGGCCGGCAGACGCTGAGCCGACTACTGGCAGAGGGGATCGCCGAGGCGCCCGAGAGCGTGGGGCTCGCGGTAGCCATGACCGACGCCCTCGTCGCTCGCGGAGTTCCCGACCCCACCGCGCACCTCGCGGGCGAACTGGGTGTTCTCGCGTTCAAACGGGGCTACGCCCAATGGCTGGACGCCGACGCCGCGCTCGCGCCGTATGTTCTCGCGGCCCTCGAAGATCTCGGCTCGGCGAGCCGGTCCCTCACCTGAATTCCCGCCCTAGACCCCGCCGGGAAACCCGTGCTGTCGCCACGCCTCGTACACCGCGACCGCCGCCGCGTTCGACAGGTTCATCGACCGCCGCCCCGGCAGCATCGGAATCCGCACCTGCTCGGTGATACGCGGATCGTCCAGTACCTGCCGAGGCAACCCGGTGGGTTCGGTCCCGAACAACAGCACATCCCCCTCCCGATACGCGATATCGGTGTACCTCGTCTCCGCCTGCGTCGTGAACGCGAACACCCGCTCCGGCGCCAACACCCGCCACGCCTCGTCGAGACTCGCGTGCACCGTCACCGACGCCAGATCGTGGTAATCCAACCCCGCCCGCCGCAACTTCGACTCGGACAGATCGAACCCCAACGGCTCGACCAGATGCAGCTCACACCCGGTCCCCGCCACCAATCGAATCGCATTACCGGTATTCCCCGGAATAGCGGGCTCGTGGAACATCAGTCGGAACACAGGCGCCTATTGAACCAGGTGGGGTACCCGTGCGAGCGAGGCGGTCAGTTCGGCAGAAGTCGAAGAGGAGTCGAGTGGCGGGTCCCAGCGCTGAAGTGCCGCAGATCAAGCATCGCGACCTCCCCGACACCGAGTCGTTCTGCCACCGCGAGTACGGCGGCATCGACAGCTCCCAATGGGAAGTCGGCGTACTTTCGGCGTACCAGCTCGGCCATACGCTGTAGATCAGTGCGGGTGAGCTCACGAGTTCGATTTCGTTCGCGGCAATGGATTCCAGGAATGCGGCTTCGACCTGCGGTCCTACGCGAGTTTCCAGAAAGTAGCAGACCTCCGCGAGCAGCGGACTCGGCACAAGCAGGGGGCCGGGATGGGTTTCCAAGAGATCAAGGCAGCGTTGGTGATCAGCGTCGTTGTTGAGGACGGCAACTAGCGGGCCTGTGTCGCAGACGATCACCGGCCCGTTTACCACGTTCCTCACGCAGAAGGTCTTCCGAACGTGCGGCGAGGTCGGGTTCGGCGTCCATCACGCCCGCGAACGAGAGATGCCGACGCCGCTCGACTGCCGGTTCCGCCGCAGTTGCCGGTTCGGGGGACTCGGTGACGACGAGTTGGAGTGCGACCGCCCGCAACGCCCGCGCTTGGTCGGGCGTGAGCCGGTCGACCAACCGATGCAGGTCTTCGTAGTCGTGCGCTGCGGTCATGGTTGCGAGTCTAGTGGCTTGCCACTTTCGACGCCTGAGTCATTGACCTGAGAACTGAGCTATCTGCACATCGACGTGCCCACGTCGCGAGACTTCGGCAAATCTTCTCGAGGCGTCCGATCAGTCCGCGGTCCGGTGGGGCTGATCGGTTACTGGATCGATCAGCCTCGGCCACGCCGATGGGTTGCCCAGGTCGGCGCGCGTATCGGTCGCCGAGGGACCGGCGGGCCAGGGATGCGGTGTCCCACATGATCACTCGACGTAGAGTGGGGCGAGCCCGATCGCGGTGGACGCGGTCATCCGGGGACAGCGATATCGATGAGGAGCGCGACGATGCGGTTCGGCAACGGACTCGATATACCCGAAGGACTGACCGATGTGTGCGCGCCGGATCGGATGGCGGTGCTCGTGTACGACATGCAGGTCGGGGTGTTGTCGCAGCTGGCCGATGGGCCGCAGATCGTCGAGCGGGTCGTGCGGCTGGTGGAGGCGGCGCGGCGCGGTGGTTATCCGGTGATCTTCCTGCGCCACTTCTTCCTGCCGCCTCGGCTCACCGGGGTGTTCGGCCTGCGCATGGCGATGAACTGGCAGCAGATCGAGTCCGTCGACGAGGTGAAGCCCATTCTGCAGCGCGACACCCCGCCGTTCGAGCTGGTTCCCGAACTCCGGCCCCGGGCCGATGAGATCGTGTTCGACAAGACCTCGATGTCGGCGTTCGAGGGGACTCCGCTGGCCGCGACCCTGCGTGACCTCGGCATCGGTACGTACGCCATCTGCGGGGTCGCCTTGGAGATCGGTATCGCGCCCACCGTCACGCATTCCACCGACCTGGGTTTCGTGCCCGTCGTGGTCGCCGACGCCTGCGGCGGTAAGGATAAGGAGGCCATGGCGCGGGCCTACGACGATTTCGCCTTCCAGGGGCACGCGATGGTCACCGACGTCGACACGATCACACCGCTTCTTGCGAAGTGACGGTCTCGGTCTCCGCTGAACCACAGGTATCCGCGTTGTCGTATCGCGGATTCGGCGGCGCGACTAGTTGTGGCAGGTGTCGCGGTCGTTGTAGAGCAGCATCTGGGTGACCTTCGCCCCGGGTGGGCTTTCCGAGCGGATGCCGAGGAAGCCGTAGTGGGCGGGCTGGCCGGGGACGTCGGCGGAGCTCCAGTTGTGGCCGAGTTTCAGGGTGGGGTACGCGGCGCGGATCTCGTCCAGGGTGGAGCCGACGGTGATGCCCTCGGGAGTGTGGGCGGGCAGTTTGTTGTGCATGATCGCGACGATCTCGCCCTGGTTGTAGAAGCCGCTCCAGCCCGCGGTGGCGGTGTAGCGGCCGCAGCCGGGCGGGTCGCCGCCCATATCCTCGACTTTCGCGATCTCGCCGGTGGCCTGGGCGTCGGCGAGGCTCATGCCGAGGCGGATCTTGCCGTAGCCGAGTGGGCCGAAGTCGGGGGGTGGGGGTGCGACGGCGGTGGAGGAGGCGACGGAGTCGACGGTCGGCCGGGCGGGCGGGGCGACGGTGTTATCGGAACAACTCGCGGTGCCGCCGAGCGCGGTCACCAGCGTCACGAAGGTCATGACGGCACGATTGATTCGCATGGTCTTCCCCCGATTTCGTCCCCGGTGAACGAGGTTTCCGCCGGATCCGCGGGCCTCGTATGCCGGGCCCAGTCTGGTACGGAGGAACGGTGCGGGTCAAGGGCGAGTGGGGGATACGTGGCCGCTCGGTTCGGTTGTGCGCCGGAACGGAGGGCACGTCGCGAGGTGCGGACGGGTGGTTCGTCGGCGCAACCGTGTGAGTCTTGTCGGTACGGGTGTCCGCGGGGGATCGTTCGCGAGCCGGGGTTCGGCGCCGGTCCGGCGCGGGTCTGCAAGAATCGGGGTGTGACCGATGTCGAATCGCCCATGGGAAGGCGGCCCAGCGCGGGGGCGCAATTCCTGCGCTGCCATCTGCCGATGGTGGTGGTGACCCTGGTCATCCTGCTCGCCGTCATCTTCGTCGCCTCCGATCGCTGGCGACGTGGCGCGCTGTTCTTCGGCGGCGCCACCCTGCTGGCCGCGGCGTTTCGGCTGTGCCTGCCGACCGCGCAGGTCGGGTTGCTCGCGGTGCGCAGCAGGCCCTTCGATGTGGCGGCGCTCGGATTGCTCGGCTCCGCCATCGTGACGCTCGCCGCGACCATCAGCACGGTCGGTGTCGGCTGACCGATCGGTCCAGATTGATCAGGCCGAAGCCGTACGGACCGCCCGATCATCGCGAAAAGATCGGCAATGCACCGTATTTCAGACCGCTTTCGATACCCCGTGCATCCCGTACCGCTCCCGCGCGGCAGTGGGCGTGGTGGTTTCCAACCGTGCGGGCGGCGCGCCTTCGATGTGCTGGGCGAGAATCCGCCCCGCCATCGGCGCGATGAACGGGGCAGCTCGGAGCAGGCCCGCCTTGTCGAAGCGGGTGAAGGCCCACACCAGGGATTTGGCGGGTGGGGCGACGGCGATGTCGACGATGCCGGGACGGTCGAAGTGGCCGAGCGTGCGCATCCATTTCGGTAGCAGTGCGATCGAGGCGAGCGAAAGCAACCGGCTGCCGACGTAATACGACATGCCCGCACCGTTGCTCCGCGGTGTCCACAGGAGGTGGTGAATTCCCTCTTCGGCGCGTTCGGCCCAGTAGCGGGTCTCCTCCTCGGGTGTGAGAGGTCCGGGGCCGAAGACCTCGTATGCCTTGAGTACCGAATGCCAGCCGGTGATGTGGATCCACAGCTGGGTTTCCGGGCTGTTCGCGCTGTAGCGCTTGCCGCTGATCGGTTCGATGCCGGTCATCGGGGCGTGGATTCGCATCAGGTGATCGGCGGCCTGGACGGCGGTGCGGCCGTCAACGATCCCGACGAGTATCCGCGAGAACGCATAGAAGGCTTCGTCGACGCGGTGGTCCGATTACTGGTCGGCCCGGTCGATTAGTTCGCTAGTCGGCAGCGCACCCCTCGACGACCGACCGCACGATCGGGAAAGTCCGCGCCTCAGCGGTTTTCGCGCGCCAGCCGCATGGTCTCGATCAGCAGTTTCGACACCGCCGCCGCTTCGGTCAGGAATCCGTCGTGCCCGTCGCGGGAATGCACGATCTCCAGACCGTCGCAGCCGGGAAGCAGTTCGGCCAATTCCTGTTGGGTCCGCAGCGGATAGAGCCGATCGGAGTCGACGCCGCCCACCACGCACGGCACCGGGGTCGATGCCAGTGCGGCGGCGACACCGCCGCGTCCACGGCCGACGTCGTGCCGGTTCATCGCCTCGGTCAGCAACACGTAGGTGGCGGGATCGAAACGGCTACAGAGTTTTTCGGCCTGATGTTCCAGGTAGCTCTGCACCGCGTAACGGCCGCCGCGCCACGGATCCTCGTCGCCCTGGGCGTGATTCTCGAAGCGGTGATCCAATTCGCCTTCGGTCCGGTAGGTCAGGTGCGCGATCCGGCGCGCGATACCCATTCCGGCCGTCGGGGCGCGGCCGGTGCCGTGGTAATCGCCGCCCTGCCAGTCCGGATCGGAGGTGATGGCGGCGATCTGGGTGGCCTGGGTGCCGATCTGGTCGGCGGTGGCGCGTGCGCCGACCGCGAGCACCAGGGCCGCCGCCACCCGCGCGGGGGCGGTGATCATCCATTCCAGCACCCGCATACCGCCCATCGACCCGCCGACCACCGCGGCGAGCCGGTCGATGCCGAGCAGATCGGCGAGCGCGATCTCCGCGTTCACCTGATCGCGGATGGAGATCTCCGGAAACCGCGCGCCCCACGGTTTCCCGTCGGGCGCGAGCGACGCGGGCCCGGTGCTGCCCTTGCAGCCGCCGAGCACGTTCGTCGCGATCACACACCATTCGTCGGTGTCGATCGGCGCACCGGGGCCGACCATGCCGTCCCACCAGCCGGGCTGCGAATGCAGCCCGTCGGGCGCGCCGACCACGTGCGAATCACCGGTCAGCGCGTGTTCGACCAGGACGACATTGTCCAGCGCGGGAGACAGTTCGCCCCAGCGCTGCACCGCGAGACCCACATCGGGGACGACGGCGCCGTTCTCCAGCCGGACATCCCCGATGGTGATCACGCCGAGCCGCCCGTCCGGCGGTGGCAGCAATGTCGTACCGGTCACTGGACGGGCGGTGCTCGGCTCGGTGCTCACGGTCACGTCGCCGCCGCGAAACCGGCGCGTAGGTCGGCGAGGATGTCCTCGATGCCCTCGATGCCGACGGCGAGGCGCACCAGGCCGGGCGTCACGCCCGCGGCCGACTGCTCCTCGGGTGTCAGCTGTGAATGTGTGGTCGAGGCCGGGTGGATCACCAGCGACCGCACGTCGCCGATATTGGCGACGTGGCTGTGCAGGGTCAGCGCGTCCACGAATTTCTTGCCCGCGTCGATACCGCCGCGCAGGTCGAAGGCGATGATCGCGCCCGCGCCCTTGGGGGCGAGTGCGGCGGCGCGCTGGTACCACGGCGAGGTGGGCAGACCCGCGTAGAAGACGGCTTCGACGTCCTCGTGGTTCGCGAGGAATTCGGCGACGGCCTTCGCGTTGGAGACGTGCCGCTCGATCCGCAGGCTCAGTGTCTCCAGACCCTGGGCGATCAGGAAGGCGTTGAACGGCGAGATCGCGGCGCCGAGATCGCGCAGCAACTGCACGCGCGCCTTGAGCGCGTAGGCGGGAGCGCCGAGATCGGCGAAGACCGCGCCGTGGTAGCTCGGGTCCGGCGTGGTGAAACCGGGGTAGCGCGACGCGCCGTCGGCGTCGGCCACCGTCCAGTCGAAGGTGCCGCCGTCCACGATGACGCCGCCGATGGCCGTGCCGTGTCCGCCGAGGTATTTCGTCGCCGAGTGTACGACGATGTCGGCGCCGTGGACCAGCGGCTGGATCAGGTACGGGGTGGCGACGGTGTTGTCGACGATCAGCGGGATGCCTGCCGCGTGCGCCACATCGGCGACCCCGCGGATGTCGAAGATGGCGCTACTCGGGTTGGCGATGGTCTCGCCGAAGAAGGCTTTGGTATTGGGCCGGATGGCGGCGCGCCACTGTTCGGGATCGTCCTGATCGTCGACGAAGGAGACCTCGATGCCGAGTTTGGGCAGCGAGTAGTGGAACAGGTTGTAGGTGCCGCCGTAGAGTTGCGGGCTGGAGACGATGTGATCACCGGCCGAGGCCAGGTTGAGGATCGCGTAGGTCTCGGCCGCCTGCCCCGAGGCGACGAGCAGCGCGGCCACTCCGCCCTCCAGCGCGGCGATGCGCTGTTCCACCACGTCCTGGGTGGGATTCATGATGCGCGTGTAGATGTTGCCCGGTTCGGCCAGCCCGAACAGCGCCGCGGCGTGATCGGTGTCGCGGAAGGCGTACGAGGTGGTCTGGTAGATCGGCAGTGCCCGTGCACCGGTGGCCTGATCGGGGGACTGGCCCGCGTGGATCTGTTTGGTCTCGAAGGACCAGGCGGCCGGATCGATCGGGGACGTCGTTGGATCGCTCATATCGTTCTCCAAATGAGGGGTTGTTCGCCGGACGAACGGGTTATCGCAACGCGGGCGACGGACAACAACACATTTCGGGATCCTCCTGAACAGCGCGCTTGCTCCCGGCCTTCGGGAGCCCGGTCATCACCCGGAGCACCCCACCGCAGCTGGAGGGTTGCCGACCAGCGAGCCGGGGCTTGACGCTGGCACTCATGACCTGAGAAACATGGTAACCGGACGGTGCGAAACGCCCGAATTCCGTTGGAAATATCACGCGGATTCGAGCGGGCGCGACTGCGAGCAGATGCGCTGGAGCTCGTTGTACGCGGTGAGTACCGCGGCGCGAGCGGCGCGGGCGGCGGTCTGCGGGTCGCTGTTGACGACCAGCTCCTCGGAATCGGCCATCGCGATATGGCACAGCATCTGCCAGGTGGCCACCACCAGGCGCACGCGCAGGGCGCCGGGGGCGTCGCCGGTGCGTTCGGCCAGGCATCGGGTGATCGCGGTGGTCTTGGTCTCGCCGAATTCCAGAGCGCGGGCGTTGACCGCGGGGCTGTTGCGCGCGATGCGCTGCATTTGCTGGAACTGCCGGAACGAGGTGACGTCCCCGCCGTTGGCGGCGCTGTCGATGATCGCCAGGTAGGCGTTGCACAGCGCGCGCAGATCGCTGTCGGCCCGCGGCTGCTGACGCAGGGCGATGGCGACGCCTTCGCCGAAATCGGAGACCGGGCCGAGGATGATGTCCTCTTTGGTCTCGAAATACCTGTTCACGGTGCGTGGTGACACGTCGGCGGCGTGCGCGATCTGCTCCACGGTGGTCGCCTCGAAGCCCTGGCTGTCGCACAGGTTCAGGGCGACTTCGATGATGCGCGCGCGGGTCTGGATCTTCTTGCGCTCGCGCAGGCTGGGGCCGCAGCGTCCCCGAGCCGAGCCGGTGGCGCGGGCATCGGCGGCCACGTCGATCGGCGCTGGTGAGTCGAGCATTTCCGCATTCTATCCCACGACTGTTACTGTTTGGCAGCCATAGGCAAATGTCTGATTGCGACATTTTTCTCTTGACGCCAAATGTCTGATGGTGACAGGATTAGCCGACTTGATCCGAAAGTCCTGTACTTCGAACGAGGAGACCGAGATGACCGACACCGCATCGGCGGCCGACGCACCGGGGAAACGGGGGAGTTCCGCACGTTGGCTCGCTCTCGCCGTCATCGCGCTGGCACAGCTCATGGTGGTTCTCGACGCCACTATCGTGACCATCGCACTGCCATTCGCACAACGTGATCTCGAGATCAGTCAGGGCAACACCCAGTGGGTGATGACCGCCTACACGCTGATCTTCGGCGGTTTGCTGCTGCTCGGCGGCCGCATGGCGGACTACCTGGGCCGCCGCAACATCTTCATCGCGGGCCTGATCGGCTTCGCCGCCGCGTCGGCGCTGGCCGGACTCGCGCAGAACGGGGCCCAGCTGTTCGTGGGCCGCGGCCTGCAGGGCGCCTTCGCCGCACTGCTCGCACCCGCCGCGCTGTCGCTGGTCTCGGTGACGTTCACCGAGGCGAAGGAGCGCGCGACGGCCTTCTCGATCTTCGCGGGCATCTCCGCCGCGGGCGCCGCCATCGGCTTGCTCGCCGGTGGCGCGCTCACCGAATACGCCTCGTGGCGCTGGACCCTGCTGGTGAACGCCCCGATCGCGATCATCGCGCTGATCGGCGCGCTCACCTTCGTCCTCAAGGACGTCCCCGCGCCGCGCACCGGCGGTTACGACGTGCCGGGCGCCGTCTCGGTGACGTTCGGTCTGGTCGCGATCGTCTATGGCTTCAGTCGCGCCGCCGAGGACGGCTGGACCGCGGGCAGCACGCTGGGTCTGCTCGCCGTCGGCGTCGTCCTGCTCGCGGTCTTCGTCGGGGTCGAGCGGCGCTCGGCGAATCCGCTGCTGCCGTTGCGTATTCCGGGTGAGATCAACCGGGGTGGCGCGCTGATCGTGGCGCTGCTGGTTCCGATCGCGATGTTCGCGATGTTCCTGTTCCTCAGCTTCTACTTCCAGAACACGCTGGGATACACGCCGCTGAAGGCGGGTGTGGCCTTCCTGCCCTTCCCGATCGGCATCGCCATCTCCGCGGGTATCACCAGCACCCTGCTGCCCAAGCTCGGCCCGCGTCCGCTGATGTTGGCGGGCGCCGTGCTCGGCACGATCGGTCTGCTCTGGCTGGCCCAGCTCGGCTTCGGCGACGGCTACGCGTTCAGCGTGCTGCCCGCGCAGTCGCTGATCGCGCTCGGCATGGGCCCGCTGTTCGTCGGCATGCAAGCCGTGGCCCTGCATCAGGTGGACGAGCAGGACTCCGGTGTCGCCAGTGCGCTGCTGAACGCGGCGCAGCAGGTCGGCGGCGCGGTGGGTACCGCGCTGCTCACCACGATCTCCGTGCAGGTCGCCAAGGATTACGTGATCGACAATCCCACCGTGTCCGATCTCGCCGCGCGCGCTTCGATCCACAGCTACGACGTCGCGTTCTACGTGGGCGCGGGCTTCTTCCTGGCCGCGATCCCGGTGATCGCGCTGATGATCCGGGACAAGCCGGAGAATCTGATCGAGGGAGCCGAGGACGACGTCAAGGTGCCGATGGCGGTCTGAGGAAACGAATCCGATCGTGGGTCCGCGTGCCGGTTGCGGTGCGCGGACCCACGTCGGTTCGGCAGGTAGGCGCATTATGCGTGACCTGCGCCGATATGCTCCCGATCACCTGATACCTACCTGCGGGTAACAACTAACACCGTTACCCGGGTACGCTGCGAGGTTACGCACAGTGGTACCTCCCCGCGCGGTGAGCACATCACCAGCAGTACGCTTGTCTTGTTTTGCACCACACGTCCCGCCGACAAGACGGGACATATACGTTGTCTGTTGGAACAGCTGGGGTCCGCTCACAAGCGTGTTCACCTGGCCGTGCAATGAGGGCACCATCCTAGGAGGACACGAAGATCCATGTCCAAGATCAAGGTTGAAGGCACCGTCGTAGAACTCGACGGAGACGAGATGACCCGGATCATCTGGCAGTTCATCAAGGACAAGCTGGTCCATCCCTATCTCGACGTGAACCTCGAGTACTACGACCTGGGAATCGAGTACCGGGACAAAACAGACGACCAGGTCACCATCGACGCCGCGAACGCCATCAAAGAGCACGGCGTCGGCGTCAAATGCGCCACCATCACCCCGGACGAGGCCCGGGTCGAGGAATTCGGCCTGAAGAAGATGTGGCGCTCGCCCAACGGCACCATCCGCAACATCCTGGGCGGAACCATCTTCCGCGCGCCGATCATCATCTCGAACGTGCCGCGCCTGGTCCCCGGTTGGACCAAGCCGATCATCATCGGCCGCCACGCGTTCGGCGATCAGTACCGCGCCACCGACTTCAAGGTCTTCCAGGCCGGCACCGTCACGCTCACCTTCACCCCCGAGGACGGCAGCGAGCCGATCGTCCACGAGGTCGTGAAGATGCCCGAAGAGGGCGGCGTCGTGATGGGCATGTACAACTTCCGCAAGTCCATCGAAGACTTCGCTCGCGCGTCGTTCAACTACGGACTCGCCCAGAACTACCCGGTGTACATGTCCACCAAGAACACCATCCTCAAGGCCTACGACGGCATGTTCAAGGACACCTTCCAGGAAGTCTTCGACGCCGAGTTCAAGACCCAGTTCGACGCGGCGGGCCTCACCTACGAGCACCGCCTCATCGACGACATGGTCGCCTCCTCCATGAAATGGGAGGGCGGCTACGTCTGGGCCTGCAAGAACTACGACGGCGACGTCCAGTCCGACACCGTGGCCCAGGGCTTCGGTTCGCTCGGCCTGATGACTTCCGTGCTGCTCACCCCGGACGGCCGTACCTGCGAGGCGGAGGCCGCACACGGCACCGTCACCAGGCACTACCGGCAGCACCAGCAGGGCAAGCCGACCTCGACCAACCCGATCGCGTCGATCTTCGCCTGGACGCGCGGGCTCGAGCACCGCGGCAAGCTGGACAACACCCCCGAGGTGATCGGTTTCGCCCAGACCCTCGAGGACGTCGTCATCAAGACCGTCGAAGGCGGCCAGATGACCAAGGACCTCGCGGCGCTCGTCGGCGGCGACCAGAGTTACCTGAGCACCGAGGAATTCCTCGGCGCGCTCGACGAGAACCTGGCCCGCGCCCTGCGCTGAGCCAGGTGAGAGAGGCGAGCTCACACGCTCACCTCTTCCGGCGCTGGGATCTCCCAGCGCCGGGCCGACACGGGCACCCGCCCACAGGTGGGTGCCCGAGCTGTCTGCGGTCCACGCGGACATTCGCGGTCGCCGCGGGCAGGTATCTGCCCGTCGCGTCCGAGAATGTCCGGCCGGGCCGGTGCGGGTGGCTCAACTCACGTATGCGCGGGAAGAGATCATGGACGGGCACCTGTTACATGAAGGCGTGACCAGTCCCGTGATCGCGCAGACGACCGTGCCCGCCGAGCGGACGGACTGGCATATCCCGGCCATGCTCGCCCTCGCTCTCGGGGGCTTCGGCATCGGCACCACCGAATTCGTCACCATGGGTTTGCTGCCCGATATCGCGGAGTCCGTGCATGTCTCCGAGCCGACGGCCGGGTACGCGGTGTCGGCCTACGCGCTCGGCGTTGTCGTCGGCGCGCCGGTGATCGCGGCACTGTGCGCGCGGGTCGCGCGCAAGCGGCTGCTCGTGTTCTTGATGGTGGCTTTCACCGTCGGCAATATCGCGAGCGTCTTCGCGCCGAATTTCGCGACCCTGGTCCTCTCCCGTTTCGTCTCCGGTCTGCCGCATGGCGCGTACTTCGGTGTGGCGTCGCTGGCCGCGGCCACATTGGCCCCGGTTGGACAGCGCGCCAAGGCCGTTGCCGCGGTTATGCTGGGATTGAGCGCCGCCAATGTCGTCGGCGTTCCCGCTGCGACGTGGCTCGGTCAGCATCTGGGCTGGCGCGACGCCTATGTGGTGGTGGTGTTCATCGGCGCCGCCACCGTGCTCGCACTCCTGCGATTCGTTCCGGAACTCACCGGAATCAAGATCACCAATCCCGTGACCGAACTCGGCGCGCTGCGACGCCCGCAGGTGCTGCTGACCCTGGCGGTCGGCGCCGTCGGCTTCGGCGGGATGTTCGCCGTCTACACCTACATCACGACCACGCTGACCGATGTCGCCGGCATGTCGTTGAGTCTGGTGCCGATCGTGCTGATGCTGTTCGGCGTCGGCATGGTGGTCGGCAATATCGTCGGTGGCGTGCTCGCCGACCGTGGCGTGGATCGCGCGATCTTCCTGTCGATGATCGCCATGGTCGTCATCCTCGCCGGATTCATCGCCGCCGCGCACAATCCGTTCACCGCGGGAATCGGCGCGTTCCTGATCGGCGCGTCGGGCGCGGCGCTGGCCCCGGGGCTCCAGACCCGGCTGATGGATGTCGCCGCCGACGCGCAGACCCTCGCCGCGGCCCTCAATCACGCGGCCCTCAATATCGCCAACGCGGCGGGTGCGTGGCTCGGCGGCGTGGTCATCGCCGCCGGTCTCGGTTACTCGGCGCCCGCGGCCGTCGGCGCGGGACTCGCCGTGCTCGGTGTCGTCCTGTTCGCGTTGACCGTCTTGGCGGCCCGCGGGAATCCCGCCTGACGCTCACGGTAGAACATACAGGACTGTATGTAAGTGTAGAATCGTCCGAATGACCAGGACCGACGCCCCCAAACCGCAGCGCCGCACCCAGGAGCAGCGCAGCAGCGAAATGCGGACGCGGTTGCTGGACGCGACGATCGACTGTCTGGTCGAGTACGGGTACGTGGGTACCACCACGCCGAGGGTCGCCGAGCGGGCCGGGGTCACCCGGGGTGCGCAGGTCCATCATTTCGGATCCAGGACCGACCTGGTGGTCGCGGCCATCAGCCACCTCGCGCAGCGGCGTGCCGAAACCGCGATGCGCGAGATGGATCGGGTGGTGGTCGGCACCGATCCGGTCGACGCCGCGCTGGCCTTCCTGTGGGAACTGCACCGGGGACCGCTGTTCATCGCCACGGCCGAATTGTGGGTCGCGGGCCGGACCGATCCGGTGCTGGCCTCGGCGATGGAGAAGGTCGAACCTTTCGTCAACAACGCGGTGCTCATGGCGGTGGCCAGATTCGTGCCGGACGAGATGCGCCGCAAGGAAGCCCGCGAGTTCGTCTACACCGCGATGGACGCGCTGCGCGGCATTCTCGTCGCGAATTTCATCGACGCCGATTCCGAACGGGCGCATCGCCGCTGGCGTCGTGCCTGTGTGCATCTGCGGGGGATCGCGAACGCCGCGCTGAAGAAGGTCGACTCGCTCGACTGACGGTCTCCCCTGCGGCCCTGCGGTCCCTCACATACGAGATCAACTGTATGTGGGAGATCCGGCCTCTCATTGCAGGCAGCAGGGTTTCCGAATAGTCGGGGCCGTCGCCATCTTGCGTAGTTACATACATGCTCGTATGTTTGTTATCGGTTCGGTTCGAAGCGATACGTCACGTAGCCACTAGCGCGGGCGGTCCGAAAACTGAGGGAGTTCGATGGCGAACAAGGTCTACGTCGTCGGTGTCGGCATGACGAAATTCGAGAAGCCGGGACGCCGAAAGAACGAGGACGGCACCGATTGGGACTACCCGGATATGGCGAGGGAATCGGGCACCGCCGCGCTCGCCGACGCCGGAATCGACTACCGCGAGGTCGAGCAGGCCTATGTCGGATACGTCTACGGTGAGTCGACTTCCGGCCAGCGCGCGGTCTACGAACTCGGGATGACCGGTATTCCGGTGCTCAACGTGAACAACAACTGTTCCACCGGTTCGACCGCGCTGTATCTCGCGGCCCAGGCCATCAGGGGCGGCCTCGCCGAATGCACGCTGGCGCTCGGTTTCGAGAAGATGCAGCCCGGCTCGCTCGGGTCGACCTGGGACGATCGCGAACAGCCGATGGCCCGGGCCGCGAGCACATGAAGCAATACGGCACCACCGCCGAGCATTTCGCCAAGATCGGCTACAAGAACCACAAGCATTCGGTGAACAATCCGTATTCGCAGTTCCAGGACGAATACACCCTCGATGACATCCTGGGTTCGCGGATGATCTACGACCCGCTCACCAAATTGCAGTGCTCGCCGACCTCCGCGCTCGGCCTCTGCGGGGAGGGCGAGGCCGCGGGGCCCCGCAGACGTGGGCCGAATGGTTCACCATCCACGAGCGTTTCCTCGAAGAACCGCCCGCCGCGCTGGCCGAGGGCTCGAAACTCGTCGCGAAGATCGTCATGCTCGGCATGGCGAACAAACTCGAATGGACCGTGGTGTCCGTGGCACAGCCGCACCGGCTCACCCTCGGTGGCACCGGAATGGCCGGTGTCGAAACCGAATTCACCTTCGATATCCGGGCGAAGGGCGAGGGCGGCAGCACGGTCGTCGTCTCCGGTGATTTCGAGGGCGCGCTCATCAAGGGCGCGCTGGGCAAGGCGGTGGAGAAGGACGGACTCAAACAGCTGGACACCTCGCTGGAACAGCTCGACGCGCTGGCCTCGGCCTGATCTCGAGGGGCGACGATGACAGCGCAGTCCGGCACCCGCGTGGTGGCCTTCGACGACGCGGGTTTGGAAACCTGGTGCGAGGACGAGACTTTCGCGGTCACCTCGGAGCGGATCGCCGAATACGCGGCGGCCACCAACGATCCGATTTCCGCGCACCGCGCCGGTGCGGTGGCGTCACCGGTTTTCGCCATCGTCCCGGTCTTCGAGGCGATGTTGATGCCGGTGATCGATGTCGCGCCGACGAATATCTTCGGCCGGGTCGTGCACGGCGAGCAGGATTTCCACTTCCACCGGGCGATCGAGCCGGGCGACCGGCTGGTGTCACGGGCCAAGGCGATCGGCTACACCAGTCGGGCCAACGGGACCTCTATCTCGATACTCGTCGAATGTCGTGACGGTGCCGGGGAATTGGTCAACGAGCAGTATCTGACCGCCTTCTTCCGTGATATCCACGCGAGCAAGTCGGTCGGCGCGGCCGCGCCGACACATAAATTCGACGAGGCGCTGCGGTCGACCGTGCCGGTGGCGGTGGTGTCCCAACACGTCGACACCGACCAGACCTACCGCTACGCGCCCGCGGCGGGTGATCCGGTGCCGCTGCACCTGGACGAGCAGGTCGCCACGGACGCGGGACTGCCGGGCATCATCGCGCACGGTCTGTGCACCATGGCGTTCGCGTCGTGGGCGGTGCTGACCGAGGTGGCGGGCTCGGACACCCGTCGACTGACGCGATTCGCGGTGCGTTTCGCCAAGATGGTCTTCCCCGGCGACGACCTGGAGACCCGTGTCTGGAAGGCCGGATCCGAGAACGGGAAGACCACCTACGCCTTCGAAACGGTGCGCGGGACCGACGTCGTCCTCAGCGACGGGTGTCCGAGCCCGCCACCTCGGTCAGCACCGACGACGTCGCGAGCTGGGAGGGAGCGCGGAAACTCGTCGAACAGGCGGTCGCGGAATTCGGCGGACTCGACGTGGTGGTCAACAACGCGGGCATCCTGCGCGACGCCTTCCTCGCCGGAATGACGGAATCGCAGTGGGACGCGGTGATCGCGGTCCATCTGAAGGGGCACGCCGCGATGCTGCACCACGCGGGCGCGTACTGGAAACAGCAGAGCAAGGCGGGCAATCGGCCCAGCGCGGCGGTCGTCAACACCGCGTCGGCCTCGGGAACCACACTGCCCAACGCCGGACAGGCCAACTACGGCGCGGCCAAGGCCGCGATCGCCGCGCTGACCCTGGTGGCCGCGGAGGAATTCGGGCGCTACGGCGTGCGGGTCAACGCCATCGCGCCGATCGCGCGCACCCGGCTCACCCTCGCCACCCCCGGTATGGGCGCGATGCTGGCCGCCGAGGCCGAACAACTCGGCGCGGACGAATTCGACGCCTTCAGCCCCGCCAATATCTCCCCGCTGGTCGCATACTTGGCATCGGACGAGTGCGTGACGACCGGCAAGGTTTTCGCCGTCCAGGGCGGCGCCATCTCGGAGCTGTCCGTCCGGCACGACGTGAAGACGATCGAGGCCGAAGGGCCGTGGCTCATCGATGATATCGCCGCCCGGCTGCCGTGATCAGGTAAGGAGAACAACGATGTTCGAATGGTCCGAAACCGACGTGATGATCCGCGATGCCGTGCGGACCTTCGTCGACAAGGAGGTCCGTCCCCATCTCGACGCGCTCGACATCGGTGAGATGACGCCGTATCCGATCATCCGGAAACTGTTCGGCGAGTTCGGCATCGACGCCGTCGCGGGTGAGGCGATCGAGAAATCGCTGGCCAAGGAACAGGCGAAGGCCGAGGCGGTCGCGGCCGGTGAGCCCGCACCGGAGAAGAAATCCTCCGGCGGAAGCCCTTTCGCGGGGCAGGAATCCATGATGGCGGTGCTGATCGGCGAATTATCCGGCGTGTGTATGGGTTTGGTGACCGCGCTGGGTGTCTCCATCGGACTCGGCGCCACCACCATTATGTCGCGCGGGACGCTCGCCCAGAAACAGCGTTGGCTCGCCGATATCGTGACCATGCGCAAGGTCGCGGCGTGGGCCATCACCGAACCGGATTCCGGATCGGACGCTTTCGGCGGGATGAAATCCTATGTCCGGCGCGACGGTGACGACTACATCCTCAACGGACAGAAGACGTTCATCACCAACGGTCCCTTCGCCGACGTCGTGGTCGTCTACGCCAAACTCGACGAGGGTGACGGCGCCGACAAACGCGACCGCAAGGTGCTCACCTTCGTCCTCGACGCGGGGATGGAGGGCTTCACGCAGGGCAAACCGTTCAAGAAGATGGGGCTGCACTCCTCGCCGACGGGCGAGCTGTTCTTCGACGGTGTGCGCCTGGGTCGTGACCGGCTGCTCGGTGAGACCGAGGAGCATCGCGGCGGCGACGGCCGCGACAGCGCCCGCTCCAGTTTCACCGCCGAACGGATCGGCGTCGGTTTCATGGCGCTCGGCATCATCAACGAATGCCATCGTCTGTGCCTGGAGTACGCGAAGAGTCGCAAACTCTGGGGACAGGAGATCGGGCGATTCCAGCTGGTCCAGTTGAAACTGGCGAAGATGGAGGTCGCGCGGATCAACGTGCAGAACATGGTCTTCAACGTGCTGGAGCGGGGGCGCGCGGGTAAACCGCCGAGCCTGGCCGAAGCGTCGGCGATCAAGCTGTACGCCTCCGAGGCCGCGACGGAAGTGGCCATGGAGGCGGTCCAGTTGTTCGGCGGTAACGGGTACATGACCGAATACCGGGTCGAGCAGCTCGCCCGCGACGCCAAATCGCTCATGATCTACGCGGGCAGCAACGAGATCCAGGTGACCCACATCGCCAAAGGTCTCCTCGCGCAATAGGCGCGGAACCGGGTGCGGCGCGCGCCGCACCCGGACCGGTCACACCGCGCGCAGGCGGGTGCGGCTGGCGTACACGTGTTCGGCGATCAGCGTGGCCATCCGGTCGGGGGCCTCCAGCATGGGGACATGCCCGACCCCGTTGACGAGGATGCGGTCGGCCGACTCGGGCAGTTCCCGCAGGAAACGGCGCGCGTAGACGCGGTTGGGGATGATGTGGTCGTGTTCGGCCAGCAGCAGCCGTACCGGCGTGGTCAGGGTGGACAGATCCTCCAGCGCGGGCGCGCGCAGACCGCCGAGGAGCATCGGGATCATCGCGTCGCAGTGCAGGGCGGCGGTGATGGCCGCCATGGCCTCGCGGCGGGGCACCGAGGCGGCGCTGCGGCCGAGCAGCAGACTCGCGAAACGCTGGACCACCGGATTCCCGGCGGCGAAATCGCCCATCAGCTTGCCGAATTCGACCAGCGGCACCAGCGACAGGAATTTGATCCCGACCCGGATCTGGGTCAGCGAGGGCGAATTCCAGCCGCCCGCGGGCGCGATCAGGGTGAGGGTGCGAGCCCGGCCGCGCCTGGCCAATTCGACACCGACCCACCCGCCGAGCGAATTGCCCGCGATATGACAAGTGCGCCAACCGAGTTCGTCGAGCTGTCGTTCGACCCGATCGGCCAGGACGTGCACGTTCATCGCCGGTCCGTCGGGCGCCTCGGCGCCCCAGTGCCCAGCGAAGGCCGGGGCGAAGACCTCGCACTGCCCGGCGAGGCGGGCCGCGGTCTGCTCCCAGCAGTGCGGCGACAACATGAAACCGTGCAGCAGGAGCAACGGGTCACCCGAACCCATGTGCAGCGCTTGTGTCGGCTTCGGCCTGGTGCGGGGTTTCCGGACGGAGCGTTTCGCCGTGGTCGCGCGTTTCGCGGTGACGGCGCGCGTAGCGGGGGCCAGGGGGTTGGAGGCATCGGACGTCATCGTCGTCACCCCTTCCTGGACTGCGATGTCCGGCAGAGTATGTCTGACCTGCATTGTACGGTCGTCCAGTTGTTTGCGACAGCGTTTACCGACATGACCGGGCCGACGCCGGACTCCGGGGGACGGTCCTGTGGGAGTGGGGCGCATGGTGAGCGCTGTACCGTCGTCACGTGCCCTACATCATCTCTAGCGTCAACGTCAACGGCATCCGCGCTGCTACGGGCAAGACCGGCAAAGGGATGCTCGAATGGCTGGCCACCACCGAGGCCGACATCGTCTGTGTCCAGGAGACCCGTGCCACCGACGCCCAGACGCGCGCCGCGCTCGCCTCGGTCCTCGACGCGGGCTGGTACCTAGCGCACGCCGAACCGGGTCTCAAGGGCCGGGCCGGGGTAGGGATCCTGTCGCGGCGCGAACCGTCGGCGGTCCGGATCGGTTTCGGCAGCCCGGAATTCGACGGCGCGGCCCGCTACATCGAGGCCGATTTCGACGAGTTGACCGTCGCCAGCGTGTACGTGCACACCGGCGAGGCGGATACGCCGATGCAGGACGAGAAGTACCGGTTCCTCGGGCAGCTCGGGGAGCACCTGACCTCGCGGGCACAGGATTTCGTGATCTGCGGCGACTGGAACGTCGCCCATACCGAACTCGACATCAAGAACTGGAAGGGCAATGTGAAGAATTCGGGTTTCCTGCCGGGCGAGCGCGCCTGGATCGACGGGATACTCGCGGCGGGCTACGTCGACACGGTGCGCGCCCTGCACCCCGGCGTGCCGGGTCCCTACAGCTGGTGGACCTACCGCGGTCGCGCCTACGACAACGACGTCGGCTGGAGGATCGATTACCACCTGGCGCGCGGCGAGGTGGCGGCACGGGCCAAACAGGCGATCGTGGAACGCGCGCCCACCTACGCCCTGCGCTGGTCCGATCACGCCCCGGTGACGGTGCAGTACCGATGAAACTCGACCCCAAGGTGATGCGTCTGCTGAGCGCGCTCGTCGCGCTGGCGGTGGTGGTGCTCGTCGCCGTGCTGGCCGGGCGTGGCGGCGAGACCGGCGGTACCGATTCGACCGCGAAGAACACCGCCGTCACCTCGCTGTCCCCGACGACCACCCGGGCCGCCGCCGCCTCTCCCGTCGCGTCGCCCGCCGCACCCGCGCGAGTCGCGGGCGTTCCGGAGCGCGCCTACGAGACCCTGGTCGAGATCGACGCGGGACGCTGGCCGGATTCGGCGAACGCGCCGGGTACCAAGGGCGGCGAGCAATGGATGAATCGCGGCGGCGACCTGCCTCGCACCGATACCGACGGCCGTGCCGTCACCTATCGGGAATGGGATGTGAACCCCAAGCAACGCAACAGATCCCGCGACGCCGAACGCATCGTCACCGGCAGCGACGGATCCGCTTGGTACACCGGTGACCACTACACGACTTTCACGAGGATGCGCTGATGAACAAACCGGTTCCGTTGTCGCAGTTCCTTGCCCGTCCCGTCGCGCTCGGCGCGGCGCCGATGGTCGCGGCCGTCTCCAAGGCGAGCGGTCCTGCCCTCGGCGCGCTCAGCGTCGACGCGGCCGAGTTGAGCAGTCTGCGTTCTCGCGCGCCGAGTGGCTATCAGGTGCGGGAGTTGCGCTCCGCGAAGATGCGCGGCCTCACCGGACTGTTCGACGAATTCGCCGCCGCGTTCCAATTCCCTTACTACTTCGGCGCCAACAAGGACGCCTTCGACGAATGTCTGCGTGACCTGGACGATTTCATCGGCAAGGCGCCGGGCTACATCGTGGTGCTCCGCACCTCGGACGAACTGCTCGCCGACGCGCCGCGCGAGCGAGAATGGTTCACCACCGCGATGCGTGACTGCGCCGACTACTGGGCCAGACGCGAGGTCGCCTTCCGCGTGATCTTCCAGGGCAAACCCGCTCCGCCCCGGATCGCGCCGCTCAGCCTCGACTGAGCCGCCGCTCGGGAGAGCCGCCGCTCGGGAAAGCCGCCGCCGAGGACGTCCTCGGCGGCGGTTCCGTCAGCCCGGTCGGCCCGCGAGATCCTCGCCGAGCAGGACGAAGACGTCGGTGGTGTGGTCGATCAGTTCCTCGCGGGTCATGGGGAGATCGCCCTGGAGCCAGGCGGTGAGGGTCTGCACCAGTCCGCCGACCAGGTAGGTGGCGCGGAAATCGATCACCGGCTCGGGGGCGGCCGTTCCGTAGAAGTCGATGCCCTGTGCGGCGACCAGCCTCGCGAAGATCCGGACGGTCTCGGTGGTCCTCGCCCGCAGTTCGGGGGTCGGCGTTCTATCTGCTGGTGCGCGGCAGCCTGCCGCCGCGCATCCGCGAGCTGTAAGGCATGGACTGGAGCGCGGCCGATCAACTCGGCTATCGCGCCCTCGCCACCGGCATCCGGGCCGCGCACATCCGCCCGCCGCTGGTGCTGCGCGGCACGCTGGCCGGGCCGAGCGCGCCCGCACGCTGGTTTCGCGCCGCGAACACGAACTCGCGCGCACCGGGCGTCCGAGTATGCCCGGTGTGGAGCCGCGCACCCGGGCGGCGCGAAATTCCGCTTGAGTGGCATGGAAGGATTGGCGGCATGTCCAGTCCTGCGCACACCCCGGCCGCAGAACGCAAGCAGCGTGCCCTGTCCGGGATCCAGCCGACCAGCGAATCGTTCCATATCGGTAACTATCTCGGTGCGCTGCAGTACTGGGTGACGATGCAGGACGAATACGACGCGTTGTACTTCATCCCGGACATGCACGCGATCACCGCGCCGCAGGATCCCAAGCAGCTGCGGGCCCGGACCAAGTCCGCGGCTGCCCAGTTGCTCGCGATCGGTGTCGACCCGAAGAAATCGACGTTGTTCGTGCAGAGTCAAGTGCCCGAGCACGCCGAACTCGCGTGGGTGCTCGGCTGCATCACAGGATTCGGCGAGGCGAGCCGGATGACGCAGTTCAAGGACAAGTCGGTCAAACAGGGCGCCGAGAACGCCACCGTCGGCCTGTTCACCTATCCGGTACTGCAAGCCGCCGACATCCTGCTCTACCGGCCGCATCAGGTCCCCGTCGGCGAGGACCAGCGCCAGCACCTCGAACTCACCCGAAACCTGGCCCAGCGCTTCAACACCCGCTTCAAGAAGACGTTCGTGGTGCCGGAGGCCCATATCGTCAAGGGCACGGCCAAGATCTACGACCTACAGGATCCGACGGCGAAGATGAGCAAATCCGCGTCGACGGACGCGGGGCTGATCAACCTGCTCGACGACCCCAAGGTGACGGCGAAGAAGATCCGATCCGCCGTCACCGACACCGAGCGCGAGATCCGCTACGACCCGGAGGCCAAACCGGGCGTCAGCAATCTGCTGGTGATCCTCAGCTCGTTGATCGGTACGCCGATCGTCACGCTGGAACAGGATTACGCCGGAAAGGGTTACGGCGACCTGAAATCCGACGTCGCCGACGCGCTGGTCGAATTTGTCACGCCGTTGCGTGCGAAGGTGGAAGAGTATTTGGCGGATCAGGGCGAACTCGACCGCATCCTCGCCGGTGGCGCCGAGCGGGCGAGGGAGATCGCGAGCAACACCCTCGCGCAGGTCTACGAACGGGTCGGCTTCCTGGCTCGCTGACGCGGCGGTACCCGCGAGGTTTCGGTTCGAAGGGGCTGGACAGTGCAGGCGATCGACAAAAGCAAGGCCTGGGTGGAACGTCGCGTTCAGGCGCGCCCGTGGCTCGATCACATGATCCGGGCGGGCGGGCGCTATCAGCGTCAGCGTGGTGACTACTACGCGGCGGGCATCACCTATTTCACGGTGCTGTCGCTGTTCCCGTTGCTGATGGTCGCGTTCGCGGTCGCGGGTTTCATCCTGTCCAGTCACCCGAGCCTGCTCGTGGAGATGCAGGAGAAGATCGTCGAGAACATTCCGGGTTCGCTCGGCGAGCAGATCAACGAGCTGATCGATCAGGCCATCAAGTCGCGCGGCGCCGTCGGTGTCCTCGGCCTGCTCGGCGCCGCCTACGCCGGACTGGGCTGGATGGCGAATCTGCGGGCCGCCCTCACCGAACAGTGGGACCAGAAGACCCAGGAACCCAACTGGTTCATGAGCAAACTCTCGGATCTGGGCGCGCTGGTCGGACTCGGGCTCGCTTTCGTCATCTCGTTCGGACTCTCCGCGCTCGGGTCGAGCACCCTCGGCTCGGAAGTGCTTCGATCACTCGGCCTCTCGGATCTGCCCGGCGCCCGTTTCCTGCTGGCCCTCGCCTCCATCGTGCTCGCCCTGCTGGCGACCTGGGCGGTGTTCGCCTGGATCATCGCCAGGTTGCCGCGCGAGCCCGTCACGCTCACGAGCGCGGCGCGGGCGGCCCTGCTGGCGGCGGTGGCCTTCGAGGCGTTCAAATTCGTCGCCTCGATCTATTTGCAGATCGTGCTGCGCAGTCCGGCGGGCGCCACCTTCGGCTCGATCATCGGCCTGATGGTCTTCAGCTACATCACCTACCGCATCATCCTGTTCGCCACCGCGTGGGCCGCCACCGCCCGCGACAACCTCCACGAAGCCGACACCCCGGTGCCCGCGCCCGCCGTCATCAGGCCGCGCGTGAGCGGTCCCGGCGCGTCTCCCGGGACAGCGGTCGCCTTCGGCGCGGGTGCGCTCGCGGCCTTGGCGCTGACCCAGGTGCGCCGGTTCTCCGGGCGGCGCTGAGCCGCTCGGCTGATCCGGGCTGAACCCACGCCCCTTCGTGCGCTCAGCGGCGGTAGCGGTCCCGTCGGGGTCTGCTGACACGTCGGGCACCGACGAGTAGGGCCAGAACCAGGACGACGCCGCCGACCAGCAGGAGTGTTTTCGTGGTCGACCGGTGGGCTTCGCCGTGGGGTTCGGCCTGCGTCACGGTGTCGTCGGAGGACGACGGTGGCGGGGTGGCGAGGGGAGGGGCGTCCTTGGGCACGATGCGTTCGGGGGAGGGGAGGGTGCCGACCCGGGCGCCGCTCGGGAGCGCGAAACCGTAGTCGAGCAGGCGTGCGGCCTGCTCCCACGGGCGGATCGGTTTCACGTCGGCTTGGAGCAGGGTCACCGTCAGTCGACGGCCGCCGCGCTGGGCCGCGGCCACGAAGGTCTGGCGCGCGTCGTCGGTGTAACCGGTCTTGCCGCCGAGTGCGCCGTCGTAGTTGTAGAGCAGTTGGTTGTCGTTGCCGATGGGGAAGCCTGGGTGATCGGTGTCGTCCGGGTTCTTCGGATCCTTGGGGAAACCGGGGAAGTCGACCTGTTCGGTGTGGATCAATTCGGCGAACAGGGGGATGGACATGGCCTCGCGGAACAGTGCCGACAGGTCGTAGGCCGAGGTACTCATCCCCGGACCGTCGAGTCCGGACGGTGTGGCGGCACGAGTATCCAAGGCGGACAACGATCTCGCGAGATTGTTCATCTTCGTCACGGCCGCCTCGTCGCCACCGAGCTGGGTCGCGACGGCATGGGCGGCGTCGTTGCCCGACGCCATGATGAGCGCCTGCATCAGCTGGAGATTGGTGTAGCGGCCGCCGGGCCCGATGCCGACCCTGGTGCCGTCGACGTCGGCGTCGGCCTGGGTGCCGATCACGGTCTTGTTCAGGTCGAGTGCGCGTAGCGCGACGGTGGCGAGCAGCACCTTGATGGTGCTCGCGGGCCGGTAGCGTCCGTGCGGATCCTTGGCGGCGAGTACTTCGCCGGTGTCGAGATCGGAAACCATCCACGAGGTGGCCGAAATCTCTTCCGGCGCAACGGGTGCGCCCTTGGGTAGCACGACGCCGCATTCGCCCATTCGAGCACCGCCGATGGGGGTGGCCGGGACCGCGAGCGCGCTCGGCGTCGGTTTTCCCGGCGCGGGCACTTCGGATTCGTCGATGGGGGCGGGCGGTCGTGTCTTCTGCGGGCAGGTATCGGTATTGGGCGTGGTGAACGGCGTGCTCGTCGTACTGCTCGACGGCTGGGCGTGCGACGAGGCGATCGAGGCGAACCCCGGTACCGCCACCGTGAGCAGCGCGGAACCGAGGCAGAGGGTGGCGAGGAGGCGAAAATCCCGAAATTTCATCGGCTCAGAGCCTATCGGTCGCCCTCGTCGGATGCCGGTGCGCGCGGTCACATCCGGCGGGGCGCGATCGAGGGGTGAGAGAGAGTCTGCGGGTATATATTGATAGTAACCCTCAAATGAGGGTTACTATCAAAGTATAGTAACCACCAGAAAAGGGTGCGGTATGAAGACGGATTCCGCTCGGCGCTGGCTGGCGCTCGGCGCACTCGCGCTGGCGATGCTCACCATCGGGCTCGACATGACGGTCCTGACGGTCGCGCTGCCGACGCTCGCGGTCGACCTGAACGCGAACAACGGTGCGCTGCAATGGTTCAGCTCCGCCTACACGCTCGCGCTCGCGGCCGTCATGCTGCCCACGGGAGCGCTCGGTGACCGGTACGGACGCAAGAAGATCCTGCTCGCGGCGCTGGTCCTGTTCGGGTTGGCCTCGCTGGCGTGCGCGTTCGCGACGTTCTCGGGCCAGCTCATCGCGGCTCGCGTGGTGCTCGGTATCGCGGCGGCGGCCATGATACCGCTGTCCATGGCGGTGCTTCCGGTGCTGTTCCCCGATTCCGGGGAGCGGGCGCGGGCCATGTCGATCTGGGTGACCTCGACCGCGATCGGACTGCCGCTCGGCCCGATCCTCGGCGGATGGTTGATCGACAACTTCTGGTGGGGTTCGGTATTCCTGATCAACGTCCCGATGGTGGTCGTCGGCGCGCTCGCGGTCGCCGCGCTCGTCCCGGAATCCCGCAACCCCGATCGGCGTCCACTCGATCCGATCGGCGCGCTGCTGTCGATGGCCGGAATGCTTGGCCTCACCTACGGATTCATCCGATTCGGGGACAGGGGCTGGGGCGATGTCGCGGCGTCGGCCGTCCTCGTCGCGGGCGTCGCGGCGCTCGGGGCGTTCCTGCTCTGGCAGCGCCGCGCGAGGTTCCCACTCATCGATCTGGCGCTGTTCCGCGCACCAGGCTTCCGCTGGGGCGCGGTCTTCACCGTGCTGATCACCTTCGGCATGTTCGGCTTGTTCTTCACCGTGCCGCAGTACTACCAGTCGGTCCTCGGCGCCGACGCGCTCGGCAGCGGTGTGCGACTGCTGCCGCTGATCGGCGGCCTCGTCGTCGGCACGCGCCTGTGTGACCGGCTGCTGCCGAGGCTGGGGGCGGGTCCGCTGGTCACCTCGGGCCTGGTGACGCTCGCGATCGGCCTCGGCCTCGGTGCGCTCACCACCGCGGGCAGTCCGTACTGGTACAGCGCGCTGTGGATCGCGCTCACCGGCGCGGGCATGGGTATCGCGATGCCGGTCGGCATGGCCGTCGCCATCGATGACCTGGAGGTGGCGCGCGCCGGGATGGGCTCGGCGCTGTTGCAGGCCATGCGCCAGGCGGCGGGCACCATCGCGGTGGCGTTGCTCGGCACCGTGTCGGCGACCGTCTATCGCCACGAATTGGGCACGCTGGACGTCGATCCGATTCGCGACAGCGTGAATTCCGGTGTGGCGGCGGCGAAGGCGTCGGGTGACCCGGTGGTGCTGGAGCAGGTGCGAGCGGCCTTCGTCGGCGGCATGGACGCCATGCTGTGGGTCTGCGCCGCGATCTGCGCGGTGGCGGTGCCGCTGGCGATCCGGGTGCTGCCCCGAGGCCGTGCGACGGTAACGGAGGCGAAGGTTGCCGTCGATACGCCAGAATCGACACATGTCGGTTGACTCACCCGGTGACGGGACCGCGGCGCAGGCCCTGCCGGAGACGCAGGGCCTGCGCGAGCGGAAGAAGGAACGCACTCGGCGCTCGATCAGGTCGGAGGCGTTCCGGCTCTTCCGTGAGCAGGGCTACAACGAGACGACCGTCGAACAG
Source organism: Nocardia sp. NBC_01377 (assembly GCF_045040005.1). Taxonomy (NCBI): domain Bacteria; kingdom Bacillati; phylum Actinomycetota; class Actinomycetes; order Mycobacteriales; family Nocardiaceae; genus Nocardia; species Nocardia sp. NBC_01377. The sequence continues at coordinate 8,714,982 of NZ_CP109566.1, forward strand.
ATCGCGCAGGTGGCGGAGGTCTCGCCGAGCACTTTCTTCCGCTACTTCCCTTCCAAGGAACAGTTGGTACTCACCGACGACCTCGATCCATTGTTGATCGAGGCGATCCGCAGGCAACCGCGCGACACCCCGCCGCTGACGGCGTTCCGCGAGGCGGTGGTCACGGTCTTCTCGAATCTGTCCGGTGAGGAGTTGGCGTTCGAACAGGAACGCCAGGCGTTGCTGTACCACGTCCCGGATCTACGCGCGGCCGTCACCAGGGAGTTCGAGCGCAACATCGATCTCATCTGTGGCCTGCTCGCGGAACATCTCCATCGTGACGAAGCCGATTTCGAGGTGCGCGTCACGGCGGGCGCCGTCGCGGGATGCATTCTCGCCATCACCAAAATGGTTCCGATGAACCCGGAGAACATCAGCCGAGCGCTGATGTTCATGGAAGCGGGCTTTCCCCTGCGCGGCGAAAACTGAACTCCGGGAAGGGGGGTCGCGCCCGCCGTCGAACTACTCGGACTTCGGACCGGTGACCGGGCAGCCGTGGGCCAGCGGGCCGAGCAGCGTGCTGTTGTCGTAGAAGTGCTCGAGTTCGAGAATGCGCAGGTCCTCGCTGACCCTGGCGATGGTGACGCCGAACATCTCGATCAGCTCGCCGGTGGGCTGATGCTCGCGGTAGGGGCCGTCGTAGTTGCCCCAGTGCCGCCAGCGGAAGGTGACGTTCGGCGGGCCAGCCATCACTTCCAGTACCTCCCAGAAGAATCCGTTCGGCATGGCGGTGTGGAAGATGTCGTGCGAACTCTCGAAGGTCTCGTTCGCGCCGTCGTAGTAGGGATTGTCGCCGATCAGGATGTTGTAGCTGCCGATCCGCGCGAATTCCTCGGCGTCCTGCCACTTCCCGCCGTTCACCCGGCCGCGGTAGTGCTCGGCGACCAGCGACACCCAGGTCGCCGGGTCCTTCTTGTGCGAGATCTCCATCTCGAACACCCGGACCAGATCCTCGACGATCGCTTCGAGCGATCCCGGCGCGTGTTCGGTGGTGCGCTCACGCGGTACGGTCAACTCGGTCAGGTGGTAATCCGGCGCTTCGTGGCGCCAGTCCTCGGGCGCTGCGGCCGCGACCACGGCGTCTCGGCCTTGCAGCCACAGCGGTGTGGCCGCGTCCTGCGTCGAATCCGTTGCATCAACTGTCATTTCGTTCTCGTCCCGTAGGCTGTGTCGGACGCGAAAGACCGTAACAGCCGACCGGTCGGTTGTCATCACGAGGGATACGACACGGCTCGACGTAAATTATTGCGCAACTGGGACATTGGCGTGAGTGGGCAGGTGGCGGGCGCGCAGCGGCGTTTCGTCGTCCATGGTCTCGAAGAACGCGCCGATCACATCCTCGATCTCCGACATCGATTCCGCGCAGAACAGAACCGGTTGATAACGCGTGATGTCGTAGACACCGGTACCCATGGCGAACACGTCGAGCGGTCGCAGTTCGGCCCTGCGGAATTCGTCTATCTCCCCGTAGGAGGAGAGCAGTCCCGCTCCGTAGCAGCGGATGTCGCCGTGCTCGCGCAGTACGCCGAATTCGAGGGAGAACCAGAAGACATCGGCGAGGAATTTCAGCGCCGCGTCGGTCCGCAACCGGGCGACCGCCGCGCCGACCGCTTCGTAGATCGCGGCGAAGCGGGGACTGGCGAGCTGGGTGGCATGGCCGATGATCTCGTGGATGGCATCCGGTTCGGGGGTGTAGAGCGGGGCCGAGTGATGGCGGATGTACTGGGTCGAATGGAAGGTCCGGTCGGCGAAGGAGCCGAAGAACTCGCGCAACGGCACCAGCCCCGCGGCGGGCACGTAGCGAAAACCGGTCAGCGGCGTCAGCGCGGCCGAGATCTCGTCCAATTGCGGTATGTGGTCGGTGGGCAGCGCGAGACGCCGCGCCGCCGCGAGCACCTCCGCGGACGCGAGGCCGCGATGTTTGCGCGCGAGCTCGATCGAGACGGTCCGCCACACCTGTTCCTCGGCCTCGGTGTAGGCGATTCTCGGCGTGGGCGCGCCCGGGGTGTATTCCAGCGCGCACGCCGCGATCGCGTTGCGGCGTGCCCGGTACGCCGGATCGTGCACGCCGGGATGCTCGGTGCTCAGGTGCACCGTCACATCGCCGTCACCGGTCCGCGTCACCGGCGAATACAGCTGGGCCTCGGTGAACATATCTCGATGCAAGCACCGCGTGGCCGATCCGACAACGAACCCACGCGCGACTGCGCATATTGCCTAGCTGATTGTGATTCGACGTGCCCGATTCGAGACGTGGGCCCGCACACGGTTGCGAATCCGGCCGGTTCATCGTCGAGTCCCCGACCAGGAACACCCGCACGCGATATCCGACGAGGGTGGGAATTTGCGAAGGTTGCGTGGCCGCCGTGCGTCGCCGACGCCCACTGTCTGAGCCATTTGCCACGTATGAGCGGGCCGGATGCCGCAAGATGACGACAGCACGAAGGAGGGCGCATGGAATGCGTGCGGGTCGATCTCGACCAGAAATTGTTGGCCGCTGCCGCCGCCATAATGGGGACATCCAACAGCAACGCCACCGTGAACGAGGCACTGCGCCGAATCGTGGTGCACGAACGCCAACTCCATCATCTGGAACGGTTGGCCTCCGGGGCGCTGAGCGCACTGTCGGGAGCGGAGATCGTCACCGTGGCAGGCGGTTAGTCTGTCGGTGCCCGCTGGCATGATTCGAGCCGACCAACGCATTCGAGGGGGCTTTGCATGTCGGTACCGATCGCGAATCTGCCTTTCGGCCAGCGGCCGAGGGAGCGACTGCTCACCCTCGGCCCGCGGGTACTGAGCGACAGTGAACTCCTCGCCCTGCTGCTCGGGCACGGTAGACGCGGGGAGAGCGCGCTGGACATGGCCGCCGAGTTGCTGGCCGAGCACGGCGGCATCGCCGGACTCGCCGCCGCCAGGCCCGAGGAATTGGCCAGGCGGTCCGGTGTGGGGCCCGCCAAGGCCGCGGCGATCGCGGCCGCCTTCCAACTCGGGACCAGGGTGCGCCACAGTATCGACCTCGCGCCGCGCCTGGACAGCGCCGCCGATGTGGTCGCTGTCGCGGGCCCGCTGTTCGCCGGTGAGCGGGTGGAACGGCTACTCGTGCTCGTCTGCGACACCCAGCACCGGCTCAGACAGAAGGTTTTCGTGGCCGAGGGCGCGATCGATCACGTGGCCGTCCCGGTGCGGGAGATCCTGAACACCGTGCTGCGCCACGACGGACGTGCCTTCGCGATCGTGCACAACCACCCCTCCGGCGACCCGGCGCCCAGCCTGGACGATCGGCGCGCAACCAGTCTGCTGGTGGAGGCCGCGCGCACCGTCGGGCTGCGTTTCCTCGATCACGTGGTGGTGGCGGGGCAGGACTGGGCACGGGCCGCGCCGCTGCCGCACGGCGGCGATTGAGCCGACGGTCCGCGCCCGCGATCGCGCGAGGCGGCCGGGCCGATGTTCGGGCGCCGCGCCGCCCTGCGCATACTTTGTGCGGAGATCTCACGGAAGGCGGTCGATGAACCAGCGGGCTACGGACGGCCGCGACGGCGGCGCACCTCCGATCGGCGGTCACCACCGGGTGGCGGGACATCAGTTGTTCCTGCACTCGTCCGGCGAAGGCGGTCCCGCCGTGGTGTTCCTGCCCGGTGCGAGCTCGGTCGGTCTCGACTATCTGAAAATTCACGAGGCGGTCTCCGCGTTCACGACCTCGGTCCTCTACGACCGCGGCGGCACCGGCTGGAGCGATCGGGTCGACCTGCCCCGCACCGCGAGCGAGGTCGCGGCCGAACTGCATTCCCTGCTCTCGACCGCGGGTATCGCGGGACCCTATGTCCTGGTGGCGCATTCGCTGGGCGGAGCGTACGCGCGCCGCTTCGCGCAGATGTTCCCCGGTGACGTGGCGGGTCTGGTCGCCCTCGAATCGTTCTCCGAGGACTGGGATACCCACATGCCCGCCGACCTGCATCTGGACCAGACCCCCGACACCGTCCCCGGCAGGTTCCAGACCACCCTGCTGCGGGCGCTGTCGCGGCCCTTCTACCGAAAGATGTTCGCGGACTGGCCCGCCGAGATCCGCAAGCCGCTCGTCGCGGGCCACGTCAGCCGGGAGTGGATGGTGAACGGAACGAAGGAACGCAGCAATACGACCGCGCTGCGCGACGAACTGAAGGCCGGTCCGCCGTTCCCCGACATCCCCCTCATCGCCATGGCGGCGCTGGGCGCCGATTCCGGCCAACGACTTTCGCTGTCGAAGACGATGCTGGGGCAACTGAACGAGAGCAAGGAGCGGCTCTACACCGCCATGGCCGATTCGGTCACCGACGGCGAATACCGGGCGCTGCCCGACGCCAAACACAGCACCGTGCAGCTCGACGCCCCCGACGCGATCGTCGAGGCCATCCGCGACGTGCGCGCCCGCGCCACCCGCTGACCGCGACCTCACCGAAAAGCGAAGGCCGCCCGCACCTTTCGGTGGGACGGCCTGCGCGGCGCCTTCGTGGGGTCAGCGGGCGAACAGCAGTGCGCGCTTGACTTCCTGGATGGCCTTGGTGACCTCGATGCCTCGGGGGCACGCGTCGGTGCAGTTGAAGGTGGTGCGGCAGCGCCACACGCCTTCGACGTCGTTGAGGATGTCGAGGCGTTCGCGGGCGCCCTCGTCACGGCTGTCGAAGATGAAGCGGTGCGCGTTCACGATCGCGGCCGGGCCGAAGTAGCTGCCGTCGCTCCAGTACACGGGGCAGGAGGTGGTGCAGCAGGCGCACAGGATGCACTTGGTGGTGTCGTCGAACCGGGCGCGGTCGGCCTGGCTCTGGATACGTTCGCGGGTGGGCTCGTTACCCGAGGTCATCAGGTAGGGCTTCACGGCGCGGAACGCGTCGAAGAACGGCTCCATGTTTACGACGAGGTCCTTCTCCACGGGCAGTCCGCGGATGGGCTCGACGGTGATGGTGAGGGCCTTGCCGTTCTTGGGCAGCATGTCCTTCATCAGGACCTTGCAGGCCAGCCGGTTCACGCCGTTGATCCGCATGGCGTCCGAACCACAGACGCCGTGCGCACAGGAACGACGGAAGGTCAGCGTGCCGTCCAGGTAGGACTTGATGTAGATGAGCACGTTGAGGAACCGGTCGGTCGACAGCACCGGCACCTGGAACGAATCCCAGTGCGCGCCTCTGTCGTCCTCAGGGTTGAACCGCGCCACCTTGACGGTGACCATGACCGATCCGTCGGGGACCGGAGCCGGCTTCTGCGAGGAGGGTGCCTCGGCTACAGCAGTCATCAGTACTTACGCTCCATCGGCTCGTAACGGGTCTGCACCACCGGCTTGAAATCGAGGCGGATGTCGGAGATCAGATCCGCACCCTCCTTGTAGGCCATCGTGTGCCGCATGAAGTTGACGTCGTCGCGGTCCGGGTAGTCCTCGCGGGCGTGGCCGCCGCGCGATTCCTTGCGGTTGAGCGCGCCGACTACGGTGACCTCGGCCAGTTCGAGCAGGAAGCCGAGCTCGACCGCCTCGAGCAGATCGCTGTTGTAGCGCTTGCCCTTGTCCTGCACGGTGATCCGCGCGTAACGCTCCTTGAGCGCGTGCACATCGGTCAGGGCCGTCTTGAGGGTGTCCTCGGTGCGGAACACGGCGGCGTTCATATCCATCGTGTACTGCAACTCGGTCCTGATGTCGGCGACGCGCTCGGTGCCGTGATCGGACAGGATCAGCTCCAGCCAGTCCTGCACCATCTTCGCGGGCGTCTCCGGCATCTCGACGAATTCGGTGCGCAGGGCGTATTCCGCCGCGGCGATACCGGCGCGCCGACCGAAGACGTTGATGTCGAGCAGCGAGTTGGTGCCGAGGCGGTTGGAGCCGTGCACCGAGACGCACGCGCATTCGCCCGCGGCGTACAGGCCGGGCACCACGTCGGTGTTGTTGCGCAGAACCTCGCCGCGGATCCGGGTCGGGATGCCGCCCATCACGTAGTGGCAGGTCGGCATGACCGGCACCAGTTCGTGCACCGGGTCGACGCCGAGGTAGGTACGGGCGAATTCGGTGATGTCGGGCAGTTTCTCCTCGAGCACGTCCGCGCCGAGGTGGGTCACGTCGATGTAGACGTAATCCTTGTTCGGACCCGCGCCGCGGCCTTCGAGCACCTCGAGCACCATCGAGCGGGCGACGATATCGCGCGGCGCGAGGTCCTTGATGGTGGGGGCGTAGCGCTCCATGAAGCGTTCGCCGGATTCGTTGCGAAGGATGCCGCCCTCGCCGCGCACGGCCTCGGAGATGAGGATGCCGAGCCCGGCCAGGCCCGTCGGATGGAACTGGTGGAATTCCATGTCCTCGAGCGGCAGGCCCTTGCGGAACACGATCGCCATACCGTCACCGGTCAGCGTGTGCGCGTTCGAGGTGGTCTTGTACATGCGCCCGGAGCCGCCGGTGGCGAAGATGATCGCCTTGGCGTGGAAGACGTGGATATCGCCGGTGGCCAGTTCGTAGGCGACGACGCCGGTCGCGACGGGGCCGCGGTCGCTCTCGCTCATGACCAGGTCGAGCACGTAGAACTCGTTGTAGAACTCCACGTCGTGCTTGACGCAGTTCTGGTACAGCGTCTGCAGGATCATGTGGCCGGTGCGGTCGGCGGCATAACACGCGCGCCGGACCGGGGCCTTGCCGTGATCGCGGGTGTGGCCGCCGAAGCGACGCTGGTCGATCTTGCCCTCGGGGGTCCGGTTGAACGGCAGACCCATCTTCTCGAGGTCCATCACCGCGTCGATGGCCTCCTTGGCCATGATCTCGGCGGCGTCCTGATCGACGAGGTAGTCACCACCCTTGACGGTGTCGAAGGTGTGCCATTCCCAGTTGTCCTCTTCGACGTTCGCCAACGCCGCGCACATGCCGCCCTGCGCCGCGCCGGTGTGGCTGCGGGTCGGGTACAGCTTGGTCAGCACCGCCGTCCGAGTACGCGGACCCGCCTCGATCGCCGCGCGCATGCCGGCGCCACCGGCGCCGACGATCACGACGTCATAGCGATGCTCCTGGATCCTGGAGTCACTCATGTGAGGTGGCCTGTTCCTAACTGATGTTGGGGTCGAAGGTGAAGATGACGTAGGTGCCGACGCCCATGATCAGGATCATCGAGATCGCCAGGGCGGTGTTGAGCCAGAACCGCGTCGAATCCTTGCGCGAGTAGTCCGCGATGACGGTGCGCAGACCGTTGCCGCCGTGCAACTGGGCCAGCCACAGCATGGTGAGGTCCCAGATCTGCCAGAACGGGCTCGACCAGCGCCCCGCCACGAAGGCGAAGTTGAGTCGTTTCACGCCGCCGTCGAGCAGCAGCATGATCGTCATGTGGCCGAGCACGAGCACGATCAGCAGCAGCCCGGAGAAGCGCATGAAAAGCCACGCGTACTTCTCGAAATTGTTGTTCGCGCGGGCGCGCGGGGAGCGGGGCAGGTCCAGGCTCGCGGGGCGGTCGTAGGACTTACCGAGTACAGGTGCGCTCATCGATATCAGTGCTCCGTGAACAGGTAGAAGAACATGCGGCCGATCGCAGGCGCGGCCAGCACCACGACGATCGCGAGAATGATCCAGAGCATCACGCGCTGGTACTTGGGACCCTTGGCCCAGAAGTCGACGAGGATCACCCGGACGCCGTTGAACGCGTGGAAGAGCACGCACACGACCAGGCCCATTTCCATCAAAGCGACGATCGGGGTCTTGTAGGTCTCGATGGCCTCGTTGTACGTGTTCGGGCTGACGCGCACCAGCGCGGTGTCGAGCACGTGCACGAACAGGAAGAAGAAGAGGGTGACCCCGGTGATCCGGTGCAGCGCCCACGACCACATGCCGGGGTCGCCTCGGTACAGCGTCTTCCGCTTCGGCTGGGCCGGAGCTTCAATCGTGGTCATAGAGTGCGGTCGCCTCCAACGTCGTTGATGGACCCGGTTGCAAGTCCTAACGCAAGCTGCGTTGGGGGGTGAATGCCCAGGTGGCTACACTCCGGCCCGCCGCCGGGAACCTGAACCGATCTGTTCTGAACTCTAATCCCCTGGCATTGACGGAACTAATTCGGCGTGCCGTGCGTTGCGCTACATTGGACGGACTTAGGCTTACCTTTCTTGATGCGCAAAGGGGTGCGCCGTAGTCCTCTCGCGCCCGTATTCGGCTGGTCACAGGGGAGGGTCCGCATGTCGGAAATCGACTGGAATGTATTGCACGGCAATGCTATTGAAGTCATGCGCAAAGCGTATGCACCGTACTCGCGGTTTCCGGTCGGCGCCGCGGCTCTCAGTGACGATGGTCGAATTGTGAGCGGGTGTAATGTGGAAAATGTCTCATATGGATTAGGCCTGTGTGCCGAATGTGTACTCGTCGGTAACTTATTCGTGACCGGTGGCGGACGTCTCGTCGCCGTCTCCGTGAGCGATTCTCGCGGCGAAATCCTGATGCCGTGCGGTCGCTGTCGGCAACTGCTGTACGAACACGGCGGACCCGAACTCCTGGTCGATCACCGGGACGGCCCGGTACCGCTGCGACAGTTGTTGCCCGACGCGTTCGGCCCCGACGATCTGGACGCCGGACAGCGCTGATCTGTCGACGCGGCCGGTCGGGCGGCTTCGGTGCGCCACGTGCGGCCGCCTGTACCGAATCCGGTCGGCCTTCGAACGCCTGGGATGACGAACCCCGTGCCAGACTTTCGATGTGACGGCACTGGACGCGGTTTCCATCATCACGACCAAACGCGACGGCGGCGAACTGTCGGACGCGCAGATCGACTGGGTGGTCGACGCCTTCACCAGGGGCGAGGTCGCCGATGAGCAGATGTCGGCGCTGGCGATGGCGATCGTATGGCGGGGGATGACCAGGCACGAGACCGCCCGCTGGACCGCGGCGATGATCGCCTCGGGCAGCAGGATGGATTTCACCGATCTGCCACGTCCGACCGTGGACAAACACTCGACCGGCGGTGTGGGCGACAAGATCACCCTGCCGCTGGCGCCACTGGTCGCGGCCTGCGGCGCGGCGGTACCGCAACTGTCCGGGCGCGGACTCGGTCACACCGGCGGCACCCTGGACAAATTGGAATCCATTCCCGGTTGGCGCGCCGACGTGTCGGTGGCGCGAATGCGCGAAATCCTCACCGACCCGGCCATCGGCGCCGTGGTATGCGCGGCGGGCGCCGATCTCGCGCCCGCCGATAAACGCCTCTACGCGTTGCGCGATGTCACCGGGACTGTCGAATCCATTCCGTTGATCGCGAGTTCGATCATGAGCAAGAAGATCGCCGAAGGCACCGCGGCGCTGGTCCTGGACGTCAAGGTGGGCTCGGGCGCCTTCCTGAAAACCCTCGACGGCGCGCGCGAGCTGGCGAGCGCCATGGTCGGACTCGGCACTGACTCCGGGGTGCGCACCGTCGCGCTGCTCACCGCGATGGACACCCCGCTCGGAGATACCGCCGGTAACGCGCTCGAGGTCGAGGAATCGGTGCGGGTACTCGCGGGCGGTGGTCCGGCCGACGTGGTCGAACTGACGTTGACGCTGGCCCGGGAGATGGTCGCGGCGGCGGGAATCGATATTGATCCGGCCGACGTCCTCGCCGACGGACGCGCGATGGATCACTGGCGCGCGATGGTGCGTGCCCAGGGGGGCGATCCGGCCGCGGCGCTGCCGAGGGCCAGGCACACCGAGACCCTGCGCGCCGAGCGCGACGGCGTGCTGACCCGGCTCGACGCGATGGGCGTCGGCATCGCCGCGTGGCGTCTCGGTGCGGGACGGGTCAGACAGGGCGAACCGGTGCAATTCGGCGCGGGTGTGGAAATGCACGCCAAACCCGGCGATCCGGTGTCGGCGGGGCAGCCGCTGCTCACCCTGCACACCGATACCCCCGAGACCTTCCAGGGCGCCGTCGCCGCGCTGGCGGACGCCTACGCGATCGGGACGGACGCCCCGGCGCGGGTTCCGCTGGTACTCGACCGGATCGGCAACTCCTGAGCGAGGCCGTGGCGTCAGCGCCGCCGTGAGCGGCGTCTCGGCGCTTCGAAGCCGAAATGACCGCGAGCGTAATCACAGCCGCCCACGGTGTGACGTCTGTGCCAACTGCGCTGCCCGCGCCGTCGGGTGCGGCTAACGTGGATTCATGACAGGACCGATGCCTTTGACCCTTGCCTCGATCCGCCAAGCTCCCAAGGCACTGCTGCACGATCACCTCGACGGTGGTCTGCGGCCCGCGACCGTGCTGGAGCTCGCCGCCGATTGCGGTTACCACGACCTACCCGCCGCCGACGAGCAATCCCTCGGTGAATGGTTCCGCAACGCCGCCGACAGCGGTTCGCTGGAACGCTATCTCGAGACCTTCGCCCACACCGTCGCGGTGATGCAGACCCCGGAAGGCTTGCGCCGGGTCGCCAAGGAATGCGCGGAGGATCTCGCCGCCGACGGCGTCGTCTACGCCGAAGTGCGTTTCGCGCCCGAACAGCATCTGGAACGCGGGCTCAGCCTGGACGAGGTCGTCGAGCACACCCTCGCCGGATTCCGCGAAGGTGAGGCGGCCGCCGCGGCCGCCGGTCACCCGATCGTGGTGACCTGCCTGCTGACCGCCATGCGCCACGCGGCGCGTTCACGGGAGATCGCCGAACTCACGGTGCGCTGGCGCGATCGCGGTGTGGGCGGATTCGATATCGCGGGCGCCGAGGCGGGCTATCCACCCAGCCGTCATCTCGACGCCTTCGAATACATGCGGGCCAACAGCGCGCATTTCACGATTCACGCCGGTGAGGCCTTCGGATTGCCGTCGATCCACGAGGCGCTGGCTTTCTGCGGCTGCGACCGTCTCGGTCACGGCGTGCGGATCACCGACGACATCCAGGTGCCGGGCGCGATCGAGGACGCGAAATTGGGGCGGGTGGCGAACTATGTGCGGGATATGCGAATCCCGCTCGAATTGTGCCCCTCGTCGAATGTGCAGACCGGTGCGGTGCCGTCCCTGGACAAACATCCGTTCGACCTGCTCGCCCGGCTGCGTTTCCGCGTCACCGTCAACACCGACAACCGATTGATGAGCGACACCACGATGAGCAAAGAGATGCTCAAACTGGTCGAGACATTCGGCTACGGCTGGAGTGATCTGGAACGTTTCACCATCAACGCGATGAAATCCTCGTTCATCCCGTTCCCGGAACGGCTGCGGATCATCGACGACATCATCAAACCGGGATACGCGGTACTGCTCGGTTGAGCCGATCGGCGCGCCACCGCGCGGGGTCCGTGAGCCGGACCCGGTGCGATGGCGCGCTCCCGATTCCGATATGTCACACCGTGTGGCGCCGCCTCGTCTACTCGATGAACCGGATCGAGTCAGAGGAGAACGCAATGCGGATCGCGATTGTCGGAGCGAGTGGGCGGATCGGCCGCGAGGTCGTCGACGTGCTGAAGAACAGGGGGCACGACGTCGTGGCCGTCACCCGTTCGTCGGGCGTCGACGTCCATACCGGTCGAGGCCTCGAGCGGGCGCTGAGCGGTGCGGAGGTCGTGGTGGACGCGGTGAACGCCGCGACCACCGAAACCGAGGCGGTGCGGGAGTTCTTCGGCACCGTCGCCACGAATGTGCAGCGTGCCGCCGCCGCGGCGGGGGTGCGCCGGATCGTGCTGGTCTCGATCATCGGCATCGATCCGTTCACCAGCGGTCACTACGCGGGCAAACTCGCCCACGAACACGGCTATCTCGCGGGACAGGTTCCGACGCGCATCCTGCGCGCCGCGCAGTTCCACGAATTCACCGAGATGATGCTGGACTGGACGACCAGCGGCGACACCGCCCACGTGCCGGAAGTCCGCACCCAACTGGTCGCCGCCCGCGCCGTCGCGGAACACCTGGCGGACCTGGCCGTCGACGAATCCGGTGCCGACCGCGTCGAGATCGCGGGCCCCGAGGCGCTGAACCTCGCCGCGGCCGTCACGAAACTCGCGGCACGACGCGGTGCCCCGGCACAGGTGACCGAGGTCTCCGACCGGAACGACCCCGACCAGCGACGTCAGGCCGAAGGCGCGTTGCTGCCCGGACCGGGCGCGATACTGACCGGCCCGACCTTCGACGAGTGGTTGGACCAGCACTACCCGTCGGCGGGGTAGCCGACCTGACGCCCGGGTCTCGGTGTGGTTCGCCTTGCCCTCGAGGGAGAACCACACGGTTCCTCCGTGCAGCGCTGTGGACCGACGGATACCCCGCCATGCACGGCTCCGGGCGGGTATTCGCTAGCGTGCCCGACGTGACAGTGCTGCAGGTTCCTCGCCGTTTCAACGGGCCGCCGGATTCCGCCAACGGCGGCTACCTGGGTGGGCTGCTGGCCGATCAGCACGATGCGGCGACCGTCACCGTGGTGCTGCGGAGTCCGCCTCCGCTGGATACCCCGCTGCTGGTGCGGGACGGGGCGCTGCTGCACGGTGACGTCGTGGTCGCCGAATCGAGTGGCGGCGTATTCGAGCACGAGGCGCCGCGTGCCGTGCCGTTCGCGACGGCGGGGGAGGCGTCGCGGTCGTACCGCTGCAACGAGACCTTCTCGAGCTGTTTCGTGTGCGGCAGCGCCCGCCCCGACGGTCTGCGCATCGAACCGGGACTGGTCGGGGAAGGTCTGGTGGCCTCGCAGTGGATTCCGGACGCGTCGCTGCCGATCGGCACCGCGATCGTGTGGGCGGCGCTGGACTGCCCCGGCGGCTGGTCGCTGCCGGATATGGTCGAACGCCCCGCCGTGCTCGGCAAGATGACCGCGATCGTGCCCGACCTGCCGGAGGTGGGCGAAGAGTGCGTCGCGGTCGGTGAACTCCACGGTGAGCAGGGACGCAAGGCGTTCGCGTCGTCGGCTGTCTACGGAGCCGACGGCCGACTGCTCGGCCGCGCCGAACAGGTGTGGATCCGGCTGAAATGATCGTGCGGCACCGACCGGAGTCGGTGCCGCACGATTCGTGCTCCGCCGCCCTTACTTCTGGACGATGCGCGCCTCGAAATTGCGTTCCAGCTCGCGCCAGTTCTGCGCCTCCGCGGTGAACGGGGGATTCGGGGCGAGCCGGGTCGGGTCGGGATTGAGCAGGTAGGAGACGTACCAGCCGAGCGGGGTGGACTGGGCCAGCGCCTGCTCGACGGCATCGTCCTCGGCGTAGTCGGCCGCGTCGGTGAACAGTTCCACCGCCAGGTCGAGCTGGTCGATATCCACCGCTTCCGGCCCCTGCGACAGATCGTCGGCCAGACCGTGCAGCACGTAGACGTTCTCGTCGGTGACCTCGATCTCGAGCGAGCCGTCCACCGCCGCGGTCTGCACATCGCTGTAGGTGCTGACCCTGGACAGATCGTGTTCGTGATCGTCGGCCAGGTAGCGCGCCAGCGCCCGCTCCGAGCCGAAGGTCGAGATCGCGCCGTCCTTGCCGAGGAAGATCGGCTCGTCGTCGAGGTAACAGCGCAGCGTGAAGAGTTCGCCGTCGGAGGTGATGATCTTCACCGGGTCGATGCCGACCTCGTTCCAGAACGTCTCGTCCTCGTCGTCATCCGCGTCGAGATCGACCGACTCGAATTCCTCGTCCTCCTCGCTGTCGGCCGCGTCGTCGGCGTCGATGACGTTCTCCTCGGCCGCCAGCAGTTCCGCCTCGGCGACCGAGAGGGCCGTCGCGTCGACATCGGGGGTGGAGACCACCGAGTCGATGGCGTCGAGTACGGCGTCCCAGTCCTTGGCGATGGCCGCGCCGATCTGGATCCACAATTCCTCGCCGTCACGACCGACGAAGGAACTCACGCCCGCCGGCAGCGCGCCGAGCACCGGGTGGGAGCTGAAGAATTTGGTGACGACCTCCAGCTCACAGACCTCGCCGATATTGCGCACCATCTCGAGGGTGTCCTCGAGTTCGGCGATGGACTCCACCTCGGGGTCACCGGCGGCCAGCTCGGGAACCGCGACGAGATCGAAGGAATGATTCTCCTCCGGCTCCAGTTCGGCCGCCGACAACGCCACCACGATCTTCCAGGCCGGATGATCGACGAGGTCGTTATCGGAGTCGGTTCGTATGAACGCGGCGAGCTCCGCCACGGACTCGAAACCGTACAGCGAATCCTCGTGTCCGAGGAACGCCTCCCACTCGTCGTCGCCGTCCCGCCAGCGCGGTGCCCACAGTGTGACGAGATCGCCGTCGGTCAGGCCGAGCTCGATCGGGACGATGTCTCCAGAAGCCATGAGCGGAAGCCTATCGACCTTCCGTGTCAGGCACTATCCGGCCCGCCCCCAACGCTGCCGTTCGCGTCGGATGTGGCGGGTGCGAACGACTCGTTCAGTGTCGCAACGACCTTCGAGCGCTGTGCGCCCGCGTTCTCGGAAGCCTGCCTACAGGCCCAGATGATCAGCTGACCGACATCGCTGGGAGCCATCGATGTGACGGCCTCCGACAGCGAGAGTCCGACCAGCGCGCCGTCACTGTTCACCTCGACGCTGACCGCCCCGTCGTCGGTGGTGAACTGGCCGCGTACCTGCTTGAGGCCGTAGAGCGCGGCCTCGAGCGCTTCCAGTTTCGACGTCGCGTTCGCGACCAGCGCGTCCATTTCCGCACTCATACCTGTGCCCGCCTGCCACTCGGTTCCGTACGGATCGCCCCTGCCTTCGGCTCGGTCATACCGGCCTCATCCAGCTCGTCGGCCCGGTGTCGGCGTCGTCGATCCGGTCCAGCTCGTCGACCGCCTGCTGTCTGGTCGGCAACCCGAGCCGGTCCAGGATGTCGGCGGGCATTCCGGCCTCGGTGAGCACCTCGCGGCGCCTGGCCCGCGCGGCGACGGTGGACCGCTGCGTCAGGCGCAGGATCTCACCGGCGAGAGCCTGCGCGCCGTAACGGTATTCACTGCGCTCGAATTTGATCTCGACGGGCATGCCCTGATCGGTCGCTCGCACCGCGATGGTGCCCGACCTGTTGGTGCTGCCCGCGACCGTGACATTCGGCACCGGCTGCGACTGCTGCGGATCCACCGGCGTACTCATTCGGTGGGCCTGTAGAAGCCGTAGAACTCCATACCAATGTTCTCCGTTCGAATGGAACTGACCGAGACCGGGTCGCCGGCCTCGACGAGCTGCCCGTTGCCGACCACCATGGCGACGTGGCCGTCCCATACGGCCAGATCGCCCGGCATCAGATCGCCGGGTGACACCTGCGGGTGTCCGATGTGCTGTTCCTGGGCCAGACGCGGCAGTTCGACGCCCGCCTCGCCGTAGGCGTATTGCGTCAGGCCGCTGCAGTCGATACCCGATCCGGGGCTGTTACCGCCCCAGACGTACGGGGTGCCGACCGCGCCGAGCGCCGATTTGACCGCCGTCGCCGCCTTCTCGTTCGGCGCTTCGACCGTGCTGCCGTCGGGCAGGGTGATCTTCACGCCGGTGCCGTCGGACGACGTCGATTTGGCCGTGTCGGTATTGCTCGGCGTGGCCGAGGTGCCGGTGCTCGATTTGCTCGCGGCGGGCGTCGTCGCCGCCGACGAGGCGGTGTTCAGCGATTTGCCGACGGTGCTCACCATGCTGCCCGCGCCGCTCGCGAGACCGAGCAGCCCGTTGACGCCCGAGTTCACCCCGGAGGTGAGACCGGAGGCCAGATTGCTCGGGACCGAAGCCAGGGAGGTCGACGGCGGCGGTGTCAGCGAGTTCATCGCCTGGGTCTGGGTGTTGAGTTCGGTCTGAGTGCGGTTGACCACGCTCAGCCCCTGATTCAGGTGGTCGATCGCGGAGCCGACCAGCACCGTGAAGCCCTGCGGGGTGGCGATGGCGGGGCCGAGGCTCGACGCCTGGGTGAGGAAGGACTGGACGATGCCGTTCAGATCCTTCTGGCCCGTTTCGACCTGCACGGCGGCCTGATCGACCACGGTGGCCATCTCGGTGCCGCGATCGGAGATGGTCGCGGTCGAGGTCTGCACCCGCAACGCCTTCGACGTCGCGGCATCGGCGGCGACGCCGTCCCAGGCGACGTTCATCTGGTTGATGCTGTTGCGGCTCAACTGATGTAGCTGATCCAGCACCGTGGAGGTGGAGTTCAGCGCGTCCGAAGGCCCGCCCGTCGGCAGCACGCCGGTGCCGAAGCTGGAGAGCAGATCCAACAGCGGCTTGGCCAGCACGTTGATATCTATCACCGGCTCATCCGTCCAGATCTGTCGTCTTCAGCGCGGCGGCGTTGTTCAGGTCCGTTTCGGTGAGCACGGTCGCCGCGCCCGCCGTGGCGCCACCCAGGCTCGACAGCACCGCCGAGAGCTGGCCGATGGAGGCGATATGCCCTGCGTGGGCGGCCGCGTAGGCGGTCATGAAATCACCGCCGATGAGGCCCATGATCGGTCCGAGCAGCGCCGGGTTCGCGGCCGCCGCACTGACCGCGGCCCCCGCCATCTCACCCGACATCACCTCGGCGGTCGCGCTATAAGCCGCAATGCCTTCGGCGTCCGCCGACATCTTTCGCATAGTGCTTCCCCCATCCGTTGTTCCCAGGCAGAGTACGTCATCCACCTAGTTCGACGCGCTGCGTTCCCGATCGGTTCCCGCTCGTTCGGAAAATTTCGGGTCGGCGATCGGACTGGATGCGCGCCGATCCCTGTGTCGTTGTATCCCTGTGTCGCGGTGTACTCCTCGCGATGTACTCCACCCCGCTGCCGACGACCTTATCGTTCCCCTATGCGCACGCACACCGTGGACCACCCACTCGCCGCCGCCCTGCTCACGACCATGCGCGACGCGCGCACACCCAATTCCGGGTTCCGCGCGGCACTGCGCGATCTCACCGCGATCCTCATCTACGAGGCATTGCGTGAGGCTCCTGCCACCCGTTTCGACGTCACCACACCCGTCGCCGTCGCCGAGGGCGTGCGGCTGGCCGCGCCGCCGCTGCTGGTCCCGGTGCTGCGCGCCGGGCTCGGCATGATCGACGCGGCATCGGCGCTGATCCCGGACTCCAGGGTCGGATTCGTCGGCATCGCCCGTGACGAGGACAGTCACCAGCCTGTTCCCTACATGGAATCGCTGCCAGCCGATCTCGCCGAGATCCCGGTCTACGTACTGGATCCGATGCTGGCCACCGGCGGTTCCATGCGCCACACCCTCGAACTGCTCGTCGCCCGCGGCGCCACCGACATCACCGCGGTCTGCGTGGTCGCCGCCCCCGAAGGCATTGCCGCGCTCGCTGATTCGGGGTTGCCGGTCCGGCTGGTCACCGCCGCTGTCGACGCGGGCCTGAACGAGAACGCCTATATCGTCCCCGGCCTCGGCGACGCGGGCGATCGGCAGTTCGGACCGCGCTGAGCCGAGTCGTTCCGAACATTTCCGGAGGCACGCACCGGCGGCCGGGTGTCAGAGACTCTCGCAGAATTCCCGCAGTCGCGAAAGACGCTCGTCCGCACGATCTCTCGCTGTTCCCAGCCCCGCCCGCCCGGACACCGGTTCGACCACTTCCAGATAGCATTTGAGTTTCGGCTCGGTCCCCGACGGCCGGATCACGACCCGGATGCCACTGCCGTCGAAGATCAACGCGTCGGTCCGCATCCGGCCACGCACCCGGAGTTGGTCGGTGTATTTCACCGGCTCGCCCGCGATCTCGTCGGGAGGGGCCGCGCGCAGCCGGTCGACCACGGCGACCGCCGCCGAGATGTCGAGCAGTCGCAGCGAGACCTGGTCGCCCGCGTGCACGCCGAATTCGACGGCGTAATCGTCCAGTTCGTCGGTCAGGGTGCGTCCGACGGCCGCGAGGCGGGCCACCAGGTCGGCGGTGAGCACGGCGGCGGTGATCCCGTCCTTGTCGCGCACCGCCGCCGGGTCGACGCAGTGGCCGATGGCCTCCTCGTAGGCGTAGACGAGTCCGTCACCCGCGCGGGCCAGCCACTTGAAACCGGTCAGCGTCTCCGCGTAACGCCCGCCCCTGGCCTCGGCCAGTTCGGAGAGCAGTCGGGAGGAGACGATGGTGGTCGCCACCAAGGAGCCGGGCGGTGCGGTGCGCAGGACGTCGTCGCCGAGCAGCACGCCGGTCTCGTCGCCGCGCAGCATCCGCCAACCGCGCGGACCGCGGATGCCGACGGCGCAGCGGTCGGCGTCGGGGTCGAGTGCGATCGCCACGTCGGCGTCGACGCGCTCGGCGAGGGCCAGCAGCAGATCGGCCGCGCCCGGCTCCTCCGGATTCGGGAAGGCGACGGTGGGGAAGTCCGGGTCGGGCTCGAATTGCTCCGGCACGACGCGCACATCGGTGAATCCGGCCGCGCCGAGCGCGGTGACCGCGGTCGCGCCGCCGACACCGTGCAGCGCGGTCAACGCGATCCTGATATCGGCGCGCTCGCCCGGTCCGCCGATCGCGGCGGGCACCTGAGCGGCGCGCGCGAGATAGCGCCGCACGATCTCCTCGCCCGGATCGTCACCGAGCGCGGCGCGCACACGCGTGTCCGTCGAACCCGAGGCGGGATCCGCGCGCGGGATCGGCTCGCGCACCGCGTCGATCGCCGCCTCGATCTCGGCGTCGGCGGGCGGGATCAGTTGCGCGCCGCCGTCGAGGAAGACCTTGTAGCCGTTGTCGGTCGCCGGATTGTGCGACGCGGTGATCTGCACGCCCGCGACCGCCCCCGACTCCCGCACCGCGAAAGCCACCAGCGGTGTCGGCAGCGGGCGCGGCAGTATCAGCACCGAGAAACCGGCGGCGGCGAAGACCTCCGCGGTGACCTGCGCGAATTCGGCGGAACCGTGGCGCGCGTCGCGGCCGACGATCACGATCCCGCCTCCGAGGCACCGTCCGCGCAGCCAGTCGGCCAACCCGGCGGTAGCCCTGGCGACGGTGTCGACGTTCATGCCGTCGGGGCCGTCCTGGAGCGGACCGCGCAGGCCCGCCGTGCCGAAACGCAACATCAGTCGATCCTCGCCGACGTCGTCACGCTCACCGTCACAGTTGCTCGAGGATGCCGCGCAGCAGTTTGCCCAGGCGCGGGGCCGCCGCGTGCCCTTCGGCGAGTACCTCGGCGTGCGACAGGTGCTCACCGGTCACGCCCGCGGCCAGATTGGTGACCAGGGAGATGCCGAGCACGCGGGCTCCCAGCGCCCGGCACGCGATGGCCTCCAGCACCGTCGACATGCCGACCAGATCCGCGCCTATGGTGCGCAGCATGCGGATCTCGGCGGGTGTCTCGTACTGCGGACCGGTCAGGCCCGCGTAGACACCCTCGGTCAGGTCGGGGTCCATCTCGCGTGCCAGCGCCCGCAGTTCGGGGTCCCACGCGTCGACCAGGTCGACGAACGAGGCGCCCTCGAGCGGTGTCCGTCCGGTGAGATTGAGGTGGTCGCCGATCAGGACCGGTTCGCCGACCCGGAGGCCGTCACGGATTCCGCCCGCGGCGTTGGTGAGCACCACGGTGTCCGCGCCCGCGGCGATGGCCGCGGTGACGGGGTGCACGACCTGCGCGGGCGCGTATCCCTCGTACAGGTGCTGGCGTCCCATGAGCAGCAGCACGGGCGTGTTGTCGACGGCGAGCGAATGCACCATGCCGACGTGTCCCTGTGCGCTCGGCACTCCGAATCCGGGCAGTTCCGGCATGGCGACCGAGGCGCGCGGCGTTCCGATCTCCGCGGCGGCGTCCTGCCAGCCCGACCCGAGAACCACCGCGACCCGGTGGCGTTCGACTCCGGTACGTTCGGCGATCGCCTGGGCGGCCTGTTCGGCAAGCATGAACTCACTCTATTCGACGGCCTCCGAACGCGAGCGACGTAGTCGCCGACACCGCGAGCGTCCCCGGCGCGAGGCCGGGCCGCATCGTGTCGCGCGGACCGGCTACCCGTGAGTAGGACTCGCCGCGACAGCCCGATAAGCTGCGCCGCATGCCGTATCTGGAGCGCGAGGCAGATGTGTTCGTCCTGTACCTCGGGAACGAGGGACAGACCGACAGCGAGAACCGCTTCCACCCCGATTGGATCGATGAATTCCACGGGCTGCTCGACGAGGTCGAGGCGAGCGAGGGTCCCTCGGCGCTGGTCACCGTCGCCACCGGCAAGTTCTACAGCAACGGCCTCGACACCGACTGGCTCTTCGGCAACCTCGACCACATGCACGACTACCTCGATCGCGTGCACGGCGTCTTCGCCCGATTGCTCACCTTCCCGCTGCCGACCGTTGCCGCGATCAACGGCCACGCCTTCGGGGCGGGCGCGATGCTTTCCACCTCGCACGATTTCCGGGTGATGCGCTCCGATCGCGGTTTCTGGTGCCTGCCCGAGGTGCATCTCGGCATGCCCTTCACCGTCGGGATGAACGCGCTGCTGACCAACCGGCTGAGCAACCAGGTCTGCGTGCAGGCGATGACCACCGGGCATCGCTACCCCGCCGATCAGGCCGCGGCCGCGGGCATCGTCGACGACCTCGCCGCACCCGAGGTGTTGCTGGAGACCGCCGTCGCGCGCGCGGCGGCACTCGCGAGCAACCGCAAACCGAATCTGCCGGTGATCAAGCGCGCGCTGCACGCCGGGTCGTTGGCCGGGCTCGCCGTCCCCAATACCAGGGAGAACCTGGCCTTCGCCGCGGGGTAGACGAGCCGCGCGAGAGCCCGGGGTCCGCGGCGCGGAGCCGGGCGCAGCGTGCAACTGCCGCGACCCGTAGTGCGAGACTGTGTCGCATGCCACCACCGCGTAGCGGGCACGAGGAAACGCGCGGCGATCTCGCGCGCGCAGACAGGGCTGTGGCCGAGCACGCCGACGGGACCCGGGCGACGACGATCGCCGTCGACGCCTCGGACGCCGCGATCGCCGCCGCCACCGGACGTCTCGTCGAGCTGTCCCACGCCATCCACGCCGAGCCGGAACTGGCGTTCGAGGAGACGCGCAGTGTCGCCAAGACGGTAGCCCCGCTGATCGAGCGCGGTTTCCAGGTCGACCTGGGCGTCGCCGATCTGGCGACCGCGTTCCGCGCGACCTATGGCAGTGGAGATCTGACGATCGGCATCTGCGCCGAATACGACGCCCTGCCCGAGATCGGCCACGCCTGCGGACACAACATCATCGCCGCGGCGGCGGTCGGGACGGGTCTGGGCCTCGCCGAGGTGGCCGACGAACTCGGTATCACGGTGATCGTGCTCGGCACGCCCGCCGAGGAGAGCGGCGGCGGCAAAGTGCTGATGCTGGAGCGCGGCGTCTTCGACGACGTGGCGATGGCGATGATGGTCCACCCCGGTCCGGTCGACATCGCGGGCGCCAGATCGCTGGCTCTCGCCGATATCGGGGTGGTCTTCCACGGCCGCGAAGCCCATGCGAGCGCGTCGCCCGAACTGGGCCGCAACGCGGGGGACGCGGTCACCATCGCGCAGGTAGCTCTGGGCTTGCTACGTCAACATATCCAGCCTGGCCAGCAACTTCACGGTATAGTCGGCGACGGTGGCGTAGCCCCCAATATCGTGCCCGGACGTGCGGAACTGCTGTACTACCTACGCGCAGCGGATTCCGCATCCCTCGATGAACTGATGCGACGCGCATCGGCTTGTTTCGAGGCGGGCGCACTGGCAACGGGCTGCACCCACGAAATCCGGACGCTCGCCCCGACATATACCGAGCTGACGCCCGATGCGGCACTACTGTGTGCCTATCGTGAGCAGATCGCCGACCTGGGTCGGGTGCCGATCGCACCGGAACTCGAGGCGCGGCGCCCGCTGGGCAGTACCGATATGGGCAATGTCACCAACGTCATCCCCGGCATCCATCCGGTGATCGGCATCGATGCCGGTGGGGCGGTGACACATCAGCCAGGCTTCGCCGCGGCCAGTGTCAACGCCTCGGCGGATCGCGCGGTCACCGATGGCGCGCTCGCGCTCGCGCGTACCGCTATCGCCATCGCGCGCGATGAAGTACAGAGAGACAGGTTGTTGGAACGTCTGGTTCGACGACAGGAGGAAGTTCGGTGAGCACAACCGGCCGATCGTCGGCGCATGCGGAAGGGAGCGCGTGTGCGACCACGGAGGGCCCGGGGGGCGCGGGAGTGGCGGATATGAGCGGGTCGGAGGTCGTCGACGCGTGGCTGGCCGAGCACACGGTCGATCTGATCCAGTGGCGGCGGCACATCCACGCCAATCCAGAACTGTCCCGCACCGAATTCGCCACGACCGAGTTCATCTCGACGTGGCTGACCAAGGCCGGGTTGACACCCCAGAAGATGCCGGTCGGCACCGGTCTGATCTGTGACGTCGGCCCCGTCGACGCCCCGCGCATCGGTCTGCGCGCCGATATGGACGCCCTGCCGTTACAGGAGTTCACCGGACTCGGCTTCGCCTCGACGGTGCCAGGAGTCTCGCACGCCTGCGGTCACGACGCCCACACCGCGATCCTGCTCGGCACCGCGCTCGCGCTGGCCGAGATCGATCTGCCGGTCGGCGTGCGGTTCGTTTTCCAGCCCGCCGAGGAGGTCATGCCCGGCGGAGCCATCGACATGGTCGCCGCGGGCGCGATGGAAGGCGTCGACCGGATCTTCGCCCTGCACTGTGATCCTCGTCTCGAGGTCGGTCGGATCGGCATCCGGGTCGGCGCGATCACCTCCGCCGCCGACACCGTGGAGTTGGTACTCGATTCCCCCGGCGGCCACACCTCGCGCCCGCACCTGACCAGCGACCTGGTCTACGCCATCGGCACCGTCATCACCGGCCTGCCCGGCCTGCTGAGCCGCCGCATAGACCCCCGCACCAGCACCGTGATGGTCTGGGGCGCGGTATCGGCGGGCAAGGCCCCCAACGCCATCCCGCAGACCGGCATGCTCACCGGCACCGTCCGCACCGGAGATCACGCCACGTGGTCGCTGCTGGAACCGATGGTCAACGAGATCGTCGACGGCCTGCTCGCCCCCACCGGCGTGCGCTACCAGCTCAACTACCGCCGCGGCGTCCCCCCGGTGGTCAACGACGAGCACTCCACCCGCATGTTCGAGGACGCCATCCGAGCCCTCGGCCCCGACGCCCTCGCCGACACCCCCCAATCCGGTGGTGGCGAGGACTTCTCCTGGTACCTCGAAGAGGTGCCGGGCGCCATGGCCCGCCTCGGCGTCTGGTCCGGCGAAGGCGAACAACTCGACCTGCACCAGGCCACCTTCGACCTCGACGAACGCGCCCTCGCCGTCGGCGTCCGAGCCCTGAGCAACATCATCCTGCAAGCAGGATGAACAACACCCGCCCGGAGCGGGCCGCCCACCAGAACCCCGCCCGGCGCGAGTCTTACGAGCGCCCGTTCGCGGCCGTCTCGCGTCCGAGCGGTCGAGACAATGCGACGAAGTCGCGAGTCTCGACCGCTCGGACGCGAGACAAAAGGGGCCGCGAACCCGCGGCCCCGGCCGCCAAGAATTCAGCTGAAGTTTCCCGGCCCTACGTTGCGGCTGTTCCTGGTTCGCAGCGCGTGCACGTACTCCGCTGGCGCGCCTGCCTTTTCGGCCGCGTCGGCCATCACGCCGATGTACCGGGCGGAGGGTAGCCCGCCTTCGTAGGCGTCGAGGACGTACAACCACGCCAGGCGTGGTTCGGTCCCGCTGCCCGGGCTCGGGGTGACGCGTAGCCGGATCTTCTTGTGGATTCCGAAGTCCGAACCTTCCCAGCGGTCCAGCCTGTCCTCGTCCTCCGGCGAGACGTCGTAGAGCACGACGAAAACCCGGGATCCTGGTTCCTCGACGACCGTCGCCAGCGGTCCTTCCCACCCGATGTCGTCGCCGGCGAAGGTGAGTCGCCAGCCCTCCAACCAGCCCGTTCCGGACATGGGGGAGTGCGGACAGCGCTCGAGCATCTGGGACGAGTCCATGTTCGACCCGTAGGCGGCGTAGATCGGCACGGTGAAAGGGTAGCCAATAAGATCGGCGGATCGCTCATATCCCGCCCAGAGTGCCCTGTGCGAGTGTCATCTGTTGCCGCGTTCGATGGTCGCGCGCGTCTCATGAGGTCGAGTCGGCAGTGGTTGCCGGGTGCTCGCCCGATAACGTTGTCTGTGCGCCGGAGATCCCGGTCGACAGCCCAAGCGGAGGTATTCATGACCCGCATTGCCATCATCGGTGGCGGTCCCGCCGGTTACGAAGCGGCGCTGGTCGCGGCCCAGCACGGCGCCGATGTGACGCTCGTCGACCGTGATGGCATCGGCGGTGCGTGCGTGCTGTGGGATTGCGTTCCGTCGAAGACGTTCATCGCCTCGACCGGGGTGCGCACCGATCTGCGCCGCGCCAAGGACCTGGGCATCACGCTGGATCCGAGTCAGGCTGCCGTGGAGTTGCCGGAGGTGAACTCGCGGGTGAAGGCCCTCGCGCTGGCGCAGTCCTCCGATATCCGGTCCAAATTGCAATCGGCGGGTGTGAGAGTTGTCTCCGGTCGCGCGCGGATGACCGAGCCCGCCGTCGGACTGTCGACGACGCACCGGGTGTTCGTGTCGCGTGGCGAGGGCGGCGAGCGGGTGCTGGAGGCCGAGGTGGTGCTGATCGCCACCGGCGCCAGTCCCCGGGTGCTGCCGGGCGCCGAACCCGACGGTGAGCGGATCCTGAACTGGCGTCAGCTCTACGACCTGCGCGAACTCCCGGAAACGTTGGTGGTGGTCGGTTCCGGCGTCACCGGCGCCGAATTCGTCTCCGCTTATACGGAATTGGGCGTGCGGGTGAAATTGGTCTCCAGTCGTGACCGGGTGCTGCCCGGTGAGGACGCGGACGCGGCGCTGGTGCTGGAGGAGGCGCTGGCCGAGCGCGGTGTGGAACTGGTCAAACACGCGCGAGCGGACGCGGTCGAGCGCACCGCCGACGGCATTGTGGTGAAACTCTCCGACGGTCGCACCGTGACGGGCACGCACGCCCTGATGACCGTCGGTTCCACGCCCAATACCGACGATCTCGGCTTGGACCAGGTCGGTATCGAATTGGATCGTGGCGGCTATCTGCGGGTCGACCGGGTGTCGCGTACCTCGGTGCCCGGTATCTACGCCGCGGGCGACTGCACGGGCCTGTTGCCGCTGGCCTCGGTGGCCGCGATGCAGGGCCGGATCGCGATGTATCACGCGCTGGGCGAGGGTGTCAGCCCGATCCGGCTGAAGACGGTCTCCTCCGCGGTGTTCACCCGCCCGGAGATCGCGACGGTCGGCGTGAGCCAGACCGCCATCGATAACGGTGAGACCCCGGCACGCACGGTGATGCTGCCGCTGAACACCAATCCGCGCGCGAAGATGTCGGGGCTGCGCAGGGGTTTCGTCAAGATCTTCTGCCGCCCCGCGACAGGTGTGGTGATCGGCGGCGTCGTCGTCGCGCCCATCGCCTCTGAGTTGATCCTGCCGATCGCGCTCGCGGTGCAGAACAACCTCACCGTCAACGATCTGGCCCAGACGTTCTCGGTGTATCCGTCGCTGTCGGGTTCGGTGATCGAGGCGGCGCGCCAGTTGATGCGTCATGACGACTTGGATTGACGCGGGTCCGCCCCTCGGTAGCGATGCTCCGAGTGTGCTTGTTACCGGCTGGGATTCATCGCGTTGCCTGTCGGCCGAACATATGGTTGACTCCGGGCAGGGATGCGATCGGGCGGCGGTCGCTGGTTCTGTCGTGGGGGGAAGCTTCTTTCCAAACGGGAACGGCGAACAGCCCGAGGGTCGTGCTACGACGACCGCGTGTCTCGTCAGGGACAACTGAGTGCGACCGCGTGCGGCCGCACCCGAAAAGGGGAATTGCGAAAAGTGAAACATCGTAAGCCGAGTCGGGCGCAGCGAACGATGGCGGGGACGTCGTTGCCGCTGGCCGCCGCGGCAGCCGTGGCTACTCTTCTCGCGGCGCCCGCGGGGGCGGTTCCGAACGATCCGACCACGCCCACCACTCCCGCCCCGGCCCAGCCGGGTACCGAGACGCCACCGGAGACGCCGACCGAATCCGCGCCGGGGACCGCGAAACCCGATCCGGCCAAACCTGAATCGAAGCCGACGCCCAGCCAGCCGGGTATCACCACCCCGGATCCGGATCAGGTCATGCCCGATCCGAAGAAGGATCCGAAACTCGCGGCTCCGACGCAGCCGGGTGTCACCACCCCGCGTGTCGCGCCGCTGCCGGTACCGGGTCAGCCCGCGCAGCCCGCGACCGCCGAGGATCCCAAGGCTCCCGGCACCGAGGCCGCCCCGGCCGTGCCCGGTGCGACGCAGCCGGGCACGCCCGGTACCGCGCCCCGTTCGGGCACCGACACCCCGGCCGCGCAGCCGGAGAGCGACACTCTCATCCAGCAGCCGCCGCGCTGGGAGGCCCCGCGGATCGATTCGGCGCCCGCCGCGCCGGTCGTCGAGATGACCGGTCCGCGTACCGAAGTCGGCGCCAACGTCGACGGCGGCACCCTGCTGCCGGGTTTCGTGGCCAATACCCACCACTTCAACAATGCGGCCGGTTACGTCGGCACCGTCGGATACCGCACGCCGACCGGTGCGGGTGAAGCCGGTGTCTCGGTGGAGTTCGTCAGCGCCAACACCATTCAGATCACCAGCTACACCGGTGGTGAAGGTCTCGCGGACAACAAGTCCACCACGGTGCTCGACACCACCCAGGTGAATCTGGCCAAGGCGGCCGTCGAGCAGTGGATCGCCGCGCAGCCGGGCGGAACCGCCGCGCTGGAAGCCGCCGCGCAGGTTAAACTTCCCGCGATCATCGCACCGGGTGATGTCATCCCGCAGACGGTCAATGTCGCCGGCGTCACCACCCAGTGGGGTGGCTCGGTCCAGTACTGACATGAGCTGATTCGACGGTGGGGCGGTCGTTCGCGACCGCCCCACTCGTATGTCACGGGGAAAGGATGGGTCGTGGTCTCCGAGGGCGACGCGAAGGACGACGAATCCGGCAGGCGCCGGTCGGAATTCGGTCCTCCGGTGGGCGGTTTCGGCCCTCCGGTGGGTGGTCCGCCGCATGACGGCGGACCACCGACGGGCGACTTCGGCCCTCCCCTCACCGATTTCGGGCGACCGCCGCAGGGCGGTGGCGCCCAGGGGGGCAGATTCGGTCCGCCGACGGGCGATTTCGGTCCGCCGCTACGTGACGGTGGTCCGCCGACGGGCGATTTCGGTCCGCCGGTGCGTGACGGTGGTCCGCCGACCGGTGGTTTCGGTCCGCCGCTGCGTGATGGCGGCCCTCCTACCGTCGAATCCGTTCCCACCTGGTCGGTTCCGCAACCGCCGGGTGATCATCCGGAACTGGGCTGGCGACCGGCCGCCGAACCCGCGGGTCCGCCGCCCGACGCACGCTACCGCGCGCCCGACACGACGGACTTCCCCGCGCCGGTCGCCCCGCAGCCCGATTTCGACCCCGACGCCACCACGCGCCACCGGAATCCCGCCCCCGCCCCCGCGCCGAAACCGGACAACTGGTGGAGCCCGACCGATTCCGGCGAGGTGCCCAGGCCGCCGCAGGAACCGCGCGGCGGCGAGTCCGGCCTGTCCTGGGCCGACGATCCGATCGCCAAGCGGCTCGCGCCGAGTAGGCCCGTGCCAGAGACCACCAAGTCCGCGAGTAAGGGCCGGGGCGTGGTGGTTGGCGTCGCCGTGGCCGCCGTCGTGCTGATAGGTCTGATCGTGGCGATCGTCGCGATGGGCAGGGGCGGCGGTGAGGACGAGGCGTCCGCCACGGCGTCGCCGCCGTCGACGGCGGCGGCCTTGAGTTGCCCGGCCAGCCGCGACGGCAAGGTGTCGGTCGGCAACGGCCCCGGTGACACGTCGAGCGGACCGTCGGCGATCCTGGGATTCCAGCACGCGTTCTACGTCGAGCGCAGCGGTGAGGGCGTGCGCAGGTACGTCGCTCCCGACGCCGAGAACATCTCGTCGGCCGACATCATCCAGGGCGCGATCACCGACCAGATCCCGGCGGGCACGACGCACTGCCTGCGCATCACCGAGGTGGCCTCCGACACCTTCGACGTCGATCTGACCGAACATCGGCCCGACGGCACGACCACGGTGTACCGGCAGACGGTCAGCACCGTCGACCGGGACGGCAGGATCCTGATCTTCGCCATCCGGGAGCGCGGCTGAACGGTCGTTCTCCCGCATCGGGCTGTCATCGCGCATTACGTCGCGGTGGCAGCCCGTCTTCGTTTCGTCGCTGGTAGACCCCGCTCCAAGACTCGAAATCCCATATTACGGGAATAGAATTTCATATTCTGGTCATGCTGTGCGATGGTGGACATGACCAGAACCGTGGCGTCCCCCGGAGGTTTCCATGTCGCCGAATCGACCGCCGCTGTCCGCGAAACTGGACGGGTTGCAGAGTTCGGCGATTCGCGACCTGCTGAAACTGACCTCGCGCGCCGAGATCATCAGCCTCGCGGGCGGGCTGCCCGACGCCGCGCTGATGCCGAGCGAGCGGATCGCCGAGGCCGCCGCGAAAGCGCTGACCGACACCGCGGTCTTGCAGTACACCGAATCGCCGGGGTGGGCGCCGCTGCGCGCCGTGCTGGCCGAGCGCGAGTCGGCGCGGATCGGCCGCGCGGTCGCGCTCGCCGAGGTCTTCGTGACACACGGCTCGCAGCAGGCGCTTTCGCTGCTCGCCGAGGTGCTGCTCGATCCCGGCGCGCTGGTGGTCGTCGAGGATCCCGCCTATGTCGGTGCGCTGCAAGTCTTCCGCGCAGCGGGCGCGCGTCTGGTCGCGGTGCCGCTGGACGGCGAGGGGATGCGCGTCGACGTGCTGCGCGAGCTGCTCGCCCGCGGTGAGCGTCCCGCCGTGGTGCACACGGTCAGCAATTTCCACAATCCGGGCGGGGTCACCATGGGCTCGCGGCGTCGCCGGGAGCTCGCCGAACTCGCCGACGCGTACGGGATCTGGGTGATCGAGGACGACCCCTACGGCGAGCTGTGGTTCGACGCCGCACCGCCCGAGCCGGTGGCGGCCCACTCCCGCAATGTGATTCGCCTCTCCAGCGCGTCCAAGATCATCGCGCCGACCCTGCGCGTGGGCTGGATGACGGCGCCCGAAAGAGTCTGCCGCGCCGTCGAACTCCTCAAACAGGGTGCGGACCTGTGCGGTTCGGCGCTCACCCAGCAGATCGCGGCCGAACTCCTCGCCGACGACGCGTGGCTCACCGCACACGTCGACACGGTCCGCGCGACCTACCGGACCCGCGCCGAGGCTCTGGTCCGCGCCGTCCGCGCGACGTTCGGCGACAGCCTGTCCTGTACCGACGCCTCCGGCGGCATGTTCGTCTGGGCCTCGTTCACCGACGGCACCGACACCTCGGCGCTGTTGGCGCGCGCGCTCGAGGAAGGTGTCGCCTACGTTCCCGGGGCGGCCTTCACGGTGGACAGCGCCTACACGCATTCGATGCGGATGTGTTTCACCACCTCCGACGCGCCGGTCTTGGTGAAGGCCGTCGATCGGCTGGCGCGGGCGCACGCCCGCGCGCACGTGGTTTCCGGTCAGTCCACCCAGTTGTAGGTGCGCTCGACGGCCTTGTTCCACGCCGTCAGCTGGGCGTCGCGGACCTCGGCCGACATGGTCGGCCGCCAGGTGGTGTCCGCGGTCCAGTTCGCCACGATGTCGTCGGTGCTCGGCCAGTAGCCGACGGCGAGGCCCGCGGCGTACGCGGCGCCGAGCGCGGTCGTCTCGTTGACCACGGGGCGCACCACGGGGACATCGAGGATGTCGGACTGGAACTGCATGAGCAGATCGTTGCCGACCATGCCGCCGTCCACCTTGAGCGTCGTCAATTCCAGTCCGAGACGCTGGGATTCGGCGTCGGCGCGCATCGCGTCGACCACCTCCCTGGTCTGGAAGGCCGTGGATTCGAGCACCGCGCGCGCCAGGTGGGCCTTGGTGACGAATCGGGTGAGTCCGGCGACGACACCGCGGGCGTCCGGTCGCCAACGCGGCGCGAACAGGCCGGAGAAGGCGGGGACGATATACGCGCCGCCGTTGTCCTCGACGCTGCGGGCCAGCGGTTCGATCTCCTCGGTGCTCGAGATGAGGCCGAGATTGTCGCGCAACCACTGCACCAGCGAGCCGGTCACCGCGATCGACCCCTCCAGCGCGTAGACGGCGGGCTGATCGCCGAGGCGATAGCAGACGGTGGTGAGCAGTCCGTGTTTGCTGAGGACCGGGGTGGTCCCGGTGTTGAGCAACATGAAATTGCCTGTGCCGTAAGTGTTCTTGGCCTCACCGGGGGACAGGCAGGCCTGGCCGAAGGTGGCGGCCTGCTGGTCGCCGAGGATTCCCGCGATCGGAACGCCCGCGAGCGGACCGGAGGTGATCTCCCCGTAGACCTCCGACGAACTGCGGATCTCCGGCAGGATCGCCTCCGGCACACCGAATTCCGCGCAGATCCGCGGATCCCATCGCAGTGTGCGCAGATCCATGAGCATGGTGCGCGAGGCATTGGTCACATCGGTGACGTGTCGGCCGGTGAGATTCCACAGCAGCCAGCTGTCGATGGTGCCGAAACACAGTTCGCCCGCTTCGGCGCGCTCCCGCGCTCCTTCGACCCGGTCGAGGATCCAGCGCAGTTTCGGCCCGGCGAAATAGGTCGACAGCGGCAGTCCCGTGCGGTCCTGATAGCGGGTGGGGCCGATGTCACCGCCCAATTCGGTGACGAGGCGGTCGGTGCGGGTGTCCTGCCAGACGATGGCGTTGTGGATGGGCTCGCCGGTGGCGCGGTCCCACACCACGGTGGTCTCGCGCTGGTTGGTCACCCCGACCGCGGCGATATCGGCGGCGGTGAGATCGAGTTGTTCGAGTACCGCGCCGAGAACGTACTCGGTATTGCGCCTGATGGTCTCGGGATCGTGCTCGACCCAGCCGGGCCGAGGGAAGATCTGTTCGTGCTCCCGCTTGGCCACCCCGACGACGCGGCCGTGCCGGTCGAAGACGATGCACCTACTGGAGGTCGTGCCCTGATCGATGGCGGCCACATAGCGACGCATTCGAGCAGGCTACTAAACCCGGGGCGTGTCATGTCCGAATGCGGCGGTCGTACTCGGTCCACGACAGGGCCCGCGGGGAGCGTGCAGGCCGTGGTTTCCGCACGCCGCGCGCACACGCGCCACCCGCACTAGGGTGGATTCGGATACCGGTGGGTAGCGCTCGGCGACACGGGTCAGGCCCGCCGCTGGACGTGTGCCCAGTCGCATAGCCTGGAAGTGGAACAGCCCGACCGCGCGTGCCACACCAACATCGACAGCCGGCGATTGCGCCGTCGGCGCGAGGAGGCGAGCATGACCACGAAGCCGGATTCACAGTTTCTCGGGCCCGAGCAGCGCCGTACGGCGTGGGAGCGGTTCGGCAAGGATCATTTCGACGTGGTGGTGGTCGGCGGCGGCGTGGTCGGTGCGGGCATCGCGCTCGATGCCGCGACCCGGGGTCTGAAGGTGGCCCTGGTCGAGGCCCGCGATCTGGCCTCCGGCACGTCGAGCCGCTCGTCGAAGATGTTCCACGGCGGTCTGCGCTATCTGGAACAGCTGGAATTCGGACTGGTGCGCGAGGCGCTGCGCGAGCGCGAACTGGCGTTGTCGACGCTGGCCCCGCACCTGGTGAAACCGCTGCGTTTCCTCTATCCGCTGACCCGCCGGTTCTGGGAGCGGCCCTACGTCGCCTCCGGCCTGGTGCTCTACGACTCCATGGGCGGCTCGAAATCGGTTCCGGGACAGCATCATCTGTCCCGGCACGGCGCGCTGCGGCTGGCTCCCGGGCTCAAGAGCGACTCGCTGATCGGCGGCGTCACCTACTACGACACAGTCGTCGACGACGCGCGGCACACCATGACGGTCGCGCGCACCGCCGCGCACTACGGCGCGGTGATCCGCACCTCCACCCAGGTCGTCGGCTTCCTGCGCGAAGCCGACCGGGTCACAGGTGTGCGGGTGCGCGACAGCGAGGACGGCCGCGCCGGTGAGGTGCGCGCGCACGTGGTCGTCAACGCGACGGGCGTCTGGACCGACGAGGTGCAGTCGCTGGCGCGCAGCAGGGGCAGGTTCCACGTCCGCGCGTCCAAGGGCGTGCACATCGTGGTGCCGCGCGACCGGATCGTCAGCGACGCCGCGATGATCCTGCGCACCGCGACCTCGGTGCTGTTCGTCATCCCGTGGGGCGCGCACTGGATCGTCGGCACCACCGACACGGATTGGAATCTGGACCTGGCCCACCCGGCCGCCACCAACGCCGATATCGCCTACCTGCTCAACCGGGTGAACGAGGTGTTGGTCACCCCGCTCACCCACGCCGATATCGACGGTGTGTACGCGGGCCTGCGGCCGTTGCTGGCGGGGGAGAGCGATTCCACCTCGAAACTGTCGCGCGAACACGCGGTGGCGCGGGTCGCGCCCGGTCTGGTCGCCATCGCGGGCGGCAAGTACACGACCTACCGGGTGATGGCCTACGACGCGGTGGACGAAGCGGCACAGGACATTCCGGCTCGCGTCTCGCCGTCCATCACCGAGAAGGTGCCGCTGCTGGGCGCCGACGGCTATTTCGCCCTGGTCAACCAGACCCTGCATCTGGCCGAGACCTACGGCGTCCATCCGTACCGGGTGAAACATCTGCTCGATCGCTACGGTTCCCTCGCCGACGAGGTGATCGCCATGGCCGACGGCAAACCCGAACTGCTGCAACCGATCACCGACGCACCGGCCTACCTCCAGGTGGAGGCGGTCTACGCGGTGGCGGCCGAAGGCGCGTTGCACCTGGACGATATCCTCGCCCGCCGCACCAGGATCGCCATCGAATACGCCCACCGCGGCGCCAACTGCGCCGAGCAGGTCGCCCAACTGGTCGCCCCCGTACTCGGCTGGGACGAATCCGATATCGAGCGCGAGGTCAAGACCTATCAGGCCAGGGTGGAAGCGGAGATCCACTCGCAGAACCAGCCCGACGACACCTCCGCCGACGCCCTGCGCGCCGCAGCCCCCGAACCCCGACCGCAACTCCTCGAACCGGTGCCGCTGGACAGCTGAGCGGATTTCGGGCCCACGGAAGCGGCGCTCGCGCGGACTCCGGTGGACAGGGCGCGCAACCGAGCCTGCCCCGGCGCGATCGCCCATGCTTCCGGAGCGGTGTGCGACCGTGGTGCTGTTCGGCCCGCGTAGTCCGTGGGGCCGCAACCAGGTCGGCGGTGTGCCCCCGTGGCGCTACTCGGCCCGCGTAGTCCCTCGTGCGCAACCAGGTGGACGGCGTCGAGTTGTCGCACGCCGGGAGTGTCTCAGGTCGAGGCGTGCGGAGCTTCCACGGCGGTCGCCCAGTCGACCAGGGAACGCAGGTAGCTCAGCACGAGTTCGTCGGGATAGGTCCGCCGGTCGGCCAGGTGCAATCGGGCGATTTCCTCGATCGCGGCCAACAGAAGGCGTTGGGTCGGGCCGTCCGGGTCGACGGTGACCCCCGCATAGTGGGACAGGTGGCCCGCGCCGATCACCCTGGCGTAGGCGCGTCCCATGTCGAGGCGCTCACGCAGGCCGGGCGGTCCGCCGTCGGGTGGGCTGAGCATGATCTGCCAGCTGGTCGGGGCGGCGTGTAGGTAGGCGAGGATCGCCTGGCCGACCCGGTCCACGTCGTCGGCGCGCCTGGCCGATGTGGGGTTGTTGCCCGCGTTCGTCGGGTCGGTGAGGTCGTCGCCCGCGCCCTGTCGGGTGCCGGTACCGACGCGGTCGTCCGTGCTCGACCGGTCGGTATTCCCGTCGACACCCAGCGGGTCGATGGTGCCGATCCCCGCGAGCGCGATCTCGCTCTCGCGTTCCAGCAGCGCCGTCATCAGCCCGGACAGGTCGACGAACTGCTGGTAGACGAGGGCTCGCGCGACGGGCGCCGACCGCGCCACCCGCTCGATCGTCACCGCGGCGAAACCTTCGGCGGCGACGATGTCGCGGGCGATGTCGAGGAGCTGGGCGCGCCGATCGGTGGCGGACATGCGCCGCCGCGGTGTCGACGCCGAATCGGCTTCGGCGCGAGGAGGATCGGCGGGCGCCGTACTCGTCCGCGGCGTGGCGGCGGGGCGACGCTCGGTGCTCACGACTCAGACGGTAGCGCGAGCAGTAGATCCACCGCCCGAGCGGCACTCTGCACCGCGCTCTCCATGGTCGCCGACCATTCGGTGGCGGTCCAATCACCTGCCAGCGCGAGGGTCGGTACCGAGGTGCGCTGGGCCGGGCGCAGGCCGTGGGTGCCGAGAACCTGGGAGAAGGTGGCCTTCGGCATCCGGATCACTTGGGCCTGAACCACTTTCAGGGCCGCGGCGGCGGGGTAGTAGCGGCGCAGCAGCGCCAGTTGTTCGTCGACGATCTCCTCGTTCGATTTGTGGATCTGCTCGTAGGCGCCGCTGGTGGTCAGGCAGTACAGCCAGGCCCGTTCGGTGCTGCGGCCGGTCATCAGCTGCCGGTCGAAGACCTCGTCGATGACGCCGGTGCCGCCGATCAGCGCCTCGAATTCGCTTTCGGTGCCGAGTGGCCCGTCCAGGTAGAGGTTGGTGCTGACGATCGGCGTGTGGCCCAATTTGTCCGCGGCGGCGTAGATCTCGGGGTGTTCGGGCAGTTCGTCGAGCAGGCCGCCGATATTCGCGTTGGGCACCGCGCAGATCACCGCGTCGGCGGGGACGACGGAACCGTCGGCGAGCGCGACCCCGGTCACCTTCCCGTCGGCGATATGGATGCGTCGCGCCACCGCCTTGTGGCGCACCTCGACCCCGTGCCGCGCGAAGACCTCGAGCGCGCCGGTGACGTAGAGGGTGTCGAGATCGGTGGTGGGGTAGCCGATGTCGACACCTTTGCGATCCTTGATTCCCAGTCGGATACCGGTCGCGAGCACATCGGCGAACACCTTGGCCGATTCCCGGTGCACCGGCTCGGCCGCGATGCCGAGTGCCAGCCAATCCCAGACGGCCTCGCGCGCGGTGGCGGGCATGCCGACCCGGTCGAACCACTGCGCGGTGGTGAGGTCGACGAGATCGGCGGGCTGACGCAGGCACTGCTGGCTGAGCCTTGCGGTGGCCAGGGCGGTGCGGACCCGGTCCAGGGCCGTCGCGTCGGGATGCGGTCCGGTGAGAGTGCGCCAGGCGCCCAGACCGGTGGTCCGCATCGTCGCCGAGCGGCCGTCCGGCCAGCGCAGGGTGCCGCCACGGGGAAACGCGACGAAACGCCTGGTGCCGACGCTGGTGAGATACCGGAACAGGTGGTGGTAACCGCTGGCGATCACGTGTTGCCCGTTATCGGGAAGATCTTCGGCCGCTTCCGCTTTCATGGCGTGGGTGCGTCCGCCGAGTCGGCCGCGTCGCTCCAGCAGGGTGACCTGTTTACCCGCCTCGGCCAGCCACACCGCCGACGCGAGCCCCGCCAGTCCGCCGCCGATCACCACGTACCGTCGCGGATCGTTCGAATCGCTCACAGCCATACTCCCTCACCCTAACTTCCAATTTGTAAGTTAGAGGTCGGGCGTGGTGCGGTCAATGGCCGAGCGTCACGCCGCGACCGATCGCAGCGCGCGAAGCTCCCCGGCGTGGTGGGCCGAGAACATGCGCACCCGCGATCCGTGGTCGCGGGCGAGCAGGAGTCCGTCGTCGTAGGGTCGAATGGTGACCAGACCCGTGCGCCATGTCAGCGTGAATATCGCACAGCCGTTCGTGACGGTCGCCGACTTCCTCGGCGATCCGGCGAACTATCCGTCCTGGGCCACCGGCCTGGCGGGCGGACTCGCGCCCGCGGGCGTGAGTCCGGGAGCCGAGCCGGGCGAATGGCTCGCCGACGCTCCCCAGGGCAGCGCCTACGTCCGTTTCAGCCCGCCCAACGACTTCGGCATCGCCGACCATCGGGTGCGATTCCCCGACGGTTCGACCTTGCACATCCCGCTGCGCGCGATCGGCAACGAGGAGGGGACCACCGTCGTGCTGACCCTGTTCCGTCGCGCCGGGGTGAGCGACGACGAGTTCGAGACCGACGCCGGATGGGTGCGCCGCGATCTCGACGCGCTGCGGGATCTGCTCGAGCGGTGAGGGCGGCGATCACCCGGGCGGCGGCTGGCAGCGGGGGCAGAAGTAGATCCCGCGTTCGTGCTGGGTGATGCGATCGGAGGCCGGGGTGGTGTCGGCCAGCGGTCGGACGGTGATGGGTGTGCCGCATCGCTGGCACGGGCGACGCTGACGGCCGTAGACGAGTTCCCGGCGCGGCGGTGAGTGCGCGGCCTCGGACAGGATGCGGTGGGCCTCGTTGACCAGGGCGAGCAGATCGGGGACATCGCGCACGGGCGTCGCGGGGTGGACCCGGCGCAGGAAGCAGACTTCGCTGCGGAAGATATTGCCGATGCCCGCCAGATTGCGCTGGTCGAGCAGGGCGATGCCGATCGCCTGATCCGGATAGCGCTGTAGTCGCTCGACCGCGACGGCCGGATCCCAGTTGGGGCCGAGCAGATCCGGGCCGAGATGGTCGATCACCAGATGCTCCTGCGCGCGCGGCACGGCCTCGACCTTGCCGAGGGAGAAGCCGACGGCCTCGGTGTCGTCGGTGGCGAGAACCAGTCGCGCGGTCACCCGGGGACGGGTCCAGCGTTCGCCGACACAGTAGGTCCGCCAGATACCTTCCATCTTCAGATGGGTGTGGATGCTCACCCGCGGCGTTCGGATGAACAGGTGCTTTCCGTAACTGCCCACCTCGTCGACGCGTTCGCCCACCAGATCGACCGTCGCGTAGCGCGGCACCCGGAAATCGCTGCGGACCAGCGTCTTTCCGACCAGGGCCCGCCGCAGCCCGGCCGCGGTCAGGAATACCGTGTCACCTTCGGGCATGACACGACCGTAATCGGATCACGTATGGCCCCGCAGTCGCAGACCGCGCGGGGTGGCCGAGAAACCCGCGCCGGTCAGGAATTCGGCGAAGGTGTTGCCGTGCACCGAATCTCCGTCGACCCGGTCGATCACCAGCGCGTCGACCCGACGGGTCCGCACCAGATCGGCCAGGGCGGCCGCGGCGGCCCGGCGCGCGTCCGGGTCCTCGGTGAAGGTGAGCAGGGTCTTACCGCCGCGCTCCAGGTACAGCACCGCTTCGCCGTCGAGGAGCACCACGATCGCGCCCGCCTTACGTCCGGGTCGGTGCCCGCCCTCGCCGTCGCCCTTGGGCCACGGCAGCGCCGCACCGTACGGGTTGGCGGGATCGCACGCGGCCAGTGCCGCCACCGTCGCGGTGCGCCGGGAACCCGGCCGGACGCGGTCGGTGTCGAAGGAGCGCAACCGGTCGACCACATCGGTGGTGGAGAATTGCGCGCCGCCGAGCGAGTCGACGAAATAGCCGCGACGGCACCGCCCACGGTCCTCGAATTCGGTGAGAACCCGGTACATCAGCGCGAAACCGCCTCGCACCCCTTCGTTCTGGACCGAGCCGCGGGTCAGCACGCCGTAGCGCTCCAGCAGGGTGTCGGCCGTCGCGTGCGCGCGAACGGTGTTGTCGGACACCCGCTCCGGCAGCAGCGACCAGCGTCCCGCCACCGCGGGTGGCCCGGTTCTGGTCGGCATGCTCGGGCGCGGCACGTAGGCGCGGCCACGCGGGGCGCGGCGCGGGGCGCGATGCGCGGTGGTGGTGCGGGTGGTGCCGGAGAGCAGCGCCCGCACCGGCGCGAAGGTGTCACCCGAGACAACGCCCGCCCACACCAGCTCCCACAGCGCGGTCGACACCGCGGTGTCGTCGAGCAGTCCGGTGGCGTCGGAGAGCTGCCGGAAGAAATACGCGCCGCCGCCGTGCAGGACCGGTGGTAGACGCGGAGCCGCATCGTCGCCGTCCGATTCGACCGGCGGCGGTATCGCGATCGTCGCCCCGAGGGTGTTCAGCAGCCGCAGGTGGGTTTCGGAGAGTTCGATCTCGTCCGGCGGTGCGAGGGTGAAGGGCGCGTGTTCGGCCGGGTGCAGCGCGATCCAGCCGTCTTTCGCGGTGATGGCCCCGTGCCCGGACCAGATCACCTCGCCGGTGGCGGTGAGTTCGTCGAGCATCGCGGGTGAGTAGTCGCCGACGCGGGCTGGCAGGATCAGCGATTCCCAGGCCGAGGCCGGAATCGGTACGCCCGCGAGCTGTTCCACCACCGTGGCGACACCGTCCACCCCGCGCAATTCCCCGGTGCCGACGTGTTGCCAGGACGGGAGGAACCGTCCGAAGGCGGCGGTGGTGACCGGTTCCACCTCGTGCCGCGCCGCGGCGAGCGAGCGACGCCGCAAACGGCGCAGCACCTGGGTATCGCACCATTCCGAACCGGTCGCCGCGGGCGTGAACTCACCTTCCACGACACGTTTCTCGGCGACCAGCCGGTGCAGCGCGGTGGCGGCGACCGCGGTCCCGATGCCGAATCGCCGGGCGACGGCCTCGGTGCCGAACGGCGCGTGGGTACGGGCATACCGCCCGACCAGGTCGCCGAGCGGGTCGGCGACCGGTTCGATGAACGCCGCGGGCGTACCGATGGGAAGCGGGACGCCCAGCGCGTCGCGCAATCGCGCCGCGTCCTCGACCGCGACCCACCAGGTGCGGCCCGCGAAGCTGACCTCGAGCGCGCGTTTGCTCGTGCGCAATTGCGAGAACCAGGCGTGGTGGTCCGGCACGGCCGTCGAATCGTCCTCGGGGCCGTTTCGCGTCGGGTTGTCGGCTGTTCCGAGGTCGGTCTCGTTCGCCTCGTCCTCGAGACGGTCGGCCCGGACGCAGCGCTGCCCCGCCTCGTCCGCCGTGAGCGGCCCGAGCAACCGCAGCAGATCCGCCAGACCTTCGGCGTCCCTGGCCCTGCGCTCGGGGGTGAGCCGTTGCAGTTCCCGCTCGGTCTGCTCCAGAATCTCCGCGTCGAGCAATTCCCGCAGCTCGACCCGGCCGAGCAGCTCGGCGAGCAGACTCGAATCCAGCGACAGCGCGGCGGCGCGCCGCTCGGCCAGCGGACTGTCGCCCTCGTACATGAACTGCCCGATGTAGTCGAACAGCAGCGAACTCGCGAACGGCGACGGCGTCGCGGTCTCGACCTCGATCAACCGTAGCTGACGCCTGGCGACCCGGCCGAGCAGATCACGCAGCGCGGGCAGGTCGTACACGTCGCGCAGGCATTCGCGCACGGTCTCCAGCAGGATGGGGAAGTCGGGGAATTTGCGCGCCACGTCGAGCAGTTGCGCCGACCGCTGCCGCTGCTGCCACAGCGGTGCGCGTTTACCGGGATCGCGCCGGGGCAGCAGTAAGGCCCTGGCGGCGCATTCACGGAATCGGGACGCGAAAAGCGAGGAGCCGCCGACCTGTTCGGTGACGATCTCGTCGATCTCGTCGGGTTCGAAGACGAACAGATCGGCGCCGGGCGGCTCGTCGGTGGTATCGGGCAGTCGCACCACGATGCCGTCGTCGGAGGCGTTCGGCGCGACATCGACACCGAAACGTTCCCGCAGCCGCGAGCCCACCGCCAACGCCCACGGCGCGTGCACCGGCAGCCCGTACGGGGAGTGCAGCACCAGCCGCCAATCGCCCAGTTCGTCCCGGAAACGCTCCACCACCAGCGTCTTGTCCGTGGGTAGCGTGCCCGTCGCGGTGCGTTGTTCGTCCAGCAGCGCGGCGAGATTGGTCGTGGCATTGACATCGAGGCCCGCCGACCGCGCGGTATCCAGCAGCGTGCCGGATACCGTCCCGCTCGAACGGAGTGCGTCGAAGCCGTCTCCGGGTGACGCGGAAGTGTCGGGGGCGGAGGCTGTTCCGCGGCCGGGGACGTTCACCTTCCCGGCCTTGCGCACGAATTCCCCGAGTGCGGCACCGAGTTCGGCGGGTCGGCCGAGGCCGTCGCCGTGCCAGAACGGCAGCCGTCCCGGCTGCCCGAAGGCGGGTGTCACCAGGACGCGGTCGAAGGTGATCTCCTCGATCCGCCAACTGGTCGCGCCGAGCGCGAAAACGTCGCCGACCCTGGATTCGTAGACCATCTCCTCATCGAGTTCGCCCACCCGCGAATTCTTCTCACCCACCATGTACACCGCGAACATGCCGCGATCAGGGATCGCGCCGCCCGAGGTCACGGCCAGCCGCTGGGCTCCGGGCCGTCCGGTGAGGGTGCCCGCGTCCCGGTCCCAGACCAGCCGCGGTCGCAATTCGGCGAATTCGTCGGACGGATAGCGCCCGGCGAGCAGGTCGAGCACCGATTCGTAGGCCGAGCGCGGCAGCGCGGCGTAACTGCCGGTGCCGCGCACGGTGTCGAACCAGGCGTCGACGTCGATCGGTTCCAGCGCGCAGGCGGCGACGGTCTGCTGGGCCAGGATGTCGAGCGGGTGCGCCGGAATCGCGAGTTCTTCGATCTGTCCGCCGAGCATCCGCTGCGCGGTGACAGCGCAGTGGATGACGTCGGTGCGGTGTTTGGGGAACAGCACGCCCTTGGAGATCTCGCCGACCTGATGTCCAGCCCGCCCGATCCGCTGCAACCCGCTCGCCACCGAGGGCGGCGCTTCCACCTGAACGACCAGATCGACCGCACCCATATCGATGCCGAGTTCCAGGCTGCTGGTGGCGACGACGCAGCGCAGCCGGCCACTCTTGAGATCGTCCTCGATGACGGCGCGCTGCTCCTTGCTCACCGATCCGTGGTGCGCGCGGGCGAGCAACTGTTCCGCGCCGTGCACCACCTCGGTGGAGGCGCCCAACTGGGCGGGCGGGCCGTGCGCGGTGTCGACCGGGTCGCCCACGCGGGCGGCGTAGGCCTCGTTGAGCCGGGCGGTGAGCCGTTCGGCGAGGCGGCGGGAATTCGCGAACACGATCGATGACCGGTGGTCGAGCACCAGGTCGACGATGGCCTCGTCGACGTGCGGCCAAATCGAGCCGGGCTGCTCCGAGTCACCGATCTCGGTCATATCGGTGACCGGCACCCGCACCGACAGGTCGAAGGTTTTCGGCGAGGGCGGGGACACGATGGTGATCGGCGCGTTGCCGACCAGGAATCGGCCGACCTCCTCGGGCGGGCGCACCGTCGCGGAGAGACCGATCCGCTGGGCGGGCCGCTCGGTCAGCAGGTCGAGCCGGGCCAGCGACAGCGCCAAGTGCGAGCCGCGTTTGGAGCCCGCGATGGCGTGCACCTCGTCGATGATGATCGTGCCGACCTCGGCGAGGGTTTCCCTGGCCGCCGAGGTGAGCATCAGAAACAGCGATTCTGGGGTGGTGATGAGGATGTCGGGGGGTTTGCGCAGCATCGACCGGCGATCGGCGGCGCTGGTATCCCCCGACCGCACGCCGACGCTGATCTCCGGCGGCTCGGAGCCGAGCCGTTTGGCCGTCTGGGTGACTCCCACCAGCGGCGCCCGCAGATTCCGTTCGACGTCGACGGCCAGCGCCTTGAGCGGCGACACGTAGAGCACCGAGGTACCGCGCGGCTGGTCCGACGGTTCCCGGCTCGCCAGCCGGTCGATCGCCCACAGGAACGCCGACAGGGTTTTTCCCGACCCGGTCGGCGCGACGACCAGGGTGTGTTCCCCGGCCGCGATGGACTGCCAGGCGCCGAGCTGGGCGGCGGTCGGCGCGGGGAACGCGCCGTCGAACCACCCGCTCGTCGCCTTGGAGAACATGGCGGTCGAGAACTCCGTTTGCGAGTGCTCGGCCATATCGACAGTGTGCACCCGGGGACCGACAAGCACCGGCGAGCGGCAATCGGCGACCCGGGCGCGCGCCGTCGCCGTACGCTTCCACCCGTGCAGAAGGTGCTCAGACTCGACCTGGTCAGCCACGGCATGACCGAGGCGACGCGCAAGGCACGTTTCCCCGCCGACGAGTCGTTGACCGAGGCGGGCCGCCGTGCCATCACGGCCTGGGGCAGGCCCGCCGGGGCCAGGGTGCTCACCGCTCCGGAACGCAGGGCCACCGAGACGGCGACGGCGATGGGCCTGTCCGGTGCGGCCGACGAGCGGCTGCGCGATCTGGACGCGGGCGTCTGGCGCGGTGACGACCTGAATTCCGTGCCCCAGGCCGAGCTGTACGCGTGGCTCACCGATCCGGGGTTCCGTGGTCACGGCGGCGAATCGGTCACCGATGTCATCGCCCGGATCAGGTACTGGATGGCCGAGATCGCCTCGCACGGCGCCTCGACCGTCGCCGTCACCCATCCGGCGGTGGTGCGTGCCGCGCTGCTGGTGACCCTGGACGCACCGCCGAAATCGTTCTGGCGCGTGGATATCCCGCCGGG
The DNA here is from genome assembly GCF_045040005.1 of Nocardia sp. NBC_01377. Taxonomy (NCBI): domain Bacteria; kingdom Bacillati; phylum Actinomycetota; class Actinomycetes; order Mycobacteriales; family Nocardiaceae; genus Nocardia; species Nocardia sp. NBC_01377. Next base: position 8,757,085 of record NZ_CP109566.1, read on the forward strand.
CAGCGTCACCAGGCTGCACTTCCGCGGCGAGTGGAGTCTGCATTTCGCGGGCTGAGCCGCGTTCGTGACCGTCGGATGCCCCGCGATCGGGCCGGGGCATCCGAGGTCACGATCACCGGAAGCGCTTGCTCTCCTCGCGCAACCGCGCCCGGATCTCGGCGAAACCCGTTCTGCGGACGAAGGTTCCGTCACGCCACACCTCGACCAGCGCGCTCGCCGCCTCCTGCTCGGGGGTGGCCTGCTCGTGGACGACGAGTTCGCCGTCCGCGCCGGGCAGCACCGCGAGACGCCCGCGCGCCGAGCGTTTGGTGCCCGAGTCGGTGACCGGCGCCTTGAATATGTCGCGCCCGATCCCATCGACCTCGACGTAGGTGGCCTTCATCGCCGAGGAGAAGGTGTCACGGGTGACGTACTGGTAGGTGTAGGAGCCGACCCCGAAAACGACCGTGGTCGAGACGAATCCCATCGCCTTCAGCCGCGCGGTGATGGCGTCGGCGCGGTCGTAGGTGATCGAATCGCCGTAGATCACCCCGATACGCGGGTCGAGGACGCGGTAGCCCGCCGCGTTCACGGTGCCGCCGAAGGTCTCCCACAGCAGGGCGACCACCCCGCGTCCGGCAGGCGTGTCGTCGGCGCCGGTGCCGCACAGGATGGTCTCCGGATCGCCCGAGTCGGGCCGGATCACCAGTGTCCCGTCCCTGGCCAGGATCCGGTCGCGCAGCGCGGGCAGGGTTTCGGTGAGCACCCGCCACAGGTCGAAGGTGTCGCTGACGACCGAGACGACCCCGCTCGGGTAGAGATCGAGCAGCCTGCGGTAGGTGTCGTCCTCGGATTCGCGGGTGCCCGCGCACATGACCGAATGTTCGGTGGCGGCGACCGAGCCGAGGATCCGCTCTCCGGAATCGTCGGGGTAGAAGTAGTCGATCCAGTCCGCCGACACCAGCGAATCCGAGCCGCTGAACGACAGCAGATGCGCTGCTCCCGAGGCCGCGGCGGCCTCGATGCCCGGCATACCGCGGAACGAGAAGTCGTGCCCCTGGAAACCGACCGCCTCGGGATCGGCGCCGGTCGCCTCGGCTCGCGCCTCCAGCAGCGCGCGCAGCCGCCACGCGCTGGTCGCCGAGGTCGACGGTTGCCAGATGGCCGCCGACAGCGCGGTTTCCAGGTAGTTGGTCAGCCAGAAGAAATCCGGGCGGGTGTTCTCGATGGTCAGCACCGGCACGCGCAGCGGAACGGGGGTGCCCTCCGGTACCGAGCGGATGCTCAGCGGCAGGTAACCCAGGGCGTGCAGCGCGCGAATGTGCTCGCTGCCGATCAGGTTCGGCCCGAGGATCGACCGCGCGCGACGCTCGTATTCGGCGCAGACCAGGTCGACGTCGGCGGCGAAGAACCGCGCGAAGGAATCCTCGAGCACATCGCGCAGGAAAGCCTGCAATCCGAAATGCACGACGTGTTCGACACCGTGGATCCGGGACGCGCGGTGGGTCAGGTTCGAATACACGCGGGTGGTGCCGTCGGGGTACTGGCGACGGTGGTCGAGTTTGTAGGCGTCGGTCAGGAACAGGGGATCGGTGGCACGGCGGAACATCACAGGATTCCTTCGGAGAGAACGTGATCGACCAGGTCGATCAGGTGCAGGCGGTCCGGGGCCAGCGCGGTCGCGCGAGCACCGGGATGTGAGTCGGTGGAGTAGACGCTGGAATAGGGCGCGAGATTGGCCGCGAGGCGTTCGCCGCCGGAGAAGACGCCGTGGGTGACCCACAGGTCCACCCGTTCGGCGGTGTCGAACGAACCGGCCGCGGCGAGCCCGGCGAAGGTGCCGCCGCCGTCGCAGATGTCGTCGACCACGAGTACCCGCAGGCCCGTCACAGGTGTGGACAACTCGAAACCGTCGAGTCGCCCGGTCGCCGGATCGCGACGTTTGCGTCCGTGTGCGACGGGGATCGCCCCGAATGCCTCCGCCCCGAATGCCTCCACCCCGAATGCCTCCACCCCGAATGCCTCCACCCCGAGTGCCTCCGCGACGATCGCGGCCCGCTCGCCCGCGCCCGCGTCGGGGGCGACGACCAGGTCGTAGTCGCGCGGTAGTGCCGAGGAGGCGAGCCGCCCGAGCGGAATCTCGGTCAGCGTCGGCCCGCGCAGTGTCGATTTCGCCAGTGGCGAATGGATATCGGCGTAGATCACCTCGTCGGCGAACGCGCCGATCACCGCGGCGTAGACGGCGGCGCCGCACGGTACGTCGTGGTCGGTGCGTGCCGCCGGGATGTAGGGCATCAGTACCCGCGCGGGTTTCCCGTGCCGCCGGACCACGTCGGCCCACATGCCGAGGGCGAGCAGGTCGTCGGGGAATCCGCCACGGACGACCGCGAAACGCTCGGCCTCGGGGTCGAACGACGGACCGGTCCGCAGGAACCACTCACCGCCGGGGAAGCGCAGGAACTCCAGGTCGTCGGGCCGCGCGCCCTCGGGGGTCCTGACCATCGTCTCGATCATGTGACCACCGTAGCATAGTTTTAGTCAAATAGACCAAAACGAATTTCGGATGCTCACTCACAGCTGGTTCGCAGGAACTTCGGAGCCTGCCGAGAGGCGCCGCGCATAGGTTCGACGGGTCGGTGACGCGAAAGGCGGGGGATGACGGGCTCGGTGCGAACGGACAACGGTGGATCGACCATGCGGAAGGGCAGACGATGACGGCGACCGCGAGCGCCCCGGCGGCACGACCACGACCCGCGCGACGGACGGACACGCGACCGCGCACGTGGACCGACCGGCTGCTCTTCGGACCGGTCACCCAGCCGAGGTGGGCGCGGCCCGGTGTGTTCGCGCTGCTCGGCGCGACCGCGCTGCTGTATCTGTGGAACCTGACCGTGTCCGGCTGGGGCAACGAGTACTACGCCGCGGCGGCGCAGGCGGGCGCGCGGAGTTGGCGCGCGCTGCTGTTCGGTTCGCACGACGCGGGTAACGCGATCACCGTCGACAAACCGCCCGCCGCGCTGTGGCTGATGGGTTTGTCCGGGCGACTCTTCGGCTTCGGTGAGTTCTCGGTGCTGGTCCCGCAGGCACTCCTCGGCGTCGGCTCGGTCGCGCTGCTCTGCGCCGCCGTCCGGCGGTGGGCCGGACCCGGCGCCGGGCTCATCGCGGGTGCCGCCCTCGCGGCGACCCCGGTCGCGGCCTTGATGTTTCGCTACGACAATCCCGATGCCCTGCTCACCTTCGCCCTCATCGCCGCCGCCTACTGCACGGTGCGCGCGGTCGAGGCGGACGGCACGCGCTGGTGGTCCGGCAGTACCGGCTGGCTGGTCCTCGCGGGAGTGGGCGTCGGGGTCGGATTCCTGACCAAGATGTTGCAGGCGTTCCTCGTCCTGCCCGCGTTCGGACTGGTGTTCCTCGTCGCGGCGGCGGGCGGATTCTGTTCGCGGGTAGGCAAACTCGTGACCGCGCTGGCCGCGCTGATCGTGACGGGCGGCTGGTACGTCCTGCTCGTCGAATTGTGGCCCGCCCGCGACCGTCCCTACATCGGCGGCTCGACCAACAACAGCCTGTGGGAGCTGACGCTCGGCTACAACGGCCTCGGCAGACTGCTCGGCGGACACGGTAATCCGGGCGGACAGTCCGCCCCCGCGGCGGGTGCGCGGATGGGCGGCGCGTTCGGCGGCGACACCGGGATCACCCGGCTCCTACGGGATCTGATGGCCACCGAGGTGTCCTGGCTGCTGCCCGCGGCCCTGATCGGCCTCGTCGCCGGATTGTGGTCGACCCGCCGCGCCCCGCGCACCGACCGTGCGCGCGCCGCCCTGATCCTGTGGGGCGGTTGGGTACTCGGCACCGGACTGGTCTTCAGCTATATGAGCGGGGTCATCCACCCGTACTACACGGTCGCCCTCGCGCCGGGTGTCGCCGCGCTCGCCGCCGTCTCGGTGACGCGGCTGTGGGAGCTCAGGGCCGCCGCTTCGGCGCGGATGATCCTCGCCGCGATGGTCGTCGTCACGGGTGTCTGGGCCTTCGTCCTGCTCGACCGCACGCCGGAATGGCTGCCGTGGCTGCGCTGGTCGATCGTGATCGGCGCGATCGTCGCCGCCGTGGGTCTGCTACCGAGAACCCGGCGGGCTCGTGTGCTGCCCGCGATCGTCGCCACGGTCGGCCTGATCGCCGGATTCGCGGGCACCGCCACCTACGCGGTGGTCACCACCACCCATCCGCACAGCGGCGGTATTCCGGCCTCGGGGCCGAGGGGCGATGCGTTGGCCGGTGGGCCGCCACCCGATGGCAGCCCGGGCCCGGGCGCGAGAGGAGACGCAATGGGCGGCCCGCCGTCTGGTGGAAGGCCAGCACAGGGAGCGAGTGGTGGCGCGCCGTCCGGTGGAGGGCCGCCCGGTGGCAGCCCCGCAGCCGGACAGGAGCGGGCCGGTGAGCCCACCGCCGACGCGCCGCCCGCCGGGCAGCGTATGTCACGAGAGGCGAACCCGGGTCCAGGAACCGACACCGGTGGACCTCCCGGCCCGGGCCCCGACGGCCCGCCCGGCATCGGCCCCAACACCGAACTCGAGGCGATGGTGCGCGCCTGCGACCGGCGCTGGTCCGCGGCGACAGTCGGTTCCTTCGGCGCCTCCGGACTCGAATTGCGCAGTGGCGCGTCGGTGATGGCGATCGGCGGTTTCAGCGGTCGCGACGACGCCCCGACGCTGGAGGAGTTCCGCGCGCACGTCGCGGCGGGCGATATCGGCTACTTCGTGACGTCGCGGCGTTCGGGTCCGCGTCCGCCGCGCCCCGGCGGGGACCGGGAGAAATCGACCGGACAGCAGATCGAGGAATGGGTGAGCGCGCACTACGCGCCACGGACGATCGGTGACGCGACGGTCTACGACCTGACCGCTCCCGCCTCGTGATCCGGCCACACCGCGAGCCGGTCCCGACGTTCACAGCGAACTCCCAGCGCGCTCGCAGGTTCAGCGCCGCCGACCTTGTCAGCCTGGGAGTATGACCAGGGGATCCACCGTGCCCGAGCCGAGCCCGCGCTCGTGGCTGCGCAGGTGCTTGTCGGCGGTGCCACTGCGGGTGGGGCTGGTCGTCGTGCTCGTCTCACTGTCCGCGCTGGCGCTGGTGGCCACCGGATTCGCCGTCACCTCGGCACTGAGCCGGTCGCTCACCCAGCGCGTCGACGACCAGCTCTCCGATTCGGCGCGCACCTGGGCGATGCCGAGGGCGATGCGGCAGGTCGTCTCCGAGGACGGGCGGACGCAGTGGATTCCGGCGGATATGCCCGGACCGTCTCCGCGTTCCGAATCCGCCGGTGACCAGCCACGACGGTTCTTCGAACTGCGCAAGGGCGTCGACGGGCAGATCTACAACCAGCTCGCGGGCGGCACCGGCGAGCTGCCCGATCTGAGCGCGGGGCCGAGGCCGGGCCCGGTCACCGTCGGCTCGATCGGCGATTCGAGCGCGCACTGGCGGGTGCTGACTGTGTCGAACCAGTACGGGTCGACCACCATCGGACTGCCGCTGACCGACAACCAGGAGACGGTGTCGCGTCTCATCTACTTCGAACTCGGCACCGGCGCGCTGGCTCTGCTCGCGCTCGGCGTGGTCGGCTACCTCGCCGTCCGGCGCAGCCTGCGGCCGTTGCTCACGGTCGAACAGACCGCGGCCGCCATCGCGGGCGGCGACCTGCACCGGCGAGTTCCGGTGCGCGGGGTCGACACCGAGGTGGACCGGCTGGCGCGGTCCCTCAATGTGATGCTCACCCGGATCCAGCACGGCGTCGCGGCCACCGAGGCCTCGGAGGAGGACGCGCGACGTTCGGAGGCGAGGATGCGCCGATTCGTCGCCGACGCCAGCCACGAATTGCGGACACCGCTGACGACCATCCGCGGTTTCGCCGAGCTGTATCGCCAAGGGGCGAGCAAGGATCCGGAACTCGTCCTGCGCCGCATCGAGGGTGAGGCGCGACGGATGGGGCTGCTGGTCGAGGATCTGCTCACGCTGGCCCGGCTCGACGCCGACCGTCCGGTCGAACGCGCGCCGGTCGACCTGCGCGCGGTGGCGGGCGACGCGGTGCACAACGCCGAGGCGATCGACGCCGATCAGCACGCCGTCCCCGGCGCGCGGCGGCGGATCGGGCTGGAGATCGGCGCGGGCGAGGGCACGATGGTGGTCGACGGCGACGAGGGGCGGCTGCGTCAGGTGCTGACGAATCTGGTCGGCAACGCGCTCACCCACACCCCGGCGGGAACGCCGGTGACGGTACGCCTGCAACCCTCGCGTGACGAAGTGCGCGTCGACGTGATCGATACCGGCCCCGGACTCGAACCGGATTCCGCAGCACGGGTTTTCGAACGTTTCTACCGGACCGACAGCTCGCGGACCAGGGCCAGCGGCGGCACCGGTCTCGGCCTGTCGATCGTGCAGGCGCTGGTCACCGCGCACGGTGGACGGGTGACCGTCGACAGCGCGCCCGGCGCGGGCGCGACCTTCTCGGTGTCGTTGCCGCGCGTCCCGCGTTCCCATCCACAGGAAATTCCCAGCCGACCCGCAGGATTCGGGGAGGTCGGTCGGCGAAGCTGACGACATGAGCGATACCGCGACCGATCCTCGGACGATCGGCACCGCGACCGCGCCGCCGGTCCTGGATATCGTGATCCCGGTCTACAACGAGGAGCAGGATCTCGCGGGCTGTGTGCGCAGGCTCTCCGCGCATCTGGCCGAGGGTTTCCCCTTTCCGGCGCGAATCACCATCGCCGACAACGCGAGTACCGACGCCACCCTCGATATCGCGCACGCGCTCGCGGCCGAATACCCCGGCGTCCGCGTCCTGCACCTGACGGCGAAAGGTCGCGGCCGCGCGCTGCGCACCGCGTGGCTCGACTCCGACGCCGAGGTCCTCGCGTATATGGACGTCGACCTCTCGACCGATCTCAACGGCCTGCTTCCGCTGGTCGCGCCGCTGATCTCGGGGCATTCCGATCTCGCCGTCGGCACCCGCCTGAGCCCGAGGGCGCGGGTGGTGCGCGGCCCGAAGCGCGAATTCATCTCGCGCGGATACAACCTGATCCTCAAAGCCGCACTGCGGGCCCGGTTCTCGGACGCGCAGTGCGGATTCAAGGCCATTCGCGCCGATATCGCCCGGCAGCTGCTGCCCCTGGTGCAGGACGGCGAATGGTTCTTCGATACCGAACTGCTGGTTCTGTCCGAGCACGCCGGGTTGCGGGTGCACGAGGTGCCCGTCGACTGGATCGACGACCCGGACAGCCGGGTCGACATCATCGATACCGCGCGCAAGGATCTGCGGGGCATCTGGCGGCTCGCGCGCGCCATGACGACCGGCGCGCTGCCGCTGAACGAGTTGCGTCGCGCGATCGGGCGCGAACCGCTCGTCGACGGCGTGCCGCGCGGCATGGTCGGGCAGGTGGTGCGGTTCGCGATCGTCGGCGCGGTATCGACGGTGGCCTATACGGCGCTGTATCTGCTGTGGCAGCCGGTTGTGGGTCCGCAGTTCGCGAATTTCGCGGCGTTGCTGATCACGGCGATCGGCAACACCGCGGCCAACCGGGCTTTCACCTTCGGCGTGCGCGGGTCGGCCCGCGCGCTCGCCCATCATTTCCAGGGACTGCTGATCTTCGGCTTCGGGCTCCTCGTCACCAGCGGCGCGCTGTTCGCGCTGCATCGCTGGGCGCCCGGTGTGCCGGTCCAGTGGCAATTACTCGCGCTGGCCTCGGCCAATCTGGTCGCGACGCTGCTGCGCTTCGTCGGATTGCGCTGGGTGTTCCGCGACGGATCGATCGCCCGCCGCTGAGTGTGGACGCCGCGTCGCTTTACGGTGTCACGGAGCCGGGGTAGTGTTCCAGCACACGTATTATGTGAACGAGCATTCTTGTATGTCCGAGTACGACCCCGGCCGACGAGAGCGCCGGGCCCCCGAGGGAAGCCCGGTGCCCGACGCGACAGATACGGCCGCGCTGCTGTCCTATTACACGACGCCGGGACCAATCCGCTGTGGAAGGAGATGGGCTACCCCGCGCCGCCGGGCGCGCTGGCGTCCGCGCCGAAGCCCGCGCTCACCCCGCTGCGTCCGTCCGAGGCGACCACCTACGACTGCGATGTCGTCGTCATCGGTTCCGGCGCGGGCGGTGGCGCGGCGGCGGCGGTTCTGGCCGAAGGCGGACTCGTCGTCGTCCTGGAACGCGGCGGCTACTACGACGACGCCGATTTCGGCACCGGCGAACTCGACGGCCTGCTGAATCTGTACGCACCGGGACCGACCGCGACGGCCGAGGGCCAACTGACCCTCGTCGCCGGCGGATGCCTCGGCGGCGGCACCGTCGTCAACTGGAGCACTTCGCTGCGCACCCCCGACGACGTGCGCGCCGAATGGGCGGGACTCGGCGCGACCCAGTTCGCCGACGAGGAATTCGGCGATGCCCTCGACGCGGTGGAACGCCGCCTCGGCGTCACCTACGACAGGTCACCGCTGTCGGCACGCGACGACGTCCTCGCGCGCGGAGTGGCCGCGCTCGGCTGGGATATCGCCGAACTCCCGCGCAATGTCACCGACGCCTGCGACGCCGGAATCGAGTGCGGGCATCGCGGTTACGGATGCAGGCTCGGCGCGAAACAGTCGGCGACCAAGACCTGGCTCGCCGACGCGGCCGAGCACGGGGCCCGACTGGTCGTCGGCGTCGACGTCCGCGCGGTCGAGGTCGGCAACGGACGTGCCGAGGGGGTGCGGGCGGTGACCGCCGACGGGGCCGAGATCCGGGTGCGCGCCCGCGCGGTGGTCGTCGCCGCGGGCGCGATCCAGACCCCCGCGTTGCTGCGCCGCTCGGGACTGCGCAACAAGAACATCGGCAAGTACCTGCGTCTGCACCCGGCGTCCGCGGTGTTCGGCACATTCGACGACGAGGTGCCTCCCTGGGAAGGCGGACTCCAGACCAGGATCTCGCGGAAGCACAGCGATCTGAGCGACGGCTACGGCGTCATCTACGAGACCGGGCCGCTGCATCCGGGAATGCTGGTCGGATTCATGAATTGGCGTGGAGCACAGCAGCATCGGTCGGCCATGCTGGATCTGGCCCGTACCGCCGCGGTCGGCGTCATCACCCGCGATCGCGACCACGGCACCGTCACCGTCGACGGCAGCGGGGAGGCGATCGTGAAATACACGCTGTCGAAACGCGACGCCGCCCATATGCACACCGGAATCGTCGGGGCCGCACGGATTCTGGAGGCCGCGGGCGCGAAGCGGATCTTCTCCGGACATCAGCTCGGAGCGGAATACGAACCGGGAGTTCGTGGTCCGCACGCGGAATTCGCGGCGTCGGCCGAGGCCGCGGGCTACGGTCCGGCACAGTGCGGGATGGGCGCGCTGCACATCATGGGCTCGGCCCGCATGGGCGGCTCCCGCGAGGACTGCGCGGTCGATCCCGACGGCGTCACCTGGGAGGTGCCCGATATCGTCATCGCGGACGCGTCCTGTTTCCCGACCGCGAGCGGTGTCAACCCGATGGTGTCGATCGAGGCGATCGCGTACATGAACGCGAAACGTCTTCTCGCCCGCATGAAATGAGCCCGAGATCCGGCGTCACCGCGACGGCGGCGCCGGATCGGCTCAGATCGCCTGGATACCCCGGAGCACAGCGCGCAACAGTTCGGGGTTGCGCGATACCGCGTCCGGTTTGGGATCGGGGGAGCGGTACTTGAGCTGCCCGTCGTCGATCAGGTCACCGACCAGGATCTTTGTCGAGTTCAACGGCAGGTTCAGGTGCGCGGCGACCTCCGCGACCGAGAGCGCCGTGCGGCTGAGCCGCAGGATTTCCGCGTATTCGGGATCGGGGCGCCGTGATCGCACGCCCGTGCTCGCGTTCACCACGAGCGTGAGCATGTCCAGTTCGGGCCGTGCGTTATCGGACCGCCCGTGTGTGACGGCGTACAGGCGCACAAGGGGGCCCGCATCCTCGTCGTACCAGGACTCACGCTCGTCATCACTCATGGTTGTCTCGAGCCGGCCTCGTCCAGGGTCGGACGCGGATCGACCGAGAGATGGGCGCCGACGCGTTGCACGGTCTGGTTCATCTCGTAGGCCACCATGCCCATATTGGCCGTCTCCACGGTCAACAGGGCCAGGCAGGCGTTCTCGCCCGCCGCGGTGATGAACAGCACCGCCTCGTCGAGTTCGACCACCGTCTGGCACACACCACCGACGTCGAAATGCGCGCCCGCGCTACGTGCCACACCGTGCAGAGTCGAGGCCATCGCACCGAAACGCTCCGCGTCGGGCTGATCCATCGACCCGCACTGGCCGAGCAACAGACCATCGGTGGACAACACGATGGCGAAACGGACATCGGGCAGTCGCTCGATGAGATCGTCGAGCAACCAGTCGAGGCTACGGGGCTTGGAGGTTGTCACCGGCACCTTCTTGTCGATCGGACTGCTTTGCTGAATTGTCGATTTCGACACGATTGAGTCGGCCCTGGCGGGTACCACTCTCGATCGCCGACATCAGATTGCGCGCTTCGTCGGCCGAACGCGGTCGTGGCATCGTCACGGACCTGGTCGTCTTGGCCGCCGACTCGGCTGCGGCCTCCTCGGCGGCGCGCCTGCGCCGAGGAAGTGCTGGTTTCTCCCCGCCGCTCGGCGGCATCGCTATCGTCCGTTCTGTATTGGCCATACCCGCGGTGACCGTCGAGACCGCCGCGGGCGCGAAGGTCGGCTGCGGTGGCGGGGCCGCGATCGCTGGCCTGCGTTCGACGGGTTCGTCATCGGAGCCGGTGGCGATCAGTGCGGTCGGCACCAGGACGATCGCCTTGATGCCACCGTAGTCGGATTCGGCCAGCCGCACCGAGATCCCGTGGCGCTGTGACAGTTTCGCGACCACGAACAGGCCGAGCCTGGCATCGGTCGACAACGCGGCGACGCTGAAGTCCGGCGGCTCGGTCAGCAGGGCGTTGCGTTCGGCCAGTTCGGCCGTCGACATCCCGAGACCCTGGTCGGCGATCTCCAGCGCGACACCTCTGCCGACCTGATTACCGGAGATCGCGACCCGCGACTGCGGCGGTGAGAAGGCGGTGGCGTTATCGGTGAGTTCGGCGAGCAGGTGGATGAGGTCGGCCACCGCGCCGCCGGTGATCCGCAGATCCGGCAGCTTTCCGGTATTGATCCGGGTGTAGTCCAGACTCTCGGCCACGGCGCTGCGGACGACGTCGATCAGTGGCACCGGATTGCGCCAGCGCCGACCGGGTTTCTCGCCGCCGAGGATGATCAGGTTCTCGGCGTTGCGTCGCGAGCGGGTCGCCAGGTGGTCGAGCTGGAACAGGACGTCGAGTTTGCTCGCGTTCTCTTCCTCGCGCTCGGCTCGGTCCAGCAGTGCGAGCTGGCGGTGCACCATGACCTGGCTGCGATGGGCGATATTGAGGAAGACCGCGTTCACGCCCTCCCTGGTCTTGGCCTCGGCGACGGCGGCGACGACGGCGGCGGCGTGAGCGCGGTTGAACGCGTCGGCGACCTGGCCGATCTCGTCCTTGCCGAAGTCGAGGGGAGCCAGATCGGCGTCCTCATCGAGTTCGCGGCCCGAACTGAGTCTCTTGATGGCCTCGGGCAGGCGCTGGTCGGCCAGTTCCAAGGTCTCGCGGCGCAGCCTGCGCATCCGGCGGATGAGTCGATTGGCCAGGAACAGCGCGGCGACGAAGGCCAGCAGCGTGACGAAGCCGACCGCGATACCGCCGTAGAGGGAGTTGGACGCGGTCTCCTCGCCGGAGGCCATGGCGTTGCGGTGCGCTTCCCGGCTCTGGGCTTCCCAGAGTTTGAGCAGATCCGAACGCACATGCGCGGCAACGGTTCCCCACTCGGCGAAACCGAGCGGCAGCGCGTTCGCCTGCGCCGCGTTGGCCGACGAGCCGCCGGTGGAGTTGTTCGACGAATTGTTCGACGAATTGGACGTCGAGCCGCTTGCCGAGTTCCTGCTGGCAGGGGGGTCGCTCTCCGGTGTGACCACGCCGCGGCGGACGACGGCATCCTCCATCGCGGTGAGCTGTTGCCAACTCTGTCCGTCGAGGATGGCCTTGAGTTGCGCTTTGCGATCACCGGTCAATGTGCCTGCGGCGAAAGCCATCTCACCGCGCGCGTCTCCGACGTAGCGAATGAATTCGGTGAGCTGTTCGGCGGAGAACTGATTGGTGAGCAGGCCCTGCGAACCGATCGAACCCGCTCGCGAGACGGCCTCTGCCGCACGCAGCGGGTGGATCGCCTTGTACAGGTCGACCGCGATCTTGGCGTCCGGCGCGACCTCGGCCGCGAGCAGCGAACCCTGCACGATCGTGTCGATGACGGTACTGAACGCGAGGAAGACCTGCTGGGAGGGCAGCGCACGCGCGTCGATTCCGGCGCGCAGGATCGGAAGTTGTTCGTACAGCTCGGTGTAACCCGCGAGTTCGGATTTCAGGTCGGGACGAAGTAGTACCGCGTTCTCGCCCACGAGTTGCAGCGCGGCGAGCGCGTTGTCGGAATTCTTCCTCGTCGCCGCGATATTCTCGCCGACCGCGGGGTCGCCTGCCAGGAACAAGATCGAGGCGCCGCGCTCCAATTGGAAGGCCTCGATCATCAGGACCGACGGCTCGGCGGTCGCGCTGGCCAGTTCCGCCCAGTTCTCGGCGTCCTTGCCGTTGTTCACCAGGTAGACCGAAGCCCCCACACCGATGCCGAGCAGAGCGATACTCGGTATCAGTGCGATCGCGAGCAGCCGGGCGCGGACTCCGATAGGACCGTGTAGCTTTCCGCGCTTGATAGCCGTGGTCAAGGTATCGAGGAACTTGCTGTCAAACACCGGTAATCGAGCCTACCTCTGGGCGTTCCCGCCCTCTTGCGACCGGTCGACGGGGACCGGAAACCGGTGTGGCACCGGTTGTATCCCGAGCCACCCTAACGATTGAAGTCACGGTTGCGCAACAAAATGGAAGAGTCAGGTTTAACTTCCTCGCACGTCCAGAGGCCCTCGGGAGAGCGTTCGTCGGGGTGTTTCGGTGCGTTCGGGACTCTCGTCACCGTCGGCGACCAGGGTCGTCGGGATGAGGACGATCGCTCGCACGCCGCCGTAGTCGGATTTGCCCAGCCGCACCGAGATGCCGTGACGGGTGGCCAGCATGGCGATGACGAACAGACCGAGATGCGCGTCGCTCGACAGCGCGGCCAGTCCGAAACTCGGCGGGTCGGCCAGCATCGCGTTGCGCTCGTCGAATTCGGCGTCCGACATGCCGAGCCCCTGGTCGGTGATCTCGAGGACGACGCCCTTACCCGCCGATTGCCCCGACACGCTCACCCTCGTCTCGGCCGGTGAAAAGGCGGTCGCGTTGTCGGTGAGTTCGGCGATGAGGTGGAGTGGATGAGGTCGGCGACCGCGCCGCCGATGATGCGGATATCGGGTACCCGCCCGGTATGGATCCGGGGGTAGTCCAGACTCTCCGCGACCGCGCCGCGCACCACGTCGATGAGGGGGACCGGGGTGCGCCAGCGACGGCCCGGCTGCTCGCCGCCGAGGATGATGAGATTCTCGGCGTTGCGGCGGGCGCGGGTGGCGAGATGGTCGAGCTGGAACAGGGTGCCGAGTTTGCCCGGATCTTCCTCGTCGTTCTCGGCGCGGTCGAGCAGCGTGAGTTGGCGGTGCACCATGACCTGGCTGCGACGAGCGATATCGAGGAAGACGGCCTTGACACCCGCGCGCGTCTTGGATTCGGCGACAACCGCCGCGACGGCCGCGCTGTGCGCGCGATTGAACGCGTCGGCGACATGGCCGATCTCGTCGTCGCCGAAATCCAGCGGCGTGATGACGGCCTCCCTGCCGATATCGCGACCGTCGTTGAGCCAGCGAATGGTTTCGGGCAACCGCTCCTCGGCGAGTGCGAGGGTCTCCTGACGCAGTCGGCGCATCCGGCCGATCAGGCGGTTGGCCAGGAACAACGCGGCGAGGAAGACCAGCACGGTAATGGCGAGAATCGCCGCACCGCCGTAGGCCGATCTTTCCGCGCGGTTCTCACCGGCAGTCGTCGCGTCGGCCTGGCTGTCGCGGCACAGATCGACCCACAACCGGGCCAGCGCCGCGCTCACCGAAGTGGCGGCCGCCTGCCATCCGACTGCGGATTCGTCGTCGGGCATCTCCTCGGAATCCACGACGCCCCCTCGTAGCATCGCGTCTTCCATCGCGACGATCCGGTGACGATCCGTTCCCTCGGTGATGGCCTCGAACTGTTCCGCGCGGGGACCGGAGACAGCGGAAGCCGCCGTGGCCAACTGGGCGCGTGAATCACCCACGTAGCGCGTCAGATCCGCGAGTTGCGCGCCGGTGAGCCGGTCGGTGACTCGCGCGACCGCGCCCACGGCGGCCGCGCGTGAGATCGATTCGCTCGCGCGCAGCAGGAGCATGGCCTGGTACAAGCCTGTCGCGGCCCCGGCGTCCGGGGCGACCTCGGCGGCGAGCAGCGTCGCGGCGACGATGGTGTCGATGACCGTCGAATAGGCGGTGAACACCTGATCGGCGGGCACGGCGCGCGCGTCGACTCCCGAGCGCAGCGCGGGAAGCTGACTGTAGAGCTGGTTGTAGCCGTCGATATCGGTCGACAGGTCCGGCCGCAGTGCCGAGGCCGCGTCCCCCTGTGCCTGCACCGCCGCCAAGGCGGTATCGGAGTTCTTCCTCGCGACCGTGAGTGTGCCGGTGGCGAGCCGGCTCCCGGCCAGGTGCAGCATCGACGCACCGCGTTCGACCTGGAACGCCTCGACCATCTGACGCGCCGGATCGGTTGTCGCGCTAGCGAGTTCGGCCCATTGCCCCGCTTTGCGTCCGTCCTTGATCAGGTAGACGGTCGCACCGGTGCCGATGCCGAGCAGGGCCAGACTCGGAATGAGGACGATCGCGAGCAGCCGGGTCCGTACACCGACGGTGCCGCGCGAACGCCCGCCCTCGGAACCCGTCGCTGTGTCACCACGAACGGAGTTGATACCTGACACCGATGTTCGATCCCCGCCTCTGAGGAATGCCCGTCCACATAGCTGTGAACGTCGAGCTGGTAGCCGGCTGTGCGACCGGCTGTGTGGGAAGTCACTCTATCCACAGAAGTATCAGTTCACCAATAGAATTCGACACGTCGAGACGTCGAGAGAGCGAACCTCTCATCCGAGGCGTGGGAGCGCAACGCTGTTCTCGATCCTTGAGAATAGTGATTCAATTGGCTCGGCCGCAACGATGCGTTGGTCGATGTCCTCGCCTCGCCCGCGCTCACGGATGTTCGTATTCGGAGCAGCCGATAGACGGTGGGCCGCGAACGAAGGAATCGGTGTCCGCGCTGCCGACCCACATCGAGGACCGTCGCGGAATCAAGCAGAGATTCATGTCAACTACTCGTCCGTGGGCGAACAGCGTCAGCTGTCCGCCTGACGGGGCCTGGCGGTGACGGAGAAGAACTCTTTCGCGCACCTCAGTCGAGACAGAACTCGTTACCCTCGATATCCCGCATCACCAGGCACGACTCGTTGTATCCATCCGCCCGCAGAAGCCGCACTCGTTGCGCGCCCAGCGCGATCAGCCGTGCGCACTCACCTTCCAGCGCGGCGAGACGTTCTTCACCCACGAGCCCGGTACCGACCCGCACATCGAGATGCACCCGATTCTTGACGACCTTCCCTTCGGGGACCCGCTGGAAGTGCAGTCGCGGCCCCACACCCGAGGGATCGACGCACGCGAACCCTGAACCCCGACGTTCGGGCGGGAGCGACCCTTGGAAATCGTCCCAGGTGGCAAACCCTTTCGGTGGCGGCGGCACGACATACCCCAACACCTCACACCGGAATCGAGCGACGCGTTCGGGCTCCGCGCAGTCGAAGGTGACTTGGACCTGCTTGACCGATGCCATCCCTCGACCATATGCACGCGTGCTGTTCCGAGCCGTGATCGCCGACGAACTCGCAACGCCCTACCGGATTGACCGATCCCGCGGTCCCGCAAAGGTATCCGTCGCTCTCGCGGCAGCGCCGTTCGGGTTTCGAGGCGGCGATTTTCGAGGCGGCGATCGGGATCGGCAACCGAGGACCGGCATCAGAGGCCGAGATCGTTTCGTCGGCGTTGATGCCATCGAGCGGCGGCGCGACGCGGCTGAAACAAACGTCGAATCATGGAGAAATGGTTCAGGTCGGAGAGAAAATCTCTCCGACCTGAACTTTTGTAGCGGGGACAGGATTTGAACCTGCGACCTCTGGGTTATGAGCCCAGCGAGCTACCGAGCTGCTCCACCCCGCGTTGGGTAAGACCAACCCTACACGCGGGGTAGTGGAGCACCTAATCGGCAGGTCAGGCGAACTTTATGCCCTGCGCGAGAGGTAGTTCGGCGGAGTAGTTGACTGTGTTGGTAGCGCGGCGCATATAGGCCTTCCACGAGTCCGAACCGGATTCGCGTCCGCCGCCGGTCTGCTTCTCGCCGCCGAACGCGCCGCCGATCTCCGCGCCGGAGGTGCCGATATTGACGTTGGCGATGCCGCAGTCCGAACCGTCGGCGGCCAGGAACCTTTCGGCCTCGCGCTGGTCGGTGGTGAAGATCGAGGACGAAAGTCCTTGCGGCACCGCGTTGTGCAGGGCGATGGCGTGCTCGAGTTCGTTATAGGTGAGTACGTAGAGGATCGGGGCGAAGGTCTCCTCGCGCACCACCGCGGTCTGGGCGGGCATGCGCACGAGGGCCGGGCGCACGTAATGCCCGTTGTCGCCGAAGACCTCGACGCGCTCACCGCCGCATACCAATTCGCCTTCGTCGCCGAGTGCGCGTTCCAACGCGATCCGCATGTTGTCGTGGGCCGCCCGGTCGATCAGCGGTCCGACAAGCACGCCGTCGTCGAGCGGGTTGCCGACGCGCAGTTGCCGATACGCGCGCTCGATCAGCGCCGTCAACGGTCCGGCGACGTCGGCGTGCACGATCAGTCTCCGCAACGTGGTGCATCGCTGGCCCGCGGTGCCCGCAGCCGCGAAAACGATCGCGCGGGCCGCCAATTCGAGGTCGGCGGAGGGCGTGACGATCGCCGCGTTGTTGCCACCGAGTTCGAGCAGGCATCGGCCGAAGCGTTGCGCGACGCGTGGCGCGACGATCCGGCCCATGCGCACCGAGCCGGTGGCACTGACCAGGGCGACGCGCTCGTCGTCGACCAGCCGTGCGCCGATCCGGGAATCGCCCTGGATCAGCTGGTGCACTTCGGGATCGATGCCGACGTCGACGGCCGCGCGACGCAACAGGGTGTGGCAGGCCAGCGCCGTCAGCGGTGTCGTCTCCGACGGTTTCCACACCACCGTGTCACCGCACACCAGCGCCAGGGCCGTATTCCACGCCCACACCGCGACGGGGAAGTTGAAGGCCGAGATCACGCCAACCACACCCAGCGGGTGCCAGGTCTCCATGAGTCGATGCCCCGGCCGCTCCGACGGCATGGTCCGGCCGTAGAGCTGACGCGACAGACCGATGGCGAATTCGCAGATGTCGATCATCTCCTGGACCTCGCCGACCGCCTCCGCGCCGATCTTGCCCGCCTCCAGCGTGACCAGCTCGCCGAGTTCGGTCTTGTGCGCGGTCAGTAGTTCGGCCAGCCTGCGCACCACGGCGGCGCGGCTGGGCGCGGGTACCGTGCGCCAGGCGTCGAACGCCGTCGCGGCGCGGGTGATCGCGGCGTGGGCCTGTTCCTCGGTGTCGGCCCGGATCGTCAGCAGTTGCCCGCCGGTGATGGGCGTGCGAACCGTGAGGTCGCCGGGAGCCGGGATCTCGGCGCCGAACCCGCGCAGTAGCACGCGCGTCCGTTCGGCGAGTTCGGGGGTGAGCTGATCGCTGAGTGTCTGTGTCATCGCTTGCTCCGCTGCGCCTTTGGTGCTGCCATGTTGCCGGATGTGAACGAGTCGACGTTTCCGCCACGAGTAGCGTTCGCTGGGTTAGCCTTCCGTGATGGCGGATACACCGGCAAGACCCGTACTCGATGACATAGATCGCCTCTTGATTCGTGAACTGATGGCCGATGGTCGAGCCACCCTGTCGAACCTGGCCGAAAAGGCGAGCTTATCGGTGTCGGCCGTGCAATCGAGGGTGCGCAGGCTGGAGGCTCGCGGAGTGATTCGCGGCTATACCGCGCACGTCGATCCAGAGGCTCTCGGGCAACTGCTGTCCGCATTCGTCGCGATCACTCCTCTCGATCCGTCGCAACCCGACGACGCCCCCGCGGTGCTTCAGCACGTCCCCGGAATCGAGGCGTGCCACTCGGTAGCGGGTGACGAAAGTTACGTGTTGCTGGTGCGGGTGGCCTCGCCCCGGCACCTCGAGCAGTTGCTCCAGGAGATCAGGGCGACCGCCAATGTCAGGACTCGAAGTACCATCATTCTGCAGACATTCTACGATAAGTAGCCGTTGACGCTAATTTATCCGCCTTCCTGTAGAGAAAGCGTAAATATTCTCGTACCCTACCGGTGTGACCATCGAAATGGAGCGCACCCGGACGGGCGGTGACACGACCCCGGTCACCCCCGCGACACGCGTACACGAGATCCTGTCGGCCCATATCCTCGCCGACGGATTCGACCTGGTGCTCGACCTACGGAAGTCCAGGGGCTGCCTGCTCGTCGACGAACGAGACGGCAGTACCTACCTGGACATGTTCGGCTTCTTCGCGTCCAACGCGTTGGGCATGAACCATCCGGCACTGGCCGAGGACGGCGAATTCCGCGAAGCCCTCACCACGGCGGCGCTGAACAAGCCGAGCAACTCCGACGTCTACACCGTCGAGATGGCCCGCTTCGTCGACACGTTCGCGCGTGTTCTCGGCGATCCGCGGCTACCGCATCTGTTCTTCATCGACGGCGGCTCGCTCGCCGTGGAGAACGCGCTCAAAATCGCGTTCGACTGGAAGAGCAGACATAACGAAGCCAACGGCCGACCGGCCGAACTCGGCACCAAGGTGGCCCACCTGACCGGCGCCTTCCATGGCCGCTCCGGCTACACCATGTCGCTGACCAATACCGATCCCGTCAAAACCGCGCGCTTCCCGAAATTCGACTGGCCCCGCATCGAGACCCCGTATCTGGCCGACGACCGCGATATCGAGGCAGCCGAGGCGACCGCGCTCGCGCAGCTCGGCCGCGCCTTCGCCGAAAACCCGCACGACATAGCGTGTTTCATCGCCGAACCGATCCAGGGCGAAGGCGGGGACCGGCACATGCGCCCGGAATTCCTGCTGGCCGCGCAGCGGTTGTGCCACGACAACGATGCCCTGTTCATCGTCGACGAGGTGCAGACCGGGGTCGGCATGACCGGAACCACCTGGGCCTACCAGCAGCTGGGGCTCGAACCCGACGTGGTCGCCTTCGGCAAGAAGACCCAGGTCTGCGGTGTGATGGCGGGCGGACGCGTCGACGAGGTGCCCGACAACGTGTTCGCGGTCAGCTCCCGGCTCAACTCGACCTGGGGCGGCAACCTCACCGATATGGTCCGCACCCGCCGCATCCTCGAGGTGATGGAACGTGATCACCTCGTCGACGGCGTCGCGCCGCTCGGCGCGCACCTGCTGGAACGGCTGGAGAAGTTGGCCGCGGCGCATCCACGCGTCACCGAGCCCAGGGGCCGCGGACTGATGTGCGCGATCACCCTGCCGTCGGCCCGGCTGCGCGACGAACTGCTGACCGCGCTCCGGGAACGCGAGCACATCATGATCCTCGGAACGGGGGAGCGCGGTATTCGCTTCCGGCCGCCGCTCACCGTCACCGTCGAGGAACTGGACGCCGCCGTCGACGCCATCGAACGGGTGCTCGCGACGGTCGACTGAGGCCGTCGCGACCGCTCGCGGAGGGTGCGCTGGTGGACGATGCCGTGGATCCCGGTGCTCAGACCGGTCGAAGGCCGAGCGCGCCTTCGACGAAACGCCGCACCGTGGTCAGGCCGTCCTCCAGCGCCGGTTCGTACCCTGCGCGCGCCCATCCGGTGATCCGCGCCGACCCGTCCGCCGCCGGGGTGGCGCCGACCTCGGCGACCATCTCGGCCGTCGTCGGCTCGCACACCGCCCAGGAGTAGTGGGTCTCGTTGTCCCACTGGGCCGTTCGCGTGGCGATGTAATCCGGATCGGTGACGCCGCCCGTCGCGAGGGCCGGGCGGTCGTCGATCCGGTCGTCGGCGCGCATCGCCCGCAGGTACCAGCTGCCCGCGTTGATCTCGATGGGTTCCATCAGCCTCTCCCGGCGCCGATACGCACCCGCGGTTTCTCGTCCACGAGGCAAGGCTAGCGCGGCCCCCGACAGCGCGACCGAGGCGACGTCGGGCAGGTCACACGGTTCGCGCTGTTCGCCGGGCCCGGGCGGGGCTAGGCTCCAAGTGGGGCCGGGGAGTGCGGCGGCAATGCCGTGAACTGGTCTTTCGTTGGCGCGCTCGGACATTCGCGAGCCGGATCGGCTCCAGCGGCGCACGTCAACGGTGACTGGGAGGTTCGCGATGGGCGACGCTCGGTTCGGTCGCTACCGGCTGCAACGGCTGCTCGGCAAGGGCGGAATGGGCCAGATCTGGCTCGCGCTCGATCCGGAAGGGCGACGGGTCGCGCTGAAACTGCTGCCGCCGGAACTCGCCGCCGACGCGAGCTACCGCATCCGCTTCGAGCGGGAAGCCGAACTCGCGGCGGCTCTGCGTGATCCGCACCTGGTGTCGATCCATCGGCACGGCGAGGTCGACGGTCGGCTGTTCATCGATATGGAATACATCGAGGGCACCGATCTGGAGGCCAGGCTGGCCGCGGGCGGACCGATGACCGCGCCCGACGCCGTCGACATCCTGGCCCAGGTGGCCGCGGCGCTGGATACCGCGCACCGGGCCGGACTCGTCCACCGGGACGTGAAACCGTCCAACATTCTCGTGCGACCGGACGGATTCACCTATCTGATCGACTTCGGCATCGCCCAGCGGGCGGGGCAGACGGGCGTCACCGCGGCCGGATTCGCCATCGGCACCTGCGCGTACATGGCTCCCGAACGCTTCAACGGCAGGGCCGACGCCCGCACCGACGTCTACTCGCTGGCCTGCGTGCTCTACGAATGCCTGACCGGGCAGCGCCCCTACGGCGACGCCGACCCGGCCCAGCAGATGCACGCGCACCTCATGATCGCCCCACCCCGCGCGTCGACCGTCGACCCGACGATCACACCGGCACTCGACGCCGTCATCGCCCGCGCGATGTCGAAGGAACCGGCGGACCGCCATCCCAGCGCGGGCGAATTCGCCCGCGCCGCACGGGCCGCGATCGGCCGGTCCCCCGGACCGGACGGTGAATCCGGCGTGGCGGGTGTCCCTCGCTCGTCCGCGCGCGAGGACAGGAACCCACCGCCGAGCGACGTCCCGTCGCCCGGGTCCACGTCGGCGGGAGCACCGCCGGGAATCCCCGCGGACGATCCCGGCCGGGTCCCGCCGCCGACCAAGCTCATCACCGAGGCGCCGACCCCGACGCGGGTGGACCCACGCCCGCAGCCGCCCGTGCGCGCCGATCCCACACCGGCGCAGCGGTATCCGGTGAACGAGACACCGGGGCCCGAGCCGACGAAGGTGATGCCCGCGCTGGGACCGACGCCGACCAGGGTGGAGACCCGCCTCGATCCGCCCGCCGGTGCCGCGCTCGCCGCGAGCTATCGGCCCGTTCCTGTGGTGTACCAACCGAATCCGTATTTCCGCCCGCCGGTCCGGCCCGCCCCGCCGGTGCCGCGGCCGTACACGCGTCGACCTCCTGCGGCCAAGAGTCAGTGGGGTGCGGTGCGGTGGCCGTCACGGGGACCGGTACCGGTGGCCCCGCCACGGCGTCCGGCACCGCCCCGCCGGGTGCCGAAGCGGCGGCGCGGTGGGGTGCTGAGGAAGGTGATCGGCGCGCTGGTCGTGATCTTCCTGGCCCCCTTCGCCTTCGCGGCTGGGTGTTTCGCGCTCATCGCCGGGGGGAGTTCGGGTGGCTCGGACAGCGCGCGTCCGCCCGCCGTCGCCGACGAGATTCCGGGATCGGGTTCGGGTGATTCCGGCCCCGCACCGGCGGGCGCGGCGGTCCGGGACGGCAAATTCGAGTTCGCGGTGACCGGCATCGAATCAGGCGTCGACCGCGTCGGACTGCGATCCCCGCAGGGCACCTACCTCATCGTCACCCTCGCGGTGCGCAATATCTCCGACGAGACGAAATGGTTCCTGCCGTTCGGGCAGAAACTGGTCGACAGTCGGTCCCGTGCCCTCGACCACGACACCACCGCTACCGCATGGCAAACCCTCGGACACGGCCAGGGCTACTCGTTCGAACTGGCTCCCGGCGCGTCCGGCACCACCCAATTGGTCTTCGACATCCCCTCGGACGCGACCCCGAACCACCTCGAACTCCACGACTTCATCCTGTCCGACGGAGTCTCGGTCTTCCTCCGGTGACCGTCCGCGCGGCAGGCCCGTAGACCTGTCGACTCACGCGGCGGCGACGATGGCGCGGAGGGTGGCGTGGGTCGCGCGCCGACCGATTTCGATGGCCGTCGTGAGCAGGTCGGTATCGCGGCAGGCGCTGTCGATATCGGGAGAGCCGGCGGGGGGATGGATCTGGAGGGCGGCAGTGGTCAGTGCCGCGGTGAAGCGGTCCTCGGCGCCCTGCTGACCGGTGCGGGCCAACCACGCCCGGTACGCGCCGGGAGCGCGCAGTCGCAGGTAGCCGCCGCCGACGATCTGGTGCAGGCGGGAGGCGGGCGGTCGGTGTTCGTCGAGGCGTCGGGTCCGCAGGATCAGCGAATGGGTCGCGCCGTCGCGGACCGCGAGACGGATCGGCACCGACTCGGCGAGACCGCCGTCGAAATACAGCGACGAGCCGAGTGCGACAGGCGGTCCGGCCAGAATCGGCAGACCGGCCGAGGCGCGCAAGGCGGTTTGCAAGGTGGCCTGGTCCACGATGTGCGGATGCAGGTCCACCGCCAGTCCGGTGCGGATATCGGTGGCGACCGGGTGGAAGGTGGTGGGGTTGGCGAGGATCGCCGGGAAGTCCATCGGCTCGATACCCTCGTACACCTGGTGCACCAGCCAGCGCAGATCGAAAGCGGGACGCCCGCGCAACATCCTGGCCGGATACACGGTGCCGCGCATGATGTCGGGATCGGTCCACGTCCGCATCCCGGGCACGACCCGGCCGGACAGGAACCACGCGCCGTTCAACGCCCCCGCCGACGTGCCGTACACGGCGTCGAAAACCCCTGAGGAGAGCCCGAGTTCCTCCAGCGCCTGCACCATGCCGCCCGCGTACACCCCCCGGCTGCCGCCACCTTCGATGACGAGCACCAAGCGGTGTCCGTCCGCCCGGCTCGCCGTATCCCGGCGGGCGCGGATCACCTCCGCCACGGTGGGCCCGATCGACGAACTGCTCACCGGCTCACGATACGACAGCGACGCGAGCACCGCGCAGCGCCCGTCTCGTGGACCAGGGAAACGCGAAAGCGGGCGTGGACTTGGAAGTCCACGCCCACTTTCGCTGTGACCTACGGCCTACTTGATCTCGGCCAGCACCGTGCCCTGGGTGATGGCGGCGCCCGCCTCCACCGACAGTCCGGTGACCACGCCCGCCTTGTGCGCGTTGACCGGGTTCTCCATCTTCATGGCCTCGAGCACCACGATGAGATCGCCCGCCTCGACGGACTGACCCTCTTCGACGGCGACCTTGACCACGGTGCCCTGCATCGGCGCGGTGACCGAGTCGCCGGAGGCGGCGGCACCGCCCGCGCCACCGCGCTTACGCGGCTTGGGCTTCTTACGGATGACACCGGTGCCGTTGCTGCCCGCACCGCCACCGACGGAGAAGCTGCCCGGCAGCGAGACCTCGACGCGACGGCCGCTGACCTCGACCACGACCTTCTGCCGCGGCAGATCGTCGTCCTCGTCTTCGGTCACGCCGGACGGGGTGTAGGGCTCGACCGAGTTGACCCACTCGTTTTCGATCCACTTGGTGTAGACGTCGAACTTCTCGCCGTCACCGATGAACGCCGGATCCTCGACGATCGCCCGGTGGAACGGGATGACGGTGGCCAGACCCTCGACCTCGAACTCGGCGAGCGCGCGCCGGGCCCGCTCGAGCGCCTGGGTGCGGTTCTCGCCGGTGACGATCAGCTTGGCCAGCATCGAGTCGAACTGTCCGCCGATGACGCTGCCCTGCACCACACCGGAATCGACGCGCACGCCGGGGCCGGTGGGCTCGCGGTACACCGAGACCGGGCCGGGGGCGGGCAGGAAGCCGCGGCCCGCGTCCTCGCCGTTGATGCGGAATTCGAACGAGTGTCCGCGCGGGGTCGGGTCCTCGGTGATGGACAGCTCGTGACCCTCGGCGATCCGGAACTGCTGACGCACCAGGTCGATGCCCGCGGTCTCCTCGGTGACCGGGTGCTCGACCTGGAGGCGGGTGTTCACCTCGAGGAATGACACGGTGTCGCCCTGCACGAGGTATTCCACGGTGCCGGCGCCGTAGTAACCGGCCTCCTTGCAGATGGCCTTGGCCGAGGCGTGGATGCGCGCGCGCTGATCGTCGGTGAGGAACGGCGCGGGCGCCTCCTCGACCAGTTTCTGGAACCGGCGTTGCAGCGAGCAGTCACGGGTGCCCGCGACCACGACATTGCCGTGCTGGTCGGCGATGACCTGGGCCTCGACGTGGCGGGCCTTGTCCAGGTACTGCTCGACGAAGCATTCGCCGCGGCCGAAGGCGGCGACCGCCTCGCGGGTGGCCGATTCGAAGAGTTCGGGGATCTCCGCGATGGTGTGGGCGACCTTCATGCCGCGCCCGCCACCGCCGAAGGCGGCCTTGATCGCGACCGGAACGCCGTACTCTTCGGCGAACGCGACGACCTCGTCGGCGTTCTTGACCGGGTCCTTGGTGCCCGCCGCCATCGGGGCCTCGGCCCGCTCGGCGATATGACGGGCGGTGACCTTGTCGCCGAGGTCGCGAATCGACTGCGGGGAGGGGCCGATCCAGATCAGCCCGGCGTCGATGACGGCCTGGGCGAAATCGGCGTTCTCGGAGAGGAATCCGTAGCCGGGATGGATGGCGTCCGCGCCGGATTTGGCGGCGGCGTCGAGGATCTTGTCGAAGACGAGGTACGACTCGGCCGAGGTCTGACCGCCCAAGGCGAACGCCTCATCGGCGAGCTTGACGAAGGGGGCTTCGGCGTCCGGTTCCGCGTAGACCGCGACACTGCCGAGTCCGGCATCCTTGGCCGCCCGGATCACGCGCACGGCGATCTCGCCTCTGTTAGCTACGAGTACCTTCGTGATCCGCGCGCTGGCATGGCTGGGCACTGAGCCTCCTGGTTTGCAATCTTCTGGTCGCTTCGCGGGGGTGGGTTGCTGCGCAGGCTCCATTTCCCGTGGTCGACAATTAACGTCTCGGGCGAGTGTAGGCAGTCTGTCAACAGACGCGGAACCCGGATGTACCTACTGGGCAGTAGGTCGTGGATCACAGTGCTGTTTCCGATGTGAGATACGCCCTGGTCCGGCCGGTTTCGGTGTTAACGCTGTCGGCTGCGTCGCGCGGGGGTGACCGGCGCCTCGCCCGGCTGCTCGCCGGTGGCGATCGGTAATCGTACCGAGTTGCCCCATTCGGCCCAGGAGCCGTCGTAATTGCGGACCGTCTCGTAGCCGAGCAGATAGGTGAGCACGAACCAGCTGTGGCTCGACCGTTCGCCGACGCGGCTGTAGACGACGACGTCGTCGCGGCCGTCGAGCGGCTCGTAGATCTCGTCCAGTTCCGCGCGGGAACGGAACCGGCTGTGCGTGGTCGTCGACCGCGTCCACGGGATGTTGACCGCGGTCGGGATATGCCCGCCGCGCAGCGCCGCCTCCCCGGGCTCGGGGTCGGCCTCGCCCGAGTACTCGCCCGGCGAGCGCACGTCGACGATCGGCTTGCCCAGGTGGAGCAGCACGTCGTCGCGGAAGGCGCGGGCCGAGGTGTCGTCGCGGCGCACCGTCGGATACTCGGCGCGGGCGGGATAGGCGGGTTCGAAGGTGGTGTCGCGTTCCTCGGAGATCCATTTCTCGCGTCCGCCGTCGAGCAGCCGCACATCCTGGTGACCGAACAGCGTGAACAGCCACAATGTGTGCGCCGCCTGCGCGTTGTTGCGGTCTCCGTAGATGACCACGGTATCCTCGCGCTCGATTCCCTTCGCGCGCATCAGCTCGGTGAATCGGGAGCCGTCGATATAGTCACGGGCGACCGGATCGCTCAGGTCGCCCCGCCAGTCGATCTTGACCGCACCGGGAACGTGGCCGATGTCATACAGAAGGATGTCTTCGTTGGACTCGATGATCTTGAGTCCCGGCGTGCCTATGTTTGCCGACAGCCACTCTGTGGTTACTAGTCGGTGTGGGTGTGCGTAGGAACCGAATGCGGGATGTGGGTCCGGAGCAACGGGCACGATGTTGAGTCCTTCACGCGAGGTAGACGGGCGGTGACAGCGGTTCGGGTAGCAGGGCGATGGTAAGTGTGGGGACGAAAGTGAAACTCGTTTCAGATCACGAATCGGCTGAATGGGCGAATAAATCGCACCCACATCCGATAAAGTCTCTCGGGAGGAGGGGTGAGCTATGTCCGATTCTTGGCCGCGACGTCGACTGCTCGCGATCCTACGTGGCGCCAGCGAACCTCTCGATGCCCAGGAACTGGCTCGCGTCACCGGGCAGCACGTCACCACTGTCCGATTTCACCTCGATGTCCTCACCAAGGAATCCCTGGTAAGGCAATTCCAGCAGCCGCCACGCGGTCGCGGCCGTCCGCGTATCGGTTACAGCGCCGTCCAGCGATCTGTCGGTTATCAGGAATTGTCCCAGGTTCTCGCCGACCAGCTCGGCCCCGATCCCCGACGTCGTTCCGAGGCGGCCATCACCGCGGGCCGGGTCTGGGGCGCCAAACTGGACGCGGGCGATCACCCCGTGAAATCACTGGAGGACGCCAAGGACGTCACCGTGACACTGCTGTCCGAACTCGGCTTCGCGCCCGAACGCGATCAGTCGGGTGAGCCCGACGATCAGGTGCTCATCAAGATGACGGCGTGTCCGCTGCGCGATCTGGCGCGCACCCACTCCGAAGTGGTCTGCGGCGTCCATCTCGGACTCATCAACGAAGTACTCGATCGCAACGGTTCGCGCGGCGCGGTGAACGTGCGGTTGCAGCCTTTCGTGGAGCCGGAACTGTGTGTCGTGCGCCTGGAACTCACGGCCGCGCGCCGCACCCCGGAGAATCGCGATACGGCGGCTCCGGGGCGTGCCGAGGGCCCGCCGCTGAACGAACCGCCGCTGGCCCAGACCTCAGCCGGGCGTGCCGGCGGCCCACAGTTGCGCGATGCCGACACCGACATCGCCAAGCAGGCGGCGAAGCAGTGGTAGTCCGATACCGATGACACTCGACGGGTCACCGTCGATCCGGTCGACGAACCAGCCGCCGCGCCCGTCGAGGGTGAACGCGCCCGCGACCCGCAACGGTTCCCCGCTGTCGATGTAGGCGTTCAGTTCCTCGGGCTCGGGTTTACCGAAATGCACGGTGGTGGCGCTGCAATCCAGCGCCGAACCCACGATCGCACCGTCCCGTAAGCGCAGTACGCAATGGCCGGTGATCAGATCGGCGCTGCGGCCCGCCATGACGGCCCAGCGCGTCCGCGCGATCTCGGGGGTGTGCGGTTTGCCCTGGAGTTCGCCGTCGACAAGCAGCATCGAATCGCAGCCGACGACGACGCTGTCCGCGCCGAGTTCACCCGTTCCGGCGGCGAGGAATCCGGCCGCGACGGATTCGGCTTTGGCCCTTGCCAATTCGACGACGACCCGGTGCGGCGGTGTCCCCTCCGGCAGTGCGGCGGCGACGGCGTCCTCGTCCACGTCGGAAACGAGGACGACGGGTTCGATACCCGCCGAGCGGAGTACTTCCCGGCGCGCCGGGGACGCGGACGCGAGAACGAATCGCGTCACGGCCGCGCCCCGGGGGCGTGCGGTTCGGTCACGGCGTGCCGGAAGGGCACGACCTCGAGCGTTCGCTCGTCGCGCCCGGTCACGTCAGCGCAGATGTGACAGCTGTGGGAAGGCGTACGGGGAGAACGGCGACGTGCCGCGGTGCATCAGGGTCGGTCGACCCCAGGCATCCGACGGACCACGGTCGGCGCCCGACCCGTCACCGCTCGCCGCGGCGGCGGCGAACACACAGACCAGCGCGGCGATCTCGGCGTCGCTGGGGGATCCCTTGACGATGCGGATGAACGGCTGCTCGCCCGCGCCGTCGGCGGCCGCTGTGGCCTCCGATACCGCGTCGACCTCCTCCGCGATCGGGTCGACTGTGAGCTCCAATTCGGCGGTGGTCAACAGTTCTTCTTCTGCCACGGTCGTCACAGTGCCAGATCCTCTCTCTACCTCGATCAGGCGTCCAGCCCTCGGTACACCCATGCTCGATGTCTCCGGATGATGTGATGGTCATCCTCGGATCCACTCATCGCATCATCTACGACAAGTGTGCGCGGCCTACCGAGGGTATCGCGCAATCACAGCGGGATGTTGCCGTGCTTCTTGGGCGGCAGGGTCACCATCTTGCGCTCGAGCAGACGCAGCGCCGACACGATCTGACCGCGCGTGTGCGACGGCGGGATGACCGCGTCCACGTAGCCGCGCTCGGCGGCGACGTAGGGGTTCACCAAGGTGTCCTCGTACTCGTTCTGGAGCTCGAGACGCAGCGCGTCGACGTCGTTTCCGCTCTTCGCGGCCTCTTGCAGCTGCTTGCGGTAGACGAAGCCGACGGCGCCGGAAGCGCCCATGACGGCGATCTGCGCGGTGGGCCAGGCGAGGTTCACGTCGGCGCCCATGTGCTTGGAACCCATGACGTCGTAGGCGCCGCCGTAGGCCTTGCGGGTGATGATCGTGATTTTGCCCACAGTGGCCTCGCCGTAGGCGTAGAGCAGCTTGGCCCCGCGCCGGATGATGCCGTTGTATTCCTGGCCGGTACCGGGCAGGAATCCGGGAACGTCGACCAGGGTGATGATCGGGATGTTGAACGCGTCGCAGGTGCGCACGAAGCGCGCGGCCTTCTCCGAGGCGTCGATATCGAGGCAGCCCGCGAACTGGGTCGGCTGGTTGGCGACGATGCCGACACTGCGGCCGTCGACCCGGCCGAAGCCGACGATGATGTTCATCGCGCGCTCGGCCTGGACCTCGAGGAATTCGTCGTCGTCGAGCAGTCGCCGGATGACCTCGTGCATGTCGTACGGCTGGTTCGGCGAGTCGGGGATGATCGTGTCCAGCTCGAGGTCCTCGTCGGTGAGGGAATCCTCGATGGCCCCGTTGATGGGGTCGGTGGCGGGCAGACGCGGCGCTTCGGCGCGGTTGTTGCTCGGCAGGTAGGACAGCAGATCCTTGACGTAGTCCAGGGCGTCCTGTTCGCCGGAGGCGACGTAGTGCGCGACACCGGATTTGGTCATGTGGGTGTGCGCGCCGCCCAGATCCTCCATGGTGACGTCCTCGCCGGTGACCGTCTTGATGACGTCGGGGCCGGTGACGAACATCTGGCTGGTCCCGTCGACCATCACCACGAAGTCGGTGAGCGCGGGGGAGTAGACGTGACCACCGGCGGCCGGGCCCATGATGAGCGAGATCTGCGGGATCACGCCGGAGGCCTGGATGTTGCGGTGGAAGATCTCGCCGTACAGGCCGAGCGAGACGACGCCCTCCTGGATGCGCGCGCCCGCGCCCTCGTTGATGCCGACGAGCGGGCGGCCGGTCTTGAGCGCCAGGTCCATGACCTTGACGATCTTCTCGCCGTAGACCTCGCCGAGGCTGCCACCGAAGACGGTGACATCCTGGCTGAAGATGCAGACGTCGCGGCCGTCGATGGTGCCGTAGCCGGTGACGACACCATCGCCGAGCGGGCGATTGCTGTCCAGGCCGAAATTGACGGAGCGGTGGCGGGCCAGCGCGTCGAGCTCGACGAAGGAACCCTCGTCGAGCAGGGCGAGGATGCGCTCGCGCGCGGTCATCTTGCCCTTCGCGTGTACCTTGTCGACTGCGGCCTCACCCATCGGGCGCTGCGCCTCTTCCAGCCGATTCCGCAGGTCAGCCAGCTTCCCAGCGGTGGTGTGGATATCGGGGGAGTCCGCCGAACCGGAGGCGGACTGCTGCTGGACACTCGTCATGGTCCGGAGTGTAACCAGAGCCGATACTTCTCCGTAACCCAGTCTCGGCTACCTGTCAGTATAAAAACCCCGGCTAGATCAGTTTCCGCCCAGGTCCGGGGCCCGGAATTCCCTGGTCGGTCCGCACGCGAGACTGTGCGATCCCACAACAGATCCGAGTGTTCGTGGTGTCCCCGGGCGGTGAAAATCACTGGTGCGCGCGGCCCGGTCCCGGATACCGTCGAGTAGTCCGAATTTCAGCTCTGGGGAGGAGCCGGACCATGTGGGAATGGGGAAGAAGGGTCGCAGAATTCGCCACCGCCGCGGCGTGGACCAGTTGGCGGACCATCGAGACGAAACCGACGATTCCGGACCCGGAGTACTGGGAAACAGAGTCGGAAACCGAAGTGGCGGTCACCTCCGATACGGCGAGGATCGCCCCGGAACCGGAATGCGCGATGAACGCGCGATATCTCACGGCTGTGGACAACACGGCTCCGGGGCGGGAGTTCGATCTCGTCGGGTGGATCCGGGTTATCGGGGGCACGCCGGTAGCGTGCCCCTGGTGACCACGCCCTCGTCGGAATCGACGCAGCATCGACCACCGTTGGACGCGGAACTCCTGCGTCGTCGCGTCGCCGAGTCGTCGCGGCTCCCGTTCTACTCCCGCGTCGACGTGGTGGAGTCGACCGGATCGACCAACGCCGATCTGATCGCGCGGGCCGGTCGCGGTGACGCCGACAACAGCGTGCTGATCGCCGAGGCGCAGGAAGCGGGACGCGGGCGACATGCCCGCAACTGGGTCAGCCCGCCACGGGCGCAGATCGCGATGTCGGTGCTGGTGCGCCCGAGCGGGATCGATCCCTCGGTACTCGGCTGGCTGCCGTTGCTCACCGGGGTCGCGGTGGTCGACGCGCTGCGCGGCACCGCGGGAGTCGACGCGAATCTCAAATGGCCCAACGACGTACTGATCGGCGGAGGTAAGGTCGCGGGCATCCTCGCCGAGGTCGCCGGCGCGGGCGAGGCCCCGGTCGTCGTCATCGGCGTCGGCCTCAACGTCAGCCTGGACGAGGCGGAACTGCCCGTGCCGCACGCGATCTCGTTGACACTGGCGGGCGCTTCCACCGTCGACCGCACCGAGTTGGCCGCGAGCATCCTGCGCGAATTCGCCCGCCGGTTCATCGCCTGGCGCGACTCGGGTTGGGATGTCGGTGAGTTGGCCGCCGCCTACCGCGAACGATGCGCGACCCTCGGTAAAGAGGTGCGGGCGGAACTGCCGGGAGGAGAGGTTCTGACCGGTGTCGCCATCGATGTCGATCACAGCGGGCGGGTGGTGATCGGCGATCGCGCGGTCTCGGCGGGCGACGTCACCCATTTGCGCGCCGAATACTGAACACCCGCAACGCGTCACGTGCCCCCACCCGATACGGGTGACGGGCACGCTGCGCGCAGTCGATCCGTTGTCAGACAGGCTGCCCGACTCCGCGGGCGGCCTGCCTGGCGAACATCCGGTCCCGCTGTTCCTCGAACCGTGACGCGTCCTGCTCCAATTTCTGCACGAACGCGCCCAGCTGGTCGCGCGCTTGTTCGCCGCGCTCGGTGAAATCCGCGCGTTCGAAGATATTCCACTTCTTCAGCACCGGAAGCACCACTTCGTCGAGGTGCTGGCGCAGGTCGTAGATGCCGTGTTTGGCCATGAGCACGCCGTTGCGCCGGAAGTTCGGCATCCCCATACCGGGCATGATGAAGAAGGTGAGCACCAAGTTGAGGGCGACCATCGCCTGGTCGGGCACCAGATCCAGCGCCGCGCCACAGATGTTGCGATAGAAGATCATGTGCAGGTTCTCGTCGGCGGCGATGCGCTGGAGCATCCGGTCGGCGACGGGGTCGTCGCAGACGCGCCCGGTGTTGCGGTGACTGACCCTGGTGGCCAACTCCTGAAACGTCACGTACGCGACATTGCTCAGAAAACCGCCCCAGTTCGGTGGCGCGGACACGCCGTTGGTCATGTGGATCATCCTGGCCTGTTCCAGCGCGACCGGATCCACCCCGCGGGTGACGACCAGGTAGTCGCGCATCACGATGCCGTGCCTGTTCTCCTCGGCGGTCCAGCGGCCGACCCAGGTGCCCCACGCGCCGTCCTGGGAGAAGTTGTGGGCGATCTCGCGGTGATAGGAGGGCAGATTGTCCTCGGTGAGCAGATTGGTGATCATCGCGACGCGGGCGATCTCGCTCAGCGCCGACTGCTCGGGAGCCCAATCGACACCGCCCATCGCGGCGAAGTTACGGCCCTGGTCCCACGGCACGTAGTCGTGCGGATGCCAGTCCTTGGCGATCGACAGGTGCCGATTCAGATTCTCTTCGGCCACCGGTTGCAGTTCTCGCAGGATTTCGAGCTGGGTCAGATCCTTGGTCACGCGCGCCTCCACGGTCGGTTCGGCATTCGTCGGTCGGATCGAGCGGTCGAGCAGGAAATATCGAGCAGAAACCACTGTGCCTCGCGCCCCGGTCGCCGGGCAGGCGAATTCAACCCCCGCGGCTGAAGATTGTGCAGCACGCCATGGTTCGGTGTCAGGCGTTCGGGCATCTTCACACGGTAGGGTTCCGGCATGGGTTACCCGGAGGATGTGCTCGCGCCGGACGAGCAATTGATACTCCATCGCCATCCGCATTGGAAAATGCTGTTCTGGCCCGCGGTGATATTGCTGGTCGCCACCGCGGTCGCGGGCTTCGCCGGCGGATTCGTCTACCGGACCACCGATCCGCCGACCAGGTCGATCCTGCTGATCGTGGTGCTGGTGCTGTGGCTCGCCATTCTCGGATGGCGTTGCGTCGCACCGGTTGTCAGCTGGAAGTCGACACATTTCATCGTGACCGAGCGACGCGTGCTCGTGCGCCAGGGCGTGTTGACGCATTCGGGCATCGATATCCCGATGAACCGCATCTCGAGCGTCCAGTTCCGGCACGGGTTGTTCGACCGTCTGCTCGGCACCGGCACGCTGATCATCGCGTCCTCGTCCGACGAGCCGTTGGAATACGACGACATCCCGGACGTGCAGGGTGTGCACTCCATGCTGTACCACCAGGTCTTCGAGGTGGAACAGGGGCGCGGCAGCCGCATACCGGACGGTGACTACTGATGATCCCTCGGGCGTCGTGACGCGCGTCGATTCCACGATGGCCGTGCCCGTTGTGCGCGCCGGTACCGCCGCTGTCCGTAATCTGGGACCATGACCGCCGTACTGCTTGCCGAAGACGACGAGGCCATCGCCGCGCCGCTCTCGCGGGCGCTGGGGCGGGAGGGCTACTCCGTCACGGTCGAGAGTTTCGGCCCCGCCGTGCTGCGCCGCGCCCTCGAGGGCAATCACGATCTGCTGATCCTCGATCTCGGCCTGCCCGGCATGGACGGTCTCGAGGTGTGCCGTCAGGTCAGGGCCCGAGGCGCGGATCTGGCGGTGCTGATGCTGACCGCGCGCACGGACGAGGTGGATTTCGTGGTCGGCCTGGACGCGGGCGCCGACGACTACGTCGGAAAACCGTTCCGGCTCGCCGAACTGCTGGCCCGGGTGCGGGCATTGCTGCGGCGCAGCGGTATCGGTGACGAGGCGGTCGAGGTCGGCGGAATCAGACTGGAACCGGCCGCGCGCCGGGTGCTGGTCAACGGCGCCGAGATCGGTCTCGCGAACAAGGAATACGAACTGCTCAAGGTGCTCATCGACCGGGCGGGCCAGGTGGTGCCGCGCGAGACCATCCTGCGCGAGGTGTGGGGTGACGCCGAACTGCGCGGTTCGAAGACCTTGGATATGCATATGTCGTGGTTGCGCCGCAAGATCGGCGACGAGGGGCCGATGGCGGAACGCCGCATCGTCACCGTGCGCGGTGTCGGATTCCGGCTGAACACCGACTGACGTGCGTCGCAGAATTCTCCGTTCCATGCTCACCGTGCTGACCATCACCACGGTGGTGCTCGGCGTGCCGCTCATCTACACCGCCTGGTTGTGGGTGGAGGACATCACCCGCAACGATCTGCAGGACCGGCTCGACCGCATCGCCACCGAGGTGATCAGCCAGGAACAACAGGACGGCATGGTGCGCGGCGGTCTCGACATCCGTTCGGTGGGCGCGCTCGTGCCCAAGGACGGCAAACTCACCGTCGTCTATCCGACCCCGCAGGACAATGCCTCGCGGCTGGATGTCGGCGTGGCCGAGGTCGACGATCCGCTGGTGGAATCACTGTCGATGGGGACTTCGGGGTCGCTTCGACTCGAGGTCCCCGCCGCGCCGATGCACGCGATGCAGCGCCAGGCCGTCGCGGTGGTGGCGCTGGCGGTGCTGGTCTCGCTGGCCGCCGCGGCGGCGGTCGCGGTGGTCACCGCGCGCCGGGTCGCCGACCCGCTGCGGGACGTGGCCGCCCGTGCCGCGCGCCTGGCCATGGGCGATTTCCGTCCCGATCCGCGCAGGCACGGCATCTCCGAACTGGACCGGGTCTCCGATGTGCTCGATTCCGCGACCGTGGAGATCGCGGGCCGTCTGCAACGTGAACACGCGCTGGTGGCCGATGTCTCCCATCAACTGCGCAGCAGACTGACCGCGGTGCGACTGCGTCTCGACGAATTGTCCGCGCATTCCGATCCCGAGGTGGTGCACGAGGCCGAGGAGGCGATGGCCCAGGTCGACCGGCTGACCGAGGCCATCGACGACCTGGTCCGCGCCTCTCGCGACGAGGACGCCGCCGACCGCGACCCGATTCCGGTGATGGACGAACTGAGCGGTGTCGTCGAGGAGTGGAAACATCCGTTCACCGAGGCGGGCCGGACCCTGGTACTCACCGGCGACCAGTCGCTGAGCGCGCCGATCACCGCGTCGCGGCTGCGCGAGGCGGCGGCGGTACTCGTCGACAACGCCCTCATGCACGGCGGCGGCACCTGCACCGTCTCGGTGCGGACGGTGCGGCCTGGGAACGCTCGGGAACCGCTGGTGTGCGTCGAGGTCGCCGACGAGGGCGACGGCATCCGCGACGAACTCGCTCCGCACATCTTCGACCGGGGCTTCTCGGCGGGCGGTTCGACCGGCGTCGGGCTGGCGCTGGCCAGGGCCCTGATCGAAGCCGACGGCGGCCGGTTGGAATTGCAGCGGCGCAGACCCGCGCTGTTCGCGGTCTTCCTCGGCGCGTCCCCGCCGAACCGGCAGGGCGTCGGCACCGTGACCGAACCGCGTTAGTCCTCAGCTGCGGTCGAGATGTTCTTCCTCGAGCAGTTCCTCGAACTCCTCGACGATCTCGCTCATCTCGTCCGGGAAGACCCAGCGGCGCATGGCCCAGAACCGGAACGCCATCTGGAGCAGATTGCCGATGACGAAGGCGCTGATGAAATCGGCGACGTTCTCGACGGCGAAACTCACGTCGGGCTGGCGCAGGTCGAGCCAATAACTGGAGATCCACAGCGGAATATTGCTCAGGATCACACCGACGGCGCTGACGAAGAAGAACAGCAGCGCCTCGTGATGCTTCTCGCGCCCGCCTCGGTTCTTGAACGACCACTCGCGATTGAGAACATAGGAGGCGATGACCGCGATGACGCCGGAGATGATCTTGGCGGTGACCGGTTTCTCGGCCAGGACGGTCCACTTCAACGTGTAGAAGATGCCGCTGTCGATGATGAAAGTGGTGGCGCCGACGATGGCGAATTTGATCAGCTCGTGATGGCGGAAGGCGATCTCCCGGAGGGGCTGGGGGAGGACGCTGACCACGTCGTCGACGAATGACACAAGCGCCGAGTGTACCGGTACCGATCATTGCCACCTGACATGACAAGATTGATCAGCGTGACACCCCGTTCCTTCGATCCGTCCTCGATGCCCACCGTCGCCATGGTCGGTGGCGGCCAGCTCGCGCGGATGACCCACCAGGCGGCGATCGCCCTAGGCCAATGCCTGCGCGTGCTCGCCGAGAACCCGGGCGACCCGGCCGCCCAGGTGAGTTCCGACGTCGTACTCGGCAGTCACAACGATCTCGCCGCGCTGCGCAAGGTCGCCGTCGGCTCGCACGCGTTGACCTTCGACCACGAACACGTGCCGACCGAACATCTGGAAGCGCTCGTCGCCGAAGGGGTCAATGTCGCGCCGCCGCCGGGGGCCCTGGTCTTCGCGCAGGACAAACTGGCCATGCGCGCGAAACTGGCCGAACTCGGTGTCCCGATTCCCGCCTTCACCGCCGTCACCGAACCCGCCGACGCGGTGCGTTTCGGTGACGAGCACGGCTGGCCCTTCGTACTCAAGGCCGTGCGCGGCGGTTACGACGGACGCGGTGTCTGGATGCCCGAGTCCGCCGCGCAGACCGAGGCGTTGGTGACCGAACAATTGGCCAACGGCGTGCTGTTGCTGGCCGAGGCCAAGGTCGCGTTGCGCCGCGAACTGTCGGCGATGGTCGCCCGCTCGCCCTACGGGCAGGCCGCGACCTGGCCGGTGGTCGAGACGGTGCAGCGCAACGGGCAGTGCGCGGTCGTGATCGCGCCCGCGCCGGACCTGGCAGAGGAGTCGGGGGCGGCGGCCGAGACGCTTGCGTTGAATCTCGCGCGCGAACTCGGCGTCGTCGGGGTGATGGCGGTCGAACTGTTCGAGACCGAGGGCGGCGAACTGCTGGTCAACGAGCTCGCGATGCGTCCGCACAATTCCGGTCACTGGGGGATGGACGGTGCGGTGACCGGCCAATTCGAACAGCATCTGCGCGCCGTGCTGGACTACCCGCTGGGCGATACCGCACCGCTCGCGCCGGTGACGGTGATGGCGAATATCCTCGGTGCGCCGGAGGCGCCGCGGATGTCGATGGACGAACGACTGCACCACCTGTTCGCGCGATTGCCGCGGGCGAAGGTGCACATGTACGGCAAGGGCGAACGCCGCGATCGCAAGATCGGGCACGTCAACGTGCTCGGCGACGACGTCGCGGTGGCGCGGGAGCAGGCAGAGCGGGCGGCGCACTGGATGTCGCACGCGGTATGGACCGACGGATGGGATCCGCATGAGTAATCCACTTGTCGGCCTGATCATGGGCAGCGATTCCGACTGGCCGACGATGGAGGCCGCGGCGGAAGCGTTGGCGGAGTTCGGGATCCGGTTCGAGGTCGGCGTGGTCTCCGCGCACCGCACCCCGCAGCGCATGCTCGACTACGCCCGCGACGCCGCAGGCCGCGGTCTGAAGGTGATCATCGCGGGCGCGGGCGGCGCGGCCCACCTGCCCGGCATGGTCGCCTCCGCCACCCCCCTGCCGGTGATCGGCGTCCCCGTCCCCCTCAAATACCTCGACGGTATGGATTCCCTGCTGTCCATCGTCCAGATGCCCGCCGGTGTCCCGGTCGCCACCGTCTCCATCGGCGGCGCCCGCAACGCGGGCCTGCTCGCTGCCCGCATCCTCGGCACCGCCGACCCCGCCCTGCGCGAACGCATGGAAACCTTCCAAGCGAGCCTGGAAACCATGGTCCTGGAAAAGGACGCCGCACTGCGCGCCCAACTCCTCGGCTAGCCGAGACGCCCGTCACGGAGCGCGGCGACGGATTCGACCAGTCCCGCGCTCTCCAGTCCGTCGAGCACGTCATCGACGCTCTCGGGCGGGTTGCGACCAGAATCCGCGATCCGCTGAACGCACGCCCATACGACCCTGTCGTCCAGTGCGATCTGATCGAGCAGGAAGTCGTCGGGGCTCTTGGCCTGGATGTGCCACGGGGTCAGCATGTCGTTCGGGAAGTCGGCCAGGTTCGAGGTGACGATGACCTGCGCGCCGATCTTGATGGCGGCGGCGAGCACATGTCGGTCGTCGGGGTCGGGCAGTGTCAAACCCTCGATCAATGGCTCGTATCCGTCGACCATGTCAGATGCCGAGTTCCTGTCCGAGGTCGGCGAGTTCGTCCGCGGCGTCGCGACTGGTTCCCTCGCTCCGGTGTCGATACTCCTTCAGATCATCGAATCGGATCCTGCGATGGGTACCCACCAGACGGAAGGGGATCTCGCCCGTTTCGAGCAGTCCGATCACGTATGGACGGGACACGTTGAGCAAGTCTGCGGCCTGCTGTGTGGTCAGCTCGGCATGGGACGGGACCACCGATACTCCTCGGCCTTCCGCGGCCTGCGCCAAGATGAAAGCGAGCAGGCTGACCGCTTGGCGGGGGACGATCAGGGCGTCCGTGCCTGTCTCGCCGCCGACGCTGATCGTCTGCTCGTTGGGGTGCCGCATGAGGTAGTCCTTGATTCGCCGCACCGCTCGGGCGGCCACCTCGGCGTCGATTTCGCCGGGCTCGGTGCGCTTCGCCGCTTGCATGCCTGTCATGGGACCTCCTCCTATTCGTATTATATGAAGCAAACGAAATATTCGAAACCGATTTCCCTCGTGTGGACGGCGGGTCGGCGGGGGCCAGTACTGTGGTCCGGTGGCAACTGGCGAGAGCGTTCGGCCCCGGATGGACGACGACGCGGCGCGGTTCCGGTTGATGGTGGTGGATCAGGCGCTGCGGTTGTTCGCCGAACAGGGGTACGAGGCGACGACCGTCGACGAGATCGCGGAGGCGGCGGGGATCTCGCGGCGGACGTTCTTCCGGCAGTTCCGGTCGAAAGAGGATGTGGTCTTCGCCGATCACGAATCGCAACTGGCGCAGGCGTCCGCGTATCTGGAAGCCGCGCAGGGTGATCCGTGGGACGCCGTGTGCGGGGCCGTGGTCGAGGTCTTCGAGAGATTCACCCAGTGGCGCGAGATCGCGGCGCGGCGATACCGGGTGGTGCGGCGGGTGCCCGCGCTGCGCGAACGCGAGATCGTCACGGTCTTCCGCTACGAGCGATTGTTCACCGACTATCTGCGCGAGCGGATGCCCGAGGCGCCGGATCTGGCCAGGGTGCAGTTCACGGCGGCGGTGACGGCCACGCACAACTATCTGCTGCGCCGGATGGTTCGCGGGGAATCGGCGGCGGGCGCGGCGGATCTGCGGATCGAACTGGCCTCGATTCCGCGGGGTCGCGGGCCGGTGCACAGTGACGAGGATCTGGTGGTGGCGGTGTTCCCGAGGGATATGCAGCCGCGGCAGGTCGCCGATCTGCTCGTCCGCAAACTCGGTACGCTGTGACCTGGCGAACTCGCGTCGCCCGGCCCGTCAGCTGACACCCAGTGCCATCGAGCATCCCCATGTGGTATGGAACTTCCGGCGTATACTCGATCGCAAAGTGGCACTGAGTGCCGATAACGGATACTCTGCCCAACGCAGCGATCGAGACCACAGACCAGGAGAGTGCCCCCATGGCGGGAAATCCGAACTTCGACCTCTTCAAGCTCGAGGACTTCCACGACGAACTGAGGTCGGCCATCCGTGGTCTCGCGGAGAAGGAAATCGCCCCGCACGCCAAGGACGTCGACGGCAACGCCCGGTTCCCGGAGGAGGCGCTGACCGCGCTGAACGCCGCCGGGTTCAACGCGGTGCACGTGCCGGAGGCCTACGGCGGCCAGGGCGCGGACTCGGTCGCCACCTGCATCGTGATCGAAGAGGTCGCGCGGGTCTGCGGTTCCTCCTCGCTGATCCCCGCCGTCAACAAACTCGGCACCATGGGCATGATCCTCAACGGTTCCGAGGAACTGAAGCAGAAGGTCCTGCCCGATATCGTCAACGGCGAGATGGCCTCCTACGCGCTGTCCGAGCGTGAGGCGGGCTCGGATGCCGCGGGCATGCGCACCCGCGCGCGCAAGGACGGCGACGACTGGATCCTCAACGGCTCCAAATGTTGGATCACCAACGGCGGCAAGTCTTCCTGGTACACCGTGATGGCCGTGACCGACGCCGACAAGGGCGCCAACGGCATCTCCGCATTCCTGGTCCACAAGGACGACGAAGGTTTCGTCATCGGCCCGCTCGAGCACAAACTCGGAATCAAGGGTTCGCCCACCGCCGAGCTCTACTTCGAGAACTGCCGCGTCCCGGGCGACCGCATCGTCGGCGAGCCCGGCACCGGTTTCAAGACCGCGTTGCAGACCCTCGACCACACCCGCCCGACCATCGGCGCGCAGGCCGTCGGCCT
This sequence comes from Nocardia sp. NBC_01377, assembly GCF_045040005.1. Lineage (NCBI taxonomy): Bacteria > Bacillati > Actinomycetota > Actinomycetes > Mycobacteriales > Nocardiaceae > Nocardia > Nocardia sp. NBC_01377. Next base: position 8,797,295 of record NZ_CP109566.1, read on the forward strand.
GGCCCAGGGCGCACTGGACGCCGCGATCACCTACACCAAGGAGCGCAAGCAGTTCGGCACCGCCATCGCCGATTTCCAGAACACTCAGTTCATGCTCGCCGACATGGCGATGAAGATCGAGGCCGCGCGCCTGATGGTCTACACCTCGGCCGCCCGCGCCGAACGCGGCGAGAAGAACCTCGGCTTCATCTCCGCCGCCGCGAAATGCTTCGCCTCCGACGTCGCCATGGAAGTCACCACCAACGCCGTCCAGCTGTTCGGCGGCGCCGGTTACACCACCGACTTCCCGGTCGAGCGCATGATGCGCGACGCCAAGATCACCCAGATCTACGAAGGCACCAACCAGATCCAGCGCGTCGTCATGTCCCGCGCCCTGCTCAAGGGCTGATTCCGCCACTCACCCAGTCCTCTCGCAGGGCTGGGTCTTTTTCCCTCCGCGTACCCACGGGTGAAGGCCGACTCTGAGAACATCCAGGTCAGCGATAGCGCAGGAGGGGTCGAAGTGCGGGCGGGGGTGTATGTCGACGCGTTCGATCTGTACTTCGGCATGCGTGGCATCTGTGGCAGAGGAAGCGCTGGATGGCGCTGGCTCGATGTTCGAGCTCTCGCCACCGCACTGTGCGGATGGACCGACTCCTACGTTGACCGGGTCGTGTACTGCACCGCTCGCGTCGATGCCGGGGACAGCCCCGGTGCGTACGCCGATCAGGATGTATATCTGAAGGCTCTTCGCGATCATGCCTCGATCGATGTGCTCGAACTCGGCCGGTACGTGGCTTGGCCGAAGAGGGTGCCTTTGGCGAACGAGTCGAAAAATGGACGTGCTCGGCTGATCGTTCCCAACGGGGCGGAGACGTGGGTCGCCCGAGCTGCCGATCTACAGAAAATCCAACAGTGGCGGGGACGACTCCGACCTTGCGTTGCCTCTTCGTGTGGCGCGCACTCAGGTGCCGGTGGGCACCGTCAATCCCGGCTCCAAGCCACTTGCCGGTGCGTTACGAGGGAGAAGAACCGATGGCCCCGGCGGTCACTGGTGGAAGAATCTGACGGCACAGCACTATTACCCCACCAACTGCCTGATCCTGTGGCGGGCAGGTGGTACAGGCCGACGGGGTGGTGAGTCGGCTGATCCTCATGGTCGAGAAATAGCCGCTAGCAAGCGAAGTCGCCGACTGACGGCACCGACGTCGCCTGAAGACCGCATGAGCAGACTCGCGGTCCAGGCCGAAGACGTACTCGCTCCTGTCGCCCGTTCGTAGCGCACCTGGCGAAGGCCGCCTCCGGAGTGGACGATCCGTGTCCGTAGGTCGCCCGTCCGGGGGTAGCTCAGGCCACCAGGTCGGCGTACTCGTTGTGTTCGACGATGTACTTCTCGACGTACCAGCAGGTGGGGATGACGGTGAAACCCTCGGAGCGGGATTCGTCGAGTGCGAACCCGACCACCGCCCCCGCGACGCCGCGACCACGGAATTCGGGAAAGGTCATGGTGTGGTGGAAGTCGCGCACTTTCGCGTCCTCCCGTTCGGCGTAATCGGCGTACCCGGCGAGGGTGTCGTCGATGTAGATCTCGAAACGGGTGTCGGCGACATTGTGCTCGAGCCTGGTGGTCATGTTCTGACAGAACTCCTCGGTGGTCGGATATGTTCCGGCCCGACCGAGGCCGGGCCACGCTCGAGCCGAGTGTATAGCCGCATTCACGCGCCCCCTGCCGCCGCCCTTCCCTTGACAAGCGGCCCCTCCCTGCGACACCCGCACGACCGGAAGATCGTGAGCTGACACCACCCACCGCCCCTGACTTGGTGGGCAATCGGACACGGCCTCGCCTCGCTCTCGACCACCTCACCCACAACGCCCGACGGAATTCCTCGCGAGTTACACACCCCCCGATGGCGTATGGAAACGCGCGCAGTGCCCGCACCCCGACACCGCACAACCCCCATCACCCGGCGCCTCCGCACCACCCCGCCCGCCCGCCCGGCGCGAGCCTTACGAGCGCCGCGAACCCGCGGCCCCGGCCGCTACATCACAGCCCCCGGATTGAGGATGCCGTGTGGATCGAGCGCGTCTTTCACGCGTTGGGTCAGTGCCATCACCTCGGGCCCGACCTGGGCGGGCAGCCAGGCTTTCTTGAGTCGGCCGACGCCGTGCTCACCGGTGATCGTTCCGCCGAGTTCGATGGCCAGGTCCATGATCTCGCCGAATGTCCGGTGCGCGCGTTCGGTATTCGCGGCGTCGGTGGGATCGTGCACGATCAGCGGGTGGGTGTTGCCGTCGCCCGCGTGGGCGATCACCGAGACCAGTACGTCGTTGCGCCGCGCGATCGCGGCGATGCCGGTGATCAGGTCGCCCAGTCGAGGCAGCGGAACGCCGACGTCTTCCAGTAGGAGCGGGCCTATCCGTTCCACGGCGGGAATCGCGAAGCGTCGCGCGGCGGTGAACGCCTCGCCTTCGTCGGGGTCCTCGGTGTGGAAAACTTCCGAGGCTCCGGCCTTCTCGCATGCGGCCACCATCAGTTCGGCCTCGCGTGCGGCGAATTCGCCGGGTGCGTCCGAGCGTGCGACCAGCAGCGCGGCGGCGGAACGGTCCAAACCCATGCGCATCTCGTCCTCGACGGCGTTGATCGCCACCGAGTCCATGAATTCGAGCATCGAGGGTCGCAGCATTCCGGTGATGGCGAGGATCGCCTCGGTGGCGGCGGTCAGGGAGGCGAAGGTCGCGACGACGGTGCTCTGGCGCGGCTGGGCGGGCAGCAGCCGCAGTGTCAGTTCGGTGATGACGCCGAGGGTGCCCTCGCTGCCGACGAACAGTTTGGTCAGCGACAGTCCCGCCGAATCCTTGAGTCGCGGCCCGCCGAGCCGCACGGCGGTGCCGTCGGCGAGCACGACTTCCATGCCGAGTACGTAGTCGGTGGTCACCCCGTATTTCACGCAGCAGAGCCCGCCCGCGTTGGTGGCGGCATTGCCGCCGATCGAGCAGATCTCGAACGACGAGGGGTCCGGCGGGTACCACAGCCCATGTTCGGCCACCGCGCGTTTGACCTCGACGTTCAACAATCCGGGCTGTACGACCGCGGTCCTGGTGACCGGATCGACGGTGATCGCGCGCATCCGCTCGGTGCTCAGCACGATCCCGCCGTCGACGGCCGTCGCACCACCGGACAGCCCGGAGCCCGCGCCGCGGGGCACCACGGGCACCCGATGCTCGTCGGCCCAGCGCAGTGTCGCGCCGACGTCGGCGGTGCTGGTCGCGCGCACCACCGCCAGCGGCGTCCCCGCCCCGGGATCGCGGGCCCAATCGTGGCGATAACCGGCCAGCAGGTCCGGATCCGTGAGTACGGCGCCGTCGGGAAGCAGATCGATCAGGTCATACAGGTCCACAATCGTCCACGGTAACGTTCCCGTCCCGGTATGCCGGGAAATTCTCGAGGACCGCGCGGGCCGGGGAACTATGGGATTACCACGGGCCGCGCACCGGCGCTACGGTATGCGCAGGGTGCGCTGCGGTCATATCCGCTGAGCAGGGGTCGCGCAGGAACGGACGCCGTCCGGAATTCGATGACAAGGGAGGCTGGTCGGATGCCGAGCCACATGCCGGACTACCGCGAACTGTTGAGCGCGGCCTTCGAGGGCGACGCGGTCGAAGGCGGCGTCGACGTCGCGGCGCTGCGGCGGATCCGCGCGGGTGAATTCGGCGAATGGCTCACCGCGCTCGACCGCTCAGGACTGTTCGGCGCCGACGCGCTGGCGAGGATCGCCGAGCAGTGGCGGGCCGATCCGACGGTGCTGCTCGATGCCCTGCTCGCGGGGGCCGACACCGTCACCACGCGACGCACGCTGGCGGAATGGGCGGCACTGGACCGGCCGGAATCGCGGTCGCGCCTCGGCTGAGGCACCACTCGGTTCGCCGAGTGCTCACCTGATGGACACCTACCGCTGGCATGCTGGCGCCGTGCTCGATCCGGCCACCACCACCGACACCCTCGCCGACCGGTTCACCCGGTGGTGCGAGGCGGTCGTCGCCGGTCTGCCGTTCGGCCTGAACAGTCTCGTGCCGCCGACCTTTCTCGGTTTCGCGCTGATCAACGGCTTCACCTTCGCGGTCGATCTGCTGCTCCTCACGATCTTCCACGGATGGTGGGATTGGCCGATCTGGCTCTCGGTCACCCTCGGCTACATCTGCGCTTTCGGGCTGAGTTTCTTCCTGAACCGCACCTTCAACTTCCATTCGCACGCCCCGGTGGGCCGCCAAGCGGCGATCTACGTCGTGGTGGTCGCGATCAACTACGTCGCGTTCATCCTCGGCGTCGGCACCGGCCTCACCGCCCTCGGCCTCGAATATCACCTGTCCCGGTTGCTGGCGGGTGGCTGCGAAGCGGTCTACATGTACAGCGCGATGCGCTGGGTGGTGTTCCGCGCTCGCCGCTCCGAAACCGCGTCCGCGTCAGCGGGTGCCGATCGCTGAGCCGCGCGGCACGCAGTATTGCGAGCGACTGTCGAGGGGAAGCCATCTTCGATGGCTCTGGGGGTGAGTTCGCCACTGATTACTTTCACAAGTCGCGGACGAACTGTGTTCTGCGGCAACGAGGCGACCGGTCGAATCTGCTATCGCAGCACTTCGACGTGATCGCCGTCGACGACGACCACTCCTTCATCGGTCAGTCCCCAGTGTGGGACACCGTCCGCGGTGAACCGTGCGGCCAGTTCGTCGCCCGAACCCTCCGGGTCCAAGGGGGAATTCAAGTGCGGGACGATCGGGCGATCGACCAAACCCAGTCCGTCCCAGAGTGGTTCGATTCCGCAGGTGGTCACCACTTCGCCCGGATCGTCGCTGGTTTCCAGGCCGTGCAGGTCGGGGGTGAGCAGGCACGCGCCCGCGCTGTAGCCGGCGTAGACGAGTGTGTCGGCGGCGAGGAGGCGCGGGAGGACGAGATCGGCTCCGCTGCGGGCGAATTGGGCGCGCAGGACGAAGGTGTTGCCGCCGCGGACCCACACCATGGGGAATTCGGCGAGTTGCCGCTCCACATCGTCTGGGCGACCGATGAAATCGCGGAGGTCGAATACTTCGGGGCGGTAACCGAGCGAGCGTAGCGGGGTCATATCGATGGAGTCGATGGCATTCCAGTAGTGCGGCCAGGCGTCGCAGGCGTTGGGTATCACCGCGACACGACCGGGCTCGCCGACCAGGGCGCGCAGTCGGTCGGCGTGCGCGCCGAAACGGTAGCTGGACAGGAAAAGTCGCATCGGTCAGAGAGTGAAGGCCAGGTTGCGCACCAGGCGCAGCCCGACTTCCTCGTCGCCGGTGACGGTGATGTCGCCGGAATGCTCGTCGGCGGTGGTGCGGCCGCCGCCGAGCCGGACCAGCAGACCCGAATCGAGGCGAACCGTCACGGTGGGTTCGTCGAAGGTGTCGGCGTAGGCGGCTCGGCCGTCGACTTCGATGGACAGCGTCCGCGCGAGCGGGCCGGTCAGATCGATGGCGATCCGGGAGCCGTCCGGGGCCTTCCCGCGTTTCACGACGACGCGGGGCAGCGACTCCGCGAATTCGGCGAAGGCCTCCTCCCCGCGTGGTCCGCCCTCGTCGACTGTCCTGCCGAGCGCGTCGGCGATATCGAGTTCGTGCATCCAGCAGTCGAACAGGCGTACCCGCATGAATCGGCCGTAGGTGACCTGGCCGACCGGTGACGGTGTGGGGGTCTTCCAGACGGCGTCGCCCATCTTCCCGAGCATGGCGAGGCGTCGGTCGGTGATGGTGCCGAACATCTCCAGCAGTCGCGCGCCGGTCAGGGGGCGCAGTCGGTCGACCCAGATCTCGTTCATCACGGCGGTCTCGTTGCGCACGTGCGGGAGTTCGCGCACGTCGATCTCGTTCTCGGCAGTGTCACGTGCGGGCGGTTTCTCGCCGAGCAGCCACGATTCGGTGCCGATCATATGGGCGACGACGTCGAAGACCGTCCAGCCGGGCAGGGCGGTCGGTGTGCGCCAGCCGTCTTCGTCCAGGTCGGCGACCAGCGCGGTGACGGCCTGCCACTGCTGTGCGAGCAGGTCGATCGTCTCGATCCGGTCCGGCGTCGGTTCGGTCATGACTGTGTCCCTTCGATATCGCGCGCGTTGTCGTCGTCCAGTGCCGCGAGCCCGGCTCGGATACTCGCGGCGGTTCCGGCCGGATCGTGTGATCGGCGCAGCAGGAATCCCTTCGTGACGCCGAAGAGATCGCCTTTTCTGCGCGGGATGACATGCAGATGGATATGCGGGACGGTCTGGAAGGCGGCCCTGCCGTCGTTGAGTATCAGGTTGGCCCCGTCGGCGGCCAGTGCGCCGCGCCGCATCGCCAGTGCGAGCCGGTGTCCGGCGCGGAAGATCTCCGCGCCGAGGTCGGCGTCCAGATCGTCGAGTTCGGCGGCGTGCTTCTTGGGGATGATCAGCGTGTGTCCGGCGGCGATGGGCCGGATATCGAGGAACGCGCACAGGGTGTCGTCTTCGTAGACCTTGGTCGACGGAGCCTCGCCCGCCACGATGCGGCAGAAGACGCAAGCATTCACACCGCGACCCTACGACCTGTGTGGGACCCCGAACACCCCGAATCGGGCATCCGACATGATGCACATCACTGTTTCCGAGTGCGACACACCACCGGAATGCTGTCCGTTCCCGATTCTCGTCGTGTAGCGCGTGCGGCCGGAAGCGTGGCGCTCACCTGCGTCGATGAGTGTCGACGGGGCGGCGGTCGCGACATCGTTCGGCGATCGTGACGGCCCCGGCGCGGCTGTGAGTCGGTGGCTCGGGTGTCCTGGCGTGCGCGCGGTGGTTCGGGCGTGTGATGGGCATCTCAGCTACGCTCACCGCGAGCCGGATACAGTTGCGAGGATTCGGATGAACTTACTCACGAGTAACTTCATTCATCCGTCGTTCGGTGGCTAATGGCCAGCACGAGAAGGAAGTCTGACAAGTGGAGACAACGCAGAGCGTGGGCGACTCGTCGCCGCGCGGAGCGCGTGTCGGAGTCGTTCGCGAGTCTAACGCGGGCGAACGGCGTGTCGCATTGGTGCCCAAGATTATCCCGGCCTTGTTGAAACAGGGTGTCGAGGTAGTCGTGGAATCCGGCGCCGGACTGGGTGCGCTCATCCCCGACGAGGCGTATATAGAGGCCGGAGCGACCATCGGTGATCCGTGGTCGGCCGAGGTGGTCGTGAAGGTGGCCCCACCCAGCGACACCGAGGTGGCGAAACTGTCCAAGGGACAGACGCTCATCGGCTTCCTCGCGCCGCGCAACAGTGACAATCAGATCGAGGCCCTCACCGATGCCGGGGTGCAGGCGTTCGCCGTCGAGGCGATCCCGCGTATCTCGCGCGCGCAGGTGATGGACGCACTGTCCTCGCAGGCGAACGTGGCCGGATACAAGGCGGTTCTGCTGGCCGCGTCCGAGTCGACGCGCTTCTTCCCGATGCTCACCACCGCGGCGGGCACCGTGAAACCGGCGACCGTGCTCGTGCTCGGCGTCGGTGTCGCGGGCCTCCAGGCGTTGGCCACGGCCAAACGACTAGGAGGCCGGACCACCGGCTACGACGTGCGACCCGAAGTCGCCGATCAGGTGCGTTCGGTCGGTGCGCAGTGGCTGGACCTGGGAATCGACGCGGCGGGCGAGGGCGGCTACGCCCGCGAACTCACCGACGACGAGAAGGCTCAGCAGCAGCAGGCGCTCGAGAACGCGATCAAGGGTTTCGACGTGGTGATCACGACCGCGCTGGTGCCGGGACGTCCCGCGCCGCGCCTGGTCACCGCCGCCGCCGTGGAGGGTATGAAGCCCGGCAGTGTCATCGTCGACCTGGCGGGGGAGACCGGCGGTAACTGCGAACTCACCGAACCCGGTGAGACCGTGGTCAAGCACGAGGTCACCATCGCCTCGCCGCTGAACCTGCCCGCCACCATGCCCGAGCACGCCTCGGAGCTGTACTCGAAGAATATCGCGGCACTGCTGGAACTGATGCTCGTCGACGGCAAGGTCGTCCCCGACTTCGAAGACCAGGTGCTCGCCGATTCCTGTGTCACCCGGGAGGTGCAGCCCTGATGTATACCGAACTGCTCGCGAATATCGCGATCCTGGTGTTGTCCGGATTCGTCGGATTCGCCGTCATCTCCAAGGTGCCCAACACCCTGCACACGCCGCTGATGTCGGGTACCAACGCCATTCACGGCATCGTCGTGCTCGGCGCGCTGGTCACCCTGGGCAAGATGGAGGATCCGTCCATCGGCATCCAGATCATCCTGTTCGTGGCCGTGGTGTTCGGAACGCTGAACGTCATCGGCGGATTCGTCGTCACCGACCGCATGCTCGGCATGTTCAAGGGTAAGAAGGCCGTCCCGGCCGACGGCGCCGAGAAGGCGGGGAAGTAAACGTCATGGACTACCTCGTCAATATTCTCTATATCGTCGCGTTCGCGATGTTCATCTACGGTCTGATGGGTCTGACCGGCCCCAAGACCGCGGTGCGCGGCAACTGGATCGCGGCGGTCGGCATGGGTATCGCCGTGGTGGCGACCCTGATCGCGGTGCGCGACACCGGCAACTGGATTCTGATCGTCGCCGGACTCGTCGTGGGTGTCGCGCTCGGTGTGCCGCCCGCGAAGTACACCAAGATGACCGCGATGCCGCAGTTGGTCGCCGCGTTCAACGGCGTCGGCGGTGGCACCGTCGCACTCATCGCATGGGCCGAATTCCTGGACACCAGCGGTTTCTCGGCGTTCAAGCACGGCGAGTCCCCGACCGTGCACATCATCGTCGGTTCGCTGTTCGCCGCGATCATCGGCTCGATCTCGTTCTGGGGTTCGCTGATCGCCTTCGGCAAGCTCCAGGAGATCCTGCCCGGCAAGCCGATCGGCGTCGGAAAACTCCAGCAGCCGCTGAACCTGGTGCTGCTCATCGTCTCGGTGGCCGCCGCGGTCGTCATCGGTCTCGGAGCCTCCGACGGCGGCGCGCCGTGGTGGTGGATGGTGCTGTTGCTGCTCGCCGCGGGCGTACTCGGCCTGATGGTCGTGCTGCCCATCGGCGGTGCGGATATGCCCGTGGTCATCTCCCTGCTCAACGCGCTCACCGGTCTTTCGGCCGCGGCGGCGGGCCTGGCGCTGAACAACACCGCCATGATCGTGGCCGGCATGATCGTCGGCGCGTCCGGCACCATCCTCACCAACCTCATGGCCAAGGCCATGAACCGGTCGATCCCGGCCATCGTGGCGGGCGGCTTCGGTGGCGGCGGCACCGCACCCGGCGCGGGTGACGGTGAGGCCAAGCAGGCCAAGGCGACCTCGGCCGCCGACGCCGCGATCCAGATGGCCTACGCCAATCAGGTCATCGTCGTGCCCGGTTACGGCATGGCCGTCGCCCAGGCCCAGCACGCGGTCAAGGAGATGGCGGCGCTGCTCGAAGCCAAGGGTGTGGAAGTCAAGTACGCCATCCACCCGGTCGCGGGTCGCATGCCCGGCCACATGAACGTGCTGCTGGCCGAGGCCGAGGTGTCCTACGACGCGCTCAAGGAAATGGACGATATCAACGGCGAGTTCTCGCGCACCGATGTCGCCCTGATCATCGGCGCGAACGACGTCACCAACCCGTCCGCCCGCGAGGACGCCTCCAGCCCGATCTACGGGATGCCGGTCCTCAACGTCGACCAGGCGCGCAGCGTGATCGTGCTCAAGCGTTCGATGAACTCCGGGTTCGCCGGTATCGACAACCCGCTGTTCTACGCCGACCACACCTCCATGCTGTTCGGCGACGCCAAGAAATCCGTCGGTGCGGTCACCGAGGAGCTCAAGGCGCTGTAGATCCGCTGTTGGTCTACAGCGTCGTAGACACGCAGGGCGCGGCAGCCCCCGTTCATCGAACGGGGGCTGCCGTGTGTGTCGGGCTCGGTCGCGGGGCGAACCCGGCCGGATCAGCCGACCGGGACGATCGGAACGCCGCGACCGGCACCCGGTGTCGGCGGAACCAACGCTCCCGCAGGCGGATTGGCGTTGGGGGCGGCCGGTTTGGGCTGCGGGATCAGATTCGTCGCCCCGGGTTGGGGCAGCGAAGGCGGACGCGGGGCGGGTGTGGTCGTCGCGGGCTGCTCGCAGGAGGTCTCGGTGGCGACGCATTCCGATTCGGGCGTCACGGGGACGATGGGCGCGGCCTGGGCGACCGGGGCGAAGGCCACGGCCGCGAGCAGGACGCCCGCCGCTGTTCGCGCGGCCCGGCTCACAGCCACACCGGATCGCCGTAGACCGAAATCGAATTGTCGGCCGTCGCGGTGGACATGGACACGATCGCGAAAGAGCGCAGGCTGACCGCGCCGAGGCAGCCGTCGACCTTGATCTGTACCTGTTCGGTGGTGATCGAACCGCGCGGCCCCGCCAACGCCTTCGTCCCGAAGGGCAGGCTCACGATGCTGCCCGGTTTCGCCGTCATCGACATACTCGGCACGACCTGCGCGCCCACCCCGACGTTGACTCCCGAGGTGGAAATTCCGACGCTCGGCCCCATGGTCACCCCGAGACTCATGGTGACACCACTGGAAACGTCGACCTGGCATCCGACCTGATATCCGAGTTGCAGGGAACCCGAATCCACCGCGACCCGGCCGTCGCCGCCGATATCGGCACTGGCGGAAAGGCTGACGAAAGCCTCCCGGCTCAGTGGCGTATTGGCGAGATTGGCCGCGCGGTCCACATTCTCCGCGGATTTGGTGATCCGCAGTTCCCACCCGTCCTCCGTGGTGACGGCACGCGATTTATCCGCTGTCTGTTCTGCGGCGGCCACCGCGCCGTGGAAACCCAGCGCACCCGCACCGCCGAGAACCGACGTCGCCGCCGCGCACATACAGAGCAGCGCTCTTGTCGAGCTCCTCATCTGACTTTCCTCATTCTCTGAAACATTTCCCAGGCTAAATACAACGTACCTGCGCATTCCGGGCGATGTCGCGGGGGCGGAGGCGGTCGCCGGTCGTCGGCCGGAATCCGATACATTTGCCGCCAGAGTTGCCCGCCGGACGGCGGTGAGTTCGACCCAGGGAGAGTACGTATGAGCACGCCGCCGCAATACCCGCGGCAGATACCCGCCGACCCCGCCCCGGGTGATGTGGACCACCTATCGGAGTCCGACGACTATTTGCCCGACGACGAACACGGCGAGAGCACTCTGGTGGCGGTACTCAAACTCCTGGGTGTTTTCGTGGTGCTCGGACTGGCGATATTCGCGGCGCGCACGTATTTCGCGACCGGCGACGAGACGGTCCGGGTCGGCAGCTGCGGGAAACTCTCCGGCAGCACGGTCGAAGCCGAATTCGCGGTCGCCGAATGTGCTGACGCCGACGCCAACTACGTGGTGGCCCAGCGACTCGACGGTGTCGACGCGGAATGCGCGAGCGTCGACTACGCGAGTTACTACCAGACCTCCGGCGCCGAGTACACGCTGTGCCTTCGCCTCAATGTCGGGGAAGGCGACTGCGTCGACAGCGCGCTGACGGGTGCGAGCACGCGGGTGGCCTGCACGGCCGCGGCCGATTTCAAGGTCGCCCGGATCGTGCGCGGCACCGCCGACCGTTCGGCCTGCGGCAGCGCCGCGACCGACGAGGACACCATCGTCTACCCGCAACCGGAACCGATGACGCTCTGCCTGGCCCCGCCGGTATGAGCGGTCCCCGGGCCGACGTCAACCAGGTCCCGGCCCGCCGCCGACCGGGGCGACGATGCCCGCGAACCGTTCGCAGACCAGGATCGCCACCAGTGGCACGGCCAACGCGGCGGTCAGCGGGACGACGGCGGTCAGCCAGCCGATGAGCGCCGGTCCGGCGAGCAGGCCGAGATAGCCGATGCTGAAGACGCGCGACATGTCGGTGGCGACGGTCACCGAGCCGAGATTGCCCGCGGCGGTGAAGATCTGCGGGATCACCCCCGACAGGCCGAGTCCCACGCAGGCCCAGCCGAGCAGGGTCAGTGGCGTCCACACCGACGCCAGGATCACCGCGAGTCCGCCCGCGCAGATCAGCGTCCCGTAGCGCACCACCGCGACCGGGCCGAAGGCGCCCGCGAGGCGATCGGTGGCGAACCGTCCCGCGGTCATGGTGAAGGAGAAGCCGGCGAAAGCCAGTGCGGCGGTGGCCTCGTCGGTGCCGAGATGGTCGCGCACCTGTAGCGCGCTCCAGTCCGCGGCCGCGCCCTCGGTCAGCAGGCAGATGAAGGCGACGACGGCGAGTCCGAGCACCTTCGTGCGGTGGGGGGCCCGAAGGGCTGCTGGGGCGTCACCCGGCTCGGAAACCGCCGCCCCCGAGGCGGGAACCGACACGATCTCGACGGCGTCGGCGACGAATTCGGTGCCGGTGTCACGCAGGAGCAACGGCAGCGCGGCCGCGACGAGCCCGAGTCCGGCCACCGCGGCGATCGTCAGGGTGAGCCGGATATCCATCCCGGCTCGCAGCGCCGCCGCGCCGACGAGGGAACCGAGGAGTCCGCCGCCGGAGAACAGGGCGTGGAAGGCCGACATCACGGGTCTGCCGTAGGCGCGTTCGACATGTACCGCCTGGGTGTTCATCGACACGTCGAGCGCCCCGTTGCCGAATCCGAAGCAGGCCAACGCGATCGCCAAACCGACGGGCCCGGTGGCCAGGCCGGGGCCGATCACCGTGACCGAGATCAGGCACGCCGCCACCGCCACCATGGCGCGGCTGCCGAAGCGATCGGCCAGCGGGCCGCTGATCCGCATGCCGATCAGCGCCGCCCCGGCGAGTATCAGGATGAAGCTGCCCAGTGTGGATTTCGCGATTCCGGTCCGATCGCAGACCGCGGGGATGTGCACCACCCACAGCGCGAGCAGACAGCCGTTCAGCGCGAACACCGCGAACACCGCCGCGCGCGCCAGGCGCAGCCTGCGGTCGACCGTCGGAACCGGCACCCGTTCAACGGTACCGACGATCGGTACCGCGCGGGACGACATTCGTCCGGGTACCGGCAGCACCCGCGTCTACCCTGGTGAGGTGGATGTCCTCGCCAGCCTGCTCGAAGGTCCACGCGCCAGGGGTGCGTTCGTGGTCTGCTCGCTGCTCGACCCGCCCTGGTCGCTGCGGATACAGGACGAGTCGCCGCTGACCGTGTTGTCCATCGTCCGCGGGACTGCCTGGATCGTCCCCGACGCCGATCCGAAACGGCCCGAATCCGCCGCGCCGCGCAGGCTGGAGGCGGGAGATATCGCGATCTCGCGCGGCCCCCGGCCGTACACGGTGGCCGATTCGCCGGAGACGACCCCGCAGATCCTCATCCACCCGGGCCAGGTCACGACCACCCTCGACGGCGAACTGCTCTGCGAGGCACTGACACTCGGCGTGCGGCAGTGGGGGACCGATCCGGACGGCGCCACCATGATGGTGACCGGCACCTACGAATCCGCGGGTGCGGTGAGTCAACGGCTGTTGCGCGCGCTGCCGCCGTTCGTCGTCCTGCGCCGCGGTGAATTCGACGGCCGCGTCCTCGACTTGCTGGCGGACGAAGCGACCAGGGACGAACCGGCCCAGGGCGCGGTCCTGGACCGACTGCTCGACCTGGTGCTCATCACCGCGCTGCGCGCCTGGTTCGCGGGCAACGAGGCGCCCGCCTGGTACCACGCCTACAGCGATCCGCTGGTCGGCAAGGCATTACGGCTGTTGCAGCACAATCCGGCGCACGGCTGGACGGTCGCGGGTCTGGCCGAGGCGGTCGGGGTGTCGCGGGCCGCGCTGGCCCGCCGTTTCACCGACCTGGTCGGCGAACCGCCGATGGCCTTTCTCACCGAGTGGCGACTCGAACTCGCCGCCGATCTGCTGCAAGGTTCCCAGGCGACCATCGAGGCCATCGCCAGGCAGGTCGGGTACGGCAGCGCCTTCGCGCTCAGCGCCGCGTTCAAACGCCATTTCGGCGTCAGCCCGCGTGACCACCGGCACGGCGCGACACCCGCTGAGCTATCGTCGGCGGGGTGACGCAGCAGTATCCAGTGCTCTGGCCGGTGCCGACCAGGTGGGCGGACAACGACCACTACGGCCACGTGAACAACGTGACGTACTACTCGTATTTCGACACCGCGGTCAACGCCTGGCTCATCGACGCCACCGGCACCGACATCAGGAATCTGCCCGCACTCGGGGTGGTCGCGCAGACCTCGTGCCAGTACCACGGGTCGCTCAGTTTCCCCGATCAGCTGCGCGTCGGCCTGCGCGTCTCGCGCCTCGGCCGTTCCAGCATCACCTACGACCTCGCGATCTTCCGCGAGGCCGACGGTGCGCTGGAACTGGCGGCCACCGGTGTCTTCGTGCACGTCTACGTCGATTCGGAGACGCGCAAACCGGTCGAGATCCCCGAGGTCATCCGCACGGCCGCGGCCACGCTGGTCACCGACTGACTCAGGCCTGAAGGGCGGCCTGGAAGCGGCGCATGCCGTCGATCCAGCGGTCATAGTCCGAACCCTTGTGGCGGTACATCTTCAGCACCTCGGGGTGCGGCAGGATCAGGAAGCGCTCGCTGTCGATACCGGCGACCACCGATTCGGCGACCTCTTCGGTGCTGAGCACCGGGCCCGCCGTGGTGACCGCCTTGACGGCGAGTTCGGCCGCCTCGGGGTTGTCGGGGATCAGATCCTTCTGGAGCAGCCGGGTGTCGACGCCCATGGGGCAGAGGCAGCTGACGCGAACACCTTTGTCGCCGTAGGTGATCGAGAGCCATTCGGCGAATCCGACGGCGGCGTGCTTGGTCACCGAGTACGGGGCGGAGCCGATCTGGGTGAGCAGGCCCGCGGCCGAGGCGGTCGACAGGAAGTAGCCCTCGCCGCGTTCGACCCAGCCCGGCACGAGCAGTCGGGCGGCGCGCACATGCGACAGCACATTGATCTCGATCGACGCCGACCACTGCGCGTCGGTGCTGTCCAGTCCCGGCCCGCCGCCGATACCCGCGTTGGCGACGAACAGGTCGACCGGTCCGAACGCTTCCTCGGCGCGGTCGATCAACTGCTGGATCACCTTCTCGTCGGCGACGTCACCGCCGACCGCGACCGCGGCGGAACCGATGGATTCGGCGACCGCCGCCGCCGAATCCGCGTTCAGATCGGCGAGGACCACCTTCGCGCCGCCCGCCGCCAGTCGCCGCGCCACCGCCGCTCCGATGCCCGCCCCGGCCCCCGTGACGATCGCAACCTTGTCCGTAATCTCCATGTTCGGACCATAGCGGGCAACGCCGGAAAGAGACACACTGAACTACACGTCGCTTTTTCCGGACTGGTCACGCCCGGCCAGTCGTTTGAGTAGCGGTGCGGTGCGCGGGCCGACCAGCGAGCGCATCACCAGTGCCATATTCGTCCGTTCGACGCCGGGAATCTTCAGAATCCGCCCGGTGATCCGATACAGATCGTCGGCGTCGCGCGCGACCACCCGAACCGTCAGATCGGTCTGCCCGGTGAGCCCGCAGACCTCGGTGACCTCGGGGACCTCGCCGAGTTCGGCGACCACCGAATCGAGCCGATGCTGATCCAGCACGACCGCGACGAACGCCGAGAGCGGATAGCCAAGTGCTCGCGGTTCCACCCGCAATTCGAAACTGCCGAGCACCCCGGCCGCCTCCCATCGCGACATCCTGGCCTGCACGGTATTGCGGGACAGGCCGAGGCGGGACGCGAGTTCGACGCCGGTCGCGCGGGGATTGGCGACGAGTTCGAGCAGTAGGCGCGCGTCGGTGGCGTCCAGGGTCACCTCGGCGGGTTCCTTGCCGGTCATGGAATGCAGTATGCCATCCGAAATGGTGGCCGAATTGTGCATTGTGCTCATCGAGTACCTGCCTGATTGCGCGTTAAGCTATGTAGTGAAAGGTGTGAAGTAGAGCACAGTACGAGAGCGGGGGCGTGCCACAGACGGACGGTCAGGAGGCGATCGGTGATGACGGACAGACCCGCGTATCCGGTCCAGTTGGTCCAGCCCGACGGACGCAGGGTGCTCGATCGTGAGCACGCCGCGCTCGTCGCCGATATCGGCCCGGCGCGATTGCGCGCCCTGTACGAGGACCTGGTCGTCTCCCGGCGTATCGATACCGAGGCGACGGCACTGCAACGGCAGGGACAGCTCGGCCTGTGGCCGCCGCTGCTCGGACAGGAAGCCGCCCAGGTGGGGTCGGCCCGCGCGTTGCACCCCGACGACTACGTGTTCTGTAGTTACCGGGAGGCGGCCGTCGCCTACTGTCGCGGTGTCGATCCCGGCGATCTGACGCGGCTGTGGCGCGGCGCGGCCCACCACTGCTGGGATCCCGCCGACATCAATATGACGAATCCGAATATCGTCGTCGGCTCGCAGGGCCTGCACGCGACCGGTTACGCCTACGCCGCCCACCTGGACGGCGCGGAGATCGCCGCCATCGCGTATTTCGGCGACGGCGCGAGCAGTCAGGGCGATATCGCCGAGGCCATGGGGTTCGCCGCGAGCTGGGGCGCGCCGGTGGTGTTCTTCTGCCAGAACAACCACTGGGCGATCAGCGCTCCGGTCCGGGTGCAGAGTGCCACGCCGATCGTGCGAAGGGCTTTCGGCTACGGCATCCCCGGCGTCCAGGTCGACGGGAACGACGTACTCGCCGTGCTCGCGGTGACCAGGAGGGCGATCGCGCGTGCCCGAGGTGGCGGCGGGCCGTCCTTCATCGAGGCGCTGACCTATCGGATGGGGCCGCACACCACCGCCGACGATCCCACCCGCTACCGCTTCGACGCGGAAACCGAGCAGTGGAAGCGCCGCGATCCGATCGATCGGCTCCGCAGACTCCTCGAACGTGAGAAGGACTGGGACGGGGAATTCGAGGAGCGGGTCATCGCGCGGGCCGACGAGGTGGCCCACCGGCTGCGCACCGCGACCATCGATATGCCCGACCCCGACCCCTCCGGGCTGTTCGACCACGTCTACGCCACCCCGCACCGGCTGCTCACCGAGCGGCGGCGGGCCCACGCGCAGTATCTCGCCGGCGATCCCGGCGCGGGCTCCGCGGTACCGGGAGGAGTCCGCCCATGATCACCACCTTCGCCGCCGCGCTCAATACCGGTCTGCGCCGGGCATTGGAGGACGATCCGAAGGTCGTGCTGATGGGGGAGGATATCGGCAGGCTGGGCGGTGTCTTCCGGGTCACCGACACCTTGCAGAAGGATTTCGGTGACAACCGGGTCATCGATACGCCGCTCGCCGAATCCGGCATCGTGGGAACGGCTTTCGGGATGGCGCTGCGCGGGTATCGGCCGGTGTGTGAGATACAGTTCGACGGGTTCGTCTATCCGGCCTTCGACCAGATCGTTTCGCAGGTGGCCAAAATTCATTACCGCACCGGGGGAAAGGTGACCGCTCCCATCACGATTCGCATACCCTGCGGCGGCGGGATCGGCTCCGTCGAACATCATTCCGAGTCGCCGGAAGCGTATTTCGCCCATACCGCCGGTTTGCGCGTGGTGATACCCAGTACTCCCGAAGACGCCTATCACATGGCGCGCCAAGCGATCGCGCTCGACGATCCGGTGATCTTCTTCGAACCGAAACGACGCTACTGGGATCGCGCCGAGGTCGATTTCGACGCCGAGCCCGACCTGCCGTTGGATCGTGCGCGGATCTGCGTCAGCGGCACCGACGTGACGATCGCGGCATACGGCGGCACCGTCGCCACCGCCCTCACCGCCGCGAGAATCGCGGCCGAGGAGGGGCATTCACTGGAGGTGATCGATCTGCGCAGTCTCGCGCCGATCGATTTCGACACCGTCGAGGAATCGGTCACGAAGACCGGAAGGCTCGTCGTCGTCCACGAAGCTCCGGTCACCGGCGGGCTGGGCGGTGAGATCGCGGCCGAGATCACCGAACGCTGCTTCTATCATCTGGAGGCGCCGGTACTTCGCGTCGGCGGCCACGACATTCCCTACCCCCCGGCGAAACTCGAGAAATATCACCTGCCGGACCCCGACCGCGTCCTGGCCGCGGTCGACCGTTCGCTGTCCGCCGCCTGACGTCCGACCGCCCAGTGAGAGGTGCCCCTGTGCAAGATGACGGCCACGTCCTGGAATTCCGGCTCCCGGATCTCGGGGAGGGTCTGGCGGACGCCGAACTGCTGTCGTGGTCGGTCGGCGTCGGGGACACCGTCGAGCTGAACCAGACGATCGCGGAGGTGGAGACGGCCAAAGCCGTGGTGGCCCTGCCGTCGCCGTTCTCCGGAACGGTCGTCGAACTGCTCGCGAAACCCGGTGACACCGTTCCGGTGGGAGCGCCGCTGATCAGGGTGCGCAACGATCTCGCCGTCGCCGCGGCGCCCGAGGTCAACGGTGACCGCCGCACCTCGGTGCTGGTGGGTTACGGCCCGGAAGGCGAACCCGAATCCCGCCGACCCCGCCCCGCGCGGCAGCCGGAACCGTCGGCGCCGCAGCAGGATCGGGAGCCGTCGAATGCCGGGCGCGCCGCCGCGACACCCGGTGCGCGCAAACTCGCCAAGGAACTCGGGATCGACCTGTGGTACATCGCGGGTTCGGGTCCCCGGGGTGCGGTGACCGTCGAGGACGTGCGTAGCGCGGTCCCGGTCTCCCAGCCCCGCGCACTCGCCCGTCCGGCAACGACAAGCACCGCCGCCGCACCCGCTGGAAGCAGCGGGGAAGGGCTCATCAGACCCGCGGCCAGGGAGACCCGCACCCCGATCGCGGGCATCCGTAAACGCATCGCCGGATCGATGACCGTGAGCGCCCGCACCATCCCGCAGGCCAGCACCTTTCTCACCGTGGATTTCACCGCATCGATGGAACTGCTCGACCATCTGCGCAGCACGAAGGCCTTCTCCGAACTCGCCCCGACGGCGCTCGCGCTGATCGCCAAGGCCGTGATCGCCGGGATCACCGAATTCCCCGGTGTCAACGCGACCTGGGACGACGCCAACCAGCAGATCGTCACCAAGCACTACGTCAACCTCGGCATCGCGGTCGCGACCGAACGCGGACTGCTCGTCCCCAATCTCAAGGAGGCGCAGAGCCTGAGCCTGCGTGACCTGTGCCGCGAGATCGGCTGGCTGGCCGAGACCGCGCGCGCCGGTAACGCGACACCGGTCGACCTGCGCGGCGGCACCTTCACCCTCACCAATATCGGGGTATTCGGCGTGGATACCGGTGTGCCGCTCGTCAATCCCGGCGAGGGCGCGATCCTGTGCGTCGGCTCGATCAGGAAGCGCCCGTGGGTGGTCCGTGACGAACTCGCGGTCCGCTGGGTCACCACACTCGGCGTCGGCTTCGATCACCGCATGATCGACGGTGAACTGGCCGCGCGCTTCCTCGCGACGGTGGGCGGTCTGCTCGAGGATCCGTTGACGCTGCTCAGCCGCGCCTGAGACGAGCGCGGGTGGCGGCCTTCCCGGCAGTGTCCGCGCGGCGGCTCAGTCCCGATAATCGAGGACGCGGCGGACCACCAGGCCCGCGATCAGCGCCCAGAAGGCCGCGCCGACTCCGAGGAAGCCGACGCCGGACGCGGCGATCAGGAAGGTGACGACGCCCGCTTCCCGGTGGCGTTCCGGCCTCAGCGCGCCCGCCAGCGCCGCCGCGAGCGTGGCGAGCAGGGCCAGACCCGCGACGGTTTCGAGGGTTCCCTCCGGCGCGGCCGCGATGAACGTCACCAGGGCGGCGGAGCCGAGGGCGAGCAGCAGGTAGGCGCAGCCCGCGGTGACGGCGGCGATCCAGCGGCGTTTCGGGTCGGGGTGGGCGGCGGGCGCCGCGGACAGCGCCGCGCTGATCGCCGCCAGATTGATGGCGTGCCCGCCCGCGGGCGCGCCGAGCACGGTGCCGATCCCGGTGACGGTCATCGCCGCCCGCCACGGCACCCGGTAGTCGAACGAGCGCATCACGGCGGTGCCCGGAATGTTCTGCGACGCCATGGTGACGATGTAGAGCGGTATCGCCACCCCCAGCATCGCCTGCCAATTCCATTGCGGCAGTGTCAGTTCCACCGAAGGTGCCATCGCGGACAGGTCCAGGCTCCGATGTTGGGCGACGATGCTGATACCGGCCCCGATCACGGCGGTCACGAACGCGGCGATCACCGCCCAGCGTTTCGCGAAGCGCTGCAACACCAACCAGACCACGATCACCGGAACCACCACGCCCGGACTGGTGTGTACCGCCGCGACCGGCGCCAGACACAGCGGGATCAGCACCCCGGCCAACATCGCTTGGGCGATCTCCACCGGGATGGCCGCGACCAGGTTGCCCAGCCGCTGCCACAATCCGGTGATCACCACCAGGACACCGGTCAGGGCGAACGCCCCCACCGCGGCGGCCCAGCCGCCCGACACCGCGCCGGTACTCGCCAGCAGCGCGGCTCCCGGCGTCGACCACGCCAGGGTGATCGGCATCCGGTACCGATAGCTGAGCAGGATCATCCCGACGGCCTGGGTGACACACAGCGCGAGCAGCCCCGACGCGGCCTGCGCGTGCGTCGCGCCCACGGCGCTCAACCCGCTCAGCACCACCGCGAACGAACTGGTGAACCCGACAAGCGCGGTCACCACCCCCGCGCCGATCGGCTGCGCGATACCGGAGTCGGCGACGGGTGAATCCGCGCTGACCTCGATGCCCGGCTCGGTCACGGCCGGTGAGGTCGGTGCGCCGACGGCCGTGACCGCCATGTCGGATCCGGTTCGGGCGACATCGCCCGACGGCGGTCCCGGCCGGGCGGATTCGGGCACAGGCGCCGATTCGCCCCCCGATGACCCCGGCGCTTCCGATGATTCCGCCGCGTCGGTGCCCGGCTCGTCCCGCGCCGCTGGAATCTTCGACATTGCACGGATCTTTCCGCCGGTCGCACGGCGTGTCACCTGCCAGTCGGCGGAAACTGGCCTGAATTGTTCGCGCGAGATGTGACCATGGCGATACGGGGGTAGCGTCGCGAACTGCTCTCCTTCATCCTGCGGGGTGGAGCGATATGCGCGCGGGTCGTGCGTAGGGTGAGGGCGTCGGTGCGCGAGATGCGAATCTGGATGAGGAGTCATGGCGTGAGCGCGGTACTGATTTCGGCAACGGAACTCGGAGAAGCGTTGGCGGGCGGCAATATTCGGCTGCTCGATATTCGATGGGCGCTCGGCGACCCGGACGGTCCCCAGCACTATCTGGACGGCCACATTCCCGGTGCGGTCTTCGTCGACCTGGAGACCGAACTGGCCGCTTTGCCCACCCCGGCGAGCGGCAGGCATCCGCTACCCGATGTCGCGCAGTTGCAGCGATGCGCGCGCAGCTGGGGGCTGCGGGTGGGCGAATCGGTGGTCGTCTACGACGCGACCGGCGGCATGGCCGCGGCCCGCGCCTGGTGGCTGTTGCGCTGGGCGGGGATCGAGGACGTCCGAATTCTCGACGGCGGGCTGCCCGCCTGGACGGCGTCGGGCGGAGTCCTCGCGACGGGGCCCGAAGCCGATCCCGAACCGGGCGACGTCAGCCTGGCGTCCGGCCGGTTGCCGGTGGTCGACGCCGACGCGGTCGCCCGCTGGCAGGGCGTGCTGCTCGACGCGCGAGCCTCCGAACGGTATCGGGGCGAGATCGAACCGATCGACCCCAAGGCCGGGCACATCCCCGGCGCGGTGAGCGCGCCGGCGGCCGAGAATCTCGACGCCGACGGACGTTTCCGTGCCGCCGAGGATCTGCGCGAACGTTTCGCCGGATTGGGGCCAGGCCCGATCGCGGTCTACTGCGGTTCCGGCGTCACCGCCGCCCACCAGGTCGCCGCACTCGCCGTGGTCGGCGTGGAAGCGGCGCTGTACCCGGGCTCGTGGTCGCAGTGGTCCAACGATCCGAAGCGCCCGGTCGCCACGGGAGTCTGACGCCGGGGTCGCATTGCGATGGTGAGGCCCCGGCGCGGGTTGTCGGCCCTCGGGACTCTTGTCGTCGGGTCGAGAAACCGGTGCCGAGGCCGTAGGCCCGGCATCCGGCACCGGCATCCGGTTCACGGACACCCCCGCGCGACCTGACGTAGTGCCATTTCGTCGGCGACCGTCACCGGAAGGTCGTAGTACACCGCGACCGTGAGGTATTTCGCGGCGTAGAAGCAGTGGTTGGCCGCGGCGGGCGGTAACCATTCGGCGGGGGTGCTGTCACCTTTGGCCTGATTGGTTTCCCCGTCGGTGGCGAGCAGATTGTTCTCGATGTCGTTGGCGAAGAGCACCCGTCGCTCGGGCTGCCAGCGTGCGGCGCCCATGTCCCAGGCCGCGGCGAGCGGGTAGACGTGGTCGATCTGCACCGCGCGGGCCTCGGACTTGCTGAAGCCGACGCGCTGCCCGGTGTAGGGGTCGTCCAGGTTTCCCGACATCACGACGCAGTCGCGCGTGCCCGCCCGGAAGGCGACCGCCGTGAGCTGGGCCGCCAGCACATTGTTGCGGGTGTCGCAGCCGTCGTGACCCGCCGGTCCGTCGTGATCGTCGGTCCACGCCGGTCCGAATACGCAGGCCCGGCCGTCCGAGCAGTCCCGTTCGTAGCCGCCGGGATGCGGGCGGGCGGCGACGACGCGTACCCGCGTCAACAGATCGTCCAGCTGGACCCCGGTCGGACTGCCCGGCGCGGGCGCGGTGCCGACGTCGAGCGCGCATCCCGCGAGTGCGAGGGCGCCCGCCAGGACGAGCGGCATCCACCGGGGTGGTCCACCCGGGGAGAATTCTCGAGTATCGGCGCGCACCCGTCACTTGTACCCGGCGGCACCGACATGATCCGGCGCCGCCGGAGGTCAGTGCGGAGGGTGTTTCAGAGCCAGGCCCGTGCGAGCAGTTCGTCTTCGGCGACCATGTTCGGGCGCGGCGGGAATCGGGTGGCCGCGATCGATTCGGTGTGCGCGCCGTCGTGACCGATCAACCACGAGCCGCCGCGCTCCTCGCATTCCGCGATCTTGGCGAAGGTCGTGAGGAGGAAAGTCACCGCGTCGGCCGGGTCGACCGTCCTGGCCAGCCGCTGTGATTCGCCCTGACGTGAGAGATCCAGCCAGACCCCGGATTGACCGTCCAGTCGCATGTCGACGATCTTGTCGGCGTTGACGAAGGTGAATTTGCGCCGTTCCCACGGTGTGGTCGGCGTGAAGCTCTGCTCGAGTACCTGGAGCAGAATCGTCATGCTGCTGCCCTGCGCTTTCCTTGGACGCCCGGGCGGGTCGGCCACCCGGCGGTGATTCGCCGCGATGCCATGGCGACAGCGCCGCGATAACCATTCGGATAACGATTCAGATGCGATGACCTGCGGATATACCAGTTTATCCGCTCGGGTGCGGAAATCCAGGACAGTGCGATCGCGGAATTCGGCGCGACCGCTGTCGGAGGCACCTGATTGGATAAGCGGATGCTGCACGGTCTGTGGTCGCCAGGGTCGGGGCTGCTGTTGTGGACCGACGACGACGAGGTTCCCGGCACGCTTCCCGAGCCGCTCGGCGCGACGCTGCGCTCGTCGAAGTTCCGCCATCGTGCCGATGTCATGCGTGCGGAGGGGACCGACCGCGCGGAGATCGACCACGTGCGGGTGCACGCGATGGCGCCCGCTGCGGCGGCCACCGCGCTGCGGCAGCGACTGCCCGCCGAGGTCGTCTCCGGTGATCTGCGATATCTGGCCCACCTCGCGCACGGCATAGAACGGTGGGTGCGCGCCGGGCGCGTCGTGCCGGAATTGCGCCGCGACGACGGTCAGTGGTGGGTGCGCTGGCGGTTGGTGGGGGGCGAACGCCAACGCGCCTGGCTCGCGGAAGCGGCGGTCGCGATGCCCGCCGCGCTCCAGGTGGCGGGCAGGCCCGCCGCGGTGCTGGAGGATCTGGTCGGCGAACTCACCGATCCGATCGCGCGGGAACTGCTCGAAGGGCAGTCCGCCTCGCATCCGTTACCGGCCGCGCTGGTGGGGGACGTGCCGTTGGAAGGCGGCAGTCACCAGGTGGCCGAGACGCTGCAACGGTGGCGGGCCAGTCTCACCGTCGATCAGCCGGAACTGGTATTGCGCCTGCTCGAGCCCGACGGCATGTTCGGCACCGACGACGAATCGGTCGCGCTGTGGCGGCTGGAAGTCTGTCTGCGGCTGGCGGGCGAGGCCCCGGCCCCGATTCCGCTGCACGGTGATCCGAGCCTCGTGCGGACCACGATCGAGAAGTTGGGCGAGGCGCAGCGCGCCTATCCGCGTCTGCGTGATCTGCCCGGCGACCCGCAGAGCATGGACCTGCTGCTGCCGACACCGGTCGTCGCCGATCTGGTCGAACACGGCGCGCACGCGCTGCGGGAGGCGGGGGTTGCCCTGTTGCTGCCGCGGGCCTGGAATATCACCGCGCCCTCGTTGCGATTGCGGGTGGACAGCGCCGTCCCCGCCGCCGAGAGCACGGTCGGCATGCGCGGTCTGGTCTCCTACCGTTGGGAATTGGCGCTCGGCGATACCGTGCTCACCGCGGCCGAGATGGCCCGGCTGGTCAGCGGCAAATCCGATCTGGTGCAGTTGCGCGGCGAATGGGTGCAGGCCGATCACAAGGTGCTCGCCGCCGCGGCGCGCTACGTCGCCGCCCACACCGACCCCGCGCCGATCACCCTGGCCGATATGCTCGGCGAACTCGGGAGCGGGCGCGTCGACAAGGTGCCGATCACCGAGGTCACCGCGACCGGCTGGGCGGCCGATCTGTTCGACGGGCACCACGAGGTCGAACCCGTGGAACCACCGGTCGGGCTGAAAGCTCAACTGCGGCCCTACCAACGTCGCGGCGTGACCTGGCTGGCGACCATGAGCCGCATGGGGTGCGGCGCGATCCTCGCCGACGATATGGGCCTCGGCAAGACCATCCAGGTGCTCGCCCTGCTCCTGCACGAACGTGAAGTCGCGCAGACCTTCCCGCGAATCGGCGCGGACGCGACGGCACCCCCCGGGCCGACGCTGCTGGTCTGCCCGATGTCGGTGGTCGGCAACTGGCACCGCGAGGCGCAGCGGTTCGCGCCCGACCTGCGAGTTCTCGTCCACCACGGCGTCGGGCGGCGGACCGGTCCGGAATTCGACGCGGCGGTGGCCGAGGCGGATCTGGTGATCACCACTTACGCGCTGCTCGCCCGCGATATCGACGATATGCGGCGCGGCGAATGGGAACGGATCGTGCTGGACGAGGCCCAGCACATCAAGAACGCGGGGACGAGACAGGCGCGCGCGGCGCGTGCCGTGCCCGCGCGACACCGGCTGGCGCTCACCGGAACCCCGGTGGAGAACCGGCTGGAGGAATTGCGTTCGATCCTCGATTTCGCGATGCCGTCGCTGCTCGGCAGCGCCCAGACCTTCCGTGCGCGTTTCGCGGTGCCGATCGAACGCGAACAGGACCAGAACGCGATATCGCGGCTGCGTTTTCTCACTCAGCCGTTCGTGCTGCGCCGGGTGAAAACCGATCCGGCGGTCATCTCCGATCTTCCGGAGAAATTCGAGATGACCGTGCGCGCGAATCTCACCGTCGAGCAGGCCGCCCTCTACCAGGCGGTGGTCGACGACATGCTCGCCAAGATCAAGGACGCCAAGGGGATGGCGCGCAAGGGTGCGGTCCTCGGCGCGCTGACCCGGCTCAAACAGGTGTGCAATCATCCGGCGCATTTCCTCGGCGACGGTTCGGCGGTGCTGCTGCACGGCCACCATCGCTCCGGAAAGTTGGCGCTGGTGGAGGATATTCTCGAATCCGTGCTCGCCGACGGTGAGAAAGCGCTGCTGTTCACCCAGTTCCGGGAATTCGGTGAACTCGTCGCGCCCTATCTGGTGGAGCGTTTCGGCTCCGAAATCCCGTTCCTGCACGGTGGGGTGGCCAAGAAACGCCGCGACGCCATGGTCGACCGATTCCAGTCCAGTGACGGACCGCCGCTGATGTTGCTCTCGCTCAAGGCCGGTGGCACCGGGCTGAATCTCACCGCGGCCAACCATGTCGTGCACCTGGACCGATGGTGGAATCCGGCGGTGGAGAACCAGGCCACCGACCGCGCGTTCCGTATCGGTCAGCGGCGTGACGTGCAGGTGCGCAAACTGGTGTGCGTCGACACCATCGAGGAGAAGATCGACGAGATGATCAACGGAAAACGTCATCTCGCGGAATTGGCGGTCGGTGCCGGCGAGAACTGGATCACCGAGATGGGGACCGACGAATTACGCGAATTGTTCGCGCTCGGCGCGGAGGCGGTCGGCGAATGAGTCCCTTCGAGGATTACAGCAAATACGGTAAGCGTCGTCCGGTCGACGGCGGGGTCTCCGCGCGCAGCCGACGCGGCGGGTTCGGCCGGACCTGGTGGGGAAAGGCCCTGATCGACGCCGTCGAGGCGATGGCGGAGCCGGGCCGCCTCGCGCGCGGGCGCACCTACGCGCGATCCGGTCAGGTGGTCAGCTATCGCATCGACCCCGGGGCGGTGACGGCGGAAGTACAGGGGAGCCAGCCGCGTCCGTTCACGGCGGTCTTCACCGTGCGCCCGTTGCGCGAGGAGGAATTGGCGCTGCTGATCGAGACGATTCGCACCGCGCCGGGCATGCTGGCCGAGATAGCCTCCGGCGCGCTGCCGAGCGGCCTCGGACCGCATCTGCTCCCGACCACGGCGGCGGATCTGGATTTCACCTGCACCTGCCCGGATCCGGGCTGGCCGTGTAAGCACGTGGCCGCGGTCTGCTATCTGCTGGCCGAACGGCTCGACGAGCGTCCGCGTGAAATCCTCACTCTGCGCGGATTGGATCTGGACACCCTCATCGGGGGGATCGAACGTGATCCGCGGCCGACGGTCTCCGACGATCCGTACGGGGATCGGGTCACGCTGCCGGATCTGCCGACCCCGGAATTCCGCCCCGCCGCCGACGATCTCGATCCGGTGATCCTGCGCCGCGCCTTGCGGATGCTGGCCGAGGACGAGCCGAGTGCGGCCGCCGGTCTGCGGGAACTGCGGGCGCTGTACGACGTGTTCGGGCGCTGAGTCCGGGCTCCCGGGCCCGGGCCCGCTGGTCGCGCGAAGACACGGGCATTCGGGGTTCGTTCGGAAACGCGGAGGTTGGCGGGCACCCGGCAGCGCAACCGACCAAGCCTCCCGGACTCGTTCGGGCGGGGTTCGCCCGGTCAGCGCGGATCGGTAGCTTCCTCGCGCCGGGTGCCGTTGACAATTCTGCCCGCGACGCGGTTCGGTGAGAATGCCCTACCGCTGTCCCAGCACTGCCACGAACGCGGTGCGCTCGCTCCGGGGAAACCCGGGAATCCGTGCTGCCGATTCCGGTACCGTACGGCTGACGGTATGTCGAGGAGGACACCGATGGGTATCGCACTGACCGACGATCACCGCGAGCTCGCCGCGGTCGCGCGCGCGTTCCTGACCGGCCACAAAGCACGCTGGTCGGCACGGGACCTGCTCGACTCCGCCGAGGAGGGCCGCCCGCCGTTCTGGGCGGAGCTGGCCGGACTCGGCTGGCTCGGTCTGCATATCGACGCCGAATACGGCGGCTCCGGGTTCGGACTGCCGGAACTGGTGGTGGTCGTCGAGGAGTTGGGCCGTGCCGTTCCCCGGGACCGTTCGTTCCGACCGTGATCGCCTCGGCCGTGCTGGCCGCGCGTGGCAGCGAGGAACAGAAGACGCGCCTGCTGCCGGGACTGGCCGACGGATCGGTGACGGCGGCCGTCGGCTTCGGCGGTGAGGTCGGAGTGGACGACGGCGGTCGCGCCGGTGGTTCAGCCGGTGTCGTACTCGGCGCGGGCATGGCCGACATGCTGCTCGTGTTCGCCGGTGACGATGTCGTGCTGGTGGAACGCGAGCGCGAGGGCGTTTCGGTCGAGGTTCCGCCGAATCTGGATCCGACCCGCAGATCCGGTCGGGTCACCCTGCACGATGTCGCGGTCGCGCCGTCCGATGTCCTGCCCGGGGCGCGCTCGACCGCACTCGCACTCGCCAGGACCGTTCTGGCCGCCGAGGCCGTCGGCGGAGCCTCGGACTGTGTCGAGACCGCGGTCGACTACGCCAAGGTACGCAAGCAGTTCGGTCGCACCATCGCGACTTTCCAAGCCGTCAAACATCATTGCGCCAACATGCTGGTTGCCGCCGAGTCTGCGGTGGCCACGGTCTGGGACGCCGCGCGGGCCGCCGGCGAGGACGAGGAGCAGTTCGGGTTGATCGCCGCGGCCGCGGCCACACTCGCCCTGCCCGCCTACGTCCACAACGCCGAACTCGATATCCAGGTGCACGGCGGTATCGGATTCACTTGGGAACACGACGCCCACCTGCATCTTCGCCGTGCGCTCGCCCTGCGGGCCCTGTTCGGCGGCGACGCACCCGCCCGCGATGTCTTCACGATGACCGCGGCGGGTGTCACCAGGGAGAACAGTCTCGACCTGCCCGAGGGGACCGAGGAATTGCGTGCGGCGATCGCCGTCGAAGCGCGGCGCCTCGCGGCGCTGGAGGAGACCGCGCAGCGCGACGAACTGATCGCGACCGGCTACATCATGCCGCACTGGCCCCGGCCGTGGGGACGTGCCGCGAGCGCCGTCGAGCAGCTCGTCATCGAGGAGGAATTCACCCGGGCGGGTGTGCGGCGGCCCGACTACTCGATCACCGGGTGGGTTGTCCTGACCTTGATCCAGCACGGAACACCTTGGCAGATCGAACGATTCGTCGAGAAGGCGCTGCGCCAGGAAGAGGTCTGGTGTCAGTTGTTCTCCGAACCCGATGCCGGATCGGACGCGGCGGCGGTCAAGACCAAGGCCACTCGGGTCGAGGGCGGCTGGCGCATCGACGGGCAGAAGGTCTGGACCAGCGGCGCGCACTACAGCCGTCGCGGGTTGGCGACCGTGCGTACTAATCCGGATGTGCCGAAACACGCGGGCATCACCACCGTGATCATCGATATGGAAGCGCCCGGCGTCGAGGTGCGCCCGCTGCGAATGCTCATCGGCGGCTCGGAATTCAACGAGGTGTTCTTCACCGATGTCTTCGTGCCCGACGAGGATGTCGTCGGCGCGCCCGACACCGGGTGGACGGTCGCGCGCGCGACCCTGGGCAACGAGCGCGTCAGCATCGGCGGCGGATCGGGAGCGGGCGTCTTTCCGGCGGGAACGCTGGTGCCCATGGTCACCCGGTACCGGGACCGCTGTGCCGACGCCGACATCAGGGTCGGTCGATTCCTGGCGGAGGAGCACGCGCTGCGTCTGCTCAACCTGCGCAGGGCCGCCCGCAGTATCGAAGGCGCCGGGCCCGGTCCCGAAGGCAATATCACCAAACTCAAACTGGCCGAACATATCGGCGAGCGAGCGGCGATCATGGCCGCGCTGCTCGGCCCCGATCTCGCGCTGGCCGAGGGACCCGCGGAGCTGGCCGGGCTGATGGTGCTCGGCGCGCGCGGTATGGCGATCGCGGGCGGTACCTCGGAAGTGACGCGCAATCAGATCGCGGAGCGGATCCTCGGTATGCCCCGTGATCCGCTCGTCAGCTGACGTCGCGGGCATGATCCGGCCCCCTGCGTCGGATCATGCCGTCGCACCTTCGGCTCCGCGGCGGAGTGTCGGTAGCGGCTCCGTCGCGGATTCGCTTGTCGCGTAACGATCCTGCCGATTCTGCTCCCACGGAGTCGGTGGCGGATCGTCGCGGCACGCGCGGCCGATAGTGAGCACCCGGCATCGAGGGCGATGGTTCTGCCGGACGAGCTCGGGACGGGACCTTGTCCGGTGGCTACCGGTCTCCCGGCGCCGGGTGCTCCTTCCAGTGTGGTCCCCTCGGGAGCGTGCGGCTACTGCCCGCTCACTGCCACTACGCCGACCTTCGCGCGGTTCGATAACGGCCGTCCGCGCCGCCCGGCGTCACCGCACCCCGGGCGATGTCGTCGGACAGTGACGGATGTGAGCTGGGACAACGGGTGTCGGCGCATCGGCGGTCGGGCAGAATTACGGCGCGGTCGCCTCGCCGACACCCCGTCGCGGCACTCGCGCGGTCCGCGCGGGACCATGGACCTATGAGCACCGTGCGCGTCGAACCGGACGATCTCGGCTTCGAGACCACATTGCCCGCCTCGATCCGGCGGGTGGTGTCGCTGGTGCCGTCGCTCACCGAATCGGTCGCCCATACCTGTCCCGAACTGCTGGTGGCGGCGACCGAATGGTGCACCCACCCCGGCGAACTCGATGTCGAACGGGTGCGCGGCACGAAGAATCCCGATATCCGGCGCATCGTGGAACTCGCGCCGGACCTGGTGCTGTGCAACAAGGAGGAGAATCGGCGCATCGACGTCGATCGTCTGCGGGCCGCCGGGATCGCGGTGTGGGTCACCGACATCGAAACCGTCGATCAGGCCATCGGCTCGCTGACCAGGATGTTCACCTCCGCCCTCGGTATCGAGCGGCCGGGCTGGCTGATCGAGGCCGAATCCGTCTGGGCGGCAACGGCTCCGGAACCCTCGCGCGCGGCCGTGATCCCGATCTGGCGCGACCCGTGGATGGTGGTCGGCCGGGACACGTTCACCGGTGATCTCGCGGCCCGGCTCGGTCTGCGCCTGGTCCACGCGGTTCGCCCCGACCGCTACCCGAGGACCTCCCTCGACGAACTCACCGCCGACGTGACGCTGGCCGTACTGCCCGACGAACCCTACGTCTTCACCGAATCCGATGGCCCCGAGGCATTTCCGGGCATCCCCGTCGCGCTGGTCGCCGGCCGCGATCTGACCTGGTACGGGCCGTCGCTGGTGACCGCGCGCGCCACGCTGCTCGATCGACTGGCCGACGCTCAGGTGAGGTCGTAGTCGAGCCGGAGGCGATGGGTGCCGTCGGCGTCGACGGTGATCTCACCGGTCCCGGTGATACCGGCCAATTCGCCGGTGCCACTGTGCGGAACGATCAGGAAGAACGGATCGCTGCGGTCCCGGCCGGAGGTGGTCGCCGAATGCAGGAAGTTGAAACTGCCCGCGCGGTCGGCGATCACGCCCTCGAACGATTCCATCGCCAGGTAGGTCCCGGTGCCGCTGTCCTGATCGAACGCGGCCGTGAACACGGTGGCCGCCTGCCCGGCGATCTCACCGTCGAAGATCTTGGTCATGGTGGCCACGCCCACCGGCAGCGCGGTGACGACCACGGGTTCGACGACCACCTCGGCGGGGGCGAAGGCGGTCACGGTGAAGGTGCCGGTTGCTTCCATGCGCGCGATGGTAGCGACAGGCACCGACAATCCCGGCCCACCCGGCGTCTCACACATTGCGGCGGTACTGCCCCCCGACCCGGAAGAAGGTATCGGTGACCTGCTGCAACGTGCACACCCGCGCGGCATCCATCAGCACATCGAAGATGTTGTCGTCGGTGCGGGCCACCTCTTCCAGCCGGGCCAGCGCGGCGTGCGCGTCGTCGCGGTGACGTCGCTGGAAATCGCCGACCCGCGCCAGCTGTGACTGCTTCTCGGTCTCGGTGCCGCGCGCGAGTTCCAGCGTGTGATGGGGTTCGCCGTGCGGGTTGCGGAAGGTGTTGACGCCGATGATCGGCAGCGATCCGTCGTGTTTGCGATGTTCGTACCGCATCGACTCGTCCTGGATCTTGCCGCGCTGATAGCCGGTCTCCATCGCCCCGAGGACCCCGCCGCGATCGCTTATCCGCTCGAATTCGACGAGTACCGCCTCCTCGACCAGATCGGTGAGCTCGTCGATGAGAAAGCTGCCCTGCAAGGGATTCTCGTTCATCGCGATACCCCATTCGCGATTGATGATGAGCTGGATGGCCAGCGCCCGGCGCACCGATTCCTCGGTCGGGGTGGTCACCGCCTCGTCGTAGGCGTTGGTGTGCAGGCTGTTGCAGTTGTCGTAGATCGCGATCAGCGCCTGCAACGTGGTGCGGATATCGTTGAAATTCATCTCCTGGGCGTGCAACGATCGGCCCGAGGTCTGAATGTGGTACTTGAGTTTCTGCGAGCGTTCGTCGGCCCCGTAGCGATCGCGCATCGCGACCGCCCAGATCCGCCGCGCCACCCGCCCGATCACCGAGTACTCGGGATCCATGCCGTTGGAGAAGAAGAACGACAGATTGGGCGCGAACTCGTCGATATCCATACCGCGCGCCAGATACGCCTCGACGTAGGTGAATCCGTTGGCGAGGGTGAACGCGAGCTGGCTGATCGGATTCGCGCCCGCTTCGGCGATGTGATAGCCGGAGATGGAGACCGAGTAGAAATTGCGGACGCCGTTGCGCACGAACCATTCCTGGATATCGGCCATCATGCGCAGGCTGAATTCGGTCGAGAAGATGCAGGTGTTCTGGCCCTGATCCTCCTTCAGGATGTCGGCCTGTACGGTGCCGCGCACCGTCGCCAGGGTTCCGGCGCGAATCTCGGCGGCCTCCTCGGTATTCGGCTCGCGACCCTTGTCCGTCGTGAACGCCAGCACCGCCTGATCGATCGCGGTGTTGAGGAAATACGCGAGGATGGTCGGCGCCGGACCGTTGATCGTCATCGAGACCGAGGTGGTCGGCGCGGTCAGGTCGAAACCGTCGTAGAGCGCCTTCATATCGTCGAGCGAGGCGATGGACACGCCCGACGTGCCGACCTTGCCGTAGATATCGGGACGTTCGGCGGGGTCGTGGCCGTAGAGGGTCACCGAATCGAAGGCGGTGGACAGCCTTTTCGCGTCGGAATGTTCGCTGAGCACCTTGAAACGCCGGTTGGTGCGGAACGGGTCACCCTCCCCGGCGAACATGCGCGCCGGATCCTCGTTGTCGCGTTTGAACGGGAAGACACCCGCGGTGAACGGGAAATATCCCGGCAGGTGTTCGGCGCGCAGGAATCGCAGCAGTTCGCCGTGATCGGTGAATCGGGGCAGGGCCACCCGTGGGATCGAATTACCCGACAGGGTTTCGCGCCGCAGCAGAGTATGGATCTCACGGTCGCGTACCCGCACGACCCGTTCCGCACCCGAATACGACCGGGCCAGTGCGGGCCATTCGGCGAGCAGGGCGGCATTGTCGTCGGTCAGTTCGGCACGGGCACCGTCGAGCAGAGCGCCCAGCGCCATATCGTCCGGCAGTTCCGCCGCGACCAGTTCCAGCCGCTGCACGCGTTGGGCCGCCGCCGCCTGTCGTGCCGTCAGGGCGTGGTAATCGCGGACGGTTTCGGCGATCTCGGCCAGATAGCGCACCCGCGCGGGCGGAATGATCTGGGCGAACCGGGTCGACGCGCGCGTCCGCACGCGCGGCAGCACACCCGGTTCCAGCGGTAATCCGAATTCGGCCAGGCGTGCGATCAGATGTTGGTAGAGCGCGGTGACGCCGTCGTCGTTGAAGGTCGCGGCGCTGGTGCCGAAAACCGGCATATCCTCCGGCCCCGCGCCGAAGGCCTCTCGATTGCGGATCAATTGGCGTGACACATCGCGCAGCGCGTCCGCGCCGCCGCGTCGCTCGAATTTGTTGATCGCGACCACGTCCGCGAAATCCAGCATGTCGATCTTCTCCAGCTGCGACGCCGCCCCGAATTCGGGTGTCATCACATACATCGCGAGATCGACGTGGTCGACGATGGCGGCGTCGCCCTGACCGATACCGGGCGTCTCCAAGATCACCAGGTCGTATCCGGCGGCCTTGCACGCGGTCACGATGCCGTCGATATCGCCGGGCAATTCGTGCCCGCCCCTGGTGGCGAGCGACCGGAAGAAGAGGTGGTCGCCGTCGAGCGCGTTCATCCTGATGCGGTCGCCGAGCAGCGCGCCACCGCCGCGCCTGCGGGTCGGGTCGACGGCGAGGATCGCGACGCGCAGTTTGTCCTGCTGGTCCGATCGCAGCCTGCGCACCAATTCGTCGGTGAGCGAGGATTTCCCCGAACCGCCGGTGCCCGTGATGCCGAGGACCGGCACCGGGCGCGCCGCCGCGGCGTCGGCGAGGGCCTGCCGATCGGCGGCGGGCAGGGTGCCCTCCTGGAGACAGGTGATCGCGCGCGCCAGGGCCGCTCGTTCGCCCGCGAGCACGGCGTCGAGCACCGGGGGCGTGACGGCGAGGTCGTAGTCGCAGTCGCGGATCAGCCGGTTGATCATGCCCGGCAGGCCGAGCCGCTGTCCGTCCTCGGGGGAGAAGATGGTGACGCCCGCTTCGGCCAGGCGCGCGATCTCCTCGTCGACGATCACCCCGCCGCCGCCGCCGTAGATCCGGACATGTTCGGCCCCCGCCTTTTTCAGCGCGTCGGCGAGATATTCGAAGTATTCGACGTGGCCGCCCTGGTAGGAGCTGACCGCCACACCCTGCACGTCCTCGGTCAGCACCGCGTCGACGACTTCGCTGACCGCCCGGTTGTGGCCGAGGTGGATCACTTCGGCGCCCTGGGCCTGGAGGATCCTGCGCATGATGTTGATCGCCGCGTCGTGGCCGTCGAAGAGGGCGGCCGAGGTCACGAATCGGATGGGATTGTTCGGCGTGTGCAACGCGCGATCGTCGGCCACGAGAGCCCCTTCAGGGAGTCTGTTCAGATTAAGTTCGATGCCCGATACTAGGACGTCAAACTAATCCTACGGTGATGGCCGTCACAGCGCCACACAACCGCGGGCGGTGGGAAGGATCACATCGCCGCCGTGGCCGTTCATTTACTTGGACATCCAACTATAGGATGACCGCAGATCGCGTGATGCGCGATGTCGACAACGAAGAGGACTGGCATGGTTCGCGAACTCACGCACTTCATCGGTGGACAGCACGTCCCCGGCGCTTCCGGCAAATTCGGCGACGTCTTCGATCCGAATATCGGACAGGTGCAGGCCAGGGTGCCGCTGGCGAGCAAATCCGAGGTCGAGGCGGTTATCGCGAACGCCGAGGCCGCGCAGCCAGGCTGGGCCGCGACCAACCCGCAGAAGCGGGCCAGGGTCATGATGAAATTCCTGGCCCTGGTCCAGGACGAGATGGATTCCCTCGCGGCGCTGCTGTCCTCCGAGCACGGCAAGACCATCGCCGACGCCAAGGGCGACATCCAGCGCGGACTCGAGGTCATCGAATTCGCCGTCGGCATCCCGCACCTGCTCAAGGGCGAGTACACCGAGGGCGCGGGCACCGGCATCGACGTCTACTCGATGCGTCAGCCCCTCGGAGTGGTCGCGGGTATCACCCCGTTCAACTTCCCGGCGATGATCCCGCTGTGGAAGGCGGGCCCCGCGCTGGCCACCGGCAACGCGTTCGTGCTCAAGCCGTCCGAGCGCGATCCCTCGGTGCCGCTTCGCCTGGCCGAACTGTTCCTCGAGGCGGGTCTGCCGCCCGGCGTCTTCAACGTCGTCAACGGTGACAAGGAAGCCGTCGACACCCTGCTGCACGATCCGCGCATCAAGGCGGTCGGCTTCGTCGGCTCCACCCCGATCGCGCAGTACATCTACGAGACCGCGACCGCGAACGGTAAGCGCGCGCAATGCTTCGGCGGCGCGAAGAACCACGCCATCGTCATGCCCGACGCCGACCTCGACGACGTCGCCGACCAGCTGATCGGCGCGGGCTACGGCTCGGCGGGCGAGCGCTGCATGGCCATCTCGGTGGCGGTGCCGGTCGGCGAAGAGACCGCCGATCGCCTGGTCGCCAAGCTGACCGAGCGCGTGCACAAGCTCAATGTCGGGCGGTCCGACGATCTCGGTGCCGACTACGGCCCGCTGGTCGGGCTCGACGGCGTCAACCGGGTCAACAACTACGTCCAGGTCGGCATCGACGAGGGCGCCTCGCTCGTGGTCGACGGACGCGGCCTCACCGTCGAAGGCGGCGAGGACGGTTTCTTCGTCGGCGCGACCCTGTTCGACAATGTCACCCCCGAGATGCGGATCTACCAGGAAGAGATCTTCGGCCCGGTGCTGACGGTCGTGCGCGCCAAGGATTACGAAGAGGGTCTGCGACTGGCCAACGAGCACGAATACGGCAACGGCGTCGCGATCTTCACCCGCGACGGTGACACCGCCCGTGATTTCGCCGCGCGCGTGCAGGTCGGCATGGTCGGCATCAACGTCCCGATCCCGGTCCCGATCGCCTACTACACCTTCGGCGGCTGGAAGCGTTCGGGCTTCGGCGATCTGAACCAGCACGGCCCGGATTCGATCCGCTTCTACACCAAGACAAAGACCGTCACGCAGCGCTGGCCGGAAGGCGAAAGGAAAGCAGTATCCCCGGGGCACTCCGCAAGCTCCGTGCCCAACGCCTTCGTCATTCCCACCATGGATTGACGATGTTCGATCTCGATGAAGACGAGAAGGCGATCCGCGACACCGCGCGCGGATTCGCCGACGAGTTCCTCGCGCCGCGCGCGCTGGAGTGGGACGAGCAGAAACACTTCCCGGTCGACGTGCTGCGCAAGGCGGGCCCACTCGGCCTCGGCGGCATCTACGTGCGCGAGGACGTGGGCGGGTCGGGGCTGCGCAGGCTCGACGCGGTGCGCATCTTCGAACAGCTGGCCACCGGCTGCCCCGCCATCGCGGCCTACATCTCGATCCACAATATGGCGACGTGGATGATCGACAGCTACGGCGACGAGACCCAGCGCCATCACTGGCTGCCGCGCCTGACCTCGATGGAACATCTGGCCAGCTACGCGCTGACCGAACCGGGCGTCGGCTCGGACGCGGCGGCGCTGAGCGCCAAGGCGGTGCGCGACGGCGAGGATTACATCCTCAACGGCTCCAAGCAGTTCATCTCGGGCGCGGGGTCCAACGATGTCTACGTGATGATGGTGCGCACCGGAGACGATGGCGCGCGCGGAATCTCGGCCTTCATCGTCCCGGCCGACACTCCCGGACTCTCGGTGGGGCCGAACGAGCGGAAGATGGGCTGGAATGCCCAGCCGACCCGCCAGGTGATCCTGGAGGACGCCAGGGTGCCCGCCGCCAACCGGCTCGGCGCCGAGGGCGACGGCTTCCGGATCGCCATGAACGGGCTCAACGGTGGCCGCCTGAATATCGCGGCCTGCTCGGTCGGCGGGGCTCAGGCCGCGCTCGACAAGACCGTGCCGTATCTGGCCGCGCGCAACGCGTTCGGCAAAGCGCTGCTGAATAACCAGGCGCTGCAATTCCAACTCGCCGATATGCGTACCGAATTGGAGGCCGCGCGCACCTTGCTCTGGCGCGCGGCGGCAGCACTGGACGCCGATTCCGCCGACAAGGTCGAGATGTGCGCCATGGCGAAACGTTTCGCGACCGACGTCGGATTCGACGTGGCGAACAAGGCCCTGCAATTGCACGGCGGCTACGGCTACCTGGCCGAATACGGCCTGGAGAAGATCGTCAGGGATCTGCGCGTGCACCAGATCCTGGAAGGTACCAACGAGATCATGCGGGTGGTCGTCGCCCGCGCGGTGGTAGGAGCGGCATAGTGACCGAACCCGAAGTTCTGATCGAGAAACGTGACGGGCTCGGCCTGATCACGCTGAACCGGCCCAAGGCCATCAACGCGCTCAATCACGCGATGGCACTGGACATCACACGCGCGCTGCGGGAATGGGCCGCCGACGACGAGGTGCGCACCGTCGTCGTCACCGGAGCCGGTGAGCGCGGTCTGTGCGCGGGCGGCGATATCGTCGCCATCCACGCCGACGCGTCCGGCGGTGGCGCGAACGTCGATTCGCCGACCGGCGTCTTCTGGCGCGACGAGTACATCCTCAACGCGCTCATCGGCCGCTATCCGAAGCCGTACGTCGTCGTCATGGACGGCATCGTGATGGGCGGCGGTGTCGGGCTGTCCGGTCACGGCAGCCATCGCATCGTCACCGAACGGTCCAAGATCGGCATGCCCGAGGTAGGCATCGGTTTCGTTCCCGACGTCGGCGGCACCTACCTGCTCTCGCGCACCCCCGGCGAGATCGGCACCCACGTCGCGCTCACCACCGCGCGCATGGGCGCGGGCGACGCCATCGCGGCCGGATTCGCCGACTACTACGTGACTTCGGACAATATCGCCGCGCTGCTGGAAACCCTGCGGACCGAGTCGGCCGATATCGCGATCGCCAAATTCGCGAGCGACGCACCGGAATCCGCGCTGGTGGCACAGCGGAGCTGGATCGACGCCTGCTACAGCGCCGATTCGGTCGAGGAGATCGTCGCCCGATTGCGGGCCGACGGCACACCCGAGGCCGCACGGGCCGCCGAGGACATCCTCGGCAAATCGCCTGTCGCGCTGAAGGTCGCGTTGCGTTCGCTGCGCAACGCGCGCGGCCTGCCGAATCTGGAGGCGGTGCTGAACGAGGAGTACCGGGTGTCCATCGCGGCACTGGCCTCCCACGACCTGGTCGAAGGAATTCGCGCCCAGGTCATCGACAAGGACCGCGATCCGCGGTGGAATCCGGCCTCCCTGGCCGATGTGTCCACGGCGGCGGTCGACGCCTACTTCGCCGAATTGGGCGTCGGGGAACTGGGTTTGAACATTCCGGAAGGACAGTAGTGACCAAGAAGATCGGCTTCCTCGGCCTCGGGCACATGGGCGGCCCGATGGCCGCCAACCTCGTCACGGCGGGTTACGACGTCGTCGCCTTCGACCCGGTGCCCGCCGCGCAGGACAAGGCGCGCGAGGACGGCGCGACCGTCGTCGCCACCGCCTCGGCCGCCGCGACCGACCGCGACGTGGTCATCACCATGCTGCCCAACGGCAAACTGGTGCTCGACGTCTACGCCGACCTGCTGCCCGCCGCCACCCCTGGCACCCTGTTCATCGACTGCTCGACCATCGATGTCGCCGACGCCAAGGCCGCGGCGGCACTGGCCGTGGGCGCGGGTCACCGCGCCCTGGACGCCCCGGTCTCCGGCGGCGTCGCGGGCGCGGCAGCGGGCACGCTGACCTTCATGGTCGGCGGCGGCGAACAGGATTTCGCCGACGCGGCCGATGTGTTGAACGTCATGGGCGGCAAAGTGGTGCACTGCGGCGGGTCCGGCGTCGGCCAGGCCGCCAAGATCTGCAATAATATGCTGCTCGGCATCTCCATGATCGGCCTGTCCGAGGCATTGGTACTCGGCGAGAAACTGGGCCTGAGCCACCAGTCCTTCTTCGACGTGGTCTCGACCGCCTCGGGCCAGAGTTGGGCCCTGACCAGCTACTGCCCGGTCCCCGGCCCGGTGCCGACCAGCCCCGCCAACAACGACTACCAGCCCGGTTTCGCCACCGCGCTCATGACCAAGGATCTCGGCTTGGCCGCGAACGCCCTGCGCGACAACGGAGTCGACGGTCTGCTCGGTCTGCTCGCCTCCGAGATCTACACCCGGTTCAACCAGGATCGGGCCGGTCTGGACTTCTCCGCTATCGTCACCGATATCCGTAGCCGTTCCGACCAAGAGGATGCCGAGTGACCGATTTCGA
The DNA here is from genome assembly GCF_045040005.1 of Nocardia sp. NBC_01377. Taxonomy (NCBI): domain Bacteria; kingdom Bacillati; phylum Actinomycetota; class Actinomycetes; order Mycobacteriales; family Nocardiaceae; genus Nocardia; species Nocardia sp. NBC_01377. Next base: position 8,836,547 of record NZ_CP109566.1, read on the forward strand.
CACGATTCTGCTGGAACGTAAGGGCCGGGTCGGCTGGATCACGCTGAACCGCCCGAAGGCGCTCAACGCGCTCAACGAGCAGGTTCTCGACGACGTCATCGCCGCGCTCGACGAATTGGAGCGCGACGAGGAGATCGGGGCGGTGGTGATCACCGGCTCCGAGCGGGCCTTCGCCGCAGGCGCCGACATCAAGGAAATGCAGCCCAAGTCGTACATGGACGTGTTCCTGAACGATTTCTTCGCGCGCTGGGACCGGCTGGCGAATTTCCGCAAGCCGACCATCGCCGCCGTCGCCGGTTACGCGCTCGGCGGTGGCTGTGAGCTCGCCATGCTCTGCGACATCCTGATCGCGGCCGACACGGCCAAATTCGGGCAGCCGGAAATCAAACTGGGCGTCATCCCCGGTATCGGCGGTTCGCAGCGGTTGACCCGTGCCATCGGCAAGGCCAAGGCCATGGATCTGGTACTGACCGGCCGGAACATGGACGTCGAGGAAGCCGAGCGAGCGGGTCTGATCTCGCGGATCGTGCCCGCCGCCGAACTGCTCGACACCGCGCTCGAGGTGGCGACCACCATCGCCTCGATGTCCCTTCCGGTCGCCATGATCGCCAAGGAATCGGTCAACCGGTCCTTCGAGACGACCCTCGCCGAGGGCCTGCGCTTCGAACGCCGCGTCTTCCACTCCCTCTTCGCCATCGAGGATCAGAAGGAAGGCATGGCCGCCTTCATCGAGAAGCGTCCCGCGAAGTTCGAGAACCGCTGAGCGGCGGAGCCCGGCCGAAATCCCACGGCCGGGCTCCTACGGCCCGGGATCAGTTGTTGGACAGTTGAGGTCGCGTGCCGAGTTCCACCTGGGTCGGTGCGGTCCCGCCGTCGGGGGAGCGTTCCGAATTATGTTCCAGGGCAAGAAGTCCGGCGATCGTCGCGCCGAGGGCCACGGTTACGGCGACGGCGGCGATGACCTTGCGGCGGGTGACCGGCGGGCGCGGCACGACGATCGCCGCGCCTTTGCGCATCCGCGCCATCCTGACATCGCCGTGGTGGCGTTCGGCGGCGAGCAGTACCGCGCCGCGTGCCGAGACGTATTCCGGTTCGGGGTCGTAGATGATAGGCAGATCGATCAGCGCGGCCAGTTCCGCGCGGACGTCGGGGCTGCGGCTGCACCCGCCGAGCAGGACCAGGCCGTCCGGTTGGACGCCGCTCTCCTCGATGAGCTGGTGGACGAACGAGGCCGAATGGTGGATCCCCGCCGAACACAATTCCACCAGGTCGCTGCGGGTGATGACGGCCCGCCCGCCCGAGATGGCGTCCAGCGCCGTGATCACCCGCGCGCTGCTCAACGCTTCGCGATGTCTGCGGCTGGTGGATCTGTCGGTGAGGACGCCGCCGCGTGCCAGTTGCCAGCGCAACAGCGCGTCGTAGCCGTCGCCGCCCAGGACGGTGCTGTGTTTGCTCGACAGCACCGCGTCGGTCCGGCAGTCGACGTGGGTGAGTGTCAGTCCCGATGCCCCGAGGTCGTAGAGGATGACCGAGCCGCTGTCGGGGAGTTGTCCGGTGAAACGCAGGTAGCGCAGCTGCGCGAGGGGCTCGTCGACGATGGTGAGCGGTTCGTCGCCCGCACCCGCCCGAATGGATTCGGCGTGCAGCGGGCACCGGCAGGTGACCGCGGTACCGCTGACGAGTTCGTCACGCTGATCGGCCGAGCGGCGCATCCGCACGATCGCCTCGAGTACGGGTTCCTCGACACCGCCACCCGCCCGGCGCGCGACGTGGCAGCGTTCGATCGGCGGAAGATGCGGTTGGTCGGAATGCGTCAGCACCGCGCGAGCGCCGCCGGCACCCGCCGACACTCCGAGAACCAGCACCATGGATCCATGGTGAACCTTTTCTCCGCCGCTGCCAAGACAATGGCTCGAGTAATTCGCTCGATGGATGCCGGACTGTCATCGAATGTCCGATTCGACAGGATAAAGAACTGACCGGTCGGATTTGAGTCTAATTCTCCTGGGCAGACCACACCGGCGCGACACCCTCGGTGTCGAAGTCACCGGCGGTGTGCCGGAACTCCGAGAGTAGCTGTAGCAGCAGCTGCACCCGGTCCGGCGGCAGCCCCGGCAGCGCGAACACTCTGGCATTCAGATCCTCGGTGGCGAGCGCGACCAATTCCCGACCGGCATCGGTGATTTCGATCAGAGTGGCGCGCCGATCACTCGGATGTGGCACCCGCACGACCAACTCGGCGGCCTCCAATCGGTCGACCGTATTGGTGACGCTGGTCGGATGCACCTGGAGGCGCGCACTGGCCTTCGCCATCGGAAGCGCACCGGTCTTGCTGAAGCTCAGCAGCATGAGCAGTTCGTACCGCGAGAAGGTCAGACCGGTGGGCTTGAGCGCCTCGTCCACCCGCGCCATGACGATTTGCTGAGCCCGCACCAGCGAGGTGACCGCGGCCATCCCATCGGCGACATCGCCCCACCCGTGGCCGACCCATTGGCGGTGGGCCTCCTCGATCGGGTCCAGCGGGAGCGGGCGTGGCGGAGACATGAACTCGATCATCCCATGCCGGGCGAATCGAGTGGTCGAGGCGGCGAAACGGCGCCGCACGCATTGAAATCAGCGTGAACGCAAGCCTGGTCCTATCGCGACGCGACCGGCATTGTCGTTGACGAGGCGGGCGTGGCTGAGTGGTTGAGGCAACGGTCTGCAAAGCCGTTTACGCGGGTTCAATTCCCGCCGCTCGCTCGATGACAGGCACCGCGTGCGCTGTCGCGGGTCCGGAGAGACGAAGCGCCGTCGTCGATCCGGGCCCGCCCTCGTCCTCGCCGGTATCGGTCAGGAAAGACCGGAGAAATCGCGCAGCACAACGTGATTGCGGTCGCCGGGAACGCCGAGCGTGTAATCGGGGAGCAGGCCGAAGTATTCGCCGCGTGTCAGCGCGCTCCACGCTCGCGCGGCCGGGGTGCGGGTCTTGTAGAAATTCACCGTGTAGCCGCCTTCGTAGACGCGCAGCAGGCAATAGCCGCCGGGGTATTCCTTGACCGCGGCGACTTCGAGGAACTCCACGGCGCAATCCGCGTCGGGACGGGTACGGCGATTGCGGTGGGTGTGGCCCGCGTGATGCAGGAAGACACCGGGCGCTCGCGTGTAGAGCTTTTGTAATTCGGCGCTGTCGGCGGCGTTCAGGACGAAACCGGGTCCGGCGGTATTGGTAAGACCGGATTCCGTGGTGACGGGATGGTGGCCGAAGACCAGCGTCGGCCGGTCGGGATCGGCGCGCAATACCTGCGCCAGCCGGTCGAATTGTGCGGGGTCGATCTGTCCGCCCGCCGCGTCGAGATCGCCGGTGTCCAGCCCGAGCAAGCGCAGACCGCCGATCTCGTGCTCGACCAATTCCTGACGCGCGGTGAAGACTTCGCCCCAGCAGTCGTGATGATCGGCGGGGGCGGGGCGGCAGCCGCGATAGTCGTCGCCCAGGTGGGGGCGGTCGTGATTACCCCGCACCACGAGGTAGTCCTGTCCGAGCGTGCCCCACGAATCCAGTCGGGTGCGCACGGTCCTCGATTCCTCGGGCCTGGCCTCGCTGGTCAGGTCGCCCGCGAGAAGTAGCCGTTGCGCTCCGCGGTCCGGTCGGCGCAGATCATCGAGCAGTGCGTTCAGCATGACCTCGGGATAGGGCGGCTGCCCGGGGCCCTGGCGGAAACCGGGAGGAAAGTCTCCGATGACGAGGCCGCTGACCGTCTCGCCGTAGTGCACGTCGTTCGCCAGGGCGAGGGTGCGCAGCAGACGGCCGGGGGGAGGGACCAGGGTGGTGAACTCACCGGTGATCTCCGACGAACCCGGCGCGAGCGTGGTCAGGTTCAGTGCGGGAGTCGCGCGATTGCCGTCCGACCAGGCCTCGAACCGGTAGCGCCGTCCCGGCTCCAGGCCGTGGATCTCGGCGTAGTGGAACGGTGTCGACTCCGATTCCGCGTACCGCACGGCCGGGGTCTGCGCCGCGTCCGCGGGCCCGATCCTGACCTCACCGCCTGCCGCGACGGGCGCCAATCGGCCGTCGGTACCGGGGGTGACGGTCGTCCACGTCATGATCACGGAGTCGCCGGTGACCGTCACCACTTCGAGATCGGTCGCGATCACCGGATTCGCTTGGGCGCGAGCCGAACCCGTGCGCGCCAACGGTATCAGCGCGGCCAGTCCGAGAATGCCGAGCGCGGTCCGGCGCGACGGTCCGCAGCAGGTCATGCGGCCGAGATTACCGGCCGTATCCGGGGTCGGGCCGGTCCGAGTGCCGCCGACCTTCCGCTCGCGCGACGCGGCTGCCGTGCCGGGCGCTCGGGAAGGGGCGCCCTCCTGTTCACCCGCCGAGGGTGAGGCCCATGTCCACGCGGCTGTCGAGAATCACGGGCAGGTGTAGCCGTCCATCGACTTCCGGGAGACGAAATGACCGTTTCGGCACATGAGGCGACCTCGCAGACCAAGTCGATGGGTGAACAGGCGCGGGAGTATTTAGCCTTCGACGATCAACGCGATTACGACGACGTCGGCCGAGGTCTGATCGCCGAACTACCCGACGGCGGGCGAATCACCGACCGGGACGGCCGGGTCGTCTGGGATCTGGCCGAATTGCAGCAGTCGGTGAAATCCGATGCCCCCGACACCGTGCATCCGAGTCTGTGGCGGCAATCGCAGTTGATCACCGTCGGCGGGCTGTTCGAGGTCGTTCCCGGCATCTACCAGGTGCGCAACCACGACATCGCCAATGTCACCTTCGTCGAAACCGCCGATTCGGTGGTCCTGATCGACGCGGGCCAGGGCATCCGCAATTCCGAAGTCGCTCGCGACCTGTATTTCGCGCACCGCCCGCGCAAACCGATCGCCGCGATCATCTACACCCACACCCACGGCGACCATTTCGGTGGCGCGTTGGCTTTCGCGTCCCGCGAGGATGTGGCCTCCGGGAAAGTCGCCGTCATCGCGCCCGGTCTCGATTTCGATCGCCTGGCCCTCGGCGAGAACGTCCTCGCGGGCAATGTCATGGCCCGGCGCGCCCAATACTTCTTCGGCGAACTCCTCCCGACCGGTGACCGCGGCTTCGTCTCCTGCGGTATCGGCACCGCGATAACCCCCGCGGCCATCGGCTATATCGCCCCGACCGACCTCATCGCCGAAACCGGCACCCGGCGGACCTTCGGCGGCATCACCTTCGAATTCCAGTACACCCCCGACACCGAGGCGCCGGAGGAAATGCATATCTGGATTCCCGAATATCGGGCGCTGACCTGCGCGGAGAACGCCAATCACAGCCTGCACAACATCCAGACCCTGCGCGGCGCGCGCACCCGCGACGCCTCGAAATTCGCCCACTACCTGGACGAGGCACTCGAACGCTACGGCGACGACGCCGAAGTCCACTTCGGTCCGCACACCTGGCCGGTGTGGGGCAACGCCCACGTGCGCGAATTCCTCGAATCCCAACGCGACGCCTACAAATACATCTACGACCAGGCCCTGCGACTCGCCAACCGCGGTTACCGGCCCATCGAGATCGCCGAACGCATCACCTTCCCCGAATCCCTGGACAAAGCCTGGTGGAATCGCGGCTACCACGGCACCCTCAGCCACGACCTCAAGGCCGTCTTTCACAAGGAGCTCGGCTGGTTCAACGGCAATCCCGCCACCCTGTACCCGCATCCGGAGAACGTCTCGGCGCCCCGCTATGTCGAGGCCATGGGTGGCGCGGCGGCCGTCATCGACCTGGCTCGCACCGCGTCCGGCGACGGCGACTACCGCTGGGCGGTGCAACTTCTCGACCACGTCGTCACCGCCGAACCCGACAACGCCGACGCCAAGAACCTCCAGGCCGACGCCTACGAACAACTGGGCTACCAGGCCGAAGGTCCCCAGTGGCGCAACGCCTTCCTCACCGCGGCGCTCGAACTGCGCGAAGGCACCCGCCGCGACGTCCCCACCGCCGCCGCGGGTCTGGACATGGTGATGGGCATGCCCATCGACCTGCTCTTCGACTACGCCGCCATCCGCTTGAACGGTCCCGCCGCCGTCGAACACTCGGCTCGCTTCGCCCTGAACATCACCGACCTGGACGGCCCGCATTCCTTCCAGGTTCGCAACGGTGTCCTGCACTACTGGCCCAAAGAACTCGCCGCCCCCGACGCCACCATCACCCTCGACCACCAGGGACTCGTCGCGATCATCTTCCAGCCCTCCACCTTCGACAAACTGTCGGCGGCGGGCCAGATCACCGTCGACGGCGACGTCGAGAAGCTCCGATCCGTTCTCGGACTGTTCGACGAATTCGACCCGCAATTCAACATCGTCACCCCGGTCGATTGACCTCGGACGTAGCAAACGAGAAAGGCCCCGACCAGTGTTCGTGCTGGTGCGGAGCCTTTGTCGGTGGTGCCCTCGGCAGGATTCGAACCTGCGGCCTTCTGCTCCGGAGGCAGACGCTCTATCCCCTGAGCTACGAGGGCGGGATAGTTCTCGATCGGGGGGATCAGCCGTCCGATCGGGCGGGGAAAGCGTATCGCATCGGGTGCTGTCCGCCAAAAAGTAGGTGGGGCCGGGGGATTTGGGGTGTCAGTTGAGGGGGAGGGGGGTGCCGCCGCGAGCGGTCAGCAGGGTGGTGAGGAGTTGCGATTCGTTCTTCTGGCTGGCGGCCATTCCCGCCGCGAGGGTGCCTACCGCGGTCGTTTCGGCGTGATCGGCGGCGTATTCGATCATGGTGAGACCGCCCTGGTGGTGGCGCAGCATGAGTCGCAGGAACATCGGGTCCAACTCGGCGGGGGTGGCCTGGCGCAGGGCGGCGAGTTCGGCGGCGGTGGCCATGCCCGGCATGGTCGACGTCGGGCCGTTCATGGCGTGGTTGTCGGTGCCGCCGTGGTCGTGACCGCCTCCGCCGCGGGTGTCGGTCATCCAGCCCATGTAGCCGTCGAGGCCCTGGGCCGGCTTGCCCCAGAGTTGGAGCCAGCCCTGCATGCGCCCGATCTGGGCCTGCTGGGTGGTCATGATGTCGTAGGCGATCCTGCGCACGTCGGGATCGGTGGAACGCATCAGGGCGATGCCCGCCATTTCGACAGCTTGCGCGTGATGGGCCGACATGTCCTGGGTGAAGCCGATGTCGACGGTTCCGGGATCGGGTTCGGCGGAACCGTCGAGCGGGATGCGGGCCAGAGTGCCGATGGCGAAGCCGATGAGGATGGCCCCGATCGCGCCGATGATCAGCAGCGCGGTCCGCTGGGTGCGGAACTGCTCGCGCATTCCGGTGCCGGAGGTTTCCGACAGTGCGGCGACGTCCCCCGATCCCGAATCACCGGGGTTCACCTCGGAGCCGGGGCGATCCGGCTCCGAGGCGTCGGGCGATGATCCCACTACTGTCCCTGCTGGGGCTGCGGCGCCAGTCCGGTCGGCAGTGTCGGCACACCGGGGATGTTCGGCATCGCGGGAACCCCGCCGCTACCGCTCAGCTCCGCCGGATCGGTGACGATGCCGGAGCCGTCCATCGGCACCGCGCCGGGGCCGACGGGTGACGGATCGAACGGCGACGGGTTCTCACGGTCGAAGTACGGATTGGAGCAGTCGGCGCCGACCTCGGGGTACACGCCGTAGGGATTCTGGCGCAGCGCGGTGATGAACTGGTTGATCCGCTTGTCGTCGGGGCTGTCCAGCTTCAGCTGGTGACCCCAGGACTGCAACGAGATCGCCTTGTCGAGTCCCGGATAGGGCGACATCAGCGTGTACGCCTTGCCCTCGACCTTCTTGCTCAGCGTCGCGACGCCCGCGGCGTCGACCTTGTCCGGGTTGTACGCGATCCAGACCGCGCCGTGTTCGAGCGAGTGCACGGCGTTCTCGGAACGGATCGCCTTGCCGTAGACGACACCGGTGCACGCCGCCCACGCCGAATCGTGCGGTCCGCCGAAGGGCGGGGTCTGGTCGTAGGCCACCCGCTGGGTCGGCTCGACATGCTTGCCCGCGCCCTGCGCGTAGTCCTTCTTCAGCACACCCGCGATCTGGTCGGAGGGGTCCTTCTTCTGCGCGCTCGGCGTGAATTTCTCCAGGTCGGCCTGGTCGCGGTATTTCGGGACCAGGCTGTATGCCAGGGCGCCGATCAATGCGATGATCACCACGGCCCCGCCGATGGCCATCCACGGGATCTGGCGCTTCCCCGGAAGCCGGCTCTTGCCGCCGCCCCCTTTTTTGAGGGAGGGCGAGCCCTTCCCTGCGGCTCGGACGGCCTTGGCCGACTTCGAGGCATTGCTACTCGACATCGCTCGTGTCTCTCTCGACGTGATGATTGCGCTGTGCTGCGTGGTGCCCACCCGAAGGTGTTCACCTGCCCAGACCATAGGATAGAGACTCGTGACTCCAGCTGACCTTGCAGACCTCCTCCGCGCGATCGCCGCGAAGGTGCTCGCCGAACGTGGACTGGACCCCCAGGTCCTCCCCGACGAGGTCACTGTCGAGCGTCCGCGTAATCCGGAACACGGTGACTATGCCACGAATGTGGCGCTTCAGGTCGGGAAGAAGGCGGGCGCGAACCCGAGGGAACTGGCGGGCTGGCTGGCCGAAGCGCTGGCCGCCGCGGACGATATCGCCTCGGCCGAGGTCGCCGGTCCCGGCTTCCTGAATATCCGTCTCGCCGCCGCCGCACAGGGTGCGATCGTGACGAAGGTGCTGGCCGCGGGCACGGCGTACGGAACCGGTGACGCGTTGGCCGGTACCGCGATCAATCTGGAATTCGTCTCCGCGAATCCGACCGGGCCGATCCACCTGGGCGGTACCCGGTGGGCGTCCGTCGGCGACGCTCTCGGCCGCATCCTGGCCGCGCAGGGCGGCGATGTCACCCGCGAGTACTACTTCAACGACAACGGCGCGCAGATCGACCGGTTCGCGAACTCGCTCGTCGCCGCCGCCACCGGCGCGCCGACCCCGGAGGACGGTTACGCGGGCGCCTACATCACCGAGATCGCCGCGACGCTGCTCGCCGCGCATCCGGACGCGCTGACCCTGCCCGAGCCGCGGCGTCACGAGCTGTTCCGGCGCGAGGGCGTCGAGTTGATGTTCACCCACATCAAGCAGACCCTGCACGATTTCGGCACCGACTTCGACGTGTACTTCAACGAGAGTTCGCTGTTCGCCTCCGGCGCGGTCGAGAAGGCCGTCGAGGAGTTGAAGACCTCGGGCAATCTGTACGAGAAGGACGGCGCCTGGTGGATCGCCAGCACCGAATACGGTGACGACAAGGACCGCGTCGTCATCAAGAGCGACGGCACCTCCGCCTATATCGCCGGTGATATCGCCTACTTCCAAAACAAGCGGGCCCGCGGCTTCGATCTGTGCATCTACATGCTCGGCGCCGATCATCACGGATACATCGGCAGGCTCAAGGCCGCCGCGGCCGCGTTCGGCGACAACCCCGACACCGTCGAGGTGCTCATAGGCCAGATGGTGAATCTGGTGAAAGACGGTGTCGCCGTGCGGATGAGCAAGCGCGCGGGCACCGTCGTCACACTCGACGATCTGGTCGAGGCGATCGGCGTCGACGCCGCGCGCTATTCGCTGGTTCGTTCGTCGGTCAACTCCAGCATCGATATCGATCTGGATCTGTGGACCAAACAGAACAACGAGAATCCGATCTACTACGTCCAGTACGCGCACGCGCGCACCTGCCGCATCATCGACAACGCGTCCGCCTTCGATTTCCCCTCCGTCGCACCGGATTTCGCGCTGATGAGTTCGGATCGGGAGGGTGAGCTGATTCGCACCATCGGGGAATACCCGCGCGTGGTGACCAGCGCAGCCGAGATGCGCGAACCGCACCGGGTCGTGCGCTACCTGGAGGAACTGGCCGGGGCCTATCACCCCTTCCAATCCGACGACGACATGCGGGTGCTGCCCCGGGGTGAGGAGCCGGTCAGCGCGCTCAACGCCGCGCGGCTCGAACTGGTCAAGGCGACCCGTCAGGTGCTGGCGAACGGTCTCGGACTGCTGGGTGTCAGCGCACCGGAGCGAATGTGAGTGCGTCACTGTCGAGTCGCGCGAGCGCGCTCGCTGATCTCAGGAAGGAAGCACGGTGAGTGCTCATCCCGCCGGACCCCGGCACGCCGAAATCCCGCACGCCCCGAATCTGGCCGAGCGGCCTTCGGATCCGAGGCAGATGATCAACCTGCCCGCGAACGTCTGGCCCCGCAACGCCTCCCGTGACGACGACGGCGCGGTGCGGTTCGCGGGCGTGCCGGTGCGGGATCTGGCCGCCGAGTACGGAACCCCGCTGTTCGTCATCGATGAGGACGATTTCCGCTCCCGCTGCCGCGACATGGTGCGCGCCTTCGGGCCCGACGCGCGGGTGCACTACGCTTCCAAGGCATTCCTGTGCGGCGAGATCGCCCGCTGGATCCGCGACGAGGGCTTGTCGCTGGACGTCTGCTCCGGCGGCGAGTTGGCGATCGCCCTGCACGCCGGCTTCCCCGCGCAGCGAATCGCGTTGCACGGCAACAACAAATCGGTGGACGAACTGGAAACCGCGGTGCGCGCCGGTGTCGGCCACGTGGTGGTCGACTCGCTGATCGAGATCGAGCGTCTCGAGGCGGTCGCGGGCGCGGCCGGGGTGGTGCAGGACGTGCTGGTGCGCGTCACCGTCGGCGTGGAAGCCCATACGCACGAATACATCTCGACCGCGCACGAGGATCAGAAGTTCGGTTTCTCGATCGCGGGCGGCGACGCGATGGAGGCGCTCGCGCTGGTCTTCGAGGCGAAGAACCTGCGACTGGTCGGCCTGCACAGCCATATCGGATCGCAGATCTTCGAGATCGACGGATTCGAGATCGCGGCCCGTCGCATGCTCGGCCTGCTGCGCGACGCCATCGACAAATTCGGCGCGGAACGCACCGCGCAGATCTCGATTCTGGATCTCGGTGGGGGACTGGGTATTTCGTACCTGCCTAGCGACAATCCGCCGCCGCTGGACGAGTTCGCGGCCAAACTGCGCGGGCTCGTCGAAGCGGAGGCCGCCTACGCGGGCCTGCCGACGCCGAAGATCGCGGTCGAACCGGGTCGCGCCATCGCCGGTCCAGGCACGGTCACCCTCTACGAGGTCGGCACCACCAAAGACGTCTCCCTCGACGGCGGACTGCGCAGGCGTTACGTCAGCGTCGACGGCGGCATGAGCGACAACATCCGCCCCGCGCTGTATCAGGCGGACTACGATTGCCGTCTGGTCTCGCGCTCGTCGGAGGCCCAGCCGGTCGTCGCGCGCGTGGTCGGAAAACATTGCGAGAGCGGCGATATCGTCATTCGTGACACCTGGATGCCCGCCGATGTCGGCCCGGGCGACCTGATCGCGGTGGCCGCCACCGGCGCGTACTGCTACTCGATGTCCAGCCGCTACAACCAGTTGACCCGCCCGGCGGTCGTCGCCGTCCGTGACGGGCAGCCGCGGCTGATCCTGCGCCGGGAAACGGTCGCAGATCTGCTCAGCCTGGAGGTGCAACAGTCATGACCGCAGTGGCCAAGAACGGTAACTGGGGAGCGGATCGACCGCTCGGCGTCGCTGTCCTCGGTATGGGCAATGTCGGCACCGAGGTGGTGCGGATTCTGCGCGACCACGCCGAGGACCTGCGCTCGCGCGTGGGCGCGCCGGTGGTGCTGCGCGGTGTCGCCGTGCGCGATCTCGCCAAGGATCGCGGGCTGCCCGCCGAACTGCTCACCACCGACGCGGACGCGCTCGTCGCCCGCGACGACGTCGACCTCGTGGTCGAGGTGGTCGGCGGTATCGACCCGGCCCGCCGCCTCATCCTCGCCGCGTTGAACGCGGGCAAATCCGTGGTGACCGCGAACAAGGCGTTGCTGGCCGACTACACCGGCGAACTCGCCGCGGCCGCCGAACGCAACCGCGCCGACCTCTACTTCGAGGCCGCCGTCGCCGGTGCGATCCCGGTGGTGCGTCCGCTGATCCAGTCGCTGTCCGGCGATCGGGTCAACCGTGTCGTCGGCATCGTCAACGGCACCACCAATTTCATCCTCTCCGCGATGGACGAGACCGGCGCCGACTATTCGGCGACGCTGGCCGAGGCCACCCGCCTCGGTTACGCCGAAGCCGATCCGACCGCCGACGTCGAGGGTTACGACGCCGCGGCCAAGGCCGCGATCCTGGCCTCGCTGGCCTTCCACACCCGGGTCACCGCCGCCGACGTCTACCGCGAGGGCATCTCGAAGATCAGCGCCGAGGACCTGGAAACGGCCTCGGCGGTGAATTGCACGGTCAAGCTCCTCGCCATCTGTGAGCGAGTGGGCGCGGGACCGGGTGAGCCCACCCCGGCCGAGGGCGGCAAGGAGCGCATCTCGGTGCGCGTCTACCCGGCGCTCATTCCTCGCAAACATCCGCTGGCCGCCGTCAGCGGCGCGTTCAACGCGGTCGTGGTGGAAGCGGAGAACGCCGGACGACTCATGTTCTATGGTCAGGGCGCGGGCGGCGCTCCGACCGCGTCGGCGGTACTCGGCGATCTGGTCATGGCGGCCAGGAACAAATTCTTCGGTGGCCGCGCCCCCGGTGAATCGGTTTATGCTGAGCTACCGATCGCGCCGATCGGCGATACGCCCACTCGCTACCACGTGAATCTCCAGGTCGAAGATGTCCCGGGGGTCCTGGCGAAGGTCGCGGGCGAATTCGCCAACCACGGCGTCAGCATTTCCACCGTGCGCCAGGAAGGGCACGGCGAGGGTGCGCGCCTGGTCGTCGTCACCCATCACGCGGTGGAGTCGGCGCTCGCGGATACCGTCGCCGCTCTCGCGGAGATGACATCCGTCACCAATGTGACCAGCGTTCTGAGATTGGAAGGCACCGAGGAATGAGTACCGGTATCGGGCAGCAGGGCGGGAAGGCGATCGCCCCGCAAGCCGGCGTGCATTCGCGCTGGCCTGGTTTGATCGCGGCCTACCGCGATCGTCTGCGGGGTGCGGCCGACTGGGAGCCGGTGACCCTGTTCGAGGGCGGCACCCCCTTGGTGCCCGCGCCGTACCTGTCCGAGCTGACCGGCTGCGAGGTGTACCTCAAGGTCGAGGGTGCGAATCCGACCGGTTCCTTCAAGGACCGCGGTATGACGATGGCGATGACCGACGCCAAGTACCGCGGCCAGAAGGCGGTGCTGTGCGCGTCCACCGGCAACACCTCGGCATCGGCGGCGGCGTACGCCACCCGTGCCGGGATGAGCTGCGCGGTACTGATCCCGCAGGGCAAGATCGCGATGGGCAAACTGGCCCAGGCGGTCATGCTCGGCGCGAAGATCATCCAGGTCGACGGCAATTTCGACGACTGCCTCGAATTGGCCCGCAAGGTGACCTCGGACTTTCCCGAGGTCGGGCTGGTGAATTCGGTGAACCCGGCGCGGATCGAGGGGCAGAAGACCGCCTCGTTCGAAATCTGCGACGTACTCGGTCGGGCGCCGGACGTGCACGCGCTGCCCGTCGGCAACGCGGGCAACATCACCGCCTACTGGCGCGGGTACCGCGAGTACTACGCCGACAACATCACCACCGGTCTGCCGCGCATGCTCGGCGTGCAGGCGGCCGGGGCCGCGCCGCTGGTCAACGGCGCACCGGTCTCGAATCCCGAGACCATCGCGACCGCCATCCGGATCGGCGCGCCCGCCTCGTGGAACGGCGCGGTCGAGGCCAAGGAACAGTCCGGCGGCGCTTTCCGGGCGGCCACCGACGACGAGATCCTCGAGGCGTACCGCCTGGTCGCGGCGCGGGAGGGCGTTTTCGTCGAACCCGCGTCCGCGGCGAGCGTCGCGGGCGTGCTCGCGGCGCACAAGGACGGCTGGCTCGGCACCGGGCTGACCATCGTGTGCACCGTCACGGGTAACGGCCTGAAGGATCCCGACACCGCGCTGTTGGGAATGCCGCAGGTGCAAGCGATTCCGGTCGATCCGGTCGCCATCGCCGCCGAACTCGAGCTGGCCTGAGTTGAATTCGCGCGACAGTCAAGTGGTGGCCGTGACCCTGCCCGTCGGGCTCTCGGTCACCGCGCGGGTACCCGCGTCGACGGCCAATCTGGGTCCCGGATTCGACTCGCTCGGTATGGCACTCGGCATCTACGACGAGATCGAGGTGCGCACCACCGAATCCGGTCTCACGATCCGGGTCGAGGGTGAGGGCGCCGGCGACGTGCCGTGGGGCCCTTCGCATCTGGTGGTGCGGGCGATCGAGCGCGGTCTCGAATCGGCGGGTGTCTGGGCCGACGGCCTCGATGTGGTGTGCCGCAATGTGATTCCGCATTCACGCGGACTCGGTTCCTCGGCGTCGGCCGTGGTCGGCGGACTGGCCGCGGGCTGTGCCCTCGCCGCCCGACTCGATCCGGCACTGGCCACCGACCCGGCCCGGTTGGTGCAGTTGGCCTCGGAATTCGAAGGCCACCCGGATAACGCGGCGGCCAGCGTGCTCGGCGGAATCGTGGTGTCCTGGACCGAAACCGCCGCCGAAGCGGGCGCCGGAGGCGAGGACGTACCGGATCACAGCCGGATCTACCGCGCGGTGAGACTCGATCCGCATGCGTCGCTGCACCCGGTCGTCCTCATCCCCGAGGTGCGTTCGTCGACCGCGCACACCCGCGGTCTACTGCCCGAGACCGTGCCACACGCCGACGCGGCCTTCAATGTGAGCCGTGCGGCGCTGGCCGTCGTCGCGCTGACCGAGCGTCCCGACCTGCTCCTGCCCGCGACCTGCGACAAATTGCATCAGACCCAGCGCGCACCCGCGCTGCCACTGACGACGGCCTGGATCACCAGGCTGCGGGCCGCGGGAATCGCCGCCACCGTCTCCGGCGCCGGTCCGACCATCCTGGCCCTCGGGACCAGCGAATTCCCCGCTGATCTGCGCCGACTCGCGGTCGCGGACGGGCTCCGGGTGGTCGAACCGGGACTCGCCGAGGGCGTCCGAGTCGGCTGACGGCGAGTCCGTCTTGCCGATGCTTACCGTTGCCAGCTATCCTGGGCGAGTCCGTACATCGTGCGCATCAGACGCCGGTGCTTCATCAGGGCAATCGCTCCAGCAGGCTCCAGGCTCGAGCCTCCAGGCCATGGGGGTGCTGCGTAGCTGCGCAACTGGAATGATCTCTCCCACCTTTCATAATCCGGTGGCGAAGCCGCCGGTCCGGCGGGGCAGGTGATTTACGGCATCCGAGTCCGGCACGGTGCCCGGACTGCGGGACGAAACCCTCGACACAGCACACGGCAATCGAGGGAAGGAAAGGATTTCCGTGACAGATACGGACCTGCTCGCGACCCCCGGGGTGGAATCCAACCCGAGTTCCTCGGGTGGCAGCGAAAGTGACTCCGGGCAGATTTCGAAGATGAGCGAAAAAACCGACGTCGCACGATCGGGGCTGACTGGAATGTTGTTGCCGCAGTTGCGCGCGCTCGCGGGGGAACTCGGTATCCGAGGCACCTCCGGAATGCGCAAGGGCGATTTGATCGCCGCCATCAAGGAAAATCAAGCCGGAAAGCCGGCGAAGTCGGACAAGCCCGCGCGCGGCGAGGGGAAGGGTGAGCAGGCGACCCTCGATGTGACGCCGCCCGCCAAGGAAGCCGCTCCCGCGAAGGCGTCCGCACCGGTGAAGGAGAAGGCGACCGAGGTCGCGCGGACGAAATCCGCTCAGGTCGATTCGGCAGTGGTCGAATCCCCCAAGCTCGATTCCCCCAAGACCGAGGTGAAGGCCGACAACGGCCGAGCCGAGACCGCGAAGGCCGACACGGGCGCCGCGGGTGCTGTGGGGTCTTCGGAGACCTCCGAGGATTCCGGCCGCGAGTCGGGGCAGCGCGGCCGTGGTCGTCAGCGTCGCGGTCGTGACCAGGCTCGATCGGGCGGTGGCGAATCTGCCGACGCGCGCGGTGACGAGCCGAAGCAGGACGGCGACCAGGGCGAGCGTCGTCGTGAGCGCAATCAGGGCGAGCGCGGTCAGGGTGACCGTAACCAGGGTGAGCAGCGCGATCGTGGCGAGCGCAGCCAGGGCGACCGCAACAGCCAGGGCGACCGCAACCAGGGTGACCGCAATCAGGGCGACCGCGATCGCGGTGAGCGCGGCCAGAGCGATCGCAACAGCCAGGGTGACCGCAACCAGAACGGCAGCGCGGGCCCGCGTGGCGAGAGCAATCGCGGTGCCGACCGGGGCGGCGACGACGAAGAAGGCGGTCGCGGACGTCGCGGACGCCGGTTCCGGGAACGTCGTCGCGGTCGTGACCGCGAAGGCGCCCCGAGCGTCGGCGAGGCACGTGAGCTCGAGATTCGCGACGACGACGTGCTCCAGCCGGTCGCGGGCATCCTCGACGTGCTGGACAACTACGCCTTCGTTCGCACCTCGGGCTACCTGGCCGGGCCGAACGATGTCTACGTGTCGATGAATCTCGTCCGCAAGAACGGCCTGCGCCGCGGTGACGCGATCACCGGTGCGGTGCGCGCCCCGCGTGACGGTGAGCAGAGCAATCAGCGGCAGAAGTTCGATCCGCTGGTGCGTCTGGACACCGTCAACGGCGGTGACCTCGAGGCGGCCAGGCGTCGTCCCGAGTTCAGCAAGCTCACCCCGTTGTACCCGAATCAGCGACTGCGCCTGGAAACCCAGCCCAACAAGCTGACGACCAGGGTCATCGACCTGATCATGCCGATCGGTAAGGGCCAGCGCGCCCTCATCGTCTCGCCGCCCAAGGCCGGTAAGACGACGATCATGCAGGACATCGCCAACGCGATCGCGACCAATAACCCCGAGTGCTACCTCATGGTCGTGCTGGTCGACGAACGTCCGGAAGAGGTCACCGATATGCAGCGTTCGGTGAAGGGTGAGGTCATCGCCTCGACCTTCGACCGGCCGCCGGCGGATCACACCTCGGTCGCCGAACTCGCCATCGAGCGCGCCAAGCGCCTGGTGGAAATGGGCAAAGACGTTGTGGTGCTGCTCGACTCGATCACCCGATTGGGCCGCGCTTACAACAACTCCTCGCCCGCTTCGGGTCGTATCCTCTCCGGTGGTGTCGACTCGACCGCGCTGTACCCGCCCAAGCGGTTCCTCGGCGCGGCCCGCAATATCGAGAACGGCGGCTCGCTGACGATCATCGCTACCGCGATGGTGGAAACCGGTTCGACCGGTGACACGGTGATCTTCGAGGAGTTCAAGGGCACCGGCAACGCCGAGCTCAAGCTGGACCGCAAGATCGCGGAACGGCGGGTGTTCCCGGCGGTGGATGTCAACCCGTCCGGTACCCGTAAGGACGAGTTGCTGCTCAACCCGGACGAGGCGGCGGTGCTGCACAAGTTGCGTCGCGTGCTGTCCGGACTGGACTCGCACCAGGCGATCGATCTGCTGATCGACCGACTGAAGAAGTCCAAGAACAACCTGGAGTTCCTGATGCAGGTCAGCAAGACCGCACCGGGCGCGCTGGACGAATAACCGAACGACACCGAAAGGGCCTCGCGTACGCGGGGCCCTTTCGGTATTTCCGGCCCGGACGCGGAAAAGTTCAGGAACAAACGGTGGGCGGGGGGTGTTCCTCTAGCGTACGAACGGTTCTGGCATACTGGATCGCCGTGCGTCTGTGCGTTCGCGCAGACAATCCCGCCTAGTCGGTTCCGGTTCACGCTCACACTCGTGGGCGACCCGGCGACCAATATCGAGAGGACATCCATGAAGGCAGGAATCCACCCCACCTACGTCGACACCACCGTCGTCTGTGGTTGCGGTAATACCTTCCAGACTCGCAGCACCAAGGAGTCGGGACACATCACCGTCGAGGTCTGCTCGCAGTGCCATCCGTTCTACACGGGTAAGCAGAAGATCCTCGACACCGGTGGCCGTGTCGCCCGCTTCGAGGCTCGCTACGGCAAGCGCGCCGGCAAGAAGGCCGAAGCCGAAGCCGACGCCAACTAGCTTCCCCGCCGACGCCCGGTCCTGCATCGCAGGCCGGGCGTCGGTGCGTTTGCAGCGGCATTCCCGGTGGCCGTGGTCTTCGCCGCCGGGCACATCTGAGAGGGAGCCCAACCATGACGCAGCCGTCCGCGATCGATGACATTCTGGCCGAGCACGCGGGTCTGGAGATGCAGCTGGCCGATCCGGCCCTGCACAACGATCCGGGTGCGGCCCGCCGAGTCGGCAAACGTTTCGCCGAACTCGCGCCGGTCATGGCGACCCACGGCAAACTGAGCGCCGCCCGCGACGATCTCGCGGCCGCCAAGGAACTGGCCGCCGACGATTCGTCCTTCGCGGCCGAGGTGCCCGAGCTGGAGGCCCAGGTCGTCGAGCTGGAACAGACGCTGGCCGATCTGCTGGCCCCGCGCGACCCGCACGACGGCGACGACGTGGTGCTGGAAGTGAAATCCGGTGAAGGCGGCGAGGAATCCGCGCTGTTCGCCTCCGACCTGGCCCGCATGTACGTGCGCTACGCCGAGCGGCACGGCTGGAAGGTCGAGATCCTCGGTGTCACCGTCTCCGATCTCGGCGGCTACAAGGACGCGACACTGTCCATCAAGAGCCGTGACGCTACCCGCGACGGCGTCTGGTCGCGCCTGAAATTCGAAGGCGGTGTGCACCGCGTGCAGC
Source organism: Nocardia sp. NBC_01377 (assembly GCF_045040005.1). Lineage (NCBI taxonomy): Bacteria > Bacillati > Actinomycetota > Actinomycetes > Mycobacteriales > Nocardiaceae > Nocardia > Nocardia sp. NBC_01377. The sequence continues at coordinate 8,855,142 of NZ_CP109566.1, forward strand.
GGGTGCCCGTCACCGAATCGCAGGGCCGGATCCACACCTCGGCGGCCGGTGTCCTGATCTACCCCGAACCCGACGAGGTCGAAGAGGTGCAGATCGACGAGACCGACCTGCGCATCGACGTGTACCGGTCCTCGGGTAAGGGCGGTCAGGGCGTCAACACCACCGACTCCGCGGTCCGCATCACCCACCTGCCCTCCGGCATCGTGGTGACCTGCCAGAACGAGCGTTCGCAGTTGCAGAACAAGGCCCGCGCCATGCAGGTGCTCGCCGCCCGGCTGCAAGCCCTCGCCGAGGAACAGGCCGATCAGGAGGCCGCCGCGGGCCGGGCCGGGCAGATCCGCACCGTCGATCGCTCCGAACGCATCCGCACCTACAACTTCCCGGAGAATCGGATCGCCGATCACCGCATCGGTTTCAAGGCGCACAATCTCGACACCGTCCTCGACGGTGAGCTCGACGCGCTGCTCGACGCCCTGGCGAAGGCGGATCGCGAAGCGCGCATGTCGGGGGAGTGACCGGAAGTTTCTTCCGGCCGAGGCAAGACCACGCGGTGAGCTTGTCGGCGGTCAGCACGCGCTGCCGTCGATGCGGTGTGAACGGTGTGCCGAGCCGGTGCGCGCGGCCCACGCCGACGGTGTGCCCGGATACGCGTGGCCGTTTTCCGTGTTCGATGTGAGAGGAAAGGCGGGTGTCGGCCGATGACACGAATCGCGCTGCGTCCGGCTGTCGACGAGGCCGCCGAGATCCTGCGGCAGGCCGGGGTGCACAGCCCCCGCACGGATGCCGAACTGCTGGCGGCGCATCTGCTCGGGGTGCAGCGCACCCGGCTGATACTGGTCCCGCTGATCGAACCGGAGCAGCTCGAGCGGTACCGCGAACTGGTCGCACGTCGCGCGCGACGCATTCCGCTGCAACATCTGACCGGTGTCGCGGCGATGGGAGAGATCGACCTCGCGGTGGGACCGGGTGTTTTCGTCCCCCGCCCGGAGACCGAATTGCTTTTCGCCTGGGCGCTGGCATTTCTCGAGACCCTGCCGCGCGATCATTCGCCGATCGTCGTCGACCTGTGCACCGGTTCGGGCGCTCTGGCGCTCGCCATCGCGCACGCCCGTCCCGACGCGCGGGTGCACGCGGTCGAACTCGACCCGGACGCGCTGGTTTGGGCGCGTCGCAATGCCGACGACCGCGCCGCCGACGGTGACACCGCGATAGTCCTGCACGCCGCCGACGTCACCGATCCGACGTTGCTCACCGAATTGAACGGCCGCGTCGACGTGGTCGTCTCCAACCCGCCCTACATCCCCGAGGACACGGTCCTCGACCCGGAAGTCGTCGACCACGATCCGCACCGCGCCCTCTTCGGCGGAACCGACGGGCTCGACGTGGTCCGCGGCATGGTCCCGACCATCGCCCGGCTACTGCGTCCCGGCGGTGCGACGGCCATCGAACACGACGATTCCAACGGCTCGACACTGGCCGCCCTGCTGAACGCCGAGGTCGGGATGTTCACCGATGTCATCGAACACCCCGACCTCGCGGGCCGTCCACGGTTCGTCGTCGCGCGCAGGGCGGTTTCCGGCGATCGGGCGTGATCCGGTCGCAGACCGAAGCGGCGTAGACGTCGAGGTCGTCCCGCGGACACGGATGCTCGCTCGTGGAGCCGAACGGCATGATTCGGCTCCGTTGGATCGAGAACGGTGGAACGTGGCACCGATCACCGACACGGTGGGTTCGAGGCCGCGACGGCCTGATACCAGTCGTCGCCGGGTCGCGTGACAGTATGGGGGCCGTGAGTACCGTCTACGACTGCGCGGATCCCGATTCGCGTGCCGCCGGACTGGCCGCGGCCACCAGTGCACTGAAGTCAGGGCGACTCGTGGTGATGCCGACCGACACGTTGTACGGCCTCGCCGCCGACGCGTTCGATTCCGCCGCGGTGAGTTCGTTGCTGGCCGCCAAGCGCCGCGGCCGCGATATGCCGGTGCCGGTTCTGGTCGGATCGTGGAACACCATCGACGGTCTGGTGTTCTCGGTGCGTCCGCAGGCCCGCGAACTGATCCGGGCCTTCTGGCCGGGTGGCCTGAGTCTCGTTGTGGAGCAAGCGCCTTCGCTCGCCTGGGATCTCGGCGATACCAGGGGAACGGTGATGCTGCGCATGCCGCTGCATCCGGTCGCGCTGGAACTGCTCGACAAGGTAGGGCCGCTCGCGGTGTCGAGTGCCAATGTCTCGGGGCAGCCCCCCGCCAAGACCGCGCCCGAGGCCCGCGATCAGCTCGGCGATCTGATCGGGGTGTACCTCGACGGCGGTCGTTCCGACCATGCCGTCGCCTCCACGATCGTCGATCTCACCGCGGACCGGCCGCGCATCCTGCGCGAGGGCGCGGTGCCGGTCGAGAAGATCGCCGAAGTGCTCGGCATGGCGCCCGACGAGTTGACCAGTGCCGCTACGCGGTGAGCGGCGACCGATGCGCGAGCGCCGAACGGACCGACGGGTGATCGGGCGGTCCGCCGAATGAGTTCCATCGTTCCGTTGCGCGAGCTGCTGCTCGTCCTGTTGATCTCGGCGACGGTGACATTCCTGGCCACCGGCGGCATCCGGGTGCTCGCGATCGCCTTCGGCGCGGTCGCGGTTCCGCGTGAGCGTGACGTCCACGTCAAGCCGGTCCCGCGCATGGGCGGCGTCGGCATGTACGTCGGCCTGGTCGCGGCGGTGTTGTTCGCGCACCAATTACCCGCTCTGCGCAGGGGTTTCGATTACGCGCCGGATATCCCCGCGGTACTCGTCGCGGCGACGCTGATCGTGCTCGTCGGCATCGTCGACGACCGATGGGGCCTGGACGCGCTGACCAAATTCGCCGGGCAGGTCACCGCGGCCGGTGTGATGGCCGTGATGGGTCTGAGCTGGTACAGCATCTACAACCCGTTCACCAATTCCACGATTTCGCTCGACGCCCTTCAGGGTGGTCTGGTGACGGTCGCCGTCACCGTCACCCTCGTCAACGCGATGAACTTCGTCGACGGTCTCGACGGCCTCGCGGCCGGACTCGGGTTGATATGCGCGGCCGCGGTATTCGTGTTCGCCGTGGGTCTGATGAACGAACAGGGCGGTTCGGTCGACACCTATCCGCCCGCGCTGCTCGCCGCGGCGATGGCGGGCGCCTGTCTGGGATTCCTTCCGCACAATTTCCAGCCCGCCCGAATATTCATGGGCGATTCGGGATCGATGTTGATCGGTCTCGTGCTGGCCGCGATCTCGACGAGTGCGTCCGGCCGGATTCCGCTGCAGGGTTTCGGCCCGCGCGACATCGTCGGTCTGCTCTCACCGCTGCTGCTGGTCGGCGCCGTGATGTTCATTCCGGTGCTCGATCTCGTATTGGCGATCGTGCGCCGCGTCCGTGCCGGGGTCAGTTTCTCGACTCCGGACAAAATGCACTTGCATCATCGCTTACTACAGATCGGGCATTCGCATCGTCGCGTGGTGCTGCTCATATATTTGTGGGTCGGCGTGCTCGCGTTCGGCGCGGTCGGGAGTTCACTGATGGACCGGCGGCTCGTCGTCCTGCTGATGGCGGGCGGGCTGGTCTTCGCGCTGGTGGTGACCGCTATTCCCGGTATGCGACGCGGGGAGCCCGCGGGCGACCAGCAGCCGCACGGGTAAAGTCGGTCCACGTGAGCGAGCGGATCGACAATACGGCGTCAAGTAAAGACGCGACCGTCAAGACCGTCAGCGAGGCCCGATCGTGAGCTTCACCCCGACCCCTGTCCCCGGTCCCGACGCGCCCCTGCGCGCGGCACTGCGTTACGGCCTGATCGGCCTCGCGGTGCTGATCGTGCTCTCGGTCGCCATCGCGACCGCCACCGCGGGTGTCGAGGGCCTCTGGGGCGCTCTGCTCGGCGCGGCCATCGGCGGCGGATTCATCCTCACCACGGCGGCCGTGATCCTCTTCGGCGCGAAGCTGCCGCCGAGTACCGCGGGCCTTGTGATGCTGGTCAGCTGGGTCGGCAAGGTGCTCGTCGTGCTGATCGTGGCCGGCGTGCTGAACAACTTCGACTTCTACAACCGCACCGCGCTGTTCCTCACCGTGATCGGCGCGCTGCTGATCGTCCTCGGGGCCGAGACCTACGGTGTTCTGCGCCAGAAGGTTCCGTACGTGACGACCCCCGCGGGAGACCCAGAACCGGACCCCGCCCCCGAATAACATCACCCCCCTACACAGCGTCGTAGATAACTTGGTAAAGTGTTGGTAAGCAAGCGACCAAGTAGGGGGGATCGACCGGATCCCTCCCGGTGCCGCTATGCTTACTGCCGTGCCGGGCTCCGAGGGGTTCCGGTTCTGCATGTCGACGAACGTCGCCGACACACGTACAGACGCCCGGGCGGGTATTGCCGCGCAGCTGCTGACGAATTTCGAGCCGACCTGAGTCGACCCAATTGATCGTCAATGTCCGATCGAACCGCGGGAATGAACGTACCCGCGGCCCGAACACGGGAGAGAACGCTGAGCGTCACCACTCTGGCGGGCGAGTTCCACGCGCCGTCGCTTACCGACTTCTTCCCTCCAGCTGTGCTGTTCGAGGGAACACCGTTCGAACTCGATCGGTTGATGCTGATTCGGTTGCTGATGACGGCGGTTCTGGTCGGCTTCATGCTGCTGGCATTCCGCTCGCCGAAGCTCATTCCGCGCGGTATCCAGAATGTCGCCGAGACCGGACTTGTCTTCGTCAAGGAACAGATTTGCGACGAGATCCTCGGTAAGGAAACCGGTCGCAAGTTCTTCCCCTTGATCGCGACCATCTTCTTCACGGTCCTCTTTCTGAACTTCTCCGGCATCGTTCCGGGTTTGAACATCTCGTCGAACGCCCGAATCGGTATGCCGCTGGTGCTGGCAGTCGTCGCCTATGTCGCGTTCAACTACGTGGGTATCAAGAAGTACGGATTCCGCAAGTACATGCGCAGCAGCATCGTGGTGCCGAATGTGCCGCCCGCGCTGCACGTACTGCTGATCCCGATCGAGTTCGTCTCGACCTTCATCCTGCGTCCTTTCACGCTGACCGTCCGACTCATGGCCAATATGCTGGCCGGCCACATCATGCTGGTGCTGTTCTTCAGCGCCACCTGGTTCTTCCTCTTCGACGCCGCCGCCTGGATGAAGGTGTTCTCGCCGTTCTCGCTGCTCGCCGGATTGGGATTCACGCTGTTCGAGATCCTGGTCATCTTCTTGCAGGCCTACGTGTTCTCGCTGCTGACCGCCGTCTACATCGGTCTCGCGCAGCACGCCGACGACCACTGACCGACCCGAACCAACTAACTGCCAAACCTGCTACACCGTGCCGACCGGCCGGTGAGCAACAGAAAGGGAATGGAACACTCATGAGCCTCGCGTACCTGGCCCAGGAAGCTGCTACCTCCGAATCGACGTTCAAGGGCTTCGGCGCCATCGGCTACGGTCTGGCGGCCATCGGCCCCGGCATCGGTGTGGGCATCGTCGTCGGTAAGGCCATCGAAGGCATCGCCCGCCAGCCCGAGCTGCAGGGCACGATCCGCACCAACATGTTCCTCGGTATCGCGTTCACCGAGGCGCTGGCGCTGATCGGTCTCGTCGCCGGCTTCATTTTCTGATTCCGATGTACCAGTACAGTTTGCTCGCCGCGTCGGAGGGTGAGGATGTCAATCCCCTCATCCCCGAGGTGTACGACATCGTCTGGTCGGTGGTCTGCGTCGCGATCATCGCGTTCGCTTTCTACAAGTACGTCGTCCCGCGCCTGACCAAGGTGCTCGACGAGCGTACGGACAAGATCGAGGGCGGAATCGCCCGCGCCGAGGCCGCGCAGGTAGAGGCCCAGGTCACGCTGCAGCAGTACCAGCAGCAGTTGGCCGACGCCCGCCTCGAGGCCGCGCGTATCCGTGAGGATGCCCGCACCCAGGGCCAGCAGATCCTCGCGCAGATGCGCACGGAGGCCCAGGCCGAGAGCGACCGCATCGTCGCCGCCGGTCACAGCCAGCTGGAAGCCCAGCGCCAGCAGATCCTGACCGAGCTGCGTTCCGAAGTCGGCCGTACGGCCGTCGACCTGGCCGAGAAGATCATCGGACAGTCGGTTTCGGACGAAGCCAAGCAGTCGGCGTCGATCGAGCGGTTCCTTGCCGAACTCGACGACACCGATGCCGGCATCGGGGTCGGAAGGTAACGACGCGAAAGTGAGAAGCATGTACGCAGCGAGCCGCGAGGCAAGCGCCCGGTCGCGGGAGGCGCTTCGGGCCGCTCTGACCGGAAGCAACGGTGTCGCCGCCACCACGGGCTCGGAACTGTTCGCCGTTGTCGCCGTGCTGGACGATCAGCGTTCGCTGCGTGTTGCGCTCGCGGACGTGTCGGTACAGGGCTCGGCGCGCGCCGAGCTGAGCGAGCGGGTCTTCGGCGGCAAGGTCAGCCCCGCCACGCAGGCGGTGTTGACCACCGCGGTGGCACAGGACTGGTCCCGTACCGCCGATCTGGTCGACACCCTGGTGTTGCTCGGCCAGGAGGCACTGCTGGAGTCAGCGGCCGACAGCGGCCGGCTCGACGCGGTCGAGGACGAGTTGTTCCGGCTCGGCCGGATCGTCAGCGACAACCCGGATCTGGAGCAGGCGCTGTCGGATCGTGCGAAGCCCGCATCGGCCAAGCGCGAACTGCTCGCGGGACTGCTGACCGGCAAGGTCGAGCCCATCACCCTCACACTGGCCGAACAGGTGGTGACCCGGCAGCGCGGCGGCATCGACACGTCCTTCGACGAGTTGGCCGACCTGGCAGCGGGCCGTCGCGATCAGATCGTCGCGCACGCGCACGCCGCGGTCGCCCTGACGACGCAGCAGCGGGAGCGGCTCGCCGCCTCCCTGGGGCGCATCTACGGCAAGCCGGTCACGGTGCACGTGCAGGTCGACCCGAGTCTGCTCAGTGGCCTCGTCGTCCGCGTCGGTGACGACGTGATCGACGGCAGTGCCATCGGCCGACTGGAGCGGCTGCGTCGCGAACTCGCCTGAGTCCCGCAGCGCACCACCAACCGACATTCGAGACCCACACAGCGAGAGCAGGAAGAACATGGCGGAGCTGACGATCTCCTCCGACGAGATCCGTAGCGCGATCGAGAGCTACACACAGAGCTACACCCCCGAGACCTCCATCGAAGAAGTCGGTGTGGTCACCGACACCAGCGACGGCATCGCGCACGTTTCCGGCCTGCCCTCGGCGATGGCCAACGAGCTGCTCGAATTCCCGGGTGGCGTGCTCGGCGTGGCGCTCAACCTGGAGGACCGCGAGATCGGTGCGGTCATCCTCGGCGAGTACGCCCAGATCGAAGAGGGCCAGCAGGTTCGCCGTACCGGTGACGTGCTCTCGGTCCCGGTCGGCGACAAGTTCCTCGGTCGCGTGGTGAACCCGCTCGGCCAGCCGATCGACGGGCTCGGCGACATCGAGGCCGAAGAGCAGCGCGTGCTGGAACTGCAGGCCGCGAGCGTGCTGGAGCGTCAGCCGGTCGAGGAGCCGCTGGCCACCGGCATCACCGCCATCGACGCGCTGACCGCGATCGGCCGTGGCCAGCGTCAGCTGATCATCGGCGACCGCAAGACCGGCAAGACCGCGGTCACCATCGACGCGATCCTGGCGCAGAAGGCGAACTGGGATTCGGGCGACCCGGCCAAGCAGGTGCGCTGCATCTACGTCGCCATCGGTCAGAAGGGTTCCACCATCGCGGGCGTCAAGTCCGCGCTGGAGGCCCGAGGTGCGATGGAATACACCACCATCGTCGCCGCGCCCGCGTCCGATTCCGCCGGCTTCAAGTGGCTCGCGCCCTACACCGGTTCGGCCCTGGGCCAGCACTGGATGTACCAGGGCAAGCACGTCCTCATCGTGTTCGACGATCTGACCAAGCAGGCCGAGGCGTACCGCGCCATCTCGCTGCTGCTGCGTCGCCCGCCGGGCCGCGAGGCGTACCCGGGTGACGTCTTCTACCTGCACTCGCGCCTGCTCGAGCGCTGCGCGAAGCTGTCCGACGCGCTGGGCGCGGGCTCGATGACCGGTCTGCCGATCATCGAGACCAAGGCCAACGACATCTCGGCCTTCATCCCGACCAACGTCATCTCCATCACCGACGGCCAGGTCTTCCTCGAGTCCGACCTGTTCAACAAGGGTGTCCGCCCGGCGATCAACGTCGGTACCTCGGTCTCCCGCGTCGGTGGCGCCGCCCAGACCAAGGGCATGAAGAAGGTCGCCGGTTCGCTGCGTCTGGAAATGGCGCAGTTCCGCGAGCTGGAGGCGTTCTCCGCCTTCGCCTCGGACCTCGACGCCGCGTCGCTGGCGCAGCTCGAGCGTGGCGCCCGCTGGGTCGAGCTGCTCAAGCAGGATCAGTACTCGCCGGTCGCGGTCGAGGACCAGATCGTCTCGATCTACCTGGTCGACGCCGGCTACTACGACTCGGTTCCGGTCGCCGACATCCGCCGCTTCAACGCGGAGCTGATCGAGGACCTGCACCGCGACGCGGCCGACGCCTTCGTGTCCATCGAAGGCGGCAAGGTGCTCACCGGTGACGCGGCCGACGCCATCAAGGCGGCGACCGACAAGTTCAAGCAGGGCTTCCTCGCTTCCGATGGCAGCCGCGTGGTGAACGAAGCCGAAGCGGGCGAACTGGACCACGAAGAGGTCGAGTCGCTGTCGGTCACCCGTAAGCACGTCGAGAAGTAAGCGCGGATCAGCGATGCTTTTTCCGATCTGCGGCACGAGCGGGCACGGGGGCGACGTCACGCGTCGCCCGGTCGTGCCCGCCCAGGCCGCCCGTGCGAATGAAGGGAGTGTGAACCGTGGCAAATTTGCGTGAATTGCGCTCCCGCATTCGTGGTGTGAATTCGATCAAGAAGATCACCAAGGCCCAGGAGCTGATCGCGACCTCGCGAATCTCCAAGGCGCAGGCCAGGGTCGCGGCGGCGAAGCCGTACGCGGAGGAGATCACCAAGGTTCTCGGGGAACTGGCGAGCGCGTCGCAGAATCTGTCGCACCCGCTGCTCACCGAACGTCCGAACGCGCGCCGTGCCGCCGTCCTGGTCATCACCAGTGACAGCGGTATGGCCGGTGGTTACAACTCGAACGTGCTCCGGCGCGCCGAAGAGCTGATGACCACGCTGCGCGGCGAGGGCAAAGAGCCGGTGCTGTACGTGATGGGCAAGAAGGGTGTGACGTACTACACCTTCCGCGGCCGGGATCTGATCGGCTCGTGGGCCGGGTTCTCGCAGCAGCCCAAGTACAGCGATGCCTCGGCCGCGTGCGCGCACCTGGTCGAGAGCTTCATGGCGGGCTCCGAGAACGAGGTTCCGAATCCGGACGGCAGCGGCAATATCGCGGGCGTCGACGAGTTGCACATCGTGTACACCCGTTTCGTCTCGATGCTGACCCAGACCCCCGAGGTGCGCAGGCTCGCCCCGATCCAGGTGAGTTTCGTCGACGAGAACTTCGACCTCGGCGAGGACAGCTTGTCCGACTCGCCGACCGCGCAGATCTCGGCGCAGTACGAATTCGAGCCCGACGCCGACGTACTGCTGGCGGCTCTGCTGCCCAAGTACGTCAACACGCGTATCTACGCGTCGTTGCTCGAGGCAGCGGCATCCGAGTCCGCGGCTCGGCGCACCGCAATGAAGGCGGCCACCGACAACGCGAACGAACTCGCCAGTGTGCTTCAGCGCGAGGCGAACTCGGTCCGTCAGGCCCAGATCACGCAGGAAATCAGCGAAATCGTCGGCGGCGTGAACGCGCTGGCGTCGAGCTCGGACCGCGACTAAGCGCCGCGGCATGAACAACTGGCCCGAACGCGGCGGCTTGCGTAACCACGCAGGGCCGGTGCATGCCGCAAATCGACACAGAGAGAACCAATCCAAATGACCGCAGCTGTCACTCAAGACAACACGAGCCGGACCGGCGCAGCCGCAGGCCGCGTCGTCCGGGTCATCGGCCCCGTCGTGGACGTCGAGTTCCCGCGTGGCGCGATCCCCGAGCTGTTCAACGCTCTGCACGCCGAGATCACGCTGACCTCGGTCGCCAAGACCCTGACCCTCGAGGTCGCCCAGCACCTCGGCGACGGCATCGTGCGCACCATCTCGATGCAGCCGACCGACGGCCTGGTCCGCGGCGCGTCCGTCTCCGACACCGGCAAGCCGATCTCGGTGCCCGTCGGTGACGTCGTCAAGGGTCACGTGTTCAACGCGCTCGGCGACTGCCTCGACACCCCGGGGCTCGGCCGCGACGGCGAGCAGTGGGGCATCCACCGCAAGCCCCCGAGCTTCGATCAGCTCGAAGGCAAGACCGAGCTGCTCGAGACCGGTATCAAGGTCATCGACCTGCTGACCCCGTACGTCAAGGGCGGCAAGATCGGTCTGTTCGGTGGCGCCGGTGTCGGCAAGACCGTGCTGATCCAGGAGATGATCACCCGTATCGCGCGTGAGTTCTCCGGCACGTCGGTATTCGCCGGCGTCGGCGAGCGCACCCGTGAGGGCACCGACCTGCACCTGGAAATGGAAGAGATGGGCGTCCTCCAGGACACCGCCCTCGTCTTCGGCCAGATGGACGAGCCGCCGGGCACCCGTATGAGGGTGGCTCTCTCAGCGCTCACGATGGCCGAGTACTTCCGCGACGTGCAGCACCAGGACGTGCTGCTGTTCATCGACAACATCTTCCGGTTCACCCAGGCCGGTTCCGAGGTGTCGACGCTGCTCGGCCGCATGCCCTCCGCCGTCGGTTACCAGCCCACGCTGGCCGACGAGATGGGTGAGCTCCAGGAGCGCATCACCTCGACCCGTGGTCGGTCGATCACCTCGTTGCAGGCCATCTACGTGCCCGCCGACGACTACACCGACCCGGCCCCGGCGACCACCTTCGCCCACTTGGACGCGACGACCGAGCTTTCCCGCCCGATCTCGCAGAAGGGCATCTACCCCGCCGTCGACCCGCTGACCTCGACTTCTCGTATCCTCGAGGCCTCGATCGTCGGCGATCGGCACTTCGCGGTGGCCAACGAGGTCAAGCGGATCCTGCAGAAGTACAAGGAACTGCAGGACATCATCGCCATCCTCGGCATGGACGAGCTCTCCGAAGAGGACAAGGTCCTCGTCGGTCGCGCCCGTCGCCTGGAGAAGTTCCTCGGCCAGAACTTCATCGTGGCCGAGAAGTTCACCGGTCAGGTGGGCTCGGTGGTTCCGCTGGAGCAGACCATCGATGACTTCGACCGCGTCTGCAAGGGCGAGTTCGACCACTTCCCGGAGCAGGCGTTCAACTCCTGCGGTGGTCTCGACGACGTCGAGGCGGCCGCCAAGAAGATCGCCGGGAAGTAGTCACCCATGGCCGAAATGTCAGTAGATCTCGTCGCCGTCGAGCGTCGGCTCTGGTCCGGTCAGGCGTCGTTCGTCAGCGCCCAGACGACCGAGGGCCAGGTCGGCATCATGGCGGGCCACGAACCGCTGCTCGGCCAGCTGGTCGAGGGTGGCATCGTGAACATCGTTCCTGTCGAGGGCGAGCGGATCGTCGCGGCGGTGCACGGTGGCTTCTTCTCGGTCACCGCCACGTCCGTACGGATCCTGGCCGAATCCGCTGAATTCGCGGGTGAGGTCGACGTGGAGGCGGCCCGCAAGGTGCTCGCCGACGCGGCGGCCACCGACGAAGACCAGAAGGTGGCCCAGGCTCAGGTGCGCGCGGTCGAGAAGGTCGCACAGCTCTGAGACCCTCTGGTTCGTGAACAGCTCTCCATAGATCCGATTGTCGGCGGCGAAGATATCTTCGCCGCCGACAACGGTATTCGGGGCATCCAGCCCCACCTGTTCGGCCGTTTGTACACTCGTGTTTGAATATCGAATCGGCAGGGTATCCGGCGGGGCTCGTGAACGGCCGTCGAGAAGGGACGAACAGCATTGCAGACCGGGATGGTTGTTCTGATCATTCTGGTGTCGGTGCTGGTCGCACTCGCCCTGATATCCGTCTACCGGCTCGTCATGTTGCGCCGCGGCGGCACGGCCGCGCTGCTGCGGGTACTGCCCGCACAGGGGGGCCAGGGCTGGCGGCACGGTCTGATCCGATACGACGAGGATCGCCTCGTCTTCTACAAACTCACGAGTCTGCGACTCGGCCCCGATTCCACCATTCGACGACGTGGCATCGAGATCGGTGACCGTCGGGGTCCGGTCGGCGACGAATACGACATCATGACCGAAGACATCATCGTCACCGCGGTCGCCGACGCCGACGGCGATTACGAGCTCGCCCTCGATCGCGGCGCGCGCGCGGCCTTTCTCTCCTGGGTCGAATCCCGACCGTCGGACCGCACCCGCCGCATGCCGGGGATGTAGCCGCCCGGCGTTACGCTCGGGAGCGCAACGACCGAATTCGACCGCGCGGACTCTCGTCGCCGGGAACCCCGGCAGGCAGCGTCGCGACCGGCGAGAACACGCGGAGAGGCGGACAGCCGCATGAGTGTGCACCTGACTCGGATCTACACCAGGACCGGTGACGACGGGACCACGGGCCTGAGCGATTTCTCCCGGGTCGACAAAACCGATCCGCGACTGGTCGCCTACGCCGACTGCGACGAGGCCAACGCGGCGCTCGGCGTCGCGATCGCGCTCGGACAGCCCGATCCCGCATTGCTCGGGGTGCTGCGGCAGGTACAGAACGATCTCTTCGACGCGGGCGCCGATCTGTCGACCCCGGTGGTCGCCGAGCCGAAGTACCCGCCGCTGCGGATAGCCCAGGACTACATCGATCGGCTCGAAGGCTGGTGCGACGAGTTCAATGCCGAACTGGCGCCGCTGAATTCGTTCATCCTTCCCGGCGGCACCCCGCTGGCCGCGCTACTGCACACCGCGCGCACCGTGGCGCGTCGGGCGGAGCGGTCGGCATGGGCCGCGGTCGCGGCTCACCCCGAAGACACCGCCGTCCTGCCCGCGAAATATCTCAATCGCCTGTCCGACCTGCTGTTCATCCTGAGCCGGGTCACCAACCCCGAGGGTGACATTCTGTGGAAGCCCGGCGGCGGTAAGAAGGATCAGTGATACCGCGTCGTACGGCGTGGTTCGCGGCGCTGTAGGTGCCGTGCCGCCCGGTCTGATGGAGGCGGAGGCCCCGCGGCCCCGCGGCCCCGCGTTCGTCGTGGTTCGCGGCGCCGTGCGGGCCCGGTGTGAGGGGGAGGAGTCCCGCGGTGCCGCGTTCGTCCGCCGATCCGTGCCGACCCGCATGCCCTACCGTCCGGGTCGAACAAGTTGCGAACCAATAGGTTTCAACCCGCCGATCGTGCGTGCCTCGCAGGAGGCCGGCGAAATCCTCCCTCGGCATGTCATCGATCGATGCCATCGACGTGCCACGTCGTCCCGGTGATGACAGGGAGCGAGGCGCGGCCGGACACGCCGAGCACCTGATCACCCCGGATCAATCGGTCTGGCATTCCCGAAGTGTCGAGTTCAGTCCACCGTCGAGGCGGTCACCCGAGGCCGCGTCGTACCGCACGAGCGGATCGTACCGTGGTGTACGACCCGGCTGGAAGTGAGAGCGGATTCCGATCTCCGCCGCGCGAGGACTTCGGGACGAATCAGACAACCGACCTGTCCGTCGGTGTACCGGGATCGCGTACACGCGCGTATCTCCCGCCGACGATGGATAAGCTAGCCGGTGTGAGCGAACGGTTTCTGGTCACCGGGGGCAACAGGCTCGTCGGCGAAGTCGCAGTGGGAGGCGCTAAGAACAGCGTCCTCAAGCTGATGGCTGCTGCCCTATTGGCGGAGGGGACCTCGAGGATCACCAACTGCCCCGACATCCTCGACGTGCCGCTGATGGCCGAGGTGCTGCGCGGACTCGGCTGCGAGGTGACCATCGCCGACGAGTCGCCCGGCGATCGTTCCGTGGTGACCATCAACACCCCGGCCGAGCCGAAGTACCACGCGGATTTCCCCGCGGTGACCCAGTTCCGCGCCTCGGTCTGCGTCCTCGGACCGCTGATGGCGCGGTGTAAGCGCGCCGTTGTCGCGCTGCCCGGTGGCGACGCGATCGGTTCGCGTCCACTCGACATGCACCAGGCGGGCCTGCGACTGCTCGGCGCGACCAGCGAAATCGAGCACGGTTGCGTCGTCGCGCGCGCCGACGAATTGCAGGGCGCGCGGATCCGGCTGGATTTCCCCTCGGTCGGCGCGACGGAGAACATCCTCATGGCGGCGGTACTCGCCGAGGGGGAGACCGTCATCGACAACGCGGCGCGCGAACCCGACATCGTCGACCTCTGCAACATGCTCGTACAGATGGGCGCCCGGGTCAGCGGCGCGGGTACTTCGGTGCTGACCATCCAGGGGGTCGAGCGCTTGTCGCCGACCGACCACCGTGTCATCGGCGATCGCATCGTCGCGGCGACGTGGGGGATCGCCGCATCGATGACCATGGGCGATGTGAAGGTCACCGGGATCAACCCGAAACACCTGTCCCTGGTGCTCGACAAACTGCGCTCGGCGGGCGCGCGCATCTCCTTCGACGTCGACGGCTTCCGTGTGGTGCAACCGGAGCGTCCGCGCGCGGTCAACTTCTCGACCCTGCCGTTCCCCGGATTCCCGACCGATCTCCAGCCGATGGCGATCGGCCTTGCGGCGATCGCCGACGGCACCTCGATGATCACCGAGAATATTTTCGAGGCGCGGTTCCGTTTCGTGGAGGAGATGATCCGCCTCGGCGCCGACGCGCGTACCGACGGACACCACGCCGTCGTCCGCGGAATTCCGCGACTGTCCAGCGCTCCCGTGTGGTCCTCCGACATCCGCGCGGGCGCGGGCCTCGTGCTCGCCGGCCTGGTGGCCGACGGAGTGACCGAAGTGCACGACGTCTTCCATATCGACCGTGGTTACCCGAATTTCGTGGAGCAGCTCCAGTCGCTGGGCGGCCTCGTCCAGCGCGTGGGTGGCACCGACTGACGTTCCCGGCAGGTTACGTCGATACCGCATCGATGAAAACTGTTCCTG